>CAVYBB010000002.1:0-1177722 GCA_963766655.1 uncultured Chloroflexia bacterium | reverse complement strand
GGCGGGAGCCCGCCGTGTACTGAATCCCCAGGGGACCGCGGCGAGCGAGATCCCGCCCTCTTACCCAGGTCGTTCGCGTTAATGGCTTGCGGCGGGCACGATCGAGTGCGCCCGGTGCCATCAGGCGGTCGGACGACGGTCGCCGGTCCAGCGACATTGCCAGGAATGTCGCGCCTCCCTGAAGGGATCCAGGAGCCGTGAGGCCGTGGAGCATGCAAGGCGTTCGAGGCATCCTCCGCGCCCTGCTCCATGATCGGTCTGCCGCGCCATACCAGCCGACGCCCGCCGTGTTCTCGGATCGAGCCCGGAAGTTGAGGTCGGAGCTCAGGCGGACTCGCCCGGCCGACCGACATGATCGATCCGGACACGCCGACCTGACATCTCCCCAGTCGTGCCATTGGGTCCCGCGGCCTGATCGCGCGCGTTGCGTCTGTTGTGGCACCGTGCCCGAGCCAAGTAGTCGGCGTAGCGCCCGGTCGACGGCTGGGTGGCGCAGGCGACGACGCGGCTGGAGTCCAAGGTCAGCCGACGAGGAGCCGAACGGCCACGACGGTGCCAACCACGATGATCAGCCCGCGAAGCAGCGCCGGCGACAGTCGACGCCCGACGAGAGCCCCGACCTGGCCTCCCATGATCGAGCCTACCGCGACGAGCACGGCGGGCTCCCACGCGACCTGGGCCACGGCGATGAACAGGATTGCCGCCACGCCGTTGACCGTGAAGGAGAGGACGTTCTTGAGCCCGTTCAGTCGCTGGAGGCCGTCCGGGATGAACAGCGCGAGGATCGCGATCAGGATGACGCTCTGGGCGGCGCCGAAGTACCCACCGTAGATCGCCGTGGCGTAGACCAGGAGAGGGAGGACCCATGAGCCTTCGAGGTCGGTTCCATGACGAGCCGCGAGAGTACGCGACAGACGAGGCTGGATCGCGACGAGGACGCACGCGAGGAGGATGAGCACCGGCACGATGCGCCCGAATGCGGACGCCGGCAGGACGAGCAGCAATATTCCGCCGGTAAGTCCGCCCAGGGCGGCAGCGAAGCCCAGCCGGATCGCACGGCCCTTCTGGCCGACCAACTCCCTGCGATATGCCACAGCCCCACTTGCAGACCCTGGGACCAGCCCGATCGTGTTGGCGACATTGGCCACGACGGGCGGATAGCCGAGTGCCAACAGGGTCGGGAACGTGACGAGCGAACCCGAACCGACGATCGTGTTGATCGCGCCGGCCGCGAGACCGGCGCCGATGATGATCAGGGCGTGGAACGGCGTCACCGGGGCCTCATCGCTTCAGCAGCGTGATCCAGCGCCATATCCCGGACTACCACGCCGCCGCGGCTCCGTCGGACCGCGGATCCGAGGCGGCCACGAACCCGGTGTCGGTCACCTCGATCACCTGCGCCTGACCCACCTCTTCATCGAAGTCGGCAAGCGAGTCCGTCTCGAATCCGGCGCGCCTGAACCGGTCGCGCATGGCGTCGATCCGGCCCTCCAGTCGAACCACCCTCTCGGAGGAGCCGACCTCGAGCCCGCCGAGCACCCAGCGCGCCGCGTTGACGGCCTCGGCTGGCCCGTGCCCGAGATCGAGCATCCGGCCCAGGAGCTCGGCCTGGATCTGCGGCTGGGCCTTTCCGCCCATCGTCCCGCTCAAGTACGCGACCCGCCCGCCGCGCCGCACCATGACCGGCATCAGCGTGTGGGGCGGACGTCGTCCGGGAGCGAGGGCGTGCGGCGCATCGGGGCTGAGCGAGAAGCCGGCGCCGCGGTTTTGGACGATGATCCCAGTCCCCGGCTCCAGGATCCGGGCACCGAACGAGTGAAACACGCTCTGGATGAGGACGATGTCCCGACCCGAATCGTCCGCCGCACAGATGGCAACCGTGTCCCGTCCGATCGGCTCGAGTCGTGACGGCCCACGATCGACGCCCTGGCGGTCCATCCCCCGCTGTAGCCACCCAACATGGTCGGGGCCGAGGAGGGCCTCGACCGGCACATCTCCGTCGGCCAGATAACGGTCGCGGTCCGCGTTCGCGAGGCCAAACAGCCGGGCGACGCGCGGAGCCTCGGACCCGGTCGGATCGAATCCGGGTGCGGCGTTCTCGAGCGCCGCGAGGATCTCCAGGAGGATGAAGCCCTGTGAGTTCGGCGGCGTCGTCAGGACCTCCCAGCCGCGGTAGCTCCCGGTCAACGGTTCGTCGGTCGTGGTCTGGTGCGCAGCGAGGTCGGATGTCTGCAGCGGCGACCCAAGGGCTCGAAGCCCCCGCACGAAGCGCTCGCCGAGCTCACCATCGTAGAACGCACCGACGCCTTCGGCCGCCAGGGTCTCGAGCGTGCGCGAGAGGCCAGGCTGGCGAACCGTCGCGCCCTCGGACAGCGGTGCTCCGTCGACGAAGAAGACATCCGCGACGCCGGGCACCGCCGCGAGTTCCCGCTCGTCGTGCTCCAGGGCAAGCGCGCAACGACCGGGAGACCGGGAATCCGTCACGAGCGCGAGCGATGGCCGGAATGAAGGCGTCCGCCAGCGCGAGGCGACCGCCAAGGCCGTGGATCGATTCCCATGCCGCAAGAACCCCCGGAACCGTGATCGACAGTGGCCCGGTCACGGGCATCCGGTCGTGGCCAGCCCGAATCATCGTCGCGTCGAGCCCGCGTGGTGCGCGGCCGCTCCCGTTGATGGCCACGACTCGACCAGACGGCTCGCTGACCAAGGCGAACGCGTCGCCGCCGATCGAGCACTGGTGGGGGTAGACAACCGTGAGCATCACCGCCGCCGCGAGTGCCGCGTCGATCGCCGTGCCGCCCGAACGGATTGCCTCGAGGCCAGCCTCAGTGGCGAGCCGGTGCGGGGTCGCCAGGGCTCCTCGGGCGCCGCGGGCATCCATGCCGGCCGAGACGATCCCGCCGAATGGCACGTCCTGCTCAACGCCGCCCGATGTCACTCGGGCTCCTAGAGGATCTTCGAGAGGAACGCCTTCGTCCTCTCGTGGGTCGGGCTCTCGAAGAAGTGGAGCGGTGTTCCCTCCTCGATGATCTGCCCGTCATCCATCATCACGACCCGGTCGGCGACCTCGCGCGCGAAGCCCATCTCGTGGGTCACGACGATCATCGTCATGCCCTCGCGGGCGAGCTCCTTCATGACCTCGAGGACCTCGCCGATCATCTCGGGATCGAGCGCGCTCGTCGGCTCGTCGAACAGCATGAGGGCGGGCTTCATGGCCAGCGCACGGGCGATCGCGACGCGCTGCTGCTGGCCGCCCGACAGCCGGCCGGGATAGGCGTCCGCCTTGGCCGCCAGCCCGACACGGTCGAGGAGGGCGCGACCCATCTCGACCGCTTCGGCCGTGGGCATGTTCCTCACCCGGACGGGCGCCAGGATGATGTTCTCGAGGGCGGTCTTGTGCGGGAAGAGGTTGAAGCGCTGGAAGACCATGCCGATCTCCTGGCGCTGGGCGGCGATGTTCCGCTCCTTGTCCTCGACGAGCTTGCCGTTGGCCTCGCGTAGCCGATGAGGTGGCCGTTCACGAAGATTCGGCCCTTCTGGATCTTCTCGAGGTGGTTCACGCACCGGATGAACGTCGTCTTGCCCGAACCGGATGCGCCGATGACGACCACCACCTCCTGGCGCTTCACCGTCATCGACACGCCTTTGAGGACGTGCAGCCGGCCGAACCACTTGTGGACGTCGGTCGCCTCCACGACGACCTCCGTCACGAGCGGCTGAGGTCCGCCGATGGCATCGAGCAGGTCGTGCGGTGCCTCGGTGCCCATCAGCGGCCGTCCGACGCGTCGTCGGCCTCCGTCCGACGAGCGAGGCTGGTCAATCGTTCGAGCAGGGACGGTCCGTCGGCCGCGGATGTTGACTTCCCGAAGTACTGCTCGATGCGCGACTGGACGAGACCCCAGGCCGTCGTCAGCAGCAGGTAGTAGGTGGCCACGACGAGCAGCAGCTCGAAGACGCGGAATGTTGCCGAGACGAGCGTGTTCGTGCTGAGCAGCAGCTCCTGGACGCCGATCACGCTGACGAGCGACGTGTTCTTGAGCATCGAGTTGAACTCGTTTCCGAGCGGCGGGATCACGAACCGGGCGGCCTGCGGCAGGACGACCAGTCGCATCGACTTCGCGTATGTCATGCCGAGTGACTTTGCCGCCTCCGTCTGGCCCGGATCGACCGAGAGAATTCCCGCCCGGATGATCTCGGACATGTAAGCGCCTTCGTTGAGGCTCAGGGCCACGATTGCTGCCTGGATGTTGCCGGCGACTGTGACGGGGCCGAATTGGAAGTCGTGGAACCGGAAGATCCCGGCGGCGGCGAGGGCGGTGTAGACGAACACGATCTGGACCAGGAGCGGCGTTCCGCGAATGACCCAGGTGTAGAGCCGGGCGATTGATCGAAGCGGCCACGCCCGGGAGAGGCGCGCGAACGCGGCGAGCAGCCCGATGACGACGCCGAGCGTCTGGCCCGCCACGGCGAGGCCGAAGGTCAGGGCAAGCCCTTGCAGGTAGCCCTGACTCGGTTGCAGCAGGTAGTGCCAGAAGAACGAGGGGTCGAAGTTGATGGCGGCGAGGCTTGCCAGGCTGCCGCCAACATCTCCGACCGTCATCGAATGAGCGCCGTCAGAGCGCGCAAGCTCAAGGAAGCGCGTCCCCCGCGATCCCGAACTGGGTCAGGATCTGGACGTATGTCCCGTTGGCCTTGAGCGCGTTGAACGCCGTCTGGATCGCGTCCGTCAGCGCGGTGTTCGTCTTGACCACCCCGATCCCCGTGAGGATCTGGCCGAACGGCTGCCCGGCGACCTCGAAGGTGTTCGGCGTCTTCTCGATGTAGTACGCAGCTGTCTCGAGGGTCGTGCCGTAAGCGTCCACCTGCCCGATCTGCAACTGCTGCAATGCATCGGTGTCCTTCGGGAACACGACGATGTCGATGAGCGGCTTGTTGGCCTTCTTTAGCGTGTCGTTCTGCGTGGTGAGAATCGTCTGGATGGTCGTGCCGTCCTCGACCGCGACCTTCAGGCCGGACAGGTCGTCGAGCGTCTGCACGTGCTTCGGGTTGCCGCTGGCCACGAGGATCGACTGGCTCGAGTTCATGTAGTCGACGAGGTTGATGACCTCGCGTCGGGCGGGTTTGTCGAAGAGCTGTGACAGGATCGCGTCGCAGTTGCCCGCCTGGAGCGCGGGGATGAGCCCGCTGAACGGAATGTTCGACCAGACGGCCTCCAGGCCGAGCTGGGCCGCGATCGCGTCGCCGAGCGCGATGTCGGATCCGGTCGGCTGGTTATTCGCATCCATGAACTCGATCGGTGGCGAGCTGATGTCCGAGCAGAAGACGATCTTGCCCGCGGTCTGGATGGCCGGCGGCGCCACCGCCGGCGTCGGAGCCACGGACGGCGCGGTCGTGGGCGCCGTCGTCGCCGGTTCGGTCGACGTCGCAGGGGACGTAGCGACTGGACTCGGAGTCGCGGCCGCCCCCGAGCAGGCGCCCAACGCAACGGAGACCAGGACTGCGATCAGCGCTAGCCCGGGTGACCCAGAAACTATCTGTTGCTCAGCACGATGCATCGCTTCCTCCTTTTGGAGACTGCTGCCGCTGTGTGGGGACGCCTCAACACGGGAGGCCACCGATGGAACGACGCGATCGGTTGGCTCACCCCCTGACACGACGGTGCGGCGACGCACCTGGGGCCGGACGGTCCGCTCTGGGGCGGGCGACCTGACGGGACGCGGTAGCGGACGGGCGCGCTTCGGCGACGATCGACCCGATGGCGCGGATGTGTTCCACCGTCGCCGTCGCTGCGGCTGCGGCGTCGTGGCTGGCGATCGCATCGAGGATGGCCCGATGCCCCGCCAGCGATGCCGAGCGGCGCTGCGGACTCTGAAGCGCTTCCTGTCGGATCGAGGCCATCCAGTCGGCGGTAATCTCGACGATCCGCCAGAGGAGTGGGTTGTGCGTCGCCCGGGCGACGAGGTGATGGAAGCGGCGGTCGAGGGCAGCGTAGTCGGCCCGTGATCCGGCCTTCTCCATCTCTCCCACGGCCGCCGTGAGACTGCGCAGGTCGGCCGGCGTCGCCCGCAGCGCGGCGCGCGAGGTGATCGGCGGCTCGATCGCCTCACGGAAGTCGAGGATGCTCCGGAGGTCACGAGACTCCGGCGCCATCACGCCCAGGAGGCTGTCGCCGAGCCCACCACCGTCCGCGTTGACGACCACCGTCCCGCGCCCGGGTGTGCGCTCCACGAGCCCCTTGAGCATGAGTTCGTGGATGGCCTCCCGGACCGACGCCCTTGACACCCCGAGCTGCGCGGCGAGCTCCCGCTCGCCCGGCAGCCTGTGCGCCGGCGGGGAGCTGACCCTGCTGTAGCACCCGTTCGAGCATCGACGACAGGGCGTCCGGCAGGCGGGCCGTCTGCACGGCGAGCTGCGACCAATCGACCGCCTGTCCGGCACCGCGCTCCGCTGACGCCTTGTCGGTCAACCGGGACTCCTCACCCTGCTGGCGCCGTCTCCTTCGCGGTCTGCTGGACGGATGGTCGGACCAGATTACGGACACCTGAGAGTAACGTCAAGCCTGGTCCGTTGCGACGGCCGATCCGTCAATCAGGCGATACGTCCCTCCGTATCGAGTGGCGCTGACACGACACCGAAGGCCGTCCCGGACATGGTCCATTTGCTCAACGAGGACATCCAGATGCGCGCCGAGCGGCGTGCGCCCGATCTCGATGAGGCGAAGGCGCGGATCCGCAAGCTCCAGCAGGAAGACGCAAACTTGCGTCGTGCTCTTCGCAGCGCCGGCCCGAGAGCTTCCGAGCGGATCAACGTCGAGATCGAGGCGGTTGCGGCCGAGCTTGAAGCGGCCCAGGCGCAAATCGCCGAGCTTGACCAGGCGGAGCGGCCACTCCGGATCACAACGAAGCTCGTTCGGCAGACGATCGACGACATGAACGGGATCCTCGACCACGCGCCTTTGGCGACGCGGGTGGCGTGGGTCCGAGACCTGTTCGAGCGGATCGACGTCGACAGTCGCGACGAGAAGGCTGTCGCCGTCTGGAGGGCCGCGACCGACGAGGGTGTTAACCGGTCGGATTCCGTATACGAGTGGCTCCGGCGGGCCGGAGCCGGCCACTTACTACGTTCGCGAGGCAAGACCTCGAGTGGGATCTCACTCCCTCACCCCAGCCGCCCCCGGGGCTGGCTGAAGGTCGCCCTGATCGAATGCGCCCGGTGCCGCCAGATCGTCGAACGCCGCTCGCCCGTCCAACGGCACTGCCCGGAGTGCCGCGCTCTTCTCAAGCGAAGCCGGAGTAGATCAGCAGTTGCGCGCGCCAGACGCTCGGGGCGGTAATGGTTGCCGAGGGGCCAGACTTCAGAAGGTGGACGGCGCGCCATCGGGAGCTGCTGGGCGTGCAATTCGCTGCACTTCCCGCAAGAGACCGGCCTCCACGTCGAAGACAAAGCCTCGCACGGGCACATCTCTTGCGATCCAGGGGTGTGATCTCACCCTATTGATCTGTTCCTGAGTGTTCTGCTCGGGGTCGCTGAAACAGAAGAAACGCATCGGAGCGGGCGACGCGTCACCGGTAAATTCGCTCAGCTTCGCGTTCAGCTCATCGTCGGTGAACGTGGTAATCCCACAGCCGGTGTGGTTGAGAAGCAGGATCTCAGTGGTTTCCGAGACGCGGGTGGAAACAACAAGCTCCCCGAGAACATCCTCTGTCACGGCGGGGCCGCCGGTTCGGATCACGTCGATATCCGCGTGCGGCAGACCCAAGATTCCAAGGAGGTCCGACAGGCGAGGATCCATGCAGGTGACGACTGCGATCTTGGGGGCCGGCGGCTTTCCCAGCGTCGGGTTGTACTTCCTTGCGAAGTTGCGGTTTGCTTCTAGCGCCTGATCGATCATGCTCATCGTTAGCCTTTCGTAGGTAAGCGCCGAGTGGCCGGACCGGTCGCGGGCGGACGACTCGCGACCCGGTCACCGGCGAGGAAAGGAGCGGCTCTGTGTCCATACCGCTGCCGAACCAAGCGACCGCTGCAGCGGCCGATCGGGAGGCGGCCCGCCCGTTCAACATCGAAGTCTCAGAGGAGGAGCTAACCGACCTGCGCCGCCGCGTCAGCGCAACCAAATGGCCCGACCGTGAAACCGATCCCTCACAGGGCGTGCGGCTCGAGACGATCCAGGCCCTCGCCAGGTACTGGGCGACCGACTACGACTGGCGCGCGTTCGAGGCACGTTTTGCGGCCCTGCCGCACTTCATCACCGAGATCGATGGCGTCGACATCCACTTCATTCACGCTCGCTCGAAGCACGAACACGCGCTGCCACTGATCGTCACGCACGGCTGGCCCGGCTCGACGATCGAGCAGCTCAAGATCATCGACCCGCTCACCGATCCCACCAGCCACGGTGCGAGCGCGGCGGACGCCTTCCACCTCGTCATCCCTTCGTTGCCGGGCCACGGATTCTCCGGAAAGCCGACGGAGACGGGCTGGGACCCGATCCGCATCGCGCGCGCCTGGGCCGTGTTGATGCAGCGCCTCGGATACGCGAAGTACGTGGCGCAGGGCGGCGACTGGGGAAACGCCGTCACCGAGCAGCTCGCCTTGCTGAAGCCGCCGGGATTGCTCGGGATCCACACCAACATGCCCGCCACCGTCCCGCCCGACGTGTCGAAGGCACTGGCCACCGGCGGTCCCAAGCCGGCAGGGCTGTCAGCCGATGAGGACACGGCGTACGAGGTCCTCAAGCACTTCTTCGCGACCGGCGTCGCGTATGCCCAGGAGATGAGCAACCGCCCGCAGACGCTCTACGGCATGGCGGACTCCCCGGTCGGACTGGCGGCCTGGATGCTCGATCACGACGAGCGCAGCTTTGAGCTCATCGCGCGCGCCTTTGCTGGGGACCCCGGCGGACTCACGCGAGACGACGTCCTCGACAACGTCACCCACTACTGGCTGACGAACACAGCGGTCTCGTCGGCCCGCCTCTACTGGGAGAGCCATCTGGCCTTCTTCGACGTCAAGGGGGTCGACATCCCGGTCGGCGTCACCGTCTTCCCGGACGAGCTCTATCCGGCGCCGCGGAGCTGGGCGGAGAAGGCGTATCCAAAGCTCATCCACTTCAACAGGGTGGACAAGGGCGGACACTTTGCGGCCTGGGAGCAGCCCGAGACCTTCTCGGAGGAGATGCGTGCTGCCTTCCGATCGCTGCGCTGACCCCAAGCCCCGTGTAAGCCCTTCGTGACGCTGAAGCGAACGGGCCGCGCACATCGTGCGCGCCGCCCGTAGCTCCTTCTCTTGAGTCCCAAAAAGGAGCCCGACCATGTCCCACCTCACCGCAATCCCGGGACAACCGACCGTCGTCCTGGTGCACGGCGCATTCGCTGACGCATCGAGCTGGAATCCCGTGATCGAGCGCCTCCAGGCTCGAGGCGTGGAGGTAACCGCGCCGGCGAACCCGCTTCGCGGGATCGCGAGCGACTCGGCCTATCTCGCGAGCGTGCTCGAGCAGACGCCGGGGCCCGTCGTCGCCGTCGGCCACTCCTACGGCGGCGCGTTGATCACCAATGCGGCGACCGAGGCGACGAACGTCGCCGGCCTCGTGTACGTCGCCGCCTTCGCCACCGACGAGGGCGAGGTCCTCGGCGAGGTGAAGTCGCAGGACGCCATCCTCGCGACCGCGCTCGTGCCGCACCAGATCCCGACCACGACCGGCGGCGGATCGACCGTCGAGTTCAGCGTCGATCCGGCCCGCTTCCGCGAGACGTTCGGTGCGGACCTGCCGGCCGAGCAGACCGCGGTCCTGGCCGCGACCCAGCGGCCGGCCGCGCAGGCCGCATTCTCCGAGCCGGGCAGCGCCCCCGCGTGGAGGGTGGTGCCGTCATGGGTCGTCGTGGCGACCGGCGACAAGGCCGCGGGCGCCGACGTCATTCGGTCGATGGCGCAGCGGGCAGGGGCGACGATCACCGAGGTCGACGGCTCCCACTTGATCATGCTCTCCCAGCCGGATGCCGTGACCGAGGTGATCCTCGCGGCCGTCGCTTCGGTCCAGAGCGGCGCCGGGCGGCGCGTCGCGGTCCCGGCCTGATCGGTCGATCGACATGGCGACCACCGCACCAACCAACCGTCCGGACAACGGCAAGCTCGGGCCGGTCCGCCAGATTGCCGCGGGCGACCTCGACGTCGGCTACGTCGACGTCGGCCCGGCCGCCGGTCGGGCCGTCCTCCTCCTGCACGGCTGGCCGTACGACATCCAGAGCTACGCCGACGTCGCGCCGATGCTGGCCGACGCCGGCTTCCGGGTCATCGTTCCCTACCTGCGCGGCCATGGCACGACGCAGTTCCGCGAGCGCGAGACGGCTCGCAACGGGCAGCAGGCGGCTCTCGCCTCCGATGTCGTGGCGCTGATGGATGCGCTCGAGATCCCGGACGCCATCGTCGGCGGCTTCGACTGGGGTGCCCGCACCGCCGCCATCGTCGCGGCCCTCTGGCCGGAGCGCTGCACGGGCCTCGTCCCGGTCAGCGGCTACCTGATCGGCAGCCGCGAGGCGAACCGCAAGCCGCTGCCGCCGGCCGCGGAGCTGGCGTGGTGGTACCAGTTCTACTTCGCGACCGAGCGCGGCCGGCTCGGCTATGACCGGTACCGGAGCGAGTTTGCCCGGCTCATTTGGCGGACCGCGTCGCCGCGCTGGGCGTTCGACGACGCGACGTTCGAGCGGACCGCCGCCGCCCTGGACAACCCCGACCACGTCGCCATCGTCATCCACAATTACCGCTGGCGGATCTGCATCGCTGACGGCGAGGCCCGCTTCGACGAGATCGAGGAGCAACTGGCCGCGGGTCCGGCGATTGCGGTTCCGACTATCACGCTCGAGGGCGATGCCAACGGCGCACCGCACCCGGACCCGGCGGCCTACCGCGCGAAATTCAGCGGTCCGTACGCCCACCGGCTCATCACCGGAGGCATCGGCCACAACCTGCCACAGGAAGCGCCACGGGCGTTCGCCGACGCGGTCATCGAGGTCGACGGGTTCTGACCCGCCGGGAACAGCACGCTGGGAGGCGCAGCCATGTCCGACGATGCCGGAGCCCCGGTCCTCGACCCCAGCTTGGCGGTGGACGCACCACCGAGCCGCCCCGGCCTGCTCCGCTCGCTCGCCCATCGTGTCGCCGGCGATCAGGCGGCGTTGCCCGTGGAGGGCCACCTCGCCTCGTTCGCCGGCGCCACCGGCTGGCTCAACTCCGACCCGCTGACACCGGAGGGACTGCGCGGACGGGTCGTCCTGGTCGACTTCTGGACCTACACCTGCGTCAACTGGCTCCGGACGCTCCCGTACGTCGCGGCGTGGGCGGCCAAGTACCGCAACGCCGGGCTGACGGTCGTCGGGGTCCACACGCCGGAGTTCGGGTTCGAGCGCGACGTCGACAACGTGACCGCCGCGGTGCGATCCCTCGGCGTCGAATACCCCGTCGCCATCGACTCGGACTACGGCGTCTGGCGGGCCTTCTCGAACCATTTCTGGCCGGCGGCGTACCTCGCGGATGCCGAGGGACGCCTCCGCTTCCATCATTTCGGCGAGGGTGAGTACGCCTCGACCGAGATGGCGATCCAGCAGCTGCTGATGGACGCCGGGGCCGCCAACGTTGACCAGGACCTCGTCGACGTCGCCCCGAAGGGCCTCGAGGTCGCGGCCGACTGGCGGACGCTCCGGACGCCCGAGACGTACACGGGTTACGGCCAGGCGAGCGGCTTCGCCCAAGAGGGCGATGCGCAGTTCGACCAGCCTCGGGTGTACTCGGCGCCATCCGGGCTGCCGCTCAATTCCTGGGCGCTCGACGGCACCTGGACGGTGGCCCGCCACGCGGCGATCGCAACCGAACCCGGCGCCAGGATTGCCTTCGCCTTCCAGGCCCGCGACGTCAATCTCGTGATGGGCACGGCCGTCCGCGGCACGACGGTCCGGTTCCGCGTCCGCCTCGACGGTGCGCCGGCAGCGGACGTCCACGGGACCGACGTCGGCCCGGACGGGGCCGGGACCGTCACCGAGCAACGGACCTATCAGCTGATCCGCCGGACCGGACGGATCGACGAGGCCGTCGTCGAGATCGAGTTCCTCGAGGCCGGGGTCGAGGCCTACTGCTTCACGTTCGGCTGAGCATCGCCTTCAGGTGGACAATGCACGGACCATGGACCAGCCCCATCCGAACGCCGCCCTGGGCTCCGAGCCCGTCCGCACGATCAGCCGTGACGAGCTGAAGGCAAAGCTCGACCGCGGCGACGACTTCAGGCTGATCATGGCCCTGAATCGCTGGGCGTTCGACGCCAAGCACATCCCTGGCTCGGTCCATTTCGACACGCCCGACGAGCTCTACGCCGCCGTCGGACCCAACGACGAGGTCGTCGTCTACTGCTCGCACGTCGATTGCCTATCGAGCGTCGCCCTGTACCGCGACCTCGTCCGCCGCGGCTATCGCAACGTCCGCCGCTACTCCGGCGGCCTGCTCGACTGGGAGGATGCCGGGCTCCCGCTCGAAGGCGAGTTCGTCACCGCATGAGCGCTCCGTCCGCGATCCGGGTGCCGTCCGATCACCTGTATACCGCGGAGATCGAGGCCGAGCGAGCCGGCTGGTACGAGATCGCAGCGCTCGTCCGGCGGCTGACGCCGGAGGAGTGCCTCGTTCCGGGCTACTACGAGGATCCGGCCTGGACCGTCCGCGACATGGTCGCCCATCTCGGCACCTGGCTGGCCGAGGCCGGCGTCCAGTTCGAGCGGATGGTCGGCGGGACCTACGAGGGCCACGATGTCGACATCGACGGGCTCAACGCGGAGTTCCTCGCGGCGACGGACGGCCAGCCGTGGACTGTCGCCTGGGTGCAGGCCAACGCCGGCCGCTGTCAGCTCCTCGCGGACTCGGCGCTGCTCAGCGCGCCGTCGGGGGAGGCGGCGTGGTGGATCCGGGAGTCTGGCTGCGACCATTGCGAGGAGCACCTGGATCGCCTCCGCGAGTGGGTCGCTGAGCTCGTCGGCCGGCGCGACCCGTCGGTCGACGCCGATCCGGGCACCGACGGCCAGCCGATCCCGGGGCGCTGACAGCCATGCTCCGGATGGCCGTCGGCCACAGCGACGATGTCGATGTGGCGTCCGCGCTCGAGGCCGTGCTCGCCCAGTGCGAGGCAGGGCTCGCCGGAGCGGTACCGACCGCTGGGCTGCTGATGAGCGGCTGGGGAACCGACCACCAGGCCGTCATCGACGCGGTCCGGGCGCGCTACCCGGCCATCGAGCTGGCCGGCTCGAGCAGCGCCGGCGAGATGTCGTCGGTGCTCGGCTTCCGCGAGGACTCGGTCGCGCTGACGCTGTTCGCCTCGGACACGATCGACATCGTCGCCGGGCTTGGTCGCGACCTCTCGGGCGACTGCCAGGCTGCCGCCAATCAAGCCGTGGCGGAGGCGCTCGCGAAGACGACCCTCCCGCCGCGGCTGTGCGTTGTGACGTCGACGATCGGCGACGTGGAGGCGGGGATCATTCTCGGGGCGCTCCGCAATGCCCTCGGCCCGGGCATCCCGATCGTCGGCGGCGGGGCAGCGCCGCGCGACCCCGGTGCCGAGCCCGACGGCTCCGGCCGCGAGATCGGCGGCGACGTCCTCGCCGGAGATGCCCTCGCGATCCTGCTGTTCGCCGGTCCCGTCGCGTTCTCGATCGGCGTCAACACCGGCTGGCGCCGCGTCGGCCCGCGGGCGACGGTCACCGGAACGTCCGATGCCGCCGGCGTGCTCGAGATCGACGGCCGCCCGGCGCTCGAGTTCTACGAGCGCTTCCTCGGCGTCGGCGGGCCCGCGGTCGCGAACCCGCTCGCGGTCTTCGACGAGCCTGGCTCTGACCGCTTCTACCTCCGGACGCCGGTCGCCTACGACCGCGAGCAGGGCTCGATCGCGTTCTTCGGCGCCGTCCCGGACGGCGCCACGATCCAGCTCACGATGGCCGGCATCGATGAAGTTTTCGCGGGGGCGAAGGCCTCGATCGCCGAAGCCGTCGCCACCTTCCCCGCGGGCTCCCGGCCGGATGGGGCGCTCCTGTTCTCGTGCGCGACGCGCAAGTTCCTGCTCGGGACGCGGGCCGGCCGCGAGATCGAGCTCGTCCGCGCCGTCCTCGGCGAGGCGATGCCGATCGGCGGCTTCTACTGCCTGGGCGAGATGGCGCCCTCGGCAACGGTCGATCTGACGCGCTTCCACAACGCGACGCTGGTCTCGGTCCTGCTCGGGTCCGCAGCCGCCGACGCGGCGACGCCGTCTTGACGACGGAGGGGCCGGACCTGGAGCCGGGCCCGTCCTCGTACGACGAGCTCGAAAAGGAGAACCGCGGCCTCGCCCGGCGGCTCGAGCGGCTCGAGGGCAACGTTCGCCGGCTCGAGCAGTTCCAGGATTCGAACACGACGCTGATGTCGCGGCTGCTCACGGAGCTCGAGGAGGAGCGAGCGCGCTCGGAGCGGCTGTTGCTCAACGTCCTGCCGCAGCGGATCGTCGACCGCTTGGCCGCGGGCGAGGTCCTGATCGCGGATCGTCACGACGCGGTCGCGGTCCTGTTCTGCGACATCGTCGGATTCACCGAGACGTCCGCCCGCCTCGCCCCGGCCGACCTGATCGCGGAGCTGAACGGGCTCTACTCGGGGTTCGACGCGATCTGCGAGATGACGGGCATCGAGAAGATCAAGACAGTCGGCGACGCCTACCTCGCGATCGGCGGCCTCGACGGCGGGGCCGACCCGGCCACGGCCGTCGCGGAGACGGCGCTCCGGATGATCGAGCAGGTCGAGGCGCGTGCGGGGATCGGCGCCGACTGGCGCGTCCGGATCGGGCTCCACGCCGGGCCGGTGGTCGCCGGCGTGATCGGCACGACAAAGTTCGCCTACGACGTCTGGGGCGACACCGTCAACGTGGCGGCGCGGCTGGAGGCGGCGTCCGAGCCGAACCGGATCCACGTCTCGGGGACGCTGGCGGGGAACCTTGGCGACGGCTTCCGGCTGGTCCCGCGGGGCGCCGTTGAACTGAAGGGCAAAGGGCTCGTGGAGACGTTCTTCCTGGTCGGCGGGCGCGAGAGCTGAGCGGCGGACGAGCGGCCTCGCGATAGTAGAAGATCCCGCCGAGCGCCTGGTCGTAGCCGCATACCACAATGACTCCGCTGCCGGTCCCGCGCGTGATCAGGCGGGCGAGCCAGCCGACGAAACCGCTCGTGTCGCGATCGGTCGGAAACGCGCCCTGAACACCTTCATGGCGTCCACTGAGCCTGGCGGATCGCGCCCAAGGACGCCTGAGGACCGGCCCGTCCATGGAGTCGCGTTAACGACTTGCAGTAGGCGGCCTGCTCCGCGGGCGGGAGCCGGCCGTGTACTGAATCCGCTCGGCATGGCGACGAACGCGATCCCGCTCCCCCGTTCCCAACGCTCGCAGGAGTGGCTGACGGTCGAGTGCCGGCGCTGCCACTAGGTCGTCGAGCGGACGTCGCCGATCCAGCGCCACTGCGTTGATTGCCGGCGCGTGATCAAGGGCGCCAGAAGCCGCGAGGCGGTCAGACGCTCGCGGCGGGCCAAGCCTGCGTAGTCGCCCAGCCGGTCCTTTGGCCGCCGATGGCAACGCCTTGGCAACCCCGAAACGAGCTGTTCCTGATCGTCGGACCGGTCGTCCACGGTCGCGGCCGACCGCTGCTCGACCTGGCCCAGCCGATCCCAACCCGGCTGGCTCCGTCGAGCCATGAGCTGCCCAACGCGCCGCGGCTGACGCCTGACCCGCATGGCGATAGAACCGGTAGCCGTCGTCGAGTTCCTAGGGTCGAACCTGGATGATCGTCTTCCCCGTGCGTCGCTCGGTCGGGTTGAGGGCGGCGACGGCATCATCGAGTGTCGCGACGTTGCCAATGTTGGTCCGCAATCGTCCGTCCCGCACCCGCTGGACGATCTCACCCAATTGGGCACGATCGGACTCGACAACGAAGTCAATCGCAAGGCCGTCTGCGGGCCTCGCCTCGGCTGGCCCGGTGACGGTCACCAGTGTTCCGCCGGCCCGAATCAACCCTGCGGACCGCTTCTGGGTCTCTCCGCCGATGACATCGAACACCAGATGAACAGCACCGACATCTTCCAGATTGTCGTTCTCGAGGTCCACGAACTCGTGCGCGCCGAAGTCGAGCGCCTTCTGGCGGTCAGCGGCGCGTCCGGTGCCGATGACGTAGGCGCCGGCCTCTCGGGCGAGTTGCGTCACCATCGTCCCGACTGCGCCCGCTGCGCCGTGCGCCAGGACGCTCTGCCCCGCCTGAAGATGGCCGTGTTGGAACAGTCCCTGCCACGCGGTCAGGCCGGAGATCGGCAGGCTCGCGCCCACCGTGAAGTCGACGTCACCCGGCAGCGGTGCGAGGTTGCGTGCCTCGATCGCCACATACTCCGCCAGGGTTCCATCACGATGCCAGTCGGCGAGGCCGAACACCCGCTGCCCCACCGACAAGCCCGTTGTGCCATAGCCGAGCGAGGTGACCACCCCGGCCAGCTCGTGGCCAAGGATCGACGGCGTGCGGTCACGGTCGGCGCGATCGGTCCAGGTCGAAGGCCACTCAACCTCGGTCGGCACGAACCCAGACGCATGAATCTCAACGATGACATCGTTGATCGCTGCCGGCGGCTCCGGCCGCTCCACCAACGTCATCCCAGCCGCTCCAGCGGCCTGATCCGTGACCACAATCGCTTTCATCGAAATCGTCTCCCCAGCCAGTTGTCTCTCAGGGGGAAGTATCGCGGGGGGCTGGCGCGCGTCGACCGCGTGCATCGAGGGAGCGGGTATCGCTCACGGACGAACGCTGATGATCGTCTGCCCACTAATCCGCGGCTCCTCCTCATGCCGTCCCCGTTCGCAACCGCGGGCGGGCGCAATCGAAGTCAGCCAGAGTCGCCTGTCGACCATGTCTCGACCGACGCCGCCCGGCCGAACAGATAGCCCTGCCCGAAGCGAACGCCGATAGCAAGCAAGGCGGAGCGCTCGGAGTCGGTCTCGATGCCCTCCGCGACCAGGCGCGCACCGAGCTCGGCCGCGAATCGATGGAAGCCCATGATGGCAGCCAGGCGCGCGGGATCGCGGTCGGCGCCCGAAACGAGGGATCGGTCAAGCTTGATCTCGTCCGGCCGAAGCTCGACACAGTGGCGGAGGCTTGCAAATCCGGCTCCCGCATCGTCGATGCTCCAGCGGATGCCTGGAAAGCTCGTGAGGGCGGCCCGCAGCCCCCGGTAGTCGTCGATCTGGTCGCGCTCGGAGAGTTCAAGTGTGAGCGATCGTTGGCATCGTCCCAGAAGAGCGCGAAGGCCATTCGGCTCGAGGACGAGCGCTGGCGAGACATTGAGGCTCACTGGGACGTCGGGCGGGAGCCCACGGGCAGACCTCAACGCCATCGCGAGGGTCGCATGTTCGAGTTCCGGTGACAGCCCGACTGCTGCCGCCTCGGCGAACCGTCGTTCAGGTGGAGCGTTGTCATCGAACCGGGTCAGCGCCTCGTACGCCACGGTGAGGCCATCATCGAGAGAGACGATCGGCTGGAACACGGCCCGGAATCGTTGATGGGCGATGACCGCCCGAATCTCGGCCCGCAGGACGTCGGACTTCTCCCGCTCGCGCAGGTCGGGTCCGAGACGCGCCGACACGATGGCCCCCACCTCGGCGTACGTGCTCAGGTGACGCTCGAGCGCCGTGACACCGGCTGGCTGGCATGTCGAGAGAACCATGAGCCCACGGGTTTCACGGGCTGTCCTGAGCGGCTGGTAGGCGACCGCGGTGATCCCCACACGGCTCAGCGCCAACCCGTAGCTTCCGTCGACCTCGCGAGGGTCCCAGGGTTCAACCCACGCTCCCTGCCGGGCCCGACGGCGCAGGTAGCGCGCCCTCGTTGCCGGCAGGCGAACACCTGCTGTCAGAGTGGGCACCGAGAGCCCTTCGGCGGCGAACAGGAAGACCAGCCCCCTGGGTCCGAAGCCGAGGATACTCACGCGGTCGACATCAGGGAGATCCACGAGCTCGGTCGCAATCGCGCGGGCCTGGGCATCGAGCCCGAGCAGTGGGTCAAGCCCCTCGAGAGCCAGTTCGACGACGGCCCGCTCCCGCTGTTCGCGCGCCGCTCGGTCCTCGAGCCGGCGCTCCGAAGTCACATCGGTCGAGACGCCGATCAGACTCGAGATCGCCCCTGCCGCATCGCGGAGCGGCTCTACCACGGTCGCGAAGACACGCCCGGCAAGCGCGAGATCGACGAAGAGTCGCTCTCCGCGCAACGCGCGCTCGAACTGGGCGAGGAGCCGAGAGGTGCCGGTTCCCAGCTCGTCGAAACGCCGTCCAACGAGTTCCTCGCTGGTGCGTCCCACGGCCGCAAGGCCGGCGCCACGGGCGAGAGTGATCGTCCCGGCCAGGTCGAGCGCCCAGACGATGACCGGTGCGCCGCCCACGACCGTGTCGAGTTCATGCCGCGTCCGCTCCAGTGCCTCTTCCGCAATCACCCGTGCGGTGACATCGCGGGCAATCCCTTCGACAGCGACGAGGCGGCCGGCTCGATCAAGAACTGGCACGGGGAAGGACTCGAGCGCGGCATAGGTCCCGTCAGTCCGCCGCCAGCGCCAGGTGGAGGGACGGATCTCGCGCGGATCGGTAGGCGTCGACCGCATCTCACCCAGGTGGGCCGGATCGACGAGCCGGTATGCGAGTTCAGGATCCGCGTAGAGCTCCTCCGCCGTGACGCCGAGCAATCCCTCGACGGCTCGATTGACGAACTCGAGCCGCGGAGGAGACGAGCCCGAAGCGATACACGACGTCAGGCAGGTGTTCGACGAGCTGTCGGAAGCGGATCCGCGTCCCGCGCGGGGCATCCGGACGGAGGGATCCGGCGCCCCGCGCTGGACGGGCGCTCTCAACGTCGGGCGGTGCGGCTGGCTTCGTTGCGGTCATCCGCGATGGCACTCCCCATACTGCGGGACGTCGGCCTCTTCGACGCGGCAGGCGGGGTGCCTGGGCTCGGGCCGGACAGACGCGGGCGCCTGTCACATCGACGGTTGTAGCCGCCGAGGCCGCGCATGTCCAAGACGCAGATTCACTCGCAGCTACGCCACCAGGGTTATCGATCCCCCGGCGCACGCGGGCAGACGACCTGAGAGCGCCCTGGCGTCATGGCTCGGCAGATCGGCCTCGCGGACCCGTTGGGACGCCGGTGCTCGGGGTCGACGGACGGAACCACGGCTCGCAGCACTCATTCGAAGCAGATCCTCGGCAGGTAGCCGGGTCCGGCGAATCTCCCGGTCGCCGCGCTCTCGGTCGAGGATCAGGCCCGTCGTCGCTCGCGCGTTGGAACCGTGCGTCGCCGTCTGGGTGATCTTGCTTCCGACACCACCGACGCGCCCGACCTCGGCCGCCGCACCAGATCAATGGCCCGCTGCACGATCTTCGTGTGGGGACCCTCCAGCCATAGCACAGCGAGCACGAAGTCGGGAGCATCGACAAGCGTCACGAGTCTGAGGTCCTGAGGGGCCTGTCGGGCCATCGTTGGCGGCAGGATTGCGCTCCCGGCGCCATCGGCCACGAGTGCGAGCATCGCGCTCAGCGCATTGGTCTCGATGACGATCTGGGGCGCAGCGTCACGCCCGGCGAACACATAGTCGAAACAGCTCCGGAGCCCAGTGCCCGGTCGGGTCACGATGAAACGCTCGTTGGCAAGATCGCCAACACTGACCGAATCCCTCTCAGCCAGCCGGTGATCCTGTGTGACCACGAGGGCATACCGTTCGCGTCGGATGACGGTGTGGCTCAGGCCAGTCAGATCGATGCTATCCGGCAGGGCAACCATCGCGAGGTCGAGCTCGCCTCGGCGGAGCCCCGCGAGTGACTCAGACGTGGACCACTCGACGATCGAGACCTCGACTCCGGGGTTCGTGGTCGTGTAGTCGCTCAGGTACCTGACCATCTGAGGATCGGTCTGGTGCCACCACGATGTCCGCAGCACGCCGCGCGTGCCCTGGTCGAACTCGCGCATCGCATCCGAGAGGTCGCTCAGCTCGGCCAACACGCGTCGCGCGCCAGAGAGGAATGCCTCGCCTGCGTCCGTGAGGGCGACATGCCGGCTCGTACGCTCGAAGAGACGGACGCCGAGCTCGTCCTCAAGATGCCGGATCGCGGCCGAAACGGCCGGCTGCGCGACATGGAGCTCGTTCGCTGCCCGCGTGAAGTTGCCGTGGCGGGCGACCGCGTCAACGAATTCGATCTGGCGGATATCCATGGCTCGCCACCTTCCGTGGCCTCCTGTCTCCCCAGTCCGTTGATCCGACTGCACCGTACTCCTCGGTTTCCGGTCCCGCATCCCGTGAACTCGCAGTCCTTGTGCGGACCGGCACAGGAGTCAGAGAGGCAGTTTGCCCTTGCCTGCAGGTTCCGAGCGTGGATGGCTGCGGGGAAGCCCATTCGGCGCCGGGTCGAGCGCGTGGAGCCGGCCAGCGCCGACCGCGCGGCCCGCGATGCTGCCGGAGCGTGTCCCGGTCACATTGAAATCACGCACCGGTCGAGGGACTTCTGCCGCCGCAGGCTCATGCGGCGTGGTCGCCGGCGCGGCACGACGCCGGCCTCGCGGGCCCCGTTGGCCATTCGGACGAGGAGACTGGCCCGCGACCAGCCGGCGTCCCGCCCGTCGCCTTCGTCACAACCGGGAGCCGGCGAAGGGCGGGTGTCGCCGGAGCTCGGCCAGGTCGTCAGGCGTCAGCATCGCCCGCTCTCGGGCATCACGGGCGGCCGAGATCAGCTGATCAGGATCGGCGCCTTCTCGCGTGGCATCGAGGAGTGCTCGCCTCGCGGTGTTGACCCATAAGCCATCGCGAAGGTTCCGGTCGGTCATGGCCCCGTGACGCGAGCGATGGAGCGTGACGCCGGGACGCGGCCGGAGTCTGGAGGTCTCCGGGATCGTGAAGTGGATGGTCGACGGGATGATGTCCGTCAGCCCGAGGAGGGTCAGCGCCGTGTCGTGGCTGAAGGTCCCGAACGGTGCGAGGGCCTGCAGGGCGTAGAGCTCGTCGGCCGGATCGGCGGGCCAGTGCGGCAATCGGTACAGGCTATGCCCGATCCGCTCAGCAGAGCCGTGCTGCGCACGCCACGTCAGGGCGCGCCGGCTGATCCCATGCTCAGCAGCCTGAGCCGTTGTGAAGTAGCCGTGCTGGGCAGCCGCCGCCGCGAGGAGATCTTCCCATGACATGCGCCAATGTTACGTAATCCGTAACAACGGGGCAAGTGGCTCCGGCGGGCCGGAGCCGGCCACTTACTGCGTTCCCGAGGCGAGGCCGCGGCCGAGATCTCGCTCCCGCGCGTTACTCGCTCCCGTGAGTGGCTGAAGACGGCCCTGGTTGAATGTCAGCGCTGCCACCAAGTCGTCGAGCGGCGAACTCCGGTCCAGCGACATTGCCCGGACTGCACGGCTGCATTGAGACGCATGCGGAGTCGACGAGCGATGGCGCGCTCACGGAGGACGATGGACGATTGAGTGTCCTGGACGGCAGGAACCACACCGATTCGGCTGCGTCCGGAAGTACGTGGACAGTCCCTCGATCTGGTCGCCAATTCGCGGGGAGCGGCGGGAGCGCGAGCCGGTCAAGATCTCCGAGTTTCCGCGCAAGCGTCAGCCGAGATGGCAGCCCGATGGTTGAGCGGTCTTCGGGTCGGCAAGCACCTCATCGAAATTCCCGACGTGCATTCCCGCCCCGCCGTCCTTCATCGTCACCTCGAGCAAGGCTCCTGGGTCGAGCTGGCCGGGGGCGAGGACGACCATCCACGTACCGTCCTCCGAGAAGGACGAGACCGCGGGCGGTCCCTTGTACTCGAACCCGGTCACGTTCGTCTCCACGCCAAAGTAGAACCTCAGCATCCCTTCTGGCGCAGCGTCGGGACACGCAAGGATCGATGAACTTCCGCCGCTGGAGCCCTGGACGCTCGCACCGGGGTCGAAGAAACCAGGGAGGGCAACGCGGCCAAGTTCGCGTGCCGTAGGGGCCAGCTCGTCGACCACGAGGTCGCCACCTTCGATCCCGAACCGAAAGGTCCCCTGATCGGTCGTGATGAAGTGGGGATCGACCGTCGGCGACGCGGTTGGCCGGGGCGTCGGTTGCGGCGCGAGGAGACCCGGCACGACAAGAAGGGCAACTGCCGCCACGGCCAGCACGCCCAACACGCCCCAGAACGCCCACGGCGCGGAGCGTTCCTCGCTCATGGTCCGACTATAGATCGATTGGTCGTCGGAATCGTCACGAGGCCGACCCAGCCGATGGGAGCCGCGAGCTCGACGTCGGGCAGAGCGCGAATGGCGTTGACCTGAGCCTCGATCGAGGTCACACAACTCGGACACCTGCCGGCGCAGGGCCGATGCGGAGGAGCCGTGAAGAACTCAGCCCCAATCGAGGCGATCGGGCTGCCAGCTCCCTCTCGCGGTCCCATCGAGCACCGGGTCGAGGAACCGTTTGCCGGTCGCCATCGCTGCGTCGAGATCCCGCTCCCCAAGGCCGGGCACGTCGCGGGCGACGCGGGCATACCCGGTGCGCCAGCCCGGAGCGCCCGGCGCCGCCAGCGTCGTCGGCAGGCTGAGACCCCGTCTCTTCGCCTCGGACGTGAGCGCGCGCTGGAGTGGCCCTGCGGCGACCGGTTGCGTGTGGGCGATGACGACCAGGTCGGCGAGGTCGCGGAACCTCGTGCTCGCCTGCGGGCGACCGCCGGCTCGCGGGTGAATCTCCAGTAGCGCACAGACCTTGTCCGCGACGTGGTCAGCGATCGGGTAGACGCGGTACGGAACCCTGGCGATGCCCGACAACCCGATCGGCACTAGCGGTGGCACCTCGTCGGGCCGGCCGGTCATCGCGATGCCCGCGACGAGATCGACGTGGAAACGGGCGAACACAGTTGCGCCCAAGAATGCGGTGACGGGGATCCGGAGCGTCGCCCGACCCTCGGCGATCCGGCGGCCGGGATCGAGGGCGAAGCGGAAGAAGTCGCCGATGTCGACCGACGCGGCCGCGCGAAGCGCCGCCTCTGCCTCGTCGAGCCGCGCGTCGGGACGGTAGAGATCGACATCGAGCGTGTGGCGGGCCGAGCCCCCGAGTCGCGCCAGGAGGGCCGCCGCGCCCTTGAGCACCCACGCCTCGGGTTCGGCGCCGAACACCCGCGCCAGCAGTCGGTCGTACGCGAACTGGCGCTGGAGGTCGCTGAGCTGGGTACCGGGCCGCTCGTGCGCGAACTGCCGGAGGCGGTCGGCGATCGCCCGGCGCAGTGCTGCGGGATCCGCGTAGCGGCCCTCGCTCATCGGCTGCGTGCCTCTGCGATGATGGCCTCGCGGTCCCGCGAGCCGGCCCGCCGCAGGAGCTCGTCGAGGAGGGCGACCCCGTCGCTTCGCTCCAACCCGAAGCGTTGGGCGTACGGCGTGACGGCCTCGGCCACGACTCGCGGGTAGTCCTGGACGCGCTCGAGAACCTCGCGCGCGATCTGGGCCGCGGCATCGGGATCGACGTGGTCGGCGAGGAGCTGGCCGACCATCCAGCCCGCTCGCATCGTCGGCAGCCCGTCGACGAGGATGCGCCGCTCCGGGGAGATCGTGCCCCGGTGGATGCGGACGTCCGGGCGCCTAGTCTGGCGACGGTGCGGCAGGGTGAACTCGTGGACATCAGCCCGCAGGTCGCCAACGCCGTACAGGCTGGCGGCCGAGGCATGCGAGACGACGGCCACGTCCGGATCGTCGAGGCGCTGCCAGGCCGGCCGAGCCGGATCGAGCTGGAGCCAGGCCGCTCGAAGGGCGAGATGATCAGGCTCGGCGCCGCCGCGGACCCGGTAGACGCCGTGAGCCACGCGCTCGAGCAGCCCTGCCTCGACGAGCCGCGTCAGCGATCGCCAGGCAACGCCGGCGACGCGGGCCTGCTGGAGCGTGACGAGGCCCCACTGCCCTTCGGCGAGATCGCGGAGGCGAGCTAGTGGACTAGACATGCTGCGAAGTATAACACTGGCGTCATACTATGCAGCATGATTGTGGCTCCGGCGGTAGGACTCGAACCTACGACCAAGCGGTTAACAGCCGCCCGCTCTACCACTGAGCTACGCCGGAGCGAGGGACCGGGAGCCGGTCCGAGCGTGCGCCAAGGGCGTCGCGCCGCGCCCGAGGATACCAGAGGCCACCTGCGTACGCCCCCTGCCGACCGGCACTGATCGGCAGTCGGAGAGGCCCACGGTCCGGTCGCCGGAACCGCTTGTTGGGCGGGGTGTCGCCCCGAGGGACGTCGCATACAGCGGCAGCAGAGGGAGCATCACCGAGATTCCCACCTGGCCGATGAACGCCATCGCGGCCAGCAGGGCGATCGCGGGATCAAGGCCTCGCCCGAACGAGCGGATCCGCTCCCGGATTGTCGACGACTCGCCCGGCACGCGGTCATGCTAGCCCGCAGCGCTGCCCCGCGAGGCATTGCACTGTCCGGCGACGAGCCGGGCGACGCTCGCGTAGTACGCTCCGCCGATGGCGCTGATCTCACCCGAGGACCTCGCGGCCCGGCTCGACGACCCGCATCTCAGGCTCATCGACGTTCGCTGGGTGCTCGGCCAGCCGGGCAGCGGCCGCGCAAAGTACGACGAAGGGCACCTGCCGGGCGCGATCTTCATCGACCTCGACGACGGCTTCAGCGTCAGCGGCGGACCGGGCCGTCATGCGCTCCCGCCACCCGCCGAGTTCAGGCGACGACTCGCCGATGCCGGGATCGCGACGGACGACTTCGTGGTCGCCTACGACGATGTCGGCGGCTGGGTCGCCTCGCGATTCTGGTGGATGCTCGACACCCTGGGCCACGCCCGGGTCGCGGTCCTCGACGGCGGGATACCCGCCTGGGTGGCCGCAGGTCTGCCGATCACGACGGCCGTCCCGGCTCGCCCGCCGGCGATGCTCGACCTCGCGGCAGACTGGACACGGACGATCGGCCGGGATGAGCTCCTCGATCGGCTCGGGGACGTGACCCTGCTCGACGCCCGGGGCGCCCCGCGCTACCGCGGCGAGGTCGAGCCGATCGACCCGGTCGCGGGTCACATCCCGACCGCCCGCAACGCCCCGACGGACGGCAATCTCGGCGCCGACGGCCGCTTCCTGCCGGCCGACGAGCTAGCGAAGAGGTTCCGGAGCCTGGGCGCCGACGGCCGCGACGGCGACGTCGTCACCTCCTGCGGCAGCGGCGTCTCCGCGACGCACCACGCCCTCGCGATGCGGGTCGCCGGCCTCCCCGACCCGATCGTGTATGTCGGCTCGTGGAGTGACTGGTCGACGGCCGGCTTCCCGGTGGCGACCGGCCCGGAGCCCGGAGTGCCTCCGAAGCGGCGTCAGGCGCAACCGGCCCGATAGGCCTCCATCGAGCTCACGGCGGCCTCCGCGGCGACCAGCACCGCCCGGGCGTCCTTCCAGATCCGACGGACGTCGTCGATCGTCCGGGCGGGACCGTCGACGGCAAACCGGGCGGGAAACGGATCCGGGCCGGATTCGAGGAGCCGCATCTCGGGGGTCGGGACCCAGGCGCCTCCGTCGCAGACCCACCGACGCTGGCAGGCGAGGCGGTAGTCGTCGAGCTGGAACTCGATCGTCCAGTGGATCTCGGACGCAGCCCCCGGCAACGCATCGAGCAGGCGATCCCGCTCCTCGTCGTCCAGCTCCACGAACGCCGCGAATGGCGCCCCACGCGGGAAGCCGAAGCCGTAGAGCCACGCCTCCAGCGCCGCTGTCGTCCGGTCGTTCGAGATGCGGACCTTGGCGTCGGCCGGCGGGACGACGAACGACTGGGGCGGCCGCTCGTCGCGCCACTCCTCGTCCCCGTCGTCGCAGTCCCGCGGCTGCGGTGGCGGAACGGGCGGGATCGGGGGCGGCTCCGGGGTCGGGGGCTCCGGCGTCGGGGGCTCCGGCGTCGGTGTCGGCTCCGGCCCGGGTGTCGGCGGCTCCGAATCTGCCGGTTTTGATCTCCGGCCACGCCCGACCACCAGCCACACGCCGATCAGGACGACAACGATCCCGACCAGGACCGCGATGATCGGCCAGGCGACGATCCCGGAACCGGTGGCCGGCTCCGCCGGCACGACGCTCGGCGAGGGCGCCGCCGAGGAGGCCGCGGAGCCGGAGGAGGCCGGGCCGCCCAGGGACGCGGACGCCGGCGGAGCGCCGGACGTGGCCGGCCCCTCCGCGAACTCGATCGTCGGCGGCGGGTCGAAGGCGAGAAGCGGCGCGCCGTCGAGTCCCCGGATCGTGTCCCGGCCCGTGCCGGCCTCGGTCCCGTCGCTCGAGGAGGCGTAGACGTCCCAGCCGACGGGTTCGGTCTGCACCTCCTTGGCCCTGGGGACGATCGTGAGGAAGTCATCGTCCTTCGAGCGGGATCGCGAATTCGTGGCGAACATCTGGAAGGTTCCGTCGACGTAGGCGAAATAGAGAACGTCCTTCACGCCCAGGTCGTTGCGGGTGATGATCCCGTGGGAGCCCCCGCCGAACGAGCTGCCGGCGGCGAGCGGCGCCGTCGGATACTGGCTGAGGGCCAGGATCGGGCCCCATTCGCCGCGCTTCGCCGCGTCGATCGAAGCCGTCGGCCCTGCCATGCGCTGGTAGAAGAGGTAGGCACCGTCGGCGAACGCGGCGTCGTCGCTCCCCGCCCGGGGGCAGGCAACGTCCGGATTCGAGCATGGAAAGACAGTGTCCAGCAGCCACGAGGGCACGCTCGGAAGCCACGCATAGCTGCCGCCGCTGAGGTCGTTGACGCCGTTGTCGTTGAGTCCCAGGACGTCGTCGACGATGTCCTCGTGCGTGACGAGGCCCCCCTCGCTCACCTTGAGCACCCGGTGCTGGTCGAGCGCGAAGGACTGCATGACGATGAAGAAGGGGTCGTCGTCGGCGGCGAGGGCGGCCGGGCCGTGGCCGCGCGGCGTCAGCGGACCGGCGACGAAGACGACGCTCGCGATCGCGAGTGCGATCAGGCAGGCGGCGAGCCGACGGGGTCCGGAACGCGACCGCTCGAACCTGCCCATCCGATCCCCTCTCAGGACATCCAGTGGCCGGACAATAGCGCACCGGCGAGGCTGGTCAACGTGTCGGCCGCGGCTACGGCAGGCTGCGGATCATGCCTCCGTCGACGGGCAGGATCACGCCCGTCAGGTACGACGCGGCCGGCGACAGGAGGAATGCGCCCACCCGCCCGAGCTCGTCCGGGTCGCCGTAACGCCCGAGCGGGATGCGCGCGACCATCTGTTCCTGGACCTCTTCGACGGTCGCCTTCGTCGTCTCGGCACGCCGGGCATCCAGCGTTCGGATCCGTTCGGTGTTGAACCGGCCCGGGGCCAGGCCGTTGATCCGGATCGGGGCGATCTCGGTGGCCAGGGACTTGATGAGTCCAGCGAGGCCGGGCCGAAGGACATTCGAGGTGATGAGCCCGGGGATCGGCTCGCGGACGGAGGACGAGAGGATGATCAGGATGGACGGGTCACGACCCTGGCGGAGGTGTGGAAGAGCCTCGCGGATGAGCCTCATCGAGCTCATCAGTGTCGCTTCGATCGCCATCGCCCAGGCCGATTCGTCGACGTCGGCGAACGTCCCCGGGGGCGGTCCCCCGCTGTTGACGAGGAGGCCGTCGAGACCGCCGAGCGCCTCGACGGCGGCCCGGACGGCGTCGGCCGGCCCACCCTTGTTGGAGAGATCCGTGGCGATCGCATGGGCGCCGATTGCCTGGGCGCTGTCGGTCAGCGCCTCCGAGGCGTGCGCCGCCAGGGCCACCCGCGCGCCGTCGGCCGCGAGCGCCCTGCCGACGGCCGCGCCCAGCCCCTTGCTGCCCCCTGTGACGAGGAAGCGCCGATCGGTCAGTCCGAGGTCCACGTGTTGAACTCTAGCGGGCCTGATGAGCGCTGGTGAAGCGGGATCTGCAACGATCGGGGCATGACATCCCGGGAGCGTCCCGCCGATCGGGGCCGGCGGCGCGGTGAGCAACTCCGGGATGAGTTGCTCCGCGAGGTCCGCGACGGCCGGGTTGCGCGAAACCTGAGCCAGCGCACTCTCGGGAGGGCGATCGGGCTGTCGGATTCGCAGGTCAGCCTGATCGAGCGGGGCGGCCAGCCGGACGTCTCGTTCGTCATGGTCGCGCGGTTGCTCGCCGCCGTCGGGCTGGAGCTCTCGGCGCGGGCATATCCGGTCGGTGGCGGGATTCGAGATGCGGCGCAGCTGGCCCTTCTCGAGCGACTTCGCGAGCGCGTGTCCCGCCTGTTCACGTGGCGAAGCGAGCTTCCCATGCCTACTGCGGGGGACCTGCGGGCCTGGGACGCGGCGCTCATCGGGCGCGACTTGAGGATCGGGGTCGACGCCGAGACGAGGCTCCGCGATGTCCAGGCGGTCGACCGGCGCGTCATGTTGAAGCTGCGCGACTCCGGGTTCGACCGAGCCGTCCTGGTTCTCGCGGCCACGCGCTCCAATCGGCTGGCGCTGCGGGAATTCGGCGAGAGCCTCCGAGCCAACTACCCGATTTCATCGGCAGAAGCGCTTCGAGCACTCGCCGCGGGCGTCGACCCGGGTGGGAACAGCATCGTGATCCTGTAGGCGCGTCGGTCGGCGCCAGGATTCCTATCACGCAGGCGTAAAGGACACCCCGGACCCCAGATCGGTCGATTCGTCCCGCCACTCGGGAAGAATCGGAAGGGTTACCACCCGAATCTGGCAATTCGTCCCATCACGCCGGAACGATTGACCGAATTCCGCCCTTGGGTGTCGCGTACGCCTGTCACGTAGGAATCGCCGGCCCGAGGCCGGGCGCCGGGCCGCCGGCCCGAGGCAGGGCGCCGGGCGCCCGCGCCGCGGCCCCTCCCCCTACTCCAGGTAGTCCTTGAGCTTCCTTGAGCGCGACGGATGGCGGAGCTTGCGGAGCGCCTTGGCCTCGATCTGGCGAATCCGCTCGCGGGTGACGTTGAACTCCTTGCCGACTTCCTCGAGCGTGCGGGCGCGCCCGTCCTCCAGGCCGAACCGGAGCTGGAGCACCCGCCGCTCGCGCCCGGTCAGCGAGTCGAGCACGGCCTCCACCTGCTCCTTGAGCAGCTGATGCGACGCGGCCTCGGCCGGCGCCAGCGCCCCGCGATCCTCGATGAAGTCGCCGAGGTGCGAGTCCTCCTCCTCGCCGATCGGTGTCTCGAGAGAGACCGGCTCCTGCGAGACCTTGATGATCTCGCGGACCTTCTCCGGCGTGACCTGGACCTCCTGACCCTTGGACATCGCCTCGGCGATCTCCTCGACCGTCGGTTCGCGACCCAGCTCCTGTAGCAGCTGCCGCGAGACCCGGATGAGCCGGTTGATCGTCTCCACCATGTGGACCGGGATTCGGATCGTCCGAGCTTGGTCAGCGATGGCCCGGGTGATCGCCTGGCGGATCCACCACGTCGCGTAGGTCGAGAACTTGAAGCCCTTCTCGTAGTCGAACTTCTCGACCGCCCGGATCAGGCCGATGTTCCCCTCC
Source organism: uncultured Chloroflexia bacterium (assembly GCA_963766655.1). Classification (GTDB taxonomy): domain Bacteria; phylum Chloroflexota; class Limnocylindria; order Limnocylindrales; family CSP1-4; genus CF-46. Next base: position 1,148,208 of record CAVYBB010000002.1, on the reverse strand, counting down.
TGGATCAGATCGAGGAACGACATCCCGCGGCCGATGTACTTCTTCGCGATCGACACGACGAGCCGCAGGTTCGCCGACGTCAGCTGCTCGCGTGCGTCCCGCCCGATCCGGACGAGCTCGCCCTTGCGGTGGGCCAGCTTCGTGTTGAGCGGCACCTCCGGGTCGAACCCGAGCCGCTTCATCAGCTCGGCGTCCTTGCCCGAGGTGATCCAGCGCTCGAGCGCCGGGTAGGCGACCTCGTCGCGCGACCAGGTGTGGATCGCCTGGAGCCCGACGTTGTCGCGCGAGTCGAGGTCCCCGTTGTGGACGGCGAAGTACGCCCAGTCGAGCAGCGTCAGGAGCGTGTCCGGTCCCGGCTCCTCGTTGTAGGCGTGGACGAGCTTCTTCGCCTCCTTGAGGAGCTCCTTCGTCCCGTCCGACTGGGCGTCCTTCGCCGCCCGGACCAGGTGGAAGTCCGGGGTCGGGACCAGGAGATCGGCGGCCGCCGGATCGGAAGCCGCGTCCCGGATGAGCTTGTGGGCCTCCTCACCGAACGGCAGCCGGTGCTGCTGCTTCATCGTCCGGGTCTTGCGTTCCGTGTCGTGGAGCGTCCACTCGTGGAGCGAGACGATTCCCTTCCAGGGCGCCTCGACGAGTTGCTCGCCGAGCTCGATTGCCTTGGCCAGGACGACCTCCTCCTCGGCGGTCAGCAACGCGACCTTGCCGATCTCCTTGAGGTACATCCGGACGGGATCGTCGATCCCGATCATGTCGGCCGAGATCGCCTCGAGATCCTCGGCGGTCGGCTCCTCGACCGACGCCGGATCGAGCTTCGCGGGGGCATCGAGCGGCAGCTTGTTGTCGACCGTCTCGCCGTTCTCGCCGACGAGCTCGACGGCCACGTCCGGGCCGTCGGAGTCATCGCCCGCGCCCAGCGTCAGATCGTCGTCGTCGTCGTCATCCTCGTCGTCATCGACCGCCGGCAGCGCCACCTTCGCCGCCCGCAGGCCGCGGGTCGCGAGCTTCGCCTCCTCGACGTCGGCGCGGGCCCGCCGCGGGCGGGTCAGGACGGCTTCGACGAGCTGCTTATCAAGGGGATCAGGCACGGGTACCTCCGGTCATGCGCGGACCAAGACTGTCGCTTGCTCGATTTGCCGATCCACCGATCGACGGGCTTCGTTGTTCTGGAGTTGGAGGGTGACGAGGCGGCCGACGGTCTCGCGGTCACCGCGCGCCTCCGCGGCGAGGAGCTCGCCACCGACCCAGTCGGCGCGCTCGTCGAGGCGCTGCCGCTCGAGCTGGAGCAGGCACCGATCGAGGGCGTACACGATCCGCTCCGACGCCACGACGGCCAGGTCGGGTGACGGCTTGGCGAGGATCGCCTGGGCGGTCGCCCGGGTCTCGTCGTCAAGGCCGCCGATCAGCGCCGACATCGAGAACGGCGGCCGGATGCCCTGGTCGTTCGGGGCACGCTGGAGCACGATCGCCCGGAACAGCTCGCGGGCGGGCGTCGAGGGCAGCTGGTCGGGACCGATCTCGTCGGCGACCCGGGGCTGCTGGTCCGGCGCGAGGAGCAGGAGACGGAGCAGCTCCTCTTCGACCGGCGAGATCGCGGCGAGGATCCGGTCGACCGGTAATGCGTCGGCGGATGCGAGGACCGCGTCCGCGGTGATCCGGCCCTCGGCCGACGCGCCGCCCGGCGCCGGTCGGCGGTGGAGGACTTCCAGCACGGAGCGCTCCTCCACGCCCGACACGTTGTGGATTTTCTGGAGATAGGCGTCGCGCATGACGGGATTCGGGATCGCCCGGAGGGTGGGCGCGATCGCGTCGACGAAACGAGCCTTGCCGCCGGGCGTCGCCAGGTCGACCTGGCGCGCGTGGAAGTCGATGAGGTAGTCGACGATCGGCTGGGCGGTCCGGACCTCCTCGCGCCAGCGGTCGGGCGCCTCGCGGACGACCTCGTCGGGGTCCTTGCCATCCGGCAGCCGGACGACCCGCACCTCGTCGAGCTCGACGCCGGTGTCGGCCACGGCCAGCTGGCCGATGAGCGACTCGAGCGCCTGCGCCCCGAACGTGCCCGCCTTCTCGCCGGCCGCGTCGACGTCGTAGGCCAGGGCGATCTTCTTGGCGTATCGGGTGAGGAGCCCGATCTGCCCGGCCGTCAGCGCCGTGCCGAGCGACGCGACGACGTTGTCGAAGCCCGCCTGATGGGCCATGAGTGCGTCCGTGTAGCCCTCGACGATCACTGCCTGGGTCGACTTGCGGATCGGGCCCTTTGCCTTGTCGATCAGGTAGAGCGTCCGGCTCTTGTCGAACAGCGGCGTCGCCGGGGAATTCAGATACTTGGGGCCCTGGTCCTGACCGTCCTGGGCCGCGGCGAGCACCCGGCCTCCGAGCCCGACCGGGCTGCCGTTCGCGTCGCGGATCGGGAAGATGACCCGCTCGCGGAAGCGGTCGTAGACCCCTCCCCTGCCCGATTGGCGCGGCTGGGCGAGCCCGACCTCGACGAGCTCGTCCGGCCGGACGTTCCGCTTCGCGGCGAGCTGGCGGGTCAGCGTGTCCCAGCCTCCGGGCGCGTAGCCGAGCTGGTGCCTCGCGATCGTCTCGTCGCTGAAGCCGCGGCCGCGGAGGTAGTCCAGCGCCGGCACCCCCGTCTTCGAGCCCGTCAGCACCGCGTGGTAGAAGGCGATCGCGCTCTCTAGGACGTCGCGGAGGCGCTTTCGGTGGGCGTCTTCACGGGTCGTCCGCTCGTCGAGCTCGACGCCGGCCTTCGTGGCGAGAACCTTGAGGGCCTCCGGAAACGTCAGGCCGTCGCGCTTCATGACGAAGCTGAAGATGTCGCCGCCCTCGCCGCAGCCGAAGCACTTCCAGGAATCGCGGGCCGGCGTCACCGTGAACGATGGTGTCTTCTCGCCGTGGAACGGGCAGAGGCCCTTGTAGGTTGTCCCGGCCTTCTTCAACTGGACCGACTCACCGACGACGTCGACGACGCTGAGCTTGTTCTTGACTTCGGCTGCAACGCCGACCGCCAAACCGACCTCCCGGCCCGGGCCTCCGCCCGAGCTCGCTGCGCGCCCGACCTGACGCGTGCGGGGGTGCCCACTCCGCCTCGACCACCCGGACATGGATACGGGCTTGTCAAGTCTTGACAAGCCGTGTGGGTGCAGTCTAGCACCATCGTGTCAAGACTCCCGGGGGGTATTGACATCCGACTGCCCCGATCAGCGGATCGGGTGGTCATGTCTCGGTGACTTCCCGGATTGGGCAGGTACGACGGTCACATCGACACTGTCGCCGGCGCTATCAGGGAGCGGCCCAGCCGAACAACTCTTGAAGCGGCCACGGCACACCGCAGTCATGTAGGATTCGCCTCGTCATGGATGTACGCGAGACGATGAACGTGGGCTTCGGGCGCACGTCGCTGGTGGTGGCGGCCAGCGACGGCCCTGGTGGATAGGCAGGATCAAAACCACTCCCGCACGTCTCGAAATGGTCCTGGTGGCGGCCCCGCTCCACTGACGGCGAAGTCCTGACATGGACGTCTTCCTCGCCGGTGCCATCTTCCTCGTCGCCTACGGGCTGATCGCGTCCGAGCGTCTTGATCGCACGCTCATCGCCCTGCTGGGCGGCCTACTGGTCGTAGTTCTCGGGGTCATCGACCAGGAAGAGGCCTTTGCGGCGATCGACTTCAACGTCATCTTCCTGCTGGCCGGGATGATGGTGTTGGCGGGCGGACTCAGCAAGACCGGCTTCTTCGAGTTCATCGCCGGTATCGCCATCCACTTCTCGCGCGGCAGGCCCTTCCGACTGCTCATCATCCTGTCGCTCCTGACCGCGCTGCTGGCGGCGGTCCTCGACAACGTGACGACGGTCGTCCTGCTCACGCCCGTCACGCTCTCGGTCGCCCGGAACCTGAAGGTCAACCCGTTCCCGTACCTTATCAGCCAGATCTTCGCGTCCAACATTGGCGGTACCGCGACCCTCATCGGGGATCCGCCCAACATCCTCATTGGCTCCGCCGCCGGGCTCGACTTCGGCGCGTTCCTACTCAACCTGGGGCCCGTCGTCGTCATCATCATGTTCGCCTTCGTCGGGATCATGTGGCTGGCCTTTGGTCGGAAGATGGAGGACGACGCGGACCACCTGGACATCCTGGCGACGGTGGATCCCGCGACGGCCATCACGGACCGTCCGTTGATGATCCGAGCCCTATTCGTCCTGGGTCTGACGCTCGTCGGCTTCCTCTTCCACTCGGTCCTGGGGCTGGAGGCGGCGACCATCGCCCTGCTCGGGGCTACGGTCCTGATGCTCGCCGGCCCGCTCGACCCCCATGAAGCCCTGCGCGACATCGAGTGGAGCACCCTCTTCTTCTTCGTGGGACTGTTCATGCTCATCGAGGCGGTCGTCCACGTCGGGATCGTCGGGGGCATCGCCGATGCCCTGGCCGAGGCGGCGGGCGGGGATCTGACCGTCGCCACGATGGGGATCCTGTGGTTCTCGGCCATCGCGTCGGCGATCGTGGACAACATCCCTTACACCGCGACGGCCATCCCGATCGTCCAGCAACTGGCCGATACCGGGCTCGAGGCCGAGCCGATGTGGTGGGCGTTGGCGCTGGGCGCCTGCCTTGGCGGCAACCTGACCATCGTCGGGGCGTCGGCCAACATCGTGGTGGCCAACCTGGCGGCGCGCGACGGCCATCTGATCAGCTTCATGCAGTTCTTCCGCTACGGGATCGGTGTGGTCGCCGCCTCGCTGGCGATCTCGACCGTCTACCTGTACGTCAGGTACCTGTCGTGAGGGGCAACGGCGAACCGGTCAGCAAGGGGCGTTTGACGCGGGCTGCCGATGCTCAGGCCCTGCGGGACACGGTCTTGATGGTGGGGCTCGTATCCGGCGTAGTCCTCGTCAACGGCATCCTGGCGATTCTGTTCATCGCGCTCATGCAGGCCCTCGGCCTGTGGGGTCCCACGGCCGAGGCGTTGTCGTCAGAGAGCGCAGAGTGGCGTTCGAGCCTCGAAGCTGTCCTGCAACGACACACGGCCCCTGACAGCCCCGGCTAACCGCCGATTGCCACGCCTACCTAGACGACCGCTTCGACCAAGCTTCTCGTGGACACGACGGCGAGGTTCCCGACGCGCCCTGCGATCTCCACCTCGCGTTCTGTCGGTGGCGTGCCGAGACCGGCCCTGTCCCAGGCAATGCGGCTGACAAGGTTGACGATGTCGACCTGCCCGTGCGGGAACGCCCGGACGATGTCCGGGGTCGAGAGAGCCTTGCGCTGCAACCGCGGCATGCGCGCATCATCGCATCGGCGGTAGCCCGAGGAAGGGTGGTGTCCGCGTTCCGGGATTTCATACCAGGGACGTGCCTCCATCCCGCTGGGGCATGATCTCGACGTACCCGTCCGTTCCATGGACGCGGATCCGCTGCCCATCCCGGATCAGCCGGGTGGCATTCTCCACCCCCACGACGGCCGGCAAGCCGTACTCGCGTGCGATCACAGCGCCATGGGTCATCAGGCCGCCCACCTCCGTCACCAGCCCCGTGATCGCCACGAACAGCGGCGTCCAACTCGGATCCGTGAAGGCCGTGACCAGGATGTCGCCAGCTTCGAGATCGGCCTCCGCCATGTCCAGGATGACGCGGGCACGCCCCTCGATGGTCCCGGCGGACACCGGTAAGCCGACGAGAGCGCCGGCCGGCACATCGTCGCGTCGGTACGCCCCGGCGACGGCCTCGCCGTCCGACGTGAGCACGCGGGGAGGCGTGAGCGCCTCATACGACGCGAACGCCTCCTTGCGCTCACGGATGAGCTGGTCGTCGGCCCGCTGGGTGCGGACGACGTCCTGGATCTCCTCGAACCTGAGGTAGAAGATGTCGTCCTTCTCACGGAGCACGTTGCCCTGCACGAGGCGCTCGGCTTCTTCCGACAAGGCCTGCTTGTACACGAAGTAGCGGCTGACCATGCCGTACTTCGGATACTCCCGGTAGCCGATGAAGGTGCGGACCCGGTCGATCATCGACTTCATCTCTTCGGCCTTCCGGTCCCCGTCCGACAGGGCCCGGACTCGCCCCAGCAGGTCCTGCTCCTTCTCCTGCGCCTCCTGCCGTCTCTGCTCGAAGCGCCGCTCGCCGGCGCCCGACTCGAAGTTCCTGACATTGCCGAGGATGATCGGCAGGAGCGTTGTGGGGCGTTCGCTCCAACGCGGCTTGGTGATGTCGATCTCGCCGACGCAGCGCATGCCGTACTTGTCGAGCCAGGCCCTGATGGCGTCTCGCGCTTCCCGCCCGCCCGCCAGCTTGGCCAGCTCGTCCAGGAAGCCCTCGCCCTCGACGTGCTGCAGAAACGCCACCACGTCCGGATGCGGGCGGATCACGTCGGCGACGTCCAGGAGTCCCAGCCCCATCTCCGACGTGACGTTGTTGGGGACGGACTGCGTGAGCGTGTCGGCCGCGTTCTTCTCGCCCAGCCACGCCAGCAGCTGCTCGTTGAGCCACCAGGCGGCCTCCATCGCCGACATGAAGACCTGATGGCTCTGCGGATCGAACAGGATCCGCTTCAGCTCCTGGATGTCCTCGAGGATGAAGTTGAGCAGAGCCGTTCCGGATTTCGTCCGGATGTCGCGCTTCAACGCGGCGATGGAGGCCTGGCTGCGCGCGATCAGGGCCGCGACGATCGCCGGATCGACCTCGATCGGGTCGGCGACGAGGGAGGGCGCTCTGCCAGCCGGAGGCCCGCCGGGGCTCTCGTCGAGGAGCGAGGGGATGAAGTCGCCGCGATCGAGAATGGTCTGCAGCGCGTCTCCGATCAGCGGATCGCCCCTCCCCATGACCTCCAGGAGGCCCGCGCGACTCGCCGGCGAAGCAAGGGCCTGGGTCACGTCGACGAACAGACGCCCGCCGGCTTCGGCCATGGGCCGTGGGGTCGTCAGCTGCCACATTGAGAGTCCCAAGGGCTTCATGGCGTCGGTCATCATCTGCCCGTGGCCGACTGAGACGTAGACGTGGTTTTCGCCGTCGCCCGCCTCCGGGATGGGGAACAGGGTGGTGATCGGCCGGCTCTGGACGATCTCGAAGCCATCGTCGACCAGGCACCACTCGATGTCCTGGGGACGGCCGAAATGCGCCTCGATCCGCCGGCCGAGCTGCACCAGCCGCACGACCTGCGCGTCCGTCAGGGCAGGCTCCTCCTGCCGCTCCTGCTCGATCGCCTGTTCTCGCGTTCCGCCCGCCGGCGAGGCGAGGATGGCGAGCCGCTTGGTGCCAATCGTCCTGGCCACGACCTCGCCGTCGCGTACCGTGTATCTGTCCGCGTTCACCAGGCCGGAGACCAGGGCCTCGGCGAGGCCGAAGCTGGCCTCCACGGAGGCGACCTTGCGGTTGCCCGTGACGGGGTCGGCCGTGAACAGGATGCCGGCCGCCTGCGGGAAGACCATCTGCTGCACGACCACGGCCATCCGGACCTTGCGGTGGTCCACGCCGTTCCGCAGGCGGTAGGTCACGGCCCGTTCGGTGAAGAGCGAGGCCCAGCAGCGGCTGACGTGCTGAAGGATCGCCGCCGGCCCAACGACGTTCAGGTACGTGTCCTGCTGGCCCGCGAAGGAGGCCGTCGGCAGATCCTCGGCCGTGGCACTGGAGCGGACGGCGTAGGCGGCGTGTTTGCCGAGCCGGGTGAGCGGGCGGGTGATCGCGGCCGCCAGGTCGTTGGGGATGGCCAACGCTTCGATGGTCCGTCTGATCTCCGCGCTGAGCTGCCCGGATCGACTCCCGGTCGTCCGGCTTCAGGCGCGACAGCCGATCAAGCCGATCGTCGATCGACGGCGCTTCCGCCATGACCCGCCGGAAGGCGTCCGTCGTCACGCAGAACCCAGCCGGCACGCGGATGCCGTCGATCCGCGACAGCTCTCCCAGGTTCGCGCCCTTGCCGCCGACGAGCGCGACCTGCGCCTCGCCGATCTCCGCGAAACCCAACACGTATCGGCCCATCCGCGCCCTCCGGGTCTTCGCCGGCCAGGGGGTCTGGCCGAAGCCAGCGGACTCTAGGGCATGACCCGGGGCTTGCCGCAAGCCCCCGGTGTCGCGATACCATGGAAGTGGAGGGAGCCGCGGCCCTCCGCCGACCGTCACGCGACCGGATCAGCGCCAATCCCGGTACGGGTGTCCGGCCAGATTCGCGTTGTAGTAGCGAGGATCGTCGGTGACCTCGTCGCCGACCCATGGCGGCAGGACCACGATGGCCACTTCGCTTGGCAGCTCGACCTCGGCGACGACCAGGCCCTCGTTCGCACCGCCGAAGACATCGACCTCCCAGGTACGACCGGCGTGGGGCACACGGTGGCGGACCTTCTCGATGATCGGCGCGACGCAGAGGTGGAACATCGCCTCCGCGTCGTCGAGCGGGATCTCGTACTCGAATTCCGCCCGGGTCGCCCCGACGGTCCGGCCCTTGATCGTGAGGAACGCCCTGTCGCCCGCACGCCGGACACGCACCGTGCGCTCCGGGTCGAGGCTCAGGTACCCCTGGCGGTAGGCGACTCCCTCGATTCCGTCGAGGACGGCCGCGTCGCGGACCAGGAACTTGCGCTCGATCTCGATGCCCACACCGGAACTGTCGGGCAGCGGATCGATTGCTGCAAGGCCGTCAGGCCGTCAGGTCCGCCTCGTCACGGGACGACCAGGTGGACCGGGTTGCCGCGGATCGCGACCTTCCACGTCGTGACGTCATTGGACGTCCCGGTTCCGCTCATCGAGTAGCGAATCTTCCACCAGCCGTCCTGCTCGGCGGTGTAGTTCGCCGGGGATCGGGATCGTGATCGTCAACCAGCAGCCGTTGTAGGTGCCCGCGCTGTCGCCGACATTGGTCTGGACCGACGGGGCGTCGTTGCCCTGGTGGGTGCTGCAGTTGGCGGCGCGCGCCGTTGGTCGTGCCTCGCTGGGCCGTGTAGTCGAGGAGCGTCGTCGACCAGCCGGTCGCGTTCGGGACGAGGATGGCGAGCGATGCCGTCAGCGGCCTCGTGTCACCCGGGTCCCACAGCCTGATCTCCACCGTCTTGCCCGCGTGAACCGCCTCGATCTGGGCGAGATAGAACTCCGACTGGACCGTGGAGCCGTCTGCCGACAGCGGCGTGAAGGCCTGCATCGCCCCGATGCCGTAGATGCGGGCCCCGGCGGTGTCCACGAAGAGGGCGAAGCTGTTCTCGCCGTTCGTCCCGCGCTGATCGACGACATTGGCCGGATCGGTCGAGGTCGTGTGGAGGCGGTACACCCTGCCGTGCTCGCCGCCGCTCAGTCCGCTCGCGAGCAGGTACCACTGGTTGTGGTAGTCGCGGCCGTCGCCGTACTGCGGTCGGTCGCGTGACGGCACTCGCTCGGTGTCCCGCTCGTCGAGCCGCCCATCGTCGTGTCCGAGGCGTCGATGCCGCGGAACAGGTCGCCGGACGAGGCGATCGGATCGCCGTCATCGTTCCGGTCGTACAGCGTGCCCTTGGTGTCGTACAGCTCGAAGAAGGTGCTCACCGGGTCGCCGGCACCGCTGAACCAGCGGTCGCCCGTTCCCTTGTTGACCGACTGTCGCGCAGAACACTGGGTCGAAGACGTAGACGGAGCCGCCGCTCGAGCCCGGCGGCATCTCGACCGCGTAGTTGTAGTAGTCGTCGGCGTTGTAGTCCGGATTGGTGTCGATCGGACTGTTCGGTCGTCGTAGTACGGCTGGTAGGCGTCGCCGTTGATGTTCTCCGCGCCCTCCGTGTTCATCGTTCCCCAGAAGCCGCGCGGGTTGAGGGCGTCTCCGGATGCCTGGAAGCAGCCGGGCACGCCACTGGCGCAGGCAGAGCCCGGACCCTGCAGGTTCGCGTCCGGCAGGGTGGTCGTGACGGTCGTGACCGTCGGGGTCGTGCGGACGACATCGAAGCGCGCCCGCACGCGGATCTGGTCGACCCGGACCAGCGGGCCCGCGCCGCAGTCCTGGTTGGCAGTCAGCCGAAGGCGGAAGTTGCTGTTGCCCAGGTCGTTGCCGGTCCACGTGTGGGATGGCGAGGCCAGCGGCCAGGCATTCAGGTTCGACGCGTCGCCGAGCGCATAGTCGGTCGCAGCCGACGTGCCGAGACTCCCGCTCGCCGGCACCCGGTTGTTCGCCGTCGCCGTCGTCCAGTGGGTGCCACCGTCATACGAGAGTGCGACTGCGATTCCGACGTCGCTGCAGGCTGATGTCACGTACGTGTCGTTGAGTTCAACTTCGATCCCGTTGACGTCCCCGGCTCGATCGGTCGCGGCGACGAGTCCGTCGAGCAGGTCGAAGTTGCTCCATTGCTGGTTGTCGCCGTCGGCGTCCGCCTGCGCGTAGACGCTGTCGTTGTCCGCGACCGCGTGGGCCAAGGTCCCGCTCGTGGAGACCCAGGCATCGGCCGACGTGCCGAGCGCAGAACCCGGCACCGTCCAGCCGGAGTCGCCGGCGGGATGGGTGATGACGTCCCGCACCTCTGTCGATGTCGAGGTCAGGCCGCGCACCTCGCCGAACACGCCGTAGTAGTTCTCCGGGCTGCCCATCGGGACCGGGAGGACGTACTCCGCCTTGGCGACCCTGGTCGACATGATCTGGTTGATCCCGAGCAGGCGCATGAAGAACGTGTTGACCGGCGCCGTGATCGTGACGGCCAGTCGACGGCCGGTCTGCGCGGGCTCCTGGACCGGCGTGATCGTCACGGCCGGATCAGTGGTCGCGAAGCCGTTCTTCCTGGCTTCGGCCAGGGCCAGCGCATAGGCGCCGCTGGGCCCGGTCGGGTTCGTCGGCAGCTGGACCGCGCCGGCCAGGGCGGCAGCATCGGCCGCTCGCTGGATCCTGAGCGAGCTGACCCAGTACCAGGAGACGTCGATGACCAGCGCGACCATGCCGGTGAACACGAAGAGCGCGATGACGAAGAGGACCAGGATCTGACCGCGCGAGCGCCGGGCGTCCCGAGTGGTGGCTCTCCGACGGCGGTCGCCCGGTACCCGCGCAGCAACGGAGTTCTGCACAGTAGCCCCCTCGTGTCGATCGCTCGGATTGCGACCGCGCGGATCGAGAATTCGATGTGTAGGGGGGCGGTTGACGGTCGCGGTGGGAGCTCAGTCGTGCCCTTGCGGCCCCAGGACTGTCGTACCGGGTCTTCGGCGTTCTTGTCCCCCGAAAGTACCAGTGACGCTAGGCACGCAACCTTGCGGCGAACCTTGCATTGGTGCCCCCTCGCACTTCCCGCGCCGGTAGCGTTGCGCCACGGCACATTCGGACTTAGCCTGCCCTGCGGACCGCTCGATCGGCGCCTTCCATCAAGCCAACGGCCACCCGGTGAGCTGCCGCGTCGATGGCACCGCCTCGGTCGAGCGACCGAGGGCGATCGCGATCGCGACGGCCGCGACGCCGGCTTCGAAGACGGCGCTCAGGTATGTCGGCGATCCGGTGTCAGGTCTCCAGACGAATCCGGATGCGACCCAGATGAACGCCAGCAGCCCAATCGCGAGCGACGCAATCCTGCCGGTTCCGGCCATGTCTGCCGGTCGCCACACTGCCGCACCGTACCCGACGAGCATCAGGAGCGTCGCCGGTGCAGCAATACCCAGGTACTCGAAACCCCTCCCGCCGAACTGCCCGAGCACGATCTGAAACGCGATGAAGATGGCTCCGGCGAGCCCGATCACGGCCGCGCGGGCCTCGCGGACCGGCCCCGCCAGTGACGCCAGTGCCACGAAATGCGCGGCAATCGGCAGGACGACGATCAAGAGCATGTCGATCGGAGTGAACGGACGAACGAACGCCGACAATGGCGGGCACCCCTGGAAGCACTCCACCATCGCGGCCGAGAACAGCCCGAGCGGCAGCGTCGGAACGATCAGGAGCGACCCGGCGAGGGCCCAGGTAGCAGCCGCCGTGGGTCGAATCGGTGACCGACGGGCGGACGCAGGGGCCTCGACGGGGATCTCGCGCCGCGGCGGCCAGAGACCGGCCGCGATGCTCCCGACGCCGAGAAGGACCGCGGGGATTGCAGCCGGCCCGAGCCCACCTGGTAGGGCGGACGCGAACGCGGCGACGGTTGACAGCCCGCCGAGGGCGAGCAACCAGCCGCTCCCCCACCACCACGCAACGAGGCCGACCGCCAGAGCGGCGATCCAGTCGGTGCGGACGACGGACACGACGGTCTGGATGCCATCGCTCAGCTGCGCGACCTGAGGCGCTGCGGAGGCCAGAATCAGACCGAGCTCCACGGCGCCAAGACTCACGAGGCCCACGACCGTGATGCGATGCGCGGGTCTGCGCCTGATCCCCCTTGTTCCGTGGATCGGTTCGCGCAGAATGGCCAATGCGCCCAAGGCGGCGATGATCGCCACGATCGAGGCGGCGGCGTGGATCGAGAGACCGCCCGGGTAGGCGCGAAACTGGCTGAAGGTGGGATCGATCAATTCCGCGCCGTTGATGAGGAAGCCGACGATCGCGCCCGACAAGAGGACCGGGCCGGCACCCGGCCGGTTTGCTCGGAACGCCGCCAGCCCGACGAGGATCGCCGCGGACGGCCACAAGACGGCCGACGCAATCGGTGCTCCGAAGAACCACGATTCGGCCATCAGGTCGGCGACACCCGCCACCAGCAGCGCCACCAATAAAGCCGACTGAGCAAGCGTCCGTGGATCCCACGGGCGTCCCAGATCGAGCATTCTCACGAAGACAGAGTGGGCGCCGCGCCATCACGGATCAATAGGCCTTCCCGCGACGGAACGGCTCGCCCGCTTCGTGGCATCCTTCGCGTGCGCCCTGCACGGCGCTCGAAGGAGAGCCCACTCCCCATGACATCGACCGACGGACTCGCCCTCGCAACGCGCGGTCTCGAGAAGCGCTACGGCAAGCAAGTCGCGCTGGCCGGCCTCGACCTGTCCGTGCCGACGGGCGTCGTCTACGGATTCCTGGGGCCGAACGGCGCGGGCAAGACGACGACGATGCGGCTGCTGACCGGCCTCATCCATCCCGACGGCGGGTCGATCGAGCTCCTCGGGCGGCCGTTCGCCCGGGGCGATCGCAGGCGCCTGTTCGAAGTCGGAGCGCTCATCGAAGCGCCGTCCTTCTACCCGTACCTGTCGGGCCGCGAGAACCTGCGCGCGATCGCCGCCACCGGCGCCCCCACGCCGAAGAGCCGGATCGAGGAGCTCCTCGAATTCGTCGGACTTCGCGACCGGGCGCGAGATCGCGTCCAGACCTATTCGCTCGGGATGAAGCAGCGTCTCGGCATCGCCGCGGCCCTGCTCAGCGACCCGCGGCTCCTGCTCCTCGACGAACCGTCGAACGGCCTCGATCCGGCCGGGATCGTCGGGATGCGCGAGACGCTCAAACGGCTGGCCGCCTCCGGCAAGACCGTCTTCGTGTCGAGCCACGTCCTCGGCGAGGTCGAGCAGCTCGCCGACGTCATCGGGATCATCGCGGCCGGGCAGCTCGTCCGCGAGGGCCCGATCGAGGAGCTCCTCCAGGGCGAAGGTGTCGTCCGGGTCAGGGTCGACCCCGCCCAAATCGATGCGGCGATCGCGGCTCCTCAGTGCCCTTGCCGGCAGCGAGGGCGCCTCCCGCATCGACGGCGACGAGGGCTGGCTGTCGGTCCGGATCGAGCCCGAGCGCGCCGCCGAAGTCAACCGGGCCCTGGCGACCGCCGATATCTACGCCTCCGGGATCGAGACTGGCAGCGACCTCGAGCAGCTGTTCCTAGACGCGACCCGCGACCAGTCATCGGGAGGCCGCGAGGGAATGGTGTTCGGCGTCCCGGCTGCCTCGATACCGCCCGGCTGGGGCGGCGGTGCCGGCGGCTCCGGTGGCGCCAGCAATGCCGGTGGCTCCGGCGGAGGCGAGGCATGAAGCTCTTCGCCGCCGGGATCCGCAAGCTCATCCGGCGGCCCGCGACCTACGTCACGTTCGGGCTGCTGATCGGGCTCCTCGCGCTGATTCTCCTCGCAGTCGGGGCGACCGCGGGCCGACCGGAGGCCGGTGCCGGCGCCGAGGCCGGGCGGATCCTCGTGACATTCCCCGGCGCCTACACGTTCGTCCTCTCGTTCATCCTCGGCCTCGGCGGCCTGTTCGGGGTCATCTACGGCGCCGCGGTCGCGGGTTCCGAGTGGAGCTGGGGCACTCTCAAGGCCGCGGTCGCTCGAGGCGAGAGCCGGAGTCGCTACCAACTCCTGTCGTTCGCGTCGATCTCGGCGATGGTCGGGTTCGGGCTGCTGTTCGCCTTCGCCGTCGGCGTGCTCGTGGCCGCGATCGCCGCCATCATCGCCGGCGTCTCGACGAACGGTCTCGGCGATGCGGCCGCCATCGGCAAGCTGCCTGAGCTGTTCGCGCGCGGCTGGTTCGCGATGATCGAGCAGACGGCCCTGGGCTTCGCGATCGCCACGCTCGCACGCAGCCAGCTGGCCGGCATCGGTGCCGGGATCGCGGTCTACTTCGGCGAGCAGTTCGCACAGATCTTCCTGCCCGATGTCGTGAAGTTCCTGCCGTTCAACGCCGCGAACGCCGTCGTCGACGTGAGCGAGCGAGGCGGAACCGGCGGTGCGGCGATCGTCTCGCCGCTCGACCCGAACCTGGCACTCCTCGTCGTCGCGGCCTGGCTGATCGGTGCGCTCGCCGTCACGGCCGTGTTCACAGAGCGAGCGGAGATCACGGGCTGAGGGCGTCGGGGCCGGAGGCATATCGCGTCGCGCGTGCACGAATTCCCATGTGGCAGGCGTAAGCGACCGCCGATCGCGCCAACCGGTCGCACTTTCCCATTAGGCAGGACAACCCGACCGATTCGAGGGCTCTGCCGGTCGATCGTTCCCATGGGCCGGGAAACATCGACCAATTCCCGGGTCGACCCGTCGGTTGTTCCTGCCAGACGGGAATGGCGGGCCTTGGCGGCCGGGCGCGGGCGGGCGGGCGCCCGGCCGGCGCCGCCGCCGGCGCGACCGGCGCGATCGGCGCGACCCGCGCGACCGGCCTACGGCTCGATGATGGTCGCGGTGTAATCGACCTTGCTGTTCGGCGCGATCGCCACGATCGTCGCGGAATACCTGCCGTTCGGCTCGGGCTCGATCGCGAGGGCGTAGGCGCTGCCGTCAGGTCCGACGGCGACCGACCAGAACTCACTGCCGGGTCGCCTGAGCCGTACGGGCCAACCGTCGTGGACGCGACCATCCACATCGATCGCCACGACACTTCCGCCAGCTGAGGCCTTCGCGGCCTCCTGGAGGATGTAGAGGACGTTGTCCGGGCCGACCGTCGGGGCCGCCCGGAACGAGCCACAACCTGTCTCACCAGCGCCGCAGAAGCCGGTATCGGCGATCCGAAGGTTGGATCGGTAGGGCCAGCCCGGCAGCGGCTGACCGGACTGCCCGAGGCCAGCGACGATCGTCCGATCCGAATCGTCGATCACGAACGTCGTGCCGTCCGGTCCGACGAGGGGGGCGGCCGGGACGTCCCCGCCAGCCCCTCTCCAGTCGCTCGTGGCCGTGATCGAGAGCGGGTCCGATCCGCCGCCGGCCGCGCCGCCGTCACCGCCGAAGACGAGGGTCCGCGCGGGAGGTTCGGCCGGCGAGCCGATGGTGAGGTGGATCCTGCCAGAGGCGTCGAACGAAGGCCCGGACGCGACGCCATCGATCTTGACCGGAAAGCCGGACGGCAGGCCGGCGAGACTCACGGCACTCAGCTCGGACGTCGGGGCTGGGCCCGCCAGCTGATGGTTCGTTCCGTATGCCACACCATCGGGCCCGATCGCCCAGGTGTCGTTGCAGCAGTCGAACGGGAACGGCACCTGTGCTCCCTGGCTGATCGTGCCATCCGGGGCAACCGTCACGATCCAGGCGTTTCCGGCGGGCTGGCCCTCCTCCTCGACGTCTCCGACGGATTGCCGGACGTACATGACCAGGTCGTCGCCGATCACACGACCGGTGAAGCAGCACGGAAGATCGACCGGCCAGCCCGGCAGTGGCCGGCCGTCCGCATCGAAGGCGAATGCCCGCACCGGTGGCGCAGTGATCTCGGAGACGAGGTCGTCCGCGTTGCAGACGAGGCGGACCGAACCGTCGCCCGTCGCCAGGAGCAGCCCGCACGGTGACGCGCCAGGAAGGACGATCGGCCATCCCGGGGTCGGCTTGCCGTCCGCGCCGAGCCGGGCCAGGGTCGTGCCGCGCGGTGCCGGGATCGAGACGTAGAGGTCGTGGCCAGGCCCAGGCGCCATGCGCACGTCCGTCCCGATCTCCTGCCCGTCGCCCGCGACCGGGAGCGCACCCGCGACCGGCGACGCCGGCGGAGTCGTCCCTCCGGCGGTCGCAGCGGGCGACCCGGAGGGTGCCGCGACCGCACCCGACGGTCCCGACCCGGACGATCCGCCGGCACCGGATCCGGCGGCGACGGCCGGACCGTTCGGGCGCCCGGGGAGGGCCAGTGCCGCGATCGCGAGCCCGACGGCGACGACCGCGACCAGCGCCCCGACACCGAGGAGTCGCGGCGACGGCCCGCGTCCCGGCGGTCGGAGGGCGGCGGCGAGGATCGCCTCCGAGCGGCTCGGCGACAGGTCCGGCCCTGTCCCGAACGCGATCGTGGCCGCATCGTCGCGAAACGCCGCTGCCGTTCGCCGGCACGCGTCGCAGCCGGCAAGGTGCCGATCGAGCTCCTGGCGTTCGTCACCGTCGAGCTCGAAGTCGATGGACGTCGCGGCAAGGTCGAGGAACGCATCGTGGATGCTCATCGAGCATCCTCCGCGAAGAGGTCGCGGCGAATGCGGACCCGGGCTCGGGCGCGACTCAGCAGGGTCCGCGTCCCCGCCGCGGTCCGTCCGATCGCGGCCGCGATCTCGTCGCCGGCGAAGCCCTCACCGGAAAGGAGCAATGCCAGTCGAGCGTCGGTGCTCAGCCCTCCGAGGACCCGCTCCATCTCGGCAGCTCGCTCTCGACTCAGGACACCCGCCTCCGCGGTTGGCGAGACCGTCTCGTCGAGATCGTCCAACCTTGCCCGACCTAGCCAGCGCAGCGCCCTGGCCTGTCCGCGGGCGCGGGCGATGACGGAGTCCGTCGCGGTCCGATACAGCCAGCGGCGAACATCCGCGGGCGCCCGCCCGGCGCGCGCCTCGCCTGTCAGCTGGAGGAATGTTCGCAGCAACAGCTCCTCCGCAACGGATCGGTCGCGTGTCGCGCGGGCGAGGAATGCGAACAACTCGGCGTGGTTCGCCTCATACGCAGAGGCAACGAATTCGTGGACGCCGCCGGCAGTTCGCACCGCCGATGCGGCGGCCTCCCCGATCGGCGCCGGCCGCGGCTCCGTGTCGTCCCTCGGCGTCACCGCCGCGGCTTCCGGCCGCGGACGCCCAGCTGCCAGCCGGCCAGCCCACCGATGACGGCAAGCGCCACGATCGTCACCACGAACAGCGGCGCCACGATCGCCGCGACGGTGGACGGCTCGTTCGCGGTGGCGGAGGGCCCTGGCGGTTGACCCTCGGCCAGGGCCACGGCAACGGCGGTCGGAGGCGCGCTCGATGACGGAGCGACCGCGGCGGACGGGCTCGGAGTGGGGCTCGCGGTCGGGCTCGGGCTGGGTGACGGCGACGGTGTTGGGGTCAGGGTCGGCGCGGCGGTGGGTTTGGGCTTCGGCGCGGGGGCCGGGGCCGCCCTGGCCGCGATCGGCTGGATGGACACGTATCGCCCGTCCCAGATCATCCGCCTGGGGGCGTAGCGCCATGGCGTGAAGAACCGCTTGAACTGGGCTGTCGTCAGCTTCGTGTTCGGCCGCATGTCGTAGCCGTTCCTGCTCTGCAGGCCGAACAGCGGGCCAACGACGCGGACACTCGTCACCTTGAACGACGCGGTGCGGAGCGGATCGGCCGTGGCGGTGAAGCCGGTCAGCACCCAGCCGTGATTGCCGTGTGAGACGGCGATCGCCACGGGCAGGTTTGTCCGACGAAGGTTCGTGACCGCCGAGCGGAGCGCGTCGTCGAACGTCTTGCTGGCGACAAGCCGGTAGCGATCGTCGACGAAATGGCGGAGTCCCGCCGTCCAGCCCTGCGGATCCACGCCTGCCGACCGGGGCAGCTCGTATCGGTTGCGCTCGCGCATCCAGTTGTAGAACGTCCGCTGGCCGGTCGTGCTGTGGTCATCATCGTGGCGGACGATGTTGCGGATGATCTGGACGTCGGCGGCCGTGCACCACAGCCACGACTTCTGGGTTGTGAAGGCGCCGTCTCGATAGAGGCTGACGCCTCCGTCCCACGCCGGCACTTGTGGACCCGCCGCCGCGGCGCCGCCCGGCGCGCCCAACACGCCCGTGGCCATGCACAGCGACGCGACCAGGGCAACGAGCAGGCCGGAGCGCGAGATCAGACGGGCCACCCGTCCATCCTGCCCGGATTCGCCCGACTTTGCCAGTCGCGGCGGTCTGACCGGCGCGTCAGCGAGCCTGCTCGGCCCCAGCCGTCGCCGGGCATGAAGAAGCCCCTCGCTATCTGGTTCGTTCCCCGGCAGCGAGGGGCTTGCATACCCGACAAGGACACCATCTCCCCGAGAGGGAAGGGGCACTGGGTCGACTCATCCGGTCTGCTCGCACAGGATCGTCGTTGGAGGCGAGCCCACGTGAGGATGAAATCACGGCACTTTCCCGCACGGCCGGAAAGGTGCGTTGAGCTGCGGGCCGCCGACAGGGCAGGCATCGCGAGCCGACCGTCTGCCCGACTAAATACGAACGACCCGGCAACGGGGCCGGGTCGTTCGTCGGCGGTCGAAGGCGGGGATCAGCCCGACCGGCTGCGGCGGCCCCAGAAGTCGCTCCAGCCGACTGAGGGGAGGAGGAGATCCCGCACACCCACGTTCGTCATGAACGACCCTACCCGAGCAGGTGGTCCCTCGCGAGGATGGAAACTCGCCACGAAACTCGCCACGACACACGACAACCTGGCTCCGTGGGCGCGCCTCGATGGGCGCGGGCGTGCCTAGAATGCGCCGTGGTGGCGAAGAAGCCGGCAGCCGCGTCCCAGCTCGTCGTGATCGGCTCGTCGGCGGGCGGCATCGAGGCACTCTCGCGCGTCGTCGCCAGCCTGGCCACGGACTTTCCCGCTCCGATCGTCATCGCCCAGCACCTCGATCCCCGGCGACCGAGCCACCTGGGCGAAATCCTGTCACGCCACAGCGTCCTGCCGATCAGGGTCGTCGAGGACGCCGCGCCCCTCGAGGACGGCGTGATCTTCGTCATCCCGTCGAACAAGCTCGTCGAGATCGTCGATGGCGAGCTGCGCGCCCGGCCCGCCAAGTCGGGACGGGTCGCGCCGTCTGTCGATCTCCTCCTCGAGACGGCGGCCGCCGCCTTCGGGCCGGGCCTGATCGCGGTGATCCTGACCGGAAGCGGGAGCGATGGATCTGCCGGCGCGTGGCACGTCAAGCGGGCGGGCGGTGCGGTGGTCATCGAGAACCCCGCCACGGCGATGTTCCCGTCGATGCCACGCTCGATCTCGCCGTCGCTCATCGACGCGACCGCCGACATCGATTCGATCGGCGGCGTGCTGCGCAACCTGCTCGAGGCAGGTGGGATCGCCCCGGACGGCCCTGAGGCCAGCGCCTTCTCCGCCCTCCTCGACCGGATCCGGGAACGGAGCGGGATCGACTTCAGCACGTACAAGACGCCGACGATCAACCGCCGCCTGCGCGGCCGGATGGGCGCACTTGGCTATACGTCGCTTGGCGACTACGCGACCCATCTCGAAACCGACAACGAGGAGTACGCCAGGCTCATCAGCAGCCTCCTGATCAAGGTGACCGAGTTCTTTCGCGACCCGAAGCTCTTCGATCACCTCCGCGACACCACGATCCCCGTCCTCATCAGCGAAGCCCGGGCGCACGGGCGTCAGCTGCGCGTCTGGTCAGCCGGTTGCTCGACGGGCGAAGAGGCCTACTCGCTGGCGATCACGGTGGTCGAGGCAATCGGCGACGCGGACGATGCGCTCGACGTCCGCGTGTTCGCGACCGACGTTGACAGCGCCGCGATCGCGTTCGCCCGGCGTGGCCTCTACCCGGCGGCCGCGGTCAAGGACGTGCCCGCGCACCTGAGGTCGCGCTACTTCGTGAAGTCCGACGGCGGCTACGAGATCGCGAAACCCATCCGATCGATGATGATCTTCGGCGAGCACGACCTGGGGGCGAGGGCGCCATTCCCGCGGATCGACCTGATCCTGTGCCGCAATGTCCTGATCTACTTCAGCCAGCCGATGCAGACAGGGGCCCTCGAGACCTTCGGCTTCTCGCTGCGCGATGACGGGCGCCTCGTCCTGGGTCCGTCGGAGACCGTCGCGGCAATGCCATCGCTGTTCGTCGAGGAAAACGCCCGCCTGCGGATCTATCGCCGGCAGCCCGGACCGAATCCCCTGCCGATGACCCGGACCGCACGGGCCCGACCGCATAGAGATCCCGAGGCCCCGCTCGCTGCTGCGATCCGGTCCACCCGTCGCGACCTGCTGGCCTCGACGGACTCGAACGAAGCGGCCGAAGCGCTCCTCCTCGACCTGAGCCTGGGAATCGTCGTCGTGGATCCGCGCTACTACATCACGCGCATCAACACGGCGGCGAGGCGGATCCTCGGAATCCGCGGCCTGGCCTTCGACCAGGACTTCATCCACCTCGCCGAGTCCCTGCCGCCGACCGCCGTTCGCGCCGCGATCGACGATGCCTTCGGCGGCAAGACGACGACCAGGGTCGATGAGATCGACTCGGCCGACGTCTCGGTCGAGGGCAGCCACTCGATCGAGACGATCGTCCGACCGTATCTCCGGTCCGGGGTGATCGACGGCGCCCTCATCGAGCTGCGTGACATCAGCACGTCCGAGCGCGACCGCCTCGCCGGTGAGCGGGCCGACCGACGACTGCAACGAGCGACCGCGGCCAACCGGCGCCTCGTGCACGCGAATGACGAGCTGACGGCTCTCGTCGCCCAGCTCCGGCTCGCGAACCAGTCGATGCTCCAGTCGAGCGAGGAAGCCCAATCGGGACGGGAAGAGGTCGAGACGCTCAACGAGGAGTTCCAGGCCACGAACGAGGAGCTCGAGACTCTCAACGAGGAGCTGACGGCGAGCGTCGAGGAGCTCAGGATCGCGAACGAGGATCTCGCCACGCGCACCGATGAGCTCCGGTTGCAGACCGTGGCGCTCGAGGAGCAGAAGCAGCACGGCGAGGAGGAGCACAACCGGCTCCAATCGGTCCTGGCAAGCCTCGGCGATGCCGTTGTCGCAGTCGACCGGGAGGGGAGGACGCTCGCGACGAACCCGGCCTACGACCGTCTCTTCGGCGGGCCCGATGCCGAGATCCAGCCTGAGGACCTGGCAGGCCTGCCGCTTCCGCCGGCGGAATGGCCACAGAAGCGTGCAGCTCGTGGTGAGGCGTTCAGGATGGAGTTCGCGGTCAGCGATCCGGACGGCGGCCGCCGCTGGTTCGAGGCCGTGACCGAGCCGCTGACGAGCGAGGATCGGACGTGGGGCGGCGTCGTCGCCGTCCGGGATGTCTCGGAACGCACGATGCGACTCAGCCTTGAGCGGCTGATGGCCGCGGCCGGCCACGAGCTCAAGACCCCCACCGCCGCCATCCACAACTACCTCCAGCTCGTCGCCCGCGACCTCGCGGCCGGGGATCTCGGCGAGGCGCGGACGTACGCAGACCGGGCGCTCACCCAGACCAGGCGGTTGGCCACGCTCATCGAGCGTCTCCTCGATGTCAGCCGGATCCAGAGCGGCCAGCTGGAGCTCCAGCGCGAGCTCGTCGACATCACCGCCGTCGTCCGATCCGCGATCGAGATCGCCAACGTCCTGCCGAAGGCCCCGCCGATCCGCCTCAAGGGTGGGCGCGTTCCGATCCGCATCCGCGCCGATGCCGGCCGTCTCGAGCAGGTGTTCCTCAATCTCCTCGCGAACGCCATCGAGCACGCGGTCGGCACGGAGACGATCGATGTGTCGATCGTGATTTCGGGTCGATACGCTGAGATCGCCGTCCGCGACCACGGAGCCGGGATCCCGCCGACTGATCTCCGGGCGATGTTCGAGGCCTACACGCGGCTGGGTCACCCGCACCGGACGCCCGGCCTGGGCCTGGGCCTCTACGTCGCCCGCGAGATCGTGACGGCGCATGGAGGCGACATCGACGTCGCGTCGCGGGTCGGCAAGGGAACCGTGATGACGGTGCGCCTTCCATTGGCCGATCGGAGGAAGCGAAACCCCAGCGTCCGTGCGTCGGAGACCGCGTGACCGCGTTCCGCCGGGTTGCTATCATCGAGGCAGCGCAGCGACGCTGGAACATGGCTGCGGGACACTGGGACTATCCGGCAGGGTAAGTCCAGGGAGACCGAGGAACGCAGGGTCCCGTCCACCAGGCTGAATCAAGGCAGCCGCGTCGGTCGATCCATTTGGGAGGGGTTGTGGATGCCGAGGCTACTCCTGTAGATGTCGGGCCTACGCTGGCTGCGAGCGCGGGCGTGATCCGCGTCGCCATCGTCGAGGATCACCCGGCGATCGCGGATGGCCTCGCCGCCCTCATCCGGGGGTCGTCGGGAGTGACGGTGGTCGGCACCGCCCGCGACGTCGAGTCGGCGAGCGCGCTCATCGAACAGGAGTCGCCCGACATCGTCCTCTGCGACATCCGGCTTGCCGAGGCGGGCGACGGGTTCGAGCTCGTCCGGCGTCACCGCGTGGGCCCGGCGTTCATCATCCTGAGCGCCTACTGGTACCCGAGCTATCACGTCAGGGCGGTCGAGCTGGGCGCCAAGGGCTACCTCTCGAAGATGGCGACAGTCGATCAGATCCTCCGGGCGATCGAGACGGTGGCGAGCGGCGGAACCGCGTTCCCCGTGGCAGCACGGCAGGCCGCCAGCGATGCGCTCCGGGTGCCGACGCCCCGCGAGCTCGAGATCCTCGACCTCGTCGCGGAGGGACTGGCGAACGCCGAGATCGCGGAACGGCTCTCGCTCCGGGTCAAGACTGTCGAGAGCCAGCTTCGCCGGCTGTTCGACCGCTACGACGTCGCGAGCCGGACCGCGCTCGTCAGGCTCGCGGCGCGCCAGGGCTGGATCGAGGAGAATGGCTGAGGCCCGCTTGCCGCGACGGGGCCCCCAGAGTAGGTCTGCCGCATGCCATCACGTCGCTTCCCGATCCGGATCGGGCCACGCTCGCGCCCTATCGTCCGCCTGTGGACGGCGCGCCCCGAGACGTCCTTCGTGGAGCTCGGTGACGATGCTGACGGGGTTGGCGGCGGCCTCGAGGTCCGGTTCGGCCGGTTCGGGATCCGGACTCGGATCGCGAACATCGCCTCATGGCGGATCGAGGGGCCGTTCCACTGGATCACGGCGATCGGCGTGCGTCGGAGCGTGCGTCACGCCGACGTCTCGTTCGCCGGGAGCGCCCACGGTGGAGTCCGCATCGACTTCCGGGAGAGCGTCAAGGCGGGCATCCTGCGCGTGCCGGCGATCTACGTGGGCGTCGACGACCTCGAGGGCCTCGCCGCCGAGCTGACGCGGCGTGGCATCGCCGGCGTGGACGCGCGGACCCGCGCCGTCCCCTAGCTACGGCCCTGCCGGGGCCGGGCTGGCGACTCCGGCCGACGGCGACAGCTCGCCCGCCCGGAACGTCGCGATGAGCCGGGTGTAGTCCGGGAGGCCGCGCTCGTAGCCCATCGCCCAGAACCCCGCGCCGGCGAGCCCGCACGCATCGGCCAGGGCGAGCTTGGGGCGCAACGTCGCGGGCGAGTCGAAGTAGATCGCCCGCCACCCCTCGCCGTCGGGGATCGCGAGATGCTCGACGACCTCGAGCGAGTCCAGGTCGGGTGTCAGCGTCGGATCGCCCAGTGTCGCCAGGTTCTCACCCGGGATCCAGACCGTCCCGTTGCCCGTCTGCGCGGCGCCGAGCTCCGGACCGACCACGGGCCAGCTCATCCCGTACAGCGGCAACCCCAGGATCGTCCGCTCGGCTGGGACGCCGATGTCGCGGTAGGTATCGAGCGACCAGGTCAGGTCCTTCTCGCTGCCGTCCCGCCGGTCGAGCGGGGCCGAGGCGCCCGGCTCGGAGCCCGAGTAGTGATAGTCGTAGCCCATCATGAAGATCCGGTCGGCCCCGGCGTTCGCCGCGGCGAGAGCCATCGCCGACCCGCTCAGGTTCGCCTGCGTCGCGACGGAGACCTGGCCCTTCGGGTCGACGGCTCGGAAGGCGGACCTGAGGCTGCCGACGAATTCGCCGTAGGCGAGCACGTGCTCCGGGGCCAGCAACTCGATGTCGACGTTGATCCCGTCGACCCCCAGCGCGTCGGCGAGCGACACGAGGTCCGCGATCGTTCGGGTTCGCGCGTCGGCGGAGCCGAAGAAGAGATCGTTCTTGGCCCGGCCGAACGAGGTATAGACGAGCTCGACGCGAACGCCGCGGTCGTGGGCCTCCCCGATCAGCCGGTGGCCGATCGGCCCGTCGATCTTTGCGTACCCCCTCTCGGCCGGGGCGAGCGTTCCGTCCTTCCTGTGCGTGACGGAGAACAGGGCGAGGGTCGTGAGGTCGGTCCCGGCCAGGTGGTCGGCAATCCCGGCGTCCATCTCCCAGTACGGCAGGAACCCGTAGACCTCGTGACCCGGAATCGGGATCGGAACAGGCGTCCGGGCGACGGCGCCGCTCGAGCCGAGAGCGGGCGAGCCGCCGCCCGGGCCTGCCGTCTCAACAGGCGCGCGGATGGCTGCGACGACGGCCGATGTGACGGCGATCGCGGCGAGAACGGCCGCGACCAGGCGCCGGCGGGTCATTCGACAAGCGTGGGAGGCTGCCGCTGAACGGTCAAGTGCGGGGGCCCGGGGCCGCGACGGACGAGATCAGGCTACCTGGACGGCGACGCGAGCCGGAATCGCAGATCGAGGGTCTACACTGTCCCGGCCGGTCGACTGGACCGGCGGGCGACCGAAGTGAGGATCGATGGCAAAACACTCGAAGCAAGAGCGCGAGCGGCGCGCCCGGGAGACCGAACGGGTCAAGGAAATCGAAGACGCGTGGATGAAGAGCCTGCCGGCGGCCACCGCCGAGGCGTTCGCACGCTCAGTCAAGGCGGCGCGAGAGCGTCCCCCGCGCGAGCGACCCGCGGACATGGCGCCAGGCACGCTCCCCCGGCCGCCGCGCCCGGGTCACGAGCCGCGTCCGCCAAAGGAGACCGGCCGCCCGGAGCGGGGTCGGTAGCGACTCGCACCCGTCCATCCACCGCTGAAGCGAGGAACCACCGATACCGTGCGAAAGCGCAAGGTCACCTACCCGACGCCGCGCAACAAGAAGGCGCCGCCGCCGAGCGATACCCCTGAGCCAACCTACATCCGCCCGACCGTCGTCGCGATCGACATGCGGGCGGCCGCAGGCCGCGACCTGGCGATCGGCGATCGCGTCAGGATCATCGGCTCAGGCCTGTATTCCGGGGAGGCCGCGGTCGTCGAATCGCTGCCGGGCGGCGTGATTCCATCGGCTCTCGTGCGGACAGAGGCCGGCCGAACCCGTCGCGCCCGGACGATCGACCTGGAGCGCATCGCCCCGGAGGCCTGACGTCCGGCGATGATCCGCCTCGCCATCGTCGACGATCACCCGGCGATCCTTGACGCCGTCACGGCGGCAGCAGCGTCGCGGTCTGGCATCGACGTCGTGGGCCGGGCGACGCGCGTCGACGAAGCCGTCGAGCTGATCGAGCGGACCAGTCCGGATGTCGTCGTGTGCGACGTCTGGATCGACGGCGAGCCCGGCGGCCTGGAGCTCGTCAGGCGGTTCGGCGGCGGGCGCGGTCCGCTGATGCTGATGCTGAGCGGGTTCGAACAGGCGAGCTTCCTGCGCGCGGCATTCGACGCCGGTGCCGCAGGCTACCTGTCCAAGGCTAGCGAGATCGATGAGATCCTCGAGGCGGTCGAGGCGGTCGCTGCCGGCGAGACGCGGTTCCCGGCCGTGACCCTTCGGGCGCTCCGCGAAGCACCCCGGCAGCCGAGCGCCCGTGAGCTCGAGGCCCTCCGGCTCCTGGCCCGTGGAGCGACGAACGACGAGATCGCCGTCGGGCTCGGGATCAGCATCAAGACCGTCGAGAGCCACCTCCGGCGTCTGTTCGGCAGGTACGGCGTCCTGAGCCGGACCGAGCTTGCCCTGCTCGCCGTTCGCGAAGGCTGGCTCGGGGCCGATCCGTGACCCTCGAGCGGGCCGGCGGCGCGACGACGCTGCCGACCCGGTTCGTCGGTGCGGCGCTCGGCGCGGGCACGGTCGTCGCCCTGGCCGCCGCGCTCGTCCTGCTCGGGCCTCCTCTGCGGCCCGATGATCTGCTGCCCGTCCTCGTCGCCGGTGGAGCCCTGTGCCTGGGCCTGCTCGCCAGGCATCGCGCACCGGGCCTCGGCTGGGCCTCGCTCGTCGTCGCGTCTCTCGTCGCAGCGGGCGTCCCGATCGCGTTCTCCCGCGCCGCGGATCCCCGCGCGATGGAGCTGAGCGACTGGCTGGTCGTCGCCGGCCGGTCGACGGCGGCGGCGATCATCACGCTGCTGATCGCGGCCCTCTACGCGACCCGTCCCGAGCGCAGGGCCGCGCGACGCGTGACGACGATCGCGATGCTGCTCGTCGCCTGGCTCTCGGCCGGATGCCTGATCATCGTCGTTCTCGTGATCGCGGGAGCCAGGGCGGATCCCGAGCTGACGTGGGTCGACATCGCCACCCGACCGACGGCGCTCTTCGTCGACATCGTCCTCCTGCTCGCCGCGTTCGGGGTCGCCGGGGATGTCCGGGCGGCGGCGATTCGCGCCGACGCGCGGTTGGCGGACGCTGGCGGCGCGGTGCGGTCGCCGTTCGCGCAACGCGTCCGCGCGACGTTCCGCGAGCTCGTTCCGGGCGAGGCGGATGCAGGCGCGGCAGCCGTCGACGCGGAGCGTGCCCGTCTCGCCGGCGATCTGCACGCGGTCGTCCTGCCGTCCTTGCGCCGCGCCATCGCCGAGGTCGAGGCCGGTGCTCCGGTCGAGACCCTGGCCGAACGCCTCAGGACGGTGGACCTGGAGCTCGAGCGGATCATGGCGGATCGCTGGCCCGTCGTCCTCGACGCGTTCGGGCTCGTCGAAGCGCTGGAGGACCTCGCCGAACGCATCGAGGCGGAGACGGGGGTCCAGGTTGGCCTCGAGATCGACGGTGTTGCGGATCGGCCCCGGCCGGAGATCGAACGCGCCGCGTGGCGAATGGCGCAGGTCGCCCTCGACAACGCGGTGCGCCACGCCGACGCCACGGAAATCACGATTTCGGTGTCGATCTCTGCGGAGCGCGTGCGGCTCGAGATCTCCGACGACGGCCGCGGCTTCGACGCCGCGACGGCGAGCGGGGCGATCCGTTCGGGTGGCCGCGGTCTCGCCGACCTGACCCGGCGCGCATCGGCCGTCGGTGGGTCAGTCGCGATCGAGGCCGGCAGCCAGGCGGGAACGGTCGTCCGATTCGAGTGGCCCGCCGGGGCCTGAGTGCCGCGCGGTACCGGGTTTTCATCGCCCGCGACGCGAGAGGTTCCACCGATTGGCCTGCATCGATCCGCGGGCCACGCTCGAACTCATGGTTCACCGACCGGCGGCGGACCCGATCGACAGGAGAGGCCACATGTCGCCCGTTCGACGCATCCGAGCGATCCCCGTCCCGCGCCCCGATCCGGAGGGCGGCCAGGGACTCGCGGAATACGCACTCATCCTCGCCCTGATCGCGATCATCGCGATCGTCGCACTCGTCTTCCTGGGCGGGCAGGTCTCCAGGATCCTGAGTGACGTCGGCCACTCGATCTGAACGTCGACCCCGTCTGGGATACGGACGAGCCCGGGAGCGCATCGCGCGACCGGGCTCGTCGAGCTGATCGTTCCGCCGGCCGCCGTCGGGCGACGGGCCGAGCGCGGCTAGCCGGAGTAGAAATCGGTCACGAGACGGACTCGCGTGCCGACCTTCCAGATGCCGATCCCGATCCACTTGTACTTCGCATTCTTGATGTTCCGCCAGTGGCCGCCGTTGGCCGCCTTCTCCGACTGGAAGTTGAGGTGCGAGGCCAGGATCGCGGGCTGGGCCACCCGGTAGCCGCTCCGGCAGCCGATGTTCTCGCCCCAGTTGTAGCCGTTGTACCCCGCGCGACGGAGCCGGTCGCCGGGATTCCCGTTGAGGAAGTGGCTGCACTGGTTCCTGACCGCGAGGAGCTTGGCGTACGGGCGCGTCACGCGATCCGAAATCCCAGGGGAGAGTTTGAGTGGAGCCACGTAGGGGCTGTAGCGCCCGCTGCCGTAGCCGCGACAGGTGCCGTTGTTGAGGACCCAGCCACCGGTCCGGGTGCAGTTCACCAGCGTGAGGTAGTACTTCTCCTCAGGGAGCCAGTACCGGGCGATGGCCGAGGTGGTGACCGCCCTGGTTGCCGGGATCCTGACCGAGGAGCCGGCGCTGGCGGCGGCGGGGGTCGCGATCAGCGAGGCCAGCAGGGAGGCCGCCACGAGCGACCCCACGAGCGACCGCGATCGAGCGCGCGAACGAAGGTGATGACGAGACGCCCGTTGGGCGCCGCTGGTTGGACCGAGCAATTCTCGTGCCTCCTCTCTGCCGGAACGCCGTGCACGAAGGCACGAGCGACGGTGGACGGGTCGGGCCGGCAGGCGCGGGGATGGATCGGGGGCTTCCAGGAGCTGGGCAACTCGGGCCGGTGAGCGGCCGGAGGGCAACCCGCTTCCGCGGGCGGTGGCTGCCGGAACGACGTCTGTGGTTTTCAGCCTTCTGGGTGGCGGAAACCCCGAATTCGGGAAGTATGCCGTGTCCGCCCAGCCGTCGCATCCCCCGGAATGACCAGCGGACCGTGGCCCGAAGAGATGGAGCCGAGATGAACCGATTGCGGTGCCTGGCCGCAACCGGCGGTCAGCCCGCCGAGACGATGACCTCGAGGATCTCGTCGCCGTAACGCTCGAGCTTGGCCGGACCCATGCCCTTGATCCGCCGGAGCGCCGCCAGGGACGCCGGCCGTGCATCGGCGATTGCGGCGAGGGTCGAATCCCAGGCCACGACGTAGGCGGGCACGGCGTCGGTCCGCGCCCGCTGCGATCGCCATGCGCGGAGCGCCCCGAGGAGCGGCGACTCGGTGCCCCTTGGCACGGGCGGTGCGAACCCGTCCGGCAGCCGGACGATCCGAACTCCGCCGGGATGCGCGGCTGAACCCCTCGCGCCGGCCGCCCGGCTCCCGGCCCCGCGCGGCATGAGCCCGTCGAGGAAGCGGCTTGGGCGTCTGCGCGACTCGCGACCGCGGGTCTCGCGCTGCTCCGCCCAGGACAGTGCGAGGTGGACGCGCGCCCGGGTGATCCCGACGTAGAGCAACCGCCGCTCCTCCTCGAGTGCGGCGTCGTCGTCGAGCGCCTGGCGGATCGGCAGCGACCCCTCCTCGAGCATCGGCAGGAAGACGGCATCCCACTCGAGACCCTTGGCCCGGTGGTACGTGGCGAGCTCGACCCCGTCGGCCGTCGCGGATTCCTCGCCCGCCGCGCGCCGTGCAAGGTCGGCCAGGAGCATATCGCGATCCGTCGCCGGCTCCGCCGCCACGGCGTCGCCGATGATCGCGGCCAGGGTGTCGAGGGCGGCCGCTCGTTCCCGTGCCTCGCCTCCCCCGCGATCCTCCCCTTCCTCGTACCCGAGCCCCTTCACCCAGAGCGCCCTGATCTCTGCGGCGAGCGTCTCGCCGGTCGATTCCTTCGTG
Source organism: uncultured Chloroflexia bacterium (assembly GCA_963766655.1). GTDB lineage: Bacteria > Chloroflexota > Limnocylindria > Limnocylindrales > CSP1-4 > CF-46. Next base: position 1,118,505 of record CAVYBB010000002.1, on the reverse strand, counting down.
CGGCGGATGATCTCGATGGCCGCCCGGACCTCTGGCCGGCGATAGAACCCCAGCCCGCGAACCCGGTAGCTGATCCCCGCCCGGGTCAGCGCCGCCTCGATCGGCGCGAGCTGGGCGTTCATCCGGACGAGAACCGCGATCTCCGCGGGGACGGTCCCGGCGCCGACGAGTGCCTGGATTCCGGCCACGAGGGCGGACAGCTCCGCGTCCGCGCTGGCGTGGCCCCGGATCGAGGGCCGCGGCCCCGCCGGACGCGTCGCCGTCAGGTGTTTCGACCTGCCGCTGCCGGCAATCAACCGGTTCGCCAGCTCGAGGATCTCCGGGCTGGAGCGGTAGTTCTCGGTCAGGGCGATCACGCGGGCGCCGGCGTGGCGTTCGGAGAATGACAGGAGGTACGCGGACGACGCGCCCGTGAACGTGTAGATCGTCTGGTCCTCGTCGCCGACGACACAGACGTCCGGCCGGCCCGCGGTCCACAGCTCGAGAAGTCGCTCCTGCAGCGGGTTCGTGTCCTGGTACTCATCCACGCTGAACCAGCGCTTCCTGGCCCGGACGATCTCGGCCGCCTCCGGGTCGTTCTCGAGAAGGTCGACCGTCCCGATGAGCATGTCGTCGAAGTCGAGCTGGCCGGCGCGCGCCTTCGCCCGCTCGTAGTTCTCGAAGACGCGGACGAACAGGTCGACCGGCAGCGGCGGCTCGCGGCCCGCCTCCTGGGCCCCCACCTCGTAGCCGCGGGCGTCGATCCTCCGGCTCTTCGCCCACTCGATCTCGTCGGCCAGGTCCTTGGCCGGCGTGAAGCGGTAGTGGCCGGGCAGGCCGCGGGCGAGCCGCGAGAGGATCGGCATCTTCGAATCGAGGACCCGGGGGAGTGGCGCCCCGTCGTGATGGAGCGGCCAGAAGTGGCGGAGCTGGCTGAGCGCATGGGCGTGGAACGTCCGCGCGGTGACGCCCGGGAGCCCAAGTGACCCGAGTCGCTCCATCATCTCGCCGGCGGCCTTGTCCGTGAACGTCACGACGAGAACCTGCTCCGGCTGCACCACGCCCGAGGCGATCGCGTAGGCCGTCCGCCGGCTGATGACACGTGTCTTGCCGGTTCCCGCTCCGGCGATGATCGCGACGGGGCCCTCAATCGCCCGGACGGCCTCCAGCTGCGCGTCGTTCAGGTCGTCGAGCAGGCGCACCGGCGGTGCGAGGGTGGGCACGGGCCAAGGCTAGCAGCCGCCGCTTATCCGGGACTCATCGCGCCGCCTCCGGCGTTCCTCACGGCACCTCCGTGAGAACTCCGCCCCGCCTCCATCCCCTGCTCACATTCGAGCCCGAGGATGACGTTCATGAGGCGATCGAGTGATCGCCATCCTCGGAGAAACGATCCACATGAACGGACGAACAATTGCCGCCGTCGTGCTGACGCTGCTGCTGGTCGGCGGCGCGGTCGCGATCGGCGTCACTGCCTACAACGCGGGCGTCACCCAGGGTCTCGTCGAGAGCGGCCAGGTCGTCGTCGCGCCCGGCACCGCCGTCGGACCGTACGTCGGCGGCCCGTACGTCGGCGGATACGGCTACGACCACGGCGGCTTCGGGTTCTTCGGCTTCCTCGGCACGATCCTCTTCATCCTCCTCGTCATCGCCCTGTTCCGGGCCGTTCTCGGTGGCGGGCGCGGTCGCGGCGGATGGGGCAGGGGCTGGGGCGGCCATGGCTGGGGCGGGCCGGGTGGACCCTACGGCCAGGGCCCGTGGAGCGATCGAGCCCGCGAGTTCCACGACGAGCTCCACCGCACGGGCGGAGGGACCTCGACGGATCCCAGCCAGCACCCGACCGACCGCTGACCGGTTCGATATCCCCGGCGCCGGCTTCCCGCGAGGGGCCGGCGCCTCCGTCTTCCGCCTACGATGCGTCCGATGAAGACCATCCTCGTCGTCGATGACGAACCGAAGATCGCCGCCATCGCCCGCGACTACCTCGAGCACGCGGGCTTTGCCGTCGTCACCGCCGCGGACGGTCGCGCGGCGATCGAGGCGATCGGGCGCGCGAAGCCCGATCTCGTCGTCCTCGACCTCGGCCTGCCGATCGTCGACGGGCTCGACGTCACCCGCCGGATCCGCCGCGACTCGTCGTTGCCGATCGTCATGCTCACGGCCCGCGACGACGAGATCGACAAGCTCATCGGACTCGAGCTCGGCGCCGACGACTACCTCACGAAACCCTTCAGCCCGCGCGAGCTGGTGGCGCGCGTCAAGGCGGTCCTCAGGCGGGTCGACGCCGGGCGGCAGCCCGACACCGCCGGCCGCGAGATCATCCGGGCGGGCGACGTCACGCTGGACCTCCCCCGGATGAGGACGGACGTCGCCGGGCGGCTCGTCGAGCTCACCCCGACCGAGTTCCAGCTGCTCGCAACGATGGCAACCCGGCCGGGCCGGATCTTCACCAGATCGCAGCTCCTGGATGCCGTCCATGGCGTCGCATTCGAGTCGTACGAGCGGGCGATCGACACCCACATCAAGAACATCCGCCGCAAGCTGGAGCCGGATCCACGCGAACCTCGGTACGTGCTGACCGTCTACGGCGTCGGCTACCGGTTCGCGGACGATCGTCAGTGAGCGGCTCTCACCGCCGCCGCAGGCGAGGGCCATGGGCCCATGGCAGGCGCCCGGAGTGGTGGCCCGCCGACGAGCCGTGGCCCTCGACCAGCGGCCGCCCGCAGTGGATGCGGGGGGCCGCTCCGTGGCGCGGGTTCGGCTGCCTGTTCGCCATCGTCTTCCTGGTCGGGATCGTCGGGCTGATCGGCCTGGTGGCGAGCGTCCTCGCTGTGGCTGGCCCGATCGGCGACATCGCGCGGCTCCTCGGCGTGGCGATCCTGCTGGTGGCGCTCCTTACGTTCGCGGGCACCGGCCGGATGTTCCGCCGCGTGGCGTCCTCGCTCGACGAGCTCGTCGATGCAGCCGGCCGGGTCGAAGCGGGCGACTACACGGCCCGCGTCGCGGTGCCGGCTGCCGGACCTCGCCCGATGCGGGACCTCGCCCGCGGCTTCAACGAGATGGCCACCCGCCTCGAGATCGACGAGGCACAGCGGCGAACGCTCCTCGCCGACGTGAGCCACGAGCTGCGGACCCCGCTGGCCGTCGTCCAGGGCAACATCGAGGCGATCCTCGACGGCGTTCACGAAGCGGACGAGGCCCACCTGGCTGCGATTCTCGAAGAGACGCGCGTCCTCGGCAGGCTCGTCGATGACCTGCGGACCGTCGCCCTCTCGGAGAGCGGCAGCCTGCCGCTCCACCGCGAGCCGAGCGACCTCTCGATCGTCGCCACCGACGCCGTCGCCGGCTTCCGGCCTGCGGCAGACGCGGCGGGCGTCGAGCTGGCGGTCGAGATCGGCGATGACATCCCGCTCCTCGACGTCGATCCCGTCCGGATTCGCGAGGTGGTGTCCAATCTCGTCGCCAACGCGCTCCGCAACACCCCGGCCGGCGGCCGCGTCGCGGTCGACGCCCGGGTCGGCGACGGCGGGCGATCGGTCGTCGTCACCGTTCGCGACACGGGTTCCGGGATCGACCCGGAGCTCCTGCCGCACGTCTTCGATCGGTTCGCCAAGGGGGCAGGGTCGCGCGGCTCCGGGCTGGGCCTCGCGATTGCCCGCGGCCTCGTCGAGGCGCACGGCGGGAGGATCGAGGTGGAGAGCACGCCCGGCCGCGGATCGACGTTCCGATTCCGGATCCCGATCGGCCAGGGGGCTATTCCCTAGGCGCGGTTCGGCGTTGCGAGGCCCGGGTCCGCAAGCGCGACGATCCCGGCAAGCACGAGCCCGACGATCGTGGCGAGGATCGTCGCCTCGAACCCGGCGGAGGCGATGATCGGGGCGACGCCGATGCTGCCGAGGACCAGGGCGCCGGCGAGCGCGGCGGAGATCATCGCGAACCCGCTGCCGCGGTCTGCGTCCGTGCTCCGCCGGGAGATCTCGACGAGAAGCGGCGTCAGGACGAGACCCGCTCCCCCGCCGGTCAGCACGCCCGCCACGACGAGCACGGGCGTCGCCACCGGGAGCACGAGGAGCCCGATCGCGATTGCGGTCAGCAGCAGGCCGGTCAGGACGAGCCAGCGCGGCTGGATCCGATCCGCGAGCCAGCCGGACGGGATCCGGAGCGCCAGGACGGCGATCCCGTCCGCGACGAAGAAGAGTCCGATGTCGGCGCCGCCGAGCTCCGCTCGCTGCGGCAGGTACGAGGTCACGACCCCCCAGTGGGCGACGTACAGGAGGGTGATCAGCAGCAGCGGCGTCCACGCCCGGCGGAACGCAAAGCCGAACCGACGGGAGGCAACGGCCAGGCTGTCGCCGACGTCGGCCAGAGCCCCGCCGCCGGCCGGGCTCACGACTTCCGCCGGCCCGACGGGATCCGTCCGGGCCCTGATCGGTGCCGCGAACAGGACGATGACGCCGACGACGACGATGCCGGCCACCACGATCGCCACGCGGTCGAGAGACGAGCCCTCGCCGAGCACCAGGAGCGACACCGGCGGCATGACGATCAAGGTCAGGTTGTGGGCGCTGCCCATGAATGCAAGCCCGAACCCCTGCCGGTCCGTTGCCACCAGTCGCGGCACGAGCGACAACGCGGCGGGCAGGGTCATCGCCACACCGATTCCCTGGCTGATCCGGGCGACGACGAAGGGCAGCCGGTCCGCGGCGGCGTCCACCCCCGGCAGGACCAGGACCCCCGCCCCGAGGAGGTAGGCGACGGCACCGGCGGCGAGGAGCCGCAGCCCACCGAACCGGTCGACCAGCGCCCCGCCGACGAAGGCCGCCGGGACCTGGACGAGCGCGGCCAGCCCCACGATCAACCCGATCTCCGCGTCGGGCACGCCGGCCCTCGCGAGCGCCACCGGCAGGGATGCGGTGAAGCCATGGAAGCCGGACTGGAGGGCGAACAACGCGACGGCGACCCGGAGGAGCATCGGCCCATCATCGCCGAGCGCAGAACGCGATGAGCGCCTCGTACCGCAGGCGCGGCGCCCCGCGGAGTTGCGCAGGGCCACCGCAAGCCGTCACCCTTGTGGGCATGGTTGGACGACACCGCCGCCCCTTCTCCGGTCCCCGTTCCCGAATCGTCTCGGTCGCCGCGGTACTCGCATCGCTGATCCTGGGCGCGACCGCCGGTCCCGCCGCGGCCGGTGACTTCCCGGCCAAGGACAGCCGCTACCACAACTACCTGGAGATGTCGGCGGAGATCCATGCCGTCGCATCCGCCAAACCTGCGATCGTCCGGGTCTTCTCGATCGGCAAGAGCTACCAGGGCACGGACATCTGGGCCGCGAAGATCAGCGACAACGTCGCGACCGACGAGGACGAGCCGGAGATCCTGTTCGACGCCCTCCACCACGCCCGGGAGCACCTGACCGTCGAGCAGGCGCTCTACACCCTGCACCTGCTGGCCGACAACTACGGCACGGACGCGGCGATCACGAATCTCGTCAACAGCCGCGAGGTCTACATCATCTTCATGCTCAACCCGGACGGGGGCGGGTTCGACCTGACGTGCGGCGGTTCGCACGCACCGTACTGCGCCTGGCGCAAGAACCGCCAACCGAACAGCGGGAGCTACGGCACGGACCTGAACCGCAACTACGACTACCGGTGGGGCTGCTGCGGCGGCTCATCCGGCACCCCGTCGTCGCTCACGTACCGCGGGCCGGCACCGTTCTCCGCTCCCGAGACGCGGGTTCTCCGGGATTTCGTGAACAGCCGGGTCAAGAACGGGGTCCAGCAGATCCGCGCCCACGTGACCTTCCACACGAACGGCCAGCTCATCCTCTGGCCCTACGGCCACACGAAGACCGACATTCCATCGGACATGACCGTCGAGGACCACAGCACGTTCGTGGCGATGGGCAAGGCGATGGCCAGCCTGAACCACTACAAGGCGGAGCAGTCGAGCGACCTGTACATCACCGACGGCGACGAGATCGACTGGATGTACGGCGTCCACCGGATCTTCTCGTTCACGTGGGAGCTGTATCCACCGGAGACATCGACCGTCTGGGGCGACCACTACCCCGCCGACGAGAACATCGCCCCGCAGACGGCCCGCAACCGCGGCGCGCTCCTCTATCTCATCGACGTCGGCGGATGTCCGTATCGGGCGATCGGCAAGGAGACGACGCACTGTGGCGCCTTCAACGACGATTTCGAGATCTCCCGCGGCTGGGTGACCAACCCCAACAACAATGACTCCGCCACGAGCGGCGCGTGGGCCCGCCAGGATCCCGGCGCGACCTTCTTCCACGGGCTCCCGATCCAGCTCGGGACCGCCTCGTCCGGCGCCCAGGCTCTCGTCACCGGTGGGCCAGCCGGAACGAGCGCGAACCAGTTCGACCTCGACGGCGGAACGACGACGATCCGCTCCGCGCCGATCAAGCTGCCGGCCACGGTCGGGTCGCTGACGTTCCGCTACTACTTCGCTCACGGGTCGAACAGCTCGAACGACGACTCGTTCCGGGCGTGGATCGAGGTCGGCGGTGTGCGGACGCTCGCCTTCCGCAAGCTCGGTTCGGGCATCGTGTCGGCCGCCAAGTGGCGCAAGGCGGGGGTGCCGCTCGCGAACCTGGCCGGTCGGACGATCCGGATCGTCTTCACCGCGACTGATGGCGGCTCCGACAGCCTCGTCGAGGCGGGCGTCGACGACGTTCGGATCGAAGCCTCGAACTCGACGGTGTCGAAGATTCGGGAACCCCGTCTCGACATGAGGCGTCAAGGGCGGCAACGCGGACCCGCCAGGTCCGCAAGCCCAGGAGACCTCCGATGCGGCGACTCGGCATCATCCTCCCGGCGACGCTGCTGGGACTCCTCCTGACCGCGGGACCGACACTCGCCTGCGGCGGGCTCATCGGACCGAACGGCGCGGTCAACCTCCTCCGGACGACGACGTTCGCCGGCTACGACGACGGTGTCGAGCACTACGTCACGGCGTTCGAGTTCGCTGGCGGAGGCGGGGCCTTCGGCTCGATCACACCCCTGCCGGCGGTTCCGACGAGCGTCGAGAAGGGCGGCGACTGGACGCTCCAGCGACTGATCCGAGAGACCCAGCCCCTCGAGGAGAGACTCTTCTTCGCCGCTGCCTCGGCGGCGCCGTCGGCATCGGATGCCGAGGAGCTGATGAAGGTCCGGATCGACGCGCTCGACATCACCGTCCTGCGCGGCGGGGCGGCCGCGATCGGGACGTGGGCAACGGACCACGGCTTCCGACTCCCGCCCGATGCGCCGGAGGTCCTCGACTTCTACGCCAAGCGCAGCCAGATCTTCCTCGCCGCAGCATTCGACGCCGACGCGGCTGCACAGCGTGGTCAGCAGGTCGGTGACGGCACATCGGTCCACATCACGATCCCGACCGACAACCCCTGGGTGCCGCTCCGGATCCTCGCTCTCGGAAAGACGGGCAACGAGCGCGTCGACGCCGATGTCTACCTGATGACCGACGCGCCGCCGGCGCTGCTCCCCAGGCCGACGGGCGACAACGGGATGCGCCTCGACTACAACGCACTCGCCAGCAATAGCCTGCTCGACGACCTGCGCTCGGATCGCGGCATGGAGTGGGTCCCGACGACCGCCTGGCTCACGAAGGTCGCGATCGACTCGTCCGCGAAGGGCCTCTCATACGACCTGGCGATCGACGCCAGCGGCGCCGGGGCTCCCTCCCGCGTCGATGCCGGCCTCGAGCTGCCGGGCGCACCCTCGCTCGCCCAGGGTGTCGATGCTGCCCGGCTGGTGATGGCGGTGCTGTTCTCGCTCATGGGCGTTGCGGGCATCTACCTGATGACGTGGTTCCGGCCCAGGGACGCGTTGCGCTGACCCGGGCCCCGACCGTGTCTCTCGATCGCGCCGTCGCGGCGCTCGGCCTCGGGCTGGCGACGGCGCTCGGTGCGGCGGCGATCGCCGGAGCCGTCGGCCGCTCGAACGAGCCGATCGTCGTCGACATCACGATCCACTATTCGCATTTCGAGCCGGCGGCGATCAGTGTCCCGGCCGGCAGGCCGGTGACGTTCGTCATCCACAACACCGACCCGATCGACCACGAGTGGATCGTCGGTGACGCCGCCCTCCACGAACGCCACCGGACCGGGACGGAGCCGTACCACAACGCGCGCCCGACCGAAGTCTCGATCGACCCGCTCCGGGAGCGCCGTACGACCGTGACGTTCGCCCAACCGGGCATCTTGACCTTCGTCTGCCACCTGCCCGGGCACGAGGCCTACGGCATGACCGGCACGCTGACGGTGACCGGCGGCTGAGGCCCTCGCCCCTCGGCCGAGCCCCTCGCCCGCCGCGCCGCTGCGCCGCCGAGCCCCTCGCCCGCCGCGCCGCTGCGCCGCTCGTAGATGGCATCGCCGAGCCCCCGCTCCCTGGCCTCCCCCCTCGCGGCCCACGCGGCCCTCGCGGCCCTCGCGGCCCTCGCGGCCCTCGCGGCCCTCGCGGCCCTCGCCCCCAGCCTTTTCGGATAGATCGAACAACCTCGGCCGAAATCGCACGGATCCGGCCCGCCGACGCGGATTCGGGCCGTTTCCCGCGAGCCCGGTCGGGTCACATCGAACCGATCCGTGCACGGCGCCCCGTCCGAGACACACATGTCGAACGGCGAAGAGGCCGCGAAAGCCGGTCGGTTGTTCGAAAGGTTCGAAAAACAAGCGCGCCCGGTCTCAGCGCGACAGGGCTGCGGCCGCCTCCGCGTAGCCGCGGTATCGCGAAGTGACACTGGCGACGCGATCGGCGCCGACGAATCGCATCCGCCGCGACGAGAGTCCGGTGGCCGGGTCGAAGAGCACGAGCGAGCTCGTGACCCCGGGCGCGATGACCTCCCCGTTCCACCAGGCAGCGAACGGGTCGAGCGGAGACGGGCACAGTGCGGCGAAGGTGGCCTGGCGCAGCCGGAGGACGTGAAGGACCTCACTCGACCACAGCACCACGAGTGCGTGCGTCACCGATGTCCAGCCGGCTGGGCCGAGACCGAACCGCTCCGCCATGACCGATGCAAGGTATACCCGCTTCGCGTTGTACGACCCGGCGAGATCCTGGATGTCCGTCAGCCGCGACTTGTTCTCGATGTGCAACAGGGCCCTGGCGTCGAGATCCCAGGCGAGCAGGTCGGCCCGACCGGCAAACTGGAAATACTGGTACGGCTCGTCGAGCGCGAGGTAGTGGCCGCGCCGAGCCAGCTGCCTGGCCTCGACCTCACCCATGGCCGCGTGAACGAGATCCTGGGCGATCGTCCCGCCGCGTTCCCCGCCCCGGCCCGATCGCGTCTCAAGCGAGAGTCGCGGGCGTCGACCGAGAGCGACCGCCAACCGGGCGTAGGTCTCGAGCGAGACGGGGCGTCCGGACTCGGCGGCGTGCACCGATGCGATCGCGACGCCAGCTCGGTCTGCAACGTCGCGGAGCGTCCATCGCCGCGTGACCCTGGCGTCGCGGAGTTCGAGCCCGAAGCCGTTCGCCATGCTCGCGACCGCGACCGATGCGGAAGGAGCTGCAGGCGCTCGGCGGGGAACTGGGGACATTTCGAGTGGATTGAACAACTCACCGCTCGACCACCGCTTATCTGAACGTCCCCGGCCAGACGTGACCCGCTCGCCGCTCGCCGCTCGGCTGGCGTCGGCGCGGAATCAGTTCTCCCCTGGGCGCGGCACCGACGCGACGCAAGCAGGGCGAGATTTCGGATGGATTGAACAATCTTCGCCTATACCGGGCCTTATCGGCGCGGATCTGCCCGATCTCGACCCTGGCCAAGCGTGAATCGAGCGTGCCGCCGCGCTGCATCGATCGCGAACCGCCTGGCGAAGCCCCGTGCGCGGCTTGGAACAGGGTCCCCGTTCGAGTAGTCCGAAAATCGGGGCCTGAGCAAGATGGAATCGGGAAGGCCCCGCCGGAGGCGGGGCCTTCTTTGTGCCTGCGGCCTGTCCGCGATCAGGCGAGGAGCCTACGGCGAGCCCTGCGGGACCTCCGTGACGAGGATCCCGTTGACGATCGCGGTGTCGCCCAGTTGGGGGACGAACGACAGGTCGAGGACGCCGTCGGTCACCTCGACGAACACCGTCCGATCGAGTGCCTGCCACTGACCTCCGGAAGCGCCGGCCACGTCGAGTTGCCAGATCAGCGGCGCATCCTCGAACGCGACGCTGAAGACTCGCTCACCCGCGCCGGCGAACTGGAGGTCGGCGAAGGAAAGGTCGACACGATAGGTGCCGTTCGGAACGGTGAACCGGTAGTCGGACATCCCGGACCGAAGATCCTGGTAGAGGCCATCGCGGGAAGTCCCCGCGATGTCATGCCCGGTCGACTGGGTGGTGCCACCCGTGTACCCGAACCCACCCGACGAGAACGCCTGATCGGCCGCGTAGTCGATCCCGGTTGCCGGGTCGACGTATGCCGCTCCCCCGGCGTTGATGCCCTGCTGATAGGCAGGGACGAGCAGTTCCACCGGCACCTGGACGCTGCCGAGGTCCGGGTCGTTCGTCTGGACGACGAGGACGGCCCGATAGGCCCCTGGTTCGAGTCCGGTCGCGTCGACGTGGACATCGACGGCGGTGGAGTCGCCCGGAGCCACCGTACCGGTTTCAGGATTCACCGACAGCCACGGAACGTCGCTGAAGAGCGGCAGACCGGACTCGATGAGGAACGCCTGGCCGGTGTTCTGGCTGACTGTCCAGATGTTGCCGACGGCGTCGAGCTCGATGCCCGCGCCGTTGCCGCCGCCACCCGACGGGTGCGGCAGCGCGAGGGATGCCGCGCAGGTCTCCGGATCGATCAGGTAGATCGTGTCGGATTCGCTGTTGGTGGCTTCCCAGAGCATCCCGAACGAGCCGTTCCAGGCAAGTCCGGAGATGCTCGGATCCGCGGGTTGGCACTGGCCCAGCGTCTCGCCCGGCGTCGGGTGCGACGGACCGGCCACGCGGTAGACGATCCCCTCGTTCCAGCCGCCGATGTAGAACACGTCGGTGACCGGATCGTAAGCGAGGCCGCGCTGGCTCGTGTCGGACCATGGAGACCCGGTGATCGCCTGCTCGACCGAGCCGTCGGCCGGATCGAGCCCGTAGATCCCGTTGTCGCCGCCGACGCTCACCTGCCAGATGAGATTGCGCGTCCGATCGAACGCCATGTCGGCCGGCCAGTCGCCGAACGTCGTCGCGAACGCGGCGCCGGTCGGGTCGCCAGCCGGCGTGAACTGGGTATCGGTGCAGACGCCGGTGAGGCTACACATATCGCCGTTGTCGATCGGGTCGGACAGCCAGACGTTGCCGTCATACCCGACCCCCCACGGCAGGTCGAGCCCGACGGTCGACCAGGAGGCGAGGACGTCGCCCGCCGCCTGGATGGCGCGCGGGACGGTGAGCGCCGGGCGGTTCGTGCCCTTCGTCGATCGTGCGTTGGGATCGGCGACCTTGACGAGCGTGCGCTTGCCGGTGACCCCGGCGAGCGTCGCTCGCCGAGGTTCACCTCGCCGATGTCGAAGGTGAGATTCGCGTGCCCGTCGGGGTTGGAGATGTTGATCGTCCCGTGGGCGTCATCGCCCGGGAGCAGGGTGAACGTCAGCGGCCCACCGTCGACGACCCCATGTGGCTGCACCTTGTGCAGCGCGGCATCGACGCCGGTCTGTGTCGTGCCGGCGGTCGACAGTCTGGTTCGTTGCCACGTCGACGTAACCGGCCTTGGTGAACTCGAGCGGCCACGTGCCGCTCGGCCCGATGAGGCTGTATGTGCCGTCGCCGCCGCTCGTGGCGCTGACGTCGTACGGCGCACCGTTCCACTGCGTGTGAAGAACGACGCTCGCGCCGGCGATCGGCGCCAGGGTGTGGGCGTCGGTGACCGTACCGGACATCCCGCCCCACGAGTCGGGCAAGACGACCGTCAGGACCACGTCGACCGTGACACTGTGGGGCTTGGGTGCATTCGTCTGGAACACGACCGAGCCGCGGTACTCGCCGGGGGCGAGGCCGGGTCGCCGATCGTCAGCGTCACCTGCTGGCTGTGGCCGGTGCCGATGGTGCCGGAGGCGGGTGCTTCGCTCAGCCACGGCACGTCCGTGAAGAACCCGGTGCCGATGCCGAACGCCAGGTTCTCCCACAGCTCGACGCCGTCGGGGACGCCGTCGCTGTCGAGGTCGGCGCTGTTCTGGGCGTCGAGGAATCCCTTGAACGCTGTCTGTATCGCTGTTGGCGATGACCAGTGCCGCCTGCCCGTCATCCGGGCCCGGCGTCGTGTAGCCGGCGATCGATTCGGCGCCGTCGAGCGCGTCACCGCGCTGGCCGTAGATCCCGAACCCGACGTTGTCGAGCTCGGTCGGCTCAGGAGCGAGCTCCGGGAACGTGAACGCAGGATGGTCCGGATTCCACCAGTGGACGGCCGCGGGCTCTCCGGGGACGCTCTCGTTGAACTTGAACCCGAGCCGCTCCCAGAGCGCATGCGATGGGTCGAATTCGACGACCCAGGTATCGAGGATGAGCCGGCCGCCCGCCTCGACGTATGCGTTAAGGCTGTCGAAGAGCGAGAAATCCGGTCCGAAGTTGTCGTCGGCGAAGATCACGAGATCCCACGTGCCCGATTCGAGGTCGGCCGTGAACCCGTCGAAGTCGCCGTCGTAGTGGGCGGTGTAGGACAGGCCGAGGCGCTGGAGCGCCTGGTCGACATACGTGTTCGGGGCCGGGTGAACGGTGTCATCGGCGTAGACGAGGACCGACATCTCGGCCGATGGATGAGCCGCGGTCCAGCGGTACACCTTCGGGTGCGCGACGGCCGTGGTCCCGCCGTTGACGGGCAGGCTGATCGCGGGCTTGACATCCTGGCGCCAGGCGCCGCTGCCGGTGACATCGGCGTCGATGATCGGCGGGCTCGAGCCCCGGCTTCGCTCCTTGGCTTCCCAGAGGAGCCGGGACGTGCCCGTGTTGCCGATGGTCACGGTGCGCGTCGTCGGGGCGGCACCGAAGTCGAGGTTGACCTCGATCGCCTCCGGGCTGGCCGTCGGCACGGGCGCGCTGAGACGCATGTTCCGCGACACATTGGCCCCGCTGACCAGGGTCAGCGGACTGACCCTGGTGACGTAGCCGGGAGCGGCGAACGTCATCTGATACGTGCCGGGATAGAGCCGCATCGTGTACGTCCCGTCATCGGCGGTCGTCGTCGAGCCGAGGCCCGGCGATGCCGTGACGGTCGCGCCGGCGATCGGCTCGCCGTCGTTCTTGTCGGTCACCGTGCCGTGGACCACGCCCGACGGCACGACCTGGTAGCGGTAAGCCGAATTGGATGTGGTCAGGGAGTCGGAGAACGAGAACTCGAGGGCGTCGGTGCCGGTCTGGTTCTCGATCCCGATCGTGGCCCCGCGGCCGTCACCCGGGTTCGCCGGGTTGTCGCCGTAGAGGATGTCGACGATCTCGCCGCGTTCATAGAGCTTGATCTCGAAGTCGATCGGCGCCGTCGCTCCCCGGACCGCGATGTTGCTGAACTCGAGGACGAAGACGCGGTCGCCCGGTGCGCCGACAGTGGCGTACTCGATGACGCTGTCGTCCGCGAGATACAGGTCGCGCCAGAGGGCGTAGATCGCGGCGTTCGGCTTGCCCGCCGACGGGATCGACAGGGGAAATGCGTTGCCCTTGTCGGCCTCGAGGAAGTTCAGGTATCCGTTGTCCGACAGGAAGACCTGCTCGTATCTCTGGCCGTAGAACTTGAACTTGAACGGCAGGCGCAGCCGGCCGCCGAAGTCGTCACCGAAGAGTGCGGTCTGGGTGGTCGCGTCGACCCAGTTGGGGATGATCGCGCGGCAGCCGTGGCCGTAGTTGTCGATCTTCCGGGCGAGGCTGAAGTCGACCGTCTTGTTGCTCTTGACGAGCTTCACACCGTCGACAATCCCCGGCTCCGTGCAGCCGCCGGCGGACGCTCGGATCGTGTACGTCCCGATGGGAAGAATCAGCCGGTAGAAGCCGCTGCTGTCGGTGATGGCCGGCGCGACCGGGGTGCCGAGCGCGACAACGGCGGCCCGGACGAGCGGCAGGCCATCCTCAGCCGACCGGACGTGGCCGTTGATCCGGAACTTCGGCAATGCCACGAGGGCGAAGTTTCTGGCGGTCGTCCGGTCGGTCCTGATCGTGACACCGGTGGCGATCTTGAGGGCATAGCCGAAGGCGACCGCATTGACGTCGTACGTCCCGGCCGCGAGGAACATCTGGTAGTGGCCGGTCGCGTCGGTCGTCACGGTGAAGTCGCGGAATCCGCCGGCCGCGGTGACCTCGGCTCCACCGATCGGCAGGCCGGTCGCGATGTCGGTGACCTTACCGGCGAGCGTCCCGCCGGTCGCGACCAGGTCGACGGCCGCCTTGGCGTTGATCCGGCCATCGCCGTAGACGTTGTTCGGGTCGCCGTCCTCGTCGCCGCCGCAGCTCGTGTCGATGCGGTCGACGGCGGTCGCGCGCACCGCGTCGGTGACGGCCGTGTAGTTGTTGGGGTCGCCGATGAGGGCGGGCTTGGCGGACAGGATCAGCGCGATCGTGCCGGACGTGTGCGGCGCCGCCATCGACGTCCCGGAGAACGACTCGTAGCCACCGCCCGGGACGCTCGAGATGACGTCGACGCCAGGAGCGCTGATGTCCGGGTTGATCTTGCCGTAGACGGACGGACCGCGACCGGAGAAGTCGGCGATGTTGTCGTTGATGTCCGTCGCGCCGGCGCTGAAGACCTGGGTGAAGTCACCCGGCGAGCCGCCCTCGCCGCACGCGGGCCCGGGGTTGCCGGACGAGAAGACCGGGATGATCCCGGCCGCGCGCCACGCCTGGACGATCGCGAGGTAGAACGGGTCGCCGGGGCCGCTGCCCCACGAGTTGTTGACGACGTCGGGGCGCTTGGACGGATCCGGGTTCAGGCCGTCGAGGTCGGTCGGGGCGAGGATGAACTCGCCGGCCGACAGGAGCGACTCCTCGGTGCAACCGAAGTCCTCGCAGCCCTTGGCGGCGATCCAGCGAGCGCCGGGTGCGACGCCGACGTCCGGCGTGAACGGGCCGGGCCCGTCGCCACCCACCATCGTCCCCATCGTGTGGGTGCCGTGGCCGGCGTTGTCGCACGGCTCGCCGCCGCAGATGCCGGTCGGGTCCCACCAGTTGTAGTTGTGGTCGAACTCGCCGCCGCCCAGGTTGCCCCGGTACTGGTTGATGAGCGCGGGGTGCGTGAAGTCGACGCCGGTGTCGACGCTGGCGACGACGACGCCCTGGCCCAGGACGCCTTCCGCCCACGCGTCCGGGGCACCGATCTTCTCGACGCCCCACTCCGGGTCGCCGGCCGCGGCGAGGACCGCGACCTTTGCCTCGACCGGCTTGACGAGCGGATAGACCTTCAGGGCGCGGACGGCCTTGACGCCCGCGATCTTCGCGAACTCCTTGGCGAGCGCCGCGTTCCCCTTCACGACGAGCTCGTTGGTCAGCCAGTAGCTCGTCGCCTTGGCTTCGGCCTTCTTGGCAAAGGCGAGCGCCGCGGCCTGAGACTTCCTGGCGTTCGTTGTAAGGGTCGAGAGGACGAAGGCGCCGCGCTTGGCGTGGTCGGTGATCTTTGCGGCGCCGGTCAGGTTCGGCTTCGCGGTGAACTCGACGACGAACCGGTCCGCGGCCCCCGAATCGAGGGCGCCGAGCAGGCTCTTGTCGACTGGCGCGGACGTCGCGGCGGAGGCCTGGCCGCCGTTCGCGGCCGCGGCTCCAAGGGCGGGCCCCGCCTGCCCCACAACAAGCAGAACCGCGGCGATCGCCGCGAGCAGACGACGAGCCATCGCCAGGACCCTCCCTCAAGACCGGCACAGCGGCAGACCGGCTCGAATGCTACTCCGAGGTCGTCGTTGTTTTGTCTCCGTTGCGCAACAAGATTCTTCGCGCGTCTTGTCCGCGGTTGCTGAGCCGGACACCGGGCACGAGCCGCTATCCTCGCCCGACGATGTCTGCCATCAGGATCCACGGCGCCGTTCTCGATCGGCCGGGTGTCGCGAGTCGCATCGAGGAGCTGGATCTGGCCGAGCCGCGCGCCGGCGAGGTTCGTGTCCGGATGCTCGCCTCGGGGGTCTGCCACTCGGATCTCCATGTTCGCGACGGGGAGTGGGAACGGCCTGGCCCGATCGTCATGGGCCATGAAGGCGCCGGGGTCGTCGAGTCGCTCGGGCCCGGCGTGGACGGCGCCGCGACCGGTCTTGCGGTCGGCCGGCTCGTCGCGCTGGCATGGACGACGCCGTGCGGCCGCTGCCGGTCGTGCCTCGCCGGCCGGACGTGGGAGTGCCCGGTCTCCCCGTCCTACACCCACCGGATGGCGGACGGCACCTCGCGCCTGACGCGGCCGGCCGGCGGGGACGAGGTGCTCAGCTACTGCGCGATCGGGACGATGGCGGAGGCCCAGGTCGTCCCGGTGGCCGCAGCGATCCCGATGCCCGACGGCACGCCGCCCGCGGTCGCCGCGCTGATCGGCTGCTGCGTCGCGACCGGCGTCGGTGCGGTGACGAAGACCGTCCCGGTCGAGGCCGGGGCGAGCGTCGCGGTCATCGGGCTGGGCGGGGTGGGCCTGTCGGCGCTCATGGGCGCGGAACTTGCCGGCGCGGGACGGATCGTCGCGGTGGATCGCGTCCCGGCGAAGCTCGACCTTGCGCGCGAGCTGGGCGCGACCGACACGATCCTCGCCAGCGGTGACGCCGCGGCGACCACGGCCGCGATCCGCGATGCGACCGGCGGCGGGCCGGATGTCTGCGTCGAGGCGATCGGGCTGCCGTCGACGATCGAGATCGCGATCGGCTGCCTCCCGAACGGCGGGACGGCCCTCCTCGTCGGGATGACGCCGTTCGGGGCGCAATCGTCGTTCGAGGTCTTCCCGTTCGTCGACGGCGGCCGGCGGATCGTCGGGTCGAACTATGGATCCGCGGTGCCCGCTGTCGACTTCCCGCGGTATGCCCGGCTCCACCTCGAGGGCCGCCTGCCGATCGACAGGCTCGTCACGGGGCGGATCGCGCTCGACGGCCTGGAGGATGCCTTCGACCGGATGCGTCGCGGCGAGGGCGTCCGCTCGGTCATCGAGTTCTGAGGCCCACGCTCGCGCGACCAACGCCCCGGCCCGGCACTCGTGCCAAATGCTCACCGAGTGAGCGTTCGTCCCGGTGTTGGTGTCGTACGCTCGCCACAAGCAGCATTTGGCACAGATTTGTGGGTGGCTCACGCTCGCGACCATCGCCCAGCGCGGCTTCGACGTGACGTACGCTCATGGGGCGAGCATTTGGCACAACCGTGGCCGAATCAGTCGCCTGGCTGCTTCTCGCGGAGCGATGTCCGCGCCTCCCAGAGCTCCGGGAAGAACACCTCGTCGACCATCTTGCGCAGATAGCCCGCTCCGGCGGTGCCGCCCGTCCCTCGCTTCATCCCGATCACCCGGAGCACGACCTTCAGATGGCGATATCGCCAGAGCGAGTAGGTCTCGTCAACGTCGACGAGCTTCTCCGCCATCTCGTAGGCGTCCCACGAGGCGTCCGGGTGCTCGTAGATCCCGACGAGGGCCTCGGTGACCCCGGGGTGCGACTCGTAGGGCATCGACACGTCGCGCTCCAGCACCTCCCGCGGAACCGCGAGGCCGCGCCTGGCGAGCCAGCGCAGGAACTCGTCGTAGAGGCTCGGGGTCCGGAGCGCGGCCTCGAGCTCAGCCCGGATCGCAGGCACGTGCCGGAAGACGTCGAGGACCCGTGCGTCGCGCTTGCCGAGAGCCATCTCGATCAGCCGGTTCTGGTGCGACTGGAACCCGCTCGCGGGCCCGAGCACGTAGCGGAACTGGGCGTACTCCGTCGGCGTGAGTGTCTCGAGCACGCTCCACTGGCTCAGGAGCTGCGTCTGGATGTGCTTGACCCGGGCGAGGATCTTGAACGAGCTCTCCAGGTCGTCGTGCCGGACGAACTCGATCGCTGCGCGCAGCTCGTGGAGCATGAGCTTGAACCACAGCTCGGTCGTCTGGTGCTGGACGATGAACAGCATCTCGTCGTGGTGCGGCGGCTCGCTGAGCGGCCGCTGGGCCGCGAGGAGGTCGTCGAGGCCGAGGTACGTCGCGTAGTCGAGATACTCCCGCTCGGGTTGTCCGCGGTCGGCTGGCATCGCGTCGAGGATAGCCCTCTCGCGGGCGGCGCCGAAGCGACACAACCAAAGGTCGCCGCTCAGGCAGGCGGCTCGGGATCCTCGATTGTCGGAAGAAGAGGCGATCCCGTGATGAGCCGCGATCCTCGGCCGTGGGTGAAGAACGACCACGCCCAGCGGGTGACGACGACGATCCGGTTGGCGAAGCCGATGAGATACGTGATGTGGATGAGGAGCCAGAGCATCCAGGCAAGGAAGCCGCCCTGCCGCCCGAGCGGCCCCAGCCACGGGATGTCCGTGACGCCTGAGAGCCGCCCGATCACCGCCACATCGCCGCGGTTGCTGTAGCGGAACGGCGGCGTCGCCTGGCCCGACAGGCGCCGCTGGATCGTCTTCGCCGCGTACGATCCGCCCTGGATGCCGCCCTGGGCGACGCCCGGCACGGGTCTGCCCTTCTTCCACGGCTGGACCGCGGCATCGCCGACGACGAAGATCTCCGGGTGGCCGGGGATCGTCAGGTCGGGCCCGACGAGGATCCGCCCGGCCCGATCGGTCGGGGCGCCCGTGGCCTCCGCGACCGCCTTGGCGAAGCTCGTGACGAGGACGCCGGCCGCCCACAGGACCGTCCGGGCAGGCAGCTGCTCCTCCGTGTCGCCGACTGCGACCCGGACGCAGTGCTCGTCGACGTGGACGACCTTCGTCTTCGTGCGGACGATGACGCCGAGGCGTTCGAGCTGGCGCTGAGCCGAGGCGGAACGGCCCGGCGGGTACGGCGGCAGGATCCGGTCGAGCGCCTCGATCAGGTAGATCCGGGCGTGGCTCGGGTCGATCGAGCGGAAGTCGCGACGGAGCGTGTCGTTGGCGATCTCGCCGAGGGCGCCGGCCAGCTCGACACCGGTCGGCCCGCCGCCGACGACGACGAACGTCATCCACGCCTCGCGCCGGGCGGGATCGGCCTCGCGTTCGGCGGCCTCGAAGGCGATCAGGATCCGCCGACGGATCTCGGTCGCGTCGTCGATCGACTTGAGGCCGGGCGCGTAGCGGGCCCACTCCTCGTGGTCGAAGTACGAGAAATGCGCCCCGGTCGCCACGATGAGCGAGTCGTATGCGATCGGGCCGCCATCCGAGAGGACGACCTCGCGGCGGACCGGGTCGAGGCTGACCGCCTCGCCGAGCAGGACGGTCGTGTTCTTCCGCTTCCGCAGGATCGAGCGGAGCGGCTGGGCGATCTCGCCGGGGGCGAGCGCGCCGGTCGCGACCTGGTAGAGCAGCGGCTGGAAGAGATGGAAGTTGCGCCGATCGACGAGGGTGACGTCGACTCGACCGTCCCTGCCGAGATTGCGGGCCGCATAAAGCCCGCCGAATCCCCCACCGACGATCAGCACGCGGTGGCGCGCGGTGATTTTGGTGTCGGGGTCGTTCGCGATGGGCGTCGCGGCCAAACCTGCCATCAGGACCGGAGTCTAGCGGCTCAGCCCCGCGCGACTGGTTCTTCCGTCGATGCGGCATCTGATCCAGGACGGCACTTTTCGAACCTATTGAACACGTCGCGGCCGGCGGGCGCCTTGGACGGACGTCGAGGGGCTGATGGGCCCGGCCCGGCGCGCCGGCGGGCGTTCATCACGCTCGCGACAACGCGAACGGCGCGGCGACGGGCGCGCCCACACCGGTTGTCGACCGTGAACCTGGCCGTACATCTCGATGTTGTTCGAACCATCCGAAAAGTCGGGCGGGGAGGCTGACGGCGCGAGGAGGCGGGGCGGCGCGGGCGCGGGCGCGCGGGCGCGGGCGGCGCAGGCGGCGCGGGCGCGCGGGCGGCGCAGGCGGCGCGCGGAGGCGGGCGGAGCGGCTAGGGAACGACGATCGTGTGCGCCGCGAGGATCCCGTCGTCGTCGCCGAGCGCGTCGATGACGATCGAATAGGTCAGGCCCGACGCGAGGCAGCCGATCGTGACCTCGCCCGCGCCGGCCGGGCCGTCCGCCTCCAGGATCCCGGTCAGCGTCGGTGACCCGTCCCGCAGCTCGCCGGTCGTCGTCGGGAAGGCACGGATCAACACGCCGCTCGTCCCGATCCCGTCGAGGTCGTAGCTGACGTCGACGGTCTGGCATCTGGCCTGGACAGCGTCGATGTCGGCGAGGCAGTAGGACTCCGCGCCGAAACCGAACACGCTACCCGGGCATTCGGCAGGCCGCTCGCCATCGACCATCACGAGCAGCGGCGGCGACAGCGCGCCGTCGGCCTCATGGAGGAACGGCGAGAGCCCCGTCTCGAGCGCGAGCGTCGGGCTCGTGACGGTCGCGAGGGCCGTCTCGAAGAGCCGCACGCCGTAGCCGGTCGTGAACGTCCCGATCGGGCTGACCGAGGTGAAGGCGCCGTCTCCGGCGACGACCTGGTAGTGGTACGTCGTGCCGGCCGCCACGTCGAGTCCGGCCACGATCATCGGCTCGCCGCCGACGTCCATGGTCGCCATCGTCGTCGGCCCCTCGATCGTCGCGGGCGTCCCGTCGGCCTCCCAGTAGCGCACGTCGACGGGCGCCGGTTGGCTGACGGTGAACCCGATCAGGGCGACGTTTGGTCTGTCCGAATCGACGAACCGGACGTCGATCGCCGGCGCGAGCGGCAGGGTGAAGAGCGGTGGCGCCAACTCGAAGATGCCCTCCACGCCGCTCGGACAGCCACCGAGGTCCGGATTGACGATGCAGACGGTCAGGAACGGGACGAGATCGAACCCGCCGAGCGTCCCCGGGTCGAGGGCCGGCCCCGGGTCGGGCTCCGGGGGAGGATCCGTGCCGGGCTCCTCGCCGGCGCCGCCGCTGGGGCTGGCGCCGGGCGACGCGCCAGGCGACACGCTGGGCGAACCGTCGCCTGCATCGGGCGGCAGCGGCGGGACGTTCGGCGGCACGATGAGCGGAGGCGGTGCGCCACCCGGCGGGAAGACCCACGCCGCCGGGATCCGGCTGCCGCCCCCGAACGCAAGACCGAAGGCGTCGACGACCGACGCCGGCCACCACCCGCCGCGGTACGAGCTGCCACGACCGATCGGATCGATGACGTAGTACGCGGCCGGGATTCCGCCGCTGCCCGGGTAGAAGCCGTCGAGGTAGATCGCGTGGCCGCCGGTGAAGCTCGGCTGGAGTCGGAGCTGAGCGGGAATCTCGCCGTAGTCGCCCTGGATCACCGCCCCGTAGCCGGCGGTGAGCAGTCGCCGCAGCTGCCGCGTTGTCACGGAACCCGTCGAGAACTGGACCCCGTATCCGTGGAAGATGGCGCGCTGCAGGTCGTGGATGTCGGTCCCGCCGACCTGGTCCGACTGGAGGGTCCGCAGGATCGACCCGTTCGTGACGATGCCGAACCCGAGACGGGCCAGCATCGCCCCGGCGGCGAGGGTGCAGTTCGCGCCCTCGAAGTCACCGCCGTCGAACTGGCTGATGGGGTCCACCCGCGGGAAGCCGAGCGGGGCCGTCCCGGCGGGTGGGTCGTCCTCCGCCAGGGAGTCGGTCACGTTGCCGAGGTCGGCCGCCGGAAGGCCCGAGACGACGGTCGGCGTTCGCTGGGCATCGATGAGATCGAACGCGGCGACCGTGCCGGCCGATGTCAGGGTGTAGTCCGGGGCGATGCCCGCGGTCGGGGCAAGCCGCGGTCGGTTCAGCGCAGACGTCAAACCGAACGCCACGAGGCCGCCGACGAGCGTCGCGACGAGGAAGACGGCGAGCTTCGGGAGGATGCCGGCGATGGTCGTCTGGCATCAACACGCCGTACTGAACTGGATCGTGTTCGGAATTCGGGCGACTTGAGCCCGGCTTTGTTCGTCCCCACGGCGTAAACGCCGTAACCGGCCCCCGGGTCGAGATCATCCTTAACGGCGTCGATGGACGCACTCCACTCGAGCCCCGAACCTGGCTCCATCGGTTTGTGATAAAGCACCCTCGGTACCTTGAGATTGAACCAATAGACCTCGACGCCCGCAACGCCCGATTGCGGATCGTCGGCGGTGATCGTGATCGTGGTCGCCATGGGAATCGGGATCTGGCAGGCTGGGTCCCTCTTGATCCTCGGCGGTTTCGCAGCGGGGTCGCCGATCTTCGGCGGCGTCGTGTCGCGGGGTGTCGGCTTCGGGGTCGGGCGGGGGGTCGGGCGCGGGGTTGGTCGGGGCGTCGGGCGCGGCGTTGGTCGGGGCGTCGGTGTGGGTGTCGGCGACGGCGTCGGCGTCGGCGTCGGCGTCGGCTCGAAGCTCCCGACCGTCGACAGCGTGGCGCCTGGCGAGAAAGAGACCAGGAACGCGACCTCCGGCTGGCAATCGGCGATCGGCAGGCTGTCGATCGGCTTGACAAGGCGGATCGCTGACGCCGAGACCCACGCTTCGCTCCGACCCGGGCTGGGGTAATGGATCCGGAGCCAGGCGCCGTCGGCGCTCCGGCCGGTGACGAGCATCTCCTGGCCCGGCGGGACCTGGGTGAGCGCCGGACCCGCCTTCGGGCACGGGTAGATCTGGAGGGCGCCGGGGATCGGCGCATCCCGGTTGAACGCGCCGGCGGCACCGACGCCGAGCAGGCCACCGACGACGACGCCGGCGACGACCAGGGCGCCCGCCGCCGGGGCGCCACCGGTCGCGGCGAAGAATCGTGCGAGCCAGCCGGCGATCGGGTTCACGGCGCTCGACCAAACACGCGGATCTCCGTGATCGCGACATCGTCGAAGGGGCTGCCTTTGTACTGCGTCTTCACTGCGTCGAACGACGAGTCGATCTCGATTCGGACGGCCGTGGCGCCGGGCGTGTCATCGAGGTCGAGACGCTGCGGCTGCTCGGAGTCGGCGAGGATGAAGGCGGCCGGCGTGCCGCCATTGACCGTGACGAGCACGTTCTCGGGCCGCCGGTTGCCGTGGAACGTATCGCCGCTCAACTGGTAGCCCGAGTAGATCACGACGTAATCGACCGTCGAAGGCGCGAACGAGACTTCGATCCACTGGCCCTTCTCCTCGGCCGCTCCTTCCTGCCAGCACGTCTCGAGGTCCCCATCGATCACATTGTCCGCCTTGAACTTGGCGCGGTTGCCGACGACCGATGACGCCTTCGCATCCAGAGGTGTCAACTGGACGCTTGCATTTGCCGACGGCGATGTCGCACCCGAAGGCGGGAGCGTGGGCGTGAACGTCGCGCTCGCGGCGGTCGTCGCCCCGGGGGGCACGGGCGCGGGACGCATGACGATCCCCGCGACGACGAGCCCGACTCCCGCCACCAGGCCGATGACGAGCACGATCGGCAGCCAGAATGGCAGCCCGCTCGACCCGGCCGCGGCGTCGGATCGGGCGCCCGCCCGCGCCGTCCCCGCCGGCCCGTCTGCGCGAGCGACGTCCCGCAGATCCGTCCCGCATGACTGGCAGAACACCTTCTGGGTCGGGTTCAGCGTGCCGCAGGACGGACAGGCGACCATCGCCGACGCCGGTGCGGTTGCGGTGATCGATGCAGGCGGCAGAGCGGGCGATTCCGGCGGCGGCGTCGCGGGCGCGCCGGACGCATGCGGCGCCTCCGTTGCAGATGGCGCCCCGGTTGCGGACGCCGCCTCGGTCGCGTCGCCCTCCCACTCGAGGAACGCACCGCACGAACCGCAGAACTGGTCGCCGGCAGGGTTCGCCGCGCCGCACCGGCGACAGGTCACGGTTCCGCCCGGCATCGGAGCCGTCACCGGCGCATGACGAGCGTCGGCGGACGCTCGTCGTACGGCGACTGGTCGATGAACCGCGGCGGCTGGCTGTTGGCCTCGGCGACGACGAACGGCGCCGCGAACGGCGGGAACGCCGTACTGCCGACGGGGCTCGCGATCAGGTCGCGCGGGCCGACGATGTCGTTGTGGAAGGCGAGGACCTGGACCCGGAACGCGCCCGCCGCGTCGGTCGTGATCGTCGGGATCTTCGGGGTGATGCCGCGGCTCCACGTGAGCGCCACCTGGGTGTTCTTCGGGAAGCCGGAGCCCGTCGCGATCGTGACGATCCCGGGCGGGCCCATCGGCGGCTCGAGCTTGAGTTCCGCCTTGGACCCTCCGCCGCGCAGGCCGACGGTCGCGGGTGACCCCGGGCCGTCGTGGGCGACCGTCAGGACGGCGAGCCGGGTTCCGCGATCGGTCGGCGTGAACACGACCGTGACCGGGCAGGATTCCATCCAATACAACGTCCGGCCGTCGCAGGAGTTGAGGGCGACCGCGAAGTCCGTTGCCGCGGCTCCGCCCTTCCCGGCCGCACCGACGGTCAGCGCCCCCCAGCCCGTGTTCGTGAGGATCGCCGCGATGGGAGGACCGGGCACGCCGATCGCCCGCGTCCCGAAATCGAGCGTTGCCGGGCCGAGTGTCGCGCTGGGCGGCAGGTCGCGCAGGAACACGTCGCGGGCCTTGTTCGTGTCGCCGGCGGCGAGCAGCGCGGACGTCGAGTCGAAGGTGACATAGCGGCCGTTGCCACCGATCGACGGCCTGAGGCTCTGGCTCCCGCCCGCCGCGCCCGTCGCCCGGTCGGAGATCCGGATCGTCTGGCCGCTGGTCATGTCGTGCGCGTAGACCTCGAAGCCGCCGCCTCGCTCCTCCGGGAGTGACGCCAGGGTTGCGTTGTCGGCGGACGCCACCAGGTTCGGCGCGGCCGACGCAAAGGCCACGATCCGGCCGTCGGCGCTGATCGACGCCTGGCCGCTGTCCCCGCCGGCATCGCGACCGCCCGATGCGACGGAGGCGAGATCCGTTCGGCCGCCATGGCGGTCACGGACATAGACGTTCTGGGCGCGAGGCGTGATCCCGGCGACCAGGTTCGTCGCCCGCGACTCGAAGGCGACCCGGTTGCCGCTCGACGAGATGGCGGGATTCTCGCTGGCGCCGTTCGACAGGCCGCCGGCACCGATGCTGACGGGCTCCACTCGCCCGCTTGCCCGATCGAACACGAACACGTCGCGCTGCTTGTTCGCGTCACCGTCGAACAGGTTGCTCGCGTCCGACGCGAACGCAACGACCAGTCCGTCTCGCGAGATGGCCGGGTGGAAGCTGTTGAGGTTCGCCGTGGCGCCGCTGGCGGGGACCGACGCGAGCCGCGTGGTGGACGCAGCCGTGTCGCGGACGAACACGTTCCGGAAGTCCGAGAAGGTCGTGTCGACCGCGCTGAAGGCAACAAACGCGCCCTTGTCCGACACGGTCGGCTCCGACGCGCCGCAGGCCGGCTTGCCATTCGGCAGCGTCGACACGTATGTCGACGTACCCGTGGCGCGAGTCCACAGGACGATGAGCGACTGTCCCGCGCAGGGCGGAAGCACCGTCGAGACCGCCTGCGGAGCGATGTACGAGAAGACGATCGCCGAGCCGTCGGGCGACATCGACGGCTGGAAAGCCTTGCCGCCAAGGGGAGGGGACGCCGCGCCCGGCACCGGCAGGCGAATCGTTGACCCGCCGGCCCGCCGATCACGGACGAAGATGTCCATCGACCGGTTGGCGTCGGCTGCGACCAGGTCCGTCGCGGTGGATGGAAACGCCACGTATCGCCCGTTCGCCGACACCGACGGTCCGCCGGCTCGCGGATCGCCCGCACCGACGACCGGACTGTCGGGCCGGCCACCTGACGCGCCGTTGCTGGGGCCGCCGGTCCGGTCAACCGAGATCATGGTCGTGGCGCCGGGAGGCGGGGCCAGCGCAGCGGGCGGGGCGGCGCGTGGCGGCCGGGCGGGGACGTCGAGCGACGGGTCTCCGGCAGGCTGGCCGGTCCCGCCGCCGGGTGGGCGCGGCACGGCAGGCAGCGGTGACACGCCGGCAACGGGCACCGCCATGACGAGCACGAGGCCGAGCGCGGCCGCGAGCGATCGCGGCCGCGTCCGCCGCTCCGGCCCTATGGCCGCAGGTACCCGGAATACAGGATGGCGGGGTTGCACGAGACGCCCGGCTCCGTGCACGTGAGCTTCATGCTCAGCGTGTGGTCGGCGAGGACGACGATCGGCGTGACGAAGTGGAAATCGAGGTCGCGGAAGTTCTCCAGCTTGAGATCCATCAACGGTGCTCCGTCGCGCAGGAGCGCGACCGCGCCCTCACGGCCGTCCGGGTTCGAGAAGACGAGGTCGGTGACGAACAGGGTCCCGGTCGGGGTGAACGTGATCCCGCCCTGGACGAGGCGGCCGTCGATCGGGTTGCCGAGGCCGGGGATGAACGGGCCGGCGGGCGTCGGTGTCGGGGTTGGCGGCGCCACCGACTCGCCCGGGGCCGAGGTCGCGCTGGGGCTGGGTCCGGGGCTCTCCTCGCCCCCGGCCGGCGCCATCGTCGGCAGGCCGGCGTCGTCGAGTGCGCCGTTCACGTCGTCGCGGAGCTCGGCCAGCGGGGATGCGACGGCATCCGAGGCCGCCGATTCGATCGACGGCTTGAGAAGGCCCAGCCACAGCACGATCAGCAGGATCAGAAGCGCGACGAGGGCGAGCAACGCCCGCATGAACCAGGGCGGCAGGACGGCTTCCTGGAGGAGCGATCCGTCGAGCGTCACCGGCGTCCCGCCCTCTGGCCGGACGACGAGCTGGAAGGGGCGCGTCTGGGGCGTGCCGCGCCAGAAGAGCTTCGTCGGCTTGACCCGAACTTTCGCGAACCCCGCCATGCCCGGCTCGACGACGAGGCCGGGCGGCTTGACGTCGAAGCCGAGGAGCCGGTCCGCATCGGCGGCCTCGACCTCCGCGTTCAGCCGGATGTTGCCGCGGTTGTCGACGGCGAGATCGTGGCTCGCGGATCGGCTGCCGCGGGAGGTCCGCGGGATGAGCTCGGCGAACGGCTCGAGGAACGGGCCGACGTCGACGACGCCCTCTTCGACCGTCGAACCCGCGGCATCCTCCTTCGATCGAGCGTGAAGCCCGAACGGCATCGGGCCCGCCGGAACCTGCGGGCTCCTCGGCGGCCGGAAGATGATCCGAGCCGTCTCCTCGGCGCCCGGGAAGAGGGAGATCGTCGGCGGATCGACCGACGACCATCCGGCCGCGTCACCAAGGACGCTCAGCGAGAACTCGTCGACGACCGTCCCGGTGTTCCTGAGGCGAAGCTCGAGAGTCGCTTCGCCTCCGGGCGCGACGCCGATCGATGGGGCGGTAAGCGTGACGGAGGCACCCATTCGGGCGAGTGTAGCGGCCATGAACCGGCTGCGAACACGTCCGATCGCGTCCCGACGGGCGGTCGGACGTACCCGGATGGGCAACCGCGTTGCCCGGATCGCCGCTCGTTGAGCGCACGTTGAGCGGACGAAAAGGGCGAGCCGTTACGGTCCGCTCCGCTGCCGGGGAGGAACTCAACCTGCCTGTTCGGCCTCACGAGGAGGGGCGTCGATGGTCGCCGAGGCAATCCCGTTCAAGGAGCAGATCCCGGTCGTGGTCTGCGCGGCGGATCCGCTCTCCCGAGCGGGAATCATCAGCCAGCTCAGGCGCGTTCATGGGTTCGTCATCGCATCGGTCGACGACCCGCCTCCCGGCGCAATCGCGCTGGTCGTCGCGGACGGCATGAACGACGACGTCGCGGGCGACCTGCGGGTGCTGCGAGGGCGGGGCATCGGGCGGGTCGTGTTGCTCGTGGCCCGTGTCGACGATCGCGACCTGCTGTCGGCGGTCGAGGAGGGTGTGTCGGGGGTGATCCGGCGGAGCGAGGCGACGGCCGGCAACATGGCTGCCGCGATCCGATCCGCGGCCGCTGGCGAGGGCACGCTCTCGCCCGATCTGCTCGGTCGACTCCTCCGGCAGGTCGGCCAGCTCCAGCGGCAGGTGCTCACGCCGCGCGGGTTGACCTTCTCGGGGTTGACGGAACGCGAGACCTCCGTCCTCCGGCTGCTGGCCCAGGGCCACGACACGGCCGAAGTGGGACGCCAGCTCTTCTACTCGGAGCGCACGGTCAAGAACATCATCCACGACGTCACGTCACGACTCGAGCTGCGCAACCGGGCGCACGCGGTCGCATATGCGATCCGCGAGGGGCTGATCTAGGAGAAGCGGCCGCGGCGCGAGCCCGTGGCTCGGCGTGGCGCGGCGCGAGCCCGTGGCTCGGGCCGGTGGCGCGGCGCGGGCCCGACGGCCCGCCGCGCCCGACGCGACGGAGGGCCGCTGGCCCTCCCCATTCCTTGGTCCGGCTGGCGGACCAACAGACGGTCGGTGGGGCCGATTCCGGGCGACATGGAGGCCTCGTCCGCTGGTTGGTCCCCCACGCGGACCATCGGGCAGATGAGCGGCTCGAATCGAGGCGAATCGGGCCATTGACGCTGCCTCGTTCGCCGGTTGGTCCGGGTGGCGGACCAGACGGCGCGGGTGGCGGACGATCCGCCGCCCGGCGGGCGCCGCGGGCCCACCGTCGCCGCCGGTGCCCCACCCCCGGGCCCGACTCCCCGGTTTTCGGATGGGATGAACACGTTCGGCCGAATCGCGCGGTTTCGCCTGCGGCGGGGCCCGGGAATAGGCGCCGGGCGCTCGACAGGTGCACGTCGCGTGCGGACGTCCGCGGTGGAACCGGCACCGAACAGGCCCGAGATGTCGATTCGGGCGGATCCTGTTCAGATGAGCTGAAAAAAAGGGCGGTCGCGGGGATGGGTCCGCGGGCCGGACCAGGCGCGGCGACCGAGCGGCGGGTGCGCTCAGGTCGGGAGCTCGTCCTCCTCTTCGCCCTCCGTGTCCTGGCGCTGGACCAGCATCTGGACCGCGGCGTCGTCCTCCATCTCGCGCTGGGCGGAGGCGTCCGCAGGCGCGGCGCTCGACGGGGAGGCCGGCATCGACATGACCTGGGTGGCGGTCTGCTCGGCGGCCTGCTCGAACCGATCGGACGGGTCGCTCAGCCTGATCCCGCCGGGTGCCTCGCTGCCGTCGACCGGGCCGCTCCGCTGCTGGACGACGTGGGTCAGCTCGTGCGCAAGAGTTCGCTGTCCGGTCGCGGACGAAGTGTCGAAGTGGCCGGATCGGAACACGATGTCGCTGCCGACGGTGTAGGCGTTCGCCCCGACCGACTCGGCCGACTGTGATGCGCGGTTGTCGGTATGGACACGGACGTCATCGAAACTCTGGCCGAAGCGGCTCTCCATCGAGGACCGCGTCCCTTGATCGAGCGGCGTCCCGCCGCCCTTGCCGACGACGTCATGGACCGGCGACTCGGCGGCCGCCTCGTCCTCGGCGAGCATCTGCACGACGCCGGCGTTGCCCGCGGTCCGCTGGAGGTGCATGAGTGACGCCGCGTCGTGGTGCGGCCCGCGGGGGCCGGGCGCAGCCGGGGCGGAATCGCCGGTACGGTCGCTCCCGACCTTGTCGGGCGCAGGGCGGGCCGGGCGGTTGGCGAGGTCGAGCTCGTAGTCGTGCATCGGACGTCCTCCGTATCTACTTGCGCCAGCATCCGCGAGCGAGCCCCGGAGAGCAAGACATTACGAGCCCCTGACGGCCACTTCTGCCCAATTGGGCATGCCTCGTCGGCGCGGCCGACGATAGGATTCCTCGATGCACACGCAGACCGGGCGCCCGAAACACGAGGACTCGTCGGGCCCGTCGCCCAGCGCCGCGAAACCCGCTCCCTCGGCCGCGTCACCGGCCGGCCCTCACCACGGGTCCGTGACCGCGATGAACCTGCAGCGAATCCAGGCGTCGGCCGGCAATCGCGCCACGGCGGAGTTCGTCGCGCAGCGTCTGAGCGTCCAGCGCGCGGTCTCGGCCGACCAGGCGGGCTCGATCGCGCGCCAGCTCCGGGACGCGATGAAGGGCTGGGGCACGGACGAGGAGGCGATCTACGGCGCTCTCTCCGGTCGGACGGGGTCGGACATCTCGGCGATCAAGGAGTCGTACACACAGATCTACAACCGGGACCTCGACTACGACCTCCGCGACGAGCTCAACGACAAGGAACTGGCCAAGGTCACCGCGATGATGCCGGTCGTCGCGGACGAAACGACGATGTCCGACGCCGACCGCGCGACCGATGCGACCAACCGGGCGAGGGTCGTCGCCGGCCAGATTCGCGACGCCGTCGCCGGGCTCGGGACCGAAGAGGACCAGATCTACAACTCACTCACCGGTCGCAGCTCCGACGAGCTGAACGAGATCCAGCGCCAGTACCTCGACTTGACCGGACGCGACGTGATCCTCGATCTCCGCAGCGACATGAGCGGTGGCGAACTGAGGAAGGCGCTCAACCTGTTCGAGGTGGCGGCCGCCGGGACGTTCGAGAACACGTTCAAGCAGAAGATGACCGAGGGCGAGACGACCGTCGGGCACGGCCTCTACAACTACGCCCTGCACGCCGATCGACTCGACGTCGATGTCCCGATCAGGTTCAAGCCGGACGCGGGCGTCGCGATCCCGTTCGCCCTGTGGAACGGCCAGATCGACTCGACCTGGAACAAGTTCGCCCTGACCGAGCCGGCCGGCCGCAAGGTCCCGATCAACATGAAGATGCGGAACGACCCGGGCGCCGACCGCGAGGTCGTCGTCCACAACAACACCAATCCGACGAACCCGCTGAACGATCGAGCGAACGCCGGCGAGTTCTACCTCGTCATGAAGGCCGACACGGTACCGCACGAGTTCGGCCACTTCCTGGGGCTCGAGGACGAATACCAGCGTTATCACTCGGACATCACGCGGCTCGTCGGCGCGCCCGCGGCGGGGCCCGCCAACGCGTCGGGCAAGACGCCGCTCGTGATCGCCAAGGAGCTCCACGCCGCCTTCTACCTCGACGACGCGACACAGCGGGCTCCCACCGCAACGACCGTCCTGACGAATGTCGGGCTGATCGTCGGTGGCGCACCGCAACAGGGCGACTTCGCCCAGTCGGTCAAGAGCGCCTATGACGACGAATACGGCGGCTGGTTCACCAAGAACCTCGTCGAGGCGATGCGAGACAAGCTCCCCGAGGGCTCGAAGTGGACGATCCAGACGGTCTTCTCCTACGCCAGCCGGTCGCTCATGGGCGATCCGAACGGGCTCAGGGGCGGCGTCCAGCCGCACGATCACGCCGTCGAGCCGCGCCACCTCCGCGGTTTCGTCAGCATCGCCAAGCAGGCGTGGCCCGACTTCGAGTGGACGGTCGGGCCGAAGTGAGCCGGGTCACCTTCGCGCGGCTCTCCGATGCACCGCCACCGCTGCGCGAGATGCTCGACGTCGAAGCGGACGGGTCGTGGCGCGCATGGCGGTCGGTCGGCCAGGCGATCGGGCGGTTCGCGGGCGACGGAGCGACCACGCTGGCGGCGTTGGCGGAACGAGCCGCGACGGAGTCGCCGCCGCCGACCGGGGAGCTCCCGCCGGACGCGTCCGTTGATCGGATCACGATCACCCAGGCGGGGCGACGCCGGTCGCACGTGCGGTCATTCGGCTCGACGCAACGGCCGGCCGGGGCCTGGGGGGAGCTCGTCGCCGCGTGCCGGGCGTTGCTCGATGACGCGATTGCCCACCCGACGGCCGCGATCGGGCTCGTCGTGACGGCGCCCGACCTCGTGCGGCTCGAGCACCGCGGCGACGGGCCGCTCCCGATCGAGCTCGGCTCGGCCCAGGTGGAGGCAACGGTCTGGAAGGACGGCGCCTTCGTCGTGGCTGGCAGCGGGCAGATCGTGGCCGGACACGTCGACGCCGGGCCCGGCTGGTCGCTGGAGGTGCCGCTGACGGGGATCGATCCGAGCGCGTCCGGCGATGCGGTCGTCTTCGTCTCGTTCGTCGCCGACGACGGCGGCGTGTACATCCCGGTCACCCTGTCGGCGGGTCGCGCGCCCGGCTGATGTCGCGCGGGCCGCCTATCTCGCGCCGCCGCCACCGATCCCGAAAGCCGCCGCAGCCTTGCGCACTTCCTCGGCAATCGCCCGGCCCGCCGCCTTCGCGCCGCCGACGATGGCCCCGCCGACCGCCTTGGCCCCCTCGATGATCTTGCGGATCACACGCGGCGGTGGAACTCCCCGGAGGCGGCCCCAGGAAGATCTCCTCGAGCGCCTCGGCGCGGGACTCGATCTCGACCGGGCGACCCGGATCGGTCACCGGCGATGCCGTGTCGTGCTGCTCGGGCATCTCGATCGTGATGACGCCGATGCCCCTCGACGGCGCCCACTGGCCGAACGTCGTGCCCTTCTTGTTCTCCTTCTCGATCTGGTCGGCGGAGAGCTTGGGGTTCTGGCCCGGATAGAGCGACGTCTCATCGGCCGTTCCCAGCTTGTTGCCGGCGACGTGCCCGCCGCGTCCGGCGACCTTGCGAGCCATGTCGAGCGCGAGTGCGTCGGTGTCGGCCGCGAGAGACTTGTCGGCCGCAGAGCCGGACCCGACAGCGGCCGGATGCGGGTCGGCGAACACCCCTGCCCGGCCGACCTCCTTGATCGCGTGGAGGCTGGCGACCCGGACCGGGCTGAACTGGCGGATGAGCTCGAGGAGTGCCTGGTTCTCCGCCTCCATCTTCCGGCCGCGGGCGTCCTTCGGGTTCTTCGGGTCGAAGTCCTTGCCCACCGCCGGCATCTGGCGGTTCGGGTCGATCTCGCCGGGAGTCACGCGGCCCGGATCGTCCGCTTTGTCTCGCGCCTCGGCGTACGCCTTCGGGGTCATGGGTCCGGTGAGCGTCTTTTCCCATTTTCGGCGCCTGGCGACGTTGTCCGGGAACAGGCTTGGGACGATGACCACGCTGAAGAATGGCTGGCGCGCGCCGGGTGCCGAGAGCCGCTTGATGAGCTCCTCGGCGACGGCTATGCCGGACAGCTCCGACCCGTGAACGCCGCCGATGACGAGGGCCTTCTGGTCGCTCGTGCCCGGGAAGAAGTGCGCGGTGATCGCGCGCTTCTCGGCCGTGGTACCGATGGAGCCGCTCGTGCTCTTGCCGAGCCGGGCGGCGCGCATGAAGTCGTCGACGTCGCGCTGCACAGACGTTGCCCGGATCGGCGGTGCGAGCAGGCCGGCGACGGCACGATTGCCGGCCAGCCGCTGGAGCGTGGCGACCTGGCGAACGTCGAGGCGGCGCCGGTCGCCGTCGCGGGCCATCCGAACCGCGATCGCCTCGGCCGGCCCACGGTGGTCGGCATCCGCGCTTGCCCGTTCCGCCCCGCCATGAACTCGGTCGGTGGCTTCGACGGCGTGGGCGGCGGAGTGGGCGGTCACGCTCGATGGTCCGGCGGGCGTCCGCGGCTCGTCAGCCCGGTCAGCTCGCGACGAGGCTGAAGTACTCTCCGAACTCGGCCTCGACGGTCAGCCGGCCGAGCTTGCGGTACTCCCGCTCCGTCGCCCGGATGAGATCGGCCATCGAGACCTCGCGCCCGTCGGCGGCCGCGAGATAGGCGGCCGTGACGCAGATGTTCCGGATGTTGCCGCCGGAGACCTTGAATCGACGAGCGAGGAACTCGAGGTCGATCCCGTCCTCGCGCGGCACCGAGGCGGGCAGGTTCGCGACCCACAGCCGCAGGCGGTCGTCCTCCTCGGGCATCGGGAAGTCGACGATCGCGTCGAGCCGGCGGGTGAACGCGTCGTCGACGTTCGTCCGCAGGTTCGTCGTCAGGATCGCGACACCGTCGAACGACTCCATCCGCTGGAGCAGGTAGGCGACCTCGACGTTCGCGTAGCGGTCCCGGGCGTCCTTGACCTCAGACCGCTTGCCGAACAGCGCGTCCGCCTCGTCGAACAGCAGGACGCCGTTGACCCGGTCCGCCTCCGTGAAGATCCGGTCGAGGTTCTTCTCGGTCTCGCCGATGTACTTGTCGACGACGGTTGAAAGGTCGATGACGTAGAGGTCGAAGCCGAGGTCGCGGGCGACGACCTCCGCCGACATCGTCTTGCCGGTGCCCGAGTCGCCGGCGAACAGCCCGGTGATGCCGCGGGCCCGCGGGCTGCGATGGCCCATCCCCCACTCCCCGACCACCTTGTCGCGGTGGCGGGCGCGGGCGGTCAGCTCGCGGAGCTGGCCCTCGACGACGGGCGGCAGGACGAGGTCGGACCAGCCGACGACCGGCTCGATCCGGCGGGCCAGTCGCTCCAGTCCGGCCGCGTTCTGGGCGCGCGCGCCGGCGGAGATGTCCTCCACCGTCATCTGCCGCCGGGCCGCGATCGACGCCCGGTGGGCCGCCTGTGCGGCGCGCCTGATCTGCTCGGGCGCCAGCCGGAACGCGACCGTCACGATCGCCGGATCGAACCCGACCTCCGGACCCTCGCCGAGCGAGGCGAGCCACAGCTCGTGGCGCTGGCCGACCGTCGCCACGGGCGCATCGAGGAGGAGCGGCGGCTCCAGCGACCAGCTGGGGTCCCAGGCCGGCTCCCGACGAGGACGGTGCCCGGCCGCGACTCGGCGAATGCGCGGACAGCAGCCGGCGCCGCCGTTCGACGAGCGACCTCGATCGGGCCGACGATCACGCCCGCTCCGCGCAGCCCGGCCTCGCGAGAGGCTGCAGCGGCGATCGTGCGCGGATCGTCGTTCGGCCCCAACCGGCCGAGGTCGAGCTCGACGGCGGGCCTCCCGAGGCCGGCGAGGGCGGCCCGGGCGAGCGAGTGGCCGGACGCGCCCGGCCGCTCGCGGATGTAGACGAGCGGGACGTCCGCGTCGATCGCCCGCGCCAGCATCTCGACGTCGCCGATCTCGGTCGCGACCGAATCGACGAGCAGCGGCTGCGATCGGCGGCATCGGCCGTGTCGTCGCCGAGCAGGTGCGCGGCGACCCGATCCGGGACGCGCAGCGAGCGGGTCAGGAACGGCCGGTCCGCGTCCTCCACGATGAGCAGCCCGCCGGCCACGAGCGGCCCGAGCGGCCCGAGGCGCACGCGGCCGCGACTCGCGCCCGGGCTCGACCCGGTCCCGCACAGCTCGAGGGCGAGGCCCGCGCTGGCCCGGCGCCGCGAGACGTCGTCGTGGAGGTAGCCGTAGAGCCGCTCGAAGCGCGGGTCGAGATCCGGCGCGAGGGCGATGAGCAGCAGCTCGACGTCGTAGTCGTCGAGGCCGAATGCCCGGGCCAGCCGGCGGAGGCGCAGATCGGCGCCTGCCGCTTCGGCGGCGTCCGCCTCGTCCTCCAGCCCCGCCAGGGACCGCGACGTCTCGACCGCCACCGGTTCGGGCACCCACGGGCCCGGAGCCGCGGAGAGCAGGCCGTCGACCTGGGCGTCGGAGATGTAGAGGCCGCGGAACCGGTCGTTCGGGTCCGGGTCGTCCGCCCGGCGCCGGTCGACGGCCGCCCGCACGCGCGCCTCGACGATCCCGAGCCGGGCGAACAGATAGGCGAGCGACGGTTCCGCCGGGGTTGGCTCCGTCCGCTCGGTTCCGGCCGGCGCCGTGGCGCTCATCGGGTCCGGAGGCCGCGGACCCGGAGGCTTGACGCCCGGCTTGTCGTCGGCAGCCGCGCGGCACGGTCTCCTCGGGCAGCGGCTCCAGCGGCCCAGCGGCGCGCTTCCCGTTCCGCCGGCCGGCGCCGACGGTCTCCTCCGCGCCGTCGGTCGAGGCGAGCCCCAGCGTCGGCCCCAGCAGGACCGGCGGACCGTACGGGGCGCTGCGGGAGACGACGATCGGCGCGGTCACGATGACGTCGAGCGACGGCTTGAGCTCGCCGCCGAGCGCCGACCAGACGTCCGCCAGCGAGCGGTCCTGCGTCGGCGGCTGGGCGACGTCGATGTAGATCGGCAGGTTCGGCTCGGCCAGGGTGCCCGTCGAGGTCGTCCGGCTTGAGCATCGCGTTGCGGATGAAGCACGACAGGAGCGCCGACAGGAGGCGGTGCTCGTCCTCCGGCCGCTGGGTCCAGGCGGTGACGAGATAGGCCAGCCGGAAGCGTCGCGGCGGCAGCCGGCGGTCCTTCACCTGGCCGGAGCCGTCCTTGACGTCCTCCCAGGCCGGCACGCGACGCTCGAGATCCTCCCGGATGTCGTACAGGTACAGATCGACCGCCGGCCCGCTGCGGCGGGCGACCCAGTCCTTCGTCGGCGCGTCGAAGACGAGCTCGACCGCCGAGCCGTTCAACGCGTCGCGCCGAACGATCTCCTCGAGGAGCTGATCGACGTCGTGGATCATCTGACCGATCGTCGGGGCGGCGGCATCGGGCGACCAGCCGCCGCGGGGCAGCCGTCAGGGCACGTCCGTTCGCCCTTTCGTGCAACACCGCCGCCCGACCGGGTGTCCGCTCGGGCCTTGTGGACAGGCCGTCGCGGTGCGAGCGTCGGCATGAACGGAAGTCTTCCGCAGCGAAGGGGCCCCGCATGCCGCAATACCTGTCCCCCGGCGTCTATGTCGAGGAGGTCGAGGCCGGTTCTCGCCCGATCGAGGGCGTCGGCACGGCCGTCGCCGCGTTCGTCGGCCTCGCCGCGCGCGGGCCCGCCAATGCTCCGACGCTGGTCACCAACTGGAGCCAGTTCACCCAGACGTTCGGCGACTTCATCGAGGGCTCGTACCTCGCCCATGCCGTCTACGGCTACTTCCTCAACGGCGGCGGCGCGGCCTACGTCGTCCGGATCGGCGCCGATGGCGCGATGCCGACGGCGACCGGCCGAGCTGACCAGCTCGCAAGGAGAAGGACAGCCCCGACCTACCGCGTCTCGGCGATCGAGCCCGGCCCCGGCCGGCAACGACATCACGGTCGAGGTCGCCCCGTCGTCGGAGACCGC
Organism: uncultured Chloroflexia bacterium; assembly: GCA_963766655.1. Lineage (GTDB taxonomy): Bacteria > Chloroflexota > Limnocylindria > Limnocylindrales > CSP1-4 > CF-46. The sequence goes on along the minus strand of CAVYBB010000002.1, from coordinate 1,081,861 downwards.
CGAGAACACGTTCAAGATCGTCGTCAACCAGGGCGGCAGGCCGGTCGAGACGTTCGACAACCTCACGACCAGCAAGGGCAAGACGAACGTCGTCACCGGTCGTCAAGGCCCAGTCCAAGCTCATCGCGCATCGAGGAGGTCGGCAGCGCCAGCGCCGTCGAGCGCGTCCCGGCGACCGGCAGCGTCAGCCTCGCCGGTGGCGGCGCGAGCGTCCCGGTCCGGGTCACGCCCGACGACTACGTCGGCAACTCGGCAGACCGGACCGGATTCGCCGGGCTCGAGGCCGTCGACGAGGTCACGATGCTCAGCGTCCCGGACCTCATGGCCGTCTACCAGCAGGGCATCATCGACCTCGAGGGCGTCCAGGCCGTCCAGCTGGCGATGATCGCCCACTGCGAGCTGATGGGCGACCGCGTCGCGATCCTCGACGCGCCTCCCGGCCTCAACGCCCAGCAGATCAAGGAATGGCGGGTCGACAAGGCCGGCTACGACTCGAAGTACGCAACGCTGTACTGGCCGTGGATCAAGGTCTTCGACCCGCTCTCCGGCCAGGCGCATGCACGTGCCGCCGAGCGGCCACGTCGCCGGCATCTGGGCCCGCAACGACGACACCCGCGGCGTCCACAAGGCACCGGCCAACGAGGTCATCCGCGGCGCGATCTCGCTCGAGCTCAACCTGACCAAGGGCGAGCACGACCAGCTCAACCCGTCCGGGATCAACTGCATCCGGGCGTTCCCCGGCCGCGGCATCCGGGTCTGGGGCGCGCGGACCCTGTCGAGCGATCCGGCGTGGCGCTACCTCAACGTCCGGCGCCTGTTCAACTTCGTCGAGGAGTCGATCTTCGAAGGCACCCAGTGGGTCGTCTTCGAGCCGAACGACATGCGCCTGTGGGGCCGCGTCAAGCGGACGATCAACGCGTTCCTGCTGCGCGTCTGGCGCGACGGGGCGCTGTTCGGGGCGACCCCGGACCAGGCGTTCTTCGTCAAGTGCGACGCGGAGAACAACCCGCCGGAGACGCGCGACGCGGGCCAGCTCATCGTCGACATCGGGATCGCGCCGGTCAAACCGGCCGAGTTCGTCGTCTTCCGGATCGCCCAGTTCTCCGGCGGCGCGACCGTCGAGGAGTAGACCGCCAGGTCACCGTCAAGCCACTGACTGACCGACCGGTCGAAGGGAGCTCCACGTGCCGACGACCGATCCCCTGCTGCAAGGAAACGTACTGCTCGACATCGACGGTGTCGGCGTCGTCGCGAACTTCACGTCCGTGTCCGGCGTCTCGAGCGAGGTCGAGATCGTCGACAACCCGTACGTCAACGAACAGGGCAAGATCTTCATCGCGCAAGCTGCCCGGCAAGCCGAAGACGCCGACGATCACGCTCAAGCGCGGCCTCACCGGCGCGACCGAGCTGTGGGACTGGCACACGGCGATCATGCAGGGCACGCCGGACCGGCGAAACGGCTCGGCGATCCTCATGAACACCGTCGGCGAAGAGGTCCTTCGCTACAACTTCACCAACGCGATGGTCTCGAAGATCAGCCTGTCCGAGGGCGGCGCGACCGCCAGCGGCGTGCAGATCGAAGAAGCGACGCTGTCCTGCGAGACGCTGATCAAGGGCTGAGCGGACCATGACCCTCGCGGCTCGGCCGGAGGCCCTCGAGTTCAGCAGCGCGGGGGGCGCGGAAGCGCTCCACACGGAGTACGCGTTCGTCCTCCCGCGCGGCTACGTCGATGGCGACCGGCGCGGTCCATCGGGACGGCGTCATGCGCCTTGCGACCGCGCGCGACGAGATCATCCCCCAGCGGGATCCTCGCGTCCGCGAGAACGAGGCGTACCTCACCGTCCTGCTCCTCTCCCGCGTCGTCACCCGGCTGGGGTCGCTCGGCCAGGTCCACACCGGCGTCATCGAGGGCCTGTTCGCCTCCGACCTCGCCTTCCTCCAGGACCTCTATCGCCGGATCAACCAGGAGGGCCACACCCAGGCGTCCGTGACCTGCCCCGCCTGCAACCACGGGTTCACGGTCGATGTGGCGGGTGAGCAGCGCCTGGGGGAATCGTGACGTACGCGACGGACCGTCTCTTCGAGGAAGTTGCGTACGTCGCCTATCACTTCCACTGGCCGATGGACACGATCCTCGACCTCGAGCACCCGCTCCGGCTGCGGTTCGTCGAAGAGATCGGCCGGATCAACAAGCGGATTTCTGAGGAGACGTGAAGGTGCGCCTGCCGTGGCCGTTCGGCCGCTCGACGGCGGCGCCGGCCGACACGACCCCGGACTCGCCGGCTCCGGTCGCTCCGGAGGCGCCGTCGCGCCCGGTCCCGACCGGCGCCTGGGCGTCACTGCCCCCGATCCAGCGGGCCGTCGGTGCGGCGCCGCTCGTCACGTCGTCGGTCGAATTCTTCGACGCCGTGCCGGGGGTCCATCCCCTGCCGCCGATCGTCGAGCCGCTCGGCCACGACGTGACCCAGGGCGCGCCGGTGGGGCTCGTCGGCGCACCCGTCCACGCCGTGTCGTCGCTGACGTCCCACGCGTCGCTCGTTCCCCCGCCGGTTCAACGCCGGGCGGAGGGGTCGAGCGTCCCCGCAGTGTCCGAGCCGCTCGCTCCGACCGCCGCCGCGGACGCCCCCCGATCCGCGGCGGCGGGCCCCGTTGCCGTCTCGTCTGAGAGCGTCGCGGTCGATCCGCCGACCCGCCAGCTCGGCATCGTGGTACCGGCGGCAACGGCCCGGCCGCCCGATCGCTCCCTGACGCGAGCCGAGCCTCCCTCAACCCCTGGCCGCACGGAGCGGCCACTCGCCGGACGGCGCACGCAGGTCCAGACGTCCCAGGCCTCGGCGCCCGTTGCCGCCCCGCCCACGGCCGACGCGGCGCCGACCCGGAGCCGGCCGCAGCCCGACATGGCCGCGGCCGCGCGACCCACGGCGCGGCCGACGGGACGACGAGCCGGACTCGGCGTGCCGCTTCCCACCGCGCCGGACACCGCGGTCCCCGCCGGAGCGGGTTCCCTCCCGGGTCTCACGATCGCACGCCTGCCGGCCAGCCTGACGACTCCCTCGCCCGCGGGTGATCCTCGCCCGCCGACGCCCGGCGGACCGCTCCCGCCAGTCGCCGCGGCCGGCGGCCCGCTCGGAACGAACCCAACCGCGGGCGCCGCTCCCCTGCGAACGACGATCCAGCGACGGATCAACGGGCCGCGGCCGGCCTCGGCGGAGCCGGAGACCAGCGCATCGGACGGTGCCGAAGGCGCCAACCTGGGCCCCACGCCCGCGACCACGTCAGTGAGCGTCAACCGGACCGTTTCGTTGCCCGTGCTTCGGGTCGTCGGCCAAGGCTCGCCAACCGAAGGTCAGACCGACGAACTCGGCCGCTCGACGACGGTCGCCGCCAGTGGTTCAACCGCTGGCCGGACGTCCGGCCCGACGGCTCGGACCCCGGCCTCCGGGGCTCCGTCGGTCTCGAGGGCCGCTGCCCCGGACTCCGTCGCGCCTCGGGCGGCGCGACCGCAACGACGGCCGCTCGTCGGCAACCGACCGATCGGCCCGGTCGGTCCGGTTCAGCGCGAGCCTTCGACGGACGGTGGTTCGTCGGCCGCGGGAAGCGGACCGAGCCTGCCGCCGGTCGGATCCATCCCCTCCGCCACGCTCCAGTCACCGCTGGGCAGCTCGTCGGTCGAGACGCCCGGCACCCAGATCTGGAGCCTGGCCGACGGCTGGGGCCCGGGCGCATCGAGCAGTGCCGATCGCGCGACGGTCCAGCGGCAAGTGCCGCGGGCCTCGAGCTCCACGCTGGACCTCGCTTCCGCGTGGGGGCAGTCTCGCCCGCCGGGGACGGCCGGGAACGTGGCGGTCCCGATGACGCTCGCCCGTCCGCCGGCGCCTTCAACGGCCTCGAGTCCCGAATCGGCCGCCTCCCCGACCGTCGCCCGCTCGAGCATGTCGGAAGGCCCGAACGTCCAGACCGTGCCAATGACCGCGGGGAGCGTCCAGGGGCCCGTCTTCGGCCCGGCGGCCACGCCGGTCGTCCAGCGCGTGGATAGCAGCGCCCCGGTCCCTCCTGTGCCCAACACCGGGTCCGATCGGTCCGATGACGAGCTCGACGAGCTCGCCCGGTCGCTCTTCGGGCGGATTCGAAACCACCTTCGCAACGAGTACATCTACGAGCGCGAGGCCAAGGGCCTCACGTTCGACCAGTCCTGAGGAGGATCCGTGGGCGACCCGGCGCTGAGCATTGTCTACAAGTGCACGATCGATGGCTTCATCCCCCTGGGGCTGTTCACGAAGATCGAGGGCCTGGGCTTCGAGTACAAGCTGACGCCATATCGAGAGGGCGGCGTCAACGCCTACGAGCACCAGCTGGTCGGTCCGTGCTCGTACACCAAGCTCAGGCTCACCCGGCCCGTCGACTCGGACTCGAAGTACCTCTCCATGTGGCTCCAGAGCGTGGCGATCAAGGTGGTCCCGCAGACGATGGCGATCACCGCCCTCAACGCCGCCGGCGAGGACATCACGACCTGGAATCTCGCTGGGGTGATCCCGGTCAAGTGGACGGGACCAACCCTCGACCTCATGGGCAACGCGATCGCGACTGAGACGCTCGAGGTCATCTACGAGCAGATCATCGGCTTCGGCGCACTTGGTGGAGCGCTGGCCGGAGCGATCACCGTCAGCGGCTCGATCGGGTTCTGAGGACGCGAAGATGGTCATGGATGCGGTCGGCTCGGCTGCCAGTGCGATCGGAGAGGCGCTCGGGATCATCAAGCCTGACAAGGCAAAGCTGGTCATCGTCGGGTCGAACAAGCCGGACAGCGGGCCCTACGAGATCGAGTGCATGTTCAATCCCGACCGAATACTCACTCAGCCAGTCCGCCAAGGTCAGCAGCAACGCCACCCCGTCGGTCCCGGGCGGCACGCCGCAGTACGGGGGTGCGGCGCCGATGTCGCTGTCGGTGTCGCTCTTCTTCGACGACTACGCCGCGGCGAAGGGCGACGTCACCCCGAAGATCACAACCCTCCTCAACTGGACCAAGCCGACCAAGAAGTCGCTCAAGAACAAGAAGGCGTGCGCGCCGCTCGTCCAGTTCAAGTGGGGCGGGAACCCGCAGCTATCGGCCCTCCAGGGATTCCTCACCAAGGTCGACGTCACGTACACCCTGTTCCGCAAGGACGGAACGCCGGTGCAGGCGACGGTCAAGATCGCCATCGAAGGCCAGGAGGAAAAGCCCCCGGGCACGAACCCGACGTCGCATGCGACGAACAGTCGACTGACACACACGACGGTCGAGGGGGACACGCTGCAGTCGATCGCCTACGACGAGCTCGGCAGGCCGGCCTACTGGCGCGCCATCGCCGAGTTGAACGAGATCGACGATCCGCTCCGCCTCGCCCCAGGGACCGTCCTGATGATTCCCAGCGCCGCCGACGCCGCGCGCAGCTCCTGAGGTCGAACGATGGGCGACGAGAACACCCCCGCCATCAAGCGCCTCATCGAGGTCGATGGTGCCGAGATGCCCGACGACATCGACGGCCAGCTCGAGAGCGCGGTCGTCGTCGATCGACTGGCGATGCCGGACATGTTCACCCTCGTCTTCCGCGATCCGGATCAGGACGTGCTCAGCAACGCCAAGTTGAAGATCGGCGCCAAGGTCAAGATCTCGACGGCGCGGGGCACGGATGCGCCTGAGCCGCTCATCGCCGGCGAGGTCACGTCGATCGAAGCCGACTACGACACGCTCGGCGCACGAGCAGTCGTCAGGGGCTACGACCTCTCCCATCGGCTGAATGCCGGCCGCAAGACGCAGACGTTCCAGAACGTCAAGCTGTCCGACATTGCGAAGCAGATCGCCGGCGCTGCGGGGTTGCAGGCGGACGTCGACGACTCGGGCGTCGCGCACGACCACGTCCTCCAGCCGAACCAGTCCGACCTCGACTTCCTGTACGGCCTGGCGAAGCAGATCGGCTTCGACTGCCGGGTCGACGGTGAGAAGCTGCTTTTCAAGAAGCCGACCGAGTCCTCCACCGGTCCGAGTGAGGGCGACCTGGAGACCGAGGACGACCTGAAACTTGCGTGGACCGGCAACCTCCTCGAGTTTCGCGCCCGCGTCAGTGCGGTCGCCCAGGTGAGTGACGTGAAGGTCCGCGGCTGGGACATCACGAAGAAGGAAGCCGTCATCGGAAAGGCGACCGCCGCGGCGACGAACGCCAAGCTGTCAGTGACGGCCAAGGAACTCGGCGACACCAATGGCAGCCCGACCCTCGTCGTCGTCGACCATCCGATCGACAACCAGGAGGCGGCGGACGCGCTCGCTGCCGCAAAGGCGGAGGCGGCCGGCAGCGCAGCCTTCGAGGGGACGGCTGTTGCGCTGGGCTCGTCCAAGCTCAGGGCCGGGGTCGCGGTGAGCATCACCGGGGTGGATTTCGACACTCGAGGGCCAGTGGGTCGTCAGCAGCACGCGCCATGAATTCGGCTCCGGTCCGTACCGCACCCATCTCGAGTTCAGCGGTCGGCAGGACCGTTCGCTCCATGGCATCCTCGCCAACTCGTTGAACGGCGCGGCTGGGAGTTCGTCCCGGGCCCCGGGCTTCGTCGTCGGACTCGTCACGGACAACGACGATCCCGAGAAGCTCGGTCGCGTGAAGGTGAAGTTCCCGACGTTGTCGGATGACAACGACTCGCATTGGGTCCGGATGATGATGCCGGGGGCTGGCCCCGACAGCGGGATGATCTGGCTGCCCGAGGTCAACGACGAGGTGATCGTCGGCTTCATCATGGGCAGCTTCAAAGCCCCGGTCGTCATCGGCGGCCTGTGGAACGGCGTCGACAAGCCGCTCCTCGGCGACGGCTTGGGCGATGCGGGCAAGATCAAGCGGCGGGGCTTCATCTCCCGCAAGGGTCATCAGTTCGTGTTCTTCGACGCGGACGACGAGTCCGGGATCGCCGTGCTGAGCCAGGACGGCAAATTCAAGATGTCGATGAACGAGACCAAGGGCCAGTTCCACATCAAGGCCGACGGCAAGCTCCTGATCGAGGCGCAATCGCTCGAGATCAAGGTCGATACCGACGCGAAGCTCGAGGCCAAGGGCGTCAGTCTCGAGGCGACCGGCCAGATGAAGATCAAGGGCGCCACCGTGGCGCTGAACTGAGGCCGGGCGACATGGCTCAACCACTCGTCATGGGCGACAAGATCCAGGGTCAGTGTTCGATCCACCAGATCCCGAACCCTGCTTCCGGCGCGCCGCAGCCCGGTCCGCCGATGCCGTTCTCGGCGCCCTTGCTGATGGGTCTCGAACCAACGGTCACGATCGGTGGCAAGGCCGTCGCCGTGATGGGGTCACAGGGACTGAACACGCCGCCTCATGTCGGCCTGCATCCGGCGGATCCGTGCATGGTCCCGGCGATGCAACCGGGCAAGGTCATGAGCGGCAGCCCGACGGTCACGGCTGGTGGCAAGGCGATCGCGACCACCAGCTCGCAGGTGACGATGTGCATGAACGTTCCGGGCCAGCCGATTTCGACCGTCACCAACGTGACCGTTGCATGAGGGGGCCGCGATGAGCGAGGAATTCATCGGCCGTGGCTGGGCGTTCCCACTGCGGACCGACGCGACCGGCGGCATCGCCCTCGTTTCGCGCGAACGCGAGATCGAGGAAGCCATCCGGCTCATCCTCGGGACGACGCCGGGCGAACGCCCGATGCGGCCAGAGTTCGGCTGCCGGATCCACGATTTCATCTTCGGCCTCGCCGACGGGACGACCGCCAACGAGATCACCGTCGAGGTCAAGCGAGCGCTCGTGCGATGGGAGCCGCGGATCGACGTCGAGGACGTCGTCGTCAGCTTCGACGCGCTCGACCAGACGCTTCTCTACATCGATGTCCGTTACAGCGTCCGGCGCACGAACGACCGGCGGAACCTCGTCTTCCCCTTCTACGTGATCCCGGGCGAGGGAGCTCCGGGATGACCCGTCAAGCCGAGACCCGGCGCAAGCGAAGCGGAGCAGCCTGACATGGCCCTCATGGTTCCCAACCTCGACGACCGCCGCTTCCAGGACCTGGTCGACGATGCCAAGCGCCTCGTCCAGCAGCGTTGCCCGGAGTGGACGGATCACAACGTCTCGGACCCCGGTGTCACCCTGATCGAGCTGTTCGCGTGGATGACGGACCAGCTGGTCTACCGGTTGAATCGCGTGCCGGAACGGAACTACGTGAAGTTCCTCGAGCTGATCGGGGTGACGCTCTTCCCACCGACCGCCGCGCGGACGCAGGTCACCCTGTGGCTCACGTCGCCGCAGCCGGACCTCGTCCGGATCCCTGCCGGCACCCAGGTCGCGACCGTCAGGACGGAGACCGACGATGCGATCGTCTTCGCGACGACGGAGGACCTGCCGATCGTGCCGGCAAGCCTGACCGAGCTTGGATCGATGGTCGACGGCAAGACGTATCGCGACCACTCGGCGGCGCTCGAGAAGGGCTCCGGGCTGTACTGCTTCAAGGAGGTGCCGGCCCCCGGCGACGCGCTGTACATCGGCCTGTCCGACGCGGTCCCCTCGAACGCCGTTCGGCTCCGGTTCAAGTGCCACATCGAGGGCGTCGGCGTCGATCCGAACAACCCGCCGCTCACCTGGGAGGCATGGAGCGGCGAGGACTGGCAGGCGTGCGAGCTCGACTCCGACACGACCGGCGGCCTCAACCGCGACGGCGACGTCACGATCCACGTCCCGCGCTCGCACGCAACCTCGCTCATCGCGAAGCACCGGGCAGGTTGGGTCCGCGCCCGGGTCACGGAGCCCGTGGAGGGACAGCCGCCGTACAGTGCGTCGCCGAACATCACGGGCCTCGCGGCCATCACGATCGGTGGCACCGCCGATGCGGTCAACGCCGAGCTCGTGACCGAGGAAGAGGTCGGCATCTCGGAGGGGATTTCCGGCCAGCGGTTCGTCCTCAAGAAGCAGCCGGTCGTCCCATCGGACGAACCCGCGATCCTCGAGGTCTCGGGCAACGAGGGCTGGGAGGAATGGCAGCAGGTCGCCGATTTCGCCGCCAGCGGACCCGACGACAAGCACTTCGTCCTCGAGCTCAGCACGGGCGAGGTCCAGCTCGGGCCGGCAGTCCGCCAGGAGGACGGGACGATGCGGCGATATGGCGCCGTGCCCGAGAAGAACGCCCGGCTCCGGCTCCGCTCGTATCGGACCGGCGGTGGCAAGAAGGGCAACGTCTCTGCCCGCGCCCTCACGATCCTCAAGTCGTCGATCCCGTTCGTCGCTCGCGTCGAGAACCGCCGCCAGGCGGCTGGCGGGGTCGAAGGCGAGGACATCGAAAACGCCAAGGTCCGTGGACCGATCCGCCTCCGCACCCGTGGCCGTGCGGTCACGACGGAGGACTTCGAGCACCTCGCCCGCGAAGCTGCTCCTGAGGTCGCTCGGATCCGCGCGGTGGCGGCCGGTGACGGGGCCGACGCGGGCTCCGTCCGCGTGCTCGTCGTCCCCATGGCGAGTGCCCTCGAGGGCTGGCTGCGCTTCGACCAGCTCGTGCCGAGCGACGACACGCTCCAGAAGATCACTGACCGGCTCGAGGAGTCGAGGGTCATCGGGACCAGGGCGATCGTCGAGCCGCCGATCTATCGCGGCGTCACGGTCGTCGCGAAGCTCAAGGCCCGCTCGCGGCACAACCCGACACGCCTCCAGGAGGAGGCCCTCCGGGCGCTGTATGCCTACTTCGACCCGATCGTTGGCGGCCCCGATGGGACCGGCTGGCCGTTCGGCCGCCCGGTCAACGTTGGCGAGGTCTACTCGGTCCTTCAGAGCTTGCGTGGGACGGAGGTCGTCGAGGACGCCCGCCTGTTCGGCGCCGACCCGGTCACGGGCCAGCGCGGCCAGCAGACGACTCGCCTGGAGCTCGAGCCGCACGCGCTCGTCTTCAGCTACGAGCACCAGGTCCTGGTCGAGGGTGCCTGAGCGATGAGAGGCTCCGTCGCCGCCCTGCCCAACCCGCACCCGTTCGGACCGTCGCTCCCCGCCCTGTACCAGGAGGACCAGTTCGCGCAGGCCTTCCTGTCCGCGCTCGATGAGGTCCTTGCCCCCGTCATCCACACGCTCGACAACCTCGATTCGTACTTCGACCCGTACCTGACCCCGGACGACTTCCTCAGCTGGCTTGGGACATGGGTCGCAATCGCGATCGACGATCAGTGGAGCATCGAGAGGCGGCGGGAGGCTGTCGGCCGGGCGGTCGAGCTGTACCGGCTTCGGGGCACGGCCGCCGGACTCGGCCAGCAGATCGAGATCTACACGGGCGGAACGGTCGAGATCGTCGAGAATGGCGGAACCGCGTGGTCGATCGACCCGGGTGGGGAGCTCCCGGGCAGCGCGAAGCCGCTTGTCGTTGTCCGCGTCCACGTCGACGACCCGAAGGCTGTGGACGCGAGCCGGGTGGACGCCCTCGTCGCCGCTTCGAAGCCGGCGCACGTCGAGCATCGCGTCGAGATCATGAAGACGGGAGCCGCCAAGCCCGCGACGTCCGCCACGTGACGGGGCGGGCGACGCATACTTGATCGGTCGCCGGCTCGGGCGGCGTGACCGCGAGGGGGCACGGAGACCACGACATGATCCGGTGTAAGGAGTGCGGCACCGTCAACGAGGACGGCGCGGGCTTCTGCGGCGGGTGCGGCCAGTTCCTCGAATGGACCGGCGAGCGAATCGACGCGGACGACGCGGCTGCCTCAGAGGTCACTCCCGCGGACGCAGCGGCGGCCGCCGAGTCCACGCCGCCCCCCGACGCGCCCGCCCCCGACCAGGCTCCTGACGGGGATGCCGAGCGTGCCGAGGCGGAGCGCGTCGCAGCCGAGAAGGCGGAGGCCGAGCGGGCCGAGGCGGAGCGGCAGGCGGAGGCGGAGCGACAGGCCGAGGCGGAGCGTCTGGCGGCCGAGCGGGCCGAGGCGGAGCGCGTCGCAGCCGAGAATGCGGAAGCCGAGCGGGTGGCGGCCGAGCGGGCCGCGGCGGAACAGGTGGAAGCCGAGCGGGTGGCGGCCGAGCGTGCCGAGGCGGAGCGCGTCGCAGCCGAGCGTGCCGAGGCGGAGCGCGTCGCAGCCGAGCGTGCCGAGGCGGAGCGGGTGGCGGCCGAGCGTGCCGAGGCGGAGCGGGTGGCGGCCGAGCGTGCCGAAGCCGAACGGGCTGAAGCAATGCGGCAGGCGGACGCGGAGCGGGTGGCGGCGGAACAGGCCGAAGCTGAGCGCCTGGCGGCCGAGAAGGCGGAAGCCGAGCGCGCCGAAGCCGAGCGACACGCCGAGGCCGAGCGGGCCGAAGCTGATCGGGCCGAAGCTGAGCGCGTCGCCGCCGAGAAGGCGGAGGCCGAGCGGGCCGAGGCGGAACAGGCCGAAGCGGAGCGCGTGGCAGCCGAGACGGCGGAGGCCGAGCGGGCCGAGGCGGAGCGTCTCGCCGCGGGGCAGGCCGAGGCGGAGCGGCAGGCCGAGGCGGAGCGTCTGGCGGCCGAGCGTGTGGCGGTGGAACAGGCCGAAGCCGAACGGGCCGAGGCCGAACGGGCCGAGGCCATGCGGCAGGCGGAAGCGGAACAGGCGGAGGCGGAGCGACAGGCCGAGGCGGAGCGTCTGGCGGCCGAGCGGGCCGAAGCCGAGCGGGCCGAAGCCGAGCGGGCCGAAGCGGAACGCGTCGCCGCCGAGAAGGCGGAGGCCGAGCGCGTGGCGGCGGAACAGGCCGAGGCGGAGCGTCTGGCAGCCGAGACGGCGGAGGCCGAGCGGGCCGAAGCCGAGCGCGCGGCAGCCGAGGCGGCCGAAGCTGAGCGGCAGGCCGAGTCGGAGCCGGTCGAGCCTCCCCCACCACCCGCCCCACGTGCCCGTCGCGGCGGCCCATCTCGACAGACCGTCGTCACGATCTCGGACGACGACGTGCCGTTCGAGCCGACCGCCGCCGACTCGGCACCTGTCGCCGCTGCGCCGCCCGAGCCGACGTCGGTGTCGCCGATCGCCCTGACGACCCAGCCGCCTGCGGTCGCGCCCGCGCCACCGTCACCGAGCGTCTCGCTCCCAGCCGGGGCCGCGGCCCTGCCTGCCGCAACGGCCCTGCCCGCCGCAACAGCCCCGCCCGCCGCAGCGGTTCCGTCCGGAGCCACCGTTCCGGCTGAGGCCGTGACCACCGCGCCGGTCGAGCCACCGGAGACCATCATCGTCCCGCCGCCGCGGGCACCGGTCGCCCCAACCGATCAGCCGCCCGCCCAGCGACCCGGGGCACGCCCCCCGATCCCGACGCCGACCGTTCCACCCGCCCGAACGCCCTCGGCCCAGGGACCCGTCCAACCCGCTGCACGCCAGCCGAGCATGGCCGCCGCCGCGCCGCCGCGCACCACCCCGGCCGCTCGGCCGGTCGAGCGGAGGGTGGCCCAACCCGGCGATCGGATCTGCCCCAACTGCAGTGAACCCAACGACCCCACACGCCGGTTCTGCCGGCGCTGCGGGACCAACCTCGCCGCGGCAGTCGTGCAGTCGGCCAAGCGCCCGCCGTGGTGGCGACGGATCTTCCGGCGACAGCCGAAGGCATACGCCGCCGGCGAACGCGTTGGATCGATGCGCCAGCCCGGAAAGGGAGGCGAGGGGCGGAGCTTGAAGCCCAAGCCGATCATCACGGGCATCATCGCCGTCCTGATGGGCCTCGGGATCATCGGCGTCATCGCCGTCCCGTCGATCCAGGGTCTCGTCCTTGGTCGGGGCGGCGCGATCATCAACGACGTCCGCAAGTTCATCGCGCCGGAACTGGTTCCGGTCTTCGCGAGTACCGCCACCGCGAGCAGCGAGATCGACGACCACCCTGGCAAGCTCGTGGTCGACCGCTTCAAGAACACCGACTGGCAGTCCCCCGAAGCGACGCCATCGGTCAAGCTCACGTTCGATTCCTCATTCGATCTCGCGGCGGTCTGGGTCCACAACGGGAATGCCGACAAGTACGTCGACTTCCGCCGGCCGACCAAGCTGGCCTTCGTCTTTCCCGACGGGTCGACGACCGAGGTCTCGCTCGTTGACGACCACGAACCTCAGCGGTTCGACATCAACGCGAACGGCATCAAGGAGATGGAGGTCCGCGTCGTCGCCGCGACCGGACCGGCCAACGCCCCGCTCGCTCTCTCCGAGATCGAGTTCATCGCGAAGCGCTGAACGCCGCTGCCTCCGAGATCCCGAGCTCGCTGAGAATCGCCTCGTACTCCAGGCGGTCCCGGTTCGCCGCGCTCACGTCGCCCGCCGCGTGCCGGGCATCGATGAGGAGCCGCCAGACCGGGTCGTGGTAGCGATCGATCACGAGACCCGCCCGACAGGCTTCGATCGCTCCCCGGGAGTCACCGGCAACGAGCGCCAGCTCGGCCGCCTCGCGGGCCGCCTCGACCGCCTGCGTGCGGTAGTGCTCGCGCAACTCGACGACCCACTCCGCGGGCCCTTCCTCCGGTAGCAGGTCACCGCCGTACACCGAGAGCGCTTCGGTCAGGGCGGCCCTGGCACGATCGTCCTCGCCGCGGGCGGCGCGAGCGTCGCTGATCAGCCGATCGAACCGACGCACATCAACCGCATCGGCGAGGAGGGCGAGACGGTAGGCGTCTCCCTCGCGCACGATCAGCCGGGCTCCGAACGGGCCGATACTCTCCGTCAGCAGGCCCCGGATGGCGGAGATGGCGACCTGGAGGCTGCGGGCCGCCGTCTGGCCGTCTGCCTCCGGCCAGAGCGACTCGCCGATGACCTCGCGATGGACGGCCGAACCCGCATGGAGGGCCAGCAGGCGGAGGAGCGAGCGTGCCCGCGGCCGGATCCCATCGAGCGGCAGCGCCTGACCGCCAACGCTGAGAACGAAGCCACCGAACGTCCGGACCCGCATGTCACTCTCCGCGCCGCCGCGCCCCGGTGCGGCGCCGTTCGACGCTCCGTTCGTCGCACCGTTCGTCGCACCGTTCGTGTGGCGGCCGTTCTGCGCGGGGTGGACCCCGTTCGAGGCGTGACTGTTACCGCTCGGTCCGACGGCGACGAGGGCGTCGGACGGTCGACGGTCGGCAGGCGGCGGCTCGGAGAGGCCCGTCTCCGCGTGCACCGCTGCGGCGAGCGCCTCGTAATCCTCTCGCCGGCCGTCATCGATGAGCGCCATCGCGCGGTACGTGAGCAGTCGGACACCCGGCGCCCCCGCGGCCCGCGCAAGCCCCTCGGCGCTCGTCGCCGCTTCCCTCGCGTCGGGTGACCCGGCCTCCGCCATCCCGAGTGCGTGGAGCGCCCGCGCCCAGGCCTCCGGGACGCCGGCTCCCAGTCGGCGGAATCCGGCTGCGGCCCGGTCGGCGGCCGACGCCCGACGCTCGGCGGCCGTCGCGCCGGCATGGCCCGCCGCGCCGTCGATGCCCGGCTCCCACGCCTCGAGCAGGGCAACGAGGGCCGCCCCCCACGGGTCCCGCTCCGGGTCGAAGCCGGTCGCGACGAGCACGGGACTCACCGGCCCGGGCGCCGGCGTCGCGAGGCGACTGGCCGACCGGGCCAGTCGGGCGAGCCACGGTGCGGCAGCCCGCTCGGCCGCGTCCTCGGCCGCGTCGATCTCGGACGAGCCCGCATCGTCGCCGGCCAGCAGCATCGAGACGCCGAGGGCCAGCGTAGCGAGGGCGGCGATGACCGGCTGGTCATCCAGACCCGGGCGAGCCGCCGACAGCTCGCGGCGAGCATCCGCGACCTCGCCGGCAAGGAGCGCCAGCAGCCCTCGAACGAGGGCCGGCGGGACGGCCTCCTGGCGGGCCGAATCGCGGGCGATGCCGAGCGGCTCGCGCACGACGCCGGAACGCATCAGGCGCGTCCAGTCGGTCGTCGGCCCCGGCGTCACTGGCTCGAACCAGGCGTGCAGCGATTGCCGCTCGCGATGGCAGACGAGGGAGATTGCCGACGCCCCGAAGCCTGCCTCTGCTCGCGCGTAGGCGTCGAGCGCGTCGGTCCAGCGCCCTTCGGCGCGGGCGCGCCGCGCGGAAGCGAGCTCAAGCCAGGGCTCGTGGCGAATGATTGCCGGTGGCAGGCGTTCGAGCCAGGTCGCGGCCTCGTCGGCGAGTCGCTCGCCCTGCCCGCCCAGGAGCCGGCGGACGGCCGCCCAGTCCTCGGCCCGGCTGAACGCTCCGAGCGCCTCAGCCGGCGCGCCGGCCTTCTCGAGCAGCATGCCCGCACGGCGGTAGCGCTCCCGGGCGCTCTCCTCGCCGACGCGCTCGACGAGCATCCGGTCGAGGTGCGACCGGAAGACCTCGTGGTAGCGGTACGAGCCATCGGCCGGGTCCAGCTCGACGGTGAAGATCTGGCGGCGGAACAGCTCGTCGAGCAGAGCTGCGCTGCCGCGCCGGTCGAGCAGGGCGTCGCACAGCGCGCCCGTGAGCCGGCCCAGGACGCACGTGTCGACCAGGAAGTCCCGGAGCTCCTCCGGCAGTCCGGCCATGACGTTCCAGGTGAGGTACTCCCGGACGAGCCGGCCGCCCGATCCGACGGCGGACAGGATCCGACGACGCTCCTCGGCCGACTTGCCGCGCGTGGCCAGGTGGAACAGCTGCAGCCCGGCCGCCCACCCCTCGGTCCGGCGGGCGAGGACGGCGAGGTCGTCCGGCGGGACCGGGTCGAGATAGTGGTCGCGGAACAGCCGCTCCACCTCCCAGGCGCGGAAACGGAGCTCATCGGGCCCGATCTCCAGGAGCTCGCCGGCGACCCGGAGCCGCGACAGGTTGAACCCGGGCGGCAGCCGCGAGCCCAGCGCGATCGCCAGCCACGTCGGCGCGTACTCGACGAGCCGGCCGAGCGCGTGCTCGGCAGCGGTGCCCTCGAGACCGTGGGCGTCGTCGACGACGAGAAGGGTCCTGAGCGGCGGCTGTGCCTCGAGCGCCGACGCCGCCTCCTCGACCGTCCGCCAGCCGGGTCGAAGCCCAGGCAGGGCCGAGGCAAGGGCGGCCTCGAGGTGACGGAGGATCGCAGGCTCGTCCGCGTCCCAGGTCTCCGCCCGGTACCAGGCGACCGGGACGCCGGACGACGCGGCGAAGTCCGCGAGCAGGGTGGTCTTGCCTGATCCGGCCGGAGCTACGACGACCGCGAGCCGCCGCTGCCAGATCGTGTCGAGGAGGGCCCGGAGGCGCTCGCGTGGGAGTGCCGCCGCCGGTGGGACACGGACCTTCGCCGCGACGACCGGAGAACCTGCCTCGTCGAATTCACCGGCCTCACCCCGTGACCGGCTGGTGCGTATGCCGTCCGGCAATGCCCCGACTCCACCCTCGTCGACGACCGGGCTGGCCACCGAGGCCGCCTATGGTGCCACCGTTGCCCGTGACGAGTCCAGCAGCGATTGGCTAGGGCGCCGGCTCCCACGCAGGAAAGGCCGACGAGCCGCTGTCCCCACCCAGCGTGCCGGCCTCTTCGCCCGTCTCGCTCGACACGATCACGATCTTGCTGGGATCACCCGCCCGGGCGAAGGCGATGAACTTGCCATCGGGGGACCAGGTTGGATCGTGCTCGACGTCCGTCCCGGATGCCGCGAGGCGGTGTGGGTTGGTGCCGTCGGCGTTCATGACATAGATGAAGACCGTCCCCTCCCGATCCGTGGCGAACGCGATCTGCTCGCCGTCGGGCGACCAGGCGGGATCGTCCTCCTTGCTTCCCTTGGACTTCAGCTGGACCAGGTCCTTGCCGTCCGGCTTCATCGTCCAGATGTCCTGCTCGCCGCCGCGAGCCGAAACGAACGCGATCCGGTCGGTGACGGGCGACCACGAGGGATCGGTGTCGTTGCCGCGAACGTTCGTCAGCCTGATGAGATCGTCCTTGCCGACATGACGGAGGTAGATGTCGAAATCCTTGTCGCGGCTGCTCGTGAAGGCGATGATCTTGCCGTCGGGTGACCACTCGGGCTTGCGGTCCTTGGTGCCGTAATTCGTGAACTGGATGCCCTTTGTGCCGTCCGCGTTGACGATCCGGATCCCGTTCTTGCCGGCGTAGGCGATCCGGGTGAGGTCCGGCGACCAGGCGGCCTGCACCTCGTCGCCGGATTCCTTGAGGAGCGTCTCGATCCCCGACCCGTCGGCCTGGCCGATGACGATGTCGCGGCTGCCGCCGGCGCCGCTCGTGAACGCAATCCGCCCGGTCGGCGATGGCGGCAGGCTGACCGACGGCGACGGCGAGAAGGATTCGGACGGCGAGGCGGATGCCGTGGCGGAGGCCGACGGGGCGACAGTCGAAGCGGTTGGTGTCGACGAGGCGGCGACCTGGCCGCTGTCGCGCCCTATGATCCCGGCCACGAACAGGCCGGCGCCAATGACGACGACGACCGCGACGACGGCGATGATCGCTGCCCCGGCCGGCACCGGAAGGGCCGGCCGGCGGCTGGAGACGGTCGAGGGACCGATCGGCTCGGTCGCGATCGGAACGAGCTCCGCCGCACACCGACGGCAGAAGACGCGGTCGCGCTCGTTGGCGAGGCCGCATGACGGGCAGATGATCGCGCCTGGATCGGCCGGCTCGGGGGCCGCTGCGTAGCTCTCGGTCGGTGTTTCGGTCTCCACGGCCGGCGTCGTGCCAGTCGGCGGCGGAGGCGTCGGGGCGGCCGCACCGGTCGGAGTCGCGGGCGCGGTCGACTCCCCCGTCCACTCGAGGAAACCCCCACAGGAACCACAGAACTGCGCCCCCGGCTCGTTGTCGAAGCCGCAGATCTTGCAGACGATCACGCCACTCCTCCCAGCGACTCGCAGCAAGCGGGCGCCGCTGCCGCGTTGCCAGACGCACCGAGTGTAACGGCGCGGTAGACTCCGCGCCGTGGCAACCATTGCGTCCCTCGAGCCGGCGAATCTCACCGTCGAGCCCGGAGCTCAGGCCGCCCTGACGGTCAAGGTCCGGAACAACGGTTCGATCGTCGATCGATTCGAGCTATCGGTCGTCGGACCGCTCGCGGCCTGGGCCCACGTCGAACCCGCGTCGCTGTCCCTCTTCCCCGGTCAGGAGGGCGAAGCGCAGATCTCCTTTGGGCCACCTCGCGAGTCAAGCCCGCGAGCCGGGACCTATCCCTACGGCGTCCGGGTTCGCGCCGCGACGGACCCGGGTGGAGCCGTCGTCGAGGAGG
Organism: uncultured Chloroflexia bacterium; assembly: GCA_963766655.1. Lineage (GTDB taxonomy): Bacteria > Chloroflexota > Limnocylindria > Limnocylindrales > CSP1-4 > CF-46. The sequence continues at coordinate 1,063,771 of CAVYBB010000002.1, read as the reverse complement.
GACGGGTCACGATCGGTTCCTTCAGCCAGACGACCGCGGAGATCGTGCCGCAGACGTCCCGCGGAAGCCGCGGCGGTCGGCACGAGGTCATCATCGAAAATCGCGGCAACGCGGCACTGGATGCCGTCATCGGGGCCGCCGACCCGGACCGTCTCGTCGACTTCGAGGTCCGGCCGGACCGCCTTGTCATCGGACCCGGCGAGCGGAGCGGGGTGACCGTTCGGGCGTCCGCCCGCGACACGTTCTTCCTCGGCTCGAAGCAGTCGCACCCGTTCAACGTCGAGATCCGACCCGGCAAGGACGCCGCGATCCCCCTCCGCGGGACGTTCCTCCAGGGCCCGATCCTCCCGTCGTGGCTCGTTCCCGGCGGCGGATTGGTGCTCGCCGCGCTCCTCGCACTCGTCGTGATCCCGCGCCTGACCGGCGCGAACAACCCGAACACGGCGGCCCTCTCGTCGGTCCCGCCGTCACCCACGGCAGTCGTCTCGGCCAGCCCCAGTGAGCTCGTGGCGTCGCCGTCGCCCAGCCCGTCCGCGGATGGGAGCGACGGTGCCGGCGGCTCGCCGACCCCGAGTCCCAGCCCGTCGCCTGGTCCGTTCCAGTTGACGGTCACGAGCGACAGCATCACGACGGGCGGCGCCCTCAGCACCAAGTGCCCGCCCGAGCCCGCCGACTCGGACTGCCTCCGCAAGGCCCGCGACACGGTCCGTGCCCTCATCCTGAGTCTCGGCGGGCCGTTCGGCGGCCGGGGGATCGTGACACCGGACGACGTGGCCATCGCAAATACCCTGCCGCTGGTGATGTCACGCGACGTGCCGTTCGATTGGCTCGCCCAGGACGGCACCGTCAAGGATCAGACGAGCAAGGTCGCGATCGATCTCGCGCCGCTGATCGCCACGACACCAGGGTTCGCGTATGCCGTGGTCGACTCGGCTGCCGGTCCCCGCCGATTCGTCCTGCCCGATGAGCTCGCGCGGCAGTTGCTCGAGACGCTCTACGACCTCAATCCGCAGATGATCGATCCGATCCCGGTCCGGTCGTTCCCGCCGTTCGTCACGCCCTTCGACAACGGCGTGCTCCAGTTCAACTTTCAGTTCGTCTCGCCGGCACCCTGAGGTCGGCGGCCCCGGCGGCCCGCCGGCTTGGCGGTTGTGGTCCGGGTCGAGACCTTGACGCGAGGCTCGAGAATCCGCGGCTCGGCGGCCGCGGAACCAGGGTCCGCGGCAGGAGCCATCTCGACGAAGGTCCAGGGCTCCTGCGGCGCCGCCCGGCGCGACCTCGCCGGCTGCTCCGGCGCGACGGTCTTCTCCGACTGGCGCCGAGCCTCTGACGGAAGCGGCATCGGGACGAAGTCGCCTCCGAGCCAGCCGGTGGCGGGCACTCCCTCGGCCGCGCCGGGGCCGACCGCGACTCCGATCCGTGGCGAGGACTCTCGCCCGCCGTGGATGACGACGGGCATGCTCTCCGCGGATCGGACGCGGTGACAGCGATAGCAGGCCTCGAGCCGATCCTCGTTGATGGACAGGCACGATCCGCAGAGCCAGAGCCGGTCCTGGGCGACGATCTCGACGGGCTTGACGACTTCAGGTGGATGGACGAACCGGGTGATGAGCCAGATCGCCGTGGGGCCGCCCAGGATGATGGCGGCAAGGACGGCGGACGGAATCTTCGAGACACCATGTGCGAGCGTCTCGATGAGTCCGTTCAAGTCGAAGGGCATGGACGTTCTCGCGCAGCCTGCTCCGGTCCCCAGTGCCGGAGCTTCGATAGTCCCGATGGTATCAGGCAATAGTCCCGGGGAGCGAAGGCATTTGCGCACCGCGCCTATCCTCCCCGACCCGCCCACAGCCGTACCTAGGCATCCGTTTCCCCACCATCCGGATCGGCTCGCGCGAGCCTCGTCACGTGTGCCGCGAGCTCCGGAAACAGCCGGACGACCGCAACCACGCCGACGACGCATAGCACCCCGCCCGACACGACCGACAGCTGCGGACCGATGACGCTCGCGACCGTCGCCGCCTCGATGTCGCCGAGCCGCGGACCGCTCGTGACCACCATGATGTGGATCGATGTCACCCTGCCGCGGAGCTGGTCCGGGGTCTCGAGTTGGACGATCGACGATGCGGAAGACCGCCGACAGGACATCTGCCGCGCCGGCGATCGCCAGGAAGACGAGAGCGAGCAGGAACGAGAACGTCGACAGGCCGAAGCCGGCAATCGCGAGACCCCAGACGACCACGGCGACGATGACGGCTCGACCCGTTCGCTCGATCCGCGAGACCCAGCCGGAGAGCAGCGCGCCGAGGAACGCGCCCGCGCGCCGGGGCGGCCGCGAGCGCGCCGACGCCGGCCGGCCCGACCCGGAAGACGTCGAGCGCGAGCGCCGGGAAGAGCGCCGTCGGCATCCCGAAGATCATCGCGTTGAGGTCGATCGCGAACGTCGAGAGGATGACCGGCCGTTGCGCGGCAAAGCGGAGTCCCTCCCGGATCGCCGGACAGGCCGGGCCGCGGGGCGCCGGCGAGCGGTGGCGATGGGGCCGACCGCACCGAGGGCGAGCAGCGCCGCCACGAATGAGACCGCGTCGGCGCGCGTACGCCCCCGCCACCCCGACGGTCGCGAGGAGGACGCCGCCGATGGCCGGTCCGATGACCGACGCAGACTGGAAGTTGAGCTGGTTGAGCGCGATCGCCGCGGGCAGCCGCTCGGCCGCCACGAGGCGCGGCATCGCCGACGAACGAGCCGGCTGGTCGATCGCGCTCAACGATGCGCCGACGAACGCGACGCCGAAGATCGCGAGGAGGCTCGGTGCGCGGGAGGATGGCGAGGATCAGGAGCGCGGAGCTCGCGCCCGCCAGGCCGCACTGCGTCAGGACGAGCAGGCGCCGGCGGTCGACCGCATCGGCGAGCGAGCCCGCACCGAGGGCGAAGACGAGGATCGGCACGAGCTGGACAGCGGTCAGCCCTGCGACCGCGAGCGTCGAGCCGGTGAGGACGTAGACCTGGAACGGCAGCGCGATCCGGGTGATCTGGGTGCCGATCCCGCTGACGACCTGGCCCGCCCACAGACACCGGAAGTCGCCGATCGCAGCCGGAGCGGAGCCGTGTCGACGAGGAGCGCGCGGAATCGGCGCCTCCGGCCCGGTTCAGGCGAGGTCATCCCGCGCGCGGTCGACTCGACTTACCGCGCCGATCGGGCCGCGCCGGGGCTGACCGGCAGGCTCCGCGGCTACTTGTCGCGTTCGGCCGATGCGAGGGCGGCCTGCGCCGCGGCGAGCCGGGCGACCGGGACGCGGAACGGCGAGCACGACACGTAGTCGAGGCCGATCGCCTCGCACTTCCAGATCGACTCCGGGTCGCCGCCGTGCTCGCCGCAGATCCCGAGCTCGATGTCCGGTCGCGTCGCGCGGCCCTTGTCGACGGCGGTCTTCATCAGCCCGGCGACCGCGTCGTCGAGCGTCTGGAACGGGTTGACCGGGCAGGATGCCTGTCCTCGACGTACTTCAGGAGGAAGCCGCCCTCGGCGTCGTCGCGGCTGTAGCCGAACGTCATCTGGGTCAGGTCGTTCGTGCCGAAGCTGAAGAACGCGGCGTGCTTGGCGATCTCGTCGGCGGTCAGGGCGCCGCGCGGCACCTCGATCATCGTCCCGAACTTGTACTCGACGCTCGACGCCGGCCTCCTCCTCGACGGCCTTGGCCTCGGCCTCGAGGAGGGCCTTGCGTCGCGGCTGAGCTCGTTCACGTGCCCGACGAGCGGGATCATGATCTTCGCCTTCGGGTGGCCGCCCGACTTCTTGACGGCGATCAGGGCGTTGAGGATGGCCCGCGTCTGGACCTTCACGAAGTCCGGGATCATCAGCCCGAGCCGGCAGCCGCGCAGGCCGAGCATCGGGTTCTGCTCGTGCATCGACTGGATCGTCGCGAGCAGGTCGCAGTCCTCCTCGGCGTGCGCCGCCGGCTCGCTCGGCCCGGGTGACCTTGACGAGCTGCTCCTCGAGGTTCGGCAGGAACTCGTGGAGCGGCGGGTCGATCAGCCGGATGACGACCGGCAGGCCGTCCATCGCCTCGAAGATGCCCTCGAAGTCGCCCTGCTGGAGCACCTCGAGCTTGCCCATCGCGGCGTCGAACTCGGCGATCGTCGCCGTCTCGTCCGCGGTGAGCGTCTCGCCGGCGGCGCGCGCGGCCTTGGCCGCGTCGCCTGGTTGGCGACGAGGATCGCGCCGCGGACGATCTCGAGCCGCTCGCCCTCGCGGAACATGTGCTCGGTCCGGCAGAGGCCGATGCCCTGGGCGCCGTAGCTCCGCGCCTGGGCGGCCTCCTCGGGCTTGTCGGCGTTCGTCCAGACGCCCATGCCGCCGGAACTCGTCGGCCCAGCCGAGGATCGTCTGGAGCTCCGGCTGGTCCTCGAAGCGGGCCTCGACCGTCGGCAGGGCGCCGACGAAGAGCTCGCCGGTCGAGCCGTCGAGGCTGACCCAGTCGCCCTCGTCGAACTCGATGCCGGTGACGTCGAGCGGGCGAGCTTCGTCGCGCGTAGTCGACGATCGAGCTCCGCGCGAGCCCGGCGACGCACGGCTTGCCGATCTGGCGGGCGACGACCGCGGCGTGCGACGTCGCGCCGCCGCGGGCGGTGATGATGCCCTGGGCGACGGCCATGCCGTGGAAGTCGTCGGGCGAGGTCTCGATCGCGGACGAGGATGACCTTCTCGCCGCGACCGACCCATTCGACCGCGTCGTCGGCGTCGAAGACCGCGCGTCCCACCGCCGCGCCGGGCGAGGCGTTCAGGCCCTTCGACGATCCGCTTGGCGGCCTTGCGGCGCCTTCGGGTCGAACTGGTCGCGCAGGAGCTGGTCGACCTGCGCCGGCTCGATCCGCGCCGACGGCCTCCTGCTTGCGTGATCACGCCCTCGTCGACCATGTCGATCGCGATCTTCACGGCGGCCGCGGCGGTCCGCTTCGCGACGCGCGTCTGGAGCATGTAGAGCCTGCCGCGCTCGATCGTGAACTCGAGGTCCTGGACGTCGCGGTAGTGGCTGCTCGAGCTGCTGGCCGATCCGCTTGAACTCGGCGTAGACCGCCGGCATGTCGGTCGCCATCTGGCCGATCGTCGGGGCCGTCCGGACGCCGGCGACGACGTCCTCGCCCTGGGCGTTGGTCAGGTACTCGCCGTAGAGCGTCCTTCTCGCCGGTGTTCGGGTCGCGGGTGAACGCGACGCCGGTGCCGGAGTCGTCGCCCATGTTGCCGAAGACCATCGTCACGACGTTCACGGCGGTGCCCGAGGTCGTGGGCGATCTTCTGGCTGTTGCGGTAGTCGCGCGCGCGCTTGCCGAACCACGAGGCGAAGACCGCCTTGATCGCGAGGTCGAGCTGCTCGTACGGGTCGGTCGGGAAGTCGCGGCCGGTGTCGGCCCGGACGATCTCCTTGAACTCGTCGACGAGCTCGCGCAGGTCGTCCGCGGTCAGGTCCGTGTCCTGGCGTCCGCGCCGCGCGCGTCCTTCGTCGGCCTCGAGCGGCTCGTCGAAGCGCTCGGCCTTCACGTCCATGACGATCCGGCCGAACATCTGGATGAACCGCCGGTACGCGTCCCAGCCGAAGCGCTCGTTGCCGGTCAGCGCGATCGAGGCCGTGCAGCGTCTGCTCGTTCAGGCCGAGGTTGAGGACCGTGTCCATCATCCCGGGCATCGAGAACTTGGCGCCCGAGCGGACGCTCACGAGGAGCGGGTTCGTCGGGTCGCCGAAGCCCTTGCCGGTCTGCCGCTCGACCTCGTGGAGCGCCTCGAGGACGTCGTCCCAGAGCCCGTCCGGGAGCTTCTCGCCGGCGGCGAAGTAGTCGTTGCAGGCGGCGGTCGTGATCGTGAAGCCGGGCGGCGTCGGCAGGCCCGCGCGCGTCATCTCGGCCAGCCCGGCGCCCTTGCCGCCGAGCAGGTCCTTCATCGTCGCCGCTGCCCTCGGCGGTGCCGTCGCCCCAGGCGTAGATGTAGCGCTTGGCGGCCTTGTGGGCGCGGTCGGGCGTGGGGGCTTCGCAGTGCTGGCCATGCGGAAGGGCTCCTTCGAGGGCTGCGGACGGCCCGTCGGCGTCGGCGGGCGAGGTCGTCTGCTGTCGCCGCCGGCATTGTACGCCGCGGGCCCACGACGATGCCTCGGTTGCGCGAAGGGTCGCGGCATCGCGCAGCCCTCGCCGGCCACCCGGCCCGAGGTACCATCGGACGGATGACCGACCTCCACGCCGACGACACGCGGGCCATCGATGCCGCGCCCCGCAGTACAACGCCACGCTCGTCCGGCGCGATCGACCAGACCGACGACCTCGCCTACTTCTGGGTGCAGTTCGACGGCGAGCCCACGCCGTTCGAGCCCGGGCCAGTACATGACGACCGGCGTGTTCGCCGACGGCAAGCTCTGGCAGCGGCCGTACTCGGTCGCATCCGCGCCGCGGAGTCGCGGGCTCAGACGGCTACGAGTTCTACGTCCGCCTCGTGCCGATCATGCGGTTCACGACGCTGCTCTGGCGGCTGCCGATCGGCCACCGGATGCGGATGATCGGCCCGAAGGGCAAGTTCCTCCTCGAGCCGGACGACCACCGGACGCACCTCTACGTCTCGACCGGGACCGGCATCGCGCCGTTCATCTCGATGATCCGCCAGACGATGCGCGACGGCGACGCCGCGCCGGACGATCGTCCTCAACGGCTGCTCGTACGTGGACGAGCTGGGCTACCGCGACCAGCTCGAGTCGCTGGCAGCGCGACGGCGGCTACCCGCTCACTACGTCCCGACGATCTCGCGGCCCGACGGATCCGCGCAACGCCGGCTGGACCGGCCGGACGGGCCGCGTCGAAGCAGATCGTGGCCGACGTCTGCCAGGAGCTCGGGCTGCGAGCCGGACCAGACGGTCGTCTACATCTGCGGCAACCCGGAGATGATCCTGAACGTCGAGCGCGACCTCATGGACCGCGGCTTCCCCGAGTTCCACGTCAAGAAGGAGCTCTACTGGCCGAAGGGCAAGGACGCCGCGCGCTCGGCGGCCGAGCGCCGCCGCCGCCGGCCGCTGGGACGCCGACGCGACCGCCGACGGACTGAGCCCGGTCCGCGCGGACGCGGGCGTTGGCCCCATACCGGAGGCCACGGTCCCGCGCGAACGTGACGTTCGGCCCCCGTGAACGGGCGATCGGCGCTGGGTCCGGGACCGCCGATGGGCAGGATCGGGTCACGGAACTCGCACACCAGGAGTCGCATGCATCGCGTCCTCGCCAACGACCAGCTCTCGCCCAACGTCACCGCCTCGTCGTCGAGGCGCCCGCGGATCGCCGAGATCCGCCAGCCCGGCCAGTTCGTCATCGTCCGCCTCGGGCCGGGCGCCGAACGCATCCCGCTGACGATCGCCGACGGCGACGCCGGAGCGCGGGCACGATCTCGCCTCGTCATCCAGGCCGATCGGCAAGAGCACGACCGACCTCGTCGAGCTCGAGCCGGGCGACGCCATCGCGCGACGTCGCCGGCCCGCTCGGCCGGCCGACCGAGCTCATCGAGTGCGGGCACGCCGTCTGCGTCGGCGGCGGCGTGGGCACCGCCGTCATCCTGCCGATCGCCCAGGAGCTCAAGCCGCCGCGGCGTCGCGGTCACGAGCATCATCGGCGGCCGCTCGCGCGAATGGGTCATCCTCGAACCGGAGCTCGCCGAGTGCGGCGAGGTCGTCACCTGCACCGACGACGGCAGCTACGGCCGCCCGGGCTTCGTGACCGAGGCGCTCGCGCGACGCGCTCGCCGAGCGGCGGCGTCGACGACGGTCTACGCCGTCGGGCCCGTCCCGATGATGCGCGCGGTCGCCGGCGCTCACCCAGCCCGCTCGGCGTGAAGACGACCGTCTCGCTCAACCCGATCATGGTCGACGGCACCGGGATGTGCGGCGGCTGCCGCGTGACCGTCGACGGCGCAAGTCCGCTACGCCTGCGTCGACGGCCCGGAGTTCGACGGCCTCGTGGTCGACTTCGACGAGCTGGCCGACCGGCTAGCGACGTACCGCGCCTTCGAGCAGGCGAGCGCTCGAGCAGCGCGAGGCGTGCCAGGTCGGGCTGCGCAAGCCGCGCCGATGCCGGACCTCGCCTCGAGACGACGCCGGCCGACGACCGGGACCGACGAGCGCCGTCGACGCACGACCGACGCCGGAGCATGCCCGCCGCTCAACCCGAAGGAGCGGATGGCGATCGAGCGCGTCGCGATGCCGGAGCAGGACGCGACCGCCCGGGCGACGAACTTCCGCGAGGTCAACCTGGGCCTGACGGAGCAGCTCGCCATGCTCGAGGCCGAGCGCTGCCTGCAGTGCCCGAAGCCGTACTGCATCGACGGCTGCCCCGTCCGCGTCAACATCCCGCAGCTTCATCAAGCTCCTGCGCGAGGGCGACCTCCCCGGCGCGGCCGAGTCGCTCCTCGACGACAACGCCCTGCCATGCGTCACCGGCCGGGTCTGCCCGCAGGAGAGCCAGTGCGAAGGCGTCTGCCTGCGCGGGAAGAAGGGCAAGTCCGTCGCCATCGGCAGCCTCGAGCGGTTCGTCGCCGACTGGGCCCAGCGCCACGCCGACGAGATCGCCGCACGCCGGCCGGCCTCGAACGGCAAGACGGTCGGCGTCGTCGGCTCCGGGCCGGCCGGCCTGACCGCGGCCGGCGAGCTCGCCAAGCTCGGCCACGACGTCACGGTCTTCGAGGCCTTCCACGCCGCCGGCGGCGTGCTCATCTACGGCATCCCGGAGTTCCGCCTGCCGAAGGACATCGTCCAGGCCGAGGTCGACCGGCTGCAGCGAGCTCGGCGTCACAGATCGAGCCGAACGCGATCATCGGCAAGACGTACACGCTGCCGGAGCTGCGGGAGCGCTTCGACGCGGTGTTCATCGCCGTCGGCGCCGGCCTGCCGGTGTTCATGAACGTCCCGGGCGAGAACTTCAAGGGCGTCTACTCGGCGAACGAGTACCTGACCCGGGTCAACCTGATGGGCGCCTGGACCGAGGACACGGACACGCCCGGTCCTGCACGGCCAGCGCGTCGTCGTCGTCGGCGGCGGCAACGTCGCCATGGACGCGGTCCGGACGGCCCGCCGCCTCGGGCGCGGCCGAGGCGACGATCGTCTACCGGCGCAGCGCGCGACGAGCTGCCCGGCCCGGGCCGAGGAGGCCCACCACGCGCGAGCAGGAGGGCGATCATCTTCGAATACCTCGCCGCACCCGTCGAGGTCCTCGGCGACGAGGATCGCTGGGTCACGGGCGTGCGCTGCATCCGGATGGAGCTGGGCGAGCCCGACGCCTCCGGCCGCCGGCGGCCGCAGCCGATCGCGGGCTCCGAGTTCGAGATCCCGTGCGACATGGTCGTCGTCGCGATCGGCACCGAAGTCCAACCCTCTCCTCACCGCGACCGCCCCCGAGCTCGACGATCAACGAGTGGGGCTACATCACGACCGACGAGTACGGCATGACGAGCATGCCGGGCGTGTTCGCCGGCGGCGACATCGTCCGCGGCGCGGCCACCGTCATCCTCGCCATGGGCGACGGCAAGCGAGCGGCCCATTCGATCGACGCCTACCTGCGCGGCACGTATCCGCCCGCAGCCGAAGCGTCGCTGGAGCCTGCTGCCGCGACCTGATCACCGGATCGCGGACCAATCCCGGGCGTTCAGTCCGGTGGGGTCCGGGTGGGTCCGGTCGACTCCGGGTGGGTCCGGGTGCGGAAAGTGTCGTACCACCACCGTGACGTTCGGCTCGTAGGCGCAGCCGCGGCATCGCGCGATTGTTGAGGCCTGCACTGGCACGCGTCGCTGCCCGTGCGCGAGAACGCGTTCGAGGCGCCGATGCAATCCGGTTCTGTAGCACCTTCATGATCGATCCCAAAGGCGCGGCCGTCCCCGCGGTCCAGGATGAGCGCGCCCCATGCTGACCCGAACCCGGGCCCGTCCTGTGAACCGCCGGACCGCGCGCGTCCTCGATCCACCTCCCGCGCCCGCTCTTCCGATCCAGGTGCTCGACGCCATCGTCGACCCGGCAGGCATCTACGAGCCGATCAGGGACGCCGACGGCCGCATCAAGGACTTCCGGATCGCGTTCGTCAACCGCGCGATGTCCGCACTCAACCTGCGATCCGTGGAGGAGCAGGTGGGACGCGGCTTCGTGGAGGTCTTCCCGGCGCACCTCGACAGCGGCCTCTTCAGGGCATTCGTGCACGTGGCCGAGACCGGCGAGCCGTTCACGAATCGTGTCGTTGTCGACGGGCCCCCGGTCGCCGGTGAACGAGCCATGAGGACCGTCATCGACATGCGGACGGTGAAGTTCGGCGACGGCCTCTTCACCATCGGCCATGCCGTTTCAGACCAGGTCCGGCTCGAGGAGCAGCTCGAGGCAAGCCAGCAGACAGCCCGGGTCCAGGTCGGTGCCGCCTGGATCGAGTCCGAGGCCCGGCTCCAGCGGCTCTTCACGGAGATCGACCTCATGGCCGTCGGCGTCGACCGGGAGGGAACGATCACCTTCATGAACCCGGCGCTCGCAACCGCCACGGGTGCCGATCCAGCGACGGTCGTCGGTCGGGACTGGTTCGAGGAATTCGTTCCGGCGCCCGAGCGCGTCGCCCTCAAGGCGCAGTTCGCCGATCGGTTCGAGATGGCGCGGACCGCCACACGGTTCACGAACGGCCTGATCACGCCGGGCGGCATTCGCACGGTCGAGTGGACGACCGCCCCGAATTCGCGACACGGCGGGCCGGGTCGTCGGATCGGCGGCAATCGGGGTGGACGCCACCGAGCGCCTGGCCGCCGAGGCGGCGCGCGGCCGGCTCGATGTTGCGGTCGAGGCGACGGCCAATTCCGTACTCATCACGGATCCGCAGGGCACGATCACGTTCGTGAACCCTGCATTCGAGCGGATCACGGGCTGGCGGCGGGAAGAAGCCGTCGGTGCGAATCCGCGGATCCTCAGCTCGGGCCAGCACTCCCGGGCCTTCTTCGAGGCGATGTGGGCGACGCTCGCGTCGGGCAGGACGTGGCACGGCGAGTTCGTCAACAGGCGCAAGGACGGTGCACTCTTCACCCAGGAGGCGACCATCACCCCGGTCAGGGCCGCGGACGGGGCCCTGCTGCAGTACGTCGGGGTCGCTCGCGACGTCACTGCCGCCCGAGCGCTGCAGGCGCGGCTCGACCAGCCGGCTGTCGCGCAGGCCACGATGTCGGCGATGATCGCGGACCTGGTCCCGGGCGACACTCCCGAGGCGACCGCCGAGGCGATCTGTGACCGCGTCCTCACGCTGCCGGGCATCACCTTCGCCGCCGTCGCGCTGTTCCTCCCGGACGATCGACTCCAGTCGCTCTCTGCGGTCGGGATCGATCGCGTCGACATTCCGCCGGTCAACGAACACGGCGGTTCGTCCAGCACGACGCGACGGCGCACACGCTGGCTCCATGACCAGGCCTTGAAGGGCGCGACGATCGAACGGTGGAGCGGTGACATGGCGTCGCCGATGGCCGGGACATTCGGCCGCCTGGGGATCGCGGCACTCGCGATGACGCCGATCGGGTCGCAGGGCCAGCCGCTCGGCTTCCTCCAGGTCGGAGCCACCGGCGAGGACGCGGAAGACGATCTCCGGGCGACGCTTCCCATCGTCGAGACATTCGGCGTCCTGGCGTCGGTCCTGATCGGTCCACAGCTCGGGGCGCGGGCGCGAAGCGAGGAGCGGCGCGAGGCGGTCCGCAAGATCATCGACCGCCGGCTGTTCCGGCCGGTCTTCCAGCCGATCGTGGCCCTGTCCACCGGGACGGTCGTCGGTTACGAGGCGTTGACGCGCTTCGCAGATGGGACACGGCCCGACGCCCAGTTCATCACCGCGGCGGGTTCAGGCCTCGGCCTGGAGCTGGAGCAGGCGACGCTCGAGGCGGCGATCGCGGCAGCGGCGGCGCTGCCTCGCGATGCCTGGCTCGATCTCAACGTCTCGCCGGCGTTACTCGAGGATCCGGCACGGATGGCCTACCTGCTCTGGAAGGCCGGGTCACGCTCGATCGTCCTCGAGATCACCGAGCACGAGCGGATCGGCGACTACAGCCGCCTCCGGGCCCAGCTTGACCAGATCGGCATCCCGGTTCGCCTTGCCGTCGACGACGCGGGCGCCGGATTCGCGTCCCTGCGGCATATCCTCGAACTGCGGCCCGACATCATCAAGCTCGATCGCTCACTCGTGACCGAGATCGACAGTGACCCGGTCCGCCAGGGCCTCGTCGCGGGCCTGCGCCACTTCGCCGCGATCGCCGGGGCGACCGTGGTCGCGGAAGGAATCGAGACCCGTGCAGAGTGCTCCGTGCTGATTGAGCTCGGGGTCGACCTTGGGCAGGGATACCTCCTCGGCAAGCCCGGCCCGGTGGCGAACGTCAAGCGCCACCAGTTCAAGCCGAGCGAACGGACGGCCACCACCCAGATCCGACCGGATGACGCGGACACAGGCGACGGACCGGACCTCGTCCATCGAGTCAATGCGATCCTTTGGGAGGCAGACGGGACGGACGAACGGATGACCTTCGTCTCGGAGGGCGCGACCAGCGTGACAGGCCATCCGGCAACACGCTGGCTCACCGAGCCGCGGTTCTGGGAGGACCATGTCCATCCCGACGATCGACCGGCCGTCCTGCGTGCGATCGGCGACGCGATGCATGCCGTCCAGCGCGTCTCCCTCGAGTACCGGTTCAAGCTCGCGGACGGCACGTACCGCTGGTTCGAGGACCTCGTCGAGGTCCTCCCGGGCGGCAGCGGCCACACGCGGCTCGTGGGCGTCATGATCGACGTCACGGATCGTCGACGCCTCGAGGAACAGCTGGCCTACCGGGCCAGCCACGACTCACTCACGGGACTGCTGAACCGCGACGGCTTCCACCAGGTGCTCTCGCGGTCAATGCTCGCCCCGGGCAAGCCGGCGTCGGCCGTGATCTTCCTGGATCTCGACGAATTCAAGATCGTCAACGACAGCCTTGGTCATCCCGCAGGCGATGAACTGCTGCGGCTGATCGCCGGCCGCCTTCGAGGGGCGGTGCGCGAATCGGATGCCGTGGCCAGGTTCGGCGGAGACGAATTCCTCGTCTTCGCGACTGCCGACACGGAGGTGGCGGTGATCGAGCTCGGGCATCGTCTCGTCGACGTCGTCGCAGAAGCGTCCGACGTGTGCGGGCGGCTGATGGCGCATCCGGCCAGCGCCGGAGTCGCATTCATCGCGGCGGGAGGGACCCCGGAAACGGCGATCCGGGACGCCGACCTTGCGATGTACGTGGCAAAGCACGACGGGGGCAATCGCCTGCGCGTCTTCGATCCCGCGATGCTCGACGCGGCGGTCGATCGACTGGACCGCACGGCGCCAGCCTGACGGTCAGACCCGCGCGAAGCGCCGTGCCCGGAAGTGCTCCATCGGGTGCCGGGTCGTGCCCGTCAGCGCGAGATCGGCCAGGATATCGCCGATCACCGGGGCGAACTTGAACCCGTGCCCGGAACACGCAGACGCGAACGCGACGCCCGGTACCGCGGGGTGGACGTCGATCACGAAGTCGAGATCCGGCGTGTTCGTGTAGAGGCAGACGACCGACTCGCGGAGCGGCCCGTCCGCCGCGGGCATCAATCGGCGCATGAACGATCGGATGCGCTCCACGTCGGCCGGGTGCTCCGTCCGGTCGACCAGGTCGGGATCGACGATCTCCTGCGAGTGGTGGCGCGAGACCTTCAGCCCGGCTTCGTCGTCGTACGGGAAGCCGTAGAAGACCCCCTCGCTCCCGGTGTCCATGATCCACGTCGGCAGCCGGCCGGCCGACACGTCCTCGACCGGTCCGGCAGGCTCGAACCAGAACACGGGCATCCGCTCGACCTCGAGCGGCAGCCGCAGATCCGGCACGAAGGAGCCGGTCCAGGCGCCGGCCGCGATGACGAGGTGATCGGCACGATGGATACCCGCGTCGGTCTCGACCTCCAGGCCGCGGCCCGCGCCCGGCCGCCAGTCGATCGCCCGCTCGCCGAAGCGCAGCACGGCACCGGCCGATACCGCGAGTGCGAGCTGGACCGCGATCGCCCGCTCCGGGCGGATCATTCCGGCGCCCGGGTCGTACAGGGCGCCCATCTGCGCGGTCGGCGTGAAGATCGGCCACCGGCGGCGGATCTCCGTCGCGTCGAGGACCTCGTGCGGCAGCCCCTGCGCCAGCGCACTCTGCACGGAGCCCCGGAAGACGTCGCTGTCCGCGGGCCCGGCGTAGAGCCCGCCGGTCACCTCCACGAGCCGCTCCCCTGCCGCCGCACCCAGTGCTTCCCAGGCCTCCCACGCCGCGGCGAGCAACGGCAGGTAGGCCGGACTCTCGAAATACGCCCGGCGGATCATCCGCGACCGGCCGCCAGAGGACCCGAGCGCGTGCCCGAGCGTGTCCGCCGCCTCGATGCCGAGGACGCTGAGGCCGCGACGCGCAAGCGCGAGCGTCGCCGCACTTCCATGCGCGCCCAAACCGATGACGATCGCGTCGAACCGGTCCATCGGCGGATGCGACCCGGTCAGCCGCGCGCGGCCGCCAGCCGGTCGAGGATCAGCCGCTTGACGCCTTCGAGCGGCACCCGCTCCTGGGTCATCGAATCGCGATCGCGGACCGTCACCGCGCCGTCGTCGAGGGAATCGACGTCGACCGTCACGCACCACGGGGTCCCGATCTCGTCCTGGCGCCGGTAGAGCTTGCCGATCGTCGCCGTGTCGTCGTAGACGGCCATCATGTCGAGCGCGAGATCGGCTCGCAGGCGGTGGCAGATCTCGACGATCTCGGGTCGCTTCTTGAGCAGCGGCAGCACCGCGACCTTGTAGGGCGCGAGGTCCGCGTTGAGCCCGAGCACGACCCTCTTTTCGCCCCGAACCTCCTCTTCGCGGTAGGCGTCGATGAGGAACGTGAACGCCGCCCGATCAGGCCCGCCGGCCGTCTCGACGATGTACGGGACGAAATGCTCCTCGGTCGCGGGGTCGAAGTACTCGAGGTTCTCCCCGGATGCCTCCATGTGGCGGGACAGGTCGAAGTCGCCCCGATTGTGGATCCCCTCGAGCTCCTTCCAGCCGAACGGGAAGCGATACTCGACGTCGATCGCCTTCTTCGCGTAGTGGGCCAGTTCGTCCGGGGCGTGCTCCCGGAAGCGCAGGCGCGCGGGCGTGACGCCATAGCGGGTGTACCAGTCGAAGCGGCGCGGCAGCCACTCCTCGAAGATCGCGGCCGCGGCGTCCGGCCGGACGAAGTACTGCATCTCCATCTGCTCGAACTCGCGCATCCGGAAGACGAAGTTGCCAGGGCTGATCTCGTTGCGGAACGACTTGCCGATCTGGGCGATCCCGAACGGGATCTTCTTGCGCGAGCTGCCCTGGACGTTCTTGAAGTTGACGTACGAGCCCTGGGCGGTCTCCGGCCGGAAGTACACGACCGACGCCTCGTCCTGGACCGGACCCATGTAGGTCTGGAACATGAGGTTGAACCGGCGCGGCGGCGAGAGCGGCCCGGCGTCGTTGGGGCAGACGAGCTTGAAGCGGTCGATGACGGTCGGGTCGGTCAGGTCGGTCGCGGTCAGGGCCTCCGCGCCGGGCAGCTCGTCGAGGCGGTAGCGTCGGCGGCAGGTCCCGCATTCGACGAGCGGGTCGCTGAACGAACCGACGTGGCCCGATGTCACCCAGACCTTGGGATGCATGAGGATTCCGCTGTCGAGCCCAACGATGTCCTCGCGTTCCTGGACCATCGCCCGCCACCAGGCCCGCTTGACGTTGTTCTTCAGCTCGACGCCCAGCGGACCGTAGTCCCAGACGGCGTTGATCCCACCGTAGATCTCACTCGATGGGAAGACGAAGCCGCGGCGCTTCGAGAGGGAGACGATCGTCTCGAGGCTGGCGACGGCGGGCGCGACCGCATTCGGGTCGTCGACGGGGGTGTCGGTCACGAGGGGCTCCAGTGGGGCGGCCGGCCGTGGCAGGGACGGTCGCGAGGGATGGTCACCGCATGGGCGGCCGATGCGTGCGTTGGCCGGTGCGCTCGTCGCTCACGGGCGTCTAAGCCCGTTCGCTCCGGTGCTCCCGGCCGTCTTCGCCTCGACCACCCCTGCGGTGACCTTGGCGCCGCGATGCTAGCAGACAAGCGACTGCGGCCGAACGGCAGTCCGGCGAGGCGCACGTTGCGACTCCCGGCGCCACCGGGACGCCGGGCCCGCGGCGCGGGGGCGCCGGGCGTGACCCTGGGGCAACAGGAAGGGGCTGTGGACACTCTCCTGGCTCGCCGTCGGGTGAGCTTGGTGCCCATCCGGGACCCCAGGGTCACGTTGTGCGACCCAGGCAGCCGCTCTGGGCGGCAGAAGAGAGCAGCGTGGGCCTCCTGTTGACCCGGAGTCACGCCGTGGACCCGGGACGACGCGAACGTGCGGGGCCGCGTCCTCAGACGGTCGCCCTGACCTCGTCGAGGAACGCGAGCGATCGGGCCTGGCGTTCGAGCGCGTTGCTGATGAACTCGCGCATCGCCGCCTCGACCTCGCGCTCCGACGACTCCGCCAGGCGAAGCGCCGCGATCGCCTCGATGTCGAGCCGCTGGTACGCCTTGAGCAGCTTCAACCCGTCGAGCGAGAGGCCGGTCCGCTCGTACGACGGCCCCGGGCACCGCTCGCAGATGACGCCGCCGAGGTGCGGCACCCACCGGTGGCGCTCGCCCGCCTCCAGGACCCGGTCGCATTCAGCACACCGGTCGACCTCCGGCCGGACACCGAGCTCGTCGGCGAGGTGCATCTCGTACCAGCGCGCGACGCGGCCGGGCGCCATGCCGGCATCGAGAAGCCCGTAGGCCCGCTTGAGGAGCGTGTAGAGCGGTTCCGCGGCGTGGCGCTCCTCGAGGGACCGGTCCGCGAGCTCCGCGAGGTACCAGGCCGTCGCGGCGCTCTCGAGCGAATCGCGGAGATTGAGCCAGGCGTGGTCGACGATCACCTGGGTGACGACCTCGAACGTGCGGCCGCGCGCCAGGGCGACCTGCAGCTCGGCGAAGGGCTCGAGGCTCCCCCCGATCCGCGACGTCGGCCGCCGAATCCCCTTGGCGATCACCTTGATCTTGCCTGCGCCCGGCGTGATCAGGGTCAGGATGCGATCGGCCTCGCCGAAGTCGAATCGGGAGAGAACGATCGCCTCGGTCGTGTAGCGGCGAGGGATCGGCACGACCGCACGGTAGCACCCGCAACGGTCCTCCGCCGCTGCCGAGCCCATCGTCGGGCCCCGGGGGTGATCCAGTCGGCCGCTGCGGGCGAATAGTCGATTAGGCGCCGGTGCGGTTGCGTCCCCCGCCCCGGCGCCAAATCCCCTCCCGTGAACAGGCTACCGGCGGCTCGCATGTTTGCCGGATTGCCGCTACACTGGCCGCACGATGGCTACCGTGTCGCGCGACCTCGACCTCGACCTCCTCATCGCGGACACCGAGACGGAGATCCTCCGGCTCGTCGGCGATCGCGACGCCTCGACCGCCGGCGCCTACGAGATGATCCGCTACCACCTGGGGCTCGATCACGACGGCGCCCCGGCAGGAAAGCGGATGCGGCCGCTGCTGGGGCTCCTCGCCTACGCATCGATCGCGGGCGACCACGTCGCGGCTCTCCCCGGCGCGGCTGCCGTCGAGCTGGGGCACAACTTCAGCCTCGTCCACGACGACATCGAGGACGGCGATCGCGAGCGCCGCCACCGGCCGACGCTCTGGGCGGTCCACGGCGTCGCCCAGGCGATCAACGCCGGCGACATGCTGTTCAGCCTCAGCCGGATCGCGCTCCACCGGCTGTCCGACCTCGGCTTCAGCGACGCCAAGGTGCTCCGCCTGATGCGCCTGTACGACGAGACGTGCGTCGCCCTCTGCGAGGGCCAGTACATCGACATCGCGGCGGGCGAGTCGGACGCCGTGATGTCGGTCGAGCTGTACTTCGACATGATCGGTCGCAAGACCGCGGCATTGATCGCCGCATCGGTCGAGGCGGGGGCCCTGCTCGCGACCGACGACGACGAGGTGATCGCCCGATACCGCGCGTTCGGCTGGGCCCTGGGGCTCGCGTTCCAGCTCAACGACGATCTGCTCGGGATCTGGGGCGCCGAGCCCACGACCGGCAAGGAGCCGACCGACATCGCCCGGCGCAAGAAGACGCTGCCGTTGATCTACGCCTTCGAGCACGCCGGCCCCGAGGACCGCGAACGCCTGGCGCACCTCTACCGGCAGCCGGGACCGGCCGACGACGACGTCGCGGAAATCGTCGCCATCCTCGAGCGGAGCGGCGCCCACGACTTCACCCGGACGGAGGCCCGTCGGCATCGTGACGAGGCCCTCGCCGAGCTCGACGCGGCCGGCGTCGTCGACGCGCGCGCCCGCCAGAAGCTCGAGCAGATCATCGTCTCGGTGATCAGCGCCTAGTCGTCGCCGGCGCTCGGCCGCGACGTCAACGATCGGGCGAGGAGTGTGGGCCCGCCCCTCCGGGCGGAAGCGGCGTCGGCACAGAGGTCGCGGGTCGGCGAGTGCATTCCCCGTCGCCTCGTCCTCGTTCGTCGGTGGCTCGTTCGTAACAGTCCCAGGGCGACTCGTATGAGAGTCAGATTCCGCGGCGCAGGCGCTGCCGTGCGCGAGGCCCGTGCGTAGCAGTCCCCAGGAGACTCCAACGGACGCCGCCTGACGCTGGAGGCGGTTACGAGTCTCCACAAAACTGGTACGAACGTGGGGGCCCGGCGGCCGGAGCCGGCGACGGCGCGGGCGCGATCTGGGCGCCGGGCGGCGCAGACCCCGGGCGGCGGCGGCGCAGACCCGGCGCCGGCGCGGTCGGTCGGCAGGCCCCGTTACTCGAAGGAGTCGAGCAGCGCCTCGGCCTGGAACAGGTTGACGCCGCTGGCGACCAGGTCGATGAGGCCCTGCGCCTTGCGCTCCTCCTCGACCTGCTCCTCGATGAACCACTGGACGAACTGGAACGCCGTGTGGTCGCCGTCCTCGATCGCGGCCTTCGCCATCTCCTGGAACTGGGCGGTCACGCGCTGCTCGCTCTGGAGCGTCGCCTTGACCGCATCGGCTGCCGACTTGAAGCTCGTTTTGGACGCGTTGAGTGGCGGCAGATCGAACTCGACTCCCTGGTCGATGAGGAAGTCGATGATCTTGCGCGCGTGGCCCGCCTCCTCGACCGCCTGATCGTGGAAGAGCTTGCCCCAGCGGCTGAGGCTCTGGCGCTGGAAGTAGATCGCGATCGCCTGGTAGTTCTGGTGGGCGCCGAGCTCCGACGCGATCTGAGCGACGAGGAGCTGCTCGAGCCGCTTTGTGATCATTCGACCTCCGGGCTAGGGTGGTGACACCCCGAACGATAGCCAACTCGCGCGCGGCGCACCATTCGCGCGGGTCAGCGATCACCGTCCTCGTCGGCCAGGAGCTGACCGTCGGCGCCGCGCTGCCGGACCACGAGGACCTTGCCTACCCTCCGACCGTCCGTCGACTCGACCGTCAGGATCAGGCCGTCGACGTCCACCCGGTCGCCGGGCGAGGGCACGCCGCCGATGCGGTGGTAGATGAGCCCACCGACGGTGTCGTACTCGTCCTGGTCCTCGAGGCCCAGGTTCGTGTCGAACAGCTCCTCCAGGTCGTCGACCGACGCGCGGCCGTCGACCCGTGCCTCGTCCTCGGACAGCCGGACGACCATCGGCTCCTCCGTGTCGTATTCATCCTGGATCTCGCCGACGATCTCCTCGAGGAGGTCCTCGATCGTCACGAGGCCGGCCGTCCCGCCGTACTCGTCGAGCACGATCGCGATGTGGACCTTGCGCCGCTGGAACTCGTGGAGGAGGTCGTCGACCGTCATCGATTCCGGGATGTAGACGGGCGTCCGGAGCAGCGACCGCAGTTCGGGTCGCGGGCCGGCCGCCGCGCGCAGGAACGGCAGGAGGTCCTTCGCGTACAGGATCCCGAGGATCTCGTCGACCGATTTATCGTAGACCGGGATCCGGCTGTGGCCGTGCTCGACGATCGTCTCGATCGCCTCGTCGAACGTCGCGGACGCGTGGATCGCGGCCATCGCGATCCGAGGCACCATCACCTCGTGGACGCGGCGGCTCCCGAGCTCGATTACCGCGTTGATCATCTGCTCCTCCTCGGCCTCGAGGATGCCCTGTTCGCCGCCGCGCTCGACGATGAGGCGGAGCTCTTCCGCTGTGATCGACGCCTCGTTGGTGATGCTCGCCCCGAAGAGCCGCGAGATCGCGGACGTTATGCTCGTCAGCAGGGCGATGAGCGGCCCCAACGCCCGGGCCAGGAACTCGATCGGGAGCGAGAGGACGATCGCGAAACGCTCGGCATTGGCCAGTGCCAGCGTCTTCGGGACGAGTTCGGCGAAGACGATCGTGAACAGCGCGAGGAGGATCGTGACGACGATGAGCGAGAGTCCCTCCGCTCCACTCCGGTCCATCCCGAAGCCGATGAGGACCCTCGACAGGCTCTCGACGAGGCTGACCGCGGCGTATGCCGATGCGAAGAACCCGATGACCGTCAGGCCGAGCTGCGAGACAGCGAGGAAGCGGCCCGGGTCGTCAAGCAGGCGACGGACGCGGCGAGCCCCGGGCCGGCCCTCATCGACGAGCTGCTCGACGCGACTCCGCCGGATCGAGACGAGGGCGATCTCAGCGGCGACGAAGAACCCCTCGAGGAACGTCAGAAAGGCGATGAACAGGAGCTCGCCGATCGGGATGTTCACCGGCGTTCTGTCTCCCCCGGATCAGTCCCGGGCGGATCCGGTGCGGCGGGTGCGGGCGCGCCCGCGCCGCCGGCGGGTTTCTGGCGGGGCTCGCGGATCCGGGCCGGGACCCCGACGGCCAGCTTGCCGGCCGGCACGTCCCTCGTCACGACCGCACCGGCCCCGGTCCTGCTGTCGTCACCGAGGGTCAGCGGCGCCCGGAGCATCGTGTCGACGCCGAGGAAGACCCGCTCGCCGATCGTCGTCCGGTGCTTGGTCACACCGTCGAAGTTGGCGGTGATCGTGCCAGCCCCGACATTCGTGCCCTTGCCGAGCTCCGCGTCGCCGAGATAGCTGACGTGGTGCTGCTTCACGCCGGGTCCGAGCCGCGTGTTCTTGAGCTCGGCGAAGTTGCCGACCTCGGCCCCCGGGCCGACGATCGAACCCGGTCGGAGGTGCGCGAACGGCCCGACCGTGGCCCGGTCCTCGATGACCGACTTCTCGACGACGCTTGCCCAGACGAGGCAGTCGGCCCCGATCGTGGTGTCGGAGATCTGGCTGCCCGCTCCGACGACGGTGCCCCGCCC
Organism: uncultured Chloroflexia bacterium; assembly: GCA_963766655.1. Classification (GTDB taxonomy): domain Bacteria; phylum Chloroflexota; class Limnocylindria; order Limnocylindrales; family CSP1-4; genus CF-46. The sequence continues at coordinate 1,042,472 of CAVYBB010000002.1, read as the reverse complement.
GATTGACGTCCTGCCGCGGATGATGACGTTCGGTTCGAGGGTCACGTCGTCGGCGAGGGTGACCGCCGCGTCGATGTAGGCGGTCGAGGGATCGCGCATCGTGACGCCGGCGCGCATGTGCCCGGCGTTGATCCGCGTCCGGAGATCCCACTCGGCCTGCGCCAGCTCGGCTCGATCGTTGATCCCCATGAGCCGTCCGTCGTCCTCGACCGTCAGCCCGACGACGAGCCGGCCGTCCTGGCGGGCGAGCTCGATGAGCTCGGTCAGGTACAGCTCGCCGGTCGTCTGGGACGGCCTGAGCGACCCGATCCGCCCGCGCAGCCAAGCGGCGTCGAAGGCGTAGAGCCCGGAGTTGACCTCGTTGACGGCAGCCTCCTCGTCGGTCGCGTCCTTCCGCTCGACGATCCGCTCGACCGTCCCGGCGTCATCGCGGATGACGCGCCCGAGTTCCCCCGGTTCGATCGCGTCGATCGCGACGAGGGCGATGGCCGCCTCGTCCAGCCGCCGCTCCTCGAGCAGCTCGGTCAGCATGCCGGCCTCGAGCAGCGGCTGGTCGCCGATGAGGACGAGGACTTCTTCGACCCCGTCCGGCAGGACCTCGATCGCGGCCCGGACCGCGTCGCCCGTGCCGCGCGGGTCCTCCTGGAGCGCATAGTCCACGTCCGTGCCCAGCGCGTCGCGCACGCCGGCAGTCGCTGGCGAGGTGACGACGATCGGGCGGCCACCGACCGCCTCTCGGGCGGCCTCGACGACGTAGCCGACCATCGGCCGTCCGCACAGCTCGTGGAGCAGCTTCGGCGTGCGCGACTTCATGCGCGTGCCGAGCCCGGCCGCCAGGACGACCGCGACGACGCCCGGGCGCGAGCCGGTACTTGGGGGTGTCACGAGGGGCGACGCCGGTGGGCGGGTGCAGCAGGCGGGCAGATGGCCCGGGCCCGGTGCTGAGCCGGCGTGTGGGGTCGTGGATGCATCTTCAGGGTCACCGCATCGTAGGGTGGCCCCTCAACGAGTGTCAACCGAACGTAACTGCGTTCGTCGCGACTGGGCGTCGAGGGCAAGGCGCCCGGGAGGACCGGAGCGAACGCACCTGGAGTGCGTGAGCGAGGACCGGAGCGGGCAACGCCGCCATCGGCGTTCAGGCGCGACAGTCAATTGGTCCCGGCCCGAACGCGGCGGATCTGGTCGGCGTGTTCGTGGCAATGAGCGCCGTAGATCTCGAGCCAGCGCTCCACGCCGTACGGACCGCTCTCCGAATGGGTTCCTGTCCTCCCCCACTCCGCCTCGGTGAGGCCGGCGAGGATCTGGGCCGTCGTCGCCCGCACGGCCGCGATCGCCTCGAGCGCAGGCTCGATCGGGCGGTCCCCGTAGTGCAGGCGGCGGGCGAACTCGTCGCCGTCGTAGCCGACGATGAGCGGGTCATCCTCCGCGATCAGCCGGCGGAGCCGGATCGCAGCGGTCATCTCGCTGTCGGCCGTGTGGTGGACGATCTCGCGCGGCGACCAGCCACCGTCGGCGGGGCGTGCGTCGAGCTGCGTGCCCGTGATGCCGTCGACCGACGCGCGGATGGCCGCGGGACCGGCGATGTAGGACTCGACGAGGGCGGCCCTCTCCCGGGTGTCCATCACGCCGTCTGCCGTGAAATGGCGTCGATCTGGACGCGCCGGGCGATCGCCTCGATCTCGACGAGCCCGCCCTTCGGCAGCGCGGCCACCTGGACGGTGGAACGTGCCGGCGGCGGATCCGGCATGAACCGGTCGTACACGGCGTTCACGGTGGCAAAGTCGCCGATGTCGGCGAGGAAGATCGTCGTCTTGACGACGTCGTCAAATCCGAGGCCCGCGGCGTCGAGGACCGACGCGAGGTTGCGGAGGGCGCGCTCGGCCTGGGCCTCCACGCCGGTGGCGAGCTCCCCGCTCACGGGATCCAGCCCGAGCTGACCGGAGCAGAACAGCATGTCGCCGCTCAGGATCCCCTGGCTGTAGGGGCCGATCGCGGCCGGCGCGCCCCCCGTCGAGATCGCCTGACGGCTCATTCGTCCCTCCTCGTCTGGATCGTCGTTGCCGCGACGAACGGTGCGGTGTCGCCCGGAGCCGCGAGCGTCCCTCCATCGAGCGCCGCCCGGACCGCCGATGCGGCGGCTTCGGCTCCCTCGAGCGAAGGATAGAGCGCCCAGAGCGACGCGCCGGAGCCCGACAGGCCGATCGGGCGGGCAAGCAGCCGTGCGAGCCGGCGCCGAAGCGGTACGAGCCCCGGAACCACCGCGGCGGCGGCCGGCAGGAGGTCGTTCGCGGAGGCGAGGACGCCGGCACGTTCCAGGAACGCGGCCACGGTCAGCCCCGAGCCGAACTCGCTTGCGAAGTGCTCCGACGTCCGGCGTGCGACCCCCGGCTCGCCCATCGCCCCGCCGGCCCAGGCGGCGAAGACGGCGGCGGTGTGGGCGGGGACCGCGGGCGTGACGAGCAGCACGCCGGGCGGACCGTCCGATTCGCCGTGACCGGCGCGAATCCCGCGAAGCGGCGTCACCCGCTCGCCGCGTCCCTCGACCAGCGCGGCGCCGCTGCCGAGGAAGAACGGCACGTCGCTCCCGAGTCGGGCCGCGAGATCGAGCCGCTGGTCCGGGCCGAGGTCGGCGCCCCACGCCTCGAGCGCGCCGTTGAGAGCGGCCGCGGCGTCGCTCGATCCGCCCGCGAGGCCGGCCGCGACCGGAATCTGCTTGTCGAGGCGGATCGCGAGCGGCGGCGTCGCGACGCCGGCAGAACGGACAGCGGCACGGGCGGCCGCGACGGCCCTGATGACGATGTTGCCAGAGGCCGGACCCGGATCGAAGCCCGTCGAGTGGAGGCTGTCCTCGCCGCCGGGCTGGATCGCCATGCTCAGGCGATCCGCGAGCCCCAGCTGGACCATGACCGAATGGAGCGCGTGGTAGCCGTCAGGCCGGCGGCCGACGATCGCGAGGGTCAGGTTGAGCTTGGCCGGGGCGAGCCGGACGACCGGCGCGAGCCGTCGGAACGGGTCGCTCACCCGCGCTGCCGCCCGCGCGTGTCGGGCCCGATCTCCCCGATCGCGTCCAGCAGTGCGAGCCACTCCCCGACCGCGAGTGTCTGCGGCCGGCGATCCGGCGCGATCCGGGCAGTCTCCAGCGCGGCGGCGATCCGTGACGGCTCGACGGGGAGCTGCCGCGACAGGACGTTGTGGAGCATCTTGCGGCGCTCGCGAAAGCCTGCCTGGACGAGGCGCCACAGCGCGTCCTCGGCGGCCGCGTCGGGCAGCCGGTCATCGCCCGGGTACGGCTCGACGGCGATGACCGCGCTCTCGACGGCTGGTTCCGGCTCGAACGCCCCAGCCGGGACGGTGAACGCGATCCGGACACGGGCGTGGTACTGGACGAAGACCGACAGGTAGCTCATCTGGCCGGGCGGCGCGGCGATCCGTTCCGCGACCTCGCGCTGGACCATGAGGACGAGGCGCTCCGGCCGAGGCGTCTCGCCGAGCAGCCGGTGGAGGATCGGGCTCGTGATGTGGTACGGCAGGTTGGCGACGACGGCGAACGGCGGCTGTACGAGTCGAATTCAGGTCCTGGTCGAGCGCATCTCCTTCGATCAGGCCGAGGCGACCAGCGTCGATCTCCGCGGCGAATCGATCCCGGAGGAAGGCGGCGAGGCCTCGATCGAGCTCGACCGCCGTCACGGAGGCGCCGGCCTCGAGCAAACCGGCAGTGAGGAGCCCCAGCCCGGGGCCGATCTCGAGCATCCGCTCGCCGGGACCCGTCGCCGCTGCCTCCAGGATCGCCTCGAGGACCTCGACATCGGCCAGGAAGTTCTGCGACAGCGAGTGGCGCGCCCGCAGCCCCGCCTGCCGCAGCGTCCGGCGGACGGCGGCAGGGTCGATCCGGGGCGCCATCGTCACGGGCGCAGCCCGGCGGCCTCGCGGACCGCGAGCGGCAGCGATGGCCGGGCGTCGAGATCGAGCCCGGCGAGGTCGCCGGCGGCCAGCCGTCGTGCCGCCGCCGCCCCGATCATCGCTCCGTTGTCCGTGCAGAGCCCCGGGCGAGGGACGTTGAACAGGAATCCGCCTGACTCGGCCCCGCCGGCGATCCGGGCCCGCAGCGCCGCGCTGGCGGCGACACCGCCGCCGAGCACGATCGTCCGCGCACCCGTCTCCTCCGCCGCCCGGATCGTCTTGGTCGCGAGGACGTCGACGACCGAATCCTGGAAGCCCCACGCGAGCTCGGCGATCACGGCATCGGGCAGCCGGTCGGCCGGATCCGCGTCCGGTGCCGGCGCGGTCGGCGCAGGTGGATGCCCGGCCGCCGCGCGGGCCGCGTCGACCGTCCGTCGGGCTGCGCTCTTGAGACCGGAGAAGCTGAAGTCGTACGTATCCCCGAGCCACGCCCGCGGAAACGCAGCGTCGTGGCGCGTCGCGCCTTCGGCCGCCCGCTGGATCGCCGGTCCGCCGGGGTACGGCAGGCCGAGCAGCCGGCCGACCTTGTCGAAGGCCTCCCCGGCCGCGTCGTCGACCGTCTGGCCGAGCAATCGGTAGGTGAGGTGGTCGCGCATCTCGACGAGGAACGTGTGCCCGCCCGAGACGATGAGGGCGACGAGCGGGAAGGCGGGCTCGTCGTGCTCCTCCTCGCCCGGGTCGAGCAGCCACGCGGCGTAGAGATGACCCTCGAGGTGGTTGACCGCGACGAGCGGCTTGTCGTGGACGAACGCGAGCGTCTTCGCGAAGTTGATCCCGACGAGCAGCGAACCGGCAAGGCCCGGGCCGTACGTGACCGCGACGGCGTCGACGTCGCCGACGCCCACACCGGCGCCGGCGAGCGCCTCGTCGAGCACGGGTACGATCCAGCGGAGATGGGCGCGGGCCGCGACCTCCGGGACGATCCCTCCGGTCGCGGCGTGGAGCGCCGTCTGGCTGGCAACGACGTTCGCGTGGATCCGCCGGCCGCCCTCGACGAGCGCGACCCCCGTTTCGTCGCACGATGACTCGACGGCGAGGATGAGTGGTCCGCTCACGGGGCGTCGCCCGATCCGTCCGGATCGCTCTCGGCGGGGTCGGCAGGCGCGACAGGCGCCGGCGACGCGTCCAGCTCGCTGCGAAGCCGGGCAAGGCGGTCGCGGAAGCGCTGCTCGGCGAGGGGCTCAGTCGTCATGATCAGCGCATCCTCGCCGTCGTCGCTGTAGTAGCGCGGACGGAGGCCGACGGGCCGGAAGCCGTATTTCTCGTACAGCCGCCGGGCCGGGATGTTCGAGAGTCGGACCTCGAGCGTCGCTTCCCGGGCATGGCGCCCGACCGCGAGATCGATGAACGCGACGAGCAGCCGCTCCCCGATCCGTTGTCGGCGCCAGGCCGGATGGACGGCGAACGTCGTGATGTGGGCCTCGTCGACCATCAGCCACATCCCGCCGTAGGCGACGATCTGGCCCTCGTAGCGAGCGACGAGGTAGTTGGCAAGCCGGTTCGTCTCCAGCTCGCTGCGGTAGGCATTGGGCGGCCACGGCGCGCTGAAGCTGGCGAGCTCGATCTGGTGGACCGCGTCGAGGTCCTCGATGCGCATCGCATCGATCGTCAGCTTCACCGGAGGTCGCGCGACCATGCCACCTCCCCGCTCGAGGCGCGAACGCCCCGCGGCAGCGTCACGTACTCGGGGACCAGCCGGGCGAGGTCGTCGACGTCGGCGGCGGCGAACCGCGCGGTCCCGAGCCGCATCAGCGCCGCCGCAAGGCCATCCCGCGCCCGATCCCCACGGGCCGAGGCGTCGGCCGGCGCGCGCCCGTCGAGGTCGACGGCAACGAGGATCTCACCCGCGGCGAGCTCCGGTTCGACGCCGCCCGCCAGGAGCACCGGTGCGTTGCCGCGGCGGACGGCGATCCGGTCGGAGGGTCCGGCAGGAAGAAGCAGCACGATCGACCCGGGCCGCACCGCCGGTGCGGCCGCCCTGGTCGCGTCCGCGGCGCCGGCCGCGTTGGCCGCGTCGGCATCGGTCGCGGCCGCAATCAGGGCCTCGCCGCTCGACACCCCGACGATCGGACGGCCCAGGGCGTGGGCGAGGCCCTTCGCGGTCGCGATCCCGACACGCAGACCGGTGAAGGCACCCGGGCCCGTCCCGACGACGATCGCCGCGATCCGCGATCGCCGGAGATTCAGTTCGCCGTGGAGGCGCGCGATCGACGGCAGCAGCTGCTCGCCGTGGCGGTGGCCGGCTTCCCACGTCGTCGCGCCGAGGAACGAGCCGTCCGGCGCGGCTGCGGCGACGACGACGCGACTCGTCGCCGTATCGATCCCCAGGATCCACGGCCGCCGGCCATCGCCGGCCGCGAAGGCCCCGGTCATGGGGCCGCGTCCATGTAGCGCGCCAGCGATGGATCGAGGGCGCGGATCGTGATCGTCCTGACGTCGTCAGCACCGGCGGCGATCGCAACGTCGAGCCTGGTCGCCGGCAGCACCTCCGCCATCCGTTCCGGCCATTCGACGAGGGTGACGCCGCTCGCCTGGCGCTCGTCCAGCAGGCCGCCTGCCAGCGCCTCCGACGCCCCCGCGAGCCGGTAGAGGTCGATGTGGAAGAGCGGCAGGCGGCCGGCATACTCGGCCATGAGGATGTAGCTCGGCGAGTTGATCGTTTCGGTGACGCCGAGGCCGGCGCCGAACCCCTTCGCGAACTGCGTCTTGCCTGCGCCCAGCTCGCCACGCAGGCAGATGAGGTCGCCCGGACGGGCGGCCGCCGCGAGGTGGGCGGCGAGGTCGCGCGTCGTCGCCGGATCCGGGCTGATGAATTGCCGCTCGATGGCGGCTGAGAGGGACATCGATCCGAGGGTAGCCCAAGGGCCGTTCGGCTGCCGGTCGAGAGGGCGGCGGGAGTTCCGGCGTCAGCCGAAGCGCTCGAGATCGGCCAGCGGCACGGCCACCGGGGCGCTGCCGTCCTGGCGGATCCAGCCTGCTTCCAGGAAGGTCCCGTCGGTGAATCGGCGCAGACCGGCCAGTCCGGCCCAGCGACCCTCGCGACCGATTTGCTCGCCGGCCCGGACGCGAACGAGATCGGGCGGCGGCGGGGCAAGTTCGACGTCGCTCTCGTCGAAGATGAGAGCGGGCGGATCCATGACGATCGCGACCTCCCGTCCGGCGATCGCGCTGAGGACCGATGCGATCGGGCTCGCGATCGGTCGCCGGACCGCCCCGTCGAGGACCAGGACCGCGAACGAGGGGAGCCGGTGGAGCGAGGCACGCTGGCGGGCCTCGGAGGCGAGGAAGTCTCGTCGCTCCTTGCCGGCGAGACCGGCCACGACGATCCCGCGGAGTCCCATCGCCCGGGCACGCGTGAGGGTCTCCGCATCCACCCGCGATCCGACGACGAGGATCGTCCCCGCCAGGCCGACGTCGAGGGCGCCTGCCTTGAGCCTCGTACCGGGGCCGGCGCCCTCCGGTGGTTCAGGGTTGATCGCGAGGATGCCGCGCGACGGCTCACCGAGCGCCTCGACGCCGCGGATCACGCGGCCGACCGCCCGCACGCGGATGCCGATGCCGGGAGTGACGTCACGGACGACTCCCCCGACCGGCGTGTCGATCTGCTCCGGATGGTCGCCGGTGGCCATCCTCCAGTGTCCAGCCAGCTCGAAGAGGAGCTCGCCGGCGGCGTCGTCGTGACCCTGCCGCGCATGCGCGTCGCCGGCCGCCGGTGCGTGCGTCCATCGATCGCCCGGACGGGATCCCTCGGGGACGGGGCCGCCGCGAACCTCCTCGAAGCGCGCCTCGCGCAGCCGATCCGCGATCCGCGATCCGGGGACGAGGACGTCGCCGCCGGCGACGAGGGCGCGATCGCCCGGCCGCAGCGGGAATCGGACCTCGATCGGACCGCTGACGACGGTCCTCTTGCTCACGTACTCGAGCCCCTCGATCATCGGTCCCGCGTGACCCACAGCGAGTCCTGCCATGCCTCGAGGACTTCCCGGCGGTGTTCCGGGCGATCCGGCAGGCGCAGGGGAACGTCCCGGAGGTCGAGCAGGAGGCCGCCGAGGCCTCCTGCCAGGTCGACGGCAAACCGCCGCCCGCGACCGCCGAGCCGGACGGTGTCGCGGAATTGGAGCTCGGCGGTGGCGCGCTCGCCAGGCGGGAGGTCGATCAGCTCGAGCCCCCCGGGAACGAGCTCGAGCTCGCTCGAACCGCCGGCCGCGCGGACCGTGACCCGGCCCGCGCTCCGACCCTGCCGGATCCCGCCGGGGATCACGACGCTCGCGAGTGGCGCAAGGAGGTCGTCGGCGATGTCGGCGATCACCTGCCGCCGCTCGGTGCCATCCGGGATCGAGCCGAGCGGCGCGAGGAGGCGGGCGTGATCGAACGCCACCCCGACAGCAGCGGGACGGCGGACGACGTCGGCGATCGCAAGGGCGATCGCCGGCCCCGGTGCGACGGCCCACGCCCCGCCGGACGCCACGATCAGGTCCGGGGCAGGGTCGGCCTCGTGATGCGTCGTCGCCTCCATCAGGACGGCGAGGGCGGCTCGGGCAGCGGCAAGTCGCAACCGCGCACCCTCCCCCGCGGCGTCGGACCACGGCGCGAACCGCAGCTCGCGGAGGCGGTCGCGGAGCCTGTGCCGGTCGATCGGGATCGTCGACCAGGCGAGGACGCGGTCGACCGTCGCGTCGTCCGGGTCCTGCGGTATGAGGCAGGCATCGGCGATGAAGGAGGCGGTGACCCGACTCCGCGCCCCCGCGACCCCCGGAGCGGCCGTCGCCCGCAGGCCGCCGTTGAAGCCGATCTCGACGACCTCGATCCGCCGGTCGAGGGCGTCCGCGAGGCTCGCCGCGGCACGGGAGATCGCTCGCCGGGCGTCGTCGCGCGGTGCCCGGAGGTCATCGAGCAGTTCGCGGATCGCGGATCCGGGTGGATCGCCGGCGGTAGCCACCGGAACCAGCAGGACCTCGCCCCGGCGCTCTCCCTGCTGGGTCTCGAACCGGGTCAGCTCGTCTGCCATCGACCCGGCGAGGATCACGGTCATCTCCGGCCTGCGCCCGGCGACGGCGGCGACGAGGCTCGCGATGTCGTCGAGCGCTCGCCGCTCATCGGGACCGGGCGGCTCGCCCGCGCCGAGGAGGACGGCGTCGATCTTCGGGTCGAGGAGCAGCGACGTCATCGTCAACGGGTCGGCCGACTGGGGCGTCGACGAGACGACACCCCAACCGCTGCGGCGGGCGGCCTCGGCGAGGGGCCCGACGGCACGTTCCGATGCGGCGATCGCGGCGAGGCGCTGCGGCGCGACGCTCCTGGCAACGAGTCGCGGCAGGCTCCTGGCCGCCCCCGCACGAGCGATCCCGAGCGTGCGGGCCAGCTCCGGATCCCCCGCGGCGGTCCGTTCGAGGAGGAGGCGCACGATCGCATCGACGTCGACGGCGGCCGGCATCGCCAGCGCCCCGATGAGGCGCCATCGATGGCGAAGGCGGGCCACGAGCGCAACCGACGAGGTGGCGGCGCCAAGGTCGAGGGCGAGGAAGGCTCTCGGGTCGCTCGTCACGCGCTCATGCTACCTCGCTCAAGCGTCGCAAGGCCCGCGATGCGAGCCCCAGGCCGCCGATGCAGCCCCGTGGCCGCCCGGCCGTCCTGTTGCCCGTCCGCTGTGGCCCTGCCGCTATGGCCCGGCCGCGTGGTCGCCGTCCGCGGCTTGTCCGCCCGGCCCGCGGACCTGAGCGTGGCCGCCGTCCGCGGCTTGTCCGCCCGTCGGCCCGGCTGCGGCCCGGGCTGCCAGACATTTCGAATGGATCGAACAACCTGCCCGGAATGCGCCCCAGGCGCCTCAGGATCGAGTGACGGAACCTCCTGATCGGGTCCGCCGAGTCAACCTCGCGCACGATTGCGCATCGACGCGGGGCCAATCCAGACCTCATTCGGCTGTTCGCCTGCATCCTGTTCGAATCATCCGAAAAGGGGCGGCGTGGGAGGGCGGCGTGCTCCCGGCGCGGCATGCGAGGGGCGGCGTGGGGAGGGCGGCGTGGGAGGGCGGCGTGGCTCCCGGCGCGGCGTGCGAGGGGCGGCGTGGGGAGGGGCGGCGCACTCAGCGAGGGACGCCGCAGGGCCGGCTCAGGCCAAAGCAGCCGCTGAGAACGCGAGCACATGAGCGCCCGCCTGGGCCACAATTCGCCAAACCCAGGTGGCGGCCGTCAAGCGTCCCAGGTGATCTCTTCGTCGAGCTCCTCCAGCCGCGCGATCAGCTGCTCGATCCCGGCGTCGTCGGCGAGGATCTCTGAGGCACCCGCGAACCCGCCGCCGAACAGCCCGCCCAGGACCGGATCGAAGAAGAGCATCGCGTTCGCGCCGAGCGGCCGATATGGCCGGCTGGCCTGCAGGAAATGGACCGCGGGACCGGTCATGCCGCGCAGCTGGATCTCCCGGGCGACCTGCTCGACCAGCTCGTCTCGCTGCTCCTCGGTCGGCTGATACGGCATGCTCACGCGACGGCGCCGTTCACAGCGACCCGCGACGCGGACACGTCCGGGACGGCGGCGATGGCAACCTCGAACTCCCGACGGCGGCGAATTCGATCCCGTCGCCGCTGACCCGCTCGATGGCATCTCCGACGCCCGTCGACATCCAGGGCGACGCGCTCGCCGCGTTCACGATGGCGTCGACTTCGAGCTCACAGATGTCTCCATTCCAGAGTTCGATTCGGGCCAAGGGTCCTCCACGGACTCGAGGGTCCGGATGCCGACCGGACCGGCCGAGGCATGGTACACCCGAGGAACCCGCCGGGAAGTCGTGGTAACGACCTCCCACGTGTTCGTGTTGCGGGATCGCGCCAGGTCCAGTACAGCGATCCGGTCGCTCCCCTGCGAGCCGATGAGCACGAACTCGTCGTCGACGCCGACCGGCCGCCCGGGCACATCGGTGACGTCGAACATGATCGCGTCCATCGCGACATTCCCGACGAGCGGGACACGCCGGCCGCGGACCAGGGCCTCCGCGCAATTCGAGAGCGACCGCGGCCAGCCGTCCCCGTAGCCGAGTGGCAGCGTCGCGATCCTGCTCGGCCGGCCGGTCACGAACGTCGGGCCGTACGAGATCCCGTGACCGGCCGGCAGGTCGGCGACCCGCACCGGGCGGGCCTTGAGCGCCAGCAGCGGGCGGAGGCGCAGGACGGCCGGCGGGAGGATCGCGGGATCCAGCTCGTCGGGGGAGATGCCGTACGTCATCAGGCCGGGACGGACCGCGTCGTACAGTGGGATGCCGGACACGAGCAGCGCTGCGCTTGCAGCAACATGGCGGCGCGGAACGTCGATCCCGGCCGCGGCGAGCGCGGCCAGGGCCTCCTCGAACCGCGCGATCTGGGCCGCCGTCCGGGGCGGATCCTCGACGGCCTGGAGGTGCGTCCAGACTCCGGCCAGCCTGACGCCGGCCGCAGATTCGATCGTCGCAGCGGCCGCGGCGGCCCGCGGAAGGGCCACCCCGCCGCGCCCCAGTCCCGTCTCGATCTCCAGTTCGACGTGGAGCTCGTCGGCGCCCGGTTCGGCCTCCGAGGTGGCTGCGGCCATCGCGGCGGTCAGGGCGGCAAGCGAGGTCTCGTCGCCAGCGGCCACGCCGATCCGTCGGAGCGCAGCCTCCGGCGCACGGGCGGGCGGGATCGGATAGAGCACGGTGACCCGGGTCCGGATGCCCGCCGAGCGAAGTGCGACCGCCTCGTCGAAGGTCGCGACGCACAGGCCGTCGGCGCCGGCGGCGGCGAGGGCCCGGGCGATCGGCACCATGCCGTGGCCGTATGCATCGGCCTTGACGACCGGCTCGATCCGGACATCGGGACCGGCCAGCTCGCGGATGATCGCGAAATTCGCGGCCAGGGCGTCGAGATCGATCTCGATCCAGGCCGTTCGCGGCAGGGGTGGAAGACCGGCGGCTGCGAGCCGCTCCTCGATCGGGGGTGCCCCGGCCGCGTCCGGCTTCAGCTCAGCGCCCGGCACGAACGACGTCACCGGGCGCGTCCGCCGGCCGATCGGGGGACCGCGCGTCCGGGCCACCGCCAGGCGCGCCAGGCGCAGCCGCGGGGCCAGGAGCACCCGCGGCGTCCTGCACGCCGCGCGGTCCGAAGCCCAGGCGAGACCCGGCCGCCCGCCGCTCGGCGACACCCGCGAGACGCTTCCGGGCGATCGCGATCGCCTCGGGCAGGTCCGATGCCAGCAGGCCCGCGTCCCCGAAGCGTTCGCTGACGGTCTCGCCCGCCAGGCCGTGGAGATAGACGCCCAGGCGCGCGGCGTCGAACGGAGACAGTCCCTGGGCGAGGAGCGACCCGATCGTGCCGCTGAGGACGTCGCCGGTCCCGCCGCTTGCGAGTGCCGGGTTCTCGAAGGGAGCGACGGCAATAGCCCCGTCTGGCGAGGCGATGACGGTCTTCGCGCCCTTGAGGACGACCACCTGGCCCCACATCGCCGCCGCGTCTTGGGCGGCGGCCGCCCGCGCGGGATCGTCCTCCACAAGGTCGCCGTCCTCGTCAGGACCTCGGCCGCTGCCCGCACGCAGCCGTTCGAACTCCCCGACGTGCGGGGTGAGGACGGCCGGCCGGCGCTCGCCTTCCCACCATCGTTCCATCGTCGCGAGCGACCGAAGGGCCTCGGCGTCGAGCACGATCGGCGGCGGCGTCTCGTCGTCAGGAGAGGACAGCAGCTTTCGGACGAGCTCGGCCGTCGTGAGGCCCGGCCGAAGCCCCGGACCCACGACCAGGGCATCGTGCTCGTGGTCGAGGATCCGGGCGAAGGCGGGTTCCGGGTCAACCTCCTCGACATCGTCCTCGGGGAGCGCCATCGTCGTCGCCTCCACGATCTTCGCGGCGAACAGCGGCTGGAGGGACTCCGGGATCGCCAGGGTCACGAGACCGGCGCCGGCCCGGCCGGCGGCCCGGCAGACCAGGAACGCCGCGCCCGCATAATCGAGCGATCCCGCCACGACGAGAACCTTGCCGAACGCTCCCTTGTGGCCGCGCTTGGGGCGCTCCGGGAGCAGCGCCGAGACCGTGGCGTCGTCGAGCGTCACGGCTCCGGGAATCTGCGGCTCGATCGTCGCCCCGACAGCCCCGGTCTCGCGACGACCGAATCCGACAGGTCGCTCAGGCACGACCATCGCCCTCGTCGGCCAACCGCGCGGACTCCGCGTGGAGTGCCCGCAGCCGATCCATGCGGGCGAGCAGCCGTCGCTCGCGGTCGTCCAGGCGGTCCTCGATATCGGGCGGGAAGACGTAACGGCCGCCGGTGGAGCGGACTCCGAAGGCGATCGCCACGGCGTAGTCCGCCTCATGGGTGATCGACACCGCGATCCGGGTCATGCCGAGCTGATCACCGCGGGCCGCGGCGCGCCCGTGGAGCCGGACCGCCGGCTGACCGGTCGGCAGCCGCTCGATCTCGATGTCGCGCCAGCCGATTCCGCGCACCCCGAGCCCGAGAACCTTGCTGACCGCCTCCTTCGCCGCCCAGCGGCCGGCGAAGGTCTCCGGCCGGTCGCGGACGTAGCGCTGCTCCGCCGGCGTCAGGACGCGGCCGGAGAATCGCGGCCCGAACTTCTCGATCGCCGCCCGGATCCGATCGACCTTGATGATGTCGATCCCCAGCTCCGTGGTGCCGGCCGGGACCTCGACAGCAGGGGTGGCCGCGGCCGATGGCTCGAGCGCCGACACAGGCCTTACTCGACCGTGACCGACTTTGCCAGGTTGCGGGGCTGGTCGACGTCGGTGCCGCGGGCAACCGCCATGTGGTAGGCGAAGAGCTGGAGCGGGATGACGGCGAGGATGGGGCTCAACGCCTCGTGTGTGTCGGGGACCCAGCGGACATCGTCGGCGAAGCGCGTGATCTGCGGGTCGCCCTCCGTCGCGACTGCGATCACCTTCGCGTCGCGAGCGCGACCCTCCATGACGTTGCTGATCAGCTTGTCGTAGACCGACGACCGCGTCGCGACGGCGACAAGGGGACACTCGGCGTCGAGCAGGGAGATCGGACCGTGCTTCAGCTCGCCGGCGGCGTATCCCTCGGCGTGGACGTAACTGATCTCCTTGAGCTTGAGCGCCCCCTCCAGCGCCGCAGGGTACGTGTACCCGCGCCCGACGAACATGAAGCCCCGCGAGTTGACGTAGCGCCGCGCCAGCGCTTCGGCGCCATCCGAGGCGCTCTCGATCGCCCGCTGGGCCGCCGCGGGCAAAGCGTGGAGGGCGTCGACCAGCTCCTGCTCCTGCTCCAGGCCCAGGTTGCCGCGAATCTTCGCGATCGCCGCGGCCAGGATGACGAGCGTCGTGACCTGGGTCACGAACGTCTTCGACGCGGCGACGGCGATCTCCGGACCGGCCTGCAGGAAGACGACCGCATCGGCCTCGCGGGTGATCGCGGACCCGACGGTGTTGGTCACCGCGATGATGGGGCAGCCCTTCTCGCGGGCATGGCGGGTCGGCGCGATCGTGTCGGCCGTCTCCCCTGACTGGGTCACGGCGATGACGAGCGTCCGCTCGTTGAGGGGCGGCGGACTGTAGCGGAACTCGGATCCGACCGAGGCCCGTGCGGGGAGCCCGGTCCAGTCCTGGATCGCCGCGGCACCGACGAGCCCCGCGTAGAAGGCGCTGCCGCATGCGACGAGCTCGACCCGGTCGGCGGCCCGGATCGCGTCCGCCAGCGGCTCGAGCTCCTCGACCTGGATCCGGCGATCGCGCGTGGCCCGGCCGGCGATCGACTGGCGAAGCGCCTCGGGCTGCTCGTGGATCTCCTTGAGCATGAAGTGCTCGTAGCCGCCCTTCTCGGCGGCCTCCGGCGTCCAGGTGATGATCGTCTCGGCTCGTTCCCGCGGGACGCCGTAGATATCGGTCACCTCGACACCGGTCGGAAAGACGTCGGCGACGTCGCCTTCCTGGAGGAACACCACGCGGTTGGTGTGGGCGAGGATCGCGGAGACATCGCTGGCGATGAAGCTCTCCTCGCCGTTTCGTCCGACGATCAGGGGAACATCCTGCCGCGCGCCGACGAGGCGGCTGATCTCGCGCCTGTGCATCACCACGAGGGCATAGGCTCCCTCGAGCTGGCGGAGCGTCGCACGGACTGCATCGGCCAGGTCTCCGGTGTACGCCTCCTCCACGAGGTGGGCGATGGCCTCGGTGTCCGTCTCCGACGTCAGCGTGTGGCCGCGGGCCTCGAGCCCGTCCCGCAGTTCGCGGAAGTTCTCGATGATCCCGTTGTGGATGACGGTGATGTCGCCGGTGCAGTCCTGGTGGGGATGAGCGTTCAGGTCGTTCGGCCGGCCGTGGGTCGCCCAGCGCGTGTGGGCGAGGCCGATGGCGGCATGCGGCGTCCGGTCGGCGATGGCGGTCGTCAGGTTGGAGAGCTTGCCTGCCCGCTTCTCGACGAACATGTCGCCGGCCTCGTCGACGAGCGCGATCCCGGCCGAGTCGTAGCCGCGGTACTCGAGCCGTCTGAGGCACTCGATGAGAATCGGGCCCGCCTCGCGTGGTCCCGTGTAGCCGACAATCCCGCACATGTGTCCGTCAAATCTCCCTTGGGAACCGATGCGGGAGGAGCGCTTGCACAGGCGTCGCGGCCCTCCGAGGTCGGAGGCGGAGCTCCGTCGACGCCATCCGCCCGAGGATTCAGTTTAGCCGCTCTTGGGCGAGTGACGCGATTCCATCGGCCAGCTCCGCCACGAGGTCGGCGTCGGTGCCCTCGATCATCACCCTGAGCGCGGGCTCCGTCCCGGACGGCCGGACCAGGACCCGGCCACCCTGGCCGAGCCGTCGCTCGGCGTCGCTGATCGCGAGCTGGAGGGCAGGATCGCCCTCCCACTGGTCCTTGTGACGCGCCTTGACCGCGCGTTGCTGCTGCGGCATGAGTGGGATCCGCGCCGCGAGGTCGGCCAGCGACGCGCCGGCACGGGTCATCACCCGGAGGACCTCCATCGCCGTGACGATGCCGTCGCCCGATGTCGTGTGCTCCAGCACGATGACGTGACCGCTCTTCTCGCCGCCGAGGCCGGCCCGACTGACCTGCATCCCCTCGAGGATGTACTTGTCGCCGACCGGGGTCCGGATCACGTGGCCACCCGCCGTCTCGACCGCCGCCTGGAGGCCGCCGTTCGAGAGGACCGACACGACGAGGGCGCCCTCGGCCAGGACGCCTCGCTCCAGGCGATCCAGGGCCAGGACCCCGAGGACCTGGTCGCCATCGACGACGCGGCCGGTGGCATCGACCGCGATCAGCCTGTCGGCGTCGCCGTCGAGTGCGAAGCCGACGTCCGCGCCGCGGGCCGCGACCTCGGCCGCCAGCGAGGCCGGGGACGTCGCACCGGACGCGACGTTGATGTTCACGCCATCGGGGTCGTTGTGGATGACCTCGACCGTCGCTCCGGTCGCCGCCAGGATCTCGGGGCCCACGATCCCGCCGGATCCGTTGGCGCAATCGAGCACGACGCGCAGGCCTCCGGCCGCGATCGATCCCGCCAGCGCGAGGCGGTGGTCGCGGTAGCGCTCCAGGAGCGCGGGGACGAAGAGCGACCGCCCGATCTCGCCGTTGCCGACACCCCCCAGCTCCTCCGTCCGCCAGATGAGCTGCTCGAGCTTGTCCTCGATCGAGTCGTCGAGCTTGAGCCCCGATCGGTCGAGAACCTTGAGCCCGTTGTCATCGGCCGGATTGTGGGACGCCGAGACCATGATCCCCGCTGCAAAGTCCCCCGTCCCCGCGAGGAAGGCGAGGGCGGGCGTCGGGACGCAGCCGGCGATCTGGACGTCGACGCCGAGGCTCGTGGCGCCGGCCGTGATCGCGGCGACGAACATGTCGCCCGACCGCCGGGTGTCCTGGCCGACGACGATCGCCTGGCCCGGACCCGCGAGCTCGTGCGCGGTCGCCCGGCCCAGGGCGTAGGCGAGAGTCGGCTTCAGCTCGACATTGGCGATGCCACGGATCCCGTCCGTGCCGAAGAGTCGCGGCACGCTACGGTGTGGCCGTCGGTGAAGGCGGGACGGTCACCGTCACGGTCACGGTCACGGTGCCAGGTGTCACGGTCACGAGCGACAACCCGACGGGCAGGATCGTCTCGATCGCCACCTCGTGCGTCCCGGGCACGAGGCCACCGACCTGGGCGGTCATCGTGAACGCAACCGCCTCCAGCCGGTCGAGGTCGGCGAGCGTGCCACCGATCGTCGCGAGGGCGTGCCTGGTCGACAGCCGGTAGTCGAGACCAGCCTGGGCGCCTGCAAGAACGATCGCGGCGTCATAGGTTCGTGTCCCCGCGAGGGGCCGGATGACGATCGTGACGTGGACGGTCGTCGTGCCGAGGGGAAGGACGCCCGTCGGCAACGCGAACGGGGCGTCGGTGACGACGTTCTGGGTTGCACCACTGATCGAGATCGGCGCTGTCTCCGCGCTCTGGAGCGGAACGAGCTGGTCGGCGTCGCCCTCGACCGAGACGAGGAGGGGTGACACGGTCACCGAGGCGACCTCGTAGCCGGGGGCGGGCACTCCCGTCACGACAGGCGTGACCGGCAACGGACGCGATTCGCGGTCGCTGAAGACCGCGATCTGGACATGGGCCGTCGCCGGGTCGACGTCGACCGGCGTGACCCGGTTGTCCTGCGCGTCGACCGGGATGAGATCGATGTTCCGATCGATGTCGAGGGCATTCGGCTCGATGACGACGTCCGCGCGGGCCTCGACGACGCGATCGATGACCGTCGCGGCTCCCCTGACCGTGACCATCTCCGGGGAAACGATCGCCGGCCGAACTTCGAGGCCCGTCGGCGTCGTGCCCGTGGCGACGCGAACCGGGACCTTCTTGGTGATGAGCGGGTCGAGCTGGACATTGATGCCGGGCGGCTCCCAGTTGACCACCGCGAACCGCGGGTCGACGGACGTGACGACGATCCGGGCATATGTCGTCGTGCCGGAGCTCGGGTCGATGCCGGTGAGATCGATCGTCGCCCGGAAGCTGTCGGCCTCCGCCGTCGCGCTAGCGTCGCCGAGGGTGAAGTACCGGACCCTCGTCACCTGGGGCAGGTTCTCGTTGAGAACAGCCGTCGGTGGCAGGGTCGGCACGACGGCGATGCTCGTCGGCAGCTCCCGGACCGACTGCGACAGGACGAGCCCCGCGTAGAGCATCGTCGCAAGCACGATCGCGGCGAGTTTCAGGGGCCAGTTGTGGAAGAGGAGGCCGACGACTCGCGTCACCGCTGGACCCGTGCAGGTGCCGCCGGCGGACCGTCGTCCTCCGGCCGGATGGGGGCGCGGCGGCGCCTGCGGCTGACGAGCCGCGACAGGTCGGCGAGCCGCGGCGCCCTGCCCCCTGTCGAGGCTTCGCCGCTCAGCAATCGTCGCCCGAACGGGCCGCGGCCGTCGGTCGGAGCGAGGATCGAGCGGATCGCGCGGGCGAGCTGCTGCTCATTGAGGTTGCGGACGATCCGGGCACGCTCGACGAGGCTGACCTGGCCGTTCTCCTCCGACACGACGACGACCACCGCATCGGTCTGCTCCGTGATGCCGAGCGCGGCTCGGTGACGGGTCCCGAAGCGCTCCGTGTGGACGGTCATCTCGGCGAGGGGCAGCAGCGCCCCCGCCGCGAGGATCATCTCGTCGCGGATGATGACCGCGCCGTCATGGAGCGGCGTCCGCGGGGCGAAGATCGTGCGAATGAGGTCCGCGGACAGGTCGCCATGGATCATCACACCGGTCTCGGCCACCTCCTCGAGACCGGTCTCCCGCTCGAGAACGATCAGCGCGCCGTGACCGTCGGCCGACATCTGCGCGGCCGCGTGGGCAACCTCCTCGGCGACATGGTCGACCGCCCGCTGCTCAGCGGGCGAGAAAAGCCAGTTGAACGAGCCGACCCGCCCGATCCGCTCGAGGGCCCGGCGGAGCTCCGGCTGGAAGACGACCACGAGCGCGAACAGGCCGACGACCGCACCAGCCTGCAGGATCTGGGTCAGCAGCTGGAGGTCGAGGAATTGCGCGGCCGCGTAGACGGCGAACAGGACCGTGACGCCGATGACGAGGCTGACCGCCCGCGTTCCACGGATGAGGCTGAACAGCCAGTAGATCAGGAGCGCGGTGATCCCGATGTCGATCAGCGAGTTCGGTTTCAACTGCTCGAGGATCGACGCGAGGAGCTGCGGCATCTTCTCGTGAGTGTAGCATCGGGCCCGTTCGGGACCCCGGCGTCATCGAGCGCGGCCGCGCTCTCGCGGGCCCTGGCCGGTGCCCACCGACACCGTCGCATGGTCGGCTGGAAACCGTCAGGCGCAGAGGCTCGCGAGGCGCGGCTCGTCTGCCAGGCGCTCCCGGGCGATCCGGCACACGCGCTCGCGCGTGGTCGGGTCCCTGTCCAGCTCGGCCAGCCGGCTGAGCAGGACCAGCTTGTCGACGGCCAGCGTGCGCCATCCTGATTCGAGGTACAGCTCGGCGAGCATGATGTGGAGGTCCACGTCGGCCGCCGCGACTTCCATCGCGAGGAAGCAAGCGTCGATCGCGGCGAGCGGCCGGCCAGTCCGCCGGTAGGCGTAGGCAGCCGCGAGGAGGTTGTCGCGCGCTGAGGCGCGGTCCCCGGCACTCAGGGCGTCCTCGCCGGCGGCACCCAGGCGGATCGGGTCCTGCATCCGGTGATCGGGCTCGCGTTCAGGCTCCGCCGGCGCTTCGGGCTCGCCGTCGCTCTCGCCCGCCTCGATCGCGTCCGGGCTTTTGCCATCGTCCTCGGCGACAATGGCCTCCGGGGTTCCCTCCGGTACCAGCGGCGGTTCGAGGAAGCGCAGGACCTGGGCGAGGGCATGCTCGGCGGCCTCGTCGCCAGGGACATCGCGCAGGCGGGCCGCGAGCGACGTCACGAAGCGGCGCCGCTCCTTCGATTCAGCCAGCTCCAGGGCGCGCCGCGCGGCGTCGCAGGCATCCGGCAGGCGACCGGCACGATCGAGGATCTCGGCCAGCCGATCCAGGGAGGCGGCGGCCTCGACCGGGCGCTTGAGGCTGCGCAGGACCTCGGCACGTCCGCGCAGGCTCGTCTCATCGCCCGGCCCGAGCTCCAGGGCGCGGTCGTATGCCGCGAGGGCATCGGGCATCCGGCCCATCCGGACGAAGATCCCGCCGATCGCGGCATGCGGCAGCGCCCGGTCCGTCGCGATCGCGGCCGCCTCGCCGTACGCTCCGATCGCGGCCTCGAGCCGGCCGCGGAGGGCGGCGACGTGACCGCGCCGAAGGGCATCCTTGTAGCGCTCGTACAGGGATGCCGTCGGCGATTCGCGCTTCGGCTTGCGCTCACTCACCGAGCACCTCCACCAGCAGCGCCTTCTGGAGGTGGAGGCGATTCTCGGACTGCTCCCAGATGATGCTTCGCGGGCCGTCCATGACCTCTGATGTGATCTCCTCCCCACGGTGTGCCGGGAGACAGTGCATCGCCACCGCATCCGGACCCGCAGCTTCGAGCAGGGCCGCATCGACACGGTACCCGGCGAAGGCGTCCCGGCGCTCCTCGGCTTCCGCCTCCTGGCCCATCGACGTCCACGCATCCGTGTAGACGGCCGCCGCGCCGCGGACCGCCTCGACCGGGTCCGCGGTAAAGATGAGCCGGCCGCCCGCCGCAGTCGCCAGTTCGTTTGCGTGCTCGACGATCAGCGGATTCGGTGCGTAGCCCGGCGGATGGGCGAGCCTCACCTCCATCCCGAGTGAGGCCCCGAGCAGCGCCAGCGAGTGGTAGACGTTGTTGCCGTCGCCGACGAATGCGAGCACGAAACCGTCGAGCCGGCCGAACCGCTCGCGGAGCGTGAAGACGTCCGCCAGGGCCTGGCACGGATGCTCCCGGAGCGTCAACCCGTTGATGACGGGGATCGAGGCCTGTGCCGCAAGCTCGACGACGACAGCATGTGGCCCGGTCCGCGCGACGATCGCGTCGACGAACCGCTCGAGGTTGCGGGCAACGTCACGGGCAGTCTCGCGCGCTCCCATGACGACGTCTTCGGTGAGGTAGATCGCCTGCCCGCCGAGCTGGTTCATCCCAGCCTCGAACGTGACGCGGGTCCGCAGGCTCGGGCGCTGGAAGAGCATCGCGATCGTCCGCCCCGCGAGTGGCGGCGAGGCGTGCCGGCGTGCCGAGCGGTACTCCGCCTTCAGCGCCGACGCGCGGTCGAAGACGCGGGCGACCTCCGTCGGCGTGAAGTCCGCGACGGACAGCAGGTCCCGACCCCGAAGAGAGGCCGATGAATCGATCGCGGCGTGCACGATGCCACTTTAGCGGCAACGCCGCCGCGAGCCAGCCCCGACCGCGATCCAATCGCGGCGGCGCGGCGCGGCGCGGCCGCATGACGGCGCTGCGGCGCGGCGCGGCGGCGCGGCGCGGCCGCATGACGGCGCTGCGGCGCGGCGCGGCGGCGCGGCGGCGCCGCGCGGCGGGGCGCCTTTCCTGCCGGATGTCCGCCACCGCGACCTTGGGCAGACAGGTCGGGCTCAAGAGGGGCCGGAACGGGCCGATGCGACCCTCGCGTCGCGGGATCCACGCACGCGATCGCCCGGCGGCCGCGCGGCGGTCGCCCTGCTAGCCGGCCCAAGGTTCGCCAAGCAGACATCTGGCATGGAATTGGCTCCGGCTGCCGGAGGGGGCCGGGCGAGGCGGGGCAAAGGTCTGACGCGGGGCAAAGGTCTGACGCGGGGCAAAGGTCTGACGCGGGGCGGCGGCGATGCGCGGCCGCTACGGCGATGCGCGGCCGCTACGGCGATGCGCGGCCGCTGCGGCGAACCGCCGAGCCTGCGGCGAACCGCCGCTCAGCCCAGGTCGTCGCAGGGCGGTCCAGGCGAAGGCGCCGCCCTAGCATCGCAGCGAACGCTCAAGGTGCGTGAGCGAGGAGCGCAGGCGGCAACGCCCGCCTGGGCCGAGCCTGCGGCGACCGATCAGCGCTTCGTGTACTGAGGCGCCTTGCGGGCTCGCTTCAAGCCGTACTTCTTGCGCTCCTTCATCCGCGGATCGCGGGTGAGGAGGCCAGCCTGGCGCAACGGCAGCCGATTCGCCTGCTCGTCGACCTCGAGGAGCGCCCGCGCGATCCCGTGGCGAATCGCACCGGCCTGGCCGGTGACGCCGCCGCCCTCGACCTTGACCATCGCGTTGAAGTGGCCCTCGGTCCCGGTGACGCGGAAGGGCATCCGGACGTCGGACTCGTTGATCGCATTGCCGAAGTGCTCTTCGAGGCTGCGCCCGTTGACGACGATCTCACCCTCACCCGGCAGGAGCCGGACGCGGGCGATCGCCGTCTTGCGGCGGCCGGTGCCTGAGTAGAAGGACGGGCTGACCATGTGTGTTGAGCTCCTCGTCAGGCGAACGGCTCAGGCCGCTGGGCCTGATGCGGGTGGTCCGTGCCGGCATAGATCTTGAGCTTGCGGAGCTGCTGCGCACCGAGCCTGGTTCGCGGGAGCATCCCCTTGACTGCGCGGCGGATGACCTCTTCGGGCCGGCGTTCGAGGAGGTGACCGAGCGTCTCCTCCTTGTAGCCCTGGGGGTGGCCGCTGTGGCGGATGTAGAGCTTGGTCTCGCGCTTGTCGCGGCTCACCGCGATCCGCGAAGCGTTCAGGACGATGACGTGGTCGCCGGAGTCGAGATTCGGGGCGTACGACGGCTTGTGCTTGCCCTCGAGGACGCGCGCGATGCGCGACGCCAGCCGGCCGAGTGTCTCGTCGGCGGCATCAACGACGTACCAGCGTCGCTCGATCTCGCTCTCCCGGACCGCGTAGGTCTTCGCGTTCATCGTCGTTCAGTCGTCTCCATTCGTCTCCGGTCGCCGTCCGAGGACGACTCGTCGGAGGCAGAGGCCCCTGGCCGGGGCTGACGCCCCGCCGAGTGCCGGTGTCCGGGCCGCAAGTGCGTTCCGGACCGCTGTCTCATCCATCTTGCCGCGACCGACCTCCAGGAGGACGGACACGATGCGCCGGACCATCCCCCGCAGGAAGGCATCGGCCCTGACGTCGATCGTCACGAGCGATCCTGCCCGCCTGACCCGGACCGCGTGAACGGTCCGGACCGGGTTCTGGTCCGCCGCCCCGAAAGCGCTGAAGTCGTGCCGGCCCTCGAGGACCAACCCGGCCCGCGTCATCGCGGCGGTGTCGAGCGGGGCCCGCACCCCGAGCGCCGTGCGCTCGCGAAGCGGGCTGCGCGGCCCGTTCCAGACGGTGTAGCGGTACTCCCGGTACCGCGCCGCATAGCGAGGGTGGAACGCCGACGGCGCCCGCCGCAGATCGCGGATGGCGACGTCCGCCGGAAGGAGCGCATCGAACGCTCGTCCCAGCTCGTCGGCGGGAAGCCGTCCGGTGTAGGTGAAACCGATCACCTGCCCCTTGGCGTGCACTCCCGTGTCGGTGCGTCCGGCCCCGTCGACCGCTCGACGCTCCCCATTGCTGAGGCGGGCCAGAGCGGCCTCCAGTTCCCCCTGGACCGTCCGGACCCCAGGCTGCGCCTGGAACCCGAAGAAGTCCGTGCCGTCGTATTCGACCACGGCTCGAAACCGCCGCGGCGCAGCCTCTCGACTGCTGTCGCCGCTGGGGCGGGCCATCCCTGCGTTGGCGCCTTCGCTCGTTCGCTCACGCACGTTCAAGTGCGCTCGCTCACGTGCTCGGCGCCGCCTTGGGCTGACCTCGCCCGACCGGCGACTTCAATGGTGTACTCGTTAGACGAGCTCGATTTGCACGATCGGCGCGGCATCGCCCCGCCGGAGCCCGATCTTGACGATCCGGGTGTAGCCGGAGGTCCGATCGGCGTATTTCGGTGCGATCTCGTCGAACAGCTTGTTCACGACGAGCGGTTCGTTCGGGAAGGCCGCGACGACCGAGCGGCGGGCCGCCAGGTCTCCCTGCTTGGCGAGAGTGATCATCCGCTCGACGCGGCCGCGGATCTCCTTCGCCTTCGCCTCCGTCGTCTGGACCCGCTCGTAGCGCAGGACCGAGACCGTCAGGTTCTTGTACAGGGCGAGCCGCGGCCCCTGCTTCCGGCTGAGCTTGCGGCCGTCGATCCGGTGGGCCACGTCAGGACTCGGCCTCGTCGTCGAAGGGCTCGTCCTCGAGGTCCTCTTCGAGGCCGTCCGACTCGGTCTCGGGGACGATGAAGCCTCGCATCCGGAGGCGCTCCTTCATCTCGTCGAGCGACTTCTTGCCGAAGTTGCGCATCCGGAGAAGGTCGTCGTCCTTGAGCTGGAGCAGCTGTCCGACCTTGACGATGTTGTTCCGCTTGAGGGAGTTGTACGCCCGCATCGGCAGGTCGAGCTCCTCGATCGGCATGTCGAGCATGTTGGGCGGGAGCTGGGCGACCCCGCTGACTGCCTGGTCGCCGGGGGGGACGGCCATCCCGATCGAGACGAACGGGCGGAACTGGTTGACCAGGATCTCGGCGGAGTGGCTCAGGGCCTCCTCCGGGGTGATGGTGCCGTCCGTCTCGATCTCGACCGTGAGCTTGTCGTAGTTGGTCATCTGACCGACGCGCATGCTCTCGACCCAGTAGTTGACCTTGCGCACCGGCGTGAAGATCGCGTCGATGGCGATGACGCCGATCGGCAGCGCCTCCGCGCGCTCCGCACCGAGGTAGCCGACGCCACGTTCGACGGTCAGGTCCATCTCGATCGTCACGTCGTCCGTGTCGAGGGTCATGAGGACGAGATCGGGGTTCACGATCTCGACGTCGGCCGATTCGGCGATATCGGCGGCCGTCACGGCGCCTGCGCCGCTCTTGATGAGGCGAAGCTGAACGGGGTGGGTCGCGAAGCTCTTGAGGCGGAGCTTCTTGACGTTCAGGACGATCTGGGTGACGTCTTCCTTGACGCCGGGGATCGTCGAGAACTCCTGGTAGATGTCGCGGATCTGGATGCTCGTGACCGCGGCGCCGTCAAGCGAGGACAGCATGACGCGACGCAGTGCGTTGCCGAGCGTCACGCCATAGCCGGCCTGGAGAGGTCCGGCTTCGTACTTGGCGTACGTCCCGGCTTCCTCGACGGGCTCGATCTGGGGGTTCTCGAGTTCGATCATGAGCGGGGGTTACCTCGAGTAGTACTCGACCACGAGCTGCTCGTTCAGGTCGAGCGGCATCTGGTCGCGGCGGGGAAGGTCGACGACCGTCCCGGCCAGGTTGGCGGCGTCGATGGACAGCCACTCCGGCGCCTGGTGCGAGCGGAGGGTCTCCTTGGCGATCTTGAACGGCTCGCGGCTGCGGTGGGACTCGCGGACCTCGATCTTGTCGCCGCGGCGGAGCTGATACGAGGCGACGTCCGTCGGCCGGCCGTTGACGGCCAGGTGGCCGTGGTTGATCAGCTGGCGGGCCTGAGCCCGGGAGGTCGCGAGACCCATCCGGTAGACGACGTTGTCGAAGCGCAGCTCGAGGGTGCGAAGGAGGTACTCACCGGTGACGCCCGAGTGCGTGGCGGCGACGCGGAAGTAGTTTCGGAACTGCCGCTCGAGGACGCCGTAGACCCGGCGGACCTTCTGCTTCTCACGGAGCTGCATCCCGAACTCGCCGACCTTCCGGCGGCGCACGCCGTGCTGGCCGGGCGGAGATGGGCGCCGTTCGAAGGCGCACTTCTTCGTGTAGCAGCGCGTCCCCTTCAGGAAGAGCTTGGCGCCCTCCCGTCGGCAGAGGCGGCAGACGGATTCGGTGTATCGGGCCATGGGTTCCTGTCTCTGCTCAGACCCGGCGCCGCTTGGGGGCGCGGCAACCGTTGTGCGGGATCGGCGTGATGTCGGTGATCGCGGTGACCTCGAGCCCGGCGGCCTGGAGCGAGCGGATCGCCTGCTCGCGGCCGGCGCCCGGGCCCTTGACGAGGACCTCGACCTGGCGCATCCCGTGCTCCATCGCCCGCTTCGCTGCCCCATCGGCGGACAGGGCCGCGGCGTAAGGCGTGCTCTTGCGTGAGCCCTTGAACCCGGCGACGCCGGCGGAGCCCCAGCTGATGACCGCACCGGTCAGGTCGGTGATCGTGATGATCGTGTTGTTGAACGTCGCCTGGATGTGGACGTGCCCCTGGGGGACGTTCTTCCGTTCGCGGCGGCGCTGCTTAACCGCCCGCTTTCGCTCGGCCATACCCGTCGGTGCCCTCGTCTACTTCTTGCGCCGCACGCCGACCGTCTTCTTCGGTCCGCGCCGCTGGCGAGCGTTGGTCTTTGTCCGCTGGCCACGGGCCGGCAGGTTGCGCCGATGGCGCATGCCCCGGTACGAGCCGATCTCGATCAGGCGCTTGATGTTGAGCGCGACCTCGCGGCGGAGATCGCCTTCCACCTTGTAGCGGCGGTCGATGAGCTCGCGAAGGCGGTTGACCTGCTCTTCCGTCAGGTCACGGACCCGCGTATCCGGGTTCACGTTCGTCTGGCTGAGAATCTTCTGGGCCGTCGGCAGGCCGATCCCGAAGATGTAGGTGAGCGAGACCTCAACCCGCTTCTCGCGGGGAATGTCGACGCCGGCGATGCGTGCCATCGGTTACCCCTGCCGCTGCTTGTGCTTCGGGTTGGAACAGATGACCATCACGGTTCCGTGACGGCGAATGACTTTGCAGTTGTCGCAGCGCGCCTTGACGGAAGCTCTGACTTTCAACGGGATCCTCGACTCATGCGTGTGGCGGACGGTGTCCGGGGCTTACTTCAGGCGGTACGTGATGCGGCCGCGGGTCAGGTCGTATGGCGACAGTTCGACCCGGACTCGATCACCCGGCAGGATCCGGATGAAGTTCATCCGGAGTTTGCCGCTGATGTGGGCAAGGACCCGGTGGCCGTTCTCCAGTTCGACGGCGAACATCGTGTTGGGGAGGGGCTCGATGACCGTCCCTTCCACTTCGATCGCGTCTTTCTTAGCCACAGGCCGCGGTGTTCCCTTTCTCACGATGAGTGTCGGCCCTGGGGACCGACACACGAACGCGTAGCATATCAAAACTGGGCCGGGGCGGCAACTGTGTCGCGTTGGCCATCATCATCAGACGGTCGTCAGGATCTCGGGAGACCTCGGGCGGATGGCTCGCGGAGCGTCGCCTCCGACCTCGGTGGGTCGTTCGCAGATGCGGGTCTTCAGTGTCATCGTCATCAGGTGGTCGTCAGGATCTCTGGTCCTGAATCCGTGATTGCGATCGTGTGCTCGAAGTGGGCCGCCAGCGACCCGTCGCGGGTGACGACGGTCCAGCCGTCCGGCTTGACCTCGACCTCGTGGCTGCCGAGCGTGAGCATCGGCTCGATCGCGAGGCAGATGCCCGGTGCGAGCTTCATGCCGCGAACCCCGGTCCGGTAGTTCGGGACCTGCGGCTCCTGGTGCATCTCGGTGCCGATGCCGTGCCCGACGAACTGGCGAACGATCCCGTAGCCGTGCGGCGCGGCGACGTCCTCGATCGCCCCGGAGATGTCGCCGAGGTAGCCACCCGGCACCGCCGCGGCGATCCCGGCCATCATGGCGAGGCGGGTGGCCTCGACGAGCGACCGGACCTCGGCTGCCGGCTCACCGACGAAGAAGGTCCGTGCGCCGTCGCCGTGCCAGCCGTCGAAGATCGCGCCGGCGTCGATTGACACGATCTGCCCGTCGCGGATCACCCGGTCGCCGGGGATGCCATGGACAACCTCGTTGTCGATCGAGACGCAGAGGCTCGCCGGGAACGGGTTGCTCCGGTGGCCGTAGCCCTTGAACGACGGCACGGCGCCGGCTGCCCGGATGTGGCGCTCGGCGAGCCGATCCAGGTGGCCGGTCGTGACGCCCGGCTTCAGCTCGGATTCGACCAGGGCGAGGACCTCGGCGACGATCCGCCCGGCCTGGCGCATCTTGTCGATCTCGCGGCGCGACTTGCGGGTGACCATCAGTCGCCCCTGCCGGGCGTCGTCGCGAGGGCACGGCGCATCCGATCGACGACGGCGGAGATCGGTTCGCGGCCGTCGATCGTCTGGAGGATGCCGGCCGTGCGGTAGTGGTCGACGACCTCGAGGAGCGGCGGGATCTGCTCCTTCATCCGCGCCCGGACCGTCTCCTCGTTGTCGTCGGGGCGCTGAACGAGCTCGGAGCCGTCGAGATCGCAGATCCCCTCGACGAGAGGTGGATTCGACGCGAGGTTATAGACGTGGCCGTTGGCGGTGCAGACCCGGCGGTTGGACATCCGGCGGACGAGGTCGTCCTCCGCGACGTCGATGAAGATCGCCCGGTCCACCCGGCGGCCGGCCTCCTCCAGGGCACGATCGAGGGCGACGGCCTGGACGCGGGTCCTCGGGAAGCCGTCGAGGATCGCCCCGGCCGTCGCGTCCGGCCGGTCGAGACGTTCGAGGAAGACGCGGACCATCGTGTCGTCCGGAACGAGCTGGCCGCGGCTCATGTAGCGGTCAGCCTCGCGGCCGAGGGCGGTCCCGGCGGCGGCGGCAGTCCGGAGAAGATCGCCGGAGGCGAGGATCGGTACCCCGAGTTCGCGAGCGAGGATCGGAGCCTGGGTCCCCTTCCCGGCGCCCGGAGCACCCAGCAGGACTGCCACCGTCATCGGCGATCGCCGATTCGGATGGCCGACGTCACCGGATGAATCCTTCGTAGTTGCGCATCAGGAGCTGCGCCTCGATCTGTTTCATCGTCTCGACGACGACGCTGACGACGATCAGGAGTCCCGTCCCGCCCAGGGCGATCGATGTCAATGACGGGATCAGTAGGCCGATGACGGACGGCGCGGTCGCGATGACGCCCAGGAAGAGGGCACCGGCGACCGTGATCCGGGTGACGACCCTGGCCAGGTAGTCGGCCGTCGGCCTACCCGGCCGGATGCCGGGGATGAAACCGCCGTTCTTGCGTAACTGCTCGGCCGTCTCGTCCGGCTTGAACGTGAACGCGGTGTAGAAGTAGGTGAATCCCACCACCAGCAGGAAATAGAGCGAGACGTAGATCAGCGATTGCGGGTTGAAGAAGCGGACGATCGCCTGCGCGATGCTCGCCACGAAGCCGACCTCTGCATTCTGGAAATACGATGCGATCTGCTGGGGGAACAGCAGGATGCTGATCGCGAAGATGATGGGAATCACGCCGGCCTGGTTGACCCGGAGCGGGAGGAACGTCTGCCCTCCCTGGTACATCCGCCGGCCGCGGACGCGGCTTGCGTACTGGATCGGGATCCGCCGCTGGCCCTCCTGGATGTAGACGATCACCGCCACGGTGATGATCGCGAGGATCCCGAACCCGATGATCAGGGCCGGGTTGGGGGTCTGGAGGAAGCCGGCGACCGCCCCCGGCGCCCGGCTCACGATGCCGGCGAAGATGATGAAGCTGATCCCGTTGCCGATTCCACGCTCGGTGATGAGCTCGCCGAGCCACATCAGGGCGATCGAGCCGGCCGTGAGCGTGGCGATCTGCGTCAGCGTCGTGCCGTCGCCGAGGTCGAAGTGGGACGACAGGATCCCCTGTGAGTTCAGGAGGGCGAGGAACCCGAACGCCTGGAGGAGCGCCATCGGGACGGCCAGGTAGCGGGTGTACTGGTTGATCTTGTTGCGCCCGTACTCGCCCTCGCGGCTGAGCGCCTGGAGCGATGGGATGACGCCGGTCATCAGCTGCATGATGATCGAGGCGTTGATGTACGGGTTGACGCCGAGCGCGACGATCGAGAAGTTCGACAGTCCCCCGCCGGAGATCAGGTCGAGCACGCCGATGAGGGCGTTACCGGCGAAGAACGACTGGAGCTGTTGCCGATCGACACCCGGCACCGGCACGTGGGCCAGGAAACGGAAGACGATCAGGATCGCGAGGACGTAGAGGATCCGCCGCCGGATGTCCGGCGCCCGAAACGCGTTCAGCAGCGATTCGAACACGAGCTACGCGTTCTCGTCGTCCGCGGCCGGGGCCGGATCGGAGGCCGGGGCCGTATCGGCGGTCGTGTCGGAGTCCGCGGTCGTGTCGGAGTCCGCGTGTCGGCCCCGTGTCCGCGGCCGCTTCTGCGGGCGGGACCTCGGCCCCGTCCGCTGCCTTCTTCGCCTTCGGTGGCTTCGCTGCCTTGGTGGCCTTCGCCACGCTTGCCTCGGCGGCTTCGGCGGCCCGTTCGGCGGTGTCGACCGCGCGCGCCACTCGAGCGTCCACCACCCGCCCGGCGGCGGCCCTGCCGGCCGCGGTCCGTGGCTGGCGCGCCGGCTTGCCCCCGACCTCGCCGACCCCGATCGCCGGCAGCGCCGCGACCGGGACCTCGAGGACGGAGACCGTGCCGCCGGCGGCTTCGATCTTCGTCACCGCGGACTTCGTGAACGCATCAGCGACGACGAAGATGGCGGTCGACAACTCGCCCGCGCCGAGGATCTTCAGGGGCTTCTTGAGGGTCCGGACCAGGCCGACGGCGCGGAGGACGTCCTGGTTGACGGTCGGCGGCGCGCCCTTGCCGGACTTCGCCTTGGCGCCTTCCGGCTCGTGGCCCTCGAAGGCGCCACGAGATGCAAGCGCGTCGATCGCGCCCACGTTGACGACTTCGTATTCGATCTTGAACCGGTTCTTGAAGCCGCGGAGCTTCGGGATCCGCATGTGGAGCGGCGTCTGGCCGCCCTCGAACCACGGCGGGATCGAGCCGCCGGCACGCGCCTTCTGGCCCTTCGTGCCGCGGCCGGCCGTCTTGCCCTTGCCGGCGGCAATGCCGCGGCCGACGCGGGTCCGCGCCGTGTGCGACCCGGGAGCCGGGTGCAGATCGTGAAGCTTCATGACTTCTCCTGGGAATCCTCGGACCGATGGCTCGCAGGAGCGTCGCCTCGGTCCTCGGAGGGCGCCGTGGCAGCTCCCTTGGGCGCTTTGTTAGGTATTTCCTCGACGGTCACGAGAAACCGGACCTGGCGGACCATGCCGCGGGTCGCCGGGTTGTCGGCGACCTCGACGGTGTGTCCGATCCGCTTCAGGCCGAGGGCTCGGACGGTCGCCCGGTTCCGCGCGATGTGGCTGATCGTGCTCTTGATCTGGGTGACGCGAAGCTTAGCGGGCATCGGCCACCTCGCCTGTCGACGCCGGCTGGCCGGAGATCCGGCTGACCAGCTTGATCCCGCGGCGACGACCGATCTCCTCGGCCGACTGGAGCTCGCGGAGCGCCTCGATCGTGGCCCGGGTCACGTTCACCGGGTTCGTCGAGCCGTAGATCTTGGCCAGGATGTCGCGGATCCCGGCCGCTTCCACGACCGCCCGGACTGAGCCGCCGGCGATGACGCCGGTGCCCTGCGAGGCGGGCTTCAGCATGACCCTGCTGGCCGAGTAGTGGACGTTGACCTCGTGGGGGATCGTCGTCCCGACCATCGGGATCTTGATGAGGTTCTTCTTGGCGTCCTCGACGCCCTTGCGGATGGCCTCGGGGACCTCGCCGGCCTTGCCGAGCCCGGCGCCGACGTGGCCGGCGCCATCGCCGACGACGACGATCGCGCTGAAGCTGAATCGCCGGCCGCCCTTGACGACCTTGGCGACGCGGTTGATCTGGACGACGCGCTCCTCGAGCGCGAGCTTGTTCGGGTCAATCCTGGCCACGGGTGCTCCTTCCGATCAGAAGTCGAGGCCGGCTTCACGGGCGGCATCGGCGAGCGACTTGATCCGCCCGTGGTACCGGAACCCGGCTCGATCGAAGACGACGCGCTCGACGCCGGCGGACTTCGCCCGCTGTGCAACGAGCTTGCCGACGGACGCAGCCTCCTCGGTCTTGGTCGCCTTGGAGCCGCGAAGCTCCTTCTCGACCGTGGAGGCGGTCGCCAACGTCCGCCCGGAGGCGTCGTCGATGACC
Organism: uncultured Chloroflexia bacterium; assembly: GCA_963766655.1. Lineage (GTDB taxonomy): Bacteria > Chloroflexota > Limnocylindria > Limnocylindrales > CSP1-4 > CF-46. Next base: position 1,010,809 of record CAVYBB010000002.1, on the reverse strand, counting down.
TGCGCGTAGATGTGGTTGTTGCTCCGGAAGACGGCCAGGCGCGGCCGCGACTCGGTCCCCTCCAGGTGGAGGCGGATCCGGTCGTGGCGCTTGCGTCGGGCGGCGCCGCGGCTCGCGAGCTGCGTCATCGTGGTCGTTCCTTCGTCAGTGCTCTGCGGGGGGTTACTTCTTGCCGCCGATCTTGCCGGCCTTGCCGGCCTTGCGACGGATCTGTTCGCCGGCGTATCGAACGCCCTTGCCCTTGTACGGCTCGGGCTTGCGGGTCGAGCGGACCTTGGCGGCGATCTCGCCGACGAGCTCCTTGTCGATCCCGAGGACGGCAAGGCGGGTCGGGCTCTCGAGCTCGAACGTGATGCCGCTCGGCGGGTCGATCTCGATCTGGTGGCTGTAGCCGAGGCTCAGCTGGAGCTTCTCTCCGACCTTGACGGCGCGATAGCCGACCCCGGTGATCTCGAGGCCCTTGCGATAGCCGTCGGTCACCCCGACCACCATGTTGTTGACGAGGGTCCGGGTCAGGCCGTGGAGCTGCTTGTGGGTCTTCTGCTCCGTCGGCCGGGTGACGACGATCGTGTCGTCCTCGCGGCGGACGGTCATGTCCGGATGCAGCTCGCGGGTCAGCAGGCCCCTTGGGCCCTTGACCGTGAGCCGTCGTCCCTCGATGGTCACGTCGACACCCGTCGGGACGGCGATGGGGAGGCGACCGATACGTGACATGCGTTCGTCCCTACCAGACGTAGGCGAGGACTTCGCCGCCGAGCTCGGCCTTCTTGGCCTGCGCGCCGGTCATGATCCCCTGGCTGGTGCTGACGATGACGATGCCGAGGCCACCGAGGACCCGCGGGATGTCGGTCTTCCGGGCGTAGACGCGGAGTCCGGGCTTGCTGATCCGCTTGAGCCCGGACACGACCGGCACCTTGCCGTCGACGTACTTGAGGGTGAGCCGCAGCATGAGGGCCGGGCCCTCCTGCTCCTCGCGCACGTCGGCGATGAAGCCTTCGTTGACGAGGATGCGGGCGATCTCCCGCTTGGTCCGCGACGCCGGCACCACAACTTCCGTGTGACGTGCACGGGACGCGTTCCGGACGCGCGTGAGCATGTCCGCGATCGGATCGGAGATGTTCATCGGTTCCCTACCAGCTCGACTTCGTGACGCCCGGCAGCTCGCCAACGAGCGCTCGCTCGCGGAAGCAGATGCGACAGAGCGCGAAGCGCCGCATGTACGCCCGCGGCCGGCCGCAGACGAAGCATCGGTGGTAGCCGCGAACCTCGAACTTCGGCTTGCGTGCTGCCTTGGCGATCATCGATTTCTTTGCCATGGTTCTCCTCCCCCGCTACGACGCGAAGGGCATGCCGAGGAGCTCGAGCAGGCGCTTCGATTCCTCGTCGGTCTTCGCCGTCGTCACGATGCTGATCTCCAGCCCGCGGAGACGGTCAACCTTGTCGTATTCGATCTCGGGAAAGGCGAGCTGCTCGCGCAACCCGAGCGAGAAGTTGCCCCGGCCGTCGAACGACTTGCTGGGGATCCCCCGGAAGTCGCGGATGCGCGGCAGGGCGAGCGTCGTCAGGCGGTCGAGGAAGTCCCACATCCGGTCACCGCGAAGCGTGACCTTGGCCCCGATCGTGTTGCCGGTGCGGAGGCGGAACTGGGCGATCGAGCGCTTGGCCTTCGTCACGATCGGCTTCTGGCCGGTGATGAGGGTCAGGTCGCCGAGCGCCGCGTCGAGCGCCTTCGCGTTCGACAGCGCCTCGCCGAGGCCGATGTTGACGACGATCTTGGACAGGCGCGGCACCTGCATCGGGTTGCGATATTCGAACTGCTTCTGGAGCGCCGGCGCGATCTCTGCCGAATACCGCTCGTGGAGACGGCTGGTCACGACTTCACCTCGAGCTGCTCACCGCAGTGGCGACAGACGCGGACGCGCCGGCCGTTGTCGAGGACCTTGTGGGCTATCCGCGTGGGACGGTCGCAGTGGGAGCAGACGAGCATGACCTTGCCGATCGGGAGCGGCTGGGGGAGATCGAGGATCCCGCCCTGCTGGACCTTCGGCATCCGGTCGGTGGCGCCTGCGCTCTGGCGCGGCTTCGTGTGCCGCTTCGCGACGTTCAGGCCCGCGACGACGACGGAGGCAGTCGTGAGCGGGGAGGTGCGCTCGAAGCCGGTTCCGTACTTCGCCTGGCTCTTCTTGAAACCCTGGGGGTCGCGGACGACACGCTCGACGAGGCCGCGCTTGCCGGCGTCCTTGCCGACGAGCACGACGACCGTGTCGCCGGTCCGGATCTCGGGGACCTTGGTCGCGCGCACGGGCGCGCTGCGGGGAGCCATCACAGCACCTCCGGCGCGAGCGAGACGATCTTCATGTAGTTGCGATCGCGCAGCTCGCGGGCGACGGGCCCGAAGATCCGGGTCCCGCGCGGGTTGCCCTGGTTGTTGATGAGGACGGCGGCGTTCTCGTCGAACCGGATGTAGTCTGCCATCCGCGCGCCCGTACTCCTTGGCGGTCCGGACGATGACCGCCCGGACGACGTCGCCCTTCTTGACGGCGGCGTTCGGAATCGCCTGCTTGACGCTGGCGATGATCACGTCACCGACGCCCGCCGTCGTCTTGAGCGAGCGGCCCATGACGCGAATGCACTGGATCGACCGGGCGCCGGTGTTGTCGGCGACGCGCAGCCGGGATTGCGGCTGGATCACGCAGTGCCACCTTCGTCGGCCGGATCCGCGGAGTCCGTCGACCCGGTGTCCTCAGCCGCGGTCTCGCCGTCAGCCGTCTCGTCGCGAGTCCGGCCCGGATGCGCCGCGGAATGGATCGCCTCGGATGTCTCGGCCTCCTCGTAGAGGACGTCGCTCGAGCTGCCGTGGATGCTGGCGCGCGCCACGACCTCGATCAGCCGCCACCGCTTCGTGGCGGACAGCGGGCGCGATTCCTCGATCAGGACCGTGTCGCCGGTGTGGGCATCGTTGGTCTCGTCGTGGGCCTTGAACTTCGTCGTCAGCCGGATGACCCGCTTGTAGAGAGGGTGCCGCGCGAGACGCTCGACGGAAACGACGATCGTCTTGTCCATCTTGTCGCTGACGACGCGGCCGACCTTCGTCTTCCGCTTGCTGTCTTGCACCTGGGTGTCTGCTCCTGTCATCGCGTGATCTCCATAGCCCGGAGCCGCCGGTGGCGCGCCGCAGATCGCCGGTCCGCCGAGGTCAGCCCAAGGCGGTGGCGAGCACGGGAGCGAGCGCACTCGTCCGTGCGTGAGCGAGCGCGCGGAGCCACCAAGAAAGGGATGGCCCGGCGGACTGGTGAGATGCAAGTGTTCATCGGCGGCTCCGGGCTAGGCCGTCTGGCCGAGCTTGCGCTCGCGCTGGACGGTCAGGATCCGCGCGATTGCTCGCCGCGTCTGCGGGATCGTGCTGTAGTCCTTGAGCTGCCTGGTCGACAGCGCGAACCGGGCCTGCCAGAGGTCCTGCTTCGCGTCGCGCAGCGCCTGGTCGAGTTCCGTGTCGGAAAGCGCCCGAACCTTATCGATGTCCATCGGTCGCCTCCACGTTGTCGCGAACCACCAGCCGCGTCGCCACGGGCAGCTTGTGGCTGGCGAGGCGCATCGCCTCGACCGCCGACTCGTGGTCGACGCCGGCCATCTCGAACAGGATCCTGCCCGGCTTGACGACCGCGACCCAGTGGTCGGGAGCGCCCTTGCCGGAGCCCATCCGCGTCTCGGCCGGCTTCTTCGTGGCCGGCTTGTCGGGAAAGATCCGGATCCAGATCTTGCCGCCGCGCTTGACGGAGCGGGTCATCGCCCGCCGGGCGGCCTCGATCTGGCGACTCGTGATCCAGGCCGGCTCCGTCGTCGAGAGGCCGTACTCACCGAAGGCGACGGTATGGCCGCCCTTGGCGAGGCCCGACATCCGGCCGCGCATGACCTTGCGGTGCTTGACGCGCTTGGGCATCAACATCGTCAGGCTCCCCCGCCGGCGATGGCCTGGGCGAGCTGGGCCTCGTGCGGCAGCGTCCGCTCGGGGGCGATGTCGCCGCGGTAGATCCAGACCTTGACCCCGATCCGGCCGTACGTGGTGTGGGCGTGGACCTGGCCGTAGCTGATGTCGGCGCGGAGCGTCCCGAGCGGGATCCGTCCCTCGCGATCCCACTCGCGTCGACCCATCTCCGAGCCGCCGAGGCGGCCGGCGACGGCGATCCGGACGCCCTTGGCGCCGGCCTTCATTGAACGCTGGATCGCCTGCTTCATCGCCTTCTTGAAGGCGATCCGCCGGGTCAGCTGCTGGGCGATGTTCATCGCCACGAGGTGGGCGTCGAGTTCCGGCTGGCGGATCTCCTTGATCTCGAGCTTGACCCGCCGCTTCGTGAGCCCGCCGATCTGCTGGCGCAGGATCTCGACGTTTGCGCCGCCCTTGCCGATGACGATCCCCGGCTTGGCCGTGTGGATCGTGACCGTCACGTGGTTGATGCCGCGCTCGATCTCGACGCCGGACACGCTCGCGTTCGCGAGCCGTCGATCGACGAGCTTGCGGATCGTGATGTCCTCCTTGACGAGGTCGGTGTATTCCTTGTCGGCGTACCACTTCGCGGTCCAGGTGCGCGACACACCCAGTCGGAAGCCGTACGGGTGGACCTTGCGTCCCATGTCAGGCCTCCTGATCCGCGACGACGATGGTGATGTGGGTCATGGGCTTGTGGATCGGGAACGCCCGACCCTGGGCGCGGGGCCGCCAGCGCTTGATCGCCGGACCCTCGTTGCAGTGGGCCTCGAGGACGACCAGGTCCTCGGCCGCCAGGTTGTGGTTGTTCTCGGCGTTGGCCGTGGCGCTCCGAAGGACAGCCTCGATGTCGCGTGCGGCATGCTGGGGCATGAACCGGAGCAGCGAGGCGGCCTCTTCCACCCGCCGGCCGCGGATCGTCGCGGCGACGAGATTGGCCTTGCGGGTCGACCCGCGGAGGTACTTGGCAGTGGCGGAAACGCGCACGGGACCGCAGCTCCTACTTCAACGCGGTCGACCGCTCGGTGTGCTTGCCGTGCCCGCGATAGGTGCGGGTGTGGGCGAACTCGCCGAGGCGGTGGCCGACCATGTTCTCGGTCACGTAGACCGGGACGTGCTTCTTGCCGTTGTACACGGCGATGGTGTGCCCGATGAACGAGGGGAAGATCACCGACGCACGAGACCAGGTCTTGACGACCTTCTTCTCGCTGCGGCGGTTCATCTCTTCCACCCGCCCCTGGAGGCGGAGTTCGATGAACGGGCCCTTCTTGATCGAACGGGACATGCTCTCCTACCTCCTTCCGTTACTTGCGATGGCGCGATCGGACGATGAGCCGTCCGGTCGTCTTGGAGCGCCTGGTGCGGTAACCCATCGCGGGCTTGCCCCACGGGGTCTTGGGCGGCATCCCCGTCGGGGACTTGCCCTCGCCGCCACCATGCGGATGGTCGCGTGGGTTCATGACGACGCCGCGGACTTCCGGGCGCTGGCCGAGGTGGCGTGCGCGCCCGGCCTTGCCGAGGTTCTGGTTCTCGTGGTCGAGGTTGCTGACCTGGCCGATCGTGGCCATGCAGCGGATGCTGACCCGCCGGACCTCTCCGGACGGCAGGCGGACCTGGGCCTGATCGCCCTCCTTGGCCAGCAACTGGGCCGCGACGCCGGCGGACCGGACGATCTGGCCGCCCTTGCCCGGGATGAGCTCGATGTTGTGGATCGTCGTGCCCAGCGGGATGTTCGAGATCGGCAGTGCGTTTCCGACGCGGGCCTCCGCGTCCGGCCCGGAGATGACGACGTCGCCGACCTTCAGGCCGTGGGGCAGGAGCATGTATCGCTTCTCGCCGTCGCGATAGAAGAGCAGGCCGATCCGGGCGGACCGGTTCGGGTCGTACTCGATCGTGGCGAGGCGGGCCGGGATCCCGGCCTTGTCGCGCTTGAAGTCGATCCGGCGGTAATGCTGCTTCTCTCCGCCGCCACGGTGGCGAACGGTGAGCCGGCCCTGGTTGTTCCGGCCGGAGCCGCGGATCTGCGGCTCGAGCAGCGGCTTGTGGGGCTGGTCGGTCGTGATCTCCTCGAAGGTCGACCGGGTCATCTGCCGGAGACCCGGCGAGGTGGCCTTGTAGGAACGCAACGGCATCGGTCAGACCCCCTCGAAGAATTCGATCTTCTGGCCGGGGGCCAGGGTGACGATCGCCTTGCGCCACGGAGTCGTGAAGCCGCTGATCCGGCCGCGGCGCGTCCCGCGCCGCTTCTCCTTGGCCTTCGTCGTCAGGACGTTGACGCTGACGACGGTCACCTTCTCCTTCGCGTAGAGCTCCTCGATCGCGGCCTTGATCTGGATCTTGTTCGCGTCGTCGTGCACGGCGAACGTGTACTTGCCGCGACCGGACTCGTCGATCGACTTCTCGCTGACGACCGGGCGGATGATGATCTCGGGGGCGGTCAGGGCGCTCACGCGTACACCTCCTCCATCCGGGCGAGGGCGGGCTGCTCGATCAGGACGAGATCGGCCTTGATCAGGTCGACGACGTTGAGCGAGTCCGCGAGGATGACCTCCACGGTCGCCAGGTTGCGGGCCGACATCTCCAGCTTCTGGTCGCGACCCGGGGCGACGACGAGCACGCGGCCCTTCGCCTCGAGGGCGGCCAGGACCGTGACGAGCTCGCGGGTCTTGATCGCGTCGAGCCCGAACGTGTCGATGACCTTGATGGCCTCGTCGCCGAACTTCGCGGTCAGGGCGCCGCGCAGCGCGAGGCGCTTCATCTTGCGGGGCAGGCGCTGCTCGTACGAGCGCGGGTGCGGACCGAAGACTGCTCCGCCGCCGCGGTAGTGGGGTGCGCTCTTCGAGCCCTGGCGGGCGCGGCCGGTGCCCTTCTGGCGGTACGGCTTGGCCCCGCCGCCGCGAACCTCGCCGCGGGTCTTGGTGTCGTGCGTGCCCGTCCGGCGTCCGGCAAGCTGGGCGGTCACGACCTGGTGGAGAACGGCGGCGTTGATCGGCGCGGCGAAGAGGGCGTCGGCGAGCTCGACGCTGCCGAGCGACTTTCCGGTCCGGTCGTAGAGGGTGGTCTGCGGCATCGTCAGGCCTTCTTCACGAGGATGAGCGATCCGCGCGGGCCCGGCAGCGATCCCTTGATGAGCAGCAGGTTGCGATCGCTGTCGGCGCGGACGACACGGACCTTCTTGATGGTCGCGCGGGCATTGCCCATGTGGCCGGCCATCTTCATGCCCTTGTAGACGCGTCCCGGCGTGGTCCCGGGCCCGATCGAGCCGGGCTCGCGGTGATGGTCGGAGCCGTGGCTCTTGGGGCCGCGGTGGAAGTGATGGCGCTTGATGTGACCGGCAAAGCCCTTGCCCTTGGAGACGCCGGTCACGTCGACCAGGTCGCCGTCGGCGAACAGGTCGGCGATCGCGATCTTCTGGCCCACCTCGAACTCGTCGACAGAGGCGACCCGGAACTCACGGATCCTGGCGACCTTCGGAAGCTCCTTGAGCTGGCCGAGCTCCGGCTTGGTCAGCCGCTTCGACTCCTCGGTCCCGAGCTGGACGGCCGTGTAGCCATCGCGCGCGTCCGTTCGCAGGCGGGTCACGGTATTCGGTTCGATGGCCAGGACGCTGACAGCGATCATCGTGCCGTCGCCCTGGAACACCTGCGTGACACCGACCTTGCGGCCGATCAATCCGATACTCATCACTTGCTTTCCTTATGCGCACGCTCAGACGGCCCGAAGGCAAGGCGGAGCCGAGCACCGCAGCGAGCGCACTCAAACGTGCGTGAGCGAGGAGCGGAGGCGACAACGCGGCGAGCGGGCCGTATCAGCGTGCGCATCACATCTTGATTTCGATGTCGACGCCCGCGGCAAGCGAGAGTCGCATCAGGGCGTCGACGGTCTTCGAGCTCGGATCGAGAATGTCGACGAGCCGCTTGTGGGTGCGGATCTCGAACTGCTCTCGACTGTCCTTGTCGATGAACGGCGATCGGATGACGGTGAACTTCTCGATGCGCGTCGGCAGCGGCACCGGACCGACGACGTCCGCGCCGGTCCGCTGGGCGGTCTCCACGATCTGGGCCGCCGACTGATCGAGCAGTCGGTGGTCGTATGCCTTCAGGCGGATCCGGATTCGCTGCTTTGCCATCGGTCTAGGCGATGATCGAGGTGACGGCGCCGGCGCCGACGGTCCGGCCGCCCTCGCGGATGGCGAAGCGCTGGCCGGCTTCGAGGGCGATCGGGGTGATCAGCTCGACGCTCATCTCGACGTTGTCGCCGGGCATGATCATCTCGGCCCCCTCGGGCAGGCCGATCGCCCCGGTCACGTCGGTCGTCCGCAGGTAGAACTGCGGACGGTAGCCGTTGTAGAACGGGGTATGGCGGCCGCCCTCCTCCTTGGTCAGGACGTAGACCTGGGCATTGAACTTCGTGTGCGGTGTCACGCTGCCCGGCTTGGCGAGGACCTGGCCGCGCTCGATCTCCTCGCGCTCGATGCCGCGCAGGAGACAGCCGACGTTGTCGCCGGCCTGGCCCTGGTCCAGGGTCTTGCCGAACATCTCGACGCCGGTGACGACGACCTTCCGCGTCGCGTGGACGCCGACGATCTCGACTTCGTCGCCGATCTTGACGACGCCGCGCTCGATCCGGCCGGTCGGCACGGTCCCGCGTCCCTTGATCCCGAACACGTCCTCGACCGACATCAGGAACGGCTTGTCGACTGCCCGCTCCGGTGTCGGGATGTACGAGTCGACCGCGTCCATGAGCTCCTGGATGCAGGCGTAGGCCGGATCGTCGGGGTTGTCACCGGCCTCGAGGGCCTTGAGGGCCGAGCCGCGGACGAACGGGATGTCGTCGCCCGGGAAGTTGTTCTTCGTGAGCAGCTCGCGGACCTCGAGCTCGACGAGGTCGAGCAACTCCGGGTCGTCGACGGCGTCGACCTTGTTGAGGAAGACGACGATGTACGGGACCTCGACCTGGCGGGCCAGCAGCACGTGCTCCCGGGTCTGCGGCATCGGCCCGTCGGTCGCGGCGACGACCAGGATCGCGCCGTCCATCTGGGCGGCGCCGGTGATCATGTTCTTGATGAAGTCGGCATGGCCCGGGCAGTCGATATGGGCGTAGTGACGGGCCTCGGTCTCGTACTCGACGTGGGCGATCGCGATCGTGATCCCCCGCTCACGCTCCTCGGGCGCGTTGTCGATCGAGTCGAACGCGCGGTAGAGCGACTTGCCCTTCAGGGCGAGGTACTTCGTGATCGCCGCGGTCAGCGTCGTCTTGCCGTGGTCGATGTGACCGATGGTGCCGACGTTGACGTGCGGCTTGGTGCGCTCGAACTTCTTCTTGGCCATCGTGTGGTTGCTCCCTGCTCCTCTGCCCGCGCGGGATGCGGGTCTTAGCCCTTTGCTTTCTGGACGAGCTCCGAAGCGAGACTGCTCGGCACCTCGGCGTAGTGGCTGAATTCCATCGACGACGTCGCCCGGCCCTGGGTCATCGACCGCAGGTCCGTGACGTAGCCGAACATCTGGGCGAGGGGCACGAACGCCCGAACGACCTGGGTCGCGCTGTTGCCACTCCCGCGCGACTCCATCCCCTCGATCTGGCCGCGGCGGCTGTTCAGATCGCCGATCACGTCGCCCATGAACTCCTCGGGCATCGTGACCTCGTTGCGCATGATCGGCTCGAGGATCGTCGGATCCGCCTTCGCGAAGGCGTCCTTGACGGCCATGGAACCGGCGATCTTGAAGGCCATCTCCGACGAGTCGACCTCGTGGTACGACCCGTCGTGCAGCGTCACCTTGACGTCGACGACCGGGAACCCGGCGTAGATGCCCGTCTCGAGCGCCTCGCGGATGCCGGCATCGACCGACTTGATGTACTCGCGCGGGATCGTCCCGCCGACGATCTTGTCGACGAACTCGTAGCCCGCCCCCTTCTCCTGGGGTTCGAGCCTGATGACCGCGTGGCCGTACTGTCCCTTGCCGCCCGTCTGGCGGACGAACCGGCCATTGCCCTCCGCCGCCCGGCGGATCGTCTCGCGATAGGAGACCTGCGGCTTGCCGATGTTCGCGGCGACGTGGAACTCGCGGACCATCCGGTCGACGAGGACGTCGAGATGGAGCTCGCCCATGCCCGCGATGAGTGTCTCGCCGGTCTCGGGGTCCGTCTTCACGCGGAAGGTGGGGTCCTCCTCCGACAGGCGCTGGAGGGCGACCGACAGCTTGTCCTGGTCGGCCTTCGTCTTCGGCTCGATCTTCACCTCGATGACCGGTTCCGGGAACGTCATCGACTCGAGGACGACCGGGTGGTCAGGGTCGGTGAGCGTGTCGCCGGTGAACGTGTCCTTGAGCCCGACCGCGGCGGCGATGTCACCGGCGTAGACGGTGTCGATCTCCTCGCGGTGGTTGGCGTGCATCTGGAGGATGCGCCCGATCCGCTCCTTCTTGCCCTTCGTGGGGTTGAGGACGTACGAGCCGGCCTTGAGCGTGCCCGAGTAGACCCGGAAGAACGCCAGCTTTCCGACGAACGGATCGACGGCGATCTTGAACGCCAGGGCGCTGAAGGGCTCGTTCTCGTCTGGCGTCCGGACGACGTCCTCGCCCGTTCGCGGGTCGATGGCGATCATCGGCGGGACGTCGAGAGGCGAAGGCAGGTAGTCGACGACGGCGTCGAGCACCTTCTGGATGCCCTTGTTGCGGAGCGCCGAGCCCGTCAGGACCGGAATGATCTTCGTCGTGAGCGTGCCCAGCCGAAGGCCCCGCTTGATCTCGGGGATCGTCAGCTCCTCGCCCTCGAGGTACTTGTGGGTCAGCACGTCGTCCATGTCGGCGACGGCCTCGATCATCTTGTGGCGATGCGTCTCGGCTTCGGCCTTGAGCTCGTCCGGGATGTCGACGACGTCGAACGTGTTGCCGAGATCGTCGTGGTAGTAGTAGGCCTTCATCTCGACGAGGTCGATGATTCCCTTGAACTGGTCCTCGCGTCCGATCGGGATCTGGATCGGCACGGCGTTGGCGCCAAGGCGCTCCTTGATCGACTCGACGCCGCGCCAGAAGTCGGCGCCGGTCCGGTCGAGCTTGTTGATGAAGCAGAACCGCGGCACGCCGTAGCGGTCCGCCTGTCGCCAGACGGTCTCGGACTGCGGCTCGACGCCGGCAACGCCGTCGAAGACGACGACCGCGCCGTCGAGCACGCGGAGGCTCCGCTCCACCTCGACGGTGAAGTCCACGTGCCCGGGCGTATCGAGTATGTTGATGCGGTGGTCGCCCCAGAACGCGGTCGTTGCGGCGGCGGTGATCGTGATCCCCCGCTCCTGCTCCTGGGGCATCCAGTCCATCGTGGCCGCGCCTTCATGAACCTCACCGATCTTGTAGATCTTCTTCGTGTAGAAGAGGATCCGCTCGGTGACGGTCGTCTTGCCCGCGTCGATGTGGGCGATGATTCCGATGTTCCGCGTGCGTGCCAGCGGAACCTGTCGTAGCCACGGTGTTCTCTAGGCTCCTGGGTCTACCACTTGAAATGGCTGAAGGCCTTGTTGGCCTCTGCCATCTTGTGCGTGTCCTCGCGTCGCTTGACCGCCGCGCCGAGGCCGTTCATGGCATCGACGAGCTCGGCGGCGAGCTTCTCGCTCATGCTCTTGCCGTTCCGCTTGCGGGCCGCCTGGACGAGCCAGCGGACCCCGAGCGACATGCGGCGCTCGCCCCGGATCTCGACCGGGACCTGGTACGTGGCGCCGCCGACGCGGCGCGGCTTGACTTCGATGATGGGTGTCGCGTTGCGGAGAGCCGCCTCGAGCACCTCGAGGCCGGGCCGGTGCGACTGGGCCTCCGCCCGGGCGAGTGCCTCGCGGAGGATCCGATCCGAAAGGTTCCGCTTGCCGTCCGACATGAGCTTGGCAGTGAACCGGGCGGTCGTCCGGTTGGCCGGGACCGTCTGGTATTTCGTCATCCGGGGGATGCTCTGGCGGCGAGGCATCAGCGCTTGCCTCCGGCAGGCGACTTGGCCCCGTACTTGCTCCGGCCCTGCTTGCGATCGCGGACGCCGGCGGCATCGAGGGTCCCGCGGATGATGTGGTACTTGACCGACGGGAGGTCCTTGACCCGGCCGCCGCGGACGAGCACGACGGAGTGCTCCTGGAGGTTGTGGCCGATCCCGGGGATGTAGGCCGTGACCTCCATCTGGTTGCTCAGCTTCACGCGGGCGATCTTGCGGAGGGCCGAGTTCGGCTTCTTCGGCGTCATCGTGCGCACCTGGAGGCAGACGCCCCGCTTCTGCGGGGAGCCCGGAATCGACACCTGGCGGCGATTTAATCCGTTCCAGCTCTTGCGCATGGCGGGCGCCTTGATCTTCGAGACCTTGGGCGTGCGGCCGTGACGGACAAGCTGGCTGATCGTCGGCACGAAGACGCTGCTCCTTTTATGTTCTTGCTGGCACGGGGGGCCGCCGGTCGTCGAGCGGTCAGGCTCGTGACGGGACCCTTGGTTGGGGTGGTGGTACTCGTTGGGTGTCGGCGCGCACGCCGACCGCTGCCCCTGCCGAGGCCACGAAGGCGGAGTGTATCAGCGGCCCGAAAACCGTGTCAAACGAATTGCGGGCCTTCTGGAGGGCGGTTTCTGCCAGATGCTCGTGGTACGAGCGTTAGGCGGAGCGGTCCATCCTGGCCGGGCCGTTGGATGCATCGTTATTCGGGTCGCTGAATATCCTGCCTTCGACCATCCGAGGTGACCGCATGACCATGCAGCGACCGACGGCTCCGCGTCTCTGTCGGCGCCGAACGCTCACCAGGCGAGCATTAGGCACGAATTCGGGTGCCGGGCTCGGCGAGAAGGGCGCCAGTTCGGAGTGGCGCCCTCCCGTTCGGCCCTGAGGCCTACTTGGCCTCGGCGCCCTCCTCCTCGGGCTCGGGGACGATGGCCTCGACGTCGTCGTCGCCCTCACCGGCCTCGTCGTCCGCGAGGAACGGGTTGAACTCGGATTCGTCGTCGCCGCCGCCCGCGATCGTCGCCGCAAGGGCGAGGCCGGCGGCCTCGTCTGTCGGCCGGACGCCGCCCTCCTCGAGGAACGGGTTGTACTCGGCTCCGGTGTCCTCGATCGCCTCTCCGGCCAGGGCCTCGATGGCCGCCCGCCGGTCCCGCTCCTTGCGGGCCGCGACGTTCGCCGGCGCACCCGTCCCGGCCGGGATGAGCTTGCCGATGATGACGTTCTCCTTGAGGCCGATCAGGTGGTCCTTGGCGCCGTTGATGGCCGCCTCGGTCAGCACCCGGGTCGTCTCCTGGAACGAGGCCGCGGCGAGGAACGACGACGTGTTGAGCGACGCCTTCGTCACGCCGAGGAGGACCGTCTGGGCCGTCGCCGGCTCTCCGCCCTCGGACAGGACGCGGTTGTTGGCCTCTTCGAAGTCGAGCCGATCGATGAGCTCCGTCGGGAGCAGGTCGACGTCGCCCGGCTGGTCGATCCGCACCTTACGGAGCATCTGCCGGACGATGATCTCGATGTGCTTGTCGTTGATCGTGACGCCCTGGCTCCGGTAGACCTTCTGGACTTCCTTGACCAGGTAGCGCTGGACGGCGTCCTTGCCCCGCGTGTCGAGGTATTCCTGCGGGTTGATCGGGCCGTCGGTGATCGCATCGCCGGCCCGGATCTCCTGGCCGTTCTCGACGAGGATCTTCGCGTTGTGGGGGATCGTGTACTCCCGCTCGACGACGTCCTCGGCGCGGACGGCGAGGCCGTCGTCGCCCTTGACCAGGAAGCCACGGACCGGCGCGACGACGTCGTTGGCAGCGTCCTTGTCCTTGCCGTCGCCGACGCGGGCGACGACCTGGTTCGCCTCGACGAGATCGCCTGCAGCGGCGAGCAGCTCGGCCCCGGCCGGCAGTGCCAGCGACGTGTCGTAGACCTCCGTGCTCGTGACCTTCACCTTCGTGCCGGTGTCGCTGCGGATGATCTCGACGATGCCGTCGATGTGGCTGATCTCCGCCTTGCCCTTCGGGACGCGGGCCTCGAACAGCTCCTCGACGCGCGGCAGGCCGGCGGTGATGTCCAGGCCGGCGACGCCGCCGGTGTGGAACGTCCGCATGGTCAGCTGGGTGCCGGGCTCGCCGATCGACTGGGCGGCGATGATCCCGACGGCCTCTCCTGCAGCCACCATCTCGCCCGTTGCGAGGTTGCGGCCGTAGCACGCCCGGCAGACGCCGTAGCGGGCTTCGCAGGCGAGCGGTGAGCGGACCAGGACCTCGTCGATCTTCGCCGCGTCGATCGCGGCGGCGATGTCCTTGCTGATCTCCTCGTTGCGGTCGACGAGGAGCGGAGCGGTCTCGCCCTTCTTGACCTTGACGGTCGGATCGGGCAACGGCGCCGCCGCGAGGCGCCCGATGAGGCGGCGACGGAATTCCTTCTCGTCGCTGGAGTCCTCGCGCGTGATCCAGCTTCCCTCTTCGGTGCCGCAGTCGTCGTCGCGGGTGATGACGTCCTGGGCCACGTCGACCAGTCGCCTGGTGAGGTACCCGGAGTCGGCCGTCCGGAGGGCGGTGTCGGCGAGGCCCTTCCGGGCGCCGTGGGTCGAGATGAAGTACTCGAGGACCGTCATGCCCTCGCGGAAGTTGCTCCGGACCGGAACGTCGATGATCCGGCCGGACGGGTCGGCCATGAGGCCGCGCATCGCGCCGAGCTGGCCGATGTTGCCCTTGTTCCCGCGGGCGCCCGAGGCCGTCATCATCGTGACGGGACCGTCGACCTTGAGGGTCTTCATCATCTCGTCCGACATGGCGCTCGTCGTCTTCTGCCAGACGTCGACGACCTGCTCGTAGCGCTCGTCCTCGGTGATGAGGCCGCGCTGGAACTGGCGATCGATCTGGGCGACGCTCTCGTCGGCGACCTTGAGGCGGACGGCCTTGTCCTTCGGGACTTCGATGTCGAAGACACCGATCGTCATCCCGCCGCGGGTCGCAAAGTCAAAGCCGACGCTCTTGATGCCGTCCGCGAGATGGGCCGTCTCGTCCGGTCCCAGCATCCGGTAGCACTCGTCGATGAGTTCCTTGAGCTCGGTCCGGACCATGACCCTGTCCGAGTAGCGGAGCTGGTCCGGCAGGATCTGGTTGAACAGGATCCGGCCGACGGTCGTCCGCACGCGGGCCGTCTGGAGGCTGCCCGTGGCTCGGGTCGCCGACCCATGTCCGGACTTCTGCGTCGATCGGCTCGTGCAGCGTGAGGCCGGTCTTCTCCTTGAGCTGGTAGGAGAGGATCGCCTCGTCCTCGGTCGCGAAGATGCGGACCCGCTTGGGCTGCTTGCCGATCGGTTCCATCGTCAGGTAGTAGCAGCCGAGGACCATGTCCTGGGTCGGCGCGATGACCGGGCTCCCATCGGCCGGCGACAGCAGGTTCGCCGTCGACAGCATCATCGTCCGGGCCTCTTCCTGGGCGGCCGAGCTGAGCGGCACGTGGACCGCCATCTGGTCGCCGTCGAAGTCCGCGTTGAACGCGGTGCAGACGAGCGGATGGATCTGGATCGCCGAGCCTTCGACGAGGACCGGCATGAACGCCTGGATGCCCAGCCGATGGAGCGTCGGGGCGCGGTTCAGCAGGACCGGATGGTCCTTGATGACCTCTTCGAGGACGTCCCAGACCTCGGGCCGGACACGCTCGACGATGCGCTTCGCGCTCTTGATGTTGTGAGCGAAGCCCTTCTCGACGAGCTGGCGCATGACGAACGGCTTGAACAGCTCGAGCGCCATCTTCTTCGGCAGGCCGCACTGGTGGAGCTTGAGCTCCGGCCCGACGACGATGACGGAGCGGCCCGAGTAGTCGACGCGCTTGCCGAGGAGGTTCTGGCGGAATCGGCCCTGCTTGCCCTTGAGCATGTCGCTCAGGGACTTGAGCCGGTGGTTGCCGGTCCCTGCGATCGCCCGGCCGCGGCGGCCGTTGTCGATCAGGGCGTCGCACGCTTCCTGGAGCATCCGCTTCTCGTTGCGGATGATGATCTCCGGCGCGCCGAGCTCGAGCAGTCGCTTGAGCCGGTTGTTGCGGTTGATGACGCGGCGATACAGGTCGTTCAGATCGGAGGTCGCGAAGCGGCCCCCGTCCAGCTGGACCATTGGGCGGAGATCCGGCGGGATCACGGGCAGGACCGACAGGATCATCCAGTCGGGCCGGGTGCCGGAACGGCGGAACGCCTCGATCAGGCGCAGCCGCTTGATCGCCTTCTTGCGCCGCTGGCCGGAGCTGGTCCGGACCTCGACGTGGAGGCTCCGGGAGAGCTCCTCGAGGTCCATCCGGCTGATGATCTCGCGGACGGCCTCCGCGCCCATCCCGGCGCTGAACAGGCGGCCACCCTTGGCGCCGGAGCCGTAGCGCTCCTCGAGCCCGCGGAGCTCCGTCTCGCCGAGCGTCTGCATCGGCTTGAGGCTCTCGATCTCGTCGCGCTGCTTGCGGAGATCCTCCTTGAGGCCCTGGGCCTGTCCGGCGAGCTCCTCCTTCTCGTGGCGGAGCGTCTCGGCGATGCCCGCCTGCAGGTCGGCGACCTTCTGCTCGACAGCTCGCTCCTCGTCGCGCTCGCGCTGCTGCAGCTCTGCGGTGACCCCCTCGGTCGCGGCCGAGACGATCTTGCGGAGCGCGGCTGTCGCCTCCTTGCCGCCCTTGGCGCCGGTCGCGACGACGACCTCGCCCGTCGGGGCGAAGGCGATCGTCTCCTCGGCGACGCCGGTCTTCAACGCGGCCAGCCGGGCCTCGACTTCCTGCGCGGCCGTGACGAGCTCTTCGGTCCGGACCGTTCGCTGGGCTTCGAGGTCCGCCTTCGTGCGAGCCAGCTCGGCCGTCAGCTCGTCCTTGCTGCGGTTGACGTCGGCCCGGAGCTCGTCCTCGAGCTCGGACAGCCGGGTTCCGGCCTTGCCGCCGCGACCCTCGGCCTCGTCCTCGAGGGCGAGCAGGGCGCGCTTGCGCGCCTCCTCGTCGACGTGGGTGACGATGTAGAGCGCGAAGTACAGGATTTGCTCGAGGTTGCGCGGGCTGATGTCGAGCAGGATGCCGAGCCGCGACGGGGTGCCCTTGAAGTACCAGATGTGGCTGACCGGGCTCGCGAGCTGGATGTGGCCCATCCGCTCGCGGCGGACCTTGGATCGGGTGACCTCGACGCCGCACTTGTCGCAGATGATTCCCTTGTACCGGATCCGCTTGTACTTGCCGCAGTAGCACTCCCAGTCCTTCGTGGGACCGAAGATCCGCTCGTCGAAGAGGCCGTCCTTCTCCGGCTTGAGCGTGCGGTAGTTGATCGTCTCCGGCTTGGTGACCTCGCCCTTCGACCACTCCCGGATCTGGTCCGGGCTGGCGAGCGAGATGCGGATCGCGCTGAAGTTATTGACCTCGAGCATGGTTCTCCTCCGCGCCACCGCCTGGCTCGGCGACGCGATGCGGACCGTGAGCGAGCGGAACCGGGCCGGCCGGGACCCGGCTCCGCGAATGCGTGCGGTGCGTGTGCCTGATGATCGGAATGACTAGTCCTCGAACCCGGCGAGGTTGATCCCGCCGAGATCGGGGAGCATGTAGCCGGAGGCATCGTCCTCCGCCAGCGGAATCTCCTCGTCGTTCTGATCGAGGATCTCCGCGTTCAGCCCGAGGCTGCGCAGCTCCTTGATGAGGACCTTGAACGATTCAGGGACACGTGGCGGCTGGATCTCCTCCCCCTTCACGATGGCTTCGTACGTCTGGACACGTCCGAGGACGTCGTCGGATTTGACCGTGAGCAGCTCCTGCAGGATGTTCGCGGCCCCGTAGGCCTCGAGCGCCCAGACCTCCATCTCGCCGAACCGCTGGCCGCCGAACTGGGCCTTGCCACCGAGCGGCTGCTGGGTGATCAGGCTGTACGGGCCGGTCGACCGGGCGTGGATCTTGTCCTCGACGAGGTGGTGGAGCTTGAGCATGTAGATGTAGCCGACGGTGATCGGGCGGTCGAACTTCTCGCCGGTCCGCCCGTCGCGGAGCTCGATCTTGCCGTCCTCGGGAAGCGCCTTCTCGACGCCATAGACCTTGTGGCGGGCCTCCCGGAGCTCTGCCTGGATCTGGGCCTCCGTGGCCCCGTCGAAGACGGCGGTCGCGGCTTTCTGACCCTTGGCGTGGAGCGCCCAGCCAAGATGCGTCTCGAGGATCTGGCCGATGTTCATCCGGCTCGGCACGCCGAGCGGGTTGAGGATGATGTCGACCGGCGTCCCGTCCGGCAGGAACGGCATGTCCTCCGCAGGCAGGATCTTGGCGATGACGCCCTTGTTGCCGTGGCGGCCGGCCATCTTGTCGCCGACGCTGATCTTGCGCTTCTGGGCGACCGACACCCGGACCAGGCGGTTGACGCCCGGCTGGAGGTCGTCGTTGAGCTCGCGGCGGAATTCGCGGATCTCGACGACCTTGCCGCGCTCGCCATGGGGCAGGCGGAGCGACGAGTCCTTCACCTCGCGGGCCTTCTCACCAAAGATCGCCCGGAGGAGTCGCTCCTCCGCTGTCAGCTCCGTCTCGCCCTTCGGCGTGATCTTGCCGACGAGGATGTCGCCGGGTCGGACCTCGGCGCCGATGTAGACGATCCCCTCCTCGTCGAGGTCCTTGAGGGACTCCTCGCCGACGTTCGGGATGTCGCGCGTGATCTCCTCGGGACCGAGCTTCGTGTCGCGAGACTCGATCTCGTGCTTCTCGATGTGGATGCTCGTGAAGAGGTCGTCGCGGACGAGGCGGTCGCTGATGACGATCGCGTCCTCGTAGTTGCCGCCTTCCCAGCTCATGAACGCCACGAGGACGTTCCGGCCGAGGGCGAGCTCGCCCTCCTGGGTGGAGCTCGAGTCGGCGATCGGCTGGCCGTCGACGACCCGCGCACCGACATCGACGATCGGGCGCTGGTTGATGCACGTCCCCTGGTTGCTCCGGACGAACTTGTGGAGCTTGTACTCGTCGAGCTCACCGGCATCGGTCTCGATCCGGATCCGCTCCGCGGTCACGCTCGTCACGACGCCGGCGCGGGCGGCCACGAGGACCTGGCCGGAGTCGCGGGCGGCCCGCTCCTCCATGCCCGTCCCGACGATCGGCGACTCCGGCTCGAGGAGCGGGACGGCCTGGCGCTGCATGTTCGAACCCATCAGGGCCCGGTTGGCGTCGTCGTGCTCGAGGAACGGGATCAGCGCCGTCGCCACCGAGACGACTTGCTTCGGCGACACGTCCATGTACTCGATCTGGCCCGGACGCGCTTCGGGGAACGTGTCGCGGTAACGGGACGGGACCCGCTCGTCGACGAAGTGACCCTGCTCGTCGAGGGTCGCGTTCGCCTGGGCGACGACGTGCTCCTCCTCCTCGTCGGCCGGGAGGTACTCGATCTCAGCCGTCACGATCGGGCGGATCGGGAAGGCGTTCGCCTTCTGCTTCTTGAGCTCGGCGATCCCGGCCGTGTTGAACGGCTGGCCGGTCTTCTGGATGACGGCGCCGGTCTTCGTGACGAGGTCGCCGCCAGTCTCGTACGTCGCGATCGCCGGGTCGTCCCAGGCAACGGTCCGCTTGACCTTCCGGTACGGCGTCTCGATGAAGCCATAGCTGTTGATCCGGCCGTACGTCGCGAGCGAGCCGATGAGGCCGATGTTCGGGCCCTCGGGGGTCTCGATCGGGCAGATCCGCCCGTAGTGGCTGTGGTGGACGTCGCGGACATCGAAGCCGGCGCGCTCACGCGACAGGCCGCCGGGCCCGAGGGCCGACAGTCGCCGCTTCGAGGTGAGCTCCGCCAGCGGGTTGGTCTGGTCCATGAACTGGCTCAGCTGGCTGCCGCCGAAGAACTCCTTCATCGCAGCCACGACCGGGCGGATGTTGATGAGGGCGTTCGGGGTCGCCTTGTCGATCTCCTGGATCGTCATCCGCTCCCGGACCACGCGCTCCATCCGGAGGAGGCCGATCCGGAACGCGTTCTGGATCAACTCGCCGTTGGCCCGGATGCGCCGGTTGCCGAGGTGGTCGATATCGTCCTTCTGGCCGAGCCCGCGGTTGAGCTCGACGAGCTGGCCGACGATCGCGGCGATGTCCTCGCGGGTGATCGTCCGCTGCTCGCGCGGCAGCTCGATGCCCATCCGGCCCGACACCGGATCCAGCTTCTTGTTGAACTTGTAGCGGCCGACCCGACCGAGGTCGTAGCGTCGGAAGTTGAAGAACAGGCTCTCGACGAGCTGGCGGGCGTTGTCGCCGGTGGGCGGATCGCCCGGGCGGAGCTTCTTGTAGACCTCGATGAGCGCTTCCTGCTGGGTGCGGGTGAGGTCCTTGTCGAGCGTGTTCGCGATGAACGGATGCTCGGGGTCGGTGTCGACGCTCGCGAACAGCGCGCTGATCGAATCGTTCTCCTCGTAGCCGACCGCCCGGAGCAGCGTCGTCGCGGCGATCTTCCGCTTGCGATCGACCTTGACCCAGAGCTGGTCCTTGTTGTTCGTCTCGAACTCGAGCCAGGCGCCGCGGTTCGGGATCACCTTGGCCGAGAAGAGCATCCGGCCCGACGCCGGGTCCTCGAGCTCGCTGTAGTAGACGCCGGGCGAGCGGACGAGCTGGCTGACGACGACGCGCTCCGCGCCGTTGATGACGAACGTGCCCTGGTCGGTCATCCAGGGGTAGTCGCCCATGTAGACGCGCTGCCGCTGGATCTCGCCGGTCTCCTTGATCAGGAGCTCGACCTGGACGTAGAGCGGGCGGGAGTACGTGAGGTCCTTCGTCCGGCACTCCTCCTCGGAGTACTTCGGGTCGCCGAACTCGTAGTCGAGGAACTGGAGCTCCATCACCTTCGCGGTGAAGTCCTTGATCGGACTGATCTCGTCGAACAGCTCGCGGAGGCCCTTGTCGATGAACCACTTGAACGAGTCGAGCTGGAGCTCGATCAGGTTCGGGATCGGGAGGACTTCCGGAATCCGGGCGTAGCGCGTGCGCGCCGAGGCCACGGCTGTCCGATTCGACTCAGCAGCAGACAGCATGAAAGACCGCTCCTTGACGGAGTTGGGGGAAGAGAAAGGGGGCCGCGCTCACAGAAGGAGTAGGATACCGCGATTTCAAGCCATGTCAAATAGGCCATTCGGCACGTCCGGCGTGTCGCCGGGCGGTGCCCCGGAGCTAGCTCGGCGTTCGGGCGAGTGCAGTCGAAGGCGCCCGCGAGCAAGCGAGCGCGCGCACTCCGACGTGCGTAAGCGAGCGGCGCAGCGGGCAACGCACGAATGCGCCGCCCGAGCGTCGATCGTTACTTGATCTCGACTTTGCCGCCGACCTCTTCGATGGCCGCCTTGATCTTCTCCGACTCGTCCTTGGTCACGCCTTCCTTGACGGCCTTGGGGAACGCGTCGACGAGGTCCTTGGCCTCCTTGAGGCCGAGGCCGGTGAGCTCGCGGACGACCTTGATCACGGGGATCTTGTTCGGCCCGATCTCGACCAGGGTGGCGGTGAACTCGGTCTGCTCCTCGGGAGCGGCTGCGGCCTCGGCCGAGCCGCCGCCGGCTGCCGGCGCTGCGGCAACCGCGACGGGGGCGGCTGCGGTCACTCCATAGCGCTCCTCGAAGCGCTTGATGAATTCGGACAGCTCGAGCACGGTCATCTTGTCGATCGCTTCGAGCAGGTCGTCCTGGGTCATGACTGCCATCGGGTGTGTCTCCTTGGGTATCGGGGGCGCGGCTACGCGCCGTCGGTCTGGGCCTTCTGGTCACGGACCTGGGCCAGCGCGTAGCCCAGGTTGCGGATGTTCGCCGCGAGCAGGCCGGCGAGCGTCGCGATCGGTGCCTGCATTCCGCCGGCGAGCTTCGCGAGAAGGACCTCGCGTGACGGCAGGCTCGCCAGGCTCCGGACATCGTCGGCGCTGATCGCCCGGTTGCCGAGCACGGCACCCTTGATCGTGACGACCTTGTAGGGCCGGGTCGCGTCGATGACGGCCTTCGCCGTCTGGGATTCGTCGTTGCCGAACGCGATGGCCGTCGGGCCGGTCAGGAGCGGGCTGAGCGCCTCCCCGACCGAGTCCTCGGCCGCGATCCGCAGCAGGCGGTTCTTCACAACGCGGTAGGTGACGTCCTGCTTGACCAGGGTCCGTCGGATCTCCGCGATCTCCTTCACGGTGAGGCCGCGGTACTCGGAGACGATCAGCGTCCGGCTGTTCGAGAGTGCCTCCCGCAGCCCGGCGACCGCCTCGCGCTTGGCCTCTGTCGGCATCAAGCCCTCCATGTATCCGGCACGCAGCCGGCGTGCGGCGGTGGGTCAGCGACGTCACGAAACGTCGAAGCCCCTGCGACGGCGCCTCATCGGCTGGCCTGATCCGCAGGGGCGCTGCCCACCCGGGAGGGCGGACCGCACATGTCCCTGCCTCGGCGTGCTCGTCGTCGTCCCCGATCGCCGATTGCTCGGCGGCCGATCCGGTCCGGCGGATCAAGCCCCGACCGTCGCGCTCCCGTGCGGGAGAGCAGCGGTCCGCGGGCGCAGGCTGTCTCTGGCTGGTTCCGTCATCTTCAGTTGTGGCGACGCGCTCCGCGCCCGGAGGCGCAGCGGCCGTCGCCGCGTATGGTATGCGGCCGGAGACGCGTTGTCCCGCGGTCCGTCAGGCGGCCGCAGCCGCCGCGAGCACTGCCGGCAGGTCGACCCGGATGCCCGGCCCCATCGTGTTCGCGATCGTCAGGCCCCGGAGGTAGGCGCCCTTCGCCCCGCTCGGCTTCGCGCGATTGATCGCGTCCACGAGAGCTGCGAGGTTGCCGACGAGCGCATCGGTGTCGAAGCTGGTCTTGCCGAAGGCCGTGTGGATGATCGCGCTCTTGTCGACCTTGAACTCGACCCGGCCGCCCTTGACCTCCTTGACCGCCCGTTCGAGGTCGAAGGTGATCGTGCCTGCCTTCGGGTTCGGCATCAGGCCCCGCCGGCCGAGAATCTTGCCGAGCTTGCCGACCATGCCCATGGCGTCCGGCGTGGCGAGGGCGACGTCGAAGTCCAGCCAGCCGGCCTCGACGCGCTTGACGAGATCCTCGCCGCCGACCTCGTCCGCGCCCGCCCGGAGGGCTTCCTGGGCCTTGTCGCCGACGGCGAAGACGGCCACGCGGACGACCTTGCCCGTCCCGTTCGGCAGGACGACGGTGCCGCGGACCATCTGGTCGGCATGGCGCGGATCGACGCCGAGCCGGAGGTGGGCCTCGATCGTGGCGTCGAACCCGACGAAGGCGGTGTCCTTCGCGAGCTGGGCCGCTTCCTCCGGGCTGTAGATCCGCTCGCGGTCGACGAGCTTCGCCGCCTCGAGGTACTTCTTGCCGTGAGCCATGAGTCGTTCCTTTCCTTTCGACCGGCGTTCCGGCCTTCCCCTATCAAGCTGCCTCGCGGCCGGGGTGTTGCCGCCTGGATCCTATCTCTTCTCAGCTAGATCGGCGCTCGGGTGGATGCATCCGAAGGCGCCGGCGAGCAAAGGAGCGAGCGCACCTCAATGTGCGTGAGCGGCTGGCGGAGCCGGCAACGCACGGAGGCGCCGCCTGAGCGCCGATCGCTAGCCGACGACTTCGATTCCCATGCTTCGGGCCGTGCCCTCGACCTGCCTCATCGCGGCTTCGACGTCGTTGGCGTTGAGGTCGGCCATCTTGATCGCCGCGATCTCGCGGATCTGGTCCCGCGAGACCCGACCGACGATCTCGCGCTTCGGTGTCGAGCCGCCCTTCTCGATGCCGGCGGCCTTGCGGAGCAGGTCCGGGGCCGGCGGTGTCTTGAGGACGAACGTGAACGACCGGTCCTCGAAGATCGTGATCTGGGCGGGAATGATCTGGCCGGTCTTGTCCGCCGTCCGCTCGTTGTATGCCTTCGTGAACTCGACGATGTTGATCCCGTGGGGACCCAGCGCGGTGCCGACGGGCGGAGCCGGCGTCGCCTTGCCGGCCGGCAGGTCGAGCTTGAGAACGGTTCGAATCTTCTTCGCCACGGTGCGGTGGAGTCCTTTCTAGAGTTTCTCGACCTGGAGAAAGTCGAGCTCGACCGGTGTCTCGCGGCCGAAGATGCTCACGAGGACCTTGACCTTGTTGCGCTCCGGGTTGACCTCGTCGACCGTGCCGATGAACTCGGCGAACGGCCCGTCGGTGACCCGGACGCTCTGGCCCTTCGTGAAGGCGACGCGGAACTTCGGCGTCTCGACGCCCATGTGCCGCAGGATCTGCTTGACCTCGTTCTCGTCGAGGGGGATCGGCTCGCTCCGGACGCCCGGGATGTTGGCGCCGCCGACGAAGCTCGTGACGCCCGGGGTGTTCCGGACGACGAACCAGCTGTCGGGGTCGAGGATCATCTCGACGAGGACGTAGCCCGGGTACACCTTCTTCTGGACGGTGTGCCGCTGGCCCTGGCGGATCTCGATCTCGTCCTCCATCGGGACGAGAACCTGGAAGATCTTGTCCTCCATGCCCATCGACTCGATGCGGTGCTCGAGGTTCGCCTTGACCTTGTTCTCGTAGCCCGAATACGTGTGAATGACGTACCAACGCTTGTCCGGCAGGCGCGGGGCCTCGGTCGTTGTCTGCTCCGTCATCATCCGGCACTCTCGATCAGGAACCCGATCACCCGCTGGAAGACGGCGTCCAGGACGGTGATGTAGACGCCGACCGAGACGCTCACGGCAAAGACGAGCACGGTCAGGTTGCGGACCTGCTCTCGGGTCGGCCAGGAGACCTTCTTCAGTTCGGACCAGGCTTCATCAATGAAGCGGCGAATTCGACTCACGTCGTGTGTTCTTCTCTCGGACTACGGAACGTTGTGGCAGGGGCGATAGGACTCGAACCTACAACCGCTGGTTTTGGAGACCAGTGCTCTGCCAATTGAGCTACACCCCTGCGGTCGCCCCCCGTTACTTCGCCTCCCGATGAAGCGTGTGACGGCGGTCCCGAGGACAGTACTTCATCAGCTCGATCCTGTTCGGATCGTTCTTCTTGTTCTTGCGCGTCGTGTACGTCCGCTCCTTGCACTCGGTGCAGGCGAGCTGGATCGTCGGTCGCGCTTCGACTCGTGCCATCTCGGTTTGATCCCTACTCGACGATGCTGACGATGGCGCCGGCGCCGACGGTCCGGCCACCCTCGCGGATGGCGAAGCGCTGGCCGACCTCGAGGGCGATCGGGTTGATCAGCTCGACGCTCATCTCGACGTTGTCGCCGGGCATGATCATCTCGGCCCCCTCGGGCAGCCCGATCGCCCCGGTCACGTCGGTCGTCCGCAGGTAGAACTGCGGCCGGTAGCCGTTGTAGAAGGGGGTGTGGCGGCCGCCTTCCTCCTTGGTCAGGACGTAGACCTGGGCGGTGAACTTCGTGTGGGGCTTGACCGAGGCGGTCTTGGCCAGGACCTGGCCGCGCTCGATCTCGTCGCGC
Source organism: uncultured Chloroflexia bacterium (assembly GCA_963766655.1). Classification (GTDB taxonomy): domain Bacteria; phylum Chloroflexota; class Limnocylindria; order Limnocylindrales; family CSP1-4; genus CF-46. The sequence goes on along the minus strand of CAVYBB010000002.1, from coordinate 985,503 downwards.
TCGATGCCCCGGATGAGGCAGCCGACGTTGTCGCCGGCGCGGCCCTCGTCGAGCAGCTTCTTGAACATCTCGACGCCGGTCACGACGACCTTGCGGGTCGGCTTGACCCCGATCAGCTCGACCTCATCGCCGACCTTGACGATGCCGCGCTCGATCCGGCCCGTTGCGACCGTGCCGCGGCCCTTGATCCCGAAGACGTCCTCGACCGGCATCAGGAACGGCTTGTCGATTGCCCGCTCGGGCGTCGGGATGTAGGAGTCGACCGCGTCCATCAGCTCCTGGATGCAGGCGTAGGCCGGATCGGCCGGATCGTCCGAGGCCTCGAGCGCCTTGAGGGCGCTGCCGCGGATGACGGGCACATCGTCGCCGGGGAACTTGTACTTGGTCAGGAGCTCGCGGACCTCGAGCTCGACGAGCTCGAGCAACTCGGGGTCGTCGACCATGTCGACCTTGTTGAGGAAGACGACCATGTAGGGGACCTCGACCTGGCTGGCGAGGAGGATGTGCTCGCGGGTCTGGGGCATCGGCCCGTCGGTCGCGGCGACGACCAGGATCGCGCCGTCCATCTGGGCGGCGCCGGTGATCATGTTCTTGATGTAGTCGGCGTGGCCCGGGCAGTCGACGTGGGCGTAGTGACGGGCCTCGGTCTCGTACTCGACGTGGGCGATCGCGATGGTGATCCCCCGCTCACGCTCCTCGGGCGCGTTGTCGATCGAGTCGAAGGCGCGGTACTCGCTGGCGCCCTTCAGGGCGAGGTACTTGGTGATCGCCGCCGTCAGGCTCGTCTTGCCGTGGTCGATGTGGCCGATCGTGCCGATGTTCACGTGCGGCTTGTTGCGGTCGAACTTCTTCTTGGCCACTTGACCGTTCTCACTCCATCATTCAGGCGCGGCTCCGCCGCGCGACGATACCGAGGTGGGAATTGGAGCCCACGATCGGACTTGAACCGATGACCTCTTCCTTACCAAGGAAGTGCTCTGCCAACTGAGCTATGTGGGCCCTAGTCCTGTCGCGGGTTCGTGGTGGGCAGGGAGGGAATCGAACCCCCATAGCCGAAGGCGGCTGGTCTACAGCCAGCTGAGCTCACCACCTGCTCAACCTACCCACTGGGACGGAACCGGGCTGGGACTGCGGCCCTGGTGATGGACCCGACACCGTGATCTGCACTTGGAGCCGACGACGGGACTCGAACCCGGAACCTGCGGTTTACAAAACCGCTGCTCTACCAATTGAGCTACGTCGGCGCGGCGCAGGGTCATACCGCAGGTCGACCCGTTGGCGCCGGGGAATGATACGGTCGGACCCTCGGCGGGGTCAAGCGAGGTCGGGTTCGGGTGGCGGCCCTTCCGGGGCATCGGGCGCGACCACCGGCGCGACCTCGTCGGATGGGGCTTCATCGTGGGGCGCTTCGGCCGGCGCTGGGTCGCCCGGCGCCGGCGCGCCGGCCGCCGCGACCTCCGTGCCGGTGTCCTCGGCCGAGGCCTCGTCGGATGCGGCGTCCTCCGCCATCACCGACAGTCCCTTCGGAGGACGTGATTCGGCGGCCTTGCCCTCGGGGTCGCGCTGGGCGACCGCCTCGAACAGCATGATGGAGCCCGCGACCGCCGCGTTGAGCGACCCGATCGCCCCGCGCATCGGGATCCGGACCACGAAGTCGCAGCGTCGACGGACGGCCGGCGAGAGGCCCTGGCCCTCGCTCCCGACGACGATCGCGAGCGGCCCGCGGAGGTCCGATTGGCGCGCCGTCAGCGGCGCGCCTGCCTCAGCACCGACGACACGGAGGCCGCGAATCCGCAGGTCGGACAGCGCGCCGGGCAGATCGTCCACCGGGCACAGGAGCAGGTGCTCGACCGCTCCCGCCGACGCCTTCACCGCCGATGGACTGAGCGGCGCCTGGCGATGGGTCGGGAAGATCACCCCGTGGACGCCGGCCGCCTCGGCACTCCGCAGCAGCGTTCCGACATTCTGGGGATCCTCGAGCGAGTCGAGCGCGAGGACGAAAGGCGGCTCGGATCGCTCGATGCCGCGAGCGAGGATCTCGTCGAGCGACGCGAAGCGCCGGGGGCCGACGACGAGGGCGATCCCCTGGTGGCCGTCGAAGCCGGCAAGAGCCGTGAGGGTCCCTCCCTCGACCTCGACGATCGGGATCCGGAGGCTCGTCGCATGGAGGACGAGTCGCTCGAGCGCCTGCCTGCGTTGCGGAACGACGAGCAGCCGGATCGCGGGCCGGCGGGCGACGAATGCCTCCTCGACCGGGCGACGTCCCGCCACCAACTCGTCGGGGGGTTCGAGCAGGCCGTCGAGCGACGGCGGGGGCGGCGGGCGGCGATCCCGATATGGAGCGGAGCCCGGCTGGACGTCGGGCGGGGCTCCCCACGGCGTTCGCGGACCCGGTCCGGTGTCGCGTCGGGGACCCGTGGCGAATGGCGGCCGCGGCCCGTCGACCGGCGGTCGTGGCCGGTCGAACGACGGTCGCGGGCCAGGGAACGTCCGGCGCGGGCCCGACGGTCGATCGCCCGAGGCGGCGTCCCTTGGGCCGGGCCGGTCGAACGAGGGCCGATCGAACGGGGGCCGGCCGGTCCGGTCTCGCTGGAACGGCGGCCGGCCCTGGCGATCGAACGGCGGTCGATCCTGGCGCTGGCCCTGGAACGGCGGCCGATCCGGGCCGTGCCTGTCCCGGCCGTGCCGGTCCGGGCCACGCTGCCCGCCGGGCATCCCGGATTGGCCACGCCGTGCGGGCCCGCCGGGGCGGGGCCGATCGTCGGCCGCCCATGGGCTCGGGCCCTGTTCGCGGGAATCGTCGCGGAACCCGGCCGGGGGCCGGTCGAAGTCGCGGCGGAATCCGCCGGGTCGGAATCCGCCGGGTCGGAATCCGCCGGGTCGCGGCCCTCGCGCGCCTCGGGGCCCGGCCGGCCCGCCGGGCGGACGATCGCCGGACCCGCGCTGCCGCCAAGGTGCCTCGTCGTCGCCGCGCGGAGCGGCGCGACGGCCGCCCGACGTGCCTGGTCCACGGCGAGGGGCACCCGCCCGCGGTGCGGACCTGTCCCCGGCACCGGGGGCTCCCCCTCCGAGCGGATGCCGAATCCGCGCCGAGGCGGCGGGGCGGAGGCGTCGTGGGAGCCGGCGTCGGCTGAGCCCGTCGGAGGCGAACTCGCGCCCGGTGACGCGGCATCGCGCTTGCGCTTGCGCGGGCTCGCGGCAGGCGACCCGGCGCTGCTCTTCCTCGGAGCCGAGCGGGATCGGGACTCCGTTGGCGCCTTCTCGGGCGCGCTCCGCGCCTTCTTCTTCAGTCGGTCGCGGGGCTTCTTCGGTCCCGGCGCCTCGTCCGAATCGCCCGGCTCAGTCACGCCCGGCCTCCACGAGCCGGCGCCAGCGCTGCCCGTCGCGCGTGTCCTCGACCGAGATGCCGCGCGCCGCCAGCTCATCCCGGAGGCGGTCCGATGCCGCCCAGTCCACGAGCGGCCCGGGCGGCGACTCGCTCGGCCAGGAGCTCGGCGAGCTCCGGCTCGAGATCGTCCGCCACGTCCGGGAGAACGGCGAGAACCGTGTCGGTGCGGCGCAGCCAGTCCGATGCCCGGGCAGCATCGGCGGTCGAGAGCGAGCGGGCATCGATCCGTCGGTTCAGGTCGCGGACGAGGTCGAACACCGCGGCGAGCCCGGCCGAAATGTTGAGGTCATCGGCCAGCGCCGCGTCGAAGGAGGCGGTCGCGGCCTCGAGCACGCCGGGCAGATCCGGGTCGTTCGGACCCGTCCTGCGCGTAGGCGGCGAGCGCGGCAACGAGGGCGTCGAGGCGGGCGACCGCCGCAGCCGGCGGCCGTCGAGCGAGTCCGCCGTGTAGTTCAGGCTGGCCCGATAGTGGACGGAGATGAGCGCGTAGCGCAGCGCCCGCGGATCGATCCCCGCCTCCAGCAGGTCGCCGACCCGGGCGATGTTGCCGGTCGACTTGGCCATCTTCGACCCGCTCATCTGGAGGTGGGCGCAGTGGAGCCACGTCCGGACGAACGGCTTGCCCGGTCGCGGCCTCGCTCTGGGCGATCTCGTCCTCGTGGTGGGGGAAGATCAGGTCGACGCCTCCGGTGTGGATGTCGAACGACATCCCGAGGTGCTTCATCGACATCGCCGAGCACTCGATGTGCCAGCCGGGCCGGCCCGGTCCGATGGCCGTCTCCCATGACGGCTCGCCCGGCTTGGGGCCCTTCCAGAGGGCGAAGTCGCGGACGTCGTCCTTGGCGTACTCGTCGGCCTCGACGCGTTCGCCGACGCGCATCTGTTCGGGATCGAGCCTCGCCAGTCGGCCGTACGCCGGCCACGAGGAGATCCGGAAGAAGATCGAGCCGTCGTCGGTCCGATAGGCGTGGCCCTTCTCGAGAGCGTCGAGATGAGCGCGACCATGTCGTCGATGTACTCGGTCGCGCGCGGCAGCACGTCCGGCGGCGTCATCCGCAGCGCACGGGCGTCGTCCAGGAACCGGGCGAGCCAGCGTCGGCCAGTTCGTCGATCCCGATCCCCGCCGCCGCGGCCCCACGGATGATCTTGTCGTCGACGTCGGTGATGTTCATCACCCAGGTGACGCGGAGGCCGCGATATCGCAGATAGCGGACGAGCAGGTCGGCGTACAGGAAGCTGCGGAAGTTGCCGATGTGGACCGGCCCGTAGACCGTCGGGCCGCAGCTGTAGATCCTGACGTGGCCGCGTTCGAGAGGCTCCAGCGGCCGGGTCTCGCCCGACAGCGTGTCGTGGAGGCGCACCGTCACCGGATCCGCTCCAGGATCGCGACCGCGCTCGCGGAAATCGCCGCGCCCGGCGCCCTCCATGCCGCTCAGGTTGCCGGTCGATGCCTTGACGTTGACGGCATCGGGTGGCAACTCGAGCAGCGAGGCGATCGCGATGCGCATCTCGTCCAGGAGCCCGGCCAGGCGCGGCCGCGCGGCGACGATCGTGAGGTCGACCGACGAGGGGCGATAGCCCGCGGCCCTGACCCGGCCGACGACATCTGCGACCAGTTCACGACTGGCGATCCCGCGCGGCGTCTCGGGACCCGCCGGGAAGATCCGGCCGAGGTCGCCGAGCCCCGCGGCGCCCAGGAGCGCATCGGCGATCGCGTGAAGTGCCACGTCGCCGTCGGAGTGCCCGTGGAGCCTGAACCCGCCCGGAATCTCGATCCCGCCGAGCGCCAGCGGCGTCCCCGGACCGAACGGATGGCTGTCGAGGCCCGTCCCGATCCTCGGTGACCGGCCCGCCTCCAGGCCGGCGCCGAGCAGGGCCGCCTCTGCCCGATCGAGATCGGTGGGCAGCGTCACCTTGAGATTGCTCGGTTCGCCCGGGATTGCATGGACCGAGATGTTACAGGCCTCGAGCAGGGCGGCCTCATCGGTCCAGTTCTCCGGGCCCGATGGCGGGAACCTGGCGAAGGCGTCCCGGAGCAGCGCCCGCCGAACACCCTGCGGTGTCTGGGCCGCCGCCAGGACGCTCCGATCGACCGTCTCCGCGACCCGGCCGTCGGCGATCCGCTTGATCGTGTCGGTGACGGCCAGGACCGGGATCGCGGCACCGTGAGCCGCAGTGGCCGACAGGACAGCCCCGACCAGCCCCGGCGACGCGACGGGCCGGGCGCCGTCGTGGACGAGCACGATCCGCTCGCCGGCTCCCGGGTCGTCACCATCGAGCGCGTCGAGCGCGGCGAGCCCCGCGGCGACCGACTCGTGGCGGCGCCGGCCACCGGCCACGACGGCAACCACGCGGCCGCTCAGCCACGGGGCCCGGCGGATCTCTGCGACCCTGTCCGCCGGCGTCACCACGACGATCCGCTCGACGGCGGCGACCGCCGCCATGGCATCGATCGACCACCCGAGCAGGGGCCGGTCGCCGATGAGGTGCGACAGCTTGTCGACCCCGGCCATCCGGCTCGATGCTCCCGCGGCAACGACGATCGCGTCGGCCGCGACCGTGGAGGTCACCACGTCAGGTCGAGTTGCCACCCGCCACCCGGAGCCGGAGACTGCGCTCCGAGGTCCGAGGCGGAGCTCACGAGCCGCAAAGCGGCGAGTCGCAGCGCCATCGGCCCGAGGACTTCAATCGAAGCGCGGCTGGGCGAAGATCATCCGGCCGGCAACCGTCTGGAGGACGCGGGTCACCGCGACGTCGAGATCCTTGTCGATGTAACGGACGCCGCCCTCGACCACGATCATGGTCCCGTCGTCGAGGAAGCCGACGCCCTGGCCGGCCTCCTTGCCCTCCTGGATGACCCGGACGCGCAGCTCCTCGCCGGGCAGGACCGCCGGCTTGACAGCGTTCGCGAGCGAGTTGATGTTCAGGACGCGGATCCCCTGCAGCTCGGCGACCCGGTTGAGGTTGAAGTCGTTCGTCAGGATCGCCTTGCTCCTCACCCGCGCCAGGGCGACGAGCTTGGCATCGACCTCGGTCACTTCCGGGACGTCCTCGTCGACGATCTCGACCGGGGTCGTCGACTCCTTCTGCATCCGGGCAAGGATCTCGAGCCCCCGGCGTCCCCGATTGCGGCGGAGTGTGTCGGAGCTGTCGGCGATGTGCTGGAGCTCCTCGAGGACGAACTTCGGGATGACGAGCGTGCCGTAGATGAAGCCTGACTCGACGATCTCGGCTATCCGGCCGTCGATGATCGCGCTCGTGTCGACCACGATGTGCGGATCGCCGGCCGACAGCGGTCTCGCCGCCGGGATTCGGCCGACGAATGAGGCCGATCGCCTCCGCCGCGAGCAGCAAGTCCTCGCGCTTGGCGACCGTGAGACCCAGCATCCCGAGCCCGAGGAACAGCGAAACGCCGATCGGCAGCCAGGTGCCGAGGGGACCCTCGAACGCCGACAGCGGCAATCCGAGGAGCAGCCCCATGAGCAGGCCGAGGAGGAGCCCGACGACGGCGGTCACGAACTCGGCGGTCGACAGCCGCTGGACGGCCCGGAACAGCCATGTCGCCGGGACCACGGTCAGGTACGGGAGGATCGCGAAACCGACGACGAGCCAGGCCACGAGCCAGGCGATCAACCAGATGCCGCCGCTCGGGGTGACCTCTATCCCTCCGCTCGGCGTCGGCACGAGCAGACCCGCGGGCCTGGCCAGCGCGAGGCCGACCAAACCACCGAGCGCGACGCCCAGCAGTCGGATGTTTCGGATCACGGTTCCCTCGGATCTACCTCCGGCGTGGCCGGTCGAGCATGACGCGGTCCCTGAGGCGGCGCGGCCGTCAGCCTAGCATCGCGCCGAAGCGCTCGCCACGCGCCCGGACGCTCCTTCGAGCGCGGCGCCGATCGCGTCGCGCAGCGATGCGACGGCGACGATCTCGATCCCGAGCCCGTCGGGCAACGATCGCTCACGGGCAGCGCGCGGGACGATCGCGCGCCGGAAGCCCAGTCGCGCCGCCTCCCGCAGCCGCCGCTCGAGCCCGGCGACCGGCCGAAGCTCGCCGAGCAGGCCCACCTCGCCGATCGCAACCGTCCGATCCCTGACCGGCCGGTCTCGAAGCGACGACCCGAGGGCGATCGCGATCGGCAAGTCGAGGCCGGGTTCGCCGACGGACAGGCCGCCGGCGAGGTTGACGTAGACGTCGTGGCTCGCGAGCCCGATGCCGGCCCGCCGACCAAGGACGGCGATCAGCAGCGCGACGCGATTGGGATCGACGCCGCTCGCCGTCCGCCGTGGCGAGCCGACCGCGCCCGGCGCCACGAGGGCCTGGACCTCGACGAGGATCGGGCGGCTCCCCTCGAGCGTCGGCGCGACGACGCTGCCCGGCGCGGGCTCATCGTGTTCGGCGAGGAACGCCCGCGCCGGATCGGTCACCTGCGACATGCCGGCCTCGCCCATCTCGAAGACGCCGACCTCCTCCGTCGACCCGTAGCGGTTCTTCGAGGCGCGGACGAGGCGCAACGCCGCGAAGCGTTCGCCCTCGAGGGCAAGGACCGCGTCGACGAGATGCTCGAGCGTCTTCGGCCCGGCAAGCGAGCCGTCCTTCGTGACGTGCCCCACGAGAACCACCGCGATCCCCTCGCCCTTCGCCAGCTCCATCAGCCTGAGGGCGGATTCGCGGACCTGTCCGACGCTGCCGGCCGGCCCCTCGAGTTCGGCGACCGTCGCTGTCTGGATCGAATTCGACGACGACGACCTGGGGCCGCTCATCGCGAGCGATCTCGGCGATCCGCCCGATCTCCGCTTCGGCCACGACCCGGATCCCGTCACGGGCCGGTCCGTCGAGCAACCCCAGCCGCGCGGCGCGCAGGCGCACCTGCGAAGCCGACTCCTCGCCGGTCGCGTAGAGCACGGTTGCCCCGGACGCGGCGATCCCGGCGGCGGCCTGGAGGAGGAGCGTCGACTTGCCGATCCCCGGTTCGCCGCCGACGAGCACGACCGACCCCTCGACGAGGCCGCCACCAAGGACCCGATCCAGTTCGCCGATCCCGATCGCGCGGCGCGGCAGGAGAGGCTCCGCCACGGACCCCAGCGCCGTCGACTGGCCGGTTCCGCCTGGCGACGAGGATGAGGGCACGGACCGGCGGGGCTCGCGGACCACGGTCTCGACGAGGCTGTTCCACGCGGCGCAGGCCCGGCACTGGCCCTCCCAGCGGAGGAACGATTCTCCGCACGCCTGGCAGACGTAGCGACTCTGGGGCTTGCCTCCGGCCCGGGTCACGCCAGCGCTTGCGAGGCGGCGGCGGCGATCAGCCGGCCTCGACCGGGGTCAGGGTCTCGGCGGCGTGGATGTCGAGGCCGGCCTCCGGGTCCTTGTCGACGACGATCGTCGTGCCCGGCTCGTACTTGCCGAGCAGGAGGTGCTCGGACAGGACGTCCTCGATCATGTTCTGGATGACGCGGCGCAGGGGACGCGCGCCATAGGCGACGTCGTAGCCGAGCTTGATGATGTGCTCCTTCGCCGCCTGGGTGACCTCGAGCTGCATCTGCTGCGCGCGCAGCTGGTCGCGCACACGCTGCAGCATCAGGTCGACGATCTGGGTGATCTCCTCGACCGTCAGCGAGCGGAAGACGACCGTGGCGTCGATCCGGTTGAGGAATTCCGGCCGGAAGTTGTTCTTCAGCTCGGCGGCGACCTTCTCCTTCATGATCTCGTAGGAGGTCTCGGCGCGAGCCGCGTCCGTGTCGCCCATGGCCCGGAAGCCGAGGCTCGCGTTGGACTGGAGCTGCTTCGCTCCGAGGTTCGAGGTCATGATGATGATCGCGTTCCGGAAGTCGACCCGGCGGCCCTTGGCGTCCGACAGGTGCCCGTCCTCGAGGATCTGCAGGAGGATGTTGAACACCTCCGGGTGCGCCTTCTCGACCTCGTCGAGCAGGATCACGCAGTAGTTCTTGCGGCGGACGGCCTCGGTGAGCTGGCCGCCTTCGTCGAAGCCGACGTAGCCGGGAGGCGCCCCGACGAGACGGCTGACGTTGTGGCGCTCCATGAACTCGCTCATGTCGATCTTGATGAGCGCGTCCTCGCTGCCGAACATGAACTCGGCGAGGGCCTTGGCCAGCTCGGTCTTGCCAACGCCGGTCGGGCCCAGGAAGATGAACGAGCCGATCGGGCGCTTGGGGTCCTTGAGCCCAGCGCGCGCGCGCCGGACGGCCTTGGCGACGACCTCGATCGCTTCCTGTTGGCCGATGACGCGCCCGTGGAGGGCATCCTCCATCTGGAGCAGGCGCTGGGACTCCTCGGCTGCGATCCGGGTGACCGGGATGCCGGTCCACATCGCGACGACCTGGGCGATCTCCTCCTCGTCGACGGTCGGCTGGTCGCTGCTCACCTGCGACTGCCACTCGGCTCGCAGCCGCTCGACGGTCTCGCGTGAGGTGGCCTCGGCTTCGCGCAGGCGGGCGGCCTCCTCGTATTCCTGGTTGTTGATCGCCGCGTCCTTCTCCTTCGTGACCCGATCGAGGTCCTTCTGGGCGTCGCGGAGCGCGGGCGGGGCGGACGCGTACCGGAGACGGACGCGGCTGGCCGCCTCGTCGATCAGGTCGATCGCCTTGTCCGGCAGGTGGCGGTCCGTGATGTAGCGGATCGACAGGTCGACCGCGGCTTTGACCGCCTCGTCCGTGATCCTGACCTTGTGGTGCTGCTCGTAGCGCTCGCGGATGCCCATCAGGATGTCGATGGACTGCTCCAGCGTCGGCTCCTCGACCATGACGGGCTGGAAGCGCCGCTCGAGGGCTGCGTCCCGCTCGATGTACTTGCGGTATTCGTCGAGCGTCGTCGCGCCGATGCACTGGAGCTCGCCGCGGGAGAGCGGCGGCTTGAGGATGTTGGCCGCATCGATCGCGCCCTCGGCCGCTCCCGCGCCGACGAGCGTGTGGAGCTCATCGATGAACAGGACCGCGTCGTTCGTGTTCCGCAGCTCCTCGATGATCTTCTTGAGCCGCTCCTCGAACTCGCCGCGGTACTTCGTGCCGGCGACGAGGGACCCGATGTCGAGGGTCAGGACGCGCTTGTTCAGCAGGGTCTCCGGCACGTCGCCGTTGACGATCCGATGGGCGAGTCCCTCGGCGATCGCTGTCTTGCCGACACCGGGCTCACCGATGAGCGCCGGGTTGTTCTTCGTCCGGCGCGACAGGATCTGGATGACCCGCTCGATCTCTTTCTCCCGGCCGATGACCGGATCGAGCTTGCCTGCCCGCGCAGCCTCAGTCAGGTTGATGCCGAGCTGATCGACGGTCGGGGTCTTGGAGGCGCGCTTCGTCTCCTGGGCCGGGCCGGACGACGAGGACTGCGACAGGACGCGGATGACCTCGTGGCGGACCTTGTCGAGGTTGACGCCGAGTGACTCGAGGACTCCGGCGGCAATCCCCTCGCCTTCCCTGACGAGCCCGAGCAGGAGATGCTCCGTGCCGATGTAGTTGTGGCCGAGGCGTCGCGCCTCGTCGATGGCGAGCTCGATCACGCGCTTGGCCCGCGGCGTCAGTCCCACCTCGCCGACGACCGGCCGGTCGCCTCGACCGATGATGAACTCGACGGCCGTCCGGACCTTGGCCAGCTCGACGTTCATGTTCTCGAGGACGCGCGCCGCAACCCCTTCCCCCTCGCGGACCAGGCCGAGGAGAAGATGCTCGGTGCCAATGTAGTTGTGGTTGAACCGCTGCGCTTCGTCCTGAGCCAGCGTCAGGACCTTGCGCGCCCGGTCCGTGAACTTGTCGAAGCGATCCATCGAGTCGAACGCCTGTTCCTTTGCGAGCGTCGAACGTGACGCCGAGGCCATGCTAGCACGCCGACCTCCCTCCGCAAGCCAGCCGGAAGGCCCTCCCCAACCCCGGGATTCGGCCGATTGCGGAACGGACGCGACGTGCCGTCAACGCATAATTCGTCAGGGTGCGACATGCGGATGGGAAACGGCGACCCAATCGAGGTAAAGGATTCGAAACGACCCGCCGGGTTCGGCGGGTCGTCCAGGGTGGCCGGGCGGGGCGGTCAGGCCTTCGCGTCGGTCCCGGTCGTGGCGGCTGGTGCCTCCGCCGTGCCCTCGTCGGTCGCGTCAGCCGGGGCGGGCTCGCCGGTCGCTTCGTCCGCTGCACCGGCTTGGGCGATCTCCTCGATCGCTTCGGCGGCTGCGGCTTCCTCGATCGCCTCGTCGGCGACGACGGTCTCGACGATCGCCTCGATCGTTTCTGCGGCGGCGGCTGACTCGTCCGCTTCGAGAGCCGCGACGGTCTCGACGACCTCGACGGCCTCGGTTGCTGCAGCAGGCTCATTCGCCTCGTTGGCGGCGGCTGCATCGGCCAGGGCGTCGATTTCGTCGGCGGCGCGGGCCTCGAGCTCCGCCTCGTCGGCGGCGACTGTCTCGACGACCGCCTCGATCGCCTGATCGGCGACGATCTCCTCGATGGCTTCATCGACCGCGACGGTGTCGACGACCTCCTCGACCGCCTCGGCGACGACCGCTTCCTCGCTCGCCTCGTCCGTCGGGGCAGTCGCGGCGCCTTCATCGACCTCCGCTGCTGCCAGCTGCTCGCGCACCTGGGCGAACGCGGACGCGAGCGTGTTGTCGATCCCGCCCTCCGGCTCCTGCACGGCGTCCGACATCGAGTAGCCGCGCTCCGGACGCGGCCGCCGCTCCGGGCGGGGGCCGCTCGGGCCGGCGGGGCTCGGCTGGCCGACCTGTCCCGGCTCCGGCGCCGGTCGGGCGGGCGCCTCCTCGGCCTGCTTCAGGCTGAGGCCGAGGCGATGGCGCTCCGAGTCGAGCGAGATGATCTTGAGCTTGAGCGCCTGGCCCTCGTGGACGACGTCGCCCGGGTGGGCGACACGCTGGTGCGAGAGCTCGCTGATATGGATCAGGCCCTCGAGACCGTCGCGGACGCGGACGAATGCGCCGAAGTTGACGAGCTTCGTCACCGTTCCGTCGATCACGTCACCGACGTTGAAGTCGGCAACCGTCGAGTGCCATGGGTCGGGCTGGAGCCGGCGGATCGAGAGGCTGATGCGACCGCGCTCGTGGTTGATGTCGATGACCTCGGCCTCGACCTCCTCGCCGACCTTGTAGCCGGACTCGGGGTTGTTGACCTTGTTCCACGACAGCTCGCTCTTGTGGACGAGGCCGTCGATCCCGCCGAGGTCGATGAAGACGCCGAACGGCGCGATGGAACGCACCGTGCCTGTGACTTTCTGGCCGACCTGGAGACTGCTGAAGAGCTCGTCGCGCTTCTCGCGGCGTTCCTCGTAGAGCGCCACCTTCTCGGACAGGATCAGGCGGTTGGCCTTGCGATTGACCTCGAGGATCTTGAGCCGGAGCTTGCGGCCGACGAACGGCATCAGCTTCTCGGCGATCTCCTGGGCCGCGTCGCGCGGCTGGTCGTTCTGTGGGCGACGCGGGAAGTCCACGATCTGGCTGATCGGGACGAAGCCGCGGATGCCGCAGTCGACGATGAGGCCGCCCTTGTTGTGGTCGATGACCGGCGCCTCGATGATCACGCCCGCCTCGAACTGCTCCTGCATCGAGCGCCACTTGCGCTCGAGACCGGCGCGGCGCAGCGAGAGGACGGCGTGGCCCTCCTGCGATTCCGGTTGGAGGACGTAGACGAGGACGACGTCGCCGATAGCGAGCTGCGGCTGGCTCTCGCCGTGCCGACCGTAGAGTTCACGGTTGCTGACGACGCCCTCGGACTTGGCGCCGATGTCGACGAGGATCTCGTCCTTGTCGATCCGGACGACGGATCCCTCGACGACGTCGCCGTGCTTGAAGCTCTTGATGTCCGAGTCCTGCTCGGCGAGGAGCTCCTCCATGGTCGTCGGCTCCGGACCGAGGTCACGGACCGGCGGGTGCTCAGGCTCATCGTCGCCCGCGGCGGGCGCATCGGCCGTGTCGTCGTCGCTCAGGGCCTCCGCGGTGGAGGCCGGCGCCGTGACCGGGGTGCTCGCGGGTGGCGGAGCGTCCACCTCGGCCTCCGGCGGCGCGCCGTCCGGGGCGGCCGGTTCCGGCTCGGCGGTGGGCGTTGGAACGGTCGGCGACGCCTCGGCGGCGACCTCGGTCGCGCCCTGGGGCTCGGCATCGGCGTCGGGGGTGGTGGTCTCCCCGGTCGGGTCGCTCGACTCGGCCGTGGCGGGCTCGTCGGCGACGGCTACGGCCGTACCGACCTGCTCGGGCGCCTGGTCGGTGTCCGGGGCTATCGCCTCCGGTTCCGGCGCGGTCCCGCCCTGCGTTTCTTCGGTCAAAGGTTGTGTCGCTCCTGTTCGGTCAAAGTCCCCGGACATGACAACGGCCTGGGCAGCGCCCAGGCCTTCCGAGACGATTGAGATGATGGTCCGTGGTTGTCTGGGCCGCGGTCCTCTCCCCTTCGCGAAGTTGGCGTGGACGGTCTTCAGCTGAGCTGCCTTCCGGAGCCGGGAGAGTCTAGCACACGGTTTCTCGCGGCTACAATCGGCCGGCCGTGCCCGAATTGCCCGACCTCACGATCGTCGCCGAGGCATTCCATGCCGCCCTGGTCGGCCGCCCGATCGTCGCCGTCGCGGCCCCCGGCCCGCTCGCCGTCCGCGGGACGCCCGCGGAGCTCGAAGCGCTGGTCGGCCAGCGCGTCGACGGTATCGGCCAGCGCGGGAAGTTCCTGATCGTCGAGGCCGATCGCGACCGCGTCGTCGTCAATCCGATGCTGACCGGCCGCTTCCAGCTGGCTCTCCCGACGCAGAAGCTGCCGACCAAGACCGCCGTCGTGCTGTCATTCGGTCCGCGCGAGGCGGGACCCGGGCGACCCGCGGCCTGGACGAGACGCGCTGACTGGATGCCGGCCGACGGCGCCACGGTCGAGGTCCGCTATCGCGACCCGACACAGATGGGCAAGGTCTACCTGCTCCCGGCGGGACTCGATCGCACGGTTCCCGGGCTCGATGACGGCGAACTGGGGCCCGATGCGGACGATCCCGGGCTGACGCTGGACGTCTGGCGGCAGCGGATCCGGCGGCATCCCGGCGAGCTCAAGAACCTGCTCAAGAATCAGGCGTTCATCGCGGGGGTCGGCAACGCCTACAGTGACGAAATCCTCCATGCGGCGCGCCTCCTGCCCTTCCGCAGGCGCTCGGACCTTGCTCCCGAGGAGGTGGACGCGCTCCACGCGGCGACCGGCTCAACCATCGCCTCGGCCATCGAGGTCCTGCGTCAACGCGTCCCGCCGACGTTCGAGAAGCAGGTCCGGGACTTCCTCGCGGTCCACGACAAGGGCGGAACCGCCTGCCCGCGGTGCGGAACGAAGATCAGCGAGGTCAAACCCGGCGGATTCGTCACGTCTTTCTGTCGCGGCTGCCAGCGCTAGACGAGGCCTACGGGATCTTCAGCTTCTGTCCGATCTTGAGGTTGTTGCTCGTCAGGCCGTTGACGCGCTTGATCTCGGCGACCGTCGTCCCGAACTGGGAGGCAATGGCGTAGAGCGTGTCGCCCTTCTTCACGACGTAGGTCGTCATGACGCTCGGAGAGGCGGTCGGCTTGGCTGTCGCGGTCGGCTTCGGCGTGGCCGTCACGCCGCTCACCGAGCCCGACGGCGATGGGGACGTGATCGGCGAAGCAGAGACGGATGGGGACGCCGATGGCGCGGGCGACGGCGTCCGTCGTGGGGTCGGCTGCACGCTCGGCACCGATGTCGGCGATGCCGACGGAGACGGCGCGGCGACGGCAGCCACCTCCGGCCCGGAAAGACGGGCGATCGCCAGCGCGAGGACGGCAACGATCATGAGCCCGACGAGGGCTGCCTGGGGGATCGCCCGGCTGACGGGCCAGCGCGCCGTGGGAGCGGAGAGCCGCGGGTGCTCGAGGATCAGCGCCGAGCTGCGGGCGACGGGGCGACGGGCCGCGTCCGCCGCGGCGACGGCGGCGGGATCCACACCGGGAGCCAGCATCGCGGCGCGGCTCGCCCGCGCGGCGCGGAACGTCGCGCAGCCGGCGTGCCCGGCCGAGAGGCAGATGCGTTTCTGCTTGTCGTTGCTCAATGCGGCCGGCGGGTCCACCGCGCGACAGCGATGCTCCCGATGCGGCGACGCGCTCCGCCACGCACCATCTGCCGCCGCCAGGTATGGGCAGATCTCGTCGACGGTCGGTCCGCTGTATTCGGATGCCCCTGCGGGCGCGGCAGGCGCGTCGAGCTCCGGCTCGGGGACGGCGTGCGGCGTCTCGGACGGATCGTCGACGGACACGGTCATGGTCAAGAGGATACCGGAGGGTGTCGACAGACGGTCGCGGCGCAGCGGGCGATGGTGAGGAAATGGCGCGCCCAGGAAACGCAGAAATCCTGGCGACGACCTATTTTCCCGAAAGGCTGCCCTCTCAGTATCTTCGGCGCTGGAGAGCTTGACTTCCGTGTTCGGGATGGGAACGGGTATGGCCTCTCCGCTAGAGTCACCAGGATTCGTTGCGTCTGGACGTCGTTCGGCAGCGGGCCGCGCGCGCTCGATGGTTGTCGAGGCGCGGGGCGCCGAGGATTGATCTTCGATCTCGGTGAAAGTCAGTCAGGAACAGATCCTGAATTCCCAGCCCACTGACCCCTGGTCAGTTGCTGAAGAGGTCAAGCCCTCGACCGTTAGTACCGCTCAGCTTCATCCGTCACCGGACTTCCACATGCAGCCTATATAACAGGTGGTCTCCCTGCGGTCTTACCCGGTTGACCCGGTGGGGAACCTCATCTCGAGGCGAGCTTCGCACTTAGATGCTTTCAGCGCTTATCCCGACCGAACATAGCTACCCAGCGGTGCCCCTGGCGGGACAACTGGCACACCAGCGGTTCGTTCACTCCGGTCCTCTCGTACTAGGAGCAACTCCTCTCAAGTTCCCTACGCCCACGGCGGATAGAGACCGAACTGTCTCACGACGTTCTGAACCCAGCTCGCGTGCCGCTTTAATTGGCGAACAGCCAAACCCTTGGGACGTACTTCCGCCCCAGGATGCGACGAGCCGACATCGAGGTGCCAAACGGTGCCGTCGATGTGAACTCTTGGGCACCATCAGCCTGTTATCCCCGGGGTAGCTTTTATCCGTTGAGTGATACCCCTTCCACTCGGAGGTACCAGATCACTAAGCCCGACTTTCGTCTCTGCTCGACTTGTGGGTCTCGCAGTCAAGCTCCCTTATGCCTTTGCACTCTACGGCTGGTTTCCATTCAGCCTGAGGGAACCTTTGGGCGCCTCCGTTACACTTTAGGAGGCGACCGCCCCAGTCAAACTGCCCGCCTGACACTGTCCTGCGCCCGGTTTCACGGGTCGCGGTTAGAACCGAAATCCAACAAGGGTGGTATTTCAACGTCGGCTCCACCGAGGCTAGCGCCCCAGCTTCTCAGCCTCCCACCTATCCTACACAAGCTGAATTCCAATCCAATATCAGGGTGCAGTAAAGCTCCACGGGGTCTTTTTGCCCTGCCGCGGGTAACCTGCATCTTCACAGGTACTTCAATTTCGCCGGATCCCTCGTTGAGACAGCGCCCAGATCGTTACGCCATTCGTGCGGGTCGGAACTTACCCGACAAGGAATTTCGCTACCTTAGGACCGTTATAGTTACGGCCGCCGTTTACCGGGGCTTCGATTCAGAGCTTGCACCCCTCCTCTTAACCTTCCGGCACTGGGCAGGCGTCAGCCCCTATACGTCAGCTTTCGCTTTCGCAGAGACCTGTGTTTTTGCTAAACAGTCGCCTGGGCCTTTTCACTGCGGCTTCGATCCACCACTGACAAGTCAGCAGTGGCGAAGCGCCCCTTCTCCCGAAGTTACGGGGCCATGTTGCCGAGTTCCTTAACGAGGGTTCTCCCGATCGCCTTGGTATTCTCTACCCGCCTACCTGTGTCGGATTGCGGTACGGACACCGTTGGTCTCGCTAGACACTTTTCTTGCCAGCGTGGCTCACTCGAATCGGGACAGAAGCCCCTTTCATTCGCTGCTCGGGGTTGAATGAGAGGACGGATTTGCCTGTCCTCTCCCCCTACCGGCTTAGACGCGTATAGCCAAAACGCGCTCGAACTACCACACCGTGTCATGCCATTGCTCCCACCTGGGATCGGATCCGGGACTCGACTGGCTTGCGCCAGCCAACCTCCGTTCTCCTACCCCCAGGCGACACCTTGCGGTGCAAACGACCTCTGGTGGTTCCGGAATATCAACCGGATGTCCATCGCCTACGACTTTCGTCCTCGGCTTAGGCCCGACTAACCCTGAGCGGACAAGCCTTCCTCAGGAAACCTTAGGCTTACGGCGTGTGAGATTCTCACTCACATTGCGCTACTCATGCCGACATTCGCACTTCCGTCCGCTCCAGCCATCCTCACGGTTGACCTTCACTGCAGAACGGAACGCTCCCCTACCACGCGCTCGCCGGCGAACCGGCGAACACATCCGAAGCTTCGGTACCAGGCTTGAGCCCCGCTGAATTTTCGGCGCGGATCCACTTGACCAGTGAGCTGTTACGCACTCTTTCAATGGTGGCTGCTTCTGAGCCAACATCCTGGTTGTCTATGCGAACCCACATCCTTTACCACTTAGCCTGGATTTAGGGACCTTAGCTGTCGGTCCGGACTGTTTTCCTTTTGACCACGAAGCTTAGCCCTCGCAGTCTGACTCCCGGGCTCTGAAATCACGGGATTCGGAGTTTGGTTGGGGTTGGTAAGCGGGAAGCCCCCTAGCCCATCCAGTGCTCTACCCCCGTGATTGAACGCCCGAGGCTAGCCCTAAAGCTATTTCGGGGAGAACCAGCTATCTCCGAGTTCGATTGGCATTTCACCTCTATCCACAGCTCATCCCCTAGCTTTTCAACGCTAGTGAGTTCGGTCCTCCACGGGACATTACTCCCGCTTCAACCTGGCCATGGATAGGTCACTCGGTTTCGGGTCTACTGCACGCGACTGATCGCCCTATTCAGACTCGCTTTCGCTCCGGCTCCGTCCTTCGCGGACTTAACCTCGCCACGTACACGTAACTCGTCGGCTCATTCTTCAAAAGGCACGCCATCAGGCTACCGGCAAGCCGGCAACACCCTCTGACTGCTTGTAGGCACGAGGTTTCAGGTACTATTTCACTCCCCTTCCGGGGTGCTTTTCACCTTTCCCTCACGGTACTCGTTCACTATCGGTCGCCAAGAGTATTTAGCCTTGGACGGTGGTCCGCCCAGCTTCCCACATGAGAGACCTTCCACGTGGTACTCAGGTGGCCGATCACGGAGGCCAGTCGCTTTCGTCTACGGGGCTGTCACCCTCTATGGCCTGCCTTTCCTGACAGGTTCGACTAACGACTGGCTTGGTAACTCCGCCGGGGCCTAGCAGGGCCCCGATGATCGACTCCTTCAACCCCCACTCAGAAACGGCTGCAACCTATCGCGCTGAGTGGGTTTGGGCTCTTCCCGTTTCGCTCGCCACTACTCAGGGAATACTTTCTTCTCCTCCAGCTACTGAGATGTTTCAGTTCGCTGGCTTACCTCCACCTGGCCTATTTTGTTCAACCAGGAGTGACTGGGCGTTACCCCAGCCGGGTTTCCCCATTCGGACATCCTCGGATCAACGTCTGCTCGCGACTCCCCGGGGCTTAACGCAGCCTGCCACGTCCTTCATCGGCTCTTGGCGCCAAGGCATCCACCCCGTGCCCTTTGTAGCTTGACCCCCTCCAGCATCTGACCAGGCGGCCAGTGTGCGGACGGGATCGATCGGGATCATATCCTTGACTAACTCGGCGAAATCGAAGATCGATTTACTGCCGAACAACATATCCAGTTGTTAAGGTGCGGCCCGATTGCTCGGGCGTCGTTCCCGACGGCGGTGGCCGGCGGGTCTTCCAGCGATCCGCTGGTCGGTGAGCTCCAGGTGGGAGATCACGGATCAGAGGGGCGATGGCCGAGGCGGACACACAAAGACGGCTCGAGGACCAGCCTCGGAGCCGTCGTGGGACAGCGCCTGCGGTTTCGGTCGTCCCGGGGTCAGCCCGGTCTCTTCAGTTCAGATGTGGTGCGGCCTTGCGCAGGATCGATACCTCCGCTTGCTCGGTACGGAGCGGGTTGGTGGAGACGAGGAGACTCGAACTCCTGACCCTCTCCTTGCAAAGGAGATGCTCTTCCAACTGAGCTACGTCCCCTCGCCTTCGCGGGAATGTGGTGGGCGTTTCTGGACTCGAACCAGAGACCTCTGCCTTATCAGGGCAGTGCTCTAACCAGCTGAGCTAAACGCCCGCCGGGGCCGTGCCGACCCGGTCGACAACGGTCGCCGCCGGCGGCTGCACCCTTAACCCTTGAAGAGTGACAGGAATTCCAGGTCCGGATGGTGAACGGGTTTCGGTGTTTTTCGTCAGGTCGCGATCGGTCTCCGACGCGAATCCTCGCGGACTCACTCCGGCGCGCCCCACCTGACGGAGGAGCGTGAACGACCGTGCGATCAACCTGGGAGCCTTCAACGCCCCGACCCCACCGAAGAGTCGGGACTCGGATCTCCCTAGAAAGGAGGTGATCCAGCCGCACCTTCCGGTACGGCTACCTTGTTACGACTTCGTCCCAATCACCGACCCCACCTTCGACGGCTGCCTCCTTGCGGTTGGCCCACCGGCTTCGGGTGTTGCCAGCTTTCATGACGTGACGGGCGGTGTGTACAAGGCCCGGGAACATATTCACCGCAGTAATGCTGACCTGCGGTTACTAGCAACTCCGGCTTCATGTAGGCGAGTTGCAGCCTACAATCCGAACTGAGACCGGCTTTAAGGGATTTGCTCCACCTCGCGGTTTCGCCGCCCGTTGTACCGGCCATTGTAGCGTGGGTGTAGCCCAGGACGTAAGGGCCATGCTGACTTGACGTCATCCCCACCTTCCTCCGAGTTTCTCTCGGCAGTCCCGTGTGAGTGATACAACACACAGTAGGGGTTGCGCTCGTTGCGGGACTTAACCCAACATCTCACGACACGAGCTGACGACAGCCATGCAACACCTGTGGCCAGGTCCCTTGCGGGAAAGCGACGTTTCCGCCGCGGTCCTGGTCATGTCAAGCCCTGGTAAGGTTCTTCGCGTTGCGTCGAATTAAACCCCACGCTCCGCTGCTTGTGCGGGCCCCCGTCAATTCCTTTGAGTTTTAGCCTTGCGGCCGTACTCCCCAGGCGGGACACTTAATGCGTTAGCTTCGGCACTGGCGGGGTTGATACCACCAACACCTAGTGTCCATCGTTTACGGCTAGGACTACCGGGGTATCTAATCCCGTTTGCTCCCCTAGCTTTCGCGCCTCAGCGTCAAGAACAGGCCAGGTAGTCGCCTTCGCCACTGGTGTTCCTCCCGATATCTACGCATTTCACCACTACACCGGGAATTCCACTACCCTCTCCTGCCTTCGAGTCGATCAGTATCGAGTGACCCTCCCCAGTTGAGCCGGGGGCTTTCACACTCGACTTGAACGACCGCCTGCGCGCTCTTTACGCCCAGTAAATCCGGACAACGCTTGTCACCTACGTATTACCGCGGCTGCTGGCACGTAGTTAGCCGTGACTTATTCGTCAGGTACCGTCATTATCGTCCCTGACAAAAGAGGTTTACAACCCGAAGGCCTTCATCCCTCACGCGGCGTTGCTGCGTCAGGCTTTCGCCCATTGCGCAAAATTCCCGACTGCTGCCTCCCGTAGGAGTCTGGGCCGTGTCTCAGTCCCAGTCTGGGTGATCGTCCTCTCAGACCACCTACCGATCGTCGCCTTGGTGAGCCGTTACCCCACCAACGAGCTAATCGGACGCAGGCCCCTCCCGAAGCGCATTGCTGCTTTGATGGTTCGAATGAACGAACCACCACATGCGGTATTAGCCACCCTTTCGGGCAGTTATCCCCCACTTCGGGGCAGGTCACCTACGCGTTACTCAGCCGTCCGCCACTAACGACCAGAGCAAGCCCTGATCGTCCGTTCGACTTGCATGTCTCATGCACGCCGCCAGCGTTTATCCTGAGCCAGGATCAAACTCTCCGAAAATGCACAGCCTTGCGGCTGCGACTTCGTCCGAGGGTTTGACCGCTCGCACATCCTTATCACGGATTTCCTGTCACTCTTCAATTGTTAAGGTGCAGCTTCCGAGGCGTGACTGCCCGCGGCGCAGAGCCCTAATGATGGGGCTTAGCGGTCGAGGTGTCAAACCTGGAGACCCTGTCCGGAACGGCTCGCGATCCGGCGTCCGGCCACCTCTCGGGAGGCAGCACGGCGGCGAATACTAGGGGAGCCCCCACGGGGTGTCAAACGTCCGCCGAGCGCCCCCAAACGACCCAACTGTGTTCGTCGCGAGCGGGCGGTCAGGCCAGGCGACGCCGAGCACCGGAGCGAGCGGGCTTGAAGCCCGTGAGCGAGGAGCGCAGACGTCAACGCACGGCTGGTCGTCCGCTCGCGACAGCCGTCGATCGAAAGTAGTCGCCCGTCAGATGGGGCTGCTCTCGACGAGCAGGATGAACGCGGCCCCGCCGAGCCATGACAGGAGCCCCAGCTCCGCGGTCGGCGGAACACCGAGGGGCCCGACGAGCACGACGTAGACGATCAGGCCGACAACCGAAGCCGCGACCACCTTGGCGAGGCGGAGCAGGATCTCGGCGACGAGATTCGACATCGGCTAGACGGCCCGCCGGCCCTGGAGGGCCCGGATGAGGGTCACCTCGTCGGCGTACTCGAGATCGCCGCCCACGGGCAGGCCCCGCGCGATCCGGCTGACGACGTCGACGGTCGTCTCGAGACGCTCGGCGAGGTACATGGCGGTCGCCTCACCCTCGAGCGTCGGGTTCGTGGCGAGGATGACCTCCTCGAACGGGGCCCCGTCGCGCTTCGCCTCGTCCGCGCGGGCGAGGAGCTCGCGGATCTTCAGCCGGTCGGGCCCGACGCCGTCGATCGGCGAGATCGCGCCGTGGAGGACGTGGTACAGGCCCTTGAACTCGCCCGTCCGCTCCAGGGCGAGGACGTCGAGGGGCTCCTCGACGACACACAGCCGGCGCGTGTCCCGGGCGGAGTCGCGGCAGATCGGGCACAGTGGCGCGTCGCTGATGTTGAAGCACGTGTCGCAGAACACCACCTTGTCGCGGACGTCGACGAGCGCCGCGGCGAGGGCCCGAGCCTCGGCGTCGGGCGCCCGGAGAAGGTGGTAGGTCAGTCGCTGGGCGGTCTTCGGGCCGACGCCGGGGAGTCGGGAGAGCGCCTCGATCAGTCGAGCGACCGGCTCGATCAGGGGAGTTGGCACGCGTCAGAAGGGCAGCTTCATCCCGCCGGTCACGGCGGCCATCTTCTCCTCGGCAACCTGGCGCGACGCGCGAAGCGCGTCATTGATGGCCGCGACGACGAGGTCCTGGAGCATGTCGACGTCCGCCGGATCGACTGCCGCCGGGTCGATCGTCACCGAGACGAGCTCCTGCTTCCCGGTGACGACGGCCTTGACAACGCCTCCGCCGGCCGAGCCGTCGACGGTCAGGGTCGCGAGCTCGTCCTGAATCCGCAGCATCTCCTGCTGCATCTGCTGGGCCATCCGCTGGAGGTTGCCCATGCCCATGTCGTCTCCTTCTGATGTGAACCGGTCCTGAGTCTGCCGGATGCGCCCCGCGCGCGCACGGTCGCGCGAGTCAGCTCACCTCGCCGATGTCGAGCAGGTTGCCCTCGAAGATCCGGCGGGCCTCGGCAAGGAGCTGGCTGGCCTCCTCGTCGGTCGGCAATGGGGGCACGAGGTCGAGGTTGGTTGCCACGCAGCGGACCGCCACGGCCCGGCCGAGAATCGCGCCGATCCCGTCCTCGATCATCGACCTGCGCCGCTCGAGGGCGTCCTTGAGGAAGGCCTGGCCCTCGGGGAAGCCGAGCGTGACGACGTTGGCCTCGAAGCTGATCGGGCGACAGGCGAGGATGAGCGGCTTTGCGGCCGGTTGCTCACTGACCTTGGCAACGATGTCCGGCCAGCCTGCGCGGAGCTGATCGAGGCCCTCGGACGTGGGCGCCGGCGTCCGTAATACTGCCGCCCCGGGAGCGGGGTGCGTCGCCGGGGACGGGTCCTTCGCGGCGGTCGAGTCGCGAGTCGGGGGTCGCGGCGACTGCGGCCGTGCCCGTCTCTGTGGCGGGGCGGTCGAATCGTCCGTCGGACCGCCGGTTGGTCCCTGCGGCTCCGAGGCGGATGCGCCGGGCCGCGACGCAGACGGGGCCAGTGTGTCCGGCTCCGCGACAGCCTCCGGGGCAGGCTCCGCGGTCGGGGTGGATTTGATCCGCGGCGCGGGATCCGGTGACGTAACGGCGGGCCCGGCGAGCTCGGGAGCAGCGCGGGCAGAGGCCGTGACCGTCGGCGCCGCGTCGGCGCCCGCGAACAGGGCGAGCTCGACCTGGAGGCGGAGTCCTCCGACGCCGCGCCGCTCCGGATCGATCTCGGCGAGACGTCGGGCGACGCGGGCCAGTCCCGGGACGCGAGCCGGATCGGCGCCGGGTCTCAGGGCGCCCGACAGGTCGGCCCGGATCGCTTCGATCACCTGGTCGAGGACGCTGCCGACGTTGCGGCCGCGATCCTCGAGGTCGTCG
The DNA here is from genome assembly GCA_963766655.1 of uncultured Chloroflexia bacterium. GTDB lineage: Bacteria > Chloroflexota > Limnocylindria > Limnocylindrales > CSP1-4 > CF-46. The sequence goes on along the minus strand of CAVYBB010000002.1, from coordinate 961,561 downwards.
AGGACCGCGATCCCCGCAGCGACATCGCCGGCGACGAGAGCCGCGACCAGTCGATCGACGGTCTCAGCCTCCGCGAGCCCGAGGAGGTCGCGGACCGCGGCCTCGTCGATTCGGCCCCCGGCCGACGCGAGGAGCTGGTCGAGCATCGACTCCGCGTCACGCATCCCGCCTTCGGCCAGCCGCGCGATGAGGCGGACGGCAGCCGGGTCGGCGGCGATCGACTCCGCCTCGAGGATCCTGGCCAGCTTGCCCTCGATCTCTGCCACGGTCAGGCGCCGGACGTCGTAGCGCTGGAGGCGCGACAGGATCGCCGCCGGGAAGTCCTGGGGCTGGGTGGAAGCGAACATGAAGGCCACGAAGTCGGGGGGCTCCTCGAGCGACTTGAGGAGCGCGTTCCAGGCGTCCCTCGTGATCTGGTGCGCTTCGTCGAGAATGTAGACCTTGCGCCGAAGGTCGGTCGGTGCGTAGTTGATGCGCTCGCGGAGGTCCCGGATCGCGTCGATGCCGCGGTTGGACGCCGCGTCGATCTCGATGAGATCGAGCGCCCGGCCCTCGCGGATGGCGACACATGACGGGCAGGCATCGCACGGATCCCCGTCCCGGAGGTCGGTGCAGTTGAGGGCCTTCGCGAGGATCCGGGCGAGGGACGTCTTGCCCGTGCCGCGCGGACCGACGAAGAGGATCGCGTGCGACACGCGGTCGACGCGGACGGCGTTCCGCAGCGTCTCGACGACCGGTCCCTGGCCGACGATCTCGGAGAAGGTCTGGGCGCGCCAGCGACGATAGAGCGCCTGGTGCGGGGCGGTCGTGTGCTGCGGCACGGTGGTGCTCACGGCGCTCCTGTGCGGTCGCGGGCTGGCGGAGGCAGGTTGCCGTGCACCCACCGTCGACCTGGGCGTTCCCGTGCCCACCTCGACGAACGGCTCAGACCAGGCCGTTCCGCGGCACCCGGCGAGGTTCGCTTAGTGCTGCTTCCTTCCGGACCTGACACGGTTCGCGATTCGTCGCTGCGCGGGACCCGGTCCTCAACGTCGCTCGAAGCGGCGGCTCTCGAGAACGGAGACCTCGGGTGGGAATTCAGCCCTGCTTTAGCGGATTGCAGGTTCAGGGCACCGCTAGTTCCCCGCCTAGCACGGCTCCGGAAGTCTAGCGCGGATCGGATCGGCGAGGCGGAGATCGGAATCATCGAACCGGCACTCCGCCCCAGCACGCCGGTCGGGCGTTCGGGAGAAGGCGGCCGTCGAGGACCGGCGCGCGAAGCGCGTGCTTGGGTCCAAGCGCGAACGGACTCAGACGTCCGTGAGCAAGGACCGGAGTCGGCCAACGCACGCCCGGACGTCCGTCCGGCGCGCGTAGCTGGCGGAGAGGGCGGGATTCGAACCCGCGACGGGTTGCCCCGAACCGCATTTCCAGTGCGGCGCCATAGTCCACTAGGCGACCTCTCCCTCGGGACAGAGTACCGGCAACCTTGGGCGGCGAACCGCCACACGCCCACGGAGGCGCGAGGCCGAGCTCCGGGAGGCCATCGCCCCGACGTTTGGCGGAGAGGGCGGGATTCGAACCCGCGGTGCTTTCGCACACCGCTTTTCGAGAGCGGCACCATCAACCACTCGGACACCTCTCCGCCGGTGAGGATACCAAAGGTCGGTGCGTCCGCCGTCAGCCTGGCCCGAGACGCGATCGCCGGCGCGCGGAGGCCCCTCGCTAGCGGGCGGCGGCGCTGGCCGCGGCGCTGGCCGCGGTTGCGAACAGCTCCTCCGCCTCCTCGCGCCGGATGCCGCTGACGATCTTGAGCCGTCGTCTCAGGTCGGGGTGCTGGGCGAGCTGGATGACCGTTCCCGCTGCGCCGCCCTCGGTGTTCGGGACGGCATAGACAAGCGTCTCGACGTCGCTTTCGAGAAGGGCGCCGATGCACATCGCGCACGGCTCGAGCGTCGCGAAGATCGTGGCGCTCGCGAGCCGGTCCTTGCCGAGCTTCCTGGCCGCCTCCCGGATCGCGACCACGACGGCATGGGCGGTCGGGTCGTTCGACTCGCGCACGCGGTCGTGTGCCCGGGCGACCATCGCCTCGTCGACGACGGCCACGACCGCGATCGGGCGCTCGCCCGACGCGAGCGCATTTCGCGCTTCGGCGAGGGCCTCGCCCATGTACAGCTCGTAGTTCATGGCTCCGATCATACAGGCCGACGATCCTCCGATCGGCCGCCGAGCCGACATTCCGATTCCGAACCGCAACCGACCGGGTTGCGCGGGGAGCGCTAGGATGCCCGGCGATGGCTGGCACACGACGGATCGGCATCCTCACCGGCGGTGGCGATGTTCCGGGGTTGAACGCTGTGATCAAGAGCGTCGTCTATCGGTCGACTGCGCTCGGCTACGAAGCCCTCGGGATTCGTCGTGGATGGGAGGGGCTCACCCACCTCGCTCCCGGGCCGGAGCTTGACAGTGACTACGTCCGGCCGCTCGACCGTGACAACACCCGGACGATCGACCGGACCGGCGGCACGTGGCTCCACACCTCACGGACCAACCCTCGGAAGATGCGCGGCTCCGCGCTCCCCGCCTGGCTGACACCGGCCCAGGCAGCATCGATGGCCGTCGGTGACGACCTCTACGATCTCACGCCGGTCGTGCTCGACAACATCCAGCGGCTCGGGGTCGATGTCCTCGTGACGATCGGCGGCGACGACACGCTGAGCTTCTCGCGGGCCCTCGTCGAGGCCGGCGTCGCCCTGGTCGCGATCCCGAAGACGATGGACAACGACGTCCAGGGCACCGAGTACTGCATCGGCTTCTCCACGGCCATCACGCGGGCGCGGGAGGCGATCAACCGTCAGCGGACCACGCTCGGGTCGCACGAGCGCATCGGCGTCTTCCGGATCTTCGGGCGGGACGCCGGGTTCTCCGCCCTCTACGCCGCTTATGTCACGTCGGCCCGGTGCGTTATCCCCGAGGCGCCGTACGACCTCGACCGCCTCGCATCGCTCCTCGGCGAGGACCATCGCAACAATCCGAGTCGTTACGCCCTCGTCATCACAGCGGAAGGCGCGATCTGGCACGGGGCCAGGATGCAGGACGTCGGCGACAGCGACATGTTCGGACACCGCCACAAGGCGAACGTCGGCGAGACCCTCGCGGCCGAGCTCAAGCAGCGGACCGGCATCGAGACGGCGGCCTCGGAACTCACCTACGACCTGCGCAGCGGTGAGCCCGACTCGCTCGACTCGATGGTCGCGATCACGTTCGCCAATATCGCGATGGACCTGATCCGGGACGGCGTCACCGGCCGGATGGTCGCGATCCAGGATGGCAAGTACGCACACGCGGAGCTGCCGGAGCCGGCGCTCGGGCCGCGGAAGGTCGACGTCGCCCAGATGTATGACATCGAGCGGTTCCGGCCGCGCTACGAGGGGAAGCTCGGGGATCCCTTGCTGCTCGTCGGCCTGACCAGCGGGGTCGCCGCCGGCTGATTGACCGCTGGACGGAAGCCGCGGCGAACGACTGCTCTTGTCTGGCGCGGCGAGGTGCCGTGGCGTCTTCGAGCGGTCCGTGGCGCGTGGCGCCGTGGGCGTCGGCCGGGCGCCGTGGGCGGTTTCCCGACAGATGTCCGCCACGCCGACCTTGGGCCCGGATTCCCGGGAAGATGGCGCCTCTCCTGGGCAATTGACGGGTCGTTCTACGCACGCAGAGGCATGGCGAAGGCAGGACGCGGCCCTGGTGATCTGCCTAAGGTCGGCCAGGCGGACATCTGGCAGAAATGTGGCGGCGGCAACGCGAGGGGCGCCGTGGCGCCGGCCGACGGGGCGCCGTTGCGGGCGACGATGCGGCGGGGCGCGACCGGGGCGGCGGGGCGGCGGGGCGGGGCGGCCGACGGGGCGGCGAGGGTGGCGGCGACGGACGTCGTCGGGACGGGCGTCCGGCCGCTGGCCGGCGGGCCGCCTCAGCCGGGCAGCCCGGATCGGGCGCGGATCGCGCGGGCCAGGGCCGACATGTCGTCCTCGGCATGGCCATCCCCGACCAGGCGGGACTCGAGATCTGCAGCGAGGTCCGTGACCGGCAGGTCGGCGCCCAGCTCACGGGCGAGATCCAGCGCGATGCCGAGATCCTTGCGGTGGAGCGCCACCTTGAACCCGAGCGGGTAGTCGTTCGCGATCATCCGGCCGCTCCGGTTGGCGAGGACCCAGCTCTGTGCCGCGCCGCCCCCGAGTGCCTCCACGACCTGCTCCACGTCGAGCCCCGATTTCATCGCCAGGACGATGCCCTCGGCCACGCCGAGATAGGTCCCGGCGAGGATGACCTGGTTGACGGCCTTGACGGCCTGGCCCGAGCCGATCGGCCCGACGTGGGTGATCGTCTTCCCGAGGGCGGCGAGGACCGGCCTTGAACGCTCGAAATCGGCGTCTTCGCCACCGACGAAGATGGTGAGCGTCGCCTTCTGGGCTCCTTCGCTGCCGCCCGAGACGGGAGCGTCGACCATCGCGACGCCGGTGCTCCCCAACCGCGCGGCAAAGTCGCGGGTCGCGGCAGGCGAGATCGTCGAGCAGTCGATCACGAGCGTTCCCGACCGCGCACCATCGGCGAGGCCAGCCGAACCAAACAGGACCGCCTCGACATCGGGCGTGTCGGACACGCAGATCACCACGACGTCGCTCGACGCGGCGACCTCGGCGGGCGTCGAGGCACGTGCGACTCCGAGTGACTCGAGCTCAGGCGCCCGACCGGGCGTCCGATTCCAGGCAGTGACGTCGAAACCGGCCCGGGCCAGGTTGGCGGCCATTGCCGCGCCCATCGTCCCGAGCCCCAGAAACCCGATCCGTTCCACGGCCACCTCTCTCCCCGCCGGCATTCCCCGGCGAGACGCGATCGTAGCCGGTTGGCTCAGGTCAGCTGGAAACCTGTGAACAGCAACGTCGCGAGGACGAGGGCGAGGACGAGATTGACGACCGACGCGACGGCGAACACCGCCACGGGGCGGGCACCGGCCTCGCGCAGGGCGGCTGGCCGGAACTCGATGCCGATGCAGACGAAGGCGAGGATGAAGAACCAGGTTCGGAGGCTCGTCCCGGCGACGGCAACGATGTCGCCGGCCGCCTTCGCATCGGTGGCCGAGTTGATGTAGATCGTGGCGAGCGCCGACGCGGCGATGAAGCCGAGGATGAACTTCGGGAACCGATCCCAGATCGCGCCGAGGCCGACGGTCGCGCCCGGGACTCGCTCGATCCGGTAGACGAACCAGGCCGTGAGGATCACGGCAACCACGCCCATCATCGCGTTCTGCGTCTGTTTCACGATCGCCGCGATCGCGAGCGCGTCGTCGCCGACGATCGAGCCGGCCGCGGTCACGGCCGCCGTCGTGTCGATGTTGCCGCCGATCCAGGCGCCGGCGACGACGTTGCTGAGACCGAGCTGGCTGGCGAGCCACGGCTGGATGAAGATCGAGGGCAGGGCGAAGATGATGACCAGGCTCGCGACGTAGGCGAGCTGTTCCTTCTTTGCGGCGACGGCACCGGCGGCCGCGATCGCCGCGCTCACGCCGCAGATCGAGACGGCTGCCGACAGGAGAGCTCGCAGCTTCGGGTCCAGCCCGAGACGGCCGCCGACCCACCACGAGATGAGAAACACGCTCGAGATCAGGATCACCGACTGGACGATCGCGGGGCCTGCGGCACGGGCGATGACCGCGAGGTTGATCGAGGCGCCGAGCAGGACGAGACCGGTCTTGATGAGGAACTCGGTCCTGAACGCCGCGCCAATTCGCTGGCGGACGCCGAGGGCTCCGAGAACTGCGCCCGCGACGAGTCCGACAGCGATTGCATAGACGGGGAACTCGACAGACTTGACCCAGGCGACGTCGGGGAACCACTTCGACACGTTCGTGTCGAGGAAGCGGACGAGTCCGCCGAGCGCGAGGAGAAGGACGAGCGAACCCCCCGCCCACGCCCATCGCGCGTAGCCTTCGTTCCCGACGGCTTGCTGCGGGGCGCCGATCGCCTCTGCCTGGCTCATGGGATCACGCCCTTCGCGATGACGCCGGCGAGGACGAGAAGGACGAGGACGATGCCGACGGCCGTCGCCGCCCAGTCCTCGTTGATCCGGAACCCGCGGGCTGCCGGCTCGGCGGCTTGGACCTCGGCGGCGGGCGCCTCAGGCGGCGGAGCGGCCTGCGTCACTGGTACCCTCCCATCTCCTACAACTTTAGTAGGACTAACGGGAGTCTACCGGAGCGGCAGGCCGCTCGTCGGGCGATCTCGCGCGCGGCTCAGCCGCGACCCGGTCCGGCGGGCTCGCCGAGGAAGTCCTGGGTCACGATGTCGTGGTCGACTGCATCCTGCCCGACGTAGCAGTCCCAACTGAGGCCCGCCGCGTCCTGCCCGATGCATCCGCCGGCGACTTTGCCGTCGACGACGAGGACCTCCTTCGTGCCGCTGAAGTCCGAGACTTCGGGCGCGGGCACAGTTGAGAGCGTGCAGTGGAAGACACTCCCTTCGGTGTCCTGCACGCAGGTCGGGTCGGTCTGGTCGAAGATGACGGCGCCTGCGGGCATGCCGGCCGCGACCTGCTTCGGGGTGAAGAGGCCGGCGGCAGCGGCCGTCCCGGTGCCGACGATCGCGAGCGCCGCAACGACGACGGCGATCCGCCTGATCGGGCGGCGGCTCGTCCTGCGAAGGTCGCGTTCGGTCGCCCGGCTGAGGGCGTCGCCGAGATGATCGAGGCCGGACTGGTCGGTGAGCTGGGTCATCGGTTGACTCCTTGTGGGTGGTCGGTGGCTGGCTGGTCGGTCGGGTGAGCGTCGCCGGTCAGGCGACGTCGGATTGCGGTGAGGCCGCGGTGCACCCGGACACGGGCCGCCTCCGGCGTGCAATCGAGATCACGGGCGACATCGTCGTAGGCCTGGTCGGCGACGACGCGGAGCTCGATCGCCCGCCGCTGGCCATCCGGCAGCTCGGCGAGGGCCGCGGTGAGGTCGTCGTCCAGGCCGTCAAGCCATCCCGGATCGACCTCGATAGTGGCCGGCTCGACGTCCAGGCGGAGTCGCTCGCGCGCGGCTCGGTCCAGGGTGCGCCGGCGGACCGACGCCGCGACCACGTGGCGCGCGATACCGAACAGCCAGGGAGCGATCGTCCCCTCGCCATGGTCGGCGTAGCGGTCGCGCGAGAGCCAGGCCTGGGCGAACGTTTCCGCCGTCAGCTCGATGGCGGCCCCCGGGTCGCGGGTCCGGCGCAGGTGGAACGCGTGGATCCGCCCGGCGTGGCGGTCATAGAGGAGGCGAAACGCGGCTGATTGGCGGCGCGAATCTCGGAGGAGATCGGCGTCGCTGGCCGTGTCGAGTTCGGGATCATCTGCCATGCGGGTCTCCGTGCGGTCGTTCGCCCATACATGGCGCGGCGGGCACGATCCGTTACGGCGAAGCCGAATCCGAACGGTCGGGGGGAGGAGTGGCGCGCCCGGCGGGACTCGAACCCACGACCTTTAGGTCCGCAACCTAACGCTCTATCCACTGAGCTACGGGCGCACGTGAGACTGTGGCGGAGAGGGAGGGATTCGAACCCTCGGAGCAGGTTACCCCACTCAACGGTTTAGCAAACCGTCGCACTAGGCCTCTATGCGACCTCTCCGTCGCGCAGCGGCCGGAATCCTACCACGGGGTCGGGCGGCGACGACCCAATTCGGCTAGGCTGGCGAGCCGTCGCGAGAGGAGACGATCGATGCCCGAGGACGCCATGGGCGGCGGCCGGCCACCGACCCCCGAGGAGGACATCCGGGCATACACGATCGGCGAGCTGCAGCCGCTGACGGCGCCGATCAGGCTCGTCGACTACGACCCGGCCTGGCCCGCCCTGTTCGAGCGCGAGGAGCGCCGGATCCGATCTGCCCTCGGCGCTCGTGTCCTGCGCCTGGAGCACACTGGGTCGACGTCCGTGCCCGGCCTGGCCGCGAAGCCGATCATCGACATGACGATGGTCGTCCCGGACTCGGCAGACGAGGACGCCTACGTCCCGCCGCTCGAGGCGGCCGGCTACGTCCTCCGCATCCGGGAGCCGGACTGGTACGAACACCGCGTCTTCAAGGGGCCCGACACGAACGTCAACCTCCACGTCTTCTCGCCGGGCTGCCCGGAGCTCGATCGGATGGTCGGCTTTCGCGACTGGCTGCGGACCCACGACGAAGACCGCGACCTGTACGCGCGGACGAAGCGCGAGCTGGCCGCCCGGGAGTGGCAATACGTCCAGCACTACGCCGACGCGAAGACCGCGGTCGTCGAGGAGATCATCGCCCGGGCCGGACTGCCGCCGGGCATGGCGTAGGCGCACACGAGCCAGCCGACCGAATTCCTATCTGGCAGGAGTACGCGACCGACCTGCTCTCCGTACGGTCGCGGATTCCCGCCACCCCGGAAGGAACGACCAGTTCTGCGACGAGATCGGTCGACGGCTCCTGCGCAGCAGGAAGGACCGACCAAACGGCGGCGCGAATTGTCCGATACGCGCGCCTGATAGGAATCAGCGGCGCGTCGGGCGCGTGAGTGGCTCTTCGCGTTGACAGGCGACCCGGCGGTGGGTACCGTCCGGAGCACGCAGATGAATCCCTACTTCTACTTTCGCAGCCCGGCATGATCGTTCCCGGATCCTAGGACCCGGGAGCACGGGTCGTGCCGGGAGAGCAGAGGTTCGGACCTCTGCTCTTTTTGTTTGACCGAACAGGAAGGACCGCCGCCGCCGATGTTCGTCGTGATGGCCAGGACCGCGAGCGAGGCCGAGATCCTCGGGATCAAGAGCCAGATCCTCGCCGAGGGCATGACGCCGTTCGACCACCATGGCGCCGAACGGGTCGTGATCGCCGTCGTCGGCGAGGTCGGGCCGCACAAGGCCGAGCTGTCGAGCCGTCTCGCCGGGCTGCCCGGCGTCGAGCAGGTCACGCCGATCAGCCGTCCGTTCAAGCTCACGTCCCGCGAGTTCCATCCGGAGGACACCGTCATCCGGGTCCTCGACGCGGTGATCGGCGACGGGAGCCTGACGATAATGGCGGGCCCGTGTTCGGTCGAGTCGCGCGAGCAGCTGTTCGAGACGGCCGACGCCGTCGCCGCCGCCGGCGCGACCATCGTCCGCGGCGGCGCCTTCAAGCCACGGACGAGCCCGTATGCGTTCCAGGGCCTGGGCGTCGAGGCGCTCCGCTACCTCGCCGAGGCTCGTGAGCGGACCGGCCTCCCCGTCATCACCGAGGTGATGGAGCCGAACCAGGTCGACATCGTCGCCGAATACGCCGACATCCTCCAGATCGGTGCCCGCAACATGCAGAACTACTCCCTGCTCAACGCCGCGGGGCGCGTCGCCCGGCCCGTGATGCTCAAGCGCGGCTTCGGCGCGACGATCGAGGAGCTGCTGATGGCGGCGGAGTACATCGTCAGCTCCGGCAACTCCAACGTGATCCTGTGCGAACGCGGCATCAGGACGTTCGAGACCTACACGCGCAACACGATGGACCTCTCGGCGGTCCCGGTCCTCCACAGCCTCACCCATCTCCCGGTCATCGTCGATCCGAGCCACGCGACCGGACGAAGCTGGCTCGTCAAGCCCCTCGCGATCGGCGGGGTGGCCGTCGGCGCGGACGGCGTGATGGTCGAGGTCCACCCAAAGCCGACGGAGGCCCTCTCGGATGCGGAGCAGCAACTCACGCTCGATGAGTTCCGGGATCTGATGGTCAGCCTCGTTCCGGTCCACGAGCACGTTCGCGGGATCCACGACGACGCGCGGGCGGCCGGGTCCTCATCGGGGATCGGTGGCTCCGACGAATTGGCCAGGCATTGAGCTCCGTGTCGAGCGCCGACGTCGCCATCGTCCGCCGGGCGAGTCGCCTGCGCGGCGAGCTCCGGATGCCCGGCGATAAGTCGATCAGCCACCGGGCGCTCATGCTCGCGACCCTTGCCGCCGGCGAGAGCCGGATCTCCGGGGCGGGTGACGGCGCCGACGTCCGCTCGACGGCCTCGATCTGCGCCGCGCTCGGGGCGGCCGTCGAGCGCGTCGACGACGAGGGCGGCGACGTCGTCTACCGGGTCGCCTCGCCGGGCGCCGACGGCCTGCGCGGCCCGGCGGTCGATCTCGATTGCGGCAACTCCGGGACGAGCCTGCGGCTCTTCGCCGGCATTCTCGCCGGGCTGCCATTCCGGAGCGTCCTCGATGGCGATGATTCATTGCGTCGCCGCCCCGTCGCTCGTATCATCGAACCGCTGCGCGCGATGGGCGCGGTCATCCACGCCCGATCGGACGATTCCTTCCCGCCGGTGACCGTGGTCGGTCGCACCCCGCTTCGCGCGGTGGACGTCTCGACGGCCGTGCCGAGCGCCCAGGTCAAGTCGGCAATCCTCCTCGCGGGGCTCCGAGCCGAGGGACGGACGAGGGTTCGCGAGGCGGTGGCCACACGGGACCACACGGAACGGATGCTGCGGGCGAGAGGCGTTCCCGTCCTGACACAGGAGGGCGGGGTCGATGGTGGGGTCGCGGTCAGTCTCGAAGGAGGATCTTCCGTGGTTGCGGTGAGCGAGCGGGTTCCGGGCGATGTCTCGGCGGCCGCGTTCTGGCTCGTCGCCGGGGCGATCCATCCGGATGCCGAGCTGACCCTGCGCGGCGTCGGCGTCAACCCGACGCGCCGGGCCGTCATCGACATCCTCCGCGCGATGGGCGCCGACATCGAGGAATGGCCGGCCGGCCCCGACGCGCGCACGACCGGACACTCGACCGCCCGGAGCGGCGTCGGCGAGCCCGTGTCCGACCTCTCGATCCGCTCGAGCGAGCTCCGGGGGATCGCCCTCGGACCGGCCGAGGTTGCCGCGGCGATCGACGAGATCCCGATCCTCTGCCTCGCCGCCTCGCAGGCGTCGGGGACGACGGTCATCCGCGGCGCGGGCGAGCTGCGGCACAAGGAGTCCGATCGCATCGCGGGGACGGTGGAGGGGCTGCGCGCCCTCGGCGCCAGCATCGATGTCGACGGCGACGACGTGACGATCCGGGGCGGGACCGCGCTGCACGGCGACGTTGCCGACAGCCTCGACGATCATCGGCTCGCGATGACGTTCGCGATCGCCGGCCTCCTTGCCGACGGCGAGACCAGCGTCCGCCGACCCGGCAGCGCGGCGATCTCGTACCCCGGCTTCTTCGCCGAACTCGAGAGGGTGGGAGCATGACGAAGCGGGTCGTCCTCATCGGCCATCCGGTCGCGCATTCGCTGTCGGGGGCGATGCAGCAGGCCGCCTTCGACGACCAGGGCATCGACGCGACCTACGAGCTCTGGGACCGGCTCCCGATCGGCCTGGCGGACGCGGTCGCGGAGCTGCGAACCGACGGCTTCCTCGGCGCCAACGTCACGATCCCTCACAAGGAGCGGATGGTCCCGCTCGTCGATCGGCTCACGGAGGACGCCCACATCACGGGCGCCGTGAACACGATCACGAAGGAGGGCAAGCGTCTCGTCGGCCACAACACCGACGTCCCCGGGTTCCGCGTCGCGCTCGACAAGCTCGTCGGCCGCCAGAAGATGCCGCGCCTCGCCGTCGTCCTGGGCGCCGGTGGAGGCGCGCGCGCGGTCGTCCACGGCCTGATCACGGAGGGCTTCCTCCGGATCATCGTGTTCAACCGCCACCTTCATCGGGCGGAGGCCCTGGTCAAGCACTTCGGTCGGAGCGCCGCCCACATGGAGCTGCGGGCGATGCCGTGGCACGAGTCGATCATCGAGGCTGAGCTGGCGAAGACGAAGGTGCTCATCAACGCGACGTCGATCGGACTCACCGCCGACGAGACCCCGGTGCCGGGCGAGCTGATCCCGCCGGAGCTCCTCGTCCTCGACCTCATCTACAACCGGACCCGATTCCTGCGCGAGGCCGAAGCCGCGGGCGCCACCGTCCTCGATGGCGAGCTGATGCTCCTCCACCAGGGTGCGGCCGCGTTCACGCTCTGGACAGGCAAGCCGGCTCCGCTCGAGCTGATGCAGCAGAAGCTCCATGAGGCCCGCGCCGGCGGCCTCCGATCGGCCGAGGGCGAGCCGGCAGGAGACGACGGCACCGCCGGGCCCGCGGCGGAGGGCGCGCCGAGCGGGGCCGCCGCCTCCGACTGATCGGCTGGTCGATGTCGTGGGCCGTCTTCGTTTCCTGACCGCCGGCGAGTCGCACGGGCCGATGCTCGGCGTGACCCTCGAGGGCGTCCCGGCGGGGCTGGCGCTGTCGGCCGACATGCTCGCGGTGGACCTCGCCCGTCGCCAGCGCGGCTACGGCCGCGGGGCGCGCCAGGCGATCGAGCAGGACCGGGCGGAGATCGTCGCCGGCGTCCGGCACGGGTTGACGCTCGGGTCGCCGATCCTCCTCATGGTCGCCAATCGCGACTGGGAGAACTGGACGCAGGTGATGCAGGTCGAGGCGCTCGGCGAGGCGGAGGCAGCGGCCCTTGCCGCGGCGGCCGCCGAGGGAAACAAGCGGGCCACGCCGGTGACCCGCGTCCGGCCCGGGCATGCTGACCTGGCCGGTGCGCTGAAATACGGCTTCCGCGACGTCCGGAACGTCCTGGAACGGGCGTCGGCACGGGAGACGGCCGCCAGGGTCGCTGCCGGCGGGGTGGCTCGCGCGCTCCTCCTCGAGCTCGGTGTCGAGGTCTGGTCGTTCACCGCGGAAGTGGGCGGCGTCGCGGTTGACCCATCGCGGGCAAGGCGGCCGCAGGACGTTGCCGACCAGTCGCCGCTCCGCTGCCCGGACCCGGACGCCGAGGCGGCGATGATCGAGCGGATCGACGAGGCGCGATCGAACGGCGATACGATCGGCGGGGTGTTCGAGGTCGTCGCGCACGGGCTGCCGATCGGCCTGGGGTCGTACGTCCAGTGGGACCGGCGGCTCGACGCCGCCCTCGCGGCCGCCGTGATGAGCATCAACATCGTCAAGGGCGTTGAATTCGGGCTCGGGTTCGAGCAGACGCGGCGGTTCGGATCGGCCGTCCACGACGTCATCGAGGGGCGAGGCGAGGGCGGACGCTGGATCCACCGGACCAACAACGCGGGCGGATTGACGGGCGGCGTGACGAACGGCGAGCCGCTCGTCGTCCGCGGCGCGGTGAAGCCGATCTCGACGCTTGCCAAGCCGCTGCCGTCGGCCGACCTGCTGACGGGCGAGACCGTCGAGAAGGCCCACTACGAGCGCTCCGATATCAGCGTCGTGCCTGCAGCAGGCGTCGTTGGCGAGGCGATGGTGATGCTCATTCTCGCCGACGCGATGCTCGACAAGTTCGGCGGCGACTCGCTGGCCGAGACGAAAGACAACCTCGATCGATATCGCGAGCGGATCTCGAAGCCGGTCGCCGCCGACGTACCGTCCGCGTTCGCGCCGCACGTCGAGGACGGCGAGGCGGGTTCGGGCGGGGACGACTGACCCCCATGGACGTCGTGCTCGTCGGCCTCCCCGGAAGCGGCAAGAGCGCCATCGGGAGGCGGCTCGCCCATCGGCACGGCGCGTCGTTCGTCGACCTCGACGATTCGATCGAGAAGGCCGCCGGCCGGACGATCCCCGACATCTTTGCCAGCGAGGGCGAGGCGGCGTTCCGGGCCATGGAGCAGGCCGCCGTCGCCGCGCTCGGCGCAGCCGACCCGGAGCCGTTGATTCGTCGCGTCGTCGCGACCGGGGGCGGCACGATCGTGGACCCGCGGAACCGCTGGGCGCTCTACCGCGGCCGCCTCGCTGTCTGGCTCGATGGCCGGCCGGAGGTCCTCGCCCAGCGTCTCCGTCGCAGCCCCAACGTTCGCCCGCTCGTGACGGGGCGCGACCCGATCGGGACGATCCGCGGCCTGGCCCGGGACCGCGAACGGTTCTACGCGGCAGGCCATCGCCTGAACAGCGCGTCGGAGGTCGGGACGCTCGTCGACCGGGTCGACGAGATCGCCGCGACAGCGGTCTCGACAGGTGCCGGCGCCGGCACCGTTCTTCTCCGCGCCGACACGGCGAGCGGGCACATCGTCCTCGGACAGGGTATCGCCGCAGCCGAGCTCGGCGTCGCGCTCGGCGGTGCCGGCGGCCGGCGGGCGATCCTGATCTCGGAGCCCGGCGCCTGGGCAGCTGTCGGGGCCTCGATCGCCGAGCGCCTCGCGGCCGACGGCTGGTCGATCGAGCGGGTCATGCTGCCGCAGGGCGAGGACGCGAAGCGCCTGGCGGTCATCGAGGCGGCGGCCCGCGACCTGGCGCGCCTGCGAGCCGAGCGCGGCGAGCCGCTGGTCGCGATCGGCGGCGGGGCGCTCGGTGATGCCGCCGGCTTCCTGGCGGCCACGTGGCTCCGGGGCGTGCCGCTCATCCATATCCCGACGACGCTCGTCGCGCAGATCGATTCGTCGATCGGCGGCAAGACCGGGGTCGACCTGGTGGAGGGCAAGAACCTCGTCGGGGCGTTCCACCAGCCCATGGCGGTGATCATCGACGTCGACGTCCTCCGCTCGCTGCCGGAGCGCCAGCGGCGGGCCGCGCTCGGAGAGGCGGTGAAGATGGCGGCCCTCGGGGACGAGCGGCTGTTCGCACTCCTCGAGGACGAGGGCGAGGCGATCGCCCGGGGCGACGACGCTGCGTTCGAATCCGGGGTCGTCGCGGAGGCCGTCGAGCGTGCGGCGTGGGCGAAGGTCGTGGTCGTGACAGCCGACGAGCGGGAGCAGGGCGCGGACGCAGGCCGGATCGCACTGAACCTCGGACACTCCCTGGGTCACGCGGTGGAGGCGGCGGGGGGCTTCGGCGAGCTGCTCCACGGCGAGGCCGTCGCGACCGGGTTGCGGGCCGCCGCGCGGATCGGGGTGGAGCTGGACGTCACGCCCGCCGGACGCGCCGCCCGGATCGAGGCGCTCCTCACCCGGCTGGGACTGGCGTCCGCGCCGCTCCCCTACTCGCTGGACGTTGTCCTCGGCGCGCTGGCGACCGACAAGAAACACGCGGGCGGGGCACTCCGCTGGGTCCTGCCGACGGCCGACGGCTACGAGGTCCGCTCGGATGTCCCGACGGAGCTGGTCGAACGTGTTGCGGCAGGTTTGCTTGCGCCGGTCGGCGCCGGATCGGCGGGCCGGCCGTGACTCGCGTCCTCGTTCTCCAGGGCCCGAACCTCAACCTGCTCGGGACGCGGGAGCCGCAGATCTACGGCCGGAGCTCGCTTGACGAGATCCACGCCGAGATCGCGGCGCGGGCTGCCGAACTCGGGCTCGACGTCGACTTCTTCCAGTCCAACCACGAGGGCGCCCTCATCGACCGGCTCCACGCCCGGGACTTCGATGTCTCGATCGTCAACGCCGCCGGCCTGACCCACACGTCCGTCGCGCTCCGCGACGCGCTGCTGGCGATCCAGCGGCCGTTCTGGGAGGTCCATCTGTCCGACCCGGCAACGCGCGAACCGTTTCGCCGGGTGAACCTCCTGCGCGACATCGCGGCGGAGTCGATCGTTGGGCTGGGGAAGCGCGGTTACATCCTGGCCATGGAGTCGATCGCCCGTCGCGTCGGGGAGCCGGCCGGTGGCTGACCGGACACGGCCAGTCGAGACACCGGAGCTGCGGCGGCTCCGAAAACGGATCGACGCGCTCGATCGCCGGATCGTGGCCCTGCTCAGCGAGCGGGCGGAGCTCGGCCGCGAGGTCGGGCAGGCGAAGGCGGCCGCGGGCCGGCGGGCGATCCGCGACGCCGAGCGGGAGCGCGAGGTCCTGCTCCGCGTGACGATGGCGAACACGGGCCCGATCCCTCAGGCCGACCTGCTCGCGATCTACCGCCGCCTCATGGCCGCGACCCGGGCGCTCGAGGCGCGCGATCGAGTTCGTGACCGAGAAGGTTGACGATCTTCGCTGCGACCAGCTAGCGCGCGGGTTCGCTCCGGTCCTCGATCTCCCAGGCGTGGTCGAGCGCGTGCCAGGCGATCCGGTGGGCGGCGTAGCGGGCGGTCCATCGGCGGCCGACGAGCGGCGAGCCGTCCGAGGGAGCGCGGAGCGCCTCGAGCACGGCGGCCCGGATCTCCTCGATCGGGAGCCTTGAGCTTGATGCCGATCTGGCGGGCATACCCCTCGTCCGCCCCGCGGACGTGCTCGATCACCTTCGAGGTGTTCCGGCCGCCGCCCCGCGGCCCCTTCCGGAGCTCCTCCGGCGCCTTGCCGGCCACGGACGTCGAACGTCCGCCACGCCGCGTCGACGAGCCGGGCAAGGCGATCGGCATCGGCCGCGATCGTCGGCCGGCGGTCGGGGTTCGTGACGGTACCCGGGACGCCGAACTCCGTCGCGCCGTCGCCAGCGGTCCGGTCGACGACGTCGACGTCGGGCGCCTTCGTCGGGTCGTACGCCTCGCCGGCCAGCCGGGCGACCGACGCGTACCGACCGGCATAGGCGACAAGCGCTTCGATCGCGAGCTCCTCGGTCTTGCCGGACCGGCTCCAGCCAGGCCAGTCGACCGCGGTCGCGAACGACTTCTTCGGCGCGGCCTCGATCGCGATGTCGATCTTCATGGTCCGATTGTCTCAGCGACCGGTCGCGCCCGCCAATTCGCGGACGAGCCTCGCCATCCGGTCGACATCGTGTCCGTCTGCTCCGAGCGCATCGACGAGCGCGGACGCGACAATGACGCCCCCTGCCCCGGCCCGTGCGAGCGCACGGACGTGCACCGGCCGGCTTACCCCGAAGCCAACGCCGACCGGGACCGGCGAGGCGGCCACGACGTCGCGGACGAGCCGCCCGACCGTCGATGGGAGCGACGCCCTCGCTCCGGTGACCCCGACGAGCGACACGCAGTAGAGGAAGCCGCCGCTCCGCCCCGCGATCTCGGCGCGGCGATCCGGCGGCGTCGTCGGTGCGACGAGGTAGACCACCGCGAGGTCGTTCTCGCGGGCCACGATCTCGAACGGGCCGCCCTCGTCGGGCGTCAGGTCGGCGACGATCACGCCGGATGCGCCGGCGCTCGACAGCCTTCGTGCCGCCTCGCGACCGTCGCCGCCGCCGATGAACTGGTTCGCATAGCCCATCGGGACGAGCGGGATGTCGGGTCGGGCCGCGGCGATCCGCTCGATGAGCGACAGGCTTCCCTCGAGTGTGGCGCCGTTGGAGAGCGCGACCCCCGACGCCCGCTGGAGCGTCGCGCCGTCGGCGAGCGGGTCGGAGTACGGCAGGCCGAGCTCAAGCAGGTCGGCACCGGCGTCGATTACCGCCAGCGCGATCCGAACGCTCGTCTCCGCGTCCGGGTAGCCAGCGACGACGTACGGGATGAGCGCGGCGCGGTCCGCGGTCGCCGCGGCGGCGAAGGCGGCCGTGATTCGGTGAGCACCGGCGGTGTCGTTCGTGCCCGTGGCGCGGGCAGGGGCCACTGCGCTCACAGTGCGATTCCCATGTGGCAGGCGTAACGAACACGGCGAGGCCCTGTCCCGGTCGGTATCTCCAGTGTGATGGGATGGATCGACCGAATAGCCCGAGATTCGGTCGATCCTGCTCGCCCGGCGGGAAGAGTCGACAGCGACGGATCTGAATCGGTCGCGTTCGCCTGTGTGACGGGAATTGGGGCGCCGCTCACGACCCGTGGGCCTCGTGCCACCGGCCGAACGTCGCGAGGTCCTTGTCGCCGCGCCCGGACAGCCCGATGAGGACGACCGCCTCGTCCGGCCAGCCGGCGCCCGCCCCCTCCGTCCCCGCGAGGATCCGCGGCAGGGTCGCAAGCGCGTGGGCCGACTCGAGCGCCGGCAGGATCCCTTCGGTCCGGGCGAGCCAGCGCATCGCCTCGAACGCCTCGCCGTCCGTCGCCGCGGAGATCTCCAGGCGACCGGCCCGGGCCAGCGCCGCGATCTGCGGCCCGACGCCCGGGTAGTCGAGGCCGGCGGACGCGGAGTGGGCCTCGGTCACCTGTCCGTCGCGATCCTGGAGCATCATCGACCGGGCGCCGTGGAGGATCCCGGGCGTCCCGCCGGCGAGTGCGGCGGCGTGCCGGCCGGTCGCGACGCCGTCCCCGGCCGCCTCGGCGACCGCGATCCGGACCGACGGCTCGCCGATGAACCGATCGAGCAGCCCGATCGCATTCGAGCCGCCCCCGACGCACGCGAGGGCGAGGTCCGGCAGCCGTCCCTCGACCTCGACGATCTGCGCCGCCGCCTCGTCTCCGATCCGCCGCTGGAGGTCGCGGACGATCGTCGGGTACGGGTGGGGCCCCATCGCCGAGCCGAGGACGTAATGCGTCGTTTCGACGTTCGTGACCCAGTCGCGCATCGCCTCGTTGATCGCATCCTTGAGCGTCGCGCTGCCGGACGTCACGGGCCGGACCTCCGTCCCGAGGGCCCGCATCCGGAGCACGTTCGGCTGCTGGCGCTCGATGTCCTCGGCGCCCATGTAGACGACGCACGGCAGGCCGAGGAGCGCGCAAGCGGTCGCCGTCGCGACGCCGTGCTGGCCCGCGCCCGTCTCGGCGATGACCCGGGTCTTGCCGAGCCGCCGCGTGAGGAGCGACTGGCCGAGGGCGTTGTTGATCTTGTGGGCGCCCGTGTGGGCGAGATCTTCGCGCTTGAGGTGGACCCGGAGGCGGTGCGGCAGGCGGGCGGGCCCGTCGATGGCGATCGCTCGTTCGAGGGCCTCGTAGGCCAACCGGTCGGCGCGGTAGAGGGCGGTCGGGCGGCCGGCGTAGCGCGCAAGAAGCTCGCGCAGGTCGGCCCAGAAGCGCGGGTCGTGGCGGAGCGCGGCGTAGGCGTCCTCGAGCTGGCGCAGGGCGGACATCAGCGTTTCGGGGACGTAGCGCCCGCCGAACTCGCGCTCGACGCCCCAGCGGCCGGCCTCGTCGGCCTCGAGGAGACCGGGGTGGACTGGCGTCGGGCGAACGGCCAGGTTGGGCCGGTCGATTCGGGCGGCCCGGGCGCGCTTGACGAAGAGCGCGACCTTGAGCGGGTCCTTGGTCGGGCGCTCACCGGCGGAGCGGGGCCGCTCGACGCCCGACGCCACGTCGACGCCGACCGCCGGGGTCGCGCGGATCGCGTCGGCGACGGTCGCAGGGTTGAGGCCTCCGGCGAGGATCACCGGGATCTCGCGGGCGACCGCGGCGGCGAGCGACGGCGCCGCGCGGACCCCGGTCCCGCCCGGGTGCGGACCGCCGGCGGTATCGAGGAACAGCCGGGCGGCGCCGGCAGCGAGGAATTCGCGTCCGCGGGCGACGATCGGTGCCGCCGCCGCGGCAACATCCTCCGGCTCCGTCGCCGGCAGCTGGAGGACTTTCCATGCCGGCCGGCCGATCGAGGCGATCGACCCGGGCGACTCGTCGCCCGACAGCTGGACGGCGTCCGGGTCGAGGGCGGCGACGATCTCGGCGATCAGCGAGGCACCGGCATCCGCGGTCACCGCGACGATCGCCGGGCCGCCGCCGGCCGGCCCCAGCGCCCGGGCGACTCGTCGCAGCTCGATTGCTTCGGCGAGGGACAGCGCGCGGGGCGTCCCCGGGACGAGATTGAGCCCGATGGCGTCGGCGCCGGCACGAACGGCGGCGAGGATCCCGTCGGCGTCGGTGACGCCGCAGATCTTGACGAACGGGGCGGCCGCGCGGTTAGCAGGATCGGCCGGTGCGCGGCCCGCCTCGACGAACACCCGGACCGCCGCGGCCGGATCGGAGGATCGAACGAGCGCCTCGCCGACGAGGGCCGCGTCGATCTCGACGGCCCGCCACGAGGCGACAGTCGCCGCATCGCGAACACCGGACTCGCCGACGACGATCCGGTCGTCCGGGACGAGCGCGCGCAGGCGAACCGCGCGATCCGTGTCGACGTCGAGCGTCCGCAGGTCGCGGTTGTTCAGGCCAATGACCCGCGCCCCGGTCGCGAGCGCTCGCTCGAGCTCCTTCTCGTCGTGGGCCTCGACGAGCGGCTCGAGGCCGATCTCCAGTGCCCGCTCGACGAGCCGGGCGAGGCGCCTGGCCGGATGGAGCACCGCGAGAAGCAGCACCAAGTCCGCGCCGGCCGCCCGCAGGTGAGGCAGCTGGATCGGCTCGACGACGAACTCCTTGGCGAGGACCGGGATCGAGACCGCCGCCCGGACCGCCCGCAGGTCGTCCACGGAGCCGCCGAACCAGTGCGGCTCGCACAGCACGGAGATCGCCGCCGCCCCCCCGGCCTCGTAGGCTCGCGCCCTCGCGACGATGTCCTCGTCTTGGCCGGCGATGTCGCCGGCGGACGGGGAGCTCCGCTTGATCTCGGCGATCACGTGGAGGCCGGGCGCCGCGAGCCGGTCGAGGATGGGCCGCGGCGGCTGCGTGGCCGCCGCGATCGCCAGGTGGTCGTCGAGGCTGAGACGAGCCATCTCGTCGCGGATGTCCGCTCGCCGCCGTGCGGCGATCTCGGCGACGACGTTGCGCTTGCGGGCCGGCGGCCGATCCCGCGGCTCGTCCTCCGGCGGCCCGAGCCCGGGCACGTCGGGACGCTCGGCGATCGTCATGCCGGGGCTCCCTCGGAGGTGGCCGCCGCGATCGCCTCGGCGGCCCGCCGCTCCGCGCGCAGCCGCTCGAGCAGCTCCGTGCCGAGCCCCGCGTCGATCGTCAATCCGGCGCGGTCGATACCGGCCTCCAGCGAGTCGACAACGCCGGCAACGAGGAGCGCCGCCCCGGCGTTGAGGAGCACGACGTCCCGTCGCGCGCCGGGCTCGCCGCGGAGCACGAACTCCGTGATCCGGGCGTTGTCGCCGGCCGAGCCACCGGCGAGCTTCGCCGTCGACGCTCGGCGGAGGCCCAGTGCAGCAGCGTCCACGGTCCGTCGCTCGATTCGGTCCGGCGTCACGTCGAAGAGGACGCCGGTGCCGTCGAGCGGCAGCTCGTCGATCCCGTCGCCGTGGATGACGAAGGTCCGCTCCGTGCCGAGCATCGCGGCGACCTCGGCGATCCGCGCCGCCGCGACGCCCTCGGCGACGCCGATCAGCTGGCGAGTCGTCCCGGCCGGGTTCGTCAGCGGCCCGATCAGGTTGAATGCCGTCCGGACCCCGATCTCGCGCCGAGTCGGCCCCGCGTGCTTCATCGCCGGGTGGAACCCCGGCGCGAAGAGGAACGCGAAGCCCGTGTCGCGCAGCGCCGCCCCCGCCGATGCGGCGTCGTGATCGATCCGCACCCCGAGTGCGTCGAGGACGTCCGCCGACCCGGATGCCGAGGTGATCGCCCGGTTGCCGTGCTTCGCGACCGGGACACCGGCGGCGGCGACGACGAGCGCGGATGTCGTCGAGATGTTGAAGGTGCCGCTGCCGTCGCCGCCGGTCCCCACGACGTCGATTGCCCCCGCGGGCGCATCGACTCGCAGGACCCGCTCGCGCATCGCCGCGGCGAAGCCCGCGAGCTCCTCGACGGCCTCGCCGCGCATCCGCAGGGCGACGAGCAGTGCCGCCAGCTGGGCAGGCGTCGCCTCGCCGTCCATCACCGAGCCCATTGCCGCCCGGGCCTCATCCATCGACAGGATCCGTCCGTCGATGACCGTCGCCAGGGCAGCACGAACCTGGTCGCTCACGGGACCGGCTCCGCCAGCCCGGCCGTGGCAAACGATCCGGACGCGTCGTCGAGTCGCGACGCCTCTCCCTCGCCGGCAAGGCGGAGGAAGTTGGCGAGGAGGTGCGGGCCCTCGGGTGTCAGCACGGACTCGGGGTGGAACTGGACGCCCTCGAGCGGCAGCGAGACGTGGCGGATGCCCATCACGACGCGATCGACCTCGCTCATCGCGGTGACGCGGAGCTCCGGGGGGAGCGTCGCGACGTCGACCGCGAGGGAGTGGTACCGGGCGGCCATGAACGACGGCGGCATGCCGGTGAGAAGGCCGGCGCCGTCGTGGGTCACCTCGGACGCCTCGCCGTGGACGAGGGTCGGCGCCCGGACGATCGATGCGCCGAAGGCGACGGCCATCGACTGCATCCCGAGGCACACGCCGAGCAGCGGGATCGCCCGATCGCGGGCGACCTCGATCGTCGCGACCGACACGCCGGCCGACGTCGGATCGCCCGGTCCGGGCGAGATGACGATGCCGCGCAGGTCCGCATCGGTGTCGGACGCGAGCGCCTCGACCCCGGCCCGATCGATCGCGTCGTTGCGGACGACCCGGACCTCCGCCCCGGCGGCCATCAGGGCCTGGACGAGGTTGAACGTGAACGAGTCGTAGTTGTCCACGACGAGGATCACGGGACGGGCTCCATCGCCGGTTCGCTCGACCGCGGGGTCTCCGGAGCGCCCGCTGCCAGCTCGATCGCCCGGCGGAGCGCGGCCGCCTTGTGCTCGGTCTCCTCGAACTCCTTCTCCGGGACGCTGCCCGCGACGATGCCTGCGCCCGTGTGGACGTGGGCCTGGCCATTCCGCAGGACGGCGCTGCGGATCGTGATCGCGGTGTCGAGGTTGCCGTCGTAGCCGAGGTAGCCGACGGCGCCGCCGTACAGCCCTCGCCGCTCGCCCTCGGCCGCCGCGATCAGCTGCATGGCCCGCACCTTGGGGGCGCCGGACAGGGTGCCGGCGGGGAAGACCGCCCGCAGCGCATCGAGGGCGTCGAGCTCCGGACGGAGCCGGCCTTCGACGTGCGACACGAGGTGGAGGACGTGGCTGTAGCGCTCGACCTCCATGTACTTGCTGACGGTGACCGTGCCGGCCCGCGAGACCCGCCCCAGGTCGTTCCGCCCGAGGTCGACGAGCATGATGTGCTCCGCCCGCTCCTTCGGGTCGCGCTGGAGCTGCTCGGACAGGATGCGGTCGTCCGCGTCGGTCGCTCCACGTGGTCGCGTGCCCGCGATCGGGTGGGTCGTGAGCTTGTCGCCCTCGACCTGGAGGAGGAGCTCCGGGCTGGCGCCGACGACCTCGAACGACGGCGTCCGGACGAAGAACAGGTACGGGCTGGGGTTGACCCGACGGAGCGCGCGGTAGAGGGCGATTCCGTCGAGCGGCAGGCCGGTCGCCGGGTCGGCCGGCAGGTCGAACGACTGGCGACGGGCGAGGACGACCTGGATCGCCTCGCCGGATGCGATCGCGTCCTTGGCGACCTCGACCGCGTGGATGTAGGCGTCGCGGCCGAGGCTCGTCTCGATCCTGTCGTCGCGCAACGGGGCGGCGGCCGTTCGTCCCGGCGCTGCGCCGCCCACTTCGGCGGCGGCCGGCCTGGATGTCCGCTCGAGCGCCTCGAAGATCGCCGCTTCGGCGATCCGGTAACGGCCCTCGAGATCCGGCGTCTCGGTGTGGAGCGACGCGATCGCCGACAGCGTATGGGTCAGGTGGTCGAAGACGAGGACGAGGTCCGTCTCGATGAAAGCCGCGGTCGGGGTACCGACGGGGTCTCGCTCCGGCAGCGGAACGGTGGGTTCGAAGCACGAGACCGCATCGTAG
Organism: uncultured Chloroflexia bacterium; assembly: GCA_963766655.1. Taxonomy (GTDB): domain Bacteria; phylum Chloroflexota; class Limnocylindria; order Limnocylindrales; family CSP1-4; genus CF-46. The sequence goes on along the minus strand of CAVYBB010000002.1, from coordinate 938,237 downwards.
GCGAGGGCCCCGACGCCGCCGCCCGTGAAGCGCGGCATCCCGTCGGTCGGCTCGACGCGGCGGCGCGGCACGAACTGGCGGATCGCGTCGAGCGGGTCAGGCGCAGGTGTTGTGTCGACAGGGAGGTCCGGCGAGTACTCGCTGACGGTGACTGGCCGCGTCAGCGTCCGGGCGACGCCGTCGCGGACCTCGAGGAGCCGGCGCGGCCCGACGCCGAGGAAGCTGTACCGCCCCAGACGCTCGCCGCCCTCGACCGACTCGAGCAGGTATGCAGGCGTCGAGCCGTCGTCGAGTCGAAGGAAGGCCCCGATCGGCGTCTCGAGGTCGGCGGATCGCGTGGCGCGGAGGAGCAGCGTGTCAGCGTTGGCCGAGAGGCGCTTGGCCTCCGCCAGGCTGAGCGGATCGGTTGTCGTCATCTCGTGGCCTCCGCGCGGCCCGTCCGCGCCCGGGAATCAAGAACGACCGTTCGTCCCGGGACGAAAGGTCGTGCCTTCCGCGGTGCCACCCTCATTCGGCGATGCCGCACTTTGGTGACCGACGGGCGGAGATTCCACCGATCGGCGCTGCCCTGTATCGCTGGCGCTCTGCGCCGGAGCCTACTGCCCGACGGGGTTCCGTCGAGGTTCGGTCCGGAGGCTCCCGGGTCCATTCACCGCCGTCGCCGCACCGGTTTCCACCAGCCACCGGCTCTCTCTGCCGGCGAACGACGGGTACTCGTCCCGTTCACAGCCCGTTCTTCGCGATGTTCGCGGAGGATAGGCTCGGTGCCGGCGGGGCGTCAAGCGGTGGGTCGGGGGAGCGGCAGGAGGGCGCGAGGAACAGGGCGGCCGGCCGGCCGCGCGCCGCGCTGCGCCGCGCGCCGCGCTGCGCCGGGCCGTGCTGCGCCGCGCAGCCGCTCCCCACGGGCGCCGTCCGCGCCACCCGCGCCATTCCCCTCACAGGATTCCCTGTCACACGTCCGCCAGGTCGACCTTGGGCGGGCATCCGACCAACGGCGAGCTCAGCCGAACCCGCAAATCAGCCGCCGGTGTCGGTCGCTAACTGAAGCCGCCGACGGTTCGAACTGGGCCGCCATCCGCGTTCAATCCTCGCCGAAGGTCCACCACGCCGACATCTGGCACGAAACTCGGCCGGCGTGGGGGCGCGCGCCGGCCGGCGTGGGCGGAAACGCGGCCGGCGTGGGCATGAAAGCCGTCCGGCGTGGGCGCATGACCAGTTTCGAGGGACCCACCCCGCGGCGCTGGAGTTCAGGCTCGGCGAAGACGCGGGTCCGAGCCGGGGGTTGGCTCATGGCCACGACACGCGAGGACCGGCAGCCGCGGGTATCGCGGGAACGTCGGGTCACTCCCGGACCGCTCACAGAGGAGGAAACGCGACCGCCGGGCGGACACAACCGGCCGCATGTGGTGGCAGGAGTCGCAGAGGCCCTTTGGCGGCTGGCCGGGGTGCACGGCTTGAAGGGTAAACGCCCGCGCACCGATCAGCGTCGGTCGCGGTCCTCGGATCTGCGCCTGCGGAACCCGAACCCTCCGAGCCAGCGACGGGCGACGGGCAGCCACAGCAGGCCGCCGAGCGTCTGGGCGAGAACGGCGAGGAGCAGGAGCAGCCCGGGAACGCTCAGGACCATCGCCGGGACGGCCCACTCGATCAGGCCATCGAGGCCGATCACGCCGACGTCGGTGAGGCCGTCGATCGAACTGAACCCGCCCGGGCCGGCGAGCCCGCCAAGGCCGACCGTGAGTGCGCCTCGATCTGCCTGCGGGGCGCCGGTGCCGGACCCCGGACCGTCGCCTGCGACCGTCGTGTTCCCTCCGGGCCGAGGGGTCGCCGACCCGCCGTCGGAGGATCCAGGCAGGGGGCTCTCACCGGTCGGCGGCGATGGCGACGGGCCGAACGACGGCGAGGCGCCCGGGCTGGCTCCCGGGTCACGCGAGGGCGCCGGTGTCGGAGTCGAGCCGAATGTCGGGATTGGCAGTGGCGGGATCGTGACGGTCGGCAGCGGGAGTGACGGGAGAGGGAGCGAGGGCAACGGGATGGTCGGCGTCGGGGTGTGCGTGGGTGCCGGCGTCGGTGTCGGCGTCGGCGCCGGTGTCGGTGGCGGGGTCGGTGTCGGTGGCGGGGTCGGGGTCGGGGTCGCGGACGGCGCCCTGACATTGATCGTGACGGTCGCCTCCGTAGACCAGAGAAGCCCGTCGGAGACACGGTAGGTGAACGTCCGGGCCCCGATGAACTCTCCGCCGGTCGTGAGCGTGAAGCTGCCGTTGGGATCGACGTCCACCGATCCGCTGCCGCTGTCGTCGACGATCTCGGCCGTCAGGCCGTCGCCATCGGCGTCCCTGTCGTTCTGGAGGACCCCGGGCGCACCGATGTGAATTGACCTCCGGGTGACCTCGTTATATGTGTCATCGGCGGCCGTCGGCTTCGCGTTCGTGATGGTGATCGTGACCGTGGTCTTGAGGCCCAGGAGGCCGCTGGGGTGGTAGTAGAAGTGGTCGGTCCCGACGTACCCGGCGTCGGCCTGGAATGTGTACCCACCGTCCGGTCGCAAGGTCACCGTGCCGTGCGCCGGGTGGGGAGTATCAAGGACTGCGGTCGCTCCCCCGAGAAGGTCCGCGTCGTTGCCGAGCACGCCTGGCGCGGGAACAGTCTTCGTGGTGTCGTGCTTCATCGACAAGGCGTCGGGAGCGGGGACGGTCAGCGCGTCCGTATGCGCCGTCCATGGGGCCGGCGCGAGCGATACCGCAATCAACGCGGATGCGAGGCTGATGGCACCAACGAACACTCCGAGTCGTCGCAACGTTGAGTCCGGGGATCGGGTCACGCGACGCGCCTCGGTGTCCACAGGATCGCAGCCGGAACGTCAACCCCGGGGAGCGGCGCATCGGCCGCGGTCTCGATTCCCTCGACGAACACCTTGACCAGCGTTTCGTCGAGCTGGCTCCCCGAAGCGTCCTCGAGCCTCGTGAGTGCCTCGCGGAGGTCGAGCGCCTTGCGGTACGGCCGCGTCGTCGTCATCGCGGAGAACGCGTCGCCGACGGCCAGGATGCGGGCGATCAGTGGGATCTCCTCGCCGGCGAGCCGGTGGAGGTATCCGTCGCCGTCCCAGCGCTCGTGGTGATGGCGGATGCCGGCGCGCACGATCTCGATGTCGGGGATGTCCCGAACGATCATGTCGCCGAGGGCGACGTGCTGCTTCACGATCTCGTACTCGTCCGCGGTCAGCTTGCCGGGCTTGCGCAGGATCGGGTCCGGGATGCCGATCTTGCCGACGTCGTGGAGCAGGCCCGCGAGGTGGATCGTTGCGACGAGGTCCGGGTCGAGCCCCAGGCGGCGGGCCAGGAAGGCGCCGTACCTGGCGACGTCCTCGGAATGACGTTTCGTGTAGCGGTCCTTCGTGTCGACCGCGAGGATCAGGCCCTGAAGGATGTCGAATCCCGTCGTGGTCGCCTGGCCCTCGCCGTCGGCACCGGCGACGCACACCCGATCGCCGCCTGAGGCCTTCGCCTCCTCGACGGTCCGGGCGACCGCGGCAAGCAGCACGGTGACCGACGTTCCGTGGTCCGGGTACGTGCACAGGCCGGCGCTGACGGTCACCGGCAGCCGCTCGGTCGTCTGGAACTGGAGGCTCAGGTCGACCAGCGCCGTCCGAAGTCGATCGACGGCGGGCTCCAACTCGACGACGGCCTCCGCGGGAGCGATCAGAAGGAACTCGTCGGGGCCATAGCGACCCATGACGACGGTCTCGGGCAGGCTGCCGCCGAAGCTCCTCGACGACGGCGAGGAGGGCCGTGTCGCCCGCCCGGTGGCCGAGGTTGTCGTTGAGCAATCGGAAGTTGTCGATGTCGATGAGCGCAACCCCGAGCGGCGTGCCGGCCTGTCTGGCGCCGCTCGATCTCGGCGGCAAGGTGGCCCACGAGCGCCCCGTGATTGAGCGTGTCGGTCAGCGGGTCGCGCCTGGTGGCCTCGACGAGCGCGGCGGTCTGCCGGGTCAGGCGGCCCTGTGCCGAGCGGAAGATGAGGTACAGGAGGATCGCCGCGATGATGGCCGCGGTGAGGGTGACCAGGACGACGTCGCGGCGGACGTGGTCGAGCCGGTCGAGGACCGGAACGGCGTCGCGCCAGATCCCGATGACGGCCCTGACCGTGCCGTCGGTGCTGATCGGCAGGAATTCGCGCAGGACGGTCGGCGACGCGAGTTGCCCCGGCCCCGCACCGGCCTGGTCGACCGGAACGATCGAGATGCTGACGCTCCCCGACGCGGCCGTCGCCGCGGGCCCGCCGGCGTCCGCGGCGAATCCGGCGAGCCCGGGGGCGCTCGCGGCAACGATGGTGCCGTCCAGCCGGCGCAACTCCACGCGAACGATCTCCGTGGGGCGGGTCAGGGCAGCCAGCTCCGACTCGAGCTCCGCGAGCTCGCCGGTGGTCGGCCCGATCGCCGGGTCGAGATAGCGCAGCTCGACCGAGTGACTCAGGACCGCGCGAACCGTCGCCGCGTCGCTCTCCACGATCGTGTTGAGCGTGCCGGTCGAGAAGTGCAGCGAGACCATGACCGACTGGGCGGTTGCCGTGATGCCGATGATCGCGAGGAGCGCGCCGAAGACGAGGATGAGCAGCAGCGGGCGGCGCGCCCGCGGCTGAGAGCCGAACACGTTCGATTCACCTCGGGCTATGCATTCCCGGCCGGGCTGAAAGCGTAGGTACCGTCGGACCCGAACCCTATGGCCGAAAGGTCCCACCGGAGGGCGTCCTACTGGGCGGTGCACCGAGGCCACGCCTGCGCTCGATTGCCGCCGGCTGGTAGGATCACCGCCCACGTCGGCTGATCCGTCCCGAGGAGCGCCCGTTCTCGCGGTGCCCGTGTGACACCTTCGATCCCGTCGACCGAGAGCGCGAGACTGCCCAGATGAACGCGATTGACGCCGAGGGCCTGGTCAAGGTCTATCGAACGGGAAAGAACGAGGTCCGAGCCCTGGACGGCCTCGACCTGACCGTCGCCGAGGGCACGGTCCTCGGCCTGCTCGGACCGAACGGCGCCGGCAAGACGACGACCGTCCGGATCCTTGCCACCCTCCTGCGCCCCGATGCCGGGCACGCCACGGTTGCCGGCTTCGACGTCGTCCGGCAGGCCGACGAGCTCCGATCGGTGATCGGGCTCTCGGGCCAGTTCTCCGCGGTCGACGAGAACCTGACCGGCCGCGAGAACCTCTGGATGTTCGGCCGGCTCTACCAGCTCGCGAACGCCGACGCGCGCCAACGGGCGAGCGCATTGCTGGACCAGTTCGACCTCGCCGATGCCGCCGATCGCACGGTCAAGACCTACTCCGGTGGAATGAAGCGGAGGCTCGACCTCGCCAGTGCCCTGATCGGGCGCCCCAGCCTCCTGTTCCTCGACGAGCCGACGACCGGCCTCGATCCACGAAGCCGCCTCGGCATGTGGGACGTGATCCGCGGCCTCGTGCGCGAGGGGACGACCCTCCTTCTGACGACGCAGTACCTGGAGGAAGCCGACGAGCTGGCGGACACGATCGCCGTCGTCGACCGCGGGAAGATCATCGCCCGCGGGACCGCCGACGAGCTCAAGACGGAGGTCGGAGGCGAGCGGATCGAGGTCGTGGTCCACGCCCGTGACGCCATGGCCCGGGCGGTGGAGGTGCTGACACGTGACGGCGAGGGCGAGGTCGCGGTCGACGACCATACCCGGAAGCTGACCGTGCCGACGAGCAACGGCGCGACGGCCCTCGTCCAGGTCGTCCGCGACCTCGACGACGCGGGCATCAGGATCGACGACATCGGTCTTCGCCGGCCGACGCTCGACGAGGTGTTCCTCACCCTGACCGGCCACGGTGCCGAGGCAGGCGCGGCAGAGGGGAACGCAGCATGACGACCCCGAGGGCGGCCACTCGGACCGTGCGTCCCGGCGGCTTTGGCAGGACGATCTCCGACAGCGCGATCGTCACGTGGCGGAATCTCAAGCGGATCCCGCGGATCCCGGAGCTCGCGATCTTCGCGATCCTCCAGTCGATCATGTTCGTGCTGCTGTTCGCGTTCGTCTTCGGCGGCGCGATCGTTTTGCCGGGCTATCCCGATCCCAACGCGTTTCGCGAGTACCTGATGCCTGGGATCTTCGCCCAGACGATCGTGTTCGCAGCGGCAACGACGGCGGTCGGGATGGCCGACGACATCCACAAGGGCATCCTCGATCGCTTCCGCTCATTGCCGATGGCGCGATCCGCCGTTCTCACCGGGCGGACGCTGGCGGACGTGGTCTACAACGGCGGAATCCTCGTCGTGCTGATGCTGTCCGGCCTCGCGGTCGGCTGGACGATCCATACCGGGATTCCGGGGCTCCTCGAAGGCGTCGCCCTGCTCCTGCTCTTCGCGTTCGCGATGGCCTGGATCGGCGTCTGGCTCGGGCTGGCGGTCCCCACCGTCGAGGTTGCCCAGCAGGTCGGGTTCATCGTGCTGTTCCCGATCACGTTCGTCTCTAACGTCTTCGTGGCAACGTCCACCCTGCCGTCCTGGCTGCAGCCTTTCGCCGAGTGGAACCCGACGAGCACGTTGACGGCCTCGCTCCGAGAACTGTGGGGCAACCCGAGTCCAGCCGTGCCGACCGGCAGCCTGGCGTCGCAGGAGCCCGTGCTCGTGACCGTGGCCTGGGTCATCCTGATCACCGCGATCTTCGGAACGGCCGGCGTCCGACGGTATCGCTCGCTCAATCGCTGACGAGCCGCCCCTGATGACGCGACCGCACCGGACCAGGACCAGACCCGCAGGCGGCGACGGCGGGGTCGACGAGGCGGCCAGCGTCGACAGCGCAGCGTTCCCGGGCCTCGCGACCCGCCGGGCGGCCGGCGGCGGGGTCGCCAGCCAGCGCTGGCGCGCCCTCCTAGACGAGGGCGGCCCGATCCTTGCCGACGGGGCGATGGGAACGATGCTCTTCTCCGCCGGCCTGCAGTTCGGCGACCCGCCGGAGGCGTGGAACGTCAGCCAGCCCGAGGTCGTCCGGCGGATCCACCGCGGCTACCTCGAGGCGGGCTCGCGGATCCTCATGACGAACACGTTCGGCGGCAATCGCCTCCGCCTCCGCCTCCACGGGCTTCACGAGCGGGTATCCGACCTGAACCGGACTGCCGCGGTCCTCCTTCGAGCCGAGGTCGAGGCCGCCGGCGGACGGGCGCTCGTCGCCGGTGACATCGGACCGACCGGCGAGATCATGGCGCCGCTCGGGACGTTGCCGGACGAGGAGGCGGTCGAGGTCTTCGCCGAGCAGGCCGCGGCACTGATCGCGGGCGGCGTCGACCTGATCTGGATCGAGACGATGTCGCACCTCTCGGAGATCCGGGCGGCGATCCAGGGTGTCCGCCAGGTGTCGGCGGGCATCCCCGTGATCGCGACCATGACGTTCGACACGCGCGGCCACACGATGATGGGCGTCACGCCGGAGCAGGCGGTGGCGTCGCTCGCGGCGTGGGGCGTCGACGCGATCGGCGGCAACTGCGGCAACGGTCCGGACGAGCTGCTGCCGGTCATCGAACAGATGCGGGCGGTCGCCCCGGACGTCACCCTCGTCGCCAAGTCCAACGCCGGAATCCCGGAGCTGGTCGACATGCGGGCCGTCTATCGGGCCGATCCGGCGACGATGGCGGAGGCCGGGCTGGCATTCCAGGCGGCCGGGGCCCGGATCATCGGGGCGTGCTGCGGGAGCACGCCCGCGCATGTGAGCGCGATGAGACGGGCGCTGTCGATCGCGCGCTGAAACGCGGCCCGATCAATGGCGGAGAGGGTGGGATTCGAACCCACGGATCTTTCGATCAACGGTTTTCAAGACCGCCGCATTCGTCCGCTCTGCCACCTCTCCGGTCGGCCATTCTAGTCCGGGCGAGTCGGGCTCTCAGAACCCACCGGTCGGTGGCGGCCCGGCAAATCCGCCCAATGTCAGCCCCGGTGGCGCTATCTGAGGATTGGCGGTCAGGGAGTTCCCTGGACGTCGTGAATCGGCCGACGGTTAGCTGCGGGGGAGAACTGCCACCACGTCCGGGTCACTGGTGTGCCACCACGTCCGGGTCACCTAGGCTTCGAGCCAAAACAGCTGGTGAGGACTTCGATGGCGAAAAACTGCGAGGACGCCATGGCGCGAGCAGCGTCGCCTGGCGATCGTGGCGGCCGTTCGGCGCGGTGGATCCCAGCGGTCTGTGGCGCGGACGTATGGCGTCGGCCTGGCAACCGTCCAGCGCTGGCTCGCGCGGGCCGCTGACAACCGCCTCGATCGCGTCGACTGGAGCGATCGGCCGGACACACCCATCGGACGACCCGGACCGACGCGGCCGTCGAAGAGGTCGTCCTTCGCCTCCGCTGGGAGCTGCGCGAGGCGAGCATCCTCGGTGAGTACGGCGCCCCGGCAATCCGAGCGGCGCTCCTTGAGCAGGCCGATCTGCCGGGCCCGGTCCCGTCGCTCCGGACGATCGGCCGGATCCTCGAGCGGCATGACGTCCTCGACCGGCGTCGGCGGCGGCGCCCAGCTCCGCCAGCCGGCTGGTACCTGCCCGACCTCCGCGAGCGGCGGGTCGAGCTCGACAGCTTCGACACGATCGAGGGCCTCCGGCTGCGAGACGGCCCGGACATCACCGTTCTCACCGGGATCAGCCTCCACGGCGGGCTCGTCGCCGCCTGGCCAGAGCGGTCGATCACGGTCCGCCAGACGATCGACGCTCTCGTCGGGCACTGGCATGAGGTCGGACTGCCGGGTTACGCCCAGTTCGACAACGACGGCCGGTTCGTCGGCTCGACGACCAGGCCGGACGCGATCGGCGCCGTCATTCGAGCCTGCCTCGCCCTCGGCGTCAAGCCGGTCTTCGCGCCACCGCGAGAGTCCGGCTTCCAGGCTGCGATCGAGAGCTTCAACGGCCGCTGGCAGGCGAAGCTGTGGAACCGCTTCGCCGACGGCACGCTCGACGACCTCCAGGCTCGCTCCGAGACGTACATCGCGGCGAGCCGCCGGCGGACGGCAGTCCGGATCGAGGCCGCGCCGGACCGGCGCCCGTTCCCGCCGGACGATCAGGTTGATCTCGAGCGATCGCCGATCGGTCGGCTCGTCTTCCTCCGCCGGACGACCGATGCCGGGCTGGCCACCGTCCTCGGCCATCGCCTGCCGGTCGATCGGCACTGGCTCCACCGGCTCGTCCGGGCCGAAGTCGATCTCGACCGGGCTCGGCTCCGGTTCTATGCCCTCCGGCGCCGCGAACCGGAAGACCAGCCGCTCCTCAGCGAGATCCCGTACGACGCACCAATTCGCTGGTACTTGTGACCCGGACGTGGTGGCAGATGTCATGACATCACCATCCAACCGACCCGGACGTGGTGGCACTCGTCCGTCGCAACATTCCGCCCTGCCGCGGTAGAACGAGGGTCCGGCTGGGCTGTAACGCCACTGCCCGTGGCGTATGGCGGAACATGGGGTCGACGCGAGAGGCCGCGCCGCGCCGGGCGCCGTGTGGATCAGCCGCGCGTGCGCTCGATGACGACGGTGCCGGCGATCAGGTCGTGCCAGCCGCGGCGGCGGGCATCGATGAAGATCCAGATGAAGCCCAGGTAGAACGGAATCGCGGAGACCCAGATCCCGATCAGCCGCAGGATCGCCTGGCCGGTCGAGATCTTGCCGCCGTCACTGTCCCGAACGATGTAGAGCCCGAATGGACGCATGCCGGGCGTCTGCCCGCTGCGGGCCCAGAAGAACGGGAAATAGGCGAAGACGAGGATGAACGTGAGCAGGAAGAAGAGCCCGAACAGCCCGATGGCGCCGGCGACCAGCCCGGGCCGCACGCCGTTTTCGAAGTCGCTCGCTCTTGCCCCGCCGATGAGCAGGGCCGCCGCGACGAAGAAGATGACGATGTAGATCGCGCCGATGATCAACGAGTCGAGGATATAGGCGACGAGCCGGGCGCCATGACCGGCGAACTTGACGCCCGGGGCGGGGCCCGCCTCGTCCTTTGGCGCCTCCCAGTAGACGATGGGTTGTGGCGGTGGCTGCGGTACCTGGTCGGACGGGGTGGTCATGGCGGTCCCTCGCTCCCTTCCGGCCCCGTTGGGGCCGGTGGGCTGATCCTATCGCGCCCGCGGCACCGGCGGACGGTCCGGGTCAGGGCGCAGCCGACGCCGTCGGAGCGGTCTGGCCGAGCAGGCCCTTGAGATCGAAGATCGAGGCGTTGCCCGAGGGCACCAGCATCACGGTGATCTTGTCGGTCAGCTTCTGGATGTACTGGTACTGGAGGATCTCGTCCGACAGCGAGGCGGCGAGCGAGGTGTTGGCCGTCGCCTGGCCCTGCGCCAGGGCAACCGTCGCGGCTGCCTGGCCCTCGGCAAGCTTGACGTTCGAGTCGGCCTGGCCCTGGGCCTGGGCGACCGCCTGTTCGGCCTGGATCTTCTTCTGGGCGAGGATCTGCTGCTCCGTCTGGACCTGTTGCTGGGCGACCTGCTTGGCCTCGATCGCCTGCTGGAAGGCATCGCTGAAGGCGATGTTCGCGATGTAGATGTCGTCGACGATGATGTGGTACTGGGCGAGGTTCGCGGCCAGGGCGTCCTTGGCCTTGGAGCGGATCTCGTCGCGGGCGCCGAGGATCGCGTCGACCTTGTACTCGGGCACGACGGTCTTGATGAAGTCGTTGAAGGCGGGATCGATCACCTTCGAGGCGAAGTCCGTGCCGACCCGCTGGTAGAGGTCGGAGGCGTACTGGCCGTCGACGTGGTAGTTCATGACGCCGGTCAGCTTGACCGTCTGGTACTCGGCCGACGCGGCGTCGATCTCCTGGAACTGGTGCGGCTGGACCCGCGTGTCGATGATCGCGACGTGCTGGACGATCGGGATCACGATGTGCAGCCCGGGCTCGAGCGTTCCGGACTGGACCGAGCCGAAGTTCGTCACGACGCCGACATTGCCCGCCGGCACCTCGACGAACGGCGCGGACACGCCGACGACGAGGATCGCGGCGCCGATCGCCGCCCCGATGATCCCCTTGAAGATGTGAGCCCTGGGCAGCGGCGCGGCGCCGCGGCCCGGCGTTGCACGGCGGCCGAGCGGCACCACGATGCCGAACGCGACGCTGGCCACGAGCAGGGCCAGGCCGCCAAGCAGAATCAGGAGGTTGATCATCGGGGAGTTGTCCTCGAGCTGGTTCGGGAGTGGACGCTTTCGGAGCCGAGGATACGCCGCAGCCCTCAGTCGATCGTGTCGCGGCCGAGATACGGCCGCAGCACCTCCGGGATGCCGATGCTCCCGTCCGGCCGCTGGTAGGTCTCGAGGATCGCCGCAACGACGCGGGCAAGCGCCAGGCCGGATCCGTTGAGGGTGTGGACGAGCTCCGGCTTCGCCCCGGGCTCCGGCCGGTAACGGATCGCCATCCGGCGCGCCTGGAAGTCGCGGAAGTTGGAGCACGAGCTGACTTCGAGCCAGCGCTCGACACCCGGCGCCCAGACCTCGAGGTCGTACTTCCTGGCCTGGGTGAAGCCCATGTCGCGGGTCGCCATCAGGAGGACGCGGTACGCGAGCCCGAGCCGCTGGAGGAGGATCTCCGCCCGTTCCGTCAACCACTCGAGCGCCGCCGGCGAATCCTCCGGTCGCTCGAAGAAGACCATCTCGACCTTGTCGAACTGGTGGACGCGCAGGATTCCGCGGGTGTCCTTGCCGGCGGCACCGGCCTCACGCCGGAAGCATGGTGTGTACGCGGCATAGCGGATCGGCAGCGCCGCGGCGTCGAGGATCTCGTCGCGGTGGAGGTTCGTGACCGGGACCTCGGCGGTCGGGACCAGGTAGAGCTCGTCGCGGGTGACGACGTACATCTGGTCTTCCTTGTCCGGGATCTGGCCGGTCCCGGTCGCAGACGCGGTGTTGACGACCGCCGGCGGCCAGATCTCCGTCATCCCGTTCTCGCGCGTGTGGACGTCGAGGAACCAGTTGATGAGCGCCCTCTGGAGCGCGGAACCGGCGCCCTTGTAGACCGGGAAACCGGAGCCCGTGATCTTCGCGCCGCGGGCGTTGTCGATGATGTCCAGCGCCTCGCCGAGCTCCCAGTGGGGCTTTCGCGTCCAGCTCCTCCCGCCGGCCGGAGCATCCGCGCCAACTTCCCCGTCGAACGGCTGCTCGACAGGGAGCTGCTCGCCCCACGTCCGGACCGTGACGTTCGCCTCTTCGCCACCGATCGGGACGTCCGGGTCGGCCGGGTTGGGGATCCGCAGGAGGAGGTCGCCGAGCTGAGATTCGATCGTCTCGAGCCGCGCCTGGCGATCGGCGATGCGGGCGCCCAGATCTCGCGCCGCCTTCCGCAGCTCCTGGGTGTCCGCGCCCCCCTTGAGGGCCTTCGCGACCGCCCCGCTCTGCGCCTTGAGCTGGGCGCGCAGGCCATCGGCGTCCGCCTGGACGCGTCGCCTTTCCGCGTCGAGCGCAAGCGCCTGATCGACGAGCTTGGGGTCTTCGCCCTTGTCGACGGCCCCCTTGCGGATTGTGTCCGCGTCGTCGCGGATTCGCTGCAACCCGACGCTCATGCCGCGCCTCCAAGTGTCGCGCCGTTCGACGCGGAAGCCGCCTCGCGGAGGCGGGCGACGACGAAGTCGCGCTCGAGGCTCGCCAGCAGCCAGCCTGCCCGCGGCCCGTTGGTTCGGCCGAGGAAGGCCAGATAGAGCGCCGTGAAGGCCGTCCGCGGCTCGATCCCGCAGTCGGTCGCGGTCGCGAAGATCGCGTCCTGCCAGGCGTCGCCGGCCTCGGGTCGACGGGTCTCGACGGCCTCGGCAAGCGCCACCATGTAGGCGCGCTGGCCGTCGTCGAGGGCGGCCGCTTCTTCGGGCAGCCCGTCGCGGCGGATGGTGAGCCGTGACCGCTCGGCGGCATAGACCTCGAGCCAGCGCCGAGCCGCCGCGATCCTCTCCCCGACGATCGTCATCTCACGTTCGTTCAGCGGACTCCCCTTCTCCGCCCCGACCCGCGCGGCGACGTCGACGTTCGGGACCTGGACCAGGAGCGCAAGGTGGGCGAAGGCCGGACGGAACAGGCCGGCCTCCGTGGGGACGTCGGCGTCGGGGTCGAGCAAGGAATACCGGAACGTCGCCTCGTGACCCGGGGCGATCTCGCCCCTGACCTCCCGGCCGGCCGTTGCCGCGGCAAAACGGTCGAACTCGTCGTAGAGCCTCGGGATCGCGTCGGTGCCTTCTGGGTCGAAGTCGACCGCGTGGTTCGGTTTCGGGCGGAGGAAGAAGAACCTGAGCTGCTCGGGCCCGATGACCTCGACGATCTCGTGGGCGGCCGCGCCGCGACCCTTGGACGTCGACATCTTCTTGCCGCCGATGTTGATGAACTCGTAGGGAACGTTGAGCGGCGGCTCGCGCTCGAACACCTCGCGGGCGATCGCGTCGGAACGGTCTCGCGATCCCCCGGCGGTCGCGAGGTCCTTGCCGCACGGCTCGATCGTCACGCCGAGGAGGGACCACTGGGCCGCCCATTCGAGGTTCCACGGGAGCTTGCCGCGTCCACCGAACGGACTCGTCCGCCCGCTGTGGCCGCAACCGCGAGCCCAGGTAACGAGCTGCTCGCGGCACTCATAGGTGACCTGCTCGCCGTCCCAACCGGTCACGATCGTCGTCCCGATCTTGCCGCAGTTCTCGCAGATGACCTGGAGCGGATGCCACGCATCGGGGTGCTGGACGTTGGCGACCCGACGGTAGATGTCGCGAACGAGGGCAGCCTTGTCGAGCGCGGTCCGGATGTACGGATCCATGTCGCCGGTCGGATAGATGTCGCTCATCCAGTAGTAGCGCTCCGGGACGATCCCGAGGCCGCGAAATGTCTCGATGAAGATCCCCGCGAAATGGCGGGCGTACGACGCGTGGCAATCGCCGACGGGATCCGGCACCTGGAAGAGCGGGCGGCCCATTTCACGCTCGACGGCGTCGGGCGTCAGGAGCGCCTGGGCATCCATCGGGTCGTAATCGTCGACGCCGTACAGAAGGCTGGCCTCGAGGCCGCGGGCGCGCAGCGCGCGCCAGATCGTGTCGAGGATCACCGGCCCGCGAAGGCTCCCGACGTGCACGGTGCCCGACGGAGTCTTCGAATCGTTGACGACCTGCGGTCCGCTGACGCTCGCAGCCAGCTCGTCTGCCCAATCCATGCGCGCAAGCCTACCGGGCGCGGCCTTCGGCTGTGGCGCCAGCCGCGAGCAGGCTCTAGGTGATGCTCACGATCTTGTACGTGAAGTCGCCCGCGGGGACCTTGACGAGGACCTTCTCGCCCTTCTTCTTGCCGAGCAAGGCACGGCCGACCGGACTCTCGTTCGAGATGCGGCCCTCGGTCGGTTTGGCCTCCGTCGACCCGACGATCGTGAACGACTCCTTGCCGTCGTCGCTCTCGACCGCGACGGTCGAGCCGATCTGGACGTGCTCCGTGGAGTGATTCTCGTCGATGATCGTCGCGTTCTTGATCAGCGCCTGGAGCGTCTGGATCCGGCCCTCGACGAATGCCTGCTCGTTCTTGGCGTCCTCGTATTCGGCGTTCTCGGACAGGTCGCCGTGCTCCTTCGCGTCGTGGATTTGCTGGGCGACCTCGGGTCGCTTCACGCTGGTCATCTCGTCCAGCTCGGCACGGAGCTTCTCGAGGCCTTCCTTGGACAGGTATGTGGGCTTGTTGTTCACGGATTTCGCCCCCGATGGGTTGTGGACCGGACGCCGGATCGACGGTCGGGAGGGTCGAGATAAAGGAAAGAACTCCAGGTTCCGCGCGTGATTTCGCGCGCCTGAAGTTCGACCGGGCGATAGCCTACTGCGGGACGCTCAGGGTGTCAAAACCGCGGCCCGGGCCATCGCTACTCCGCCAGGCGCAGGAGCCGGCGCTTGATCCGCTGGAGCGAACCGCGGTCGGGGAATGCCACGAACAGGGTGTCGTCGCCGGCAATCGAGCCTGCCACCTCCGGCCAGCGGGCCCGATCGAGAGCGGCCGCGATCGCGTGCGCGGAGCCCGGCAGCGTGCGCATGACGAGCAGCAGGCCTGCCTCGTGGAACTCGACCGGCAGGTCGCCGAGCAGCTTGCGCAGTCTGTCCTCGCCCGATGTCTCGGCCTCGATCAATCGCGGCGGGAGGGCATAGGCCTGGGTCCCCTCGCGGCTGACCTTGATGAGCCCGAGCTCGGCCACGTCGCGGCTGATCGTTGCCTGGGTCGTCCGGAACCCGCGCTCGCGGAGCGCGCCGGCGAGCTCCTGCTGGGTGCGGATCGGGCGCTGATCGACGAGGTCCCGGATCGCTCGCTGGCGAAGCTGCTTCATGACTTCCATGGGAGGGGCTCAGCCGAGCCAGACCACGAGGACGAAGGCCGCGAGGATCACCCGGTAGGCAACGAAGACGTCGGTCGACCGCGTCCGGAGGAACCGCAACAGGACCGCGATCGCGAAGAAGCCGGAGATGAGCGCGGCGGCCATGCCGGCGAACAGCGGCGCCACCTCGACCACGACGCCGGAACCGCCGCTGAACACCTTGACCGTCTCGTAGGCCGCGGCAGCAGCCGTGATGGGGGTCGCCATGAGGAATGAGAAGCGCGCCGCGGACTCCCGGTCCAGGCCGGCGAAGAGCCCGGCCGAGATCGAGATCCCCGACCGGCTGATGCCCGGCACGAGGGCGAGAGCCTGCGCGAAGCCGATCCCCACTGCTTTCGGGAACGAAAGGTCGACCGCCAGCAACCGCCGTGATCCCTGGCGCTCCGCGAGCCAGAGGATTCCGCCGCCGACCACCAGCATCAGCGCGACGAGCCCCACCTCGCGGAATCGTTCCTCGACGATGTCGTTGAGCAGGACGCCGATGATCAGGGCGGGAACCGTCGCGACGGCGAGAAGCCAGGCGAGGCGGCGATCAGGATCGCCGTTGAGCGATCGATCCCGGATCGCCGCCAGCCCGGCCGGGACGAGGCGCTTCCAATCGGCCCGGAAATAGACGAGCAGGGCCACGAGCGTGCCGATATGGAGCATCACGCTGAAGGCGAGCGACGCGATGAACGGATCGTTCCAGCCGGCGAGGGCCGGCACGATGATCAGGTGGCCGGACGAGGAGACCGGCAGGAACTCGGTGAGTCCCTGGACGATCCCCATGACGATTGCCTGAGCAAGAGGGTCCATGTCAGCGGCTGTCGCGCGATCGCAGAACGGCGGGCTGCCGGTTGATGACCGCTACCTGATGAAGAGAGGGGCGAGGACCAGCGTGATCGTCGCGAGCAGCTTGACGAGGACGTGCAGCGACGGGCCCGCCGTGTCCTTGAACGGGTCCCCGACCGTGTCGCCGACGACCGCCGCCGCATGAGCGGGGCTGCCCTTGCCCAGGACATTGCCCTGGTCGTCCTTGAGGTGGCCGGACTCGATGTACTTCTTCGCGTTGTCCCACGCGCCGCCGCCGTTGTTGAGGGTGGTGGCGAGAAGGACGCCGGCGATCGTCCCGACCATCAGCATGCCGGCGACGGCCTGGTAGCCGAGGACGAGGCCGACGATGATCGGTGTCGCGACGGCGACGAGACCCGGCGCAACCATCTCGCGGAGGGCTGCCCGGGTCGTGATGTCGACGACGCGGGCGTAGTCCGGCTTCTGCGTGTAGTCCATGATCCCGGGCATCTCGCGGAACTGGCGGCGGACCTCGACGATGATCGCCTGGGCCGTCTTGCCGACCGCGCGGATCGCGAGTGAGCTGAAGAAATAGGCCAGCATCGCGCCGATGAGAGCGGCGACGAAGACGCTGACGTCGGCCAGGTTGACGGACGTCAGGAGCTTCACGCCCTCCTTGCCCGCGGCAATCTGGTTGCCGAGGATCAGGTTCACCTTGTCGATGTAGGCGCTGAACAGGAGGAACGCGGCGAGCGACGCGGACGCGATCGCATAGCCCTTCGTGAGGGCCTTCGTCGTGTTGCCGACGGCGTCCAGCCGGTCGGTGATCTCCCGCGCGCCGGCCTCGGCCCGGCTGAACTCGGCGACGCCACCGGCGTTGTCGGTGATCGGGCCGAACGTGTCCATCGCGAGGATGTATGCCGTCGTCATGAGCATGCCCATCGTCGCGACCGCGGTCCCGAAGATGCCACCGACGTCGTGGCCCGTTGGGCTCACGAGGTGCGCCTGCTCGCCCAGCCAATGCGAGGTGATGAGGGCGACCCCGATGGTGATTGCGGTCACGAATGTCGTCTCGAAGCCGACAGCCGTGCCGCTGATGATGTTCGTCGCTGGGCCCGTCTTCGAGGCCTCGGCGATCTCTCGGACCGGGCGGAAGGAGCCCGCGGTGTAGTACTGGGTGATGTAGACGAAGACGACCGAGGTCGCGAGGCCGACGATGCCGGCCCCGAAGAACCAGATCCAGGCGGGGAGGCCGTTGGCCGCGGTCGTCGTGCCCGTGTTCATCATCACGTATGTCGTGATGGCAAGACCGATGACCGAAAGCGCGGTGGTGACCCAGTACCCACGATTGAGGATGTTCATCGGGTTCTCGGTCTCGCTGCCGCGGATGAAGAACATCGCAACGATCGTGGCGAAGAGGCCGAAGGCCCGGACGACGAGCGGGAAGAAGATCCACGCCTCCGGATTCGGCCAGCCGGCCTCCGTTGCGATCGCGAACGCGGCGACCCCGAGGATCATCGCCCCGATGTTCTCGGCCGCCGTCGACTCGAACAGGTCGGCGCCGCGGCCGGCGCAGTCGCCGACGTTGTCGCCGACGAGGTCCGCGATGACGCCCGCGTTGCGCGGGTCGTCCTCGGGGATGCCCGCCTCGACCTTGCCGACGAGGTCGGCGCCGACATCGGCGGCCTTGGTGTAGATCCCGCCGCCGAGCTGGGCGAAGAGGGCGACGAACGACGCGCCGAACCCGAAGCCGACGATGAGGAACGGGGCCTGGTTGACGGTGACGTCACCGATGAACGTCTCGTACGCCATGAAGATGCCCCAGACGCCGAGCAGCGACAGGGCAACCACGAGGAAGCCCGAGACTGCACCGCCGCGCATCGCTACCTGGACAGCTTCGACGAGGCTCCGCCTGGCGGCCGCAGCCGTTCGGACGTTCGAACGGACGCTGATCGTCATGCCGATGATCCCCGACGCCATCGAGCAGGTCGCCCCGACGAGGAACGCGATCGCGGTCATGATCCCGATCGGGGCCCCGGCGAGCGACGGGACGTCCGCGACCTCTTTGGTTTCGACGAACGTTATGACGACGCCGATGATCACGGCGGCGACGACGGCGAGGACCGCGATCGTCGAGTACTGCCGCTTGACGAACGCGTCCGCTCCCTCGCGGATGATGTCACCGACGTCCTGCATCGCCTGCGGACCCTTGTCGCGCGACAGGACGTCGCGGGCGAGGTAGATCGCAAACAGGACGGCGACGATACCCGCGATCGGGATGATCAGCTGGAGCGTGGTGGCGCTCATCAGGGTCCGAGTGTCCTCCATCTGTCACATGTGCCCGACGCACCACCGCGCGCGAAGTCCGGCGCGGTTCCGGGATCGGCGGTGTTGGGCAGGGGCGGCCTGCACGAAGGGTAGTGGGAGTTCTCAGGCCGCGGGCGAGTGTATCAAGGCGGAATCCAATGGGTCAAACCCGCTTTGCAGCGCGGATATGCAGGGTCCGGGCGCGAGAGTCGAGGGGCAAGGACGACCGGCGACGACGCCCATCCTGCCGGAAAGGCGGGCGGGGGCACCACCACCTATACTGCCGGACTTGTGACCAGACGACCCGCACTTGGGTGTCTCTTCGAGATCGTCGAGACGCTCGTCTTGACGCTCATCATCTTCTTCGTCATCCAGACCTTCGTCGCTCAGCCGTACCAGATTCGCCAGCAGTCGATGGAGACGACACTGGAGCCGGACCAGTACGTCCTCGTCGACAAGCTGACGCCGCACTTCGACACGTACAAGCGCGGGGACATCGTGGTCTTCACGCCGCCGGAGTCGTGGGCCCCGGCCGACGGCACGCCGTATATCAAGCGGATCATCGGGGTCGGCGGCGACACGATCGACATCCACGACGGCAAGGCGTTCGTCAACGGCGTGGCGCTGGTCGAACCGTATGTCTTCAAGGAGGATGGCGGGGTCCAGCAGGAGACAGAGGATCCGCTCCAGCTGAAGGAGTGGACCGTGCCCGATGGCGAGCTGTTCCTCATGGGCGACCACCGCAAGAGTTCGGCCGACTCGCGTGAGTTCGGCACGGTCGCGGTGGACAAGGTGATCGGGCGGGCCTGGCTTCGCTACTGGCCGATCAACCAGCTGACGATCCTGCAGACGCCGACCCATCCGGAGCTTCAATCGCCGGCGCCGTGAACCTCGCTCTCGCGGGCCTTGCCTGCGTCGTCATGGCGGGGGCGGTTGTCGCGGTGTCGGCTCGCGAGACCCGGGCGGCGCTGCTCGGTCTCCTGGTCTCGATCCTGGCGGCGTCGCTCCTCGCCGATCCGCTGTCGGGTCCGTTGCCGATCGCCGCCCGACTCGCCGCGGCATTCCTCGCCTGCCGCATCATTGCCGTCGCGACCCGCAACCTGGACGAGCCGACGAGCGGGTCGCGCCTCGGCTGGCCGGTCGAGACGCTTGCGGCGGCGGCCGCCGCGGTGATCGGATTCGGGACGCACGGCCTGGGGGCGGCCGCCGGCGGTCCGGCCGAGGCCCAGGCGGCGGGATTCGCGATCGGCGTGCTGGCGGCTTCACCGATCGTGTCGAGCCGCGACGTCTTCCGGCTGGGCGTGGGCGCGATCCTCCTCCTCGCCGGCGGGCTGCTCGTGCGAGAGGGCATCGGTGGCACCCCGTCCGAGCTCGAGCAACTCGTGACGAGCGGACTCATCGTCGGCCTCGGTGGCGCCGTCGGCGTCGTGATCATGGGCGCGCGCGCCGCGGTCGGCAGCCTCGCCGTGAGCGACAAGCCGGCGCCCGACGTCACGGCCCGCGAAGCTCGCCACCTCCACCGATGACGATCCTCCCCTTCCTCGTCATCGCGTTCGGCGCTGGCGCCGCATCCATCCTGACCCGCGGGAACAGCCGGCTGTCGATCTGGATCGGGATCGTCGGCCTCGCCGCCGCCGCGATCGCAGCGGCCGGGATCAAGCCCGATGAGACGATGTCGATCGCCGGCGGCACCCTCATCGGATCGGCCTACCTGCGGCTGTTCGTTCTCCTGGGTTCGATCGTCGCCCTCCTCCTCGCGATCCTCGGCCTGGCGACGACCTCGCACCGCAGCGCCCCGGGCGTGCTCCTCGGCGGGATCGGCGCGGCGGGGCTGGCGCTTGCCCTGGCCGATGCCAGGGTCGCGGTGATCGCGGCAACCGCGGGTGGCCTGCTCGGAATCCTCGTGACGGTCGTCCCGCCGGCCGACGCCAGGGGCGTGGTCGTCGCCGGGCGCGAGCTCCGGGCACTCGCGACCGCGGGCGTCCTCGCGATCCTCGCTTCGGCATGGATCGGGCGCCCGCTCGAGGTGGTCGCCGCGGAACCGGCCGTGTTCGGCCTCGCCTATCTAGGGTTCGCTGCGGCGGTGGCCATCCGATTCGGCGCGATTCCGTTCCATTTCTGGGCAGCTCGCCTGGCGGACGCCGCCCCGGAGATCACCCTGCCGATGCTGATGGCGTGGGGTCCAGCGGCCTTCGCGGTCGTGGCCCTCTCGTGGGCGGACCAGTACGTGGCCCCGCTCCTGCTTCCGCTGAGCGTGGAACGGGCGCTGGTCGTCGGGGTTGGTGCGGTCAGCGTCGTCCTCGGGGCGCTGGCAGCGTTGATCCAGGACGATCTCGAGCACGTCGTCGCCTACACGATCATCTCGGATGCCGGCGTCGCGATCCTCGGCCTCGCCGCGCTCGATCCGGAGGCCTGGGAACCGGCCAGGACGTGGGTCATCGTCTTCGTCATGGTGCGCAGTGCGTTTGCCGCCTGGGCGGTCGCGATGCGTGGTGCGTTCAACACGCGTCGGATCAGTAACCTCCGCGGCTGGATCGTCCGTGCACCCATGCTCGCTCTCGCCCTTGGGCTCATCGTGGTCGCCGCGATCGGCTGGCCCGGGTTCGTCGCCTGGGACGCGCGGGCGCGGCTCATCG
Organism: uncultured Chloroflexia bacterium; assembly: GCA_963766655.1. GTDB lineage: Bacteria > Chloroflexota > Limnocylindria > Limnocylindrales > CSP1-4 > CF-46. The sequence continues at coordinate 917,179 of CAVYBB010000002.1, read as the reverse complement.
ACAAGGCTCTCGACGGGGTCCTCGTGATCGCGGTGATCGCCGGTGCCCTGGCCCAGGTCGCCGTCTACGGGAGGCTGGTGTGGGTGGGGCTCGGGCGACCGTCGGATGCCGTTGCACGCGGATCGAGCGAACGACCGACATGGCCGGTCCCGCTCCCCGCGCGGAAGCTCGTCGGCCAGAGCGGGATGGAGCTGGCGTTCGAGCGGATCAGCCACCTCCTGAGCGCGATCCTCGACGTCGCGTGGGTCGTGCCGGCGGCCCTTCGCGCGAACCGGGTCGTCATCGCCGCGTTGCTCGTGGTCGCCCTGTCGGGTCTTTCGTTCGGCGTGGCGGCCGGCGGGTTCGGCGTGCCGGAGGCCGCTCGGGCCGTGGCCGGTCAGGTCTCCGGGCCGACCGGCAGTGAGTCGCCCGGGGAGACGGAGCCGCCCCGGGAGAGCGCGGGGCCGACCGAGTCGCCCTCGCCCGAAACGGAATCGCCCGCCGAAACGGAATTGCCGGCTGCGTCGGAATCGGCCTCCCCAGCCGGATCGCCGTCGGCGAGCGGGTCCGGCGAGCCTTCCGCGTCACCCTGAGGACGCGCGGGTGTCGCGCTCCGGTCGTCGCATCCTTCGCCCCCGTGTGCCGGCCGGCGGCTATTCCGCGGGGGCGAGCGCCCACCGGTCGATGTCCCTCTCGTAGTCGACGAGTTCGCCCGGCGCGAACCAGAGCCCCAGCTCCGCGGCGGCGGTCTCGGCGGCGTCCGACGCGTGGATGAGGTTCTGCGCCGTCTCCAGCGCGAGGTCGCCCCGGATCGTGCCGGGAGCCGCCTCGTGAGGGCGCGTCGCACCCACCATCGAGCGGACGACGGCGATCGCGTTCGGGCCCTCGAATGCGGCGGCCACGAGCGGGCCCGACGTGATGAATTCGACGAGGCCGGCAAAGAAGGGCTTCTCGCGGTGCACGGCGTAGTGGCGCTCCGCGAAAGCGCGGTCCACCGCGACGAGCTTGAGCCCGACGAGCTTGAGCCCGCGCTCCTCGAAGCGGCCGAGGATCCGCCCGACGAGGAGGCGCTGGACGCCATCCGGCTTGACGAGGACGAGAGTGCGTTCGTTCACAGGCAGCATCACCATGGCAGCGGCAGGTTGTTCAAACTGAACGGTAGCAGCCGGATCGGGGAGGAGCGAGACGACTGATCGGCGCCGGTCAGGCCTCACCGGACGCGTCGGATGGCTCGCCATCGTCTGCCGGCGTGTCGCCGTCGGCCGGCGCGTCGCCGTCGGCTGGCGCCTCGCTACCGGGCGGCGCACTTGCCAGCTCCGAGGGCTCCGGCGACGAAGGCCTCTCGTCGGAACGCCGCTCGAGGCTCATCGCCGCGACCGCTGCCGCGTAGTCGCGCAACGCCTCCGCCCCGTGCCCGACGATACTGTTCGCGTCGCCGCGGACGAGCGCGAGGACGGGCTCCGGGCGGCCCGCGATGAGGTCGAGCACGGCCGGGGCCAGGCCCGGGTCGGCACGCAGCGCGAGCGCCATGCCGGCAGCCGCCTGACCGGGTCGCTGCGCTTCCAGGGCGGCCCGTGCCCGCGAGAGCAGTTCGGCCGGGTCCGGCAGCGCTCGCGCGATCGTGCTCTCCTGGGCCTCCCACAGGCCGGGCCCTTCCGCTTCGGGTGAGCCGGCGCCGTGGCCGTGAGCGTCCGCCCCCGCCTCGAGGGATCCATCGTCCCGGGCCGCTGCATCTGATGTCGGAACGGCCCACGAGAGCGGCGGCTCCTCCAGGTCGGAGAACAGCGTCCCGGCCGGCTCGAGCGGACCACCGGCGTCGATCGGCCAGACGGAGCTGCGGGGCATCCCCGCGAAAAGCGCGTCGATCGGCCCCGTGGTGCCGGCGATGGCATGACCGGCCAGCCGCCGCGCCTCCGCGGGCCGCCCGAGCTGGGCCTGCACCTCAGCGGCGATCACGAGGACCAGCGGATCGTCCGGCTGGCCGACGAGATAGGCTGCCGCCGCATCGCCGGCACCGGCCAGGTCGCCGGTCCGCCAGCGGACCTCGGCAAGGTCGCGGATGCCCTCGTCATCGAGCGCGTTCCGCCCGGCCATCGTCTCCAGCTCGACGCGCGCCAGCCCCAGCGAGCCGAGCCGGAGGTGGAGGCGAGCGAGCACGAGATCGGCGGCCCGCTCGTCCGAATCCTGGTCCACCGGCTTGTCCGCGATCGTCATGCCGGCAGGCGGAGGCGGCGTTCGAGGCCGCGCGCATACCGGGCGGGGGCGACGACGGCAAGCCTCAGCCCGTCGTCGCGGAAGAGCTCGCCGGCCAGTCGCGTCAACTCCGGCGCCTCGACGCCGGCAACCGCGGCGAGCGCCTCCTCGAGTGTCAGGACGCGGTCGTGGAGGGCCTCCTGCCCGCCGATCCACGAGGCGACATGCCGCGTCTCGTCCATCCGCAGCTCGAGGCCGCCGGACAGGTAGGCCTTCGCCTTGTCGAGCTCGTCGGCGGGGACCGGTTCGTCGCGGAGCCTCGCGAGCTCGGCGAGGATCGCTTCGAGGGCCGCCGGCAGGCGTTCGGGATCGACGCCGGCCGAGATCTCCAGCGCCCCGGCGTCGGCGTAGTCGGCGAGGCCGGACGACACGTCGTAGGCGAGGCCGAGCTCCTCGCGAACCGAGAGGAAGAGGCGACTCGACATCCCATCGCCAAGGACCGCGTTGAGCACCGACAGGGCCCAGGCATCGGGATGGTCGCGGGGCCGCCCCGGGACGCCCAGGACGAGCTGGGCCTGCGACGCATCGCGTCGGGCCCCGAACAGGAACCGCTTGCCCGCCGGCAGCGACGGCGCCGCGGCGTAGCCGGGGATCGCCCCGTTTCCGGTGCCGAAGGCGCTGTCCGCGAGGGCGATGGCCTCGTCGTGGCCGACGTCTCCGGCCAGGGCGACAACCGTGTTCGCCGGCCGGTACATCGTCCGCCAGAACGCGCGGATCGTCGCCGCGGGGAGCGCCCGTATGCCATCCTCGTCACCGCAGATCTCGCGCCCGAGCGGGCCGTCGCCGAACATCGCCTGCTGGAAGAGAATCTGGGCGTACTCCGCCGGGTCATCGAGGTAGGAGCGGATCTCCTCGACGATGACCGCGCGCTCGCCCTCGATCTCGTCGTCGGCGAGCAGGGGCCGGACGATGAGCTCGCCGAGGACGTCCATCGCCCGGGTCGCTTCCCGCCGCGGAACGCGGACCCAGTAGACCGTCGACTCGCGGTCCGTGGCCGCGTTGAACGAACCGCCGACACCCTCGATCGCCTCGGAGATCGCCCGCGTCGATGGGAACCGGTCCGTTCCCTTGAACGTGATGTGCTCCATGAAGTGCGCGACGCCGGTCTCCGCGGGGGCCTCGAGGCGCGAGCCTGCGAGGACATATGCCGCGATGGAGACCGAACGCGCGCCGGGAACCCGGGCACTGATGACGCGCGGCCCCGAGGGCAGCACGGTCCGTTCGAACATCGCGGCCGATGGTACAGGAATGCTCTCCTTCGGCGACCGAATCAGCTCCCCCGCCGGACCGGCGGCCGGTATGATCGCCCCTGACCGACCGGACCCGGGACCCGGCTCGGCCCATCCCGAGCGCGACGCATTCGAGCGCCCTCCGAGGCGCGTCGCCGCGCGGTCCGACGTGGCTCGGGCGGCTCTTGGTGGAGGAGAGGACGATGGCGACGAGGCGGCTCGGCGCCCCGTGGCGGGCTCGGCGGCCTGCTAACCCTCGTCGCGGACGTCGAGTCCCTGGAGCTCCATCTGGACGAAGCCGCTCGTATCGAACTCGAGCTGGTGCGCAACCTGACGCGCCTCACCGTCGGTCGTCATCGGGGCGTATTCGATGACGACCCGCTCGTCGCCCTGGACCAACGTGTAGACGAGGAGCTGGTCCTGGCGCGTCTCGAACTCGAGGTGCTCGAACGAGTCGATGTTCAGCGTGATGGCGATCGGCGTGAAGTAGGTCGATGTCTCGGGCTCGTCGACGACGATCCGCTCCACCCATCCGGTGCCGTGGGCCACGAGATCCCGGCCGCGCAGGAAGCGGTACGAGACGGTCTGCTTGAGGGTCGGCCGGAGCAGGTTCTGCATGTCGGCACGGCTCGTGACCACACCCTGGTTGACGAAGAACTTGGCTGACGTGACGCTCGACACGGCGGCTCCTGGCAGGGCTGGGGCCTGTTGATGGTACCGCACCGAAACGACGCGATGAGTGCCAACTGGGGCCGGAATCGTCCCGAACCAGGCCCCCTCGCCGCCCCGGGACTGTCCTAGTTGTCCCCGAGCCGCCAGACGGCGCCAGCGGCGTAATCGACCACGTAGACGTTGCCGGTCTGGTCCTCGCCGAACGAGCTGATCTGGAACGGCGTGTCGTTGAGCAGGACCGGGGTCTGTGCGTTCGCGCCTCCTGCGTCGACGGCCCAGATCCGACCGGAGCAGTAGTCGCCAAAGATGTAGGCGCCGACGAGATCCGGAGCCGTCGTTCCGCGGTAGACATAGCCGCCGGTGACCGCGCACCCGACGCTGTGGCCATAGACCGCGAGCGGCTTCGTCTTGCCGGTCGTGTTGCAGCCCGTCGCGGGGTTGTAGCAGTGGTTGCCCTCGACCACCCGCCAGCCGTAATTGAGGCCCTTCCCCGCATCCGGGGCCCTGGAGCGGTCGATCTCCTCGTACTTGACCTGGCCGACGTCGCCGATCCAGAGGTTGCCGTTCTTCCGATCGAACGAGAAGCGCCACGGGTTGCGGAGGCCATACGCCCAGACCAGGTCATGGCCGGCCCTGCCGACGTACGGGTTGGTCGGAGGGATCGTGTACGCCTTCTTCGTATCGATGTTGATCCGGAGGATCTTGCCGAGCAGCAGGTTCTTGTTCTGGGCGCGATTGCCGGGGTCGCCGCCGCTGCCGCCGTCGCCCATCCCGACGTACAGGTATCGGTCGGGCCCGAAGGCGAGCATCCCGCCGTTGTGATTGGCGTACGGCTGCGGGATCCTGATGACGAGCTTCGCGGTCGGATTCGCGATGCTGGCGTTCGTCGCGGAGCGGTGGTATTCGGCGATCACGGTGGCCCCGGACTTGTCGGTGTAGTCCACGTAGAACTTGCCGTTCGTCTTGTAGTCGGGGTGGAACGCAAGGCCCAGGAGTCCACGTTCGCCGCCGGTCGAGACCTTGGAGCGCAGGTCGAGGAACGGCGTCGACTGCATGACACCCTTGCGGAGGACCCGGATCCGGCCGGTCTGCTCGACGATGAAGAGCCGGCCGTTGCTGTCGCCCGAATGGGTGATGAACACCGGCTGCGACAGGTTCCTGGCAATTCGCGAGAACGTCAGGTGGATGTTGCCCGGGACGAACGCGGTCGGTTCGACGGTCCCGACGCTCACGCCCGACTCGCGAACCGTCGCGACGGGCGATTTGGGGTCTCGAGCCACCGCGAGTTGGCTGCCGAGGACCGGTATGAGGGCCAGTCCGAGAACGATGGCGCGGGCAACGATCGACATCCGACGTACGTGCACGGCTTCTCCCTTTTCGAGCGGATTCCGCTCCCCAATTCCCGTTCCCGCGATCAGGCTGGGAGGGAATGCGGCGCAGGGCCATGGTAACCTCGGGGTCCAGACACGGCCCCCGCCGGCGCAGGTCCCCAGGCCCGCGACAGCTCCCAGAGGGTCCCCCCCGGCGACCGCAACTCCCCCCGCCAGAGGAGCTTGGTCATGGTCCATTCCCGCACGATTCGCCGCCCGATCCGGCTCCTCGCGTCCGCCGTCATGGGCCTGGCGTTCCTCCTCGCCGGCCTGCCGAGCGGGCAGGATGTCGTTGCCGCCCCGGCCGACCGACTGCCGGACCTGGCGATGGCCTACCCGACCGATCTGCGGATCGAGAAGCGGACCGGGTCGCGACGCCTGCGCTTCACGACGATGATCGTGAACCTCGGCGCCGGACCATTCGAGACCGGATCGTCGCGACTCGCCGGGCAGCCGGTCATGGGCGTCAACCAGCGGATCTACAACACCGCCGGCACGTTCCGGAAGGTCGACACGACCGCGACGGCCCGCTACGCCGGCGACGGCCATGACCACTGGCATGTCCAGGACATCGCCCACTACGAGCTTTACAAGATCAACGACACGAGCACCGCGCTCCGGCGCGACGCGAAGGTCGGCTTCTGCTTCTTCGACACGAACGCCTATCGCCTGTCGCTGCCGCGAGCACCGAAGACGAGGAAGTACACCGCCGCGGGATGCGGGAAGAAGTCGTCGCTGTTCGTGAAGAACGGGATCAGCGTCGGCTGGGGCGACAAGTACGGCTGGAGCCTGAGCCGCCAGTGGATCAACATCAGGAACCTGCCGTCGGGCCAGTACTACCTGAAGGTCACGGTCGACCCGCTCCGCCAGTTCCACGAGCTCAGCCGCCGGAACAACTGCCGATGGCAGCGGATTCAACTGTCCGCGACGAGCTCAGTCGTGAAGATCCTCGCGAGCGGGTCCAGCTGCATCCTGCCCAGCCCGACCACGTAGGGAGCCGCCCGGACTCGCGACATCGTCGAAGCGATGGTCCCGCGTATGATCCGGCCATGCTCCTTGCGATCGACATCGGCAACTCGAACATCACGATCGGGCTCTTCAAGGCCGGTGTCCTGACCGCGACCCGCCGCGCGGCCACCCATGCCCGGGCAAGCGCCGACGAGGTCGAGCTGCTCCTCGACGGCCTCCTCCGGCTCGACGATGCGTTGTTCGCCGATGTCTCCGCGATCGCCTGCGCGTCGGTCGTCCCGAACCTGACCACGGCGGTCGAGACCATCGCCGCCCGCCGGGAACGCCTCCTCGTGGTTGCCTCGGCCGGGACCGTGCCGCTGGCCATCCGGACCGAACGCCCCCACGAGGTCGGGGCGGACCGGCTGGTCAATGCGCTGGCCGCCGCACGGCTGCACGGGACGCCCGCGGTCGTCGTCGACTTCGGGACGGCGACGACGCTCGATTGCATCGCGGCGGACGGAGCCTACGTCGGCGGGGCGATCGCACCGGGTCTCGAGCTCGGCCTCGAGGCACTGGCGGCCCGCACCGCGAAGCTGCCCCGGATCGAGCTCCGAACGCCGGACCGGGCGATCGGCCGCGACACCGTCAGCGCGATGCAGTCCGGGACGATCTTCGGCTACCAGGCCCTGGCGGCGGGCCTCCTCGTCCGCGTCCGCCGCGAGCTCGCCGACGCCGCCGGGATCGCTCCCGCCGAGGTGAAGGCGATCCTGACCGGCGGCCTGTCGGCCGCGCCGTGGGCGAAGGGCCTCGACGGGATCGATGCGATCGACCCCGACCTGACGCTCAAGGGCCTCGCGATCCTCCATGCCGAGGTGAGCGGCGGCGAACCGCTCGAGCTCGGCCTGCCGCGATGACCGGCCGCCTCGCCGGACGCTTCATCGCCCTGGGTGTCACGGGCTCGATCGCCGCCTACAAGTCGGTCGAGCTGCTTCGCCTCCTCCAGGCGGAGGGGGCCGATGTCATCGTCCTCCTGTCGCCGTCGGCGACCCGCTTCGTCGCCCCGCTCACGTTCGAGGCCCTGAGCCGCCACGCGACCGAATCCGACGTCCTCGCCCTGATGCCGGATGGGCGGATCGGTCACATCGTGGCCGCCGATGCGGCCGATGCCATCGTCGTGGCGCCCGCGACCGCCCACTGGCTCGGAGCGATGGCGAACGGGCTGGCCGGCGACACGATCACCGCGGCGGTCCTCGCCGCCGGGGCCCCGGTCGTCGTCGCGCCCGCGATGGACGGCGACATGTGGACCCACCGCGCGACCCAGGACAACGTCCGCCGGCTCCGCGACGACTTCGGCTACGTGATCATCCCGCCGGACGTCGGCGCCCTCGCGTCCGGGCAGGTCGGGATCGGGCGCCTGGCCGATCTCCCGCTGATCGTCGACGCGGTGGTGGCTGCGATCGCCAACCGACCGATCCGCTCACCGGATCCGGCCAGCCGCCCGCCCCGGGTCGAGCCGCCGCGCGAGACCGATCTCAGCGGACGGCACGTCCTCGTCACGGCCGGCGGCACGGCGGAGCCGATCGACCCGGTTCGCTTCATCGGCAACCGCTCGAGCGGCAAGATGGGCGTGGCCATCGCGGAGGCCGCGATGGACCGGGGTGCGCGGGTGACGCTCGTCGTCGGCCTGGCGACGGCCGCGCTGCCGAGCGATGCCGAGATCGTCCGGGTCGAGACGACGGCGGAGATGCGGGACGCGGTCCTCGACATCCTGGCCTCGTCGGACGTCCTCGTCATGGCCGCTGCGGTCGCGGACTTCCGGCCGGCCCGGTCGGCCCCGACGAAGCTGGCGCGCGATGCCGGCCTGACGATCGAGCTGGAACCCACGGAGGACATCCTTGCCGGCGCTGCCGCGGCGGTCCGGGCGCCCGGTGCGCGGATGCCGCGCCCGATCCTCGTGGGCTTCGCCGCCGAGACGGGCTCGCTCGACCGCGCCGCCGAGAAGCTAAGGCGGAAGGGGGTCGATCTCCTCGTCGCCAACGACGTCGCCGAACCCGGCTCCGGCTTCGGGACCGACACCAACCGGGTGACGATGCTCGCCTCCGACGGCAGCGAGGAGGCATTCCCGCTCCTCGCCAAGCGGGCCGTCGCGGACCTCCTCCTCGACCGCGTGGCTCGGGCGCTGGACGACCGCGACGCCGCCGCGCAGACTGAACCCATGCGACAGGAGATCGGCCGATGAGCGCGACGCCCTCCCCTTCCTCGGACGCGGTCCGCCGACTGACGGTCAGCGACATCGCCAGGACCTACGCCGATGGCGAGCGGATCGCGATGCTGACGGCCTACGACTACCCGACCGCCAGGCTCCTCGACGAGGCCGGGATACCGATGCTGCTCGTCGGCGATTCGCTCGGCCGGGCGATGCTCGGCTACGAGAACGAGCTCAGCGTGTCGATGGAGGACATGCTGCACCACTCCGCCGCCGTCACGCGCGGCGCCCGGCGGGCGCTCGTGGTCGGCGACATGCCCTTCCTTTCGTACGCGACGCCCGAAGACGCCCTTCGCAACGCCGGCGATTCCTCCACGAGGCGGGTGTCCAGGCCGTCAAGGTCGAAGGCGGCGTCCGAAGCGCCCGCGTCATCGAGACGCTCGTCAAGGCCGGGATCCCGGTCATGGGCCACATCGGGCTGACGCCCCAGTCGGCGAACGCGATCGGCAAGTTCAGGATCCAGGGCAAGACCCGCGAGCAGGCCCGGGCGCTGCTCGCACGATGCGCTCGCCGTCCAGGAGGCGGGCGCCTTCGCCGTCGTCCTGGAGCTCGTCCCCGAGCAGCTCGCCGCGGCGATCACGGACCGGCTCGGGATCCCGACGATCGGGATCGGCGCGGGCCCCGGCTGCAGCGGCCAGGTCCAGATCATCACGGATCTGCTCGGGGTCGAGACCTGGCAGCCGAAGCACGCCAGGCCGTACGTCAATCTCCGCGAGACGATCCTCGGGGCGGTCAGCGCCTACGCCGCCGACGTCGTGGCCGGGACGTTCCCCGGCCCCGAGCAGACCGTGCGCATGGACGACGCGGTCCTCGACGAGGTCCTCGGGCGGTCGCGGCTCGACGCCTCGTCCGGTGGGAGCACAGCCGACATCCCGGCCGGCGGGATCCCCCTGGATCGCGATCTCTGAGACACACGCTGACTGGGATTGTTCGCACGCGGGTCGAACTGCGCGACGCGCTGGCCGGGGTAGCGCGGCCGCTCGGTCTCGTGCCGACGATGGGCTGGCTGCACGACGGTCATCGCTCGCTGATGCAACGGGCGCGCGCGGAGAACGCGACGACGATCACGACGATCTTCGTCAACCCGCGACAGTTCAATGAGGCGGCCGACTACCAGCGCTACCCGCGGAACGAGGCACGGGACCTCTCGATCGCCGCGGACGAAGGGATCGACCTGGTGTTCGCCCCGCCGGTCGGCGAGATCTACCCGCCCGGCTTCGACACCCTCATTCGGGTCGGGGCCGTCGCCCGCCCGCTCGAGGGGGCCGCGCGCCCGGGCCACTTCGACGGTGTCGCGACCGTCGTCGCGATCCTGTTCGATCTCGTCGGGGCGGACCGCGCGTATTTCGGCCAGAAGGACGCCCAGCAGGTGATGGTGATCAGCCAGATGGCCCGGGACCTCGCGATCCCGACGGAGGTCATCGCGTGCCCGACGATCCGCGAGCCGGACGGCCTCGCCCTCTCCTCGCGCAACGTCCACCTCTCGCCGGACGAGCGAGCCGCCGCGCCGGTGGTCCGACGGGCGCTCGTCGCGGCGCGGGCCGCCTGGGAGGGCGGCGAACGATCCGCCGACCGCCTCCGGGACGTGATGCGTGACACGCTCGCAGCGGAGCCGATTGCGACGCCCGACTACGTCTCGGTCGCGGACGGGACGACGCTCTCGGAACTCGATCGGGTCGCCGGTCGGGCGCTCCTCTCGCTGGCCGTGCGCTTCGGCGACACGCGCCTCATCGACAACGAGCCGATCGGCTGAGGAACCCGGGGGCATCGCGGCGGGCTCGGATTCAGGGTCTTCATCTATTTCCGCTGCGGCCCGGGCGCCCTACGGTCCGGGCATGGATGTCGAGACCGGGAGCCCCAACTGGAAGGCGATCGGCGCGGCGATCGTGATCGCAGCGGTCGTGCTGTTCGGCGCCTGTCCCTCACGGGCGGCGGCCAGACCTCGACGATCCTCTCGAACGTCGGGGCCGCGATCACCTCGCCGGGCGACGTCGGAACGGGCACCGGCGACACGACCGGCGGCGATGACCGCCCCGGTCGACGAGGGCAAGAACGACATCGCCGACGCCGCAGCGCGACCACCCGAGCTGCTCATCATCCGGACCGCCAAGGTCGAGCTCGAGGTCGCCGACCTCGCGACGGCCTTGGCCGGCGCCCGGACCCGCATCCTCGCGGTCGGTGGCTACGTGAGCGCGTCCGACGAGTCAACGTCCGGCGACAGCGCCACGGCGTCGGCTGTCTACCGCGTCCCCGCGGACCGCTGGGACGAGGCTCTCGACGGGATCCGCGGGCTTGCCACCAGGATCCGGCAGCTCCAGGTCGAGACCGAGGCCGTCACGAGCCAGGTCGTCGATCTCGGCGCGAGGATCACGAACCTGCGGACGAGCGAGGCCGCCCTCCAGAAGATCATGGCCCAGGCGACGAAGATCTCGGACGTCCTCGCCGTCCAAGGGGAGTTGACGAAGGTCCGCGAGGAGATCGAACGGCTCGTGGCCGAGAAGACCGTCCTGGAGGGGCGGGCGGCGTTCGGAACGCTGACCGTCACCTACAACCTGCCGGCCACGCCCGCGACCGAGGAGGTCCGGCGGGGCTGGGACCCGGCATCCGACGCGGACCGGGCGACCGGGACGCTGATCGGCGTCGGCCAGACCGCCGCGTCGGTCGCGATCTGGCTCGGGATCGTCGGCCTGCCGATCGCGATCGTCGTTGCGATCATTGCCGGACTCGCCTGGCGCGTCGCCAGGTCCGTCTCGAGGCGCGGCGCCGTCGAACCGTCCGCGCCCTGATCGGGGCTCAGGCGCGGATCGCGGGCTCCCGGGCGACCGCGAGGATCCGGTCGATGTCCAGGTGGTCGGCGACGAGCGCCTTGATGAGCTCGATCTTCTCCCGGTCGGCCGCGTGGGTCTTGACGAGCAGGTCGTGGATCTCCGAGGCGACGACATACGTGTCCTCGGGGACGATCGTCGCGAAGATGCCCAATTCACGGATCGCGTCGACGACCGACGGGCGGGGCCGGTAGCCGCCGGTCAGGACGAGGCCGAGCGCCGCGCCCTCGTGACTCGCAACGGATGCGGCGCGTTCGTTCGACGCCGCTGCGGCGATCGCTGCGATCCGGCCCGCTTCGGCCGACTTGGCGGTCCGCAGCCGCTCCGCGAAGTGGGCCGTCGTCAGGGTCAGGATGACGTCCTCGCGATCGCCCGGGACGATGACGAGCGTGCCCGGCCCGATGCGCTCGAGCATGTGCCCTGCCTCCATCGCCCCGATCGCGACGCCGTCGATCACCCGGTCGAGATCGGGGCCGGGATGGATCGTCTCGCCGTGGACGCCCTCGAGGACCATCGCGAGGGTCGGGTTCGACAGGATCGGGCGGATCGGGAGGATGCCGATCAGAGGGATGCCGTGGAGCGCCAGCCCGCGCTCGAGAACCGTGGCGATACCGGGCTGGGCATCGAGATCCACCTTGTTCACGATCGCTCCGGCGACCTCGACGCCGGTCGCCCGGAAGAGCGACGCGTTGAGGACGATCTCGTCGATCGGCCGTCCGACGCCGCCTTCGCTGATGATCACTGTCGGCGTGCCGAGCATCGCCGCCACGACGGCATTTGACAGGCCGATGACCGCCCCGACGCCCGCGTGGCCCGTTCCCTCGATCAGCAGCATCTCGTGGTCTGCGAAGGTCGCGTGGGCCTCCCGGATCATCGCCCCGAGGTCCTCGACCACCTGTCCTGCGATGTAGGACTTCGTGAAGCCCCTCGGGATGTGCACGGGACTCATCGCCAGGTAGGACTCCGGCAGCCCGAAGACAGTCCTCATCAGGACTGCGTCCTCGTCCGCGGGCACGCCGTCCTCGATGACGGTCCGCTGGCCGACGGGCTTCAGGAATCCCGTGTGCAGGCCGGACCTGACGAAGCCGTTGACGAGCCCGAGCGCCGCGGTCGTCTTACCGCGGTTCTGGCCCGTGGCCGCGAGGTAGAGCTGGCGCACTCAGCCGCGGGCGGTCGTCTTGCGCTCGATGAGCGCGGTCGCGTCCTTCAGGCGTCCGACGGTCTCGGCATCGATCGCGTCGGGCTCGAGGTACGGCCCCAGACGCTCCATGATGTCCGACACGAGCCCGAGGAAGACGCCTGCGTCGGCGACGAAGAACTGCGGCTCGTTGTTGTAGCGAACGAGCGTCAGGCGACCCTGGAGGACCCGGCGCTCCTCGACGTGGGCGACCTGGGTCGCGAAATTGTGTCCCTGGATTCCGTCGGGATTGTTCAGGAAGTTCAGGGCGTTGTCGATCGCGAGGCCGAACCGGGCGCGCCAGGCGACCAGGCGCTCGTGGACCTCGGACGGGATCCGGACCTCCGCGACCTCGTCGAAGACCTCCGGCGCGACGGTCAACAGCCCGACCAGCGTGGTTCCCGCACGCGGCCCCAGCATCACCTGGAGGCTCCGCTCGAGGGTGAAGACCTCGCTGTCGAAGCGCGGACTCGTGATGACGTCGGTCAGCAGGTCCTCGACGTTGTCGAGGATCCCCGGCTCGGCGACCGCGTTTGCCAGGTGGAGGATCTCCTCCTTGAACAGGAACTTCTCTTCGTGGTCGAGCATGCGGCGGATGGTAGCACCCGGGTTAGCGGAATCGGCCGTGTCCGCTCTCCCGCTCACCCGGTCCGCCAGCCGGACCAAGTGACGGGCGGTCCGGCATCGGGTGCCCTGATGCGGCTCTTCGCCCGCTCGTTGGTCCGCCAGCCGGACCAACCGGCGGGCGGAGCGCGGAGGTCGCGGAGGGCCCGCGCGGGGCTCCTCCGCGGCTCGTTGGTCCGCCAGCGGGACCAACCGGCGGGCAACGGAGGGCGGGGCGCCTGCGCGGGGCTCCTCCTCCGCTCGGTGGTCCGCCAGCGGGACCAACCGGCGGGCAACGGAGGGCGGGGCGCCTGCGCGGGGCTCCTCCTCCGCTCGGTGGTCCGCCTGCCGGACCAGAGGCGCGCAAGGAGGGCGGGGCGACGGCGCGACGAACGGAGCGACGGACGCTCTGAATCGAAACGGCCCCGATCGCTCGACCGGGGCCGTCGGATTGTCGCTGGGCTGATCTACGGGTAGAGGCCGCGCATCTGGGTCGCGTCGGCGACCCGCTGGACGGCGAGCAGGTACGCCGCGGTCCGCATGTCGACCTGGTCGCGCTTGGCAATCGCCAACGTCTCGTCGAAGGCCTTGACCATGATCTCCTTGAGCTTGGCGTTGACGACGCTCTCGCTCCAGTGGTCGCGGTTGAGGTCCTGGACCCACTCGAAGTAGCTGACGGTCACGCCGCCAGCGTTGCACAGGATGTCCGGGATCATGAAGACCCCGCGCCGGAACAGCTCGATGTCGGCCTCGGGCGTCGTCGGCCCGTTCGCCGCCTCGGCGATGAGCTTCGCCTTAACCTTGCCGGCGTTGTGCGCGGTGATCTGGTTCTCGAGGGCCGCCGGGATGAGGATGTCGCACTCCACCTCGAGGACCGCCGCGTTCGTGATGTCGTTCGCGCCGGGCATGCCCTGGACGGTGCCGTGCTCCTTCTTCCAGGCAATGACCCTCGCGATGTCGAGGCCGGCCGGGTTGTGGATGCCACCGGTCGAGTCCGACACGGCGACGACCGTCGAGCCCTCCTGGGCGATCAGCTGCGCGGCGATCGAGCCGGCGTTGCCAAAGCCCTGGACGGCGACCTTGGCCCTGGTCAGATCGAGCCCGAGGTCACGGGCCGCCTCGACGATGCAGTAGACGGTGCCGCGAGCGGTCGCCTCGTTGCGCCCCTCCGACCCACCGAGGCTGATCGGCTTGCCGGTGACGACGCCCGGGACCGTGTAGCCCTGGTGCATCGAATAGGTGTCCATCATCCAGGCCATGATCTGGGCGTTGGTGTTGACGTCCGGGGCCGGGATGTCCTTCTCGGGGCCGATGAGGACCTCGATCTCCGTGAAGAAGCGCCGGGTCAGGGCCTCGAGCTCCTTCTGGCTGAGCTTCTTGGGGTCGACGATAACGCCGCCCTTGCCGCCGCCGTACGGGATCCCGACGACCGCGCACTTCCAGGTCATCCACATCGCGAGCGCCTTGACCTCGTCGAGGCTGACGTCCTGGTGGTACCGGATGCCGCCCTTGGCGGGTCCGCGGCCGAGGTTGTGCTGGATCCGGTAGCCCGTGTAGACCTGGACCGACCCGTCGTCCATCTTCACCGGGAAATGCACCGTCAGCTCGCGCCGGGGCTCGCGCAGGACGCGCCTGAGGCCGGGGTCAAGGTTGAGGCGCTCGGCGGCGAGATCGAACTGCTGCTGGGCGACGTGCCACGGATTGATCGCCGCGGCGATCTGTTCGGTCGTCATGATTCGAGGGAACCTCCGGGCGAGAACGCGGTCCGCTGGGCGGGCTCCGGCTCGCGTGCTGCGGGTCGTCTCCCGGACGGCCCCACGGAGCGCGAAAGCGTCGTTCGGACGCGTCGCGCGGTTCGAATATTTCGCAAGGAGTATAGCCGGGCACATGCCGGCCAGTCCTGATGCGTTTACCGTATCGCAACGGTGTCGCAACCGTCACGCAACCGTTGGTCCCGGGCATGACAGGACTCTTACCGTCCTGCGGAGGGTTCGCGACGGCCCGGATCTAGCGCTTGTAGAGCACCGCGGCGCCAACGCAGCCCGGACCGAGATGGGGCCCGACTGACGCGCCCACGATCGAGACCATCACCGTCGATGGGTCGAGCCCGCCACGGCGCACGACTTCGTCGCGGAACTCGTCGACGTCGGGCGCCATGGTGTGGAGGATCGCAAGCCGCTCGATCGGGCGGGCGCAGATCAGCTCGATGCAGCGCTCGCGCGACTTCGCCCGCGTCCGCGGCTTGTCCGCCGTTGCGACGACCCCGGCCTCGACCGCGATGATCGGCCGGACCGGACAGGAGCGTCCCGATCGCCGCCTGGGCGCCGCTGATCCGGCCGCCCTTCTTGAGGTACTCGAGGGTCTCGAGCGAGACGTACATCCGCAGGTCAGAGGCGCGATCGGTCAGGACGCGGGCGATTTCCGTGCCCGACACGCCCATCTTCGCCATGTCGATGCCCATGAAGGCGAGGATCCCCTGGGCCATCGAGGCACCCTGCAAATCGACGATGTGGATGGCGCGATCCGGCAGCAGCCCGGCCGCGATCTCGGCGCTCTTGATCGCGCCCGACAGCTTGGTGGAGACGTGGATCGACACGATCTCGTCGGCGCCGGCGGCGAACGCCTCCTCGTAGACGGCCTTGAACTCGCCGGGGCTCGAGGCGGCGGTCTTGGGGAACGGCGCATTGGGTGCCGTCATCCGGACCCAGAACTCGTCCGTGGACAGGTCGACCCCCGCCCGGAACGTCTCGGAGCCGAACGTCACGGACAGCGGAACGATCCGGATGCCGGCAGCCGCCGCCACGGCCGGATCGAGGTCCGATGCGGAGTCGGTGACGAAAGCGACGTTGGCCACTGCTTCCTCCTCAGCCCCTTGTCCGGGGATGATACGGGTCGCGACATCGGCCGGGTGGCTGCTCGCGACGTGCGGAGCCGCTACGCTTTCGCCGATGGACCGATCGCTGTGGGCCGTGATGGGCGGCACGTTCACGCTCCGCTTTTCGACCGGCCTCACCGGGGCAATGCTCGCGGTCTACCTGGCCAAGCTGCCGGAGCATGGTGGCCCGGTCATCGCGGCGACGACCCTGGCGCTCCTCCACGCGACCTTCTACCTCTCGGAGCTCGTCCTCTCGCCATTCTTCGGAGTGCTGTCGGATCGGCTCGGCCACCACCGGATGATGCTCGTTGGGCCGGCGTTCGGGGCGGTTGCAGTCATCCTCACGGGGCTGACGACGAACGTCGTCATCCTGGGCGGGACCCGCCTGCTCGAGGGGGCCTCGACGGCCGCGAGCGTTCCGTCGATCCTCGGCTACATCGCCCTCGCGACAGCGTCCAGCGAGGTGCTCCGCGGCAAGGCGGCAGCGCGCTTCGAGGGTGCGACGCTGGCCGGTTTCGGGGTCGGGTTCGCGGCCGCGCCACTCCTCTTCGAAGCATTCGGACCCGTGGCGTTCTTCATGAACGCCCTCGTCTACGGGGTCTCGTTCCTCATCTACCGCTACGGCGTCGAGGATCGCGATCGCGAGGAGCGTGCTGTAACCGCGGCCGGGCGCGCCTCGCGGATGGATCTCAGCCGCTACGGCGCCCTGCTCCGGACGTCGCACGTCTGGCTCCTGGCCCCGACGTGGATCGCGGTCAACGCCGCGATCGGCCTGTGGTTCAGCCAGTCGCTCTTCCAGTTCTCCCAAGTCAACGGCCGGTTCCCCGACCAGTACCTCCACCACGGCTTCTCGCCCGTCGAGATCTCGCTGGCCGCGGTCGTGGTCGGGCTGCTGTTCGGTGCCGGCCTTCTCTACTGGGGCAACCGCTTCAAGAACCTGCGGCGCACCACGATCATCCTCTACGGCATCATCGGGGGCGGCATCCTCGCCGTCGGCGGCGCCGCCGTCAATCACAGTGCCGGGCTGCCGATCATCGTGCCGGCGATCGGGGTGCTGGCCGCCGCGTTCGGGCTGTTCGTCCTGGCCGGCGCCACCCCCGCAGCGCTCGGCCTCCTGGCCGACATCTCGGAGCGATTCCCGACCGATCGGGGGGCGATCATGGGCCTGTACAGCGTCTTTCTCGCGATCGGCCAGATCACCGGCAGCCTCCTAGGCGGACTCGCCGCCGACTGGCGCGGCATCGACGGGCTCCTGATCGGGACCTTCGGGTTGCTGTTGATCGCGCTGCTGCCGCTCGCCCAACTCCGCAGCCAGGAGCACCAGGTGGGCGGCCCGGCGCCCGTCGCGACGCTCGACGACGCGGAACCGGCCCCGTGAGCGGCGGACCGCGGCCGCAGCCACCCGCGTCCCCGGGTGGCGGCCCCGTCCTCGTGCCGGCGAAGGTCGCCCGTGGATCGCACGGGGCCGTCGTCGCGCCGCACCATCTCGCCACCGAGGCCGGTCTCGGGATCCTGCGCGCGGGCGGATCGGCGGTCGACGCGGCGATCGCCGCGAACGCGGCGCTGGGTGTCGTGGGACCGCTCTTCTGCGGCATCGGCGGCGATGCGTTCTGGCTCATCTGGGACGCGGACGAGCGACGCCAGTTCGCGCTCAATGGCTCCGGGCGGGCGGCCGCCGCGTCGGACCCCTCGTCGTTGCGGGCGAACGGCATGACCTCGATGCCGATGTTCGGGCCCCTGACGGTCACGGTGCCCGGCGCCGTCCGCTCATGGTCGGACGCCCATGACCGGTTCGGCCGGCTCTCGCGGTCGCAGATCCTCGCCCCCGCGATCGAGCTCGCGGGGCGCGGCTTCCCGGCCTGGGACGGTTTCATCCGGGCCGTCGAGGTCACCGCACAACGGGTCGACGAGACGATCGGGCGCGGGTCCGGGTTTGCACGCGTCTTCCGACCGGACGGCCGGCCCTGGCGCCCGGGCGAGATGGTCCGGCTGCCCGCCCTCGCGCGCACGCTCGAGAGGCTGGCCGACGCCGGTTTCGGTGACTTCTATGACGGCGACGTCGCGGCGCGCCAGGCCCGCGGCCTCGCTGCTGCCGGCTCGCCGCTCACCACCGGCGACCTCGCGGCCCACACCTCGACCTGGGGCGATCCGATCGCGACCGACTACCGCGGCGTCCGGGTCACGACGCATCCCCCGAACTCGTCCGGTGTCGTCGCCCTCGAGATCGTCAACATCCTCGAGCGCTTCGAGCCGCCGCCGCCCGCGGCGTTCGGTCCCGCCGGGGTCGTCGACCCTCGCTGGATCCATCTCGGAATCGAGGCGTCCAAGCTCGCGATGGCCGACCGTGACGCAGAGCTGACCGATCCCGAGTTGCGCGACATTCCGGTCGGCCGCCTCGTGTCCAAGGAGTACGCGGCGGAGCTCGCCGCCAGGATCGATCCGTCCCGGGCCTCCTCGCCGCCGGCGTCGAGAGCACCGCGCGGCGGGGGCACCGCCTACCTCGCCGCGGTCGATGGCGACGGGAATGCCGTCAGCCTGATCGAGTCCAACTACATGGGCTTCGGGTCCGGGGTCGTGGATCCGGAGACCGGGATTCACTACCAGAACCGCGGGTCGTACTTCAGCCTCGACGCGGACCACCCGAACGTCCTTGCGCCGAGGAAGCGGACGCTCCATACGCTCATGCCGGGAATGCTGTTCCGTGGCACCGACGGGCCGTGGATCGTGACCGGATCGATGGGCGGCGACGCCCAGCCGCAGATCCATGCCCAGGTCGTCTCGGCGCTCGTCGACGGCGGCCTCGATATCGCGACCGCCGTGAGCGCGCCGCGCTGGTTCGTCGAGCCAGACGAGCACTTCGCGCCGCCCATCAACGTCCGAGCGGAGCCCCGCTTCGCCGATGGTGTCGTCGAGGTGCTTCAGGCACTCGGCCACCCGGTGACCCGGACGGAATTCTTCGACGCGAGTCTGGGCCATGCCCACGCGATCGAGCTCGTCGATGGAGGGCCCGCCGACGACGGCTCGCTCGCGGCCGCAACGGACCCGAGAAGCGCGGGCCTGCCGGCCGTCTGGTAAGCGGCGTGCGCCGGCGCCGGCGCCGGGTGCCGTGGCGGGCGCCGGGTGCCGTGGCGCGCGCCGGGTGCCGTGGCGGGCGCCATCACCCGCCGCCCGATCCGCACGGCTTTCCTCACAGAGCGAACAAGGTGGCGGCCCAACGGGCCCTGGCGGCCGGCATCCTCGCGGACTTCCTGCGGGAGGAGAGATTCGGAGGGCTGAGGGCGCGTTAGGCCGGATTCCGTTCACTGTGGGGAGAAACCTGTATCAGTCGACCGGCGGGGCGTTGGACACTGCCGTGTGGCGCCGGCGGGCGGCGCCGGGGGGGCGGGCGGCGCCGGGCGGGGGACGGCTGTCGGAGCGAACCAGTGGACGCGGGCGATCCGCTGGATATACTCCCGGCTACCGGTGGCGGGCTGCGCTCACACGACGCCGCCACCGGTCCCTCATTCGACCCGCGGGAGCCACCTCGTGACCTCGAACGTCGGCCAGAACTATCCCTACACCAGCGAGTCCGCGCCGGAACGCGCTGCCCGGATCGCGACGCTCGTCGCGGAACGCGAAGGCCTGGCCGCGACCCTCGCGGAGCAGACGACACCGCTCGACGAGAACGACCGGTGGTGGGTCTGGAAGTGTCCGACGAAGGGCTGTCCCGGCCTCCTCCACGTCGCGGGCTACAGTCGCGAGAAACACGCCCTCTTTGTGGTCTGCGACGGGACGTGCGGCAAGACGTTCCTCCGCTGAGTCCGGCGGTCGCGGTCGCGGCACCACGCATCGCCGCTCGCGGTTGACATCTCGTAACCTGTCTGTAGGCTGTAACTGGTTACGTTCGCCCTGCATTGCCATGGAGAGAGCCTGATGATCGCTCGTCGCTGGCGCGGTCGTGTCCGCGCCGCCGACTTCGACGCCTACCTCGCTTACCTCGAGGAGAGCGGCGTGGCCGCCCTCCGGGCGACAGCCGGCAACCGGGGCGTCGTCGTGTACCGCCACCTCGACGAGCCGAACGACAGTGCCGACGTGGAGGTCGTCTCGTACTGGCGGAACCTCGACGACATCAGGGCATTCGCCGGCGACGACATCTCGATCGCCCGCTTCTTTCCGGACGACGATCGGTACCTGATCGATCGCGAGCTGACGGTCCGCCACGACGTCGTCGATCAGTACCCGGCCGATGGCTGATCCGCAAACGGCCGGGCCCGGCGACGGGGATCTCCGGACCTCGCGACGGCGGCTCATCACCGAGGCCGCCGGCATCGTCGTCAGCGCCGCCGGCTTCGGTTTCGTCTACGGCCTCGCGGCCAACAAGGCGGGCTTCTCTCCGCTGGAGGCGATGGCGATGAGCACGTTCGTCTTCGCTGGCGCCGCCCAGTTTGCCGCCGTCGGCTACGTGGCCGGCGGGCTCGCCTGGCCGGGCGTCCTGCTGCTCACTGCCCTCCTCAACGCCCGCCACCTTCTCTACTCGGCCGCCCTCGCGCCGTGGATCAGGGACCGTCCGTTCGTCGAACGGGCTGTCGTCGCGCATCTCCTGACCGACGAGGCGTTCGCGCTCACGATGGGCCACTTCCGCCGCCTGGGCCGGGCGGACATGTGGGGCTACTGGGTCGCGGGCATCGGGGCGACGTTCATCCCGTGGAACCTGGCCACGCTCGCGGGGGTGCTCGTCGGCGGGTCGATCGTGGAGCCGCGCCAGTTCGGGATCGATGTGATCTTTCCTGCCGCGATGGTCGGGCTGGCAGTCGGTCTCATCTCCGGCCGCCGAGAGATCGTCGCGGCCGTCAGCGGGGCGGCGGTCGGAGTCGTCGTTGCGCTGCTCGCAGGACCGCCGGTCGGGATCATCGCCGGAGGGCTCGTCGGCCCGGCGCTCGGGCTGCTCGTGCCGGCGGGGACGGCCCACGAGACGGCGCCGCTTGGCTCGGGGGCGTCCGCCGACAGGTACTCCATGCCGGGTACCCACCTCGACGACGAACGGCCGGAGCCTCCGCGATGAAGACCGACCTCGTGCTGCTGGCCGTCCTGATGCTCGCCGTGACATACCCGTCACGCGCGCTCGGCCTGCTCGCCCCCGGCATCGATCGGCTGCCGCGGCGCGCGCTGGAATACCTGCAACTCGTCGGCCCGGCCGTCCTCGCCGCACTAGCCGCGGTGGCCGTGATGGTCGTTGCCACCGATACGGGCCCGACGTTCCATGTCGGCCTCGAGTGGCTGTCGGTGGGTGCCTGCCTGGCGGTCGTCGCCTGGCGGCGCAACCTCTTCCTGGGGCTGGTGATCGCAGTCACGATCGCGATCGTCGGCCGGCTGGCGGGCGTCGGCTGACGAACCGCGGACGGACGGTCAGGCGCGACGCGCGTCGGCCTCGACCTCGACGAGGAGTGACGGTTCCATGAGCCCGGCGACCTGGACGAGGGTCGACGCCGGCCGGATGTCGGCGAACAGCTCGCCGTGGACGGCCGCGACCGCCGGAGCGTCCTCGATCGAGACGACGTACGTCCGCGTCCGGACCACGTCGGTGAGCGACAGGCCGGCCGCCACGAGCGCGCGTTCGACGATCGCCCACGACGCGCGAGCCTGGGCGGCGGCATCGCCGGGGTGGAGCGAGCGGCCGTCCGGGCCGGCATCGGTCGTGCCGGAGACGAGGCACGTGTCACCGACGACGATCGCCCGGCTGTAACCGGCCGACACCTCCCACGGGCCGCCCGACGAGATGCGCCGCCGGGTCACGGAGAGGGCACGCCGGCCGGGGCCGCGCTCTCCGCGGCGGCGTCAGCCACGGCGCACCCGGAACTCCGGGTCGCGGCCGACGGCCAGCAGCAGCCCGGCGAACAGCGCGGTCCGCGGCACGATCGAGTCGAGATCCAGGTACTCCGCCGGCGAGTGGTCGTTGCCGCCGATCGGCCCGAGACCGTCGAGCGTCGGGACGCCCAGTCCGGACGTCGTGTTCGCGTCCGACGCGCCGCCGGTCGCGGTGTCCCTGACCTCGAACCCGAGGCGCCCGGCGGTCGCCACCGCGTGCTCGACGAGGCGGCCGGACCGGGCGAGCTTCTCCATCGGCCGGTGGCCCGCGCGTCGCTCGACGTCGACGGTGGTATCGGGGACCTCGGTCGCGGCAGCCAGCTCGCGGATCGCCGCTTCCGACGCGTCCTGGCTGGCCGGATCGGTCGCTCGAACGTCCACCTCGAGGACGCATTGCTCGGCAACGACGTTCGGGCGCGTCCCGCCGGCGATGACCCCGACGTTGACCGTGACTCCGGGCCAGCGGCCGTTGAGGGCGTGGAGCTCTCGGACCAGGCGCGCTGCCTCGAGGATCGCGCTGCGACCCTTCTCCGGCTCGACGCCGGCATGGGCCGCGCGGCCATGAACGGTGAGGACGAGATCGAGAATCCCCTTCCTGGACGACACGATGTCGCCGTTCGCCCGGGCGCATTCCAGGACGAAGCAGGCGTCGGCGGTCGCGGCGGCCTCGCGGATGTGCGGCGATGACGACGGCGAGCCGATCTCCTCGTCCGGGTTGGCGATGAACGTGACCTTCTCGAACGGCAGGCCGCCGACGCGGGTCAGCTCGACGATCGTCCGCAGGCCGTACAGGCCTGTCAGCAGGCCCGACTTCATGTCCGTGACGCCGGGCCCGTACGCGGTGCCGGCGTCGATCCGGAAGGGCCTCTCGGCGACGGTGCCCGGGTTGAAGACGGTGTCCATGTGGCCGATGAGGAGGATCCTCGGACCCGCGCCGGCCGCCCCGTGCATGGTCGCGATGATCGTCGGCCCCAGCCGGGCCCTGGGATCGGGGTGGCGGACGACCTCCGCCCCGAGATCTTCGAGGAATCCGGTGACGAACGCGGCGACCTCCTCGACGCCGGCGGGCGTGTAGCTGCCGCAGTCGATGTTGACGAGGCGCTCGAGGTCGGCGAGGTAGGCCGGCTCGGCGGCGCTGACGGCTGACTCGATGGCAGCCAGCTCGTCGGCCGTCGCGCCGGAGTCCAGGGCAGCGGGAAGGTCCATTCGGCCAGTTTACGGGGGCCGGCGCTTGCTATCCTCGCTGGACCGTGCGCCCGGTAGAGATCCGACTGCTCGAGGGACCGAATGTCTACCGGCTCGAGCCGGTGGTCAAGGTCGAGGTCGCCGTCGGACGGCGGCGGACCTGGTACGGCCAGCGCGCACCCGCCCGCCATGCGCTCGTCCGGCTCGCGGCAGAGGTGCCCCGTCGCGGGTGGGCCGGCCAGGTCGAGGCGATCGTCGACTGGACCCGGCGGCTGCGGGCGGAACACGGCGAGGGACGGGGCGGGGTCAGGGTCCATCGCTCATCGGACCCGGGACATTGGATCGTCACGTTCCCGTGGACCGGGGCGGAGCGCGCCCGCACGATCGCGGAGGCGGCCATCGCCCTTGCGGAGCGCGACGTGTCGCCGGTCCGGAGGGCCCGGCTGACGGGGGCTCAGGAGCGACTCCTCGCTCGCTGGACTGCCCGGATCGGCGAGGCGCGCGCCACCCCGCCGACGTGGATCCGCGACGCGGATCGGCGGATCCCCGTCGTGTCGATCACGGGGACGAACGGCAAGAGCACGGTGACCCGGCTGATCAGCCACATCCTCGTCATGGCCGGCCGCCGGGTCGGCACCACGACCTCCGACGGGGTCCTGATCAACGAGCGGATGATCGATCCGGGCGACTGGACCGGGCCGGGCGGCGCCCTGCAGGTCCTCGGGCGCTCCGATCTCGACGTCGCCGTCCTCGAGACGGCCCGCGGCGGCCTGGTCCTGCGGGGCATGGGCTACGAGTCGAACGAGGCGAGCGTCGTGACGAACGTGACCTCCGACCACCTTGACCTCCAGGGGATCCACACCCTCCCTGAGCTCGCCGAGGTGAAGTCGACGGTCGCGCGCGTCACGAAGCCGGACGGCTGGGCGGTCCTCAACGCCGACGACGCACTCGTCGCCGCGATCGCCCGGCGCGTCCACAGCCACGTTGCGCTGTTCTCGCTCGTGCCCGGCGGCTCGGCGGCCGTCCGGCGGAACGTCGCCGCGGGCGGGCGCGGCTACGTCGTCCGCGATGGCTGGATCGTCGAGCTCGCGCCGGAGGGCGAGTCGCCGATCGCCGAGGTCGCGCGGATCCCGATCACGATCGGCGGCATCGCTCACCACAACGTCGCCAACGCGCTGGCAGCGGCCGGGGCGACGCGCGGCCTCGGTGCCTCGATCGTCGAGGTCGCCGATGGGCTCGTCGCCTTCCGGCCCACCGCAGACTGGTCGCCCGGGCGGCTGAATCTGTACCGGCTGGGTGCGCGGATCGTCATCGTCGACTTCGCCCACAACGAGGCCGGCGTCGCGGCCGTGCTCGACGTGGCGGAGGGCATCGCGGGGGGCGCGGCCGGTCGGGCGGCCCCGATCACCGCGATCGTCGGAACCGCCGGCGATCGGCCGGACGACACGCTTCGCGGGATCGCCCGGATCGCCGCCAGCCGCGCCCAGCGGGTCGCGATCAAGGAGACGCTGAAGTACCTCCGCGGCCGGTCTCGCGAGTCGGTCGTCGGGGAGCTGCTTGCCGGGGTGGAGGCTGCCGGCCACTCGCCGTCCGACGTCCCGGTCTACAAGTCGGAGACGATCGCCCTCAAGGCGGAGCTGGCCGACTCGGAGGGCCGGCCGCGGGTCGTCGTGCTCCTGTGCCACGAGGAACGCGCGGAGGTGTTCCGGTTGCTGGATTCGCTCGGCGCGCGGCCCATCGACGTCGCCACGGAGCTGACGTCCCTCCTGCCTCGCCTCCAGGAGCGCCCGCGGCGCCATTGATTTCCGCGCTGGCGAACCGCATCATCGGTGCGCGAGCGTGCCGAGCGCCCGTAGCGCGAGGGCCCGGATCCGGCCCAGAGGGATGGAGGAGCGTTCCGTGGAGACGATCATCGGTGTCGCGCTCATCGTCATCTCGGCGTTGGAGATCATCGGGATCATCCGGATCGTCAGCTCGAACCTTCCGCGCCAGACCTGACGCTTACCCCTCGGGCGCCTCGAGTTCGCCCGGGTCGGCGAACGCGGTGGCTCCCCGAGACGAGCCGCCGGCGGCCATCGCCGCCCGGTAGACCCCGATCGCGTCGTCTACGCAACAGACGAGTAGGTCACCCGGTGCCGCGCGGCGCAGCGCCATCCGAACCGCGGACATCTCGTCGAGAATCTTCTCCGACTTGGTCGCCCGCGCCGTCCCGGTGGTCCGTGCCTCTCGGACCCCGTCGACGACGTTGCTCGCCGAATTCCCCGGGCTGGCGGCCGCGGAGGTTCTTGTCCTCGCGGACGATGATCTCGTCGAACGCCGACGCGGCGATAGCTCCGTACTGGCGCTGGTCGTCGTCCCGCCGGTCGCCGGGGATCCCGATCACCCCGATCGCCCGGCCGTGTCGCGGTCCGGCGCCCCCGTTTCGGCCGTCGCCGGCGGACTCGGCGGCGACCCGCCCGGACCGCGAGATCGGCTCGGCCATCATCCGCTCGACGAAGTCGGCCAGCTGGCGCATCCCGTCGACGTTGTGGCAGTAGTCGATGACGACCCGGATCCCGCCCACGTCGAGCAGGTTGAGGCGTCCCGGCGACTGGAAGAACGAGGTCGAGAACGTCCGCAATCCCTGCCGGATGTCGTGGAGGTGGGCGCCGGCCGCCCAGGCGGCCGCCGCGGCTGCGAGAGCGTTCGCGACGTTCATCCGGGCCTTGCCGCCGAACGTCGCGGGAACCAGGTGGGTGTAGAGGACCGGCATCTTCCGCGGGCCGTGCTTGAGGACGATCAGCTCGCCCTCCGGCGTTCGCTCGAGGGCAAAGGACGCGTTGCCCCGTGACGTGTGGCCGTCGACCCGGTCGTAGCCGTCCTCCCCTTTCTCGGTCGACATGCTGAACAGGACGACGCTGCCGGCGCAGTGGCGTCCCATCCGGTAGACGTACGGATCGTCGGCGTTGAGCACCGCGGTCCCGGATCGCGGCACCGCGTCGACCACGACCGCCTTGACGTTCGCCAGCTGGCCGAGCGAGTCGATCCCGCCGAGCCCGAGGTGGTCGCCGGTGACGTTCGTGACGACCGCGACGTCGTTCCGGTCGTAGCCCAGCCCCTCGCGGAGGATTCCGCCCCGGGCGACCTCGAACACCGCGGTGTCGACCTTCGGGTTCTGGAGGACCATCTGGGCGGACTTCGGGCCCGACATGTCGCCCTTCTTCGTCAGCCGGCCGTCGATGACGATGCCGTCGGTCGAGGTCATGCCGACCCGCCGGCCCATCAGCTTCATGATGTGGGCGATCATCCGGACGGTCGTCGTCTTGCCGTTCGTGCCGGTGACCGCGACGATCGGGATCCGCGCTGGGCTGCCGGGCGGAAACAGGCCATCGATCACCGGCGTGGCGACGTACTGCGGCTCGCCCTCGGTCGGGTGGGTGTGCATCCGGAAGCCGGGTGCGGCGTTGACCTCGACGATCGCCCCGCCTGTCTCCCGGACCGGGGTCGCGATGTCGGGGCAGATGAAGTCGATGCCGGCGACGTCGAGTCCGACGACCTGGGCCGCGGTCTCGGCGATCTCGATGTTGTCGGGGTGAGCCTCGAACGTCCGGTCGATCGAGGTCCCGCCGGTCGACATGTTGCCGGTCAGAGCGAGCTTGACGCGGGTGTTCAGCGGCGGCGGCTCGTCGAGCGCGAAGCCCTGGGCCTCGACGAGCTTCTCGGCGGCTTCGTCGAGCTTGATCCGGGTCAGGACCTTCTCGTGGCCGATCCCGCGGCGGGGATCCTGGTTCGCGATGTCGACGAGCTCGCGCACGGTGTGCTCGCCGTCGCCGACGACGCTCGCGGGCACGCGCTCGGCGATCGCCGCGACGCGGCCGCCGATGACGAGGCAGCGATAGTCGCTGCCCACGACGTAGCTCTCGACGACGAGGTCGCCGGACCTGCTCTCCCGGAGCGCGCCGTGGAAGGCGGCCCTGACGGCCTCGTCGGAGCGGAGATCGAGGTGGACACCGCGGCCGTGGTTGCCGTCGAGCGGCTTGATGACGCACGGAAAGCCGAGCCGCTGGGCAGTCGCGACGGCCTCGTCCTCCGTGCTGACGACGGCGCTCCGGGGGACCGGCAGGCCGGCCGAATTGAGCAGCCGGTTCGTCAGGCTCTTGTCCGACGCGATGTCGACGGCAATCCCGGACGTCCGCGAGGTCATCGTCGCCCGGATCCGCTGCTGGTGGACGCCCTGTCCGAGCTGGACGAGGGAGTGGCGGTCGAGACGGATGTAGGGGATGTCGCGGCTGGCGGCTTCGTCGATGATCGCCTGGGTCGACGGGCCGAATGCCTGCCGCTCCGCAAGAAGGATCAGCCGCTCGAGCTGGGCCATGAAGTCGATCGCGACCGACGGGTCGTTCGCCGCCACGAGCTGGTTGATGAGTGAGACCGCGATCTTGCCGGCCTCGATCCCGACGCTCTCCTCGCGGAATTCGAAGATGACGTTGTAACGGCCGTGCTCGCCGGTGCTTCGTGTCTTGCCGTGGCGGACGTCGGTGCCGGCGAGGTTCTGGAGCTCGAGGGCGATGTGCTCCGTGATGTGGCCCGCCCACGTGCCTTCGCGGAGCCTCGTGATGAAGCCGCCCCGCCGGCCCAGGCTGCAGGCATGGTCCTCGAGGCTCGGCAGCAGCTCGACGAGGGCTTCGGTGAAGCCCGGGATCCTGTTGGAGGGGAAGTTCTCGAGGACGCCGAGGTCGACGACCATCCGGACGACGGGCTCGCGGGCCCAGTAGTTCGGCCCGCGCAGGATCCGGGTCTCGACGATCTGCAGGGTCGGCTCGGGGCGCGTGCCGCCGGTCCGATCCGACGCCCGACGCCCGACGCTCGCGACTGCCGGCGACACGGCGCCGGCCGCGTTCGGCTTGCCCTTTACCTTTTCGACGCGAGGTCTTGGTGCCGCTTGCGCCACGGAGCCCTCCTGCTCGCCTATCGCAGCCGCGAGTGTACCCGCCGCCTTGTGCGTGCCGCCAGAATCATCATGGACTGCGCGATGCCGTTGGTTGCATAGGGGGTTCTCTGACGAAGGGCTGCGCAGATGGATCCCCACGCCCTCGACCGAGCGCTGGCCTACAGGGGCTGGTCGTACAGAGCCAACTCGTCCTCTGTCGGCGGCTGGAAGATCCCTCGATACTCTTCCATGTGGCTCTCGGTGATGGCGAGGCCCCCAGTGGCGTGACGATCCACGACTCGCCGGACCAGTTCGTCGTAGGACACATCGAGGAAACGGAGTTCGACCGCTGCGCCGAGCGATCGCCCGAGATCCCGCTTCTCGTCGCGTTCCTCTCGCGCCCAGAAGCCCCATTCCAGGATCACCGACGTTCCCAGCGCGAGGAGTCGCTCGGTGAGTCGCGAAAACTGGGCTTCAAGTTTGACTTGAAACTCCGCGTCGAAGGGGTCAATGCCCAAGGCCAGTTCCCACTCATCGAGGTTGAATCGGACCGCCCCGTAGGCGTCCGCAATCTCGCGGGCGAGAGCCGTCTTGCCCGAGGCGGGCAGGCCGCACAGCAACACCAGCCTCGGTTGTTTCCTAGTGCCTTCGGTCATCGGAGGCTCACCGTCTATTCGGCTCGATCATCGAGCACCGCGAGGGACTCTCGTCATCGGCGGCCCGCGCGTCAAGCGATGCGGCCCCGAGAAGAGACTCGCCACGGCCGCTCCTCAGTCGGGTTCGGCGATCCCAGCATCGCGGAGCTGCTGGATGCCCTCGACCAACCGCTTGTACTTCTTGTGTCGGCGGGGAGCGACCACTGCGGCGCTGTCAAACGAGGAGCGCGCGAGGTCCTCGAGGACGATCCCCCACCACGTTCCCGACAAATCCAGCTGGCGCCATTCGCCACGCAACGCCACTTCCCTCAAGACGATTGCCTGATCCCGTGGATCGCGGAGCACGACGCTTCCGGGGACACCCGACAGATCCACCTCGTCGAACTCCGCCTCGCGCAGATCGAGACCCCAGTCGACCGATTTGTAGAAGGTTCGATTGGCATCTTCGAACGCGCGCTGCTGGTCCTTTGTCGCGGTCACCGGCTCAACCCACGGACTGACCATCAGTCTGCCAATGCGACCCCGTAGGACGACGTGGCGAAATGCCGGGCTCCACAGTTGGAGCAGTCCCCGGATCTTCAATCCGTCGACGACCACGTCATCGAAGATGGCGCCCCCGACCGAGACGCGACGCACTTCGCAGTCGACGGCTCTGATACGGCGGACGATCGACCGGCGGGCTGGATCAAACGTTGGCGATAGCACGCAGTGGTCGAAAACGCAGCGCCGAAGTTCGATGTCCTGGTGCACGCTCGGGGCCGAGTCCCGGAGGCCGGTCAACGTCTGACGCTCGATCAGCGTCGCCATGCGCCTGAGACCTCCGATATGTAACCGACGGCATCACCAAGGGGCAGCATTGCTTTTCCGGCGGATTGGGGCGGAACTACGTCGACGCGGCCTCTCCCCCACCCTGGATGGCGTGGAGGGTCGGTGTGGCGAGGCGGTGGCGTCGTCGCAGGTCGAACCGGTAGCCGGCAGGCAGCGAATGCAGCACGACCCCGCTGATCATGAGCGGCTTGTGTCCGTGGACCTCCCACGCGTCGGTCTCCGACGCCGAGCCGTCGACGACCGTGATGCTGCCGCGGCCGATGACCTCCATGATGTGGTCGGGGCCCACGATTCCGGCGGTGTCCTCGTCAACGCCGAGCCCCAGGAGCGACGGGTTCTGGGCAATCAGCGACAGCAGCCGCCCGAGCCGGTTCCGCTGCTGGAAATGCTGGTCGATGATCACCCCGGGCAGCATCCCGAGGCCCGCCGCGATCTGGGCCATCCGGTGCTTCGGCGTTGCGCCCGACGCGCCGAACGCGATCATGTGCGACGACATCGCGGACGCGCCGGCCGAGGTCCCCGCCAGCACGGCGCCGTGCCGGAACCGCTCGAGCATCGCGTCGGCGAGCCGCGTCCCGCCGATCGTCGACGACAGCCGGAGCTGGTTACCGCCGGTCAGGAAGATCCCGGTCGCATCGCGGACCGCGAGCGCCGCCGTCTCGTCATTCGCCTGCGGCCTGGTAACCGCATGTAGGGGCCTGACCGTGGCCACGCCAAGCTCCGTGAAGACCTGGCGGTAGCGCTCGCCCGCCTCCGCGCCGAGCGAGCTCGCCGTCGAGACGACCGCGATCGTCGCGTCGCGGCCGCCCGCGAGTGCAACGAAGCGACTGAGGATCACCCTGTCGCGGACCTTGTCCTCGGCCCCGCCGATGATGATGACGGTCCCATCGCTCACACCGTCGAGGATAGCCGACGGCGACCTGCGGGAGCGGTGCCGCCCGGGAGACGAAACGCGACAAGCCACGAAACCCACGTGGGAGAATGCCCGCGCGATGAGTCGAGAGGGCGCTTCCGATCTGGGTGACGGACAAGGACCGGTCGCCGCCGAAGGCCTCGTCGGTCGGTTGCGGCGGCGATTCGACCAGCCGACCCGTCGCCGCCTGACCGTCCATCGACGTGCGTTTCGTCGCGAGGTCTCTCGGCTCCACGACCGGCGCCGGCTGCTCGCGATGGGCCTGCTCATCCTCACCTTCGGCTTCCTCGCGGCCGGAATCATCGGGCGCGGGGAGCCGGCCGGCGCCGATGCCAGGGCCTACTGGGCCGGTGTCCGGATCTGGCTCAACGGCGGCGACCCGTACCACCCGACCGGCCCGTTCCTGCCCTACGTCTACGCCCCGTGGATGCTGCCGCTGTTCGCGCCGTGGGCTCTCCTGCCGTGGGACGTCGCGTGGTTCGTCTGGCGCGGCGGGACGATCTTCCTGCTCCTCTGGACCATCCACTGGGCATATCGCCAGCGGCCGCTCGAGACGGCGATCCTCGTCGCCCTGCTGGGCTTCCCATTCGGGGCGAACCTCGACACGGGCAACATCAACCTGCTGCTGACGATGCTCCTGTGGGGCGCCCAGTTCAGCGGGCCCGTCGTGGCCGGCCTGCTCTGGTCGGTGGCGACGTGGATGAAGTGGGCGCCGGTCGTCTTCCTGCCGATCCTCGCCCCGCGAGCCCGGCTCTGGGGTCTCGTCTTCCTCGCCGCATCGGGCCTCCTCAGCCTGGCGACCCTGCCGCTGACGATCCTCCAGCTCCAGGCGCTCTTCGGGTTCGGGGCGCGCCCGCTCCGCCTCGACTACCTGGTGTTCCTCTGGGCGCTCGTGCCGGTCCTCTGGCGGCGCCCGGAGCCGTTCTCGTGGCTGAGGCCGTCGTCGTGGCGAGCCGCGCTCGGCAGGTTCCGCGAGCAGCGGCAGGGCGCGGGCCTGGGCCAGCGAGTCCGCGATTACCTGGGGTTGGGCGCCGAGGGCTAGGGACGCGACGACGTGGACGGAGCGCTACGCTGGGGCGTCCGCCGTCGGCAGCGCTCCACGGTTTCGCCGGTCCGGCTCGATCACCGGACGCAGGGCGATCGCGGCGACCACGTAGTACGCGGCGCCGAGCAGGTAGGCAGCTCGCGGGCCGCTCCCGACGCCGGCGATACCGTTGACGACGTCGAGGAGCAGCCCTCCCGTCGCGATCGCGAAGACGGTCGACGCCGTGGTCGCAACGTTCGACAGGCCCATGTATCGCCCCGACGACGCCCTCGGGATGATGTCCGTCATCAGCGCCCAGTCGACCGCGAGGAACGTTCCGGCGGAGGCGCCGAACAGCAATGCCCCGACCACGGCGATCGGGACGACCGGGGCGATCGCCGCAAGGACGATGCCCGTGAAGCCGATGGCGCAGCTCGCGTAGATCACGGGCTTGCGCCCGATCCGATCCGACAGGCGAGCACTGGGGATGATCGCGACGAGATTGCCGGCCACGACGAGCAGCAGGACGACGAGGTTCACCGAGTTTGCCGTTGTCTCGTCGAGACCGTGCGACTGCTTCAGGTACGTGAGGATCAGGTTGACGAGCATCGCGCCCGCCATGAGGAAGAAGAAGCGCGAGGTCAACAGCCAGACGTAGGACCGCTCCTTGAGGATGTCCGCGCCCCAGGTCTCGCCGGCGATCGAGCGCCACGATCGGCCGTTTCGCGGCTTCGGCGGCAGGCCCGGGCTGACCCGCAGGACGACGGCGCTCATCGTCAGGAGTTCGACGATCGCCACCGCGGCGATCGCCAGCTCCAGCCGATCGAGCAGGACGGCCAGTGTCACCGCGACGAAGCCTGTGACGTTGCCGAGGATCTGCATCAGGCCGACCATCGCGCTCGCCATCCCCACCTGCCTCGCGTGGATCAGGTCGGGGACGTACCCCTGGAAGGGGCCGCGGGCTATGTTCGTGCTGAAGGACAGGAGGGCCGCGAACACCCCGAGCATGAGGACGGAGTTCGAGGTGGCGATCCCGAACAGGAAGACCAGATCGAGCAGCGACCCGAGGACGATGTACGGCTTGCGCCGGCCCCATCGGCTGATGGTGTAATCGCTGATCGATCCGACGGTCGGTTGGACCAGGATCGAGACGACCGCCATCGGGATCGAGATCAGGAACAGGACCCGCCCGATCTCCAGCTCCGGGACCGCCATGTCGCGGAAGTTGAGGCGGTTCTGGATGAACAGCCCGACGGCGCCGTCGATCGCGGTCAGGCCGAGCCAATAGAGCGAGATCCGGACCAGGTGGCCGACCGGCAGAACTGCCGTCGGACGTCCAGAAGCTGCCTCGGCCGTTGCGTCCGTCATGGGGTCCTCCTCCCCGATCCGCGCATCCTACGCCGTCGCGATGGCGCCACCCTGACCATTCAACGCGACCGTCGCCCCGATGCGAACGAGCTGCCGGTCGGTGGCCCCGGGCGCTGCGAATCGGAAGATGCTCCGATCGAGCGAGTAGATCCCCGTGGAGGCAATGCCGATCCGCCCGAGCCGGAACGTGAAGACCGGGTTCTCCGTGTTGCCGGCGTAGGCGCTCACCCCACCGTCCGCGGTGAGGAGCGACAGGTTCGCCTGGCCCCCGAACGTCTCGTGCAGCGTGGCAAGGACGCCAGGCGGCCCGGCTGCCGCACCGTTCCAGGCGTCCTCGAGCCAGCGGGCCCCAACCTCGGTGTCCGCCCGGCCATGGATTCGGCCGGCCGCACGGAAGCGTGCCCGCCATGCCTTGACCTCGCGGAAGTCGCCGTTGTGGCTGAAGGAGAAGCGACCGGCCGGGTCATCGAACGGCTGCGTGTCGGCCATCCCGAGCGTCGAAAGTTTCGATGGCCGCCGCAGGTGGACCAGCGCCGCGGTGGTTTCGATCGCCCCGACGAATCCGCGCCCCGGGTCGTCGCGGAACGCGCGGATGTCTCGGTGTGAGGCGATCCTGCCGTCGGGCCCGATCCATGCGGCGCCCCAGCCGTAGCCCGCGATCCCGAACCGCTCGAGCTGCGCGGTGAACTGCCACAGGTCGTCGAGCCGGAACGGCTCCGCGGCCCTGGCGACGTAGTGCTCGCACATCGCCGCCGATGATACGCGGGCCGATCTGTAGGCTTGCGGCCCGCCAGCGTGAACGTTCCGCCTGGCGCCGTCGTCAGGTAGGGCGTGGAAGGAGAGCGTGGAACCACCTGGTCGCCGATCGCCCCCGCGTCGCTCGCTCTCCCCGTGACGACCCGCCGAGACGCGTTCGCGGCGCTGATCGAACGCCAGCTCGATGGCGCCTATCGCCTGGCGGCGGTCATCCTCGGGGACGCCGGCGAGGCGGAGGACGCGGCCCACGACGCGGCACTCGCCGCATGGCGGAGCCGCGACCTGCTCCGGAGCGACGCGAGCTTCGAGCCGTGGTTCACCCGGATCCTCGTCAACACCTGCCGTGATCGGCTCAGGGCGAGGGGCCGCCATCGGATCGTCGACCTCGGGCCGGAGGTCGGGCGAGACCCGATGGAGCCGGGACCGGCGACCGATCCGGGCGCGGTCCTCGCCGCGCGCGACGCGATGGGTCGAGCACTTGCGGTGCTCGAACCCGACGAGCTGATCGTCGTCGTCCTGCGTTTCTATCGCGACCTGCCGGTCGACGCGATCGCCGAGCGGCTGAGCATCCCGTCGGGGACGGTCAAGTCGCGACTCCACAACGCACTCCGCCGGCTCAGGGCTGCCGTCGAGGCCGGGGAGGTCTCCTGATGGACGGCGACCGCATCGAGCGAGACCTCCAGGCTGCGCTGCGAACGCGGGACCCGGGTCCGGCACCGACCGGGCTCATAGAACGCGTCGCCCTCATCCCGGATCGGGAGCCGAGCACGCAATTCGGCCGTGCCCGGCGAACCCTGTCCGGCATCGCCCAGCTGGCGGCTGCGGCGATCGCCGTCGTCGCCATCTTCGCTCTCATCCTGATGTGGCGATCATCGCCCGTGCCGATCGACGCCGGGCCCGGCATCGGGGCGACCCCGGGGACCACGATCTTCGACCCCACGATCGACGGAGCGGGGGTGTATATGGGCTCCACCGGCTCCGAGATCGTCGCGATCGTGATCGTGGCACTGACCGTCGGCCTCCTCGCGATCCTGCGCTTCAGGTCGCGCGTTCTCCGAGGTGTCGCGGTCGGCGCCGTGCTTGCCGTCGTCGTCGGGGCGGTCGCGGTCAACAACGACGGCCAGCTCGAATCGACGGGCATCATCTGGTACTCCGGAGTCGGGGCGGTCCTGAACACGCCGCCCGACGATGGCACATCCGGCGGAGGTCAGCGCCCCACCCAGGTCTTCGTGGTCGAACCGAACGGGATCCTGACCTTCGGGTTCGACATCCACAATCGAGGACCGTTTCCACTGACGGTTCTCGGGATCCTCCCGGATCGGCGGAACCTCGCCTTCGGGCGGTTCACGGCCGCCGGGTGGATGGGCGGCGATGACGGCATCTCGACGGTGCAACCGGAGCGCTTCGCTCCCCTAACGCTCCAACCCGGCGGCTACCAGGTCCTCAGCGTCGCGGCCCGGTCGACACCCTGCGCCGTGGCGCGGGACACCAGTCGCGACGCATCCGGCGCCAGCGCGGGCGTCGAGGAGATCCAGGTCGCGTACGAGACCCTCGGGATCCGGAAGGTCGCCACGCTCCAGCTGCCGGAGACCGTCCGCATCTCGATCGATCCCGAATGTCGCCGGGATGTGATCAGCTCGCCCGCCCCGTGATCGTTGCCTCGTAGTCCGGGAAGTATCGCGAGATCACGGTCAGATCGAATGAGGACAGGATCGATTCCTTCGACTCGCGCCGGAGCAGGAAGTCGAAGGAGCGTCGGACGAGCTCGGTCGGATCCGTGGCGGCCGGATCGAGACGAGCTAGGTCCCCGGCTTCGACACGAACGGTGTGATGGCTTCGACCTCCCTCGTCGATGACCTCGACCGTGCAGGTCCAGCCGGGCGATGCGGACGTGCAGTCAACGTTGACCTGGGTCACGTCGGGCCTCCCTGGCATCGGGGGCACCAGTATGTCGTCCGCTGCAGATCCGCGGCCAGCGGACGCGACTGGATGAGCGTCCCGCAGCGCGGACACGGGCGCCCGGCGCGCCGGTAGACGCCCATCGGCGCCCGCCCAGGTGCGAGGGAGGCGCTCTCGGAGAGCAGGCGATGGGCAGTCGAGACGAGCCGGCGGAGGTGATCGTCGCCGAGGCTGGCGACCATCGCGAACGGGTCGGTCCGCTCGGCGAACAGCGTCTCGTTCCGCCAGATGTTGCCGATCCCGGCGAGTGCCCGCTGGTCGAGCAAGGCCTGCGAGATCGTCATCGCCGCTCGCACCGGATCGCGCAGCCGGCCGACGGCCTCGGCGGCGGCTTCGTCGCCGAATCCAGGATCGAGGAGGTCCGGTCCGAGCGCGCTCAGCGACGGGTGCACGGCCGCCGCTCGTTGCTCGAACAGCTCGACGACCGGCGCATCGAAGCAGACGGCGACCGCGCCCGGGACCTCGATCACCAGCCTGGCCCGGGCCTCCGGCCGGCGCCATCGCTCGCCCGGCCGGTAGCGATGCCACGAACCATTCATCCGCAGGTGTGTCCGGATTTCGAGCCCGTTGTCGAACGCGATCAGCAGGTTCTTGCCGTGCGACTCGACAGCCACGATCGTCGTCCCGACGATCCGCTCCACCTGCGGGCCCGGCCGCCGCGCCCGAGCCGCTGTCACGGTCCGGCCGACGAGGTGGGGCCGCAGTCCCGCGGCCGTCCGGAAGAGCGTGTCACCCTCGGGCATCGAACGCTGAGCTATGCCGCGACCGCGAGTCCGCTGCGACGAGCGGCGCGCGAGAGATCCACGTCCCATGCCACAAAGACGAGGTTCGACATGCCGACGGACAGCGCTGAGGCGAGATGGATCGAATCGCACCCGCGCAGGCCTTCGGACTCGGCAAGTGAAGCCGCCCTGCGGGCGGTCTCGAGTCCGCACACGATCGGGACCATCTCAGCCCACAGCGATTCGAACTCTGCCCGCAGGAGCCGATGGGCCGCCACGTCGATACGACCACTCCTCCGGGCGGCGGCGAGGGCGGCGACGGCTTCCGGGTAGATCAACACGCTCGAGAGGACTCGCGTGGCACGCGCCCAGTGGTCGCGCGCGGCCGCCGTGCCGTCCTCGTTGATGAGAATCTTGACGATCGCGGACGTGTCGAAGTACGCGATCATCGCCTGCGCTGATCCTCCAGGACGTCCGAGATCCCGCCCGGGATCTCGATCGGTGTCCAGTCCAGGTGCGCGGTCTTCGGCTGCTGTGGTGGCAGGACGAGGCCGCGAGCGATGAGGTCGTCAATGGGCGATCGCTCCGACGCAGCCGAGATCGTGGCAATGGGCCGTCCGTGCTCTGTCACGGTGATCTCCTCGCCCGCCTTGACGAGTTCCAGGTAGCGACTGAGGCCGTTTCGAAGGTCGCGGATGCCGATCTCCACCGGGGGAACCTCGAATGGTGTGTGTTGTGGCGTCTTTAGTGGCCTCAATTATAGCTACATCGTAGCACCGTGCGATGCACGGCCACTCATCTGAGAACGAAACCGCGGTACCCGTGGGTGAAGCCCGCCCCGATCAGCTGGTCGCGGAGAGGCGACTCGCCGACCGGCAGCCCGTCGATTTTCGTGATGAGCAGCTCGCGAACCCGGCGATCGTCGAGCAGTCCGCGCAGCGCACGGAGCGCGACCTCGGCGACGTCCGGATCGTCGGCTGCCGGCAGGGTCTGAATGGTGGCCCCGCCCCGTTCCAGGTAGATCACGGCCACCCCGTCGACGAGGACGACGTAGGCGCCGGCCGCTCGCTGAAGCGGCCGGCGATCGTCGTCGCCGCGACGCGGCCACGGAATCGCGGCGCCATACGGATTGGCGGGGTCCGCTGCGGCCAGGAGATGGACGCTGCGCTCTGACGGAGAGCGGGCCGGCTCGCGGAGTGCTCGCAGGCGCTCGAGGGCCCCAGCCTGGGCGAACTGCGCCGCCCCAAGCCCGTCCACGAAGTAGCCGCGGCGGATTCGGCCGGCTTCCTCGAGCGCGCGAAGGACGGCGTAGACCGCGGAGAACCCGCCCTCGACCGCCTCCGATACGACCGCTTCGCGGGTCACGACGCCGTGACGGTCAAGCAGGCCGAGGCTGAGGGCGTGGAGGCGTTCCGTGGCGGTCGGTCGCCGCGTGGCTCCCTCCTCGCCCGCCGCGTCGCCGGGCTCGACAAGCGACCACCGTCCGGCCGCCTCCGGTGGACCGAGCGACGTCAGCCGGCCCGGCCGCCGCCGGGCGTCGCGGGCGGGCCGCTTCCAGCGGAGTGCCCGCAGCGGGGCGAACGTGTCGTTCGTGACCTCGCCGGCCCAGACCAGGTCCCAGAGCGCGTCGAGCACCTCCCGATCCGAGCCGCCGCCGGCGGCCGCGAACAGCTCGCGGTAGAACGAGGCTCCTCGCCGGCGGAGGTGCGCGCGGATCGCCTCGTGACGAGGACCGGCGGGCGGATCCTCTCCGTCCGCGCGGCCAATCGGACGCAGCACCCCTCGCCCCGGGCGATAGAGGGCGATCCGCCCGTCGTCGCGGCCGAGGCTGCCCCGGCCGACCCACGCCACCTCGCCCATCGCACCCAGCTCGTCGAGGAGGCGCGGCTGGTAGCCCGGGATCCGGGCCGGAAGGACGTCCCGCTCGAGGACGGACGCTGGAATTGCCAGCCCACAGAGCTGGTCGACGACCTCGGCGAGCCGCTCGAGCGCGGCGACGGGTCTGAGGGCAGGCGCCGGCTCGCCGACGGGCGCGACGCCGTGCCAGGCCGGAAGGAACCGGCCGAGCGCCGCCGGGTCGACCGGCTCGACCTCGCGCCGAAGTCGGGCGAGAGATCGGCGACGAAGGATCCGCAGGACATCCGGATCGATCCACTCCCGCTCCGCGCCGCCCGGCCGGAATTCGCCGCGAAGGATCGTGCCGGCCTCGAGCAGTCGGTCGAGGGCGCTCTCCACCGCGCCGACGGGAAGCCCCCAGCGGCGTGCCGGGTCGGGCGTCAGGAACGGCCCGTGCGTCCGGGCGAACCGGGCCAGTAATCCTTCGAGGGCTGCCGTCGCGGGGGCCAGGAATGCCTCTGGCACGCCCGTCGGCGGCGACACGCCGACTCCGTCGCGATAGCGGGCGACGTCCTCGATCGCGATCCAGCGATCCTCACCCGCGACCCGCGCCGCCACCGCCCGGCGTGACGCGACGAGCTCCGTCAGCCAGGCATCGCCGGCTGCCGCGCCGCCCTCGCAGCGGGCTGCGATCTCGTCGGCCGACAGGTCTCCCAGGCGTCGCAGCAGATCGTGGAGCTGGTCGGCCGTCGTTGCCCGGCGGTCGTCGGTCAATGCCTGGAGACTCAGCTCCAGGTCGGCGAGCGCCTCCGGATCGAGCAGCTCCCGCAGCTCCTCCTGGCCGAGCAGCTCGCGAAGCAGATCGCGATCGAGGGTGAGCGCGCCCGCTCGCCGCTCGGCGATCGGCGCATCGCCGTCGTACATATAGGCGGCCACGTAGTCGAAGAGCAGCGAGCTCGCGAAGGGGCTCGCCCGGAGCGTCTCGACGCGATGGACGGCGATCTCGCGGCTGGCCACGCCGCCCAGCACCTCGCGCAGCGCCGGCAGGTCGAAGACGTCCGAGAGGACCTCTCGGTACGTCTCGACGAGGATCGGAAAGCTCCCGTAGCGCGAGGCGACCGCGAGCAGGTCGGCAGCGCGCTGGCGCTGCTGCCAGAGAGGCGTCCGGGTGCCGGGACGGCGGCGCGGCAGCAGCAGCGCGCGGGCCGCGTTCTCGCGGAAGCGGGACGCGAACAACGCGCCCCTCGCGACCTGGCCGACAACCAGCTCCTCGAGCTCGTCCGGCTCGGGGAACAGCAGCGGCTCGATGCTCTCGAACGGCATCTCGATGTCCGGCAGGCGGATCGCGATCCCGTCGTCGGACCAGATCGTCTGGACCTCCGTGCCGAGCCTCTCGCCGATCCGCGACTCCAGCGCGAGCGACCACGGGGCGTGGACGCGGCCGCCGAACGGCGTCAGCAGGACGAGCCGCCAGTCGCCCAGCTCGTCCCGGAATCGCTCGACCACGATCCGCCGGTCCGTCGGCAATGCGCCGACGATCTCGCGCTCGTCCTCGAGATAGGCGACGAGGTTCTCGGCAGCGAGCTCATCGAGGTCGTGGTCCGCCTTCAGCCGGTCGAGGGCCGTCCGCCGGCCGCGCGCCCCCCGTCCGAGGTCGGCCTCGACCTCGCGGACGAACGCGCCGAGCGCCCGTCCCAGCTCGATCGGCCGGCCGACGGCGTCGCCGTGCCAGAACGGCAGCTTGCCCGGCACCCCGGGCGCCGGCGAGACCGTCACCCGGTCGTGGCCGATCTCCTCGATCCGCCAGCTGCTCGCACCGAGCGTGATCACCTCGCCGGCCCGGCTCTCGTAGACCATCTCCTCGTCGAGCTCGCCCACCCGCCGACCGGGCGTTCCCGCCACGCCGACCATGAAGACGCCGTACAGCCCCCGGTCCGGAATCGTGCCGCCGCTCGTGACCGCGACGACGCGGGCATCGCGACGGCCCTCGATGACGTCCGTGACGCGGTCCCACGTGACCCGGGGCTTCAGCTCGGCGAACTCGTCCGACGGGTAGGCGCCGGCGAGCATCCCGAGCACGCCCTCCAGCACCTCCCGGCTGAGCGTCTCGTACGGCGTCGCGCGGGTCACCGTGGCGAGGAGCTCGTCGACCGTCCAGCGGTCCATCACGGTCATCGCGACGACCTGCTGGGCGAGGACGTCGAGGGGGTTGCGCGGCAGCGTCGTCGCTTCGATCGAGCCGTCGTGCATTCCCTTGGCGACGACGGCGGCCTCGAGGAGGTCGCCCCGGTACTTCGGGAAGATCACGCCCTTCGACGGCGCCCCGACCTGGTGACCGGCCCGGCCGACCCGCTGGAGACCGCGAGCGACGCTCGTGGGGCTCTCGACCTGGATCACGAGATCGACGGCGCCCATGTCGATCCCGAGCTCGAGACTGCTCGTCGCCACGATGGCCGGCAGGCGGCCGGCTTTCAGCTCTTCCTCGATCGCGACCCGCTGCTCCCGGGCGATCGATCCGTGGTGCGCCCGGACCAGTTCCTCGCCTGCCAGCTCGTTCAGTCGCTGGGCGAGCCGTTCCGCGAGGCGGCGGCTGTTCGTGAAGACGATCGTGCTGCGGTGCTCGCGGATGAGCTGGAGGATCGCGGGGTGGATGGCCGGCCAGATGCTGCTGCGTGCCTCCGGGTTCGTGGCCGGGCCGCCCGGCTGCTGGTCGAGGGGCAGGATCTCGCCCGGCGTGGACATGTCCTCGATCGGGACCACGACCCGGAGCTCGAGCGGCTTGCGTGTGCCGGCGTCGACGACGGTCACCTCCCGCCCGGGCCCGACGCCGCCGAGGAACCGGGCGATCGTCTCGAGCGGCCGCTGGGTCGCCGAAAGGCCGATCCGCTGCGGCGGCGGGCGGTTCGCCTCGCGGTCACCGGACGCGACGAGCCGCTCCAGGCGTTCGAGGCTGAGTGCCAGGTGGGCGCCGCGCTTCGAGCCGGCGATCGCGTGGACCTCGTCGACGATCACGTGCTCGACGCCGCGGAGGATCTCGCGGGCCTGGCTCGTCAGCAGCAGGTAGAGCGACTCGGGGGTCGTGATGAGGATGTCCGGCGGGCGACGGGCGAGGTTCCGGCGGTCCTCGGCCGGCGTGTCGCCGGTCCGCGACGCGACGCTGATGTCCGGCGTGGGCTCGCCCAGGCGGGCCGCGGCCAGGCCGATCCCGGCAAGCGGCGCTCGGAGGTTCCGCTCGACGTCGTAGGTGAGGGCCTTGAGCGGAGAGATGTAGAGAACGCGGACCGTGCCGGGCTGCTCGCGCGTCCGCGGCGGGCGCGGCGAGGCGGCGAGGCGGTCGAGGGTCCAGAGGAACGCGGCGAGGGTCTTGCCGCTGCCCGTCGGCGCGTGGATGAGCGTGTGATGACCCGCCGAGATCGCGGCCCAACCCTCTGCCTGGGCCCGCGTCGGCGCCTCGAACGTCGCCTCGAACCACGCCCGGACAGCAGGGCTGAACGGAGCGAGCGGGTCGGCAACCGGCGCCTCGGTGACCACGGAACGAGAAGTATAGGCCGACCGACGAATTTCGATCAGATGTTCTGTTCAGCGTCCGCGGGCAGAGCCTGGGCCGCCGGGACTCGGGTCCCGCCGGGACCGCCCGCCGGGACCGCCCGCCGAGACCCAGGGTCAACAAGACCGGCGTCGCGCATTGCCGCTCGACCCCTTCGAGGGGCCTCCGGGACACCGAGTCACGATGAGGAGCTGGACGCGCGACATTGGACGCTTGGTCGACGGGAATTGCCGGTCCTGTTGACCGTGAGTCCCGGGCCGCCACCCGACGGCCCGCCAGCCCGTCGGGACCCCAGGTCAACAGGAGTGGGCTCGGCGGCCGCGATCCCGCCTCTTCGGCCGTCTCTCGGGACCGACAGTCACGCACACGCCGTGCATTGCCAGGCAATGGCCGGTCGATCCGGCGTCGATGGCCATGGTGTTGACTGTCGGTCCCGCCGCCGTGGAGGGAATCATGGGCGGACGTCAGACGGCGATACTCGAAGAGGCAACCCGACGGCATCGGGATCTCAGACACGCGATCGGAAGCGATCTCAACGCCCTCCGCATGGACGCGGGGTTGACGCTGACCGCTGTCGCAAGCGCAGCCGGGATCGATCGCGCCCACCTTCACCGGATTGAGCTCGGGGAGCGCGGCGCCAGCATCGGAGTGCTGGTCGCAGTGTCAACTGTCCTCGGGACACGGCTCAGCGTGAAGACCTACCCGGACACGGGCGCGCGGATCCGGGATCGACACCAGGCGGCCATGCTTGAAGCCTTGTTGGCGATCCTTCATCCGCGGTGGAGACGCTTGTTGGAGGTGGCCGTCCATCGGCCGGCGCGCGGGTACATCGACGCCGTGGTCGCCGATGTCAGGCCCGAGGTCCGCCTCGTGGTGGCGATCGAAGTCCAGTCTGACCTGCGGCGGCTCGAGCAGCAGATCCGCTGGGCGGCCGAGAAGTCGGAATCCCTGCCGTCCGCCGCTGCGTGGTCGTTCCTCGCTCCGCCGGACATGCCCGGTCCGATGGTCAGCCGTTTATTGCTGCTTCGGTCGACCGCGGCCACCCGCAGCCTCGCGCGCGAGTTCCCGCAGGTGTTCGAGGCCGCGTTTCCGGCCAGGTCCGCCGACGTGTACCACTCGCTGACGACGGACTCGCACTGGCCGGGGCCCGGTGTCCTCTGGGCGCGCGTCGAGAGCGGGCGCGCATCGATCCTCCCCACCCCACCGCGCGGCGTAGCCGCCGGTCGTTAGCAGTCGCCCGTCGCGCGTCGTGACCCTGGGTCAACAGCGAGCCCGCCAACGGCTTCGGCCATGACGATTCGCGCCCCTGTGGCGACTCGGGGTCACGATGCGGAGTCGGGCACCCGGACGCGGCGGCCCGACCGCCGACAGGGGTCGATCCTGTTGACTCGGGGTCACGATCCGGACGTGGATAGTCCGGCCGGGCCCGGGCGGGCGGATCACGGGGCCGGGCCCGGGCGGGCGGATCACGGGGCCGGGCCTGGCGGGCGGATCACGCGGCCGCGCCGGCGCGCGACGCGCCTACCCCGCCCGGAACCCTACGTCAGGGCACGGATGAGCCTGGTGCGTTCGGTTGAGCCAGGCTGTCCGACGAGCCGCGGACGATCGCTCCCGGCTTCCAGGGCGTGCCCAGTATCGGGAGCAGGTAGCGGTCGATGCCGTAGTAGCCGGCCACCTTCCAGGCAAGGATCAGCCCGATCGCGAGACTGAACATCACCGGGTTCGACGATCCCGAACCGGCGAGCAGGAACGACATGTTCATGAGAGCCCCGAAGAACGCGGCCAGGCCCGTCAGTGCGCCAAGGATCAGCCCAAGGCCAATGGCCAGTTCGCCCAGCGTGACGACCCACGCGAACCAGGTCTCGTGGTGACCGTTGAGCAGGAACTGGATGAAGTCGCGATACCACTCGTATGTGATCGGCGGGCGGCCGGGCGCGTCCGGGACCGAAGCGGCGTTCGTCCAGAACCCACGGAGCGCTGCGCCGCCCTGGGTCCACGCCGGATCGGTGAACTTGTGCCAGCCGGCCTCGAGCCAGGCGAAGCCGACGAACAGCCGGATCGGGAGCCAGAAGAGGCCCGCCCGACGGTTGCTGAACAGGAATCGGGCGATGGGCGGGCCGTCGACTTCGACGACTTCCGCATCGGCCGACTTGCGGTCTTCGAACAGGACGAAGGCAAGCGCGATCGCCGCGACCCAGAAGGCCACGTTCACGGCGACGGTGACAGCGCCTGAGGGTGGCGTGACCCATGGGTTGGCCGCGTAGAAGAGCAGGAGTGTCGCGATCGCTCCGATCGCCA
This sequence comes from uncultured Chloroflexia bacterium, assembly GCA_963766655.1. Lineage (GTDB taxonomy): Bacteria > Chloroflexota > Limnocylindria > Limnocylindrales > CSP1-4 > CF-46. The sequence goes on along the minus strand of CAVYBB010000002.1, from coordinate 873,134 downwards.
GAGCCAGGTTTCGGCGCCCCATTGGCGGTTACCCCTTTCGCACTACAGGTGCCAGGAGACGACTGGCGCCGCCATTGTCACACCGTCACGCAAGGAAATGTCACCGCGGGCGCGACGACGAGGCACATGGCCACCGCGACAGACGCAGACATGGAACACTCTCCGTGTCGTGAAAGGGCACAGGCGCTCCCGTCTCGGCCGGCCCGCGATCATCGCTGCGATCGTCCTCGGATCGACGCTGGTCACACCCGGCCGGCTTCTCGCCGCCGACCCGACGCCCGCACCGCAGGCCCGGCCGGAGATGTTCCGCGAGCCCGAGACGACCGGCGGGGTGACACCCAGCGAGCCCTTCCCGACGCCCGTCGTCGGCCCCGGATTCCACGAGTCGACCATGGGGTTCAGCAACCTCTTCCAGCCGACGTCGATCGCGTTCGCGCCCGACGGCCGTGTCTTCGTCGACCGAGAAGCGCGGCGTCGTCACCGTCTACGATTCGGTCGCCGACACGAGCCCGACGACGTGGGCCGACCTGACAACGAACGTGCAGGACTTCTGGGACCGCGGGCTCCTGGGCCTCGCTCTCGACCCGGACTTCCTCGCGAATGGCCGGGTCTACATCCTGTACACGTACAACCATGTCCTCGGCGACCCGGATCCGGCGCCGAAATGGTTCGATGACACCGGCAACGACGACTGCCCGACGCCGCCGGGCGCGACGACCGACGGCTGCGTCGTCAGCGCCCGCCTCTCGCGACTCGACCCCGTCACTCCCGGCGGACCCTGGGACGGGATCGAGCACGTCCTCGTCGAGGACTGGTGCCAGGTCCACCCGAGCCACTCGATCGGCAACGTCGCGTTCGGGCCGGAGGGCGCGCTCTACGCGGGTGGCGGCGATGGCGCGAGCTTCGTCAGCAACGCCGACTACGGCCAGGACTTCAACCCCGACGACGACACCACGCCCGACAATCCCTGCGGCGATCCCCCGTCCCCGGTCGGCGTGGCGCTCAGCCCGCCGTCGGCCGAGGGCGGCATGCTCCGCTCGCAGGACCTTCGAACGACAGACGACCTGGCCCATGACCCGGTCGGCCTATCAGGGACGATCATCCGGGTCGACCCCGAGACCGGCGACGCATGGCCGGACAATGCCGCGATCGACAGCCCGGACATGAACGCGCGGCGGATCGTCGCCTACGGGCTTCGCAACCCGTTCCGCTTCACCTTCCGTCCCGGGACGAACGAGCTGTGGATCGGCGATGTCGGCCATTCGACCTGGGAGGAGATCGATCGCGTCCAGTCGCCGAGCGACGAGCCGAGGAACTTCGGCTGGCCATGCTACGAGGGCGCTGCCCCGAAACCGTCGATCGAGGCGCTCGACCTGACGATCTGCAACAACCTCTACGAAGAGGGGGTCGCCAGGGGCCCGTACTACGTCTACAGGCATTCCCAGCGCGTCGTCCCCGGCGATCCGTGCCCGACCAGCACGTTCATCGGCGGTTCGGTCATCTCGGGCACGGCGTTCTACCCGACGAGCGGTGGACCGTATCCGGCCGCCTATGACGGGGCGCTGTTCTTCGCCGACTACGCCCGCAACTGCATCTGGATGATGCCGGCCGGCGGCAACGGGCTGCCGGACCCCGGCCTGATCGCGACGTTCGCGTCCGCGTTGAGCGGCCCGGTCGATCTCCAGGTCGGGCCGGACGGCGCGCTGTACTACGTCGGCTTCGACGACAGCCGGATTTACCGGATCACCGTCGGTCCGAGCGCGATCGCGACGGCCGACGTGACCTCGAGCATGGCCCCGCCGCTCCACGTCCAGTTCGACGGATCGTCCTCGTTCGACCCGAAGAACGGGCCGCTGGCGTTCGACTGGGACCTCGATGGCGACGGGCAGTTCGACGACTCCACTGCGGTCGCGCCCGACAGGACCTACGACGATCCCGGGGTCATCGTCGCCCGCCTCAAGGTCACCGACAGCGAGGGCATCTTCGACATCGCCGCGATCACGATCAGCATCGGCAACAGCGAGCCGGTCGCCACGATCACGCGGCCATCGCCGAGCCTGACCTGGTCGGTCGGCGACACGATCACGTTCAGGGGCGGCGCGACCGATGCCGAGGACGGGACCGAGCCCGGCAGCAGGCTGACATGGAGTGTGTTCATCCAGCACTGTCCGAGCGCCTGCCATTCCCACCCGCTTAAGACGAACCATGGGACCGGAGGGTCTGTCACCGCGCCCGATCACGACTACCCGTCGAGCCTCGAGATCAGGCTCGTCGCGACGGACAGCGACGGCGCATCCTCGCCGCCCGTCAGCGTGTTCCTCAGGCCGAAGACGGTCGATCTCGCGATCGCGTCCGAGCCGGCGGGTGTCGAGCTGACCGTCGGCGCGGAAACGGCGCCGGCCCCGTTCGCGGCAACCGTGATCAACAAGTCGGTCGTCGAGGTCTCGGCGCCCGCGACGGCGATGATCGATGGTTGGCCATACGGGTTCGCCGGCTGGTCCGACGGCAAGGACCGCTCCCATTCGCTGACCGCCACCGCGTCGACGCGACCCCTCGTCGCGACGTACGCCCCCGCCACGACCTTCGTGCCGATTGCCCCGGTCCGCGTCGTCGACACACGGACAGGGGCAGGCGGCCCGCTGCGCGCGGGCGTGCCGCGGACATTCACGGTCGCGGGCACGCACGGGATTCCGGCCAAGGCGGTTGCCGTGACCGCCAACCTGACGGCCGTCAGCCCGACGAAGGCCGGCTGGATCGGCTTCTCGTCCGCCCCCGGTGCGACACCGACGAGCTCGGTCCTCAACCTGCCTGCCGGCGACATCAGGGCAAACGGCGTGACGGCGAGGCTGGGAGACCTCGGCCGGCTGACGGCGACGTTCAATGCGCCGTCCGGGTCGACGCAGGCGATCCTCGATGTCACGGGCTACTTCCTCGCGTCCGACGGCGGGGCGACCTTCACCCCGCTCGGCCCGACTCGCGTGCTCGATTCACGGTCGGGCATCGGCGGGATCGCGCAGCCGTTCGCCTCCGGCAGGCCGCGATCGCTCCAGCTCGCCGGGACCAACCACATCCCGTCCAATGCCGTGGCGGTCACCGGCAACCTGACGGTCACCGGTCAGACCGCGGCCGGCTTCGTCGCGATGACGACCGGCTCGACTGCGACGCCGGCCATCTCGACGATCAACGTGCCGCTCGGCGACACCCGGGCGAACGGGTTGACGATCAAGCTCAACCCGAGTGGCAAGGCGAGCCTCGTCTACGTTGCCGGAACCGCCGGCGCGAAGGCGGACCTGGTCTTCGACGTGACCGGCTACTACCGGCCGGGAACCTCCGGCCTGCACTTCTACCCGATCGATCCCCGGCGGATCTTCGATACCCGGGCGACGGATGCCCCCTCTCTCCGGGCGGGTGTGTCGCGGGCGATCGTCGTCGTCGACGCCTCGACGATCCCGGGCGATGCGCTCGCGGTCGCAACGAATATCACGGTCGTCGGCCAGACGGCGGCCGGCTACGTGTCCGTGACGACCCAGGCGACGACGTCGCCGACGACCTCGACGATCAACGTGCCGAAGGGAGACATCCGGGCGAACAACACGCTGAACCGGCTCAATGGCACCGGAGGCATGCGAGGGATCTACATGGCCCTGGCCGGTGCGAGGACCCACCTCATCGTCGACCTGGCCGGCTACTTCCGCTGAGGCCGCCCCCGGTCACGGCCTGGCGAACAGGCGGGCGTCGGGATCCGCATCGCCGAGCGGGCGATCGGTCGCCCCCGGGGTGAAGCCGGCGCGCTCGTAGATCCGGGTCGCGATCGCGGCCCGGAGCGTGCGGTCCAGCGGCTCGACCGGATCGCGCTCGGCGAGGGTGACGGTGGCGGACCACCGTGCCGCCGCGTCACCGAACGCATCGACGTGGGCCCGGAGCATCTGCGTCGCGAGCCCCTGCCGGCGGGCCGCCGCGGCGACGCCGATCGCCAGGACGGACCGGGCGGAGCCGGGCGCGGCCGGCGCGGTCGGGTCGTCGAGGACGGACGCGACGAGGCCAACGACCGTCGCCCCGTCGACCGCCATCGTCAGGTCGAGCGGTGCGGCCTCGAGGATCGTACGAAGCGAGCGGGGGTCGAGGTTCGCCGCGAGGCGCGGGGCGAGCACGAGCCGATCGAGCGTCTCGCGATCCACCGTGCCGAGGACCTCGACGTGGCCGACCGCGGCGCCAGTCGCCGGCTCTGCGTCCAGTCCGGGAATCGACGGCCCGACCGGGGACCACCAGCCGCGGCCGACCGCCTCGCGAATGAGCCGCGGGACCGAGACGAGCCGCGACAGCTCGGCCGTCGCGCGGGATCGCGCCTCCGCGTCCCCCTGGGATCGCCCGAGCGGCAGGCCGGCGTTCGGCGGATCGTCGAACGTCTCCGGCAGGACGTGATCGCCGTATCGCGCGGCTTCACTCGCCCAGCGGCTCCGCCATGCGTCCGGCAGCCGGTCCGGCACGTCGCGGTGGGCGGCCGCCAGCCAGACGTGGGCCCAGGCGCGGGGCACGACCCGGTAGACGCCGTAGCCACCGCCGCCGGTGGACAGCCAGCGGCCGCCGGCCCACCGGTGGGCGACGGTGTCGACGAGCCGGGCCGCCGTGCCCATCGCGGTTGTCGTGACGTTCAGGTGGGCGAGCGGATCCCAGGCGTGGGTGTCGCAGCCGTGCTGGCTGACGATGATGTCCGGTCCGAACGCGCTCGCGAGCTCCGGCAGCACGGTCCCGACGGCCGACAACCACGCGTCCTCGCCGGTCTCGGGCTCGAGCGGGACGTTGACGATGGAGCCGGAGGCGGCGCCTTCGCCGACCTCGGCGACCGACCCGGTTCCCGGGAACAGGTAGCGCCCGCTCTCGTGGAACGAGAGGGTGAGGACGCCCGGGTCGTCCCCGTGGATCGCCTGGACGCCGTCGCCATGATGGACGTCGAGATCGACGTAGAGGACTCGCAGGCCGGCCATCCTCGCCTTCGCGATCGCGAGCGCCGGGTCGTCGTAGATGCAGAAACCGGAGGCCCGCGACGGCATCGCGTGGTGGAGTCCGCCGCCCGGGTGAAACGCGTGGTCGACGTCGCCGCGGAGGATCGCGTCGAGCGCCCGGATCGACCCGCCGGCGACCGCCGCTGCCGCCTCATGCATGCCGTGGAATGACGGATTGTCGCCCGCGCCGATTCCTCCCTCGTCCGATCCCCACGGATCGTTGTCGAGCTCCGAATTCCGCTTGACGATCGCGATGTAGTGCGCTGTATGGCACGTGAGCAGCTCCTCGTCGGACGCGGGCTCGGGCGCCAGGCCCGGGGCGGCCCCGACCTCGCGGAGGAGATCGATCCCGGGCGCGAAGCGGCGGGGCGTCAGCGGGTGAGACGGCCCGAAGTCATACGCGGGCGATCGCGAGCCGTAGACGAGCAGGGGCGGCGTGGCCATGGCCGGACGATAGCGGGATGGCAGGATGTGCGCGTGGAGAAGACGTACCATCAGCGCATGCCGGACACGCTCGTGGTCCTCCTTGTGATCCTCGCCGTCGTCCTGGTCTGGCGGGGGCCCAAGACGCTGCCGAAGCTGGGTCAGGCGCTGGGTCGCACGGTCAGGGACGTTCGGCGCGAGGTCCAGTCGGGCAATTCGGACACGCCCGGTACGCCACCCGCACCCGAGACGCCGGACGCGCCCGACGGGCGCTGAGCCGCCGGCTAGGCCGCGGGCGAACCCGCCGACGCCGTCGTCCGTTCGACCAGTTCGGCGGCGATCTCTCGGACCTCATCTGCGCTCGCGGCGGCGGTTGCGCGCGTGGCGGCCTCGTGGCAGGCGTCCACGTCGAGGCCGGTGAGCACCGCCCGAAGCCGGGCGATGGACCCGGCGGCAACGCTCAGCTCGTCCACACCGAGCCCGACGAGCAGCGCCGCGGCCATCGGGTCGGCAGCCGCCTCCCCGCAGACCGCGACCGGCCGGCCGTAGGGCATCGCCGCGTCCGTCACGAGCCTGACGAGGCGGAGGACGGCCGGCTGGAGCGGCGTCGCCAGCTCCGCGAGGGCAGGATTCGTCCGGTCGGCGGCGAGCGTGTACTGGACGAGATCGTTCGTCCCGATGCTGAAGAAGTCCACGAGCGGAGCGAAGGCATCGGCCATGATCGCGGCCGACGGGATCTCGATCATGATCCCGAGCCGGACGTCGGTCGCAACGTCCGCGCCGGAACTGCGCGACGCCGCGGCGGCGGCATCGATCGCGCGGCGGGCGGCGGCGACCTCCTCGACGGTCGCCACCATCGGCAGGAGGAGCCGGAGCGGCGAGCCCGGGTCGGCCTCGAGGAGGGCCCGCAGCCTGCGTCTCGAAGAGATCCGGCCGGTTCAGCCCGAGCCGGAGCCCGCGGACGCCGAGCGCTGGGTTCATCTCCAATTCCGCGGGCAGGTACGGAGCGGGCTTGTCGCCGCCGATATCGAGCGTCCGGAAGACGACCGGTCGGCCCGGGAGCGTCGCGGCGATCCGCCGGTAGAGCGCCCGCTGCTCGTCGAGGCTCGGTGGAGCCGAGCGGCCGAGGAACAGCAGTTCGGTCCGGACGAGCCCGATTCCCATCGCCCCCGCGGCGGCGGCGGCCTCCGCCTCTCGGACGGAGCCGACGTTGGCCTCGAGCGTCACTGGCAGCGCGTGGTCGCTGGCGTGGCTCCCGGTCGCGAGGGCCTCGATCGACGGTGCGGGAGCGAGCGCCTCGATCTCTGCCGCGGTCGGCGCCACGAGCAGGCGGCCGATCGTCCCGTCGACCGCGACGTCGATGCCATCCAGGCTGGCGTCGAGCGCGGATCCGAGGCCCAGGACGAGCGGGATGCCGAGGGCGCGGGCGACGATCGCCGCGTGGCCGCTCGGCGCTCCGCCGGCGAGGGCGATGCCCGCGACGAGTTCAGGGCGGATGACCGCGACGATCGATGGATCGAGGTCATCGGAGGCGACGACCGCGGGCGCTCCGTCGCGGTGATGGAGGTCCGGCCGCTCCCGACCCAGCAGCTGATCGATGACCCGCCGGCCGACGTCGCGCAGGTCGGCCGCACGCTCGCGGAAGTACTCGTCGTCGACGCCGGCGAGCACGTCCGCCTGTTCGGCGGTGATCCGATCGATGGCCTCGGACGCGGACGCGCCCGCGTCGATCGCCGTCATCGCGGGCCCCACGATCCCTGGGTCGGCGGCGAAGAGTGCCTGCGCCTCGAATATCGCCCCGATCTCGTCGCCGGCCCGGGTCGCGGTCTCCTCGGCGAGCGCCGCCAGCTCGGCGGCGGCCGCGGTGAGGGCCGCCTGGAGTCGTTCCTTCTCGGCGGCCGGGCTACCGGCCGTCGCTCCGCCGGCCGCCGCGCTCGGGCTCGTCGCCGGGGCCGCAGGCGGCAGCCACAGCAGCCGGCCGACGCCGACGCCGTCCGAGCCGGGCCGTCCGATGAGCGTTGCCTGGGACATCGTCGCCGTCGGTCAGTCCGACGCCGCGGTCGCCGCGAGGACGCCGAGCAGGAGCGCCGACGACGTCGCGCCGGGGTCCTTGTGTCCGATGCTGCGCTCGCCCAGGTAGGAAGCGCGGCCCTTCGTCGCAAGGAGCGGGACCGTCGCGGCGGCGCCCTGCTCCGCGGCGTCGTGGGCCGCGGCGATGACGGTGGCGAGGTCTCCTCCGCCGTCGAGCAATTCGCGGGCTGCCCGCGCCGCCGGGAAGAGCGCGTCGAGCATCGTCTTCTCGCCCTCGGTCGCCTTGCCGAGTGCCGCGATGCCGCCGGCTGCGGCCTCGAGTGCGCCGACGAAGGCCGCCGCGGGCGACGGATGCTCGCCGGCCAGAACCCCGGCTCCGCGGAGGAACGCCGTGCCGTACAGCGGCCCTGACGCCCCACCGACGGTGCTGATCAGCGTCTTCCCGGCCTGCCGGAGCAGGTCGGATGTCGCGGCGGCATCGGTCGCGTCCGCTGCGGGCGCTTCGCGTGCATCGAGCATCGCGACGATGGCCGTGAAGCCGCGATCCATGTTGATGCCGTGGTCGCCGTCGCCGATGGCCTGATCCAGCTTGGTCAGCTCCGGCGCCTCTTCGTGAATCCGCGCGGCGGCGGCGCGCAACCAGGCGACGAGCGCGTCATGCATCGTTTGGGTTCCTTCGTGCAATTCGTCGGACGCGACCTGCCGGGCCGACTCGACGCCGGCCCGGCAGTCGCAGATGGTGCCGGGGGTGAGGATCACCCCCGGCTGTCACGTCGGTTGGGCCGGGGTCAGATGCCCCAGCGAAGGCCCGGCGCCTTGACCGGAGCGTCCCACAGTCGGACGAGGTCGTCGTCGAGCTTGAGCAGGGTGACCGAGAAACCGGCCATCTCCAGGCTCGTGATGTAGTTGCCGACCAGGCTTCGGCCGATCGAGATTCCCTGGCCCTTCAGGATCTTGTTGACGCTGTTGAAGGCGCCAAGCAGCTCGATGAGCGGTGTCCCGCCCATGCCGTTGACGAAGGCGAGGACGGAATCCCCGCTCTTGAGGCCCAGGTCGGCCACGATCGGCGAAACGAGCCACTCGGACATCTCGTCGACCGATGCGATCTTCTCCCGGCGTCGACCCGGCTCACCGTGGATCCCGATCCCGACCTCGACCTCGTCGTCGCCGATCTGGAAGGTCGGAGTCCCGGCCGCCGGCACGATGCAGCTCGTCAGGGCGAGGCCCATCGAGCGGCCCTGCGCGTTGACCTTGACCGCCGTCGCGGTGACATCGGCGAGCGAGCCGCCTTCTTCGGCGTGGGCGCCGGCGATCTTCTCGACGAGGACCGTCACACCGACGCCTCGGCGGCCGGCCGTGTACAGGGAGTCCTGGACCGCCACGTCGTCGTTCGTCACGACAGACGTCACTTCGATCTCGCCGGCGACGAGCTCGGCTGCCATCTGGAAGTTGAGGATATCGCCGGTGTAGTTCTTGACGATGTGGACGACGCCGACGCCGCCGTCGACGGCGCGGGTGGCGGCTTCCATCTGGTCCGGCACGGGCGAGGTGAAGACGTTTCCGGCGCAGGCCGCATCGAGCATCCCGAACCCGACGAATCCACCGTGCATCGGCTCGTGACCGGAGCCGCCACCGGAGATGATGCCGACCTTGCCCTTCTTCGGGCCGCCGGCGCGCAGGACGACGTTGTTCTTGTAGTCGATCTTGACGAGATCCGGGTAGGCGGCCTCGAGACCAGCAAGGCTCTCGGGGACGAGATCCTCCACCTTGTTGATCAGCTTCTTCATCCGAGCGGGTGCGTTCGCAGCCATGAGCATCCTCCTTCGACGATAGGGTACGACTGGTTGTTCAACTGTCCGTCGAGTGCTCGACCGACGCGCCGAGCTCGTCGAGGAGCGCAGCCAGGGCGGCGTCCTCGTCGGGACCGTCGGCGCTGAGGGCGATCTCGGCCCCTGGACGGATCGTCATGCCGAGCAGGGCGATGAGGCTCTTCACGTCGGCAGTCCGGTCGCCGACCCGGATGGTGACCCGGCTCTGGAACCGGCTCGCCGTCCGGACGAACTGGGCGGCCGGGCGGGCGTGGAGTCCCGCGGGGTCCAGGACGGTGAGGTCAATCTCGGCCATCCTCAATCCCGCGGCATTTTCGGCATCGAGGCGGCGCCTGCGGCCGCATCGGCGACCTCGCCGAGCGACGCGCCGACGCTCGCCTGGACGGCGGCGAGGATCGCGCCTTCGACGAGAGGGGCGTCGCTCACCCGAAGCCGAGCTCGTTCGTCGCCATCGAATTCCTCCAGCGCAAGCTCGAGGCTCAGGGCAGCGCTGCCCAGGTCGAGCAGGATGAGCGTTCCGTCCGCGCCCGCGTCGAGCGTCGATCGGATCGCGGCAGCGATCCGGGGCGCACTCGTCCCGAGCCGTCCGTCGTCGGTTCCGCCGGCCGTTGCCACGGGAACCTCCGAGCCCGCCACCTGGGCAACCATGTCGCGCAGTCCCTCGGCAACGGCCGAGCTGTGCGTGACGAGAACGAGACCGACCAAACGTCCCTCCTTTCGTCTTCGTCGGGTGACGCCATCCATGCTGGCGGGCGACTCGTCAAGAAGAAAGCAAGGAAGAATCTGGACACGCGTTGGAAGCGCTCGGGTGACTACACTCGGGCGATCGGAAACCGTCAGGGGCGCGTCGTGTCCGTTCCGTCACCAGCGGTCGCGCCGTCGATCGGTGCAGGCCAGATCCGGGCCGGGTTCGGCCGGGCGCGCGCGGCGGTCGATCGCCATGCCGCCGCCCTCACCCGCCTCGATGCCGTCCTCGGGGACGGCGACCATGGCGACAACCTCTCGACGGGCTTCCGGGCGGTCGAGGAGCTTCTCGCCGACATGCCCCCGGACACGCGCCCCGGCGAGCTCCTGCTTGCGGTCGGCTATCGGCTCGTCGCGACGGTCGGCGGCGCGTCCGGCCCGTTGTTCGGCACGGCGTTCATCGAGGCGGGCTTCCGGGCGGGCGACGCCGAGACGCTCGATCCACCACTCGTCGCCGAGATGCTCGTCGCAGCCGCGGCGGCCCTAGCCCGTCGCGGGCGCTGCTCGATCGGCGACAAGACGATCCTCGACACGCTGGGGCCGGCTGCGGCCGCGTTCGCCGCGACGATCGAATCGGGTGGCTCCGGGCGCGACGCCCAGGCGGCGGCCCTCACGGCAGCGCGGGACGGCATGCGGTCCACCCGGCCGCTCGTGGCCCGGCGCGGACTCGCCCTGCGGCTCGGCGAACGGTCGGCCGGCCATCTCGACCCGGGCGCGGTCTCGTGCCTCGTTCTCCTGCTCGCGCTCGCCGAGCGATGACGGACGCGGCCGAAATCGCGCGCCTGCGGGCTCGGGTCGAGGCGCTCGAGCACGACCATCGCCGGGCGTTCGACGAGGCCCAGCGGGAGGCCGACGCGCTGTTCGCCCAGTACCAGCTCAGCCAGCTCATCGCCTCGGGCGGTTCGCCCGTCGAGCTCGGTCGCGCGGTGGTCGTCGAGCTCGTCAGGCTGGCGGGCGCCGCCGCGGGCGCGATCTGGCTTGGCGAGACGGGCCGGCCGGGCCTCGGCCTGCTCGCGTCGACGGGCTCGTTCGACGAGCCGCTGCCGGAGCGACTCGCCGACGTCGCCGCGGGGCGCCGGTTCGCGGCGGGGCGGTCTGACCTGCGCCTCGTCGTCCTCGAGGAGGAACCACCGGCGACGCTCCTCGCGGTCCGTGTCGCGAGCGGCGGCGAGCTCGACGCCGACGGGCTGCGTGTCGCCCAGCTCGCCCGCCACGAGCTGGCGGTCGCATTCGGCGGGGCGCGACTATACGAAGCGCTGCAACGGGAGCGCCACGACCTCGGTGCCGTCGTCGACGGTGCGACCGACGTCATCGTCCAGGTCGACGAGAAGCGCCGCGTGGTGCGACTCAACCCGGCCGGCGAGCGGACGCTCGGGATCGATGCCGCCACTGCGATCGGGCGGAGCTGCGCCGAGGTCCTCGGGTGCGTCGCCGCAGGCGGGCACGACGAGGCGCACTGCCCGCTCGCCGAGGTCGTCGAGTCCGGGGTGGCCATCGGCTACCGCGAATCGGCGATCCGGTCCCCGGTCGGTGGACCGATCCGCGTCGCCGGCGGGTATTCGCGCGCCCCGTCGGAGCCCGGCGGCCCCATCCGCGCCACGGCGATCCTGAGGGACATTACCGCGGTCCGCGCCCTCGAGGAGTTGCGCGAGGGCTTCGTCGCGACCGTCAGTCACGAGCTGCGCACGCCGCTCGCCCTCGTTCGCGGATATGCGGAAACGATCCTCCACCTCGACCTCGACGTGTCGCAGCAGCGCGACTATGTCGATCGGATCCAGCAGGTGACGTCACGCCTGGGGTCGCTCGTCGACCAGATCCTCGACGTGACCCACCTGGACGCGGATCCGCTCATCCTCGAGCGCACGCCGGTCGCGTTTGGTGGCCTCGTGGCCCGACTCGCCCGCGATCTCGAGCTGTCCGGCGACGATGCCCGGCTCGTCGTCAATCTCGCCCCTGGCCTGCCGCCGATCGATGTCGATCCGGGGCGGACGGGACAGGTCCTCGAGAACGTCGTGGGAAATGCCCTGAAGTACACCCCGAACCGCTCGCCGGTCGCTCTCAGCGCGACGGTCGACGGCGACTGGCTCATCGTGACGGTCGACGACGAGGGTGTCGGCATCCCCGACTCTGAACGGAACCTGGTCCTGGAACCGTTCCACCGTGCCTGGAACGTCCGCGAATCGCGCATCCCCGGAACCGGACTGGGGCTGTACATATGCCGCCGGCTCGTGGAGGCGCACGGTGGGAAGCTGTGGCTCGGCGATCGGCCCGATGGGCGGCCGGGGACGCGCGTCTCGTTCAGCCTGCCGCTGCTGGCGGGCCGGCGTCCCAGCGCCGGCGTCCCCGCGGGGGAATCGGCCGGTGGCTGAGCGGATCCTCATCGTCGAGGACGAACCGGAGTTCGCCTCGCTGCTCGAGCTGTGGATGGACAAGGCAGGTTACCGGCCCGTCATCGCCTCGACCGGGAACGACGCCCTGCGCCGGTTCTACGACGACCATCCCGACCTGGTCATCCTCGACGTCGCCTTGCCCGGCCTCGACGGCTGGCAGGTGATCGAGCGGATCCGGGAATTCAGCCGGGTCCCGATCCTCATGGTCACCGCCCGCAGCTCGGAGGCCGACAAGGTCCGCGGGCTCAAGCTCGGCGCGGACGACTACATCACGAAGCCGCTCAGCTTCCCCGAGCTGCTCGCTCGGGTCGAGGCGGCACTTCGGCGGGCGGCGACTCCCCTGCCGGAGCGGCCGCGTCGGCTGCAACATCGCGACCTCGTCGTCGATCTCGACGATCACCGGGCACGACTGCGCGGCGGCGACGTCCGGCTCACCCCGACGGAGTTCCGCCTCCTGGTCTATCTCGTCGAGCACGCCGGGCAGCTGGTCGCGCACCGCCAGGTGCTGGCAGCGGTCTGGGGCGCCGGCTACGACGCCGACGTCCACCTCCTCCGGATGACGATACGCAACCTCCGGATGAAGCTCGATGCCGTCGCCCCGGGGGAGTCGTACATCGCCACCGAATACGGGCTCGGCTACCGGCTGACGGGGGCTCACTGAGCCCGGAGCGGCCAACCGGTCCGATCTCGGACGATCGGCCCGAGAACCGCGCGGCGGTGCCCTACCCTGTCGAGATGAACGGACACCGCCCGACGGGCAGCGAGGTCCAGATCGAGCGGCCGGGCGCCGGGCCGCACAGGACGACGATCGAGGTCGACGGGCAGCCCGTCGAGACCCTCGCCGACCTGCCGCCGCTGCGGGATCGGCTGCTGTTCGTCGGGCTCAACCCGTCGCCGGTCAGCGTCGAGGCCGGCCACTACCACCAGGGCCGGCTCGGCCACACGTTCTGGCGAAGGCTCATCGCCGCGACGATCCTGCCCGCCGGAACGGCGCTCGAGTCGGCCGACGACGCCCTCGTCGGCGCGGGCCACGGGATCACGGACCTCCTCAAGGCGCCAACTGCCCGCGACAACGCATCCGACGCGACGCTCACCGCCGGCGTCGGGCCACTGTGGCAGAAGATCGCGATCTGGCGCCCAGCGGCAATCGTCTTCGTCTACAAGCGCGCCGCGCAGATCGCGGCCGGCCGCAAGCTCGTGGAAACGTGGGGCCATCTCGAGGACGTCGCGCTCGCCGGCCGGCCCTGCATCCTGATGCCCGGACCCTACGCAGCCCGATCCGAGGTCGATGACGGCCTCAACTTCCTGCGGAACCTGGCGGTGTCGCTCCCCCACTGACATTGAGCGCCCCGTGCGGGAGAGGCTCCCCGTGGCCCGGATAGAGCCGATCGGGATGCCGTGCCGACAGTCGCTCGATCGACCGCGTCCGGGCGGGCTCGTCGACCGGGGCCAGGATTGCCCGACTCGCGACGCCGCCGACGAGATCGCCGACCAGGAGGTCGGCGCCGACGGCGAACGCCACGTGCTCGGCCCGTGGGCCTGGCGTCGCGATGACCTCGAGCTCGACGTCGCCGTCGGTGATGCGGCCGCCGTCTGCCAGCTCGCGGACGGCAAACGGGAGCGGGCGTCCGCCCCCCGGCCCGGCGACGATCGGGATGCCGAGCCGCAGCGCGATGCCCTCCGCGCCGGCCGCGTGGTCGGGGGCGACGTGGGTCAGCGCGATCGCCACGATCTTCGCGCCCGCCGCCGATGCCACGCCCAGGCACGCGTCGGCTGCCTCGCCCGACGGGTCGCCAGGATCGACGAGAACGAGCCGGCGCCGGCCGACGAGATAGGCATTGACCGTCTGGCCCGGTACCGCTCCTGCCTCCGAAACCACGATCCGCGTGATCCCCGGCCGCTCGGCGACGACGCGCGGCGCGGCCGCGGGTCCCGGGACGATCCGCTCCCGGATCGCCGGCAGCCCGGAAACGTGTTCGAGTTGCTGAAGGGTCGCCCCCGTCGGCACCCACATCGCGAGGTCGCCGCCGGCCATCGCTTCGAGGCCGGCGCGAGGTGTCAGCCAGCGGTGCGCGGTGACCTCGTCGACCTCGAAGCTGGGGTCCGCGCCATCGGGCAGCTCGGCGGCGAAGAACCAGGTGTCGAACCGCCGGGCCATGATCGGCGGCGTCGTCCAGTGTGCGATCGGGGCGAGCAGGTCGGTCCGCAACCGGAGATCGAGCTCGTCGGCGATGTCGCCCATGGCGGCGTCGCCGCGGAGCAGGGAGCGCCGGGCCAGGTCCAGGCTGCCGGCGTCGACCGGCGGGTCGGCCAGCAGGACGCCCGCCTCCTCGAAGAGCTCGCGCAACGCGGCAACATGACTCGCGAGCGCGGCCACCGGCTCGACGTTGCCGCCCAGCGCCGCCGCCGCGGCGGCCGGCCCGAGCACCGACCGTGCGATCGTGCGCGCGTCGGCGTCGGCCGCGTCGACCCTGCCGCCCGGGAAGACGTGGAGGTCGGCGGCGAACGCCATCGAGGCGGGCCGGAGCGTGAGGAGCGCCTCGGCGCCCGCCGGGCCTGATCGCAGGAGCACGACGGTCGCGGCAGCGTGGGGCGTGGCAACGTCCGTCACGCTTTGTTTCGCTTGGCCGAAACTATCTCGGAATCACCAGTCATGAGTCCATGGCCGCCTCCGGGCCCGTGCGCAGCTCGATCCGGCCGGCGATGGGCGAGTCGGGCATCAGCCGGCGGAGGCGGCCGTGGAGGCGGCCGCGGCCGACAGCTGCTCCCGGAGAGCTGCCGGGTCCGTCACCGGGAGGCGGCAGGCGAAGTCGTGGCAGAGGTAGGCGGTCGGCTGACCGTCGACGAGGATTCGGTCGGCGAGAAGCGGGACGTTCGACGCTGCCGGGTCCGCCGCGACGGCCAGGACGAGGTTCGGGCGGAAGCCGTCGGATGCGGCGGCGGCCAGGGCGCGTGTCGCCGCGTCGGCCGGGTCGCCGGCGATCGCCAGCTCGTCGATCCCCTCGACCGCGAGATGGGCAGCCGAGAGCCAGTTGGCGAAGCCCGTCGGATAGCGGGCGAGGTACGAGGCCACCGTCCCGATCGCGCGTTCCGCGGCCTCGCGGTAGCGCGCCGCGCCCGTCAGGGCAGCGAGCCTGAGCAGGACCGAGGCGGCCATCGAGCCGCCGGCCGGAACCGCGTTGTCCTGGACGTCCTTCGGGCGGGTGATGAGCGCCTCGTGATCGTCGGCCGTGTCGAAGAAGCCGCCGACCGGATCGCCGAACCGTTCGAGGATCGTGTCCGCAAGCCCGCGCGCGTGGACGAACCAGCGCTCGTCGGACGACGCCTCGTAGAGCGCGAGGAGGCCGTCGGCCAGGTGGGCGTAGTCCTCCAGCACGCCCTCGCCGGTTGCGCGGCCGTCCTTCCACGAGCGACCCAGCCGGCCGTCGGGCCGGAGCAGGCCCGCCACGATTGCCTCCGCGGCGCCCGTCGCGGTGGCGAGGTATCGGTCGCCTCCGGACAGCCGCCGCGCCCCGTCCGCCAGCGCACCGATCGCGAGGCCGTTCCACGCCGCCAGGGCCTTATCGTCCCGGGCCGGTTGCGGACGGGACCTGCGGCGCTCGAGGAGCGTCGCCCGCTGGGCCGCGAGTTCCGCCTCAATGGCCGGATCGCCCCCCGGCGGCACGACGCGCGACAGGATGTTCGTGTGCTCCCAGTTCCCGTGGCCGAGGACGCCGTAGGCCTCGATGAAGGTGCCGGCGTCGTCGCCCAGGGCGTCGCGTATCTCCGCGGCCTGCCAGGTGAAGGTCAGGCCCTCGACGCCGTCGGTGTCCGCATCCTGGCTCGCGGCGAACGTCCCGTCGTCCCGCCGCAGCTCCCGGATCATGTAGTCGAGGGTCCCGATTGCCACGGCCTCGTAGCGAGGGTCCCTCGTCAGCGCGAACGCGTGGGTGTAGACCCGGCCGAGCTGCGCGTTGTCGTAGAGCATCTGCTCGAAGTGCGGCACGAGCCAGACCGCGTCCGTCGCGTAGCGATGGAAGCCGCCGCCCAGCTGATCGTGGATCCCGCCGTCGGCCATCGCATCGAGGCTTCGCCGCGCGACGGCGAGCGGTCGTTCGTCCCCAGCGTCGCTGCGCGCCGCGCGTCGGAGCAGGTACTCGATCGTCATCGGCTGCGGGAACTTCGGGGCGCTCCCCCAGCCCCCGTTCCTCGCATCGAAGCTCGCCTCGATGGCGGCCGTCGCTGCATCGAGGAGGGCCCGATTCGGTTCGGGAGCGTCGCTGGTCGCCGGGCCGGCTCCCTGCCTGACGAGGGCGTCGACGAGCCGCGTGCCGGCCGCGAGGATCTCGAGACGCTCGTCGCGCCAGGCACGGGCGACGCCGGCGAGGAGCTGCCGGAACGCAGGCAACCCGTGCGCCGCCTGCGGCGGGAAGTACGTGCCGCCATAGAACGGCTTGCCGTCGGGCGTCAGGAACACGCTCATCGGCCAGCCGCCCTGTCCGGTCATGGCCTGGACGGCCGACATGTAGACCTGGTCCAGGTCCGGCCGCTCCTCCCGATCGACCTTCACCGAGACGAAGTCCCGGTTCAGGTCCTCGGCCGTGGCCGCGTCCTCGAAGCTCTCGCGCTCCATGACGTGGCACCAGTGGCAGGCCGCGTAGCCGATCGACAGGAAGATCGGCTTGTCCTCGCGCTTCGCCCGCTCGAGCGCCTCCCGGCCCCACGGGTACCAGTCGACCGGGTTGTGCGCGTGCTGGAGAAGGTACGGGCTGGTCTCGTTCGCGAGGCGGTTGGGCACCAGGCGATGGTAGCCTGAGTCAGCGGAGGAGCAGAAACTTCGCGATCTCGAAGTAGATGATCAGGCCGGTGCCGTCGACGAGGGTCGTGATCAGCGGCGCCGACACGACAGCCGGGTCGATCCGCAGGCGCCGGAGGGCGAGCGGCAACACCGCCGAGACCGTCGCCGCCCAGAGGCAGATCGCGAGGATCGTCAGTGCGACGACCACGCCCACATCCGTGCCGACGTTGAGGGTCCACGCCCGGATGAAGGCGACGGCCGCCATCGCCAGGCCGAGGATCAGCCCGACCCGCATCTCCTTGAACGCGATCCAGCCGGCATCGCGCATCCTCACCTCGCCCAGCGCCATCGCTCGGACGACCAGCGTCGTCGTCTGGCTGCCGATGTTGCCGCCGGTCCCTATCAGGAGCGGGATGAAGAACGACAGGGCGACGACAGACGAGAGTTCGTCCGAGAAAGCGCGGAGCACGGTGCCGGTATAGGCCTCGGCGAGGAAGAGGAACAGGAGCCAGCCGATCCGCTTCCGAACGAGCAGCGCGACGCTCGACAGGCGATACGGGACGGTCAGGGGCTGCGAGCCGCCGAGGCGCTCGATGTCCTCGGTCGCCTCCTGCTCGAGGACCTCGGCCACGTCGTCCTCTGTGATGATGCCGAGCAGGTGGTCCTCGCCATCGACCACGGGGATCGCCAGGAAGTTCCGGTCGGTCAGGAGGCGGGCGGCGACCTCGCGGTCGGCGTCCGCCCGGATCCGGACGGTGTCGGCGGCCATCAGTTCGCGGACGGGCGTCGTCGTCGGGCTGAGCAGGAGCCGGTACAGCGACAGCACGCCGAGCAGGTGCCGCTCGCCGTCAACGACGTAGATGTAGTTGACGGTCTCGGCCTCGTCGACCAGACGCCTGATGGCCGCGATCGCGTCACCGGCCGAGGCGCTCGCCGGCACGGCGACGAACGCCGGCGTCATGATCCCGCCGGCCGTCTCGGGTCCGTACGCCGACAGCTCGCGGATCTCCGTCGCCTCCGACGGTCGCATCCTCACGAGGATCGACTCGGCCTCGTCGTCGGGCAACGACTCGAGGACGTCGGTCGCGTCGTCAGGGTCCATCTCCTCGAGCAGCGCGGCCGCCTCGGGTCGGGTCAGGCTGCGAAGGATCCTGGCGGCCTCCTCGGGCGACAGCTCCTCGAGGAGCTCGGGAATCTCATCGTCGGGCAGCCACTGCAGGAGGACCGCGACCTCCGCCGGAGCGAGTCGCGGCACGATCTCGGCCCAGTCAGTCGGGCCGAGGCGATCAGCGAGGCCGCGGACCCCGTCCTGTTCCCGCTCGCGGATGAGCGCCTGGACCTCATCGCGGAGGCCCTCGTTGCCGCTCGGGTCGAGGGTCGCACTTCGTCCCGGACTCGGCGACGGTTCACGTCCTGGATCGGTGCCGTCGCCCTCGTCCGTCATCGGGCGCATCGTACGCGCGATCGCGAGAATCCAAACGGCCCGCGCGGCCGGGTTGGCTCGCGCGGGCCGTGATCGAGGCGAGATGGCTAGAGCGAGCCGCCGGCGGCCCGTCGCATGGTCCCCTCGGTGACGAGGTTCGCCGGCCGGATGTTCTGGTTCATCCGGAACAGGTTCGACGGGTCGTAGCTGCGCTTGATCTCGGCCAGGCGCTCGTAGGTCGCGGTCGGATAGGCCTCGCGGATCCGGCCCTCGCCCTCGTTCGCGAGGAAGTTGGAGTAGACGCCACGGGCCCTTGGTTCGAGCGCCGCGAAGTACTCCTTCGTCCATGCCTCGTGGACCGGCAGCTCGGCCGGATCCTCGAACACAGTCAGCAGCGCGATCATCACGTTCGCGTCGCGATGGGCGAACGCCGTCGCGTCGGCCGGGACGCGTGCCATCTCGCCGCCGAGGACTCGGATCTGGGTCATCGCCATGGGAGAGCTGGGGGCCGACATCCGCTCGAAGATGGTGTCGACGGCGTCGTCGTCGAGGCCGTCGCTGAACAGCGACCGGACGACCGCGGGATGCGGCTTGCCGCCCTCGGCCGTGAAGTCGTAGATGCCCGGGTACGGCATCGGGAAGGCCGCTTCGCCATACGGGGTCGCCAGGGTGCGGAACGGCGCGATCGCCGCCTGGCCCGCGGCGATGTCGTCATTGGCGTGGACGAACATCACGACGACGGACGGCTTGAAGTGGTGCTCCGCCGGCACGAACGGGACCGGCGGGACGCCCATGACGAACGTGATCGTCGTCAGCTCCTCGGGCGCCGAAGCGGCGAGCGGGACGAGGCCGCGCAGGACGTCCTTTGTCAGCGGCAGGAACAGCGCGCCGCTGAACGTCGTCCCGACCGGAACCAGCCGGAACTGGAAGCGGGTCACCACGCCGAAGTTGCCGCCACCGCCGCGGATCGCCCAGAAGAGGTCCGGATGGCGATCCCTGCTGGCCCTCACGATCCGGCCGTCGGCCGTCACGACCTCGACGGAGACCAGGTTGTCGATCGTCAGTCCGTGCTTGCGGACCAGCCAGCCGATCCCGCCGCCCAGCGTCAGGCCGGCGATTCCGACGGAACCCGTGTCGCCGAACGGCGTCGCGAGCCCGTGGGCCGCGGCCGCGACGGTGTACTCGATGGCGGTCAGGCCGGGCTGGGCCCAGGCGAGGCGCCGATCCGGATCGATGTGGAGACCCTTCATCGCCGAGAGGTCGAGCATGATCCCGTCGGTCGTGCCGTAGCCGGGAATGCTGTGGCCGCCCGCGCGGACGGCGAGCTCGAGGCCCGTCTCGCCGGCGAAGACGACGGTGCGGGCGACGTCGGCGGCATCGGCCGCGCGGACGATGACGACAGGGTGTCGATCGGCCAGCGTGCTGTTGACCTTGCGCGTCTCGTCGTACTCCGCGCTGTCGGGTCGGATGAGGGTGCCCGACAGGGTCGCCGCAAAGGCGTCGAGGTCGAGATCGGCGGGCTCGGATTCGGGGGCGAAGAAGACGGCAGCCATCGAGTTGCTCCTTGGTGGTCGACGATCCGGGTGTGAGCCCAACGTAGGGTTCGGCCACGTGTCGGGCAGCCGACACGGGTCGCCCGAAGGCCCGGTCGTTTGTCGCCGCGGAACTGGACGGATGTCAGTGGCGGCGGGTCGGCCCCCCGGCCGAGTGGCCGCGTTCCCGCCGCCTCGCCGCGTTCCCGCCGCCTCGCCGCGTTCCCTCCCCTTGGTCCGGCTGGCGGACCAACGGGCGAAGGAGGGGTCCGATGCATGCCGGCAGGCAGCACTCCCCCGCCGAATGGTCCGGCTGGCGGCCCAATACGCCGACGACGGGCCTGAATTGGGCCTTCACGCGTCCGTCCTCCGCTCGTTGGTCCGGCTGGCGGACCAAGCGCATCCGGCGCAACCTCCGGATCGCCCGCTACCATCGGCCGATGAAATACGGGATCTGCCTGCCGAACTTCACCGACGTCGCCAGCCCCGAGGCGATCGAAGCGGCCGCCGGCGTCGCCGAACGCCTCGGCTGGGAAACCGTCTGGACCACCGATCACGTGCTCGTCGACCGCGGCACCGACGCCGCCGACTACCGGAGGATCTACGACGCGATCCTCACGCTCGCGTGGGTCGCGGCGCGACATCCGACGCTCCGGATCGGGACCAGCGTCATCGTCGTCCCGCAGCGGAACGCGGTCGTCCTGGCGAAGGAGCTCGCGACGCTGGACGCCCTGTCGGGCGGACGCCTCACGGTGGGTGTCGGCGTCGGCTGGAACCGGACGGAGTTCGGGAACCTCGGCGCGGCCGATCGATTCCGTGTTCGCGGGGCCTACCTGAACGAGACGATCGCGCTCTGGCGACACCTCTGGTCGGGGTCAACCGGGCCGTTTGCCGGGCGCTTCCACTCGATCGATGACTTCGTGTTCCAGCCATTGCCGCCGCAGGGCGGGGCCCTGCCGATCCTCGTCGGTGGCCGGGCCGAGGCCGCCCTCGTGCGGGCGGGCACGCTCGGCGACGGTTACCACTCATCTGCGAGCAGCCCGGAGGCCTACGCGAAACGGCTCCCGGTCATTCGCGCCGCGGCCGAGGCCGCAGGCCGGCCGATGCCGGCGCTGTCAGCTCGGGTCCGCGTCGAGTTCGGCCCGCCCGACGGTGCCACCTA
The DNA here is from genome assembly GCA_963766655.1 of uncultured Chloroflexia bacterium. Classification (GTDB taxonomy): domain Bacteria; phylum Chloroflexota; class Limnocylindria; order Limnocylindrales; family CSP1-4; genus CF-46. The sequence goes on along the minus strand of CAVYBB010000002.1, from coordinate 851,820 downwards.
CTACGCCATGCGCGGCACGTCCGACGAGGTCGCCGCCGAGGTCCGCAAGTTCGCGGAGATCGGCGTCGAGGAGCTGGCCCTGTCGTGGGCCGAGATGCCCGGCCCCGAGATCGTGGCAGGCGCCGAACGTTTCGCGGCGGAGGTCATCCCGCTGGTCTCGTGACCGCGGGGAACGCGGAGGTTCGAGGAACCGCCCGGGCTACTGCCGCCGCGCCACCGTGAGGGGCGTCTCGCCGGCCGCGGCGATGGCGACGAGTGGGTCGACGAGGCTGGCGCGCTGGGCACCGTGGATGCGGCCAAGCCAGAACCACGCGCCGACGCCGACGGCGAGACTCAGCACCGCCCCGATCATCAGCGACAACGGCACGCCCCAAGTCGAGGCGATTGCCCCCATCATCAGCCCGCCGGCCGGAACAGAGCCGGCAAAGACGGTCGTGTAGACGCTCATCACGCGTCCCCGGAGCTGGTCCGGGACCGCCATCTGGATCGTGGTGTTGGCGGCGACGGCCATGCCGATCCCGCCGGCGCCGACGATGAACATCGCCACGAGCGCGAGCCCGAACGACGAGGTGGCCGCGAGCAGGATCGAGCCAAGGCCGAGCGCGATCGCCCCGGCGACGATCGGCGTCGGTCCGACCTTCCTGGAGAACGCGACCGACAGTGCGGTGATCGTCGACCCGACACCTGACGCTGCCATGAGGAATCCGTAGCCGGATGCGCCCACGTGGAGGACGTTGTCGGCCAATGGCGGGATGAGGACCTGGAAGTTCATCCCGAACGTCGCGACCAGCCCGACGACGACGACCGCCAGCAGCACGAGCGGCGTCCCGCGCACATACGCAACGCCCTCGGCGAGGTTGTCGAAGACGCCGCGCACCGATGTCGGGCGGGCGATGGGCGGAATCGAGCGAAGCTCGCTGTCCCGCATCGCGAGGTACGCGACGATGACGGCGAGGTAGCTGATGCCGTTGAGCAGGAAGGCGATCGAGATGTCGAACGCGCCGATGAGGAGACCGGCCGCCGCGGGTCCCAGGATCCGCGATGCGTTGAACTGGGCCGAGTTGAGGCCGACTGCGTTCGCAACATCCTCGCGGCCGACCATCTCGACCGCGAACGACTGGCGGGTCGGCATGTCGATGGCGTTGTTCATGCCGAGCAGGACGGCAAGGACCATGACGTGCCAGACCTCGATGACGCCGGTCGCCGTCAGCCCGAACAGGATGAACGCGAGGACCATCGCGACGGTCTGCGTCACCAGGAGCGTCTTCCGCTTCGGCAGCTGATCGGCGATGACGCCACCGAACAGCCCGAAGATGATGACCGGGCCGAACTGGGCGACCGAGACCACGCCGAGCCAGAGCGGATCGTGGGTCAGCTGCAGGACGAGCCAGGCCTGGGCGACCTGCTGCATCCAGGTCCCGACGAGCGAGATCAGCTGGCCGGTGAAGAACAGCCGATAGTTGCGATGGCGGAAGGCGCGGACGCCATGGAAGCTGATCGTCATCGGCGGGGCTCGTGCACGTGGGGCGCGGGCTCGTGGCCGGCATCGAGCTCCGCTCGATGGCTCTCGAGGTGGGTTCGGCGGCCCTCGGCCTCGCTCACCATCGCCTCGAGTCGCTCGATCTTCTGGCGAAGGATCACGACCTGGCGGTCGACCCTGCCGAGGGCGTCGTCGAGCAGCGCTCGCCTCTCGCTGGAGTCACTCGTCGAGCGGAAGCGCTCGCGGATATGGACGCGAGCCACCTCGTCCTCCAGGAGCAGGCCGATCTCGGTCAGGCTGAACCCGGCGTCGTCGCGAAGGCCCTTGATGAACCGCAATCGCTCGAGATCGTCCGCGTCGTAGAGCCGGTACGAACCCTCCGAGCGGGCCGCGGGCTCCAGCAACCCGAGTTCCTCGTAGTAGCGGATCGTCCGCGCCGTCAGCCCGACGTCCGTGGCGACTTCGTGGATCCGGAGAAGGGGTGGGTGGGTCGCCGTCGCGACATCGAAGTGGCTCACCCCCCAGATGCTAGCACATCCTTGCCGTTAACGTTAAGGTTAGGGTTCGCGGGCGTGGAGGTCGTCTCCGGAGATCGTCGATCGTCCATAGGCGGTGTCGACGGCCGGCCATGTCCCGGGACGTGCGTGCCCGCGACGATGGTGGCATCACCAACTGCCTGGGAGCCACTCATCGTGTTCGATATCCTGATCATCGCCTCTACCGTTGCCGGCCTGGGCCTGATCGTCCTCGTCGCTGCCAAGCTTCACGTCGGCTCGACTGACGCGATCGACCACCTCTTCGCCATCGGGTCGTTGCCTGCCCGACCGCGTGGCATGCAGGAACACGACCTGCCGCCGCTCGTCTTCCGCGATGCCCCATCGGCCGGCGCTCCCACGGGGCCTCGCCGACCTGTCGTGAATCGCTACGGCGAGGCCGAGGCTGCCTGACAGCTGGCGCCGGTTCATCGAGCCGGGCAATCCGCCCGGGTCGTAGCGCGCCTGCGAGTTTTCGGATCATCCGAACGGCACGTGCCCAGTCGGGCGGCCACGAGAGGTTCGACGCGGATCGCAATGCTCGTTCGTGCGCGACCGCGCATCGGCTGTTCGGCGGGCAGGCGGTCGGAGGAGTGATTCCGCCGCGAAACGCGCGCGTGCGCCAGGTCCTGTTCGAACCGACCGAAGAGTGAGGGCGACCGGCCGGCACGGAACGGAGCCCGAGGGCGAGTCGCGCGCCGGCGGGACCGACATCTGCCCGATCGGTCCTTGACGTTGCGCAGCCGCCGCCCGACCGTGGACGGGACGATGAACTGGGCCCGACTGCAGCTCCCGGGGAAGGCGGGTCCTCGACGGGCAGCGCCGGTGCGCGCGCCGGCCGCGACCGCCAATCGCGGGCCGCTCGACAACGTCCTCGACATGCAGGCAGTTGCCGGCAACGGCGCCGTGGCATCGATCATCGGCGGGCCGAACGTCCAGCGCGATACGGCGGGCTGGACGGACGCCGACAAGAGCGGCAAGGGCTGGAACGTCAAGGCCCAGGACGTCGACAAGGTCAGGCGCGTCCCGATCGAAGGGCTGAAGCTCGGCACCGACACGAAGTTCGTCGGCGACGAGAAAGAGAAGACGATCGAATCGGCGGCGCACCGCGCGATCGTCATCGTCCCGTCGGCGCTCACGGTCGGCGCCCAGGTCGACGTCATGCTCCACCTCCACGGCTGGACGCATCGCAAGGACGACCCTCATGCGGGCTGGCGCCAGCACAGTGGCCCGGACGCGACCGTCCGCGACGTCGATCAGGATCGGATCGAGGCGCAGGTCCAGGCGTCCGGAGCGCAGCTGGTCGCGATCCTGCCGCAGGGTGTTGGTGAAAGCCAGTTCGGGGACATCCCGATCGAGCCGTACATCGAGGAGGTCCTCGGCAAGGTCACCGCGGCAGGCGAGTTCAAGGATGCGAGCCGGGCCGTCATCACGACGGCCCCCAAGCTTGGCCGGCTGGTGCTGTCGGGCCACAGCGGCGGCGGCAACCGGATCATGTCATCGCTCGCGCCGGGGACCGCCAAGGAGCCGGCCGAGGTCATCCTCTTCGAGGCACTCCACTATGTCGAGAAGCCGGACAAGAAGGACCCGACGAAGACCACCGTGTTCGACGCGCCGAAGATCGTCGGTGACTGGGCGAAGAGGCACCTCGACAAGGTCCGCAAGGCGTTGATGGCCGAGCCGCCTCCGGACCCGGCGGCGCGGGCGAAGGCGGTCAACGAATGCCCGGTCCTACGCGCGTACTACTCCGACTACTCGGAGGGGAAGTTCGAGCCGAAACGGGAGCGGAAGGGCTACGAGTCGAACTACGAGCGGCTCGCGAAGATGATCGACAAGTGGTTCGCGGACTTCGGAGCGGATCTCGGGAGTGACCTCCCCGCAATCCGCGCCAGGTTCAAGGTCCAGCCACTCACCGGGACGGTCCACGAGACGGTCGTCCGCGGTCTCGGCGACGACCCGCTCAACGGTCCACTCACCGACGCCCTCACCGCGCTCGACAAGCCCGAGGCGGCGTCCAAGCTCCTCACGTCCGGCACGACGACCTGGACGAAGCCGCGACGGCTCGACGAGCTGCCGAAGCCGCCGAAGCAGACGGCGCCGAAGGCCACACCGAAGACGACCCCGAAGACGACGAAGAAGGGCGCCTCCATCGGGCCGTCGCCGGCGTCGGGCACGGGAGCGGCCATGGCTGCCTCGACCGCAAACACCGCCTTCGGCGCGGCGGAGATTGCCGCCGCCCTCGATCGGGCCGGCGTCGGCAATCCGACGATCTCCGCGCTGCTGCCCACGCTCCTGTCGACCGCGGAGCCGCTCGAGGCCGCCGCCACTGCGTTCGCGATGGGCGGCCTGCGCGACGACCTGGACCTCACCGACGCGCTGTTCGATCTGGTGCACCGCGACCTGGGAGGCGCCCGGATTCCAGACGACCGCGCCGACCTGAAGGCGGAGTGGCAGACGATCCACGAGACGTACGCGCTTCCGGCGGCGAAGACGGCGTAGCCCGGCGACCGCAGCGGTCGTGTCGACAGGGCGCACCGCCAAGCGCGCCATCCGGCGCCCTGGCCGTTCAGATAACGGGCAGATAACCAGCGTCAGATATGGTCGCCTTCCGCCGACAGGAGTATGTTTCTGGGTCCAGGGGGTAGTGACATCCTGTCCGTGAAGCGCGCCTCGGCCGCCGTCATCGTCACGCTGGTGACGCTGATGGCCATCGGACCCGTCGGCCCGGTGTCCGCGGTCGCCCCGACACGGATCGCCCCGAAGGTCGCCATCGTCGTCGGGCCGGCCGGCGGAGCGACGGACTACTACCGGCGACTCGCCAACGAGGCCGCGGCCGCAGCCCTCAAGTTCACCCCGAACGTCGTGCGTGTCTACTCGCCGGACGCGACATGGCCGGCGGTCAAGAAGGCGCTCAACGGCGCGTCGATCGTCGTCTACCTCGGTCACGGCAACGGCTGGCCAAGCAAGTACCGCGACTCGCTCGCGCCTGATACCCAGAACGGCATGGGGCTCAACCCCAACGTCGGTGCCGCGGACACGCACCAGTACTTCGGCGAGGCACGGATCGCGAACGAGATCACGCTTGCCAGGAACGCGGTCGTCGTCCTCAGTCACCTCTGCTACGCGAGCGGCAACTCGGAGCCCGGGCTCCCGGAGGGCACCCTGGCGGTCGGCCAGCAGCGGGTCGACAACTTCGCCGCAGGGTTCATCAAGGCCGGCGCGGCGGCCGTCATCGCGGAAGGCCACATGGGCCCGGCGTACTACGTGGGATCGATCCTTGCCGGCAAGGGCTCGATCGATCGGATCTGGCGAAACTCGCCCACCTACCACGGGAACCTGCTCCGCTTCGAAAGCCTCCGCAGCCCGGGGTACACGGCCCAGATGGACCCGGACAAGCCGAGTTCCGGCTTCTATCGCTCGATCGTCCTGCGCGACGGCCTCGTCGCCGCGAACACGCTGGCCGGCGCCGTCCGAACACCTGGCGGCCCTGATCTGCCGCCCGTCGAGCCGACGCTCAGCGGGCTCGGCATGGAGTTCGACGCTCCGGACCTCTCGTCGCCCCCGACCGCCGGCGCCACGACGAACTTCACGTTCAGGATCGCGGCCCCGGACCCGTCGATCCTGCCGAAGGGGTTCATGGTCAGCGTTCGGTGGGATCCGCTCGACGGCCAGGCCACGAGCGTGCCCGCGACGCCTGCCGCGCCGGGACCGTCCACGAGCCCCGGACCGATCGTCAGCCCGGCACCATCGGCCGGCCCTGATCCCATCGACCTGGTCACGCCGGAAGTCCTCGGCTCGGTCGTCGCCCCGGTCGCCGCCACCCGGACGCCCTCCGGAATCTCCGTCCCGGTCCGCGTCCCGTCGAAGGCGGGACTCTACCGCCTCGTCGGCACGATCCACGGTAGCGATGGCGTCGCGTACGACGCCGCGACGCAGGCCCTGATGCCGGCTCTCATCGTCCGGGTGACCGGGTCCGTGTCGGTCCGCTACGACGCGCCGGCAACCGCCTTCGCTGCCCCCGGCGGCTCGTTCAGGCTCCACGTCGCGGTGACGAATCTCGGGGCGACTGCGTGGGGTGCGGCGGCCGTGGACCATCACGTCGGCGCAGAAGTCGAGCCGGCCCGTCGCGCGACCCTGGTCGCCCGCTGGGTGAGTCTCGCCGGTCCGCTCGGCGGCCCCCCGGCACCGCAACGCAGCGCGCTGTTGCCGGCGGCATTCGCGCCGGGCGCCTCGGCGATCATCGACCTCGCCATGGTCGCCCCGACCGCTCCGGGCACGTATCTCCTGCTGCTCGACGTGGTCGCCCCGGGGACGGGGTCCCTGGCAATCGCCGGCGCATCGCCGGGGCTGGTTCGCGTCAGCGTCTCGGGATCGGCCGGCTCCACGGCTCCGTGATCAAGGTCGACCGCGACATCGACGTCGACCGGCCCGCCGACGAGGTCTTCGAGCGGCTGACGCGGATCGAAGATCTCCCTCGCTGGCAACCGGCGATCGTGGAGGCGGCGCTGACCTCGCCGGGCCCGATCGCGGCCGGCAGCACGGTTCGTGTCGTCGCCGTGGCCGGCGGCCAGCGAACCGAGGCCACCGGAACGGTCACGGAGTTCTCGCGCCCGACGCTGATCGGCCTTACCGCGAGCGCCGGACCAGCGGACGTGACGGCCCGCGTCGTCGTCACGCCACTGACCGATTCCTCCTGCCGGGTGGCACTCGGGACCACGATCACACTCGGCGGCATGTTGCGGTTCGTCGAGGGCATCGCCCGATCCCGGATCGAGGCGGAGGCGCCGGCCGCGGCCGCCGCCGTCAAGGAGTGGCTCGAGTCGGAGGCCTGACGCGGAACCGAGAACCGAGGTGATTCGCGACGCGCCCGAGCGCGACGGGTCTTATTCTTTGGCCATGAGCGAGAACGCCGTTCCGAAGTTCCACCCGAGCCACGATGGCCTCCACTTCGCGAACCGCTATCCGTCCGGGCCAACCGTCCGACTCGGCCCGATCGACCCGCGGGTGATCGGCGTCGGCGACGCGTCGTCCGGGCTCTGCGGGGGGATGTCGTTCACCGTCCGTGACCTGTTCGAACTGGGGATCCCCGTGCCGCCGGACACGGAGCCGCCCGCCAACGGATCGCCGCGCTTCCAGTCGATCGTTCGTCGACAGGTCCAGTCGCTCGACTGGTTCCGGGTGCCGCTCCGCTTCTACGCTCGGTCAGCGTTCGGGTCGTTCTTCGGCGGCGGCCTGGCGAAGGCAACGTTCGAGGACGAGTGGCCGAAGATCCGGCGCGAGATCGACGAGGGCCGTCTGGCGATGCTCGGCCTCATCCGGGTGACCGGTCGGAACCCGTTCAAGCTGACGGGTAATCACCAGGTGATCGCCTTCGGCTACGCTGAAGACGGGCGGGGGGTGACCCTCCGCCTCTATGACCCGAACTGGCCCGACAAGGACGACGTCACCGCGACCCTCCATCTCGACCAGGCGCTCCACCCGACGGGCCTCGAGCAGTCGACCGGCGAGCCGCTCCTCGGCTACTTCCTCGCACCGTTCACTCGCGGGGACATTCGCGCCTGGCGCTGAGGAGCTTTCCGGTCTGACCGGCCTGCGCGCCGTTCACTCCTCCGAACCAGGGTTCCGCGGATTGCAGATCGCCTCCCTCCGCGCGACACGACCCTGCCAGCTCCCCGCGCGTGCCGGCTCCCCGCGCGTGCCGGCTCCCCGCGCCTGCAGGCATTCCGGACCCTGCAGGCTCCCCGCCCACTGCCGGCCCCCTCCACCCTGCCGGCTTTCCTCCTGGAGTGAACAAGCAGGGGTCGAATCGGCCACGATCCGGACGACTTTCCTGCCGGAGTGGAGGATTGCCGCGATCAGGGCTGGATCCCGGCGATTTGTCCAGGTTCCGTTCACTCCAGCGGGAAACCCGCGTGGCTCGCGCCGGCGGCGCGCTGAGCGTTGCCCGCGGCCCCTCGCGCGACTCTGACTGGCGGCCCCTCGCGCGACTCTGACCGGCGGGCCCTCGCTCAGCCCTGAACCCCGCGGGTTTCGTGTCAGATGTCCGTGGGCTGAACCTTGGGCGCCCTTTCCGGGCCGCCGGTGCGGCGACTCGTGCGTGGAGAGCCCGCCAGATCGGTGCCGGATACCTCTCTCCAGGGTCGTCGGCCGGGGAATCTGTGCCCATGGTCGCCCAGGCGGACGTCTGGCAGGATACCGGCCCGCCACCGCGGCGAGGTTCGCGGAACGGGCGGCCGACGCGGCGGCGGCTCAGTAGCCGGGCGTCCCTCCCTTGCAGGCGGCCGCGATCACGGCCGCGAGGAGTGCGAGTACTGCGATCAATCCCGATCGGGTCCCGCCGAATGACTTCAGGTGGTGCATCAGGGCTCCTTGTGATCACAGTTTCGGCAATTCCTGCATATCGGATTGCGCGCCGGCGAACAGATCGCCGACAGCCGCCACTCGGTCGACGACGTTCCTGATCGTGAACGAGTTCTGGCGGAGGGTCGGATCGTCGAGTTCCGACCAGGCGATCGGCGCCGATACCGGGGCGCCCGGCGCCGGCCTGACGGCGTACGGCGCCACGAGCGTCTTGATGAACGTGTTCTGGGTGTAGTCGAGGCGCGCCCTTCCCTTGCGCTGGGAGACGCTCCACTCCCAGGACACGAGGTCGGGCACGAGCGCGCCAACCGCCCGCGAGAGCTTCTCGACCCAGGCGCTCGTCTCGTCGAAGCCGTACTTCGGGACGATCGGCAGCCAGGCCTGGATGCCGCGCTTGCCGGTCAGCTTCGGGTAGGCGCGCACGCCAAGGTGTTCGAACGCAGCCCGATAGAGGCGCGCGATCTCCAGCGTCTCGTCCCACGTCGTCTTCTGGCCCGGGTCGATGTCGACCAGCGCGAACGTCGGCTTCTCGGGCGACTCCAGCCTGCCGGTCCAGGCGTGAACCTCGAAGGCGGCCTGGTTGCCGAGCCAGCAGAGAGTGGCGACGTCCTCGGCGACCAGGTGCGAGTTCGCGTCGCGGTCGTCGACGCCGACCTCCTTCCAGCGCCGAAGCCACGACGGAGCCGTGGACGGGATGTCCTTCTGCCAGAAGCTCGGCCCGCCGGCGCCGTTCGGGAAGCGCTGGAGGTTGAGCGGCCGGCTCGCGAGGTGTGGCAGCATCGCCGGCGCGATCCGGCCGAAATAGCCGATCAGCTCGCGCTTCGTGACCGGCGGCTCGTCCGTGCCGTCGATCGACGGGAAGAGGACCTTGTCGAGGTTCGTCAGCTTGAGCTCGCGGCCGCCGACCGACCAGAGCCCCTCCTTCGGGATCCCGGCGAGGGCGTCGAGCTCCGCCCGCGTCGCGGCCGTGAATCGCGGGTCGCCCTCTGGCGCCTTCTGGCTGCGTGTGGCCATCGGTGCAGTCTCCCGTTCGGACATGGCAACCTCCGCCTCGGCCTTCGCGGCGAGTTCCTTCGTGGAGACGGGGCGCTCGCGCACGACCGTCTTCGGGTCGTGGCCCTCGTCGACGCCCTTGAACGCCGTCTGGCGGACGTAGCCCTCCCTGGTCCACCCTCCGAGCTCTGCCCTGATGACGATCTCGGGCTTGACCCAGACGACGTTGCGCAGCTCGCCCTTGCGTTCAGGCGCGGGGTCGAACGGCGAGGCCTTGGTCTCGAGCGCCTTGAGCCGGCTCCGCAGCGCCTTCCGCGTCCGGCTGGTGAATCCCGACCCGACCTTTCCCGCGAAGCGCAGCCGGTCGCCCTCGTAGACACCGACGGCGACCGCCCCGAGGTCCTTCGCGTTCCCCTCCCCGAGCGTGTAGCCACCGACGACGAGCTCCTGCTCCGGGCGGATCTTGATCTTCAGCCAGGACGACGAGCGGCGACCCGACTCATACCGCGAGCGGCGGTGCTTGGCGACGATGCCCTCGAGGCCGCGCGCCTCGGCGGCCGCGTGGAAGGCGAGTCCCTCGCCCTCGATATGCGAGGCGAAGCGGACGCGAACGCCGTCACGGAGCACCGACCGCAGGAGGCGCTTGCGGTCCTCGAGCGGCACGTCGAGGAGGCTGCGTCCATCGAGGTAGAGGAGGTCGAAGACCTGGTAGACAAGCGTGGCCGTCGGCGTGCCGGCGCCGGAGCGCGGCCGCGCCCTCGCCCCGCTGCGGAGATGGCTGATCCCCTCCTGGAGCAGCCCGAAGTCCGGCGCGCCGTCTTCGTCGAGCGCGACGACCTCGCCATCGAGGATCGCCTGGTCGGCCGCGATCCACGTCGCGGGCGACGACAGGAGCCCCGGGAAGTAGGTCGACCCGTCCAGCCCCTTCCGGGTGTAGGTCCTGACCGTGTCGCCGTCGACGATCGCCTGGAGCCGGTAGCCGTCCCACTTGATCTCGAACAGCCAGTCCGGGTCGACGAACGCGTCGGTGCCGAGTGTCGCGAGCATCGGAGGGATGAATCCCGGCATGGGTGCGGCGATGGCGCCGGCGAGATCGATCTCGGCGGTCGCGGCCGGCATGTTGCTGATCCAGAGCGCATCGCGGTTCGCCTTGACCTCGTCGTTCGTCCGGCCGGTCTTGACCGACTGAGGGTGGTCCTCCGGATCCCAGCCTTCGACCGCGGCGGCATCGCGCTTCTTGATCAGCAACCACTGCTCGGAATCGTCCTCGAACGCGGTCGTCGGGGCCGAACCCGGCCGGCGGCTCGTCCGGACGAGCGTGAACCGGCCGTTCACCTTCCCGCCATGGAGGACGAACTTCAGCTCGCCGTCCTCGACCGCCTGCTTCGGGTCGGGGGTCTCGTCCTCCGGCTCGAACGTTCCCCAGTCCCAGACGATGACGTCGCCTGCGCCGTACTGGGCCTTCGGGATCACGCCCTCGAAGTCGAAGTACTCGATCGGGTGGTCCTCGACATGGACGGCCATCCGGCGGACCTTGGAGTCGAGCGTCGGCCCCTTCGGGATCGCCCAGCTCGCAAGGACGCCGTCGATCTCGAGCCGGAAGTCGTAGTGGAGCCGCGTCGCACGATGGCGCTGGACGACGAACCGCCCGCCCTTGCCACCGATCGCCCTGGCCGGGGCCTGGGTGCCGGCCGGTTCCGGTGTCTTCGCGAAGTCGCGCTTCTGCCAGTACCGTTGGAGCGGAGCCGAGCCCCCGGCGGTCGACGCCGGGCGAGGTGCCCCCGATGTTCGCTTGGACGGGCTCACGCCCGCCTAGGCGCTCTTGCGACGCCGGGTCCGCGCGCCTGACGCCGCGGCCACGGGCTCGTCGGCCTCGTCCTCGTCGTCGGGCTTCGACCCGCGACGCGCGGCCGGCTTCTTGGCGGTCGCCTCCTCGTCCTTCGCCGACGAGCGCCGTGCCCGCTCCTTCTTCGCGTCGGCAACCGACACCGGCGCGTCCGACTCGCGGGCGGCCTTTGTCGCCTTCACCGACGCCTCGAGGGCGGCCATGAGGTCGATGAGGGTGCCGGTCTCCTCCACCGGCTCAGGCGCGACCGGCTGGTGGCCCTCGACCTTCGCGTCGATGACCTTCATGAGCGCGTCGCGGTATTCGTCCCGGTAGTTGTCCGCCTCGAACTCGCCGGTCATCGCGGACACGAGCTGCTTCGCCATCGCCAGTTCGGCCGGCTTGAAGTCCGGTTCCTCGTCAGGAAGGTCGAGCTCCTTCGTCGAGCGGATCTCGTCGGGCCAGTGGAGGGTCGTCAGGAGCATCGTGTCGGCGAACGGATCGAGCGACGCGAGCGCCTCGCGATCCTTGATGACGACCTTGCAGATCGCGGTCAGCTCCTCCTCGGCGAGGACCGCTTTCAGGAGGTAGAACGCCTTGCGGCCGATCTTGTCCGGCTCGACGTAGTAGGCCTGCTTGACGAAACGGGTGTTCGTATCGTCGCGCTCGGCCTTCGTGAACTGCTCGATTTCGATCGTGCGGACCGTCTTGAGCGGCACCTTCTCGAGGTCGTCGTCGGTGATGACCACGTACTGGTCCGGGGCGTATTCGTAGCCCTTGACGGTGTCGGCCCGCGAGATCACCTCGTCGTCGACGGGGCAGTAGGTCTTCATCTGGATCCGCGAGAGATCCTTCTCGTGGAGCATGTTGAAGCGAACCTGGTAGTTCGATTCTGTCGCGAGATAGAGCTTGACCGGGATCGTCACCAGCCCGAACTGGATCGCTCCCTTCCACATCGCGCGCGCCACGGCGTCTCCTCTCGTGCGGACCGGACGTGACTATAGCGTGGACTGGCAATCACCTCGTGCGGTCGTCAGGTCGACGGACGTCAACGGAACGTGACGAACGCGTCGACGTCGACGCGGCCGTTGCCGACGAGCCTGACCTCGAGCGTGTGGGACCCGAGCGTCGCCGAGCCGATCGAGTACATCACGAGCCGGCTCTGGCCTTTCGGCGCCTTGAAGCTGATCGTCGTGCGGTACTTCCCGTCCCAGTAGATCTTCGCGGAGCCGCGGGTCGGGCCCATTGGCGCGATGAACCCGATCGCCCGCCCTGTGAACGTCAGCCTCGCACTTGCCCCGGCCGCCACCGCGTAGCTGAGGTTGCCGGCCGACGCACCCGAATACGCGATTCGGACCCACGTGCCACGGTAGGCCACCGAGCCGGAGCGGTCCTGGACGAGTGCCGTGGAGTAGCTGTTGCCGGTCACCCAGTCGCTCCAGGCGCCGGCGGTGTCGCGCGCCCGGATGCGGTAGCGGTAGGCGTGACCGAACGTTAGGGTCGGCGTGACGACCCGGGGCGTCGGCGGAAGGGCGGTGATCGGTCCCCACGCGCCGCCATCGAGGCTCTTCTGGATCTGGTAGCCGGCGATGCCGCTCAGGTCAACCGCCGCCGGCCAGACGACGCGCGCCTGGACGGTCGTCGCCCCGAGAACCGAGCCCGTCAGCGCGTCGACCGTCGGCGGCGCGGCGACCGGTGGGTCGTTCCTGACGACGACTGTGGCGACCGCGACGTGGCCGATGCCGTGCTCTGTCCCGACGACCCTGATCGGATAGGCGCCCAGGGCCATGCCCTTTGCGACCGTGACCGTCAACGTGGCGGACCCGGCGTCGAAGCCGTACAGGCTCGGTGTGCTGAACGTTGCCGTGAGTCCCGCCGGCAGCGCGTCCGTGGTCAGCACGATCCGCTCGAACGAGGTCGCCGACCGTGTCACGGTCACCGGGAAGACGGCCGTGCCTCCCGTCTCCGGCAGCGTCACCGTTGGACCGGCCGCCATCGTGAAGTCGCCGCGCGCCCCCAGCCGGGCCACGTTGAGGAGCTTCTCGTGGGTGCCGTCCGGATCGCTCGTGACCTTCCAGTTGAGCGTGCCAAGGTACTGGAGTGCCTCCTTGACCTCGGCCGGGGTGAGCTGCGGCCGGCTCGCCTTGAGGAGCGCTGCGGCCCCGGTCACGTGCGGTGCCGCCATCGAGGTGCCGGACATGTACTGGTAGCCGCCGGGCACGGTCGACCAGATGCACTTGCCCGGTGCGATCAGGTCGATATCCGATCCGTAGTTGCTGAAGTTCGCGAACGAATCGTCGTCGTCGTAGGAGCCCCACGAATAGCAGAGGTGGCCACCTGCCGCGCCGGGCTTCCCGTCGGTGTCCGCGAGCGCGGAGACGGTGATGACCTCGTTGTAGGCGGCCGGCACCCGCGCCGCCGCGCTTCCGCTGTCGTTCGCGGCAGCGGCCACCACCGTGACGCCGCTCGAGACGAGCCTGCAGATCGCGGCATGGAGGATGTCGTCGATCTTGGCGCCGCACGCACCGTCGTCGCTGCCCCACTTCGTGACGCTCATGTTCACGGCTTCGAAGCGGGGGCGCGACGAGTCGGCCGGGTCGCGCTGGGCCGCGATCCAGTCGAGCCCGCAGACGTACCAGGACAGGAGTCCCGTGCCGGTGTCGTCGAGGATCTTCACGGCCCACAGGCGGACGCCCGGTGCGACGCCGACGACGCCGGTCCCGTTGTCGATGGCACCGACGATTCCCGCCACGTGCGTCCCGTGCCCGTGGACGTCGCGCCAGAGCGCGTGGTCGGACGTGGAGCAGTTGTAGCCGCCGGCAACGTTGAGGTCGGCGACCGAGGCGATCCCCGTGTCGACGATCGCCACGTCCGCGTCGACGCGCCCATCGACCCCGTCGATCCTGGCCGCCGGCGAGAGACGACCATCGATCCGGTTGATGCCGTTCGGGACGGACTGCGCGGCGAGCTCGATCTTCTCGTCCGGGACGACCGCGACGACGGCGGGGTCGTTCCGGAGGGCGGCCACCTGCCTCGTGCTGAGCCGCGCCGACAGCCCCCGGAAGGCGTGGCTGAACGTGCGATCCGCCGTGAACCCCACCCGCGTCGACTGGCGCTTGCTCGTCGTGGCGACGTCCGTGCCGTCCTTGTAGACGACGATCCAGCGGCCGCTCGGGTCAGCCCCGGTCGATGGCTGGCCGGCCACGACCGGACCGGTCGGAGCGGCGGCCAGGGTCGGTCCGGCCATGGAGATGACGAGGGCGGCGGCCACGAACGTGGCAACGTGGCGGCGCATGGGAGAACTCCGGCTCGATGGGCTTCGCGGAGGCGCGGAGGACGTGCCATGAGGCACCCTCAGCCCTACCGTAACCCTCGTTGGCAAGTCCGGCGCCCGGGTTCGGGGTCTACGTCGCGAGCCGGATCTCCGCTTCAGCCTCGGCGATCCGGGCGAGAATCGACTCGCGGAGACGATCGAGGCAGGCCTGGACGCTCGCCGTGCTCGTCGCGATCGAGGTCAGCGTCGACTTGATCCCCTTGATCGCGTCGAGCTCCGCCCGGACCGCGGTGAGGGCCTCGCGGATCGCTTCGCCGTCGATCTCCGTCCGCTGCTCGCGAAGGCTCGCCAGGGCCATGAGCCGGGCCAGGCGGACGGCCGCCTCGAGCGTTGCCGGGTCCGGGTCCGCCGGGTCGATCACGCAATAGACGTCGCCGCCACGAACGTCGAACGGGGCGATCCCCGCCGGCGCGTGCGCCGGGGTGAAGACGACGAGCCCGATCGCCGCCGTCCGGTTCTCCTTTGCCTCGCGCAGCTCATCGCGCATTGCCCGGCCCGACATCGGGCGATCCTTGGCCTCGACCACGATCCGGAGGTCGCAACCAGCCGTCTGGACCGGGTTCAGCGTGACCACGAAGTCGCCCTTCTTCGAACGCAGCACGTCACCTGCCTCGCTGCCGGTCCGATCGACCAGGTCGCCGGATCCGCGGGCCAGGTCGCCGAGCATCGCCTCGAGGAGATCCTCGAAGTCGGCCCCCTTCGCCGTCGACCTGGCCCGTTCGGCACCCCGCGCGGCTGCCGCGGCTTCGATCGCCGTCAGTCGCTCGTTCAATCGGTCGAACTCGTGGGAGATCTCGACCCGGAACTGGTGCATCGGGGAGTTCTGGCGGGTCGGGTCGAGGAGGACAGCGAGCTTGGAGGTGTCGCCGTCGAAGTACGTGCCGAGGAGCGTGCGCATCCGGCCGATCGCGCTGTCTCGCTTCGTCTCGTCGAACAGCTCTCCGACGTATGCGCGAAGGGCGCCCTTGTCGCCGAGAAATCGTTCCAGCGTTCGCGGCAGGCGCCCGTCGCCGTCCGCGAAGTTCGATCGGAGCGTCTGGTCCAGTGCTTCCGCCGCCCGAAGGTTGACCTGCTCCGACTGGTGGAGGAGCTTCTCGAACTCCGTCCGGACGATGTCCACGTTGACGGTCACGCCTGCGTCCTGGAGCGCGAGCAGGCCGATCCGCAGGGCCCTCTCCACGAATTCCGGCCGCTCGTCCGACGGCCGGTCCGCGAGGATCGCGGCGAGGGCGGCGTCGCGGACGACGAGGCGGTCGATCAAGATCCGGTCCCCGTCGACACGGACCTCGCTGGTCGGGAGCTGGACGATTCGTGCTTCCATGGCCGCATCGTCGAGGTCGGCCGTGCCAGCTAGCGTGTCACGGTTGCGCCGCCTCGAGAATCTATCGTGTGCCTCCGTGATGCCGTTGGTTGCATCAGCCGGGGCGCTGGCTCGGCGGGTCGCGCCGAACTGACCCTTACGCTCCTCGGCGAACCGTCGCTTGGATCAGCCCGTGCGGCTCGGTCGTTGCGATGAAGATCTCGCGTTCGTTGGGCTGGCCGAACGGCGAAAGGTCGGCCAGCCAGTGGTGGAGGTTCGGAAGGACGAGGGTCACCTCGGCCACCTCGGGGTGGGCAGAGACGATGGCCCGCCCGACGATCCAGATGGAGTGCTGGACCGAGGCGCTCTCGTGCGCCGCGAAGACGTCGAGCAGCGTCCGTCGGATCGCGGCGAAGGACGCGTCGAAATCCGTCGGTCCCGGGTATCGCCACGTCGCGCTCAGCTTCGTCGCCATGATCCGGTCGTCGGTATCGGGCAGGGTCGTGTACTCGTCGCGCGGGAAGCCGGCAAACGCCGACTTGCCGGTCTTCATCACTGTCAGGTCGGCGATCCCTGCGTCCACGGTCAGGCCCCCGTCGCGCGTCGCGGCAACGGACGCCGTCCGGGTCCACGAGCGATCGCGCGAGAATGCATCCGGCGCGTCGCCGATCCGCGCCCAGGGATGCTCCTCGAACGACACGGTGGCCCGCTCGACCTGGGGGATGGCGACGAAGTGGCGGGCGAGGACAGTCCCGAACGCCTCGATCGGCCCCGTCAGGTGCTCGCGGGCGAGCGCGTAGACCGTGTTCTTCATCGTGTCGGTCGCGATGACGAGCGAGTTGTCGCCCTCGACATACGCGGCCGCGAAGTCCCCGTCGAGCGTGATCGCCACCGTCAGGTCGCGAACCTCGTGGCGATCGGCGCCGCGGACGATCTTGACAAGGCGGATCGCCGACTTGCCGTAGCGGTTGGCGGCGAGCTCGGGCTCGGTCACGCAACTCCCTCCGTGTCGACGCCCGCGAGCACCCGATGACGGTCGCGGGCGATGGCGACGACGTCCCCGATGGCCCGTTGAATCTCGGCGGTCCGTTCGGCGGCGAGCGCCGCCTCGAGAACGGGCACGAGCTCCGCGCGCGAACGACCGGCCACAAAGACGCAGAACCGAAAGCCGAATCTGGCCTCGTACTGGCGGTTCAGCCTCGCCAGGTCGGTGATGGCTTCGGTCGTCTCGCGGTCGTACCCCTGCTCGCCGTACGACATGGCCGACACCGACGACGGCGGCGCTCCCAATCTCGGATGGGCGTCGATCAGCTCGATCTGCTCGCTCTCCGGCATCGACAATGCGATCACCCGTGCCCGGCGGAACATCTCGTCAGCGCTCCCGAACGGTCGCGCGGCGGCGAGTCGATCAAGGAAGTGCGGTGCACCCTCGAACAGTGGCGCGACCGCGGCGACGAACTCCGTCTTCGGCATCGAATCGAGCTCTGCGACGTCCATCAACTGCCGCGGTACGTCGTCATCGAGTACGGCGCGAGCAACAACGGGACGTGGTAGCTGCGGCCGACGTCGGTGATCGACAGATCGACCGTCAGCCGGCGGAAGAACGCGTCCTCATCCCCGAGCTCGAACTCGAGCCGATACTGGCCAGCCATCAGGGTCCGCTCGAGCAGGTCGCGAACTCGCCCGTCGGAATCGGTCAGCGCCTGCGTCAGCCGGATCGGGGCCGCGCCGACATCCAGGCGGTAGAGCCGGACGCGAACGCCCTCGGCCGGCTGCCCGGTCCCCGTGTCGAGGACGTGCGTCGAGATCGTCGGCTGTCCGGGGCTGTCGGCCAACGCTATCCTCCGCTCATGGCTGATCTGCAGATCCGTGTCAGCGACCTCAACTTTACCGCTCGCTGGGAGCCCGCCGCGCCGCTCACGGTCGCTGCGATCCGGACGCTTCTCCCACTCGAGGCGAGGCTCATCCACTGCCGCTGGACGGGCGAGTCGACGTGGATCCCGTTCGGCGACTTCCGGCCGAGCCTCGACTACGAGAACCACACCTCGCATCCGGCTCCGGGACAACTGGCGATCTACCCCGGCGGCATCAGCGAATGCGAGATTTTCTTCCCGTACGGCGGCTGCACCACGGCGTCGAAGGTCGGCCAGCTGGCCGCCAACCATTTCGCGACCGTCGAGCCGGACGAGGGCTGGGCCGATCGCCTGCGCGAGATGGGCCGGCGCTGCCTCTGGGAGGGAGCCCAGGACATCTCGATCATCGAGGCCTGAGCGACGGCGCCCCAGGCGCCCGAACCTGCCAGATGTCGGCGACAGCGACCTTAGGAGGGATCTGCGCGTCGTCGAGGGCCGGGAGTCAGCTGTCCGCTGCACCGCTGAGGCGTGATTCGGACGTGGGCGGGGCGAAAACCGTGGCTTAGGTCGCCCACGCCGACGTGTGACATGAAAGCGGCCGGGCGGCGCCGGCCGGGCGGCGCCGGCAGGGCGGCTACGGGAGGACCCTCGACAAGATACTACCATGTGGTAGTATCCGCCCGTGGAGCGCCACCCAGGATCTCGTCTCTCCCTGCTCTTCCACCTCTTCGCGACGGAACAACGCGTCCGGAACCTGCTCCTCCACGCCATGTCCGATTGCGGGCTCCGACCCGACGACTACGCGATCTACAGCGTTCTTTTCGACGAGGGGCCCCACGCACCGACCGACCTGGCGCGGCGCGTCGGCATGCCACCGACGACGATGTCGCACTACGTCCACGCCATGCTCGATCGCGGCCACGTCGAGCGCGAGATCGTCGCGTCGGATCGCCGGTCGTTCCGGCTGCGGCTCACCGCGGACGGGCTTGCGGTTCATGGCCGGGCGAGCCGCGCCTTCGCGGAGGCGCACAGCCGGTTCATGGCGGCACTCGAAGTTGACGAGCAGGCCGCTGAGGCGATCCTCGCAACAATCGGCAAGGCGGCGGAGCGCGCGGACGCCGCCCTCCAGGACGACCGCGTCGAGGCGACGGCATGACCGGCGGCTCGCAGCCGCGCCGGATCGCGCGGTTGGCCCTCGCGGTCGTCTTCATCGTCGGCGGGTGCGGCGGCCCGGTCGGCACCGCGGCTCCGGCGACGGCGGTCGCTTCGCCGCCGCCGTCGCCGTCTCCGACCGCCACAACATCGGCGCCGCCGTCACCCTCGCGCGACGAGGCCTGGCGGACGGCGATCACGACGCTCCTCTCCGAACGCGAGCGGATTCACCCGAACCCGTACCAGGGAATCGATCGGGCGGCCTATATCGCCGCCGCCGACGACCTCGCGGCACGGATCCCGAGCCTGACCGACGACCAGGCATTGGCCGGAATAACCCGGCTGGCCGCCATGCCGGGCTGGAAGGGACGCGAGGGCCACTCGGGGATCTTCCCGTTCACGCCGGAGACCGGGACGCATGCCTACCCGCTCCGGTTCTGGCAATTCAGCGACGGACTCACCATCACCGCGGCTCGTGCCCCATACGAGGCCCTCATCGGCTCGCGGGTGACCGCCATCGCGGGGAAGCCGATCGGCGACGTCCTCGCGCTCGTCGAACCGCTCTCACCCCGAGACAACCCGTCGAATCTGCTGGCGTACGGCCCGCTCTACATGCGGCAAACCGAGCTGCTTGCGGGAGTGGGTGTCCTCGAACGTGCCGGGTCGGCGGTCTTCTCGCTCATCGACCGCGACGGGATCGCCAGCGACGTGACGATCGAACCGATCCCGGCGGCGGACGACGTGGTCTGGACGAACGCTCTCCCGCACATCCTGCCGTCGCGGGATGTCATGTGGCTCCACGATCAGGCTGAGCCCGCCTGGTGGCGCTACCTCGACGACTCGCGGACGTTCTACCTCCAGTACAACGAGGTCGTCCAGACATCGACCATCTCGGAGGAGCTGCTCGCCCGGGTCGCACAGGGCGGGGTCGATCGCGTCCTCGTCGATCTGCGCAACAACGGCGGTGGCGACAACCATCGTTATGGCCCGCTCCTCGAGGCGCTCCAGGATCCAAGGATCGATCGACCCGGGCGTCTCCTCGTCCTCATCGGTCGTCTGACATTCTCAGCCGCGGGTAACTTCGCGACCGAAGTCGAGGCCACGACCGGCGCGGTCTTCGTCGGGGAAGACATGGGCAGCAGCCCGAACCTGTATGGCGACGTTCGACGGTCCCCGCTACGAACGATCGGGCAGGACGTGTACATCGCCTCGGTCTACTGGCAGAAGAGCACGGCCGACGACCCACGGATCACGATCGAGCCGGACATCGCGGTGCCGTACTCGTCGGACGACTACTTCTCGGACCGTGACCCGGTCCTGGCCGCCGCGGTGGGCCGGCCGTAACCCGTACTCTTCGGCTGTGTCCTCCATCGAGCGTGCCGGTCCCGACCTGTTGATCGTGGGCGGAACCGTCGTGACCGCACGGGGTTCCCGCCGGGCCGATGTCGCCGTTCGCGGGGGATCGATCGCCGCGGTCGAATCCGACCTCTCAGGGCTCGCGCCCGGGGCGAGCCGAGTGGTGGATGCGGGCGGTCTCCTCGTTCTCCCCGGCTGCATCGACGTCCACACCCACACCCGCGTCGCGAGTAACGCCGAGCCGGACCGGTTCTTCCAGGACTCCGTGGCCGCGGCGTTCGGGGGGACGACCACGTTCCTCGCGTTCAACAACCCCGGGACCGGGTCGTCGGCCGCGGCCCATCGCTCGCTCCTGGCCGGGATCGACGAGTTCCGCCGGGCGACCGTATTCGATGCCGCGGTCGACTACGCCCTGAGCCCGGCGATCCTCGGCGGGATGGACGACCCCGTTGCGGAGCTGCCGGCGATGGTCGATGCGGGCGTGCCGACGGCGAAGGCGTTCATGGTCTTCGACTTCCGC
Source organism: uncultured Chloroflexia bacterium (assembly GCA_963766655.1). Taxonomy (GTDB): domain Bacteria; phylum Chloroflexota; class Limnocylindria; order Limnocylindrales; family CSP1-4; genus CF-46. The sequence goes on along the minus strand of CAVYBB010000002.1, from coordinate 831,114 downwards.
CTCGGTGACGCGGCGATCCTCGAAGCGCTGCGGACGCTCGGAGAGCGAGGCGGGATGCTCGAGGTCCACTGCGAGGACCCGGTCCTCATCGACGCGGCCGTCGCCGCGGCGCTTCAGCATGGTGATATATCACCTCGCTACCACGCCATAACGCGGTCACCAGAGGCCGAGGCGGTCGCCACGCACCGGGCGATGGCCTTCGCCCGGGCCGCCGACGCACCGGTCCACGTCGTCCACCTCTCGTGTGCCGCCGCGATGCACTTCGTCGCCGAGGCGAAGACGTCCGGCGTGCGCGCCTACGCCGAGACCTGCCCGCACTACCTGACCCTGACCGACGAGCGCTACGAGGATCCAGATCCGGTGACCTGCGCCCGGTGCCTCATCTCGCCGCCGCTCCGGCCAGCCGCCGATCGAGACGCGCTCTGGGCAGGCCTCGCCGACGGCCGGCTCGATCTCGTCGCGACCGACCACGTTCCCGACCGGCTCGCGGTCGAGAAGGGCGACGCCGCCCGCGGCGTTCCGTTCGATCGGATCTCGAACGGCGCTCCGGGAATCGAAACGCTCCTGGCGACCGTGTTCCACGGCGTCGCGCAGGGCCATCTCACGATCGAGCGGATGGTCGACGTCCTCGCGACGACGCCGGCGCGGTTGTTCGGCTTCGCCCGGAAAGGTGCGATCGAGGTCGGGCGCGACGCTGATCTTGTGCTCTTCGACCCGGGGGCGCGACGGACGATCCGCGCCGACGAGCTCCACCACACGAGTGACTACACGCCGTACGAAGGGCTCCAGGTGGCGGGCGCCGTCCGATCGGTGTTCGTTCGCGGCCGGGCGATCGTTGTCGATGGCGCCTTCGTCGGCGAACGCGGGTTCGGTGGATTCATCGAGCGAGGCGGCGCCGGTGGCTGACCCGGGACCCCGCGACACGCGAAGTCGGTGGGCGGCTCAGTCGAGGAGCGAGTAGGCCCCGAGGGTCAGGAACTCGGCGAAGTCGTCGTCGAGGACGAGCCGATCGAGCAGAGTCAGGGCCTCGGCGACGCGCCGGGCGTCGGGCCCGTCCAGGCGTGCGAACTCCTCGTCCCGGGTCTGCCGGTAGAGGTCGGCCCCGGCCTCCCGTCCGTCGTCGAGCAACGTCCCCGTCGTTCGCCACTGCCACAGCTGCGATCGGCAGATCTCGGCGGTCGCCGCGTCCTCCATCAGGTTGTTGATCGCAGCCGCCCCGTCGCCGTCGAGCCACGACGCCAGGTACTGGACGGCGACGCTGACGTTGAGCCGGTAGCCGGCCTCGGTTACGGTCCCGCCCGGGACGCGGAGATCGCGGAGCTGGTCGGCGGTCACCGCGACCTCGTCGCGGAGGCGATGCTTCTGGTGCGGCGCCGAGCCCAGGACGCCATCGAAGATCGCCGTCGCGAGCGGAACGAGGTCCGGGTGGGCCACCCAGGTCCCGTCGAACCCATCGCCGGACTCGCGCTCCTTGTCCTCGCGCACCTTCGCCATCGCGGTCGCGTTGACCTTCGTGTCGCGACGCGACGGGATGAAGGCCGCCATCCCTCCGATCGCATGGGCGCCTCGCCTGTGACACGTCCGGACGAGCAGCTCCGTGTAGGCCCGCATGAACGGCTGGGTCATGGTCAGCTGGCCGCGCTCCGGGAGGACGGTCGTCGCGGGTCCGCGGAACTTCTTGATGCACGAGAAGAGGTAGTCCCAGCGGCCCGCGTTGAGTCCGGCAGCGTGCTCGCGGAGCTCGCTAAGGATCTCGTCCATCTCGAACGCCGCGAGGATCGTCTCGATGAGGACCGTCGCCCGGATCGAGCCCCGCGGGATCCCGAGCGCCTCCTGGGCGTGGACGAAGATGTCGTTCCAGAGGCGAGCCTCGGCACGGCCCTCCAGCTTCGGCAGGTAAAGGTATGGCCCGGTTCCGCGCCGCAGCAGCTCGCCCGCGTTGTGGAAGAAGTAGAGCCCGAAGTCGAACAGGCTCGCCGAGATCGGCGCGCCATCGATGAGCAGATGGCGCTCGATGAGGTGCCAGCCACGTGGCCGGACGACGAGTGTCGCGAGCGTGTCGTTCAGGCGGTAGGCCTTGCCTTCGGCCGAGTCGAACGCGAGCTCGCGCCGAACGGCGGCCCGGAGGGCGACCTGGCCACCGATCACGTTCACCCAGGACGGCGACAGGGAGTCCTCGAGATCGGCCATGAACACGCGGGCACCCGAATTGAGGGCGTTGATCATCATCTTCGGCTCGGCCGGCCCCGTGATCTCGACCCGCCGGTCGTCGAGGTCAGCGGGCGCGGGAGCGACGGTCCAGTCGGCGGCGCGGGTGTCGGCGGTCGCGATCGGGAAGTCGGGCAGCACGCCCGCATCCAGCTCGGCCTGGCGCTCGACGCGCGCCTCGAGGATGGCGACGCGCTGGCGCCCAAACCGCCGCTGGAGGTCGGCGACGAAGGCGAGCGCCTCCGGCGTCAGGATCTCGGAGGCACCCGGCACCTTCGGAGCCGTGACCCTGATGCTCGGACGCCTGCTGCTCACCCAGCCATCGTAGCGCCGGCTCGGGCACGACAGCGCGTCGGCCCGCGCCGCGTCCGTCGCGGGACCTCAGTTCGGGCCGGCTCGGCGGCGAGCGCGTCGCGGACCCAGACCGAGCGCCGGCCGCCCGGTCGGACGCCGTCGAGCGGATGTGCGCCGTCTGGCCGCTCAGCCACCGGGTTCGAGCGGGGTGTAGATCGAGATCGGCCGGCCGTCCGGATCGTGGAACCACGCATGCCGGGCGCCCCACGGCTGATCCTCGGGGTCGGTGACCTCGACCCCGGCCGAGCGGAGCCGGGCAACCATCGCATCGACGTCGTCGACGCGCACGACGAGGTCGGCCTGCTTCCGTTGGCCGTCCGGCTCGGCCTCGACACCGATGTGGAACCCGCCGCCACCGCCGATCCGGAGATAGCCGCCCTCGTCGACGAGGACCTCGAGGCCGAGCAGGTCGACGTAGCAGTGGCGCGCCGCCTCCAGATCGCGAACAGGCACGAAGAGGTGGCTCAACGAGCTCGGCATCGCGCCCTCACCAGCCACCCGCGTCGCGGACGAGACGGTGGAGCACGCGCGCCGCCACGACCCGTCGATAGTCGGCCGTCGAACGAACGTCGTCGATCGGGACGATTTCGGCTGCGAGGGCTTCGGCCGCCGCGTCGGCCGTCTCCGGCGTCGGCGGCCGGCTGTCGAGTGCGGCCTCGGCACGGGCAGCCCGGATCGGCCGGTCGGCGACCGAGCCGAGCGCGACCCGGACGTCGTGCCAGGCGCGCGATCCCCCGGGCTCGCGCCACGACATGGCGAGGACAACCTTGCTGATCGCCTGCGCCCGACGCGTCCCGACCTTGCGGAAGCGCGCCTCGCGGCCGCCGGTCACCGGGACCCGGATGCGGAGGATCAGCTCGTCCGGCGCGAGCGCGGTCCGACGGTAGGCGACCCAGAAGTCCTCGGCGCGGATCGTCCGCTCGCCGCGCGCGCCCCCGACGACGATCTCCGCGTCGAGGGCGAGAAGGACGGGCAGCGTGTCTCCGGCCGGCGACGCGTTGGCGATGTTGCCGCCGAGCGTCCCCCGGTTCTGGATCTGGGCGGCACCGATCGTCGCCGCCGCCTCGACGAGCGCCGGGAGATGCTCGCGGCACGCAGCGGAGCGCCGGATGTCCGTGTATGTCGTCAGCGCCCCAAGGCTGATCGCGCCGCCGTCGGACGAGATTCCGCGGAGCTCGTCGAGACGCGAGAGATCGAGCATCCGCTCCGGCGGCTCACCGATCTCGCCGGTGATCCGGACCATGATGTCCGTGCCGCCTGCGATCGGAGTCAGCGGCGGACGGGGCTCGCCCGCCTCCGCAGCGAGGAGCGCATATGCCTCCGGGAGGGACCGCGGGGTCTCGATGGGCGGCTCGACCGGCACGCTCAGCCCTTCTTCCTGCCGCGGCGGTGGCGGGCAAGGAGCACGAGCAGCGCCGCCAGGATCGCGAAGCCGCCCGCAACCTGGCGCGGGCTGAAGGCGACTCCATAGTCGGCGTCATAGTCGGCGTCCGTCGGCGGCCGATCCTCCTCTGGGGTCGGTTCCTCGTCGTTGTCCCGTGCCGCTTGCGCATCGGCTTCGGCGTCGGCTGCCCGCTCGGCCAGCTCCGCCGGCGTCAGTCGGTTCGTCATCGGTTGCCTCCTGCTGCCATCGCGATCGCCTCGATGATCTTGGTGTAGCCCGTACAGCGGCAGAGGTTGCCCGCGATCGCCTCGCGGATGGCCTCCTCGTCCGGGGTGCCGCCGTCGTCGAGGTAGGCGCGGGCGGCCATGAGCATTCCGGGGGTGCAGATGCCGCACTGGGCGCCGCCCGCCGTGAGGAAGGCCGCCTGGAGCGGATCGAGGGCAACGCCGCCGCCCGGCGCCAGCCCTTCCACCGTCCGGACGTCCGCCCCGTCGACCTGGCAGACCGGAACGAGGCACGAATCGACGACCGCGCCGTGGACGAGGACCGTGCAGGCGCCGCACTCCCCCTCTCCGCAGCCCTCCTTCGTCCCGGTCAGCCCAAGGTCCTCACGCAGGACGTCGAGGAGCCGCCGCATGCCCGGCGCGTCGACCTCGACCGGATCGCCGTTGATGCTGAACGAATACGCGGTCATGGGGCTGCTCCGCCGTCCGGTTGCGGTCCGCGCAGCGGTTGAGGGTCAGTGGCTCCATCCGGGCGAGGGTCGGTGCCCTGCTCGATCGGCGCCTCGACGGCCGCCTCGACGTCCGCCTCGACGTCACGGACCTGCGAGCCACCGCGCGCCTCCGCCGGCGGGGTCGCGCCGAGCGCGGCGAGGATCCGCTCCGGGCTGGCCGGCAGGTCGTGGATCCAGGCGCCCGTCGCGTCGTGGATCGCGGCGACGACCGCCGGCGCTCCCACATCCATGGGTAGCTCGCCGACGCCCTTCGCCCCGTGCGGCGCGCTCCCGAACGGCGCCTCGACGAGGATCGAGGTGATTCGCGGCGCGTCGAGCGAGGTCGGGATGATGTAGGTTGCCAGCCGGTCGTTGAGGTAACGGCCGTCGTCGAGCTTGATCTCCTCGATCGTCGCGTAGCCGATCGCCTGGAGCGTGCCGCCCTCGACCTGCCCTTCGGCAAGTGTCGGGTGGATGACCCGCCCGACATCGTCGACCGCCACCACGTCCCGGACGGTCAGCTCGCCCGTGTCCATGTCGACGTCGACCGACGCCACGCAGGCCGCCCAGCCGAAAGCCGGGTAGGCGTCTCCCTGGTACGTTGCGTCGTCGAAGTGGATGCCCGGGTAGGGCTCGAACCGCTGGTCGATCCTGGTCGCGCCGCGGGTCGCGGCATCTTCGCGGTAGACGGCCGCGAACGGCAGGCCGCCGTTGCGCCCTTCGACCTCCGCGCGCAGCCGCCGGGCGGCCGTGATCAGCAACCCGCCGACGACCATCGCCGTCCGGCTGGCGACCGTCGGCCCCGAGTCGGGCACGATCGCGGTGTCCTGCGGCGCGATCTCGACGTCTTCGTACGGCACCGCGAGCTCGGCGGCGACGAGCTGGGGGAAGATCGTCTTCGTCCCCTGCCCCATCTCCGTCGAACCGGTCAGGATGCGGATCCGGCCATCGCCGCCGAGCTCGATCGAGGCGACGGACGCGAGCCTCACCTCGCCCGAACCGGTGAAGCCGGCCCCATGCCAGGCGAGGGCAACCCCGATGCCCGACGCCGTTCGCGTTCGGCCGGTCCGGAGCGGCGACAGCGGCACGTTGCCCGAGCCCGCCCGCCGCGTCCGGGCGGCTGTCGTCCTCGCCCGGACCCCCTCGAACTCCGCCGCCTCGGCCGCCCGTTCGAGGACCTCCGAGGCGGCGACGCTGTCGCGGAGGACCTGGCCGGTCGGCGTCGTGTCGCCCGGCTGGTAGAGGTTCCGGCGGCGGATGTCGAGCGGGCTGACGTTGAGGATCTCGGCGAGCCTGCCGATCTGGAGCTCCGCGGCGAACTCCACCTGCGGCGCCCCGAAGCCGCGGAACGCGCCGTTCGGTGGCGTGTTCGTTCGCGTGGCCCGGGCGCGGATGCGGACGTTCGGGCAGCGGTACGGGCCGCCGGCATGCAGCGCGCCGCGGCTCAGGACAACCGGGGTCAGCGTGCAGTACGCGCCGCCATCCATGACGACGTCGATGTCCTGGGCGACGAGCGTGCCGTCCGCCTTCACGCCGGTCCGATGGGTCACGATCGCCGGGTGGCGCTTGGTCGTCGCCGAGAGGTCCTCGTGCCGGTCGTAGATCATCCGGACTGGCTTGCCGGTCCTGCGCGCGAGCAGCGCGGCGTGCAGGGCGATGATCGAGGGGTATTCCTCCTTGCCGCCGAACCCGCCGCCGGTCTCTGCCTGGACGACCCGGGCCTGCGTTCCGGTCAGGCGGAGCGACCTCATCAGCGCCTTGTGGATGTAGTACGGGCACTGGAGCGAGCCGTGAACCGCGACCCCGCAATCCTCGCGCGGCACAGCGATCATCGCGTTGTTCTCGATGTAGAGCTGCTCCTGGTGCCCGACGCGGTAGGTCCCCTCCAGGATGAAGTCGGCGGCGGCGAAACCCGCGTCGAGGTCGCCGGCCGCGATCTCGTAGTGGGCGAAGACGTGGTCGCTCGCGAGCGGGTCGAAGACCGGCGGGAGCCTCTCCGTTCGGACGGCGACGTGGCGTCGGGCAGCCCGCAGCGTCTCGCGGTCCGGGGCGGCGAGGAGCGCGAGCGGCTCTGCGTGGTGCTGGATCTCGCCACCGACCGGCACGAGGACCGGCTGGTCGTCGCTGATGAGGCTCACGATGTTGTCGCCCGGGATGTCGGCGGCCGTGACGACGGCAACCTTCGACCAGTCGAATGCGGGATCGAGATCGATCGCGATGAACCGGGCGTGGGGGATGGTCGAGCGGATCGTCGCCCCGAACCAGGCGCCCGGGAAGACGAGGTCGTCGGCGTACTTCGCCGCGCCGGTCAGCTTGTCCGGGCCCTCGCGGCGAAGCGGAGCGGCGGCGCGGGCGCGGCCTGCTGCGAACTCGCCGTGGTGGACGACGAGGGCGTCGGGGGCGCTTCGACGAGGCGCCACGGGAGTGGTCCGGCTGGGCGGGGTCCGGATCGTCATGCGGCTCGGGTCGACCCTCCTTGGCCGTGACGATAGCACCGCGACCGCACGCCCGGCAGCGGCCCGCACGACCGCCGATTGCACATGTCGGGCGATGCCTCGCGACCGTCCCGCAGCTCCCCTGACCGTCGGTCAGTGCCCTGAAGGCCGGCCCAGCGCCGCGCTCCGCCCTCATCCTCGCCTATCCCCATCCGGCCCGTTGTCGGCCTGCACCGACAACTAGTCCCATGTGCCAAAGGGCAATCGTCAGGGGCACGAACACGCTCTATCGTCAGCGGATCATCTCGATCCTCGCGTCCTCGGAGCAATCATCTTGACCACGCAGCAAGCGGTCGTTGCCGTTCTGGGAGCGGCGATCGTCGCGAATCTCGTGCTCGCCATCGGGCTGATCGTCGCCCCGCGCATCCGTGCGCGTCGGGGCGGGGCGACCCGGACGGAGCAAGGGCCTGAAGCAGGAGGTGCAGGTATGACAGCTGTCGGTCCCGGACGTCCGATGGCGGTCGGTCCGGGTACGCCCTTCTCGCCGCGCGCCGTCTCGCCGGACCCGGCCAGGGCCGGTGCCTGGCTCGAGGCGGCCGGTGCCGCGCCCGACCGCGTCAGGCCGGTGACCACCGATCCGGCCACGGGGCTCGATCTCGCCCCGGCATGGTCGAAATGGCTGCTCGAGGAGGGAGCGCGAATCGGCCGTTATGGCCGGCCGGCGACGGTCGTGCTCGTCGAGGTCGCGGGCCTCGATCGCCTCGCCGAGCGGCTCGGGCCCGACGCGGCCGATCGGTTGATTCCCCCGATCGCGACCACGATGCGGCGCCACGCGCGAGCGTCCGACAACATCGCCCGGCTCGGGCCGGCGCGATTCGGCGCGCTCCTCCCGGAGACCGACGAGATCCGGGCGATCAACTACGTGGAGCGGGCGCGGAGCGCGTGCGATGTCTGGCTGGAGGCGGGAGCGGTGTCGCTCCGGCTGTCGATCGGCTGGGCGGAGATCGGGGCAAACCAACCCGTCGCCGTCGCGGTCCAGACGGCAGAGCGGCGGCTCAACGAAGAGCGCCAGCGGCTGCGGTCGCGTTCGGAGCCGGATCCGCTCGACTCCGATGCGAGTCGCGAGCCGTGGCCCGACGCGGGGCCCACGGTCGCGCCGGATCCGGGTCCTCAGCCCTGGCCGCAGGCCGGACCCGAGGCTGGGCCAGGGGCCGGCCCGGGGGACGAACCGGGAGTCTGAACGCCGGTCTCAGTCCCGTGCGTGGTGGAGAGCCCGGCCGGGTGTCCGGCCGGTGTGCCTGCCGCCGTCGACGACGATCTCGCCGTTGACGACCACCGTCTCGATCCCGTCCGGGTACTGCCGCGGCTCGTCGTAGGTGGCGTTGCTGCGGACCGTTGCCGGGTCGAAAACCACCAGATCGGCGATGGCGCCGTCGCGGATCACGCCGCGGTCCCTGAGGCCGAGCCGCGCGGCCGGCGCCGAGGTCATCCGCCGGATCGCCTCCTCGAGGCTGAACAGCGCCTCGTCCCGGACGAACTGGCCGAGGATCCGGGGGAATGAGCCGTAGGTCCGCGGGCTCGGCTTCGCACCGACGAACGTCGAGTCCGTCCCGACCATCCCGACGGGGTGGCGCAGGAAGCGTCGGATGCCGTCGATGTGCGGACCGGTCGTGACCTCGTTCGGGCTCAGGTCCTCGTCGATCAGGAGGTCGCAGAGGGCGTCGACGGGATCGCGGCCGGTGGCGTCGATGAGCTCGCCGAGCGTCCGGCCCTCCCACTGGAGGTTCTCCGGCCGGTGCAGGTAGCCGATCCGGATGTCGCGCAAACCGCCCGCGCCGGCGAAGAGCTGGCCACGCTCGTCGAGGTCGCGGCGGATCCGGTCGCGGGTGGCCCGGTCGGCAAGACGTTCCTTCGTCCTGATCGGGCCGCCGGCCTGAACCGAGGTCGGGATGAGGATGAGGAGGCGGGTGCTCGCCCACTCCGCGGGGTAGGCATCGAACGTGACGTCGAGGCCCTCGGCGCGGGCCTCGTCGACGAGTTCGAGCATCTGTTCCGGGCTGCCCGGGAACGTCGTCCGGTGATAGAAGTGGGTGATGTGGGCGGGTGCGTCGCCGCGCCGCCCGATCTCGATTGCTTCACGAAACGGGTCCAGGAACCGGTCGCCGAGCGCGTAGCGGACGTGGGTGTGATAGAAGCCGCCGGCCCTGGCCGCCTCGCGGCTCAGCGTCGCGAGCTCGTCGGTCGTCGCATAGCTGCCGGGTGGGTAGTCGAGCCCCGAGCTGATCCCGAAGGCACCCTCCTCCAGGCCTTCACGGAGCATGCCGGCCATGCGCCGCGTCGTCCGTTCCGTGGCCGGCTCGTCGTCCCAGCCGATCGCCCCGATCCGCAGGGCCGAGTTGCCGATCAGGTACGCGATGTTGACGCTGACCTGCCGATCGAACCGGCCGAGGTAGGCCGCGACGGTATCCCAGTCGTAGGCGATGTCCGGCCGGCCGTCGAGTCCGGAGTTGAGGTGGACGAAGGCGAGGAGATCCGCGCGCGATGCGAACGGCGCGTAGCTGTTGCCGTCGACGCCGATCACCTCGGTCGTGATGCCCTGGCGGACCTTCGGGTCGTGGGCCGGCTCGGCGAGGATCATCAGCCCAGAGTGCGAGTGCAGATCGATGAACCCCGGCGCCACGACCTTCCCGGTGGCGTCGATCGTGCGGCCGGCGGGGCCCTGCGCCTCTCCATCGCGGAGCACCCGCAGCCGGTCCCCCTCGACTTCCACGCTCGCCGGACGCCCCGGCGCCCCGGTCCCGTCCACGACGGTGCCCCCGGTGATGAGCAGGTCTGGTGCGGTCATCGGCGCTTGGTCCGGCTGGAGGACCAACCGGCGAACGAGGTCGTCCGGCGGGGTCCCTTCGGGGCCTTCCTCCGCCCGGTGGTCCGCCACGAGGACCATACGGCGCCGGAACGGCCAATTTGGGCGCCCAGGCGCGGTGTCGTTCGTCCGTTGGTCCCCATGGCGGACCACGCGTCCGGTGAGGAGCCGGCGTAGAGCCGGCGGCCAGGATCCGCGCTGCGAGAACGCGAGAACGGCCGGCCCATCGAGACCGCCAACGCGCCTCGTGGCGCGCCCGCGTCGAGGCCGAGACCAGGATCGCGCACGGCCAGGCGCACGAACCGCGTCGCCCTGCGCTCGATCAGGCGGGGACTCCGAGAACTCCTGCTGCTCGACACCCGCAAAATCATGGCCGCACGGGCGGCGGGACGCGACCCGGGAGGAAGCGGCATCGTCATCCTCTGAGCCTCACGTGACTGCGGGTTCCAGCAAGTGGAACCGGCGCTCATCCACATCCACCTCGGCCCGGACGCCGAGCGGCAGGATCCACTGCGGGTCGGTGTGGCCGAAGTCGAGGTTCGTGACGATCGGCAGCGCCACGGCACCGAACTCACCGGCGACGACGCTGACGATCACCTCGTCAAGCTCGGCCTTCTCGTCGTCGGTGTAGTCGCGGGCCCGCCCGACCAGGACCGCCGAGACGCGATCGAACACCCCCTGCACCCCGTAGTTCCGCAGCCAGTAGCCGACCCGGCTCGGGTCCGGCTTGTCCTCCGACGTCTCGAGGAACAGGATCCGATCCTGCCAGAACGCGGGCTGCGGCCAGAACCGCGTCCCTTTGAGCATCTCGAGGACGTCGGCGCAGCCGCCGAACAGGCGCCCCTCGACCCGTCCGCTCCCCTGCAGCCAGTGCCACCCGTCGTGCGGCCGGCGCTCCCCGACCTCGGCGGCATTCGCCGGGTCGTTCCAGTCGCGATACCCGTCGACCCAGGCGGCGTACGACCGGTATTCGTACGTCCCTGAGGGCTCGAAGAGGATCGCCCGGACATGGGCGGCCAACCCGTCGAACTGCTCCAGCTGGGCGAACCCGGCCATCACGGACGGACCGTTGAACGTGACGAGGCCGGCCTGGTTGTAGAACGCCAGCTGCGTGGCGCTGTCGGAGAACCCGAGCAGGATCTTCGGGTGCGCGATCGCCACCGACGCGTCGAGGTGGTCGAGGATCCGGACGGAGTCGACCCCGCCGATCGACATCACGATCGCCCGGATCCCGTCGTCGGCGAAGGCCGCGTTGAGGTCGTCGGCGCGGAGGCGCGGACTCGCACTCAGCTCGGACGGTGCCATGCGGGCCGTCGGGAACTCGCGGATCTCGCAGGCCGAACATGCGCCGCAGCGTATCGAGGCCGCGCTCGAACGTGCGCGGGAAGACGCTCGGCCCACCCCACGACGTCGAAACGACCGCGACCGTGGCGCCCGCCGTGAGCCGTCGCGGCTTGATGCTTCCCGCGGCCATCACTCGATCGGCCCGAGATGATGCCGTGAGGAAGTCGAGCGTCGCCTGCACCATCTCGCGCGAGCGGTCGTCGTCGTCGAGCACGTCGAACGCGTGGTGGCCCGTCTCGTGAACGATGAGCTGCACCGGCGCGCCCAGCTCCGACGCCCGCCCGACGAACGCATCGATGCCGTACTTGAGCCGCGGTCGGTCGATGCACGGCCTTGAGGACCAGCGTCGGTGGGACGTTCGCCCCGAGCGTCTCGAGGAGCCACATCGGCGAGCAGCGCTCGAGGTCGGCCGGCGAGACCGACGCATCGGTGTAGTCGGGATCGATCTCCGGGACGAGCGGCCCGTAGCAGGCCACCGCGCAACGGACGGGCGGAAGCACCGCGTAGGCGACGGTCAACCCGAACGGCGCGCAGGCCGAGATCGAACAGATCGCCACGCGGTCGCCGTCGCCGCCGTAGCTCCACCGCACGAGCACGCGCCGCCTCGACCACTGCCGTGATCTCCGCGATGACGAGGTCCATCCGGGTCCTGGCGAGGGTCGAGGAATGGTTGAACGTGATCCCGATCATGTCTCGAGCCGCGACCAATCGACCCCACGAGGTGTACTGGCCCCACTCCTTGGCGCCGGCGATCACGTCCGGATCGGCGTCGCCGTGAACGAACAGCGACGAACGGCCGAGGCGGACCCGGCGGCGTCGGGCGATAGACGTCGAACGAGATGGACGACCCATCGGGACCGGGCGCGAGCTGATCCCGGATGACGTCGATCTCGATGCCTTCCGGCACTGGCAGGACGACTTCGAGGTCCGGGCTCCATCGGCGCGACGGTCACGCTTGGGCCTCCGACCAGGCCTGGAGCTCGAGGATGTTGCCCTCCGGATCGGTGACGTACGTCCAGGTGACGCGGCGGCCGTCGGCGGTCGCGACCGTCACGATCTCGCCGACCGATCCGCCACCCGCCGCGAGGACGGCGTCGCGGGCGGCGGGCACGTCCGGCACGGCGAACGCGATGTGCCCGAAGCCGGGCCGGTTTGCCGCCGGTGCGATGCCCTCGGGGCCCGACTCGTACTGGTAGATCTCGAGCGTCGGGCCGTCCGAGCCCAGCCCGGGCAGGCGCAGGTGCGCTCCCCGCAGGGCGGCGCCGGGGACGCCGGTGCCCGCCTCCAGGTCCGGTCCGCGGTAGTCGCGAAGCGGCGGGACGATCTCCATCCCGAACAGCTCGCGGTAGAACTCGGCCAGCCGGCGCCAGTCGCGCGCGATCAGGTTGACGTGGCCGAACCGGGCGTCGATCACGATGGTCCCTCCAGTCGTCGGCCGCGCACCCAGGCCCCGCGAACCATGTCCGGGTGCGGCCGGAAGATGAGCCGGCTGACGAGGGCCGAAGGATCCTCGAGCAGCCCGGCATCCGCGTCCTCGGCCTCACCGCCCGCGCCGCCCATCGGCGCCGTCATCGCCGGGTCGACGACGATCATGTCTGCCTCCTTCCCGATCTCGATCGACCCGATCCGGTCGTCCAGCCCGAGCGCCCGTGCCCCGTCGAGCGTCCCGAGTCGGAGCCAGTCGAGCGGCCCCAGCGGCGGCGCCAGGTCCCCCGCGAGCGACCTCCGAGCCATCTGCGAATACGCCCCGGCGCGCATGGCCGAGAACAGCGAGGCATCGGGGCCGCCCGATACGTCCGACCCGAGCCCGACGGCGACCCCGGCCTCGAGCCAGCGCGACAGCGGCATAACCCCCGCTCCGATGAACAGGTTCGACGCCGGGCAATGCGCGACGCGCGTCCCGGTCTCGACGACGCGCGCCAGTTCCCGATCCGAGAGGTGGATCGCGTGGGCCAGGACCGACCGCTCGCCCAGGGCACCGGCCTGCTCGTAGACGTCGAGATAGTCGCGCGCCTCGGGGAACAGCCGCGCGACCTCGGCGATCTCGGCCGCGTCCTCCGAGACGTGGCTCTGCCACCAGGTCCCGGTCGATCTGGCGAGGGACGCGGACTCGCGCAGCAGATCGGCCGAGCACGAGACCGCGAACCGCGGCGTGACCGCGTACCCGAGCCGCCCGTCCGCCGCGCCGTGCCAGCGGCCGATCAGGTCGGCCGACTCGCGCAGGCTCCGATCGAGGATCGTGCCGGGCTCGATCGTCCGGTCGTACGTCACTCGATCCATCATCACCTTGCCGAGGATCGCCCGGATTCCGTGGGCGTCGGCCGCCCGGAACGCCGCCTCCATGGCCGCCTCGTAGACGACGCCGTACGCGAGCACGGTCGTTGTCCCCGCGGCCGCGAACGCCCGGAAGATCGGCGGGGAGAGGCGCGCGGCGACCTCGGGATCGGCCCAGGAGCGCTCGATCGGGAACGTCAGGCGTTCGAGCCAGGTCAGCAGATCAATTGCAAAACCGATACCCGCATTCGGGAGCTGCGGCAGGTGGGCGTGGGTGTCGACGAGGCCCGGCAGGACGACCCACGGCCGGACGTCGGCGGCGCGCGCGAGCAGGTCCGGCGGGGCGGCGCCCGCGGCTCCCGCGAACGTGAGTGCGCCGCTCCCATCCACGGCGACGACACCGTCCGGTTCGTGGAGCGTCCCGCCCGACGCGAGCGGTGACAGGATGCGCGCCCTGATCGCGAACGGAGGCCGATCCGGAAGGGCTGCAGTGGGCATGGTCGCGATGATAGGCACGTCCGACCGCGCGATGGCAGCCCGGGCCCGATTCCCGTTTGATAGGCATGTGCGACGCCGTCGCGCCGGAACCGGTCGCCGCTTCCCCCCGGACGAGCGCGGGCGCCGGGCTGCGGCCGAGCCACCGCGGCGGCGTGCTCAGGGCGCCTTGACGAAGTCCTCGACGACGAGACCGTCGACCGTGACCGGTTTCGGGACGAGGCCGAGCTGGGTCATGAACGTGACCGACGCCTGCCAGCCCGCCCGATCGATCGTGCCGAGCGCCGCGCCCGTCGACGCTCCGGGGCGCGTCCAGGCATCGATCGTCGCGGCGAGGATCGCGGCCTGTGCGTCGCGGTTCTGCCCGAGCTCCGGCACCGCGGCGATCGACGCGTCGAGCCCCTTCGTCGGGTCTGCCTTGATCTCGTTCATCGCCCGCAGCGTCGCCCGGACGAAGCCGGCAACGGCGTCCTTCTTCGCGCTGATCGTCGCCGTCGAGGCGATGAGCCCGGGCCCTGGCAGCGGCGTGATGTCATCGACGTGGAGCACGAACGTCTTCGTCCCGCTGAGTTCGAGCTGGACGGGCTCGTTGTTGGCAAACCCGGTCGCCGCATCGACGGCACCCTGCGTGACGGCGGCTCCCTGGCCGAAGTCGGGATACTCCGCGATCTCCACGTCGGATGGCGTCAGGCCGGCAGACCCGAGAAGTGCCTGGAGCATGATCCAGGACGATCCGTACCGACCAGGGATGCCGATCTTCTTGCCCTTGAGGTCGGCAGCCGTCGTGATCCCCGATGATTCCTTGCCGAAGACGATCGACGGGAACTGGGCGTAGACCGTGGCGATGTAGCGGATCGGGATCGCCTGGCTGGCGGCCGGAATGACGCTGGTCCCGTCCGAGATGCCTATGTCGACCGCGCCCTGGCCGACGAGCGCGACGAGGTCCGGGTCGATCTTGTTCTGGAACGTGACGCTGAGCCCCTCGTCGGCGTAGTAGCCGGCCGACTGGGCGAGGTAGAACTGGGCGAACTGGACGCTCGGGATGTAGCCGAGCCCGACCGTCAGGGGGACCGGCGCGCTCGACGCCGACGGGTTCGGGGCCGACGCGCCGCAGCCGGCGATGGCGAGCGTCGCGATGAGGGCGATGGCGGGACCGAGACGGCGCACGAGCATGGACCTCCAGAAACGGGCTAGCGGACGCCGACGATGCGGCGTTCGACGGCGACGACGACGACGTAGAGAGCGATACCGAGAAGCGCGATGGTGACGAGCGTCGCGAACATGAGCGGGATGTCGAAGAGGCTGCCGCGGGCGAGATTGACCAGGACGCCGAGGCCTCGCTCGGCGCCCGCCCACTCGCCCACGATCGCGCCGACGACCGCCAATGTCACGCCGACCCGCATGCCGCCGAGGATCGAGGGCAATGCGGCCGGGATCTCGAGGGTCAGCAGGATCTCGCGGCGGGTCGCCCGGAAGCTGCGGGCCATCTCGAGCAGGCCCGCATCGACCGATCGAATCCCGACCATCGTCGAGACCGCGATCGGGAAGAAGGTGATGAGTCCGCAGATCACGACCTTGCTCACGAGTCCCGGCCCGAACCAGAGGGCGAGGAGCGGGGCGAGGGCGAGGATCGGGGTGGCCTGGGCGGCAACGATGTAGGGCGAGATGAGGCGGGCGACGAGCGGCGAACGGGCCAGCCCGTAGCCGACGGCAAGGCCCGTGCCGGCACCGGCCGCGAACCCGAGGACCACCTCCGACAGGGTCGCCAGCGCGTGCGGGGTCATGATCCCGTCGCCCCACGCCTTGACGAGCCGATCGGCGACGTCCTCGGGGGGCGGGAGGATGAACGTCGGGAGCCCGCCGATGACGACGATCGCCTTCCAGACCAGGACGAAGATCGCGAAGGAGACCGCGACCGATCCGACGGCGTTCCTGGTCATGCCGGATCCCCCGCCTCGAGGTGAGCGCGGATCTCGGCAGCGGCGCGGGACACGATGGCCCCGTCGAGGAAGTCGATCGAGCGCGGGCGAGGGGCGACGATCGGGACGATCGCGGCGACGCGGCCGGGCCTCGGCGTCATGACGACGACGCGGTCGGCGAGCAGGATCGCCTCCGGGATGCTGTGGGTGACGATCACGATGGTCGTCGCGGTCCTGGCCCAGAGCTTGAGCAGCTCGAGGTTGAACCGCTCGCGGGTGAGCGAGTCGAGCGCGCTGAATGGCTCGTCGAGCAGCAGGACCTCCGGCTCGAGCGCGAGCGCCCGGGCAATCGCCGCCCGCTGGCGCATCCCGCCGGACAGCTGCCGGGGCCGCGCCCGGGCAGACTCCGTCAACCCCACGAGCTGGAGCAGCCGCGCGAGTCGCTCCTCCTGTCGACCGCGCGGCCATCCCGCCAGCTCCAGTGGATATGTCACGTTTCGGGCGACGGTCCGCCACGGCATCAGCCTGGGCTCCTGGAACACCAGCCCGACCCGCGGGTCCGGCCCGTCGATCGGCAGGGCGTCGAGCGTGACCGCGCCTCGCTCCGGACGGAGAAGGCCGGCCGCGACCCGCAGGAACGTGCTCTTGCCGCAGCCGTTCGGGCCGATGATCGCGACGACCTCGCGTCCGTCAACGGCCAGGCTGAATCCGTCGAGGGCCTGGACGCCGACACCGCGCGGCCCGGAGAATCGGACACTCACGTCCGTGGCGTCGAGCCGGCCGGTCGCCGTCATCGCCGCACGACCGGCGCGGCGGCTGCCGCGAGCCCCGCCACGATCGGCGAGATGGCCGGGTGCAGTCGGACGTAGGCATCGAACGCCGCGTCGTAGAGCCGCCGGTTGCCCGGGTCGGGTTCGAGCCGGCGGGCGACCCTCGTCATGCCGCGGATCGCGGCCGGCACATCCGGGTACGCCCCGATTCCCGCCGCGCCGAGGACCGCGGCCCCGACGACCGCGGTCTCGAGGACCGCCGGCACGGCGACCGTGAAGCCCGTGACGTCCGCCTTGATCTGGTTCCACGTCTCGCTCCGGGCCGGGCCACCGCAGACACGCATCTCGCCGACCCGGATTCCGGCCGCGAGGATCGGCTCGGCGACATGGCGGATCGCGAACGCCGAGGCCTCGAGGATCGCCCGGGTCAGGTGGGCACGGCGATGGTCGAGGGTCAGCCCGACGAAGGCGCCGCGGGCCGCCGGATCCCAGATCGGCGAGCGCTCGCCCGCGAGGTACGGCAGGAACAGCGCGCCGTCGGCGCCCGGCGGTGTGGCGGCGGCCTCCTCGAGCAGCGCCTCGGTGGAGTCGACGCCGCCGACGATCTGGGTGCGGAACCAGTCGACCGCCCGGCCCGTCGCCGCCATCGCCCCACCGACGATGAAGAGTCCCGGCAGGGGCGCGATCGTGGCGAACGAGCCGGCGACCCGGAGAGGCTGATCCCAGTAGGCACCGAACCCGCCCGCCGCGCCGCCCACGTCGATCGCGTCGCCCCGCGCGGTCATCCCGGCGCCATGGAAGCTCGCCCACGCGTCGACGATGCCCGCCACCACCGGGATCGACGGCCCGATCCCGAGCTGGCTCGCGGCCTGTGCGCTGAGCTCGCCGACGACGTCGCCCGCGCGGACGGCGCCCGGAATCCGGTCCGCGGGGATGCCCGCCGCGTCGAGCTCGGCCGGCGAGGGGAACGGCTGGCCCGACAGGAGGCTCGTCGCCGGACGGCCGGTCAGCCGGAGGGCGAGGAAGTCCCAGGTCGCCATGTACCAGCGGGTGGCCGCCGCGACGTCCGGCTCGTGGCGCTCGACCCAGAGGGCCGCCGGGAGCCCGGCGAGTGACCAGCCCTCGAGGCCGGTCGCGCTCGCCAGCTCGGCCTGCTCGCCCGTCCCCCGCGAGTCCTGCCAGATGATCGCCGGCCGGGTGGGCCGGCCGTGGTCGTCGACGGCAACGAGAGTCGGGCCGTGGCCGTCGACCGCGATCGCGAGGATGTCCGCCCGTCCCGTCGCGGTCAGGTAGCGGACGGCAGTCGTCAGGGCACCCCACCAGGCGTCGGGATCCTGTTCCGCGCGCCCGCTCGCCGCGTCGGTCTCGGTCCGATAGCCGGCCCTGGCCAGCCCGAGGAGCCGGCCGTCGAGCGTGACGAGGCCGACCTTGACCTCCGTCGTCCCGAGGTCGATCCCGAGGATCGCGGCCTCGCGCCCGGCGTTGGTCGAACTCACGCGGCCGTCCCGGCCGAGTCGAGGGCGAGGACGGCCTCCGCCGTCTGGACGTCCGACACGAGGACCGTGAGCGAACCGGAACGGAGCGCTCCGAGGATCGGCCGGATCTTTGCCGGGCCGCCGGCGACCCCGATCCGGACCGGCAGCCGATCGAGCCGGCGGGCGTCGAACGCGATCGTCCGCTTGCGCAGGTTGCTGCTCACGAACCGGCCGTCGATGTCGAACGGGGCGATGAGCATCTCGCCGACGGCCTGCGCATCCTCGAGCTGCCGGCACGCGACCTTGCCGAACGCCGCCTCGCCCCAGGCCGGTCCACCGATGCCGAAGGCGGCGACATCCAGTCGTTCCCAGTACTCGAGGATCCGGCGGACGCCGGCGTGGGCGTAGAGAGACACCTTCGTGGCCGGGTCGTCGACGAGCCCCGGGGCGAGGAGGCCCTGGGCTGTCCCGCCGATGCCGTCGGCGACGCGCCGGAACGGCTCGCGCGCCGGACCCGTGAACCAGTACCCGCCGCACAGCGGAACAACCGTGGCGCCCGTCTCGACGAGCGGCTCGTCGAGGGCATCTGCAAGGGCTGAGATCGACGATCCGTCGCCTATCCCGACGACCGCACCCTCGCGGATCGCCCCTCTGAGCACCTCGGCGCCGAGCCGGCCGATCATCCGCCGCCCGACGTCCTCCGGGCCGCGCAGGCTCGGCGCGAGATGGACGGACTGGATGCCGAACCGGCCGCGCAGCTCTTCGGCGGCCGGTGTCGACTCGGTCGTGCCGTCGACGATCCGGATCTCCACGATCCCCTCGGCGCGGGCCCGCTTGAGGATCCGCGAGACCTGTGGCCGCGTGACCCCGAGGAGCTCCGCGACGCGCGACTGCGTCTCACCCAGCTCGTAGTAGAGCCGGCTCGCCTCAATGAGCTGGTTGATGTCTCCGCCGTGTGGCACTTTTGCACGATACAGATGTGTCGGAGTGGGCGCAACCGCGCGAATCAGAACGGCCCGGGCGTTGCCCGGGCCGTTCGTCCCCCGCGACTGGAGTATCAGCTGGGCGCGGGCCCTGGCCGATGGTGGGTGTGGCTGTAGCCGCTCTTCGCCGTCCCGACGTACGGGAACGAGCTGAGGAACGATGTGTCGTTCTGGTCGACGCCGTCGCCGAGCACGTTGTTCGGCGTGCGGTTGGGAACGCCGAGCACCGCGTTGAGCGTCGGCCCATAGCCCTCGACGAGGGCCCGGAGCTCGATGTCCACGACGTCGTCGAGGAGGCGGCGCCCGTTCGGGAAGCCGCACAGGTCGCCGGCGATGGCGCCGAGGCGGTCGGGGCCGGCTGACGGGGCGCCGAAGACGCAGGCGCCCATGGCATTCGGCTTGATGCCGGTGTTGACGCGGAGCATGTCGGCATCGGTTGCGCCCGTCCTGGTGAACTGGAGCCCGCCGGGCACCGTGGCCGACTTCGGGATGTTGATGCCGTTCAGGAGGATGGCCTCGATGTCCGTGCGGCCGGAGGTCGCCGGGTCGTCGAGCGCGGCGTACAGCGCGTTGGCGACGGCCGTGATCTCGGGATTGCGGTAGTACGAAACGAACTGGTGGTCAGCAGCGGGCTTCTGGCTGTTCCAGTAGTCCTTCTTGACGCGCGGGATGATCACCTCGTTGATGAGCGGATTGCCCAGCCGCGAGACCTGGACGACACGGGCCGCTCCAGCTCATCGTGCCGTCGGCATTGAGCGTTCGGGTCTTCTGGCGGCTGGCCGCGGCCCAGACGCCGAGGACGGCGTCGGGGTCGTTGGGGCCGGTCGGCAGGGCGTGATCCTTGGTCAGGCTCTGGATCGGGACCTGGATCGCGATGGCGTTCGTGCTGAACCCACCGACGCCGTCGACGCCGGCAGTGGCGCCCAGCGGGATCGCGTGGAGCCCATTGAGCGGCCGGAGTCCGGCCAGGTCGAAGATCGAGCCAAGGTCGACGAAGAACGGGTCGTCGCGCTGGCCGGCGAAGAGCTTCGTCCCGTCGCCGAGCGTCTTGACCGCCATGGCGGCGAGCCCCTTGGAATTCGGCGTGGAGCGCGGGCCGATGTTGGGCGGCGCCGTGCTGACACCGGACGCGATCGTCACGCCGTTCCGCTGAACGTTGTAGGTCTGCGGCGCGAGCAGGTTCTCGTCGGTCAGGCTCGTGATCGGTCCGTCGTTGAAGAGGAACGTCTGGATACCGGCGAAGTTCCTCGACTTCGGGTTGGACTTGAACTTGAACGTGTAGCTGGTGTTGGCCACGCCATCGCCGTTGTTGTCGATGTAGATCTCGTATCGGACGGCCGGGTCGAACGGAAAGAAGTTCGGGCCGCCGGCCGGCTCCTCGAGCGGCACGTAGTTGGCGATGATCGTCAGTGTGTTGGGTTTGTCGGGACTCACGAACGCGTAGAGGTCCGTGTTGTCCGCGGCGGGATCGCCCGCGATGAGCGGCGCCTCCCGGTGGCTGGATGCGAGAACACCGCTGACCGACGTCGCTGCGATGAGCAGCGCGCCGGTGAGCGCGGTGGCCCGTGAACAGGTTGACACAATCACTCTCCCGGTGGTTGTTGGGTGCAGGCTCTGGGCGCCTGCTCTGACGGCGCATCCGGCGTGTCGCGACCAACGCCCGGTTGCTGACCGATGGTTCGCGGGACCGGTCCGGATGGATCAACGGAGACAAGGCCATCGGGTGCTCGCCCGTCGGATGTAACCTAGGGTTGACATTTGAGATCCGTGGCGGTAATGTCAACCACAGGCGACATTCCGGATTCCGAGACCGATGTCAGCTACGATTGACACCTAAGGAGACGAATGATCCGTGTGGCCTATGACCCGATCGGTCTCGGTCGCGCCATTCGTGCGCTTCGAAACGAGCGAGGCTGGACCCAGGAGACGCTCGCACAGTGGGTCGGCGTCAGCCGAGCAACGGTCATCGGACTTGAGCGGGGCGGACCTGTCAGCCTCGTGGTGGCGATGAGAGCAATTGCGCTCCTTGGCGGCAAGATCGTCGTGGCATCCAAGGACGCGAGCATCGTCGAGAACGCGCGCCGGTGACGGACCCGCTCTTCGTCTGGCTTGGTGATGAGCGCGCAGGTGAACTCATCCCGACGGGGCGTCGGTTCCGCTTCGAGCGTACGCCCGGTTCCGAACCGTTGACCATTTCTCCCGACGGCGACGAGGACGTCTGGGCACCAGGCTTCGCGCGGGCATGGTTCGACGGACTCCTTCCCGAAGAGGCACGTCGAAGCGCGGCTGAGCGCGAGCACGGCGTGGAGCCCGGCGACACGTTCGGCCTGCTCGCCGCCATCGGCTGGGAGTGCGCCGGCGCCGTGTCTGTCCTGCCCGCCGGCCGCCGGCCGGCCACCGGCTCATACCAACCCCTGACCGACGACGAGGTGTGGGACCGCCTCGACTCGCTTCCCCGGTCCGTCGCGCCGATCGACCACGACGTGCGCTTGTCCCTTGGTGGCGCCCAGGAGAAGCTGCTTCTGACGTACCGCGACGGGCGTTGGAATCTCCCACTGGAGGGTGCCGTCAGCACTCACATCCTCAAGCCCGAGCCCGAGCGGTACCCAGGCCTGGCGGTCGCTGAGGCTTGGGCACTCGCTGTGGCATCGGCCGCAACGAGGACGGCCGTCGCCCGCCTTGATGCTCCCGTGGGCCACCGCCCGACCCTCGTGGTCGAGCGCTATGACCGCGACGTTCGATCGGACCGGATCGTGCGTATTCACCAGGAGGATGGAAGTCAGGTGCTGGGCTTGCCCCCGGCGGACAAGTACGCGCGCGACACGGGACCCCGACAGCCCTCCCTTGCGCGGATCGCGGGCGTCCTCGTCGCACGCGCCGCCGATGCGCCGGCGGAGCTCGTCCGTTTGCTCGAACAAACCGTGGTGAACATTGCGCTCGGGAATGCCGACGCTCATGCGAAGAACATCGCGGTCGTCCACACCGGTCATCGGACGGTCTCGCTCAGTCCGCTCTATGACGTCGCCACGACACAGTTCTTCGTGCCCGCACAACGTCGAGTGCCGCTCCCGATCGGGGGCAAGTGGCGGATCGACGAGGTGACCCGTGGGCACCTCCTGGCGGAGGCCCGATCCTGGGGGATCCCGGAGCGTGTGGCTCGCGATGCGATCTCGCGAACACTGGACCAACTCCGATCAGGGATGTCGGACGCCGATGCGCGGTATCCGTCGCTGTCGCCGGAGCTGCGCAGCCTCGTGGAACGCCACTTCGAGCACCTCGTTGCGAGCGCCTTCTAGGCGATCATTCCGCTCAGGATGAGCTGGCGGTGGGCAGAGATCGCGCTGACGAAGCGGCCCGACGGGTCGCCGTCGCGGTAGGGGCCGTTGAGGGCATAGCTGTGGCGGTTGCAGTCCGAGGCGGGCCCGACCGGATGGGTCCCTCCCGGGCGCGGCGCCGGCCAGTCCTAGTCTGCTGGGCCGAGAGCTGTGAGCGTCGCCCGGGCGGCGGCCGCGCTCGTCGGCGAGAAGCCCGGGTCGATCGCCAACGCGTCGCTCAGGTGTTGCCGCGCGGCAGCCTCGTCGCCACTCGCCAGGGCGATCATCCCGGCGTGGTAGAGGAGCAGCGGGTCGCGGCTCCCCAGCCGGAGCGCCTCTTTCGAGAGCCGCGCGGCGTTGCCATCGTTTCCGGCCCGGTGGTTGGCCCAGGCCAGGGCGTCGGACGTCCGGACGGTCCGGCGGGTGGCGTATGACTCCTCGGCTAGCTTGAGCGCCGTCGTCGCGTCGCCGTGATCCGCCTCGAACAAGGCCAGCTCGAGATCGACATCGACTCCGGCGGCCTGGAACAGCCCGGTCTCGGCCCGGGCGAGGTCGTAGCTCTCTCCGGCCGCCTTCAGGTCGCCGGCCACCTCTCGGGTCTCGCCGAGAGCGATGACGTACTCGGGCAGCGGCAGGATCGCCGACGCCTTCTCGAAGCGGCGGGCGGCCTCGACCAGGTCGCCTCGCCTGACCGCGAGGCGCCCCAGGGCCGCGATCGCCGCGGCATGGTCCGGCACGACATTGAGGACCGATTCGTAGGCCGCGGTCGCCTCATCGGGCTTGCCGGCGTAGACGAGCAGGTTGCCGAGGAGGGTCGTCACGTAGGCGGTGTTCTCCGGGGCGAGCGCAGGCGATTCACTGGCCTGGCGCATCGCGGCGATCGCGCCGTCGAGGTTGCCGTGGACCTCCCGCAGGTACGAGACGCGGGCGAGCGACGTGATGTCGACACGCAACTCGAGCAGCTCCTGGGTCGCCGCGACGGCCTCGTCGTAGTGCCCAAGCTCGACGAGCGCGTCGACCTCGACCGCCTTGGCCGGTTCGTTGGTGGGTGCGAGGTCAAGAGCTTTGCGAGCGGTGTCGAGCGCCGCGGCGAACCGGTGCTTCCCGAGCTGCAGTCCGCCGATCCCAACGAGGATGAGCGGGTCGTCAGGCGCGATCTTCCGCGCCTGGTCAAGCGCCTCCTCGGCCTGGGCGTAAAGCGATGCGTCGGCCGTCTCGCGGACCCGCTGGAGCAGTGCGAGACCGAGCGCGCGGAGGGTGTCGGGATCGTCCGGGGTCTTTGCCAGGCCGTCGCGCAATGCGGCGATGTCGGCGAGGGTTCTGCTGGTCGCCGCGGCGCTCGGCTTCGGGGGCGGCGAGGGAGTCGTCGTTGCAGCGGGCGGTGCGGCGGATCTCGGCGACGGCAGGGGTGTCGGCGGCGCACCCGCCCCGCCGCACGCGGCGAGGAGGAGCCCGCAGAGAAGCACGGCGCCGATCGCGCCCCATGATCGGTTCACGCCGGTTGGTTCGATTCGGGCGCGCGGGTGGATCAGTCAGGGGCAATTCTTGTCAAATGCACGCCCAGTGAGCACTCGTCACACCACCGCTCCTCCACCCCGGCGCATCACGCTCACGTCACCACGATTGGCTCGCCTATTGTTGCCAAACGCTCATCAGGCGATCGTTCGGCACGACTTCCGTGCCGAACGCTCATGGGGCGGGCGTTTGGCACGAACCGGATGGGCGCGACTAGATCATGCGGCCTGGGTTCAGGATGCCGAGCGGGTCGAGGGCGGCCTTGATCGAGCGCATGACGTCGATGACGTCCTGGCCGACCTGCTCGACCAGCACCTCCCGCCGGGCCAGCCCGATCCCGTGCTCCGCGGTCACCGTCCCGCCGAGGGCGATCGCCGCGCGGTAGAGATCGGCTCGGGCGAGGTCCGTCAGCTCCTCTGCCGCGGGGTCGCCGTGGTCGAAGATGAAGTTCGGGTGGAGGTTGCCGTCGCCGGCGTGGCCGAACGTCGCGACCTTGACCCCGTGCTTCTTGCCGATCGCGCTCGATCGCCCGAAGCAGGTCCGGGACTGCGACTGCGCGGGACGCCGACGTCCTCCATCCGGACGATCCCCTGCTGCTCGAGCGCGCGGAGCGCCAGGCGGCGCGCCTGGCGGAGCCAGTCGGCCTCGGTCGCATCGGCCGCCCGCATCGTCGTCGTCGAGCCGGCCGCCTCGCAGGCGGCCATCGGCGGCGTCGAGCTCCGCGAGCGGCCGCCGGCTCCGGGCGGTCGGACTCGACGAGGAGCATCGCCTCCGCGTCGCGATCCAGCCCGAGGTTGAACGCGTCGTCGACGGCGAGCGATCGACGGCTTGTCGAGCAGCTCCAGCGTCACCGGATCGAGCCCGGCCGCGTCGATCCGGCGACCGCATCGCCGGCGCCGTCGAGCGTCGGGAAGAACGCGAGCATCGTCGTCCGCGGCGGCGGCGCGACCCGCAGCCGCAGCGTCGCCTCGGTGATGATCCCGAGCGTCCCCTGCGACCCGACGAACAGGTGGGTCAGCGCGTAGCCGGCGATGTTCTTGATGTACTTGCCGCCGGTCCGGATCACCGCCCGTCGGCGAGGACGACCTCCAGGCCGAGCACCGAGTCACGCGTCTGGCCGTACTTCACGCAGCACAGCCCGCCCGCGTTCGTGCCGAGGTTCCCGCCGATCGAGCAGATCTCGTAGCTCGCGGGATCCGGGGCGTAGAACAGGCCCTCCGCGGCGACGCGCCTCCTTGAGGTCGGCATTGAGGATCCCGGGCTGGGTGACGACGACCAGGTTCTCGCGGTCGATCTCGAGGATCCTGTCCATCCTCGTCATCGCGATCGTCAGGCCGCCCTCGATCCCCGCGGCGCCGCCGGACAGGCCGCGTCCCGGCGCCGCGCGGGACGATCGGGATCCGGTGCTCCGCGGCCGAGCCGGACGAGCGTCGCGACCTCGGCGGTCGAGGTCGGGAGCGCCACCGCGCCAGCGGCAGTCCGGCCTTGAGGTACGCCGTCTCGTCGTTGCCGGTAGCCCTCGCGATCCGACTGCATCCTCGAGCAGGCGCATCGTCCGGCAGGGCCGCGCGGATCGCGTCGAGGAACCTGCCGCGAACCGCCTCTGACGTCGCCGGCCCGAGCGACGGAGCGGTCATTGCGACAGTGTATGCATCGGCCTCGCGCTTCGTCCCTCCTGCACGGCGACGATCGGGCGGTCGACGGCTCGCCGCTACCGCCGTAGGATCGACCGATGCTCCGGCTGCGCCGCCTCGCCATCGTCAGCGCCGCGGCGCTGAGCGTCCTGGCGGTCGTCGTCGGTGCTCGGCGGCGCGGCGCCGGCGGCCGGCGTGCCCGTTCGGTCCGATGCGCTCGCTGCGGCGACTACGACTCCGGCGCAGCTCGACGCCGGCGAGCTCGACCCCCGTGCCGACCCCCGCTCCGACACTGGATCCGGGCCGCGACGGCCGCGCCGGACCGCGAGCCGATCGTCCAGCGGCATCTCCCGCATCGTCCCGGGCTCGGTCGATCGGACGAGCCTCGCCCTGACCGCCACGTACGACGTCTCGCTGTCGCTCAACTTCGGCAGCCGGGCATTCAACGTCGATTCGACGATGACCGTCCGGAACGACTCGGGCGGCGCCATCGATCGGCTCGAGCTCAACACGATCGCCGCCCGGCTGGGGGCGATGAAGCTCGGCGCGGTGACGGTCGCGGGCAAGGCGGCGAAGGCGACGCGTCAGCGACCAGACGATCATCGTGCCGCTCGGCGGGATCCTCGGGGCCGGCCAGTCAGTCGACGTCCGGGTTCGCCTACACCGCGACGCTGCGCAGCTCGATCACCGGCTCAAACTGGCTGTTCACGCGCGCGAACGGCATCATCGACGCCTACCGCTGGATCCCGTGGGTGAGCCGCCGCGTCGCCTTCGACCGGCCGAACCACGGCGACCCATTCGTGACACCCGTCGAGCCCGCACGTGCGGGTCTCGATCAAGACCGATCGGACGCTCGTCATCGCCACGACCGGCGAACGCGGTCGCGGTCAGCGGCCTCCGCCAGACGTTCGAGGCCGTCAACGTGCGGGACTTCGTCCTGACCGCGGCGCCGGACTACAAGTCGATCTCGACGACCGTCGGCGACAACGCGATCCGCGTCTATCTACCGGCCGGGCGGGCCGGCGTCGGCGATCCTGGCGGCCGCGAAGCACGCGATCACGAAGTTCGAGCCGCTCGTCGGGCCGTATCCGTACCGGACGTACGACCTCGCCCAGACCGCCGGGGGCTACGGGATGGAGTCGCCGGGCCTCACCTGGATCCCGACCGGCGTCGGCAGCGCCAACCTGTCGTACCTCGTCCATCACGAGACCGGCCACCAGTGGTTCTACGGGATCGTCGGCAACGACCAGTCCGCCGAGCCGTTCACCGACGAGGCCGCCGCCGACTTCCTGGCCCGGAACGTCCTGGGCCAGCGCCGCGCGTCGCGGCTGCTCGACCGCCCGGCTCGACCTCTCGATCTACAAGTACTCGACAGCGTGCTACTACGAGATCATCTACATCCAGGGCGGCAACTTCATCGACGACCTCCGCAAGTCGATGGGGAACACCGCGTTCTGGGCCGCGATGCGCGACTACGTCACGGCCAACCGATTCAAGCTGACGCCGACGAAGACCCTGCTCGACACGCTCGACGCACATACATCGCTCAACCTCGTGCCGCGATTTCAGGCCGCGCTTTCCGCGGTTGTACTGAGGGGCTCGGCCCGCGGCCGCGTCTGGTGCGGAAGAGAGGTGCTTCGGCGCGGCGTTCGGGATCGGATGATCTGGAGCTACGTCGGGGGCGATACGGGCGCGCCTGCGGCGAGCCGGCGATCTGCGGCGATCGCGCGCGGCATCTGGCGGAACGAGGCCGGCAGGACCGGCCGCCAGGCGCGCCACGCGGCGACGAGCCAACCTGACACGGTCCGCTCCAGCGGGCCCCAGCGGAGACCGTACTCGGCGCGGACGGACGCCGGCAGCAGGCCGATCGACGGCCAGAGCGTCCACGCGTATGCCACGGGAGGCACGCCAGCCGAGCGCCGGCACAACGGGCCCCAGCGGCGGGTGGAGCACCGCGTCCGCGAGTGAGCGCGCGACCGGCGACACGTGGACGGGCCCGCCCGGCGCCAGCATCGAGGCGACGTACGCCTCGAACGCCTCGAGATCGGCCGGGAGACGATCCGCGGTCACCCCGAACGCCCGGCCGATCGGCAGCGTCTCCGCGTAGTAGCGCGCCCGGCGATCGCGCGGCAGCGGCGCGATCCAGGCGTCGTAGGCCGCGATCGTTGTGTCGACCAGCGTCGCGTGGACCCACAGCGACAGGTCCGGGTCCGCGTGGCGGTGTACCCCGGGCCGGCGATCGATCGGTGGAGGCCGTTCAGGCGACGGATCTCCGCCCGTGCCGCGGTCGTCGTCCCGTAGACGATCGTCAGGTAGCTCCGCAGCGTGCCCTGGAGCCGGCGCCACGGATCGGCCCGGAAGTCGCTGTGCTCCTCGACGCCGGCGGCCACCAACGGATGCGCGAGCTGGAGAAGCAGCGCCCGCGGCCCCGCGCCGAGGAGCAGCATCGCCTCGCGATTCAGCCGCCACGCCTCGCTGTCGGGGCCGTAGAGTCCCGTGATGTCGGGTGAAGTCATCCGATCGACCGCCAGCTGCGAAGGGACAACCATGGGACGCTGGGGCTCCGATTTCGACCCCGATCGCCTCGCGGCGCTCGAGACGGGGATGTGGAAGGCCTACTACCGACGCCAGCCGGCGCGACTGTTCGGCCTGCTCGTGAAGGGGCTCCGCGAGCAGGCCCACGCCTCATGGCCCCGTGCCCTCGCGGCGAGCCTGCTCCTGACGAAGGCCGCGGTCGGATTCGCCCGATCATCGGGCGACTATGAACGATTCGGCCCGACGATCGCCCGCGGCTACCGGATCCTGGGCCTGCCCCGGCACGTCGATCTCGAGGCGGTCGCCCGCAACGAGCTGCGCTGGTGGGTGGTCCGCCGGGAGATCGGCCTTGCCGCCGGCGCCGCCGCCGGCGACGCCATCACCGCCACGTACGCGGCCCTGTACGCGATCCCATCCGACCGCGTCCAGGAGGCCGGCCGCCTCCGCGGACTCGCCGCGGAGATCAGGGACCGCGGCGCCGCCGAAGATCCCGATGGGCCAAAGGGCCGCGGCGCCGCCTACTGGCCGGATGTCGCGCGTCTCCTGCGGGAGTCGTATCGGAGCCTGCACGCCGCCCTTGCCGATACTCGCTAGATCGTCTCCGAGCCGCCGCGGATCGCGGGCGCTCAGCGTTCGCCGGGCCGCCGCCCGACGGCCCACCACGCAACCGGGAAGGCGGCGGCCGCAAGGGCCAGCTTGATCGCGTCGCCGAGGAGGAACGGCGTGACGCCCTGGGCGATACCGGCCGCCAGGTCGAGCTTGGCGACGACGATCAGCCACGGCACGCCGACGAGGTAGATCAGGACGTTGCCGATCAGCATCGCCACGACCGCGCCGAGGATCCGCCGGTCCCAGCCGAGCTCCGCGAGCCGTCCGACGATCGCACCGGCGATGACGAAGCCGATCAGGTACCCACCGGAGGCGCCGAAGATCACGCCGAAGCCACCCTTGTTCTCGGCGAACAGCGGCAGGCCGACGAGCCCGATGAGCACATAGAGGGCGACGCTCGACACGCCGCGGCGGAAGCCGAGCGCTCCACCGGCGAGCAGAACGCCGAACGTCTGCCCCGTGACGGGGACCGGAGAGCCGGGAACGGGAAAGGCGATGCGGGCGGTGAGGTAGATCAGGAGGGCGCCAACGACGATCAGGGCGATGTTGCGGACCTTGACGCCGAGGCGCTCCCCGACCCGGATCGGGACGAGGAAGTCCGCGAGCGTGATCCCGCGCTGGTCGATCGGAAGGCGGGTCATCCGCGGCATCGCGATCGTCATTCGATTTGCGGTTCCCTCCCCTTCGCCGGCGGCCGTTGGAGCCTCGCGACGGCGCGAGTCTACCACCCCCTCTTACTCGTGCTGGACGGCCCTCACGATCGCGAGCCTGCTCGCGAGCCGCGCCGGGTACCAGGCGGCAACCATCGACAGGCCGATCCCCAGGGCCGCCGCAAGGGCGATCGAGCCCCACGGGAGCCCGAAGCCGAGGCCCGCCCCGCCACCGGCGATCGCGACCATCACGGCCCCGGCGACGATCCCGGTGAGGATCCCCAGGATCGACCCCGCGACGCCCAGGATGCCCGCCTCGATCACGACGGTCCGCCGCACCTGGCGGGTCGTCATCCCGGCCGCTCGCAGGACCCCGATCTCGCGGACGCGCTCCAGCACGTTCATCGTCAGGGTGTTGATGATGCCGAGGGCCGCGACGATGACCGCGACGATCGCCAGCGCATCGAACAGGCTGAAGACCCGCCCGAGCGCGGCGTCGACGGCGCCAGCCACGCGGTCCAGCGGGTTGGGTTCGAGGGCGAGGCCGCGCGCCGTCGTCTCGAGGACCGGCCGCGCATCCGCCTCGCGACCCGCCAGGTACCGAATCGCGAACGCATCGGCGCCGGCGACGCCGAGCGCTCCGGTCGCGTCCTTCCAGCCGACCAGCGCCGCTTCGCCGGCCCGCCCGGGAAGCGTTCGCTCGGCGATCGCGGCGACGCGGAGGTCGAGCGCCCGGCCCCCGCCCAGCGAGATGGAGAAGATGCTGCCGACCCCGAGGCGCAGGCGTTCGGCGAGCGCCCGCGGCAGGATCGTCGTGCCGCCCGCGTCGAGCCCCCTCAGCGCCGCGCCGCGGTCGCCGAAAGCGAATTCGAAGCCGGCCGTCGTCGAGCAGGTCCTTGCCGACGACGGCCGCGGCATCGGTGCGAACGCCCTCGTTCGCGACTTCGAAGGTCGCGATCGGGCTCACCAGGCCGACGCCGTCGACGGCGGCCAGCTGGTCGACCGTGTCGGACTCCTCGACGAGGTCGATCGGCCGGATCGACGTCAGGAGCTCGTCGCCGGGGACGACCTCCGCCAGCCATGCGCCGGCCGCGGACCGCGCCTGGACGGCCACCCCGCCGATCGCGACGATCATCGCGAGGCCGGCCGTCAACGCGCCCGACGGTGAGCGCCGTCCGGCTCCGGTCGCGGGCGAGGGCCGCCCGGGCGAGCCGCTCCTCGAGCCGGAACACGCCGGCGAACGGCAGGCCGGCGAGCCGTGCCAGCGCCCCGAGCAGGAACGGCGAGGCGAGGACCACGGCGAGCAGGAGCCCATAGACGGCGGCGGCCCGGAGCAGCCCGCCGACCCCCGCCTCCCGCGGCCAGACGAGGAGGCCGGTGACGAAGACCGCGACGAAGACGCCGATCAGCCAGCGGAGCCTCGCCCGCTGGGCGGTCGTCGGATCGAGCCGGGCCTTGAGCGCCTCGACCGGCGAAATCGATCCGGCCCGGCGCGCGGGCTCGACGGACGCGGCCAGCGTGATGAAGAGCCCGATCGCGATCGCCAGGAGCGCCGACGTGACCTGGAGCCCGGCCCGCTCGAACGGGATCGAGGCGATCGACCGGACGTAGAGCCCCATCAGCTCGGCCAGGACGACGCCGACCCCGAGCCCGACGATCGACCCGCCGATCCCGAGGACGACCGCCTGGACCATCACGAAGCCACCGACCTGCCGGCTCGTCGCCCCGGCCGCCCGCAGCAGCCCGAGCTCGCGGATCCGCTCGGTGACGGTCATCGACAGCGTGTTGAAGATGAGGAACGCCCCGACGAAGAGGGCGACCGCCGCGATGAGCGCCGTCGTCGAGCGGAAGTCGGCCGTCGAGACGCGCAGCGATGCGGCGAGTTCGGCCGGTGACGAGAGCACGTACGGCTCGGATGTGAGGGCGACCTCGAGGGCCTGCGTCACCTCGAGTGGCGTCGCGCCTTCGCCGACGACGATATCGACCCGGCTGACGCCGTCCTCGCCGAGCAGCCGCTGGGCGGTGCGCAGCGGGACGATGACCGTCCGGCCGCTCGACCCGACGAACGGTCCGTCGCCCTCCACGATGCCGACGACCTCGAGCGAGACCGGGCCCCCGGCGCCGGCCTGGAATTCCACGTCGCAGCCGAGCGTCAGCGCGTCTTCGGCGGCGAGCCGCTGGGTCACGAGGACCGCGAACGCGTCCGGCCCCGGAAGTCCGGCGCCGGCGACCAGCGGCAGCTCGCGGACCCGTGCCTCGAGCACCGGGTCGACGCCGAGGATCGTGACCGGATCGGGCAGCACGTTGGGGTCGTCGACGTCCGCGACGAGATAGGTCCGCCGCTCGAGCACGGGAGCCGCGACGACGACGCCCGGTGCCTGGCCGATCGCGGTGACGCTCTCCTCGGACAGGCCCGGGTCACCGAACGCGGCGACCCGCAGGTCCGCCCGGCCGACGAGATCGCGAACCGTGCGGTCGATCGACGCGTCGATCCCGGCGTCGGTCGCGAGCGACGCGAAGAGGACGCCGACGCCGAGCGCGATCCCGATGACCGACAGCGCGGTTCGGCCGCGGCGGGCCGCGAGGCTCCTCCAGGCGAGCGACGTCAGGCCGCCCACCCGCTACAGCCCCACCGTTACAGCCCCAGCTCGGCGAGGCGGGTGATCAGCGGCGTCGCGTCGTGGACCTCGCGTCGCCCGAGCTTGATCTCGTCGCGGATCTTCCCGTCCGAGATGACGAGGACCCGATCGGCATAGGCCGCGGCCTTCGAGTCGTGGGTGACGAGGACGACTGTCTGGTGCCGCTCGACGCACGACCGCCAGAGGGCGTCGAGGATCTCCGTGCCGGTCGTGTAGTCGAGGTTGCCGGTCGGCTCGTCGGCGAAAAGCAGGGCAGGACGCGTAACGAGGGCGCGGGCGACCGCGACTCGTTGCTGCTCGCCGGCCGACAGCTCATCGGGCTTGTGGTGCTCCTTGCCGGCGAGATCGACGAGGGCGATGACGTCGCGAATCCGCTCGACGAGCTCGCCGTTCCTCGACTCCTGGCCGGCGATCGTGAACGGCAGGGCGACGTTCTCGGTCACGTCGAGGAGCGGGATGAGGTTGAACGACTGGAAGACGAAGCCGGTGCGGTCGCGACGGAGGCGGGTCGCGTCGTCGTCCGACATCGTGCTGATCGACTTGCCTTCGAGCGTCACCTCGCCCGCGGTCGGCCGGTCGAGGCCGCCGAGGAGCTGGAGAAGCGTGCTCTTGCCGGAGCCCGACGGCCCCATCAGGGCGACGAACTCACCCTCGGCCACCTCCAGGGACACGCCGCGCAGCGCGTCGACCGTCATCGCGCCGAGGCGGTATCGCTTGGTGAGGTTGCGCGCCTCGAGGATCGGGGGCATCCCCGGCAGTGTAGCCGTGCCGCGGGCCGGCGGATCGAGGTCGGGTGGCCGCGGCGTCGCGTCGCAGGGCCCGCCCGCGGGGTCAGCCGCCGAAGAAGAACCCGGTGACGTCGCCGACGATCGACTCGAGCAGACCCGGCGGTGTCGGGGGATCGGTGACCCGGAGGCTCCCCACGGTGTCAGTGGCGGTCGTCCCGTCGGGCGGCCCGTCGCCCGGGTCGGCGCTGTCGCTCGCCGTGGCGCGGGGCCCGAGGCCCAGCCCGAACGGATCGGTCGGCTCGGCGGACGGCGTCGCGATGGGGGTCGGGACGGCCGTCGGCCTGGCCGTCGGCCTGGCTGTCGGCTTCGCGGTCGGCTTCGGCTTCGTGACCGGGTTGGACGTCGGCTTGGGCTTCGGCTTGGGCGCGGTTCCGCCGGACGAGCCGCACTTGTCGGCGAACAGGACGGTCCACATCTTCTTGCCGTTCGAGCCCTTGTACGCACCGACGCCGATGACGTCCCAGCGCTTGCCGAGGATGTTGGCGCGGTGGTCGGCCGACTTCATGAACATCTGGTGGATCGTCTTCGTGGCGGAGTCGTCCGGGTAGTCGTTCCAGCCGATGTTCTCGCCGGCGACCGCGTAGCAGTAGTGCTTCGAGTCGAGGATCGAGAAGACCATCTTGCCGCTCGGCGGGATGTTGTGGCTGAAGTAGTTGCGGACGATCATGTCCTTGCTCCGCGAGCGGGCGACCACCGTGAGCGTCGAGTCGACCTTCAGGGCCTTGAGACCGGCGGCTGCGCGCGACTGGTTCGTCAGGGTGACGAGCGCGCGCTCCGACGTCGAGCTGTACTCGCCGCTGCTCCACGCGTTTGCCTCGCGGGGCGCCAGGAGGAGGCCGACCGTCGTGACCGCGAACGCCAGGGCCACCATCGCCGCGAAACGGCGGGGGCCGTCGGCGGGCAGGCGACGCTCTCGTGTCGCGCGGATCGGCAGTGCGGCGTGAGCGAAGGTCATCGAATGGGTGGTCTCGTGCGGATCGGGGCGGGGCAGTCCGGTGTCGTCCTTGACCGTAGATCGCGGCCGGCCGGGGGTCCGCGGCGCGATGGTCCCGAGGGTCGGGGCCGGGGGTACCACCCTCTCCACCGCAACTCACCGCAGTCCACCCGACCAGCCCTCATGGACGGCGGCGCGGGCGGCGGACTGGACTGTTGGCCGGTGTCACCGGTACGAATCACCGGTCCCCGGCGGACGCACGCACCGCTATCGTCGGAGACCTGATCTCCGAGAGGGGCCATGCCACCGCTGACGTTGACCGTCACCGGCCGCGCATCGAAGCGCGGCCTCATCCCACGACAGCCGCCGGCCGACCGGCTGATCCTCGGAGTCGAGGCCTGGCTGCGACTCCAGTACCCGGACCTCGTCCGCTCGACCCGGACGCGGACCTCGGCGTCCGGCGACCGCGAGCTGCTCGTCGGGCTTCACCCGGCGGCCGACGAGTTCTCGTTCGTGGCGTCCGATGGCGGCGACGTCGCCGTCTCCGCCCGGCTGGCCCCCGTCGGCCCCGGCTACCAGACGTTCATCAGCCGCCTCGTCCAGCGGATGGGTCTCGAGCACGAGATCGCCTGGGCCGCGACCGGCACCGACGGGCATGAAGCGTCGGCCGTCGCCGCGGCCGGTGACCGGACACGCGCCGAGCAGGCGTACCTGACCTGGCTCGGCGGGGCGCTCATCGGGGCACGCGAGGCACGGCGACACGGGCTCGACCAGATCCATCTCGGGACACCGGCGAACGTGTGCTTCACCTTCGAGGGGGCGATCGCGACGAACCTCGGACCGCGCGACGACGCCTGGCTCGATGCCGCCCTCGTCGATTCGCGGCTCGCCGCGGAGATCACGCCGTGGTGGGCCGATGCGACCGACGGCCGATGCCTCCTCAACCGCGCCCTCTGCCTCATGTGGACCGACGTCCGCTGGCGCAAGCCGAACGACGACCGCGAGAGGCTCGTCCACGACGAAGTCATCCGCCTCCTGGCGAGAGCCTTCCCGCTCGACCCGTCACTCGACTACCCGTGGCGCGAGTGGAAGGAACTCGCCGACATGCGGGGTATCACCGACGCGATGACCCGCCAGGTCGACGCCCGCGCGGCCAGGGCGCCCGACAGGCCGCTCATCGGCTACCGCCGCGACCCGATCCGCGTCATCCACGAAGGCTGGCAGCTCGACATTCCGGGCTCCTTCGCCGAGCGCCGCACCGACGATGAGTGGTGGGGCGGGGAGTCCGGCCGGTCGATCACGCTCGCCGCGACCGAGACCGGCTCCGCCGCGGGCCCGATGACCGCCGAGGAGTTCCTCCACCAGGTCGCGCCAGATCTCGGGACGGATGCACTGTCCCATCGGGCCGGCGAGGTCGTCGGGCGGGCGCGCCTCCTGTCCGACGCAACGTCCGGCGTCGAGGTCGGCGTGCTCGAGGGGTTCTCGGCCATCCGCGGCCGGGGCGCCGTGATCCGGATCGCTTTCGAGGATTCGACCGACTGGCAGTGGGCCGTCGAGATGTGGCGGGCGCTGGTGCCCGCCAGCCGCGGGGCGTTCGTCGCCGCCTGAGCGTCGCGGGCCCTGCTCAGTCGCCGTAGCGAGCCGCGAATGCCTCGTACGTCGCCGGGATGGGCAGTGGGACGCTGGTTTCGGCCTCGCCGAACCGGCGCGCGTCCGGCGTCTTCACGCCGTTGCCGGTCAGGAGCGCCACGACCTCATCGCCGTCGCTGATGACGCCCCGGCGCCGGGCCGCCTCGACCGCGGCCACGGTCACCCCGCCGGCGGTCTCGACGAAGATCCCCTCGGTCGCAGCGAGCCGGCGGATCGCGTCCGCGGTATCCGCGTCCGGGATCGACTCGATCGAGCCCCCGGTGCGCCGCGCCAGCTCCAGCGCGTAGGGTCCGTCAGCGGGGCTGCCGATCGAGAGGGACCGGACGATCGTGTCCGGCTGGCGGACCGGGTCGATCCGATCCGTTCCGCGCGCGAACGCCGTGGCGACCGGCGAGCAGCCAGCCGGCTGGCCACCGACGAACCGGACCTCCTTCGGCTCGACGAGGCCGATCGCGATGAGCTCGTCGAACCCCTTGGCGACCTTCGTGTAGAGGGAACCGGAGGCGATCGGGGCGACGACGACGTCCGGCAGGAGCCAGCCGAGCTGTTCGGCGATCTCGAACGCGAGCGTCTTGCTTCCCTCGGAGTAGAAGGGGCGGAGATTGACGTTGACGAAGGCCCAGCCCTCCTCGTCGGCGATCTCGAGGCTGAGCCTGTTGATGTCGTCGTACGTGCCATCGACCCGGACGACCGTCGCGCCGTAGCCGAGGGCGTGGTCGACCTTGGCCGGCTCCAGGTCAGACGGGACGAAGACGAAGGCTCGCAGCCCGAGCGCCGCTGCGGCCGCAGCCGTCGCCCCGGCGAGGTTGCCGGTCGAGGCGCAGGCGAGAGTGTCGAAGCCGAACTCCACCGCGCGCGCCGCGGCAACGGCGACCACCCGGTCCTTGAAGCTGAGCGTCGGGTTGCGGGTGTCGTCCTTGAGCCAGAGCCGGTCGACGCCGATCCGTGAGCCGAGCCGGTCGGCCGGGACGAGCGCCGTGGACCCGACGGCGAGCCCGCGCGCCGGAACCGTCGAAACGGGCAGCAGTTCGAGGTAGCGCCAGATGCCGGGCGGACGAGCCGCGATCGTTTCGCGGGTGAGCGTTCGGCGGGCGACCGCCGGGTCGTAGACGACCTCGAGCGGACCGAAGCAGCCGGCACAGACGTAGTTCGGCCCGATCTCCTCGGGCCGGCCGCAGGCGCGACACCGCATGCCGAGGACGTGGGAGGGCGCTGCGGGGGCATCGGCGACGGGCGCCGCGGGCTGCGCGGGCGCCGCGGTCGGCAGCGTCGTCGTCGGGCGATTCGGCGTCTCGATCGTCATCGGTCGGTCTCCGTCCGGGGCGCCTCACGGGACGCCTGCCGGGATGGATGCGAGTGACGCCGAGACCAAGAGACCCTTCCCGGAGAGGAAGGGTCTTCAATCCCTTATCTCGCAGGAGGACCTGCCCGGATTTGGCACCTTGCCGGCGTCGCCGCCGGTAGGTTGTCGGGCTTCACAGGGCCGGTCCCTCCGCCACTCTTGATAAGGCTATTCAGTTGCCGGCTACGGTAGCGGCGACGGGCGTGCGGGTCAACCCCGAGGTCGCAGCCCGCCCGCGCATGCGGATGGAACGCGGGGCGAGCGAATGCGCTGCGAATGACGGGTCCGCCGGGTGCTGCTCGTCGGATTGGTTCGCCCCGCGTGCCAGAACCGACAATTCCGGCCCCAATCCCGCTCGATCAGGCGCACATCGGTCGTCTGATCCGTCCAGCACGTCCCATCTGCACGTGGGGCGTGCCAGATGCTCCGTACGGGTGGCGGGCGGTGGCGGGCGCCTCGGCGTCAGGCTCGAGGGGCGGTGGGGACGCGTCGGCGCCGAGTGCGAGGGGTCTTGGCCGGCGGCGCCTCGACCTTCTCGACCGGTGGCGGAGGCGCGAGGACCGGCTGCGTCTTGGCGCCGACCATGCTGCTGAACAGCCCCATCGGCAAGAGCGACTCCAGGTCGACCCGGTCGACATGGCGCTCCGGCTTCGGTCGGCCCAGAAGGTAGCCCTGGCCGGCGGCAAACCCGAGCCCGCGGATCGCTGCCAGCTGCTCGCCCGTCTCGACGCCCTCGGCCACGAGTGTCGCCTTCCAGTGGGTCCCGAGCTCCTGCAGCGCCCGAAGGACCGCGTGCGACGGATCGTGGAGGAGGCCGCCCTGGACCAGCGACAGGTCGACCTTGATGATGTCGAACTGGATCTCGCTCAGGAGCCGCAGGCCGGCGTTGCCCGAGCCGACGTCGTCGGCCGCAAGGCGCATCCCGGCCCGTCGACAGGCCGCCGCGTTCTGCCGCAGCTGCTCGAGGTCCTGGACCGCCTCGCGCTCGGTCAGCTCGACGACGATCTGGTGAGGCATGATGCCGCGCTTCTGGAAGATCGCGGTCAGCTCGACGGCCTGGAACTGGTCCGATTCGAGGGTCCGGGGCGAGAGGTTGATGCTGAGATACGTGTTCGGCTCGAGCTGGCCGGTCCCGTCGGCGACGATCTGGAGGCAGGCCATGTCGAGCTCGACGATCCGGTCCGCCCGCTCGGCGGCTGCGAACAGGCTGCCGGCGTCGCTGAACGGGGCACCGTCGGTCGGCCGGACCAGGCCCTCGTAGCCGATGGGTTCGCCGGTCGCGAGCGAGAAGATCGGCTGGTAGACCGGCCGGAGCGACCGATCCGCGAGGATCGCGCCGAGCGCCAGCGTGACGTCGGCGGTCGACGCATCCTCGGCGGAGCCATGACGGGCCGGCTCGAAGGCAACGGCGTTCGTCCGGCCGTGCCGCTTGCACCAGTACAGGGCGGCGTCTGCGTGGCGGTAGAGCAGACGGCCATCGCCGCTGGGTGATGGGAACGACGAGATCCCGATCGAAAGGGAGAACGCCTCGCGCGGCCGGGTGGGGTCGCCGCCGCTCAGGGCACTCGCCAGGATGTGCCGGGCGGTCGCGAGCCCGCGCTCGATGTCGGCGCCGGGCAGGAGGATGGCGAACTCGTCGCCACCGATGCGGAAGGCCCGGTCATAACGGCGGAGCGACGTGGCGGCGATTCGGCCGAGCGAGGTCAGCAGGTCGTCACCGGCGGCGTGGCCGCGGCCGTCGTTGATCTTCTTGAGGTCGTCGACGTCGACGAGGAGCAGGGCGAGGCTGGTCCCCTGGCGCACGGCCTGGCTGATCTGGCGCGACAGCTCGTCCTGGAAGGCGCGGTGATTGCCGAGGCCCGTCAGGCCGTCGATCAATGCGTCGAGGCGCGCCCGGTCGTACAGCTCCAGGAGCCGGCTGCGTTCCTCCTCGAGCCGCTCGACGTCGCGGAGGATCGGTCGCGACAGACCGGCCATCGCGAGGGGAATGACGATCGAGCAGACGATGAGGAAGCCGACGGCATTGTCCAGCCCCGGACCCCGGCCGGGCCAGAACCCCTCGACGGCGGCGACTGCCATGAGGACGGCGAACTCGACCACGAGGATTCGGACCATTCGTTCGCGAATGGCCGTGGAGCGAGCGTCGCGATGGTGCGGGGCCGGGTCGGGCGGATGATCGAGCATGTTCTCGGGTGGTGGGTGGGGGTTGATGACTGTGTACGGCATCCAGTCCGCCCTGTGTCCGTGACCAAAGTACCGGCCACGACCAACGTTGGGCCCAATGACGCGCGAGTGCCCAATGCCTACGTTCCGGGTATCACCCAAACGACGTACGAGGGGATGGACGTCAACCGAACGGGGCAGCCACGATTCCGCCTCGCGGGCGCGCTCGCGCTCTCGAGCTGGCTGTTCGCGTCCGTGGTCGGTCTGTCGGTTTCGCCGGTCTTCGCCAGGGTCTGCGGCCAGGTCACCCTCGACCGAGGCACGGTCAGCCCGGCGACCGGAACGACGGCGACCACATTCCATTTCTCGGTCCATTTCGTCGACTCGGGCAACGACGCGCCGCGGTCGGTCCGACTGGTGCTCAACGGCTCCTTGACCGACCTCACGCCCTCCGGGTCCGACTGGGACGGCGGCGTGACATTCACCGGTTCGCGGACCTTGCCGGTCGGCACCCGCGGGTACGCCTTCCGATCGATCGATGACCGCGGCCGGCAGTGCGACCACACGCTGGTCGACCCCAGAACTGTCACCGTCACGGCACCGGCGACGCCGCCACCGACGCCCGCACCAACGCCAGCGCCGACGCCCAAGCCGACGCCGAATCCGACTCCCAAGCCCACCCCGGCCCCGACGCCCGCGCCGACACCCAAGCCGACGCCGAAGCCCACGCCTCACCCGACTCCGCAACCCACGCCCAGGCCCACCCCGAAGCCGACGCCTCGCCCGACGGCCAAGGCCACCCAGAAGACGACGGTCGTCGTCACGCCGGCGCCCGTCGCGCCGACCAGGGCGCCGACCGCAGTGCCCGCGACGCCTGCTCCGCCGACCGCCCAGTCGACTCCCTCGCCAACCGCCTCCGGGACGATCACCACTGCGCTTGCCGGTGGCCCGGGAGCGCATCCAACCGGGTCCGCGAGCACAGGTGGCACCGGCGCCGGGACGACGGGCGGCGGCAACGGTGACAACAGCCTCGGCGGTCCTTCGCTGCCGTTCGGTTCCGTCCCGCTCAGTGTCCCGGTCTTCGCCTGGCTCGGGACGACCACCGCCGGCATCTTCCTGTTCCTGTTCCTCATCCGGCGGCGACCCCGCGAGGACTCGCCGTCGCTCGCCACGTTCGTCCTCGAGTCGCCCGGCCCGGTCGCGCCGCCGCCCACGGTCCCACCGCCGGTCAGCGTCGCGCCCCAGGTGGCACCGGCGATCGCCGTCAAGGACGCGGCGCCCTCGAAGCGATCGCGAAGCAAGAAGCCCGCGAGCAAGTCGCCCGCCGCCCCGCCGGCGCCCGCCGACGCGGCAGTCGCGTCCGTCGCCGTCGCGCCCAGTGCGTTCGCCAAGCCGCCCGCGAAGGGCATCGAACGCGTCTTCGTCTCGTACCAGGGCGTTCGGATGGCGGCCCTGCCGGATGAGTTCGAGCCGATGCTGGCCCGCCTCGAGCGAGGCGACGAGGTCGAGATCATCGGCTCCCAGGACGGATACCTGAATGTCAGGACGCCGATCGGCCTGACCGGCTGGATTCCGCGCGTCACGGTGACCGGCGTCCGGCCGACCGCCCGCGGCGGCACGACACCGGCGCCGAACTGAGCGACTGACCCGCGCTTTCCGGAGCCGGGCCCCATTGCGGTAGACTTCGGCCCGCTCGCGGCTGCGGCCGTCGACGCGACCCCGCGGTGGCCTTAGCTCAATAGGCAGAGCATCGGAATGTGGATCCGAAGGTTATGGGTTCGAGACCCATAGGCCACCCCAAGCTCCACGAATCCCCGCCGAGCGACGGTGACGCCCGCATGACCAGCGCGACCTACCTGCCGATCCCAGGGGCGGTCCTCTTCGACCTGGACGGGACCCTCGTCGACACGGTCGAGACACGCATCGATGCCTGGCTCGACGCACTCGCCGAGGCAGGCCTGCCGACGACACACGACCGCCTTGGACCGTTCATCGGCGTCGACGGGAAGCGCCTCGCCCGCGAGATCGCCGCGCTCGCCGGCCAGCCGATCGACGAAGCCCGCTCCGAGGAGATCGACCGGCGGGCCGGCGAGATCTACGCCCGGTTGAACCACTCGCCACGGGCCCTGCCGGGCGTCCGGCGCGTGGTCGAGGCGATCGAGCGGCTCGGCATCCCGTGGGCGATCGCGACGTCGAGTCGCAGGGAACAGGTCGCGGCGTCCGTCGCGGCGCTCGCCCTGCCGGCCGAGCCGACGATCGTCGACGCCAGCAACGTCGAGCACGCGAAACCGGAGCCGGATCTCCTGCTCTTCGCGGCGAGCCAGGTCGGCGTCGAGCCGGCGCGCTGCTGGTACATTGGCGACTCCACGTGGGACATGGTCTCGGCTGTCGCGGCCGGGATGATCGCCATCGGGGTCTCCGCTGGTTCGGCGGTCGACGCGAGGATCCTGGAGGGCGCCGGCGCGGCCGCCGTCGTTCCCACCCTCAACGAGGTCGCCGAAGCCCTCGGGCGGCCCCGCAACCTGATCGAGAGGTAGCAGGTGGACATCGTCCTCGTTCATGGCGCCTACCACGGTGCGTGGTGCTGGGAGCTGCTCATCCCGGAGCTCGAGCGTCGCGGGCACACGGCGGTCGCCGTCGACATGCCGATCTCGGAT
This sequence comes from uncultured Chloroflexia bacterium, assembly GCA_963766655.1. Taxonomy (GTDB): domain Bacteria; phylum Chloroflexota; class Limnocylindria; order Limnocylindrales; family CSP1-4; genus CF-46. The sequence goes on along the minus strand of CAVYBB010000002.1, from coordinate 789,465 downwards.
ACGGCGGCCGGGGCGGCGGAGTACGCCGACGCCGTCGCGAGCGCGATCGCACCGGGGAGCGAGCCCGTCATCGTCGGGCACTCGATGGGCGGCCTCGTGACTCCGATCGTCGCCGCCCGCCAGCCGGTCCGGCGCCTCGTGTTCCTGGCCGCGATGCTGCCGCGACCGGGCTCGAGCGCCACCGAGCAGCGGGCCGCGGAGCCGATCGACGGGATCGTTCCGTTGACGAGCGCGGAGTGGACGGCGCTCGGCGACGACGTCTGGATGGTCGGGCCGAACACCGCCACCGAGCTGTTCTTCCACGACGCGCCGCCGGACGTCGCCGCGTCCGCCGTGGCGCGCTTCCGGCCCCAGTCCTACCGGGTGATGAACGAGCCGACTCCGCTCGAGGCGTGGCCGTCGGTCGAGTGTGACTACATCGTCTGTCGCGACGACCGGGCGGTGAACCCGGCCTGGGGCCGGATCGCCGCGCGAGAGCGGCTGGGCGTCGAACCGGTCGAGATCGACGGCAGCCACTCGCCGTTCCTGACGCGCCCGGCCGAACTCGCCGAGCTGATCGACACGCTCATCACCCGCGGATGAGCTGGCCCGCGAGCGCTGCCAGGACCACGACGGCGATCGGGGGCATGCGGACCACGACGAGGAGCGCGAGGCCGGCCACCGCGATCGCGACGTCGGCGCCCGAATCGATCGCGCCGGTCCAGATCGGCCGGTAGAGGGCCGCTGCCAGCAGGCCGACGACCGCCGCGTTCGCGCCGACGAGCGCCCGCCGGAACGCGGCCGATTGCCGCAGCCCGTCCCAGTACGGCAGGACGCCGAACAGGAGGAGGAACGACGGGAGGTAGATCGAGATGAGGGCGACCGCGGCGCCCGGCCAGCCACCGAGCGGCGGCACGGACACGGCGCCGAGATACGCCGCGAACGAGAAGAGAGGTCCCGGGACCGCCTGTGCCGCGCCGTAGCCGGCGAGGAAGCGGTCTTCGCTCACCCAGCCCGGATCGACGACCCCGGCGTGGAGCAGCGGCAGCACGACGTGACCGCCACCGAAGACGAGCGAGCCGGTGCGGTAGAACGTGTCGACCATCGCGAGACCCTCCGATCCGGTCGCGGCCCGCGCGAGCGGCAGCGCGATCAGGAGAGCAAAGAAGAGACAAAGCGCCACCGCCCCGACCCGTCGCCCGATCGGGCTCGGTAGCGTTGCGGTCGCGAGCCCCCGCGGTGGCGCCTGGAGCAGGAGCGACCCGACGATCCCCCCGCCCACGATGATCGCGAGCTGTGAGAACGGCGTCGTCGACAGGAGGGCGACCGCCATGCCCGCCAGCGCGAGTGTCCGCCGCGGCCAATCGGGCGCCAGCGAGCGGGCCAGGAGGTACACGGCCTGGGCCACGACCGCGACCGCGGCGAGCTTCAGGCCGTGGAGCCAGCCGGCAGTCGACAGATCGGCCGACCCGCTCACGAGCCCGAAGAGAACGAGCGCGATCGCCGAGGGGACGGTGAACCCGATCCACGAGACGAAGCCGCCGAGCACACCCGCCTGGCGGGCACCGATTGCGATCCCGAGCTGGCTGCTGGCCGGCCCCGGCAGCGACTGACAGAGCGCCACGAGATCGGCGAAGCCCCGGTCGTCGAACCAGCCGCGCCGCTCCACGTACTCACGCCGGAAGTAGCCGAGGTGGGCGATCGGGCCGCCGAACGAGGTCAGGCCGAGGCCGAGCGCGGCGCGGAACACCTCGCCAAGGCTCGCCGGAGTCGATCGGGCGCCGGTCACGCCCCGACCGTACACCGCCGTGCCGGCGCCGCATCGCGGCGCGACGTTCGAAATCGGACGAATTGCCCCACGGAGGCACGCCCGCCGTCATCGGGCGGTCATCGACATCGCCGACCGTGGGGCCACGCACAACCGACGTTCGAGGCGCCTAGGATGCAGACGATGAGCGAGCCCACGGCGAGCAGGACGACAGGTCGACCGATCCTCGTCGTCGACGACGACGTCAAGATCGTCCGCCTCGTCCGGACGTATCTCGAGCGAGCCGGGTATCGCGTCATCGAGGCGACCGACGGGCGGAGCGCGCTCGAGGCGATCGCCGACGAGGCGCCGGCCCTGGTGATCCTCGACATCATGCTCCCGGAGATCGACGGCCTCGCGGTCCTGCGGGCGGTTCGCCGGACGGACCGGGTCCCAGTGATCGTCCTGTCGGCGCGCGGCCTGACTGACGACCGGATCACCGGATTGGGTGCCGGCGCCGACGACTACCTCCCGAAGCCGTTCTCGCCGGCAGAGCTCGTCCTCCGCGTCCAGCGGATCCTCGAGCGGACGGGCGGCGGCGGAGCCGGACGCGGTCCGGCCACGCGCGGCGGTCGGGCCGCGGCGCCGATCAGGCACGCCGACCTGATCGTCGACCGCGAGCGTCACGAGGCGCGAATCGCGAACCGCCTCATCCCGCTCACCGCGGTCGAGTTCCGGCTCCTCGTCACGCTCCTCGACGCGGACGGCCGCGTGCTGACCCGCGACCAGCTGCTCGACGCCGTCTACGGCCAGGACGAGGCCGAGGTGCTCGACCGGACGGTCGACGTCCACATCGGCCGGCTGCGGGACAAGCTCGGCGACGACGCCGATCGGCCGCGCTACGTGGCGACGGTGCGAGGGGTCGGCTATCGCGCCGCGCCCGTCGACGAGGCCGGTGCCGGATGACGCGACGGGCGGGAGGAATCGCGGCCCGGATCGCCCTCGCGGCGCTGGTCGTCGCCGGCCTGGCGATCGCGATCCTCGCGATCGGGGTCATGGTCGTCGGTGGCCAGAGCTTCGCCGACCTCATGACCGAGCACGGCGAGACCGCCGAATCGAGCCGGGCGATGTTCCAGGATTCCGTCGGCTGGGTGGTCGTCGCCACGTCCGTGTTCGCCGTGATCGTCGCCGTCGCGGTCGCCGGCGTGCTCGGGGCCCGGTTGGCTCGGCCGCTCCGGGAGATCGGTGGGGCAGCGCGCCGGATCGCCGAGGGCGACTACGAGGCCAGGATCCCGCGCCAGGGCCCGGAGGAGATCGTCAGCCTCTCGGACTCGTTCAACCAGATGGCCGCGGCTCTCGAGGAGCAGGAGCGGATGCGCCGGGAGTTCATTGCCAACGCCGCCCACGAGCTGCGGACGCCGCTGACGAACCTCCAGGGCTATCTCGAGGCACTCCGCGACGGCGTCATCGAACCCGATCGGGCGACGTTCGAGTCGCTCCTCGACGAGGCGGAGCGGCTCGTTCGGCTGTCCCGCTCGCTCGATACGCTCGCCGCGGGGGATGCCGGGGCCCCGTCGGCCGTCGTCGATCTCGATCTCTCGGTCACGATCCGCACGACCGTTGAGCTCGTCCGGCCGGCCGCCCGATCGGCCGGGCTGGAGATCGATGTCGAGCTGCCCGACTCCCTGCCCGCCCGCGGCGACCCGGACCAGCTCGCCCAGGTCGTCGGCAACCTGCTCCAGAACGCAGTGCGGTACACGCCCGCCGGCGGCCGGATCTCGATCCGGGCGGAGCGGCGGCCGGCCGACGTCCTCGTGTCGGTCGCGAACTCCGGCGCGGGAATCCCGGCCGCCGATCTCCCGCACGTCTTCGAGCGCTTCTACAGGGTCGACAAGTCCCGCGACCGGGCCCACGGCGGGGCCGGGATCGGGCTGGCGATCGTCCGCCAGATCGTGGAAGCGGCCGGCGGCGCGGTCGGCGCGGAGTCGCGCGACGGCATGACGCGATTCTGGTTCAGCCTCCCCGGTTGAGCCCGGGCTGTGCCTGGCGCCGCGCCAGGCGCGTGGCCCGGCGCCGCGCCAGGCGCGTGGCCCGGCGCCGCGTGTCCGCGTGGTCGCGCGGCCCGACGCCGCGTGTCCGCGTGCTCGCGTGGTCCGGCTGGCGGACCAAGCAGCGTTCGAGCCGCCCGTTTCGGGGCGCTTCGGGGGCGCCACGCGTCGTTTGGTCCGGCCCGCGGACCATGTGGCGGACGAAGCACCCGAATTCGGCCCGTTCCACCGGGCCCGACCGCTCGTTGGTCCGCCTGGAGGACCAATCGGCGCGGCGCGGGCGCGTGGTCGGCGCGGGCGCGTGGTCGGCGCGGCGCGGGCGCGTGGTCGGCGCGGCGCGGGCGCGGCGCGGCGCGGGCGCGTGGTCCGGCTGGCGGACCAACCAGCGTTCGAGCCGCCCGTTTCGGGGCGCTTCGGGGGCGCCACGCGTCGTTTGGTCCGGCCCGCGGACCATGTGGCGGACGAAGCACCCGATTCGGCCAATTCCACCGGGCCCGACCGCTCGTTGGTCCGCCGGGAGGACCAATCGGCGCGGCGCGGGCGCGGCGCGGCGCGGGCGCGTGGTCGGCGCGGCGCGGGCGCGTGGTCCGGCGCGGGCGCGTGGTCGGCGCGGCGCGGGCGCGTGGTCGGCGCGGCGCGGGCGCGTGGTCGGCGCGGGCGCTCCTCCCCATGCCGAGCCCACCCCTGATTGTTTCGCAACTATCCTGACCGCGATGACCGACGAACCCGAGGACGATCAGCGGATCCTGGAGGCGCTGCGGACCGGTGACGAGGGTGCCTTCGCGACGCTCGTCGGGCGCCTCCACCGGCCACTCGTCCGCACGGCGATGCGGTACGTCCGCGAGGAGGCGATCGCCGAAGAGGTGGTCCAGGACACGTGGATCGCCGTCGTCAAGGGGCTCGATCGCTTCGAGGGGCGGTCGACGCTGCGGACGTGGATCTTCCGGATCGCGACATTCCAGGCCAGGACCCGCGGCCAGCGAGAGCGTCGCACCATCCCGCTCTCCTCGCTGTTCGACGACGGGGATGCCGACGGCGGGCCGTCTGTCGATGCAGAGCGGTTCCTCGATTCGGGCAGGTACGCCGGCCACTGGGCCGACCCGCCGGCCGATTGGGGCGGCGGCGTGGACGCCCGCCTCCTCGCCGGCGAGGCGCGATCGGTGATCGAGGCGACACTCGCCGGGCTGTCGGAGGCACAGCGAACGGTCATGACCCTGCGCGACCTTGACGGCCTCAGCTCCGACGAGGTCTGTGAAGCCCTCGACATCAGCCCCGGCAACCAGCGCGTCCTGCTCCATCGGGCACGCTCGCGCGTGCGAGGCGCCCTGGAGCGGTACGTCGCCGAAGCGATCGCGCTGTAACGGGCGGCCCCGGCACGAGACTGGCGATCATGGCCGCTGACGCGTCTCGATACCCGGATCCCGATGCGCTCGACTGCATCGAGCTGGTCGAGCTCGTGACCGAGTACCTCGACGGCGCCCTCGAGCCAGCCGAGCGCGACAGACTCGAGCGGCACCTCGCGGCGTGCGACGGCTGCACGGCGTATGTCGCGCAGTTCCGGGCGACGATCGCAGGCCTGCGGGCCGGGTCGAGCCCGATGCCGTTCCACCCGACACCCTGGCCCGGATCGTGCGCGCCTACCGCGAGTTCCGCGGCTCCTGATCCGCGTCAGCCGCGCGCCTGCTGGTCCGCCCTCTCGACGAGCCGCCAGGCCCGAAGCACCTCACCCACTCCCCAGGCCTGGGCGATGCAGCCGCGCGGCACATGCGGCGGGCCGCCCTCGAAGATCTCCGAGATCGTGCCCAGCCCTGCATCGCGCAGGTGATCCTCGAACGGGGCGAGCAGCGAGCGGGCCGCAGCGGGATCCGCGTGGACCCGCAGGTGCGCCTCGACGTATGCCCCGGCGAGCCAGCTCCAGACCGGCCCCTGGTGGTAGCCGGAATCGCGGCGGCCTGGTCGCCGCGGTAGTCGCCGCGGTAGTCGGGATCGTCGGGGCTAAGCGTCCGCAGCCCGTAGCTGGTTGCCAGCGACCTGCCGACCGAGTCCAGGACGCGCGCCGCCACCTCGCCGTCGATCAGCGGGTGCGGCATCGAGACCGCAAAGACCTGGTTCGGGCGGAGACGGCGGTCGTCGCCCTCGGGGCCGTCGACGACATCGGCGAGGTGGTCGTGACCCGGGAGGATGAAGCGCTCGCGGAACGAGGCCCGGACCCGATCGGCAAGCGTGCGTACGTCGCGGCGCCGGTGTCGCCGGCGCTACCCGCGTCGCTCAGCCAGCCCGACAGGAATCGCAGCGCGTTGTACCAGAGCGCGTTGATCTCGACCGGCTTGCCGATCCGCGGCGTCACGACCCAGTCCCCGATCCGGGCATCCATCCAGGTGAGCTGGACGCCGGGTTCGCCGGCGCGGAGCAATCCGTCGGCGGGATCCATCCCGATCCCGAACCGCGTCCCGGCGATATGGCGATCGACGATCTCCCGGGCGACCACCACGAGCTCCCGGGCAAGCGCGGCGTCGCCGGTCGCCTCGAGATGCCGGCCGATGGCGACCACGTACCAGAGCGACGCATCGACGGTGTTGTAGGCCGGGTCGGCGTCGGCGCTGTCGGGGAAGTTGTTCGGCAGCAGCCCGTCGCGGACGTAGGGTGCGAAGGAGCGCAGGATCGACGCCGCCTCGTCGGCGCGGCCGGTCGCCAGCGTCAGGCCCGGCAGCGCGATCATCGTGTCGCGGCCCCAGTCGTTGAACCAGTGGTAGCCGGCGATGATCGTCCGGGCCGCCGGCCGGCGCTCGACGAGGAACTGGTCCGCGGCAAGGACCAGCTGCTGGATCGCGGGCTCCGCACCGAACGCGCCGGCCCGCTCGAGGAGCTCGGCCTGGCGCTCGCGGGCGCGGGCGAGCGAGGCAGCCGGCCCCTCGTCGAGGTCCCGTTCGTGATCCGGCTCGACGGACAGGAGGACGGCCGCCGTCTCGCCGGGACGCAGGACTAGCCGGACCCGCCCGATCGCGAAAGCGTCCGAACGATCGTCGAGGCCGCGGGCGGTCTCCTCGCGATGGAGGAAATCGCGGTAGCGCTCGACGGCCGTCGTCTGCACGCCGCCGGTCGAGGCGATCCGCAGCACCGCGGCGGCTTGGCCGAATTGTATCGCCAGGCCGCCGTCGGGCGCCTCGACATCCGGCGGGTCGAGCGGCGTCCCGAGGGTGTGGAAGTCGCGCCAGGTCACGAGCGGCGTGAACATGATCTCGAGCGGCCTCGCGCCGCGAGCGACCCTGAACGAGACCCACGTCGCGTTGCGGCCTGGCGGCATCCAGACGCGGCGCTCGACGACCGCGTCGGCGATCGCGAAGCGCCAGACCGGCAGCGCCCCGTCAAGCTCGAATGACTCGAGATCGAGGTATCCGCAGGGGTCGATCGTCCCGTCGCCATACTCGTGGGTGCTCAACGGGATGCTGGCGCCGCGGTCGACGGCCCACTCGATGGAACCCTGGACGACGACGGTCCGCTCCACCGGCGGCGCGAGGGCCGGCACGAGAAGCCCGTGATAGCGGCGCGTGGCGGGCCCCATCAGCGAGCCGGACGCGTACCCGCCCAGCCCGTTCGTGACGAGCCATTCGCGGCGGAACGCGGCGGCCGGATCACCGGTCACCTCGCGCCCGAACCGCACGAGCGGCCGCTCGAGGATCGACCCTGCCACGCTCAGGATCGGCCCAGCTGGTCGAGCAGCTTCGCGACGAGCGCGGTCCAGCCCGTCTGGTGGCTCGCCCCGACGCCCGCCCCGGTGTCACCGTCGAAGTACTCGTAGAAGAGGACGTTGTCGCGCCAGTTCGGGTCGGCCTGGGCGCGCGGGTCATCCCCGAACACCGCCCGACGCCCGGCCTCGTCGCGGACGAAGAGGCCCGCGAGGCGGCGGGCGAGATCGTCCGAGAGGGCACGGAGGGTCTGGTGCTGGCCGGAGCCGGTCGGTGACTCGACGGTGAAGTCGTCGCCGTAGTAGTGGTGGAACTTCTGGAGAGCCTCGATCAGGAGGTAGTTGATCGGGAACCAGACCGGGCCGCGCCAGTTCGAGTTGCCACCGAAGAGCCCGCTCCGCGACTCGGCCGGCTCGTAGTGGACCTCGTGGTGACCGTCCTCGAAGTCGAGCATGTACGGATGGTCGAGGTGGTAGCGGCTGAGCGCCCGGACACCATGCGGGGAGAGGAACTCGGACTCGTCGAGCATCCGCCGGAGGAGCAGCTTCATCCGATGACCGTGGACGAGCGCGAGCAGCCGCCGCTCACCGAGGCCGGGGGCCTCCCAGCTCGCGACGAGGCCGGCAAGGTCGGGCCGGTTGCGGAGGAACCAGCGCAGGCGGCGGGCGAATGCGGGCATCCGCTCGAGCAGGTCCGGCTCGAGCGTCTCGACGGCGAGGAGCGGCATGAGCCCGACGAGCGAACGGACCTTGAGCTGGATCTTCGAGTCGTCCGGCATGTGGAGGACGTCGTAGAAGAACCCATCCTCGTCGTCCCAGAGCGAGATCCCCGACCCCCCGAGATCGTTGAGTGCCGCACCGATGTACAGGAAGTGCTCGAAGAACTTGGTCGCGAGGTCCTCGTAGACGCTGTTCTCGACGGCGAGCTCGAGGGCCATCTGCATCATCTGGAGGCTGTAGAAGCCCATCCAAGCGGTCCCGTCGGCCTGGGCGAGATGGCCGCCGCCCGGCAGCTCCGCGCTGCGGTCGAACACCCCGATGTTGTCGAGGCCGAGGAATCCGCCCTGGAACACGTTGTGGCCGTCGCGGTCCTTCCGGTTCACCCACCACGTGAAGTTCAGGAGCAGCTTGTGGAAGACCCGCTCGAGGAAGTCGCGGTCGGCGCGCCCGGTGACCCGCTTCTCGATCTTGTAGACGCGCCACGTCGCCCAGGCGTGGACCGGCGGGTTGACATCCGAGAACGCCCACTCGTACGCCGGCAATTGGCCGTTCGGGTGCATGTACCACTCACGCGTCAACAGGACCAGCTGGGACTTCGCGAACTCCTGGTCGATGAGGGCGAACGGGACCATGTGGAAGGCGAGATCCCAGGCCGCGAACCACGGGTACTCCCACGGGTCCGGCATCGAGATGACGTCAGCGGCGTTCAACTCCCGCCAGCCCGAGTTGCGGCCGTTCTCGCGACCGGCCGGGGGCGGTGGCCCGGCGGGATCGCCATCGAGCCAGCGTCCGACGTCGACGTGGTAGAACTGCTTGCCCCAGACCAGGCCGGCAAACGCCTGGCGCTGGACGAGCCGCTCATCGTCGCTCAGGCCGGTCGGCGTGATCGACGCGTAGAAGGCATCCGACTCCGCCCGGCGAGCGGCAATGAGCGCATCGACGTCGGCCGGCGCCGCCGGGTACTCGCCCTTCGTGAGACGGAGACGGGCGACCCGCGACTCGCCCGCGGCGAGTGTCCAGTCGTAGTGCAGGGCGGCCTTCGTCCCGCCGTCGGCCGCGGCGGCGAGGCGCCCGCCGTCACCGCGAATGACCGCCTCGTGGAAGGCGTCCTTGACGGCCGCGGTCCGCGACGTCGCACCCCACAGCCGCTCGGCGTTCGACTCGTTCTCCGTGAAGAGGGCCTCCGGATCGTCGGCCGCCGTCAGCCAGACCGCCCCGAGCACCTGGTGGTCCGCGCGGAGGATCGCCGTCGTCCCCGTCACGCCCCCGAGCGGCTCATCGGGGCAGTGCCGGATCAGCGGCCGGCGGTCATCAAGTCCCCAGGACCACGTGTTGCGGAACCAGAGCGTCGGGAGGAGGTGGATCGGGGCCGCCTCCGGGCCGCGGTTCGTGACCGTGATCCGGACCCCGATGTCGTCAGGGCCAGCCTTGGCGTACTCGACCTCGACGTCGAAGTAGCGATCGTCGTCGAAGATCCCGGTGTCGGCCAGCTCGTATTCGTCATCGTCCTTGTCCCGCCGGCCGTTCTCGGCGACGAGATCGTCGTACGGGAAGGCCCGCTGCGGATACTTGTAGAGGCCCCGGAGGTAGCTCGCGGTCGGTGTCGCGTCGAGATAGAAGTAGGCCTCCTTGACGTCCTCGCCGTGATTGCCCTCCGGTCCGGTGAGCCCGAAGAGCCGCTCCTTTAGGATCGGGTCCTGCCCGTTCCAGAGCGCGATCGAGAAGCACAGCCGGGCCTGCTGGTCGCTGATGCCGAGCAGGCCGTCCTCGCCCCAGCGATACGCTCGCGACCGGGCATGATCGTGCGGGAAGTAGTCCCATGCCTCGCCGCCCGCGGAATAGTCCTCGCGGACGGTCCCCCACTGGCGGTCCGACAGGTAGGGACCCCAGCGATACCACGCAGCCTTGCCGTCGCGGGCCTCGTCCAGGCGCTCCCGCTCCGCGTCGACGGTCACGCTCCGGCGACCTCGACCACGACCTTGATCGCGTCTTTGTCCTCGCGCAGGTGCCGGAGCATCTCATCGTGGTGGTCGAGGCCCGCCACGCGCGTCGTGATCAACTGCCCCAGCCAGCCCGGGTAGAACGCTTCCGACCGGAGCATGTCCTCGACGCCCGCCACGAAGTCGTCGCGGTGGGCGTTCACGGTCCCGACCATCACCTTGTTGCCGAGGACGAAACCCTGGTTGATGTGGTCCGTCGGCAGCTCCGCGGTCTGGTCGCCGCCGGTCACGCTCGCAAGGACGAGGACACCGTTCGTGGCGAGGATCTCGGCGGCGCCGAAGGCGAGAGGGCTGAAGCCGCTCGCGTCGAGGATGATGTCGAACGGCCCGGCCATCTCGGCGAGCTGCGCCAGCGTGGTGCCGGCCGAGCTCACGTAACGAGCCCCGATCGCCTCGAGCAGCTCGCTGTTGCGGTACGGAGCCGCGCGCCGTGAATAGACCGCGACCTCGATCCCGCGCAGCCGGAGCGCAAGGGCGGTCAGCAGCCCGATCGTACCCGCACCCAGGACCGCAGCCCGCACGGGACGCCAGACCTTCAGCCGGCGCTGGATCTCGATGGCCTGCCGGATGCCCTTCTCGGCGACGGTGAGCGGCTCGAGGAGGACCCCGACGGCCTCGAGCGAGTCGGGCAGGGGCACGAGGAACGTGGCGTCGTCGACGTACGCCTCGGCGAGGTAGCCGTGGAGGCGGTTGATGCCCCGCTCCATCGGCTCGTCGGTCGTCATGTCCTGCATCCCGATCTGGTCGTAGATCGAGTGCCCCGGTCGCCGCACGGTGGCGACGATCAGGGCCCCCGGCCGGAGCCAGCTCGGGACGTTCGGGCCGACCTCCGCGACCCGACCGAGGTTCTCGTGACCGATGACGAGGAAGTCGTCGCCGTCAGGCGCGGTGCCGAACAGGGCCTCCGTGATCTCCTTGTCCGTCCCGTCGACGCCGACGCGCAGGACGTTGACGAGGGCGCCGCGGCCGCCCGGAACGTCGTCGACGTGCGGGCGCCGCACCTCGCGGAGATGGAGCGAGTCCGCCTTGCCGGGGATAACGGCGACGGCGCGCATCGTCGCGGACGAGGGGTGCGCGGTCGACCCGCTGTCGTTGTCGGTCATTGGCCTGGTGATCATCACACGGTCTCCGTGACGGCAGGATGTCCGGGTCTGGGGCGGACGAGGGCGCGGGCCGGGACGCCGTCGCTGCCGATCAGCCGGATCGGCAGGCACACGAGCTCCACCGGCCCGGGCCCGACCAGGCGCAGGTCGACCCCTTCCAGTATCACGACGCCCGCGGCGAGCAGCGTCCGATGCGTCGCCACCGGGTCGCCGAACGGCGCAATCGACAGGTAGTCGATCCCGACGAGCCGGACGCCGCGCTCGACGAGGGCGGCCGCCGCACCGGCGTCGAGCCCGATGAAGCCGGACTGGAAGCCCGGCATGCCCCACAGCTCGGAGTTCGGGGTCTTGAACAGGAGGCGCGTCTCCCCGGACGGAATGCCGAGGCCTGCGATGTCCGCGGCGCCGATCGTCCGGCTGAGCGCCGTCGCGTCGACCACCCAGGCGGGCCCGATGCAGTCGTCGAGCGAGATCGTCTCGGACGCCGCCGCCCCATCGATGAAGTGACACGGCGCGTCGAGATGGGTGCCGGTGTGGGCCCCGAGATCGAGCCGGCTGACGTTGCAGACCGCGCCGGCGGAGATCGATGCCGCCAGTTCGATGTGGAAGGCCGGGTCGCCCTCGAAGATCGGGGTGGCGGGCTGGATCGGAACGCTGATGTCGGTCCACGATGCGGGGCTTGTGCTGTCATTCATGTCCATGCCGTTTCTGTGCGGATTCCGGCCCGAACGTTTCACGCCACGACGGATATACCTCCTTGCCGCGGACTATTCAGGACACGTAAGATGCATTCAGCCCGAGCCGGCACCTCGTACGGGGTCCGTCCACGACGTCACATGGCGGCTGGATGCAGGGACCCGCGATACTCCGGTGGGGCGGAGGTACGCTCATGGCGACCGTTTCGTTCGAACATGTCACCAAGAAATACGGTGACGTCGTCGCGGTCGACGACCTCAATCTCGAGATCGCGGACGGCGAGTTCATGGTGCTCGTCGGACCGTCGGGCTGCGGGAAGACAACCAGCCTTCGGATGATCGCCGGTCTCGAGGAGATCACCGACGGCACGCTCCGGATCGGTGATCGCGTCGTCAACGACGTACCGCCGAAGGATCGCGACATCGCGATGGTCTTCCAGAGCTATGCGCTCTATCCGCACATGTCGGTCCGCGACAACATGGCGTTCGGGCTCAAGCTGCGGAAGATCCCCAAGGCCGAGATCGAGAAGCGCGTCGCCGACACGGCCGGCATCCTCAGCCTCGAGAAATACCTCGACCGCAAGCCGAAGGAACTCTCCGGCGGCCAGCGCCAGCGCGTCGCGCTGGGGCGGGCAATCGTCCGCGAGCCCGCCGTGTTCCTCATGGACGAGCCGCTCTCGAACCTCGACGCCAAGCTTCGCGTCCAGACTCGTGCCGAGATCGCCCGGATCCACCAGCGCCTCGGAACGACGATGGTCTACGTCACCCACGACCAGGTCGAGGCGATGACGATGGGGACGCGGATCGCCGTGATGAGCGAGGGCCTGCTCATGCAGGTCGGCACGCCGCAGTTCCTCTATGACCAGCCCGCCAACCGGTTCGTCGCCGGGTTCATGGGCAGCCCGTCGATGAACTTCGTCGACGTCACGCTCCAGGGCAGCGGCTCGGATGCGAAGCTCGTCGGAGCGGGAGACTTCACGATCCCGCTGCCCCAGCGATTGCGCGAATCAGTCGCCGCGAGCTCCGGCCACAAGATCATCGCCGGCTTCCGGCCGGAGCATCTCGAGCTCAACGAGGCAGGACCGGAGGCTCCGACGTTCCCCGGTCGAGCCGATGTCGTCGAGTACCTCGGCAACGAGGAACTCATCCACGTCACCGCGGCCGATCAGGACATCGTCGCGATCGTCGACTCGTCGCAACGGGTCAAGCCCGGCGACGTGCTGAAGCTCGCCCTGCCGCTCGAGAAGCTCCACATGTTCGACGCGGAGACCGGCGCCACGCTGGTGTCCGAGCGAGCGGCCGCGGCGGTCGCCTGACCGCGCGTCCAGGACCTCGATGACCGACCGCACCGGGCCCGCGACTGCGGGCCCGGTCGGTGACGACCTCAGCGAGAAGGTCGTCGATTCGGAGACCGTCTATCGCGGGCACTACCTGTCGCTCCGCATCGACACCGTCGAGCGGAGCGACGGCTCGCGCGGGAAGCGCGAGGTCGTCGGGCACCCCGGGGCGGTCGCCATCCTCGCGATCGACGACCAGGACCGCGTCCTCATGGTCCGCCAATACCGCGTGCCTGCTGGGCGGACGCTCCTCGAGGTCCCGGCCGGAACGCTCGATATCGACCCCGACACCGGTGCCATCGAGGATCCGGACCTCGCCGCTCCCCGCGAACTCGAGGAAGAGACCGGCTACCGCGCCGGATCTCTCCGCCGCCTGACGAGCTTCTGGACGGCGCCCGGGTTCGCGACGGAGCACATGCACCTGTACCTGGCGACACACCTGACCACGGCCGACGAGGGCCGCCTCGGGCCCGATGAGGACGAGCGCCTCGAGCTCGACCACGTGTCGCTCGGCGAGGCGCTCTCCGCGGTCGATCGTGGCGAGATCGCCGATGCGAAGTCGATCCTCGCACTCCTCTGGCTCGACCGGCTCCGCCGCGGCGATGCGGCCGGGCAGTCACGGTTGCCCGGCGCCTGACGCCTCCTCGGGCGGCGGGCCCAGCCTCGAGAGGGCGCCGCTGTAGAGCGTGGATGTCGGGCTGAGCGCGACGGCAAGGCGGAGATGCGTCCGCGCATCCTTCACGCGACCGAGCTGCTTGAGGCTCTGGCCGAGCGCGAAGTGCGCGTAGTGGGCAGACGGATCGATCTCGAGGAGGGCGGCGAACGCCTCACGCGACCGATCGTGCTGCCCGGAGTTGTAGAACGCCCGGCCCAGCGCCTCGAGGATCGACCCCTTGCCCGGTTCGATCCGGGACGCCCGCTCCAGCACGATCGCCGCGGCCGCGTAATGGCGCCGCGTCAGGAGGTCGTGGCCGCGCTGGAGCAGCTCGTAGGCAGACTCGCGGTCGTCAGGCTCCTCCGCGGGCGTTTCGTCACGCTCGTTCATGCCCGCATGGTGGCACGGATCGCGCGGACCGGGCGTGGGCGCCGCGTCGACCTCGCCAAACGTGCGCCCGTGGAACGTTAGCCGCAATTCATGCCCTCTCCGGCCTCGCTCGGAGCTCGCCGCTCAATGATCCACGCTTGGCGACGCTCCCAAATCCCCCGGCGCCCTCGAGAAGTCGGCGTCAGACCGAGGCTAACGTTCCGGCCACGCAAGTTTGGCCAAGTGTGTCGAGGGAGGAGCGCCGGTCCGCATTGCGGCGGAAACCTCAGCCGGTCCCGTCCCTCCAGGGCGCCAGGTCGACCTGCCGCAACCGCGGCGATGGCGTGATGCCGGGGATCCGGCCGCGCTTCGCGATGGGGCGCCCGTCGATCTCCTTGATGTCGCAGGTGAAGTCGATCGGCGTCGCGCCGCTGATGTACGACCCGACGGCGTACGAGTCGACCGGTGAGCCGGCGTCCTTGAAGTAGCGGATCCGCTCGGGCGTCAGGCCGCCGGAGACGACGATCTTGACGTGCGAGAACCCCTCGCGGTCGAGGCGCGCCCGGACCTCGTGGACGAGGTCGGCGGTGACCCGGCCGCGCTCGGCGGGCGTGTCGAGGCGAATTCCATACAGCCGATCGCCGAGGGCGTGGGCAACCCGGAGCGACTCCTCGGCCTCGTCGCGGAACGTGTCGACGAGGACGATCCTCGGCACCTCAGGCCCGATGTCGCGATCGAACGCGAGCGCCGCCTTCACCGTGTCGCCGAAGATCAGGACGAGCGAGTGGGGCATCGTGCCGGTCGGCGACAGGCCCGCAAGGCGCGCCCCGGCCGGCGTCGACGCGCCGACGCAACCACCGACGATCGCGGCGTAGTCGAGGACGTCGGTGATGTCCGGGTGGACATGGCGGGCGCCGAACGAGATGACCGGCATGGGGCTGGCGACCTCGACGCACTCCCGCGCCGCGGTTGCCCAGCCGGTCGACTGGGCGAGCATCCCGAGGATCGCGGTCTCGTACAGGCCGACCTGCCGGTAGCGCGCCCGGATCCGGAGGACGACCTCCTTCGAGCTGATCGAGTCGCCGTCGTCGAGTGACTCGATCTGGGTCTCCTCGGCCGGCGCCGACGCGAGGACGTGGCCGAGCAGGTTCTTCGCCTCCTCGATGCCGCACAGGAGCGCGTCCTGGCGGGCGAACAGTTCCATCATCACGAGCGGATCCATGCCCTCGCGCTCGAGGATCGTCGCCGCCCGGCCAAAGTACACGTCGGCGGAGTCGCCGGACAGGATCTCCCGCGAGGGGCGGGTTCGGGTGAGACCCATCAGCCGGCCAGCCTCACGTCTCGTCTCCTTCAGCGTTTCCCGGCTCGGCCGGTCCATCGACGGCAGCCTCGACCTGCCGTGGGCCGCCGAGTGTAGCGTACGGCTCCGGCTCGGGAGCTTCGACCAGCGCGGTCCGGCGACGGCGCCGCCGGAGCGCCACGACCCCGCCGCCACCGAGGACCAGGACACCGGCCCCGGCAACGCCGGCCACGAGCGTCCTGCCCCTGCCGGCATCGGCAGCGCCGGCGACCAGCGCGTCCACCGACGCAGCCGTTGCATCCGCGGCCGCCGTGTCGCCGGCGGAGAACGCGGCCGATGCCGCGGCCAGCCGCGCAACCGGGTCCTCGCCGATCAGCCCGATCGAGGTGAACACGTCCCGCTCGGCCGTGACCCTGGCCGTCGCGGCCTCGAGCGCCGTGACCGTCGCGAGCTGGGCGGATGCCAGGTCCCGGACGCCGTCGAGATCATCGGTCGCGCCCTCGTACGCCTCGCGAAGCGTCGCCGGCGGCGCGACGCCGAGCGTGCCGGCAGCGGTCGCGACCTCGTCCCGGGTGGCGAGGATTGCCTCCGCCTCGTCCATCTCCCGGCCGGCGCGGCCGAACTCCCAGCGGCTCATCGGTTCGCGGACGACGTAGCCGGGCTGCCATCCATCCCCGGCGTCGAGGAGCGCGGCGTATGCGGTTCGGGCATCATGCCGGGCGTCGAGCAGCGGCTCCTGGTCCGGCGAGACGACCCATCGCCGGAACAGGTCCTCCGCCGATGTCGAGCCGCCGGACTCCTCGAGCAGGTCCAGGAACCGCCGCCAGTCGTTCTTGAGCGTCACCTTCTCCGGGGCAGTCGCCCCGACGTATGCAATCTCCGTGGCGTTCGCCGCAGCCAGCACCTTCCGCATCGAGTCCTCGCCGATCTCGTGGACCAGCGTCCGGATCACCGTCCACGAGGCCTCGTAGCCGAAGTGCTCGCGGTTGCTCGTCTCCTCATCGTCGATCCGGCCGGGATGCGTCCAGGTGTTGAGATCGACCGTCCCCTCGGAGGTGGGGGTCACCGCGTCTGGTCGAAGCCCGCCGACCGACACGTCGTCGAGGACCCGCGAGGCGTACTCGTCGGCAAATCCCTCGTCGATCCAGCGCCCGACGAAGAGGTCCGAGTTGAACCAGGCGTGCGACGCTTCGTGGATGATCGTGAGCTCGTCGAGGTCCTCGCTGATCTCGATCCGGTTCTCGGTCGTGTAGAAGACACCCGCATACCCCTCGAGGAGCGGGGTGTGGACCTCGGCGACCTCGATGTCCCCCGCGACCGGCCAATCGAGGCCGAGCTTGTCGACGAGATCGGGCAGGCCGATCCTCAACAGGTCGCCGACCCGCTTCTCCCATTCCGTGTCCTCCGGCCAGGCCCGGATCACCAGGTGCTCGCCGCCGGCGAGGTCGAGCCGGTCGCGGGTGAGCGCGTCGTGCCGGTCCGCGACGATGACCGAGTACCACTCCCCTGTGTCGTTGATCCCCGTTGCGGCCAGAGTCGTGACGCCGGCGGCGGCCGACTTGTCGATCGACGAGCCCGTCGTCTCGACGTCGAAGCCCGCCGGGATGACGATCCGGACATCACCGCTGTCGCCGAACGCCCAGGCGTAGAACGTCGCGAAGGCCGATCCGACGCGGATGTCGCTGTCGGACCGCGGCGCCCCGCCCGGAAGGTCGAAGTCCACGCGGAACTTCGTCGATTCCTTGTACTGGAGGTCGTGCAGGAAGCTGACCTTGAGGAGGGTGTAGCCGACTTGAGAGGTCACCTTCGTCGTGAGCTTCGCCTTGCCCGCCGACGCCCGGATCCCGGTCGCCTCGGCCTGGACGGCGATCTCGGCCGCATCGAAGAAGAAGGAGGTCGTGCGGGTCCCGATCGGTGTCTGCTCGACCAGGTTCGGCTTGATGTTCGTCGCGGTGAGGTCGACCGTCACGTGGACGAGGCCCCCGTCGGGGACGAGGGTGTACGACGTGCTCGAGACGAGCGTCAGGGCGTCATCGGCGGCGAGCGCCGGCGATGCCCCGGCGGGCCCGAGGAGCGTCGCGAGGACGAGCGCGACGACCGCGGCGCCGCGGACCAGGGCGCCTCGCAGCGAGCCCACGGACGTCATGGTCTGCCCCGGGCGATCGGGCGCGCCATCGCGCGGCGCCGCCGCATCAGCCGCCGTGCCCGGAGGCCCCGGACCCACCCGAGGAAGAAGCCGACCATGACGATCGCGACGAGGGCCGCCGCGAGGCTCGTCGTGATCCTGCCCCTGCCCACGTCGGGCGCGCGTTCCCAGGCCACGAGGGCCGCGTTGCTCGCCTCCACGGATCCTCGAAGATCGCCGCTCTCGAAGGCGGCCCCGGCGCGGGCGAGGTCGACGTCCGGTGTCGTCCACAGCAGCCCGACCTGTTCGACGACACCCGGTTCGAGCGGCCGCGCCCGCTGGGCCCGCGAGTACGCTTCGATTGCCGCGAGCTCCGCGTCGGCCTCGGTCGCCGCCGCGGCGAAGCCGGCATCGCTCTCGAACGCGGCCTCCAGGCCGTGCGGCAAGCTGAGCTTCGCCGTGGCAGCCGCCGCCCTGACCGCATCGCGATCGTCGAGTGCCCCGTCGGCCGCGTCGAGGAGCTCCGTGGCCGCCTCGAACTGCCAGGCCCGCATCGCCTCACGGACGCTCGAGGGCAGCTGCCAATCGCCGGCCCGGGACACGACCGTGTCGTACCGGCGCCGTGCGGCGGACCGTGCGTCGAGCAGCGACGTCTCGCCGGGGCGAACGACCCAGGTGCGCCACAGATCGTCGTACGTCCTGCCTGTCCGGTCCTCGAGCAGGTCGAGGAGCCCGCGCCAGTCCGGTGGCCCGGCGCCCGCCTCTGCCTGCCGGGTGTCCGCCCCCATGGAATTGCCCGGGCCGCCCATCGGGGCACCCGACAGCCTCCGATCGGGCGCGTCCAGTCCGGCCGGCTGGTACGCCCCGATACCCAGCCGGGCGGCATTCCAGACGCTGGCGAGACCGCTCGGGCCCGCCCGTTCGGCGATCAACCGCGCAAGCTCCGCCGAGGCCGCGTAGCCGAAATCCTCGGTCGCGATGTCGCTCGACCCGACGGGCCCCCAGGCATTGAGGGGGATCTTCCGGGCGGCAAGCTCAGGCGTGAGCGGCGTGACGGTCACCTTCTCGCCGATCGCCGACGCGCCGTCGAGCGCGTACCACGACGCGAAGCCCTCGTTCGCCCAGCGATCGGCGAGCAGCGCCCCGTTGAACCAGGCGTGGGCGGCCTCGTGGAGCGCGACGAACAAATCGGCGTAGTAGGCGATCTCGATCCGCCCGGTCGCCGGGTCGTAGCGACCGGAATAGCCGGCGGTCGACCGGTTGATCGCCTCGGCCACGACGAGCGGGTCGGCGGCGATCCACGGCAGCCCGAGCCGCTCGGACAGGGCCGGCACGGCTCGCTCGAGCAGTGCACCCACGCGTACGCCCCACGCCGGATCGTCGGGCCACGCCCGGATCGCGATGCCGAGCGGCCGTCCGTCGACCCGGACCGGATGGAGCGTCTCGGTGTAGGCATTCGGGCGATCGGCGACGAAGTAGGCGAAGAAGGAGAGCGGCTGAGCCAGCGTGCCGCTCGAGAAGATCGTCCGGCCCGTGCCGTCCGTCCTGGGCTTCCCGACGGCGCCGGTCTGGACGTCGACGGCGTACCCGGACGGGAAGACGACCGTGACGCTGCCGCCGGGCGTCGAGTCGCTTGCGAAGGCCCACGCTCCGAACGTGACCAGGCTCGCGCCGATCCGGACGTCGCGGGTCGGGGCGCCGCCGGGATCGGGAATGTCGAACGTGAGGGTGAATGTCCGCGTCGCGCCCGCCAGCAGGCGCTTGTTGAAGTTGATCTGGAGGAGGTTTCGTTCCGCGTTCTTCGACGTCAGCCTGACGGTCGGCACGCCGGTGTCGGACGTGATCCTGAACCCCGTCGTGCCGGGCTGGACGGCGAGGTAGGCGCGATCGAAGTAGTAGAGCCTGGTCTTGGTGTCCTTGAGGTGGTTGGTCGCGGTGAGTGTCGCCGTGACGTGGATCCGGCCGTGGTCGGGATCGACGTCGTAGCGGGTGTCCGCGGTGAGTGTCAGGTCCGGGGTGGCTGCCCGGGCGACCGGCGCGACGGCAGGCGCGAGCGAGGCCGCAAGGGCGACGAGCAGCCCGGCGAGGCCCAGGCCGCGGCTGCTCACGGCTCCGTCACCAGTTCCTCGAGGAGTTCGGGCATCCGGTCCGCATATCGCGCGATCAGGGCCTCGCCGCGGCTGCGCCGGCCCGCGGTGTCCGGGATCGCGCCACCGATCCAGATCCACGATGCCGACTCGTCCAGGAGCCGATCGCTGATCACGAGCGAGCGCGCGAGCGCCAGGCCGAGCTCGTCACGATCGAGGGTCCGGATCGGCAGCTCCGACGCGAGGACGGGCCGCTCGTCCTCGGCCAGGGAGAACTTGGCGAACGGGAACTCGTCGTTCCAGCGGAGGAGGCGCCGATACGACTTGCGGAACGCGTCGCCGATCGGCGGAGCGTAGTGGACCCAGCAGATGAGCGCCAGCGCCGGATCGAGGATCAGGGTGACGGGCAGGTCGAACCGCCGCCGGCCGTCCAGGCGGAGGTCCCACGACGTGATGCCCTCGCGGTCAGATCGCGCCTCGACGGTGAGCCCGAGCTCGCCGAGCCAGCGCTCGACGTCGGCCGGACGCACGCTGGCTTCCTGGTCGGCTGATGGCATGCGTTTCTCCTATGTCAAGCGGCGACGGCCAAGCCGGTCGAACCGGCGGCCTCGTCCGCCCGCAGGCGTCGAAACCTCGTCGCTCAGACGGCGGCGAAGCGCTCGAATGGCTTCGGTCCTGGTGTCGCCCGTGGCTTGGCGGTGGTCGAGGTACGCCTTGCCCGGACCAGCCAGCCGGATCTGGGTGATGGCGATCCGGTGGAGGGCGACGTTGAGCTGGCGGTTGCCGCCGCGGTTGAGTCGGTGACGGACGACGTTGCCCGACCAGACCGGGACCGGAGCCGAGCCGTTATGCCGGGCGAAGGCCTCCTTGGACCGGAAGCGGCTGACCCCGGCCGCCTCGCCGATGATCTTGGCCGCCGTCAGGGCGCCGCAGCCGGGCAAGGCCAGGAGCGTCGGCGCCGCGGTCCGGACCAGGACCTCGATCTCTTGCTCGAGGGTCCGGATGGTGGCGCTCAGCTCGGCGATCCGGACCAGCAGGTCACGGGCGAAGCGGGCCACCGGCTCGGTCCGACCGGCGAGTGTTGCGCTGAGCGCGGTCTGGACCACCAGACGACCGAGCGAGCGGGGTGCGGGCTCGGCGACGGCCAGCTCGACGAGGAACCAACGCAGGCGCTGTTCGTGGCGGGTCCGTTCGCCGACGAGGTCCTCGCGATGGTCGATCAGGAGTCGCACCTGGCGATCGGGGCCATCGAGGGATGCGACTGGGAGGTCTGGCTCACGCAGGACAGCTCGGGCGACGGCGAGGGCATCGATCGGGTCGCTCTTGCCGGGCTCCCGTCCGGAGCGGCGAGCGCCGGCCATGAGCTTGGGCGAGACGCGCACGACCGACTCGCCGGCCCGGACGAGCTCGGCATCGAGCCGGCGCGACAGGTGGCGGCAGTCCTCGAGACCCCATCTCCGCTCGGGCCATTGCGCCGCCCAGCGGCGCAGCTCGAGATGCCCCGCGTCCGTCGCCGGGATCGTCTTCTCGGCCAGCTGCCGACTCGTTGCATCGATCACGACGATGGTGTGACTCCGCTTGTGCAGATCCGCGCCCAGGACGACCATGTCCGTGTCTCCTCCTCATCCGAGGTGACCAAGGGCCGGTCGGCGGACACACCTGAGTCGGGGCGAAGCCACGCTCCTATCAAGTCACGCCGGCCGGTCCATCGCGTCTCACGGCCGGCAAAACGCATGGAAGCCACACCCATCGGGTGGACAGGGAGCCTAAGAGCCAAGCCGTGAGACGCGGACGAGCATGACACTCACGGGGAGTCTAGCCGGGACCGCCCAACCGGGAGCGCGCGCGTCTCCGGTCCAACGAGCTCCGATTCCGGACGCCGCGCCACGTCATGGGGGGAGCCGGCGCGGGGGCGAGCCGGCGCGGGGGCGAGCCGGCGCGGGGGCCGGATCAGTCCTTGGCGGCCGCCGACATCGCGGTTCGGCGGCGGCCCTGACCCGATGCCGCACCACCGCGGGCGACCGCGACCGCGGCATCGGTGCCGTTGGTCGACCCGTTGACCCGCTTGGCTGCATCCTCGGCGACCATCACCGACCTGGCGGCGGCCCGCTTCTGGCGGGCGGCGCCCGCCCCGGCGTCGACCGAGGCGCCGTCCCGGATGACCTTCGTCAGGAAGTCGGTCGCCCGGACGTCGCTGGCGACCTTCACGTTCCGCCCGATCCGCGCCCCGCGCGGGATGATCGCCCGCTTCCCGACCACGGTGATGCCGGTGTTCAGGCGACCCGGCTCCTGCCGGTTCGGCGTGTCGAAATCCGGCCCGTCGCCGACGATCGCGCCCTGGCCGACGATGACCTCCTTGTCGAGGATCGAGCGGTCGACGACTGCGCCGGATCGAATGACGCAGTCGAACATGATGATCGAGTCGCGGATGACGGCACCCACCCCGACGCGCACGCCCGGCGAGAGGACCGAGTTGACGACCGTCCCTTCGATCATGCAGCCGTGCGAGATGAGGCTTCGGTGGACCTGGGCCGTCGGGCCGACCTTGGCCGGCGCGCGCTCCTCGGAGCGGGTGTGGATGACCCAGCCCTTGTCGTAGAGGTCGAGCTCGGCGTTGTCCTGGAGGAGCGCCAGGTTCGCCTCCCAGTAGGACTGGATCGTCCCGACGTCCTGCCAGTAACCCTCGTAGCGATAGCCGAAGACCCGTGCCTGGGAGTCGAGCATCGCCGGGATCACGTGCCGGCCGAAGTCGATCCGATCGTCGCCGAGCCAGCGGCGGAGCGCCTTCTTCGAGAAGACGTAGACGCCCATCGAGGCGAGATCGCTCTTGGGGACCTTCGGCTTCTCCTGCCACTCGATGACCCGGTCGTTGTCGTCGAGCGCGAGGACGCCCATCCGGCTGGCGTCGGAGAGCGGGACGTGGCGGACGGCGATCGTCACGTCGGCGCGCTTGCGGCGATGCGCGGCGAGGAACGGCTGGTAGTCCATCTTGTAGATGTGGTCGCCGGCGAGGACGAGGATCGTGTCCGACGAATCGTGCTCGATGACGTTGAAGTTCTGGAGGACCGCGTCGGCCGTTCCCCGATACCACTCCGCCACTCGCCCGCGAGCGATGTAGGGCTGGAGCATCTTGACGCCGCCGTAGTTCCGGTCGAGGTCCCATGGCCGGCCCAGCCCGATGTGGTCATTGAGCGAGCGCGGGTTGTACTGCGTCAGGACGACGACGTTGTCGATCTCGGAGTTGACGCAATTCGACAGCGTGAAGTCGATGATCCGGTACTTGCCGCCGAACGGAACGGCCGGCTTTGCACGGACCGCAGACAGGATCGACAGGCGTTCTCCCTCGCCCCCTGCGAGGATCACCGCCATCGTCCGCTTCATCTGCGGATGCTAGCACGCGCCCCGTCGGGGGCCGTTATGCGTTGGTGAACGTCTCGACACGCCGGCGCATCCCCTGGAGGTGGTGCGTGACGACCTAGACGAAGAGCCGCGGGTTCCGGAACGAGCCGTTGTAGTCGACCATCCAGTGGAGGTGGCAACCGGTCGATCGGCCGGTGTTCCCCTCGTAGCCGATGACCTGGCCCGTCTGCACGGTCGAGCCCGCCCGGATGCCGCCCGGGTAGGTGTTGGCCTTCATGTGGGCGTACCACGTCTGGAGGTCCTGCGAATGGACGATCACGACGATCCATGCCGGGTCGCCGCCGTCTGCGTAGTTCCAGCCGACATAGCCGATCCGTCCGTCACCGGCCGCCTTGATCGGCGCCCCGCAGCCGCTGCCGGCCACGATGTCGATGCCGTTGTGGAAGTGGGCGCAGCCGTTGCCGGGCCCGTAGCCCGGGTAGGTGCTGCAGCCGAATTCGTTGGTCACGTTGCCGGCCATCGGCCACTTCAGCGTGCCGTTGTACTGCGACGGGATGTTCCCGAGCGAG
The DNA here is from genome assembly GCA_963766655.1 of uncultured Chloroflexia bacterium. Lineage (GTDB taxonomy): Bacteria > Chloroflexota > Limnocylindria > Limnocylindrales > CSP1-4 > CF-46. The sequence goes on along the minus strand of CAVYBB010000002.1, from coordinate 765,686 downwards.
TACTGCTTCTTGACGAGGCTCGCGATCTGCGCCGAGAGCGCCTTCTGGGCGGCGGCCGTCGTCGTGATCGCCTTGGCGAGGTCGGTCTTGTTCCTGATCAGCTTCGAATACGCCGACTTCTGGATCGAGAGGGCCCTGGCCGTCTCCTTCTCGAGCTTCTTGAGGTAGGCCTGCGCCTCCTTGAGCGTCTTGAGCTGCACGTCGAGCTCCGCCTTCTGCTTCGCGGTCTCGACCCTGAGGGTGTCGGTCTGGCCGCGCGTCGCCTCGACCGTCTGGTGGATGGACGCGAGCGCCTCCTGGTCGCGGACGATCTGCTGCGCCAGCATCTTGTCCTGCTCGGCGAAGTCGTTGATGTAACCGACCTCGCTGATCACGTCGGTGAAGGAACCGCCGGCAAGGAACGTCTCGAGGATCGTCGTGCGGTCCGTCTCGTAGGCCGACCGGATGCGACCCGCGAGGAGGGCCTTGCGTTCACCGAGCTCCGATCGCTTGTGGCTCTCCTGCTTGCCGAGGTTGGCAAGCTGGTTGTCGAGGAGCTGCAGGCGCGCCACGAGCGAGAAGTACTGCTTCTGGACGGCCGCGACCTTGACGACCATCTGGTTGATCGACACGCGGACCGAGGCCAGGTCGGCGTTGATGCTCGAGAGCTCGCGCTTCGTCGAGGCGATCTGCTTGTTCAGGTCCACCTGGAGCGCGGTGATCTGCTCGACGGCCGCCTTCTGCTCGGCGATCTGCTTGGCGAGCGCGGCCTGCTTCGCCTTGGCATCCGCGAGCTCGTCCGCGTGCGCGGGCGTGACGGGCGCGCCGGGCGTGCCCAATCCACCGAACAGCAGCGGTACGAGAAGGATGAAGGAGAAGCGACGGAATCGCCGGCCGTTCGAGCGGGTCCCTGGCCAGGACCACCCGGAGGATGGCGTGGAGCGGCGCATCAAAGGGGCGTCGTCATCGTGCGAGCAAAACTCCCTGGTCGCGCTTTTCATGCGGCGCGGCTTGGCTGTTACGCCCGCCGGTGAGCTCGCCGCCCCGAAATGGGCACCCTCTCAGGACGACGCCGGCTTAGCGGGATCATACCCCGAGATGTCCAGCCTACGGCCGTCAATCGTGCACGGGCAACCGTACGATCGTCCCGAGGCCCCCATCCTGATGCCCCAGACACGCCGTCAGCGCGTGACGACGATCCCCCAGATCGCCCCGAAGATGAGGAACGGTCCGTACGGGACGTACGACTTCATCGTCACCCGATGCAGGACGAGAAGGACCGCGAGGACGGCGCCCGCCGCGACGAGCCCCGAGACGAGCCCGGTGAACGCGCGGATCCCACCGGTCATCAGCCCCACACCGACGAGCAGCTTGGCATCGCCGATCCCGAACGCCCCCGCGCCGAACGGGATCGACAGCAGGTAGAGGACGAGCGGCACGACCGTCGCCACGATCAGCGCGGGGACCAGGTCCGTCCCCACGAGCGGGTTGCGGCCGCTGGCGGCGAAGACCAGGGCAACGGGGATCACGGGCAGGGTCAGCAGGTTCGGCAGGAGGCGCTGGTCGAGGTCGGTGGCCATCCCGAGGATCAGCGTCGCGAACCACGCACCGAACAGCGCCATCGCGAGCTGGTCGCCCGGGATGCGCGCCGCGAGGACCGTGAACGCGAGCGCCCCGAATCCCGCGCAGACCGCCGTCCGCCAGCCGATCGGCCGGCCGGCAGGCGCCTCGGCGTCGTGCTCCGGCCAGCGCGTCGAGAGGCGGTCGGCGATGACCCCGAAGACGACCCCGACGGCGCCGAACCCGAGCGCGAGCGGCGTCATCGGCGGGTGCCGGGCGTCATCGGCGGGTTACGCCTTGCGCGCCCCGGCGAGCGCGAGCTCGACGAGCGTGGCGTGGGTCACGCCCGTTGCGCCCCGCGCGGCGTAGGGCATGGCCTTGCGGAAGTAGCCCGTGCCGCCGATGTCGAGATGGGCCCACGGCACGGTCCGGAACTCGCGCAGGAAGAGGCCGCTCTTCACGAGCGAGCCCTCGGCGGAGCCGGAGTTCTGAAGATCGCCGTACCAGCTCTCCATGTCGGGGACGTAGTCGTCGATCAGCGGGATCTGCCAGTAGCGCTCCCCGGCTCGATCGGCGGCCGCGGCGACCTGGTCGTACCAGTCCTGGGGCGTGCCGAAGGCGCCCGTGACCAGGTGGCCGAATGCCCTGGACACGGCGCCCGTCAGCGTCGCGACGTCGACGATGTGGGTCGCGCCGAGCTGCTCCGCGTAGGTCATCGCATCGCCGAGGATCAGGCGGCCCTCGGCGTCGGTGTTCGTGATGTCGACCCACTTGCCGTTCAGGGCGCGGACCACGTCGCCCGGCCGGGTGGAGTGGCTGCCGGGCATGTTCTCGACCGCGGCGGCGACGGCCAGCAGCGGCGTGCCCGGTGCGAGACGGGCGACGGTGCCGATCGCGGCGATGACCGTGCACGCGCCGATCTTGTCCATCTTCATCTCTTCCATCCGGTCGGATGGCTTGATGCTGATCCCGCCCGAGTCGAAGCAGACGCCCTTGCCGACGATCGCGAGGTGCCGATCGAGCGCGTCGCGCTCACCCTTGTCGCCGGAGCGCATGACGATCATCTGCGGCGGGTTATCGCTCCCCTGGCCGACGGCGAGGAACATCCCCATCCCGTACTCGCGGGCCCGGTCGGGCTCGATCACGTCGATCCACAGGCCGTACTTGTCGGCGACGGCGCGGGCTTCGTCCGCGAGCACCTCCGGCGTGATGTCGTTGGCGGCGCGGTTCGAGAGGGACTTCGCGTGGTTCGCGCCTTCGCCCATGATGATCCCGCGCTCCGCGGCCCGGGATACCGACGCGACGTCGGCGCCGGGGGCGACGAGGATCAGCTCATCGAGGGCGGGCGACGCCGATTCGGTGTCGTTGCGATAGAGGGACTTCGGGTCGAAGCTGCCCTCGACGACGCCACGGGCGATCAGCTCCGCGACCGCGTCGACGCCGCCGTCGAGGAGTGCCGCCAGGGGGCTCAGCCAGATGGCGAGCGTGCTCGCGTGGCGGCCGTCGAGCCGATGCTGGACGGCGGCGCCGATGTGGACGACCGTCTCGCGGTCGAGTGCGTCGGCTTCACCCGCGCTCATCGTCAGGACGCGTCCCGCCGCCACCTCGCCCGAGGCGGCGACCGACGTCGAGTAGCGCTTGCCGCGCAACTCGCCGAATTCGGCAAGGGCGTGCAGTTCGCCGCCCGTCCGCTTGTCGAGCTCGCCCAATGGCCCATCGAAGGCCGGCTCGCCGACAATCGGGACCGCGAGGACGTCGGCCTTGACGGCCCACGGCTGATCGGTGACGACACGCAGCTGCACTGGGAACAACCTTTCGCGGGATGCGGGACGCCGCACGGGCGCCGTTGGATCGTTGGCCCCAGTGTACGTCGCGACCGGGTCGTCGCGAGGCGGTCAGGGGGCGAGCAGCCCGACGATCGCGTCCAGCTTGCCGCGCGCTTCCTCGATCCCGATGACCGCCTGGTTGAGCCCGCCCCGGCCGATCTCGGCCAGGATGACGACAAGGGCCCGGGTATCGGTCGGGAGCTTGGCGCGGGCAGCGCCTTCCGCGTCGAAGGCGGCGCGGACCTCGGGGGTCGGGGTCCCCTTCGAGGCCACGACCGCGATGTAGAGGCGACGGAGCGCCGCGTCGTATTGCGCGTTGAGATCGAGCCACTGGGTGAGCGTCGAGACGTCGACGCCGCCGGCGCCCAGCTCGTCGCGGAGGGCACGGGCGTCGGCGATCATGGTGTCCGACTTGGTCAGGCCGTCCAGGGCTTCGGTGTACTTCCCCTGCTGGCCGAGAGCGGCGGCCGCCGCGGTCGAGGTGTCGTGGTCCTCCAACAGGACCGTCATCCGCGTCGCTGCGACGGACCCGCTCGCGAGGCGCGACCAGGCGACCGCCAGGCCGTTCGTCGCGTCGAGCGCGCTCAGCGCCCGTGCCTGGCGTTCGCGTGACTCGCTCGAGAGCACGAGCTCCTCCCCGGCGCCGATGCCGGGCAGGGCCCCGAGCTCCGCCCGAAGCCGGTCTGCGTGGGTGTCGATCGTGACCGTCAGGTCACCGCCCTTGGCGACTGATGCGGTGAGCGTGTCGATGTCGCGGGCAACGAGCGCCGAGAGCGCACCGCGAGCCAGCTCGCTCAGCTGGCGGACCTCGCCGGCGAGGCCGGACAGGCTCGTCTCGGCGGCCGCGAGGCCGGGCTCGATCGCCTTGTCGCCCGGGTAGGTGAGCTCCGCGCGGGACGCCGTCCCCGGCAGGTGGGCCATCGCACCGACGATGCCGGCGGCACCCAGCGATAGCAGCGCGGCGATGACGAGCCAGGCGACGGTGAACACAACGCGCCGGCCCTGCCCATTCATGGCCCGGCATCGTAGCATCGGCCCATGGCCAAGACCGAAGAGTCCGCGACCGGCGCCGTGGTGGGTGCGCCCGCCCGCACGCTGTCCGCCGGCGAGCGTCGCCTCATCGGAATGATGCCCAAGTCCGAGCTGCATCTCCACCTCGATGGCTCGATCCGGGTCGATACGGCCATCGACATCGCTCGAACCCGGGACGTCGGGGCGCCGATGACCACGGACGGGATGCGCGCGGCTCTCGTCGCCCCGGAACGCTGCCGCGACCAGGCCGAGTTGCTGCGTGCCTTCGACCTGCCGATCGCGCTGATGCAGGACGCCGACGCCCTGGAACGGATCGCCCGCGAGCTCGTCGAGGCGAAGGCCGCCGAATACGTCCGCTACGTCGAGATCCGCTGGGGGCCGCTGCTCCATGTCCTGCGTGGGACGTCGCTCGAGGACGGGATCGAGGCCGTCTGTCGCGGGGCGCGCGACGCCGCCGCACGGACCGGCACTAAGGTCCGCCTGATCGCGACGGCCCTTCGCTCGCATGAGCCCGCCGCCAATCTCATGCTCGCCGAGACCGCGGCACGGTTCGTCGACCAGGGCCTCACCGGCTGGGACCTCGCGGGGCCGGAGGAGGCGTACCCGGATCCGCTCATCCACGCGGCGGCGTTCGCGGCGGCGCGCGCAGGGGGGTTGCGGATCACGCTCCACGGCGGCGAGTGGGGCGGCGCCGCACAGGTTCGCCGGGCCCTCGAGCTGGACCCGGAACGGATCGCCCACGGCCCGGGTGCGATCGAGGACGCGGGGCTCTGCCGCGAGTTGATCGCCCGGGGGGTGTCGCTCGACCTCTGCCCGACCTCGAACGTGCAGGCCGGGATCGTCCCCTCGCTCGAGGAGCATCCCCTGGCGCGGCTCCATCGGGCCGGTGTGCCGGTCACGCTGTCGACCGACGACGCGACCGTCTCCAACATCACGCTGACCGACGAGTACGTCCGGGCCGTGGAGCGGATCGGGCTGACGATGGCGGAGCTCTGGGCGATCGATCGACGCGGTCTCGACGTGGCGTTCGCCTCGCCGTCGGACCTCGCGCCGCTCCGCGAGGAGTTCGATGGCTGGGCCGCGGGAGTGGCGGAGCTCGCCGGCCCGGGCGCCGGTTAGGCGCGGCGCCTATCTCGGGCCCCGCCCCGGTTCGCGGGCCCGCCCCGGTTCGGGGGCCGCGCCGCGGTTCAGGGCCGCGCCGCGGTTCAGGGCCGCGCCGCGGTTCAGGGCCGCCCGCCGCGGTTCAGGGCCGCCCGCCGCGGTTCAGGGTCGCCCGCCGCGGTTCAGGGGCCCGCCCCGGTTCGCGGGCCCGCCCCGGTTCGACGCCCCCTCCCCAATCTGGAGTGCATCGTGCGATGGCGCCGGATTCGCGTCGAGCGTCCGAGCGCCGCTCATCGACGTTGGGCGGGTCGCACGTCCATCTGGCGCCGCCCAGACGTGCGCCAGGATCCACCCGAGACTCTCGACCAACCGCTCGGATCGTTCCGTTTGGTCGGAACTATCTACCCGGGCAGCTCTACCCCGGGATCGTTCCAGGTAAGCGGAACGACCTGCGTGACGAGGAGGGACCGGCCCTCCGACTCCAGCGGGGCGCCAAACGGCGCCCCGAGCCACGGAGCGGCGCAAACGACCGCCGACCCTCGCCGGAAGCGCGACGACGATTCCATCGACCTCACGCTGAGCAATACAGATCGTCGACGCACCCTAGACTCCGGCACATGGAACCCAGCCGGCCCGACGACACCGCCCTCGTCCGGCCGGCGACCGACGCCGAGCGCGCCGACGTCGCGGCGATGCACGCCTCGAACCGGGCGGCCTGGGACGAGGCAGCGGAGCGCTACGAGCGCTGGCTGCCGGAGGCGATCGAGCTGATCCGCGGCGGCGGGACGAACCTCCTGCCGCCGGAACTCCAGGCGATCGGCGACCTCCACGGCCGCTGCCACAGGGCGATCCACCTCCAGTGCGCCGGTGGCCGGGACACGCTGTCGATCTGGAATCTCGGCGCCGACGAGGTCGTCGGGGTCGATTTCAGCCCTCGGATGCTGGCTCTTGCCCGGCAGCTGTCGGAGGCTGTCGGGGCGCCGGCTCGCTGGATCGAGGGAGATGTCCTCGACACCCCGCACGAGCTCGACGGCACGGCCGATCTCCTCTACACGGGCCGCGGATCGCTCGTCTGGCTGCAGGACCTCGACGCCTGGGCCGCCGTCCTGCATCGGCTGCTCGCACCCGCCGGCCGCCTCGTCCTGTTCGAGGGTCACCCGATCGAGTGGCTGTTCGACGCCGACGAGGACGGCCACTGGATCGCGACCGACTACGACTACTTCGCCGGGCCGGAGGCGTCGAAGGGCTGGGCGCCCGAGTACATCGACCGCCTGTCTATCCCCGAGCCCGACCAGGCATGGAAGTTCGCCCGATCGTGGACGCTCGGCGAGGTGCTGACGGCGCTCGCCGGGGCCGGCCTCCGCATCGAGCGGGTCGGCGAGCACTCGACCGACTGGTGGGGCGGCCACGGCGACGTCCTGCCGGAGGAGCGCGGCCGCATCCCGCTGTCGTACTCGGTCGTCGCCCGCCGCGGCTAGGGCTCAGGCGCGAGCGAGGCGCTCCAGCGCGGCCGCGAGCTCGTCGGCGTTCGACGCGACTTCGGTCGGGCGCCGGTCGGCCGGCAGGGCGTCGAGATCGGCTGCCGTCGAGACCCCGGTCATCATCAGGACGCTTCGGGCACCCACCGCACGAGCCGCCGCGATGTCGGTGCCGAGACCGTCCCCGATCATCACCGCCTCGCGTGCCTCGCGCCCGACGGCCCGCGCCGCTTCTTCGAGCAGATACGGCTCCGGCTTGCCGATCGCGACCGGCGTGACGCCCGTCGTCGCCTCGATCGCGGCGACGACGCTGCCGGCCCCGGGTCGGAGGCCGCGCTCTGTCGGGTAGACGGGATCGCGGTTCGTCGCGATGAAGCGGGCACCGGCGCGGATGCAGTCGGCGGCGACCGCGATCCGCATGTAGGTGAGCTGCGGGTCGAGCCCGACGATCACCGCGTCCGGGGCGCCCGCCGCCGTCCACGAGTCGATGCCGTCGCGGCTGACGAGCGTCGCGGCGTGAGCAGCGGTCACGACCTCGAAACCGGCGTCCCGCAGCTCGCGATCGAGGCCGCCCGCACCGATGGCGAGGACGCGCCTGACGCTCGGCTCGTGGTCGACGAGGTAGAGCGCCGTCGCCCGCGACGACGAGACGACACGATCGGCGGTGACCGGCGCGCCCATCGCCGCCAACCGCGTCACGTAGTCCGCGCGGTACCACATTGAGTTGTTCGTCACGTAGACGACGTCGTCGCCGAGCGCCGCCCGCGCCGCGAGCACCGCCGCCACTCCGGGCACGGGGTCCGCGCCGCGATAGACGACTCCGTCGAGATCGACGAGCAGGAGAAGGCCGGTCGGGTTGGTTGCCATCGGGAGCGCCATCGTAGCCGTACGATGGCTCCGTGACCCGACCCGTCTCCCGCCGCGATCCGCTCATCGGCGTCACCCGGCTGCTCGTCGACGGCACGAACCTGCTCCATGCGATGTCCCGGGGCCCGGACCGCCAGCCGCCGGCTGCGCTGATCGGCCGGTTGCGCGGCATGATCCCGCCGACGACGACGATCACGCTCGTCTTCGATGGCGCGCCGGAGCGCGGGATCCGGGGCGAGCGGATCGCGGGCGGCCTGACCGTCCAGTACAGCGGCCGCTACACGGCCGACACGATCCTCGTGACGCTGGTCGAGGACGCGGCGATGGCCTCGGAGTCGTCCACGACCACCGACGCGATACTCGTCGTCACCGACGACCGCGACCTCCGGTTCGCCCTCCGCCGGCGCGGCGCGCGGACGGTCGGATCGGCCTGGCTCATCGGCCGGCTCGAGCGCCCGAGGCTGTCGAGCCCCAGCGCCGGCAACCGCCGCCCGCCGACGCCGCCGCGGATCGCCCAGCAGCAGCCGGGCGAGGAGACGGACGAGGACCGGGAACCGAGATGGAGCCCCGGTCGCGGCGCGACGACGAAGCGCGGCAACCCCAAGCGCCGTCCACGCGGCGCGACCCCCTGACGCGAACCGTGGCTAGAATGCAGCCGTGACGATCATCGACCAGATCGGGAAGTTCTGGACCGATTTCCTCGGATTCCTCTCGACGCTGATCATCCCCGACTGGCCCGGCATCATCGCCCTGCTGCCGGTTTTCCTGCTGATCGGAATCGTCGGGCCGACTCCTGTCGCTGATCCTGATGGCCTGGCTCGGCTACGGCGTCACGAAGCCGCGAACGACGGTCAGCTACGAGGAGGGCGCCCGCGCCGCGCCGCTCAACCACCTCGGCGAGCCGATCTTTCCGGCCGGCGAGCCCTACTGCCCGAACGACGGCCTCGTCTTCGCTTTCGGGACGATCCGCTGCGAGCGCGACAAGACACCGCTCTCCCTGCGCTGCCCGAAATGCGACCTCGTCCGCGAGGCGAGTATCGCGGCATGCGGCAACTGCGGCCTGATCCTGAGCATGGAGCCGCGCGCCCTCATCATCGCCACCGACCGGCCGCCTCCGGGCGGTGCGGCTGTCGCCTGACTGCGGGGACCGCGACCGATGGCACAGATCTCACAGCTCCTCTTCCCGATCGGGACGATCGCGATCGCCCTCGGGTTCGCCGCCCACATCGGGCACGCGGTCATGCTGGCGAACGGCCGCCGATCGCTCCCGCCCTCGTCCCCGAACCGCCAGCCGGCCTGGGCCGGCGTCGTCACCGGCGCCTTCGCGGAGAGCCGCACGTCGGCCGCCGTCGCGGGACCCGATCTCGCCGGCTCCCCCACCCCGCTCGGTCGCGCGGCCGTCGGCCTCACCGCGATCGGCTTCGGCGTGCTTCTCGCGTCGCTGATCCTGCGCGGCGATCGTCGTCGGGCGCGGGCCGTGGGGCAACATGTTCGAGTTCACGGTCGCCTTCGGGACCTCGATCGTCGGCGGCTATCTCGTCCTGCAGCGCCGCTACCCGATCCGCTCGATCGGCTTCATCCCGGTCGGCATCTCGCTCGCGATGCTCCTGTACGCGTCGAGCCTTCCGTCGGGCATCAACGACCTGGTGCCGGCCCTCCAGAACGCGCCGCTGCTGACGATCCACGTCGGGATGGCGGTGATCTCGTACGGGACCTTCGCGACCAGCTTCGGGGCGGGGGTCGCCTATCTCGTCCAGGGCCGCGACGACCGCTTCCGATGGCTGCCGTCGCACAAGGTCCTCGACGAGGTCGCCTACCGATCGGTCATCTTCGGCTTCCCGATCTTCGCGACGATGATCATCCTCGGGCTCGTGGTGGGCCTCGATCGCCTGGTCGCGCTACTGGGGCTGGGACCCGAAGGAGACCGCTGCGCTCGTGACGTGGCTGATCTACGCCGTCTACCTCCACGCCCGCAACCAGCGAGCGTGGTCAGGCCGGCCGGCGGCGCTGCTGCTCGTGGTCGCGTTCGGGATGGTGATCGTGACCTATTCCGGATCGCTCTGGTTCAACGGCCTCCACTCGTACAGCGGCCTGTAGGCGCGGCGCGCGGCTCATCGCCCCCGCGGCAATCCAGCGCCCCGCGACAATCCAGCGCCCCGCGGCAATCCAGCGCCCCGCGTCAATCCACCGCCCCGCGTCAATTCATCGCCCCCCTTGGCGATGCCGTTGGCTGCATATTTCGCGGCGGCCCGTGTTCGCGACGGCCCCCGCGAGGGCCTGTGTTCGCCGGAGCCGGTGCTCGCGACCGCCCCCGCGAGCCGGCTGATGCAACCAACGGCATCAGCGGTGCAGGCGATTGAATCTGGCGGGTCTGGGCGCGCGGGGCGGCGGGGCGGCGCGGCGGCGGCGCGGGGCGGCTGGGCGGGCCCCCCTAGTGCGCCGGAACCGCGACCTTCGAGCCCCTGAACGTCCCGGTCACCGATCGGTTGCCGTCGGCGTCGCGGACGTACGACAGCTTGGTCCCGCCCGGCGACGTGACGTCGAGCGAGAACGTGCCGTCCGTGTCGTTGATCTCGCCGCGGCCGGTCAGCGGGAAGGCGGCCGTGAACGCGCAGTCGGTGAGCCGCAGGCGCGAGCCGTCGTCGGTGGCCGTCCAGCGGATCCAGCCGCCCTCGAGGCATCCGACCCGGAGGGGATCGACGCCGTCCCAGTTCCAGTAGTCGGGTGAGTTGTTGATCTCGTCATCGGTCGCCGACATCGCCGCGAGGCCGGTCTTGTAGCCATTGATCCTGGCGGCCGGGATCGGGACGTAGGGATCGGTGCCGGCGAAGTCGCAGTCCGTCCGCCGGTGGTCGGGCCGCTCCCCATCGACAAGCCAGGCCGTGATGAGGTCGTCCGGGCAGGCATTGCCGCGGCCGAAGATCACGTGGGGACCGCCCGGCTGGACGATGAGGTAGGCGTCATCCGCCTGGTGGAAGATCCGGAGCGCTCCGGGAAACGGCGTCGCCGGATCCCAGTTCGAGGCGAGGACGAAGATCGGGAACGGCGTATCGGTCAGGTAGTCGGGCCGATCCTGCGTCGCCGGGTGGACCGGCCAGTAGGCGCACGGCAGGTCTCCGTAGAAGATGCTGCCGAGCCGGACGTCGTCGACGTTGTCTGCCTCGCCGGCCGCGAGATACGCCGCGGCACGGCTCGCCGCCGAGCCCGACCCGTACGCGTAGTCCATGCATTCGACCGCGTAGTACATCGCGTCCGAATAGGTCGGATCGAGGATCGCGTCGAGCGTCTCCGGGTCCTGGCCCAGGTTGATGTACGTCAGCCGCGCCAGCGGCAGGAACTCGCCTCGCGAGGCCTGGGCGATCGCCCGCTGGAGGAGCATCCGGTCGTACGTCCCGTAGACCTGGCCGGCGGCCGCCGTCTCGAGATCGCCGAGCCCGAAGCTCCGCGTCTCGACCTTGCCGTTGGCCTTGACGAACGAGAACGTCCGCGGGCCGCTCCGGAGCATGGTGGCAACCTTGTCGTACGTCTTGAGCGCGTCGCCACCGACGATGTCGCTACGGCAGATCTTCTTGTTCGTGCACCGATCGAGCGACTTCGAGAGGACGTCGTCGAATGCCCGTACGTCCTCCGAGTAGTACTGGAGCCCGTCGAGCGTGAGATCGACCGGACCGTCGATGTACAGCGACCGAACCCGGTTCGGATGGGCGGCGGCGTAGGTCTGGGCGTACTGGGTGCCGTAGCTCTCGCCGTACAGGTCGATCTTGTCGGCCTTCAGGTAGACGCGGAAGGCCTCCAGGTCCTCGACCGACTGGCGGGTCGAGTAGTACGGCAGCGCGCTCGGATCGACCCCGGTCTCCTCGATGCAGTCGTGGGCGTAGGTCTTGGACGCCGCCGCGTAGGCGAGTGCCTGGGCGTGCGAGATCGTCGGGATCGCGTCGGACGAGTAGAAGGCGAGGGTCGCGTCCGGGCACTGGAGCGGCTCCGACATGCCGATGCCGCGCTGGTCGAAGAAGACGATGTCGTAGTTCTTCGTGATGCCGGGGTCGAACAGGTCCGTGTAGCTGTCCGCGGCGGCGAGGCCGCTCGTCCCGGGTCCGCCGGTCGCGGTGACGAACACGCCCTTGCGGTGGCCGGTCGCCTTCTGCAGCGCGAACGTCACGTCGAACGTGGCGTTCGAGGCGGAGCTGAAGTGATCGCGCGGGACGCGGAGCGTGATGCAGGTGAAGCGGCTCTCGGGGCAGGGCTTCTTGCTGACGACCCTCGGGCCGGGCCGGTTGGGGCCGATCGCCGGGGCGATGGCGGGACCCGTGGCCGCGCCGGCGCTGGGGGCAGTCGTCGAGGGGCTCGCGGCCGCGGCGAACGGGAGCGTGCTGGAGAGCACGAAGAGGAAACCGAGGGCCACCGCCGCGCGGCGAACGAACCGGCGCATCGGCCGGATGCTACCAGCGCCTGCTCGGTGCGCAACGGTCTGGTGCGGTCTGCGGTCGTCAAATTCGGTGCCAGAGAGCACCGCGCCGCGGCGCACCGGGGTCGCACCGCGCCGCGGCGCACCGGGGTCGCGCGGCGGCTCCGCCTCCCCTCACTTGGCCAGACTTGCGTCCACGGAACGTAAGCGGCGATCGAGCCCCCGTCACCGCTCCGTCGTTCAGCTCCCCGGCTTCGATCCACGCTCAGCTCAGCCGGCGGGACCTGCCCGAGACCCGACGAATCGGCGTCGCACCGCCGCTAGCGTTCCGGCCACGCACGTTTGGCCAGAAAGAGAGCGCCCGGATCGGCGTGGCCGGATTCCGGAGCCAGCCCGCCATCGATCGGCCGTCCGACGGGAACACCGCCCGCAGCATCGAACCGTGCGCCTGGACCCGACGACGGTTCGTGTGCCCGTCGGCGACGATCAGCCAGATCGAGACGCTTGCTCCCTTCACGTCCCATCCTCGACCGGCTGCGACCTGGATTGCGAGGCGGCTCTTCTTGTCGACCGTGCCAACGAGCTCGTTGACGTCGGCGATATCCGTCTTGAGCTCGATCACGAGGAGCATCCGCCGGCCGGGGTGCCAGGCGAGGATGTCGATGACGCCGCTCTCCCTGTAGATCGCAAACGACACCTCGGGCTCCGCGACCCACTCCGGGAGCTCGCGGAAGTACCTCGCGACGCGCTCGTGCAACGCGGAGTGGCGCGCATTCAGCAAGCGGTCGAGATCGCCGCCGCGCCACCGCGGCGACAGATCCATCCGAACATCGAGCGCCTTCGCGACCGCGCGGATCGTCTCGACCGTGAACGTGGCAACGTGGCCACGCTCGAGCCGTGAGATCGTCGGCGCAGAGACGCCTGCCGCCCGCGCGAGATCGGCCTGCCGGAGCCCGCGCCGGATCCTGATCTCCCGCAGCGCGCTTCCGACCCGCTGGTCATCCATCCGCCGAGTCTGTCCGCAACCGGTTAGCTGCGGCTCACCCAGTCTGGGACATATAGACCGGACGTTCTATACTTCCGATCCATCCACTCCCCGTCCACACCGCCGCCCGAGATCTCCACAGGACCGCCCGCGTCGGTCCACACCAGGCCCCGACTCATCCACGCACGGGGCCCGGTCGTCCACACGCGCGCCAACACCTAAACCGCAACATCTTGCGGTCAGCCGGCACGAGCAACCACTACATCTTGTGTTTTAGCCTTGACTCCCGCCGCCCGACAGCGTATCGTTGACGGATCGCTCCGAGCGATCGGCGCAGCCCTTCCCGGGATGCCCACCGGGCCCCAAGACCGCCGGTTCGCAGACCCTGGGACACGCAGAATCGCCCGGACCTCGTCAGGACGTCGCAGCTACCGCGGCGAACGCCCAATCGACCCCGTGGAGGGGTGAGGAGTCAGCAGCAATGGCCCGAAAGAGCAGCGAGGCGATCGCCGTGATGGATCCAGTCGCAACCGGACGTGGGCACGGCAAGAGCAACGCCACCCGGACGCTGTCGGGTCCATGGGCTGCCAGCTTCGACGGCTCGGACGGCCACGGCAACCCCGCGCGCGGCCTCACCTTCGAGCGCCGCTGGACGACCCCCGGGACGCACCCCTACGACGAGATCACCTGGGAGACGCGGACCGCGGCGATCGGCAACGAGTCGGGCAAGCTCGTCTTCGAGCAGAAGGACGTCGAGGTCCCGGAGTTCTGGAGCCAGCTCGCGACGAACGTCGTCGTCAGCAAGTACTTCCGCGGCCACGTCGGGACGCCGGAGCGCGAGACGAGCGTCCGCCAGCTCATCGACAGGGTCGTCAACAGCATCACGGCCTGGGCGGAGACCCAGCACTACTTCGCGACGGATGAAGACCTCAAGACGTTCAGCGCGGAGCTGACCCACCTCCTCGTCCACCAGAAGATGGCGTTCAACTCGCCCGTCTGGTTCAACGTCGGGATCGAGAAGAAGCCGCAGTGCAGCGCCTGCTTCATCAACTCGGTCCAGGACACGATGAGCAGCATCATGGATCTCGCCAAGACAGAGGCGATGCTGTTCAAGTTCGGGTCGGGCGCGGGCAGCAACCTGAGCACGATCCGCTCGAGCAAGGAAAAGATGACCGGCGGCGGCACGGCATCGGGCCCGGTGAGTTTCATGAAGGGCTACGACGCCTTCGCCGGCGTCGTCAAGTCGGGCGGCAAGACTCGGCGCGCGGCCAAGATGGTCATCCTGAACGCCGGCCACCCGGACATCATCGACTTCATCGATTCCAAGCTCAACGAGGAGAAGAAGGCCTGGGCCCTGATCGAGGCCGGCTACGACCCCTCGTTCACCGGCGAGGCCTACGGATCGGTCTATTTCCAGAACGCCAACCACAGCGTCCGCGTGACCGATGAGTTCATGAACGCGGTCGTCGCCGATGGCGACTGGCAGACCCACAACGTCACCGATGGCGCCCTCGCCGGCACGTACAAGGCCAAGGACATCTTCCGCAAGATGGCGGAGGCGGCCCACGTCTGCGGCGACCCCGGGATCCAGTACGACACGACGATCAACGACTGGCACACGTCGGCGAACACGGACCGGATCCACGCGTCCAACCCGTGCAGCGAGTACATGTTCCTCAACGACACCGCCTGCAACCTCGCGAGTCTCAACCTCATGAAGTTCGTCGGGGCGGACGGCGAGTTCGACGTCGAGAGCTATCGCTACGCGGCGAAGCTGACGATCACGGCCCAGGAGATCCTCGTCGACAACGCGTCGTACCCGACGCCGCGGATCGAGGAGAACAGCCACAAGTTTCGCCCGCTCGGGCTCGGCTACGCGAACCTCGGCGCGCTGCTGATGTCACGCGGCCTCGCCTACGACAGCGACGAGGGCCGGAACTACGCCGCTGCGCTGACCGCGATCATGCACGGCGAGGCCTACAAGCAGTCGAGCATCGTCGCCCGCGACCACGGCGGCCCGTTCCTGATGTACGACGAGAACCGCGCCCCGTTCCTGCGGGTCATCAACAAGCACCGCGACGCGGCGTACAAGATCCCCGCGGACCAGGCCGTCCCGGCCGACATGATCACTGCCGCCCGCGCCGTCTTCGACGAGGCGCTTGAGCTCGGCGAGCAGTACGGCTACCGGAACGCCCAGGTCACCGTCCTCGCCCCCACCGGAACGATCGCATTCATGATGGATTGCGACACGACCGGCGTCGAGCCGGACATCGCCCTCATCAAGTACAAGAAGCTCGTCGGCGAAGGCTTCCTCAAGATCGTCAACCAGACGGTCCCGTCGGCTCTGCGCCGCCTCGGCTACGGCGCCGAGCAGGTGTCGGAGATCCTCGACTACATCAACGACCACGAGACGATCGAGGGCGCGCCGCACCTCAAGCCACAGCACCTGACGGTCTTCGACTGCGCGTTCAAGCCGGCGAACGGCGAGCGCTCGATCCACTACATGGGCCACGTCCGGATGATGGGCGCGATCCAGCCGTTCATCAGCGGCGCGATCAGCAAGACCGTCAACATGCCGGAGGCCGCCACAGAGGAAGAGATCGAGAAGGTCTACCTCGAGGGCTGGAAGCTCGGCCTGAAGGCGATCGCGGTCTACCGCGACAACAGCAAGCGCTCGCAGCCGCTCAGCACCGGCAAGAAGAAGGACGGCGACGCCGCCGATGCTTCCGTCGACTCGGCGGAGCTCGCGACGCTCCGCAAGGACCTGGCCAAGGCCCAGGCAGAGGCCGGCAAGCCGCATCGCCAGCGCCTCCCGTCGGAGCGCCAGGCCGTCACCCACAAGTTCGATATCGCCGGGCACGAGGGCTACATCACGGTCGGCCTCTATCCCGATGGCCAGCCGGGCGAGATCTTCCTGAAGATGGCGAAGGAGGGGTCCACGGTCTCGGGGTTGATGGACACCTTCGCCACGACTGTTTCCGTGGCGCTCCAGTACGGCGTGCCGCTGCGCGACCTCGTCAACAAGTTCGCCCACGTCCGATTCGAGCCGTCGGGGTTCACGGGCAACCAGGAGATCCCGATCGCCAAGTCGATCATCGACTACATCTTCCGATGGCTCGGCTCGAGGTTCCTCGGGCCGGAGGACAAGGCAGCGCTTGGCCTAATCGATCGGTCAGCGATGGTGTCGGAGGTCCCTCTCTCCGGCACCTCGCTGACCAGCAATCCAGCCGCCGCGCCGGCCTCCGCCGCCTCGTCGGCTGACGCGGCCCCCTCGGGCTACGGCAAGACGGCCGACGGCTCTTTGCCTGATGGCGCTGCGGGGGCCGGTCAGCCGACGGTCGGCGGGGCCCCTGCCTCCGCTCCGGAAAAGACGGAAGAGCCGAAGGCGTCATTGGCGGTCGAGGCGCCGGCGAAAGCCGGCGACGAGCTGGCCGTCGTGGCCACGAACGGCCACGCCAAGGCCGGCAACGGCAAGACCAATGGCTCCACGATCACGCTGTCGCTCGGCACGACGAACGTGGCCTTCAAGATCCAGGAAGACGCCCCCAGTTGCGCCGAATGCGGCTCGATCATGGTCCGCAACGGCAGCTGCTACAAGTGCCTGAACTGCGGCTCAACGAGCGGGTGCAGCTGACAGATCAAGATCCTTACTCAGGTGAACAGCGGTCAGCTCTGCCATGGCCGCGGGTCGTCGCGAAGCAGCGAGTAGACCAGCACGTCTTGGCTGCGCCCGCCGTTGAAGAACGCGCCGCGCGCCGTGCCTTCGAGCTGGAAGCCGCACTTCTCGGCAATTCGCCGCGAAGCGGCGTTCTCGGGAACGATGACGAGCTGGATCCGATTCTGTTTCTTCGCTGAGAAGAGGTAGTCGGTCGTCAGTTGGACGGCCTCGGTAACCCAGCCGCGACCGGCGAATTGCTGGTCGTAGAGCTGGTACGAGAGCTCGAGCGCGTCCCAATAGTTGACCGGCTTGTAGAACTCGATGTGGCCGGCGAGTGGCGCGTCGGCGGCCGTGATGAGAAGCGTCCCCTCCTCCTTCTGCCAGAACCCGTGTTCGGCGAATTGCTGCTTGAAGGCGGACTCCGACATGACGCCGAGCGGGAAGAACGCGCCGCGGTTGCCGATGTCGAAGTGGGCTGCATACATCGCGTCGACGTCCGCCTCGCGAACCGGTCGCAGTGTGATGCCTTTTCCGCGGAGCACCGGGTCTGCCTCCTGCTGTCGTAGACACTGTACGCGAGCGACCCATCGATCAACGCCCGGCCGCCTCCCCTTTCACACCAGGCTCCTCCATCTCGTCTTGGGTGCAGAGACGAGAAAGGAGGCCCAACCATGCGGGTCTTTGTTGCAGGCGCGAACGGCGCCGTCGGTCGTCGGCTCGTGCCGATGCTGGTGGCCCGCGGCCACGAGGTTACCGGGACGACGACGAGCGAGCGGTCGAAGGACGCCGTCCGAGCGATGGGCGCGGAACCCGTCGTTGTCGACGGCCTCGATGCCGTCGGGATCGGCGAGGCGGTGGCCAGAGCGGAACCGGATGCGATCATCCACGAGATGACGGCCCTCTCCGGCACGCCCGACTTCCGGCATTTCGATCGCTGGTTCGCCCTGACGAACCGGCTCCGGACGGAGGGCACCGAGCACCTCCTCGCGGCGGCCAGGGCGAGCGGCGTCAAGCGGTTCGTCGCCCAGAGCTTCACCGGCTGGAGCAACAGCCGCGAGGGCTCGTGGATCAAGACGGAGGATGACCCGCTCGATCCGAACCCGGTCAAGGAGCAGACCGAGACGCTCGCCGCGATCAGGTTTCTGGAGCGTGCCGTCCTCGACGCGCCGCTCGAGGGAATCGTCGTCCGCTACGGCGGCCTCTACGGGCCCGGCTCGTCGGAGACGCTCGGCGAGATCCTCCGCAAGCGGATGTTCCCGGTGATCGGCAACGGCGCGGGGATCGTGTCGTCGACCCACGTCGATGACGCGGCCGGCGGCACGGTCGCGGCCCTCGAGCGGGGTCGACGGGGCATCTACAACATCGTCGACGACGATCCGGCGCCGTCGGGCGAGTTCATCCCGGCGATCGCCGAGGCGCTCGGTGCGCCGAAGCCGCTGCGGATCCCCGCCTGGCTCGGCCGCCTGCTCGCCGGCGATGTCGCGGTGACGATGATGACCGAAGGCCGCGGCTCGTCGAACGCGAAGGCGAAGCGGGAGCTGGGCTGGCAGCCGATCTGGCCGAGCTGGCGCGACGGCTTCCGACACGGGCTCGACTCGGCCGTGCCGTTGCCGCCGCGGGCGACGGACGCGACCGAGACGACCGCCGGCCGGAAGGAGACGACCGCCGCGTGACGCCTGCCAAGGCCAGGGACGACGTCGCTGAGGCCTATGTCGACCTCCGCGCCGCTGCTCTTCTCGA
Organism: uncultured Chloroflexia bacterium; assembly: GCA_963766655.1. Lineage (GTDB taxonomy): Bacteria > Chloroflexota > Limnocylindria > Limnocylindrales > CSP1-4 > CF-46. Next base: position 747,055 of record CAVYBB010000002.1, on the reverse strand, counting down.
TCGCGTACCGAATGCTGTCGAGCGTCAGCGAGGCGGAGGACGTCGTCCAGGAGGCGTTCGTCCGTTACCAGCGGGCCCTCGCCGACGGCACGACGGTCGAGTCGCCGAAGGCCTATCTGTCGGCCGTCGTCACGCGCCTCGCGATCGACCACCTCAAGTCGGCCCGAGTCCGGCGCGAGACGTATGTCGGCGAGTGGCTGCCGGAACCGCTCGTGACCGACGCGGGCGCCGCCGACCCGGCCGAGCACGCCGAGCAGGTCGACTCGCTGTCGATGTCGTTCCTCCTCCTGCTCGAGCGGCTGACCCCGGTCGAGCGCGCGGTCTTCCTGCTCCACGACGTGTTCGACTACGACTTCGAGGAGGTCGGCCGGATCGTCGGGGAAGACGGCGGCGACGTGCCGCCAGCACGCGGTCCGGGCGCGCAAGTTCGTCGCCGCGAACCGGCCCCGGTTCGACGCCTCGGAGGAGGAGCGCGACGAGCTCCTCAGCCGATTCTTCGCCGCCGCGGAGGGCGGCGACGTCGACGGCCTGATCGAGTTCCTCGCCGAGGACGTCGTCGTCCACGGCGACGGCGGCGGCAAGGTTCCCCAGTGGTTCGAACCCATCGTCGGCGCCGACAAGGTCGCCCGACTGTTCGCCCGCCTCGGAAGCCAGGTCCGAGCTATGGCCGCCACGTTCGAGCGCCACGAGGTCAACGGTCAGCCGGGCGTCATCTTCCGGGGCCCGAACGGTGGGGTCTTCTCGGTGATGTCGTTCGAGGTCGTCGACGGCCGCGTTGCGACGATCCGCTCGGTCGTCAACCCGGACAAGCTTGGCCACTTCGGCCCGGTCGAGAGCCTCCGCGACGTGATGGACACGATGCGCGGACTCCCAGGCCACCAGCACGATTAGGGTTCGACGGCCGAGAGATCCAGCGCGGCCAGCCGCGCCGGATCGACCAGGATGTCCATCTCGACGATCCGGCCGCCATGGATCGTGAAGCCCATGACAGCGAACGGCCGTTCGCCGGTGAACACGACGAGACCCGCCGCACCGTTCACGAGCGCCCGGCGCGCGCCGCCGACGAGGTGTCGGAAGCCGAACGCCTGCTTCGCCACGGCCTCGGCGCCGCGGACCTCGCCGGTCCCACCCAGCACGCTCCGAGCGGCACCGGCGTCGGCGCGGACGACGACGTCCGGGTCGAGGACGCGGAGAAGCGCCTCGAAGTCGCCGGCACGTGCCGCGGCAAGAAACGCATCCACCACTTCGCGTTGACGCGCGACGTCAACGTCAGACGCGGTCGCGGCTCCTCGGACGCGGCGGCGCGCCCGACTGGCGAGCTGGCGGGTGGTCGTCGGCGACCGGCCGACGATCGGGGCGATCTCGTCGAACGGCAGCCCGAACGTGTCGTGAAGGACGAACGCAAGCCGTTCGGCCGGCGTCAGCCTCTCGAGGACGACGAGCATCGCCAGCCCGACCGAGTCGGCGAGAAGCGCCTCCTGTTCCGGGTCGGTCGCGTCCGGGCTCGCGACGATCGGCTCGGGGAGATGGACGCCCATCGGATCCTCGCGGCGCGCCTTCCGTGAGCGGAGCATGTCGAGGCAGAGGCGGGCCACGACGGTCGTGAGCCAGCCGCCGAGGTTGTCGACGTCGCGCGTGTCGGATCGGCTGAGCCGGAGCCAGGCGTCCTGGACGGCATCGTCGGCCTCGGTCAGCGAGCCCAGCATCCGATAGGCCACCGCCCGCAGGTGGGGTCGGTGGGCCTCGAAGCGCTCCGCCAGCCAGTCTCGGTCGCTCATCGATCACGTCCTTCGGTCACGTCCTTCGGTCACGTTCCGTCAGTCGGTTGACGAACGCAACCCAGCCAAACGTGACCAAGGAGGTTCCGCCGTGACCGAGGCGCCCGCAATCGTTCGATTCTCCAACCCGCTCACACGCCGCCTCCTTCGGACCGGCATGCCGATGGGCCCGAACACGCTCCTCACCGTGCGGGGCCGAACGTCCGGCCAGCCGAGGAGCGCACCCGTCGCCGTCGTCGAGGCCGGCGGCCGGCGCTGGATCATCGGTGCGTACGGCGAGGTGCAGTGGGTGCGGAATCTCCGCGCCGCCGGCGAGGCCGACATCCGAGTCCGTGGCGGTTCCGAGCACGTGTTGGCCGCTGAACTCAGCCGGGACGAGGCCACCGCCTTCTTCCGCGACGTGCTCCAGCCGTACATCCGGGCCTTCCCGCTGCTCGGCCGCGTCTTCGGGCGGATCCTGTTCAAATTCGTCGCGCCGGAGATCCTGACCGATCCCGAGCGGGCGGCCGTCAGCCGACCGGTCTTCGAGCTCCGGGCGGCAGCGATGGGCGCCGCGCCTCGGCCGGCCGAAATCACACCCGTCCTGCCTTGATGCTGTTGGTTGCATCAACCGGCCAGACACGCCACGCGGAGTGATGCAGCCAACGGCATCGGGGGGCATGGGTGAGTTTCGGCCGAGCGCGCGACCAGGATTCCCGGCATCCGATGCTTCCCTCCGACGCGTATGCAAGGCTGTAGGCGAACCGACTGCGCCGGAGGGCCTTGACCGTGAACACCTTGCTGCCGCTCGATCGTCGGACGTTTCTGGCGGATCTCGGGCGCGGGGCCTTCGCGCTGGCCATCTTCGGCGTCGCGGGCTGCTCGCCGGCCGCCGTGGCGTCGGCGGGAGCGGGCGCGGGCGCGTCGGAGTCAGCATCCGGCAGCGCTCCCCCATCGGGCGGCGGTGCGGGCGTCACCTGGGAGCGCGTCAATCTCGGCTTCGTCTCGACCTACATCCTCGTCCGGGGCACCGAGGCGGCGATCGTCGACACCGGCCTCAGCAGCAGCGCGGACAAGATCGAGGCGTCGCTCAGCGGCGTCGGGCTCGATTGGTCGGCCGTCGGACACCTGATCCTGACCCACTACCACGACGACCATGTCGGCAGCGCCGCCGATGTCATGGACCGCGCGCCGGGCGCGATGGCCTACGCCGGCAGCGAGGACATCCCCGCGATCGCCGTGCCGCGGCCACTGACGGCCGTGCGCGACGGCGACGAGGTCTTCGGCCTGAGGATCGTGGCGTCGCCCGGCCACACGGCCGGCCATATCTCTGTCTTCGACCCGGTCGGCGGGATCCTCGTCGCGGGCGACGCAATGGGCACGAGCGGCGGCAAGCCCGTGCTCCCGGACGCTCAGTTCACCGCCGACATGACCCAGGCGAAGGCGTCGGTCGTCAAGCTCGGCGGGCTGACATTCGAGGCGCTCCTCGTGGGCCACGGCGACCCGATCGAGAGCGGCGCCTCAGGAGCGGTCGTGGAACTGGGAGCGGCCGGCTGAGGTCGGCGCAGGCGGAACGCGTCGGCCGCCGCGAGGCCGGCGACTACTTCGCGATTTCCCAGATGTGGCCGCCCGGATCGACGAAGCTGGCGGTTCGGATGCCCCACGGGCGATCCATCGGGCCGTTCAGCAGCTCCACTCCCCGCCTGGCCAGCTCCGCGCACATCGCGTCCACGTCGTCGACGGTGATGGTGAACTGGAGGCGGGAGCCGGCTGAGCGAGGGGCGACCGCGGCGGGGTCGATGAGCCCCACGGCCTCCGTGGTCTTCAGCAGGTTGATGAGCGTGTTCCCGAAGTTGTACACGGCCGAGGCCTCGTCCTCGTAGTGCACCGGCAGGCCGAAAGCCTTCCCGTAGAACTGCTTCGCAGCCTCCAGGTCCTCGACGAACAGCGTGATGGCGCTGATCCCCGTCGGCCACGACGCACCTTCCGAACCTGCCATGACGGCCCTCCCATGTATGGTGTCGACACCTGATTGGACCGGGCGGACCGGCCAGACTCATCGGTCGCGGCGAGGCAACCAACACGTCATGACGAGGATTGCCGGCCCCTGGCCCATTGTCCTGTCCGCATCGCTTCTCGCAATCCTTGTCCTCGGGGGATGCGCGGCGTCACCTGGCCTGGCGTCGCCCGGGCGGACGATCGCGCCGGGCACGACGGCCGAGGATTTCGCCAACGGACTGACTCCCCCACCCGGCGACGCAGTCCGTTTCGACGACGCGACCATCTCCGACGATGGCACCTCGGTGAACCTCGCGTTCGTCGGCGGCAAGGAGTACAACCCGACCGATCCGTGCACCTACCACTACTTCGGCTGGGCGCGGGAGATCGACGGCACGCTCGAGGCGAAGATCGTCAACGACACGCCGGTGTGGACGGGGCCGCAGGTGTTGTGCAGCGACGTCGGGTACTCGCGACAGGTCACCATCGGGTTGGCGTCGCCGTTCCTGGGCGCCCGGGTCCACGATGTCGCGGGCTACGTCCACTTCGTGCGTCGGCCTGATGGGATCGTCGACCTCGCGAAGCTCCCGGCCGGGTGGACGCTCGTCGTCGAGCGCGATGTCGAGGAGAGCCCGACCGGCCGATGGCAGCGGACCTGGACGCGAGGCGGCGCCCCGACGGAGGCGACCAGCAAGGGCAAGATCGATTTCTACCAGGCGTTCGGCGGGCCCGCCTCCGTGTCGGGCGGCGAGGAGGTCCGATCGGTCATGGTGAACGGGACCCCTGCGACCCTCTTTCGACAGGCCGAGGACGGCGAGCTCGTGCTCGTCTGGATGCTCGACGGCGACGGCCTCGCGCTCGTCGTGAACGAGACGGAGTTCCCCGTGGATCGCGCGATCGAGCTCGCGGAGAGCGCCGCCGCTCCCTAGCGGGTCCGTAGCGGAGGTCACGGAAGGTTGCGCGGCCGCGCGACCGCCGAGACGAAGAACGATGAGTTTTCGGGCCACTCCCGGTCTGAGGAGTGGTGACAGCAGCAAACGCATGAGGGAGGAATGATCGCGATGACCACGGCAGCCTGGACTACCGAGGCGAAGGGCACCGGCCACTACGCCGACGTGAACGGGATCAACCTGTACTACGAGATTCACGGCAGCGGCAGGCCGCTGATCCTGCTCCACGGAGGGCTTGGTTCCGGCGAGATGTTCGGGCCGGTGATCCAGAAGCTTGCCGCGAATCACCAGGTCATCGCCGTCGACCTCCAGGGCCACGGCCGCACGGCCGACATCGATCGGCCGCTCGACGTCAGGCTCATGGCCGACGACATCGCGGCACTCATCGACCACCTCGGGATCGACAAGCCGGACATCGTCGGCTATTCGCTTGGCGGCGGGGTCGCGTTCTTCACGGCCGTGAGGCACCCGGACAAGGTCGGCAAGCTCGTCATGGCCGCGGCCCACATCCGGCGCGACGCGATCCCGGCGGAGATGCTGGCCCAGCAGGGCCAGGTGAGCGCGGCCGCCGCCGAGTTCATGAAGGACACGCCGATGTACGAGCTGTACCAGAGGGTTGCCCCGCGCCCGCAGGACTTCCCGCGGCTGCTCGACAAGGTCGGCCAGTCCATGGCGAAGGACTTCGACTTCACCGAGGAGGTCCGCGGCCTCCAGGTGCCGACACTCATCGTCGCCGCCGACGCCGACATGGCGCCGCCGAGCCACTACGTCGAGATGTTCAAGCTGCTCGATGGCGGACTGCGCGATGGCGGTTGGATGGGCGAAGGCCGCCCGAAGGGCGGACACGCGCTCGCGATCCTGCCGGGCCTGACCCACTACAACCTCGCCGCGTCCCCGCTGTTCGCCGAGGCGACTCTCGCGTTCCTCGACGCGCCGAGCGCGTAATCTTTCGATCCCACCACAAGGAGCCGACATGAACTTCAACAGCATCCTCATCGGATCGGCGGACCCGCAGCGGCTCGTCGACTACTACTCGAAGTTCCTCGGGGCGCCCACGTTCCAGGACAGTGGGTATTCGGGCTGGCAGATCGGATCGGGCTTCGTCACGGTCGGCCCGCACAGCGAGGTCAGCGGCAAGAACGCCCATCCCGGCCGGCTCATCTGGAACATCGAGACGCCGGACGTCAAGGGCGAGTTCGAGCGCTTCAAGGCCGCCGGCGCGATCGTCGTCGCAGAGCCGTACGGCTTCGAAGAAGGCCAGATCGACGCGTCGATCGCGACGTTCGCCGACCCGGACGACAACTACTTCCAGCTGATGAGCCCGATGCCCGAACTGCCCGTCACGCCTGGCCCGGGCGACACCACCTAGCCGGCGGCGGCGGGCAGCGTCACAGGCCGACGAACGCGGGCGCCGCGGCGCTCACAAAACCGGAGGTCATCGCCTCCGGGTGGGCGTAGTCGCGCAGCAGCGCCTCGAGATCGGCGACGGCCGCTGCGATGCCGTTGGCTGCATCATCGTGGTGGCCCTCGACGGTCACGAGGATCTCGGTCGTCGTCGGGCCCGAGGCGCTTTCGGCCGACTGGCGCCAGCACCAGCGCCGGGCGCAGACGAGTCCGGCCTCGTCGACGAAGATCACCTCGCCCGGTTCGGGTGACTCGCGCTCGCCGGAGCCGAGGTCGGTGAAGGTCTCCGCGCCGGTCGCGAAGCGGACCGTCGTGCCGCCGGTCATCGCCTGCTGGTCGAACACCGCGACAGGCAACCCGTAACGAATGCTGACGAGGTTGCCGAGATCGACGGGCGTGTTGATCGACGGGATCGAGCCCTGCTTGGTCAGCCGCCGGAGGAGCGCCTCTGCCGCCGATCGGTAGGCCGTCGGGTCGACCCCGAAGGCTCGGAAGGCGCGCCGCCAGGCGGCGAGGGTCGGCAGCTCCGACAGCGGCGTCGCGCCGATCCGAGCGAGGACGGCGGCCTGCTCCGCGCGGAACGCCTCGACCAGGTCGGCGGAAGACGGCCCGTTCTTGATCCTGACGGCATGGACCACGCCACCCACGATGGTCGGGAAACGCTCGGTGATCGCGGGGTCGTAGGCGAAGCTCCGCATGTCTCGTGCAACCTCAAGACGGCGCGATGACGCGCCACTTCTAGCCTTCCTGTGTCGACCGAGTTCGCCGACGAGAGGTGTGGGTTTGGCTCGATTATCGGGACTCCTGGAGCGCGCCACCAGGCCGAAGCCGCGTCAGGAGGAGACTCCGGAGGAGCGCAAGCAGCGCGCGGGCGCCCGCGACTCGCAAAGGATCGTCACCGGGGCGATCTCCATCGGGCTGATCATGTTCTTCGCGGTCGGCGTGTTCGCCTTCCAGCCGGGCGGCCCGGGGTGGGGCGCGTTCGGGACGGGCCTGGTCGTCGGCGGTGGCGGCGTCGCCGTCGGGGCGTTCTTCGGGTTGCTGTTCGGTGTGCCACGTCTTCTCGATCGGCCGGCCGAATCGGCGGGAGACCAGGAGGCGAGCTCGTCGAGGAGTGGCTACCAGGCGAACACGAACCTGACCGAGATCTCGGACTGGCTCACCAAGATCATCGTCGGCGTCAGCCTCATCCAGCTCGGAACGATCCGCGACCAGCTCCTCGCGCTCGTCGAGGCGCTGGCGCCGGAATTCGGGGCGACGCCGGCCGCGGCGCCGTTCGTCGCCGGACTCCTGGCGACCGCGACCCTGACCGGCTTCCTGACCGGCTACCTGCTTGCCAGGATATACCTGCCGCGCGTCTTCAACGAGGCGGACGTGATCATGCGGGTCACCCAGGAGAGCAGCCGCGTCGTCGTCGCGGCCGTCCAGCAGCAGACCCTCGACAGCAGCACCGCCGACGCGGACGCGATCCGGCTCGTCGACCAGGCGCTCGGGAGCGGCCCGACGGCCCAGCACCCGTCACCGGAAGAGCTGACCGACGCCATCCAGCGCGCGTCCCCCGGGACGCGAGCGTCTCTCGTGAGCCGCGCTGCCGACCTTCGGAGCCGGACGTGGTCCGCCGACAAGCCGACGATGGAACTGACGATCCCCGTCCTCCGCGCCCTGGTCAAGGCCAACGACACGGACCACTATCTCCACGGGCAACTGGGCTTCGCGCTCAAGGACCAGCGGCAGGCCGACAACGACGGCGCCATCGCCGAGTTGACCCGCGCGATCGAGCTTCGCGGCGACCCGGGACGCGCGGGCTGGTTGTACTACGAGTGGAACCGCGGGCAGGCCCGCGCGCGCGTCGAATTCGCCAAGGGCGAGCCGTCCGATCCGCCAACGAAGGACAGCATCGTCGCCGACCTGGGCACGGCCTTCAGCATCAGCGAGCTGCGCGAGCTGGCGATCGCCGAGCCGGACTTCACCAACTGGGCCAAGATGAACAAGGTCAACCTAAACACGCTGAAGGCTCGGTGAGACGGGCCCATCACGGAAAGGGCGGCGGACGGTGGCCAAGCGACGCGACGGTGAGTTCCGGGAGGTCGTCCGCTCGGCGGTCGCCGAGGATGGCATCGAGTCTGCCGTGATCTACGTCGTCGGGCCGGGCTCTCCCGTTCTCCAGCTTGGGGCCGCCGCGGGCGTCGCGGGACCTGCCCTCGACGGCCTCACCGCGGCCGTCCAGAACCCGGCACATCCGATCAACCGGGCGATGACCGACGATGGACCGACGTTCGACGTCCGACCGACCGCTCCCGGCGGCCCGGCATTGCGCAGTCATCTGCCGCTCGTCGGGGTGGTCGACCGGCGGCGCGCCGTGGTGGGCGTCCTCGCCGTCGCCCACGATCGCAGCCTCACCCCAGACCAGCGCGAGACCCTGGTTCGGCTGGCCGAAGCCGCCGCCGAAGCCGCATCGGAGCCGTAGGCGCCCCTGGGCCCGAGACGATTCCGAGACACTTTCGCGGTCCGTTGGCCGACGCCGATCCAGGGCGTCGCGCGCGCAAAGTAGCGGAATGGAACCCAGGTCCCTGACGCCGTCGCGCGCCGCGCCGATGATCCGGCGGTGACCGCCATGGCCGCCGACACGTCGCTGCCCGCCGCCGCGCCGCACGCTGCCCGCCAGCCACTCGCCGCGCCGCATCACCCCGATCCGGACTGGGACGCCGACGCCGTCGAGGCCCTCCGTGCACGCGAGTACGCACGACTCGATGCCGAGGACCAGGTCTACCTCGACTACACGGGCGGCGGCCTCTATGCGGAATCGCAGCTCCGCGAGCACCAGGAGCTGCTTCGCGGCGGGGTGTACGGGAACCCGCACTCGAACAACCCCACGTCGCGCGCCGCCACGCAACTCGCCGACCAGGCCCGCCGCGCCGTCCTGGCGTTCCTCAACGCCTCGCCCGACGAATACGTCGTCATCTTCACCGCAAACGCCAGTGCGGCCCTCAAGCTCGTCGGCGAGTCGTATCCGTTCACGACCGGGAGTCGCTTCCTCCTGGGCGCCGACAACCACAACTCCGTGAACGGAATCCGCGAGTTCGCCCGGTCGCGCGGCGCCGAGGTCACGTACCTGCCCCTGCAGACACCCTCGCTGCGCCTGGACGGTGACGAGGTCCTCGCCGCCCTCGAGCGCGCCCCCGAAGGCCGCGATCACCTGTTCGCCTACCCGGCCCAGTCGAACTACTCGGGCGTCCGGCATCCCCTCGACTGGGTGACGCGGGCGCACGAGCGGGGCTGGGACGTGCTGCTGGACGCATCGGCCTTCGTGCCGACCAACAGCCTCGACCTCTCGCGCTGGCACCCGGACTTCGTCGCGGTCTCCTGGTACAAGGTCTTCGGCTACCCGACCGGGATCGGCTCGCTGATCGCGCGCCGCGAGGCGCTGGGCCGCCTGCGGCGCCCGTGGTTCTCCGGCGGGACGATCGGGGTGGCCTCCGTCGTCGTGCCGCGCCACACGCTGGGCGCCGACGAGGTCGGCTTCGAGGACGGGACGATCGACTACCTCGGCCTGCCCGCCGTCGAGATCGGATTGCGCCACGTCACCGCGGTCGGCATGCCGGCGATCCACCGCCGCGTCCAGTACCTGACGCGCCGGCTCCTCGATCGCCTGCCGGTGCTGCGTCATTCGAACGGAGCGCCGCTGGTCCGCCTGTACGGGCCGACCGACGACCACGAGCGCGGCGGCACGGTCCCCTTCAACGTCCTCGACCCGGCCGGTCGGGTGGTCCCCTTCTGGCAGGTCGAGGCCCTTGCCGCGGAACGGCGCATCTCCGTCCGGACGGGCTGCTTCTGCAATCCCGGCGCCAGCGAGACCGCCCGAGGCCTCACCGCGACCGAGATGGAGGGCGTCTTCGCCCTGGGCAGGCAACCGACCGTCGACGACCTCGGACGGCTCCTTCCGGGGCGGGCCCTGGGGGCAGTCCGGATCTCTGTCGGGATCGCCACGACGGAACGCGACGTCAATCGCTTCCTCGGCTTCGTCGGGGACCTCGCGGACTGATCCCGCCCGAGCCCTCGGGACGCCGGAGCGCCGCGTTCCGGTCGGGCCGTGTGGCACTGGCCGGCGCCACCGACCGGTGCGACGATTCCGGCGGCCAGGGGTCCAGGCGCCCGGCGACACGTCCGTGACGCAACGCGAATCGGCCCCACGCACGGAGGTGGTCGCCATGGGAGCCAAGACCCACGACAGGATCATCGTCGAGTCGGAGAAGGTAGGTCAGGCGCCTCGCGAGGGCGAGATCCTCGAGGTGATCGAGGCGTCATACGGGACCCGTTATCGCGTGGCCTGGGACGACGGACACGAGAGCACGTTCGGCCCCAGCGCCGGCAGCGCGCGGGTCGTGTCGGCCGCGAAGCCCGCGAAGCGCCGGAAGTAGCTTCCGGGCCTTAGCGCCGGTCGACATGCGCGGCAGCTTAGGCGAATCGATCCGCGCTGCACACCCCTTCGCGGCTAGAGAGCCAGCTTCAGGACGATCTCGCCGTCCTCGATGTCCCCCGTCGGGACGAACCCGAACTTCTCGTAGAACGGCCACGGTTCGCCCGTGCCCGGGTGGTAGCTCGTCAGGAGCTCCGTTGCGCCCGCCGCCCGGATGACACTGACGATCTCGATCAGCGTCGCCCGGCCGTAGCCGCGTCGCTGGTGATGTTCGTCGATGAGCAGCCGCCAGAGGAACCACGGGCCGATGATGCCGGGGGCCGGGGTGACGTCCCAGCTCAGCATCACGAACCCCACCGGCTCGTCGCCGTCGTAGACCGCCCGGTACCAGGGCTTTGCCTCGGGCGTGGCCGCAGCCTCGGCGATCGAATCCGCGACACCGCCAACGAACTGCTCCTGGTCGGAGCGGACGCGCAGCGCCGACACTGCCTCGCGGTTCTCGTCGGTGATCTCCCGCAGGCTGATTCGCGGTTCGGGCGTCACTCTCGCGGCCTCAGCGCCCGTGGCACGAGCTGGAAACCCTCGGCTTCGAAGTCGGCATCGAGGGTGAACGCGGTTGCGACCCTGCGCGTCCGCATCAGGCCGAACGACACCGCGTCCGCCAGCGAATACCGTCGGTCCGGCCGGGTCCGCAGGAAGTCGATCGCATCGAAAAGGTTGCCGGTCTCGGTCGCGACGAGCTCGACTCGCGGTGAGGCGAGGATCCGCTCGACGAGGACGACCGCTCGATCGGGTCCCGATCGGTGCAGCGAGAGCGCGTGCAGTTCCGCGATGACGAGGTCCGTGACCAGGAGCGGTTCCTGCGCGGCCACGAGTGTTCGAAGCGCGTCAGAGGCGCGGACATGGTCGCGCTCCTGCAGATCATGCGCAGCGTAGAGGCCGCTGGTGTCGAGGAGGACGGTCACCTGTGCGGGGAACGCCTCGACCGGCGCGGAGCCGCCACGGAAGGCGGGTTCGCCTCGGCGGCGTGAGCGTCGGCAAGATATGCGTCGTGCTCGGCCCCCACGTCGCCACTCGGGCGAGGTGCCCGGTCGTCGACCATCCCGATGATCTCCAGCAACGGATCGGCCGCCGCCGGCAGCCGCGCCACGTATGCCTCCAGGCTCTCGCGAACGAGGGCGCCCATCGAGCGTCCCTGCGCTTCCGCAAGTTGCTTGAGGCGCCTGTGCTGGCTCCGCTCGAGCTGAACCTGGAATGGCACGAGTTCTTCCATCACTACCCATGATATCACCGGCTGCAGGCGGGCGTCCGGAATCGAAAAGGCCGCCCGCTTGAAAGCGGGCGGCCCGTCTGTGCCTGGGTCAGGCGGTCTGGACGTTCTTGGCGCGAGCGCCCTTCGGTCCCTCTTCGACGTCGAACTGGACCTTCTCGCCGCCGTTGAGGCGGTCGAAGTCCAGCGATGCAGTGAGGCCGTCGCGGTGGAAGAAGTAGTCCTTCCCATCCTCGGCGGTGATGAATCCGAAGCCGCGGTCGGCGACGATCTTCTTGATGGTTCCGGTGGTCACAATGACCCTCCAATATCTTCTCGAAACGGTTTGCGGCAGTCGCACGGTCAGTTCGAGAAGAGGTCGACCACACGGGCGCATCACCACGTCGGTGATACCTCAGGGTAGCACGTCCGTTCGCTCACCGGCCTGGCGCCCTCGATGTTCCTGTTGCAGCTTCGTCGCATTTCGAGCGTGAAAGCCGACAGCGGGTGACCAAGGATCGGGGGAATTCCTTGCCCAATTCGACCCGGCCCGGCGACGCCGGAGGGCCCTTCAGTACACCTCGGGAATGAAGGACTGCTCGTCGATCGGCGGCCGCACATAGCCGCGGTCCGGCTCCCGGGGCGGAAGGACGATCGGCTCCGGCGTCAGGTCCTCGTACGGGATCAGCGACAGCAGGTGGCTGATCACGTTGAGGCGGGCCCGTCTCTTGTCGTCGGCGTTGACCACGTGCCATGGCGCTTGCTTGATGTCCGTCGCCCGGAACATGTCGTCCTTGGCCATCGAGTACTCGACCCAGCGAGCGCGCGACTGGAGGTCCATCGGGCTCAGCTTCCAGCGCTTCGTAGGGTCGTTGATGCGCGCCTGGAACCGCCGCTCCTGCTCGGCATCGCTGACCGAGAACCAGTACTTGACCAGCAGGATCCCCGAGCGGACGAGCATCCGCTCGAACTCCGGACAGGTGCGGAAGAACTCCTCGATCTCGTCGGCCGCGGCGAAACCCATCACCCGCTCCACGCCGGCCCGGTTGTACCAGCTGCGGTCCAGCAGCACCATCTCGCCGGCCGCCGGGAGGTGAGCGACGTAGCGCTGGAAATACCACTGCGTCCGCTCGCGTTCGGTGGGCGCCGGGAGGGCGACGACGCGGGCGATCCGGGGGTTCAGCGCGAGCGTGACCGTCTTGATCGCCCCGCCCTTGCCCGCGGCATCGCGGCCCTCGAAGATGACGACGACCTTGAGCCCCCGCACCCGGACCCACTCCTGGAGCTTCGACAGCTGCACCTGCAGCGGGCCGAGCTTCGCGAGGTATTCCTTGCCGGACATCCGATCCCTGCTCGCCGCCGGCGCGCGGTCCTCGACGGTGCCGTCGCCCGATTGATCGTGTCCGACCGGCGGATCGCGCCGCGCCTTGCCCTTCGCCATGGCCGCCCTTTCGCTTCTGTGGCCCCGAGACCCTGTCCGATTATCGCCTTTGTCAGGCGCTCGTTCGCGGCCCGCTCGTTCCGCTAGCCTTGACCCTGATGCTCCGTCTCGGCCTCAACCTGCCCATCTCCGACGGCCAGATGGCCGGCCGCACACCGCGCTGGGCCGACATCGTGGCGATGGCCCGCAAGGCGGAGGCGGTCGGCTTCGACTCCGTCTGGGTCTCGGACCACGTCGGCTTCGGCGACCCGGAAGGTGAATGGCGTGGCGCGTGGGAGTCGTGGACGCTCCTGTCGGCGATCGCCGCGTCGACCGAGCGCGTGACGCTGGGCACCTACGTGACCTGCGCCCCCTTTCGCAACCCGGCGCTGCTCGCCAAGATGGCCGAGACCCTCGACGAGGTCAGCGGCGGGCGGCTGATCCTCGGCCTGGGGGCCGGCTGGAACGAACCGGAATTCCGGGCGTACGGCTTCCCGTTCGATGACCGGTTCGATCCATTCGAGGACTCGCTCCGGATCATCTGCTCGATGCTGCGGACGGGCACGGCCCATCACGACGGCCGGGCGGCCCAGGCCCGCGGCGCCCGGATCGAGCCGCGCGGACCGCGGCCGGGCGGATTGCCGGTGATGGTCGGGGCCGGCGGTCCGCGGATGCTGCGCCTGACGGCCGAGCTGGCCGACCACTGGAACGGCGGCCTGAAGGGCCCGGGCGAACCGGAAGCCCAATTGCGCGCGCTCGACGAGGCGTGCCGCTCCGTCGGTCGCGATCCGGCGACGCTCAGCCGCTCGATCGAGGTGCTCGTCCGGGTCCTCCCCGCCGCCGCCGACGTCCCACCGGAGGAGCGCGAGCTCCGGGGCACCACTGACGAGCTTGCGGCAAAGCTGCGTGACTTCGAACGGCTCGGCGTCGACGAGCTGCAGGTCCAGCTCCGCCCGAACACGCTCGAGGCGGTCGCGGCGTTCCGTCCGGTGCTCGACGCGATCCGCCGCTGATTGGCCGCGGGATACTGGTCGGGAGTATTGACGGGGGGTTGTCAATCGCCCGCCCGATCGGGTAGAATATGTGCCTGGCTGGCGTGTCAAGTCTTGACACGCCACGACGTATGTCTGGCACCTGGCGGAGCGGGCATGCGGGCCGAGCCACCTCGGGCGGAGGGGCGATTCGGTCGTCAGTTCGTTCATCACTGCGTCGTCGCGGGTCGCCTGTCGCGGCCGACGCAAGCGCGGAGTCACCTTGATCCAGTTCGTCGACAACCCTGAAACCACCGATATCCTGGCCGCGTCTCCCCTGATCGCGGTCGATGAGCTCGTGCAGATCGAGCTCGAGGCCGAAGCCGTCGCGGATGCACCCGCTGCCAAGGTCGACACCGACAGCGAGGACGCAGCTCTCGACATCGAGGACTCCACGCGGCTCTACCTCCGGGAGATCTCGCGCGTACCGCTCCTCACGGCAGAGGAGGAGGTCGTCCTCGCGAAGGCGATCGAGCTCGGACTGCGGATCCGGACCGAGCCCTGGACGGCCGTCCTGGACCTTCACGAGTGGACGCTCCACGAGACGGAGGCGACGACGCGCGCCAAGCATCCGGTGCACGCCCTGCCGTTTGGCGCAGAGGCTCACCGGATCGTGCCCAGCGCCATCGCCGACGAATCGGCGGGCGACCTGCTCGTCACGGCGCCGCGTTTCGGGTTCACCGGCGCGGCGGACGAGACGCAGAGTGGCATCGGCGCCGAGTTCATCGAGCATGCCCGGGACCTGCGCGCCGTCTACAACGAGCGGCTCGACGCCGAGGCGTTCCTCACGCTCCTCGACTGGGGCCACGAGGTCGGCGGTCACACGGCGTTCCGCGAGGAGGCATCCCTTCGGGCGATGCTGTCATGGGCCCGCGACGAGGTCGCGATCCCGGCGCTCCGCCGCTGGATCGAGGCCGGCAACGAGGCCGATCATCTCGTCGGGCTCGGTTACGACCCGGCTGACGGTGAGGAGCCGACCGGCGTCCTCGTCGAGCGGGGCAAGGCCGCCCGCGATCACCTGACCTCGGCCAACCTGCGGCTCGTCGTGGCCAACGCGAAGAAGTACATGAACCGCGGGCTCGGATTCCTGGACCTGATCCAGGAAGGAAACGCGGGACTCCTTCGTGCGGTCGACAAGTTCGAGTGGCAGCGCGGCTTCAAGTTCTCGACATACGCGACGTGGTGGATCCGCCAGGCGATCCAGCGCGGACTCGCGGATCAGTCACGGACGATCCGCATCCCCGTCCACATGGTCGAAACGATGCAGCGCGTGACCAGGGCGACACGCGAGCTCACGGTCCAGCTCGGCCGCGAGCCGATGGCTGACGAGATCGCGACATTGCTGTCCGAGGACCCGCGCTGGGTGATCACGCCCGAGCGGGTCGAGGAAGTCCGGCGCTATGGCCGGCTCCCGATCTCGCTCGAGACGCCGATCGGCGAGGAGGGCGACACGGAGCTCGGCACCCTGATCGAGGATCCGGATGCCGTCTCGCCGCTCGATGCGGTCACCGACCAGATGCTCAAGGAGCAGCTGGCTCACGTCCTCGACAGCCTCGAGGGTCGCGAGGAGAGGGTCATCCGGCTGCGGTTCGGCCTGGACGATGGACGGCCCCGCACGCTCGAGGAGGTCGGGCGCGAGTTCGGTCTCACCCGCGAGCGAATCCGCCAGATCGAGTCGCACGCGCTCCGCAAGCTCCGCCACCCGTCCCGCAGCCGCAAGCTCCGGGAGTACGTCTCGGAGTAGACGGCCGCGTCGAGCGGCGCCGGCCCTCATCGAATTGAAAGGTTGCGTGCCGCAGGATCGGCGCATGACCAGCAACGACAGGCGGCGCATCGAAGCCCGGTCCCGGGCCAACCGTCGTCTTCGCGGCATGACGATCGGGACCCTCGTCTTCGGCCTGACGGCCACCGGGGTGCTCGGATTCGCGGCTGCGGCAAGCACCGACGGATCGTCCGCGTCGGCCGGCGCCGGGGCCGCCACGACGACCACGACCGACACCGCCGCGAACGGGCGGATCGGCTCCGACGACAGGGCCACGACGCCCGCAGCGCCGACCGTGACTGGCTCATCGCGGAGCGCCCACGCCTCCACCGGCGGCTCATGAGGTGATCGAGCGGGCGGACTGGCGGGCGCTCGGTACCGGCGTCCGGCTGGTGGTCCTCGATGGCGACATCGCCGCCGCCCGTGCCGCCGTCGAGCGGACGCTCGCCGAGGTCGACCTCGCCTTCAGCCGGTTCCGGCCGGACTCCGAGCTGATGGCCGTCAACGCTACGGCCGGGGCGACGACGACCGTGAGCCCGCTCCTGGCCCGGGCGCTGTCCGGTGCGATCGACGCCGCGAGGCGGACGCGCGGAGCCGTGGATCCGACGGTGGGCCGCGCGATGCGGGTGATCGGCTATGACCTCGACTTCGACCTTCTCGCCGCCAACCCGCGCCCGCTCGAAGTCCGGGTCGGGCCGGTGCCCGGCTGGTCCGTCGTCTCGCTCGATGCGCGGGCGCGCACGCTGCGCTTCCCGCGCGGAGTCGAGCTGGACCTGGGCTCGACCGGCAAGGGCCTCGCGGCAGACCTTGCCGTGGCGGCGGCCCTGCGCGCGGCCGGCGACGGGGCGGGTGCCCTCGTCAGCCTGGGCGGCGACATCGCCACGGGAGGCCGGATCCCGGAAGGCGGCTGGCGGATCCTCGTCGCCGAGAACAGCGACACCCCCAGCGACGCGCCAGGCGAGGTGATTGCGATCGAGCGTGGCGCCGTCGCCACGTCGAGCACGACGATCCGGCGCTGGCGATCGGCTGACGGCGTCACCGTCCACCACATCGTCGACCCCCGGACGGGCCTGCCGGCGGAGACCTCGTGGCGCACGGCGACCGTCGCCGCCGACACCTGTGAGGCAGCGAACGCGGCCTCGACCGCCGCGATCGTCCTGGGCGATGCCGCGCCCGCCTGGCTGGCGGCGGCGCACCTGCCCGCGCGCCTGGTCGCGAACGACGGACGCGTGCTGCGCCTGGGCGGCTGGCCGGATGCGCAGACGGAGCAGGCGATCGCCTCGTAACCGGACCGAAAGGTGCCGGCCACGACACTCCTCTTGTGATCCTCGGACGCGGGATCGTCCTCCCCGGTCCCGCGTCCGCTCCCTCCACGAGGAACGTAACGATGTTCGACCAGGTCCTGTGGTTCGCGGCCCGCGGCGCCGGAGCGGTGTCCCTGCTGATGCTCACCGCGAGCGTGTGCTTCGGCCTCGTGACGGTGACCCGGTTCCAGCATGCCCAGTGGCCGCGGTTCTTCAACTACGAGATGCACAGGCGTGTGTCGCTGCTGTCGATCGTCTTCCTGGCGGTCCACATCCTGGCCGCCGTCTTCGACCCGTTCACGAATCTCGGCCTGAGTGCCGTGCTCGTGCCGCTCGCCTCGACCTACCGACCGGTCCCGGTCGCCCTGGGGGTCATCGCGCTCTACCTGTTCGTGGCGCTGATCGCGACCAGCCTGCTGCGCAAGCACATCGGCCAGAAGACGTGGCGGGCCGTCCACTGGGCGAGCTACGCGATGTGGCCGCTGGCACTGCTGCACGGCATCACGTCCGGGACGGACGCGTTCGCGTCGTGGATGCTGGCGATCGACCTCGCGTGTGCAGCCGCCGTCGCGGGAAGCCTCGCCTGGAGGTTCGGCCCGCGTGCGACGATGGCGCTGCCGGGCGCCGCCCGCTCGGCGACGATCACCACGACACGGACGGGATCGACGACCGGAGGCTGACCGGATGCGGGTGCTGGTGGCGGAGGACGACGAGGGCCTGCGCGAGGTCCTCGTCCTCGGCCTGTCCGACGCCGGCTACCACGTGGACGCCGTCGAACGCGGCGACGATGCCATCGACTACCTCACGTGGTACGAGTACGACGTCGCGGTCGTCGACTGGCGGATGCCCGGCGCCGAGGGCATCGACGTCGTGGCCTGGGCGCGCCGGCACAACCGACCCACGGCGATCCTGATGCTCACCGCACGCGACACGCCGGCGGACCGGATCCGCGGCCTCGACAACGGTGCGGATGACTACCTCGTGAAGCCGTTCGATTTCGGGGAGCTGCTCGCCCGCGTGCGAGCGCTCCAGCGGCGGCCGCGCGGCGTGGACTCGCCCGTGCTCGAGGCGGGGCAGCTCGCCCTCGACCCGGTGACCCGGGTGGTCGCGGTGGACGGCCGCGAGCTCGCCCTCACCGGCACGGAGTACCTGATCCTGGAGCTGCTTCTCCGGCGCTCGCCCGCCGTCGTCGATCGCAAGGCGATCGCGGAGCACGCCTGGGCGGACGAGACCGAGCCTCTCGGCTCGAACGCGATCGACGTCCAGCTCAGCCGCCTGCGGGCGAAGCTGCCGGGCGCCGGCGTCCGGATCGTGACCGTGCGCGGCGCAGGGTACCGGCTGGAGCCAGGGTGACGCTCGCCCACGTCCCGGCCGTCCGGGCGCAATCGATCCGCGTCGCGCTGGTCGCGACGACCGTCGTGGCCCTCGTCTACCTCGTCGTGGGTGCGGGTGTCGTCGCGTTCGCAACCCGGGACCTCACCGAGCAGGTCGACCACCGCCTGACGGAGTCGTTCCGGCGCCTGCCGTCCGAGGGTCGGCCGGCCGACGACCCGTCGGACGAGCCATTCGATCCCGGGCGCGATCCCGACCGGCCGTTCGCGCTGCTGCTGTACTGGACGATCCAGCCGGACGGCACGGTCCTTGCCGGCACGAACGCGCCGGACCTGCCGGCCGACCTCACGAGCGTGACGTCGCCGGTGACCGCGACGATCGACGGAACTCAGGTGCGCGTCGCCGGCACGGACATCGGCAACGACCGCGTCATCGTGGCCCAGGCCATGGACGCGGTCACCGACGCCCAGCGGACGATCGTGTTCGGCGAGCTGCTCATCGCCCCGATCC
The DNA here is from genome assembly GCA_963766655.1 of uncultured Chloroflexia bacterium. Lineage (GTDB taxonomy): Bacteria > Chloroflexota > Limnocylindria > Limnocylindrales > CSP1-4 > CF-46. Next base: position 727,921 of record CAVYBB010000002.1, on the reverse strand, counting down.
TGCTCATCGCGGTGTTCCTGGGCGCCGTCGCGATCGGGCGCCGCGTTGCCGCGCCGATCGAGGCCGCGCGCCGCCGCCAGCTGCAGTTCACCGCGGACGCTTCGCACGAGCTCCGGACGCCGCTGTCGGTGATCGAGGCGCACACGAGCCTCGCCCTCGCCCACGATCGCGACGCGGCGTGGTACCACGGGGCGTTCCAGCGGGTCGACCGCGAATTGAAGAGGATGCGCCGCCTGCTCGACGACATGCTGTGGCTGGCGCGCTTCGATGCCGCGCACGTCGCCGGCGCCTCCGAGCCGGTGGACCTCGGCGTGCTGGCCGCCCAGGCAGCCGACCGGTTCGCAGCGGTCGCCGAGACGCGACGGCTGGCGCTGGCCGTCCACCCGCCCGACGAAGCTGTCGTCATCGCCGCGTCGGCCGACCTGGTGGACCGGCTGATCGGCGTCCTGCTCGACAACGCCTGCAAGTACGCGCCGGAGGGCGGCCGCGTGGACCTCACAGTCGCTGCCGATGGCGGCCGGGCGAGCGTGACCGTCGACGACTCCGGGCCCGGCATTCCGGAAGACGAGCGCGACCGCATCTTCGATCGTTTCCACCGGGCCGTGGCGACCTCGCCCGAGACGGGCGGCGCGGGCCTCGGGCTCGCGATCGGCGACGCCATCGTGCGCGCGACCGGAGGGCGCTGGACGGTCGGCAGAGCACCGACCGGTGGCGCTCGCTTTGCGGTGAGCTGGTCCCGAACGACGCTGGCCTGATCGCTCGAACGGCGGTGTCGACCTGACGTCCACCTTGGGTCGGAGCATGATTCGACCACTACACGAGGCTGGAGGATCTGCCCAATGAAGGTCGGGATCATCGTGCCGCAGGGCTGGGTCGGCGAATACGACGGGTGGGACCCACTCGATGCGTGGCGCCGGACGGCGGACGTCGCCGGGCAGGCCGACCGGCTCGGGTTCGAGTCGATCTGGCTGTTCGACCACTTCCACACCGTCCCGCGCCCCACCGACGAGATCACGTTCGAGTCGTTCACCTCGCTCGCGGCCCTGGCCGCGATCACGACCCGGGTGCGGCTCGGCCATGTCGTGATCTGCACCGCCTTCCGCAATCCGGCCCTCACCGCGAAGATGATCTCGACGATGGACTCGATCAGCGGCGGGCGGATGGAGCTCGGGATCGGGGCGGGCTGGAAGCGCGACGAGTGGCTGGCCTACGGCTATGGCTTCCCGGAGACGAGGGAACGGCTTGCCGCGCTCGGCGACCACCTGGAGATCATCACCCGGATGCTCGCCGGCGACAGGCACCAGCACGCGACGTTCGAGGGCCAGTACGCGAGCGTCGCGAACGCGATTAACGTCCCGAAACCGATCCAGCAGCCGCGAGTGCCGATCATGGTCGGCGGCAACGGCCCGAACGTGACGTGGCGCTTGGCCGCCCGCCACGCCGACGAGCTCAACGTCGACGGGATGTCGCCGGCGGAAGTGGCGGAGGCGGTGCCGGTCATCCGCGGTCGCTGCGAGGAGATCGGCCGCGATCCGGCGTCGCTCCGGCTGTCGGTGCATATCTGGGCCGGACTGGTCGCGGCGCCGGGCCAGGCGCGGGTCGACCAGCTGGCTGCCTATCGCGACGTCGGGGTCGACCGGACCATCTGCCTGATCAAGGCTTCGACGACGTCGGACGATGCGCTCGCATCCTTCGCCGCGGATGCGCGTGCCGCCGGAGCCGACCTGGCGTGACAAGGCCTGGCATGACGTGGCCTGGCATGACGTGGCCTGGAACGCCCCACGTGCACAAGCGACGAGATCGACCGACTGGACCGCACCGCACGACATGATTTCGGGCCAATTCCGTCGACCTTGGCACGCCGGCCGTTCCAGGAGCGCAATTGGAGCCCGGACTGGCGTACAACTCGTCGCACTCGCTCGCCCCACGTGCCAAGGAGCGTCTCTGGCTGCAGCGTCCGGGCGGGCGAGGGATCTCGGCGCCAGAGCGCGTCCAGACGGCGGGCAGACGGTCCACGGATACGCTGGCCGTCGGCCGAACCACCAACGGACGATTCCGGCGCGACGACGCCGGCCGATGGGAGCGTGACATGGCGACGATGGATCCACCGCCGAAGACCACGGGACCGACCGGGCTCGACGACGTCGAGGGAGCTCGCCTGCTCGACATCATGACCCGCCGGCGTTCGAGGCGATTCGCCCTCGGCAACAACCTTCAGGGTGGCGCCTTCTCGTACAGGAGCGAGGCGGCGCCGGTGCCGCTCAGCCTCGAGGAAGAGGCGATCCTCGCGTTCGCCGGATCCGGGATCACGGGCCGCGTCTACGGCGAGCTGCCCTACGAACCGGCGGCCGGTCCTGAGACGGGCGGCGGCCAGGTCATGATCACGATGCTCGGCCGGACGTTCCCGAGTGCCGATGGAGCCGCCACGGCTGCCCTGTTCATCAACCGCGACGACGCCACGTACGCGATGCGCCGTCCGCAGGACTTCAGGACCGAGGAGATCGACGAGCTCGCCGAGCTGGCGAAGGGGCGCCGGTACAGCGATCTCTACCAGCGCAGCCGGGTCCAGATCGCGAATCACCGCTCCGAGATCCCCCGCCAGGTGCCGTTCACGCCGCCGTTCAACAAGTGGTCGACGAACCTCCCGGGCTCCACGTACTTCGTGCCGGTCACGGACGTCACGGCGCTGTACCTCACGATCCTGTTCGCCGCGCTGGGCGAGGAGTTCGCCTACTTCTTCCACGACGACCGAGACTGGCTGGCCCGGGCGGCGGGAATTCGGGCGCTTCGCGAAGTCGAAGGGCGGCCACCTCCACGACGACGTCCACGAGGGCCGGGTCGGGACGATCGCAGAGATCGAGTACTACCTGCTCGAGCTATGCTCGATCGAGCAGGGGCTGATGCTCCAGAACCTCGCCCTCGCCACAGAGGCGCTCGGGCTCGGCGGGTTCCCCCACTACGGCGCCCACCGGTTCGGCTGGCCGCAGGCGTTCGGCTTCGAGATGCGCGGCCGGACGTTCGCCGAGCAGCTCCACAAGGGGTTCCTCGGAACGCTGCTGATGCGCCTGCTCAACAAGAACGTGACGGTGCCCCAGGCCGTCGGGCTGGCCCACGACGGCGTCCCGATCTTCAAGCCGTACGCGCCGCCCTACTACCCGACGATGGAGGCGGCCGTCCGTGCCTTCGTGGCGAGCAAGTTCGCGCCCGGGACCGGCATCTTCCGCAACGCACCCGGGCCGAGCCCGTGGCGCGATCCCGGGCTGGTCCAGGGGGCGATCCCCGAGTACTCGGAGGCGAACATCCAGGCGGTCATCGCGTACTGCGAGTACGTCATGAAGCACTACGGCCAGTTCCCCGCCAATTACGGGCCGATCCGCACGGTCATGGCCTTCCAGGCGCACCACATCGACACGGCGTTCTACGACAGGTTCTACCGCGACGGCGCCTACACGGACGCCCATCGGAACCACTTCGCCACCTGGCATCCGGGCACGGCATGACCGACGATCGCCCATCGTGGGTGCCCGGCGACCTCTACCCGTTCGCCGACCACTGGGCGGAGATCGACGGGCACCGCGTCCATTACCTCGACGAGGGCGATGGGCCGCCGATCCTGCTGCTCAACGGCAACCCGAGCTGGTCGTTCGGCTGGCGGGACGTCATTCGGCAACTTCGCAACTCGTTCCGGTGCATCGCCCCGGACTACCCGGGCTTCGGGCTGTCCGTGGAGGCACCGGGATTCGACTTCCGGCCGAGCTCACAGTCGAAGGTGATCGAAGCGCTCGTCGAGCGGCTCGGGCTCGAGGGACTCATCGTCGTCGGGTACGCGTGGGGTGGCCCGATCGGGCTGGGCTTTGCCGGCCGGCGGCCGGAGCTCGTTCGCGCCGTGGTCGTCGGCAATACGTGGGCATGGCCCAATGACCGCCTGTCGGTCCGGCTCTTCTCGGCGCTGATGGGCGGTCCCCTCAGCCCGCTTCTCGTCGACCGGCTCAACCTGATGCTCAGGCTCTACCTGCCGCTCAACCTCAAGCGCGCCAAGCTGACCGATGCCGAGCGGGCGGCGTACGCGGGACCGTTCCCGCGCGATCGGCGCCACATCATGCGCGTCTTCCCGCGCGAGATCGTGGCCGGCAAGGCGTACATCGGCGAGGTCGAGCGGAACATGCCCAGGCTGGCGGACAAGCCGGCTCTCATCCTCTGGCCCGATTCGGATCCCGGGTTCTCGGACGCGGACCTTGCCCGCTGGCAGGCGCTCTTCCCGGCCGCCCAGACGGTCCACCTCGAGCGGACCGGCCAGTTCATCGACGAGGACGCCCCGGACGACGTCGCCTCGGCGATCGAGGCGTGGTGGGCGATCGTGTCGGGGCCGAAGGCCGGCAGCGGCCCGAAGGCCCGCAGCGCACGGGTCAGCGGCGCGACGGCCGGCGGCGGTCCTGCAGCACGTAGAAAACGATCATCAGGCCCGTCATGAGCCCGAGGGCCAGGGCGTAGCCCATCGGCGTCCCCCGGCCCTTCAGGAACTCGTCGCGGAAGATCGGGACCGTGACCAGCAGCGCCAGCCCGTTGATGATGAAGAGCGCGGCCGGGGCCCGGATCTCGTCCCAGTCCCCGACGAATGCCATCGTCCCGCACCAGAACGACCAGCCGAGGAACCAGGCGGCGACCATTCGCGCGTCGAGCGGGTTCAGCTCCCATGCCCATCGGGTTGCCGCGAACTCGGGGTTGATGACGAGCAGCAGGCCGTTCATCAGCAGCAGCCCGGTGACGAGGATCAGGAACGCCTTGAACGGCCTGAGGAGCGGGCCGCCGGTCGCGGGGGCCTCCGCCCGCAGGATGCCGCGCGGCAGGAGGTACAGCATCGTGACCGGCTCGAAGATGTAGAGGACGATCCAGATGTGGGCGAACGGCGTCTGGAGCGGATTCCAGTTGAACTGGTCGGCGTGCCAGTACGTCGCGAGCAGGAGCGTGCCGGTGAATGCCAGGTTGCCCCAGACGATCCAGCGCAGGCGGATCCAGTCGGGCTCACGCGCCGCGTACAGGAAGAAGACCGTCCGGAACAGGTAGCCGGCGCCGATGAAGGCCTGCGCGTAGCGGGGATGGACGTCCCACGCGAAGTACTTTGGGATCAGGTCGGGAAAGAAGAACATCCAGATCGAGAAGGCGCCGGCGGCGAGGGCGCCAAGGAGCCCCCACCCGATCCGTTCGCGCGGTGGCCAGGCCATCGGACCCTCCCTGTCTGCCGGCCACCCGCAGAGGCCGGTGCCACGACACAGTATCAACTCCTCATTGCCGGCTCGTCTCGGTCGTGGCGTATACGCGGATCGGCCGGCTCGCTGGCTGGCGGGCACGGCAACACCCCGATACGCTGTGCCGATCCAGCAGGAGGCCCTCGACGTGGCAGCGAACGAGCGTGATCCCTCGACTGGGTCCGGGCGGACCGGGTCCAGGGCGAACGATGCCGGGCCTGTCTCGATCCTGACGTGCGCCAGCTGCCGGACGAAGAACAGCATCACCCCGAGCCCGCGCGGCGCACCCCACTGCGGTCACTGCGGCAAGCCGCTGCCATGGGTCGTCGATGCCGATGCGTCGAGCTTCGAGGTCGAGACGCGCGCCGCGCCGACGGTCGTCGTCGACCTCTGGGCGCCCTGGTGCGGGCCGTGCCGGATCGTGAGCCCGATCCTCGAGCAGCTCGCTCGCGACCACGCGGGGCGGCTCAAGGTCGTCAAGGTCAACGTCGACCAGAACCAGGGCCTGGCGGTCCGCTACGACGCGATGAGCATCCCCACGATGGTCGTGATGCGCGACGGAACGGTGGTCGATCGGATCGTCGGGGCGATGCCGAAGCCGGCGCTCGAGGCCCGGATCACGCCTCATCTCAAGCCGCCGAAGAGCGCGTCCCCTGCGTAGTGGAGGCGTCGGGCGCGGAGGCGCGATGCCGCGTCAGCGCCCGTCGCGTACCCTCGGGGCCATGCCGCCGATCGATCACGACTCGCCAGCCCCGTCGCGCCCGGCCGCCGTCGTCTTCGACGTCGGCGGCGTGCTCATCGACTGGAACCCGCGCTATCTCTATCGCGACCTGTTCGACGACGAGGCGCAGATGGAGGCGTTCCTCGCCGAGGTCGTCACCCAGGAGTGGAACGAGCAACAGGATGCCGGACGCCCCTGGGCGGAGGCGGTCGAGATCCTGGCCGCCAAGCATCCGGAGCAGCGGGACCTGATCGCGGCCTACTGGCACCGCTGGCAGGAGATGATCGGCGGCGAGATCGCGTCGACGGTCGCGATCCTCGACGAGCTCCGCGGGACCGGGGTGCGGCTGTTCGCGCTGACGAACTGGTCGGCAGAGACCTTCACGGAGGCCCGTCCCAACTTCCCGTTCCTCGAGTGGTTCGAGGCGATCGTCGTCTCCGGCGAGGTGAAGGTCGTCAAGCCGGACCCGCTGATCTTCCGCCACCTCCTCGATCGCCACGGCCTCGACCCGGCGACGACGGTCTTCATCGACGACTCCGCGGCGAACATCCGGGCGGCATCGGCGCTCGGGATGACCGCCATCCGATTCACCGACGCGGTGGCCCTGCGCCGCGAGCTCGTGGCGCTCGGCCTCCTTGACGCTGAGGTCCCGGCCGGCTGAGCGGGGCCGGGGCTCGGCTCAGCCCGCCCGCGTGTGGCGCAGGGAGGCGGGCCGGATCACTCCCACGACCGCGCGCTCCTCGCCGCCCAGTACGCGATCGCCGGCTCCTCCAGCGCGTCCAGTTCGGCCAGCTCGACCGGATCCAGCCCGACATCGAGGGCCGCAACGTTGCTCGCGAGCTGTGCCTCGGTCACGGCGCCGGACAGCGCGACGTCCACCCACGGTTGGCTGAGGACGGCCGCGATCGCAACGGTGTCCGGGGCAACCCCATGCCGGTCGGCGATCGCAGCCAGCGCCGGTGGGCACGATTCGCGACGGGCAAGGCGGCCGTTCGCGAGCGCCTCCTTGACGATCACGCCCCAGCCGGCGTCGTGGGCCTCCGCCAGCGCCGCGCCAACCGACGTCTCCAGCACGTTCCACGTCGCCTGGACCGATCGGAACGGCGAGCGGCCCTCGACCCGGATCTCGAGGGCCCGCCTCACGACATCGGCCTGGCGCGGACCGCTGACCGACAGGCCGGCCGCGACGCCCCGCTCGGGCAGCGCGGCCAGCACGGCGAGGAGCTCCTGGTCCTCGAGGACGCCGCTCTCGAGTGTCGCCGAGTGGATCTGGTAGAGAGCCAGCCGATCGCCCAGGATCGCGAGGCTCTCGCCGAACTGCCGCCGGAATGCCGCGAGCGAGTGGTCCTTGACCTCGTGGACCATCGCGTCCATGCGCCAGTCGCCGACGTACGTGTAGCCCCACTTCGAGCCGACCGTCGGGTGGGGTGTGCCGGGCGGCAACCGGTCGAGCCACGAGCCGAGGAACGACTCCGCGAGCCCGTAGGATCGGGCCACGTCGACGTAGCGCACGCCTGCCGCGCTGGCCGCGTCGAGCAGCACGTGCGAGCGGCCGCGGAGCGCGTCGATCGTCCGGTCGTCGCCCAGGTCCTCGTCGCGACCGACGTTGATGTAGGCCGGCCTGCCGACGGCCGCGAGCCCGATGCCGATCCGGCTGACCCTGAGTCCCGTGGCCCCGAGCACGCGTTCCTGCATCCATCGAGGGTAGCGGCAGATCGGTCGGCGAGGGAATCGGCTAGGCTCCGGCCCGATGTCTTCCATTCCCCCGCCCCCGCGAGAGCGGCACGTCCGGCTCGCCGGGACACGGAACCTGCGCGACGTCGGCGGCTATCCGGCCGGTGACGGCCGGCAGACGCGCTGGCAGACGCTGTTCAGGGGCGATGCCCTCGACCGGCTCCCGGTCGCGTCGCAGGCGGCGCTTCTCGCGCTCGACCTCAGGCTTGCCGTCGACCTGCGCTGGCCGACCGAGGTCGCATCGGCGCCCAGCGTCTTCCGCGATTCGCCCGGCGTCCGCTACGTCAACCTGCCTCTCCGCGACCCGAATCCTTCGCCTGTCAGCGGCCTCCCCGGGGCATATCGGCGGATCGTCGACGACCGCGGTGCCCAGCTCGCGGGCGTGGTCGGCGCGATCCTCGAGCAGGACGGCCTGCCCGCGATCGTGACCTGCGCCGCCGGGGTCGACCGGACGGGCCTCGCGATCGCGATCGTCCTGGCTGCAATCGGCGTTTCCGACGACATCATCGCCGCCGACTACGCGCTGTCGGTCGCCTCGTTCGAAGGCGACGGGCGCGCTGCCGGCCTGGACGACTGGCGCAGCGGGCCCATCGCGATCGACGCCCGGCCGAGCACCATCGTCGCGACTCTCGGGTACCTCCGCAGGCGCCACGGAGGTGTGACCGGATTCCTCGCCGCCCACGGCGTGGCCGAGGACGACGTCAGCCGGTTGCGGGACCTCCTGACCGAGGCCATCCCGGCGGTGGACCGCTGACCGTCAGCCGGGTTCGGGCATCCAGCGGACGACCCAGGCATGAGGCGCCCGACGGATCGGGCCGATCTGGCCCTCGACGACGTTGACCGCCGCACGAGGACCGCCGTCGGCGAAGCCGATGATCACACTGCCGAGCGGTACCGATCCCTTGAGCCGGGCCGGAGGGCACTCGAGGCTGTCGTTGCAGAGGAGCGAGCGCCACACCGTGGCATCGACCGCGTCCGGCGCGTCGACCGGCAAGGCGAGCAGGGCCGCCTTCGCGATGCGCAGGCAATCCGTCCGGTCGACGTCGCGACACGTGAGGTTCCGCGGAAGCGGTCGCGGCAGGGTGGCCGTCGTCGTGCCCGCGCCGACGTCGAGGGTCGGGCCGGCGGTGGCCGCGACCACGTTCCGATCCGCCCGAGGTACGCCGCCCGTCGCCGCGCCGACCGCAACGAGCGTCGCGACCAGGACCAGCGCGGCCGCGATCACCCGACCGCCGCCGGCCCTCCCGCGATCGACGCCGGAGACCGGAACCTCGAAGCCCATCGGCGACAGCCTACTCCGGCCGCTGACAAGTTCACCGAGCGTTGGTGGCCCGCCGCCGCCGCGTTGTGGCCGGCCGCCGCCGCGTGGTGCCGCCGCCGTGCCCGCGGCCGCCCGCGCCGCCGCCGTGGCCCGCCGGCCGCCGCCGCCGCGTTGTGGCCCGCCGCCGCCGCGTGGTGGCCCGGCGCCGCGTTGTGGCCCGCCGCCACGCGCCATGTCCTGCCAGATGTCGGCCTGGGCGACCTTGGGCCAGGTCCTGAGCCGTGGCAGCGGCCGCCACGCCGGGCGGACGCTCGCTCGCGTGCGTGGGTCCGCTCGCAAGAGCCCCCGAGCGAGGCCGGCGAACCTCCATCTCCGCGCCTAAGGTCGACGCAGCCGACTTCTGGCTGGGAACCGAGACGGGACCCGCGCGGCAACGGAGCGCGGCAACGGAGCGCGGGCCGGGTGGCAGCGTTGCGAACCGCTCCGGCGGCGACGGCGCGAACCCCAGGCCCGAGCTCCTCGCTACGGGCGAGGCGGGAGGATGACGATGCCGGCCGTCGCCTGCTGAATCCGGTCCCACTCCTGGCGCCGGCCGTCGAGGGTCGCCGCCGCAAGGACCGCGCTGTCGGTGCTGACCGCCGCCGATGGCGCCTGGCTCGCGGGTTGATCCGCGCGGATGTCGGCCGACAGGCCGGCCGTGGCGACCGGAATGTACCTGCCGGTGAACGCGCCGTTCGTCACCTGCAGGTAGGTCCGCGCCTGATCGTCCAAGGTGACCGCCGGGTCGAACGCGACGATCGCGTCGAATCGTGCCCCGCTCGGGTGCGGGAAGCGCATCCTCCGGGCGACAGTGGGTGGCGAACCAGGTGCGAAAGCGACGACGGTCGTGTTCGCCGCGACACGGAAGTTGCGCGGTGGGTCGAACCGGCGGAGGACGCGTGCCGTCACGGTCGGGGTCGCGGCCGCGCCGGCCGCGGGCTTCCCGGTCTGTGCGGCCACCTTCTCGGCCCCGCTCAGGAACTGGCCCTCCTGGAACCAGAGCTGCTCCGCCGACCACCATGCCTTGGAGAAGTCGGACCACGCGATCCATTCGCCGGCGTAGTCGGGTCCCTCCGCCGCGAGGGGGTCGAGGATGCGCGTCCGGCCCGCGGACCAGCCGATCAGCGCGACCCGGTGCCCCAGCTTGAACCGCGGACTCCAGCGGCGGTAGCGCGCGGGAAGTTCGCCGAAGGTCACCCCGGCGACGAGGGCAAAGCCGTTCGCGAGGCGCCGCTGGGCCTCGACACTGCTGCATCGTTCGATTCCGACCGACACCTTGTAGCGGGTCTTCATCGCCTGGACCATGTGGCTCGATCGGCTGCCGCCGCGGGTATCGGAGTCGCCGGACGCCCCGGCCAACGCCGCGACCTCGGCGTGGGTCGCAGGCTTCTGGCCGAGCCAGCCGACATTCGCTCCGTTCAGGAGCGAGGTGTACGTGCATGCCCAGAACGGCGGCCCGTCGAAGCGTTCGTTGACGAACGGCGGGAAGTAGGTCAGTCGGTTGCCGATCTGTTCGTGGTGTCCAGCTCCAGCCATGTTCTCGCCTCCGCCCTGTCACGCCCGCGCCGCTGTCGGGTCGCGTCGATCCTGAGCGTACGGTGTCTCATCAACGTCCGTGGGCCGCTGCAGGATCGAGATGCGGGCGCGATGCCGACGGTGCATTCTCTGCCGAACCGCCGTTCGCGGGCAATGCGCAGAGGGCCCTGACCGTGACGAAGTCGACGACGAAGACGACGCCGAGCCGCACCGATCGGATGCCGATCATCGCCATGGTCTCGGTCGCCCTGATCATCCTGGCTGCCGCGGTCGGGGGCTTCCTGATTCTCAACAACCTGCCCGACTGGCTGACTGCGGGATCTGGGAAGATCGTGATCCTGCTCGTCGCCGGCCTCGTGTCGGTGACGCTGCTGCTCTATCTCGGGACGATGATCCTGCGGACTGCCGGCCTGGCGACGAGGAAGGAAGCCCTCGGCATGCCGGAGGGATCGATCCGGGCGCTGATCGCGATGAGCCTCATCCTGATGTTCGCGATCATCGGGGTGACGGTCCTCTACACGGGAATGAGCGGTGACCCGGTCCAGTCGAACGGGATCACCGCCGCGGAGCTAGATCGCCTTGAGAACGTCCAGATCGTCGCCATCTCGGTCGTCGACCCGGCGGCGAGCCCCGGTTCCGAGCGGTTCAATGTCACCGCCCGTCCCGAGATCAGCCAGACGGGCCACGACTTCGGCCTCCAACTCCTCACGACTGTCAGCACGCTCGTCGTTGCGGTGGCCGGCTTCTACTTCGGGTCTCGAGCCGTCGCCCAGGGGGCGAAGACCGCGGCTGCGGCCCAGGAGGCTGCGACCGCGGCGACCGCGGGAGGCGCATCGGAGGCAGCCACCGACGGGAGTTCGACCGCAGCCGATGACGGCACCGGCGTGGCACCGCTCGAGGAGGACGAGCTGGTCGGCGCCGTCGAAGACGTCAGCGATGACGGCGACGGGGGCGCGACGGACGGAGCTGCGACCGGGGAAGCGGCGGTCGCGGTCGACGGAGACGACGTCGAGGCCGGCGAGACCGGTGAGGCCGGTGAGGTCGCGGAGGGACCGGACGGAGAGGCCGACACCTCACAGCCCGGAACCTGACACGGCTCCTGTCGATTCGGCCCGTTGCCGTTCGTCGATGGATCGAGGGCGACCCGAACGACGAGCGATGACGGAGCCCGAGACGAAGGAGCACGACGATGGGCGAGAAGAAGGTCATCCACTTCGAGATCGTCGGCCGCGACGGGCCGGCCCTCCAGCGCTTCTATTCCGACCTGTTCGGCTGGAAGCTCGACACGAACAATCCGGGCGGCTACGGCATGTCGTCGAACGACCAGACCGGCGTCATCGTCGGCATCGGGTCGTCGGCGGACGGTGGCCCGGGCCACGTCACGGGTTACGTGACCGTGCCGGACATCGAGGCGGCGCTGGCCAAGGCGGCTGAGCTGGGCGGCGCGGTCATCATGCCGAAGTTCAGCCCAGACGGCTCGGCGCAGCTCGGCCTCCTGGCCGACCCGGAAGGGCACGTCATCGGCCTGACCCAGATGTGATCGGTCGGACCAATGCCCGGAGACGGTCGCCGTCGACCGGCTCCGGGCCTGCGCCTATCCTTCGGGGGTGACGCTCTACCGGATCGATCCGCACGAGGACCTCCTGGCGCCGATCCTCGTCGCCGCCTTCGACAGCTGGATCGACGCCGGCGGCGCATCCTCGATCGCCGCCGACAAGCTTGCCGAAGGCGGTGAGGTCATCGTCGAGTTCGATGGCGATATCCTCTTCGACTACCGGTCGCGCCGCCCCACCCTCGAGATCATCGACGGGCGCATGACCAGCCTCACCTGGCCCAGCCTGTCGGTTCGGCGTCGCCGCATCGACAACCGCGACCTCCTCGTGCTGACCGGTGCCGAACCGGACTTCCGATGGCGCGAATTCGCGGCGGCGGTCGTCGAGATCGCTCGCGAGCTCGGCGTCAGGCTCTGGATCAGCCTCGGTGCGCTCCCGGCGGCGGTCCCCCACACGCGTCCGACGCACGTCCTTGGGTCGACGTCCGAGACCGGGTTACTGCTCGGCGACATCCAGCCCGGGCCGGCCGGCGTCCTCCGCGTGCCGTCGGCGGCGATCTCCGTGCTCGAGCACGCGATCGGGCAGGCCGGCATTCCGGCCGTCGGCTACTACGCCCAGGTGCCGCACTACATCTCGGGGCCGTACCCTGCGGCGGCGGTCGAGCTCGTCCGCGCGGTCGGGCGCCATCTCGGTTCCGAGATCCCGGTGACCTCGCTGACCGACGACGCGAAGGAGCTTCGGACACGCCTCGACGCCGCAGCGGCGCTCGAGGAGACGACGCGGACGTACGTCGAGCGGCTCGAGGCGATGGTCGACGAGGAGCGCCTGCCGTCCGGCGAAGATCTCATCTCGGAGATCGAGCGGTTCCTTCGGGACCGTGGCGGCGAGAGCCAAGAGCGCAACTAGCGCCCTCCCGTCGGCTACGATCGGCCCATGGAGAACTCCGACACGAAGTCGGCGATCGATCTCTTCGTCGGTCTGATCACGGCCGCGGCTCTCGTCGGCCTGGTCGCTCGCCGGATCGCGATTCCCTACACGGTCGCCCTCGTCGTCCTCGGCCTCGCCGTGACGAGCCTCCTGCCCCGCGAGGGTTTCACGGTGACCCCGGAGCTGGTGCTGCTCGTCCTGCTGCCCGGGCTCGTCTTCGAGGCAGCCCTGCGGATCGAGCTCGACGAGCTCCGGCGCTCCTTCGGCGGGGTGGCCCTGCTGGCCGCACCGGGCGTCCTGATCAGCGCCGTGGTCGTCGCGATCGTCCTGAACGTTGTCACCGGGCTGCGCTTCGACCTGGGATTCGTCGTCGGTTCGATGGTCGCGGCCACCGACCCGGTTGCGGTCGTCTCGACGTTCAAACAGCTGGGTTCGCCACGCCGCCTCGCAACGCTCATCGAGAGCGAGAGCCTCCTCAACGACGGAACGGCGATCGTCGTCTTCGGCGTTGCCATCCAGGCGGTGGTCGGCCCGGTCACGGTCGTGGACGCGGTGATCTCCATCGTGGCCACGGTGGTCATCAGCGTGTCGATCGGAGCGGGAGCCGGGTTCGTCGCCTCCCGCCTCATCGCCTCGGTCGACGATCACCTGCTGGAACTGACCATGTCACTGGCAGCGGCCTACGGAACCTACATCCTTGCCGACCGGATCCACCAGTCGGGGATCATCGCGACGGTCGTGGCGGGCCTGCTCATCGGCAACTACGTCCGTCGAACCGGCATGGAGGCCCGGTCGCTCGTTGCGCTGGACGCGGTCTGGGAGTTCATCGCGTTCCTCCTCACGGCACTCGTCTTCCTGCTCGTCGGACTCGCGATCAGCTTCGCCGACATCCTGACGGCCCTGCCGACAATCGGCGCCGGGATCGTCGCGATCCTCGTCGGGCGGGCGATCGTCGTCTACCTCTTGCTGGGCGGGGCATCCCGTCTGACGGTCCTCACCGGCCACCGGCGCGGCATGCCGATGGCCTGGCTCCACGTCCTGTTCTGGGGTGGACTGCGCGGAGCGGTCGCCATCGCCCTGGCCCTGTCGCTGCCCGTCGACTTCCCGGAGCGGCTGCTTCTCCAGGAGATCACGTTCGGGATCATCCTCTTCACGCTCCTCGTCCAGGGAACGACGATCGAGTGGGTGATCGAGCGGGTCGGTGTCGGGCGGCCGGCCGCGCCTGACGGTCGCGCCGAGGGCTGACTACGCGCGCCCCGGATCGCCGTCGAGCTCGTCGGCGAGCAGGTCGGCGATCTCCCGGGCGTTCGTCGTCCCGTAGTTCGCGTAGCAGTTGTTGAACATCAGGTGGACCTCTCTCGCCTCCTGCGCCGCCTCGCGGATCCGCGGGACCCACTCCGAGAGCTCGTCGCGCGAGTAGAGGTAGCGGAAGCGCTCCGCCGGGGTGATCCCTCTCTTCTCCCAGGTCTCCGCGTTGCGTCCGTGGAACCGGACGAGGGCGAGGTCCGATGACGTCACGAGGAGCTGCGGTGGCACCGAGCTCTTGAAACCCTGCGGCTCGTCGACCATGACGAACGGGATGTTCCGCTCGGCGAGGAAGCGCGTCGTCCGCTCGGCATTCTTCTCGTTGAGCCAGGAGCCGTTGCGGAACTCCACGGCGCACGTCCAGCCCTTCAGCCGCTCGACCGCGTCCTCGATCTGCGCCCGGTTCTCCGACGAGGGAAAGACCCACTTCGGATACTGCAACAGGATCGAACCGAGCTGGCCGCGGTCCGCGAGCGGAGCCAGCCCGTCGCGGAACATCGACCAGACCAGGTCGTTGAGCTCGTCCGGCAGATCCTTGGCATAGATCCGCGCCTTCGCCTTCATGTCGTCCGGGAGCGCGTCCCGGATCGCCTTCGGGAGGCGCTTCGTCTCCGTCCCCTGCCCGGTCATCAGGGCGTGCGCCTTGATGTCGAACATGAAGTCGGGCGGCGTCCGATCGACCCACAGCTGTGCGGTCCGCTCCGCCGGCAGCGCGTAGTAGGTGGCGTCCACCTCGACGACCGGGAACGTCGACGCGTAGTACTGGAGGCGCTCCTCCGCGCTGTCGGCGCCGGCCGGGTAGAAGACACCGGCGGCGGTCATCGTCGGGTCCGTCCACGAGGCCGTGCCGACGAGGACACGACCGCCGCCCCCGAACTCGAGCGGCTCGGCGGCGACCGTCTCGATCTCGTCGATCCGCGCGGCGGCGCCGTCCGGGCCCGGGTCGTGATCCATCGTCATGTTCGCAGCCTACCTCCGCTGGAAGACGCGATCGTCTCACCGATACCTGACACTGCCTGTCATGAACCGCGGTATCGTTGGGCGGTGCGCGCGAGTCGACTGGTCAACGTCCTGCTGCTGCTCCAGACCCGCAGCCGGATGACCGCGGCCGAGCTCGCCGAGGAGCTCGAGGTCTCCGTCCGGACGATCTACCGGGACGTCGACGCGCTGGCCGAGGCGGGCGTTCCCATCTACGCGGAACGCGGGCCGCACGGCGGCGTCCGGCTCGTCGACGGCTACCGGACGCGACTGACCGGCCTGACCGCCGAAGAAGCGGAGGCTGTATTCCTGTCGGGACTCCCCGGGCCCGCGTCGGAGCTCGGGCTGGGGACGGTGGTGGCGGCGGCCCGCCTCAAGGTGATGGCGGCCCTGCCCCCGGAACTCCGCGTCCGGGCCGGGCGGATCGCGGAGCGGTTCCATCTTGACGCTCCGGGCTGGTTCCACACCTCGGAGGAGCTCCCCCACCTGGAGACGCTCGCCGGCGCCGTTTGGCAGAACCACCAGATCCGGATCCTGTACCGACGAGGTGAGCGTGGGGGGATCGTCGACCGCCTGGTCGATCCGCTGGGGCTCGTGCTGAAAGGTGGCTTCTGGTACCTCGTTGCCCAGGCGGAAACCAGCGTCCGAACCTACCGTGTGTCGCGGATCCTCGAGGTGACCGTGCTGCCAGAGAAGTTCGAGCGACCGGCGGACTTCGATCTCGCCGATCACTGGGACCGCTCGACCACGGCGTACGAGCAGCAGACCGACCGGATCGAGCTGACGGCCAGGATGCCGGCCGACCACGTCGAGGACTTCGCGGCATTCGCCGGGCGGCGCGTCATGAGCGGCGCGACCCGGATCCCCGATCCGGAGGTTCCCGGCGAGGTCCGGCTGACGGTCACCTTCGACTGGGCCGACGACGCGGTCGGCGTGGCACTCCGGCTCGGCGGCCAGATCGAGGTCCTGGAGCCGGCGTGGCTTCGCCGCTCCATCCTCAAGGCCGCGAACGCGATCGTTGCCCGCTACGCCGAGGGGTCTGTCACCGCCCTGCCTGCCTGACGCTGGACCGCAGGCTGTGCCGGTCGAGCCGCGAGTCGGCTGCCGACGGGGGCTTGCGGATCGGGCCGACGCGCCGCCGCGCGCTGAACCTCACGGGCCCACCTGGCGGCCTCGATCTCCCGCTCGCGGTCTGCCTGGATCATCCGGAGAATCTCCGCGCTGAGCATGATCTGGAGGTCCCTTTCCGTGCTCATCGTCCCGTCATGTCGATGCCATCAGGCTATCGGACAAACGTGCCAGAACCTGTCATGAACGGGGTTTTCCTCCTGACCCGTCACGGGATTGACATGTAACGTTGGAGATCGCGGCGTGTTCGCGGAACGACCCGGGCCCGACGATCCCGGCTCGCGCCGAAGAGGAGCAGGAAGGCTGAGATGACATTCAATCCCGGAGCCAGGCTGGACCCCGACCAGGTCACTGATGTCCGGGGCAGGACGCGCGGCGGGCGGTCCCTGGCCGTCGGCGGCGGCGGGCTCGGGATCGTCATCGCGATCGCCTACCTGTTGCTGGGCGGCGATCCGTCGGCCCTCCTGAACGGGGCGCCTGCCGGCTCCGTCGAGCCCAATGCCTCGGCCCTGGCGGGGTGCCAGACGGGCGCGGATGCGAACGCCCGGGCCGACTGCCGGATCGTCGGCTTCGTCAACAGCATCCAGGCCTACTGGACCGATGAGGTCAAGGCCGAAGGCGGAACGTACCGACCGGCCCAGACCATCCTCTTCACCGAGGGCATCAGCACGGGTTGCGGCACGGCGACCTCCGCGGTCGGTCCGTTCTACTGCCCGCCGGACGAGTCGGTCTACCTCGACCTCGGCTTCTTCGATGAGCTCCAGACCCGGTTCGGGGCAGAGGGCGGGCCCCTCGCCGAGGCCTACGTGGTCGCCCACGAGTACGGCCACCACATCCAGGATATCGAGGGCAATCTCAAGTCCGGCGTCGGCGACACGGGAGCTGAGAGCCAGTCCGTCCGGACGGAGCTCCAGGCCGACTGCCTCGCCGGGATCTGGGTCAACCACGCCGCGTCGACCGGATTCCTCAAGGCGCCCACCGCCGACCAGATCGAGCAGGCGCTCAGTGCCGCGGCGGCGGTCGGCGACGACCGGATCCAGGAGATGACCACGGGCCAGGTCAACCCCGAGACTTGGACGCACGGCGCCGCCGCGCAGCGGACGAAGTGGTTCACGACCGGCTTCACGTCGGGCAAGCCCGCCGACTGCGACACGTTCAGCGGCGACATCTAGCGCAATCGGGTCGAACCGCGCGTCAGGCCGACAGGCGATCCTCGACGGCGGCGAGCGCGTCCATCAGCGACTGGTCGCGGGTGGCGCTGGCCGTCTCGATCCGCAACCGGACCGGCAGCTCCGCGCCCATGAACCAGACCTCGCAGGCGTGACGGGCACGGTCGATGTATCGGAATGCGTCGGCTTCCGTCGTCTCCGGCAACAGGACATGGAACCGGTTCGGGGCGACGCGAACGATCCGATCCGTGTCGCGGGCCTCGCGGCGCAGCGTGAACGCGATCGGACGGGCGAGGCGATCCATCTCGCCGCCGGTACGCGCGTCAGCCGAGCCTGGCTCCCGCGTCGTCCCTCGCTCGCCGAGGCCGATGCAGAACTCGACGGCGACGACCGTCGCCGGCCGGCCGTAGCGCTCCGCCCGCGCGGTCTCGCGACGAAGGGCCGACGCGAAGTCCGTCCGGCTGTCGAGAGTCGCATCGGTCGATCGCGCCCGATCCATGCGCGGCGCGCTCTGCGCTCGATCCTGGTCTGGCGGGCCGAACAGGAACTTCTCGATCTTCTCCGTCGCATGGTTGTCGTCGCTGTCTCGGACGACGAAGCGAGGGGCGCGCCGAGGCGCGAAGGGCTGCGGAGAGGGCTGGCGCTCGTCGGGCATGGGCTCTCGCCTCGCGAGGAACGGGGACGCGGCCGCCGGGGAGAGGCCGTGGCTCAAGGATACCCGGACGCCGGCGCTGCCGTCCTGTCTCGGGTTGACGATCCCGGAAACTGGCGCACGATGGCCCGATGCGAAGACGATGCCTCGCCGCCCTGTCCCTGGTCGTGCTTGTGATCGGAGCGGCCGGAGCGGCGCCGGCCATGGCGGCCGAACCCCAGTTCCCGCCGGGCGAGACCGGATTCCACACGTATGCCGAGATGGCCGCGGAGGTGAAGGCGACCGCCGATCATTTCCCCGGGATCGTGAAGCGGTTCTCGATCGGCAAGTCGTACCAGGGCCGTGATCTGTGGGCGGTCAAGATCTCCGACAACGTCGCGACCGATGAGCCCGAGCCGGAGGTCCTGTTCGATGGGCTCCACCACGCAGACGAGCACATGAGCCAGGAGATGACCCTCGCGATCCTGCACTGGCTGACGACCGGCTACGGCACCGACGGGAGGGTCACCAACCTCGTCAACGGGCGCGAGATCTGGATCATCTTCGGCCTCAACCCGGATGGCGCGACGTACGACATCGCCGGCCAGGCCTACCACCACTGGCGGAAGAACCGGCAGCCGACCCCGGGCTCGTCGGCGGTCGGGACGGACCTCAACCGCAACTACGACTACCGCTGGGGCTGCTGCGGCGGGTCGAGCAGCAACCCGGCGAGCTCGCGCTTTCGCGGACGCTCTCGATTCTCGGCGCCGGAGACGCGGGCGTTCCGCGACTTCGTGATGAGCCGCGTCGTCGATGGTCGCCAACAGATCCGGACTGCGATCAGCTTCCACACCACCGGCCGGCTGATCCTGTACCCCTACGGCTACACGTACCTCGACGTGCCGGTGGACATGAGCGGGCGCGACCATCGCACGTTCGTCGCGATGGCAAAGGCGATGGCCGCCTCGAACGGCTACAAGCCCGAACAGGCAAGCGAGCTCTACATCTCGTCTGGCACGTCCCGGGACTGGCTGTACGGTCGGTACCGGATCTTCTCGTTCACCTTCGAGTTGTCGCCCGGCAACGTGGCCTATCCGCACGACGATGCGATCCCGACCGAGACCGGCCGGAACCGGAACGCCGTCCTCTACCTGATCGACCTCGCCAACTGCCCGTACCGGGCGATCGGCGTGTCCGGGCGCGGGTGTGGCGTCTTCGCCGGCTCGCGCTGAGCGCGAACGTCAGGCTCCATCAGCGACCGGCGACGCCGGCCCACCGAGCGCCGCGCGAGGGGCTCGGGGGCGTTCGGGTCGACGTTTGTCGCTGCCGTCGCGATTCAGGCCGCGACGGCCTCGATCGTCACCTCGACGAGGGGGCTGTGGGCGATCATCTCCTCGACGTCGCGCCGGCGCCACGCCGCGGCGACCTTCGGCATGATCACAGACCGTTCGGCGACATCGCTGATGACGCGGGCGGTGGCGGGCAGGTCCGTGGCGGCCCGGGCGTTCTTGAGATGGAACGTGAATTTGGGGTTCGCCTCGAGATTTGCCAGCCACGACCGCTTGCGCGTCGATGGCATGCCGCTGATGAAGATCCGCCCATCGAAGTTGTGGAACACGATCTCGATTCGCCGGGGCTGACCGCTCCGGCGGCCGATCGTCGTGATATCGATCGTCTGTCCGTGGCTCAGCGCCTGCCGCATCTCATCGTTCATGCCGTCGCGATTCCTCGATCAGCCTGGGTTATTGCCAGTTGCAAGTTGCAAGTGAGTATACTCCCCGACCGGCGAGGGCCGCCCAACCTGGGCTGGATCACTGGTCGTTTCCGGTCCGTTCGACCACGGGCGGCACCAGTCCGCAGTCGGGCGCGGTGCAGAGATCCAGTCCCAGGTCGGCCATTCCTTCGGCAAGCGGCGTGAACCCGAGCAATCCGGCGAAGCTGCGACTGCTGACCCCTGCCGGGATTCCCCGTACGAGGACCGCGCCGCCGGAGTCTCCGGCTGCTACATGGACGTCTGCCGCGATCATGCAGGGGAAGTAGTCGCCGTCTCCCTCGTGGAGGTAGTCACCCTTCTCGGTCACCGCGCCGCTCCGATAGATGTTGCGGCCATCGATCTCGACCCGGTCACCGACCGCGATGTCCGCGCAGGCGAGTGGCCGCGTATCCGGCGCGATGATCCGGTAGCCCGCCGTGCCAAGGTCCACGACGTTGAGGTGCCCCCACGGAATGCGGTCCCGTGCGACCACCAGGTAGGTCAGGTCGGACGAGGCGCACTTGTGCCCCGGATACGGGCATGTGGCATCCCGGGCGGGAGGGCCGAAGACGCCCCGCACCGTGGTCCCGTCCGGGTCGTAGGCCACGGTGCCCTCGGTGGTGCAGTGGCCGGTGGAGGTGAGCACGATCGTGTCGCCGTGGCGGGCATAGAACCCGCCCGCACAGTAGCCGAAGAGCTGCTGGCCGGCGAGGACCGGCGGGTCGTACACGGGGGTCGTCCGTCGCGGCTGCGTCACGGTGCGTACGATCCAGAAGGCGACGATCCCGAGCAGCAGACCCGCCAGGCCGACGATGAGGAGACGGACGAGACGGACCCGTGCAGGCGCGCGTGTCCTCGCGACCAGTGTCACTGCGGTCCTCGCACAAAGGGCGGGTCGCAGGCGCGGACCCGATGATCAGATCATCCCCGCACGTCAGGGACGGCGTAACCCTGACGATCGGGGGCGCGGCGGCGCTCAGACGCGCTTGCCGAGCGCCCTTTGTTGCGCCTTGAACGCCCGCTTGCCGGTCTGGTAAGTCGCGAGCGCTTCGGCCGAGTCCACGTCACCGAGCGTCATGTGCCCCGGCGCGTAGGCCTCCCACCCGGCCGGCGCGATCCCGAGCTGCTTGCCGAGGATCGCGACGAGCGTGCCCGCCTTCATGGGTCCGATCCCCGGAAGCTCGAGGAGTCGCCGGTGGAGGTCGGCTCCGTCGCGCGCCTCGGTCCAGACCCGGCTGACGTCGCCGTCGTAGCGATCGACGACGAACTCCGCGAGTTCGCGCGTGCGCCTGGCCATGTTGCCCGGGAACCGGTGGAGTGCCGGCCGGGTGCGGAAGACCTCGTCGAGCTGATCGGGATCCATCGACGCGATCGTCGCGGCGTCCAGCCGGCCGATCCGACGTCGCAACTCGAGCGGGCCGGAGAACGCCTTCTGGAGCGGCACCTGCTGATCGAGGACGAACCCGACGAGCAGCGCGAACGGCTCGCTCACGAGGAGCCGGTCCGCCTCCGGGTCGCCGGTGAACGGGAGAGCGTCAGTCGCCATGGCGCAGATCATAGCCCGGCCCCGCACCTCGTCGGGCGGGTCGCTCGACCTAGCGCCGAGCCCCATTCGTCGATGCGGCCACCGGAGATCCGGCATCCGATCGACCAACCAGGGACGTCCCCAGCGAGATCAGGCCTCGACCGATGCCTGCCCGGGCCCTGGCCGGCAGTCCGGGCGCCGCCGGCGACGCCGCGCGGATAAGCCGCTCCCGCCGGATCGTCTCGATTTCTTGGTCGAGCTCCGCGTGACGGAGCCGGACGGCGTGGTTCTGGTCATTCATGTCGCGATGCCTCCGTGGTCATTCGAGGACGATGCGCACGCCGTCGCCATTGCCGCCCTCGTCGAGGACGAGGATCGGTCCGGTCGAGCCGCGGTCGAGGGCCTCACGGATGCGCGAGATGGTGTCTGTCGAGAGTCCCGGGACGTTGTCGATCGCCATCCGCCCGAGGGACAGGGGGACGCGGAGGTTGACGACCTTCCGACCGCCTTCGGAGACCTCGATCCGCAGCGCCCGAGGCGTTCCGGCGGTCGCGTTGGGGCCCCCGTGGTCTCCGTTCGCGTCGCCGTCACCGGCTCCGCCGTCGTCAACGATCCCGCCGGCCACCTGGAGGGCGTCGATGACGGGGGCGGCCTCCTCGGCCGTCAGGCGACCGTCGGCCACGAGCCCGAGAACGACGTCCAGCGGATCAGTCATCGGTCGCTCCATCGAGGCCGGCCAGCCGTGAGGCGGCCTCGGTGACGTCGATCTCGCCGATCTCGAGGGCGCGGAGGATCTCCAGGCGCGCAGCCTCTGTCTCGTCAGGATCATCGGATGAGGCGGCCTCCGCGTCGTGGACGGTCGGCGGCCGCGGAGCGATCGGCGGGGTGGGCGGGGTGGGCGCCAGCGGATCAAGGACCCGCAGGTCACCCGACACCGAGCGGAACTGGACTTCCACCATGCCGTCGCCGACGACGAGCGACCGGCGGCCGGGACCGCCCTGCGACGTGTGGGGAAGGTCGCTGCGGAGGTCGCCGGCGACCGTCAGCGCCGTGATGCGAAGGCCGCGGTTGGAGCGGAGGGCCGCATCGCCGCTGACGGTCGCGATGGCGTGGGGCCCGGGCCCGAGATCGCTCGCGAGCTGGATATCCCCGCTCGTCGTGGTGAGCCGCAATCGCTCGACGCGTCCGCCCTCGACCGACGCGTCACCGGAGACCGTCTTGAGGCTGAGGGTGATCGAGTCGTCGACCCGGATCGCGACATCGCCCGAGACGGTCTCCACGGCAACGTCACCGCTGGCCGCGGCAAGCTCGAGATCGCCCGACGCCGTGCGGAACTGCTGCTCGCCGCGGAGGCCGGTCGCCACGACGTCGCCACTCGCGGTCCCGACGGTAATGGCCGCCCGAGCCGGCACGTCGATCGTCAGCCGGCGGCTTCCTGCCGGTGACCCGAGGACGAATGTCACGCCCGGGAAACGGCTCTGCTGGCGAATCGACAGGCTGCCGGTGCCGCGGTCGATCTCGAGGTCATCGGGCAGGCTCCCGCCGTCGGTGTCGCGGATCCGGACGACGTCGTCGGACCCCGCGACGAGCCGAAGCTCCCAGTCGGCGACTTTGGCCGCGAAGCGGCCGGTCGGCCCGATCCGATGCTCGATCACCGGGGGTGTCGCGGTATCGGATGTCATCGGTTCCTCCCAAGGGCGCGGATCGCCATGGCGGCTTCCTCCGCGCCGATCTCGTGTCGTGCCAGCCGCTCGAGGATGTCCTGGCGGGTACCGCCAGCCGCCGAGGACGCCGGTCCGGTCGGCTGGTCCGTGTCCTCATCGCCGCGCGGCCCGAAGCCGAGACCCCGGACGAGCGCCTCGACGCGGGCTCGTACCGTCGGGTACGAGATGCCGAGCTCCCGCTCCATGTCCCGCAGGTTGCCGCGGGACCGGAGGAAGCTCTCGAGGAGCGTCATCTGGTCGCGCGACAGGCGCCCGAACCGCCCGACGCTGAAGTCGCCTTCGAGCGTCGTGCCGCAGCTCCGGCAATTGAGGCGCGTCACCGCCAGCTCGCTCGAGCAGACGGGACAGGTGGAGATCACGTCGTGCGGCATTGGTTCCTCTGCTGGTGAGTCATCAGCAACAATATGATGCGGGATTTTCTATTTGTCAATACCAATCACAACTTTGCGTAACTCGGATCGCGTGGAGTGGTGTTGGGCGCGCGGGATGCGGGCGCGACCGCTCCTGCGGGTTGCCCCATTCCTATGTGACGGGCATACGCGACACCGCGGCGCGCGAATTGGTCGATGCGTCCTGCGACGCGGGAAGGATCGCCAACCTCGGGCCTCGAACCGGTCGGTTCTTTCCAGCTGGCGGGAAGCGACGCCCGATCCAGGACGGAGCCGGTCGGCTATGCCTGCCTGGTAGGAATCCGGGAGCGGGACGCGCGGGCGGCGCGTGGGCCGCCGCGACCGCTCCTGCGGGTGCCCCATTCCTATGTGACGGGCATACGCGACACCCCCGGCGCACGAATCGGTCGATGCGTCCTGCGACCCGGGAAGGATCGTCAATCTCGGGCCTCGAACCGGTCGGTAGGAATCCGGGAGCGGGACGAGGTTGCCCTGCGAAAAAGGGGCCATTCGGCACATCCCCTCACCGCCGTGTCGAGCGCAAACTCGCACCAATCAAGTATGTGTTTCGCACCCCATCGTCCGTCGTGAACCGACCAGGAGAGCCGAGATGCGCCGCTACCTTCCCCGTCTGACCATCGCGATCGGACTCACCATCGCACTCACCGGCTGCGCGAGCGCAGTTGCTCCGGCGTGGACGTACGCGCCCCCGGCACCCACATCAGCGGCCGCGACCGCGGACGCCAAGCCAGTCGTGGCGACGACACAAGCACCGGCAGGCGCCTCGGACAAGATCTCAATCGAGGCGTTCGACCTCGGCTTCACCCCGTCGATGCTGTCGGTCTCGGCCGCCGGCGACTACCCGGTCGAGTTCCACAACACCGGCTCGACCCTCCACGACGTCACGTTCGCCGACGGCACGAAGCTCTCCGCCGAGGCGGGCAAGACGACGACCGGCACGGTCACGATTCCGGCCGGCGGACTCACGTTCCTCTGCTCGATCCCCGGGCATGCCGATGCCGGCATGAAGGGCGAGGTCATGGTCGCGGGGGCCGCGCCGGCCCCATCGGCTGCCCCGTCTGCCGGAACGACGGTCAATGCCCCGGTCGCGGACCCGAACGCCCCCAAGTACACCCTGTTCGACTCCACGGCGCCGAAGCTCCTTCCGGGCACCGTCCATGACGTCGACTTCCCGATCATCGACAAGGACATCACCGTTGCCGAGGGCTTCGTGGTCCACACCTGGACCTTCGGTGGCCAGGTTCCGGGTCCGACGCTCCGCGTCCATCTCGGCGACACGGTCAGGGTCCATCTGACCAACCAGACCACGATGAGCCACTCGATCGACTTCCACGCCAGCCAGACCGCCATGAACAGCCAGATGACCGAGATCAAGCCGGGCGAGACGTTCACATACACGTTCACCGCCGACTACGCCGGGGTCTGGATGTACCACTGCGGCACGGCCCCGGCGCTGCACCATATCGCCAACGGCATGTACGGGATGGTCATCGTCGAGCCGAAGGGCGGCCTGCCCAAGGTCGACCAGGAGGTCGCCCTCGTCCAGAGCGAGTGGTATCTCGGAGCCCAGAAGCAGCCTGTCGACTATGCCAAGGCGAACGCTGCAGCTCCCGCCCCTGACTTCGTGGTCTTCAACGGCGTCGCCAACCAGTACAAGGACAACCCGATCATGGTCACCACCAAGGGCCGCGTCCGGGTCTTCGTCCTCGATGTCGGGCCGAATATCGACAGCTCGTTCCATGTCGTCGGCACGATCTTCGATACCGTCATCAAGGAAGGCATCACGCTTGCCAGGGGTAACGCCGGCGGCTACGGCAGCCAGGCCGTCGACCTCTCCCCGGCGCAGGGCGCGATCATCGAGTTCAGCCCGCAGGAAGACGGGATGTATCCGCTGGTGACACACGCCTTCAACTTCGTCGGGCGCGGCGCCATCGGGATCTTCATGGCCGGCGACGGCGACCCGAAGAACTGACGATGCGCCTCGAGCTCACGAAGCGCGCCGACTACGCGATCCGCTCCGCTCTCGATCTCGCGCGGGCGCCCGCGATGGAACGGCGAAGCGTCCGGCAGATGGCGGTGGACCAGCACATCCCGGCGCGCTTCCTGCCGCAGGTCATGACCGACCTGGTTCGAGCGGGATTGGTGGAGGGGACGGTCGGCCGGCGAGGCGGCTACCGGCTGGCGAAGCAAGCGACACAGATCTCGCTGCTCGACGTGGTCGAGGCCGTGGAAGGTGACAGCCGCCGGCAGACCTGTGTCATGCGCGGCGGGCCGTGCTCGGTCGCGGGCACATGCGACGTCCACTCGATCTTCGCGGCGGCCCAGGGCGACGTCCTGCGCCGCCTGCACACCACGAGTCTCGCTGAGGCCATCGGCGGCGGCGACTGACCCCGAGGCCCGACCCGGCGCCTCCGCCACGAGCACCGTCATCCGTCCAGCCCCGACCCGGGCGAACGTTGTCGGGCAGTTCTGGACGGCTGCCCGCTGGCTGTCACGCCGCAGGGGTCCAGCATAGGGATATCGGCGGCCACCGGGCCGTCAACCGTCCGCAGGCCCGAGAGGAGGCACGGCGTGTCCGTCCAGACGCAGTATCTCGATCGCGATCTGCTCGACGCGGTGCCGACGATCGCGCTGTTCCTCGCCCTCGTCCTCACCGCTCTCGGAGTGATCGCCCACGCGGCGTTCGCCTGACCCGCGGTCGCCCACGGCCCCGGCACGGTCCGCGATCTTGCGGATCGGAGCCGGGGCCTCCGCCTGTCCCGAGGGGCGCGGGCCGGCCTGGCCGGCCGTGCGGGGCCGCTGCGGCCGAGGCCCTACGTCAGATGTCGGAGCCGGCCGTACCTCCAACGTCGCAGCCGAATCAGTATCCAGGTGGATGTATGGCCCCACGATCGGGGACGATCATGCCGCCATGGACGACCTGAAGCTCCAGCACCACGACGTTCCGGCAATCCGCTCGTTCCGGATCTGCCTGGACCACCCGCAGCGACCGGCCACGATCCTCGGGATCGTCCGGCGCGCCGCCGCCGAGCAGGCCAAGGCCGGGGCGGCAAGCCGCCCGGTCTCGGTCCCGCGCCGGTTCAGCGCCTTCGCCTGAGAGCGCGGCCGGCCTCCGCCGGACCGAGCCCTCCCGTGCCCGACTAGCGCGAGAGCGCCACCGCGCCGATCGTGGAGCCCGAGCGCCAGGCCTTGGACGTCATGTCCAGGTCCCCGACGACCGATCGGTAGTAGCGGTTCGGCCCGAGCGGATCCAGAAGCCCGTGCTTGCCCGGCGTCCGCTTGGACGGGAACGAGATGTCGTACCGCCCGTCGGCAGCCGGATCGCTCCAGAAGATCTGGCGAATGGACCGATTCGTCTTGAACAGTCCGTAGAGGATGTACCCGGCGCTGTTGATGCCCTCGGCGAAGACCGCCCGGGCGTTGGTCCGAAGGAAGCCGGCGCCGAAGTTGTCGACCCTCTGGACCGCCACGGACTTCGTGGGGTTGGCCCGGCCCGGCTCGGAGTTCCCCGATGCGTAGCACAGCCGGTTGAGGATCACGACGGCGTTCGGGGCGAGTGCGATCTCGCGGTCGATGTAGTACTCGCCGTAATACTTGTGGGCCGTGCTCCCGAGCGACGGATTCAGACCCATCCCGTCCTTGCTCTTGCTGCTGAACGCGCCGTAGGGGCTCGGATGACCGTTCCCGTGGCCCAGGTAGATGAGGACGTTCGCGCCCTTGGCCGCGGCCTTGACCCGCGACCACGTCGCGTTGGGGCTGTAGACCTCGATCACCGTGGCGCCGTACGAGCGGGCCTGCGCGGCGAGCAGCTTCGCGCTGGCGATGTATTTGGCGGTGCTCGAATTCGACGGGACCGACGACGATGACGACCTTCTTGCTTGCCGCGTCGGTGGGCGTCGGACTGGCCGCGAGCCCGAAGCCGGCAAAGACGACGGCGATGGCGAGCGAGATCGTGAGCCGCTTGGACCAATGACGAGACGCCCTCTGAGCGCCTTCTTGTGTACCTGGCAACGCTCTTGCCTCCTCTCTCCCAGAACACCGTGCAGGGGCACGGTGACGGTGTGGGTGCCGCCGGCGGCAGGAGGATGCGCGAGGCGCACAGCGCGTTGGCGCGGGTCGGACGGGTTCGGACGGCCGGGAGCGCGGCTCTCGGTGCACCGGATGGATCGGGTGAGCCGATCCGGGAGGGCGTCGGGTGCCTTGGGGGAGGACACCCGGCTGGACGACAGGGTCTGCCGTGGGGGGCGGCGATCTTCTGTTTTTGTGCCTGTCTGTCGGTTATTGCCTTGAAGGCTTGCAGGAGTATGCCACTCGGGAGGCCCGATGTCTCTCCCAGACGAGAATACCGCTGCATGAGCGCAACGAGGTGGACGGATGTCCGTCTCCACGGATCGGTCGCGGCGGACGTGCCGCGACCGGTCTGCTCTTGCCCGATTGCCCAAATCGGCTATGCTCGCGACGAAATCGCTGAATTGGCGCGCTGACGGCGCGCACCCATACCGACGTCGGCACCGCGCAGCGACCCCGCGGGCGACACGCAGGAGAACGCTTGACCTTCAAATCGCTCGGCCTTGAGGCCGATCTCCTCCAGACAGTCCTGGAGGAGGGCTACACGGAGCCGACGCCCGTCCAGGCCGCGGCAATTCCCTTCATCCTCGCCGGCCGCGACGTCCTCGCGGCGGCCCAGACCGGGACCGGCAAGACGGCCGCGTTCACCCTCCCGATCCTCGACCGGCTTCGACCGCAGGCGAACACCTCGTTCTCGCCGGCCCGCCATCCGGTCCGTGCCCTCATCCTCGTCCCGACCCGCGAGCTGGCGATGCAGGTCGACGAGAGCGTCCGGACCTACGGGCGGACGGTGCCGCTCCGATCGACCGTCGTCTACGGCGGCATCCCGATGGACCCGCAGATCAAGGCCCTCCGCGGCGGGATCGAAATCCTCGTCGCGACGCCGGGCAGGCTGCTCGATCTCGTCGGCCAGAAGGTGGCGAACCTCGGCCAGGTCGAGATCCTCGTCCTCGACGAGGCCGATCGGATGCTCGACATGGGTTTCCTGCCGGACATCCAGAAGATCATCGCCCTGCTTCCGTCGCGGCGGCAGAACCTGATGTTCTCGGCGACGTTCTCGGACGACATCCGGCGCCTCTCGGGGACGATCCTGCGCAACCCGGAGACCGTCGAGGTCGCGCCGCGCAACACGACCGTCGAGGGTGTCCGCCAGCTCGTCTATCCCGTCGATCGCGATCGCAAGGAAGCGCTCCTCGCCCACATCATCAAGAAAGAGGACCTGCGCCAGGTGCTGGTCTTCACCAGGACGAAGCTCGCCGCATCGCGACTCGCGTCGTGGCTCGACCGGGCCGGGATCGATGCCGTCGCGATCCACAGCGACCGGAGCCAGCCTGAGCGAACGAGGGCCCTCGAGGGATTCAGGTCGGGTGAGATCCGCGTCCTGGTCGCGACCGACGTCGCCGCCCGCGGCCTCGACATCGAAGACCTCCCGCACGTCGTCAACTTCGAGCTGCCATGGAACCCGCAGGACTACATCCACCGGATCGGGCGGACGGCGCGAGCCGGGGCGACGGGCGATGCGATCAGCCTGGTCTGCATCGACGAGACGGACCTCCTGCGTGGCGTCCAGCGACTCCTCAAGATGGCCATCCCCTGGCGCGTCGAGGACGGCTTCGTGCCGGATCGCAATTCGGAGCCGCGGCCCCTGCGTGGCGGTGGCGACTCGGCGGGCGGAGGTGGCGGGCGGGACAGGGAGCACCGCGCTCGCCGCAAGCCGCTGCGACGATCAGCGGGGGCGGTCGGCCGCTAGAGATCGGGCGAGGTGGCAGGCGCCGTCGAGACGGCGGTGTCCTCGACGGCTGCGGCGGTCCCGGCGCCTTCCATCTCGTGTTCGCCGGCAGACGAGCCGGTCAGGGTCATCGTTGCGCCCGGGAAGAAGAACCCGAGCATCAGGTCGGCGGCGATGCGATCGACCGTGTAGCGATTCACGAGCACCTGCGTCGAGCTGGCCTCGCCGCCGCCCTCCCGGTCGTTGAGCTCGATCCTGGCGTCGCGAAGCAGGACGAACTCGCCGGTCGGGCGGGTCAGCGCCCTGCCCGGGTCGAAGCCGGGCATCGTCGGCAGCTCGCCGTACACGCGGTATGGGCCGGCGTCGAGCTCGATCGAATGCCACTGGGCGTGGACGGGGATGCCGTCGGGTTCGTCGGCCACGACGAGGAGGAGGTCGTCGACCTCGAGGCTGAGCTGGTCCGCAGCGCGCTCGCCAGACCCGTCGAGCGGGACCCAGTGGGATCCTTCGATCACGAGTTCAGTCGCGCCGTCGAGGTACTCGCGAAGCCGTCCCGGGCGCGTGACGATGCCCGTGACAATCCCCTCCGCGGTATAGGCCTCGACCCGGATCGGCATCGTGGTGCAACCCCAGCGTGCGGCGAAGTCTGCGCCGGCTGGCACAGAACGCAACTGCCCGACCGTACCACCGGCCCATGGCCCGATCGTTGCGTCCTGTCACAGCTCCTTGATGACGATCTCCCCTGCGGGCCGGTAACCCATCCGGTCCCGGTAGAACCGGCCGGCGTCCACGTTGCGGACGTTGTAGTCGAGAACGGCATAGGCGCAGCCTCGTCCGCGGGCCCAGGCCTCCGCGGCCGCGAGGAGCGCGGACCCGACCCCCCGCCGCCTGGCCGGTTCGGCGACCGCGAGCTCTGCGACGTAGCCGTAGCTGACCGGCCGGTGGGGGCCGTCAGGATGCTCGACGCGGACGTCGACAGCCCCGACGACGCGTCCATCAAGCTCGGCGACCAGCGTCGCGCGGTCGTCCGGCCGGGACGATCGGGGGTGCTGGCGCCCGTGCCGGTAGTCCTCCGTCACCGCGGCGTGATCGAGGATCCTGTAGCGCTCGGGTTCGAGCCGGCTGTGGTGGCGCGAGCTGTCGACGATCGCGTCGGCGACGGCCTCGGCGTCGCGAGCCGGATCGATCGGCCGGACGACGATCATGTCGGGTGCTGGCAGCGGAAACAGGGCGGTTCGGGCGCGAAGACGATCGCCAGCAGGTCGTTGACGATGACGCCCGGATCGGCCCGGCTCTGGTTGGTGAGCACCGCGATCGTCAGGGATTCGCTCGGCAGGTGACGGACGGCCGACCGGAAACCGAGGAGGCGGCCGCTGTGGCCGAGGGCGAGACGGCCGGCGATCGGGAACGCCTGCACGCCGAGCCCGTACGGCACGCGCGGGTGGTAGCTCGCCGTATCGGCGACGCCGGCGAGCATCTCGGCGGTCATCTCGGTCCCGAGGACCTCTCCGCTGTACAGGAGGCGCGCCCAGCGGGCGAGGTCGGACGACGATGCCGCGATCGAGCCGGCGGCGCCGGCGGCCGTGACGACGGACCGGAACGGCATCACCGGCAACTTCCCCGCGAGGTCGATCGGCGGGCTTGTCAGCCTGGACCCGGCGAAGCGGTAGCCGTGGGCGATCGGAGCTATCGGTTTCTCGACCGCCTGGTACCACGTTTCGTTGAGTCCAAGTGGGACGAAGAAGCGCTTCCGGAGCTCGGCGGCCATCGACGATCCCGTGACACGCTCGGCGATCAGCCCGAGGTACAGGTAGTTCGTGTTCGAGTAGTGCCAGCCCCGTCCCGGCGGGAAGTAGGCCTTGCCGACGTACTTGAGCGTCCGCTTGACGGACCACGACGCATCGGGCTCGGCCTGGAGCGCCTTGTCGATCGGCGGGTGGAGGAAGTAGTCGTCGAGCCCGCTCGTGTGCTCGAGCAGCTGGCGGATGGTGATTTGCTTGTCGAGGGCCGACTCCGGCAGGTATGTGCGAGCCGGCGTGTCGAGGCCGATGGTGCCGTCTCGCACGAGATCGAGGATGAGCGCCGCCGTGTACGTCTTGCTGACGCTGGCCAGGGCAAACGCCGTGTCAGGCGCGACGTCGACCTTTCCCGCGACGTCGGCCCGGCCGCTCGTCCCGGTCCACGACGACCCGTCGCGGAAGATGATGGTGACCGAGACGCCCGGCAGACCGAGTCGCGCGCGCACCGCGTCAAGCTCGGCGTCCAGCTGCGCCCGGACGGTCGTGGCCCTGATCTCGGACCGCGTCGGGTCCGGTGGGTCACTCGGGCGCGGGCTCGGCGCAGGCGTCGGCGTGATCGCGTCCGTCGCGGACGGAGCGGGCGAGAGGACCGGTTGGGCGCTGGCAGGTGTCGCGCTGGCCGAGGCTCCCGCGACCTGGGCCGGCGGCGAGGCGGCGGCCGCCGAATTGGGCCCCGCAGACGGCCGGCCGAGGCCGGACAGGGCGACTGTCGAGAGGCCCAGCCCGACGGCAAGCAGGCCGATCGCGGCGACCGCCGCGGCAAGGACGCGCCGCGCGGGGCGACGGACCGGACGGCGAGCGGAGCGCAGATCGTCTGGACGAGCCATGATGGAGGGACGATACCGCGGGGACACGACCCGCACGCCGCCGACTGCAGCGAGGTTCGGATGGTCCAGTCTCTCGGGTTCCTCGGCGTCAGGACCGACGCGTTCGAGGAAACGGTCGCGCTCTACCGCGACGTGCTCCGGATGACGCCGATTCTCCTGGGACTCGACGCGGCCTGGTTCCGGGCTGCCGACGGAAGCCAGGTCCACGTCTATGGACCGAGGGACGACGATCACCGGTTCTTCGGCAGCGCCCCGGTCGTCGGGCTCGTCGTCGACGATTTCGATGCCACGCGGCAGGCGATGGTCGACGCGGGGATCTCGTTCATCGGCGACCCGCAGCGCGACGGCGGCTCCGCGTGGAACCACTATCGCGGCCCGGACGGCAACGTCTACGAGATCATGGGCCGCGATCGAGGGGCGCAGTGAGCGCCGCCGCTGGCGGACCGGCGGGCGGATCGGCGGGCGGGGTGGCTGGCGTGCCGCTCGACGCCGCGACCCTCCTGCGATCGGTCGGCCTGCTTGCCGACGGCCCGGCGGTCTGGGGTCGCCCGATGCGCGCCTCGGGTGCCGGGATCTTCATCATCGAGCTGCCGTCTCCCCCGGCGACCGCGCCCCTGGAGCTGGCTCGGATCGGCAAGTGGATCGAGCACGTCCCGACGATGCGGATCGACGGCCAGGAGGCCACCTCGAAGGCGGTCGCGGCGCGACTGGCCGCCTTCTGGATCCCCTCGACGACCGTCCTCTACGTCGGCACGAGCCAGCAGTCGATGGCGGCACGCGTCGGCGCGATCGAGCGGACGGTCCTCGGCGATCGCCGGCCGTACGCCGGCGGCAACTGGCTCAAGACGCTCGCCGGGCTCGATCGGGCCAGGGTCTGGTGGGCCCGAACCGACGCAACCGAGGAATACGAGGACGCCCTGTTCAGCGCGTTCGCGGCCGCGATCCCGGAGGCCGATCGGGCGCGGCTGCACGACGCGTCCGTCGTCCTGCCCTTCGCCAACCTCCGATCGACCGGTGGCGAGCGCAGGCATCACGGCCTGACCGGCTACCTCGTCCCGGAGGAGGCGCATCCGACGGTTCCGGCCGGGCGGTTGGTGGACCTGCCGCCAGGCGACGCCGATGGCGCCACCGGCCTGCCGAACTCGCGCGCCGCGGGTGGCACGACGCGTCGAGCGGGTCGCGCCCCGGCCGCCCCGAAGCCTCGAGCGGCGCGCTCCCCCGCCGCCTCGCCCCGCCGGCGCGGCGATGCCCCCGGCGGACCGCGCCGTGGCGAGCCCACCTACCTCTCGACCGAGGGCATTGCCCGCCTCCAGGTGGAGCACGCCGAACTGACCGGGACCCGGCGCCCGGAGGTCATCGCCCGCATCAAGTCGGCCAAAGAGCTCGGTGACCTCAAGGAGAACGCCGACTACTCGTCGGCCCGCGAGGAGCAGTCGTTCCTCGAGGGCAGGATCTCGACGATCGAGGCGCTCCTCCGCGACGCGACGGTGATCGAGGCACCGGACGCCGACGGCCGGGTCGATCTCGGTTCGAAGGTGTCGATCGAGGAGGTCGGGCTGCCCGGCGAGGTGACGGTCTACGAGCTCGTCGGCACGGCGGAGGCGGATCCGGCCGCGGGCCGGATCTCGAATGCCTCGCCGGTCGGGCGGGCGCTGATCGGCCGGCGAGTGGGCGACACGGTTGCCGTGCGAACGCCGCGCGGCGACGTCGCGTACCGGATCGTCGAGGTTCGTTGAGGGAAGAGCACTGCGTCGCCTCGTGGCGATCGGCGCGTCGACCCGAGCGGCGCCTCGCCCGCGTCCGCGACGCTCGTTCGTACCAGTACCCTGACGACTCTTATGACGAGCCGGATGAGGGCGAGAGCGACGGCCGTGCGCGGGCGTCGTTCGTATCAGTCCGGGCGGAACTGTTGACGATGTCGGACCACGTTTGACGTGGATACCATTCGCCAGGGGACTGGTACGAGCGGGGGGCCGCGGCGCGGACGTGGCCGCAGTCCCGGCCATATACCACTCCGCGTGGTGAGTGACCGGGCCCCCGGAGAGACTCGACGTCATTCACAACTGCCGGTGGTCACTGGCCGCGAGATCCGGCCGATTTGCCAGACCGCATCGCACGCGTCGCCGCATTCACGCGACGGTCACTACCCCGGGTGGTTTCCGGCGACAACCTGACCCGTGCGGGCTGGCCGGTACGAACGATGCCCGCCGGCCTACGCCCGCTGGCGTCCCGCGATGAATGTCCAGCCGACGAGGAGCACCCCGAGCCCGATCAGGCCGATCGGCAGGAGGTCGGAGCCGACCAAGAACGGCTCGCCGGACAGGCCGATGATGCCCTCGAACGCGATGCCGAACACCGCGAACAGGGCCAGGCCGGTGCCGAGCGACTTGATCCCGCCTGAGACCAGGTCGGGGTAGCCCTTCGCCAGGCCAAAGACGATGAGCCCGAGGCCGGTCGCGCCGGGCCCGACGAGCGCCCAGGCGTAGGCCCACGTCGCCCACAGCCCGGTCGTGTTCTGGAACGCGAGAACGAGGCCCACGACCGTCGTGATCGCGCCGGCGACCGCAAGCCCGGAGCCCTCGCGTCCGGCCACGGCCAGGCTGGCGGCAAGCAGCAGGACACCCGGGACGATGACGAAGAGCGGCCAGCCGAACCGGCCGATCTCGATGCCGAAGGCGCGCTCGGCGAGGAAGAGCAGGCCGAGGACGATGAGGACGCCGCCGACGACGACTCCGCCCCGTTCCGGCGATGAACCGGACCGCCCACGGGCCGCGCCAGAGCCGGGCGGGGGCGGCGGCGAAGAACCCGCCGCGGGCGGCGGCGGAAGACCGGGCGCGGGCGGCGGCGGAAGACCGGGCGCGGGCGGCGGCGAGCCCGAGAGCGTGTTCGGCTCGGGCTCGTCGGACATGGTCAGCGCGCCGGTTCGGCCAGCTTGTGCTCGACTGCCCAGAGGGCCGCCTGGGTCCGCGACGCGAGGCCCAGCTTGCCGAGAATGTTCGAGACGTAGGTCCGGGCCGTTCGCTCGGTGATGAACAGGGCGGAGCCGATCTCCTTGTTGCTCATCCCCTGGCCGAGCAGCCGCAGGACATCCTTCTCACGATCGGTGAGCGGCTCGACGGGCTCGTCCTCGCCGGCCTTCTTCGCCCTCATCCGCTGGGCGAGCAGCCGGGCGACGGCCGGATCGAGGTGCACCTCGCCGGCGAAGGCCGCGCGGACCGCGGAGGCGACCTCTTCCGCCTCGGCGTCCTTCAGCACGTACCCGGAGGCGCCGGCTTCGAGGGCCGCCGTGACCTTCTCCTCCTCGATGAAGCTCGTCATCGTGACGATCTCGGTCTCGGGGCGGTCGGCCTTGATCCGGCCGATGGCCGTGACGCCGTCCATGTTCGGCATGAGCAGGTCCATCAGGACGACGTCGGGCTGGAGCCGGCGCGCCATCGCCACGCCCTCGCTCCCGTCCGACGCCTCGCCGACGACCTCGATGTCCTCCTGGAGGTCGAAGAACACCCGGAGTCCCATGCGGACCACGGAGTGGTCATCGACGATCAGGACCCTGATCCGAGCGCCGTCGTCCACCGTGCCTCCTGAGGGGACTGCCGGACGCGCCGGCAGGGCATAGCTTCGAGGATCTGCGTTCGAGTCTAGCAAGGAACTGGACCTCCAGTACGTTCAGGCATCGGTCCTGCGGGCTGCGTTGACGACCGCGTCGATGAGTTCCTGCGGTCGGAAGGTCTTGCGGATATAGACGTCCGCGCCGGGCAGGGCCGACGGACTTCCGTCCGCGTCGGACCAGCTGAGGACGACGATCCGGACATCGGGCGCGACACTCCGAAGGCACTCGACGAAGTTGCGGTCGATGGTCAGGCCGGGGACGCGCGAGTCGACGACGGCGACGTCGGGGGACATCGCCGCGGCGAGATCGAGCGCCCGGTCAGGTAGGCCCGCGCTGCCGACCACGACACAGCGACCACCGATCGGCAGCAGCCGGGCCAGGCTCTCGCGGATCTGATCGTCGGAGTCGACGACGAGGACCCGAAGCGGGGCCTGCGCTGCGGTGGTCGGTTGGGTCATGGGCGGAGTGTCGGCTGGCCGACACTCCGCGGACACCGTCCAGAGGCCGCAATCGCCTACGTCATTCGGCCGATGACAGGCCGGCGGCGGCCTGGCCGGCCTCGCGCGCGGCCGCGATGGCCGCTTCCGGGACCGTCACCTCGATCGTCGTCCCGACGCCCGCCCTCGACGTCACCTCGAGCGTTGCGCCGATCTTCACGGCGCGGGCGCGCATCCCCGCGAGGCCGAGATGGCCATCCGGCACGCTCCCCGTCTCGAACCCCTTGCCGTCGTCCTCGATCCGCAGTCGCAGGCCGCGTGCCGGGCGGTCGATCGACAGGGTCACCTGGCGTGCTGCGGCGTGCTTGACGACGTTGTGCAGGGCCTCCTGGCTGATCCGATAGAGGACCTCCTCGATCGCGACCGGCAGGCGCTCGGCAAGATCGCTCGTCACGACGATCGGCAGGCCGATCCGGCCCTGCAGGCCGGCGGTATGGGTCTTGAGCGCCGCCAGCAGCCCATCCTGCTCGATGTTGCCGGGCCGCAGCTCGAAGATCAGCGCCCGCATCTCCGCGAGGGCCTCTCGCTGCAGGTCGCGCAGCGACGCCAGCTTCTCCCTGGCCGAGGCCGGGTCGCGATCGACGAGCAGCTCCGTCGTCCGGGTCACAAGGGTCATGCTGAAAAGGGCCTGGGTCACCGAGTCGTGGAGCTCCCGGGCGAGGTGCGCCCGCTCCTGGCTCGACGCGAGCTCACCCGCCTGGCGGCGAAGGTCGTGCTCGAGACGCTCGCGCTCGCGGACGTCGCGGGTCGAGCCGTGGATTCCGGCGAACGTGCCATCGATCCTCGTGCCAACCGAGCTCACCTCCACGGGGATCCGGCGACCGTCGCGGTGGACCAGGTCGATGCGGGCGACCTGCTCGCGCTCCGGCTCGGCGACGAGGGCAGCCCATCGCTCGCCTGCGGTCACCAGGGAACCCTCGTCGACGATCCGCGAGAAGTGGCCGCCCACGAGCTCTGCCGGCGCGTGGCCGGTCATCCGCTCGATCGTTTCCGAGAGATAG
Organism: uncultured Chloroflexia bacterium; assembly: GCA_963766655.1. Taxonomy (GTDB): domain Bacteria; phylum Chloroflexota; class Limnocylindria; order Limnocylindrales; family CSP1-4; genus CF-46. The sequence continues at coordinate 690,750 of CAVYBB010000002.1, read as the reverse complement.
GTGAAATTGCCCTCGGCGTCTGTCGAGAAGACGATGTCCGGGGAGTTCTCGACGAGGAACCGGTAGCGTTCCTCCGACTCGCGCAGCTCGCGCTCGAGGCGGTCCCGCTCGCTCATGTCGCGGGCGGACCCATGGACGCCGGCGAACTGCCCGTCGCGGAGGGCTCCACGGGTGCTGACCTCGAACGGGATCTCCCGGCCGTCCTTGTGGACGAGGATGTAGCGCGATGTCTGCGGCGTCGACGGATCGGCCTGGGTCGCGGCCCAGCGACGCCCGAGGGCCTCTCCCTGGCCGAACGAGATGATCGCGTCGAACGGCCGCCCGATCAGCTCCTCCGGCGTGTAGCCGAGCGAGCGCTCGACCCGCTCCGAGACGTATGACATCCGCCCGTCGACGTCGATGGCGAAGATGATGTCCGGCGCGTTCTCGACGAGGAACCGATAGCGCTCCTCGGATTCGCGCAGCTCGCGCTCGAGGCGGTCGCGCTCGCTCATGTCGCGGACGGACCCGTTCGCGCCGGCGAACTGGCCGTCGGGATCGAGGTTCGCGAAGGCGCTGAATTCGGCCGGGATCGCGTGGCCGTCCCGGTGGAGGAGGTTGACGCGGCCGCGGAGCTCCTGGAACTCGGCGGTCAGATCGGCGGTCCAGTCGAGCTCCGCGACCGCGCTCGACGACTCGTGGACGAGCGCGCCGAAGTGCTTGCCGAGCAGGTCCTCCGGTCGCCAGCCGGTGAGCCGTTCGCAGGTGTCGGAGACGAACGTGAACCGCGCGTCCTTGTCGATCGACCAGATCAGGTCGGGCGAATTCTGGACGAGGTGGCGGTAGCGGGCCTCGGATTCGCCGAGCAGCTCGTAAAGGTTCGAGTTCGTCAGGGCGATCGCCGCCTGGTCGGCGAGGCCCTGGAGGAGGTCGAGGTCGTCGGGGACGATCTCGCGCGGATCGCGATACGAGATCGCCAGCGTGCCGATGACTTCGCCCGCCGTCGCCCGGAGGGGGGCCGCCGCCATCGCGCCCAGGCCGAGCCGCGCGGCGACCTCCTCGTCGTCCGCCTCGTGTGGGATCCGCGGGTCCGCCGTGTAGTCTCCGGTCCAGACCGGCCGGATCTCCTCCGCGGCGAGGCCGTTGATCCCGCCTCCGAGCGGGAACCGCATCTGCTTGAGCCACTCCTCGGTCCCCTCGTCCATCCCGCCGGCCACGAAGACCGGAACGAGGTAGGTCCCGCCCTCCGAGATGCGGGTCAGGTGGGCACCGTCGGAGCGGAGCAGGCGGCGCGACTCCTCGACCACCCGGGCCAGGATCTCCTCCGGGTCGCGGAGCGAGGTGATCCGGGCCGTGATGTCGCGAAGCGATCGCTCCCGCTCCGCCCGCGCCTCGACCGCCGCCTGCGATCTCTCGAGCTCCTGGATGAGGCGGGCGTTCGTGATCGCGATGGCGGCCTGGTAGGCGAGCGAGCGGATGACCGCGGCATCCTCGTCGTCGAAGGCCCCGGGCCGCGTCGAGTAGACCTCGAGTGCCCCGAGTGGGCCCGACTCCCCGGTGATCGGGGCGATGATCATCGAGCGGTAGCCCGTCACGCCGAAGAACCGGTCATTGACGTCCGACGGCGGGAAGTGGCCGCCGAGGTCGTCGCCGGCCGCGATCACCCGACCCTCGGCGACAGCGATCCCGGTCGCGCCGACCCCGACCGGGATCGTCAGCTCTGCGATCTCCTCGTCGGTGAAGCCAGCGCGAACGCCCGAGTCGTAGGTCCAGCGCAGGACATTGGCGTCGGCATCGATGAGGTCGAGGACCGATCCGTCCCCGCCGACGAGGCGCTTCGCGGCGTCGACCACCTGCTGGAGGAGCGGCCCGGGCTCGCGGATCGCGGTGATCCGCGCGCCGATCTCGCGCAGCGACTGCTGGGCGTCGGCCCGCCGGGCGAGCTCCTCGCGCGAGCGGTTCAGCTGGGCGATGAGGCGGGCATTCTGGATGGCGATCGCGGCCTGGTCGGCGAGCGCCAGGAGGAGTCCGGCCAGGGCCTCGTCATATGCATCGACCCGGCGGCTGCTCACCGTCAGCGCACCCAGCGGGCCCGCCTCGCCGCGCAACGGCGCCGACAGGACGGAGTTGAAGCCGGTGATCTCGACGAGCTTGTCGGACGGCTCGTTGTGCTGGAAACGCTCGTCGGCGAGGTAGTTCCCGGTCCGGAACGCCTCGCTCTCGGCGACGACGCGACCGGCCACGCCCTCGCCGATCTTGAACGACCTGTCGAGTCCCGTCGAGTGAGGGCTGACAGCATCCTCGCCGGCCGCAAAGGCCCAGGTCAGCGTGTCCCCGTCGAGCATGTCGATCCGGGCGCTGTCGGAGTCGCTCAGATGGAGCGCCTCGTTGACGGTCTTCTGAAGGATCGCGTCAGCGTCGCGCAGCGCGGAAATGTCCGCGGCGATCTCCCGGACGGCCCGCTCGGCGTCGGCCCGGCGGCCGATCTCCTCGCGCGAACGGCCCAGCTCCTCGATGAGCCGGGCATTCTGGATCGCGACGACCACCTGGTCCGCGAACGCCTCCATGAGGGCGGCGTCCTCGTCGTCGTAGGCATCTCGCCGGGTCGTGCTGACCTTGATCACGCCGAGGAGCCCGTCGTCCGTGAAGAGCGGGACCGCGACGACGGATCGGAGCCCGACCCGCTCGGCGAACGCGTCGGAGTCCGCGACGTGGACGAACCGATCGTCGGTCGCGTAGTTGCCGGTCACGACCGCCCGGCGCGAGGCGATCGCCGCTCCGTTGATCCCGCGATTGACCGGGATCCCCTGGTGTGCTCCCGGGCCCGGGATGCCGAGCTCGCCTTCGCCCGAGACATGAGCGGAGCGGATGAAGCTCGTGTCCGGCTCGACGAGGTCGAGCTGGGCGCGCTCGGCATCGAGCAGCCCGCGAGAGGCGTCGACGACCTGCTTGAGGAGGTCGGCCGGATCCCGGATCGCGGTGATCCGGGCGGCGATCTCGCGAAGGGCCTGCTCCGCGCGTGCACGCCGGCGGACCTCCTCGCGCGACTTCGCGATCGCCTCGATCAGCCGGGCGTTCTGGATCGCGATCGCCGCCTGGTAGGCGAGCGCCTCGACGAGTGCGACCTCATCGGGCCCGAAGGCGCCGATCTCGGGCCAGCCCACCTGGAGGACGCCGAGGAGGCCCTCCTCACCGGTCAGCGGCGTGACGATGAGGGACCGGATCCGGTCGTTGCGGACCGCCTCATCGAGCGCCGGATCGTGCACGAAACCGTCATCGGCGAAGTAGTCGGTGGTGACGACCGTCTGGCCCGTGGCAATCGCCCTGCCGGACGCGCCGTATGGGTACGGACGCCCCCCCGCGTCGACGGCCGCCCCCCCGATCCCGTCGCCCGCTCCCGGAACATGGGTGAACCCGACCCGTCCGGCCGCCGCCATGATCAGGTCGATCCGGACCCGCTGGGCGCCGAGCAGGCGCGCGGCCTCGTCGACGACGTGCTGGAGCAACTCGGCCGGGTCGCGGATCGCGGTGATCCGCGCGGCGATCTCTCGCAGCGCTCGCTCGGCGCCGGCCTTTCGGCTGAACTCCGCCCGCGACCGGTCGAGCTCCTCGATCAACCGCGCGTTCGTCATCGCGATCGCGGCCTGCCCGGCCAGCGCCTCGATGAGCCGGGCATCGTCGGGGGTGAACGCGTCGAGCTCCCCGGTGTAGACCGTCAGGGTCCCGAGCGGTCCCTCGCCGCCGATCAGCGGGACCGCGACGACAGATCGAATCTGGTACTTGCGGACGTGCTCGTCCGGCGCGGTCGCGTGCTCGAAGCGGTCGTCGTTCAGGTAGTCGCCGGTGAAGATCGCGGTGAGTTCGCGCACGGCACGTCCGGAGATGCCTTCGCCGGCCTTCGCCTCACCCGTCCCGCCGATCGGGCCGAGGCCCGGCCGCCGGCCTGTTCTCGCATCGAAGGCCCAGTAGAGCGCGCCGGTCGCCTCGTCGAGGATGTCGATCCGGGCGCCGTCCGCTCCCAGCAGCCTGGCGGCTTCGTCGACGGAGCGCTGGAGCACCTCATCGGGACGGCGCAGGGCGATGATCCGCTCGCCGATCTCGCGCAGGGCGTGCTCCGTCTCGGCACGCCGCTCGACCTCCGACCGAGACCGTCCCAGCTCCTCGATGAGCTCGGCGTTCGACATGGCCGCGGCCGCATGGTCGGCCAGGGAGCGGACGAGCGCGACCTCCGCGTCTCCGAATGCGTGGAGCCGGCTGGCGAAGGTGCCGAGCGCGCCGTAGGTGCGGTCGCCACTGACGAGGGGCGCCACGACGAACGAGTGGATATCGATGTCGCGCACGAGGCGGTCGGCGTCGGGAGTGTGGGTGAAGGACTGATCGTTCATGTAGTCGCCTGTCACGACGACCCGGCGCTCTGCGACGGCCCAGCCGAACATCCCGGTCCCGATCTCGAGCCTGATCGAGCGGACCCACTCGCGGCGGCGATCGTCGGTGATCCCCGCGTCGTGGGCGAACCGGAGGAGGCCCGTCTCCTCGTCGATCAGATAAGCCATCGCGCCGTCGGTCCGGAGGAGCCGGGCGGCCTCCGCGACGGCGCGGCGGAGGATCGCGTCGCCGTCGCTGGTCGGACCCGCGACCGCGCCCGCGCGCGCGAGCTCGGTCGAGCCTTCCGGCGAACGAGCGGGGTCCCGGGGCGGGTCTGGAGCGCGATCCGGCTCGGCGGCGGGCCCAGCCGGGCGGCGCGGACGTGTGGTGGCCACGTTCGGAGGATACGACGGACCCGGATCGGTGGGCATCGACTCGCGTCCCTGGCGGCTACGTCATCCGTCGCGCCGTGCCACCGTCGGATGAGGCTTCGACGTCCCGGCCTTCGACCAGCGGCGGGATCGATCCTCGCCGACGGTCACGGCCCGCAGCCCGGACGAGGATGCCTCCAGACGCCGAGCGGATGGCCCGGCGATAGACCCCCCGATGAATGAGGTTCTACCCGCCATGACCGCTCGTAGCGCCGATCGCACGCTCGGCCTGACTGACATCGTCCTCCGGGTCGCGATCGTCGGCCTGACGCTCTCGACCGCGTACATCCACTCGACCCTCGGCGGTCTGCTCTTCACCCTGAACGCGACCGGCTACCTCGTCGCCGCCGTCGCGATCGTCATCCCGCTCGCCCTCGCGGTTCGCTTCCGCTGGGTCGTCCGTCTCGGCCTCATGGGTTATGCCGCCACGACGATCATCGGCTGGGCGATCCAGGGCCCGTATTTCACGACCGCGTATATCGCCAAGGGCATCGAGGTCGCGCTGATCGTCGTCCTCGCGATCGACTTCGCCCGGATGGACGGCAACCCGCTCACGGTCGTCAAGAGCGAGTTCGCGCAGCTCAGCGCCCGCCTGGGCCGCCGCGCGGCGACCGGCTCAGCCGGCGCCTGACGCACGACCCCCCCGACCCGGCTCGCACCCAGCAGCAAGGAGACTCCACCGATGAAGCGCCTGACTCTCACGTTCGCACTCGTCGTCCTGGCCGTCGCGGCCGCCGCCTGTTCGCCCGCAGCAGGAGCCAATCCGACGGTCTCCAGCGGACCGGTCGACCCGAACGCTCCCGTCGTCGTCGCCCAGAACAACGCGTTCGCACCGGCGACAGTCACCGTCACGTCCGGCAAGGCGTTCAGCCTGACCTTCGAGAACAAGGACGCGGCGCCCCACAACGTCGCGATCTACAAGGACTCGAGTGCCTCAGAGAAGGTCTCGATCGGCGAGATCGTCAGCTCCTCGTCGGCGACCCAGCAGGTCCCGGCACTCGAGAAGGGCCAGTACTTCTTCCGGTGCGATGTGCACCACGAGATGACCGGCACGATCGTCGTCGAGTAGCCGCAGTCGCACCGCACGTCCCCATCCGGACCCCGGGCCAGAAACGCCCGGGGTCCTTCGATTCGCCGCGCAAGCGATCGCCCTCGCCGGCCCGCCGCCGGATCCGGGTCCCACGCTCCGCTTTTCGGTTGGGTCGAACAACATCGGATCGTCGGAGGTCCTGGGCCCCGTTCGCGACAGGGTAGGGCTCCGGAAGGATGCGGGGATCATGCTCAGCTCCGCATCAACGCCAGCCCGGATGTCGTGCGGACCGGCTCCGCGGCGACCGAACCGGGGCCGGTTGTTCAGATCATCCGGAAGTCTCGGTCGGTCCGGTCCTGCCCGGTTTCTGGCGTGGCCCGCGCCGTCCTTCTTCCCGTCTCTTCGAATGGATCGAAAGCCAAGCGTTCCAGGATCGAGGGGGCGGTTGCACGGTCGCTTGACACGATGTAGCAATACTGCTACATTCCGATGCGATGAAACAACTGTTCGGAGTGCTCCCGTGATGGCTTCGCCCGCATCGATCTACCGCCGCCTGCCCATGCTCAGCCAGCTCCGGCGACGGATCGCGGTCGGCGCCGCATTCGGCGGCTACCCGTCGCTGATCCTCGGCTACTCGACCCTCGTTGCCCCGGGGCGACTGTCGCAGGTCGTCTGGAGCCCCATCGCCATCGTCCTGTTCTCGCTGACCCTGATCGGCGTCGTGGCGGTCTATGGCTACGGGCAGGGCCGGATGGACCGGCCCGAGCGCCTGGACGAGCGCCAGCGGGCGATGGTCGATCGCGCCCACATCGTGAGCTACGCGGTCCTGACCACGCTGATCGTCGCGGTCGGCGGCGTCGTCGCCGTCTACGCCTCGTTCGTCGGACCCGTCGTCATCGAGATGACGCCGTTCACGCCGTGGCTGGTCGCGATCGGCCTGTACATCCCCTTCCTCCCGTACGCCGCCCTCGCCTGGATCGAGTCGGACCTCCCGTCGGACGACGATCCACACGGATCCTGAAGTGGCCGCCGCCCCGGCTCGCGAGCCCGGCGATCGCGAGCTCGTCCACAACCGCCTGCCGCTCCTGCGGATGAACCGCGGGATCTCGCGCGGCGAACTGGCCGAGATCCTCGGGATCCACTACCAGACGATCGGCTATATCGAGCGCGGCGAGTACGCACCAAGCCTCCACCTGGCGCTGCGCATCGCGCGCTACTTCGATCTCCCGGTCGAGGCCGTCTTCTCGCTCGAGCCCTTCGGCCCGCTCGGGGCCGAGGCGCTCACGGGAAGGCCAGCGATCGATCCGGAACGCCGGTAGAGTCACAGAAGACGCAACGAGAGGACCCTGACGCCGATGCTCCAGATCGACGATCTCGTCAAGCACTACGGCAACGTGGTCGCGCTCGACGGTGCCACCTTCGAGGCGATGCCCGGGCGGCTCGTCGGCTTCCTCGGCCCGAACGGCGCGGGCAAGACGACGGCGATGCGCTGCGTCTTCGGGCTCGTCCGGCCGGATCGCGGGCAGACGCGCTGGAACGGCGCACCGATCGATCGCCTGATGCGGCTCCGGTTCGGCTACATGCCGGAGCAGCGCGGCCTGTATCCCCGGATGCGGGTCGGCGAGCAGCTGAGCTACTTCGCCCAGCATCACGGGATGTCCCATCGCGACGCCGACGCGGCCACGATGCGCTGGCTCGAGCGCCTCGGGATCGCCGACCGGGCCAAGTCGAAGCTCGAGGAGCTCTCGCACGGCAACCAGCAGCGCGTCCAGCTGGGGGCCGCCCTCGTCCACGACCCTGAGCTGCTCGTCCTCGACGAGCCGTTCTCCGGGCTCGACCCGCTCGGGATCGAGACGATGTCCGAGATCCTGCGCGAGCGTGCTGCTGCGGGTGTCGGCGTCCTGTTCTCGAGCCACCAGCTCGACCTCGTCGAGGACATCTGCGAGGACGTCGTGATCATCGCCCGTGGCCGGATCGCGGCCCATGGCGCGATCAATGAACTCCGCGCGGCTTCCGACCGTCGCCATCTCGAGGTCGAGGTCGAGGGCACCGGCGGCCGCTGGCTCGACGGCCGGACCGGCCTCACGGTCATCGAGCACAAGGACGACCTCATCAGGCTCCTGGTCACCGCCGATGCCGACCTGGCCGGCCTGCTCGCTTCCGCGTCCGCCGCCGGACCCATCCGGCGCTTCTCCTTCCAGCCGCCGACGCTGTCGGAGCTGTTCATGGAGGTCGTCAAGTCATGAGTCGATGGCGTGCCGTCTGGCTGGTCGCCCGCCGGGAGATCCTCGAACGTGGCCGAAGCAGGGCATTCATCGTGTCGCTTGGCCTCACGGTCGCGTTCATCCTGGCCGGCATCTTCCTCCCGGCGATCCTTGGTGGTCCGGACCGGGCCAGCAAGCTCGGAATCGTCGGGACGCCACCGGCGACGTTCGACGTGACGCTCGACGCGGCTGCCGCGGCCACGGACACGAAGCTCGCGACAGAGGCCGTTGCGGACGAGGCGAGCGGCGAGTCGCGCATCCGTGATGGAAGCCTCGACGCGCTGCTGATCGTTCCCGCCGACGGCTCGGCGCCGACCTACGTCGTCAAGCAGCGGAAGGACGAGCTCCTCGGCCAGGTCGTTGCCGCATCACTGTCGGCGGCGCGTGTCCAGGACCTGCTCGATCGATCCGGCGTCGACCAGGCGGCGTTCGCTGCCGCCCAGGCGCCGCCGGCGGTCCGCGAGCTTCAACCCGCGGACCCGGGTCGTGATGCCTCGTTCATCTTCGCCAATGTCGGCGTCATCCTGCTGTTCATCTCGATCTTCACGTTCGGGACGTGGGTCCTGACCGGCGTCGTCGAGGAGAAGCAGAGCCGCGTCGTGGAAGTCGTCCTCGCGACCGTCCAGCCACGGGACCTGCTCGTCGGAAAGGTCCTCGGGATCGGGCTGCTCGGGCTCGCCCAGCTCGTGATCATGGTCGCCGTCGGCCTTGTCGCCGGAACGGTGGCCGGGCGATTCACGCTGCCGGCAACGACCGGTGCCACGGTCTTCATGCTGCTGCTCTGGTTCGTCCTCGGCTACGCGCTGTACTCGACGGCGCTCGGGGTGCTCGGCGCGCTCGCGTCGCGGATGGAGGAGGCGTCGAACGCGTCGAGCCCGGTGAGCATCCTCGCCTCCGCGGCCTACGTCTTCGCATTGCTCGTCGCCGCTCGACGACCCGAGCGGAACGCCGGCCCGGATCGCGACGCTGATTCCGCCCGTCGCCCCGATGGTCGTCCCGCTGCGAGCCGCGCTCGGCGCGATCGAGCCGTGGGAGATCGCCCTGTCGGCCGGCCTGACCGTGGCCACGATCTGGGCGCTCCTCGTCTTCGGCGGCCGTGTCTACTCGGGCGCGGTCCTGCAGACCGCCGGCCGCATCAAGCTGCGCGACGCCTGGCGGTCCGCACGGCAGTAGGCCGCCGCCAGGGACCCCGGGCGTACCGTTGCCGCGCCCCGATGGAAACAGCCCGCGCCGGGTGCGAGACGGGCGACACGAGATGGAGGAAAACCTGGATGCAACTCCCATCGACCCTGCGAGTGGCGATAGAAGCCGCCCCGATCGCCCACGTCGTGACGCTTGGTACGGACGGGGCGCCACAGGCCTCGCTCGCGTGGATCGGGCTCGAAGGCGACGAGGTCGTGATCGGCACGATGTTCGACCAACCGAAGACGCGGAATCTCCGGCGCGACCCGCGGATCCTGATCTCGTTCGAAACAGGCGGCCCCAACGCGATGGGCCTCAACGCGTACTACGTGCTGCACGGACGGGCCATCATCACCGAAGGCGGCGCTCCGCAGCTTCTCCAGCGGCTCGCGTACGGCTACATTGGGCCCGCTGTCGTCTATCCGCCGTTCCCCAACCCACCCGCCGGGTGGGTGATTTGCATGAGCGTCCAGCGGATCACCGATCACGGGCCGGCCAGCGCCGACGCCTGAGCGACCCCGCGGCGCGCCGCCCGGTGCTGCGCGCCGACCGGTGCTGCGGGCGGATCAGCTGGGCGCCGGTCAGCTTGGCGCGGCCAGGTCCCGTCGCGGGAACTCGACCAGCGCCCAGGCGATCGCGATCGCGGTCACGACCGCGAGCACCACGAAGTCGCCGATCCGGGCGGCGCCGTCGAGGAGGTCCTTCGGGTCGTAGTAGTAGAAGAGCGAGTACGGCTGGAGGAACTTCGCATCCGCCCAGAACTGCCCGAGGACGTCGAGGAAGTACATCACGACGACGATCGCGATGGTGACCCCGAGCGCCGGCGACAGCCGATCGAATGAGACGGACGCGGCGAGCCCGATCGCCGTGATCGCCCCGAACAGCAGCACGCCGTTCAGCCAGAGGAGCGGCAGGCGTCCCACATCGAGCTCATCGGTGACACCCGCGATCGCGGACCCCACGAACGAGCCGACGACCGTCGCGCTGATCGCCGCCGCGACGAAGAGGAATCCTGCAACGAGCAGCGTCGTGTACGCCGTCCGCCGCGAGAGCGGCCGGGCCAGCAGGACCTCGAGCGTGCCTCGCTGCCTCTCGCCGGCGATGGCGGAGACAGAGAAGCCAACGGCGAAGATCGAGTTGAGCACGAGGGCGATCGGATGGATCGACCCGAGCGCGATCGAGCCGGACAGGCTGAACACATCGCCCCCGCCGAACTCCATCAGCTCCTTGGGGATCAGGCCCGAAGTCGATGATCTGGCGAACGAGCTCGCTGAAGCTGACGTAGACGATCGGGAAGAGGGCTCCCCAGATGGCGAGCCCGAGACAGACGATGGCGAGTTTTACCCGCTGGGAGCGCCAGGTCTGGGCCAGCAGCGGCCGGTTCACATCGGCTCCTCTTCGGCATCCTGGTAGAGCTCGAGGAATGCCTCCTCGAGATGCGCCGGTTCGATGGTCAGGTCGATGACCCGAACGTCCCGGATCGCCGCAAGGAACGGGCGGACGTCCCCCTCCAGCTGGCAGGTGATCAGGCCATCGGTGGTCCCGTTCAGGCCCGACACGCCCGGGACGCCGTCGAGGGCGGGCGGCGGACCGGCGATCCGCATCTCGACGTTCCGCTTGCGCCGGGCCAGCAGGGCCTCGACGTCCTCGAGCGCAACGAGCCGTCCGCGGCGGACGATCGCCACCCGGTCGCAGACGCGCTCGACCTCCGAGAGGACATGCGACGAGAAGAAGATCGTCCGGCCGGCGGCCTTGAGATCGTCGAGGATGGAATAGAACGCCCGCTGCATCAACGGATCGAGGCCCTCCGTCGGCTCATCGAGGATCGCCAGCTCGGGATCGTGCTGGAGCGCCTGGATGATCCCGATCTTCTGGCGCATGCCGCGGGAGTAGTCCCGGACGAGGCGGCGGAGCGTCGCGCCCGACATCTCGAGCCGATCGCACAGCTCGGCCCGCCGAGCGGACTGCCGCCCGGTGAGCGCTCCGAGGTAGTCGAGCAGGTTCTCGCCGGTCATCGAGTCATACAGGGCGATGCCGCCCGGCAGGTAGCCGATCCGGCCGCGGATCCCGACGCTGTCGCGGACGATATCGAGGCCCAGGACGCCCGATGACCCCGCCGTCGGATGGATGAAGCCGAGGAGCAGGCGGATGAGCGTCGACTTGCCGGCTCCGTTGGGCCCGAGGAAACCGAAGATCTCGCCTTCCTCGACCGAGATCGTCAGGTGGTCGAGGGCGAGCACGCCGCCGGCGGAGCGCGATCCGGGGCGGGCGAGCCGCCGCTCCGTGCCGTAGCGCTTCGTCAGGTCGACTGTCGTCGATCGCAGTCACGGGTGTCAGCCTAGCGCGGCGCAGGTCGATCGGCCGGGCTCACCCGCGGGGCGTGCGGCGCGGGAGCGGCTGCGGGTTGGGGCTCCCGCAGCCGTCCGCGCGGGGGTCAACGGGTGACGATGAATTGATCGATCGCGACCGGACGGCCGCTGCCGATCACCTTGATCTGGATCACGTGGTTGCCGACCTTGGCCCACGACTTCTTGAACAGGACGACCTGCGCCTTGAACGTCGATCGGCGCAGGTCGATCACGCCGACCGATCGGCCGTCGACAAACACCTGGGCCTTGCCGCGGGTCGACCCGACCGGCCCGATCCAAGCCACGCTATTCGCGTAAAGCGTGTAGGTCGCCGTCGCCCCGCTCCGTTCCGAGTAGAGGACGCGGCCGTCGCGAGTAGCCCGGGTAGCGAGCGGTATCCCAGCGTCCGGCGTAGGCGATGCCGGCGTTGGTCTCCTGGATCCGGCGCGTGGTGACGGTCTTGGCGGGTGCCGGCGGCTTCGGGGGCGCGGCCTGGGGGTTCGACGTCGCGTGGTAGATCTTCATGATCTTCGCGACGTAGGCCTTCGAGGAGGTGGACCACTTCGCCTGGTTCCGCTCGCCGGAGCCGGTCAGCCACCAGTGGGCGACGTTCGGCCACGAATTGAGCCAGTGATGCAGGTCGATCACCTTGCCGCGAGCGACCCGCTCCTGGTTGGCCGGCGTCTGCGGAGCGGTCGAGCTCCCGATGTACAGCTTCGCCCAGCCCGGCCAATTGGCCGGCATGATCTGGTACTTGCCGTAGGCGCCGCTGTACGAGTTGCGAGCGTCGTATCTGCCGCCCGACTCGACCTGGCCGAGAGCGTAGAGGAAGCGGTTGATCCCGTTGGGCGCCGATGTCGATGCTGCCGCGGACGGGATCACCGACATGGTGATCGCCGCGACAACGAGTGCAACGTAGACCGCTCGACGGCGGCCGGCCGCGTCTGGCAATGGTGCTCCTTCCTACCGGGACGACACGGTGAGCGTGCCGAGCGATGGAGAACGCTGCCGGAGTGCGTCAGACGGCACGTGAATGCGGTGAGCGCATTCGCCGGCTGGGGCACTCGGCGGCGGACGTCTTCTGTTGCTGCCGCGACCTCGGGCCTGAAGCGGCGCCTGAGGTAACGCCAACCATACGTCCTCTGTCTAGCCCCGCGCTTATCCGGTCCTCTTCTGGCGCTGCACGCCCACGCTCGCGTCCTCAGGCGTGGAGTGCGTCGAGGAACCTGGCCGTTCGATCGAGCGCGTCGTCGAGGACCGGCCTGAGCGTGTGGCCGAGTCGCGGATACGTGACGAGCTCGGCGTCGCCGCAGCAGCGGAACTGCGGCGCGGAGGAGATCGATCCGGGCGAACGGATCGGCTTCGCCCTGGAGGAGCAGGACGGGACAACGGATCGCAGGCCAGTGACGGGTCCGTTCGGCGGCATTGTCGGGCGACCCGGGCGGATGAAGCGGATAGCTGAAGAACACGAGGCCCGCGTAGTCGGTGTCCGGCTCCGCGGCGGCCAGGCTGGCGACACGCCCGCCGTACGACTGGCCGCCGACCGCGATCGGCACGCCGTCCGGGCCGGGCCGGTCCGGCACGATCGCCCGGAGCGCGACGACCGCAGCCTCGGCCTTCTTGAGCGGCAGGTCGATCGCCACTGCGTCGATCCCGCGGCGGCGCAGCCCCTCGACATGAGCGTGCATACTCGCGGCTGAGCCACTCGCGCCATGGCCGACGAAGAAGCGGATCGCCATCGGGCACAGGGTACCGGGCGATCGGCCCAGTCGCCCGTCGTGAACCGAACGGATGGAGCCGTTGGTCCGGTCGGGCCATGGCCGGTGCATCGCGGCACCGTCAGTATTCGACGTCCGCACGAGGATTTGCAGCTGCTCGCTCGCCGCCTCCGCCGCTCCTTCGCATTCGTCCCGGCCGTGGTCGTCCTTGCCACCCTCCTGCTCGCGCCCGCGGGCGCGGCCGCAGGTGGCCGCACGGTGATCGTCGTGGGGACCCCGCCCGAGACGACGTTCTTCGGGCGCGGCTGGGGTCACGGTGTCGGGATGTCGCAGTACGGGGCCCGTGGCAGGGCCGACGCCGAGCAATCGGCCACGCAGATCCTGGCCCACTACTACGTCGGCGCGACGGCCGGCTCGATCAATCCCGGGACGCCGATCCGGGTTCTCGTCCTGACGGGCTTCGCGGCCACGATCGCCAGGCCGGCGGTCGTCCACGGCCGCGCCGGGACCTGGAAGATCGACGGTATCGACATGACGTTCGCGGCGGACGCGAAGCTGACCCTGGCCCCGACCGCGCCGGGCGCGACGAGCTGGACGCTGCGTGTCTACTCCGCGGCGGGCAAGCAGCTCAGGGCGTCGACCGTCAGCGGAACCCTTGCGGTCAGGCAGGCCGAGCCCGCGTCGCTCCTCCAGCTCGACTCCAAGCCCTCCTCGTTCGACACGTACCGCGGCGTGCTCCGGATCTACCTCTCGACGACGGTCAGGGTCGTCAACGAGCTCGGCCTCGACATGTACCTGCGCGGCGTCGTGCCGGCAGAGATGCCTGCCAGCTGGCCCGCCGAGGCGCTCAAGGCGCAGGCCATCGCCGCGCGCTCGTACGCGGCCCGGCGCCTCCGACCGGGAGAGGGGAGCTACGACGTCGTCGACGACACCCGCTCCCAGGTCTATCGCGGCTTCGAGGGCGAAGCGGCCGCGACGAACGCAGCCATCACGGCGACGGCCGGAGCGATCCTCAAGAGCGGTGGCGCGATCGTCAACGCCCTGTACCACTCGACCGGTGGCGGCGCGACCGAGAACAACGAGAACGTATTCGTGTCCGCGAGCGGCAAGATCGTGGCCGGGCCGGTCAGTTACCTGCGCGGCTCGCCCGATCGCCTGCCGAACGGCACGTCCTACGATGCCAAGGCCCCGCTGGCGACCTGGAAGACGGCCGCCTACACGCGCGCCGAGCTGTCGGCGATCTTCGCCGGCGACTCCCGGACGAACGTGGGTTCGAACATCAAGTTCGACCTCTCGCGGCGCGGCGTCTCCGGCAGGCTGATCAGCGTGACCATCACCGGGACGGCGGGCACCAGGACGGTCTCGGGCGATGTCTTCCGCGCGGTGTTCAACGCCCACAAGCCGGCGTCGGACCCTGAACTGAGAAGCACGCTGTTCGCGACCGCGCCGATCCCGTAGGCAGCGGAAGCATGGATTCGCGCCCCCTGCTCCGATGCGCCTGGGCGAGCACGGACGGTCCCCGGCCGGACCCCCTCATGACCGCCTACCACGACGAAGAATGGGGCGTGCCGGTCCACGACGACATCGAGCTGTTCGAGCGGCTCGCCCTCGAGTCCTTCCAGGCCGGCCTCTCGTGGTCGACGATCCTGCGCAAGCGCGAGGCATTCAGGGCGGCGTTCGATGGGTTTGATCCCGTCGTCGTGGCAGCCTACGACGATGACGACCGGGCGCGGCTGATGTCGGACGCGGGGATCGTTCGCAATCGGGCCAAGATCGACGCGACGATCGGGAATGCCGCTGCACTCCGTGCCACCGCGGCTGAGTTCGGCTCGTTCGATGCCTACCTGGCGAGGGAGATCCCGCCGCCGGCCCGCCGGCTGCCGGCGACGGCGATGACAGGCGCCATCCCGGCGACCACGCCCGATTCCGACGCGTTGTCCGCGGACCTTCGCCGGCGCGGCTTCCGGTTCGTCGGATCGACGATCGTCTACGCGTTCATGCAGAGCGTCGGGCTCGTCGATGACCACCTGCCCGGGTGCTTCCGGTATCGAGGCTGACACGGGCCAAGCCCGCCCGATTCCTATCACACGGGTGTATTCGACGGCCGTGAGCCAACAACTGCCGCTCATTCCGATCGCACGGGAACGATCGACCGAATTGGGCCTGACGCCTGTCGATTCATCCTGTGTCATCGGAAGGGCCGACCGATCTCACGAGATCGATGTCGTTTACGCCTGCCACACAGGAACCGGAGGGCGTGCCTCGTCGTGACACGCTAGCTGTCACGGCGAGGGTCCACGCTCCGGCCATGATCTTCATCGAATGCGCCTGGTGCGACTCAGAGGTGGCCCTGGACGGGCTCGACGCAACGAGCGTCGACTGCCCGGACTGCGGGGTCAGCGTCGAGATCGCCCAGGACGATCCGCACACCATCCCGCTCGCCGCCTGACCCCGCTCCAGCGAACACGTCGATCCACGGCCCACCCACCGGGACGGGCCGTGCCGGCGCGGGTGACGGCGGCGAAGCTGCCGCGATGAGCGATGCGGCGGTCCGGAGCCCGATCCACGCGGCCCAGGAGCGGATCGGGGGGACATTCAACGACTGGGACGGTTGGCTCTGGACGACGGGCTTCGGCGATCGCGATGGCGAGTACCGGGCCGTTCGCGAGCGCGTGGGAGCGTGGGACGTGTCGGCGCTCATCAAGTGGGACTTCCGCGGTCGCGATGCGCTTCTCGCTGCCGATCGGCTCCTGACGAACGACGTCCTTGGCCTCGCCGACGGACAGGTCCGGTACGGGGCGATGGTCGACGCGGACGGGCTGTTCGTCGACGATGGGACCGTCTATCGCTTCGCCCCCGACCACGCCTGGGTGATGACGAACCTCTACGAGATGGAGGACCACTTCGCGCTCGTCACCTCCGGACTCGACGTCGCGATCGAATGCATCGTCCACGAACTGCCGCTCATCTCGATCCAGGGCCCGCGGTCGCGGGACCTGTTGGCGGAACTGGCACCGGACGCCGGGATCGAGCGCCTCGGCTACTTCCGGTTCACGACGGAGCCCGTCGATGTCGCCGGAATCCCGGCCTGGGTCAGCAGGACGGGCGTGACCGGTGAGCTCGGCTACGAGCTGTTCTGCCGGCCGGACGTCGCGGAGGGCCTCTGGAACGTCCTGACGGGACCGGCCCGCGCCAGGCCGGTCGGCTTCAACGCGATCGACGTGCTCCGGATCGAGGCGGGCATCATCCTGCCCGGCTACGACTACACGCCCGGCGAGGACACGCCATTCGACGTCTCGTTCGACCGCCTCGTCAAGGTCGAAGGGCGCGACTTCCTGGGCCGCGACGCCCTCGCCCGGATCGCCCCGAACCCGCCGCGGCGGCTCGTCGGGCTGCGGATCGAGGGCGACGAGCTGCCGGAGGCCGGCGCCGAGATCAGACGCGACGGGCGCCGGATCGGCGCGGTCACCTCGCCGACGGACTCGCCCGCCTTCGGCTCGATCGCGCTCGGCATCGTCGCGACCGCGGACGCGGGTTCGGGCCCCGTCGAGGTCGCCGTCGGCGACCGTCTCGTCGCCGCGGTCCAGGACCGTCCCACGGTCTACGACCCGGAGAAGCGGCGGCCCCGCGGGCGGATCGAACGGCGCGAGCGACGGGAGCGGCGCGCCAACTGACACGCGCCTTGCATTCGAGGCAGGCCCGCCTGACGGACGCGGCCCAGCCTGATGGGGCGTCCGTCGTCGGGCCGAAGCCGTGGTCGGCGCCGGGCCTCGAATTGGCCTTCTGAACCCACCATCGCGGGCGCGGTCCGGACGGGGGGCCCGGGCCGCGTCGCCGCGTCGCGCTCAGCCCGTGGCCGCCTCGGGCCGCGGGGCGACGACCGGCGAGGCGTGGACCGGCGGCACGACCGGCAGCGCCCGTCCCCCCTCGGCCAGCCAGCACGCGGCCGCCTGGCCTCCACCGACATCGAACAGCGGCGGCTCTTCGACCCGGCAACGATCGAACGCGTACGGGCAACGCGGGTTGAAGCGGCAGCCGTCGGGGATGTGGGCCGCATCCGGCGTCTCGCCGACGAGGATCTGCCGCTTTGCCCGCTCGCCCGGCGTCGGCGGGTCCGGGGAGGGCGAGACCGACACGAGGGCCTGGGTGTACGGGTTGTGCGGCGACCCGATGACCCTTTCCGCCGGCCCGATCTCCATGATCTTGCCGAGGTACATCACCGCGATGCGATCGGCGATGACCCAGGCGAGCGAGAGGTCGTGGGTGATGAACAGGTAGGTCAGTCCCCGCTCCGCGCGCAGGTCGAGCATCAGCCGGAGCAGCTCGGTCCTGATCGAGACGTCGAGCATCGAGACCGGCTCGTCGGCGACGATCACCTGCGGATCCATGACGAGGGCGCCGGCGATGACGACCCGTTGCCGCTGGCCACCGGAGAGCTCGTGCGGATACCGGAAGAGGTAGTCCCGGGCCGGCCGCAGGCCGGCCGCCTCGAGCGACGAGACGACCCGGGCCTCGCGCTCCGCCTTCGTCCCGATCCTGTTGACCTCGAGCGGCTCCGCGACGAAGTCATGGATCGACTGCTTGGGGTTCAGCGTCTCGTAGGGGTCCTGGAAGATGAGCTGGACGCGCCGCCGGTAGGTGCGCAGCGCCCGCGTCCCCCAGACGCTCGTGACGTCCGCGCCATCGAAGATCATCTTGCCGCCGGTCGGTCGGGTGAGCTTCACGATCACCCGCCCCGTGGTGGTCTTGCCGCTGCCGGACTCGCCGACGAGGCCGAGAACCTCGCCCTTCCGCAGCGTCAGGTCGATTCCGTCGACCGCCCGGATCACGGCCGCGGGTCGCCGCCTGATCGAATTGAGGAGCGAGCCGCGAATTGGGAAGTGGACCTCGAGGCCCTCGAGACGGAGGAGGTCGTCAGCCACTCGCGGCCCCTGCGGCGCTCGTTCGGGACGCGATGGCATTCGGCGGTGCCTTCGTGACGGGGACCCCATCGCCGGCCTGCGGGTACAGGTGGCAGGCGACCCGCACGCCTCCGAAAGTGACCTCGGGCGGGACCACCTCCGAGCAGATCTCCATGACGAAGGGGCAGCGCGGTGCGAACCGACAGCCGGGCGGTGGATCGCTCAGGTCCGGTGGCGAGCCCGGGATCGTGTCGAGGTTGCGTCGATCCGCGTGGATGTTCGGGAAGGCCGACAGCAGCTTCTGGGTGTACGGATGACGCGGGTGCCGGAAGACCTCGTTGACGGTGCCTTCCTCCGCCACGCGACCCGCGTACATGATCATCACCCGATCGCAGCTCTCGGCGATGACCGACAGATCGTGGGTGATGAGGATCAACGACAGCCCGAGCTTCTTTCGGAGGTCGTCGAGGAGGTCGAGGATCTGAGCCTGGACCATCACGTCGAGCGCGGTCGTCGGCTCGTCGCCGATGACGATCGCCGGGTCGCAGGCGAGGGCCATCGCGATCATCGCCCGCTGGCGCATCCCGCCGGACAGCTCGTGGGGGTATGCGCGGCCCCGCTTCTTGGGAATCCCGACCAGGTCGAGCAGTTCGCCCGCGCGCTTGCGCGCCGCCTTCGGCGACATCCCGAGCCGCTGTTCGATGGGCTCGGCGATCTGGTCGCCGACGCGGATCACGGGATTCAGGGCGTTCATCGCGCCCTGGAACACGATGGAGATCTCGCGCCACCGGTAGCGCCGGAGCGCGTTCTCCGACTTCTGGACGAGGTCGATCCCCATCAGCTTGATGCTGCCGCCGATGGTCGCCGCGTTCGAGGGCAGGATGCGGACGAGCGAGAGCGCCGTCGTCGTCTTCCCGCAGCCCGACTCACCCGCGATCCCGAGCGCTTCGCCGTAGTCGAGGCGGAAACTGACCCCATCGACCGCCCGGACGTCGCCCGACTCCATCCGGAAGTAGGTCTTGAGATCGTCGACGACCAGGAGGGGCGCGTTCGGGTCCGCCTGCTTGGGCAACGGCCACTGGCGACGCCCGATTACCGTCGGCACGTCCACCGGAACGATGGGCTCGTCGGCATCGCTCGGCTCCGGTAGCCGATCGGCATCGGCGAGTTGGTGCTCGTCCTCGACGATCGTCTCGGCGAGATGGAGCGGGTCCGTCGGGTGCGTCATCGGCGGCCGCGCAGGCGAGGATTTCAGGATCCTGTCGAGCGCATCGCCGACGAGGGTGAAGGCGAGCACGACGAGGACGATGCATGCGGCCGGGCCGACGACCCACCACCAGGCGCCGAGGCCCGGCGCACCGCCGGTCTGAGCGTCGTTGAGGATCTGGCCCCACGACGGCTGGAACGGGTCGCCGAGGCCGATGAACGACAGGGTCGTCTCGGTCAGGACCGCCCCCGCGAACGTCAGCACCGTGTTCGCGATGAGGAGGTTGATGACGTTCGGCAGGAGATGGCGGCGCATGATGTGGCCGCCGCTCGAGCCGATCACGCGGGCGCGATCGACGAAGGCACGCTCCTTGAGCGACAGGACCTGGCTCCGGATGACCCGGGCGGTCGAGGCCCAGCTCGTCAGGCCGATGACGACGACGATCACGATGAGCGTCATCCGGATGCCGAAGACCTCGGCGTTCCGGCCCACGATGTCCAGGATGATCGGGGCCAGGATGAGGGCGAGGACGAACGTCGGCAGGACGAGGAACATGTCCGTGATCCGCATCAGGATCGCGTCGACCCAGCCGCCGAAGAAGCCTGCGACGATGCCGATCAGTGCTCCCAGCACGACTGTCACGACCGTTGCCAGGAGTCCGATGATCATCGAGACGCGGGTGCCCCAGACGACCAGGTTGACGACGCTCCGGCCGAGCGAGTCCGTGCCGAGTGGAAAAGAGAGGCTGGGCGGCTCGAGATGGGCGCCCGGCGCCGTGGTCACGGTCTGCAGCGGCCCGACGAGAAGCTCGGGTGCGATCGCCAGGACCGTGAAGAAGGCAAGCACAACGACGCCGATCACACCTGCGGGCTTGCGCGAGAACGAATGCACGAATGCCCGGGCCGACCGGAGACGCATCCGCAGCATCTCGCCGCGGATGGAGGCAGCGGGCGGGGCGGTCGCCGTCATGCCTTGACCCGCGGGTCGAGGATCGCATAGAGGAAGTCGGCGACGAGATTGGCGAAGACGACCGTGATCGACAGGAGCAGGAACGATCCCTGGAGGACGGAGTAGTCGCGCGATGACAGCGCTTCGACCGTCAGCGTTCCGAGTCCCGGCCAGTTGAAGACGATCTCGACCGTGATCGCTCCCGCGACGACGTAGCCGAGGTTGATCGCGATCAGGGTCACGGCCGGCAGCAGGGCATTCGGCAGGACGTGGGCGCGCAGTGTTCGCCCGTCCGTCAGGCCCTTCGCGCGAGCCGTCGTCACGTAGTCCTCGCTGAGCGTCTCGATGACCGACGAGCGCATGAGGATCGAGTACTGCCCGATCAGGCCGATGGCGACCGTCGTCACGGGCAGGGTGAAGTGGGCAAGGAAGTCGATGAACACGTCGACCGGGTTCGCCTGCGAGGCGCCGAGCGTCAACATGCCCGACGTCGGGAACCAGCGGAGGCCGGTCGCGAACACCACGAGCAGCAGCATCCCGATGACGAAGTAGGGCATCGAGTAGAGGATCAGGCTGAAGGCGTTTCCGACCAGGTCGATCGGACCGCCGCGTCTCCAGCCCGTGTACGCCCCCAGGGCGAGTCCGATGAACGCCGCGAGAACCTCGCCGACACCGAAGAGGATCACGGTCGGCCAGAAGTGCGAGGCGAGGACATCCACGACCGTCTCTCCCTCGAACTTCAGCGAGAAGCCGAGGTCACCCTGGGCGGTGGCCGCCACGTAGGCGATGAACTGGTCGGGGAACAGCGGCTTGTCGAGGCCCCATCGTTCCCGCGTTGCCGCGAGGACCGCCGTCTGGATATGCGGGTTCCTCGCGAGCGCCCGTTCCGGTGAGCCCGGCATCATCCGGAACAGGAAGAAGTTGAACAGCACGATCAGGATGATCGTGATGAGCGCTCCCGTCAGCTTCCGACCGAAGTAGCGAGTGCCCATTCGCCCCCTGGCTCAGCGGTGGTGGTCCGCGACCTGCGCCCGGACCTCGCTCACTCGTCTTCTTCGAGGGACCTGCTTCGCCGCCGGCTGAAGAAGATGCCACCGACGATGATGATCGCGACCGCCGCGATCCCGATGATGATCAGCGTCGTGTTGTTCGACGATGTGCCCGCCGGCGTCGGGGCCTGGGCCGGGGACGCGGACGGTCCACTCGCAGCAGACCCGGATGGGGCGTTCTCATCCGGCGATGGCGACGGCGGGATGGCGGTCGCGTCGGTCAGGAACTGGTAGTCGATGACGCTGTAGCTGAAGAGCGGATAGCCGCCGTCGAGCGGCTGGTTCTGCCAGCCGGCGAACTTGTCCGTCCGGTAGGCATCGAGTTCCTTGTCGTAGTACAGGATGTGGTAGGGCGCCTGCTCGTAGAACAGTTCCTGCATCTGGTCGATCAACTTCTTGCGCGCCTGGTCGTCCGGCGCCACGTTCTGCTGGTCATAGAGCTTGTCGTAGTCGGGGTTGCACCAGAGGCTGTCGGATGACGTCCCGATCTGGTTGCAGAGGAAGACCTGCAGGAGAACGTTCGGCTCGACCGTCTCGTACCACGACCAGATGAACATGTCGTACTTCGCCGTGCCGGGCGGGTCGGCCTCCGGCGGGAGCATGATCTCGTAGAGCGAGTTCTCTTCGATCACGTCCGATTGGACCTTGACCCCGACCTGGCCGAACCAGTCCTGGATGAACTGGGCGACCTGTGGATACGACGGCTCCGAATCGGGCATCACGAGATGGAGGCTGATCGGCTTGCCTTCCTTGTCCAGGCGCTGGCCGCTCGCGTCGAGGACATAGCCGGCGGCGTCGAGCTTCTCCTTCGCCTTGGCGATGTCGAACGTCCTGGGGTTGTCCGGGTCCTTGTGCCAGTTGAATGGAGGGTCGGCTTCGAGGTTCTGCATGACCGGGGGCACCGGCGTCGACCCGACCTCGGCATATGTCCCCCGGACCTTGTCGACGAGGGCCTGCTTGTCGATCGCGTACCCGAGTGCGTCGCGGAATGCCGGGTCCTGGAGTGCCTTGGTCGAGGGCCCGCCATCCTTGATCGTCTTGCCCGTTCCGGTGCCGTAGTTGTTGAAGCCCAGCTCGACCCATCCGGCGAGATCGCCGGCAACGGTCTGGATGTTCGGCTCGCCCTGGAGCTGCTTGAACTGCTCGACCGGAACGCCACGCGCGTAGTCGATGTCGCCTCGCTTCAGGGACTGGACCATCGTGTCGGCGCTCTTGAAGATCTGGATGAAGATCTCGTCGGCGAAGCCCTTCTTGCCCCAGTAGTTGGGGTTGCGGACGAGGTGGACGACCTGGTCGGCGGTGTACTCGGTGACCTGGTACTGGCCGGTCCCGACCAGCGGCGGCTTGAAGTCAACGTCGCCGATCGTCTCGTAGGTCTCCTTGCCGTAGATGTGCTTCGGCAGGATCGGGATCGAGGTCTTGAGGACCTTGGTCGTCCCGTCATCGGTGTACAGCAGCATCGTCTCGGCGTCGGGGCATTCGGCCTTGGTGACGCGGGCATCCTTGAGGGCCGGGTCGATGTAGCCGTTGCCGACGCTCGTGTCGTTGTTCAGCGCGTCGATGACGAGCCCGTAGGAGAAGCACGCATCGGCGGAGTCGGCGGGCTGGCCATCGGACCACTTCATGCCGGTCCGGATGTGGAACTTCCAGGACTTGCCGTCCGCGGAGCGCTCCCACGTATCGGCGAAGGCCGGGTACGGCTCCAGGTTCGGCCCGATGTCGACCAGCAGGCTGAAGTTCAGCTGGAATGTCTCGTAGTCCGGGAAGTAGGCGGCCTGGTACGGATTGAGGGAGCGGAGGCTCTCGATCGTGCCGAGCTTGAGGATCGCCGGACCGGCGGCAGCGGCCGGCGCGACGGCCGGGCCGAGCGCGGAGAACGCGAGGGCGAGTGCAGCAAGCACTCGGGCGGCTCGGGCGCGAACGGACATCCGCATCGGGTTCTCCTCCACGACCACCACCGATCCGTTGCGCCGACGGTGAGGTCAATTCCAAACCACGGGCCGCTCCCCCTCCGGGAGTGGGCGGAGCTTCCCACAGCAACACGAGGCCGCGCAACTCCGGTCC
Organism: uncultured Chloroflexia bacterium; assembly: GCA_963766655.1. Lineage (GTDB taxonomy): Bacteria > Chloroflexota > Limnocylindria > Limnocylindrales > CSP1-4 > CF-46. The sequence goes on along the minus strand of CAVYBB010000002.1, from coordinate 667,264 downwards.
GCACCGTGCGTCGGCGAAAGAATCAATCGGCGGTGACGACCTCCTCGACCGTCAGCGTGCCGGCGTTGGCGTCGAGCGTCGCGAGGGCACCCAGCGGCACCGTCGCGTGATGCTTCCCGTGCCCGATCGGGAGCCCGAAGATGAGCGGCACGCCGAGCGGTCCCAGCACCTCCTCGACGATGTCCTCGGTCGAGAGCTCCGCGATCGCGCCGGACCACTTCGTCCGGAGGTCGCCGACGACGATCCCGGCGACCCCGTCGAGCAGGCCCGCGTTCCGGAGCTGGGTCAGGATCCCGTCGAGCGTGTAGCCCTCCAGCTCGATCTCCTCGAGGCACACGATCCGGCCGCGGTAGTCCGGCTGCAGCCGCGTCCCGATGGCGGAGGTGATGAGCCCGGCGCAGCCCCCGGCGAGCCTGGCTGTCACCCGGCCCCCGACGATCGTGCGGACGTACGGGTCGTCCGGGTTCGGCCCGATCTGTCCGAGCGGTTCGTCGCTGAAGAGGGCCCGGTGGAGGCCCTGCTTCGAGAAGTCGGTCACTTCGGGCGCCCCGACGGCCGACGCGCCGTTCGAGTAGAACGAAATGACGTTCGCCCAGCGGGACGCAGCGAGATGGAGCGTCGTGATGTCGCTGTAGCCGCAGATCACCTTCGGATTCGCGGCGAAGAGTCCCTCGTCGAGCAGCGGGATCAGGCGCGGCATGCCGTAGCCGCCCTGGAGGGGGATGATCGCCCGGATCTCCGGGTCGGCGAGCATCGCGTGGAGGTCCGCGGCGCGGTCCTCATCGCGCCCGGCCATGTAGCCGTGCCGGTCGTTGACGTGGTCGCCGATGCGGACCGTGAGGCCCCAGGCCTCCAGCCCGGCGGCGCCGCGGAGGAGCTCGCTGCGGTTGTCCCAGGAGCTGGCCGGGGCGATCACCCCGACGGTGTCGCCCACGCGGAGGCGGCGGGGCTTGCGGGGTGCGTCGGCGTCGTCGGTCACCTGGCCAGTCATACCATGAAGCTCGTCGCCGGGTTCGCCTCGAGCAGGATGGGCCGATCGATGCGGAACCTCCCGATCTCGCCGGCCGATGCAGTGACGCCATCCGCGGCGAGCTCGGCGAGGACCAGACCGAGCACCGACGCGAACTTGTACCCGTGCGCGGCACCCAGCGCGACGAGGACGCCGGGATGCTCCGGCAGCCGGTCGACGACGAAGTCGCGGTCGGGGGTCAGGGTGTAGAGGCATGTCTTCGTCAGGATCTCCGGGCCGAGGCAGCCCGGCAGGTGTCGGGCCAGGAAGTCGGTCAACCGGGCAAAGCCGACCTCGTTGCGTTGGTACGTGCGTGTCTCCGGCGTCACCTCGTCGCCGCCGACGTCTTCCGCGGCCTTCGGCCCGGCCTCGCCGTAGGTCGGGAAGCCATAGAACGACGGGTCGTCCATCCAGATCCAGATCGGGAAGCGATCCGGCGCAAAGGCGGCGGGCTCCGGACAGGCGAAGTACGTCACCTGGGCCTGGATGATCGTCAGGGGGAGACGGCGCCCGAACGAGGCCAGCAGCCCGTTCGTCCAGGCGTCCGCGGCGAGGACGACGTGGGGTGCGTGGTGACGCGTCCCGTCGGCGGTCTCGACCTCGACGACCCCGTCGCCGGCATCCCGCAGCCTGGTCACCGGGGAGTGCTCGAGCAGCGTCGCTCCCCGCTCGCGAGCGAGGCGATGGTGCGCGGCGTTGCCGCGATTTGGGTCGGCGATACCGGATTCCGCCTGGTAGAGGCCGTGATGCTCGTCACCCAGGCGCCACTGCGGCCAGCGGCGCACGATCTCCGGGCCGTCGAGGTGCTCGTACGGAACGCCCTCCGTGTCCATCGCGGACATGTAGTCCGCCAGCGGGATCGCGGCCTCCCGCGGCGCGATGTCCAGCCCGCCGGTCCGCGTCACGATCGTCGTGCCCGCCTCCGCCTCGACCTCCGTCCAGCTCGCGTAGGCGCGGCGGGCCAGCCGCACGTAGTCCGGGCGGTGGTAGGAGAGGCGGATGATTTGGCTGTGGTCCTGACCGGCCCCTCGCGGATGCCCGAGCTCGAACTGCTCGAGGCCCAGGACGCGGTCGCCGAACCGGCGGCTCAGCCAGTACGCCGCTCCCGAGCCGATCGCGCCCAGGCCGATGACGATCGCGTCCCACTCGCTCCGCATGGCGCGATCGTAGCGAGCACTGGCAGAGCCGGGGGCGCCCGTCCCGTGCTCCCTCGACAGGACCCGGGAATTCGGATCATCCGAATCCGCGACTCACGTCACGGCGCCGACGCGGTTCGGCGCGCGGTCCCCAGGTCCGGGTGATGCGCGTTCGTGCGACATCGAGCATCAATCACACCGGTTGGAAGGCCGGCCTGGCCGGGAAGCGGCCCGGTCCGAGCCCTCGTGTTCGGATCTTTCGAAAACCGTGGGTTCATCGTGCGTCGAGACATGTGCGATGATGTGCGCATGAACGTGCGCACGAATCTTCTGCTTCCGAAGGAACTCGTTGCAGAGGTGGATCGCTTCGCGGGGCCGCGCGGACGGAGCCGCTACGTTGCCGAGGCACTGGAAGCGCGCCTCCGGCGAGACCGACTCCGTGACGCGATCGAGAAAACGGCAGGTGTGTGGTCGGCTGAGGACTATCCGGAATTCGCGACCTCGGAGATGGTCGTCGAATGGGTCCGCGCGAGGCGAGCCGAGGTAACGGATCCCGGTCCCGAGGAGTGAATGTGCGATATCTCCTCGACACGACCTTCGTCATCGACCATCTCCGTGGCGACCCGGTCGCAGTTGCACGACTGGCGCGAATGGTCGACAACGGGGACGAGCCATTCGTCTGCGACGTGATCGCATGCGAGGCGTGGGCAGGCGCCCATGACGACGACGATCGCGATCTGGTCGCACTACTCCGCTTCGTCGAGTTCATTCAAGCCGGACCCGACCAAGCTCGCCGCGCAGGCCGATGGCGGGCAGAGGCGAACAGAAGGGGTTGGACGCTCAGCGCGCCGGACGCGTTGATTGCGGCATCTGCGGAGGCAATCGATGCCGCAGTTCTCACGAGGAACGTTCGAGACTTCGCCCTGACACAGGCGCGCATTGAGACCTACTAGCGGCCCGCGGCAGTCCCCGCGATCCGGGCCAGCGCGACCCGCTGGATGCCGATGATCGTCATCGCGTCGGTGATCCGTCCGTCGAAGGTCATCGCGAGGGCCTCGTCGAAGGGCAGCCAGCGGCTCTCGATCTCCTCGGTCGGTTCCGGGTCCGCGGCACCGTGGGTGACGATCGTCGCCAGGTAGAGGATTCCCGCCTCGTCGCTGACCGAGTTCGACAGGTGGAACCGGGCCAACTCGATCCACTCAGCGGCCTCGACGCCGGTCTCCTCGCGCAGCTCCCGCCGGATGCCGTCGAGCGGCGCCTCGGCGTCCGACACGCCTCCCTCGGGGATCTCCCACGACCAGGCGTCGAGCGCGTACCGGTGCTGGCCGACGAGCAGGACCCGGTCGTGCTCGTCGAGGACGACGACGCCCGCGGCGAGGTTCGCGAAATGGACGAGCCCGTAGACACCAGGCCCGCCGTCCGGTCGCGTCACGTCGTCGTGCCAGACCGTGATCCACGCGTTGGTATAGGCCGTGCGCCGCGAACGCCGGACCCACGGTCCGACGACGACGGGCTGGACGTCGGGGGTCGACGCAGTGTCTGACCCGATCGGCCGGAGGGGGTCGCTCATGCCGCGCATCGTCGCACGGCGTGGTCGTCGTCGCCGGTCGCGGCCCGGCGCTCCTATCCTTGTCGCGATGTCCCCCCCATCGACCGACCCGGAAGCCTCCCGTCCAGCGAGTCAGCCGCGCCACGCCGTCAGTGCGCTGTTCGACGTCCGGATCCCCGTCGGCGACGCCCTGGAGCTGTCGGCGAATCTCTGGCTGCCACAGCCCCGATCGGACGCGCCCGCCGAGCGGTTCCCGGCCGTCCTCGAGATGATCCCCTATCGCAAGGACGACTGGCGGCTATCGAGCGACATGGCCCGTGGCGAGTGGCTGGCGGCCCGCGGCTTCGCCTTCTGCCGGCTCGACGTTCGCGGCACCGGTTCGTCGCCGGGGATCGCCCTCGACGAGTACACCGCGCGCGAGACGCAGGACGGCTACGACGCGGTCGAGTGGCTCGCGGCCCAGCCGTGGTGCAACGGCAGCATCGGGATGTGGGGCATCTCGTACGGTGGGTTCACCTCCATCCAGGTCGCGAAGCTCCGGCCGCCCCATCTCAGGGCAATCGTCCCGGTCATGGCAACCGACGACCGCTACACCGACGACGTGCACTACATCGGCGGCTGCGTCACGGCGTCGGAGCTGAGCCAGTACGCGGTCAGCATGGTCGGGATGAACGCGATGCCGCCGAAGGCCGAGTATCGCGGCGAGACCTGGGCGCACGACTGGCGGGAGCGGCTCGAGAAGACGCCAGTCTGGCTGTTCGACTGGCTCCGCGAGCAACACGACGGCCTGTACTGGCGGCAGGGCTCGCTCGCCCCGGACTACGGCGCGATCGAGGCCGCCATCTTCTCGATCGGCGGCTGGATGGACTCGTATGTCGATCCGGTCCTCCGGATGCAGCAGCGCTGCACGGCGCCACGCCGGTCGCTGATCGGGAACTGGGTCCACTCGCTGCCCGACGACGCCTACCCCGGGCCGAACCTCGACTGGCTCCACGAGATGGTGCGGTTCTTCGACCATTGGCTGAAGGGCATCGACAACGGGGTGATGGACGAGCCGGGCCTCATCTTCTTCGAGCGCGAGTACGCCGAGCCGGAGCCGTTTCCGACACTCTGGCCGGGCCGCTGGCGGGCGGAGGCGTCGTTCCCGGCGGCAGGCGCCGGGGAGACGGTCTTCAAGCTGGCCCCGGGCGAACTGCCGCTCGTCGGGCGCCTGGTCGAGGCCGGCGCTGGGTCCGCGCCCTCGGTCGAGCGCTTCCGCCATCGGCCGACCGCCGGCACCCGAGGATCCCTGTCGTGGGGCGCCGGCGGCGCCCCGAACGGCCTCGCCCGCGACCTGCGCCCGGACGAGTCGCTCAGCCCGACATTCACGAGTGAGCCGCTTGGCGAGCCGCTGGTCATCCTGGGTTTCCCGGTCGCGGTCCTCGCCTGGGAGTCGAGCGTCCCGATCGCGACGGCCGTCGTCCGCCTCGCGGACGTCGCTCCCGATGGCACGTCGGCCCAGGTCACGGCTGGAATCCTCAACCTCACCCACCGCGATACGCACGCGGCGCCGTCGCCGTTGGAGCCCGGCGCGGTCACGGAGGTCCGGGTCCAGATGCGATCCGCGGGCTATCGATTCCTGCCGGGCCACCGCATCCGGCTGTCGGTCGCGTCCGCGTACTGGCCTGTGGTGTGGCCGTCGCCGTTCCGCGCTGAGTACGGACTCCATCTCGGCGGCGACACGGGGACGCGGCTCATCCTCCCCACGATCCCGCCCGGCGACGGGCCGCTCACGGTGCCGCCGTTCAAGACGACACCGGCCGGGTTGCTCGAGCTGGGATCGTCGAGCGAGGAGCCGCCGACCTGGCAGGTGACCGACGACGTCATCGCGGGCACGGTGACCGTGCGCTCCAGCGAGTTCGGCGAGTCCGTCACGCCGGACGGAACGACGCGGCTCTACACCGGGGAGCGGCTCGAGATGACCGTCGCGGACGGCGATCCTGCTCACGCCCGGATGCACAATGAGGTCGTCTACCGTCTCCGCGATCACGGCTCCGAGGTCCTCATCGAGGCGTCAGGGACGACCCGGAGCACCGAGACGGACTTCCACATGAACGTCGGCCTGCGCGTCACGCTTGACGGAGCGCCCTTCTTCGAGCGGGGCTGGCTCGAGACGATCCCGCGCCGGCTCGTCTGAGCGACCGATCGACGTGGCCGGTCCGCGCCCTGCCCTGACGCCGCCCCGGACCTCGGCGTCGTCGAGCGCGGGGCTCGCGGCCGCGGCGTTGGCCGTGGCTGGCTGGCTCCTGCTGATGGTCTCGGTGCCGGTCGCGATCTTCCTGACATGGTGGGGCGGCTGCCCGCAGGAGACCTGCCCCGCGGCGTCCGGCCTCGACCGTGCCGCCTACCTGTTCGACTTTGCGTCGTGGCTCGTCCTGCCGGCACTGGCCTTCGGGGCACTCCGGGGCTGGCGACCGGCGGCGTTCGGCCTGCTGGCGATCGGCCTCGTGGTCGCCGGCCAGGTGGTCGCGGCGATTCTCGGTGCCCGTGGCTTCCAGGCGTTCGCCATCGTCGTCCCGGCGGCTGCACTGATCGCGGCATCGGGCGTCGTCGGGATCCGGCCCGCCCTCGGCCGCGGTGACAACGATCGCTCGACATCGCGAACGGGCCTGATCGGACTCGTCGTGGTCTCCATCGTCGTCGTGGTGATCGCCCTCCAGGGTGTCCTCGTCGGCGGCATCGGCATGGGCCAGGGGTTGCTGGTCCTCGTCGCGGTCAGCCTCGCCGTCATCACGGTCCTGGCGTTCATCAACCGCAGTCGACGTCCGCGGCCACCCGGTCCGCGGCCACGAGACTGAGCTCGCCTCCGCGGCGCATCTGAGAGGCGGCATTTCGGACAGTCTGAACACGCCGGCCGACACAGGGGCCGTTCGCCCGGCGAGAGAGGATCCAACCGCCATGTCGCAGGTGGCGGCGAGCTCGAATCAAGCGGGGACCGCCCTTCGCCCAGGGCTGGCTGCCCGCGAGTCGAGGCTCATCCGGACGGGAATCGGCCGACCCGTTCGATCCTTCCGAAAAGCACCCAGCCCGCGGCGCCCGCCGCCCGAGCCCGCCAGCGCGAGGTCCGGGCCCTACCCTCCGATCCGATGCGCGCGGCGCCGGGTCGGGCGAGGGGGCTCAGGCAGCCAGGGCCGCGCGCGCCGCCAGGGCCGTGACGATCGCCACTGACACGCTGGCGAGCGTGCCGAGCAGGTAGTACTCGGCGAAGTCGCGGTCGTCGAGGAGCTTGAACCGGGCAATCGTCTTGGCGGCTATGACGAACCCGATCGCGGCCTCCGCGCCGAGGAGGAGCAGGGTGACGATCAGCAGCCGCTCCAGCACGCCGATGGTTGCGCCGACCTGGGCCGGTGCGGGCATCGTGGCGCGCTCGGCGGTGCCCGCGGTGCTCGCGGCGGTGCCGGGAGTCGCGGCGTCCTGGCCCGCCGGTGGGTCGGGGACGACGCGACCGGCCAGCGGCCCGATCCGGAACGACCAGCCGCGGGGACGGTCGACCTGCGCCCTGGGCGGGGCGGGATCGGCCGGCGCCGGGGAGGGCGCGGTCGCGGATCCGCCCAGCGTCTCGTCGGCGCCGGTCGCCGCCTCGATCGGCCGCACCAGGGTCGCGACGAAGAGGGCACCGCCGCGGATGTTCGCGATCAGGAGCGAAGCGACGACCACGGCCCCGAGGACGACGGCATGGAACACCTCCGTGTCGCGGCCGCCGAGGATCCGATCGATTGCCGACGTCCACTCGACGGTCGGCAGCGCCCCGGCGAGGAAGACGCCCCAGGCGACGCCGATCACCACGAGATGGGCGACCTGGTCGGCGGCAAAGTAGGCCGCCGGCAGCGGCGTCCAGGCACGGCCGAGACCCTGGGCAGGCGCGAGGCCCTCGTGCCGCTTGAAGGCAGTCGCCAGGGCCCGCGCTTCGGCCCGACGGGTCGCGACGACCTTCGTCCGGTCGATGAGGACGTGAGCGACGACGATGACCGCGAGCGCCTCGAGCCCGGGCACCCCGAACGCGACGGCCACGGGGACGAGGCAGACCGCGACGCCCAGCCCGTGGGCGAGGACCCCCTGCCATGCTCGCGTCCCGATCGAGGTCTTGGCGGCCACCATCCCGTCGGTCTGGATGACGAAGTCGGCAACGAGATGCGCAAGCGTCAACCAGGCGAGGACGAGAATCGGGTCGGCGCTCATCCCACCGCCTCGACGACGGCGTCCATCGAGCCGGCTCCCCGGGCGGCACGGTCGAGGCCGCCCGCAAGGAGGGTCGTGATCGCGTGGGCAAGACGCCCGATCGATCGGAGGTGGGCGCGGTCGGCCGCGACCGAGACCGTCGCCCGGCTGACGTTGAGGCGGGTCGCAGCCTCGGACCGGCGGAGGCCCTCCACCAGGAGCAGCCGCCCGATCACCCGCTGGCGTACGGTGAGGTCCGCGAGCAATTCGGCCAGGAGTGGCGCAAGGTCCTCGAGCAGCCGATCGGCCGTCGGCTCGCCGCTCACGACGAGAAGGCCGTCGCGTCGCATCGCGGCCTCCTCGAAGAGCTCGCGGGCCCGGAGGAATGCCGCTCCCGTTCGCTGCGTCGCCGGACCGTGGCCCGGGTCGACGTCGCCTGCAACGATCACCCAGCGCATCGGCCGCCGATCCGGGTGGAGCGCGGCGCGGATGACCGCGAGGATCGGGTCCGCCGAGGGTGCGAGCAGCCCCTGGATCTCATCGCCCTGGGTGAACTCGAAGTCGGCCAGCCAGTCGGCCGGCACGTAGGCGGCCTCGAGCTCGCCGACGAGCGTTCGGAGCCATGCTGTCGACCCGCTCGAGTCGCGGCGCGAGCGGACGACGTCGCCGAAAAGGACGATGGCGTTCACGGTGGAAGGCTAACTCCACTCCGATTAGTCGTCAACGGCTAATTGATGGTCGCTTAGCCGCCGAGGGCTGACAAACCACGCGTGACCATCGCTCAGCCGCGATCCGCGTCGACGCCGAACGACGCGATGATCTCGGCGAGCTGCGCGCGGACCGCCGGCGTGTCGTAGCGAAGGAGGAGATCCGGCTCGAACACCCGCTCGTCGAGGGAGCCGCGGCGGCGGGCGTAGACGACCGGGTAGATCGCGCCGGAACCATCGGCCTCGAGGGTCAGCGCGATTGCGTCCCGCCGCCCGTCGTCGCCGGCCCCGTCGACGAACGCGGCGAGCGGCACCAGGCCCTCGTCGCGCGGCCCCTCGGCCGGATCGAGGCCCACGACCCGAGCCAGATACGCTCGCTGGTGCCACAGTTCCGGCGACGACGCGAGGTAGCCGACGAGCGTATCGACCAGGTCGGCCGGCTCGATCGACGGGCGTCCCAGGGCGGCGCTGAGACCGAACCGCGTCCCGGCGATGTGCCTTGCGAGCAAGCGCGCGTTGTAGCGCGCCCCGTGGACGGCTCCGGAGTTCGCCGGCAACCCGTGCTTCTTGAGTCCGGCCGCGCCCTGGGAGATCGTCCCCGCGAAGAAGATGCCGGGCAATGACGCGCTCTCCCAGTACGGGGTCTGCGCCGGCAGCCGGCTCTGGCCGAACGTCGCGACGCCGAGGTCCGGCAGGTCGAGGAGCGGCGTCACGAATCCGGTCGCCGCGATCACCTCGTCGACCTCGAAGGCGAGCTCGTCGCCGCCCGCGCTCGGTCGGGCGCGGACCTCGATGGCCCCGTTGGGGAGCCTGCCGATGCCCTGGATCGCGGCGTCGAGCACAGCCACCCCGCCCCCGAGGACGTAATCCTCGATCGGCTGGACGTACCTCGCCCGGATCCCGACCAGAGAGCGCGTGTTGACCGACAGCTTCGCCGGCGACGGCGAGGCGACGATGATCCGGCGGGCCCACGGCAGGAGCCCCGAGGCAAGCTCGAAGCCCGAGTTCTGCTTGCCGATGATGAAGACGCGCTTGTCGGCGTAGGACTCCGCCGGCCTCGTGTCCGCGTAATGGGCCGCGAGTTCGATCCCGGCGGTGCCCGGCACGTACGGCTCGGCCACGCCGACGGCGATGACGAGCGTCCCCGTCCGATACTCGCCGTCTGTCGTCGCGACGACGAACGTCTCGCCGTCCTCCGACGCCTCCCGTCTCGTTCCCGTCCAGCGGCAGCCGTAGCGGATCCGGAGGCCCGTCTTCGCCGCGAACGCGACGAGGTTCTCTTCCATTGCCGGACGCGACGGGAAGTACGACGTCGCGTCCATGAGCGGCGGCATGATCGCCCGGTGCTCAGGCTCATCGGCCAGAAGGCTGTTCCAGTCGTAGCGCTCGTAGGCAGGATCAGTCCGCGGAACCGGGGCGTACGGCTTCGTCCACGACAGGAGCCGCTGGAAGAACGGCCAGCGCCGGAACATGCCTCCCGGTGCGTCGTCGGCCGACAGCACGGCATGCTCGACGCCGAGCCGCCCGAGGCTGTAGGAGGCCTGCAACCCGCCCGGCCCACTCCCGATCACGACGACCGGGTAGGTGCCCGGCGGGAACGGGCGGTCGCTCAGCTCCGCCACCGGTTGGCATTCCGCAGTCGGCGCGCCTGCGCCTGCAGCATCCGGTACATGACCGACGGGTTGTCGAGCAGGAACGTCCGGACCTGGGGTCCGGCCAGGACGAGACAGCGGAGCTGGTGGACGGCCACGACGTCGGCGACGGGCGGCTCGCCGAGGAGGATCGAGACTTCGCCGAAGAAGTCGCCGCGCGACAGGCTCGCCCGCTGATCGCCATCGATCACGACCGCTGCGTCGCCGTCGAGGATGATGTGCAGTGCCGAGCCGGAGATGCCCTGGCGGAGCACCCGCTCGCCCTCTGCGTACCATTGCTCGTCGAACGTGTGGGCGACGCGTTCGAGCTGCGGCGTCGTGAGATCGGCGAACAGGGCGAAGCCGGCGATCTGGTCGACGATCTCCTCGGGGCTGGCCATCCGGGAATCGGCTCCTCTGCGGGTGCGGCGTCCGCCGTTCCTGCATTCTGCCATCAGGCGGCTGCCTGTTGACGGCTGTCTCAACGAACGGCAGCATCTCGGGATCGTGCGGGAGGTTCGGTTGACGCTCACCCAGGGTCGACGAAGCGAGTTGCTCGGCGCATGCCGGCTGTTCTCCGGCGTCCAGCCGGCCGATCTCGCTGCCGTCGCCGGCAGGGCCGTCGAGGTCGAGTTCCCGACCGACCGGGTGATCGCCCGGCAGGGTGAGATCGGGACCGGATTCTTCCTCGTCGTCGATGGCGCCGTCCGGGTCATCCGGGATGGCGAGGAGGTGGCGATCCTCGGCCCGGGCGAGTTCTTCGGTGAGCTGTCCGTGCTCGACGGCCTGCCTCGCATCGCCCAGGTCGTCGCGATCGAGCCGACACGCTGCATCGCTCTCGCCTCGTGGGACTTCGAGCAGGCGATCCTCGAGAGCCCGTCCCTCGCCCTCGCGATCCTCCGCGGGCTCGCTGCCAGGGTTCGGTCCGTCACGGAGCAGCAACATCACTGACGAGGGTTCCGCCACGCTGACGCGCCAGAAGCCGATCGGGACCGTGACCTTCCTGTTCACGGACATCGAGGGCTCGACGAAGCTCGCCCAGGAGCTCCGCGGCGATCGCTGGCAGGCGATCCTTGCGCGCCACCGGGAGCTGATCCGAGCGGCCATTGCGTCGGCCGACGGCCACGAGGAGAAGACCGAGGGCGACGCGCTTCGTCGCGGTCTTCGAGCGGGCGTCGGATGCCGTTCGGGCCGCGGTCGACGCCCAGCGGCGCCTCGCCGCCGAGCCATGGTCGGATGATGTCGTCCTGCGCGTGCGGATGGGTCTCCACAGCGGCGACGGCGTGCTCGATGCCGACGACGAGTACGTCGGAGCGGACGTCCACCGGGCTGCCCGTGTCGCTGCCGCCGGCCACGGCGGCCAGGTCCTCCTCTCCGAGACGACCTCGTCGCTCGTGACCGACGACCTTCCCGACGGGGTCGGGATCCGCGGCCTCGGCGAGCATCGGCTGAAGGACCTCCGGCCGGAGCGCATCTGCCAGCTCGTCATCGAAGGCCTCCAGGCCGACTTCCCGCCGATCCGGTCGCTCGACCGCCAACCGAACAACCTCCCGACCCAGCTGACGACCTTCATCGGCCGTGAAACGGAGCTGGCGGAGGCCGCCGGGCTGCTCCGCACGACGCGCCTCCTGACTCTCACTGGGCCGGGCGGCACCGGCAAGACGCGGCTCTCGCTCCAGCTCGCCGCCGACGTCTCCGACGAGTTCGACGGTGGCGTCTGGTTCGTCGCGCTCGAGCCGGTGCGCGACCCGTCGCTCGTGGCTTCCCAGATCGTCAGCGTCCTCGGCCTGGCCGAATCCGGTGGGCGGAGCGCACGCGACCTGCTCGTCGACTGGGTGGGCGATCGACACGTCCTGTTCGTGCTGGACAACTTCGAGCAGGTCATCGACGCGGCACCGGTCGTCGCGGAGCTCTTGAGATCGGCCCCGCGGCTCACGGTCATCGTCACCAGCCGGGCCGCTCTCCGCGTCTCCGGCGAGCAGGAGTACCCGGTCCCCGGCCTGCCCGTCCCGCGCGACGTCCTCGCGCTGTCGGCCCTCGAGAAGATCAACCTGGCGGAGGGCGATCGTGCGGTCGCCGCCGAGACCATCACCCAGTATGAGGCGGTCCGCCTCTTCATCGAGCGGGCATGCGCGGTCCGGCCGGACTTCCGGGTGACGAACCAGAATGCACCCGCGGTCGCCGGCATCTGCGCGCGGCTCCAGGGCATGCCGCTGGCGATCGAGCTAGCGGCGGCCAGGGTCAAGCTCCTCACGCCGGAGGCGATCCTCGGCCGCCTCGAGCGCCAGCTCGGCGTCCTGACGTCGGGCTCGCGCGACCTGCCGGAGCGGCAGCAGACGCTCCGCGGAGCCATCACCTGGAGTTACGACCTGCTCTCGCCCGGCGAGCGCCGGCTGCTGTGGCGGCTGTCCGTCTTCGTCGGCGGCTGCAACCTCGAGACCGCCGAGGCGGTTTGCGGGCCGGCGGGAGAGATCGACATGGAGGTCCTCGACGGGCTGATGGCTCTCGCCGACCAGAGCCTCGTCCGGACGGAGGAGGTCGAGGGCGAGCTGCGCTTCCGCCAGCTCGATACGATCCGCGAGTTTGCCGGCGAGAAGCTCGACGAGAGCGGCGAGCGCGCCGAGATCGAGCGGCGGCACACGGACGCCTTCCTGGCGCTCGCCGAGACGGCCGCACCGGAGCTCGGCGGTGAGGACCAGCGCACGTGGCTGGGCCGGCTCGAGCGGGACCACGACAACATCCGGTCGGTCCTGGATCGAGCGACCGCCGCGCCAGAGGAGGCCGTGGCGACCCGGCTCGGCCCCGCGATGTGGCGCTACTGGCAGAAGCGCGGCCACCTCGCCGAGGCCTATCGTCGCCTCGATGCGATCGCCCGCGAGCCGTGGTCCCGCGCGGACCCGGTCCGGCGGGCCCGGCTGATGGAGGCGGTCGGTGGGGTCGCCTGGTGGCGGGCCGATCTGCCGACGATGGTGTCGGCCTACGATGAGGCGCTCGAGATCTGGCAGTCCATCGGCGACAAGCGCGAGATCGCCAACGCCCTCTACAACGACTCGTTCAAGTACGCCGTGACCCTGAACGCGGCGGCGAGCGACCCGGACGGCATCGGCCTCCACCACATGCAGACAGCCCTGGAGCTCTTTCGCGAGGTCGGCGACGACCGCGGTGCGGGCAACGCTCTGTGGGGAATCGGCAACTACCGGTACTTCCACAACGACGTGGACGAGGGCATTCCGGAGTTCCGCGAAGCGATCGATATCTTCCGGCGGGTCGGCGATCGGACGATGGAGGCCTGGGGCCTGCACATGCTGGGAACCGGCCTGATCCGGCTCGGCGACCTCGACGGGGCCCTGGCTGCCATCAGGACGGCAGTCCGCCAGTTTCACGCGGCAGGTGACGTCGCCGGGATCACCCTCGTCCTCGACGACCTCGCTTCGGTCGCCGTGGCCCAGGGGGACCTGCCGCGGGCGGCTCGACTGTACGGAGCTGCCCGCGCCCTGTCGTCGGCGGGGGGCCTCGGCCTGGCGGACTTCGTCGATCAGTATTACGAGGACCGCAACCGTGCGAACGCCCGGACCGCGATGGATCCCACCGAACTCGAGCGCTATGCGGCGGAAGGCCGGGCGATGAGCCTGGACGAGAGCGTGGCGTACGCCCTGGGGGTGCCGGTCGACGAGCTGCCGGGGCCGCACGAGCACGGCGGTGGGAGCGCCGGGTGACCGCGGATCGCGACTCCCGGCCGGCGATCGTGCCGGGGCCGATCGTCGCGGGGCCGATCCTCATGGCGCCGGAACCGCCCGGCCTTGCGACCGCCGGCATCGATCCCGGCGTCGTCGTCCTGACCTGCGCCAACTGCGGCGCCCGGATGGACGAGCGCAAGTGCAAGCTGATCTGCGAGTGCGGCTACTTCCTCTCCTGTTCGGACTACTACTGACGCCCGCGGACGCCCGGCGGACGCCCGGCGGACCCGGCGTCGTTCGTCCCAGTCCCTGGGGGAGTGGTAATGCGCTCGTCTCCGCCGCGAGGTTCGTTCCATTCCCCCGGCGACTGCAACGAACGATGCTCACGCACGACGCTCCACGCCCACCGCCGCGGAGGCTCCGCGAGTCGACGTACCAGTCCCCACAGGACTGGTAGACACGATCCTCCGGCGCCGGATCCGCGGCGGACGCCTACCGATCGAACGACTAGACTTGCGGGCATGACCGCCGAGCCGACCACCGCCCGGGACACGGACAGCGCGGCACGCGAGAAGTCGGCCATCCCGAAGAACCCAGGCCGGCGCGAGCTCGGGATGAAGGCGACGCTCCTCTTCCCCGATCGCGAGATCGTCGAGAAGTTCTACGTCCCGCTCGTGTACACCGCCTGCCGGACGTGCTACTCGGAGCTGGACCCGCAGGAGATCTTCCGTCGCGCGGTCGCGGGCGAGGTCGACCCCGCCAAGCAGCAGAAGCTCATCCAGGGCGTCATCGAGTCCGGCCATGGCTCGACGATCGAGCACATCGTCTTCACGTTCGGCATCAGCGGCGTCTCGCGGACGCTGTCGCACCAGCTCGTCAGGCATCGGGCGGGCGTCGCCTTCGATCAGCAGAGCCAGCGCTACGTCACGTTCAAGGGCGCGTCGACGATGCTGCCGGGCTCGATCGAGGATGCCGATCCGGAGGTCCGCACCAGCTACGAGCAGGCAATCGGCGGATCGATGAGCCTGTACGGCGATCTCGTCGCTGCCGGCATCCCTGCCGAGGACGCCCGGTTCGTCTTCCCGAACGCGACGCGGACCAATCTCGTCATGACGACGAACCTGCGGGCGCTTATCCACATGTCGGGCCTGCGGTTATGCACAATGGCCCAGTGGGAGATCCGGCGGCTCTTCCAGCTCATCCGTCACGAGATCTTCGGGGTCTCTCCGTTCCTCGGCTCGTTCCTCGCCCCGAAGTGCGTCGCGCTCGGCTACTGCGACGAGATGGGTAACCGTGACGAGCACTGCCCGATCCGCCCGCACAAGGACAACGTGCTCGGTGCCTGGGCGGAGAAGGCGAAGGCGGCAAAGGAAGCGAATCGGGACCTGAAGGTCCGCTGACGCGGCGTCGTCCCGAAACGGCCCCGTCGCCCGTGCTCATCCGACTGGATGGCCCTGGTGAGTGATCCAAACCATCTTCGCGACGAGTCCACCCCGAACAGGTACCGAACGAGTGTCGCGCGAGACCGTCCGCCGGACGGACGTGAGATCCGGCTGGTGGCCCCTCCCGGACGAGGCCCCATCACCGCCCGCCGGGCCCTCATCGGGGGCCTCCTGCTCGCGGCCCTCGGGGTCCCGTTCCTCTTCGGTCCGGGCCTCACCACGGAGTTGATCGGGATCGGCCTGATCTGCCTTGGGGCGGGGATTGCCCTCACTGTCGTCGTGCGAGGTGCCCTGATCGAGGGCATCGCGGCTGCCCGAAGGTCCAGGGCGTCCGCCGCGGGCATGGTCTTCGTGGCGCCGCATCTTGTCGTCTTCGGCGCGATCGGCCTCGGGCTCATCGCGCTCGGCGTCCTGATGCTGGCCGCGGCGTTCGGAGGCCTCTAGTCGCGGCCGCGGGCCCGGCGCCCTGCCGCCCTGCCGCCCTGCCGCCCTGCCGCCCCGGCGCCCCGCCGCCCCGCCGCCCCGCCGCGTTTGTGCCAAATGCCCGCCAGGTGAGCACACGTCACTGGCTCCGCCCTGGCCTGGCCGGATCCACGCACGAGATCGCTCGTGAGTTACGTCAAATGCTCGCCACGCGATCATCTGCCAGCGATCTGCGGCCTTACGCTCCCTGGGCGGTCATTTGACACTTCTGCCGCCGGGGGAGCCGCGCCCCGCGCTCGCCCGTCCGCCGCAGGTCAGGCCAGGTCCGCGACGAACCGCCGGATGACCTTGGCCAGCCGCGGACCCGCCTCCGCGCCGGCAGCGAGCACCTCTTCGTGGGTGAGCGGCTCGCCGCTGTAGCCAGCGCCCGCGTTCGTGACGAGCGAGACGCCGCAGACGTCCAGCCCGCACCAGCGTGCGGCGATGCATTCGAGGACCGTCGACATCCCGACCGCGTCGGCACCCAGCGTCCGCAGCATCCGGACCTCGGACGGGGTCTCGTACTGCGGCCCGAGCAGGCCGGCGTAGACGCCCTCGGCAAGGTCGACGGCCTCTGCGCGGCCCGCGGCGCGCAACCCCTCGCGGAGCCGCGGGCTCCAGGCGTCGGTCAGGTCCTGGAACCGCGGACCGATCTCATCGGCGTTCGGCCCGAGGAGCGGCGTCCGCCCCGTCAGGTTGAGGTGGTCGCGGATCACCATGAGCGTGCCGGGTCCGAACGCCGGGTCGACGCCGCCCGCCGCGTTCGTCAGGACGAGGACCCTCGCGCCGAGCCTCTGAAAGAGCAGGACGGGCTGGACGACAAGCCCCGGATCGTTGCCCTCGTACACGTGGAACCGGCCCTGGAGCATGACGACGGGTTTGCCTGCGAGCCGCCCGAGCAGCAGCCGCCCGACATGCCCCGGTGCCGTCGCCGCCGGCCACCCGGGAAGGTCGGCGAACGGGATCGCGACGGCGTCCTCGAGCTCGTCGGCAAGCCCGCCGAGCCCCGAGCCGAGGACGATCCCGACCTCCGGAACGAGGTCCGTCCGGGCACGAACGGCGGCCTCCAGGGCGTCGAGACGAGGCGGCTGCTCGGCCGGAGGGATCGGGCGGGAGGGAACCAGCGGGTCACTCACCGACGTGCGGGCCTCCAGAAGCGCGTCCAGGGGGAAGACGGTCGAAGCCCGCAGCTTTGTCCACCCGACGGATGTACCGACACCGGGATGCCGGTCGCAATCCGTCGGGCGTTCGCTCGCGAGTCGACCGAAGCCAACGGTCGCGGGCAACAAAGCGCCCGAAGCGACCGGTCCAGACTGGAGGCCCTTGATGTGATCTCGGTTTCTCCGGTCTCTGACGGCCCCTTCGGGCAAGGACTACGGTACGTCCCGGGCGTCGGGCGGGTCAACGCGCTTATCCACCAACTTCGTCGCGAGGTGCCCGAAAGTATCCACGAGTTATCGACCGATGTGGATGCCAGGTGGATAAGCCGCCTTGTCAGCCGCCCATCGCGAACATCTCGACCCGGGGCAGGTCCGCCGTGGCCGCGGTGCGAAGGTCCGAATAGCGATCGTCACGGACACGCCACACTCTGGCGATCGATTCACGAAGCTCCTCATCGGTCGCATCGCTGCGGACGACCGCCCGCAGGTCGTGGCCATCGGCCGAGAAGAGGCACGTGTAGAGCTTGCCCTCCGCCGACAGCCGGGCGCGGGTGCAGTCGCCGCAGAACGGCTGGCTGACCGATGCGATGACGCCGACCTCGCCGGACCCATCGCTGTAGCGCCAGCGGTTGGCGACCTCGCCGCGATATTGCGCGGGCAGTGGCTCGAGCGGCATCTCGGCGTGGATCGCCCCGACGATCTCGGCGGCCGCGGCGACGTCGTCCAGCCGCCAGCCGTTCGTGTGGCCCACGTCCATGTATTCGATGAACCGCAGGATCACGCCGGCCTCGCGCGCCCAGCGGGCCATCGGGACGATGCTCGTCTCGTTGATCCCGCGGCGGACGACCATGTTGATCTTGATCGGCCCGAGCCCCGCCTCCTGGGCCGCCGCGATCCCGTCGAGGACCTTGGCGACCGGGAAGTCGATGCCGTTCATCGCCGCGAATGTCTTGTCGTCGAGCGAGTCGAGGCTCACGGTGACCCGCTGGAGTCCCGCATCGCGAAGCGGTCCGGCCAGCCGCCGCAGGGCCGAGCCGTTCGTCGTCAGCGTGAGATCGATCGGGCCGCCGTCGGGGCGTCTGATCGCCGCCAGCATCCCGATGAGAACGGGCAGGTCGCGCCGGACGAGGGGTTCGCCACCGGTGATCCGCAGCTTCTCCGTGCCGAGCGCGACGAATGCGCGGGCAAGGCGCTCGACTTCCTCGAATGCCAGGACCTGGTCCTTGGGCAGGAACGCGAAGTCCGCGCCGAAGATCTCCTTCGGCATGCAGTAGGTGCAGCGGAAGTTGCAGCGATCGGTGACCGAGATCCGGAGGTCGTGGAGGGGCCGGCCCAGCAGGTCGGTGACGTGGTCCGGCGCGGAGGAGGCGGCCACGGATGGATCGTCGATCAGAGACACGCGGCAATCGTACCCGCGTTGACGCCGAAGGCTCGGGAGGGCTCGGCAGCCGCTCCCGGGTGACCCGCCCGACGCCGCCCCGTGCGACGCGGGCCGCGCCGGGCCACGCGTCGCGCCACCCTGCACCGTGCCCGCCCCCCGGCGCCCCCGCCGCCCTCGCATCGATTCGTTCGTATCAGTCCCGCAGCGACTCTTACGGCGGAGGACAGGCCCGAGAGCGCCCCTGACTCCGCCGCCTCGTGCACGAGGGTCGGTCGTTCCAGTCTCCTGGGGCATGCAACGAACGTCGCGCCCGCCGCGAGGTCAATACCAGTCGGCACGGGACTGTTACGAGAGCCGCGCACGCTTGACGGGGCCCAGCCTGGCACGAGACACGGCGGCCACGGAGCTCACCGACCGTCCCGGAACGAACGCCCGGTGCGTTCTGACAGGTGCACGCAGGGCCCTGTGCCCTCCGGAGATGTCTGGTCATCGCCGGTACCACTGGACCGGGACGCTGGTACCTCTAGCGGACTCCACCGCACCCACCCTTCCGGCCAGAATGCGACCACGCCCCGGGAATACCCCAGCCGTCAGTGGAGAGGCAACGCACCCATGGCCCAGACCGACGCCCGCGCCGGATTCCGGCTCCCCTGGAATACCGAACGGTCGAGCAGCGAACAGACCGACACCGACGTCGAGCAGGCCGAGGCCCACCAGGCCGAGGTCGAGCAGGCCGATGCCCCGACGGCCGATGCCGAGTGGGGGACGGCCGGGCAGGACGCGTCGACCGATCCGGAGGCTCCGACCGGCGAAGCAGAATACGAGGCACCAACCGCCGTGATCGACGAGGCAATCGAGACCGCGAGTCCAGAAGCCGCGCCTCCGACCGCTCCGCGCAAGCAGAGCAAGTTCATGACCGACCTGACGAAGGCGATGCAGGTCGCGGCCGAAGACGCCCGCACCCGGACCCTGACCCAGTTCCAGGGCGAGGCCAAGGCCCACGTCGAGCAGATCCATGCCCGCTCGGCCACCGAGGCTGCCGACCTCCGGCGCAACGCCGATGACGATGTCGCCGCCGTCCGGGAGTGGTCAAAGGCTGAGATCGCCCGAATCCGTGAGGAGACCGAGAGCCGGATCACCGAGCGGAAGGCACGCCTCGAGACCGAGATCGAAGGCCACGCCGGAATGATCGAGCGCGAGATCGAGCTGGTCCAGGCTCGCGTCGGAGCGTTCGAAGAGGAGATGGGGGCGTTCTTCACGCGCCTTCTCGCCGAGGAAGACCCGACCCACTTCGCGACGATGGCCGAGCGCCTGCCCGAGCCCCCGCCGTTCGAGGACATGACCGCAGCGTCGTACGAGTACGTTGCGCCGGTCGAGCCGGTCGAAGCCGCCGAGGCGGTCGAGGCCGAAGCCGTGGCCGAGACCGAGGCAGAAGCTGTCGGGGCCGAAGCGGTCGAAGCCGAAGGCGAGGCCGAGGCACCGGAGGTCGTCGGCGACATCGAGACCGACGGCGTGACCGCCGAGTCGCAGACCCAGATCGAAGGCAACTTCGCATCGGCCGAAGACGACGCCGAGGCCGAGGCCGTCGAGAGCGAGACCGACGGCGAGCCGGTGATGGACGGTAACGCCGAACAGATGACAGGCAATGCCGACGACGGCGAGGGAGGCGGCGGCTTCGAACTTGACCGCGAGTCCGCCTTCGCGGCGATCCAGGCTGCTGCCGAAGCGGCAGCCAGCGCCGAGGTCGCGACCGACGCGGCCGACCGCGCCGAGGCCGTCGCCGACATCGCGATCGAGTTCGCGGGCCACCACGACGAGGGCAGTGCGGATCCCCACGACCTCCGGGTCACGGCCCTCGGCCTGACGCCGGACTTCGAAGCGGCTGAAGCCGAGGCCGCGGACGCCGGCGCAGCCCAGGCCACGGACACTGGCGAGACAGAAGAGATCGCGGAGATCGGCGACGATGCGCTCGCCGCCCGCCTCGCCGGGCTCGTCCCGGGCCGGAGCGGAGACAAGTCCCGATCGTCGGAGACGAAGTCGACCCAGGTCGTCGTCGTCGGGCTCGTGAGCGTCGCGAGCATCGCCAGCTTCAAGCGTCATCTCGGACGGCTCCCCGGCGTCCAGTCGGTCGGCGTCTCGTCCGGTCCCGACGGTGAGTTCCTCTTCGCCGTCAACCACTCGGCCGATGTCATCCTGCGCGACGCGATCCCGAGCATGCCGAGCTTCCAGGCCCGGGTCACCGGTTCAGGGGATGGCCATCTGAACGTCAGCGCACACGATCCCGAGTCCGACAACTAGTCAAGCGTCGGCCTCGTCCGGCAACCAGTCAGGAGCAGTCTGTGGCCCGTCCGGCCATCGTTATCGCCCTCCCCGCTGAGGAGCAGGTCCCGGTCGTGGCAGAGCTGCGAGAGGCGGGCTTCGACGCCATTCCCATCGCCGGCCCCGAGCAGCTCGAAGCCGTCCTTGCAAGTCGCAGGGATGTCGCCGTCGCGATCCTCGACGGGGAGAGCGACTTCGACACCTCGCTCGAGTACTACGCCCTCCTCCGCGATGGGGGCCGCCAGATCCCGGCCCTCATGGTCCTCTCGCCGCGGGCGCTCGATCGGCTGTCGGTCGGCCCCTCGCGGGCGATGGTCGAGGACGAGTTCTTCGCCCGTCCGTACTCGGCCGAATCGCTTCGGTGGCGGGTCGAGGCGATGTGCATCCGCTCGATCACGATCGACGACGGATCGGGCCCGATCATCCAGTCCGGCGCCGAGATGGGCGACTGGCAGAAGCGGGCCACGGTGGTCGCGGTCTTCAACCCGAAGGGCGGCGTCGGCAAGACGACCGTGGCGACCAGCCTCGCGTCGGCGCTCCAGCTCAACCACGGCCAGCGCGTCCTGCTCGTCGATGCCGACACGGTGACCGGCCACGTCACGACGTCGCTGGGCCTGGAGCAGGTCCGGACGGTCGCCGACAGCTGGCGCGACCAGGCCGAGGGCGGCACGCCGGAAACCCTCGTCGAGGTCTCATCGGCACACTCCTCCGGGATGTCGGTCGTCGCGCTCACCAGCTCGCCGATGAACACCGAGATCCTCGAGGCGACCCGCGTCGGCGATGCGATCAACGCCGCGCGTCGCGGCTACGACTTCGTGATCGTCGACCTCCATCCGTCGTATAGCCAGCTGAACCTGACGGTGTTCGAGCGGGCCGACCGCATCCTCGTGCCGGTCACGCCGGACGTTCCCGCGCTGCGGGCGGCCGTCCAGCTGCGCGACGTCGGAACCGAGCTGGGGTTCGTCGACAAGCTCGCCCTCGTCGTCAACCGCGCGAACAGCGGCGTGTCCGTTGCCGACATGGAGAAGACGGTCGGGATGCCTGCCCTGGCCCTCATCCGATCGGGTGGACTGCTCTTCGTTCGAGCCGCGAACGAGGGACGGACGGTCATCGAGATGTATCCGCGCGAGCGGATCACCGACGACTTCAATGCCCTCGCGGAATTGCTCGTCGGGACCCCGCCGATCCCGACCGGCGGTGTCGCCCCGGCCCTGAGGGCCGGCTTCCGCCTGTTCAGCCGAGCGAAGGACCCAGCCCGGGTCTGAGCCGGGGACGTTCTCTAGCGATCGGGCCAGTTGGCCACGTCGTCAGACTCGGTCCGGCCGGCATCGTCGCGCTCCGTGGGCTCAGGCGACTCGTCCGCCATCGACGGCTCCCCGTCCGCGCCTCGCTCGATCTTGATGCCCGTCCGCTTGTCGATCTGCTCGACGCCACGCAGGTAGAGGCGGTTGACCAGGATCGTGTCGATGTTCTCGTCGCTGACCCGCTTGTCACCGAGCATCGCCACGGCGTTCACGACGGCCATGAACATCTCGGTCGCCCGGTCCAGGAGCCGGTCGGGATCGGAGCCCGAGTGCAGGTACACGGTCCCCAGGACCCGGAAGGGCGGCGCCTCCAGCGCGACCTCGTAGGCCTGCTTGTGGACCCGATGGGCGACCCGCTCGTCCTCCGTGAACTCGGGCAGCGATCCCTCGCCGGCCAGCACGAGGATGAGGTCGTAGGGATCGACGCTCCGCAGGCCCGGCGCATCCGACAACTCCTCCGAGCCGTCGATCGGAGCCCATTGGACATCGGCGATCTCGATCGCCTCCCGCTTGTTGAGCGCATCGAGGAGTCGGCCCTCGATCTGCATCCGGCCGAGGAGTCGCCACTCTTCGGTCCAGCCGAAGAACGCAGTGCCGGATCGAGGTGAGCGCGGGGAAGCCTTGTCCGGTGCGGCGACCGGCTCTGGCTTGGGCTCCTTCTTCTTGTTCCGATGCAGGAAGTTGAGCGGCACGCGGGATCAGTCCTCCGCCTTGCCGGAGTGCTCCCGGATCGTCTCGACGACGCTGGCGTCGGCAAGGGTCGTCGTGTCGCCGAGCGTCCGCCCTTCGCCGATGTCGCGGAGGAGGCGGCGCATGATCTTGCCCGAGCGGGTCTTCGGAAGGTCGGGCGTGAAGAGCAGGAACTTGGGCCTGGCGATCGGCCCGATCACCTTCGCGACGTGCTCGCGCAACTCGCGGCCCAGCTCCTCGCTCGCCTCCCGCCCGGCCCGCAGGATCACGAAAGCGAAGATGGCCTGGCCCGTGATCGGGTCGTTCTTGCCGACGACCGCCGCCTCGGCAACCGCCGGGTGCGAGACGAGGGCCGACTCGACTTCGATCGTCGAGATCCGGTGACCCGCGATGTTCATCACGTCGTCGACCCGGCCCAGCAGCCAGAGGTAGCCGTCGGAGTCGCGCTTGGCGCCGTCGCCCGCGAAGTACATCCCTGGGAATCGACTCCAGTAGGTCTGCTTGTACCGCTCCGGATCGCCGTAGATGCCGCGGAGCATCGCCGGCCATGGCCGCTTGAGGACGAGGTAGCCGCCGCCACCCGGTGGCACGCTCTTGCCGGCGCCGTCGACGACGTCGGCCTCGATGCCCGGGAACGGGAAAGTCGCCGACCCGGGCTTCGTCGTCGTGACGCCGGGCAGCGGGGTGATGAGGATCATCCCGGTCTCGGTCTGCCACCAGGTGTCGACGATCGGGGCACGGCCGCCGCCGATGTGCTCGTGGTACCAGAGCCACGCCTCGGGGTTGATCGGCTCACCGACCGAACCGAGGACCCGCAACGACGACAGGTCGTGGCCGGCCGGGAACGACTCGCCCTGCTTCATGAACGCCCGGATCGCGGTGGGTGCACAGTACAGGATCGTGACCTTGTAGTCCTCGATGATCTGCCACCAGCGGTCCCACGCGGGCGTGTCCGGCGTTCCCTCGTACATGATCCCGGTCGTGGCGTTGGCGAGCGGACCGTAGACGATGTAGCTGTGACCGGTCACCCAGCCGATGTCGGCTGCGCACCAGTACACGTCGTCCGGCTTGATGTCGAAGATCATCTGGTGGGTGTACGCGGTCCCGACGAGATAGCCGGCGGTCGTGTGGAGGATGCCCTTCGGCTTGGCGGTCGTCCCGGACGTGTAGAGCAGGTAGAGCATGTGCTCCGAATTGACGGGGACCGGGGGGCAGTCGGCCGCCTGGCGCTCGACGATCTCGTCCCACCAGACGTCGCGACCGGCGGTCATCGTCACGGTCTCAGCCCGGTCGCCGATGCGTCGCGCGACGAGGACGTGCTCGATGCTCGGGGTCTCCTTGAGCGCCTCGTCGACGGCGGGCTTGAGCTCCGTGGGCTTGCCGCGTCGCCAGCCGCCATCGGCCGTGATGACGAGCTTCGCCTGCGAGTCGTTGATCCGGCCCGCGAGCGCCTCCGCCGAGAAACCGCCGAAGACGACCGTATGGGGCGCACCCAGCCGTGCGCAGGCGAGCATCGCGATCGGCAGTTCCGGGATCATCGGCATGTAGATCGCGACCCGGTCGCCCTTCTCGATCCCGAGCTCCTTCAGGGCGTTGGCGGTCTTCTGGACCTCGCGGTGGAGGTCAGCGTAGGTGATCGTCCTCGTGTCGCCGGGCTCACCGATCCAGTGGTACGCGACCTTGCCGCCGAGGCCGTTCTCGACGTGCCGGTCGACGCAGTTGTAGCTGATGTTCAGCTCGCCGCCCCCGAACCACTTGGCGAACGGCAGGTCCCACTCGAGGGTCGTCTCGAACGGCTTCGACCAGCTGATCCGCTCCCGCGCGATCGCGGCCCAGAAGCCCTCCGGGTCCCGTTCCGCCCTCTCGTAGAGGTCGGCTGTCGCGTTGGCCTGGGCTGTGAACGACGGGTCCGGTGCGAACGCGCGCCCTTCCCCGTACAGCGCTTCGATCTCGGGATGCTGGTCGACACTCACGTTGGGCTACTCCTCGTCGTGCCTGGCCGGCCCATTCTACGCGGTGACCGGCGCGTCGCTCGGCCGGCTTCAGGCCGGGTGGAGCGTGGCGGCACCGCCGGTTCGTCCTGCAGAGGGGGCGCGGTCGTGGGTCCATCGGCGCGGCGGCGAGCGAGGCGGCGCGGCGGCGAGCGGCGCAGCCCACGCCGCTTGCCCGGGAACCGGGTCAAATGCACACCCGGGGAACGTTACGTTCATCCCGGACGTGTTCGGGAGCCTGTTCGTGCCCCGACTCCGCGCAGGTGATGCGCAGTCATGCATCAAGCGCTGGACGGGCCGAAGCTGAGTGTGATGCGCCGCCATTTTCATGGACTAATGCTCTCCCGGTGTGAAATAGAGGCCATGGACGGCGGCGCGGCGTGCCCGCCCGCTGCGAACTGGCCGATATGCGCCCGGGGACTCTTCGCCCATATCGACGAGTCGCGCCGAACCTCCCAAGGCCGATATCAGGACGATTGCCGCCGGATTCGTTGCCACCGGCAGCTAACCGAGGACCGCGACGATCGTCGCGTCCAGGATCCGGCCCACAGTCGTGGATGTATGGCCAATTGGCGCCCCTCGGGCCCCACCTCCCCGGCCACTCCGCCGGCCCCGCGCCCCGGCCACTCCCGGCCACTCCCCAGGCCACCCCCCGAGCCGCGACCTCTACTCCCCGTCCGCCAGGTCCTCGTCGGTCGGGCCAGCGGGCGACGGCGCGGCGGCGCCGGCCGCGGTGGCGCCGGTCGCGCCGGCGGCGCTCGAGAACACCACGCGATGCGGGCGCGGGATCTCGATCCCGTTCTCCGCGAAGGCGACCAGCAGCCGCTTGCGGAACTCGCCGCCGGCCGCCCACTGCTCGGACGCCCGAACCGTCCCGAGGATTTTGAGCGTGATTCCCGTCTCGTCGATCGACTCGACCCGCTCGACGTGCGGCAGCTCGAGTATCCGCCGCTTCCAGATGGGATCCGAGGCGATTTCGCGGCCGACCTGGTCGACGACCGCGATCGCCTTGTCGATGTCGGTGCCGAAGGCGACCATCACGTTCTGATTGATCCGCGCCCACGTCCGCGTCCGGTTGCTGGCGACCTTGATCTCCCCGTTCGGCACCGTGTGGACGACCCCGTCGAGGTCCCGCAGCGTCGTCCGCCGGAGGCTGAAGTCCTCGACCGAGCCGCTCACGCCGGCGATCGACACGACATCGCCCTTGCTGTACTGGTTCTCCACGAGGATGAGCGCCCCGTTGAGGTAATCGCGGACGAGGCTCTGCGCCCCGAAACCGACGGCGATCCCGACCACGCCCAGGCCCGCGACAGCCGGCCCGATGTCGAGCCCGATCGACGTCAGGACCATGAGCCCGGCGATGACGACCACGAAGAACCGGATGACGTTGCTGCCGAGTTGATCGAGGGTATCCATCCGCTTGCGGACCTCGATCGCCGAGAGCTCCTGCGCGGTCCCTTCGGTCGCCTCGCGGTCGAGCAGCGCCTTGATGATCCCGTGGATCGCGAGACGGGCGAACCGCAGGACGCCAAACGCGACGACGACGATGATCGCGATCTGGAGCCCGCTGTCGCGGAGCGCCGCGACGATGTCGCTCAGGGGCGGCTTCGTGAAGTCCATCGGCACCTAGCCTAGCGAACGCGCGACCGTCACGCCCCATCGAGGCGCGGCGTCCAGACCGGTACCGCGGCCAGAGCGTCGCGCGGGGCGATGTCCTGGAGGTCGCCATGAGGTACGTGCGATGGCCGGCCATCGCAGCGGGCCTGGCCCTTGTGGCGGGAACCGTGGCTGTCGTCGGGTCCCTTTCCTTCGCGGACCCGCACCGGATCCGAGCGGCCGGTTCGTGGCCGCATCGCCCCGTGCGCCTGGGCTCGACAAGCTCGATCCCGCATCGCGCGCTCTCGCGGCCGGCCTCGAACCGGGCGAGGTGGTTACGGTCACCCTGTTCACCGGCACCGACGAGCGGGCGGTCGCGATGGCCAGGCGCGTGCGGGAAGCGGGACTCGAGCCGGGCGCCGCCGGCGGCGAGGTCCCTCACGTCTCCGTCGCAGGCCCGCATGAGCTGCTCGTCGCGCTCGCTACGGCCTCGCTCGTCATCAGCGCCAGCCTGGACGAGGTGATGACCGCGCTGCGGCCGGTCGCCGCGCCGCTCGAGGCCGGACGGACGGTGCCGCTGCCCGGTCTTGCCTACGCGGAGACCGGCCTCCCGGTCGACCCCGCGACGCTGGCCGTGCCGCCGAACCTGCGAACACAGCTTCTCGGCGGGCTGGCCCAGGCCGTGACGACGATCGACGGGGCTCCGTACGCGGACGTCGTCTTCGAAGCAGGATGCAGCGGCGAGCCCGACCCCGTCGACTGCGCCATCGTCCTGGTCGGCGCCGCGGTCCGTGGCAGCGAGCGGGTCGATCGCTGGGGGCTCCATGCTGGGAAGGACAGCGGCTGGATCGCTGCCTTCGACCGCACCGACCCGCCGACCTTCGGGGCCGTCCCCCGCTGGCTCGGGCGCGAGGCCGAGCGCATCGCGCGATCCGACGGCGCGACGCTCGAGGCGATCCGACGGTTCGATCGAATCGACGGGTTCGCCTGGAACCCGGCAGCGCCCGGCGTGATCGAGGTGGCCTACGCGAGGAGCTGCGCGGGTCTCGACGCGCAGCTCGCCTCGCTGTCGGACGGCCCGCTGGCGGACGACGGCGTCGGCTGCGAGGAGTACCTGCGGGTGAGTGTCGACGTTCCGGGCGCGCGAGTGCTCGGCCTCGGCTAGCCGGGGCCCGCGGTTGGGCTCAGGACGCGGCGGCCACTCCGGCCGGCATTCCGGCGACCGACGTGACGACCGACGATCCGTTCGCGGGACCCGGTCCACCGAGGCGGACCGAGATCGCCGCGGCCGCCTCGCGCGCCTGCACGGCGAGCTCCGGGATCCGCCGCGGCGTCAGGCGAAAGGCGGGGCCCCAGATGTCGACTGCGGCCACGACGTTGCCGCGGGCATCGCGGACCGGCGCCGAGACGGCGTTGAGGCCCATCTCGTACTCGCCCAGAGCGGTCGCGTAGCCGCGCCGCCGGATCCGTGCCAGCTCCTCGAGGAGCGGCTCGAGCTCCGTGATCGTTCGCTCCGTGTAGCTGATGAGCCCACGCCGGACGATCCGCAGCACCTCGCGCTCCGCGACCGCCGCGAGGAGGACCTTCCCGGACGCGACGCAGTGGAGCGGAGTCGAACGGCCGGTCCAGTCGCCGACTGCGATCAGGTTGGGGCCGTCGGCCTGGGCCACGGTGAGCAACGCATCCGACTCGAGGATCCCCAGCCCGGTCGTCTCGTGGGTCAGCCGGGCGAGCCGCTCCAGCTCCGGCATGGAGATGCCCCGCAGGTCGAGCGTCCGCTCCGCCCGCTCGGCGAGCCTGATGACGACGAGCCCGAGCCGGTACTTCCCGCTCTCCTCGTCCTGCTCGACGAGGCCGCGCTTCTGGAGGGTCGCAAGCAGCCGGGAGGCGGTCGACTTGTGGAGGCCGAGACGGCGGGCGAGCTCCGTGACGCCGGCCTCGCCCTGGCACTCGCCGAGGGCGAGCAGGAGCGCGGCCGCCCGATCGACCGACCGGACCGCGTTCCCGTCAAGCACCATCGTTCGATCCCTCCCTCAATCTTCGTCGTCGACCCGAGCCCGGGCGACCTCGACCAGGTGCGGCTCGGGCGCGTGCCTGGCCCGTGCCTCGAGCGCCGCGTCGAGCGATTCGCTGAAGATCGAGATGATCCGGTCTGCGTAGTTGCCCTCGGCGTGGGCCTCGCAGAGGAACCACGGCTCCCGGGAATCCGGTTCCGGCATCGCGCCGCGGACGAGCATCCCCAGGGCGATTTCGTCGTACAGGTCGTGATCGGACGTCGCCCAGTCGCGGTATTCGGTCGGGGCCTTGTCGGCGAAGTAGATCCCGAACATCGTCGGGTGGCCGGTGAACACGTGGGCGAGGCCCTTGCGGTCAAGGATCTGGCCGATGGCTGCCTGGATCGTCAAGCCGAGATCGCGGATCGTCTCGAGCGCGTTCGTCTCCTTGAGAATCGTCAGCGTCTTGACGGCCGCGGCCGCCGCGACCCGGTTCCCGGCATAGGTGCCGCCGTGGCTGACGTGATCCGGGAGGACGCTCATGACCTCCTCGGTGCCACCGAATGCGGCCGCGGGATACCCGTTGCCCATCGCCTTGGCGTACGTCGCGAGATCCGGCGTGACGCCGAAGTGCTCGGCCGCGCCGCCGCGTGCGAAGCGGAAGCCGGTCTTGACCTCGTCGAAGATCAGGACTGACCCGAATTCCTTCGTCAGGGCCCTGATCGCCTCGTGGAACCCCGGTTGGGGCATGATCGCCTGGGCGTTGCCGAGGACCGGCTCGATGATGACGCCGGCGATGTCGCCGCCGTCGCGCTCGAAGATCCGGCGAAGGACATCCATCGCGTTGTAGCGGGCGGGAATGATTGTCTTGCCGACGGCCTCCGGAATGCCGCGCCCCCAGGCGAGCCCGACCGGGTTCTCCTGGTCGCCGAGCTCCGACATGTCGTTCGGGGTGACGCTGATCAGCGCGTAGTCGTGGACGCCGTGGTACTGGCCCTCGAACTTCACGATCTTCGTACGGTTCGTGTAGGCGCGGGCGACCCGCATCGCGTGCATCGTCGCCTCGGTCCCGGACACGGTCATTCGGGCCTTCTTGACCCAGCCGGTCAGCTCCTTGATGAGCTCGATGACCTGGACCTCGTCCTCGCTCGTGATCGAGAAGCTGACGCCCTTGCGCATCCGCTCGTTGACATAGTCGTCGACCCGATCGTCGCCGTGACCGAGGATGACCGGCCCGTAGCCCATCCGCAGGTCGATGTACTCGTTCTGGTCGATGTCCCAGATCGTCCCGCCTTTGCCACGATCGATGTAGACCGTGTCCTCGCCCCAGGCGCGGAAGTTGGAGTTCGTCCCGCCCGGCAGGCTCTCGAGGGCGCGGCGGTACATCGCTGCCTGCCGCTCGCGGCGGAGGGCGGTCGGGGGCGTGAGGGTGGCGGGGGCGGCCACGGGCTGGGTCGTCATGGTCACTCCGGTAGCTGTTGGTCCGCCGATGCGCCAGGCGGGACGGCTGTTGCGGGGTACGGAACGCTGGGGAATCAATCTTGTCATACGCCCGTCCGCAACGTCAACGCGGATATCGTACCAAATGGCAGATTTCGGTGCGAATTCCGCATGTGCATGCGCAGGATTGCCGCGCAATGCGTCGACAGGATGCACCACGCCGCCCGGGAGCTAGCATGGCGCCGATGACCAGTTACTGGCTGGACGCGAGCGATGCCGGAGCGGTGCGGCCGCCGCTCGGGGCCGACGGGCGCGCCGACGTGGCGATCATCGGCGGCGGATTCACCGGCCTGTGGACGGCGCTCGCACTGACCGAATCGGACCCGGGACTCCGGGTCGTCGTCCTCGAGGCGGAGAGCGTGGGGTTCGGGGCGACCGGCCGGAACGGCGGGTTCTGCTCGGCGAGCCTGACCCACGGCCTGGCGAACGGCATCCGCCATTTCCCCGACGAGCTGGCGGTCCTCGAGCGGGAGGGCGTCGCGAACCTACGCGATCTCGTGGCCTTCACCCGGGACAACGGGATCGATTGCGACCTCGAGGAGACCGGCATGCTGGACGTCGCCGACCAGCCGCACCAGGTCGAGGAATTCCGGGCCTGGGTCGACGAGGCGGCCGCATGGGGCGAAGAGCTCGAGTTCATGGACCGCGAGCGCATCCGGTCGGAGGTTCACTCGCCCCTCTGGCATGCCGGCCTCTTCCGGAAGCCTGGGCGCGACGTGCTGCTCGATCCGGCCAGGCTCGTGAGGGGCCTCGCCCGCGTCGCGGAGGAGCGCGGCGTCAGGATCCACGAGTCGAGCCGGGCCACCGGCGTCGAGCGACGCGCCGGCGGTGTCCGGGTCCGGACGGCGAGCGGGACCGTCCTGACCGCCGACCACGTTGTCGTCGCCACGTCGGCGTACTCGGGCTGGCTGCCGCGGCTGACGAACCATTTCGTCCCCGTCTACGACTACGTCCTGGTGTCCGACCCCATGACTCCGGAGCAGCGGGCGTCGATCGGCTGGCGGCGGCGGCAGGGCATGTCCGACGCGAACAACCAGTTCCACTACTTCCGCCTGACCGCGGACGACCGGATCCTGTGGGGCGGGTACGACGCGATCTACCACTTCGGCAATGGCGTCGGGCCGCGGTTCGACCGGCGGCCGGCGACATTCGCGCTGCTCGATGCCCAGTTCCGGGCGGCCTTCCCGCAGCTCAGTGACCTGCGTTTCCCCTACCGCTGGGGCGGCGCGATCGACACGACGACGCGCTTCACGGTGACGTTCGGACAGGGATTCGGCGGCCGCTTGACGTACGCGCTGGGGTACACGGGGCTGGGTGTCGGGGCGAGCCGCTGGGCGGGCGGGGTGGTTCGCGACTTCATCCTCCGACCGGATTCCGACCTGCTGCGGCTTCGGTTCGTCCAGAGCCTGCCGATCCCGTTTCCGCCGGAGCCGCTGCGCTATGCCGCCGTCGAGACGGTCCGCCGGGAGCTGGCGAGGGCCGATCGGAATGAGGGCCGGCGGGGGCTGCTGCTCCGGACTCTCGACGCCCTGGGAATCGGGTTCGACAGCTAGCGACGCCTCACCGTGCCGTCTGGGCAGGTCATGGCGGCAACCGCCGGACGGCTCAGCGCAGCTCCTGGATCCGGATCAGGTTGCCTGCGGGATCGCGGACGGCACAGTCGCGAACACCCCACGGCTGGTCGGTCGGCTCCTGGACGACGTCGGCGTCGCTCGCCTGCAACCGCTCGAAGGTGGCGTCGAGGTCCCTGGTGGCCAGGTTGATGCCGGCGTATGTCCCCTTGGCCATCATCTCGGCGATGGTGCGGCGCTCATCGTCGGTGATGCCGGGGTCGGCGGCGGGCGGATGCAGGACGATCGAGGTGCCGGGCTGCCCGGCGGGGCCGACCGTGATCCAGCGCAGCCCGCGGTAACCGACGTCGTTGCGGACCTCGAAGCCGAGGGTGTCGCGATAGAAGGCCAGGGCCGCTTCCGGATCGTCCTGGGGGAGGTAGGCCTGGTGAATGGTGAGGTCCATGGCGGTCATGCTACGTGCGGCTCGGCGACCGGCGCTTCTCAATTCCTGACCGGTCTGGTCACCTGTTTCGCCACGCACGGAGGGATCCCCGCCGTCGCGCGCGACGCATCGCGTCGATAGGTGCTGGGCGGCACACCGACCAGCTCGGTGAAGCGCGTGCTGAAGGTGCCCAGCGACGAGCAGCCGACGGCGAAGCAGATCTCGGTGACGCTGAGGTCGCCACGATCCAGCAGCGCCATCGCGCGCTCGATTCGCCGCGTCATCAGGTAGCCGTACGGCGACTCGCCGTAGGCGAGCCTGAACTGGCGGCTGAGGTGCCCGGCCGACATGTGCGCGCCGCGCGCGAGCGCCTCGACGTCGAGCGGCTGCGCGTACTCCCGGTCGATCCGATCGCGGACGCGGCGCAGCCAGGCCAGGTCGCGCAGGTGCTGCGTCGCGGCGGGGCTGTTGGTCACCTGCGAGATCGTGCCACAGACGGTCGGGACGAGTCGAAACCGACGGGGGCCTCGATCAGGTGCCGACGTAGGCCGCGAGGTGCTCGCCGGTGAGGGTGGAGCGGGCGGCGACGAGGTCGGCGGGGGTGCCCTCGAAGACGATCCGGCCGCCGTCGTGGCCGGCGCCGGGGCCGAGGTCGATGATCCAGTCGGCGTGCGCCATGACCGCCTGGTGGTGGGCGATGACGATGACCGACTTGCCGGAGTCGACGAGCCGGTCGAGCAGGCCGAGCAGGTGTTCGACGTCCGCGAGGTGGAGGCCGCTGGTCGGCTCGTCGAGGATGTAGACGCCGCCTTTCTCGGCCATCCGGGTGGCCAGCTTGAGCCGCTGCCGCTCTCCGCCGGACAGCGTCGGGAGCGGCTGGCCGAGCTTGAGGTAGCCGAGCCCGACGTCCTCGAGGCGCGCCAGGATCGATGCGGCCGCGGGCGTCTTCGCCTCGCCCTCGGCGAAGAAGGCGTGCGCCTCGGCGACCGGCAGGTCGAGCACCTCGGCGATGTTGAGCCCGCCCAGCCGCAGCTCCAGGACCGATGCCTGGAAGCGCTTGCCCCCGCAGTCCTCGCACGGCGTCGCCACCGTCTCCATGAACCCGAGCTCGGTGTAGATCATCCCGTTGCCGTTGCAGGTCGGGCAGGCGCCCTCGGAATTCGATGAGAACAGCGCCGGCTTGACGTCGTTGGCCTTGGCGAACGCGGTGCGGATCGGGTCGAGCAGACCCGTGTATGTCGCGGGGTTGCTCCGGCGCGAGCCGTGGATCGCACCTTGGTCGATCGACACCACGCCTGCGCCGGCAGGGATCGACCCGTGCACGAGCGACGACTTGCCGGAACCGGCCACGCCGGTCACGACGCAGAGCACGCCGAGCGGGATGTCGACGTCGACGTCCTGCAGGTTGTGCGAGTCCGCCCCGCGGATCTCGAGCGTGCCGGTCGGCGTCCGGACCGCGTCCTTGAGCGCCATCCGGTGGTCGAGGTGGCGGCCGGTCAGGGTGTCGGATGCCTTCAGCCCCTCGACCGTCCCCTCGAAACAGACGGTGCCGCCGCCCGTGCCCGCCCCGGGTCCGAGATCGACGACGTGGTCGGCGATCACGATCGTCTCCGGCTTGTGCTCGACCACGAGCACGGTGTTGCCCTTGTCGCGCAGCTCGAGGAGCAGGTTGTTCATCCGCTGGATGTCGTGCGGGTGGAGCCCGATCGTCGGCTCGTCGAAGACATAGGTGACGTCGGTCAGGGCAGACCCGAGGTGCCGCACCATCTTGGTCCGCTGCGCCTCTCCCCCGGACAGCGTGCCCGAGGGGCGGTCGAGCGAGAGATAGCCCAGGCCGATCTCGACGAACGAGTCGAAGAGGTGCAGCAGGTTGGCGACCAGCGGCGCCACGCCCTTGTCGTCGACGCCGCGCAGCCACTCGGCCGCGTCGGTGACCTGCATGGCGCAGACGTCGGCGATGCCCAGGCCGTTGATCTTCGAGGAGCGCGCCGCCTCGTTGAGCCGGCTGCCGTTACACGCGGGACAGGTCTTGAAGACCGCGGCCCGCTCGACGAATGCCCTGATGTGGGGCTGCAGCGAGTCGACGTCCTTGCTGAACATCGACTTGCGGATCTTCGGGATCAACCCGTCGTAGGAGACGTTGATTCCCTTGGCCTTGATCTTCGTCGTCTGCTTGTAGAGGAGGTCCCTGGCGCTCCTTCTCCGAGTAGTCCTTGATCGGTTTCCTCGGGTCGAAGAAGCCGGACTCGATGAAGGTCGCCACCATCCAGCCGTCCGCGGTGTACCCCGGCACCAGGATGGCACCCTCGGCCAGTGACTTCGACTCGTCGAGGATCACGGACAGGTCGAGGTCCGACACGGTGCCGCGCCCCTCGCACTCGGCACACATCCCGCCGAGGTAGATGGCGTCCTGGACGATCTTCTTCTCGCCCTTGGGGCCGGTCATGACGCCGCTCGCCCGCATGGTGGGGATGTTGAAGGAGAACGCCGTCGGCCCGCCGATGTAGGGCTTGCCGAGGCGGCTGAACAGGCTGCGCAGCATGGCGTGTGCGTCGGTGACGGTGCCGAGCGTCGAGCGCGGATTCGCGCCGAGCCGCTCCTGATCGACGATGATCGCGGTCGTCAGCCCGTCGAGCACATCGACGTCGGGCCGCGCCAGCGTCGGCATGAAGACCTGGACGAACGTCGAGTAGGTCTCGTCGATCAGCCGTCGCGACTCCGCGGCGATCGTGTCGAAGACGAGCGAGCTCTTGCCCGAGCCGGAGACGCCGGTGAACACGGTCAACCGGCGCTTCGGGAGCTCGATGCTGACGTCCTTGAGGTTGTTCTCGCGGGCGCCGTGGACGCGGATCAGGTCATGGCTGTCGGCGGCGGGAAGGGCCGGCGAGCGGCCCTCCGATCTCGTGGCCACGCCCGTGGTCCGGCTCAGCTCGCGGCCTTCTTCACGAGCGCGACGATCCTCGCCTCCGACGCCCGGAGTCAGCTCGGTCACGGCGAACGAGACCGGCCACATCTCGCCGTCGTCGAGGCGGGCGTCCGGCTGGAATTCGAACGTCGAGTACCGAACCTTGAACTTCGACGCCGGCTTGTAGAAGCAGATGACCTTGCCGTCCTTGGCGTACGCCGGCATCCCGTAGTACGTCTTCGGCGCGAGCGACGGCACCGCCGTCGTGACGAGCTTGTGGATCCGCTCGCCCATCACGCGGTCTGCCGTCGGCATGGCGGCGATCTTCGCCTGCAGGTCGGCTTCGCCCTCGGCGCGTTCGTCAGCCGGGTTTCGACGCGAGGCGACCTTTCGCTCCCGCGCGCTGTCCTGCATCGCGGCTCGCTCCTCGTCCGTCCAGACATTGGCGGACTTTTCGGCCGTGGTGCGCTTCGTGATCGTGGTCTTTGCTGCGTTCATCACAGGTCTCCTTGCGGCGTGCTCAGCGGTGTATTGGAGGCCACTCTAGGTGACCTCGGTGACCGGCGCTTCTCGATTCCTGACCGATCTGGTCACTGCTGAAAGTGCCCAGCGACGAGCAGCCGACCGCGAGAGCGCACGGCGCAGCCCGCCTGGGCACGCCTCGGGCCCGCCGATGCGGCGACGGGTCAGGCCGGTGTGGCGACCCAGTTCGGCAGCTCGCGCGACAGCGTCGCGAGCGGCAGGGAGCCATGGCCCAGGATCGCGTCGTGGAAGGCCTTGAGATCGAACCGCGAACCGTCCCGCGCCGCGATCTCCGCGCGGAGCCGGATGATCTCCCGACAGCCGATCATGTACGTCAGCGCCTGGCCCGGCCAGGCGATGTAGCGGTCCGTCTCGATGACCGCGTCGGTCTCCGAGAGCCCGGCCCCGAGCAGGAAGTCGATCGACCGCTGGCGATCCCATCGCAACGCGTGCAGCCCGGTGTCGACGACGAGCCGGGCGGCCCGCCAGGCGACCGCGTCGAACATACCGAATCGCTCCGCTTCGTTCCGGAACAGGCCAATCTCGTCGGCCAGCCGCTCGCTGTAGAGTCCCCAGCCCTCGACATACGCGCCGCCGACCATCCGCGCGCCGAGACGCCGGAACGTGTTGAGGTTGGGGTTCTCCATCTCGAGGGCGATCTGGAAGTGGTGGCCCGGAACCGCCTCGTGGTAGGTCGTCGTGGCGAGCTTCGAGAACTTGCGGCTGGCCAGGTCGTAGCCGTTGGCGTAGTAGATGCCGGATCGCGAGCCGTCCGTCGATGGTGGGAAGTAATAGGCGAACGGCGAATCCTTCTCCTTGAACTCCTCGACCGGGCGGACCTCGAGGCCGGCCCGCGGCAGCGTCCCGAAGAAGCGGGGCGCGACAGCCATCGCCCGGTCGATGTCCTCACGAGCGCGGGCGACCAGCTCGTCCTTCGACCGCGGCGTGTTCGCGGGATCGGCGGCAAGCGACGCCCGGTAGGCCGCCACGTCGTCGCCGAAGCCGGCCGTCCGGGCGATCTCGCGACGACCCGCGTTCGTGGCCTCGAGCTCCTCCATCCCGATCTGGTGGACATCCTGCGGCTCGAGATCGAGCGTTGTCCACGCCCGGATCTGCGTCCTGTAGAGCGCGTCGCCGCCCGGTGCGGACCACAGGCCGGGCTCCACCCGCGAGGCCGCGAGGTAGTCGCCGCGGAGCGCCTCGAGGAACGCGGCGTCGGCCGGGTAGACCACGTCGCGGACGACCTCGCGAACGCGCTCGCGATCCGCCTCCGAGGCGACCTGTGCCGTCGAGGGGACGATGGCCTCCTCGATCGGGATCGCCAGGAGCCGCTCGAGCTGCTGGACGGTGCGCTCGACGACGATCCTGGGCGCCGTCAGGCCCGATGCCAGCCCTTCGCGGAGGATGTCGGCATTGGCCGCCATGTAGGCGGGGTAGGCGCGCAGGCGGGCGAGGAACGTCTCCAGGCGCTCCGGCGTGTCGGCGCGCTGGAACTGGCAGAGCTGCGGGAGAAGCGTCTGGGGACCGCCGATCTGGTCGACGACGCGCAGGCGATGCGTGCCCTGCTCGTCCTCCTCGATCCCGAGGTCGCCGATCACGACGAGCATGTCGCGGGTGATCCGGTCCTCGATCGAGAGGCCGTCCGGCGAGATCGCCTCGGCCTCCGCCTTCGTCCGCTCCATCAGGCCACGGACCTTCGCTCGACCGGCCGGGCTGGGATCCTCGAGGCGATCGTCGTAGCGCTCGTCGCCGTAGACGGTCGCGGTCGTCGGATTGAGCTCGAGGATGCCCTCCCAGAAGCGATCGGACAGCTCGTCGATGGGTGACGTCGGACGTCGGGACTCGGTCACGTGATCCTCCCCGGGGCGGAAACAGCAGTCGGAATTCTGTTGGCCGACAGCGTACCGTGCGGCGGCCCTCGACGGCGCCTCGGAGTTCCCGATCAGCCCTCGAAGAGCGGCATCTGCTCGCCGGAGCGCTCGATGAGCGGGTCGAGCCCGAGGTACGGCTCCAGGTCTCCGAGCTCGAGCGGCTCGCGACCGAGGAACGCCTGCAGGTGGTTCCACTTGATGACGTGCCAGTTGTCGCGCTCGACCGCCTCGCGCAGGAGCGGCGACCGCTCCAGCTTGTGGCGGATGAGCTCCGTTCGCTCCGGCGCCACGACGAGGAAGCGGACCAGGGAGTCGTCGGGCGGGATGCGGGAGTGGCGACGGAGCAGCGGCTCTCCGAGCATCGCGGTCCACTCGACCTCGAAGAGGAACGACAGCCGGCCGCGGACGTACCAGATGCAGTCGACCTCGGCGACGTCGTCGACGGCCCGGCTGATCTGGACGAGGTAGGCCCGATGCTCGCGATCGTCCAGCCAGTCGCCGAGCCGCCGCGACCCGATCTTGCGCGCCTGCTCGCGACGGCCGATCCAGACGTTCATCCCCAGCCGGTGGCCGCCATCGGCGAGGAGCGCGATCGTCTCGGCGTGCTGCTGGGTCCGCCGCAGGAGATCGTCCCCGGTCAGCAGCCGCTCCGGGGTGCTCGCCAGGCTCCGATAGCTCTGGAGGCACGCCCGGACGAGAGCCTCGTCGGGCAGGTCGTGGCCGGAGAACAGCGCCGCGATCCGCTCGAAGAACGAGGCTTCCGACAGCTGGCCGGCGGTCGAGAGGAGGCTGTAGACGGCCCACTCGACGCGGTCGGCGAGGGGTGCCGCCGCGGCAGCGCGGTCGGCCGGGTCGGCGAGCCACCAGCGGCCCGGCTCGATCTCCGTCAGGCGGCGATGGCCATCCCGGCTCAGCTCCTCGCGGATGAGCGACAGGAGCCCCTCCACCTGGTCCGTCGTCGCGTCCACGGGACGGGCTGACCGGCGGGTGCGGGCCGGCGTCGGGGGGCCCGCATTGCGCAGCCCGGAGCCGTCGGGCTCGTCGTCGTTGCGCTGGGGGACATCCTGGTCGACCGGCTCGGACTGCCCGGGCCGCTCCTGCGTCGTTCGCGCGGCATCGGAGCCCGCCGAGGAGCTCAACCGCCGATCGTGTGCCTCCGTCTCCGGGACCGGTCGTGTCGGGCGCCGAATTGTCCTCGCCGGCGGCCATGAGCCGGCGGAGCTGCCCCGCCCGATCGAGCCCCACGAGGATCTCGCCGAGGAGCCTCTCGTGGCGGGCCGGCTCGCCACGGGCCTTGAGAGTCTCGACCGCCACCTCGGTCACGGTCTTCGCGACCTCCGCTGCGGAGAACGGCCGCCGGTCGAACCGCTCCGGCGCGACGAAGAGCCCCGGGCCGGGGACGACGTCGGTGTCGCCCGCTCCGCCCGGCAGGACGTCGAGCGCGACGTTCGCCCGGGTCCGTGCTCCGGGCGGCATCGTGGCGCCGGGCGGGACCAGCTCGATCAGGCCGGCCAGGTCGTCCTCGCCGTCCTCGAGCCGGGCCCGGACGAGCCGGAAGCCCGCCCCGACACCGCCGAGGGCCGCGGCGACCAGGGCCTCCGGGCCGCCGCCGTCGACGAGGAAGACGACGCGCCCGTCACGGGCGAGCGACGGTTCGACGGCCGCGAGAGACCGGCCGAGGGCGGCCGCCTGCCAGCCCCACGGCGCGCGGATGGCACCACCGGACAGCGCCTCCAGCGGCAGCACGGACGCCGCTTCCCGGCCGAGGACCCAGGCGGTGCCCCAGTACGCCATCGACAGCCGCTCCTGGTTCGGGCGAACCGGCGGCTGGCCGAGGACCAGCCGGATGCGGCGCCTGCCGGCGCCGGCTCGCTCGCCCTCGCCGGCATTCCAGCCGAGCGCTCGTGACGCCGACGGTCCGGCGATCCCGAGAACGGCCGTCGCCGTCCCGTCGACGAGGCTGCGCAGATCGGACCCGATGCGCGCCTGGACGGAGCCGAGCGAGCCGCCCTCCAGCCGCTGGATGAAGCCGCGGACCAGGCGGATCCCGTCCTCGAATGCCAGCCACGGGTTCCGCTCCCGCCACTGGCCGCTGCCGGGTGGCCGGACGCGCCCGCCCTGGATCCGGAGCGACCCGACCCGGCCCGGGTAGCCGTTGAGTCGGCTCGCCGGCAGGAGGGCATGGAGGAACGCCAGCCGGAGCGCTGCCTCGACCGGGGCCGCGCGGAGATCGCCCTCCACTCGCTCGAGGATCGCCTCGAGCCCGACGAGCTGCCGCGGCGTGTGGAGGTCGAGCAGCCCGTCGACGAGCGACTCGCCGCCCTCGACGACCGGGAATTGGTCGCGCAGCGTCGCGCGGGCGGCGTCCGCATCTTCGGGGGCCGTCTGGGCGCGCCCGACGTCGTCGTCGTCGAGCGGCGCCGCGCGCTGATCCGCGCCGCCGCGCTGGCCGCGACAGACGGGGCAGCGGTAATGCTTCCGGTTCGGCGCCGTATCGGCATTCGGGACGTCCGTCGTCCCGGCGCCGCCCCAGATGAACTCGTCCGCGGTGAGCATCCGCTCGCAGGTCGCGCAGCGAGTCGCGAACAGCTCGCCGACGGCCACCTTGAGGCTCGACTGGCGCCGCGGCGACGCCGACATCGCCTGGAACGCGGCGTCGAGGTGGCGCAGGTCGGGCGGCCGGAGGACGAGCTCCGCGAGCAGCCTGGTGAGCGGGCTGGTCTCGAGGCTGACAGCCGGCCTCTGACGGGCGATCGCGGCGTGGGCGACCCAACCGCCCCGGCCGTGCAGGTCGAGGACGATGTCGCCCGGCGAGGACTGAGCCTCGATCCGGGCGATGACGAGCGCTGGCGGCGGGGCAGGCGCCAGTCGATCGAAGAACGGGAGCGAGAATCCGGGCTCGGCCCGGACGAGGGACGCGCGGCCGGCCATCGTCACAGCGTACCCGGTCCGGCCCGAGCCCTCAGGGGCCTACGCCTCGTCGAGGTCGTCGGCCTCCTCTTCGAAGGCTTCGTCGGTCGTCGCCTCCGGCGGAAGCACCCGGTCGAGGTCCTCGATCTCCTCGTCCTCCTCGTCGTCCTCGAGATCCTCCTCGAGGTCCATCTCCTCGCGGACGAGCGTGCCCTTCGTGTAGGGCCGAAGGTCGGTCGACTTGGCGGCCGTCGGGAACGAGACCTTGCCGTAGTTGCGCGGGTCCTGGTAGATCTCGCGGATGATGATCCGGACGTCCTTGTCGCCGAGCGAGGTCACCCCGGCGGCGTACTTGTTCCCGTCGGCGATCAGCTTCAGGAGGCGGGCGGCCACGCGCGGCTCCACGACCCCGATCCGCATCCCGTTGCTCGTGGCGATGAGGCGGCTGCCTTCCGGCGACAGCTCGACCGCGTCGCCCGGGTTCACCTGGGCGAGCTTGCGGGGGTTCGGCAGATCGGTCAGGAATGCGAATCCCGTCTTGCCCGTCTCCTCGACGAAGATCGAGACCGGCGCCTTGCTGCCCTCCTGCGCCGGCACGGTGCTGTCGCCGGCATCGACGAGCAGGACCCTGAGGCGGTCGATGTTCCGCTCGGCGATCCGGTTCGTCGGGTCGAGGGCGAGCGCCGTCTGGTAGTGCTCCCGGGCCGCTCCGAGCTCGCCGAGCTC
Organism: uncultured Chloroflexia bacterium; assembly: GCA_963766655.1. Lineage (GTDB taxonomy): Bacteria > Chloroflexota > Limnocylindria > Limnocylindrales > CSP1-4 > CF-46. The sequence continues at coordinate 626,590 of CAVYBB010000002.1, read as the reverse complement.
CCAGAGCGACTTCGCGAGGCGATTCTCCGCCTCGGCGTCCGCCCCCAGCTCGAGCAGCCGCCGGTTCGTCTCCGCCGCCTCGGCCCACTGGGCCGCGGTCGCCTGGGCGATCGCCTGGTCTGCCAGCTGGCGCTTGAGGCGCGTCTGGTTGACGGCACTCGACGGCTGGGAATCGACTTCGGGGAAGGTCACGTGGAGGACGTCCTTTCGGGGTGGAGGGAGCACAGCTTTCTAGCATCGCGACGACGGTTCGTCAAACGGCCGGGCCCGGGCACGGGGTTCCGCGACCGCCCCCCCACATCCCTCGCCTCCCTCGCACGAGTCGCGCGGCTTTCCTCCTTGAGTGAACGGCTCGAGGGACCAACTGCCCCGAATTCCTCGTCCACAGCAAATCCGGAGGGGTAGGCGCGAATCCGGGCCCAGATCGGTGCAGTGGACGGGATTCCATCCTCTCCAGGAGGAAACGCGTCGGGCTGGCTCCGCCGCGGAGCGCCGGGTCAGGGCTGCGGATCGCCCCCCCCACATCCCTCGCCTCCCTCGCCTCCCTCGCCTCCCTCGCCTCCCTCGCCTCCCTCGCCACGAGTCGCGCGCGTTTCCTCCTGGAGTGAACGGCTCGCGGGACGAACTGTCCCGAATTCCTCTTCCACAGCAAATCCGGAGAGGTAGGCGCGAATCTGGGCTCAGATCGGTGCAGTGGACGGGATTCCATCCTCTCCAGGAGGAAACGCGTCGGGCTGGCTCCGCCGCGGAGCGCCGGGTCAGGGCTGCGGATCGCCCCAGGTCGTCCCGATCTCGTCCTTCAGACCGCCTTCCGACAAGAAGACCACGACCACGTCTCCCGAGCCGGCGACGCATGTTCGGGTGCAGGTCACGGTCACGCTGGTGATGTGGTGCGACGGAGACATGTTCACCAGTCAGGTCCTGCACGCGTTGCGTGCAGATGTCGCGAGCAAGGCCGACACAGATGGGCGCCGGGGGCGGGTTCGGGTCGCCGGAGTACGACCACTTCGCATGGAAGATCGAACCGTCGGCCAGCGTCGCGGCCGCATCCCCCTGACCCCAGGCGCGCGTGCAGTCCCCGCCCGAGCAGGTGATGGCAACGCTCCGCACGACGCCACCAGCGGTGGCCTCGATCTTCTGAGCCTGCTCGTGGCATGCCTCGGTCGGTACCGTGCCGCAGGTGTAGTTCATGATCGGCGTGGGTTCGGCAAGGAGGCTGCATCCGGCAAGGAGACCGCCCAGCGCGACCGCTGCGATCACCCTGCGGAACACCCGCCAACCGGCGATGTCGGAGAGATGGTTCACCTGTCGAGTCTGCGGGCGGGCTTCAGGGCGCGCAATGGCCCGTGCGCCGAGGGTCCCGAACCTTCAGCCATTCGAAGGGGTCGGCGCAGCCGAGTCGCGCGGCTTTCCTCCTGGAGTGAACGGCACGAGGGACGAACGGCCCCGAATTCCTCGTCCACAGGAAGTCCGGAGGGATAAGCGCGAAACTGGGCTCAGATCCTCGCAGTGGACGGGATTCCGTCCTCTCCAGGAGGAAACGCGTCGGGCTGGCCCCGGCCGCGGCGGCGGGGAGGGCCGCGGAGCGAGGGCCCCGCAGGGCGGATGCCGCGGCCCCGCTCGCCTCGCCACTCAGCTGCGGATCAGGACGTTCCAGCCCGCGACGATGACCCCGAGCACGAGGAGGAGGAGCGTCTGCCAGATCCAGCGCGGATCCCGCCGGCGCGACGGCGTTGCCCCATGGAGCGTGTCCCAGAGGTAGAAACCGAGCGTGAGCAGGGCCGGCCCGATCAGGCGCGGGATCGCCATCGCTCGCAGCGCCGCCGCTCCGATGGCGATCGCGATCGCGTACGTCAGCGCCGACCACAGCACGTCGCGGAGCATCGTCATCCGGAGCGCTGCCGCACGGTAGCCAAGCAACCCCGCCACGACCGCGTCCGCGCCGGCGAGCAGGAGCAGGTCCGCCCCCGCGAGCGGCGGCACGGTCTCGCCCGGCCCGCCGGCCAGCCCGCCGGGAACGAGCGCGCCGACACCGACGAAGGCCACGAACCCGACGAGGAGCGTCGCGACGAGCACGGACGAGCGATCCTCGGCCGACAGGGACTGGTCGGCCAGTAGGATCCGCTCCTCGAGGACGAGGGTCCGATCGACGAGGAACGCCGTCGCGGCGAGTGCCGGGACCATCAGCGCCCCGACCGGCACGAGTCCGATCGCCCCGAGGCAGCCGATCGCCGCGATCGCCGGCAGGATCAGCGACTCGATCGGGACGCCGTGCTCCGTCTCCGGGACGTCGAGCTGCCCGAGGACCTGGAGTGAGCCGAGCAGCGTCGCGGCGAGCAGCAGGATCGCGACGAGCCAGTTGAGCGGACCGTCGAGCAGCCGGGCGAGGCCGACGATGACGACGACGAGGAGGGCGAGGTCACGCCGGGCGGCCGGGACCTCGAGCGCCAGTGAGCGGTGCACGGCGACGATGGTAGTCGGTCAGGCTCCCGATCGAGCCGGCGCGTCGGCGACCCATGCCAGGAGCTCGGCGCGGGTCCGGGTGTTGAGGACGGACTCCGGCTCGACCCACGCCCGCCGCGCCTGGGTGGTGCCCCATCGGACGTAGTCGAGCTCGCGCACGCTGTGGGCGTCCGAGTCGATCGTCACCACGCAACCCTCGTCGACCGCCCGCCGCGCGCGCTCCGCCGACAGGTCGAGCCGGTGCGGGGAACCGTTGATCTCGAGGGCGGTCCCGTTCGCCGCGGCCGCCGCGTAGACCGCGTCCCAGTCCAGGTCGAGATCGTCGCGGCTCTGGATCATCCGGCCCGACGGGTGGGCGATGATGTCGACGTGCGGGCTGCGGATCGCGTTGAGCGTCCGTCGCGTCAGCTCGCTTCGCGGTTGGCGGCGCGAGACGTGCACGGACGCCACGACGAGGTCGAAGCTTGCGAGCAGGTCGTCCTCGTAGTCGAGCGTCCCGTCGGCGCGGACCTCGAGCTCGCAGCCGTGGAGGAGCCGGAAGCCCTCCGCTGGGGTCTCGGGCGGCGCGATGGCGTCGCGCTCCTCGCGATTGAACCGGGCGTTCAGCTCCGCGATGATCGCGCGCTGCTGCTCGACCCGGTCCGGCGCCAGCCCGCGGGCGATCGCCAGCGAGACGGAGTGGTCGGTCAGGACCTGGTAAGCGTACCCGCGGCGGCGGCAGGCCTCGGCCATCGTCTCGATCGGGTGAGCGCCGTCGCTCCATTCGGAGTGGGTATGGCAATCGCCGCGGAGATCCGCCTGGGTCACGAGCCGCGGCAGGCGCCCCGCCCGCGCGGCCTCGATCTCGCCGTGGTCCTCGCGGATCTCCGGCTCGATGAACGGCAGGTCGAGGAAGGCGTACGCCTCCTGCTCGGTCGCGAACGTCCGAAGCTCGGCGGCCTCACCGGTGAGCGGCTCGCCGTCCTCGCCGATCCGCAGGAAACCCTTCTCCGACAGGCTCCAGCCGCGATCCCGGGCGATCTCCCGGAGCCTGACGTTGTGCTCCTTGGAGCCGGTGAAGTGGATCAGGTAGGTGCCCGCCTCGCCGGGCGGCATCAGCATCAGGTCGACCTGCGGGCCGCGGAGCAGCCGGACCGCCGCCTTGTGGCCGCCGCGATTGACGACCGACTCGACGGCGCCGAGGCCGGTGAACTGGTCCATCAGCGCCGCCGGGTTGTCCGTCTCGGCGAGGAGATCGAGATCGCCGATCGTTTCGCGCCGGCGGCGGAAGGACCCGGCCGGGGTGATCCTCCTGACGCCGGGGGCGCCCTCGATCGCGGCGACGATGCTCGCGATGGCCTCCTCCGCCCTATCGATCAACAACCGCTGCGGCCGGGCCTCCAGCGCCGCGATGCCGGCGAGGATCAGGCTCTCGGTCTTGGCCGACAGGCCCTTGAGCGTCTGGAGCGTGCCCGCCTCCGCCCCGCGTCGAAGATCCTCGATCGTCTCGATGCCGAGCTCCTCGTAGATCATCTTGACCGTCTTCGGACCGAGGCCCGGGATCCGGAGCATCTCGACGAGGCTCGGCGGGATCTCCTCGCGGAGCTTGTCGTAGAACCGCATATGGCCGGTCGTCACGAGCTCGGTGATCTTGTCGCTGATCGCCTGGCCGACGCCAGACACCTTCGGCGGGTTGCCCGACCGGTATGCCGCGACGAGGTCGACCGGGCTGTGCCCGATCGCATCGGCGGCGCGATGGTAGGCGACGGTCTTGAAGACGAGCTCGCCCTTGACCTCGAGCATGTCGCCGATCTCGTGGAAGATCCGGGCGAGGGCGCCGTTGGTCAGTTCGCCGTCGACGGGATCGTCGGCGTCGGGCTCCGTGGCGGCGTCAGTGGCAGCGTCGCGGGTCGCGGGCACCGTGGCCGCGTCCTGCGTCCCGTCGACCGCATCGCTCTCGTCAGGCATCGCTGCGATGGTAGCGGGCATCGTGGACGCCGATCCGTGCCAGGTACCACCCCGCGTGGTGAGCGCCGGCGATTCGGGTCCATCCGGCGGCGCGCCCGCCGTTCGCCGGTTGGTCCGCCAGCCGGACCAAGCGACGGAGGAGGACCGAGCCCCGACCCGAATCGGGACCGCCGTTCGCCGGTTGGTCCGCCAGCCGGACCAAGCGACGGAGGAGGACCGAGCCCCGACCCGAATCGGGACCGCCGTTCGCCGGTTGGTCCGCCAGCCGGACCAAGCGACGGAGGACGCGGCCGAGGGCGCGGCGGGACGCTACCCGGCGACGACCCGGTCGCGCCCTCGGCGCTTTGCCTCGTACATCGCCCGGTCCGCCTGCTCGATGACCTCGGCGATCGGCTGATCGTGGGCCGTCGCGACCGCGACGCCGACAGAGACGGTCACCGAATCCACCCCGAACCGCGACAGGTCGAGCGAGGCGACGGCGTCGCGGATGCGCTCCCCCACCTCCGCGGCCTCATCGCGGCGCGGATTCCGCAGGAGGACCGCGAATTCCTCGCCGCCGAACCGGGCGGGGACGTCGTCCTCCCGGACGGCTCCGGCGATGGCCCCGGCGACGGCACGGAGCACCTCGTCGCCGATCGCGTGCCCGTGCGCATCGTTCAGCCGCTTGAACCGGTCGATGTCGACCATGAGGATGCCGATCGCGTCCTCCGACCTGCGGCGGCGGGCAAGGAGCGCACAGAACTCATCGAAGTAGCGGCGGTTCGGGAGGCCGGTCAGCGCGTCGGTCGCGGCCCGCGCCTCCGCCTCGCGATGCGAATAGGCCCGCGACAGGGCGGCCGACGCCTCGACGGCGGCGCCGGTGAGAATCCGCTGCGCCGACGCCGGCCACGTGTCGATGGTCCGACGCGATACGACGATCGCGCCGATGACGCCCGAGTCGATCGTCAACGGGGCGCTGAGCGTCTGCTTCAGCCCGTAGACCTCGCGCGCACGTCCGGCGATTCGTTCGGCGACGAGGACGGCCGAATCGGCCGGTCGCGACCGGGCCAGGATCGCATCGACGGCTGCCGTCCGGACGGCACTCCGCGACGCCCCCGGGGCACGGCCGTTGTCGGCGACGCCGGCCATCACCGGAATCGGGCCGGCGTCGATCGGGATCCCGACCAGCCGGCCGGCGCGGGCCTCCCGAGGGTCCGACGGGTCCTCGAGGTCGGCGATCGGGAACAGCGTCGACGAGCTGGGGCCGCCGGTCCGCGTATTGACGAGCGTGGCCTCCAGGACCCGGGCCTCGGGCCGCCGCCGGACGACGACGATGTGGTCCGCCCCGGTACCCGAACCGATCTCCTCGACGATCGCGTCGACGATCGCATCCGGCGAGATCGAGCGCGACAGGCCCTGGAGGATCCGCGCGAAGCTCTCGGCCTCGGCCCGCCGGCTCACTTCGAATGCGACGACCGCGAGGCGATGACGAATTGCGACGAGGCCGACGACCACGGTGAGCCCGATCAGCAGCCAGTCGATCGGACGGGCGCCCTCGGCGATGACCCGAAGCACCACGACGAGGGCGAGGACGAACAGCGTCCCGGAGAAGATGATCCATGACCGGCGGATCCTGCGATCCTCCGCGTCCCCGGTCGGTGCTCTCGCGACGGGTCCAATCACGTTCGGTGACTAGCATGACGGTCCGGTGCCCATCGCGTCCAGTGGCGTCCGCAGGTACTCGCGGCTCGCTGGACTGGTACTTCCGTACTATCCGGCGCGTCGTCCGATCTCGGACCCGCCGGGACGCGCCCTCGGCCAGGGCGATTTGGGATAGTTCCACTCAAGCGAAATCATTCTGCTTGGTTCGAACTACCTCGATTCGGCCTCTGTGACAGGTCGTGAGGACGGGCGTTGGGGATCGGACATTGAAACGGGCTGCGGTGCCGGCACTTGCGGGCCGCCGGGGATCGTGTTCAGCGCACCGCGCCGACGGGACCCGCCTGCCGTCGCCGAGACTGCGCCTGGGCGGGCTGTGGACCGGCTGCCCTCCGCTTCTCCTCGTAGAGGCGGGCATCCGCGGCGGCGATGAGTTCCGTCGCGCTCCGACCGTCCACCGGGAACGTCGCCGCGCCGACCGCGACGGACATCGCGACCTGGCGGCGCGAGCCGCCGTCGAATGTCGCGCTCGAGAAGGCGTCCCGGATCCGGGTGGCGGCGTGCTCGGCGGCATCGGCGGCCGTGTCGGGCAGGAGGATCGCGAACTCGTCGCCCCCGTAGCGGGCCGGAACGTCCGACGCTCGGAGGGTCGATCGGATCACGTCCGCCACCCAGGCGAGGACTTGGTCGCCGAAGAGGTGCCCGAACGTGTCGTTGACGAGCTTGAAGTCGTCGAGGTCCAGCATCAGGATGCTGAGCGGCTGGCGCGAGCGCTGGGCCCTGACGACCTCCTCGCCGAATCGCTCGTGCAGGTAGCGATGGTTGTAGAAGCCCGTCAGCTGGTCGCGGTCTGCGAGGGCCCTTGCCTCCTCGTAGAGCCGCGCGTTCTCCAGGGCCATGGCCGCCTCGTTCGCCATCGTTCGGGCCAGCTCGAGCCGCTCCGTGTCGAGGTCGATGGCCGTGAACGAGATCAACTCGACGAGGCCGATCGACTCCCCCTTGGCGACGAGCGGCAGCATGACGAGTGAGCGGTAGCCAAACGGCCGAAGGAGCGCGACCTCTGCCGGATCGGCCGCCGGATCGTCCGCGTCGATGACCACCGTCGTCTGCTCCTCGAGAACGTGGAGCGACTGGGGAAAGCTCGCCATGTCGAAGAACGGGGTCAGGACCTCGTTCTCGACCTCAGGGAAGTAGCCGAGCGTCGCGAGCCGCCTGCTCGGTCGGTCCCAGTAGGAGATCGCGCACTCGTCGACGCCGAGGGCGCTCGCGAGGTGCCTGGCAATGACGTTCGCGACCTGTCGTGACTCGAGGCTGGCGGACAGCTGGCCGCTCATGTCGAGCAGCCCCCGCAGCTCCGCCGCGAGCCCCTGGCTGCGGGCCAGCAGGCGAGCGGACTCGAGGGCGGTGGCCGCCTGGTCGGCGAGGGTCAGGAGGAGCCGCTCATCCTCCTCGTCGAACTGGTTCAGGCCGAGCTTCGAGAGCGTGATCACCCCGACGACCCGCGCGTCGTAGCGCATCGGCACGACGAGCATCGACTCGTCGACGTCGTCTGTCCCCGGGATGTTCTCCCCACGGGGATCGGAGTTGGCGTCGTTGACGAGCAGGGCGACTCCGTGCTGGGCGACCCAGCCGGTGAAGCCTTCGCCCAGGCGACAGCGCAGCAGGTCGAAGTCCACCTTCTCGTAGGCCCCGACGGTGCCTTCGAATGCGATCGGCACGACGTCGTCGGTCGCTTCGAGCTGGTAGACCCGGGCGTTGTGATAGTCGATGATCTTGCGCGTCTCTTCCACGATGGCCCGACCGACCGCCTCGACACCGCTGGCACGGCTGAGCCGGGCGGACGCGGCCTGGAGCACCCTCAGCTGGGCGGCCCGCTGTTCCGTCTGGGCGATGAGCTCGGAGTTCTCGATCGCGATCGCGGCATGCGTGCCGAGCGCCGCGACGAATGCGACATCATTGCCCGCCCAGGCGCGTGGCTCGAGCGTGACGACGGCAAGGGAACCGACGACCGTGTCCTTGTGGATGAGCGGCACGATGATCTCGCCACGGAACGTGAAGATGTCGTCGTACCGGTCGTAGGCATCGCCGACCGAGGCCCGCTTGATGTCATCGACGACCCACGGCTTTCCGGTCCGGACGATCTCGCCGAACCAGGCCTCTCCCTGGCCGAAGGTCGGGCAGCCGGGCGGCCGTCTCGTCGTCCATCCCGGCCCAGGAGACGACCTCGAGCCGGCCGTCCCTGACCAGTCGGAGGACCGTCGCGTCGGCATCGAGACCGTGGAGGGTTTCGTCGACGATCGAGCGGAGCAGCGTGGCCCGGTCGTGCGTGTTCGCGAGCCGCTCCGTGATCTCCAGGACGCTGTCGAGGCGGCGGGCGAGCATCGCCAGGCGACGGAGGTGATCTGTCCGGCTCGACACGGCGGTGACGACGATCGCGCGCAGGATCGTGGCGGACATGAGGATGAGCTGAGCGTGGAAGCCGTTCCCGGACTGTCCCAGTTCGGCGGCGGGTACGATCACGACCGTCGCGACGAGGCAGGCCAGCCACGCAAGTGCGGTGAGCGGGCCGGACAGGACCACCGCGGCGACGAACATCGGCGCGGCGAGGACGATCGAGGCGACCGGGCCATACAGGACGAGCGCGGCCGCGTAACCGCCGATGAGGATCGCGACGACGAGCCACGCCGGCGGACCGCCGCGCAGCGCGATCGGCGGTTCGCCGACCATGCCGCGGAACAGCTCTCCCAGGGAATCGGCGAACGAGCGCGGCGGGACATCCTCGTCGGTCGCCGACGCGGGCGAGGCGGTTGAGTCGAGTCGGGCATATGCGCGCACGGTGAGCCGATCGTCCCATCCGGGGCGGCAGACGGCCCCCCGGCCCGATGTACCGGTAACGGCTCTCTAACGTACGGGCCCGATCACCCGCCGGAGGCGGGCGACCGGGCAAACCGGGTCAGCGGAAGTAGCCAGTGATGTCGAGAATCAGGTGGGTCGATGCCCGTCGTTGTCTTGAAGACCAGGCCGACGTTGCCCGCGGCGCTGAGCGGCCCGACGACGCCGTTGGCGCGGATGTCGCCGACCGGGAAGTTCAAGCGTCGAGGTCGTCGGCGAGTTGGTCGTGTTCGGCGTCATCGCGACGAAACCTGCGTGGTTCTGGCCGACGACCGTCAGGTTGCCGGCGATGGCCGTGGCGCTGATCGGAACGCCCTGGTAGGGCTCGATGATGAGCGTCCGCGCGACGTTCGCGCTGAATGCGCCGCTCAGCCCATCGGGCGGAGCGGGCAGCCTGGTGTCCATGCGGCGACCCGGGGTGAGCGGCACGAAGCGCGCGCCGGTCAGGTCGTTGATGTAGTAGCCGGTGACGTCGAAGATGAGCTGGGCGTTCGCCGTCGATGTCGTGCCGCGGTAGACGCCCTCGAGCCGGCCGGTCGACGACAGCCCGACGGTGATCCCGTTCGCGCGGGTGTCGCCGAGCGGGATGTTGAGGGTCGAGGTGGCCGGGTTCGAGGCGACGTTCGGTCCGATCGTCGCGAAGCCACGCGTCGTCTGGCCGGTCACCGTCAAGTTGCCGGTGACCGCGATCACGGCCGTGCTGTCCGGCACGCCGCTGCGGCCCCTGACCTTCCAGCTCCTGACGACGCCGTGGACGAACGGCCCGGACAGCCCGGTCCCGCTGCGCGTGTCGAGGCTGCGGGCCGGCGTCAGGACCTTGTAGGTCGAGCCCGTCGTGGCATTCGTGTAGTAGCCGGTGACGTCGAGGATGACGTGCGTCGTCTTCCCGGCGACCGCCTTGTAGACGATGCTGATCTGGCCCGACGTCGAGAGCGGCGAGATGATGTTGTTGGCGCGATTGTCGCCGAGCGGGAAGTTCAGCGACGACGTCGACGGGCTGTTGTTGGGGATCGGGGTCACGGCGAGGAAGCCCGCCGCGTTCTGCTCCGTCACCGTCAGGTTGCCGGTGATCGCGACGGCGTCGGTGGGGACGCCGTGCCCGATCGTGATCGTCCGTGCGACGTTTGCGGTGAACTTGCCGGACAGGCCGATCCCGTCGCGGCTGCTGAGCACGCGGACCGGTGTGATCGGGACGAACGTCGCGCCCGCTGTCTGCAGCTCGCTCACGCGCGTGCCCCAGACGGCAGTCGTCTTCGTGTACTGGTTGGCCTGCCAGACGGCATTCGTGTCGCGCGGATCCTGCGCGACGCCGACGTAGTCGCCCCAGCGATCGCCGCCGTAGTGGAAGTTACTGCCATTGGCGAGCTTGACCGCATCACCCAGGGTGTTGATCGCGTCCGCGGGGAGCTGGTAGCGATCGTACGAGGTCATCCCCGTGCCGTCGGACGACTGGGTGTAGACGACGTGGAGGATACCGCTCTGCGACTGGCCGATCCCCGGGTACCAGGTGTCCGCACCGGTCGTCCCGATGAGCATGTCCTGGACGAGGCTCGGGGTCGCGGTGGTGGTCTTGAGCTGTGTGATCCGGGCGCAGTCGCGGGTTTCCACGGGGGCGGCGGGGCCGGACGGATCGCACGGCATGGTCGAGGCGAATGTCAGGACGTTGTCCTGCCAGATCGCGTCGGTCGGTCGCCGGTCGATGATCCCGGCATCGAGGATTCCACCCGGCTCATGCGGGGCCGGAGGGTCTATGAAGGGATCGACGATCGCGCTACTGGTGAGATCCATCGGGGGGGACGCGACGGTGCCTCCGCCCGCGTTCGTGCCGGTGATCCGGAAATACACGACATTCGACTGGCCGGCGGTCCCACCGAGCTTCTCACCGACGACGAAGAGCGTGTTGGAGACTCCCTGCGGCGAGACGGCAGGACGCAGCGAGAAGAACGTATCCGGGAGACCGGCGCCGGGGTTGGGGAAGAAGTCGTAGGTGAAGTCGGGCGAGGCCGGGAACGTCAGCATCTGTGCCCAGTCGAACGTCGTCAGCGTCGCGGCAAAGTCGGCATCGATCACGAGCCCGTCGGCGCAGTTCGTCGCCTGGTTCTTGAGCGTGAACTCGTTCGCGGAGATCGTGAACTTGTCGCCCGACGTCCCGATCATTGGGTAGTCCGGAAGGAACCCGGCGTACTCGATGAAGAAGTTGTAGTAGTCGCCGGTCGGGTCGCCGGTCAGGCTGATCGCGCCGAAGATGTAGCCGACGGAACCCGTCGCGGAGCAGTGCCAGCCGAGTGTCTCACCCAGCCAGCGGCCGTGCTTCGCGTCATACAGCCAGCGCGGGTCGGCGATCCCCGCGATCGGGATCGCGACGCCGTCGACCTCGAAGTTGGCCAGGTCGAAGAACTCGAACATGTCGATCGCGCCGGCGGTGTCGTGCCCGCCGCGGTCGAAGAAGTGGAGTTCCTCGTTCACCGTCTGGACGACATCGTCGGGGCCGGCCGCGACCCACGGGTCGGGCGGCTCGAGGTTGACGACGCTCTGGTCGATTCCGTCGACGGCCGCGACCGAGTCCGCCGGCGGGGCACCGGAATTCGTCGCGAGGACCGTGCTGACGGCCGTGCCGGTCGTGTCGGTGGGAGCACCGACGCCCGGATTGGAGAGATCGGGCGTGCCACGCTGGTTCCGGAGGTTGGTCGTGAGCGACTCGAGCGGCTTCGAGGGACCGTGCCCGCGCACGGAATCGAGCGACTTCACGCCGAGGCCCCGCACCGTCGGGGTGCGGTCTGCCCTCGCCGTCGGGGCACTGACCGAGGCCCCGCCCGAGGCACCGGAGCGGCCACCTGCCGAGATGCCGGCAGGCCAGATGAGCCCGACCGTGGCAAGGACGGCGAGAATGCCGAGGAGCGAACGGGAATGGCGGCGGGTCGGTTGAAGCACTGCTTCCTCCATCGATTGGTGTCCGCATCGGCGCGTGGCCGGCATGGACTCCCGGGCATCGTGGCGAGAGCCGCCTGGGAACTGACTCCGCGCGAACACAAGGGTACACGAGGGTTCCACCCCACCAGCGCGCTCGACCTGGCTGGCTGCTAGTCCCCCGCGTGGCGATGGCCGGCCGCAGCCGGGTGCGCCGACGGCTCGACATGCGAACCGCCGTCGGAGCCGGCGTCCGCGTCGGAGTCGCCGTCCGCGTCGCGTCCGCGGCGGCCCTTCTCGACGGGATGACCGCGCTTCCGCCAGGCGGGCACGCCGTCAGCCACCCAGCTCACGTCGTCGAAGCCCGCGGCCCGCAGGAGGGAGGCGGCGACGCTCGAGCGGTAGCCGGACGCGCAGATCGTCGCGATCGGGCGATCCCGCGGGAGATCGGCGAGTCGGTCCTGCAGCAGGCCGGCCGCAATGTGGACGGAGCCCGGGACGTGGGCAGATGCGAACTCGGTCGCCTGGCGGACATCGATGACGAGCGGCAGCTCGCCGCCTCCGGCCTCGAGGCGCTCGGCGAGCTGGTCGACGGTCAGGCGGCCACCGGATTCGACCGGCGCCCCGGACACGGTCCAGGCCTCGAAGCCTCCGCGGAGGTGTCCGACGACGTTCTCGTAACCGATCCGCATCGCCTGGCGCGCGGCGTCGTCCCAGTCGCCGTCCGCGTCGAGGACGAAGACCAGCGGACGGTCGGGCTCCACGACCCAGCCGAGCCACGTCCCGAACGACGAGCCCGACGGGATCGAGACCGAGCCCGGGACGTAGGCGAGCGAATGGGCCGCCGGCGATCGCAGGTCGACGAGGACCGCATCCCCCGCAAGCGCCGCACGGACCTCATCCACCGTCATCGGGTGGGGCTCCGGCGGCCGGCCGCCGAGGAGCCGCGGGCCGCCCTGGTTCGTCGGGCGCATCCGGGCGAAGTAGCGCGGGAATGCGGGCTGGTCGCGGAGGAGCAACCGGGCGAAAGCATCGACATCGGCCGGCTGGACCATCGGGTTGTGGCGGCGCTCGAAGCCGATCGTCGACCATGGCGTCGAGGCGATCCCGGTCGAGCAGAGCGATCCCGCGCCGTGGGTCGGGTAGATGTTGACGAAGTCCTCGTGGGGCAGGATCACGTCCCGGATCGAGTGGAACATCGACCGTGCGAACGGAAGCGCGTTCTCCTCGCCGAGGAGATCGGTCCGGCCCACCGCGCCGACGAGGAGCGACCCGCCGGTGAAGATGAGGATCGGCTCGCCGGCCCGCGACCGGTCGGCAACGGCGTAGGCGACGTGTTCCGGCGTGTGACCGGGCGTATCGAGGACCGTGAAGCGGAGCGTCCCCACATTGAACGTGTCGCCGTCGCGGACCGGCCGGTGCTCGAAGGCGAGGTCGGCACCGGCCCCGATGACATGGGTGGCCCCGGTCATGGCCGCGAGCTCACGGCCGCCCGAGACGTAGTCATTGTGGAGATGCGTCTCGACGACGTGGCTGATCCGGAGGCCGGCCGCGCGGGCGGCGTCGAGGTAGATGTCGACGTCGCGGCGCGGGTCGATGACCGCGGCGAGACCCGCCGATTCGTCGGCGATGAGCGTCGAGAGATGGCCGAGACCGTCGATCACGAACTGCTGGAGAAGCATCCCCGCGAGGTTACCAGAGCCGACCCGATGGTAGACTCCGGCCGACTCCACGTGCCGGGACGGCGGGGTCGAACCGACGCGCATCTCTGGAGGTGGAATTCGACGTGGCTCAGCGAATCCTCGTGCTCGGCGGCGACGGCTACCTCGGCTGGCCGACCGCCATGGCGTTCTCGAGAGCCGGCCATCGGGTCGCGGTCGTCGACAACTTTGCCAAGCGCAGCTGGGAGCTCGAGCTGGGGGTCCGGCCGCTCTTCCACGTGCCGACGCTCCACGAGCGGATCCGCGCCTGGCGCGAGGTCACGGAGAACGACATCGAGCTCCACGTCGGGGACCTGACCGACTATGCATTCGTCGAGTCGGTCATCGACGGGCTCCGCCCGGACACGATCGTCCACTACGGCGAGCAGCCGTCGGCCCCGTACTCGATGATCGACGCCCGCCACGCGACCTATACCCAGTCGAACAACGTCGTGGGCAACCTCAACGTCCTCTTCGCGATCCGCGACCGCTCACCGGAGACCCACCTCGTCAAGCTGGGAACGATGGGTGAGTACGGCACGCCGGACATCGACATCGAAGAGGGCTACCTGACCGTCAACCACAAGGGCCGGTCGCACACGTTCCTCTACCCGAAGACTCCGGGCTCGATCTATCACCTCTCGAAGGTCCACGACTCGCACAACATCCACTTCGCGACGCGGATCTGGGGCCTCCGGGCGACCGACCTCAACCAGGGCGTCGTCTACGGCGTCGAGACCGACGAGTCGGCGCTCGATCCGCGGCTCGCGACGAGCTTCCACTACGACGAGGTCTTCGGGACCGCCCTCAACCGGTTCTGCGTCCAGGCCGTGGTCGGCTCCCCGCTCACGGTCTACGGGAAGGGCGGCCAGACCCGCGGCTATCTCAACATCCGCGACACGATCCAGTGCGTCGCCCTGGCCGCAGCCAATCCCCCCGGCGCGGGCGAGCTCGCGGTCTACAACCAGTTCACCGAGCTGTTCAGCGTGCTAGAGCTGGCCGAGCGGGTGAAGAAGGCCGGCGAACATCTCGGTTGGGAGGTGTCCATCGCGCACTCCTCGAATCCGCGCAAGGAAGCCGAGGAGCACTACTACAACGCGCAGCACTCGAAGCTGCTCGATCTCGGGCTTCAGCCCCGGCTGCTCAACGAGGAGCTGATCGACACGATGCTCGTGAAGATCGCCGATCAGCGCGACAGGATCGACCCGACGACGTTCGTCCAGAACGTCCGCTGGGTCCCGGACGCCCTCGCCGCGAGCATGGCCGCGGGCGGGGCGCAGCGGCGCTGAACCGGACGGTCCTCGTCACCGGCGGAGCCGGCTTCATCGGTTCGTCGCTGGCCCGGCTCCTCGTCGAGCGAGGGGAGAGCGTCCGGGTCCTCGACAACCTGTCGATCGGCAGCCGGGCGTACCTGGCGGGGGTTCCGCACGAGCTGATCGAGGCGTCCCTGGAGGACGCTGCCGCCGTCCGGAAGGCGATCGACGGGGTCGACGCCATCGTCCACCTTGCGGCCAGGGCCGACGTTGCCGATTCCATCGCCAATCCCACGGCGTCGTTCGAGGCCAACGTGATCGACACCTTCCGGCTGCTCGAGGCCGCCCGCCTTGCGGGCGTCGCCAGGTTCGTGCTGGCGTCCTCGAACGCCGTGCTGGGAGCAGTGACTCCGCCGGTCGACGAGACGACCCTGACCCGGCCGATCTCACCGTACGGTGCCTCGAAGCTGGCAGGTGAGTCGTACTGCGCAGCCTATGCGGCCAGCTATGGCCTCGCCGCCTGCGCGCTTCGTTTCTCGAACGTCTACGGCCCGTTCTCGCTGCACAAGAACAGCGTCGTCGCGGCCTGGCTGCGCGCCGCATTCGGCGGTCGGCCGATCGTCGTCAACGGGGACGGGCACCAGACGCGCGACTACATCTACGTCGGTGACATCGCCAAGGCTGTGTGTGCCGCGATCGACGCTCGCGCCGACGATGTGGCGGGCGAGGTGTTCCAGGTGGGAACGGGCCACGAGACGTCGCTCGTCACGCTGGCCAGCACGATCTCGCAGGTGTCCGGCCGGAACCTCGAGATCGTCCATGGGCCGGCTCGCGCGGGGGACGTCGCCCGAAACGTCAGCCGCGTCGACAAGGCGGCGTCGCGGCTCGGCTATCGGGCCGGGGTCGCCCTCGAGGAGGGCCTCGCCCTGATGGCAGGCTGGTACGAGGCCGCGCTCGCCGATCCGGCGCTGGCCGGGATCGCGCCGCACGCCGCGTCCGGTTCCGACTAGGCCGGCCGCGATGGCGGGTGACGATGTCGCGGGTGCCGAGCCCGCCGAGCCGGCCGCGCCCGCCGAGCCCGCCGAGCCGGCCGCGCCGGCAGCGGATCGGCGACCCGGGCTCATCCACGACGCCGCCATCACGATCGCGACGCGGTTCGGGCTGGCGGTCCTCATCTTTGCCACCGACGTCATCCTCGCCAACGCCCTCGGGCCGGCGGCCAAGGGTCGCTTCGCTCTCGTCCTGCTCTATTCCCAGCTCGCTGCCACGGTCATCGGCTTCGGGATGGACCAGGCGATCGCCGTCGTCGCCGGGCGGAGCGAAGACGAAGGTCGGCGCGCCTTTGGCAACGCGATTCTCTGGAGCGCGGTGGTGGGCGGGGCCACGGTCCTCGTGTCCCTCTGGCTGTACGGGATCCCGACGGCCGGCCCACCGTCCGGGCCGCTCGTCGCGCTCTTCCCGAACCTGTCGGCCGGCCAGTTCACGTTCGCGGCGCTGGCGATCCCGGCGGAGCTCTTCTTCAACCTGGGCCTGTTCGCGCTGCTCGGCCGGCGACGGGTCGCGTCGTACAGCTACATCCGGCTCCTGCGGCGCCTGACGCTCCTCGTCCTGCTTCTCGGGACCGTGCTGGCCACGAACCTCGAGCTGGCAATGGCGCTCGTCCTGAATCTCGTCTCGCTCGGCCTCACGATCGCTGCCATCGCCTGGGCGGCGGCCCGTGACCGGATTCTCGGGATCATCCCCTCGGCGTCCATCCTCGCGGAGGAGCTCCGGTACGGCGGCAAGTCGGTCGTCGGCACGCTCGCGGAGCGGCTCCAGTTCCGCGCGGACTCGTTCATCGTGAACGCGATCTCGGGCGTCCGCGCGACCGGCATCTACTCGGTCACGAGCGGCCTTGCGGAGACGCTCTGGTATGTGCCGAACGCGCTCGGCCTTGTCATGTTCAGCCGGGCCGTCGATCCAGCAGCCGATGCCGCGCGGACCGCGGCGACTCTCACCCGCACGACGCTCGCCCTGTCCGTGGTCCTCGCCGTCCCGACGGCTGCCTTCGGACCCAGGCTCGTTCGGTTCGTCTACGGGTCGGAGTTCGCCGATGCCGGCGTCGCCCTGAGGCTGATCATCCCGGGCGTCGTCGCCTACAGCGTCGTGGCCGTCCTGTCCCGGTACCTCAGCGGGGGCGGCAGGCCCGGGACCGGGACCGTCATCCTGTTGTTCGGCCTCGCGGCCAACGTCGTCGCGAACCTGATCCTCGTCCCGAGGTACGGGATTCTCGGCGCCGCCGTCGCCTCGTCGATCTCGTACGGGCTGACCGCGCTGGTCATGCTGGCGGTCTTCATCCGCCTGTCCGGCCGCGGGCCGGTCGAGACGCTGATCGTCCGCCGATCCGACGTTGTGGCGGCACTCGCCGTCGCCCGGGCCGTGCTCCGGCGGGTGACCGGCCATCGACGGCCCGCCGCCGAGGACGACGTGAACGTTGCCCCGCCCGCGGCCGACATCATCCTCGGCGAGCACGCGCCGGGCGAGGAGCCGTGATCCCGGCCGTTCGGACGCGCCGGAAACCACATTCGCCAGAGCCCGATTCGAGATGGTTCCAGGCAAGCGGAACGATCGATCGGAGCGTTTGATCGTCAGCCCTCCAGGACTCGGTCTGGATCCTCGAGTGTGAGCGTCACGGCCCGCGCGACCTGCGTTCCGGCCAGCCATGCGGTGATCGGGCCGTGGTTACGCGGGTTGATGCTGTAGAGGACGGCGCGCCCGTCGATGTACGAGCGGGTCGCCCGAAGCAGCCCCGCCTCGAGCATCAGGTGCAGGCTGGCGGGTCGTCGCCGGCCGGCTCAGTCCGATCTCGCGAGCAATCGTCGATGGCCGCAGGGCGCGCAAAGCCAGCAGGCCGATGATCCGGCGCCTCGTGGGATCGGCGAGCAACTCGATTCCGGGTCCGTTCTTCTTCGGCATGTCGGTCACCGGTGCAGGATCCAGCAAACCCCTTCACCGGCGATTGACCGCGGATCGACTGCGGCTCACCTAGCAACGGGCTCGATCCGATCGATCGTTCCGCTTGCTTGGAACTACCCGAAAAACCCGTTTGGGAGAAGTCAAACCGGTTGGGAGAAGTGGGTTGGAGCCGGCTGGGAGACGTGGGGCGAGCGGCGCGGACGCTCCCCGACCGGCCTGCGACAATACGTCGGTGGCTTCCGCTCTTCCTGCCGAGGCGGACCGTCCGATCCGTCTCGCGATCCTCGACGACAATTCATTCGTTCGCCTGCCCGACGGCGAGATCCGGCCACGCGCCGCGCTGTTCCACCTCTTCGCAGAGGAGGTGATCCGCCGCGGGCCATTCGCGACGGCTGACTACCTCGTGCCCGTCGCCGAGCTCCGGCCGGGCGAGGAGCCGCCGGGGCTCGACGCAGTCGACCGGACCCGTCTTCGCGTCGTCGCGACGCGATCCTTCCGCGGAATTGCCGACTACGTCGCTCGAGCGCCGACGATGGTGAGGTCCAACTGGCCCCTCGTCCGCCGGGTGGTCGGCGAGGCGGATCTCGTCTGGATCAAGGCGCCGGCCTCGAACGCCCCGCTCGTCGCGCTGGCCTGCCGGTCGGCCCGGGTTCCGCGATTTACGTGGGTGGCCGGCAGTGTCGGTGACGTCGCTCGAGGCCAGGCGCGGCCCGGCCTCTCCGGTGTGGCCGCGCGGCTCGCCGGCTTCGTCTACGACGAAACAACCCGGTTGCTCGAGAGAAGCGGACCCTGGATCCGGCTGAACGAGGACCTCTTCACGAGCGTCCTGACCCTCGGCGACGTCGAGGAGACCAGGTCGATCGTCGTCGACGCCGCCGCGCCGACACGTGACCGGCCACTGCACATCGTCTGGGCGGGCCGGATGGCGGCCGAGAAGGGCCTCGAGGATCTTCTCGCGGCAGTCGCCTCGCTCGACACGGCCGGTGTGCCGGCCACGCTGTCACTCATCGGCGATGGCCCGATCCGAACTGCGCTCCAGCTCGAGGCGGGCGATTCCGGTCTCGATGGCCGCATCCGCTGGCACGGCTATCTCGCGGACCGGTCGGCGTATCTCGACGCGCTCCGCAGCGCCGACATCTTCGCCCTCCCGTCGCGCGCCGAGGGTGCGCCGAAGGTCGTGGTCGAGGCGATGGCCGCGGGCCTGCCGGTGGTCGCAACCCGGGTCGGCGCCGTGCCCGCGCTGCTCGGCGGCGGGACGAGAGGCCGCCTCGTCGAGCCGCACAGTCCGGATGCCCTCGCCGGGGCCATCGCCTCGCTGGCGGTCGACGGGGCCGAGCGCCGCCGGCTTCGTGCCGCCGGCCTCGACTTCGCGGCCGCTCACACTGCCGAGGCGCAGGCCGATCGGCTCGTGAGGTGGATGCGACAGTCGTTCCCGGACCTTTCCTGGCCGGCCGAGGACCAGGGATGACCTGGGCGCTGGTCCTGTTCTGGCTGCCGCTCGGCCTGCTCGCCTGGGTGTACGCCGGCTACCCCCTCGTGGCGGCGATCGCCGCCCGGGTCCGGCCGTTCCGCCCGGACCTCACCGTCGACGGTCCCACGATCGTCACGGTCGGCATTGCCGCCCACAACGAGGCCCACGTGCTCGAGGCTCGGCTCGTCAACATCCTCGATCAGGCCGTGCCGTTCGCCATCGAGGTCTTCGTCGCCTCCGACGGCTCGACAGACGACACGGCAGAGTTGGTCAGGCGGATGAGCGCGACCGATCCGCGAATTCCACCTGCTCGACCTGCCGCGCAGCGGGCAGACCGAAGCACAGAACGCCATCTTCGAACGATCGACCGGCGATGTCGTCGCACTGACGGATGCCGAGACACGGTTCGATCCAGGATGCCTCGCCGCGCTGGTTGCACCCTTCTCCGACCCGCGCGTCGGCGCCACGACCGGCCGGCTGGCCTGGTTCGACGCCGGGGATTCGGCGACGGCCCGCGACGAGGGAGCGTACTGGCGCTACGAGCAGCTCATCCGGCGCTGGGAGAGCCGCGCCGGGTGGCTGACGGCCGTCACGGGCGCGGTGCTCGCCGTCCGCCGGTCGATGTACAGGTCCGTTCCGAGCCACGCGTCGATGGATCAACTGCTGCCACTCGAGGCCGCGGCTCGGGGCCTTGTCGTGCTCGAGGTCGGCGAGGCGCGGGCGACCGAGCGTCCCGTGGCGAACTTCCATGCGCAATTCCGGAACCGGACGCGAACGGCCACGCAGGGAATTCGGGCCAACCTGTCGATGGCCCGACGCCTGACGCCATGGCGCCGGCCTTCGGCGGCACTGGCCATCTGGTCGCACAAGCTCCTGCGATGGGCGACACCGATCCTGTTGATCGTGGCGGCCATCGGCGCCCTCGGTCTGACCGTGTCGGGCAGCCCGTGGTACGTCGTTGCGATCGCCGCCGGGCTCATCCTGGTCGGCCTGGCCGGCGTCGGCTGGATCCTGACCCCCAAGTTCCGGATGCCTCGCTGGGCGAGCTTTGCCTTCAGCGTCGTCGTCGTCAACCTCGCGTTCCTCGGCGCGTGGCTCAATGTCCTCCGGGGGCGGCGGATCGAGACGTGGCACCGGACCGCGTGGGAGGTTCGGTCCGGTTCCGAGGCGCCGGCCGCACCTGACGACGCCAGCCGGGACCGATCCGCGTTGCGATCCGACCAGAACACCGCAGACCCGCGTTAACGCGGGGACCACTGAGGACGTGCGCTCGTGAACCCCGCGCTGGGACTCGTGGTTGCTGCCCTCGTCTCGGTCGGCGCCATTCTCGCGTGGTGGGCCGGCGGCCCGCCCGGCGACAGATGGAGCTGGACGCCGGTCAGGGTCCTGATCGGCGGCTACCTCCTCCTCGACGGCGTCGGCGCGGTGGGCTTGGCGGCCGGTGGCGAGGCAACCAATGGTCCCCTGCTCATCGGTGGTGCATTCGTCGCGATCGGCGTCGGGGCATGGCTCGTCCGAGTCGTGGCGGGACCGCCCGCCGTCCCCACGGGGATCGCCACGGGCACTGTCCGGGTACCGGTCGTGCTGGTGCTCGTCGCCGTGGGCCTGGCGATGTACGCCTGGCTGGCGGTCGACTACGGGGTCCCGCTCCTGAGCAGCCACGCCCAGGCCGCGCGTCTCGGCTGGGCCGGCGCCCGGCTGGACCTCTTCCGCTGGCTCGTCCCACCCGCGGCCGTTCTGTGCTTCGGGTTCGCCCTTGCGACCCGCCGTCGCGACATGGCGATCGTGGCGACGGGTGCGCTCGCCGCGGTCGGCGTCATGGAGGTCGCGTTTGCGTCGCGCGCGCTCCCGCTCGAGCTCGGACTTGCCGCCCTCCTGGTGGCCCTGTGGGCGGGCCGGCATCTGAGCCGCCGCGGCTGGCTCCTCGTCGGGGCTGCCGTCGCTCTCGTGTTCTACGGAGTGCTGTTTGCGCGGATGTCTCCTACCGGGAGGTTCAGCGATCCGCTCGACACCCTGACGTTCGCGATGAACCGGGCGATCGATCGGGTCGTCCTCATCCAGCCCCGAACCGTGGATCTCGTCGTCGACGTGTATCCGACGGACGTGCCGTACGCGGCGGGCGCCAGCTACTTCCGCTGGCTCGACTCCCTGCGCGGCGGCGAGCCACCTCCCGCCCTCGGCATCGAGCTGTTCCACCGGCTCTTTCCCAACGAGCCGCCCGGCGGATTCGTGGCCCCGGGCATGCTCGCCGAGGCCTATGCGAACTTTGGCCCTGCCTGGGCCCTCCTCGTCATGGTCGCGCTGGGCGCACTTGCGGCCCGGGTCGGCCTCTGGCTGCCGCACGGATCCCCCGACGCGGCGACGCTGGCACTCGCCGGCCTGATCGTCGTGGCCTTGCTGCGAACGTACGCAACCAGCCTCAACGGCTTCCTCCTGACGTTCGGGGCCGCCGTCGGCTGGTGGTTCCTGGTCGAGTCGGGCAGCGCCGGCCGCCTTCGCACTGCGTTTCGAAGGGGTCCGGCCCTCGACTGACGGGCGGATGGCCGGCGCGCCGGTGCCGCGTCGGTCAAGGCTGCGGTGCCACCAGTGTTCGCCGCCCACTCGCCCGCTGGTCGAACGCGAGAACGGCCACGACCGCCCCGATCCCGATCGCTCCCCGAACCAGCAGGCCGCCAAGGCCGTCGGCGGGCACCAGCGCGACGATCGTCACAACCGCAACGCCGGTCGCGGCCCCGACCCCCAGGGATCGGGCAAGGCTCATGAGCGGAATGGCCAGCCGCCGGGCGGCGATCAACGGGATCACGACGGCATGAGCGGCGACCAGGAGGACGAGTGTGCTCACCGCCACCCCGATCGGGCCGAGCACGACGACGAGGACGACCGACACGATCACGTTGAGGGTCGCGTCGGCCAGCATCGCCAGGCCGACCGTCCCGTGCCGGCCCGCGGCGTTCAGGGCGAGGATCAGGACCTGTGAGGGGACCCAGGCGACGTGCGCAAGCGCGTACAGGACCAGCACGCCAACGCTCAGGCTGTCGGCCCGGCCGATCCAGAGCTCGAGGACCGGCGTGCCCGAACGGCCACTGACCCGAAGGCGATGACGCCGATCGCCGCCGCCATCCGAACGCAGCGGAGGACGACCCCTGCCACCTCCGCCGGCCGCGAGTAGCCGAGCTCCGAGAACGACGGCAGCAGGACCGCCACGATCGGGAAGAGCAGGAATGCGCCGTACCGCACGAGGCTGCTGCCGGCGGCATAGAGGCCGACCGCGGCCGGCCCGGCCGCCACCGCGACGATGATCGGATCGACGCCAACGCCGAGCTGCGTCGAGATGCCGATCGCGAGCACCGGCAGGGCGAACAGGCCCAGGGTCCGGGCGTCGGCCCGGGCGACGGCACCCGGCTGGATCGCGATCGTCGGGACGGAACGGGCGAGGGCCAGCGCGGCAAAGAGGCGGCCGGTGAACCTCCCCCCGAGCTGGGCGACGGCCGCTCCCGGCAGGCCGTATGCGGGGACGAGCGCGATCGTCGCCGGGACCGCGATCGCGACCTGGATCACGTTCGCGACGCAGATCAGGACGCGGTCACGGACGAGCTTCATCAGGCGAGCGTGAGCGGGCGCAATGCGTCTGTCGTCGACGTCGGGGTGGACGTTGCCGGGGCGGTGATCGCGCTGCTCGGGGTAGGCGGCGTGACGTCTGTTCGAGACAGGCCGTGAACGTCCTGAGACGGCCAAGCCCCTGGTGATGGCCTCGGCCATCACGGCGAACATCAGCGTGTCACTGGGCTAGGCTGGTGTACGTGAGTGTGACTTCAGAACCTCCCGCCGAGCCATCCAGCGGCGGCGTCAGCCGTCGACGTGGGAACACGATACGGTCCATCGGGCTCAAGCTCGTCGACCGCTTGCCGTCGTCCCTCGCAGCGCGGCTTAGCGGAGACAGCCGTGCGGCCACCATCCTGCGCCCAATCGCAAATCGGATCCTCCCGACGGCGTTTCAGTTGTCGAGGTCCGGTCTGGGACCGCGACGGGCATTCGTCTTGCGATCTTTCCGCGTTCGGAGAAGTACTACTGGCTCGGAACGTACGAGCCACGCGTTCTTGATGTGATCGCCGGAAGACTCGGCCCGGGTGACGTCTACTGGGACGTCGGTTCGCATGTCGGCTACATGGTAGCCGTCGCCTCTAGGCGAGTCGGGTCGACCGGCAGAGTGATTGCCTTCGAGCCGAACCCAGATAACCTCCAGCGGCTTCGTCGGACAGTCGAACTGAACGACTTGCGGAACGTAACGATTTGGGACGTGGCGCTGAGCGATCAGATCGGTGAGGCTCAGTTCCTCCTCGCCGGTTCGTCGAGCATGGGAAGCCTGCTCCCCAACAGATATGCGACACGGTCCGTGCCGGTTCAGACCAGCACCATCGATGAGGAACTCAAGACCCAACCGTATCCGGACTTGGTTAAGATCGATGTGGAGGGTAACGAGAGTCGGGTCTTGGCGGGTGCCGCACAGCTCTTTCTCGACCATCGACCGGACTTGATCATCGAGGTGCTCACGGAGCTGCAGCGAACTGAAGTCGCCAAGAGCCTGGTCGGCTACCAGACCTCAATGCTCGATAACCGCAACATGCTCGCACTCCCTCAATGACCCACGTTCTGTTTGTCGCCATCCACCACTTGCCTGAGGCCAGTGGCAACGCGCCCTATCCTCGACTGACGGAAGCGGCACACGACGGCGGCGCGGTGCGTGTCAACGTCGGTTCCGCCGGCGCGATCGCCGCCGGCCTAGTGGCGCAGTTCCGCCGTTGGATGCCCCCGGGCGACGATTGGTGAGCGCCTCGAGCCGCCATTGCTCCAGCAGCCGCGAGCAGAAGTGAGCACCGATATCAAGCAGTGGGCGCCGGTTGGACTCTTCATCTACAAGCGCCCAGAGCACACGCGTCGCGCTATCGTCAGTCTGCAGGCCTGCGACGGCGCTCAGTCGAGTCCCCTCTATGTGTTCGCCGACGGACCCAAGACCGAGGCCGAGGTTCCGGCTGTCCAAGCGACGCGGACTATCGCGCGCGAACTACTCGGCAGATCGGCGGTCTTCGTCGAACAGGAGCGCAATCGCGGGTTGGCCAACTCGATCATCGCAGGCATGACCAAACTCTGCGATCAGTACGGAACCGTCATCGCCGTCGAGGAGGACCTGGTTCTCGCCCGCTCGTTTCTCCGCTTCCTCAACGAGGGCCTTGAACGCTACCTTGATCAGCCGCAAGTGATGCAAGTCTCCGGACACATCGTCGACGTCCCTCCTTCATTTGCACACCGGGGAGAGGCTCCCGCTTCTTCCTCTCACTCAGCTCGTGGGCCCCGGCGACCTGGAAACGCGCCTGCGACCTTCTTCCATCCAGCTGCCATCGGGTGGCGCGAGCGACCTGTCCACCGAGCTAGAATGCAAGCGATACAGACCTTGGTGGGAGGGCAACGACGAATGTTCGCATGCTCAAGAACAGATGAACGGGGAGATCGACTCTTGGCGATTCGCTGGGATCATACTGTCGCCGGCCGACGACGGCCGAGCCCTCCTTCCACCGCGGACCCTGGCGCAGTACGCGGCTTCGATGGAAGCTGCACCCTACGACGAATCGTCCTCGGCACGCAGATCAGTCGGGTCCAGCGGGAGATGGGACTGCTCGATGCCGAACCGCGCGCCTTATAGCCGAGCGGCGATGGCGGTATCCGAGGCCCATCTGGGTCGCGCGCGGGCGCCGCAACGGACTTCAGGAGGTCAGTCAAAGTCCTGGCCAAGCCATGATCGTGGTCAAGACGATTGTCGAGCACGTCAGTTGAGGTTCGAGCGGAGCAGATTCGCTCGCGTCCATCGGAAGGGGCGAGAGACTTCCTGAGCAAGATGGGGTAACCGCTATGTTAGGGCAAGCAACACCGTGGGGTTGAACACGGATCTGGGGCAGCTGTTTATGTTTTGCGACTGGCTGTCGGATCACTGATGGAAATCATCTGCTACCTCGGCTTCAACTGAAAGAATCTGGTCCTGGCGCGGCAATCACGATCCGGCGAGCGCGTCCGACCGCCTTCTACACAGCATCTTCGACATGCGATCACCCCCGGTTCGCGCGTGCGCAATCAGTCATCAGCACTTCGCTCAGATCATCGGCGAAGGGACACCTGAACGACAGTCTATCTCGTGGGAGAGGCTGTCACAACTCGAGGATGATGTTGCATCGGCTGCAATGTCGTGGCTTCTGAGGGGTGTCATGATCGGACGCTCGATGTCATCGCCGCTGGGCAGCATCGCTACGAAGGACGTGCCGCCATAATTGACTACTCAGTTGCAGTCTCTGCCTCTGGCTGGCTCCGGGACCCACGGTCAAATGAAGTTGCAGCATCAGTCGGCGGAGGAGCCGTGACCCAGCTCAAGGCAAAGCTAGATCAAGGTCGAGCTCGTCCAGGCTCGCTTCGATGAAGATCGACTCCTCAACGCGGCTGAGCGGGGCCGACGCCTCCAGCGAGCGGGAACGTCGTCCGGCAGCTCGATCGGAGGCGGACGGCGGTCGTGTGCTCGATGTCAAGCCCGGCGCGGCATATCGTCGTACGCCTCGTGCGAAGATGGCGGCCGGGGGACGGCCTCGAAGTTACCTGGAGCCCGTCGTCGGGACCGGCGCGATCAGAACTCGCTCCCGTGTACCAGCAGCCCGCAATTGACTGTCGCTCCAGGGTATCGGGGAGAGGCGTCGCTGTTCTCCCGGGACGCGGCTTCGACCTCGTCGACGGCTCAGCCAGGCGCTCGACGACATGCGCGTACCTGAATGATGCCCCGCGCGGAGTCGGCGCGCGCCTTCAAGCCAGGCGGCACCTTCGTAGTCGATCGTGGCTACGTCATCTTCAGGGGATCAGACCCGCTGAAGTCCTCCTGGAGAAGGACCCCGCTTCAGCGGCTTTATCGTGGCCAAACACGCTCAGAGATGGCTCGAGCAGAAAGCGGCGATCCAGGAGCAGGACAACGGCCCACGCGGCGCCGCGTCGACTGGGGCATCGGTTCTGAGCCCGGACCCGGTCGCGCTCCGCGAAGGAGGTCGGCGAACTGATCCACGCTCGGCTTCGCTCCGTGCCGACATCGCCCGTGACCCTCGTCGACTTCTCCAGCCGGCTCGGCTGGCTGTGCGGTCCCCGGCGTGTGCCTCCAGCACCTTGGGCGTTGTACTGGAGCACGATGAGCTCCTTGTTGTGGCAACGGCGCCGAACGGCTTCCTGGGCCTGGACGTCCGCCGGACGGCGGCCTCTGGCGGCGACGACGTCATCGGCATCGGCCACGGCGGCACTGGGAGATAGGAAGGGCATGGCCAAACTGGGGCCAGTCGGCATGGGCACGACCACGCCTTTACCATGGCCAAGCTCTGGTCGCCCACGTCGGGTCGCTCAGCATCGTGGTGCACTGCGCCGGCAGCAGCTCGGTCGCTTCCCTCCCCAGTACCGGACAGGACTTCGACCCGAACTGTGGGGACGACCCGACCAGGCGCACGAAGACATGCGCACCTGCACACCGGCGACGGCGCTCGTCCACCTGTCGAGCGCTGCCGCTCCACGGCTGCGCGGCCGAGCCGCCGATCCGAGAGGAAAGCCTACCGGCGCCGATCTCCATGGACGGCGTTCACAACAAGATCGCCGACCCTCTGCGCCGACCGACAGTCGGAGCTTTGGCGTCCGCGGAATTGCTCCGTCTCTTCTCTCGCTTATGGTCTAGAGCTGCGGAGGAGCCGCCGTGGGACGCGCGCCGGAGTGCGCCCTCAGGATGACGACCGCTTCGCAGGGGAGTGGCCGCGAGACGCGCGACCAGGCGACGCTGACCCCGCGCGAGGCCCTTCTGACCGCGGTAAAACGCGAGCCTGGACGGTGCCGACCGCTACGGAGCGTCAGGGAGCCAAGGTGGAGACCGAGGCGATCCTGGCCGCCCTCGATCCGACGCCATGGGCATGAGCGGAGAGCCAGACTTCACTTGCAGCATCCGGGCCGGCGACCCGCAGCGATCGCCGGAGTTCTTCGGCGCGGAACGGCCGGGGCCTGCTCTCCTCGGCGCTCCTGGCAGGAAGGGCGTCTGAGACTACGGCTTGGCCGGCCTCCGGCGAGACCGCCCGATGATCCGCGTCGGCCTGGCACTCCCAGCCCCGCAGCCCGCGATCACCCACCACCTCAACCTCCTCAACCCCATTCATGCGCTACCGGACCGTCAGAGATTGAGCCTGCTCCTCTCGACATCGGCAACCGAGTATGCGTGCCACCTCCTCTGCTGGCTGCACCGCAGGCCCAGGTGATCCTGCACTGGCTGTCTCCATCGACTCACCGACTTTGGGTGGTCGGCAAGGCCTGTCACCACACGTTGTGATGATTCTGTTCCTCCAGCCATTCTGCGATCGCACGAGATCGACGTCCCATCCGACCTCGCGCTTCCTCCTCGGAAGGCGTGCGCGGTCTGCCTGTGCTCGCTGGATCCGGATCCTCCAACACCGCCACCTTCACAGTTCTTCAAGGCGTACGAGCGGTGGTATCGCGACCACGACTTCAGGCTGCAATGCCGCCACGCGACCCGGATCATCCTCAGCTCTCATGACGCCCAGCGTGCACTTGAGAGATTCCAGCCGGCCTGCGTCGAGAAGTCGCGTGTCCTCCAGTTCGTCGCTCAGCCTCGCGTCAGCACCGGCACCCCCGACCTTCCGACCCTGGAAGAAAGGTACGGGTTCGCGGGTCGCTACTTCCATGTCCCGAATCAATTCTGGGCTCACAAGAACCACCGGCTCATCCTCGATGCCCTGGCGATCCTGAAGGAAACGCGGAGAACGGGTCCTCGTTATCTCGACCGGCGCGACGGACGACTACCGTCAGCCAAAGCACTTCGAGCAGTTGATGGCCCACGCAGCTGACCTAGGAGTCGAGGACTCGTTCCCGCGCACTCGGCGTGATCCCATATGTCGATCTCGTCGGCTTGATGGTGAACGCGGTGGCAC
The DNA here is from genome assembly GCA_963766655.1 of uncultured Chloroflexia bacterium. Classification (GTDB taxonomy): domain Bacteria; phylum Chloroflexota; class Limnocylindria; order Limnocylindrales; family CSP1-4; genus CF-46. Next base: position 598,365 of record CAVYBB010000002.1, on the reverse strand, counting down.
TGATCAACCCGTCGCGAGCCGAGGGCTGGAGCACGAGTGTCGAGGAAGCGAAGTCGCTGGGCAAGCGGATCATCCTGTCCAATCTCCCCGTCCACCTGGAGCAGGCGCCACCTAACGCCATCTACGTCGATCCCGACGACCCGACCGGCCTTGCTGACGCCATGCGTCGGTATTGGGATACGTGGGACGCATCGGCCGATCGTGAGCGGTCGGCGAGCGCCCAACGCGAACTCCCAGGCCGAAATCCTGACCTTCGCAAGGGCGTACCAGGAGATCCTTCTCGAGGTCATCGGGTGAAACGTAGTCCAACGCCCGTACGTGATGGCCGATTCCCGCGACTGACGGGCCCCTAGGTGTAGTTCCCGGGGTTAGTGAGACATGGTCCAGCCACCGGCCTAGCGTCAGTGGATGGACCAGCCGCCGATCAGGAGCCGCAAGGAGCCGCATCGCCGTCTCCTGCGCCACACCTACCAGGAAGGCCCGGGCTTCCTGTTCCTCGCCACCCGGGGCGGTCGCCCACCGACTTCGGGCACGCCGGCCCGGACCTGGCGGCAGTCCGCTTCCGCGCCCGCTGCGTGCGGGTGGCGCGTGAAGAGGGCATCGCGGCGGCACATCGCGCTCGGGGTCGAGCCGGGCGAGCCTGCATCGCTGGCGGACACGGCTACGAGACGGGTGGTCTTGAGGCGCTACGCGACCGGCCGCGGGGTCCGGATCCGGGTCGTCTGCCGGCCTGGGTCGAGGCCGGCGGTGATCGTGGTCCGCCTGCTCACCTACTGGAACAGCAAGCGCCTCGCGGCCGAGTTCACCCGGCGCGAGATCTTCCCCCTCGACCACCATGCCGTCGACGGCCTGCTGGGCGAGCTCGGCACCGCCCGGCCATCGGTGCGACGGGAGCAGGGCCCGGCCTACGAGCGCAGTCGGCCCAACGAGCTCTGGCACATCGACATCAAGGGCCCGTTCTACCTGCGACGCTCGGTCCACGAGTACGAGAAGACCTGGATCGTGGGCCTGGTCGACGACCACAGCCGGTTCCTGGTCGGACTGCGCGATCCTGCCACGTCCACAGGCCGGGCCGATCCTCGACTGGCTCGACGACTGCGTCGAGCTGTGCGGCACGCCGCTCGAGCTGATGAGCGACAACGGCAGCCCGTTCGTCGCCTGGATGCCCGGCGTCCTGACCCTGTTCGGCAAGACGCTCGAGGAGCTCCGCGTCCGCCACCTGCGGACCCAGGTGAACTCGCCCTGGACCAACGGCAAGATCGAGCGCTTCTGGGGGATCCTCCAGTCCGAGTTGCTCGACCGCGAGGTCTTCCGGACGCTCGAGGCCGCCGACGACGGACTCACCCACTTCGCCGGCTACTACAACTACGACCGGCTCCACGGCGAGCTCGACTGGCACACACCCGCCGAGCGCTTCGACGGCACCCCGTTCACGGCGCGCGGCTTCGAGCGCGTGCCAGCGCTCGACCACCTCCAGGGCTGGCTGGCCGACCTCATGGGCGTCTGAACCCGATGTCTCACTAACCCCGGGAACTACACCTAGTCCGTCGTCCCGACACACTCCTGGACGGTCGCGACGAGCCCGTTTGCGACCTTGATGAGAGGTCGGGATGCGATCGCTGCGATGCGTGCGGATCGCTGGCTCAAATACGACATGTTTCCATCGGAATTCGCGAGAATCTCGGAAGCGTGCGTCCACCCATCCTTCGTTGGACGTAAGCGCAGGCACGTCGCCGAGTATGTCTTCTCTGACAAAGAACGCATTATTCCCGGCGCTATTGCTGCCGACAAAGGCGAGGCCTTTCCGGTGCGCCGCAAGGCACATTGCCGCCAAGGACGCCCCCCAGTAGAGATTCGAAGAGTCGGCGTTCATGCGGTCGAACTTCGGGTCATACGGCACGCTGACAGCGGCATCCGGTCCGAACGTGCTGTTGTATTCCACGATCAGGATCCTTGGGCTGACCACGTCGATAGCGTCGAGAACCCAGTAGTCGTTGCCGTCGATGTCGACGGACAGAAGCCCAATATCGCCAGTGATCCCAGCACCCGCGATCGCCTCGTTGATGTTCTCGCGCGTGACGAATACGGAGAGCGCGTCGATGGTGTGACGCCACCCGATCGGATTCGTCCTGATGAAGTCAACGTGCGAGGTCCCACTATCGAGGATCAGCCCGCGCCAGTTGTCGTTGCAGAGCAGGAACCGTGTGTTCGACTCGCGATAGTCGCCAACACCAAACTCGACAAATGTGTCGTGTTCTATCGGCACCCGACTGATCAGGTACTGAATGATGCCGTCCTCGCCGAACTGCGAGAAGACTCTGAACTCGGAATCGCGCAACGTGCGGTGAGTCCCAGATCGCACCGTGCGACTCTCAATTCGGCCGACAGCCAAGAGCAACCGATCGAGATCCGACGCTGCGACGGGACGGGCGCCGCTGCAATTCCCCGCCGAAGGCGCATCAATCTCTCCGAGCCACGGCGAACCTTCATCGCCACGTGCGGACGACCGCGTCGACGAGCGACTGAATGGCACGCTCCTCGACATCGCGGGATACTTGCACCGAAACGTGCGTCTGCTCCAGTTTTCTGCCATGACCCGTTGAACCTGGTCAGCCCCTCGACGCGGTCAATGGGATCCCATCAACGCCGTCGCCGAGCCGCACCACTTCGTAGCCCAGTGCGCGAAGGTCGACCTCCGGAAGGAGTCGTCTGCCGTCAATGATGACCGGGCGCCGCATCGTCGATCTTCAGTGCACCCCAATCCAGGTTCCGGTAGATCGGCCACTCCGTGGTGATCACCGCGGCGTCCGCGTCTTTCAGCGCCTCTTCGACCGTGGCCACTACGGTGAGCTCAGGCAGGATCCGCCGAGCATTCTCGCCGGCCACGGGATCGTGGGCACGCAGGTCGGCACCTTCATCAAGTAGGCGGGCCGCCAGCCGGACTGCAGGGGAGGAGCGGACGTCGTCCGTATCGGCCTTGAAGGCGAGTCCCAGGATCGCGATGCGCTTGCCCGTGAGACCGCCGACAGCCTGAGCGATTCGCCGGGCAAAGCGTCGCTGATGGTCCGCATTGGCCTCAGAGATTGCCGCCGCGAGATGCATGGGAAGGCCGCGTTCCAGCCCCGCGCTGGACAAGGTCTGGACTTCCTTCGGCAGGCAGCTTCCCCCGAACCCGTAACTGGGGCGCATGTACGAGTGGCCGATCCTGGGATCGTGCCCAATCCCCTCGAGTACGGGCCCCACGTCAACGCCGAGATCCTCGGCAAGACCGGCCACCTCATTGGCGAACGTGAGCCGGAGGGCCAGGAACACATTAGCGGCATTCTTCACGAGGCTTGCTTCCTCGGCCCGCATCACCATGAGCGGCGTTCCCGGCTGCGCGAGGGCGCCCATAACCAACGCGAGCGCATCAGGATCCACGTACGCGCCGAACGTCCCAACGACGACGCGCGCGGGCCGGCGGATGTCCTCGAGCGCGCTGCCTTGGCGAAGGAACTCCGGAGAAACGAAGAGGCGCTCCGACGCGAGACCAGGTCGACTCGCGAGACGCGCCGCCGACCCGACCGGCAACGTACTGCGGATGACGCACGCGGCCCCAGCCGCCACCGCGGGAGTCGCCTGCTGAAGTGCCACGGCGACATGGGACACGTCCGCGTAACCGGCTTCGCCGATCGGAGTGCCGACACAGATCACGATGAGGTCCAGGCCGTCCTTAGGAGTTTCCGCGGTCGATGTGATTCGCCCGGCGTCGTGCTGTGTCGCATACGCCTCCGGGAGCCCTGGCTCGTGGATGGGGATTCGCCCGTCGGCCAGCGTTGCCAGGCGGACAGCGTCCCGTTCGACCAACACCACGTCGTGGCCGTGCTCCGCGAGGCCGACCGCCGTTGCGATCCCGACGTACCCGGCGCCGACGACCGCTGTTTTCAACCTGTCGCGAGTCATGAAGCGAGGTTACCGGACGGACTGCGGTCTGTCGCCGCGTCGCGCCTTGCTGCTGTGACCGGCCTCACGCTCGCGGGCGCCCGGTCCGCCGGCTGCCGCACGCTAGACTGGGGCCCTGTGACCCGGATCCTGTTCGCCGCGATCCACTACTGGCCGGAGATCAGCGGCAACGCGCCCTATACGTCGCTGCTCGCCGAGCATCTCGCCGAGCGGGGTCATGAGGTCACGGTCCTGACCGGGATGCCCCACTACCCGGAGGGACTGATCCGGCGTGCCTACCGGGGGCGGTTCGCCTGGTCCGAGGAGCACTGCGGCGTGGAGATCCGGCGACGTGCCCACTATGTCCCCGGACGGCAGACCGCGCTTCGCCGGGCAGTCTACGAGGCGAGCTTCCTGCTTACCGGGTCACTGGCCCTCGCCAGGCCCCGGCCGGACGTGATCGTCGGTGTCTCGCCGAGCCTGAGCGGCGCGGCCCTCGCCGCCGAGTTCGCGGTCCGCACGGGTCGCCCGTTCGGACTCGTCCTCCAGGACCTGATGGGCCGCGCAGCCGAGCAGTCCGGGATCGCCGGCGGACGCGGAGTCGCGCGACTGACGGCGGCGGCCGAGGGGTGGATCGCTCGCCGAGCCGGTTCGGTGGCCGTCGCGGCACCCGACTTCGTCCCGTACCTGGTGGACCGCGGCGTCCCGGCCGACAGGATCGTCCACCTGCCGAACTGGACGCATATCGCGGAAGCACATGGAGATCGTGCCGCAACTCGTCGGCGCCACGGCTGGGCCGACGACGAGACAATCGTCCTCCACGCAGGAAACATGGGTAACAAGCAAGGGCTGGAGCAGGTCGTCGAGGCGGCACGCGCCGCGCGCTCCGACGCGGACGGCGTGCGGTTCGTGCTGATGGGCGATGGAAACCAGCGATCCGATCTCGAGCGACGGGCGGCCGGGCTGTCAATCCTCGACTTTCGACCGTTCGAGCCGTCCGAGACGTTCCCGGACACGCTTGCCGCTGCGGACATTCTTCTACTGAGCGAGCGTGCGTCCGTCCGAGACATGTCACTGCCCAGCAAGGTCACGTCCTATCTGGCCGCCGGGCGTCCAATCGTCGCCGCGGTCGCCACCGACGGGGCGACCGCGACACTCGTAGCACGAACAGGGGCGGGCGTCCTCGTCGATGCCGGCGATCCAGGCGGGATCCTCCGGGCGGTCGCATCGATCAGGAGCGATCCGGCGATGGGGGAACGGCTTGGTCGCGCGGGCCAGGCGTTCGCCGCCCGCGAGCTGTCGAGCCGGGACGGTTTGGCGAGGTCGGCGGCCTTCGTCGAGGGGATCGCCCACTCATCCGGGGCCTCGTGAGCGGCCGGACCGACCCCGCTGGGCGGACCCGTCGTGTCCTGAGCTACCTGCGACTGAAGCCCTTCGACACGGCAACCGCGATGGGTCGCGCGGCCGAACGCAACAGGCGAGCGGCTTGGTCAACAGTTGCGGCCGTGGGTGCCCGCATCCTTGCTCTTGTCATTTCGTTCATCACAATCCCGTTGGCTTTGGGCTATCTCGGACCCGAGCGCTATGGGCTCTGGATCACCATCGGCGCCATGGCCACCATGCTGACCTTCGCGGATTTCGGGCTGGGCCAAGGGCTCATGAACACGCTCGCGACGGCGAGCGGAAGGGGCGATCGAGCCGCGGCGCAGAGCGCCGTGTCCAGTGCCTTTGTCATGGTCGGGGCCATCGCTGTAGCCGGAACCGCCCTGTTTGCTGTGGCGTACAGCCACGTTCCGTGGGCCGCCGTGGCCAACGTGTCGGGCCAGACCGCGGTAGACGAAGCCGGCCCGACCGTCCTCGTGTTTGTCCTTTGCTTCGCGCTGAACGTCCCCCTCGGACTCGTCTTGCGGATCCAGTACGGCTACCAGGAAGCGTTCGCTGCGAGTGTCTGGACGGCTTTTGGCAGCCTTCTGTCGCTGGCGGGCCTCATTGTCGCAATCAGCCTGCGTGGCAGCCTGCCCTTGCTCGTTCTCGCGCTCGCTGGCGGGCCAGTCGTCGCGGCCGCGCTGAACGCCCTGGTCATGTTCGCGGGACGTCATCGGGACCTGCGACCGAAGTTCCGCCTCGCAACGCGACGCGTAGCATTGAGCCTGATACGCGTCGGCGTGCTGTTCTTCATCCTCCAAATCTCCGTGACCGTTGCGTCCCGGTCGGATGTCGTCGTAGCCGCGCGTGTCCTGAGCCCGGAGGCCGCAGCCGAATACTCCGTCGCGCTGCGGCTGTTCTTCCTGGCCCCGACTACGCTGGCCATGGCCATGCTGCCCCTGTGGCCGGCCTATGCCGAGGCGATCACGCGGGGCGACATCGCCTGGGTGCGGAGCACCTTGATCCGATCCACCTTGATTGGCGTTGGCATCTCGAGTGCTTCGTCGGCGGTCCTGATCGTCTTCGGCCGAGATCTACTTCGCGTGTGGGTCGGACCGGTGTTTGATCCGCCATTCATGATGCTCGTCGGAATGGCCATCTGGGCGGTCGTGAGTACCGCCTTCACCTCGATCTCAATGCTTCTTAACGGCGCGACGGTCGTCAAGTTCCAGATCATCGTGTCGTCCATCATGGCGATCGCGAGCATCGGCGCCTCCATTGTCCTTGCCGGTGCATTTGGACTATCTGGGGTGATCTGGGGAACGTTGCTGGCCTTTGTCGTGATCGCTGCGGGCCCGACGCTCTGGTATCTGCCGCGGCTCTTTCGTCAGCTTGCGAGTGGATCCGCCGACCGCACGGCCCCGACGGATCAGTCGGTCCGCATGTGAGCCGAGTGTCCGCCCATTCAGTCACGTATCGTGGACGCCTCTCGTCGCCGATGAGGCAGTTCAAACGTCCGCCTGCGTCGAGATGCTGGACATGGGGTACGGACCGTGACTGAAGCGGCAGGTCGGACCTTGCCCGAGGCGAAGTCCTGGCCTCGGGTACTCGACGGCCGCCTACGGACTGGATTCGTGCTGTTCGGGGGAATGATCGTCCTGCAGAGTTCGCAGGCCCTCGATCTCGCCAAGGTCACGTACTTCCTTGGGGGTGCCCTGTGCTTCGTCGGTGCGCTGGCCGGGCTCTGGCGAGCGCGCGACAGGGTGGCGCTCCCTATCGCAATCCCGTGGCTTGCGGCTTCGGCTGCCATCGCAGCCCTGATCGTCGTCTCCTTTGCTGTGGCGCGCCTAAACGGGACACCGTTTCCTGACTGGCTACGGGATATCGCGGGGTACGCTCTGTTCGCCAGCGTTCCCGTGTTTGCGCTCGATGCACAAGCCTCGGCGTCAAGGCGACTGCTGGTCGCGATGCTCGTGGTGGCCGGCGTGCTCGGCGGGGTGTCGTGGGCAGTCGAATGGCTCGACCGTCGGCAGATCGTCGACTTGCCGATCGACCGATTCCTGTTCCCGAGCCCACAGATCCCGACCGCGTTGTACCTGTTCGCTATGGCATGTGCGATCCGCGCCGGCCGTGCTGGATGGCGATGGGTACTGGTCGGTGGTGTCGTCCTGGGGCTGTTTCTGATCACCGGAACGCGAGCGAGCTTGTTGATCGTCGTGGGACCCGTGGCAATGGCTTTGATCGCGGGTCGATCTCAACTCCCGATTGCCGTCGGGTGGCTTGGCCTGCACGCGATTGTTGCGATCGCGGTCGTTGCAGCCTTTCAGATCGCAATCTCGGCGCCTGTTTCAACGCCCCCCGCCGGTGGGTCGACGCCGGGTACGCTCGCCCCGGCGACATCAAGGCCGGATCTGATCGGCGAACGGTTCGGGAGCATCGGCACCGTGCTCAGCAACCCGGTTTCGGACAACAGCCTCAAGGAGCGCGTGAGGCAATACGAAGCGACCTGGCAGCTGTTCATGAGGTCTCCGGCTTTCGGGGTCGGCCCTGGCCACCGGATCGAGTGGACACGTGTGTCGGGCAGAATTGAAAGCGTATTCACAGCAGACACGCCGTTCGTTCTCCTTGCAAAGTTCGGGCTCCTCGGACTGCTGGCGCTCTTGCCGTTTGTCTGGGCTTACGCTGCCACGCTGCGCAGACTCCGTCCGCGATCGAGTCAGTCCGTTATCGGGCTCACGCTGGTCGGGTACGCGGCCGCGGCGCTCGTTAGCCTGCCGCTTGGGCTCCCGATCGAGGACAAGGGGATGAGCCTGGGTCTGATCCTGCTCCTGGCGCTGGCGTTCGGCGAGATTCGCGCCGTCCCGGACCCGATCCCCACCACACACTCTGATGCGATCGCGCAGAAGCGCCGCGGGCCCGCGACAGCCGGTCTGCCGGCCTCCGTGCCGTAGAGTTCCCTCATGCTCACGAATTTGGCGCCGAGTGTCATGGCGCTCATCCGCTGTCCGGCATGTCGCGCCGACCTTCTGTCCGAACCAGATGGCGCTCTTCGGTGCCGCGGCTGCGGTCGCTCGTTTCCCGTAGACGATGGGATCCCTACCCTCCTGACCGATATCTCGTCGTCGGCGCACGATGAGCTTGGCGGACACCACATGGCGTACGGCGAGAGCGACCGCCACAAGATCGCCCAGGCAGACCACTTCGATCATGCGGTCGCCGAGGCGTTCGAGATCTCTCGGCCGCGCGGAACGCCACGCCTCTATCGATTCTTCATGGCCGAGAAGTTCCGTCGGGGGACCGTGCCGATCCGGCGCGACCTCCATGGTGTCGTCGCGTTGACCGTTTGTGGCGGTTCGGGCATGGACGCGGAGTTCCTTGCTCGACGCGGCGCTCGGGTCATCGCCAGCGACCTGTCGGCCGGCGCCGCACGCCGCACCCGGGAACGGGGGCGCCGGTACGAGCTCGACATCACCCCGATCGTGGCCGACGTCGAGCTTCTGCCGTTCGCTGACGCCTCCGTCGACCTGGTGTTCGTACACGATGGTCTCCACCATCTCGAGGACCCAGGACGCGGGCTGGCGGAGATGATCCGTGTCGCTCGGTCGTGGGTGTCGATCAACGAGCCAGCTCGAGCCGCGGCAACCTGGATGGCTGTTCGGGCAGGCGTCGCGCTGGAAAGGGAAGAGGCCGGCAACCCAGTCGCACGTCTCGACCCAGCGGCCGTGGTCCGCGTGCTCCAAGACGCGGGCTTCGAACCACTGGCCGCTGACCGCTACGCGATGTACTACCGCCACGAGCCGGGCCGGATATTTCGCCTGCTCAGCGGTCGCGGGGTCTTTCCACTTGTCCGGGCCGGCTGGCGAGTGGCAAACGCGTTGTTTGGGCGCTTTGGCAACAAGGTAGCAATTGTGGCCGAGCGGATCCGGCCCGCCTGATCCCTTCGCAACGCCACTCGACCGGGCAGTATCATCGGACGAACGTCCCGCGAGGAACAGAACACCAGGATGGTCCGACGCTGCTACACGCTGCTCCGTTTCGCGCTCATGGCGTCGGACCTCGCGAGCGCGATCCTCGTATTCATGGCCGTTTCGATCATCCGATTCGGTTTCGCGGGTTCGCAGACGTGGTGGGAGGGCTACGGGGCCGACCCGTGGCTCTTCGCCCTGGCCTTCGGCCTGTCCTGGGTCGGTGTGCTCTATCTCCAGGGCCTCTATCGCTTTCGCGTGCGCTGGTCGATCCGCAGTGAGATCGTCGGGATCGTCCGGGCCGCCGCCGTCGTTGCCGTCGGCACGTTCGTCGCCCTGTTCCTGCTCAAGCTGACGGACGCCAGCCGCCTGTTCCTGGTCCTGCTCTTCCCAGCCCAGACCATCTGGACGATCGTCGCGCGGACCACGATCCGATCGCTGTTCCATTCGGCGCGACGCCGCAACTACATGGTCCGGAACGCCCTCGTCGTCGGGGCGAATTCGGACGCCGCTTCGTTTGCGGATCGCGTGGAGCGGCACCCCGAGCTCGCGATGCAGATCATCGGACACCTCGCCGCTCCAGACGACTCGGATTCCGACCAGGCCAACCTCAGTCGACCGCTCCTGGGCACCGTCGACGACATCGAGTCCATCCTCCACGAACAGGTCGTCGACGAGGTCTTCGTCTGCCTGCCGCTCTCCGCATACGGGCTCATCGAACCGGTCACCCGGCTCTGCGAGGAAGAGGGCAAGATCGTCCGCATCCCGATGGCGGAGCGCGGACTGGTCCTCCCCGGCGGCATGATCGAGGACTTCGACGGGATCCAGGTGATGTCGCTCGTCTACGGGCCGGACAGGACCCTAGGGTTGCTCGGGAAGCGCGCGCTCGACGTCACGCTCGCGGCCGTCGGGCTGCTTGTCCTCTCCCCCGTTCTCCTTCTCGTCTCCGCGATCATGCTGGTCACCGAGGGCCGCCCGATCGTGTTCCGCCAGGTCCGCGTCGGCCTCCATGGCCGGCCGTTCACGATCGTCAAGTTCCGGACGATGACGCGGGACGCGGAGGAGCGCTACGACGACGTCGCCGAGTTGAGCGACACCCAGGGCCCCGCCTTCAAGATGACGAACGACCCGCGAGTCACCCGGATCGGGCGGGTCCTGCGGGCGACGAGCATCGATGAGCTCCCGCAGCTCTGGAACGTCCTGCGCGGCGAGATGAGCATCGTCGGGCCGCGACCGGCGCCGCCGCGCGAGGTCGCGGAGTACGACGTCTGGCATCGGCGGCGCCTGTCGATGAAGCCCGGGATGACCGGTCTCTGGCAGGTCACGGCCCGCTTCGACGAGGAATTCGACCGCCGTGCCCGGCTCGACCTCGCCTACATCGACCGCTGGTCGATCTGGCTCGACATCAAGATCATTGCGAGGACGATCCCGGCGCTTGTCGCGAATCCCGGTCGGTAACGCCGGACCGGCGCCCCAGCGCGATCACGATGGCACCCAGCGCGAGGCAGGCGGCATAGCTGAGCGCAACAACGGCTCGGTTGCCCCCATCGAACCGGAGTGACGCGTCCGCCACCGGTTGCCCTGAAGGCGGCTCGGTCACCCGATAGACCTGCGCCAGCCAGGCGTCCGGTGCGGGACCCGGCACCTCGTACACCAGTTTCCGGCCGCGTGCGTCCAGCAGGTCGATGAGCCGATCGTATGGCGTGCGACCGCTCTCGGCAGAATCGGCCCGTATCTGGCTGTCGCGATCCAGCACGACCCACTGGACGCCGCCGGCGTCCCAGAAGGCGGACACATCGCCCGGGTCGCGATAGATCGGATCCCGACGGCCGGCCGGAATGAAGCCGTAAGCCGGCCGGCGCGAGTAGTACGCAACGACGGACGACTTGTATGCGGTCGCGACGAACACGCCGTCGTCGCGTTTCGCGTGGTCGCGCAGCCAGAGGGAGGCCTCACGCAATCCCGATTGCAGGGGCTGGCCGTCCGGCAGTGACGTCGCGGCCAGCGTGAGCGGCACGAGACCGAGGGCGACCGTCGCCAGGAGCGCGGCGGCGACCGCGCCCGCCAGGGCTCGTTGCCTGCCCGGCCCCATGCCCCGTCGCCGCACGACGGACGCGACCGCCTGTCCGATCGCCTCCAATCCGATCACGGCGAGCAGCGCCAGCTGGATGACGACGAGCATCGGCAGCTGGAGCTCACGGAGACCCCACACCTGGAGGATGGCGGCGGGAACGATGGCCCAGATGGCAATGATTCGCCGCGCGCCGCCGCGTCGGAGCGCGGCCAGCATGCCGACGACGGCCAGGACGACGAACGGCCACCCGAAGTACGGATCGACCAGCTGCACGTAGGTGAGCGGCGAGGACTCGTCGTGGCGGGCCAGCTGGTACTCCACGTACGCTCGCGCTCCCGCGAGCCCGTCCCCGAGCAGCGCGGAGACCGGAATGGCCGCGACGACGGCACAGAACGAGGCGCCGGCCACGAACCACGCTCGCCGACCAAGGCGCAGGCGCGGATCGAACACCGCCGCGACGGCAACCGCCGGCAGCATGAGCAACGCCGTCTCCTTCGTGATGACGGCAACGCCCAGGGCTCCACCTGCGATGGCCAGCCAGGTCCCGGACCGGTCGCGATGCGCCCGAAGGAACGCGTAGAGCGAACATCCGACGGCGAAAGCCACGAGGCTGTCGAGCAGCGCCAAGCGCGAGATATACGCCTGGTAGGCGAGCAGCGCGAGCAGCAGCGCCGCCGCGAGTCCGAGCGCGCGCCCACCGATCGACCGGCCGATGGCCCACGAGAGAGCCACGCTCCCGATCCCGAACAGCGCCGTCAGGATCCTCCCGCCTTCGAGCGGCAGCCCGCCGGCGAAGCCGAGCGCGACGAGCAGCTGGAAGAGGAGCGGGTGGGCCACGAAGAGGCCGAAGGTCTGGGCGGTCGCAGGATCACCGGCGAGAGCCGCGGCTTGCCCCGAGTAGAAGGCCTCGTCACCGAACAGGCTGGTTCGCCGGAGGCCGGACAGACGGAGCCACGCGGCGAGCGCGAGGATCACGCCGAGGATGACGATCTCGACGACGAACGCCCGCGACACACGTGGCAGGGCGCGCCCGGACAGGCGCGGCGCGGTCATGGCCCAGCGGCGGTCGTGGTCGCGACCTGCGGATCGTGCGCAGGCTCGTCCGTGAGGAGGGCGCGGTGATCCCGTTCCCGTGCGGTATGGACGAGGGCGAAGCCGACGAGCGGAAAGACGATGGCGCTCACCTGGACGTAGATGAGCGGGTTGTTGAAGGTCGCCATCGTGAACCAGCCGATCGCCCCCGCGAGGATGCCCGCCGCGAGTGCGCCACGCCCGTGGATGAGCCACGACAGAGTCGTCGCCACGAACGCCAGCCCCAGCAATCCGCCAACGACGCCCTCCTCGGCGAAGAGGCGGAGCCATTCGTTGTGCGGCGAGCTCAGGATCGGGTCGCCGAACTCATTCCCGAGCTGCTTGTAGGCGAGGAATCCCTGCCCGAGCACTGGCTCGTCCCGCCACATGGCGATGGCCGCGCCCCAGGCATCGATCCGCTGGTAGTCGTTCGCGACGAGGAAGCTGCCGGGTTGACTTGGACCGACCGCTCCGGCCTGGCCGCGGAGCTGGAGATAGCTCGGGACGAACAGGATCGCGCCGACGATCCCCAGCGCAATGACCGCCTGCCCGAGGCGCCGGTGGAGCCGCCATGCAACGACGACCGCGAGCCCGAACAACGACAGCAGGGCCGCCCGGCTGTACGTGAGATACATCGCCACGAACAGGACCGCGGCCCCGGCCGCCGCCAGGAGCCGCATGGCGCGGTCACGACCCAGCACGGCGACCGCGGTCATGACACAGACCGGCATCACCGCTAGGGCGGCCATGCCGTTCGGGGACGCGATCGGTCCGTAGAGGCGAGGTGAGAAGTCCTTGCCCCAGAAGCCCGCCCAGGCGAGCGCGCTCGTCGAGATCGACCCCGGGGCCCGGAGCTCGGCGAGTGCCAGCAGGACCGCGATGGTGCTCGACACGACGGCCGCCACGATGTGCCGCCGGGCTCCCGTGGTCGCGACCCAGACCCCGACGATGAACACGATCATCGCGCCGCCGATGGTCGCCAGCCAGGAATGCGTCGTGTGCCACGCCCACTCGGTCGGGAAGAGGCGCCACGTGTTGGCGACGCCGAGCAGTGTGACCAGGCCGACACCGATCGCCATCCGGACGGGTGCCGTCCAGAGCATCGTCCGCCAGCCGCCCGCAACGAGACGCAGGGCAACCGAGACCGCGAGGGTCGCGAGGATCACGTGACGGAGCCCGAGTGTCTGGGAGACCGTGCCCGGCTCGTAGAACGGGATCGTCGCCATGAGGATGACGAGCCCGGACGTCGGCGAGACGAGGGCGATCCCGCACGTGACGGCGACCCACGCCGCGTAGGCGGTGCTCCCGACATCCACCGTCATGCGGAGGACGAACCAGACCGCGACCATGACGATCTCGACCGCGATCGCGACCCGGTAGCGAGCGATCGCTTGCTGGATGTCGTTCCACGCGGCGCGTCGCGCCTCCGGGATGGACGCCCCGCGCGCCGGCGGATCTAGCGCGGCCACGTCGCGAGCGACCTCAGCGCAGCCAGGAGCGGAAGATCACCCGCAGGAAGCCGTAGCCGTAGCGGAGCGTTCCGCCCTTCTTGGACGTCCCCGCCGAGCGGACCCGGATCGTGACCGGCACCTCGCGGATCCGCAGCCCGGCCCGCGCCGCGCCGAGGAGCAGCTCCGGGTTGTGGAACTGGTCCTCGGTGAAGACGATCTCCGCCAGGCGGCTTGCCCGGATCGCCCGGTAGCCGTTCGCGACGTCTGTCACGTTGGTCCCGCCGAGGACGTTGATGAGGCGGGTGAAGATGCCGATGCCGACATCGCGGGCCCTCGAGTCCGCGCCGGCCTCCCGCTCGTACGACCCCGACCGGCGTGACCCGACGACGAAGTCCGCCTCATCGGCGATGATCGGCCCCACGAGCCGCTCCATCTCGGCGGGCACGTGCTGGCCGTCGGCGTCGAGCGTGACGACGACCTCGACGCCCAGCCGCTCGGCGATCAGGTAGCCGGTCTGGAGGGCTGAGCCCTGTCCGCCGTTGACGGGGTGCGTCACGACGTGGGCACCGTTGGCCATCGCCACCCGCCGGGTGCTGTCCCGGGAGGCGTCGTCGACGACCATGACCCGGGTGGGGCGGCCGGCGACGGTCTTGGGCACCTCGGCCAGGACGCCGGGCAGGGACTCCGCCTCGTTGAAGGCGGGAATCACGACGAGGACGCCCCCGGCATAGTCCTCGAGCTGCTCCTTCTCGATCTGGGCCGCCGAGAGGGCGCGGATCAGCCGCCGGATCCTCTGGGTCTGGCTCTCCACTTTGAGGAACATGTAGAAGATGAGGCCGTAGGCGAGCATCACCGAGATGACCAGGACGGTGATGATCCGGCCGACAGGCTGGTCACCCAGACCGAAGAAGTCGGTGATCGGACGGACGAAGTCCGGGGCGACGGAGATCGTGAACAGGCCGATGCCGATGAAGAGGAGCGGGAGGACGATCGCCCGGTTCGTGCCCCGCCGGGTCAGCGCGATGACCGTGATCACGATCACGATCGCGACGAGTGCGCCGATGAGCCTCAGGATGCTGGGCACGCAGACCTCTACTCGACCCGATACAGCAGCAGGCGTTGCTCTCCGAATCGCTTGACGAGAGTGTAACGAGAGTCATTGCTCAAGGCGTCGAAGTCTGTCGGGAACGGACGGTAGCCGGCGAGGTCACTGGGGGAACCTCGCGAACCGACGACGAGCAGGTAGTCGACGTGCTCGTCGGCGAGGAACGCGGCGCCCGTTGGGTCCTCGGGGTCGATGAAGAAGCGCCGCGCACCCAGCAGGAGCGACGTCGTCTCGCTCAGGAACGCCGGGTCCTCGAGGTACACGGCGCGACCGTCGAGGATCCCGACGCCCCCCGAGAGATAGGTCAGGCTGCCGTCCGTATAGGCGTTGGCGAGGATCCGCGAGTCCGGCGGCACGTTCGCGTGCATCCACTCGTACGCGGCGAACCCGACGGGGCTCACACCGGGATCCTCGGTGTCGCGGGTTCCGCCGGGCGCCGAGATCACGGCCAGGACGACGACCACGCCGAGGACCGGCGGGAGCAATCGCGTCAACGACGTTCCCGGCTTCGAGACAGGGCTCCGGACGGCACGCCGCCCCCTGTCCGCGGCCCACAGGACGACAGCGGCGGCGATCACCGGAACGAACAGCTCGTATGGCACGAGGCGCCGCCCGCCGACCCGTTGTGGAACGTACCAATCCGACAGCAGGTAGATCAGGTACGAGCCGGCGACCAGCCCGACGCCGAAGACCAGCCAGATCACGAGCGCGCGCCGACGCCGCGCGTCGAGCCACGGCCAGATCGCGAACGGGGCCAACAGCAAACCGACGAGCCCGGCCCGCCCCAGGGTGGTCGTCCCGTTGAGCAGGGGCCAGATGTGCAGCGACGAGCGGGGCAGGAGGCGCGGGTCCGTGAACGACGTCGGCAGGTCCGCCTGCTCCGGGGCCGTCGCCGCGACGAAGAAGTCCCATGTCGGATCGCCGGACAGCTTCCAGCCGTCAGGCATGCGGTCGGGTGGCGGCGGGATGACGTCCGCGGCCGTCACGGAACGGCCGGCGTACCCCAGGAGGCGGAACTCGCCGGCAACCGCCGCGTTGACGAGCGAGCCCACGACAATCGCCAGCACGGCAACGATGGCGACGGTCGCCGGCCCGGGGAGGCCCCGGCGTGCCGAGATGAGCGTCAGGCCGGTCCGCGTGTTCGCGAGACGAAGCGGTCCACGGACTGCGGCGATGCCGGCTGCCGCCGGGAGCACGACCAGGAACACCTCCGCGTGCGAGGCGAACACCAGGCCCATGGCAACGGCGGCGGCAGCGACCATTCGTGGCGTCCGTTCGACCGCCGCACGATCGACGAGCCAGAGGGCGAAGAGCGCGAGGACGAAGGCGAATGCCTCAGGCCTGTAGGTGAGCAGGCGCTGGTCGAGCCGGACCGTGCCAAGCAACAGGATCGCTCCCAGCACCGCGAGCCACGTCGAGAACCATCGTCGGAGAAGGAGCACCGAGAGGCAGAAGGCCGCCGCGAGGACAGCCAGCCGGTAGGCCTCCAGCGCGCGCGGAAGATCCGGGGGCAGCAGCTCGAACACCGCCGCCGATTGAGCCGTGAACGGCGCGTAGTCCGCCTGGAACGGGCGGGTCGCCCCCCACTCGGTGAAGTCGGCCGGAAAGCCGCCCGACTCCCCGACCGCCTGCGCAAGATGCGCGTAGTACCAGACCGTCGTCGACGCGGGTAACGGGGCGTTGTCCAGTTCCGCGTGCGACGGCTGCACGAGGAACGCCGCAGCCAGCCCCAGGCCCGCGACCGCCACCGCCCACCCGATCGGACGTCGAGGCACCTGGCGCAACCGGGCCAGCTCGCGCCGCACGGGCGAGGTGGCAACGGGCAGGACCGTCACCACGGCCAGCGTGGCAATCACCGCGCCCGGATGGAGTTGCCCGACGATCGCGAGTGCCGTCATGGCGATCGCGGTGACGAGCATGCTGCATCCGACGGCGCGACCGATCCGGCTCATGCCCGGCGGGGCACCCGGTGCGACGACCGGCCCCCAGGTGATCCCCGGCAGGAGGAAGAACGCGGCCAGGACGACGAGCGTCTGGGCCGTGCCGATCACTATTGCGTCCGGGGTCCACAGAGCTGTGCGGTCGGCACGGCGAACGGACCGTCTCCGGTCGGCGGTCGTGAACCGGGCCACGGCCCAAATCCGGTCAGCTCGAGCACCTGGACCTCCTGGACGGCCGTGATCGTGACCCCGCCCTTCACTGCGGGGACGTCGACGTATTCCCAGCCGAGACCCTGGCTCTGCCGGCCCTCGATCGGGACTTCGGTCGTCCCGGTCTTGAGCGTGGCGATGCTCCGCCCGGGTGCGGCACCGGCCGCGATGAGGAGCCCGAGCCGGGTGACATCTGGCGCCTCCCACGGGATCGTGAGCGTCGCGCCCTTCTCGAGCCGGATGACATCCCGCTGGTTGTCGTCGACATACCAGGTGCCGGGCGCGACCTCGCGGGAAAGAGGAGCATGCGCGCGGTCTGCTGGTTCCAGGCGGTACGGCGACGCGAGGGTCCGGTCATAGAAACCGACGAGACCGCGGTACGCCCGCAGCAGCACGGCATCAGCCTTCTCGCTGCCCGCAAGGGCGCAGATCCCTGCCTGGCCCGTATCAAACGCAGCCTCCAGCAGGCGGACGCGCTCCAGGTAGCCCTCCCCGGTCAGTGCCTTTGGATCGAAGCCCAGCTTGTATGGCCCGGGCGTCCAGAGGCTGATGACCTGCGCCCCGCTGAATGACCAGGCCCACGCTCCGAAGGCGTCGTACGTGATGACGATCGCCCTGCCCTGTTTCCGGACCATCCCGTTGAGGTCGTCCATGGCGAGCCGCCATTTCACCACGTCCAGGCCGCGAGCCATGCCGGCGTTGCCAGGGCGCCATGCGGAGGTGACCGCGTTCTTCACCCGCCTCTCGGTCGCGAGGTTGCCCGGTGCCGACGGCAGTGCGACCGTGATGATGACGATCGCGGCAAGCACGACTGCCGGTGTCCGCCGGGTGATGACGACGACTCCACAGGTCGCCAGCCCGATCACGGCCAGGGAGATGACCAGCCAGAGTCGCCGCTCCGTGAACAGGTCGAGGTTGGGCATGAGTCGGCTGAGCGCAATCAGGGGGACGAACGCGGCGATCCACGCGAAGAAGATCCAGGCCTTGCTGTCGGGCGGTCGCCTGATCGCCAGGAAGACGACGCTGAGCGCCGCGAGGACGCCTGCGCTCCCAAGGCCGATGGCGAGCTCCTTGGGACCGGGCGTGAATGGGAGCCGGCTGGCGTGGTCGGCGATCAGCAGGACCCCGGACTCGGCGTAGGCCTGGACTCGCGGAATCCACCACCAGGCAGTGATAACGAGAGCGATTCCTCCGGCAATCGCGACCTCGACGATGGGTGCCGCACGCCTCGCGCGGATGGCTCGCCAGACACCGAGCAGGACGAGGAACCACGCGAGCAGGATCGCCATCTGTGCGTGGAACAGGCCGCACGCCCCGACGACCAGCCCGAGGCCGATCGTCCGGACCCGCGGCCGCTCGGAGGTCACGGCCCACAGGGCCACGCACGCCAGCGCGAGCGCGATGTCACGCGGATAGATGGGCCAGAACGAGGCGCCCGAGGGAAGGATGCTCTCCACCCAGAGCTCCTCCCAGTTCGTCGTGAACGGCACCGCGAGCGTGCCGAGGCAGACGAAGAACCCGACGGCGAACAGGTCGTTGCGCCAGAGCCGCCGGCCGAGCAGGAGCAGCGCCGCGGGCATGAGCAGCGTGCCGAACCACGAGACGACGCTCAGGATCTTGTCGAAACTGCGGCCGGTGACCTCCGACGCAATGCCGAGCCCCAGCGAGTACAGGCCGCCGTAGTAGCTGATGAGCCCCGAGTACGGACCCTCACCCTGGAACATGGCGCCCTGCATCGTGTACGCCACGCCACGGTGGTAGGCCAGGTCGGCCAGCATCCAGTCCGATCGAGCGAACAGGACCGACTGGATCACGAACGCGAAAGCAAACGATCCTGCGATCAGGCAGAGCCCGAGGACCTGGCGGCCGAGGGTCGGGGGCTCCTCGCCGGCCGGTCCCGCCAGCAGCCGGCGGGTTATCCAGCGTCGAGCCGGCTCCAGTGCCTGGCGAGTCAACTCATGGGCCGCGGACGCACGAACGCGGCTTCGTGGAGGGCTCCCGACACGGCCAGAGGTTAGCACGCAGTCGGGTGCCCGACGCATACTGCCCGCCATGCGCCGATGGTTGGTCTGGCTGCCGATTTCCGTCGGGCTTCTGGCGTTGCTGGTGTGGCGGACCCGCCCCTGGGAGGCGGCGGCCCTCACCGGACGCCTCGATCCTCTGCCGCTCATTGCCGCGGTCGGCCTCAATGCGGTCGTCATCGAGGCCTGGGCATTTCGCTCCGCGGGGTTGATGCGCGCGGTGGGCCAGCCGTTGACCATCCGCCAGCTCGTCCCGGTCGTGTCGTTCGCGAACACCGTCAACAACCTGACCCCCGCGAGCAGCGGTGAGGTCCTCCGGGCGGTGATCCTGAAACGGCGGTACGGCGTGCCGTACGAACGTTCGACGGCCGTGATCCTGGCCGAACGGTTCTGGGCCATCCTCATCATGGCGGCGACCGCGCTCGCGGCAAGCGTTGGCTCCCTGGTCACGGCCGGGCCGGTGGCCGTCGTCGCTGCGTGGGTCGGCGCCGCCGTCCTGATCGTCCTTCCGAGCCTCGCCTACCGCGTCGGGATCAGGCCCGGACGCGTCGCCGAGCGGATCGCGTCGCGCGGCGGGCGCATCCCGGCGCGGCTGCGGTCGATCGCCGCGCGCCTCGCCGCCGTTGACGACGTGCTGACCGGGATCCTCACCTCGCCGCCGCGCGCTGGGGCCTTCATCGTCTCGACGCTCGCGATCTTCGCCCTGTTCGCCGCTCAGCTGTGGCTCGTCCTGGCGGCGCTGGGCAATCCCCTGCCGTTGCTCGGCGTCTGGGCCGCGCTCGGGCTGTCGATCGTGGCCGGAGTGATCAGCGCCCTGCCCTTCGGCCTGGGCGCCGCGGACGTCGTCCTCGTCCTGCTCCTGGGGGTCCTGGGCCTCGCCCCGACCGAGGCCGGTGCGGCCGCCCTCCTGCTGCGTGTCACGGCCACACTTCCGCTCGGGATCGTCGGCACGATCTCGTGGCTGCAGCTGACCGGCGGGCAGCGGGTCCCGCTCGAGGAGGCGCGCACACCCGACGAGCCGATCCGCGCCAGGGTGCCGTGACTCTCGTCCTCGCCGCCTCGGCCGCTGGTCCTGTCGCCGGTCCAGTCGCTGGCCGCAGGCCGCTGCTCGTGTTGGCAGGTCTCGGCCTTGCGATCGTCAGCGTCGGCGTCCTGCGCCTCCTGCTGTTCGGATGGGCATCGGTTGCCCCTGACGATGCCAACTATCTGTTCGTGGGACTCTCGTGGTTCGCGGGAGACGGTCCCGTCACGCAGGGAGGGACCTTCTTCCTTCAGCGGTCACCGGTGTACGGCATCGTCCTCGCGGCAGGGGCGCAGCTCTCCGCGGATCCGCTGATGGGCGCGAGGATCGTCGCCGCGAGCCTGACGCTCGCGGGCCTCGTCGGGGCCATCGGCCTTGCCTGGCTGATCGGAGGCTCGGTAGCCGCGGCTGGCACGACGTTGTGCCTCATTGCGATGCCCTTGATCTGGAGGCTCGTGCCGACGCTGCGGATCGATCTGCCACAGACGGCAGGCGTGGTCGCCGTCCTGATCGCCATGCGTCGACCGACGGTGCGGCGGTGGGCCGCTGCGGGGGCGATCCTCGGGTTCACGATCCTGGTCAAGGAGACGATCCTCCTCCTGGTCGCGCTCCCGGTCGCAGCGGTCGGGATGATCCCGTCACGCGTCCTGGCGAGGCTCGGGGCCGTCTATGTCATCGCCGCCGGGGTGGTCGCCGGATGGTGGTGGGTCGTCGTCTGGCGCAAGGCCGGCGTCCTCTTTCCGACGAACGCGATCGGGACAATCGAGCGGCGCGAGGTGGGGGCAGACGTCCGGATCGATCTGTATGGGCTCGTCCTGCTGGTTCTCGTCACGGGTTCGTGGCTCTACGTGGCATGGCGCGCGCGCAAAGAGATTCCGGCACGGTTCCTTGTCGCTGCGGCGGGCTGCCTCGCGGCGCCGGCGATCTACGCGACCCTCAACGGCCTCAGCGCTCGAAACTACGCGGGCCTGGCGGTGCTCTCCGCGATCGCAGTCGGGGTCGCGGCGGCCGGGGCCGGCGACGCCATCCGAACGAACGCAACGCTGTCGCGCAGGGCAAGGCTCGCGGTCTGGCCGGTGATTGCCGGCCTGCTGCTTGCCGGGGCCGTCATCGGCCAGGTCCGGACCGGAATCCCGGTCGGTTCGGTGCTCCCGGGCCAGATTGCCGACTGGCTGCGACCGGAGGTCAAGAGCGGCAACAGGGTGATCATGACCTTCCATGACAGCGACGTCATCGCGCTCGAACTCTTCAAGTCCGCTGCCGTCCCCGAACTCCAGGTCTCACCGTATGGGGCCTCGGAGCCGCTGGGCGCCTACCTGTGGCTTGGCCTGAGAGACCAGAAGCTCTTCGGCTATCGCCGGACCACCTGGACCAGCACCCTCGGCAACCGCGCGGCGCGCTATCTCGTTCTCGCAGGCCCCCACGAGCTCACGCCCGCCGAACTGGTGCCGGCCTTGAACCGCGGCCTCTTCGCGGGCGTCAGGCGCGCGCAGTTCTTCGACATCGAGGGCGAATGGGCGCGGATCTATCGCGTCGTCCCTGAGCGCATCGTGCCGCAGGCCGACGTCCCGCTCCACCTGTCGCCCGCAGCCGCGCAGGCGTGGCTGGACCTGGCCGGGGCAGGCACCGACGGGGCTGCCCGTGAGCAGCAGCTGATCGACGCCGGTCCGGTGATCGTCGGCCGCACGGCGTCGGCCGTCCTCGATGGGCTCGTGGCACAGGCCTGCCTCGTTCCGGCCGACGAGGGGCGCGACGCATTCAGGCTCGCTCCGGCCACCGAGGCCAACGCTTCCGTGCCGGGTGCGGTGTGCGATTGAGCACGCGATGAGCGGCCTGGCGCCCGACGACACCCGGCCGGAGAAGCCGGCGTTTCGCCCCGACATCGAGGGGCTCCGGGCGGTCGCGGTCCTCCTCGTCCTCATCTACCACGCCCGCCTGCCGTGGTTCGGCGGCGGGTTCGTCGGGGTCGACGTCTTCTTCGTCGTCTCGGGCTTCCTGATCACCGGGCTTATCGTCCGCGAGCTCAGCGAGACCGGGACCGTGTCGCTGCCGGCGTTCTATGCGCGCCGTGCCCGCCGGCTGTTGCCGGCGGCCGTGTTCGTCATCCTCGTCATCGTGGTCGCCTCGGCGATCCTGCTCCCGCCCCTGCGGCTGCCAGACGTGGGGCTCGACGGAGCGGCGTCGGCGCTGTACATCGGGAACATCCGGTTCGCGGTCCAGGCGACCGACTACCTCCAGGCGGATCTCGACCCCTCGCCGCTCCTCCACTACTGGTCGCTTGGTGTCGAGGAGCAGTTCTACCTGTTCTGGCCCGCCCTTCTGCTGGTCACCGCCCGCGTCGCGGGCCCGGCTCGCAGGATCAGCGCGATCGTGGTGGTCGTCGCGATCGCCGGGGCAGCCTCGCTCGCACTGTCTCTGTTCTTGACGCAGGAGAACGCGCCGCTGGCGTTCTTCCTGCTCCCGGCGCGTGCCTGGGAGCTGGCCCTCGGCGCGCTGATCTTCCTCGGGGCGGCGCGGCTGGCGACGATTCCCGGCTGGCTCGCCGCAGCGTCGGGCGCGGGCGGATTGGCGATGATCGTCGCGGCCGGCGCGATCATCGATGTCGAGACACCCTTCCCGGGATTCGCCGCCCTCGTTCCCACGGTCGGGACCGCGCTCGTCATCGTCGCCGGGTTGCGGCAGCCCCTCGTCGGGCCATCCCGGCTCCTCACGGTTGCTCCCGCGCGATGGTTCGGGCGGATCTCGTACTCGCTCTATCTCTGGCACTGGCCGATGCTCGTCCTGCCGGCGGCCGTCGCCGGCGACGAGCTGCCGCTGCTCGCGCGCCTCGCCCTGGCGGCGGCGACGGTGCCGGTCGCAGCGCTGAGCCAGCGCTTCGTCGAGGAGCCGATCCGTCGGGGGCGGCTCACGGGCCTTCGAACCGGGCGCTCACTCGCCCTGGCGGGAGCGGCCAGCCTGATCGTCGCGACGTCCGCCGTAGCGGTCGGCCAGTCACCCCACCTGCCCGGCGGAAGCGCAGCCGCCGCCGGACCGACGCCGGCGCTGGTCCTCCCTTCGACCCGGCCGTCCGGCGGGAGCGCCACGCCGAGCCAGTCCGCGGATGGGAGTGAGCCGCCCACGGCGACCGCGCCGGCGAGTGAGCCGACGCTGCCACCAACCGCCGGCGGCCCCGTTCCGGCCGACCTCATCCCGCCGCTCGCCGAGGCGCGCTCGGACCTGCCGCCGATCTACCACGACGGCTGTCATCTCGACGCTCTCGATGCGGTATCCGGCGAGTGCGCATATGGCGTCGTCGACTCGCCCGTCGTCGTCGTGCTGTTCGGTGACTCGCACGCAGCGCAATGGTTCCCGGCGCTGGAGCAGATCGCCCTGGAACGTCGCTGGCGCCTGATATCACTGACGAAGGGGTCATGTCCCGCCGCCGACGTGACCGTGTGGAGCCCCAGCCAGAAGCGTCCATTTACGGAATGCGACGAGTGGCGTGCACACGTCCTCGATCGCATCGCCGAGGAGCGGCCGGCGATGGTCGTCGTGTCCTCCTCGAAGATCGCCCGGCTCAGAGTCAGCGACACGGAGTACGTCATCTCGCAGTCGCATGAGGAGATCTGGGGACCCGCCCTGGGCCGAATGCTCGACAAGCTGAAGGCTCCGTCCCGCGAGATCGTCATCATCGGTGACACACCGAACCCGAAGGGCGACCCGCCGGTCTGCCTCTCGGCGCACCTCGACGACATGATCGCCTGCATGACCCCGTCATCGTTCGCGACGCTGCCGGCGCGCGCGGCGACGGAAGCCCTGGTCGCCGAACAGCACGGCGCCACCTTCATCGATCCTACGTCGTGGGTCTGCCCGTCGGACCCGTGTCCGGTGGTGATCGGCCGGTTCCTCGTCTATCGGAACGGCGGCCACATCGCAACGGCGTTCGCGCGAGGACTTGCCCCGTACCTGGAGCGCGCGATGCCGATCCTTCCGTGACCGCGCCCGTCAATTGGCGGCAGGCGGGGTACCCATCCGCGCTATTGCCACCCACGACGACATCGGGCGATCATGCGGCGATGTCCGTTCACACGCCGCCCCGCCTCCACCTGCCTCGTCGCTTCGCCGGGATCGCCCTCCTGGCGCTCCTGGCCGCACTCGTTGCCTCCCCGATTCCGGCTGCCGCGACTCCCGGCATTCTCCCCCGCGGACCCGGGTTCGCCGCATGGGAGGTCCAGCAGCTGGACATCTCCACGCTCGGCTCCCCGCGGCCGGGGCTCCTGGTCAAGGCATTCAGCCCCTCGAAGCAGGATCCGGCTCCGGTCGTCCGGTACCTGGACGAAGCCGCGAGACACCACCAGAAGGTGCTCGTCTACTTCGTCGATACCGTCGACTATGCGAAGGGGACGGTCGCCCCGAACAAGGTCCTGAACTGGGTCAATAAGGTCAAGAACCACACGGCGCTCTACGGCTACCTGTCGGTCAAGGAACCGTCGTGGAGCGGCATCTCCCTCGCCGAGATGCGCCAGCTCTACAACGCGTACAAGGCCGCCGACAAGAACCACCCGGTCGTCGCCCTGCTCGGCGACACGCCGCACTTCGGGACGAAGGACAATCCCTGGGCCAAGGGCGTCGCAAACGTCCTCTGGGTCGACTGGTATCCGGTCACCACGCACGGCTACCTCGCGGGGGCGTCGACCAACTTCCCGAAGATCAAGGCGTACGTGGCGAAGAACACGCCCGGCACGCCGATCTGGCTGATGGTCCAGGGCCACGCCTACAGCAAGCTCGGCCAGCGTAGTCCCACGGCAGCCGAGCTGCGCCGCCAGGTCAGTGACGGGTTCACGTACCTCGGCGCCGCGGGCATCGCCTTCTACACGTGGCAGAACCCGATCTATCAGAGCGACTTCAAGCGCAACACGGCCCTTTGGAACGTGGCCAAGTCGCTGATCGTCGCCAACTCGGGCCGGGTGGTCGTCACCCGCTAGCTAGCTGGGCCGATTGCCCGGCACGTGCATCGGTGGCGGCGGCGGGCGCGGGGAGTGGCGTCGGTGACGGCGACGGCGGAGTGACCGCGGTCACCGGCGCCATCCACTCGGCGGTCCAGGCGCGGACCTCCTTGAGCTTCAGCTTGAACGACGTGCCCGCACTGCCGGTCGCCCATTTCGTCGGACCGAAGACGACCTTGGTCGCGTCGGCGACCTTGGCCTTGCTGACCATCTCGAAGAGCGTCTCCGCCGATGCGAGCGGCAGGTCCGTCGTCACGCTGCGCCTGGCGGCCCCGATGAGCTTCGGGAGGTTCTGGAGTCCCCGCTTGCGGACAGCGTCGACCGCGCCCGCGACAAGGAGCTGCTGGCGACGGGCACGCTCGAAGTCGTTGTCACCCTTCCGCGTCCGGGCGAAGATCAGCGCGCGATCGCCGGTCAGGTGGTTCCGGCCGGCCGGGAAATACACGCCGCGATTCCTCGAGGTGACCCAGTAGTAGGGGTCGCTGACGGCCTTGGCGAGGACGACGTCCACGCCGCCGACGCTGTTGACGAGGTCGCGGACGCCGTTGAAGCCGACGAACGCGTACGAGTCGATCTCGACGCCGATGCCGGCGCCCACGATGCGCTTCATCTCCCTGGCTGCCTTCGTCTGTCCCATCCGGCTGATCAGCGACTGGTAGAGCCCGTTGACCTTGGCCCCGTACGTCTGGGTCGCCGATGTCGGGAAGCCGGCCGTATCGCGCGGGATGCTCGCCGCGGCAACGTTCCCCGTCGTCGGATCGAGCGAGACGACCATGATCACGTCGGTCCGGTTGCCGGTATTGCTGGGCCGGTAGTCGGAGCCCAGGAGCAGGACGGTCAGGCGCCCGTCCGTGCCCAGGAGCGGGTCGGGACCGATGGGCGAGGGGCTCGCCGACGGCCCCGGCGTCACGGTCGGTGAGGCCGTCGGTGTCGGGGTGGGAGCCGGCGTCGGCGCGAGCGTCTGCGACGGTGTCGGCGAGGCCTCGGCCACGATGGGGGCCTGCGAACGACCGAGATACAGGGCGGTCGCGACGACCCCGATGACGAGGATGATGGCGATGGCGATCGCCGCGATCAGACGCGGAGATCGAAGCCGGGGCGCGGGGACGGTCCGATCCACGCGGGGACCCTACCACTCATAACCGCACACAACCTCCCTGACGAAGGTCCCATGCCGCGGTGGCCCTCGCATCCGTGGCGGGTCACGGCGTCGCCGAGGCATAGCGGCTGTCGGTCCCGAACAGCTCGATCGACAGCTTCGCCAGCCGATCCATGTCGAGGATGAGCTGGTATCCGCCGGGCGTGCCGGCCGGCGGATTCTTCGCGTAGGGCGGTCCCAGGACCACCCTCCGGATCGCATCGTCGGCCTGGACCGATTGCGAGATCGTCAGCATCTCCCCGAGCCGGTCCTTCGGGAAGTTCGTCCTGACTGTCCGCGACCCGGCGTCGATGATCGACGACATCCTGGGGAGCAGTCCCGGGTCGGTCAGGCGGTCGCGAAGGGCGACGAGCAGCTGCTGCTGGCGACGCGCGCGGGTGAAGTCGCTGTCACCGGGGCCCATCCGCGATCGGGCGTAGGCGAGGGCCGTCTCGCCGTTCAGGCGATGGACGCCGGCCGACAGGTGGAACCCGATCCGGCCGTCAGTCCAGCCACCGTAGGTCGGGTCGTTGATCGCCCTCGGGTTGTCGATCGTGACACCGCCGACGGCGTCGATCAGCTGGGCGAACCCCTCCAGGTCGACGGCCGCGTAGTACTGGATCGGCACGCCGAGCAGGAAGCTGAGCTCGCGGATCAGCGTCGGCAGGCCGCCGTCCGGGTACACGGCGGGGTCCTTGTCCGCTTCCTGCATGAGCGAGTTGATCTTGCCCGTGAAGACCTTGCCGTTCGACAGCGTGAACCGGGCGATGTCGCGCGGAAAGCTGACCATCGACACGGCGCCGGTGTCCGGATCGACGCTGACCACGATGAGCGTGTCGGTCAGGGCGTGGTTGCGGATCGCGGACGAGTCGATGCCGGTGACCAGGATGTTGATTCGCCGGCTGGGTGCCTGCGTCGGCTGGGGAGACGGAGGGGGCCCGAAGCTCGGGAGCGAGGAGCCGGAGGCGGCCGGGATCGGGGTCGGCAGGGCGGCGACCGGGGCGTCGAAGACGCGACCGCTCGCTTCGAAGAGCGACCAGGCCACGGCTGCGGCCCAGAGATGGCTGACCACCACGAGCAGCGTCAGGACGGCGACGGCGCCACCGACCGGCGGGTGGCGGAACACGGGGCGGCCGCCCACGAGCCAGGCCGCGTGGATGAGCGACGCGATCCGCCAGGCGCCCTCGGCGAGGACGACGAGGATGAACGCGAGCGCGGCCGCCGGGATCAGGAGATCGAGGACAGCGCGTTCGATTCCGCCCGCGAGCCAGGCAAGGAGCAGCAGGATCACGGCCCCGATCGGGATCGCGAACACCACCGCGTCGCGCGGCCGGCCGGCATACCACTGGCCGAGGCCGGGCCAGACGAAGGACAGGACCGCCGCGAGTGCCGGCGAGCGCGGCGGCTGGCTCCAGCCTGGCCGCCGTCGCAGGAATCTGCTAATCACATCCGGCGGAGTCTAGTCGAACGGCGCCGCGGGCTCGACGGTCTGCGCCCGCGCGGGGCCGCGGGCGCGGGGCCGCGGGCCGCAGGGCCGCGCGCGCGCCGCGGCCTCCGTGCGGGGTCCGTGCGGGTCCGTCGGGTACTCGGGGAGTCAACAGGACGGCGTCGTGCGCACAGATTCGCACGCCGATCACCGCCGATCACCCCCGGTCACCCCCGATCCGCGACTCCGGGTCTCGAATTGGCCGTCACACGGGCCTCCGACTCGGCGGAGCCCTGCCACACCCTCGTCCTGTTGACCCGGAGTCTCGCCTCGCGCGTGCGTGGCGCGTGGGCCGTCGCGCGCCGCCGACCTACATCATCACCAGGCCGCCATCGACCGCCAGCACCTGGCCGGTGATGAACGCCGCCTCGTCGGAGGCGAGGAACGCGACGGCATAGGCGACCTCGTCGGTCGTCGCGAACCGCCCCAGCGGCGTCCGCGACGTGATCTCGGCCTGGAGCGCTTCCGGCAGGTCCTGCGTGAGCTCCGTCAGGACGAAGCCGGGGGCGACCGCGTTGCAGGTGATCCCTCGCGATGCCAGCTCTCGGGCTGTCGCCTTCGTCAGGCCGATCAGCCCCGCCTTGGCCGACGAGTAGTTCGCCTGGCCCATCTGGCCGGCCTGACCGGAGACCGAGGTGATGTTGATGATCCGGCCGCCCTTCGCCTTGAGCATCGGTCGCGAAACGGCCTTGATCGCGTAGAACGCTCCGAACAGGTTCGTCTCGAGGACTTCCCGGAACGCGTCGACGCTCATCCGCATGATGAGATCGTCGCGGGTGATCCCGGCGTTGTTGACGAGGATGTCGACCTTGCCGAACGCCTCGACCGCGGCCTTGACGAAGGCATCGGCGGCCTCGGGGTCGGTGACGTCGGCCTGGACGGGGAGCGCCTTCCGGCCCAGCGCCTCGATCGCCGCCGCGGTGTCCTTCGCCGCGGCCTCGTTGCCACGGTAGCTGAACGCGACGTCGGCGCCCTGGGCAGCCAGCCTGAGCACGATCGCCCGCCCGATCCCGCGCGAGCCGCCGGTCACGACGGCACTCTTGCCGCTCAAGTCGATCATCGGTCCCTCCTTGACGCCGACTCCCGGGTGCCTCTCCCTCAGCCGACCGGCTGGCGGGCGTGGTCCGGCTCGCCGGGGACGACGTCGTCGAGCGGCACGTCGACCGTGCCGGGCCGAGCCATGATCTCGGCAAGGGCGTCCGGGATCGGGTCGACCGAGTCCCAGTCGACCGGCAACCGGATCGTGACGTCCTCCGGCCGGACTGCCGCGTCGCCGGCGATGCCGCGGGCCGGGTCGGCGGTCCAGTTGATCGTCACCGCGCCGCTCGTGAAGCCCGCCCCGAAGGCGACGATCACGACGTTATCGCCGACCTTGACGTGACCCTCGTTGACCGCCTCGGCGAGCGCGATCGGCACGGACGCAGCGGACGTGTTGCCGTACTTGTCGAGGTTGACGAACATCTTGTCCATCGGCAGGTCCAGGCCCTTGGCGACGGCTTCGATGATCCGGATGTTCGCCTGGTGCGGGATGAACAGGTCGATGTCCGACGGCTGGAGACCGGATCGCCGGATCGACTCGAGCGCCGTCGAGGCAAGCGTCCTCGTCGCGAACCGGTAGGTCTCCTTGCCCTCCATCCGGATGTAGTGCTCGCCGCGGGCGATCGTCTCCGCCGACGACGGGGCCTTCGAACCGCCGGACGGAAGCCAGATCATGTACGCGCCGCGCGGTTCGGTCGTCATCTCGACGCCGAGCGCACCGCCGGGCTCCTCGCTCGCCGAGAGGACGACGGCCCCGGCCCCATCGCCGAACAGGATGCAGGTGCTCCTGTCGGTGTAGTCGAGGAAGCGGGTGAGCAGCTCCGCGCCGATCACGAGGACGTGCTTGGCCAGGCCGGCGACGATGTACGCCTGGGCGGTCGCGAAGGCATAGACGAAGCCGGAGCACGCCGCCGCGACGTCGAACGCGGCCGCCTTCGTGTTCCCGATCGCCTCCTTGACGAGGGCCGCGGTCGAGGGCATCCAGTAGTCGGGCGTGAGGGTCCCGAGCAGGATGAGATCGATGTCTTCGGGTTCGATGCCGGCCGTCCGGATCGCCCGCAGGCCGGCAACGGCGGCCATCGACGCTGTCGTCTCGTGGGCGGCCGCGACGCGGCGTTCGCGGATCCCCGTCCTGGACCGGATCCATTCGTCGGACGTGTCGACCAACCGTTCGAGGTCGGCGTTCGTGAGGACCTGGGCCGGGGCGTACCGCCCCCAGCCGGTGACGTGAGCACGGAGAACGACGTCTTTCACAGCGGGTCCACCTCGATGAGCGGCTGCTTCGCCTTGACGAGCGCGCCGCTCTCCGGCACGACTCGGACGACGCGTCCGGCAAGTTCGGATTTGATCTCGTTGAAGAGCTTCATCGCCTCGATGAGCCCGACGACCTGGCCGACGGCGACCTCGCGACCGACCTCGACGAACGGTGCCGAGCCCGGCGCGGGCGAGCCGTACCAGATCCCGGTCAGCGGGGCCTTGATGCTGGGGCGGGATGGAGCAGCAGCCGGTTCTGCAGGTCCCCCACCGGCCTGCCCCGTCGCCGCCGAACCGGGCTCGCCGACCGCCCCGGTCGCCCCGGCCGCCCCAGTCGCGACCGTCGCGGGCTGGGCAATGGCCGCGGGCTTGCGCAGGACGAGCGCGGTGCCGCCGACCTCGACCTCGAGCTCCGAGAGGTCGCTGCGCTCCAGCATGGCGCCGAGCCGGTCGATGAGCGCGAGCAGGGACGCGTCGCCGGTGTCTGCCGGGACAGGTGGCGGGTCGAAGGCTGCGTCGGCCACTTCGGCGGTCGGTCCGGCGGCGGGATCGGCCGGCTGCAGGTCGGGCTCGACCGGATCGGCCGGGAGCACCTCGAGCTCCGCCTCGACCTGGCGCTCCACCTCGTCGCTCATCCCTCCCACCGCCGCAGGATGAGCGTCGTGTTCTGGCCTCCGAAGCCGAACGAGTTCGACATCGCGATCCGGATGTCGTGGGCCTGGGCCGTGTTCGGGGTGAGGTTCAGGCCCTCGCCCTCGTCGTCGGGATCGTCGAGGTTGATCGTCGGCGGTACGCAGGACTCGCGGATCGACTGGACCGTCACGATCGCCTCGATCGCACCAGCGGCGCCGAGCGTGTGTCCGAGCATCGACTTGTTCGACGTGATCGGGATCTCGCCGGCACGGTCGCCGAAGATCGTCTTGATCGACTGGAGCTCCGCCTTGTCGCCCTCCGGCGTCGAGGTCGCGTGGGCGTTGACGTGGTCGATCTCGTCGGCCGACATCCCGGCCTTCTCGAGTGCGCGCCGGGCCGCGCGCACGGCCCCGATGCCGCCGGGCGCCGGCAGCGTGATGTGCGACGCGTCGGCGGTGGCTCCGTAGCTGACGAGCTCGGCGAGGATCGTGGCCCCGCGCGCCCGGGCGTGATCGAGCTCCTCGAGGACCAGGGCGCCGGCTCCCTCGCCCGGGACGAAGCCGTCGCGAGCCTTGTCGAACGGTCGCGACGCTCGCTCCGGGTCGTCGTTCCGCGTCGAGAGGGCCCGCATCGCCGCGAAGCCCCCGACCAGCGGCTCGAAGATGCCCGCCTCCGTGCCGCCGGCGATCATGACGTCCGCGTCACCGCGGCGGATCGTCTCGGACGCCTCGCCGATCGCGTGGCCGCCGGTCGCGCAGGCCGACACGGTCGTGAAGTTTGGACCGGTCATACCGAAGCTGATCGCGACCTGTCCGGCGCCGACGTTCGGGATGCCCATCGGGATGAAGAACGGGCTGATCCGGTCGGGACCGCGGAGCGCGTTGATCGAGATGCCGTCGACGAGCGTCCCGACGCCGCCCAACCCGGTCCCGAGGATCACGCCGGTCCGCTCGGCCTCCTCGCCCTCGAGGCGCTCCGGCAGGCCGGCCTCGTCCATCGCCTGGCGCGACGCCACGAGGCCGAACTGGATGTAGCGATCGGTCCGCCGGACCTCCTTCTTGTCGAGGATGTGGCTCGCGTCGAAGTCCTTGACCTCGGCCGCGTTGCGCGCGGTCAGACGCGAGGGATCGAAGGCGGTGATCCCCGCGATCCCGGATCGGCCGGCGACCAGGCCCGACCAGGTCGAGGCGACGTCGTTGCCGAGCGCGGTGACCATGCCCATCCCGGTCACGACGACGCGCCGCGGTTCCGCGGGCCAGGTGCCGCGCGTCATCGGACGAGCTTCCCCGTCCGGACGGTGGCCGCGCGGTAGACGTCGCCCGGCAGCCCGCGCGCCGAGATCGCGTTCGAGACGGTCATCGTGTCGAATGCCGTTCGCCGGATCTCGGCCGTCACCTCGGCCCCGTCGACCGCCACGAGCGCCCACGAGGCGGTCGGGTCGCCGTCGAACACGTAACCGGCGGAGCCGTCGTTGACGATCATCTTCCAGCCGAGGTCGCGAACCTCCGGCTGGTGGGTGTGCCCGCAGCAGATCACCCGGGCATCGGTCCGCGACGCGCGCTCGAGGATGACCGACGGGTCCAGGGCCTGGTCGAAGCCCTGCGTCTGGCTGCCGGGCGACGCGTGGCAGACGAGGAACATCGTGTCCTCGAGCTGGAGCCGCCGCTCGGATGCGAGCCGCCGGAGCCACGAGAGCCGGTCGTCGCCGAGCTCGTCGTGGGCCCACTCGGCCGCCGCCCGGTACGTGTCCGGAACGCCGTCGGTCAGCCACGGGAACGCCGCGGAGTAGTCGAAGTCCGCGACGGCGACGTCGGTGTTGCCCTGGATGACGATCGCGCCGTCGGCCTCGAGCTCGCGCACGCCGTCGACCGCGGCCGAAGGCTCGGGCCCGTTCAGGACAATGTCGCCCGCGATCAGCACGGCGTCGGGCTTCTCCTTGCGGATGGCCTTCCTCACCTCGTCGAGGGCGCCGGCATTGCCGTGGATGTCCGACAGGATCGCGACGCGGGCGGTCATCGGAGCACGTCGGCGCTCGGGATGAGGAAGCTGAGCGTTGCCTCGCAGGCGACCTCGCCATCGACGCTCGCCACGCATCGCCCGCGCCCGAACCGGGCGCCCAGCTTCTCCATCGTGACCTCGAGGCGGAGGACGTCGCCCGGCACGACGATCCTCTTGAACCGGCAGTCGTCGATGCCGGCGAACAGCCCGATCCTGTCCCCGAAGCCGGGCTGCTTGGCGACGTAGACGGCCATCGTCTGGGCCAGCGCCTCCACCTGGAACACGCCCGGCATGATCGGCAGGCCCGGGAAGTGGCCCTGGAAGAACCACTCGGTCGCGGCGACCCCCTTGATGCCGACGATCCGCTTGGCATCCGGGTCGTACTCGACGATGCGATCGACCAGCAGCATCGGCCAGCGATGCGGGATCAGCTGCTCGATCTCGCGAACCGAGTGGATCGTCTCGAGCCGTGGCGCGGTGGTGGCTTCGGTCACAGGCAACTCCAGGTCATCGCTGCAGTGTGGCCCCGTGGGCGGGGTCCACGCGTCGAGGTGATTGCAGGTACGCACGCGCGAGGGTCGGGCGGGACGCCCACGGCCCTTGGAACGCCGCGTGTTCCAGGGAGGCACCCCGGTGCGTGGTCCCGGGCAGGATCGCGCGTCCTCGGCCGTCCGCGGTCCGGCTGGGGGACCAAGTGGCGAACGAGATCGTGCCCGCGGCCCGAATCGGGCCACTCCCGAGCCCTATGGTCCGGCTGGGGGACCAACTGGCGGCTGAGCACCCTTGAAGGGCCCGAATCGGGCCACTCCCCCGCCCTATGGTCCGGCTGGGGGACCAAGTGGCGGCTGAGCACCCTTGAAGGGCCCGAATCGGACCCCTCGTTCGCCCGTTGGTCCTCTTGGCGGACCAGGCGCAGGCGCCTGGCGCCCGCGCTCCTGGCGGACCAGGCGCCGGGCACAGGCGGTCGCGCGCGCTGGCTGGCGGACCGGGCGCCGGGCACAGGCGGTCGCGCGCCCGCGGACCACGCGCCGGGCACCGGCCGTCGCGCGCCCGCGGCCTGGGCGCTTGTCACGCTCGCGCCGCCGCGGCCAGGAACGCGGCGCCCCCGACCCGGTCGAGGAGGTTGGTCGTCATGTTGCCGGTGAGGAAGGCCTCGGACGAGAGCAGCGCCTTGTGGATGGCGATGTTCGTCACGATCCCTTCGATCAGCAGTTCGTCCAGGGCCACCGCGGATCGCGCGATCGCGGCCTCGCGCGTCGCCCCCCAGACGATCAGCTTGCCGAGCAGCGAGTCGTAGAAGGGGGGCACCTCGTAGCCCGCGTACAAGTGGGAATCCATCCGGACCCCGGGCCCGCCGGGCGGCATGTAGCGCTCGACGACACCCGCGCTCGGCCGGAAGTCGTGTTCCGGATCCTCGGCGTTGATCCGGAACTCGATCGCGTGGCCACGAAGCACGATGTCGGTCTGGCTGAAGCCGAGCGGCTCGCCGGCGGCGACCCGGATCTGCGTCGCCACGAGGTCGATCCCGGACAGGACCTCGGTCACCGGGTGCTCGACCTGGATCCGGCAGTTGATCTCGATGAAGTAGTAGTTGCCGGCGCCATCGACGAGGAACTCGAGCGTCCCCATGTTCTCGTAGCCGGCCGCCACCACCGCCCGGATCGCGCGCGTGCAGAGATCGGTGCGGGCCGCCTCCGACAGGGCGGGCGTCGGCCCCTCCTCGAGGATCTTCTGGTGCCGGCGCTGGACGGAGCAGTCGCGCTCGCCCATGTGAACCCCGTGACCGAAGCGATCGACGACGACCTGGACCTCGACGTGCCGGCTCTCGTCGAGCCACCGCTCGAGGTAGAGCGAATCGTCGCCGAAGGCCGCCCGCGCCTCGGAGCGGCAGACGTTGAGCGACGCCTCCAGCTCGCGCGGTGTCCGAACCATCCGCATGCCCTTGCCACCGCCGCCCGCCGCCGGTTTGATCAGCACCGGGTAGCCGAGTCGCTCGCCCTCCGCGAGGGCATGCGCGTCGTCGCGCAAAATCCCGTTGGAGCCCGGGATCGTCGGCAGCCCGTGCGACCCGAGCAATCGCCTGGTCGCCTCCTTCGACGCGAACCGCTCGAGGACGGTCGCCGGCGGCCCGATGAACACGAGATCGTGCGCGCGGACGACCTCGGCGAACCCCTCGTCCTCGGAAAGGAACCCGTAGCCGGGATGGATCGCATCGCAGCCGGTCACGATCGCGGCACTGATCATCGCCGACGGCGACAGGTAGGACCGCTTCGCATCGGCGGGGCCGACGCAGATCGCCTCGTCCGCTAGCTGGACCGGGAGCGATTCGCGGTCCGCTTCGCTGTACGCAACGACGGCCTCGACGCCGAGGGTCCGGCACGCCCGCAGGATTCGGAGGGCGATCTCCCCGCGGTTGGCAATGAGGATCTTGCGGAACACGGTCAATCGTCCCCGGACAGCTCGATCAGGACGAGCTCCTGGCCGTATTCGACAGCCTGCCCGGCCTCGACGAGGCTGGCGCCGACCAGGCCGTCGGCCGGCGCGACGACCTCCTGGGCAACCCCGAGCATGTCGACGGCGCCGAGCCGATCACCGGAGCGGACCTTCATCCCGGGCCGGACCTCCGTCCTCGGCTGGTAGACGCCGACCGCCGGCGACGTCGCAACCGCCCGACGGTCCGCGCGCTGGCCGGGCTCTGCCGCGCCGTCGCCATCGGGACCGATGGGCGGGAGCGTCGATGGCGCCGACCCGTTCGACGAGTGGGCGACCGGACCGCGACCTTCCCGCCCCGATCGATGGCCCTCGAACCCGGCGGGCGTGTGACCGTGCCCGGCGTGACCGGGCTGGGTCCGCGACGCCCTGTCCGCGTTTCGCCTCGACGGCTTCGTGCCGTCGCCGGCCGGCCGCCGGACGCGGATCTTCCAGGCGCCCTCGCGGACCTCGATCTCGCCGAGCCCCGTCGCCGACAGCTTGGCGGCGAGCGCCGGCAACAGCTCATCGGCCAGGTGGTCGATCGCGGCGTGGTCGGCGGCCCGCTCGTCCTCGCTCCGCTCGTCGTGCGGCCGGCCGTGCGCTCGGTCGTCTGGCATCGTCAGACCTCATCCCGAGCGGGCGGTTCGTCGCGGCCCGTGCCCGCCGGCCAGCGGCCGGGATCGAACAGGTTGCGCAGCCGATCGGCGAGCCCGAGACGCTCGACCGGAGGAGCCGGAACCTCGGTCACCTCGGTGTAGGGGCCGAACGCCCGGAACCGGCGGTAGCGTGCCTCGACGAGGTCGTCGATCGGGATCCGCGACAGGTGGTCGAGCTGGGCGACGATCACGGCCTTCAGCCGGCGGGCGGTCTCGGCATGGTCGGTGTGGGCGCCCTCGCCGGGCTCGGTGACGACGATGTCGACGACACCGAGGGCCTGCTGCTCCGCCGCCGTCATCCGCATCGCGACGGCCGCGGTCGCCGCCTCGTCCGCGGTTCGCCACAGGATCGACGCGCAGCCCTCCGGGCTGATGACCGAGTAGACCGCGTTCTCGAGCGCGATCACGACGTCGGCGACGGCGATCGCGAGGGCGCCGCCCGAACCACCCTCGCCGGTGATGACGGTGACGATCGGCGTCCGGAGGCGGCTCATCAGGCCGATGGAGCGCGCGATCGCCTCGGCGATGCCGCGCTCCTCCGATTCCGCTCCGGGGTGGGCACCCGGGACGTCGACGAGCGTGACGATCGGCAGCCCGAACCGCTCGGCGAGCTCCATCACCCGCATCGACTTGCGGTAGCCCTCTGGGTGCGGCATGCCGAAGTTGCGCCGGATGTTCTCCTCGGTGTCGGCACCCTTCTGCTGGCCGACGACGACGACCCGCCGGCCGTCGATCGTGGCGAAGCCGGCGACGACGGCGTTGTCGTCGCCGAAGAGTCGATCGCCGTGGATCTCGACAAAGTTCTCCGCCATCGCACGGACAAGTTCGAGGGTCCTGGGCCGGTGCAGGTTCCTGGCCTGCTGGACACGGCTCCAGACCGCGGTTCGGGGATCGTCGAGCGTCGCGACCGTGGCGGCCGCCGCCACCGAAGCGTCCGGCGCGCGCTCTCGACCGCGCCCGAGGAATCGGTCAACCATTGCGGATCTCGTCGTCGTGGCCGTCGACGCGGGACGGGACGGGTTCGGCCGGTGGCTGCATCACGGGGAGCGGTTCGGTGGCCTCGACGCGCACCGGCGGTGGCGGCGTGGCCGGCGCGGCGGGCGGCGCGATCGGACGCGCAGCCGCTGCGCCGATCTCCCGGTGGGCCGTCCCGTTCGACGCCTCCGACGCCGGCTCGCTCGGCATCACCCGCTCGGCGAGATTCGACAGGAACGAGAACGGCCGGAAGGCGGGCACCCCGATTTGCTCCGGCTCTTCCTGAGGGCCCTCGCGGCCGGCCGGCCGGAGGTACGTGAGCAGGAGCGAGATCTCCGCGCGGAGCGCGGTTCGGTGGACGACGCGATCGAGGAAGCCGTGATCGAACAGGAACTCCGAGCGCTGGAATCCGACCGGCAGCTCCTGGGCGATCGTGCCCGCGGAGACGCGCGCGCCGGCAAACCCGATGAGGGCATTCGGCTCCGCAAGGTTGATGTCGCCGAGCACGGCGAACGAGGCGAAGACGCCGCCCGTCGTCGGGTCGGAGAGCACGCTGATGAACGGGACGCCGGCGACACGGAGCCGTTCGAGGGCCGCGACGCTCTTGACGAGCTGCATCAACGCGAGCGTCCCTTCCTGCATCCGCGCCCCGCCCGATGCCGACACAATGATCAGCGGCAGGCGCTGGTCGAGCGCGTACTCCGCCGCTCGCGTCACCTTCTCGCCGACGACGGCGCCCATCGAGCCGCCCATGAACCCGAAGTCCATCACGCAGATCACGAGGGGCCGGCCGTCGATGGTGCCGGTTCCCCAGACCGCCGCATCGCGCATCCCCGTCGCGAGCTGGGCCGCCGCGATCCGGTCCGGATATGGCTTCTGGTCGACGAATCCGAGCGGATCGACGGACTGGAGGCCGGAATCGCGCTCGACGAAGCTCCCGTGGTCGAGGAGGAGCGCCAGCCGGGCGTCGGCCGACAGGCGGAAGTGGTGGCCGCAATTGGGGCAGACCCGCTGGACCTTGTCGAGCTGCTTGTTGAACAGCATCTCCTCGCACGAAGGGCACTTCGTCCAGAGATCCGGCGGATATGCGTCGCGGCGCGGGCGGAAGGAGGGAAGCTTGATGGGCATCAGGGAAGCCGCCCAATCTGGACCGCGGACAGGCGAGCGTCCCGCAGCGCGCGCGCTGCGCGGGCGGCTCGAGCGGCGCGGACCATCGGGCTCCCGGCGCGGCCCGGGTGCGACAGGCGCCAGGCGACGAAGGCGGCCCCCGCCAGCGAGATCGCGGCGGAGGTGAGTGCGCCGCCGATCAGAAGGGGCCGCGGCAGCTCGCGCCGTTCGTCTGTCGGGTCGTCGAGGGCGAGCGGGTCGAAATCGTCGTCGCCCCCGATGGCTCGCGCGACGAACGGGATGGGACGTCCCTCGGCGCCGACCACGGCCGGCATCCGGAGCGCGGCCGCAGCCTCCGCCAGGCGCACAGCGAGACGCTCCTCGAAGCGGAATGACGGGTGGACGCGGACGAGATCGCGGCGGAGCCGGTCCGAGGCCCGGCGAAGCTCGGGTGCGAGCTCCGCATCGGCGGGCCCGAAATCGGCTCCCGCGCGGGCCAGGACGCTCTCCAGGTACCGATCGGTCAGGAGCGCCTCGACCTCGCTGGCGTCACGTTCGAAGGCGGTCATCGACCCGCGCCGCCGCGACCGAGGTCGCGTGCAACGGTTCGCAGCGCCCGATGGATGAGGACCCGGACGGCGCCCTCCGAGCGCCCCAGGACGCCGGCGATCTCGGCGGTCGACATCTCGTCGACGAAGCGGAGGACGACGGCGCGGCGGCGGTCCGCGGGCAGCCGGCCGACCGCCCGCCACGCGGCGGCGGCCTCATCGTGAATGGTCGCGGTGCCCTCGACGTCGAGCGGGTCGGCGACGAGCGCGGCGGCCTCGATCGGGGCCTCGGGGTGGCGCCGGCGACCGCGCCGCTGGTTCGCGACGATGTTGCGGGCGATGCGGAAGAGCCAGACGCGGAACGTCGAGGCGCCCTCGCCGTCTGCGGGCCGGGCGCGATTCTCGAACCGATCGAGGTTCGCCAGCGCGGCGAGGAAGGTTCGCTCGGTTGCGTCCTCGGCTTCGTGATGATCGCCGAGCTCGTAGAACGCGTAGCTGTACACCTGGGCCAGGTACCTGCGATAGAGCGCATCGAAGCGCGACGGGTCCGCGCGCGCGTCCTCGACCAGTGAGCGGTCGCGATCGAGGTGCGTGATGCGGGACGAGCCGGTCCCCCCATCCGGTCTCGTTCTTCCAAACACCGGTCGAGCCATCCTGTTACACGCTGCCCGCGAGGCGCAGGTGCTGGATCTCGCCGCTGACGATGGCCCGGACGCCCGGATCTCCGTCGCCGGAAGGGCCCTCGACGATCAGCGCGCCGGTCGCGGCATCCACCTCGAGGGCGCGAACGATCTCCTCGCGGCCGTCGTGACCGATCAGCCGGACCAGCCGTCCGTTCGTCAGTTGCCGGCCGGTCCATGCTTCGGCATCGAACGTGCCGCCTCGGAGCCGCTCCCCCATCGTCTCGAGCGCGCCCGTGAATTCGTGGAGCAGCACCATCGTGTCGATCCGGCTCCTCGGCGACACGTCACGCAACGACGTCATCCCGTCCGCGAGGTCCGCCGGGAACTCGCCGGCCGGCCAATCCGCGTTGATCCCGATCCCGACGACCGCCCGCGGATCGTCCGTCCCGAGCCCGTCGGTCTCGCCGAGGACCCCGGCCAGCTTGCGGACGGCGCCCTCGTTCTCGACCACGAGGTCGTTCGGCCACTTGAGGCGGATCGTGCCGGGCGCGAGCCCCGCGACCTGCTCCGCCGCGTCGGCCATCGCGAGGCTCGTCAACGCCGCCAGCCGCCAGACGTGCTCTGGGGCGAGCCAGGTCGGCCGGAACCCGAGCGACAGCAGGAGGGCCCGGCCCGGCGGCGCCGTCCACGCCCGGCCCTCGCGCCCGCGGCCCGCCGACTGCTCGTCGGCTACCGCGATGCAGACCTCCGGCGTGCCGTCTGCCAGCCAGCCGCGGACGACATCGTTCGTCGAACCGACGACGTCGAACAGCTCCAGGCGGGCGATGAGGGGCGTCCGGATCATCAGCCGGCGGCGGCGGCTTCGATCGTCTCTGGCCGCTCCAGCTGGAACGCGTCGTGGAGGGCGCGAACCGCCGTCTCGAGCGCGTCTTCCGCGATGATCGTGGTGATCCGGATCTCCGAGGTCGAGATCATCTCGATGTTGACGCCCGCCGCGGCGAGGGCCGCGAACATCCGCGCGGCGTAGCCGGGCGCGTTCTGGATGCCCGCGCCGACGATCGAGATCTTCGCGACCGACGAATCGGTCGTCATTTCGCGGAAACCGAGCTCGCGGGCGACCGGCTCGAGGATCCGCTTCGTCTTGGCCAGCTCGACCTGCGGGATCGTGAAGCTGAGGTCCGTCGCCCCGCCGTGGCCGATGTTCTGGACGATCATGTCGACGTTGATGCCGGCCTCCGCGAGCGGCTGGAAGACGCTGGCCGCGACGCCCGGCTTGTCCGGGACCTCGACGAGCGTGATCTTGGCGACATTGCGGTCGTGGGCCAGCCCGCGAACCTTGTTCCGCTGCTCCACGAACGGATCCTCCTTGATGAGCGTGCCGGGGGCGTCCTCGAACGAGCTGAGGACCTCGATGACGACGCCGTTGACCCAGCCGAGCTCGACCGCCCGCGTCTGCATGACCTGGGCGCCTTGGTGGGCGAGCTCGAGCATCTCCTCGTAGCCGATGACCTCGAGCTGGCGGGCCGTCGGGACGAGCCGCGGGTCGGCGGAGTAGATGCCGCGGACGTCGGTGAAGACCTGGCAACGATCCGCCCCGAGCCGCGCCGCGAGCGCGATCGCCGTCGTGTCGGATCCGCCGCGACCGAGCGTCGTGATGTCGTCGGAGTTCGCGTCGGCCGCGCCCTCGTCGCCGGTTCGAGCCGTGGATGTCCGCCCCTGGAACCCGGCGACGATCACGACCTTGCCGGCCTCGATCTCCCGCCGGATCCGCCCCGGTTCGATGCTGGAGATGCGGGCCTTGCCGTGGCGGCTGTCCGTCGTGATGCCGGCCTGCGGCCCGCTCAGGCTGATCGCGGCAACGCCCTGGGCGTGGAGGGCCATCGACACGAGCGTGGCGCTCTGGTGCTCGCCGGTCGCGAGGAGCATGTCGAGCTCGCGCTCGTCCGGCGTGTCCGTGATGGCGGCGGCCAGGCTGAGGAGCTCGTCCGTCGTGTCGCCCATCGCGGACACGACGACGACGAGGTCGGCGCCGGCAGCGCGCTCCCGCGCGATCCGCCGCGCGACGCGCCGGATCCGATCCGCGTCGGCGAGGCTGGAGCCGCCGAACTTCTGAACGACGAGGGGGCGTGCAGGCATCCGCCGCATTCTACCCCGCACGATCGGCCGTCCCGAGATGGAGCGTCGTCGCCATCGCCCCGTGGTGGTTGCGGTTGGGTGGCAGCGGACGTGTGAGTTGCCCGGCGCGCCCCGCGCGCGGGCCCCGGCCCGGGCGCCCCGGCTCGCGCCCGGGCACCGCGGTCGCACGACCCACGGCTCTGGCCCACGCCCCCACGCACGACGCCCGGCGCGCCCCCACGCACGACGCCCGGTGCGCATCCACCGCCACCGCGCCGTCCACCGCCACCGCGCCGTCCACAGCCACCGCGCCTCCACCGCCATCGCGCCGTCCACAGCCACCGCGCCGTCCACCGCCAGAATTCCCGCCCTGCGGGTATTGGCCAACGAGATCCGGCCAAACGCCCGCCGTGCGGGCGTTACGGACAGGACGCGGACGCCTCAGTCCCCCACGGTGCGTGGCCTCACCACCCGAACGCGCTTCCTGGCGACGCGCCGTCGCGTACTCCCCGCAGCACGGGAATCTGGGAGGAAGATCAGGCCGCTCACCGGCCGCAGCGTCGGGTTCCGGATCCACTCGAGGCTCTCGCGACCCGCGATCGGGAACGCCGTCCTGAAGACTCCATCGTGCTCATCGATCCGTCGCCGTGCCGTGGAGCCGTCTCGAACGACCAGAAACCGAGACACTGCCCGGCACGCCCAACCGCGCTCCTGGGCGATCTCCGGTGCCAAGCGAGACTTCCGATCGACCCCGAACACCGTCCCACCCGCCTCCGGCACCGTGGCCTTGACCTCGTTCACGGCCACAACCATCACAGCCGGGTGCCAGGCGAACACGTCGATCGAGCCGCGCTCGCCGTAGATCGAGAACGAGACTTCGACCGCGACTTCCCAGCGAGCCGCGCGGTACAGCTCGACCAGCTGGTCGACGACTGCGGCGTGCTCCTCGTCGACGAGCCGTTCCAGGGCCTCGCCCCGCCAGCGGAAATCGAGCGTGAGTTGACCATCGAGTGCCGCCGCCGCGGCGGCGAGGTCGTCGTACGCCATGCGTCCGATCTGGCCCAGCTCGACCCGACCGATCACGCTCCGCGCGAGGCCGCTCCGCTCCGCGAGGTCAACCTGTCGCCAGCCGCGACGCTGCCGGAGCGCCCGAATCGAGCGGCCAAATCTGAATCGATCCATCGACAGCATGATGGTTCCGCTCGATTACCTGTCGCTTACGAAGGACGTTCGCGACCGCGCCCTCCACCGCCAAATTCCCGCCCTGCGGGTATTGGCCAACGAGATCCGGCGTAGCGCCCGCCGTGCGGGCGTTACTGGCCGGAGGCGGACGTGTCAGTACCCCACCGAGCGTGACCTCGCCGCCCGAACGCGCTTCCTGGCGACGCGTCGTCGCGTACTACCCGCAGTACGGGAATCTGGGGGAGGGCGGTACGGGGCGGGGCGGCGGCGCGGGGCGGCGGCGCGGGGCGGCGGCGCGGGCGGGTGGACCAGCGACGCGGGCGGGTCGTCAGCGGCCCGGGATGATCAGCGGCCTGCGCGAACGTCGGCGCGTCTCACCCACGGCCAGGAACGACAGGCCCGCGAGCAGGGCGATCAGCGTGGCGACCAGTGAGTTGCCGGGATCGACGTCGGTGAACGGCAGAGTGTCGTCGGGTCCGGCGACGACCCTGACCGAGGCCGCGGCCGTGGCCAGCACGTCGCCCTTGTTCGGATCGAACTGGTCGCCGCCCAGCAGCTGGGCCACGTTCTGGATCGTGCCGAGACGATCGAGCCTGACCGTGAGGAGCAGGGTCGCGGTCTCGCCGTCGCCGATCGAGGGGATCGTCCAGGTCATCGTGCCGGAGTCGAATGCCTCATCACCGGCGGCGCTGACGAAGCTCATCCCCGCCGGCAGGACGTCGGTCACGACCACGTTCGTCGCGGCGTCAGGCCCGTCGTTGTGGACGGCGATCGTGAACGTGACCACCTGGCCACGCGCCACCTGCGGCGCGGACACGGACTTGCTGAGCGTCAGGCCCGCGGCGGCCGGGACGCCGACCGGGGCCGCGGCCTGGTCGTCCTCCGACGGGATGCCGTTGGAGGGCGTGGAGTCGGGGTCCCACTCGAAGGCCGACACGAGCTCGGCGTCGGCCGCCATGGTGCCGGTGGCGGTGACCTCGGCCGTCACGTGGAAGGTGACGGTGCCGCCCGCGGCGAGGCCGCCGATCGTCCACAGGCCGCTTGCCGGATCGTAGGTTCCCGCGGCGTCGTCGGAGACGAACAGCAGGCCGGCCGGCAGGACGAACCGGGTGGCGACGCCGGTCGCGTCGTCGGGCCCGTCGTTGGTCGTCGTGATAGTGAACTCGACCGTGCCGCCGAGGTTGACGTCGCCGATGAGCGGCGCGTGCGGCACGCCGTGGAGCACCGCGACCGCGGTCGTGACCGACAGGTCCGCCGCGGCCTGCCCGTTGACCGCCGCCGTGGCCTGGTCGTCCTCGAGAGCCTCGCCGTTGCCCGGCGTCGAGTCGGGATCGAAGTTGTCCGAGGCGACGACCTCGCCGGTGTTGATGATCAGCCCGCTCGTGACGACGGTGGCCACGATGTGGATCGTGGCGTCCGCGCCATCGGCGATCGTGCCGACGGTCCAGACGCCGGTACCGGCGTCGTAGTCGCCCGAGGCGTCGTCGCTGACGTAGGCGAGCCCGACGGGCAGCAGGTCGGCCACCCGGACACCGGTGGCGCCGTTGGGTCCGTCGTTGTGGGCCGTGACCATGTAGGTGATGTTGGTGCCGTTGTGGGGGATCGGCTCGTCGGCCGTCTTGGTCAGCGTCAGGTCGGAGGTCGGGTGGACCTCGAGGAGCCAGGTGTCGGCGTTGTTCGAGAGGTCGGCCTCGTAGGTCGAGGTCGTCGCGGTA
The DNA here is from genome assembly GCA_963766655.1 of uncultured Chloroflexia bacterium. Taxonomy (GTDB): domain Bacteria; phylum Chloroflexota; class Limnocylindria; order Limnocylindrales; family CSP1-4; genus CF-46. The sequence continues at coordinate 554,296 of CAVYBB010000002.1, read as the reverse complement.
CCGTCGTCGCTCGACGAGCCGACCGTCGCCGCGGTCGTGGTCAGCATGAGCGTGACCGAGCCGCCGGCCGGGATCGAACCGATGGTCCAGACGCCGGTCCCCGGATCGTAGGCACCACCGCTGTCGTCGCTGACGAGGGTCAGGACGGACGGGAAGACGTTGGCGAGCGTGACGTTCGACGCCGCGTCCGGGCCGTTGTTCGTGACCGTGACCGACACGTCGACCGGCTGGCCGACGCTCGGGGCGTCGTTCGAGCCCGTGACCACGACCTCGAGGTCCGCGGCGGCGTCGACGTTGATCGTGGCCTGGTCGGAGTCGTTGCCGCTGTCGGGGTCGAGCTGGTCGAGCGATCCGACGGCGGCGAGATTGGCGATGGTGCCGGTGGCGGTCACCCGGGCCGTGATCTCGAGCGTGACGGAGGCCCCGTCGGCGAGCGAGCCGATCGTCCAGACACCGGCGTCGTACGCGCCCGCGCCGTCGTCGCTGACGTGGGTCAGGCCGGCCGGCAGCAGGTCATCGATCGTGACGCCCGTTGCGTCCGACGGGCCGCTGTTGGTCACGACGATCGTGTAGACGACGTCGCCGAGGTAGTCGGGCGCCGGGTCGCTGACGGTCTTGGTCACCGACAGGTCGGCCGGCAGGACGACGAGCGTCGCCGAACTGATGTTGTTGGGCGGTGCCGGGTCGTAGAGGGTCCCGCCGACGATCGCGGTGGTCGTCAGCGTCCCGTTGGCGATGACCCGGGCCTGGACGACGAGGGTCACGGTGTCGCCCTCGGCGAGGGACCCGATGGTCCAGATCCCGGTGCCGGGGTCGTAGGCGCCGGCGCCGTCATCCCCGACGTAGGCGAAACCGGTCGGCAGGGGGAAGGAGACCTGGACGCCGGTCCCGGTGTCGGGGCCGTTGTTGCCGGCGACGACGGCGTACGTGACGACGTCGTTGAGAGACGGCGCCGGGTCGCTGACCGAGTCGGTGACCGCGAGATCCGCGGCAAGATCCGCGGCGGGCGCGGTCGTGGCGACGTTGTTCGAGAGGTCCTGGTCATAGGTCGTCGCGCTGACCGTGGCCGTGTTCACGTGCTCGCCGGACTCCGTGACCGTGGCACTCATGTGGACGACGGCGTCGGCGCCCGCGGCAAGCGAGCCGATCGTCCACGTCCCCGTGAGCGGGTCATATGCGCCCGAGCCGTCGTCGCTGACGTACTCGAGGCCGAACGGCATCACGTCGGCGACCGAGACGCCGGCGGCGGTGTCGGGTCCGGCGTTGTGGACCGTGACGGTGAAGGTCACGACGTCGCCGACGTTCGGCGTCTCGTCGTCGACCGTCTTGGTGATCGAGACATCGCCCGCCGGGGCGACGGTGACGGTCGCTCCGTCGGTGTTGTTCGCCGGGCTCGGGTCGTGAGTGACTGCCGAGACGGTGGCCGTGTTCACGAGCGAGCCGGTCGCGGTCGCGCTCACGGTGATGTGGAGCGTGACCGAGTCGCCGTTGGCCAGCGCGCCGATCGTCCAGTCCCCGGTGGCCGGGTTGTACGAGCCGCCGGAGTCGTCGGCGACGTAGGTCAGGCCGGCCGGCAGGACGTCGCTGAGGACCACGCCGGTGGCGTCGGACGGGCCGTCGTTGCGGACCCGGACCGTGAAGGTGGTGCCGGCGAGGTAGTCCGGTGAGGCGTCGCTCACCGACTTGGTGACGACGAGATCGGCGGTCGGCACCAGGATCGTCACGGAGTCGGCGTTGTTCGTCAGGTCCGCGTCGAACGTCGTCGAGGTCGCGGCGACGGCCAGGTCGATCGAGCCCGGTGCGTTGGGCGTGACGTCGATGACGACCACGACCGACGAGCCGGCCGCGAGGCTGCCGATCGTGAGCGTGCCGGTCAGCGGGTCGTAGGCACCGGCCGCATCGTCCGACACGTAGGTGAGCGCGCCCGGCAAGACGATGGCCGCACTCACGCCGGTCGCGTCGTCCGGTCCGGCGTTGTGGATCGTCACCGTGTAGGAAATGGGCTGGCCGACGTCCGGCGTGGCATCCGACACGATGATCTGGGCGCTGATGTCCGACGCCGGATCGACGTCGATCGCGGCGGAGTCGACGTTGTCGGCCGGGGTCGGATCGAAGGTGTCGGCCGTGATCGACGCCGTGTTGACCGTCGTCCCAGTGGCCGTGACCCGGGCCGTGACGTGGAGCTCGACGGAGGCGCCGGAGGCGAGCGAGCCGATCGTCCAGGCACCGGTCGCCGGGACGTAGTCGCCACTCGCGTCGTCGCCGACGTAGGCCAGGCCGGCCGGCAGGAGGTCGCTCACGGTCACGTTCTCGGCCGTGTCAGGCCCCGCGTTCGCGGCGGTGATCGTGAACGTGACCTGGTCGAGGTAGTCGGGGGTCGCGTCGTCGACGGTCTTGACGATCGAGACCGCGGCCTGCGGGACATCGAGCGTGGCGCTGTCGATGTTGTTGGCCAGGTTCGGGTCGTACGTCGAGGAGCCGATCGAGACCGGCATCACGATCGTGCCGGGCGCCGTGACGGTGACGACGACGTGGAGCGTCACCGTCGTGCCGCTGTTGAGCGTGCCGAGCGTCCAGGTCCCCGTGCCCGGGTCGTAGGCGCCACCAATATCATCACTGACATAGGCAAGGCCCGCGGGAATGGTCGCTGTCAGGACGGTGTCCTGGGCGTTGTCGGGACCGGCGTTGGCGGCCGTGATCGTGAGGACGACCTGGTCGCCGACGTTCGGCGTGGCGTCCGACGGCGCGATCGTGGTCGAGACATCGGCCGCGGGGACGACGATGAGCATCGCCGCATCGGTGTTGTCGGCCGGGTTCTCGTCGTAGTCGGGCGAGGACACGGTTGCCGTGTTCGTGACCGGGCCCGCGACCATTGCCTTGGCCGTCACGTGGAGGGTCGCGTCCGCGCCGTCGGCGAGCGAGCCGATGGTCCAGACGCCGGTGCCGGGGTCGTAGGCACCTCCGCCGTCGTCCGAGACGTACGACAGGCCGGCCGGCAGCAGGTCGTCGACCTGTGGCGTGGCGTCGTCAGGCCCTGCGTTGTGGACGGTGATCGTGAAGACGACGTTCTCGGCGTTGTGCGGGGCGGCCTCGTCGACCGTCTTGGTGATCGACAGGTCGGCGGAGTTCGGGACGAGGAGGGTCTCGAGGTCCGCGTTGTTGGTGAGATCGTGGTCGAAGGTCGATGTGCTGATCGACGCCGGCGCGTCGATCGTTCCGGTGGCGACGACGGTCGCTGTGATGAAGACGACCCGTGTCTCGCCCGGCAGCAGGTCGCCGATCGTCCAGACGCCGGTCCCCGGTGCATATGCCCCCGAGGCGTCGTCACTGACGTAGGCGAGCCCCGCCGGCAGCGCGACGGTGACGTCGGTGTCCGCTGCGGTGTCCGGCCCGGCGTTGTGCGCTGTGACGGTCAGGGTGACGGCCTGGTGGAAGGCGGGCGTGGTGTCGTCCGCCGCGATCGTGACCGAGACATCAACGCCGGGTGCGACCGTCATCGAGGCCGTCGAGGAGTCGTTCGCGGCGTTCGGGTCGAAGTGGTCGCGGTCGGTGACGGTTGCCGTGTTGGCGATGACGCCGGTCGCGACGGCCTGGGCGGTGATCGTGAGGATGGCGCTGTCGCCCGCGGCGAGCGTGCCCGCGGCCCAGGCCCCCGTGATCGGGTCGTAGGCGCCGGCCGCGTCGTCGCCGAGATAGGCGAGGCCGGCAGGCAGGAGGTCCGTCACGGTGACGGCCGAGCTGTCCGGGCCGAGGTTGCGGACGGTGATCTCGTACGTGACCGTGCCGAGATAGTTCGGCGTCGCGCCGACGATGACCTTGCTGACCGCGATGTCCTGGGATCGGGCGTAGACAGCCGCCGAAGCGACGTTGTCGGCAGGGGTCGGGTCGAACGTGTCAGAGCCGACGGTCGCGGCGTTGGTGGTCGTCCCCGGGACGGTGACGGTCGCGGTGATCACGATCGTCGCCGAGGCGCCGTTCGCGAGCGAGCCGACGGTCCAGATGCCCGTGCCGGCGTTGTAGGCACCCGATGCGTCATCGCCGACGTAGCTCAGGCCGGCCGGCAGAAGGTCGTTGACCGTGACGTTCGCCGCGGTGTTCGGCCCGGCATTGTGAACGGACACGGTGAAGGCGACGGTGTCGCCGACCTCGACCGTGGGCAGGTCGACGGCCTTGGTGACCGCAAGGTCGGCCGTCGGATCGATCGCGACGGCGAGGAGGTCGTCGTCGTCCTCGGTGCTCGACGTATTGCTCGGTCGCGAGTCGACGTCGGACTGCGAGGCGACCAGGACCTCCGTGTAGACGTCCCGCGAGCCGACGACGGTGGGCATGACGATGATGTGGAGGGTCTTCGTCTGGCCGACGGCGACGTTTCCGACGGTCCAGAACATGCCGTCGAAGGCGCCGGCCCCGTCGTCGGAGACGTAGCTCAGGCCCGCGGGGATCTGGATGACGTCCGTCACCAGCGTGGCGGCGGCCGGACCGGCATTGGTGATCGTCGCGGTGATGACGTATGGGATGCCCTGGTGGGCGAGGCCACCGGCGAGGGCGACGGACAGGTCGATGATCGGCACCGTGTCGGTGTCGATTGCGGTGTTGTTCGCGGGAGTCGGGTCGGCGCCGCCGGTGCCGTCGTCGGCGACGGAATCCGTGGCGACGATGCTCGCGACGTTCATCGACATCGGGTACTCGGTTGAGACTGCGAACGTCACGCTCGTGGTGCCGCCGTCGCCTGCGAGATTGCCGACGGCGAATGTGCAGGGGCTGCCCGGGGTGGAGTCGCTGCAGGCCCAGCCGGCCGTCGACGACCCGGCAATGAAGTAGGTGTGTGCCGGGACGGTCATGCTGATGACGACGCCCGCCGCGTCCTGGTGGCCGACGTTGGTCACGGCGACCTGGTAGGAGCTCGTCTCGTTCGCGTTGACGCTCGTCTTGCCGTCGGTGATGGTCGTGGTCAGGTCCGGGCTGGCCGAGATCGGCGTGCTGTCGGCACCGGTGTTGTTGGCGGTCGGATCCGGTCCGTGGGTGCCGTCGTTGGTGATCGACGAGGTCACGTTGAGGATCTTCGGGACACCGACGCCCCACGGGCTGACCGGGCGGACCGCGAAGGTGCGGGTGCCGGTGCCGGCGGCGCCGAGTGGCGCGATGGCGAGGGTGCAGACCGAGCCGGCCGGGGCGCCATTCGCACAACTCCAACCGGCGGACGAACCAGCCGCGTCGAAGGTCGAATTGGCCGGGACCGTGGCGGTCAAGGTGACTCCGGTGGCCGTGGCGTTGCCGTCGTTGCGGAAGCTGATGACGTAGGGCACGAGCGAGCCCGGGGTGGCTGTGATGCCGCCATCCGACATGTTGGTGATCGTCAGGTCGACCCCGGTCAGGGTGACCGTCGACGAGACGGTCGTCCGGTAGTCGTCGACGCCGCCGGCACCGGTGCGCTCGCCCGTGATGGCGCCCGCGAGGCTGGTGTAGGTCGTCACGACAGAGGTCAGGCTGGTGACCCCGATGCTGGTGACCCCGACGGCGGGCGTCACGGCAATCCAGGAGAAGGCGGCCGAGCCGGTTGCGGTCGTCAGCGTGGCAGCGGTGAAGCGGAGCGTCGAGGGAATGCCGCTGTCATCGACCGTCCAACCTGCCGGGGCGACCGCGGAGCCGGGCGTGTAGACGATGGTCGCCGGAATCGTGACGGTGACCACGAGATCCTTGGCGTCGCTGTTGCTGGCGCCCGTGTGCGACAGGGAGTAGGTGTAGGTCACCGGGGTCGAGAACGTCGGGGCCGCGGTCGAGGGCACGAGCGTGGAGGTGAGGACCGGCTCGACGACCGTGGCATTCACGACCGGCGAGTTGGCCACGACGGCGCCGATCGTGGCCCTCGAGTTGTTGGCGAGCGTCGTCAGCGACTGGTTGCCGGCGATGTCCAGCACCTGCGCCTGGAAGGTGACAGTGAAGGAATTGTTGGTCGTGACGTTGTCGGCCGTGACGGAGGTCGAGCCGAAGACCAGGGTCACGTCGCCGCCCGACCCGCCTGGTGCGGTGACCGCCGGGACGGGCAGGCTGCCGTCGAAGCCGGCCACAGAGACGGTCGCGGATCCCGCGACGTAGGCAAGGCCGAGCGGCAGGTCGTCAACGACGGTCACGCCGGGCGTCGTGCCTTCCGGCAGGGTGACGGTCAGGGTGTAGGTGGCGGTCTCCCCGATCGCCAGGCTGGCGCCGCTGGTCGACGCCTCGCTGGTGGTCGTCAGGACCTTGGCGATGGTCTGGGGCACGACAGAGGAGCTGACCGAGGCCGTTGCCGCGTAGCTGTTCGGTGAGCCGGCGGCGCCGTCGGCACCGGTCCGGATGTCCGGGTTGAGGGCGTCGGTCGGGAGGCTCTTCCACGTGAGGGACGAGGCGTGCGTCAGGACCTGCGACGGCGTGACCGTGTTGTCGAAGGACGCCTGGTAGGTGATCGTCGTGGACACGCCGCTCTGGGCGATGCTGGCCCAGGTGGCCGACAGGTTGGACCCGACCATCGTGCAGGTATTCGGGGTCAGGGTGCCGGTGGAGCAATTCAGCGAGGCCGGGACGTAGGTCATGCCTGCCGGAATGGTCCCGGCGAGTGACGCGTCGTCGGCGGTGGCGTTGCCGGGGGCGACCGGTGCCACGACGATCTGGTAGGTGACGATGCCGCCGGCGTCATTGCGCGACGCGGCGACAGAGACCGTCTCGGCCAGGCTCAGACGCGGCTCGATGATGGTCGAGTTGACCGCCGCGGTCGGGGCCGTGGTTGCCGCCAGGCCGGTGTTCGGGTTCGTGTAGGTCACGGTCGCCGTGTTGGCAATGACGGAGCCGCGGATGTTGGCCGGGGCGATGTTGCGGACCCGGGCCGTGACGCGGACCAGGACCTTGTTGTTCGTGGCGATGCCATCGGCCGGGTTGACCGTGTCGCCGAACGTGAAGGTGACGGGGCCACCGGTGGCCGGAGCGTTGAGCACGGGGACAGCGAGCGTGCCGGCGCCCGCATAGTCCGCGGTCAGGAGCCCGCTCGACGCGGCAGCCGAGGTGATGACGCTCGAACCCGTGTAGGTGAGGCCGCTCGGCAGCAGGTCCGAGATCACAAGCGCCTTGGTCGTGCCCTCGGCGAGCGTGGTGACGAGGTTGTACGTCAGCGTGTCGCCGACCGCGACCGTCGCCGGGCCGCCGCTCTTGACGATCGTCGGGGCGGCCAGGGTTGTGGCAATCGTGGACGAGCTCGTCAGGAGGTTCGGCGTGCCGCCGACACCGGTTCGCTCGCCAGTGGTCGAGCCTGACCCACCGGGCGTGTTCGAGCCCGTCGGGTTGCCGGTCGTGCCGCCGGTCCCGGGCAGCGACGTCCAGGTCATCGTTGCGGTGTTGCTGATCGTCAGGCCGGATGCAGCCAGCGGGTCGACGTGGCCGTTGACGGTGATCGTGGCCGTCTGGCCGGTCGTCAGCGTGTCCCATGTGAGATCGACCGTGTTGCCGGCGGACGCGTTGGCCGTCGGCGCGGCGCCGGCGAGGGCGCGGCTGTCCACGATCAGGCTGGCGGGGACCACGTCGAGAAGGCGGATGTCGTAGGTCGAGAACGAGCTCGTGTTGGTGACGACGATCTGGTAGACGATGTTGCCGCCGGCCTGGCCCGGCTGGGTCAAGATCGTCTTGGCGACGGTCACGGTGGGCTGGATGACGGTCTGGTTGAAGACGGTCGAGTTGTAGGTGATGGCGTTGTCGATCAAGCGTGTCTGGTTCGGGATGACCGTCCCGGTGCCGTTTGCGTCGACATTCAGGACGAGTGCGTTGAGATCGATGACGACCGATTCGACATCGGCGTCGCGATCGTTGTTGGTGATCGTTCCGAGCGTGAAGACCGGGTCCGTGCCGGCGACGAATGGCGCGCCGCTGATGTTGGCGGCCGGGACCACGCATGTGACCGACGCCACAGGGATGGCAGCGATGGTGGTCGCGGTGCCCGAGACGTTCAGTCCGCCCGCGCACGACGTGAGCGCCGCGTTGGACGTGGCCATGCCGGCGCCATTCGAGACGAAAGCGATACGGGCGGTGCTGTCGTCGAGGAACTGCAGGTTAGGCGGCAGCACGTCGGTGATCGAGACGGTCGACGACACGCCGGCAGGGATCGTCGCGACCAGGCGATATCGGACGACCTCGCCGATCAGCAGATTGTTCCCGGTCGAGGTGGCCTCGGAGCTGGTGGCCACCAGCTTCGTCGGAACCGGCGAGTTCGTCGTGATCGTGCGGCTGGATGGTGCTGCGTAGTTGTTCGCCGCGAGGCCCGGATCGGTCGTCACGCCGGTCCGCTCGAACGACAGGGCGTTGAACGTCGAGGCCTGTGCCGGCGAACCGGGCATGCTGGTCCACGACAGCGGCGCGGTGACGGTGTAGACCGTTTTCGGCGTGACCGTCGCGTCGAGGGTCGCCGAGTAGGTGATGACGGTCGTGTTTGCAGTGTTGGTGAACGTGGCCCAGGTGACGGTGCCCGTGTTGCCGGTGAAGGAGCACCCTGTCGTGACCTGCGCGCCGGTGCACAGGACGCTCCCGGGGACGTAGGTCATGCCCGCCGGCACGTTGATCTTCAGCAGCGCCTCGAACGCGTCCGAGGTGGAGGTGCCTTTCCCGACCGTCGTCGTGAAGGCAATGGTTGTGCCGGCCTCACCGACCGTCGGGGTCGCGATCGTCGCAACGGTGAGTTTCGGCTCGACAATCGACACGCCCGCGGTGGCTGAGGCTAGCGTCTGGGGGCCTGACGCATTCGCATAGCCCAGCGTGGCGACCGACGTGCGGCTCACGCCGTTGACGTTGGCCGCGATGTTGGTGGGGACCGCGCTGTAGACGATCGTGACCGTCCGGGCGATGCCCGAGGCGTTGGTCAGCGTGCCGAGGTTGAAGACGACCGGCGTGCCACCGGCTCCGACCGTCGGGTTCGTGCCCGGGTTGCACGCGTTTGAGAAGGCGCCGATCGAGCTCGTCAGCTGGGGAGACGACGAGGTGACGCTGGTGCAACCGACGAACGCGAAGTTGGCCGGCAGGATGTCGGTGACGGTCGCCGGCGTCGTGCCGGCGGGGACCGTGAGGACGGTCGTGAAGGTCGCGACCTCGCCGATGTTGACCGACGTGCCGGCCGTGTTCGCCAAGCTGGTCGAGGTCAGCGTCTTGGTGATCGTCGGCGGGGCGATCGTGCTCGTCGCGGTGTCCGCCAGGCCGCCCGGGATGAAGTTCGGCCCGCCATCGCTCGAGGAGTAGGCGGTCATCGACGCCGTGTTGGTGACGACGTTGAGCGGGTTGACGCTGGTCGCGACTTCCAGGTCGAACGTGATGACGGCGATGTTCGTGCCGCTCCCGTTGACGACATCGGATGCGTTCTTGCCGGCCGCCAGGGCGCCCGTGGCCCCGTCGTCGAGGGTGACGCCCGTGGCGGTCACGAAGGTCGCGGCCGAGCCGCTGAACGGGATGCTCGTGCCGGCCCCATTGCGGACGCACAGGTTGATGCCGCCGGCCGGAGCCTGGTAGCCGGTCGGGATGACGTCGCCGACGGTGATGTCGTAGGCGGATGAGTGGCCGGTGTTCTCGACGACGATCGCGAAGGTGGTCCGGTTGCCGGCCATGATGTTGCCGACGTTCGAGACGATCGGGGTCGTCGCGATTCCCGCGGAGGTGACCGGCCCCGCTCAGGCGCGGGCACGCGCTGCCCGGCGCGCTGACCGTGACGCCGGCTGGCAGGACCGTCGCCGGCGTGAAGGTGGCCGCCCCGTTCGATGAGGCGATCGCACCCTTCGTGATCGCGGTGATCTGGGGCTCATCGAGGGTCAGCGCGACGATCGCGTTCGACAGCGTCGTGGTCGAGTTCGTCGAACCCTGGACGCTCTGGACCTGGTTGGTCAGGAACAGGCCGTCGGCGAAGGGAGCCGTCGAGACGGTGACCGAGAACAGCAGGTCCGTCTGGGTGGCGGCGAGCGCCGCCTGCACGTTGCCGTAGTTGAAGGTCAGGCTGTTGCCGGGCACGCTCGCCGACAGCGTCGGGTTGACACCGACGGAAGCGCTGAAGGTGTCGGTCGGGCCGAACTTGGCGGTGCCCGATGGCGGCGTGGTCGCCGAGACGGTCGGGTCGAACGTCGTGACCGAGTTCGCCGCGAAGATCGGAAGCGGCAGGTAGTCGGTCAGCGAGTACGTCTCGGCCGTGCTGATCGGCATCGTGTGCACGAGGCGGTAGGTCACGACGTCGCCGGCACGGATGTGGGCGGCGGGGCCGACGACGCCGTTGATGGCGTAGATGGTCTTCGCCAGGGTGCCGACGGCGACCTGGACCTGGCTGGCGGTGCCGGGCGAGCTGACCGAGGCGTTGCCATCGGAGGCGCTGTTGCCGGTCGGGAGCAGCGTCGTGTTGACGAGGACGGATCCCGAGATCGAGGCGGCGTCGCTGATGATGTCGCCCTGGTCGACGAACTGGTCGTGGCCTGCACCCTGCGGGTTGTGGAACGACGTGTCGATGACGGAGCGGAACGTGATCGTGCCGCTGACGGCGCCGTTGGCATGCGCCGCGCAGTCGGCATCGGAACCGGCCGGCAGGATGCAGCCGCCGACGATGTTCGCGCCGAAGCCGTGGTCGGCGAGCCAGGTCGACACGTTGAACTGGATCGCGGTCGTGCCGTCGCCCTGGAGGACGGCCGTGTAGTAGGCCGGCTCGATCTCCTGGTTGCTGATCGCGAAGCCGTTGCCGGACAGGCTGATCGTCGGGACGGGACTCGCTCCGAACGTCGTGCCGTCGCGCAGGACGTCGTTGACGATGACGTTGTTGAAGGCGAAGAAGTCGGACACCTGGAAGGGCAGCGACCAGGTCAGGCCGTCGTTCGGGCTGGCACCGCTCGGGCTGGTGTCGGTGCTGACGACGACGCTGCTCTGGATCGCGATCGAACGGTCCGCCAGGGCGGCCGAGGTGCTCGTGGCCGACGGTGTCGCCGCAGGCTGCCGCGGGAAGTCGATCGGCGTCCAGGAGCCGGACGCCGTGTTGTCGATCTGGCTGCTGGCCGCGGCACCGGTGCTCGCGCTGATGACGGCGCCCGACGTCTGCGTTCAGGCGCGGCACGTAGAAGGTGAAGATGTACGAGGCGTCGACGCCGCCGGTGCCGGTCACGGAAGCGAAGCGCCGTGTCAGGGTCCCGTCCGGGGTCGCGGTCGACGGCGTGGCCTGCGCCGTTGAGCCCGGCGTGCTCGAATCGAAGGACACGAACTGGAGGTTCGCGGGCAGGTTCGCCGAGACGTCGAGGTTGGTCACGGTCTGGCCGGGGGCCACGGTGACATCGACCCGGTACTGGCGCGGGAACTCAGGGCCGCTGGCGGTCTCGCCCTCCGGGGCGATGAACGCGCCGCCCACGGTCATGACCGCGGGCGTCGTCGAGGTGCTGACGGTCGAGCCGCTGATCGTGGGATCCGTGGCCGGGTTCTGGAGAGCGTCGGCGCCGAAGGTGAAGCCGGCGTGCGCGCTGATCGACAGCGGCGTCCCGACCCGTGCCCGGTTCGAGACCGCGGCGTTGATGACGATCTGGGCCTGGGGCTGGGCGCTGGTGAACGAGCCGAACGGAAGCTGCAGGCTGACGAACTGCTCGCCGGCCGGCAGCCCGCACAGGACCGCGTGCGCGCCCGAGGCCTGGTAGGCATAGGGCTCCGTGACGCAGCCACCCACAGGGATCGTCTGGACCGAGCTCGTGACCGGCGAGCCGAGGAACGTCGCGCTCGTGAACGTCACGCCGTTGTTCGGCGGGGTCGCCGCGCCGTCCGCGCCCTGCTGCGGCAGGACCAGGTCGACGTACGGACCGTATCCCGTATCGGCAGCGTTGCTGAAGGTCGCCGTGATCTGGATCGACGACCCGATCATCGGGCCCGCGGGGACGCTGAGGCTGACCGTCGGCGCGGGCGGGGCGGCGAATGCAGCAGGAATCAGGGTGCCGGCGACCGCGAGCGCAAGAATGCCGCCGACCAGGGCAGGCAGGCGGCGGGGCAGGCGTGTCGGCACGCGGGAGGAGGAGGTTCGCATTGTCTCGTTCGCGCTTGGAGGCAGGACGGGATCAGGACGGGGAAACCTCGCCTGGAACGCCGTGATGGCAGCCATCCGGGCCGCGCGATCTGGGCAGCGTGTCCACGCTCGGTGTCCTAGGCACGATGCACTAGGCCAAACCGGTACATAAGAGCCCAGAGGTCCTGACCCGAAAGTGCGGTGCGCGCGTGCCGATCCCGCACAGGTCGCCCATCATGGCCCCGAGCGTTTGCGACACGAGGAGATGACTGATGTGCTTCGACCATGACTCGCGACCCCCGATCCGGCCGATCGCCGGCGGGGCGCTCGACTCGCGCGACGTCACCCTCACCGCGGCCGACGGCAACCGGCTCACGGCGTTCGAGGCACGGGCGGCCGAACCGACCGGCGCCGCGATCGTCATCCTGCCCGACGTCCGGGGCCTGCACGCCTACTACGTGGAGCTCGCCCTGCGGTTCGCCGAGAACGGCATCGACGCGGTCGCGATCGACTGGTTCGGGCGGACGGCGGGACTCGGGCGGCGCGTCGAGGGGTTCGACTACATGCCCCACGTCACCGCGACGACCTGGGCGGGCATCTCGGCCGATGTCGCCGCCGGCGCCGCCCATGCGCGAATGCTGGGCCCGAACCCCGCGGGGTCGCTGTTCACGGTCGGGTTCTGCTTCGGTGGCCGGATGGCCTTCCTGTCATCGACCCTCGGACTCGGCCTCGCGGGCGCGATCGGCTTCTACGGGCCGCCGGTCGGTCCCGGGCGAGGCGGGTCGCCCGCGCCGGCAGATGTTGCGAACCGCGTGGCGGCGCCGATCCTCGGGCTGTTCGGCGGCGCCGACACTGCCATCCCACCCGAGGCGATCGCGGCGTTCGACGCGGCTCTCACGCAGGCCGCGATCGAGCACCGGCTGATCACCTATCCGGGCGCCCCGCACAGCTTCTTCGATCGCAAGTCCGCGGAATTCGGCACGGAGTCCGAAGCGGCCTGGGGCGAGGTCCTGGGGTTCGTCCGCGCGCACACCTGAGGAGCGGCTGGTCCGGCGGACCATCGCGCGAGCGCCCGACGCCGGTCACTGCCGCGCGATGACCTGGGCGCCCTGGTTCCTTGGCGAGACGACGACGATCCGGCCCGGCAGGTCCGTGTCGACCGAGGCCGCCGTGAAGGCGCCCTCGATCCGGGTGATCCGCCGCACGGAGTCCGAGAATGCGATGACCGTCGAACCCGCCCCCGACAGGCAGGCCCCGATCGCGCCGGCGTCCCTGGCCGACTCGACCAGCCGTGAGAGCGGCGGGAAGGCACTCGCCCGGTATTGCTCGTGGAGGCGATCCACGGTGACGACGCGCAGGAGGTCGAACCGCCCCATCGCCATTCCGGCCACCCCGACCGCCAGCCGCGTCAGGTTGGCGACCGCGTCCGCGCGCGGGACCATGTCCGGCAGCACGGCTCGCATCTCGGCCGTCGACAGGCGCGTGTCCGGGATGAACAGCACGGCCCGCAGGTCGCGCGGGGCATCGAACCGCAGGGCCTCGACCTCGCCGTCGATCGCCGCACTGACGACGAACCCGCCGAGGAGCGCGGCGGCGGCGTTGTCCGGGTGACCCTCGATCCGGTTCGCCAGCCGCAGCAGGTCGGACCCGGTCAACGGCTCGCCGAGGAGGGCGTTGCCCGCGACGAGGCCGGCGACCGTTGCGGACGCCGACGACCCGAGCCCTCGCGAGAGCGGCACGTCGTTGTGCATCTCGATGCGCCAGCCGACGCCCTCCGGGAGCTCGCCCCGAACCTCGCGAAGTGCCGCCTCGATCCCCTGGACGCAGCGGTTCTCGCGATCTCCGGTCAGCTCGTTCTCGCCCTCTCCCTGGACGGTCAACTCGATCTCGCCGCGGCTCCAGCCACGGACCTCGACCTCGACCCGGTTTGTCAGCCCCAGGGCGACGGCGAGGCAGTCGTAGCCGGCGCCGAGGTTCGCGCTCGAGGCCGGGACCTCGACGGTCACCCGCCGTCCGTCGAGCTCGGCCAGCCAGTTCGTCACCATCCCAGTGCCACCGCGACCGATCCGACGGTGGGTTCCGCCTCCAGCACGGCACCGGCGGCCATCGCCTCGGCGGTGGCCGGGTCCTTCAGGCCGGTGCCCGTCAGCACGCAGACGACGAGGGCATCACGAGGGATGTCCCCGCGCGCGGCCACCTTGATGACACCGGCGACACTCGTCGCCGACGACGGCTCGCAGAAGATGCCCTCGTCGCGCGCGAGGCTCCGGTACGCGGCCAGGATCTCGTCGTCGGAAACCGACTCGATCAGGCCGCCGCTCTCATCACGGGCGGCGATCGCCTTCGACCACGACGCGGGGTTGCCGATCCTGATTGCGGTCGCGATCGTGTCGGGCTCGTCGACCGGCCGCCCGAGGACGAGCGGCGCCGCGCCGGACGCCTGGAAGCCGAACATCCGCGGCCGCGTCTCGACGACCCCATCGGCCGCGTACTCGCGGAAGCCGGCCCAGTAGGCGCTGATGTTGCCGGCGTTCCCGACCGGGATCGCGAGGATCGCCGGCGCCCGGCCCAGGTCGTCGCAGACCTCGAATGCCGCGGTCTTCTGGCCCTCGAGGCGGAACGGGTTGACGGAGTTGACGAGCGTGACCGGGTGGTCATCCTGCTCGGCGAGGGCACGGACGATGCCGAACGCCGCATCGAAGTTGCCATCGACGGCGACGACACGTGCTCCGGCGACGATCGCCTGGAGGAGCTTGCCCATCGCGATCTTGCCCCGCGGCAGCACGACCACGACTTCGAGCCCGGCGTGGGCCCCGTACGCCGCGGCCGACGCCGACGTGTTGCCGGTCGAGGCACAGATGATCGCCCGGGCGCCTTCCTCGAGCGCCTTTGCGACCGCAACGACCATCCCCCGATCCTTGAAGGAGCCGGTCGGGTTCTGGCCCTCGACCTTCGCGTGCAGGTTCGACAGGCCGATCCGCTCGCCGATGCGCTCGAGGCGGACGAGCGGCGTGAAGCCCTCACCCAGCGTCAGCTCCGGCGTCGCGTCGGTGATCGGCAGGTAGGAGCGGTAGCGCGCGACGAGACTCGGCCGCGAGGTCGTCGGCGTCGGGCTCCGGGTCATCGAGCGAGCCGCGCGAGCCGGCCCGCGAACGGCAGCCCCGCCCACGTGCTGCCCGCATCGCGGGCAATCGCGAGAAGGTCGCCGAGGACGGCACTCGACGTTGCGGCGCCACCGGCACCCGGACCCGAGAATGCGACGGTCCCGAGCGGCTCCGCGTCGATCTCGATCCGGTTGGTGACGCCGGAGGTACGGCCCAGAGCGGTGTCCCGCCCGAGAAGGGTCGCGACGACGGACGCCGCGATCCCCTCCCCCGCCGGCTCGGCGGAGGCGATCAGCTTGATCACCATCCCGTCCTCTCGCGCGGCGGCCATCGTCGCGGGACGTGACCCCCGAGATCCCGGGACGCCCGCCGCCCGGACCGTCGCTCCCGCCGGTCGAAGTCACGTCTGCGGGGTCGAGCCACGAACCGAACGCGAGTCGGGCCAGGATGACGAGCTTGTTGACCGCGTCGTGTCCCTCGACGTCGCCAGCCGGGTCGGCCTCCGCGTAGCCCGCGGCCTGGGCCGCGGCGAGCGCCTCGTCGTAGCCGCAGCCCTCGTCGGTCATCGCGCTCAGGATGTAGTTCGTGGTCCCGTTGACGATGCCGCGGACCGCGGTCACGCGGTTTGCCGCCAGCTCCGCGAGGGGTCCCAGGACGGGGATCCCGCCGCCGACGGCCGCCTCGAACCGAAGGGCTGTGCCGGCGCGGCGAGCCGCCGCTTCGAGCTCCGGTCCGTGATGGGCGATGACGTGCTTGTTCGCGGTCACGACGGCCTTCCCGGCCGCGAGTGCCGCCGCGATCAGCGTCCGAGCCGGCTCGTCGCCGCCCATCAGCTCCACGATGACGTCCGTGTCGGGGTCGGCGACGAGATGGGCCGGAGCGTCGGTGAGCAATTCCGGCGGCAGGCCGCGCCGGCGCGCGGCATCGACGTCCCTGACCGCGATTCCGACGAGCTCGAGCCGGGCGCCGCCGTCGGGCTGCAGCCGTTCGGGCCTGTCGGCGAAGGCGCGGACGACCTCGCGTCCGACGTTGCCCGCGCCGAGGATCGCGACCCGCAACGGGACCGCGGTCATCGAGGCGTGAGGGAGCGGTGGTTCGCCATGGCCCGACGATGGTAGCCGAGCGCGGCACGCGAAGAACTCCCGGGAGCGATGCGCGGCATCAGGGCACCGAGGAGAGGCGTTCAGACCTCTCCTCGGTCCTCGTCAGCTCGTGCCTGGATCAGCCGGCGGCGGTCGCCTCGCGGACGTTCTCTGTCTCACCGCCGACCTCGTCCCAGATCCTCACGTGGCGCGATTCGCGGATGAACAGGCCACCGATGATGACCGTCATGACCGCGACCACGATCGGATAGATCAGCCCGGCGTAGAGGTAGCCGGTTGACGCCAGGAGGGCTGCCGCGATGAGCGGCAGGAAGCCGCCGAACCAGCCGTTCCCGATGTGGTACGGGATCGAGAGCGACGTGTAGCGGATCCGCGCCGGGAAGTACTCGACGAGGAAAGCTGCGATCGGCCCGTAGACCATCGTCACGAAGACCACCTGGATCCAGACCAGGGCGATCAACGGGATGATCTCCGGTTGGGCGACCGTCGGCGTCACCCCGTCCGGACCGACGAACTTGCCGGCCGCGGCACCCGCCGTCGCCAGCACACCCTGCGGGTGGGCGAACTGGGCCATGAGGTTGTAGATCGGGAAATACGTGATGGCCGCGATCAAGCAGCCGCCGAGGATGATCGGTTTCCGGCCGATCCGGTCCGACAACCGTCCGAAGACCACGAAGAACGGCGTCCCCAGGACGATCGCGGCGCCCACGATCAGGTAGGCATCCTGGAACCTGACCCCGAGGTTCGTGCCAAGGAAGAAGAGCGCCTGGAACTGACCCTGGTACCAGACGACGGCCTGTCCGGCGGTTGCCCCCAGGAGGGCGAGCAGGATGAGCTTTCGATTGGCGCCGTTGCCGAACGAGTCACGCCAGGGCGAGCTCGACGATTTGCCGGTTGCCTTCAGCTCCGTGAAGAGCGGCGTCTCCTGGAGCCGGAGACGGACGTACAGGGCCATCGCGACCAGGATGATCGACAGCATGAACGGGATCCGCCAGCCGAACGACGTGAAGTCCGCGGCGGGCATCACCAGCCGGGTGATACCGATGATCGCGAGGGCCAGCAGGAGGCCCAGGGTCGCCGTCGTCTGGATCCAACTGGTGTTCTGACCGCGCTTGGCGTCTGAGCTGTGCTCGGCGACGTAGATCGCCGCACCGCCGTATTCGCCGCCGAGGGCGAGGCCCTGGGCGAGCCGCAGGATCACGAGAATGATCGGGGCGAGGACGCCGATCTGGGTGTACGTCGGCAGGAAGCCGACCAGGGCTGTCGAGATGCCCATCACGGAGATCGTCACGAGGAAGGTGAACTTGCGGCCGACGATGTCGCCGATTCGCCCGAAGAAGGCTGCCCCGAACGGGCGGACGGCGAATCCGGCGCCGAACGTCGCAAGCGAAGCGAGCAACGCGGCTGTGGCGTTACCGGCCGGGAAGAACTGCGTGGAGAAGAACGCTGCGAGGACGCCGTACAGATAGAAGTCGTACCACTCGATCACCGTGCCGGCGGCAGACGCGCCGATCACGAAAGGGAGCTTGTAGCGATACTCCGGGGTCGCGGCAGATGCCGCGGTCGACGTTGCCAAGGGTGGGCTCCTCCAGGAGTGCGCTCGACACGCGGCGCACAGGCCGAATGAAACCGGTCTTGAAGGCGCGAAACGTCGTATTGGTCGCCCGGCACCCTCCCTCTCGTGACATGTTCGAGCACCATTGGGCGGGGCTCGCTGTCGAGCGGATGCGAACGAAACTTATCGGGCACTGCCACGAAACGTCAATGAAACTGCACGCGTTGCAACGTGATTGCAACCCGGTACGGGGCGCGGCCGATCATGTGTCGCGCTCCGCTACACTCGCGAGCCATGACTACCGCCCTCGAGCCCACCCCCGCGGCAACCGACGCCGGCGCCCCCAGGTACCGCATCTTCAGCGGGATCCAGCCGTCCGGGATCGTCCACCTCGGCAACGACCTTGGCGCGATCCGCAACTACGTCGCGCTGCAGCGCGAGTACGAGTCGATCTACTGCATCGTCGACTACCACGCGCTGACGAGCCTCCACGATCCCGACGCGCTGCGCTCGCGAACGCACGACATGGCGGCGTCGCTGCTCGCCCTCGGGCTGGATCCGCAGCAATGCACGCTCTTCGTGCAGAGCCATCGGCCGGAGCACACGGAACTCGCCTGGCTCCTGGCCACCGTCACGCCCGTCAGCTGGGTCGAGCGGACGCCGAGCTACAAGGAGAAGAAGGTCCAGCAGCCGGAGGACGTCAACCACGCACTCCTCACCTACCCGATCCTCCAGGCGGCCGACATCGTCATCTACAAGGCCGATCGGGTGCCCGTCGGCAGGGACCAGGCCGCGCATCTCGAGCTGAGCCGCGAGATCGTCCGGGCGTTCAACAGCCGGTACGGCGAGACGTTCCCCGAACCGCAGGCGGTCTTCACCGAGGCCCCGACCGTCCTCGGCACCGACGGCGTGAAGAAGATGAGCAAGTCGGTCGGCAACACGATCGAGGTCCTTGCCGAGCCCGACGCCATCCGCAAGCAGGTGATGTCGATGGTGACCGACACGCAGCGGATCCTGCGGACCGATCCGGGACGGCCCGAGGTCTGCAACGTCTGCCAGCTCCACCGCTTCTTCGGACCCGACTACGAGGAGATCTGGGACGGCGAGCGGACGGCTCGCACGGGCTGCGTGGACACGAAGCGACTCCTCGCCGACCGGATCATCGCGAGGTACGCGCCGGCCCGGGAGCGGTACCTCGACCTGCTCGCCCACCCGGAGGTCGTTGCCGGAATCCTCGAGGAGGGCGCCGATCGCCTCCGTCCCAAGGCCGCAGCGACGATGGACGAGGTGCGGCAGAGGATGGGCCTCCGCTGAGGCCGCCCGATGAGGGCGCGTCCGGCGCCAGGTGCGCCCGTCCCGGCCCAGGGTTCCGGGCCAGGGTTCCGGGCCCGGGTTCCGGCCCCGGGTTCCGGGCCCGGGCCTCGCCGCGCTCGGGCCTCCGCGCCCCCCGCGACGCCTCGTCCGGCGCTCCGCGCCCAGCGCGACGCCTCGTCACGGCGCTCCGCGCCCAGCGCGACGCCACGCCCTCCTCCGCTTCGTTTCATGGAGTCCCCTGGCGACTCTTATGGCCCTCCAGCGGGCCCCCGTCGTCCTGACGAGTCGCCAGGGGACTTGTACGAACATGCTCGTGCACGGCCCATGCAGGACCAGCGGGTTCGTTCCGCATTACTAGTCTCCACGGGACTGGATGAGAACATGGCCCGCGGCTCAGGCCGGCGCGGGGGGGCCGGCGCGGGGGCAGGCGCGCGGCCCGGCACGTAGCCGGGCGAGCCAGGCGCGGAGTCGCCTCCCCTGCACGGTTGAGCGGCAGGTGATGATCGCGCACTACCATGACCGCAACGGGAGGGGGCACCGCCCCCTCGACGCAACACGGCATTCGAGCCGCGCGAGGTGCGCCCGACGATGGCGATCGTGACCGAACGGCAGCGCCGCTGGCTGACGGCCGTTCTCGTCCTCGGGACCCTCGTCCTCGCGATCGTCCTGATCAGCCTGGTCGGCTCGATCTTCTTCGCCTTCGGCGACATCGTCCTGGTGTTCTTCCTGGCCTGGCTGCTGGCCTTCATCCTGAGCCCCGTCGTCGGCAGGCTCACCCGGCACATCCCGTTCCTGCCCCGGGTCGGCGCGGTCGTCCTCGTCTACGCCGCCCTCGTCGGGGCCATCGTCGTTGCGGTCGTCGTGATCGCGGGGGCCCTCGCCCAGTCGATCGCCGACTTCGTCGCCAGCGTGCCGACGCTTCGCGACGACCTGCCGACCATCCTCGCCCCGTGGCAGGAGCGCCTGAACGGTCTCGGGCTCAGCCAGATCAACCTGGTCGACCAGGCGAGGAGCTTCCTCGACAACATCGCGGACTACGCCGTCCAGCTCGCGGGCCCGCTCCAGCAGCTCGCCGTTGCGAGCCTCGGGGCGATGGGCAACCTCCTGATCGTCCTGATCCTCTCGCTCTACATGGTCATCGACCGCGACGCGATCCTGTCGTTCCTGTTCCGGGTCGTCCCCCCCGGCTACAAGGAAGAGGCGCGACTCCTCGAGACGAGCATCGCTCGCTCGTTCGGCGGGTTCCTCCGCGGGCAGGCGATCCTCGGTGTCGTCTACGCGGCGGTTGCGGCGGTCACCAGCGCGCTGCTCGGCATCCCCTACCTCGCGGTGACGACCGCCGTCGCAGGCTCGCTCATGGCGATCCCGTTCTTCGGCCCGTTCATCGCCTGGGCGCCGCCCGTCGTCGTCGCCCTTCTCGCCGCACCCAACGCAACAGTCCCTGCGCTCATCCTCATGGGCGTGGGCTGGTTCGCCGTCATGAACATCCTCCAGCCGCGACTGATGCAGGAGGCGGTCGGGATCCATCCGATCGTCGTTCTCGGTTCCGTCCTGATCGGATCGAAGATGGCCGGGATCACCGGAGCGATCTTCGGCATCCCGATCGCCGCGGTCATCTCGGCGTTCTTCTTCCACTTCCTGGTCATCAGCCATGACGCCTCGCCGGTCGCGACGCGCGCGGCACGGCGGATCGAGGAACGCGAGGGCCGGCCGGTCCGCGTCCCGAGGGAGCCGGCACCCGGGATCGACCCGGACGTCACGACGTGACCGAGGAGGATGCCGGCAGGCCACGTCGCTGGAGCCCGCCCGAGAGCGGCGGGGAAGGGGATGCGGTCGCCCGCCGGGGCGACCAGCCGGACATGACCCGGGAGCGGGCGAGGACCGAGCGGCGCGATCTCGACAAGGAACGCGGCGAGCCCGTCGCCGGTGGCGCGGCCCGGGGCGGTCCCCGGGCGCTGCGATCGATGGCCAGGCCCCTCCATGACTGGTCGACCCGCCCGAAGATCCTCATCACCAACGATGACGGCGTCGAGTCGCGCGGCCTGCTGGCGCTCAAGCAGGCGCTCGACCCGATCGGCGACACCACGGTCGTCGCGCCCGACACGAACCAGAGCGCGGTCGGTCACCAGAAGACCCTGATGCGGCCGCTGCGGGTCCGGGAGCGGACGCTCGGTGACGGCTCGCTCGCGTACTCGGTCGACGGCTCGCCGACGGATGCGGTGAGCCTCGCGTTCCTCGGCTACTTCGGGCACGGGTTCGATCTCGTCGCCGCCGGGATCAACTACGGGGCGAATCTCGGCGACGACATCACATACTCCGGCACGGTCAGTGCGGCGATGGAGGCGGTCATCAACAGCTGCCCGGGCTTCGCGATCTCGCAGGAGTACTACGAGCATCCCGACTTCACGCTGGCCGCCATGGCCGCGGCGACGGTCGCCCGGAACATCCTCGAACACGGGCTCTCCCGCGGCGAGCTCGTCAACGTCAATGTCCCGGGCGTCGCACCCGACGAGTGCAAGGGCTTCGAGGTGACCCGCCTCGGGCGCCGCGTCTACCAGGACCAGCTGATCGAGCGGCTCGATCCGCGCGGCATTCCCTACTTCTGGATCGGCGGACCGCCGCCGTCCGGTCTCGCCGTCGAGGGGACAGACTTCCACGCGGTCGTCAACCGCCGCATTTCCATCACGCCGATCCACCTCGATCTCACCGGCCGGCGCCTGCTCCGCCGCCTCAAGACGTGGTCCTGGTCCCTCGAACCATCTGCGGGCCAGATCGACCTCGAGGCTGCCCGTCCGGCCGGTCCCGAGCGCCCCGAAGCGAAGGCCATCGAGGAGACGCTCGGCGACGAGGGCAAGGGCGAACGGCGCTGATCCTCTCGCGACCAGGACGTCAGTGGAACTGGCGCCCCAGGCCGTAGTGGCGGGTCAGGAACGCCTGCGCCGGGAACGCCAGGACCCAGCACGCCTCGGCCAGGTACGGGCTGATCAGGACCGCGATCGGGATCGTCACGAGGAACAGCAGCGGGACGACCGCCGCCCGGTAGGCGATATGGCGGGCCATCCCAGGCGTCACCGTCGAGAGGACGTAGCCGGCGCGAACGGGATAGACGAAGAGGGCCGTCGAGAGAGTCGCCGTCACCGCCAGGAATCCCGCGTAGTACACGGCCGCGGCAACGAGATCGCCGTGCCGGGCAACGACCGACGTCGGAAACGGCAGGAGCGCGACAAAGGCGAGGAACAGGAAGTTCAAGGCCACGAGCCGGCTGTCGCTCCGGGTCGTCACCTCGAACGTCCGCAGGTGCCCGGTCCAGAAGGCGGCGATCGCCATGAAGCTGAGGCCGTAGGCGAAGATCGCCGGACTGAGGTTGACGATCGCGTCGATGAGCGCGCGATCCGTGTTCGCGGCGAGCGCCTCGGGGATCCGGATGTCGATCGCCAGGAGGGTGATCGCGATCGCGAAGACCGCATCCGAGAAGAAGGCGAGGCGTTCGAGGCTGGCCTTGTCAGACCGGCCGGGTCGCCCGGGCAGGCCGGAACCTGCTGCTCCCGCTTCGTCACCGCGGCCGGAGATGCCGTTGTCGTCGCGCTCGCCGGGCTCGCCTCTCATGGCGTCATCTTCCCCCAGTCACGGCGCATGCGCGGATCACCGCCGCAGGACCGGGGCTGACCGTCGATACCGGTCTACGTCGGATGTCGATGGCGCCACCTCGACGCGCGGCGGCTGACGCCCGGCGGGCGCCGCCCCACAGTCTGGCCGATGACCGCCGATCGCCTCGACCCAGCCGCCCGCATCGACCGACTCCTCCACGGGGCGTCGGTCGTCTGGCTGAGCACAGTCAGGCCGGACGGCAGCCCCCACCTGGTCCCGATCTGGTTCAGCTGGGACGGCCGCGAGATCCTCATCGCGAGCAAGCCGAACGCCCAGAAGGTCCGCAACCTGCGGGCCAACCCGGATGTCATGCTCGCCCTCGGCGAGGCGGAGGAGGACTTCGACGTCGGGCTGCTCGAGGGTCGCGCGGAGTTGCTGGACGCGCCGTCCGCCGCGGTCCTCCCCGCATCGCATCTCGCCAAGTACCGGAGGCAGGTGGCGGCCATCGGCTTATCGCCGGCGGAGTTCCTCGCGACCTACTCGCAGGTCATCCGGATCGTCCCGACCCGCTTCCTGCCGTGGCACGGCCGAACGGCGCCCTCCAGCGGCGGACGGGGATGGCCCGTCGACCGCAGGATCGCGGCGTCGATCAGGCGGGTCGCCGCGTCCCTGGCCCCGCAGCCGGGGCTGGTCCACGCCTGACGCTCCACGGCTGAGGCGTCAGGGCGCCAGCAGCGACGACGGCCCGACCCAGATCGCCCCCGCCGCCGACCCACCGTCGGGCGATGTCATCTGGCCGACGAGGACGACTCGTCCTCCCAGCCCCGCGATCCCGCCGAGCGTCCCGGCGCTCTCAACCTCGGCCGGCAGCGTCACCGGGGACCAGGCGCTGCCATCGGCCGACGTCCATGCCAGCGGCGTGCCGTTCTCGTCTCCGCCCAGGGCGACGAGCCGGTCGCCGGCCACGACGATCCGCGCGACCTGGTCGCCGCGCAGGCCGCTCGCCGAATTCGACCAGCCAGCCGCCGCCGTCATCGCGGCGGAGGATGCCGGCGGCGAGCCCGCTCGTCACGACGACCGCCAGCCGGCCGCCCGGCGACACGGCATCGAGGAACCCCGCGTCGGGGCCCAGGCCCGGGATCACCGCAGGAGCATCGAAGGATTGCCCGTCGATGCTGTGAACGACGACCGGCCGTCCGTCCGGGCCGGAGCCGAAGACCCAGAGGCCCTCGTCATCGGTGCCCGAGGCTCGCGGATAGACCTCGCCGAACGGCCGCTGATGGTCGATCCAGTGGAGGCCGTCGTCGGATGACATCACGTACGGGACATCGCCGGTGCTCGCGCCGACCAGAAGGGGATGGTCATCGTGGACGAGCAGCGTCCTGTTCCCGCCGCCGAGGCAGAACTGGGGTTCGAAGGGTGCCTTCTCCCAGGCGGTATCGGCCGCGCGAGCCCAGGCGTCGAGCTCCCCCGGGTGGGCGCATCGGTCCGACACCCCGGCCCCCACCGCCACGATTTGCCCATCCCAGGCAGCCAGCCGGTTGGGTGAACCGACGCGGCTATCGATCGTCTCGGCCGTCCAGGCCTGTCCGTCGGTCGAGTGGAGGACGAGTGGCATCTCCAGCGCCTGCCCGGCCGCCCCGGCCGCGAGGAACCCGTCAGGCACTGCAATGACGTCGGAGAGAATCGTGGCAGGAACACCACGCAGGTCGGCGAGCTGCCAGCCGGCGGCCGGGTCGATCGCGATCGGGCTTCCGAACGGTGTGGCGGCCGACGAGGCCGTCGGGGCTGGCCGTGGCGAGCACGCCACGATCGCGACCCCGGCCACGAGCGCGAGAGCGAGAGCAAGTCGGGCCCACGAGGGGTGCGGGCGTGGATCGGGCCGATGCACGGCCGTCGGACGGGTCGCTGCCGGCCGGCGTGACGTGACAAACCGCGCTCGTGGGCGGCTTCGGCGTCGCGCGGCGCTCGCGCGGCGCCAGCGCGGAGCCCGCGCGGAGCCCGCGCGGCGCTCGCGCGGCGCTCAGCGCGGCGCCAGATTCCCGCGCTGCGGGTAGTACCCAACGGTTGACGCCGCAACCCGGCTCCGTCCGTCATGGCTCCGCACGAGAGACGAGCCGCGCGGCCCGGTCGTCCGCGTACTGCCCGCAGGGCGGGCGATATCGTCAATCTGGTCGGCTACTACCCGTCGTGCGGGAATTGGGGATTTCGGCACGGCCGGGTCCCGGCGGCCGGCTGGCGCGGGCGAGGGGCGCGGGGGCTGAGCGAGGGGGGCGCGGCAGGGCGCGCACGGCGCCGGCTGGCGCGGCTGGCGCGGGGACGCGGCGCGGGGAGCGCCGATCGGGCTCGAGGGGGCGACGTCGGCTAGCGCCGCCGCTTGACGTCGGCGAGGATCTCGCGGGCCGCGTTCTGGCCGGGCTGGCCGGTGACGCCGCCGCCCGGGTGCGCGCCGGAGCCACAGAGATAGAGCCCCTCGATCGGGAGCCGGTACCGGGCGTGGCCGAGGAACGGCCGCCACAGGAAGAACTGGTCGAGCCCGGGCTCGCCGTGGAGCGGGTGCCCACCCGTCAGCCCGTAGTCGCGCTCGAGATCGAGTGGCGTCAGGACTTCCCGCTCGCGAACGAGGGCTGCGAAACCCGGCGCCAGACCCTCGAGCGCTGCGACGACCGCGGTCCCGAGCGACACGCGCTTCTCGACGTCCTCCCATGAGCCACTGCGGAGCCTGTACGGCGTGTACTGGACGATCACGCTCATGACGTGGGTGCCGGCGGGGGCACCGTCGACGAGCGACGGGTCGACGAGCGAGGGGATCGTTGCCTCGAGGACCGGCGACGCGGAGACGCGGCCGTACTTCGCTGCGTCGAACGCCCGCTCGATCGCGTCGATGCCCGGCGCGACGACGATGCGGCCGCGGAGCAGGGTCTCGTCGTCGCCGCCCGCGGCGCTGAACCGCGGCAGGGCGTTGAGCACGAGGTTGACCTTCGACACGACGCCCGGCGTCCGGTAGTTGCCGGCCCGCCACAGCATCGACGGACCGATCGCGACCGGATCGCACAGCCTCGTCAGGGTCGCCTTGGGGTCGATCCCCGAGACGACGGCCGACGCCGCGATCTCCTCGCCGGACGCCAGCGCCACGCCGGTCACCAGCCCGTCGCGGGAGGTGATCGCCGCGACATCCGCGCCGCAGCGGATCTCCGCGCCGGCCGCCTGCGCCGCCGCCGCGAGCGCATCGGACACGGCGCCGGGCCCGCCGATGGCGAACACCGTCTGCCCGCTTGCCCCGCCATCGGAACCGGCGGAATCGCCCAGGAAGATCGCCGTCGTCCCGGCCGACCACGGCCCGACGGAGCAGTACTGGACGCCGCGCCAGGCGATCGCGGCCTGGACCGGATCGGACTCGAAGGCCTCGGCGACGAAGTCGGCGACAGCCATCGGGAGGACCCGCAGGATCGAGTGCGCGTCACGCTTGCCGAGGCCGCGGAACGTCCGCCCAAGCCTGAGTCCGGTGAGTGCATCGGCGAGGCCGGGCGCCTTGATATCGGGTGGCGTCTGGCCGGCGAGCTCGCCGAGGAACCTCCCGAGCGATCGGACGAGCCGGTCGAAGTCCGGGTAGTGATCGGCGTCGCGGCTCGACCACGCCCGGAGGCTGTCGACGGTCCGCGCCTGGTCGGCCCAGAGCGTGACGGCCCGACCGTCCGGCTGGGGGGCGAAGACGCGGACGTCCGGCGCCACGAGCCGCAGACCGTGGGCGCGAAGATCGAGGTCGCGGACGACCGACGGCCGCAATCGACCGACCGTATGCGCCAGGCGCGGCACCCGCACGCCGCCCAGCATCGATGTCTCGGCTGCTCCGCCGACGCGCTCGCGGCGCTCGAGGACGATCGTCCGCCGGCCGGCCTTCGCGAGGTAGGTGGCGGTGACGAGGGCATTGTGGCCGCCCCCGATGACGACCGCGTCGTACCGGTCCGCCATGGTCAGGCCGCCTTCCGGCCGCGGGCCCGAAGGACCTCCATCGCGGCGATCCGGCCGTTCGCGCCCATGATCCCGCCGCCCGGGTGGGTCGCCGAGCCGCACAGCCAGAGGTCGCGGATCGGTGTCCGGAAGCGCGCATAGCCCGGCACGGGGCGGTTGAAGAAGAGCTGCTCGAGCGACAACTCGCCCTGGAAGATATTCCCCTCGCTCAGGCCCGTGGTCCGTTCGATATCGAGCGGCGTCTGGACGTTGCGGTGGAGGATCACGTCGCGGATGTTCGGGGCGAACTCGGCGATCCGGTCGATCACGGCGTCGCCGAAGGCTTCGCGTTGCTCGTCCCAGGTCCCCAGCTCGGGAGCGAGCTTGTAGGGCGCGTACTGGACGAAGCAGCTGATCACGTGCTTGCCGGGCGGCGCCATCGACGGGTCGACGAGGGTCGGGATGATCATGTCGATGTACGGCTTCCGGCTGAAGCGGTTGTATTTCGCGTCGTCGTAGGCCCGTTCCATGTCGTCGAGGCTCGGCGAGAACGAGATCGCCCCGCGAAGGTGCTCGCCCTCGCCGGGGAGGCAGGTGAAGTCGGGCAACCGATCGACCGCGAGATTGACCTTGCCGGACGAGCCGCGGAACTTGAAGCGGCGGACGTCCTCCTCGAACCGCGGGTCGAGCGAACCCGGCTCGAGCAGGCCGAGGAACGTCCGGCGCGAATTGAGGGAACTCAGGACGTCGGTCGCTTCGATCTCCTCCCCGTCCTCGAGCGCCACGCCGGTCGCCCGGCCGTTCTTGACGATGATCCGAGCGACCGGTGCCTCGGTGCGGATCTCGGCGCCGAGCGACCGGGCCGCCGACGCGATCGCGTTCGACACGCCGCCGGTCCCGCCCTTCGGGATGCCCCATGCCCGGAACGCGCCGTCGATCTCGCCCATGTAGTGGTGCAGCAGGACGTAGGCAGTCCCGGGCGAGCGGACCCCCTGGTACGTCCCGATGATCCCCGAGGCCGCCATTGTCGCCTTGAGCGGATCCGTCTCGAACCACTGCTCGAGGAAGTCGGCCGCGCTCATCGTCATCAGCTGGACGAACACCGCCTGCTGCCGTTCGGGCAGACCCTGGAACGTCCGGGCGAGGCCGGCCAACGGCATCAGCGGCCGTGGGTCGAGGGAGGTGAGGTCCGGCGGCGTGATCGCGAGGATCGGCTTGATGAAGCGGGCCATCTCGACCATCAGCTGGCCGTATTCCTCGTAGGCTTCGGCATCGCTCTTCGACCATCGTCGCAGCTCGCGGATGGTCCTGCCGTGGTCGTTCACCCGCCAGAGGTAGTCGCCGCCTCCCGCCGGCGGCCCTGCGCCTTCGTGCAGCGGAGTGAACGTGCCGTCAAGCGGCAGGATGTCGAGGCCATGGCGCGGCAGCTGGAGCTCGCGGATGATCTCCGGACGAAGCAGCGACACGACGTACGAGAAGACCGAGAAGCGGAAGCCCGGGAAGATCTCCTCGGTGACCGCCGCGCCGCCGAGAACGTGGCGCTGCTCGAGGACGAGCGTCTTCATCCCCGCTCGAGCCAGGTAGGCCGCGCTGATCAGGCCGTTGTGGCCTCCGCCGATGATGACCGCGTCGTACCGCTGGCCCAACCCAGCCTCCCTCGCAATATCCAGTCTGCATAGGATTGATGCACCCGAAGTGTAGAGGACGGAAGGTACCGACCGTGAGTGTGCTACGGTGTGTGCAACGGATTCACACAGCAGGTGACGGCATGGCACTCGTCCGGACGAACATCACCCTCCCCGAGGAAACGCTCGCCCTCGTCGATGCGGTCGCCGGGCCGCGCGGCCGCAGCCGTTACATCGCCGACGTCGTCGCGAAGCAGGTCCGGCGCGACAACGCCCGGATGGTCTGGACGAAGTACGCGGGCGCCCTGAAGGACTCGGACTTCTGGGGCCGAACGGACGAAGAGGTCACCGAGAACCTTCGCAAGGTGCGTGCTTCATGGGAACGACCGTGGATCTGGGAGGAGCCCGATGCGGTATCTACTGGACACGACAGTCCTGATCGACCAGGCACGGGGCGGCGCCGGGGCCCCCGAGCTCGTCGAGTCCCTGTTCAGCGAGCCGAATGACCTCCTGATCTGCGACGTCGTCGTAGCGGAGGCCCTGTCCGGCGGGTCCGATCGCGAGATCGAGATCGTCCGTGCGTTTGTGCGCTCGATCGAATACGTGTCGACCCACCCGGATGCGGCTGCATGGGCCGGAGACACCCGTCGTCGACTCGGGAGGACCAGCCCGCGAGGGCTCGCCGCCGCCATCATCGCCGGCGTTGCCTGGTACAACGACGCGATCGTCGTGACCCGCAATCCGGGCGACTTCGAGGTCCAGGGGGTCCGTGTCCTCGGCTACGGCTGAAAGACGCACTGGTCTTATCCTGCTGCGATGAACGATCGCGAACCGCTGCTCAGACGGACCGCTGAGCTCGCTGCCGACTTCCTCGATCGGCTCCCGGACCGGCCGGTCGGGGCGTCCGTCGATGTTGCCACCCTGCGTGACGCGCTCGGAGGCCCGATCCCGGAACACGGCGAGGACCCGGAGGCGGTCGTCGAGGCCCTGTCCGGACGCGTCGAGCCCGGACTGATCGGCTCGGCCGGGCCGCGCTACTTCGGGTTCGTCGTCGGTGGCGGCGTGCCGGCGGCCCTCGCGGCGGACTGGCTGACGAGCGCCTGGGACCAGAACGCAGGCCTGTATGCGCTGTCGCCGGCTGCGTCGGTCATCGAGGAGGTCGCCGGCACCTGGCTCATCGAGCTCTTCGGGCTGCCAGCCGGCTCGAGCGTCGGCTTCGTGACCGGAGCGACAATGGCGAACTTCACGGCGATCGCCGCTGCCCGGCACAAGGTGCTGGAGGAGGCCGGATGGAACGTCGAGGAGGACGGGCTGACCGGCGCTCCACCGATCGCGATCGTGACGGGCGACGAGGCCCACGTGACGATCTTCGTCTCGCTCCAGATGCTTGGCCTGGGGCGCGCTCGCGTACACCGCGTCGCGGCCGACGGCCAGGGCAGGATGCGCCCGGATGTGCTGCGCGAGACACTGGCTCGCCTCGAGGGCCCGACGATCGTGTGTGCCCAGGCCGGCAACGTAAATACCGGGGCCTTCGACCCCCTGCCGGAGATCGCCGCCGCGGTCCGCGAGCGCCCGAATGCGTGGCTCCACGTCGACGGCGCCTTCGGGCTCTGGGCCGCTGCAGCGCCGTCGCTGCGCGACCGCATCCCCGGCCTTGACCTCGCCGATTCCTGGACGACCGACTCGCACAAGTGGCTGAACGTGCCGTACGACTCGGGAATCGTGATCGTCCGCGACGCGGCCGCGCATCACGCCGCGATGACGCTCGGCGCCTCCTACTACGTCGAGACGGCCGGCGGCGAGCGCGACCCATACAACTGGGTGCCGGAGTCGTCGAGGCGTGCGCGCGGGTTCGCGATCTACGCGGCGCTGCGGTCGCTGGGTCGGGCGGGCCTTGCGGACATGCTCGATCGCTGCTGCTCCATCGCCCGCAGGATGGCCGACGGCCTGCGCGGCGCCGAGGGCGTGACGATCCTCAACGACGTCGTCCTCAACCAGGTGCTGGTCCGGTTCGAGCCCGCGGGTGGCGGGGACGCCGACGGGTTCACCCGGGCCGTCATCGCGGCCGTCCAGGCCGACGGGACGTGCTGGCTGGGCGGGACGACGTGGCACGGCACGGCCGCGATGCGGATCTCCGTCTCGAACTGGAGCACGACCGAGGCCGACGCCGACATGTCGGTCGCGGCGATCCTGCGCTGCGCCCGCGCGACGTCGGAGTCGTGGGAGGCGGTCGCCGCCGGCTGATCCGCCTCGCGCCCGCCGGGACCCTCGCCCGCCCGCCGGGACCCTCGCCCGCCCGCCTGAATTCAGCGGGCCCTGCGTGATGCCGTTGGCTGCATCATGTGAGGGGTCGCGAGGAGGTTGCTGGCCGTCGGCGGCCGCAGTGATGCAGCCAACGGCATCAACCGGGCATGGCGCGATTTTGCCGTGAGCGCGAGTCGGCGCCCGCGCTGCCGATCGGGCATTCAGCCTGCATAGATTCCATGCATACTTGGGGCTCGCGAGCCACGGAGGGACCCACAACACGTGAGCGTCGGAACCGCGTTCCATCCCGCGACGGCCCCACTCAACCGCAAGCAGCAATGGCGCGAGTGGAGCGGCTACTACGCATCGTCGGTCTACGCCGATGCCCACGACATCGAGTACAACGCGATCCGCGAGGCCGCGGCTCTCATCGATGTCAGCCCGCTCTACAAGTACACCGTATCGGGCCCGGATGCCCGCCGCCTGGTCGACCGGGTCATCACCCGCGACGCCACGAAGCTCAACCCGGGCCAGGTTTTCTACGCGCCGTGGTGCGATGAGCACGGCAAGGTCATCGACGACGGGACCGTGCACCATCTCGACGACGGCACGTTCCGCTGGACCGCGGCCGACCCGCAACTTCGCTGGCTCCGCCAGAACTCGATCGGACTCGACGTCGCGGTCGAGGATGTGTCGGAGGCGGTCGCCGCGGTGGCGCTCCAGGGGCCTCTCGCACGGGCGGTGCTCGAGGCCGCGACCGGCGCCGACTTCGCCGACCTGCGCTATTTCCGCCGTCGGGCGGCGACGGTCAAGACGGGCCGGAAGAAGATCGCGATCGACGTCTCACGGACCGGTTACACCGGGGATCTCGGCTACGAGCTCTGGGTGCCCGCTGAGCACGCCGTTGCGCTCTGGGACTCGGTGATGGCGGCGGGCCGTGACTACGGGCTCCGGCCGGCCGGCATGCTGGCCCTGGACGTCGTGCGGCTGGAGGCGGGGCTCATCCTCCTCGAGGTCGACTACACCTCCGCCCGCCACGCGATGAACCCCGACCAGAACTACAGCCCAGGCGAGATCGGGCTCGGGCGGCTGGTCAGCTTCGACAAGGCCGACTTCGTCGGCCGCCTCGCGCTCGAGCGCGAGATGCGCCACGGCGGCCCTGATCGGCGTCTTGTCGGGCTGGTGCTCGACTGGTACGACATCGAGGGTCTCTTCAGCGCCCAGGGCCTGCCGCCGGCGATCTCGCCGGTTGTCGATCGATCGCCGCGTCCGGTGTTCGTCGGCGGGCGCCAGATCGGCCGGGCGACGAGCGTCGGCTGGAGCCCGATCCTCAAGCAGGCGATCGCCCTCGCATCCGTCCCGCCGGAGCACGAGCCGCTCGGGTCCCGCGTCGACATCGAGTGGACCGTCGAGGGGCGCCGTGGCCGCGTCGCCGGCACCGTCGTCGCGCTGCCGTTCCTCGACCTGGACCGCAAGCGCGCCTGACCGATCAGCCCGAGCCGCAGGTCAGCTGGGCGTCGGCCCAGTCGGCGTGGTCGTAGTAGGTGACCCCGTTGGGATCGACGACGAGGCGGAGCTGGCTGCGGCCGGTCAGGTCGACGGTCAGGGTCTGGGTCGAGCTGGCGCCGGTCATGATCCCGCTGTCGGCGAGCTTGGTCGTGTCGCCCCAGATCTGGAAGGACAGCGAGCCGTTGGCCCCGACCTCGTCGTCGAGGCCGACCTTGACCGTGAACGTGTTGCAGGCACCCGCCAGGGGGTAGCCGATGTCGGACGCGGCGTGGGCCCCGATGCCCTTGGGGTAGACGATCGAGGCCAGGGTCAGCGGCCTGCCGTCGCCGGCCGCCGCCTCGCCGTTGCTGCGGTCCTTCTCGGCCGGGCCGAAGCCGTTGGCCGTGACCGTGTAGGCGAGGTCCGACAGGTAGGCCGTCGTCGGGCCGCCACCGGTCGCGACGGCCGTCGTGAACGACCAGCTGCGGTCGGCGGCGAGCGGGATGCCGGCGAGGTCCTCGACGCCGGTCGGCCCGCCGAGGACGGTCGCCGTGTAGGTCGTGGCATCGGCCAGGGTGGCGCTCGGGTCGAGGGTCGCCGTCCGGCTCGTGGCGTCGTAGGTGACAGCCGCCGCGAGCGGCGTCGTGGTGCCCGCTGCGACGAGGCTGAACGTCGCCCCGCTGATCGTCGCGGGGTCGATCGGCTCGCTGAAGGTGACGGTCGGGCTGACGGTGGTGGCGACGCCGGTCGCGCCGTCGGCCGGGGCAAGGCCGGTGATCGTCGGCGGGGTCGTGTCGGGCGGTGGCGGCGGTCCCGAGCCGCAGGTCAGCTGGGCGTCGGCCCAGTCGGCGTGGTCGTAGTAGGTGACCCCGTTGGGATCGACGACGAGGCGGAGCTGGCTGCGGCCGGTCAGGTCGACGGTCAGGGTCTGGGTCGGGCTGGCGCCGGTCATGATCCCGCTGTCGGCGAGCTTGGTCGTGTCGCCCCAGATCTGGAAGGACAGCGAGCCGTTGGCCCCGACCTCGTCGTCGAGGCCGACCTTGACCGTGAACGTGCTGCAGGCCGACAGCGGCAGCCGGATGTCTGACGCGGCGTGGGCCCCGATGCCCTTGGGGTAGACGATCGAGGCCAGGGTCAGCGGCCTGCCGTCGCCGGCCGCCGCCTCGCCGTTGCTGCGGTCCTTCTCGGCCGGGCCGAAGCCGTTGGCCGTGACCGTGTAGGCGAGGTCCGACAGGTAGGCCGTCGTCGGGCCGCCACCGGTCGCGACGGCCGTCGTGAACGACCAGCTGCGGTCGGCGGCGAGCGGGATGCCGGCGAGGTCCTCGACGCCGGTCGGCCCGCCGAGGACGGTCGCCGTGTAGGTCGTGGCATCGGCCAGGGTGGCGCTCGGGTCGAGGGTCGCCGTCCGGCTCGTGGCGTCGTAGGTGACAGCCGCCGCGAGCGGCGTCGTGGTGCCCGCTGCGACGAGGCTGAACGTCGCCCCGCTGATCGTCGCGGGGTCGATCGGCTCGCTGAAGGTGACGGTCGGGCTGACGGTGGTGGCGACGCCGGTCGCGCCGTCGGCCGGGGCAAGGCCGGTGATCGTCGGCGGGGTCGTGTCGGGCGGTGGCGGCGGTCCCGAGCCGCAGGTCAGCTGGGCGTCGGCCCAGTCGGCGTGGTCGTAGTAGGTGACCCCGTTGGGATCGACGACGAGGCGGAGCTGGCTGCGGCCGGTCAGGTCGACGGTCAGGGTCTGGGTCGGGCTGGCGCCGGTCATGATCCCGCTGTCGGCGAGCTTGGTCGTGTCGCCCCAGATCTGGAAGGACAGCGAGCCGTTGGCCCCGACCTCGTCGTCGAGGCCGACCTTGACCGTGAACGTGCTGCAGGCCGACAGCGGCAGGCGGATGTCGGACGCGGCGTGGACCCCGATGCCCTTGGGGTAGACGATCGAGGCCAGGGTCAGCGGCCTGCCGTCGCCGGCCGCCGCCTCGCCGTTGCTGCGGTCCTTCTCGGCCGGGCCGAAGCCGTTGGCCGTGACCGTGTAGGCGAGGTCCGACAGGTAGGCCGTCGTCGGGCCGGACGAGGCAAACGTTGCCGTGTACGTGGCCGCCGTCGCCGGCGCCACGACCGTATGGGAAGCGAGCCCACCATCAGACCAGCTGTCGAACGTATAGGTGGCCGCGCCGACGACCTGCGGGCTCGGGGCGGCCAGGCTGACGGTCGAGTTGACGATGAAGCTCTTGGTGAAGGGCGCTGCCACCGGCGGGTCGACGCCGGCCGCGATGGCTAGTCCCGGCGGGGACGTCGCGAGGGTGAGGACGACCGTCCGCGGATCCAGCCGGACGCTCGTTGATGCCGATCTGCCCTGGTCGTCGGTCGCGGTCAGGACGAGCTCGAGGTAGGAAGGGTAATCGTGGTCGGGTGCGTTGAACGAGCCTGCCGCCACGGCGGACCACGACTGGATGGTGTGGGTGTGGCAGTTCGATGGGCAGTGATGGAGGACCAGCGTCCAGGTCAGCGCGCTGTCCGGCAACGCCGCGCCCGTGCTGTCCGTTGCGTGGCCGGCGAAGTCGACGAGATCGCCGACGGCCCAATTGAGCGTCGAGATCGGGCTGTCGATGACCGGGTCGGGCAGGGAGGCCCCGACGATGATCGTGGTCGTCGCCGTCGTGCTGACGTTCTGGCTGTCGGTGACCCGCAGACCGACCGTGTAGGTCCCCTCTGTCGTGTAGGTGAATGTGGTCGTCGGAGAGACCGAGTCGGTGAACGTGCCATCACCGTCGAGGTCCCACGCATAGCTCAGGCCCAGGCCCTCGGGGTCTGTCGATCCCGTTCCGTCGAAGGTGACCTGAAGGGGTGCGCGACCGGTCGCGGGCGTCGCGACGATCACGGCGCTCGGCGCCTGGTTCCCGGCGATGTACGAGATCCGGTGGATTGCGCCCCCCTCATGGTCGACATAGAACAGGTCGCCGCCGGGCCCGGCCTCGATGGCGACCGGATTGGCTGCGGCAGTGAGGAATGTCTCGATCTGGTTCGGGTCGGGGAGGCCGTTCGCCCCGGCCTTCATCGCCCAGATGCAGTTGCGCGAGTGATCGGCGAAGAACAACGCGTCGTGGTATGCGGACGGGTACGAGGATCCGTCATAGAACGAGATCCCGGAGATGACGGAGCTGCCCGTCGAGCACGACTCGCCGGCGACGATCTTGGCATCGTGGTTGTACGTGTAGTACGGCGCCTGAAGCCCGACGGGGGCGGCGTAGAGCGAGTTGCACATGTCGAGGTTCTGCGACTTGTACTGAGCGTGCTGGCCGGCGCCCTCGTAGCAGGGCCAGCCGAAGTTCGCGACCGTCGGAGCCAGGGGGTCGGCGATCCGGTTGATCTCCTCCCAGAGGAGGTCCCCGCCGTCGCCGATCCAGACCTCGTTGGTTCCCGGTCGGATCGTGAACCGGAACGGGTTGCGCATGCCGTATCCGACGATCCGCTGGGCATTCGGGTCGGCCTGCGCAGCGAGCGGGTTGGACGGCAGGGCGGTCCCGGTCGCCGGGTCGACCCGGAGAACGGTCCCGTTGAGCACGACCGGCTCACCCGCCGGCCGGCGGAGGCTCTGGGCCCGCAGACGCCCGCCGCGTGCTGTCGGAGACGTCATCTGGCCGCCAGAGCCGCCCGGCGGATCGCCGCACGGGTTGCGTGGCGTGATGGCGCTCCCGCCGCCGCCCTGACCGTAGTCCTGGAAAGTGAAGCTCGCGCCGTCACCCGCGCTGACATACAGCGCGCCATCGGAGCCGAACCGAAGATCGTCCATCGAGTGGCTGGGGTACTGCTGGCACCAGCCGTCGAGCAGGACCTGCTCGCTGCCGAACGTGGAGGTGCCCGAGACGGTGAACCGTGACAGGCGCCCGCTGACGACGCAGCCGTCGCTCGTCGGGCCCGGCGGGGTCGGGCAGGCGTCATTCCAGCGCGGCGCGGTATCGCCAATGGCCGCGTCGTAGGTGTACAGCACGTAGACGTAGGGATTCGCCGGGAAGGCAGGATCCAGGGCCAGGCCCATCAGGCCCCGATCCCAGAAGTCGTCGACGTTCGTCTGCAGCCCGGTGAAGTCCGTGGGCGTGGTCGAGGTCAGGCTGGGAAAGACGCGGATCCGGCCGCCCTTCTCGATGACGAAGACCCGGCCATCGGATGAGAAGCGGACCGCGGTCGGGGCTGTCAGCCCGCCGATGGCGATCGAGTCCTGGAATCCGGCCTTCGGGACGCCGACGGCCGTGATCGTGCCGCCGCCCGGTTGCGTCGGACCGACCGCCTTCGGGCCCAGGAAGCGCGGCGTCGGGGGGTCCGCGGCCGCGACCGGACGGGGCGCAGCCAGCGGTACCCAGGAGCTCGCCACGATGAGCGCGGCGACAGCCACGAGCACAGATCGACGGGCCGAACGAAGACGTGAACGCGCCGCGATAGCCGAGACCTCCGGGATGAGTGCGGGCCGCGAGTTGGTGAGAAATCCGGGACCTGACGCCCCGGGGATGAAGGATGGATGCTACGACGCGTCGGCCGCGCGGTGGGACCTTCAGCGTACTTTACCCGGGACCATCGCCGAATCCGTGGTGACCGCGGGCACCGTTCCGCGGTGCGCTACGCGGGCTTGCGGTCCAGGAATGCGTCGAGCCGCACCAGCGCCTCCGGCATGTCCGTGCGACCGAACCCGATCCGGAAGTGGTTCCCGGGGTGCTCGAGCTGCGACCCCGGCAGGAGCAGGACGCCTTCCGCCTCGACGAGGTCCGCGGTGAACCGGTCGATCGGGACGTCGCCGAGAAGCCTGGGGAATGAAACGGAGCCGCCCCGCGGGCGGACCCACGCGAAACGGTCGGAGCGGCGCCGGAAGAAGTCGTCGAGCAGCGCGACGTTGTCCGCGATGATCCGGAGGGAACGTCCGAGGACCTGCTCGCGCGCCCGGAGGCCGATCAGCGCGAGGATCTCCGACGGTGCCGCCGAACAGATCGTCGTGTAGTCCTTGAACGCCGCGCAGCGCGCCAGCAGGTCGCGATCGCGAGTCGCCAGCCAACCGATCCGCAGCCCGGCCATGGCGAACGACTTCGACATGACGCCAAGCGAAATCCCGCGCGGAAAGGCGTCGGCACCGGCGACGAGCCGATCGGCTTCATCGATCTCGAGGAAGCGGTAGACCTCGTCCGCGAGGAGGGGGATGTTCCGGTCGGCCAGGGCGTCGGCGAGCCGGGCCCACTGGGCGTGGGTCGGCAGCATCCCCGTGGGGTTGTGCGGAGCGTTCACGACGACGAGCCGGGTCTCCGGTCGCAGGGACCCGATCAGCCGTTCGACGTCGAGGCCCCACCGCTCGTCCTCGCGCAGCTCGTGGAGGGTGACGTCGGCCCCCGCGGCGCGTCCCACCTCGTACAGGCTCTGGTAGCCGGGCCACGTGACCACCGCGTGGTCCCCGGGTCCCAGAAGGACATTGGCGAGGCAGAAGATCGCCTCCTCGGCGCCGGCGAAGACCAGGACGTCGTCGGGGCCGACCTCGTCGTACAGGCCCGCAATCTCGGCCCGCAGGAGCGGGTGGCCGCTCGATTCCGTGTAGCCGAGCCGGAGGCCCTCCCACAACGCACGGGCCTCGCCGTCCGCCAGCGCCACGAGGTCGGCCATCGCGTAGCCCTCGACGTCCGACGCGCACAGGATGTAGTCGACGGCGAACTCCCACCGGGCGAAGTAGCGCTCCAGTGCGAAGTCGGGGACGCGCATCGGCGCTGGCTGAGGCCGCCGCGTCAGGAGCCGACGGCGACAACTGCTCCGCTGAACCCGCGGAACGCATCCTCGTTCATGCCGGAGCCGATCGCGAGCCAGCTGATCGTGCCATCGCCCTCGACGACCAGCGCCCAACCGCCGTCGTCGGTCGCGATCAGGGTTCCCGACTGGTCGCCGAGTTGCGCGTCGCCG
Organism: uncultured Chloroflexia bacterium; assembly: GCA_963766655.1. GTDB lineage: Bacteria > Chloroflexota > Limnocylindria > Limnocylindrales > CSP1-4 > CF-46. Next base: position 516,389 of record CAVYBB010000002.1, on the reverse strand, counting down.
ACCTCGATGCCGCCCGGGACGCAACCATCGGCGGCCGCGCAGAAGGCACCCTCGTGAAGCTCGAAGCGGGCGCCGCCGGGACCGCGATAGGCGATCTCCAGCCGGCCGCCGCCGGCGCGCCTGTACTCGCCGGAGTCGACGAACCAGCCCGACGGCAGCTTCGCGCAGTAGACGGTCCAATCGAGCGCCGCCGCGGCATCCACGAAGAAATCCCGGTTCTGATCGGAGCCGGAACACTCGGTCGCGGCGCCCGGTCCGACAGTCTCCGATGGCGAGGCGCCGGTCGACTCGGTCGGTTCGGGGGTCGGGGTCGCAGTTGGCTCGTCTGTCGGCTCGTTCGTCGGCTCGACGGATGCGGACGCCGATGCCGTCGCCGGGGGTGCGGTCTCGCTCGCGGCGGGACTCGGCGTCGATGCGTCCGGCGTCGCCGTCGGCCGGGACTCCGGGACGCACGCCGCGAGGATCACGAGAAGGATGACGGGGAGGAGGCGCACGCGCATCCATGCAGCGTACCGGTCCCGATGGCTTGTTGTCAGCGCCGTCCCGCGTCGCCGCTGGATGTCCGTGGCTCCGGGCGGCGGGTGCGCCCTGGCTCGCCGGTGGGTACGCTCGGCGCTCAGGTCGGGCTCCGCCGAGCTCAGCGGAGTTCGGGTGCCGCCTCCGGCAACCGGACGATCGACGGGTCGACCCCGAAGACCTCGCGGATCCGTTCGGGCGTGAGGACCTCTGCCGGCGCGCCGTCGGCAACGATTCGGCCCGCGTCGATCAGGACGAGGCGCGGGAAGAAGATCGCGGCGAGCCCGAGATCGTGGAGCACGGCCAGGACCGTGGCTCCATCCCGAACGTTGAGGTCGACCAGCAGCTCCATCGTCCCGACCTGGTGGTGCAGATCGAGGTGGACCGTCGGCTCGTCGAGGACGAGGATCGAGGTCGCCTGGGCGACTGCGAGCGCCAGCAGCACGAGCTGCCGTTCACCCAGCGACAGCTCCCGGGCGTCACGCCCCAGCAGATGCCCGACCCCGACACGCTCGATGGCCGCCGCGATTGCGGCTCGATCGGCCGGCCTCGCGCCACGGAAGGGGTCCTCGTGCGGTAGCCGGCCCAGGGCGACGACCTCCTCGACCCGGGTCGCGAACGGCAGGGTCGCCTGCTGCGGCACGACCGCCAGACGCCGGGCGATGGCGCCGCGATCGAGTCGCTCGATCGGCGTGCCGCCGAGCGATACCCCGCCGGTTGCCGGCCGGACGAGCCCCGTGACGACCCGCAGCAGCGTCGACTTGCCGGCGCCGTTCGGCCCGATCAGGGCCACGCGCTCCCCTGCCGCGATGTCGAGATCGACGCTTCTCAGGACAGCCCGGCCGCGGTACTCGACGGTGACGTCGCGAAGCTCGATCACAGTTCGTACCCGGTCCGCGACCGGCGGAGGAGGAACAGGAAGAACGGCGCACCGATGACCGCGGTCACGACGCCGACCGGGATGTCGCCGAGGAGGCGCGCCGCGAGGTCCGCGAAGGCAAGAAGTGCGGCGCCGCCCAGCGCCGACAGGGGCAGCACGAGGCGCGCGTTCGGGCCGACGACCAGCCGGACGACATGCGGCACGACCAGCCCGACGAACCCGATCAGCCCGCTGACCGCAACCGCGGCGGCGGTCACGAGAGACGCCAGCGCGAGCAGGATCGCCCGCTCTCGCCGGACGTCGACGCCCAGGTGGACGGCCGCCTCCTCGCCGAGCAGCAGCCCGTTCAGCGCCCGTGCCCGCACCAGGATCAGCCCCGAGCCGATCACCACGAGCGGCACCGCACCCGCAAGCTGGCTCCAGGACGACGTGTCGAAACCGCCGAGAAGATACGAGAAGATCTGGCGCAGGGCGGCACCCGACAGGTACATCGCCATCGCGAGCCCGGCCGCGAGGAGCGACCCGACCGCGTAGCCCGTCAGGAGCAGGGACGTCAGCGGCGACAGGCCGCCGATCCGCGACAACCGGTAGACCGTGAAGACGGCTGCGAGCGCTCCGCCGAACGCGAGGACGTGGATCAAGCCGAAGCCGAGGAACGTCAGGCGGATCGGGATGACGACCGCGATCGCCGCCCCGAGCGCAGCACCGGACGCGGTGCCGAGCACGTACGGATCGGCGAGCGGGTTGCGGAGCAGCCCCTGGAACGTCGCACCGGCAACCGCCAGCCCGACGCCGACGACCATCGCGGTCAGGACGCGCGGCAGGCGCAGGTCCCAGACGATGGTCTCGCTCGCCGCCGACCACGTCCGATCGGCATGGATCCCGAACAGCCGCTCGGCGAGGATCCCCAGCGTGTCGGCCGGCGAGATCGCGACCGTGCCCAGCCCGACGCCGAGAACGAGCGCGATCGCGAGGGCGACGAGCCCGCCGACTCCGAGAAGGATCGGGCGACGACGGGCGCGCCCGACCCAGGCGACCGCGGGTCGTCGGGATGCGAGCAGGCCGTCGGTCGTCATGGTCGGTGACCGCTAGGACGAGCCGGGCGACGCGGAAGCCGAGGCCGACGGGGACGCCGACGGCGCTCCGGGGATCGCGGCATCGGGATGGATCGCCCGGGCGAGCGCCGCGAGGCCGTCGACGAGCCGTGGCCCCGGGCGGGTGATGATGACGTCGTCCACGGGCCGGATCGCGGCGTCCTTGACGGCCGTCATCACGTTCCACCCGGGTCGCGCCGCCACGGCCTCGGCGGTCGTGCCGTACGCCGCGTCGCCGAGCAGGATGACCTCGGGATCCGCGGTCACGAGTGCCTCGAGCGGGATCTCGAAGCTGGTCGTGCTGCCGGTCGTGATCGGGTCGCCTCCGGCGAGCGCGATCATGTTGGCGAGGAACGAGTCGTCGGCCGCCGTGTAGATCTCGCGGGTCGCGTCCAGCTCGTAGAAGACCCGCGGCTTCGGGAGGCCGCTCGTCGCCGCGCCGACCTGGTCGAAGGACGCCCGCATCGACGCGGCGAGGTCCTTCGCCTCTGCCGCCTTCCCGACGGCCTCCCCGGTCAGCTCGATGTCGCTGAAGACGGTATCGATGTCCGGCGCGTAGACGACGATGACGGGCACACCGAGGTCGCGCAGCTGGGCGATCTTGTCGGGCGGGTTGAAGCTGTTGCCGCCGGCGATGACGAGGTCCGCCTCGAGGCTGACGATCTTCTCGACGTCCACCTCGCCGAACTTCGCGACGTCGGGGATGCTCGCCGCCTCGGGCGGGTAGAGGCTGAGGTCCTCGACCTTGCCGACGATCCGGTCGCCGACACCGAGGGCAAACAGGATCTCCGTCGTCGACGGGGTGAGCGACACGATCTTCGCCGGCTCGGCGGCGATGTCGACGCTGGTGCCTTCGTCATCGGCAAACGTGAGGGGGAAGGCGGCGGGTGACGCCGACGGCGACGGGGTAGCGGTCGCGACCGGCAGGATCGATCCGGTCGCGCCCGGCGGGATCGTCGGGGTGCCGCCGGGGGCGGTCGAGCAGGCGGCGAGCGCCACGACGATGGCAGCCAGCGTGGCGCCGAGGCGGCCCAGCGTGGCGCCGACGGGGCCCAGCGGGCCGCGAGCGCGCGCGCTTTCGGGAACGAACGATGTATCCAAGGGTCACTCCGGGGATCTCGGGGGCGGGGGCGGGGCCCGAAGAATCGCGAGCCCCTCACTTCGAGGTCGAAGGAGGGGTGCTCGTCAGCCGGTCGGTCGCATGGTTGCCTGCCCTTTCTCTCGAAGGTGAGCATCAACCGCGGGGCCGGCGACCGGACTGACGCAACTCCCGAGAGGAGCGGCGATCACCGTAGCGGGACTGTGCCGGAGTTGCACCGGCTTCGCGACCACGCGGCGTCGTTCGTTATGGCCGGAGCGTAGCACAGGAACCCTCGCGTGAGCCGCGGTGAAGGGCCGGATAAGCCGCACTAAGGGCCGTCTGCGACCATCCCGACCTCGCCCTCCTCCCGCCCAGCTCATTCCGCCGGAGGAGGTCCATGCAGGTGTCCCATGTCCGATTGTGGCGCCGCCTCGTTCCGCCCATCCTGTCCGCCGCTCTCCTGATGTCCGGCCTCGCGACCGGCGCCCAGGCCGCTTACCCCGCCTCGATCGACGTCAACCGGACCGCCTTCAACCCGCCCTGCGATGGCGACGCCAATGCCATCGTGCCGAAGATGCAGAAGGCCGCCGTGGCGGCGTACGCCCGACTCGGCTACGCGGCCTCAGCCTTCACCGGCGCGGCCTTCACCCGAGCGGCAACGCTCAAGCGGACCGCCAGCGACTGGGGCTATTACGTCCACTCGCACGGGGACAACTACCTGAATCCTGATGGCTCGCGCTACACGGGGTTCCGCGAAGACTCGGGGGACTGCCAGCAGGCCGTCGTGTTCTCGAAGGACATCAAGGCGAAGCGTGCCGGACGCGCGAGCAACCTCGTCTTCGTCTCGACGTGCGACGCTGCGGACGCGCGGACGACCATGCCGGACGCCTTCGCCATCGCGAAGGCGAAGGTCACTGGGTCGACTGCCCCCAGCCCCGAAGTTCTACGTCGGCTACATCGGGATCCAGTGGGACTCGGACGAGTGGATCTTCGAGCAGCGGTTCTGGAACGCCCTCGCGTCCAACAAGTCGGTCGGTGCCGCGTTCGACATCGCGATGCTCGGCAACTTCGGCCACGCCGGCTTCGATGCCGATTGGTGGGGCACGTACCACTGGTCCGGGGTCGCCGGCCCGTGGACCGTCTGTCCGAACTGCAGCTAGGGGGCCTCCGATGCGCATCAACAGTACGTCCCGCCTGGTCCTGTTCGCCGTCGCCGGCGTCGGCATCGTGGTCGCCGCCGCCCCGCCCAGCCAGGCCGCCGACCCGTTCGTCGCCGGCGGCCCGTCGACGCGGACCGTCGCGGTCGCGCCGGTCGAGGTCAATCGGGCCGTGAGCCGGGCGGCCGGCCTCGAGAAGGCACTCGGCCTGCCCGGGGTGACCCACCGCTCGGAGCGGCTCGACGACCGGTTCGAGCACCTCGTCTATGACGAGGTCGCCTCCGCCGATTCGAGCGGCCGCGACGTCGCGATCGCCCGGTTCGACCCGGACGGGCGCGTCGTCATGGCCATCGCGCTCGGATGGCAGCCCGGGCGCGGGCGAGCGCTCGATCGCGACGCCGCGGCCTCGCGTGGGCTCGCGATCGCCGAGGCTGCGGGCCTGAAGGTGAGCGGCCGGCCGGCGGTCGTCCCTTCCGCTGGAGCAGGCGGCTGGTCGGTCTCGTGGCCTCGGACAGATGGCGGCATCCCGGTCCCCGGGGACGGGGTGCAAGTCTCGCTGTGGACGGATGGGTCTTTCCACGCGTTGAGCCGGCGGGAACGACCGCTTGCCGCCGCTCCGATCCGTCGGATGCCCGCCGGTGGCGCCCGCAGCCTCGCCGAGTCGATCGTCGCGCGGCGCTTCGGGGGCGGCGCGGTCGACCTGCACGTCGCCGCGACAGAGCTCGCCTGGGTGGCCCCGAACGACACGTGGTCACCGGACCGGCCGGACGCCCCGGCCGCGACGCTCCGGCTTGCGTGGATCGTGCGGTTCGAGGCAGGCGGCTCGCTCGCCGGACACGTCCGCCTCGTCGAGTACTGGATCGATGCCGGCAACGGCAGCCTGATCGGCGGAGACCTCGTCGAATGATCCCCAGCCCGCCGATGCTCGCATCGTCGCCGCCCCGTGGCCTCGCCGCGGGGCGGTGGCTCGCGACGCTCGCAGCGCTGGCAACGGTGTTCGCCTGCGGCGCATGCGAGGCGCATCCGGCCGAGAATCGCGCCGGCCTGGTCGTCGCCGCGAACGGAACGATCGGCGTGACTGACGCTGACGGTCGCGTGCAGCCGATCGACGGTCCGTCCGGCGCCGTGCGCCGGGTGAGCGCGTCCAACGGCCTGATCGCCGCCGAGACGGACGATCGGCAGTTCTTCGTCGCGGACGCGCCGCAGGCGGGCGATGCTCGCTCCTGGAGTCAGCTCACCATCGAGGGGGCCTCGGGCCGGACACCGTCGGGGATGGACCTGTCGCCTGACGGACGGACCCTGGCGGTCGTCCTGGGGGATCCCGACACGGCCGGCTTGGCGCTGGTCACGCTCGACGTGGAGTCCGGCAGGAACGAACTCCACGCGATCGACCTGATGTCGAACGGCGGCCCGTCGTGGCTCGGTCCGCGGTTGCTGGCACTCGAGGTCATTCGATCGGACCAGCACGCCGGGATCGCCACGGTCGACCCGACGACCGGCGAGGTCGTCGTGACCGATGCCCGGGGCTTCGCGCCGTCGGCCACCCGCGACGGGACCCGGATCGCGGTGCTCGATGCGACGACCGACGTCGTGGCAGTGATGGACCCGACGGACTGGCTCGCCGGAGTGGCGGGCGATGGTCCGGGAATCGCGCCGCCGAAGGAGTCGAGCGTCCAGGATGTCGCGATCAGTGCCGATGGAACGCGGCTGGCGATCGTCTACGCCGCGAGTTCAGGTGCGGCGTCCAGCGTCGTGATGCTGCGCCTCACCGGGGCAGCCTGGGAGAGCGAATCATCGATCCAGGTTCCAGGCGACGGGGCCGTCTCGATCGATTGGCTCGACTGACCGGCCGCCCGAAGCCCGCCGGAGCGAGCGCACCCCAGGTGCGTGAGCGAGGAGCGCAGGCGGCAACGCCGCCCTGGGCCGCCCCAGTGGCGCGCGTCAGGCCGGGGCAGGTGCCTGCGCGGCGAATATCGAGACCTGGGCCTCCTCAGGCAACATGACGCCCATGATCTTCTGCAGGGTCAGGAGATGGACGCACGAGGCCCACGACTCGAAGTAGTGGCAGGTGCAGTGCCACTGACCGGCGTCGAGACTGACGTGATGAGTGTCGTTGTCGCCACGGAAGGTGAGCGAGAGCCGGTCGATCGTGATTCGATCGAGCTCACGCGCGTAGCGATTCGCCTTCTCGACCTTGCCGATCAGGGAACTGTGCATCGCGGCATACCTCCGTCGCCCCGTGATGGGCGTTCACGTGGCCGCGCCCGGTCGATGCACCAGCCGACCGATGGAGCGGTCGTGTGCCCTCACGATACACCCGGCAACCGGCTTGGTCATCCCCCATTTGCCCGGTCGCGGGTGGGACCTGCGGACGTCGGCGAGCGCATGCCCTAGGGACGCTGGCGGTGCCTCACCCACCGTCCCGCGGTCCCCGTCGGGCCGGCAGAATGGGTCACGAGCCGCGCACGATCTCCTCGCCCGCGGTCAGCATTTCGTCGCGGATGTCCGGGGACGTCGCCTCCGTGTAGACCCGCACGAGCGGCTCCGTGCCGGAGGTGCGGACGAGGAGCCACGACCCATCATCGAGGAAGAACTTGAGGCCGTCCTGCGTATCGAGCGGTTGGGTCCGGGTCACCGGCCGGCCCGCCAGGACTGCGGGTGCGTGGGCGGCCAGGTCGATCAGGAGCCTCCGCTTGACGTCGGCGTACTCGTCACGCGGGACGTGGACGTCGATCCGGCTGTAGAACGACGGCCCGGCGATCTCGTGGAAGTGCTCCATCGCCTTCGAGGCCGGCCAGCGACCCGCCGCCTTCTCCCGCAGGAACAGGTCGAGCAGCAGGAGGTCGGCGAAGACGCCGTCTCGTTCGGGCAGGTGCATGCCGAAGCCGTATCCACCCGATTCCTCCGCGCCCATCATCGCCCCGGTCTCGATCATCCTGGGTCCGATGAACTTGAATCCGACCGGCGTCTCGTACGTCTCGATCCCGTACCGCTCGCCGAGGCGAGCCGCGGCGGACGTGTTGTTGACGCTGACGACGACTGGCTCGCGAAGGCCCCGGTGCTCCGCCATGTAGTACATCAGCAGGCCGGTCACCTCCAGCTGATGGATGAATGTGCCCCCTTCGTCCGCCGCACCGGCCCGATCCGCGTCGCCGTCGAGCAGCAGTCCGAGGTCGTAGCCACCCCCGGCAAGGATTCCGAGCGCCTCGTTGATGTGCGGCCGGATCGGTTCCGGGTTGATGCCGCCGAAGTAGGGGTTCCGTTCCTGGTGGATCTCCCTCACCCGGATCTTGCCGCCCTCGAGGAGTCGCGGGATCCAGCCCGCGCCGGCGCCGTACATCGGGTCGACCAGGATCGACACGTCGCCGGCCCTGAGGGCGTCGAGATCGACCGACCGTCGAACGAACGCCTCGTATCCGGTGAACGGGTCGAACCGGTCGACCATGCCCGCCGCCTCGCCATCGGCGAAGGGGCGCCGCTCGATCGCGGTGCCGCCGTTGCGGGCGAGCTGGGCTTCGATGACGGAGAGGATGTCGGCCCCCGCGGCGGCACCGGTCGGCGCCTTGACCTTGAACCCGTTGTCGGTCCACGGGTTGTGGCTCGCCGTGATCACGATGCCGGCCGCCGCCCCGCGCTGGACGACCTCGTAGCTCGACATCTGGGTCGGCACAGCGTGGACGGCATATGCAACCGGGATGTCATGGGCCATCAGCACCTCGGCGGCGGCGGCCGCGAAGTGCTCGGAGGCGAACCGGCGGTCGTAGGCGATGACGACGCCCTTCGCCCGGGCTCCGCCATCGATGACGTAGCGGGCGACCCCATCGGCGCAGCGGCGGACGTTCTCGAACGTGAAGTCGTCGGCGATCTTCGCCCGCCATCCATCGGTCCCGAAGACGATCGTCGTCGGAGCGGGTGCCTCGGCGATATTCGTCACGCCCGGTCCTCCTGCTGTGCAACCCGATCGAGGAGGGCCTGCACTGCCGCCTCGAGGTGCCGGGCACCGGTCAGGTGGGCCGCGATGCCATCCAGCACGATCGTACCCTCCTCGCGAGCCTCGACGATGAGGTGTCCGTCGGCGGTGTGAACGAGCAGATCGTCGGGCGAGATGTCGATCGTCTCGCCCCTTTGCACGACCCGGCCACTCGCACCGCGATCGTCGCCGGCGGCGATCGCGGCCAGCAGCGAGGCCCAACTCCCGAGGTCGCTCCAGCCCGCGTTCATCGATCCCATGACGACCTTGTGATCGGCGCCGGCGCCCTCCATCACCGCGTGGTCGATCGAGATCGGGTGGATCCGCTCGTAGGCCGCCGCGATCGCCAGCTCCGAGGCTGCGGCCGGCTCGATCAGCATCATCAATGGCGTGTACTTCTCGATCGCCGCACGGATGGCACCCCGCCGCCAGGCGAACATGCCCGCATTCCACGCGACGCCCGGGGTGTTGATCAACTCCCGAGCCCTGGCCTCGGTCGGCTTCTCCTCGAATCCGATGAGCGGGTAGGCACGTACGCCATCGATCGTCTCGCCACGCATCGTGTCGGGCCTGAGGTAGCCGTAGTCCGTCGAGGGGTGGGTCGGCTCGATGCCGAGGGTGACGAGCGGATCCTCGATCCCGAATGCGCCCGTCGCCAGCCGGCGCGTCGCGACTGACACGACCTCCCGGAAGTCATCGTCGCGCTGGATCGTCTGGTCGGCCGGCAGCACGAGCATCACCTCGTCGTCCGGTCGCTCGATCAGGGCCGTCGCGAGTGCGATCGCGGCGGCCGTGTTCCTCCCGGACGGCTCGACGATCAACTGGACGTCGGGAACCTGGTCCCGGACGAGCTGGCCATACCTGCGGTCGGTGACGCAGAAGATGTCGCCGTCATCGACGAGCGGCGCGATCCGGCGCGCGGTCAGCTGAAGCAGGGATTCATCGCCGAGGAGCGGAAGGAAGGGCTTCGGCCGTTCCGGCCTGCTGAGCGGCCAGAGCCGAGTCCCGCCGCCTCCGGCGAGGATCACGACATACATGAGCGGCCATTCTAGTCGCCACGCGGAGGGCGGCGGCAGCCCGGGAACAGAAGCTCGACGGCGTCACGCTCGGCAGCGCTGCGGCAGGCATAGCGCGTCACGCCGGCCACCAACGCGATCGCGGCGATCATGCAGCTGATCACGCTGTCGATCATGCTCGTCGGGCAGCTGGTCATCGCACGCAACGCCTGCTGGGCGTGGCCCGACCCGGTCCCGTGCGTTGCTCAACCCGGTCCCGTGCGTGGCCCGACCCCGGCCGACCCGGCACGAGCCTGGCGCTTTTCCTGTCGGAGTGAACGGGAATCCCTTTCGGGCGTCCGGGTGAACTGTCGACCGCCCCGCTTCTTCACGCCCACCGGATTCTCGTGGAGCTATCGCCCGTTCGAGCGCCGCGGCGCCGCCGATTCGGCAGTTGCTGTTCGACACAAGAGGAAAGCCGTCGTCTTCGGCGGATTCTCCGCTGCACCCGTGCCTCGGGAGCAGTCAACCCGAGCGATCCGCCGACCATGGGCTGGCGAGGGGCTCGCGGCGCCGCGATGGGCCGGCGAGGGCTCGGCCCGGGCGCGGGGGGCGAGGGACGCGGGCGCGGGGCGGCGAGACTCCGGCGCGGGCGGCAGGCGCGGGACTCCGGCGCGGGCGGCGATACGACGCCCCGAGGGACTACCCCGCCGCGATCGGCTCCGGCTGGCGAACACCCGCGTCGGCGGCGAGAAGGGCCGCCTTGTCGGTGCGCTCCCACGGCAGGTCGAGGTCCGGCCGCCCGAAGTGCCCGTAGGCGGCGGTCTGGCGGTAGATCGGCCGTCGAAGATCGAGCGCCGAGATGATCGACGCCGGCCGAAGGTCGAAGTGCCGCTCGATCAGCGCCTGGATCTCGGTGTCCGCGATCTTGCCGGTCCCGAACGATTCGACCGAGACGGAGATCGGATGGGCGATCCCGATGCCGTAGGCGAGCTCGATCTCGAATCTGTCGGCGATCCCCGCGGCCACGACGTTCTTCGCGACCCAGCGCGCAGCGTAGGCCGCGGATCGATCGACCTTCGTCGGATCCTTGCCGGAGAACGCGCCACCGCCGTGGCGTGCCATCCCGCCGTAGCTGTCGACGATGATCTTGCGGCCGGTCAGCCCGGCGTCGCCCATCGGGCCGCCGGTCACGAAGCGGCCGGTCGGGTTGACGTGCATCACCGGATCGGAATCGCGCAGATGAGCCGGGATCGTGGGCAGGATGACGGTCTCGACGATCTCCTGGCGCAGCCGCTCCGAGCGGACGTCTGGGTCGTGCTGGGCGGCGACGACGACCGTGCGGACCCGCTTCGCGACACCGTTCTCGTATTCGATCGTGACCTGCGTCTTGCCGTCCGGGCGGAGATACGGCAGCTGGCCGGACTTGCGGACCTCGGCGAGCCGGCGCGCCATGCGATGGGCGAGCGCGATCGGGAGCGGCATGAGCTCCGGCGTCTCACGGCACGCGAAGCCGAACATCATCCCCTGGTCGCCGGCGCCGAGCTCCGCCGCGGCCGCATCCTCGCGGACCTCCAGCGCGGCGTCGACGCCCTGGGCGATATCCGGGGACTGCTCGTGGACCGACACGATCGTGCCGCAAGTCATGTAGTCGAAGCCGTATTCGGCCTTCGTGTAGCCGATGTCGCGGACGGTGTCGCGAACGACCGCCTGGAAGTCGACGTAGGTCGTCGTCGAGATCTCGCCGAGGACCACGACGAGGCCGGTCGTCGTCGCCGTCTCGCATGCCACTCTCGCGTTCGGGTCGTCCTTGATGATCGCATCGAGGATTGCATCCGAGACCTGGTCACACATCTTGTCCGGGTGGCCTTCGGTCACCGATTCGGACGTGAAGAGGTAGTGCTCCGCCCCGAGAATGCTGGTCATGCTGCTCCCGTCTGGTGCATGGGCTGCGCCTCGGGCGAGGGTACCACGGGGTCGCCGACGGGCCGGAGACCGCGAGTCGGAGACCGCGAGTCGGAACCGTTCGCCGGACCATCGGGGGGTTGCCTCTGTGAGACACTCCGGCGAGGATGCCCGCCATGGCCCTCATGCTCACTGAGCCAGCCCGCGCGGCGCGCCCGCCACGCGCGACCCGTGCCCGACGCCGCCTTGGTCGTCTTGCCGTCGCGGTCTCGGTTGTCGCGACGATCCTCACGTGGGCCGGCACGCCGGTCCTCGCGGCCGATCCGTCCAGGTCGTCGACCGTCCCGAGATCGTCCGCGGTCGCGCCCCAGGCGGAGCGAATCCGGACGGTCGACGTGTCGCGCAGCGGAGCCGCCGTCACGCAGTTCACCTCCTACTGGTGCGTGCCCGCGTCGGTCCAGACGATGCTCAATCTCGTCACCGGGGCGTCCGACCGGAGCTACGCCACCCAGTCGCGCCTCTACACCGAGCTCCGGAAGTCGAACCGCTACGTCTACAGCACCCGCGGCAACGACGTCCGCGGCTGGGCTCGCGTGCTGACGGCCCATCTCCCGGCGGGGATGAGCTACGCCGACGTCAGCTTCTCGTCGCGCTCCGCGGCGTACCTTGCGATCGTCAAGGCGCTGGATCGAACGAGGCGTCCGGTCGGGATCGTCGTCGACGCGGCGTCCCACGCCTGGACCGTCGTCGGTTTCACGGTCAGGGAGACGCCGGGCGTGCCGGACTCCACGACGGTCCTCGGCTTCTACGTCGTCGGCCCGCTCGGCTCGCCGTCGGACCCGTGGCCGAAGAAGTACCTCACCGTCGACCAGCTGGCGTTGCGCTTCACCCGCTACCACGAGCCGACGCGGCCCGTCGTCTGGGAAGGGCAGTACGTCATCGTCGCCCCAACCTCGAGCATCGGCGCCGTCAAGCCGATGAGGTAGCGGCGGAAGCCGAAGAGCCCAGGGCTACACTCGGCGCGATGGCCGTCCGCGAGTCCGCCTCCCTGGATTCCGCTCCGCTCGATGCGGCGGATCCGCTCGCGCCCTTCCGCGACAGATTCGTCATCACCGACCCGGCGATCGTCTATCTCGACGGCAATTCGCTCGGGCGTCTGCCGTCCGCGACCGTCGCCCGGCTCGCCGGGGTCATCGGCGACGAGTGGGGCGGCCAGCTCATCGGCGGCTGGGATCACTGGATCGACGAGCCACTCCGCGTCGGCGACCGACTGGCGGATGCGGTCCTGGGCGCTCGACCGGGCGAGGTCGTCGTGAGCGACTCGACGTCGGTCAACTTCTACAAGCTGGCGCTCGCCGCCCTCGATGCCCGGCCAGGCCGGCGGGTGATCGTCACCGACCGTGCCAACTTCCCGACGGATCGCTACCTGCTCGAGGGACTGGCCGCGCAGCACGGACGCGAGATCGCCTGGCTCGATCCCGACCCGGTCGATGGGCCGCAACCGGCGGAGGTGGCCGCCGTCCTCGCGGCCCATCGCGACGGCGTCGCCCTCGTCACGCTCAGCCACGTCAACTACCGGTCGGGCGCGATCGCGCCGATGGCCGCGATCACGGCACTGGCCCACGGCGCGGGGGCGCTCGCATTGTGGGATCTCAGCCACTCCGCCGGGTCGATCGAGGTCGAGCTCGAGACGACCGGCGCCGACCTCGCGGTGGGCTGCACGTACAAGTACCTCAACGGCGGACCCGGTGCACCCGCATGGCTTTACGTGCGACGCTCGCTCCAGGGCGAGCTGCGCAATCCGATCCAGGGCTGGTTCGGCCAGCGCGATCAGTTCGCGATGGGCCAGGGCTACGATCCGGAGCCCGGGATCCGGGCATGGCTCGTCGGCACGCCGGGGATGATCGGGCTGGCGGCGGTCGACGAGGGAGTCCGCCTCGTCGCGGAGGCCGGAATCGACCGGATCAGGGCCAAGGGCATCGCCCTGACCGAGTACGCGATCGCATTGTTCGATGCGCACCTGGCCGGGCGCGGATTCGTGCTCGGCAGTCCGCGCGAGGCCGCGCGGCGGGGTGCCCATGTCGCGATCCGCCACCCTGACGCTCGCACCCTGACCGCCCGGCTGATCCGCGCCGGCATCATCCCCGACTTCCGTGCGCCCGATTCGATCCGGTTTGGTCTCTCGCCGCTGACGACGAGCTTCGCCGACGTTGCGACCGGGATCGACCGCCTCGTCGATCTCGCCGGTGAGACCGCAGAGGTCACGTCATGACCCGGACGCGGCTGGCCGCCACCCTTCCTCACGCTCGTCGTGATGACGGCGTTGGCGATGCCCGCCGCCGCGCGACAGCCGATCGTGGCGGGGATCTTCAGGCCGCTCGGGCCCGCCGACATCATGTCGCGCGCGACCGTCGAGCCCTTCGCACCGCGCTCCCCGGCCCCGTTCCGGGTTGCCGCATATCGGGTCAGGACGCTGTCGTGGCAAGACCTGCCGTTGAACGGGTTGAGCCTGCCGCGCCTCGCGACGCCGCCCGGCTCCGATCCGTCCGGGATCCCGTACAAGTTCGTCAACGGCAAGCCGTACTACTCGCCGGGCAACATCGCCTCGGACGGGATCCGCTTCGTCGACGCGTACGTCAGGACCGGCAACCCCGCGTACCTGGTGAGAGCCCGTATTCGGGCCTCGAAGCTCCTCGAAATCGCGATTGCGGAGGGCGACGCTCTCGTCCTGCCCTACGGCTTTGACTATCCCGCGGAGCGTCTGGACGCGCCGTGGGTTTCAGGCTACGCGCAGGGGCTCGGCCTGTCGTTCCTGGTCAGGATGTATCGGGCGACCGGCGATCCCGGGTACGCGGAGACGGCCAGGTCGGTGTTTGCTGCCTTCAGAAGGCTGGGGCCGAAGGCGAACCACTGGGTGGCGTACGTCGCATCGAACGAGCTGTGGCTCGAGGAGTACCCCTCCTCTCGACCGACGCATGTCCTCAACGGCTTCAACTTCGCCCTCTTCGGGCTCTACGAGTACGAACGCCTGACCCGCGATCCGGCCGCCGCGCAACTGCTCGAGGGCGCCCTCGCGACCGTCCGCCGCCACGCCGCCGACTACCGTGTGCCCGGTGGGATCAGCCTGTACGACCTCGTCCACCGGACCCGGCACGAGCACTACCACGAGATCCACATCTGGCAGTTGGCCGACCTCGGGGCAATCAGCGGCGATCGCTACTTCAACACGCTGTCGGCGACATTCCAGGCAGACCACGGCTAGGCTCCGCGACCGGCAGACGCTCCGCTCACGCCTCCATCCGCAGCTCCTCGAGGTCGAGGTCCCGCTCGATCCGGCGAAAGACGTCGTCGCCGAGGCCGCCGGTCTCGCGGAGGCGGAGGATCGCTTCCCGCTCCGCGTCGATGACGGCCGCCCGGATCAGCCGGTGCTCGAGGAGCTCCTGCTCGCTCTCGTCGGCGGCCGCATCGGCGTGGTGCTGCTCGATGTCACTCGCCCGGTGGCTGTACTGGGTCCGGAGGGCGTCGATCAGCTCCATGTGGCCGGGCCACTCTGACGCCAGCTCCTCGATCCGGATCGCGGCGGCCTCGGCGGCACCCTGGCGAGCATGCAGCTCCTCATCGCGGTCGCCCACGTCGGCGGCGATTCCGAGCCTCCGGACGATCAGCGGCAGCGTCAGGCCCTGGCCGACGAGCGTCGCGAGGATGACCGCGAATGTGAGGAAGATCAGCAGGTCGCGCTCGGGAAACGGCGCCCCGGTCGAGAGGGTCGCCGGCAGGGCGAGAGCGGCCGCCAGCGACACGACGCCGCGCATCCCCGCCCACGACACGAGGAACACGGCCCGAGCGGGTGGCCGCGCCTCGCGCGACCGGATGCCGGCGCTGAGCCAGCGTGGCACGTATGTCCCCGGGAACACCCACAGGATCCGGACGACGATCACCGTGAGCGAGATCGCGGCCGCGAGGCCGATCAGGTGTTCGGGCGTCCGCCCGGCGAGGCCCTCGAGCACCGTCGGCAGCTGGACGCCGATCAGGATGAACACGGTCCCGTTGATGAGGAACAGGAGGACCTGCCAGGCGGAGTTGCCGGCGATGCGAACCGAAGAGCTCATCGATCGGGGTGCGCGCCGGCCCATGTAGATCCCGGCGGCGACGGTCGCGAGGACGCCCGGACAACTCGAACTGCTCGGCGGGCAGGTACGCCGCGACCGGGAAGAGGAACGTCAGCACGACCGAGAAGACCGGATCGTCGATCCGCCGCAGGACCGCCGTGGCGAGCATCCCGACGAGGAGTCCGAGCGCGACGCCGCCGACCGAGACGAGGACGAACGACACGCTCGCCTGGGCGAGCGAGAACGTGCCGGTCATCGCCGCGGCGATGGCGAACCGGTATGCGACGAGCGCGGTCGCATCGTTCACGAGGCTCTCGCCCTCGAGGATCGTGACGACCCGGCGGGGGACGCCGAGTCGCTGGAAGATCGCGGTCGCGGCGACCGCGTCCGGCGGTGCAACGATCGCGCCGAGGGCGAAGGCGGCGGGCCAGCCGAGACCCGGGATGAGCGCCTGGGCGACCAGCGCGACGGCGGCAGTCGTCGTCAGGACGAGCCCGACAGACAGGAGGCCGATCGCTCGGAGGTTCTTCTTGAAGTCGCGGATCGAGGTGAAGTAGCCGGCTCCGAAGAGGATCGGCGGCAGGAACAGCAGGAACACGATGTCCGGCGCGAGCTCGATCCGCGGGACCCGCGGGACGAAGCTGAGGGCCAGCCCGCCCATGACGAGGAGGATCGGGTACGGGATGCCGATCCGCCGGGCAACGATCGCGAGGGCCGTTGCGGCAAGGAACAAAAGGAGGATCGCCTCGATCGCACCGATCGGGGCGTTGGCGGCTCCGCCCGCCTCGAGGTCCACTACCGGCCGCTCACGGTGGGGCGGTCGGGGCCGAGCGGGTCACGCGCCGGCCACGCCTCCACGTGAACGGTCGAGGAACCGGACCTCGATCGGCTCGATCCGGTCGGCCGGCTGGAAGCCGAAGACCTGGCCGTAGAAGGACAGCTCCGCCTCGAACGAGCGAATGATGTTCTCGGCTGCGCGGAAGCCGTGGTCCTCGCCCGGGAAGAGGAGGTAGGCGTGGGGCAGCATCTTCTCCCACAGGGCATCGACGATCTGTTCGGCCTGGGCCGGCGGGACGATGCGGTCCTCCGCGCCCTGGAGGATCAGGACCGGGCAGGAGATCCGATCGGTGAAGTTGATCGGCGACCGCTCGTAGTAGAGGTCCTTTCGCTCCGGATACGGCCCAACGAGGCTGCCCGTGTATCGCGATTCGAACTTGTGCGTCTGGGTCTCGAAGGTCTCGAGGTCGCCGATCCCGAAGTAGCTCGTCCCCGCCTGGAACGTATCGTGGAACGTGACCGCGCAGAGGGTCGTGTAGCCGCTCGAGCTGCCGCCGCGGATCGCCAGCCGCTTGCCGTCGACGAGGCCGCGCTCGACGAGCCAGCGTGCACCGTTGACGCAGTCGTCGACGTCGACGATGCCCCACTCGCCCTCGAGCCGCTTGCGGTAATCGCGGCCGTAGCCCGTGCTGCCGCCATAGTCGACGTCAAGAACCGCGAAGCCGCGGCTGGTGAACATCTGCATCCCGACCGTGAAGGCCGCGTAGGCGGGCGCCGTCGGGCCGCCGTGGCTCGTGACGATCAGCGGCGGAAGCGCGCCGGCGGGACCGGCGAACCGGCTGTTGCGGGGCAAATAGAACTGACCGAACGCGGTCTTCCCGCCGGTCGTCGGGAACTCGACCGACTCGGGGACCGAGATGTCGGCCGGGTCGAATGCCGTCTGGGTCGACCGGCGCAGGATCGTCCAGGTGCCAGCCGGGAGGGTCATCTCGATGATCGCCGCCGGATCGACCGGTGAGGCTGCTCGCATGATCGCCCGGTCGCCGTCGATCGCGAGAGTGCTCATCTCGGTGAACGGGACCGGGATCTCGGCGATCGCTCCCGCCTCGGGCCCGATTCGATAGAGGCGGTCGCGCCCTTCGCTCCGGCCGATGGCGACGATCGAGCCATCGGCTGCGAAGGCGTACGTCGAATAGCCGAAGTTCCAGTCCGGGAACACGAACTCGGCCTCGCAGGCGGCCAGCGCCTCCGGCCCGCCGGAGCCGAGCCGATAGAGGTTCATCCAGCCGTTCGGCTCCGCGGCGAAATGCAGGACACCACCGGGCGACCAGCGCGGCTGGGAGATCCAGTCCGAACGGCTGCCGGCGACGACCCTGGCCTGACCCGGCCGCCCGTCGGCCTCGACCGGTGCCAGCTTCAGCTCCGTCCCGTCCCACGGCATGTTCGGATGGCGCCACTCGAGCCAGGCGAGCTGGGCGCCGTCCGGTGAGAGACGGGGAGCGGCGTAGAAATCGGCGCCCTCGACGAGGGTCGTGACCTCGCCGCTCGCAAGGTCGATGGCAACGACGCTGTTGGCTGCCTCCCCGTGCCCGACGAGGGTCTCCGGCTCGTGGTCCTCGCGAATCGCGATCAGCCGGCCCCTCGGCCGATCGAGGACCATGTCGGCGAAGCGCCACGCCCGCTCCGGGGTGATCGGCTCGAGAACGCCGGACGCCGTGACCCGGTGGAGCCGCCCCGTCTCGAAGTCCGACACCACGACCAGGTCGTCGTCGACCAGGTAGCACGCCCCGCCGTATTCGTGGACGCGGGTCCTCAGGTTGAAGCCGTCCGGCGTCAATCGCGTCACCGACCCGTCCGGATCGCGCCTCCAGAGGCTCTGGCGGCCGTGCTCCTCCGGCCTGCCCTCGAGCCACCACCGGACTCCCCCGGCGGCGTGGGTCTCACCGAGGGCGACGACGCCCGCGGCAAGCATCGAGATCGGGAAGGGCGATTCCCACTCCCCGTATGGTGCGATCGTCGGGTTCATGGTTTCCAAGTCGAGATCCTTCGATGCGTTGGTTGATTATCGCGACGACGTTCGGCCTCGTCGCCATCGCGATGGTCCGATGGAATGCAAGTGGTTGCCGGCGACGTGTTCGGAATCGGACAGGTCGGACGCTCTGATCTGAGTCGCGGTCGCTACGTCCCGTGCTTCCAGGAGGAGACGTACTCGAGCTGCTCCGGGGTCATGGCATCGAGCGTGATGCCGAGGGCCGCCAGCTTGAGTCGGGCGACCTCCGCGTCGATCGCCTCCGGGACGACGTACACCTGCGGTGTCAGCTCGGCGTGGTGCAAGGCGACGTACTCCGCCGACAGCGCCTGGTTGGCGAAGCTCATGTCCATCACGGCCGCCGGGTGGCCCTCGGCCGCCCCGAGATTGACGAGCCGGCCTTCGGCGATGAGGTTGACCCGCTTTCCGCCGAGATCGAACTCCTGCACGTTCTCGCGTACCTCGCGGATGTGGCCCTCGGCCATTTCCCGAAGCGCCGCGAGGTCGAGCTCGGCATCGAAATGTCCGCTGTTCGCCATGATCGCCCCGTCCCGCATCGAGGCGAAGTGCTCGCGGCGGAAGACGTTGATGTTGCCGGTGGCCGTGATGAACAGCTCGCCCCAGCCCGCCGCCTCGCCCACGGTCATCACCCCGAAGCCATCCATCAGCGCCTCGAGGGCGCGGACGGGATCGACTTCGACGATCACGACGTGGGAACCCATCCCCGATATCCGCGACGCGATCCCCCGGCCCACCCAGCCGTAGCCGGCGATGACGACCTTGCGCCCCGCCAGGAGGATGTTCGTCGCCCGCAGGATGCCGTCGACCGTCGACTGGCCGGTTCCGTAGCGGTTGTCGAAGAGGTGCTTGGTGAGGGCCTCGTTGACCGCCACGACCGGGAAGCCGAGGGCGCCGTCGGCAGCCATGGCCTTGAGCCGGATGACCCCGGTCGTCGTCTCTTCTGTCCCGGCGAGGACCTCCTTGACCTGGTCCGGCCGCTCGCTGTGGAGGAGCGAGACTAGGTCGCAGCCGTCGTCCATCGTGATCTGCGGGTGGGTGTCGGCGACCTGGTTGAGGTGGGCGTAGTAGGTATCGCGATCCTCGCCCCGCCGAGCGAACGTCGCGATGCCGTACTCGGCGACGAGGGCGGCCGCGACATCGTCCTTCGTGGACAGCGGGTTCGATGCCGCGAGGTAGACCTCGGCGCCGCCCGCGGCGAGCGTCCGCATCAGGTTCGCCGTCTCGGTCGTGACATGGAGGCACGCCCCGATCCGGAGCCCGGCGAGCGGCCGCTCCCGCTCGAACCGTTCGCGGATGAGCCGGAGCACCGGCATCTCCCGCTCTGCCCAGTCGATCCGGCGGACGCCCTCTGCCGCGAGCGCGAGATCGGTCACGTCGTGCGAAGGCAGTGGACTGCCGGCCACGGCGGCGGCACGCACGGTGTTGGAGGCGGTCATCGGCGGTCGTTCTCCCTGCGGTTGAAGAGGCGCCGCAGCGGCGCCGCGAGATCCGGCCACGGCGATCCTAGCCGGTGGATGAGCCGTTCCTCGAACCGGACGTGCTCGGCATACCCGAGCCGCCGGTACGCCTGGAGCGCCGGCGGGTTGTCGGAGCGGACGTTGAGGGCGACCTGGTCGCACGTCCGCAGCAGCTCGGCCGTCACCGCGCCGGTGACCGCGGTCGCATAGCCCCGGCCACGATAGTCGATGTGGGTCAGGACGTTGCCGACGACGGCCAGCCGTGCCTGCGGGCTGATCACGTGCGTTCCCGCGGCGGCGACGAGCCGGCCGCCGACGCGGATGCCGTAGTAGACGCCATCGGCGATCGCCGACGACGCGAGCCACGACGCGAACCCGAGTTGATAGAGCCGGTTGAGCTCCCCGATCTCGATCGGGAGCAGCCGCCGGGCATCCCCCGGATAGGGCCGGAAGCGTCCCCGGTCGACCCACATCCGGACCATCGGCGGGCCCGGGTCGATCCGGTATTGGGTCTGGACGGCGGCGAGGCTCTCGGTCAGGGCGGCGACGTAGGCGGCCCGCGGACGGATGACGTCGCCCAGGATCGCCTCGATGCCGTCGTCGCGGCCCATCACGAACATCGGCTGGGGCGTCATTCCCGAGTATTCGAGCACGACCGACACCATCTCGTCGCCGTCGAATGCCGCGCCCCAGCGGGTCCGCGCGAACTCCTGATCCTCCAGGTCGCACAGCGCGTACACCGCGAAGAGGCGGTTCCGCTCGAGGAATTCGCGCAGCAGCACGCGGTCCTGGACCGTCCGGACCGTGAGTGCTCCCCGGGCCCGACGACCCGGTATCGCGACGCTCGCCATCAGGTGTCCTCGCCGCCGAACGGCGGCTGCCTGGGTCCTCCACCCGTGATGTAGGCGGTGACGAGACCGGCCGGCGTCACGTCGTGAGCCGGGCTGCGGACTTCGGTGCCCCGGGGCGCGAGCAGCACGTCGCCGAACCGATCGAGCTCGCCGTCCGGCCGCATCCCGATGGTCATCGACGGTCCGTTCGCCGTGGCCGCGTCGACGGCACTGCGCGGTGCGCAGACGAAGACCGGCACACCGTGGGTCCGGGCCGCCGCGGCGATCGGGTACGTCCCGATCATCGCCGCGACGTCGCCGTTGGCTGCGACGCGGTCAGCAGGGACGAGGACGACGTCGATCTCGCTCGCCGGCGATGAGCGAGGGCGCGGCCGCGTCTGCGACCAGGAGGTACGGGACGCCGGCCGCGGCGAGCTCCCAGCAACTGATGCGCGAGCCGGTGTAGCCGTGCCTGCCCTCCGGGACGACGACCCGGACCTGGCGGTCGGCGTGATGGGCCGCGATCGCGATCGCCAGGGCCGTTCCGCACTGGCCGCCGGCGAGGGTCCCGGAGAGGCCGTGGACGAGGATCCGGAGCGGCTCGACGCCGGTCCGCGGCAGCGCGTCGATCGCCTCCAGCCCGACATCGACGAGGCGCCCGTGGTCGTCGGTCGTCTCCGCGACGATCCGATCGGCCTCCACGTGCATGGCCGCGGCGATCGCGCCGCCGTCCTCCTCGAGCTCGCCGATCGCCTGGTATGCGTCCATGACCCGCCCGACGGCCCAGCCGAGGCTCGCGTGCGTCGGCGCGACGTTGCGAAGCGCGTTCGCGGCGCCCCGCAGCGTGGCCCGCCGGGCGTACGGCCGAGTCTCGCGGACACGGTCCGCGGTGAGTGCCAGCCCGATCGCGGCCGCCTGCCCGATGGCCGGCCCGCCCAGGACGACCCCACTGCGGATCGCGTACGTCACCTCGGCCGCTGACGTTGCGGCGTGTTCGACGACGCCGCGCGGCAGTGCCCGCTGGTCGACGAAGAGGATCGATCCGCCGTCGACCCGAAATGATGTCCGGAACGCGGGCGCCGCAGCCACGGTGGCGCTTTCAGCATCGACGCCCGTGGCAGCGGCGTCGTCGAGCGCGGCTCGCGTCGGATCGAGGATCGCGCTCGCCAGCTCGGCCGAGGTCCGCTGCAGAGCCTGCGCCGCGCCGACCATGGTCGCGGCCGTGTTCGCGATGTCGCCCGCGAACTGCCGGAAGAAGCGCCGCCGGTTGAGGTCGGCGCCGCCGGCGTCCGGGCCGAGATCGGGCGCCGCGGGTTCGGGTCCGGCGACGTCGGTCGGGTCGAGTCTGGCGGTCGGATCGGCCAATGGCTGGGCCTCGGGGGCGGTCGGCTGGGGCCGACGCGCGGCTCAGGACTTCAGTACTTGATGACGCTGGTGACGCGCCGGCCTTCGAGTCGGTCGCGACCCTTGAGGAACTCTAGCTCGACGAGGAACGCGAGCCCGACGACGTCGCCTTTGAGCCGCTCGACGAGCTCGATCGTACCCTTCACGGTTCCGCCGGTCGCGAGGAGGTCGTCGACGATGAGGACCTTCTGGCCGGCCTGGATCGCGTCGCGGTGGATCTCGAGCGTGTTCGAGCCGTACTCGAGCGCGTACTCGACCGTGATCGTCTCGGCCGGGAGCTTGCCCAGCTTGCGGACGGGGACCAGCCCGGCGTCGAGCTGGTAGGCCATCGGCGAGCTGAAAATGAACCCGCGCGACTCCATGCCGACGACGATGTCGATCTTCTCGCCGACGTACGGCGCGAGCATGAGATCGATCGCTTCCTTGTACGAAGCGGGTTCCTTGAGCAGAGTCGTGATGTCGTAGAAGAGGATGCCCGGCTTCGGGAAGTCCGGGATCTCGCGGATGCGGTCGCGCAGTTCCTCAGCTGACATCGGTCTGGGGACCCTCCACTGCGTCGATCATGGCCGCCGAACGAGCGTCGGGCGCGCCGCCTGGCCGGCCGGCGCCAAGTCTACCGCGTCGCGCGCGGCGATCCGGTCCGATGCGGGTCGCAGTGGCGGCGCCGTGGCGCCGGGCCCCAGGCGCCGGGCTGCGTGGGCGCCGTCCTGGCCGTCGTGGCCCCTCCGTGCCTCCCGGCGACCAACGTTGCAGCTTTCCTCCTCCAGCGAACAGAATCCGCCGACGGCGGGGTGTCCTGCCCCTCGCTCAGATCACTTGATGTGCAATCGTGCGGGACCTCGCATCAGGACGACGCGCGAGGCCCCGCGGGAGGGCTCGAAGGGCCCGATTGGCCGATCGTGTTCACTCGGGAAGGAAACCTGCCAGGTTGGGTGGCCCGCAAGGGGCGGCGCGCGAGCGCCGCCGGCGCCGTCGGCGCGGTCCCGCCCTCGGCCTCTCCCGGCGACCAACGTTGCAGCTTTCCTCCTCCAGCGAACAGAATCCGCCGACGGCGGGGTGTCCTGTCCCTCGCTCAGATCACTTGATGTGCAATCGTGCGGGACCTCGCATCAGGAGGACGCGAGAGGCCCCGCGGGAGGCCTCGACGGGCTCGATTCGGCCGATCCTGTTCACTCGGGAAGGAAACCCGCCAGGCTGGAGCCCGGGAGGGGCAACGCGCGGGTGGCCGGGCGACGCGCGGGTGGCCGGGCGGCGCGCGGGTGGCCGGGCGACGCGCGGGTGGCCGGGCGACGCGCGCGGCGACACACGCGGCCGACGAGCGGGACGCGACTACGACTCCGGCAACCGGTCCGGCATGGTCGGGCCGGAGGTACTCCCCGCCTCCGTCATCGCCAGCGCCGGCCGGCGTGCCGACAGCCGCGCGCTGAGCACGAACCCGATGACGGCCACCGCGGCCCCGATCGAGAAGGCGCTCGCGAGGCCGACCCAGGCCTCCGCCCCCTGGCGATGGCCGAAGGCGATGAGAGCGCCGCCGATTCCGCTGCCGAGCGCTGTTCCCAACACGTCCGAAAGCTGAAGTCCGGCGGTCGCCGCCCCCTGGCTCTCGAGTGGCGCCTCGCGCAGCACGGTCAGCGACAGCGGCGCGTAGGCGAGGCCCATCCCGAGTCCCGCCACGGCCCACGCGACAACGCCGACGGGGAGCGGCACGTCCGGCGACAGGATCGCCGCAAACCCGAGCACCCCGATCGCAACGACCCCGAAACCCGTCCGGATGAACGGCCGCGCTCCGTACCGTTCGATCCATCGGGCCTGCATCCACGAGCCCGCGGTCCAGCTCAAGGTCGCGGCCGTCAGCGCGAGGCCCGCGACCGTCGCGCTCGTTCCCCGCCAGCCCTGGAGGGCGAGCGCGACGTAGACATCGGCCGTGAAGAACGCAAACGTCAGTAATCCCCGCAGGAGGATCGCGGCCGGCAATCCGCGGGCGGCGCGCAGGGTGCCCGGTGGCGTGAGCAGCCGGAAGGCGGGCACGACGAGCAGCATGCCCGCAACGATGAGCGGCAATCCCGGGACGAGCTCGAGATCCGTCAGGCCGGCGACGAGCATGCCGGCACCCGCGGCCAGCATCACGGCGAGCGGAAGCCTGCGGCGCGCCTGGTTCGCGATGGCGCCCTCGGCGTCCGCCGCCTCGACTGCGGCGCGCACCCCGGCCACGGCGGGCAAGGTCATCGTCGCCGCGACTCCGATGAGCGGCAACAGGCCGAGGAAGACGACGCGCCAGTGGAACGTGTCCGCGATGAACCCAGCGAGCGCGGGGCCGAACACGCCCGGCAGGACCCAGGCCGTCGAGAGCGTGGCGAACATCCTCGGCCTGAGTTCCTCCGGCAGGGCGCGCCCGATTGCGACGTAGGCGACGGCCGGGATCGCCCCCGACCCGAGGCCCTGGATGACGCGGGCGGCGACGAGGACCTCCATGGACGGGGCGAGGCCGCCGATCAGAAGGCCGATCGAGAAGAGCCCGAGCCCGAGCGCAAAGGGCCGGACGAGGCTGCCGCGGTCGATGAGGATGCCGGCGACGACGATGCCGATGAGGTTCCCGAGGAAGAAGCCGGAGAAGACCCAGCCGTAGAGGGCGCTGTTGCCGCCCGTGAGGTCCCGATCGACGATCGGCATGATGTTGGAGACCGCGAGCGCCTCGGACGCGACGAGCGTGATCGTAAGGACGAGACCGATCGTCAGGGCACGACGGCCCGGCGACCAGAGTCCGCTGTGGTCGGTGTCCGTGGGCATGCCGCAAGGATGCCGGGTTCGGGACGGATCCGCCGACGGCACGGTAGGGATCCGCCGCGGTCACCGTACGGCACGGCACGCGGCGGGCATGGCGCCCCGGCGCGGGCCCGCCGCCTCGCGCTCAGATGAGCGCGAGACGGTCGAGCGGGAAGGGCGGCTGGGCCAGCGGCTTGACCGCGATCCTGACGAGGAGCAGCGGGTTGTCGTCACCGGCGATCCGGTTGCTCGACAGCGTGCCGCAGCCGTTGCAGCGGTGGATCAGCACCCATTCGCCGTCCTTTCGGACGGTGATCGCGATCGGTTCCATGGATGCCTGGCAGTCGGACATGCGGTCGCCCGGCTCGTCATCGAGATGGCGCGACCAGAGACAGTTGGGACAGTGGTTCCGGTGAGCGGTGCCGGGCGCGTCCGTCGGGACGTCGAGCCGGCAGTGGACGCAGCGGAACGATTGAGCACGTTTCACGTGGTGCGTGTACTCCGGGTGGGCAGGGTGGACGCCGAAAGAGTTGCGTCGCGCCGCGCTCCGGACCGGAACACAGGAAGACCGTCCCCGAGAGGACGGTCCGGGTAATCGACGGGCGATCAGATCGGCCGGATTACGAGCGGTGGTCCCTCCGGAAGCGCGACGCGGAAACCGCGGCGGCATGCTGCGCTGCCATGAACCGGTCTCCTTCCCGCGTCCGCCGGCGCGCCCCTGGCGCCTCTCGCTCGGACCCGTACGGAGGATACTCCGTCGGGCCGCACCCGCAAACCCTTCCCCGCAGAATCGTTCAGCCGATGAGCCGGCCCAGCCCTGCCCCGACGCGGCGACCGGCGTAGGCGCCCACGACGAAACCGATGCCGGCGAAGAACACGAGCGGTGCGCCGGCGGTCGACGGCGGGAAGATCGAGACTGCCGCCCCGCCCCCGCCGATCGCTCCCGCGAGAGCGCCGAACGTCGCGCCGAGCGGTGCCAGATCGGTGGATCGAGGCATCCGGAGAAGCGACGTCGCCGAGGACGTCTCCCCTTCGTGGTGACGGAGGCTCGCGAACGACCCGACGACGGTCACGATGACGACGCCGACGCCCGCCACCCACCAGCCCGCGACGATGGACCCGTGTCCGTCGTCGTTCTCCCATCCACGGATCTCCTGTTCGGCCTGCTGCCGGCCGAGGAGCCAGATCCCCAGGCAGACGAGCCCGATGACCATGGGCGTCCAGCGGCGCCCCCCGTCGGGTGCCTCGAGGAAGTCCCGGCTCCGGGCGATGATCAGGAGGACGAACCCGAGAGTCGCGAGAATCAGGCCGTCGGCCGCGCCATCCAGGCCGCCGAACTGGACCGGCAGGAACCCGATCCGGCCCTGCGCCCACGGCAGCAGCGCTCCGACGAACATCACCGCGGAACCGGCGGCGAGGAGGAGTCGCAGCGGATCGCGATAGATGGGCCGCCCCGTCCGGGCGGAGGTCAGGGACGGGTCCCAGCGCAGGCGGTCGGACACCGCGCCAGTCTAAGCCGCTCGCGACGCGGCGCCCCGGACCGATCAGGTCCCAGCGAGGCGCTCCACGACCGGGCCGAGCTCCTCGAGCGAGCCGACCATGAACGAGCTGATCCCGAGCCGCTCGCGAAGCTCCTCGAACTTCTCGACGAACCGTTCGATCGAGCCGATGAAGACGTGCGGCGAGGCGATGACCTCGTCCTCCGTCAGCTCGATCCCGGTCCGCTCCTTCATCCGCTCGATCACCTTGCGCGCCTCGCCCCGCAGGTCGTCGGTGACGGTGATCGGCCACTGCGACGGGTACACGTTGAAGGTCAGGCTGTCGAACCGATCGCCCGCCGCCTCGCGGACCCACGCGAGCTTCTCCTCCGTCGCCGCCCAGGTGATGCTCCGCGGATCGCCTCGCTGCTCGGACAGGATCCGGGGCGCGAGCCCGACGATGTCGGCCTCGCGAGCGGCCAGCGTCAGGCTTCGCTTGCCGCCGCCGCCGATGAAGATCGGTGGATGCGGCTGCTGGATCGGTTTCGGGTAGCCGTCGTAGCCGGCGATCGTGTAATGCTCGCCGGCGAAGCTGAACGGCCCGTCCGCGAAGCAACCCTTGATGACGGCGATCGCCTCGGTCAGGCGGGCGACGCGGACACCGACCGGATCGAACGGCAATCCGATCTCGTCGTACTCCGGCTTGTTCCAGCCGGCACCGATCGCGACGTCGAGCCGGCCGCCCGAGAGGACCTCGAGCGTCGCGAGATCCTTGGCGAGGACCGCCGGGTGGCGCAGGTCGTTGTTGTGGACGAAGGCAGCGATCCGGAGACGCTCGGTCGCTGCCGCGACCGTCGCCAGGTACGGGATCGGCGCCATCATCGGGATGAGGTGGTCCGCGATGACGAACGTCGTGACGCCGAGCGCCTCGGCCTGGCGGGCGCGCTCGGCGAGGCCCGCCGCATCCGTCGCGGCATACTCGTCGGCCAGGAACGTGAAGGGTCGCATCGCGGCATTGTCACCGACGACCCGACCGGTGCGCCGACGCACCGCCGCTGGTACTAGTGGGACTAGCCCGAAAGTACTACATGGGTCATCATGGACGGACCGACGGTGGAGCGACGACGCTCGGTCTGTTTCCTGGTCGCCCCGGGACCGAGCAGAGCTACTGGCGAACCCGACCCGTCATTGCGTGAGGTGATCGCGGTGATGGCTGGGGCCGGACGGTTGAGTGGACGGGGATCGGTCGCGACGACGGCCAAGGCGCCGGTGGCGATCCCGGCGATGGTCTCGCCCCGCGGATCCATCCTCAGGTTCCGACTCGCGGCCCTGCTGGCCGCCCAGCTGTTCGACTTCGGGACTTTTACGTTGATGATCAACCGGCACGGGATCGCTGCGGAAGCCAACCCGATCGTCGCCCAGGGCTATGACACGTACGGCCTGCCCCTCCTGATCCTCGTCAAGCTTGCGCTGGTCGTCCTGCTCGGCTCGATCGTCGTCCTCCTCGCCCGCGACATGCCGACGCGCCCGGCGATCCGCGGCTTCGCGGCCGCGATCTCCGTCCTGGCGGTCGCCGCCGGTCTCATCGGCGGCATCTCCAACGTGCTCGCCGGCTGACAGTTCAGGGCGTCGTCGCCGGCACGAGCCGGTAGACCTGTCGGGGTCCGGTCAGCCCCTTCAGCTCGTGGGTGCCCGCGTCCTCGAGGACGAGGTCTGATCCGTCGAGGAGGTCGCGCGTCGTCGACGACACGATCACTTCGTCGGGGCCGGCCAGCGACATGACCCGGGCCGCGGTGTGGACGGCGACCCCGCGCGCATCGCGCCCGACGAATTCCACCTCGCCCGTGTGGACCCCGACCCGGATTCCGAGCCCGATGGCCCGGGCGGACCGCGTCAACGCGAGCGCACAGTCAACGGCGCGCATGGCGCTGTCGAAGACCGCGAGAAACCCGTCGCCGGTCGTCGTGACTTCCCGTCCCCGGAACACGTTCAACTCATCGCGGATCTGGCGGTTGTGGGCAAGCAGCAGATCCCGCCAGGCGGTATCGCCGACTCGTGCGAGGGTCGCGGTCGAGTCGACGATGTCGGTGAAGAGGATCGTGGCGATGACCCGCTCCGTCGGCCGATCGAACGCGGCATCGAAGGCGCGCCCGCTCGTCCACTCCACGGTCACCCACGGTTCGTCGCCCAGGACCCAGGCGTCGTGGCCGGGCGGGATCTCGTAGACCGTGTCCGGCCCGATGTCGATCGTCTCGCCGTCGTCGGTGACCGCCCGCATCGATCCGGAAATTGTGTAGCCGAGATGGCGCATCTGGCACGTCCGCGTCCCGATGATCGGGGCGAAGTCCGTCGTCCATCGCCAGCCGGGTTCGAACGACGAATAGGCGACGGTCGACTCGTCGAGCTTGACGATCCCGACGTGGGCCTTCGGCAGGTCGCGAACCTCGTCGGGCGTGCTGAAGCTCTTGGAGTGCAGGCGCGGCATCGAGCGATGATGGCCCCCGGCCGCTCCTCGCGCAATCGGTCGCACGCGTCAGGGGCTGCCGGCGGCCCACTCCTCGATGAGGTCGCTGCCGCCGTCGACTGCTCGCCACCGGAACTCCACGCGATTGCCGTCGTGGAGCACGACGTGGAGGGCGTTCGAGGCCTGACCGGGCTCGAACCGCATGCCCGCGATCGCGCTCCGCGGATACCAGCGAAAGCCACCGCCGAGCCGTGACGCGTCGTCGAACTGGGCTCGCGTGAACGTCGCCTCCCATGGCATCGCCGGATCCACGGTCGGGCCGCTGCCCTGCTGCGCGAGCGCGCTAGGGTCGAGCGGCACGCGGAGGAGCCCCGACGGGCAGAGCCAGAGCGCGCCACGGGCGAGGTCCACCCAGGCGATCGTGCAGCTCGCCGACACCAGCACGCAGACCTCGTCACCCGGATTCGGCTCCGTCATGGCTCGTAGTCTCGCATCCGCGGCGGTCGTGTTGGCTCTGTGCGCGAACCTGTTTCGTGCCAAATGACCGCCGGGTGAGCGTTGGTCGCGGACGCGATCGCAGCGGGAGCGTCGAGCGTGCGTGGATCGACCTCCGACGCGGCTCGATCGCGGAGCGCCTCGCCGCCAAGGCTTGCCGTCTGCAGGGATTCAGCTGACGAACGCCTTCACTGGGCGGGCATGTGGCAGTGCGTAGCGTGAGCAGCCGCCATCGCGGAGGTGCGAGGGTTCGGTCGCGCGGGCGGTTGGCTCGATCTCGCTGGGCCTCGTGCGCCGATGGCTTTCGTTTCAAGTGCGACCCCGCCCTCGAGATCAGCGGACAGGCGTGGCCTCATAGGAGCCGTGAGCTTTCACCTCGACGCACTGCTGCCCACCTGGTCCGTGTCCATCGTATCGGCACGAGTGGATGGCCGGGAATGGGCGCGATCGGGATCGGGCGCCCACAAGGCGTCGCTGGCGGCCTGCGTCGTCGAGCACGCTGGGCATGCCACGCGCGGAATGCTCGTTCTGACAACGATCCAGCCGGGCATCGGGCACTGCTCGCATGGGCGCGGGCCACGGACCCGGACGCGTTCATCGGGGTCGAGGGTTCGTCTAGCTTCGAGGGCGCCGGTCGGCGAGGTTCCTCGTCGCGGCCGGGTGCGCGGTCCGGGACCGTGTCCTCACCGCAGCTCTCGCGGCGCGAACGGATCCGGACTCGTCGGCCGGCAAGAGCGACCCCGGCCGACGCCCTGGCGATCGCCCGGGTGACCGCCCGGGAATCCGGCCTGCCGCCGGTCCGGCTGGCCGACGGGAGCCTCGAGCTCCGCTCCTCGTGGGAGCGCGCGAGGACACGGTCCTCGAGATGACCCGCGTCCGCAACCGGCTCCACGCCGACCTCCGGGTCCTCGTGCCGGGTTATGGCGCGAGCGCGACAACCTCACGGCCGTTCGCCACCAGCGCACCGTCGCCAGACTGCTGGGCCGACTCACCGGGGTCCAGGCCGAGCTCGCCCGGGGTCGTCTCGGTCGGCTCCGTGCCCTCGTCAGCGAGGAGCTTGCGCTCGCCCGACAGATCGGCGTCGCGAGTGGCAGGCCATTCCACTGCTGACGCTCCCGCGTGCCGGCTCCATCGTCACGGCGACGCTCGTCGGCGAGGTTGGTGACGTTCGACGGTTCCGGTCCGCCGATGCCTTCGCCGCCCTCGCCGGGGTCGCGCCCATCCCGGCCAGCTCCGGTCAGACCCAGCGGATGCGCCTCAACCGCGGCGGCAACCGTCAGCTCAATCGCGCCCTGTACACGATCGCTCTGCTCAAGCCTTTCACCACCCGCCCGCGAAGGCCGTACATCGTCGCGGAAACGAGCCGCAGGGCAAGACGTGGCGCGTGGCGCTCCGCGCCCTCAAACGCCAGCTCATCCGGACCGTCCTCAGGTTGCTCAGGCCGGAGCGGGATCAGTCGAGCTGGCGACTTGACGACATTTGAGCTTGAATTCGCTCGGCGACCCGATGCCATACTCGGGACGTGGCCAAGACGTCCGAGCCCGTCGCCGATATCGCCTACTACCCGTCGGGCGCGGTCCGCTACAAGGGCTTCCAGCTCGACGGAGAGATGCACGGTGCCTGGGAGTTCTACCGTCTCGACGGCAGTGTGATGCGCGCCGGTGAGTTCGACCGGGGCAAGCAAGTCGGCGTCTGGCGGACGCTCGATCGATCCGGTCGCGTAGTCAAGGAAACCGACTTCTCGAAGACGCGGTAGGTCGCCTATTTCGCGCGGCGGGCGGCGTTTTCCGCGAACCGCACCTTGACGATCCATGTCACGACGGCGGTGGGGATCGGCTCGTCAGCCGGAAACTGGATCGTCCCTTTGCCCGCCAGGTAAGGCGTCAGTTCGTCGCCGAGGGCCTCGACGACGTCGCCGCTCGCGGGAAAGAGGCTGTAGTGGTTCTTGTACGCGGCGTAGGACACGAGGAACTGGCCGAGATGGCTCCTCAAGGCCGGCATCCCGTAGGCGATCGTCTCGGTCGCATCTGGGGCGGCGGCGTTGACCGTCCGTCGTAGCAGCTCCATGGCGGGCCGCCGCTCGTCCGGCAGAGCCGCGAAGTAGGCGTCGACGCTGGTCGGTCCGGACATGCCCGTCTCCTCCGCAATCGATGGACCTCTGTCGTCTCACCATTGTCTCAGAGGATCACGGGATCGCCGACCGATCGGATTGCGACCGATAGCCTGCCCGGCCGGGCCGGTCGGCTCTTGAGCACGCCTCGGTCGGAGGGGCAGGATGATCGAAAGAGTCGGAGGTCCGCCCGCGGAAGGGAGCTCACGATGATCACACTCGACCTTCCTGCCACCATGTCGGTCCTGCCGCCGGTAGCGGCACACACGTCGGAGGTCGGGTGCCGTGTGGCCACGCTCGGCCTCCCCGCCGCGCGCGGCGATGACGACCATGTTCAGCGGATCCTCCAGCAGCCGCTGTCACTGGACGCGGTTCGAGCGCTCGATGGCAGGGCCCGCGCCGTCGGTGTGACCCGCGAGTTCCGCGAGGTCGTCGACTACTTCAGGACGCCGCTCGACGAGACGCCCGCGGGCTTCCGGGTCGACATGCGCCTCGAGGCCGATGGGCTCCTTCTCGTCGACCTGGCCCGCAACATCTCGTACGACACGAACGGCGTCCTCCGACCGACGAACGTCCTGTTCAGCGCCGACACGGCCAACCCCTACGAGATCGCCCCGGTCGCGAAGCTGGTCGCGAACCTGACCTGCAACCCCGGCATCATCTACGACCTGTTCATCAACGATCCCAAGGCGAACGTCGGCGGCCTGTTCCGTGATCGCGACGAAGTGTTCACGGAGATCGCCCGCATCCTCGGGCCCGGCAGCGACATCACGGTCGAGCTCAACGACCCGTTCGCCGAGTTCGGGGCCGTCCTCGAGGAGGCCGAGAAGTTCCGCGAGATCCTGTCGCGCTGGCGGGTCGTCATCAAGGTGCCGCACACCGGCCCGGTGAGCGCCGACAACTTCCGGCAGCTGCTCGAGGGCGATCGGCACCTCGACACGCGCTTCGAGCAACCGCGCACGAGGGATGCGTTCTACCCCCACAACCTGGCCCTCGCGATGCGCGAGCACGGTTTCCGGATCAACTTCACCCTCATGTTCGAGCCGCATCAGACGCTCCTCGCCCTCCAGGCGCGGCCGTACTTCATCAACGCCTTCATCCGCCATCGACTGCTGCAGTCGGCGGCGATGCGCCAGCTGATCGACGCGTACCGAACCACGCGGGACGAGGGCCACCTCGAGAAGCTGCGGGCCCTCCTGATCGACAAGGACTATCTGGCGCGGACCGATACCGAGCTGCCGCTGACGGATTGCCTGGCCATGGCCGAGCGCATCGTGGCGTACCGCCATTTCGACGACCCGGAGGGGTCCGACGGCCTCGACTCGGCGCGCCACGCGCTGCGAGTCCTGCGCGGGGCGAACCTGCCCGACACGCGCCTGATCTTCTGCTCGATGGATGGAGACCTCAACTATCCGGACATCGACCGGCTCCTGGCAGGCGACGAGTTCGCCGACATGACCCACCGGGTGGTGATCACGGCTCCGCCGGAGTACCTCGCCCGGTTCACCTCGGCCAACCAGGTCATCAGCTACCACCGCCGATTCCTGACAGCCGCGCAGGGCCAGACGTAGGTTCTCTTGCCTGGTCAGCCGCCGATGATGCAGATGTGAATCGCACCGTCGTCGCCCGCGGAACCCCCGAATCGGTTCTCGATCACGTCGCCTTCGCGAGCGACGACTGAGCCGTCACGCCCGACGAGCTCCGCCCGGCCGTTGATCCGCCAGGCCACCCATCCCGTCGGCCAGACGACCCTCACCCGCTCGCCTGTCGGCACGGCGAGGACGATCAGGTCGTCGCCGGATGTCGCGATGCGGACCGGTGCGAGCAGCGACGCAGGGCATCCGAAGTTGGGCACCAGGTGCGGAGCCGCGGTGGCGATGTTCAGGCGCGTCGCGCCGTCCGGGAGTGGCGGACCGGGCCAGAGAGGGCTGAGCCTGAGCGCCGCGAAGGCGAGCAGGATGACGACGCAACCTGCTGCCGTCGCGATGACGCGCCGCTTCGTTCGGAACATCCACGGATTCTGAGCCCCCACATCAACCGCGGCCTGGCTCAGGGCTGATCAAACCGGAGACCGGCGATCATCTGTTGGAGCTGGTCCTCCATCGGGCCGATTTCAGGCCCTCGGATCAGGGCGTCGATCGTGTAGAAGTTGCCGGGCGCTTCGGGCCGGGAGAGCGTCCAGCTGATGACGATGTCGGCGCCCGTTGACGGATCGTCCGGGGCGCGATGCGCGACGAATCCGGGCCGGCCGGAAACAACGATCGCGGTTGCACCTGCCGGTCGGGACCGCACGGCGTCAAAGCCTGGAAAGCCATTGGTCGCGACGTGCACGACGAGGGTGTCAGGGTTAAGCCGAAACCGATCGGCGCAGACGGTCTCGGTCCCGACGCCGACGAGCCGGCTAATGCACGGTTCCGGAACGTTTACGGTTGCCAGATCCGCGATGGACATCGAGAACGACGACACGACCGTGTGATGGAACTCGCGCCAGGTATCCGGATAGGCGAACGTCAGGCCGCCCTCGTCGAACGTCCGGAGGCCGCCGGAATCGGTTGGTGGCGTCGTCGTCCCGCACGACGCGAGGACAGCAGTCGAACACAGCCATAGCACCGCTCCCCATCGCCAGCTCATCGTCGGTTCATTGTGCTCGCCGCCGAGTGCAGTCTCGGCAGGTGGCGCTCCTCCGGCCCAAGCTCCTTCAGGACGATGTTTCCTCCCCGAGCTGCGCGAGGTCGCTAGCTCCCCTGACCCTCGAGCAGCCAGATGCGGAGCGGACCGATCGTCTCGAAGCCCGCCGCCCGCGCGGCCGCCAGTTCAACCGTGGACAGATAGCCGACGACCGAGCGGTCGGGGAACCGCTCGACGATCGCGGCCGTGGCGCCGGCGAACACATCAGCGAATGTGGCCGCGGCGGCGCCGTCGTCGTCGCCGGCGCCGACGGCGAACACGTTGGAGATACCGACCGCCGCGCCGCCCTCGGTTGCGACCGCCCCGGCCGCGAGTCGTCCGCCCGGGTGGCGGCCCGCCAGGATCGTCACGGACGGCTCGTCGAGGAGGGCCGGAGAGAACGTCGATCCGCCGCCGTGCTCAAGGGACCAGGCCCGCAGGTCGTCCGGCCGCTCGACGCGCTCCCAATGCAGCGGGCCCCCAGCCGGTGGCGGCGCCGCCGCACGCCAGAACCACTGAGCGTCGAACAGCACGTTGAAGCCCGCAGCGGTCAGGTCGAGCGTCGAGAAGCTGTCCTTGATCGAGGAGCCCGCCGTCCGGTCGATCCTTGAGAGCAGCGACTCGATCGACACGTCGTCGGTCAGGGTGATCGCGTCGGGGTACATCGGCGGCGTGCGCCGAGCGCTGACCCAGGCATCCGCGTCGAAGCGGCCGGCGATCCCGTGCGTCGAACTGACGAGGTGGCACCACCTCGCATTGTCGGTGACGGCGTCGGCGATACGTGAGTCCATGCCAAGAGCGTCGCACCGGCCGCTCATGCCCCGTAGATCAGGCAGAACTCATTTCCCCTTCAGGGTCCGCCATCCGTCGCCACGAGAGACCGTGCCTGCGTCGACCTCCGAGCGACTCGACGCGGGCGCACGCCACGTCGACCTCTTCGACGTGCAGGTCGAAGTGGAGCCGGTTCTTGACTGTCTTGGCCTCGGGCACACGCTGGAAGCACACCTGCGGTGCGCCTGGCTCGGCCGAGGCGAGATTGACGAACTGGGGTGGATCGCCCAGCCGGTCTTCAATGTCGACGGCCAGCATCTTGGCCCAGAATGCTGCGAGGCGTTCGGAGTGAGGACAATCGACCTGGATCCAACGCAACCGTCCGACTGGCAGGCCTGCAGTCGATCCGCTCATCCCACCACTCCCTACTGGGTTGTTGCCCCAAGCGGAGCTGGCTGTCAGTCTAGGACCGCGCTAGAGTCAGAGATCCCCGTCCGAGGTCAGCACGTTCCGCTCGCTAATTCCCGCGAATGTCACCCAATGATTGGCCCGTCAGGGAATCAGTGACCAGACCATCAGGACGAGTCCTATGACGATCACAACGGCCAAGGCGACGAGGATCGGACGCCTCAGTTGATCCTGTCGCGCGACCGATAGCCGGAGATAGCCGACTCCGATCACCGCCACGAGCGCCCCGACAAGGACCGCGTTGAGCAGTACGGACGGCAAGGGCTGAATAGGTCGCCTACTTCGAGTTACGAGGAGGTACGTCGAGGGTACTCCTCCGCAAGGTCGCTCAGCGTGCTGTCATTCGGCCAAGTCTGTCCGAGAGGCGTTGAGCGCTTGAATCACACGATCGAGCATCGTCCAGCGCTGCTGAGCCTGGTCGACCTCGGCGCTCATTGCCGCGCGCGCTCGCTTGCGCGGCCAGCCAGTAGCGCGCTTTTGAACGCCGCCAACTCCACGCCCGACCCGATCGGGATCTCGAAGCGGAGGACTCGCGCGCCTTTGCCTGGGCTCATGACTCCACCTCGACCGGCTCGTTTGCCGCTAGCCGCGCCACGACCGCCTGCGTCAGGCCCCAGGCCCGTGACGGGTCGCGCGGCAACCGGATGCGGACCTGGTTCGAGGCGAACGTCACCTCGGACGGCTTGACGCCTGGCAATCCGCCGCCGGCGAGCAGGCGCATCGCCGTCGCGCGGGTCATCCCCTCCCCGAAGCGGACGACGAGCTGGCCCTCCTCGCGCGACATCGACGCGACGCCGGCGGCCTCGGCGGTCAGCCGCAACTCGGCGACCTCGACGAGTCGAACCACCGGTTGCGGCATCGGGCCGAACCGGTCGGTCACCTCCTGGCGGAAGGCGGCAAGGTCACCGGCTGACCGCGCCCGCGCGAGTCGTCGGTAGAGCTCGAGCTTCTGGGCCTCCTCGGGGACGTAGGAATCGGGCAGGTGGGCCTCCACCGGCAGGTCGACGACCGCCTGCGGCTTCTCGACCCGCGGCGGCCGGTCCTCCCGCCGCGCCTTGCGTTCCTCGACGGCCTCCGCGAGCAACCGCGAGTAAAGGTCGAACCCGACCGCCGCCATGTGCCCCGACTGCTCCCCGCCGAGGATGTTCCCCGCCCCGCGGATCTCGAGATCGGCCAGCGCGATCTGGAAGCCGGCACCCAGCTCCGACGCGTTGAAGATCGCCTGGAGCCGCTTCCGCGCCTCCTCGCTCATCCGCTCGCGCCGCCGGTAGAGGAGGTACGCGTAGGCCCGCCGCGACGACCGCCCGACCCGGCCGCGGAGCTGGTAAAGCTGCGCCAGCCCGAGCGTGTCGGCTCGGTCGATGATGATCGTGTTCGCGTTCGGGATGTCCAGCCCGGATTCGATGATCGTCGTGCAGACGAGGACGTCGGCCTCGCCCCCGGCGAACGTGATCATCACCTTCTCGAGCGAGCCCTCCGGCATCTGGCCGTGGCCGACGACGAACCGCGCGCCCGGCAGGAGGCGCCGCAGCTGCTCGGTCTGGGCCTCGATCGTCTCGACCCGGTTGTGGACGTAGAACACCTGCCCGCCGCGGTCGAGCTCGCGCAGGATCGCGTCGCGGACGAGGCCGGCCGATGCCTCGGCGACCCGGGTCTGGATCGGCAGCCGATCCTCCGGCGGCGTCTCGATGACGGACATGTCGCGAACGCCCGCGAGTGCCAGGTTCAGCGTCCGCGGAATCGGCGTCGCGGAGAGCGTCAGCACGTCGACCTCGCGCCGGAGCTGCTTGAGCCGCTCCTTCGCCGCGACCCCGAACCGCTGCTCCTCGTCGACGACCACGAGCCCGAGATCGCGGAACTTGACGTCCTTCGACAGGAGCCGGTGCGTTCCGATCACGAGATCGACCGACCCGTCGTCGAGCCCTGCGATCGTCCGTTTCTGCTCTGCCGGCGCAACGAACCGCGACAGGAGCCGGACCTGGATCGGGAACGTCGCGAACCGCTGCGAGAACGTCTGGTGGTGCTGCGCGGCGAGGACCGTCGTCGGGACGAGGACCGCGACCTGGCGGCCATCCTGGATCGCCTTGAACGCCGCCCGCAGGGCGACCTCGGTCTTGCCGTAGCCGACGTCGCCGACGACGAGCCGGTCCATCGGCCGGCCGACCTCCATGTCGGCCTTGACCTCGACGGCCGCCCGGAGCTGGTCGGGCGTCTCCTCGTACGGGAACGACGCCTCCATCTCCGCCTGCCAGGGCGTGTCGGGGCTGAAAGCGACGCCCGGGACGCGGGTCCGCGCGGCGTACAGCTCGAGCAGTTCGTCGGCGAGATCCGTGACGGCCTTCGCGACGCGCTGCTTCGTCCGCAGCCACTCCGTGCCACCCAGCTTGGACAGCTGGGGCCGCTCGGCGCCGCTGTAGCGCGAGATGCGGATGATCTGCTCGACCGGGACGAAGATCTTGTCGGTGCCGGCGAAGCTCAGCTCGAGGTAGTCGCGGTCCTCGCCCTCGCCGCCGCGCCGGAACATCCGCTCGTAGCGTGCGACGCCGTGATCGATATGGACGACGAGGTCGCCGGGCGTCAGGCGCTCGAGGATGTCGCGCGGGACGACCCGCCGCATGGCCTTCGGCCGCCGGACGCGAACCGTCCCGAACAGCTCCCGGTCCGTGACGAAAGCGAGACCGTCCGGGCCGCCCTCGAACCCGCCGTTGAGGCTGCGTTCGACGAGCGTGACCGCGCCCGGCGGCGGTGCCTCCGGGGTCTGGACGACCGCCGCTGGGTGGCCGGCCTCCTCGAGCAGCTCCGCGAGTCGCGGCGCCTGGTCCGACGCGAGGACGATCCGTGCGCCGTCGACCTGCCAGCGCTCGACGGCCTGGGCGATCGCGCCCCCGCGGCCGGCCGGCAGCTGCGGCTCGCGCCAGCCGAACATGTCGCCCGACGTCAGGCCGCGAGCCGCAAGCGCGCCGGCCTCGGGCGCCTCCGACTCCCACGTCAACTCGAGGGTCCGGCTGGCGACGAGCCGGGTCTTCCACGGCCGGGGCCCGATGTAGGTCGACGGCCAGTCCTTCGGCAGGTCGCCCGATCCGATCAGCTCCTTCCGGCGCTCGTCGGCCTGGCGCCAGAGGAAATCGGCAGCCTCGGCGATGTCGCCGGGCTCGTCGAGGACGAGGAGCGTGCCGGGCGCGACGTGGTCGAGGCCGCTCGCCGGGGCGAGGAGCGGGGCCCACACTTCCGCCGCGTCGCCGACGTTCAGCGCGCGCGACGTCTCGCTCGCCTCGAACCGCTCCAGGTCCGCCGCCAGGCGCTCCGGCAGCTTCCCCGCCCTCCGTCCGAGGCGCTCCGCGAGCCCGCCGGGGCTGCGCAGGAATTCGGACGCCGGGAGGAGGATCACGCGCTCGAGCGGTCCGACGGCCCGCTGGTCGGTCGGGTCGAAGGCGCGGAGCGAGTCGATCTCGTCACCGAAGAACTCGACCCGGACGGGCAACGCGGCCGACGGCGGAAAGACGTCGACGATGCCGCCGCGCCGGGCGAACTCGCCGTGGCCGGCGACCTCGGCTGCGGGCGCATAACCGAGGTCGAGGAGCTCCCGGAGCAGCTGGTCCTGGCGAAGCCGGCCGTTGACGACGAGCTCCCGCGGCGACTCCGGGAGATCGTCCGGCGCGATCGTGTGCTGGAGGAGTGCCTGGACGCTCGCGACGAGGATCCGCGCGCGGCCACTCCGCCAGGCGGACAGCGCCGCGACGCGCGCGGCCGTCTCGTCGGCGACGAGCTCGCTCCGCTCGTAGGCGAGCGCGGTCCGCGGCTCGAGGATCGCCACCGCCTCCGGGTCACCCAGCCACGCCTGAAGCTCCTCGGCAACCCGGTCCCCGATCTCCGCGTCGCGGGCGATCCAGGCGAGGCGCTCTCCGCCCTGAGCGGAGGCGACGGCGGCGGCAAGATACGTCTTCGCCCCGTGGGGGACCGAGGTCAGGCCGGCGTGGCGGCCGGGCGCAGCGATGCGCTCGCGGAGCGCGGCCAGGGAGCCGGTCACTGCGAGGAGCGGGGGCAGCGCGCTCAGATCCGGCAGCCGCCGTCCCGCGCCACGGCCGGCGCTCGGTCCGGCGCCTGCCTCGCCGATGTGCCGGTCCCGACCGCGTCGCCCGCGGAGGGTCGGTGCCGTCGGGGCCGTCATCCGTCGTCCCGGTTGAGCAGGACTCGCCGCCAGCCCGTCCTCGTCCTGCGGATCCCGTCCTTGTCGGGCGGTCCGTCGACGGCGCCGGGCGGGGCAAGCAACTCCGTGTCGGCCGGTCGGAGCTCGAAGTTGTTGAACCGGTTGGCGGCCTTCGACGTTCCGTGGCGGACCCATTCCTCGACGGCGTCGGCGCCGGCATCGAGCAGCTCGTCGAGGCGCTGCCGTTCGTCGGGAGCGAACGGCGTCAGGACGTGGTCGATGAAGCCGCGGCCCGGCGCGCCGATCCCGATCCGGAGCCGGCTGAACTTCTCGGTGCTCAGCTCATCGATGATCGAACCCAGGCCGTTGTGGCCGCCCGGTCCGCCGCCCTCGCGGAAGCGGAGCTTGCCGAACGGCAGGGCGAAGTCGTCGGCAACGACGAGCAGGTCGACGAGCGGCGCGTGCTCTCGCGCGAGCACCTTGCGGACGGCCAGGCCAGAGTCGTTCATGAACGTCAGCGGCCTGACGATCATGAGGTCGAGCCCGCGATAGCGGCCCGACGCGATCGCGGCCGCGTCGCGCGTCCGGCCCTTGCCCTCCCAGCCGGCTCGATCCGCGATCCGGTCGAGGACCATCCAGCCGATGTTGTGGCGCGTCTTCGCGTACTGGTCGCCCGGGTTCCCCAGGCCGACGACGATCTTCACCGGTCCTCCGCTGCCGCGGCGCGAATCGCACGCCGAAGGGGCCCGATCCCATCCGGGAGGGCCCGCGGCGATGGTAGCAGCGGGCGTTGTCGGACGCCCGCCTGAGCCTCGCCGACCCATCCTGGGGTGACGTCGTCCGATATCGAACGTCGCCGGGAACCACTTGTCTTCGCGGCCAAAGCTTCAGCGGGCGAGGAGACGCTGCTCGAGGGCGCGCATCGCCGTCTCGTCGGCCGGCTCGGCGTGGTCCCAGCCACAGACATGGAGCGCCCCGTGGGTCACGAGCAGTCGGAGCTCGTCGGCGGTCGACCAGCGGATGTCGCCGGTCTGTCCGCCACGGCCTGCCGCCGCGTGCTCGGCGGCCCGCTCGACGGACACGACGATGTCCCCGAGATGGAGACGCCGGCCCGGCGGCGTGACGAACGACCCGGCGAGCGGGAACGATTCGGCCGGCAGCAAGGGAAACGAGAGCACGTCCGTCGGCCCCTCGACGCCCAGGTGGGCCAGGTTGAGCTCGGCTAGCTCGGCGTCGTCGGAAACGATCAGCCCGATCGAGGCGGGCGTCGGGGCACCGGCGGCACCCAGCGCCGCCGCGACGGCCCTCGCGAGGCGAGCGGCACCGCCAGGGAGATCGACCTCGTCCCGGATCGTGACGTCGATCCGCCAGGGCGAGAGGTAGATGGAGCGCGTCACGCGCCGGTGCCGGTCCCCGTGCGACGCGACTCGATCTCGACGACCTTGTTCTGCGGGTAAGCGATGCGCTGGTGGTACATCCCGAGCAGCTGACCGACGAACGCCTCCTTGATCCGCTCGATGTCGCGCAGCGTGAGGTCGCACTCGTCGAACTGGCCGTCGGACAGCCGTTCGTCGGTGATCCTCGCGACCATCGCCCTGATCGCCGCCTCGTCGCGCGACTCGAGCGATCGGACCGACGCCTCCACGCCGTCGGCCAGCATGATCAGGGCCGCCTCCTTCGACTGCGGCTTCGGGCCGGCGTGGCGGAACTTGCGCTCGTCGACGGTGGCAGCGGCTCGCCCGCCTTCCGTGGTCTGCGGGCCGCCGAACGGCTCCGCCGCGAGCCCGCGGGCACGGGCGTAGAAGTAGCTCATGATCGCCGTCCCGTGATGCTGCGGGATGAACGCGATCAGCGTCTTCGGGAGCTTGGCCTTGTAGGCGATATCGATGCCCTCGGCAACGTGCTGCTTGAGGATCTGGGCGGAGACCTCCGGGTCGAGCTCGTCGTGGATGTTCTCGCCGCCGGCCTGGTTCTCGATGAACGCCAGCGGGTTCGCCAGCTTGCCGATGTCGTGGTAATAGGCCGCGACGCGGGTCAGGAGCGGGTCGGCGCCGATCGCCTCCGCCGCCCGTTCCGCGAGGTTGCCGACCATCAGCGAGTGGTGGTACGTGCCGGGCGTCTCGACGAGCAGGCGCCGCAGGAGCGGCTGGGACGGGTTGGCGAGCTCGAGCAGCTGGAAGACCGTCAGGATCCCGAACAGGCTGCCCAGCACGGCGAACGAACCGACCGCCGCGACCGACGCGCCGGCGGCCGAGGCGACCGACGCGCCGAGGAGCTCGAGCAGGCCCCGGGCGTCGTGGAGCCCGAGCAGCGCGAACGTCGAGACGACGAGGACGTTGGCCACTGCCACAGCGAGCCCCGCCTGGACGAAGACCTGGAGCCGATCGCCGCGTCTGATCGTGATGATTCCGGCGAGCCCGCCGACGAGGATGTAGGCCGCGATCTCCAGGGAGTTGCTGTTGGTCAGGTTCAACGCTCCGCCGAGGAGGGCGATGGCGACCATGAGGAGCGTTGCGACGCTCGCGTCCAGCAGGATGGCCAGCAGGATCCCCGCCGCCGCCGTCGGCACGATGAATGGCAGGCCGGCGCGGCCAGATGTCGCCTTCAGCGCAATGGCGGTCCCGACGAGGATCAACCCGATGAGCAGGAGCGCGTTGTTGCGATGCCAGTACTCGGGCCGGAACCGCCAGATCCAGCCGAGGATGAGGGCGACGACGAGGACCGCGAGGAACAGCCAGCCACCCAGCCGGGCGACGTCGGGGCGGGCGTTCCGCAGGCCGAAGTGGTCGATCTTCTCGAGCTGCGCTTCGGTCACCTTCTCGCCCTTCCGGACGATCGTCTCGTTCTGGGCGACCTGGACCCTGAACGGCGGGACGAGGTCGGCCTGCTTCGTTCGCTCCTGCTCGGTCAGGGCGGCGCTGAAGGACGAGTTCGGGACGATGAGCGATGAGATGATCGCGGCGGCGAGGGTCCGCTCACCCGGCTCGAGGCCGCCGGCCATCTGGCCCGACAGCTGTGCCTGCACCAGAGGGACCGCGGAGTCGCGGAGCTCGCCGCGCTCCGTTGCCTCCAGGACCCGCGACGATTCCGCACGCACGGCCGCCCATCGCTCCGGCGTGAGCGCGACGAGCGCCGGCCGCACGTCGTCAGGGATGTCCGGCAGAGCCGCACCGAGCAGGGTCACCCTCTGCTCTTCGGGGGTCGTCTCGGCGAATGCCTGGTCGATCGGTCGGACCCGGACGGTGAAGGCCCGGAGCTGCTTCTCTGCCGTCGCGCTCGCCTTCGCCGTCGTGAAGTCGTAGATGAGGTCGACCCTGTTGCGGGCGTCCTGCTTGCGAAGCTCCGTCTCGACGTTGCTGACGTACTCGTCGGCGCGCGGCGCGACGATGTCGGCGGCGGCCACGGTCCCGACGTCGACCTGCAGCCGCTGCGGGATGAAGTCGACGCCGAGGATCGTCGTCAGGACGACGATCAGGGCGATCGAGGCAATCCCCAGGCGCGTCGCCTCGCGTCGGGTGAAGGCGGCGGCGCGCTCGACCGACCGGGTCAGCACGGAATCGTGCCGATCATGCGCGGTGACCGCCCGTGTCGTGGGCCGCGAGATCGGCCGCGGCGAGCGACCGTGCGACGAGCTCGCTCACGCGCTTGCCGTCGGCTCGGCCGCGCGTCTTCGGGGACAGCCAGCCCATGATCTTGCCGAGGTCGCGCGCGGACGACGCGCCGGTCGCGGCGATGGCCTCCTCGATGAGGGCCTGGATCTCGGGCTCGGTCAGCGCCTCCGGGAGATACTCGGCGAGGATCGCGATCTCCGCCTCTTCCTTGGTCGCCAGGTCCTCGCGCCCGCCGCCACGGAACGCCTCGACGGACTCGCGCCGGGTCTTGACCTCCCGGGAGATGACAGACGTGTAGTCGTCATCGGTCAGCGTTCGCTTGTCGCGCTTCTCGACGGTGTAGGCGGCGTTCTGAACCATCCGCAACACGTCGCGTCGCAGCGTATCACCGGACCGCATCGCGGCCGTGACGTCGGACTGGATCCGATCTCGAAGGGACACCGGAATGGCTACCTCGGGCGGGACGGGTGGCGTGGCCACGCCGCCTGGAACGCCCTGGGTTCGCGGGGCCTGGCGTGCGCGAGCCGTATGGCTCAGCCGGCCTGCGTTCGGGCGTTCTTCTTGCGCTTTGCTTCCTTGCGCTTGCGCTTCACGCTCGGCTTCTCGTAATGCTCGCGTCGGCGAGCCTCGGCGAGGATGCCGCTCTGCTGGATCTTCTTGTTGAAGCGGCGCAGGGCGCTTTCGAACGTCTCGTTCTCACCCACTCGGACTTCTGCCAATCCCGGTTCACCTCCTCAGGCCGTCGTCTCGCGTTCGTCGCGTCGTGCTCGCGGCCAGCCGGCTCGACGCGTCCCCGACCTTCATCCCGCGCACGCGGGCTCCCGGTCGACGGGCTGGCGGAGCATAGCCGAGCCCCGGAACCGGGTCAAACAGCGCGAGCCCGACTTTCGAACGGCGCGACGTGCGCTCGGCCGCGGCGTCGCCGCCACCCCGCCGGGCGCACCGCCACCCCGCCGGGCGCCGCCGGTCCGGGCGCCGCCGCCCCGACGCCCGCCACCGGTCCGATTCCGCCATTCGCCACTCCCGGTGGCGTAAATGGCTGGCTCCGGGCACCAGATCCGTCATACGTCACCCCGCGCGGCGATTGACGAGAGTTGGGCCTGATTTCGGGCGTCGGACCCGCTCCTGGCCAGGGATCGCCGCGTTAGTGCCACCCCCAGTGGCGGTAGACAGAAACATCAACCCCGCGATCGGCCCAGCCGGGCGCCGAAGCCAGCGCCGAACTTCCCAGCCGCGAGCGGGAAGCGCCGCCGCGTACGTGGCGCCAAGCCGGGCGACCCGCCGTCGGGACGTCGCGGAGTCGCCGACGACAAGCAGCCGCGCGACGCCACGGCACGTCCAGCCGCGAGCCTGCGCGAGCTCCTCTGCGAGGCGCGCCTTGCGGTCCAGGCCGTGGAGGGTTGCCTGCGAGTCCGGTACCACCGACTTGACCTCGACGACGAGCACGATCCCGGTGGCTCGGTGGAACGCGAAGATATCGATCGAGCCGCGTTCACCCCAGACGGAGAACGACACCTCGACCGCGACGTCCCAGCCGGAGGCTCGCAGCAGCACAACGAACGCATCGACAAGCCGCGCGTGCGCTTCGTCGAGCAGCCGA
Organism: uncultured Chloroflexia bacterium; assembly: GCA_963766655.1. Lineage (GTDB taxonomy): Bacteria > Chloroflexota > Limnocylindria > Limnocylindrales > CSP1-4 > CF-46. The sequence continues at coordinate 471,590 of CAVYBB010000002.1, read as the reverse complement.
TCGAGCGCCTCGCCCTGCCAGCGCAAGCGGACGTCGATGGTCGCCCCAAGCGCGTTCGCGACGGCACGAAGCCGCCCGACGGTCACGCCGTCAACGTCCCCGCTCTCCATCCTTGCGACGAGCGATCGCGAGAGCCGGGCGTGGCGGCCGACGTCCTCCTGCCGCATCGCGCGCCGGATCCGAAGAGCACGGAGTCCGCGGCCGAACCGGAGATCCATGCGGCGAGTGTGCACGGCTGCGCTCGCCTGCGACTCACCTGCGACGTACCCGCCACGTACCATCGCGCGATGAGTCAGCCGGTGACGACGATCCTCGACCTGTTCGACGACGCCGTAGCGCGGTTCGGCGACCGGCCGGCCCTCGGGCTGGACGGGGACGAGGGATCGAGCGTCACCTGGACCTATCGCGAGCTCGATCGACGAAGCCGGATCGCCGCGTGGCGGCTGCGCGCCGCGGGCCTCGAGCCCGGGAGCCGGATTCTCACCTGGTCGCCGGCGACGCCGCGAGCTGCCCGCGGCCTACTACGGGGCGATGCGGGCAAGGCTCGTCCTCGTCCCGCTCGATCTCCGGATGGCGCCGGACGCGATCGAGCGCATCGCGAAACGAGCGGAGGCGAAGCGGCTCATCCTGGGCACCGGGCGCGACGCGCCGGACCCGCGCGAATCGGGGCTGGAGGCAATCCCGACCTCGCGGCTCGATGCCCTCACGGCGGACCCGGACGACACCTTCCCGGCCGATTGGGAGAGCCAGCTCGAGTCATGGCCCCGCCCAAGCGCGGCCGACATCGTCGAGCTCGTCTTCACCTCCGGCACCACCGGCACGCCGAAGGGCGTGATCCTCGCCCACGACAACGTCCTGGCCTCGGTCCGGGCGATGCACCAGGTCGTGCCGCCGATGGAGCATCGGGTCGTGTCGCTGCTTCCGCTGTCGCACCTCTTCGAGCAGGCGGTCGCCCTCTTCTACGCCCTCGACGTCGGCGCGAGCATCCTCTACGTCCGAAGCCGGAGCCCGCGGGTCGTCTTCGAGGCCATCCGCCGCAATCGGACGACCTCGATGGTCGTCGTCCCGCAGATCCTCGAGCTGTTCTGGGCCGCCGTCGAACGGGAGGTCGAGAAGTCCGGCCGGGCGGCGACGTTCGGGCGACTGCGGCGGCTCGCCCGCCACCTGCCCTACGCGATGCGCCGGCTCATCTTCCGGCGGGTCCACGCGAGGCTCGGCGGCGGCCTCCGCCTGTTCGTCTCGTCGGGAGCGTTCCTGCCGCCGTCGCTCCAGGGCGCCTGGGAGGACCTCGGGGTCATCGTCGTCCAGGGTTACGGGGCGACCGAGACTGGCTTCGGCACGTGCACGACCCGCGAGGACCACGGGCTCGGGACCGTCGGCCGGCCGGTGCCGCCGGTCGAGATGCGGCTCGCCGACGACGGCGAGATCCAGTTCGGCGGCCCGACGCTCTTCAAGGGCTACTGGCACGATCCCGACGCCACCGCGGCCGCCTTCACCGACGATGGCTGGTATCGGACCGGGGACATCGGCCGGCTGGATCCGGCCGGCCGGCTCATCCTCATGGGCCGGACGAAGGACATCATCGTGCTGCCGAACGGCCTGAACGTCTATCCCGAGGACATCGAGAACGCCCTCCGGACCGCCGGCCTGCGCGACTCCGTCGTCGTCGAAACCAGTCCGGGAAGGATCGAGGCCATCGTCCTCGCGCCGCGCGTCGAGGCGGACGCCACGCCACCGAGCGCCGCCGACGTCCGGGCCCAGATCCAGGCCGGCGTCAAGGCGGCGAACGCCACGCTCGCGCAGCACCAGCGAGTGGCCGCCTTCCGGGTCTGGCCGGAGGACGACCTGCCGCGGACGCACACCCTCAAGGTCAAGCGCGACGTCGTTCGCCGCTGGGCCGCGATCGACGAACCGCTGCCGGTCCGCGACGGCGAATAGGCGGCGCGGGAGGTCGCGGCCGGCGCTGCGCGATCAGCGCGGCGGGGCGAACCCGATGCCGAGCGTCGCAAGCGCGTCGGCGACCGTCTTCGAGCCCGGGTCTGACGACGTCGACGGCGCCCACGTGTAGAAGATCAGGGTCGTCCCGACCTGGCGAATCGTGTGCTGGGCGTCGGGCGGGAACTGGATGCGGCCGGCGCCCGTTCCGAGATAGCCAGCAAGCTCGTTGCCGGCGTCGACCGCCGCCCCCGCATCGCGGAACTCGTAGACCACGATCTGGCCGCCCTCGAGATCGGCCGGCAGGATTGCCTGGTAGACCGCCCGCGGCGCGGACGCGAGCCTGGGCGACTCGGCCGGGCGGAACGGCCTCTCGGCGTCCTTGAGCTGGATGCTGTCCGGCGCGAGGGCGGCGACGATCGCCGCGCGCGTCTGCTCCACGGCCGGCGTGACGGTGGAACCGGGCCCGACCGATTCGGGCGGGAACTTGACGACCCTCCCGGACGCCCCGATCCCGCATCCTGCGAGCAGGAGGCACAGGACGACCCCTGCGGCGAACTTCATCCGGGCGGCCAGCTGAACGATCGGCCGCCGAGAAGGTGGATGTGGAGGTGGTCGACGGTCTGGCCGCCCCAGCGGCCGACGTTGGACACGAGCCGGTAGCCGGCGTCGGCGATCCCCTCTCGTCGCGCGATCTCCGCGGTCGCGGCGAGCATGCGACCGACCAGCGGGGCATGGTCATCGGTCAGGTCGGCGGCCGACGCGATATGGTCGCGCGGGATGACGAGGATGTGCGTCGGGGCACGCGGCGCGATGTCGCGGAACGCGATGACGAGCTCGTCCTCGTGGACGCGTGTCGACGGAACGGTCCCGGCGACGATCTTGCAGAACAGGCAATCGAGTTCAGCGGCCACGCATCGCTCCTTCGGGGACGGCCGGCGGCGCCGGGGAGAGCGCCAGCAGCCGGCCGACGACACGATCGGTTTGGAGCGGGTCGACCGATTCGACGCCGACGCGCCCGATCGCGTTGCCGAGCGGGCCGCCGTCCACGGGATGCGCCGCCACGAGCGTGTGATCCGCGGCGTGGCCGACCCACCGCCCGTCGGGCAACGCCTCCTCGAACAGCACCTCGACCTCGGCACCGACGTGCCGCGCCGCCCAGCGCGCCCGCGCGTCGGCGGCGACCGCAAGGAGCTCGGCCGCGCGCCGCTTCTTCGTCGGCTCATCCACCTGGCCCGCCATCCGGATCGCGGGCGTCCCGGGCCGTGCCGAGTAGCGGAAGACGTGGAGGCCGGCGACGTCGAGCGACTCGACGAACGCGACCGTGCGCTGCCACGCGGCCTCGTCCTCGGTCGGGAAGCCACGATCACGTCGGCATGGATCGCGACGCCCGGGACGGCGTCGCGGATTCGCTCGACGGTGCGCCGGTAGTCGGCCGATTCGTAGCGGCGGCCCATCCGCCGGAGGACGCCGTCGTCGCCGGACTGGAGCGGCAGATGGACGTGCGGCAGGGTCCGCGGCGCGCCGTCTGCCCAAGCCCCGAGCAGGTCGTCGTCGACGTGCTGCGGCTCGATCGACGAGAGCCGGACGCGCTCGACCGCAGTCTCGTCGAGCATTCGCCGGACGAGCCCCGCGAGCGTCAGCGCGGAACTCGTGTGAGTGCCGCGGAACCCTCGCTCCGACCATCCGCCGTCGTAGGTCCCGATATTGATCCCCGTCAGCACGACCTCGCGATGGCCCGCGCGCAGGGCGCGCCTGACGTCGTCGCGCACCGTCTCCGGGGAGAGGCTCCGTTCCGGGCCGCGCGCCGCCGGGATGATGCAATACGTGCAGAAGAACGAGCAGCCGTCCTGGACCTTGATGAACGCTCGCGTCCGCTCCACCGACGCGCGCCCGTCGGCGACGCCGTCGATCTCGACACCGGACAGGGTCGGCAGGGCGCGGTCGAGTCGCCTGCCCGGGGCGGATCCAGGTTCGAGGAACGCCGCCAGCTCGCGGAGCAGCCCGTCCTTGGCCCGGTTGTCGACGAGGCGCGCCGCCGGATCGGCCGCTTCGAATGCCTCGCGCCCAACCTGGACGGAGCAGCCCGTCACGACGATCTCGGCGTCCGGATTCGTGCGGCGGGCGCGCCGGACCGCCTGGCGTGACTTCTGGTCGGCGGTCGAGGTCACCGTGCACGTGTTGACGAGGACGAGATCGGCCCGGCTGGAGGCGTCGACGAGTGCGACGCCACGCTCGCGGAGCAGGCGGGCGGCCGATTCCATCTCGGACTGGTTGACCTTGCAGCCGAGGTTCGTGATCGCGGCGGTGCGGACGGCGCTCACCACAGGCTCGGCTTCGTGCTCATCAGGAATCCGATCGTCCCGACGAGGGCCGCCATCGCGTAGCTGACGTACCGCTGGCGCTTGGCCCGGGCGAGCCAGACGTGGTCGTCCGGGGCGGCCCGGATGCCGATGAGGCGGCGGAGGTTCGGACGCTGGACGAAGAACGCGAGCGCGAGGTTCGCCGCGTAGATCGCGAGAGCGACCAGGAGCCAGGGCTGCCCGAGGAGAGTCCCGCCGAGGACAGTGACGAGCCCGATCCCGGTCACCGCCAGGCCGAGCCCGATGACCAGCGTGCCGTGGGCCTGCATCCAGAGCAGGAACCTAACGAAGCGGTTCGGGCTCTCCGCCGCGGCACGCCGGGTCCGGAGGGCGAACGGCAGCAGGATCGAGGGCAGGAACAGGCTGATCGCCAGGGTGATGTGGGTGACCAGGAGCACGGGAAGGAGCGTCGGCATCCGGCCGATTGTAGGGTGAGGCGTCCGAACCGGGCCCTCAGCGACGCATCGCCTCGAACGCCACCCAGTCCCCTTCGTCCCACAGGTTCCCGACGTCAAGGCGCGATCGGGCAAATGCGGACCGAACTGGCGGTTCTCGGTCAACGAAGATCCCCGACGCCACCAGGGTTCCATCCTTGCGCAACTCGGCCGCCAGAGCGGGGGCAAATTCAATGAGCAGGGATGCGATGAGATTCGCCGTCACGACATCGAACGGAATGGTCTCTGTCGGAACGGAGCCGACGCGCGTGCGGATCAGCATCGGACAACCCGTTCCGAGCGCGTTCGCGTCCGTCGCTTCAACCGCGATGGGATCGATGTCGACGCCGTAACGCATCGCAGCGCCAAGCTTCGCCGCGGCAATCGACAGGATCCCGGATCCGCAGCCGACGTCGAGTACGCGCGCTCCGTCAAGCCTGCCTTGGTCAGCGATCCATTCAAGGGCCACCAGGCACAGCCGCGTCGTCGGGTGCAGTCCGGTCCCGAACGCCATGCCAGGATCGAGGTCGAGCACGACGTCGTTCGGCGCGGGATCGTGGCGGCGCCAGGTCGGCCTGATGACGATCCGGCGCCCGACGCGGAGGACCGGGAAGTACGCCTTCCAGGCCTCGGCCCAGTCGGCCTCGTGGACGACCCGCGTCGTCAGCTCGCCGATCGGCCGTAGGCCGAACGCCTGGAGGTGGCCGAGCGCCTTCCGATGCCTCGGCCACCGCCCGCGCCGACGCGGCGTCGTCCCGTGCCGGGACGTAGGCCCGGACGATCGCGGGTTTCGTCGCGTCGACGCGCGCCCCGAGACCCTCATCGGTCAGCTCGAACGCCGGCTCGACGCTCGTCCCGCCCGGCGCCACCCGCCCGAGGATCTCGCGACACCGCCTCGACCGCCTCGAGATCGGCCACGACCGACAGCTCCAGCCAGGCTCCCGCGTCAGCCAAGCGCGTCGCGTACCTTGTCGAGGATCCCGCCGCCGCTCGGCGCCACCATCCTCGCCCGCCTCCTCCGCGTATTCGGTCAGGAGCTCGCGCTGGCGCTTCGAGAGCTTCGCCGGCACGACGACGTTGACGAACACGTGGAGGTCGCCGCGCGACCCGGCGCGGCGCAGGTGCGGCACACCCCGGCCGCGCAGCCGGATCTCGGCACCGGGCTGCGTTCCGGGCTTGATCTCGACCTCCTCCTCGCCGTCGACCGTGGGCACCATGATCCGCGCCCGAGCGCCGCCTGGGCGATCGAGATCTCGGCGTCGTAGGCCAGCTCCGTGCCCTCGCGCCGCAGGCTCGGGTGCGGCGTGACGTGGACCGCCACGTACAGGCTGCCGGGCGGCCCTCCGCGCGGCCCGACTTCGCCCTCGTTGGAGAGGCGGATCTGGTGGCCCTCGTCGATGCCGGCCGGGATCGTGACCCGGAGCGACCGCTTGCGCTCCGTCCGGCCGTCGCCGCGGCAGGTCTCGCACGGTTCGGTGAGGATGCTCCCCTCGCCCTGGCACTTCGGGCACGTCGAGACGTTGACCATCTGGCCGAGCATCGTCCGGCGCGTCGAGCGGATCTCGCCCCGACCGCCGCATTGATCGCACACGATCGGCTCCGTCCCGGGCTTGGCTCCGCTGCCGGAGCACGTCTCGCATCGGCCGAGGATCGAGAACTCGATCTCCTTGTCGACGCCGCGGACCGCCTCCTCGAGCGTGATCCGCAGGTCGTAGCGAAGATCCGCGCCGGCGAGCGGATGGCCGCGCCGCGCCCCCGCCTGGGTCCCCCCGAAGAACGCATCGAAGATGTCGCTGAAGTTGCCGAACCCGCCGGAGAACCCGCCTCCGTCGCCGGCGTCCCCGATGGTCCCGAACATGTCGTATGCCTGGCGGCGCTGGGGATCCGAGAGGACCTGGTAGGCCTCGTTGATCTCCTTGAACCGTCCGTCGGCGGCGACGTCCTGGTTGACGTCCGGGTGCCACTGCTGGGCGAGCTTCCGGAAGGCGCGCTTGATCTCGGCGTCCGTGGCGTCCCGCCCGACGCCGAGGATCGCGTAGAGATCGCGTTCAGTGGCCATTCAGGCCCGAAGTCTACCGGGAGGTCGCCGGACGGTGCGACGGGCACCTACCATGGCCCCATGACGCCCCGCCTGACCGTCGCCCTGACGTTCGACCACGCGTCGCGTTGATCGCCTCGACCGCTCCGTGGAGGCATGGGCGGCCAGCGCCTGAGCTGGGCGGCCAGCGCCCGAGGGAGCACCCGCGCCGCCCCCGATCCCGACTCGTCCGATTTCGCACGCCGCTGGAATTGACTCCAGCCGGACAGGCGTGACTTCGCGCGGTTTCGGAATCGGACGACCTCCGAGCTCCGGGCGAGCCTCACCCTTCCGTCGCGAGGTCGCGAGCGCGGGCGAGAACGGCGACGAGCATCGGGGCGGTGAGCTTGCCGGTGAACGTGTTCTGCTGGCTCGGGTGGTAGGTGCCGACGAGAACGAACGGCCCGACCCTGACCTCGGCGCCGTGGCCGAACCGTGGGCGTGGCCGCGGATCGACACCCGCCGCGGTGGCAATCGCCCGAAGCGATGCTTCCCACCCGTAGGCCCCGAGGGCGAGGATCACCCGGACGCCGCCGAGGAGCGACAGCTCACGCGCGAGATACGGCGCACAGGTGTCGCGCTCGGACGGCAGCGGCTTGTTCGCCGGCGGCGCGCAGCGGACGGCGGCCGCGATGTACGCATCGGTCAGCGCCAGCCCATCGTCGACCCTCCGACTCGTCGGCTGGTTTGCCAGCCCGACCTCGTGCATCGCCGCGAACAGGAAGTCACCCGACGCGTCGCCCGTGAACACCCGGCCCGTCCGGTTGCCGCCGTGGGCGGCCGGCGCGAGGCCGACGATCAGGATCCGCGCCTCGGGATCGCCGAACCCCGGCACCGGGCGGGCCCAGTACGTCTCGTCACGGAACCTGGCGACCTTCTCGCGCGCGACGCGTTCGCGCCACTCGACGAGCCGCGGACAGCGGCGGCAGGCCACGATCTCCGCCGTGAGCTCGGCGAGAGCCGTCGACCGATCAGGCGCCGGGGTGACCAACCCTACTTCAGGAGGAGCCGGTCGAGCCGCCGCGACACGACCAGCAGCCCGGCGATCCCCATGATCGCGAGGTACGCGACGTGGACGAGCGCTTCCGGCCCGACGACGCCGACGGCAAGGGACCGCAGCAGGTCCACGCCCTGGTAGAGCGGCGTGAGCTGGACGACGATCCGCAGTCCCTCCGGGTACGTCTCGACCGGGTAGAACGTCCCGGAGAACAGGAACATCGGCAGGACGACCAGCTGGATCAGGTCGAAGTCCTGCCACGTCCGCATGAACGACGTCGCCGCCATCCCGACTGCCCCGAACGCGAAGCTGATCAGGAGCGCCGCCGGCAGCGTCAGGAGCAGCCACGGCGAGACGCCGATGTTCAGCAGGACCATCACGCCGAGGAATCCGAGCGTGTAGAGCGCGCCGCGGATCAACGCCCAGCCGAGCTCGCCGAGGGCGATGTCGGCCACCGACAGCGGCGTCGACAGGATCGATTCGAACGTCTTCTGGTAGCTTCAGCTTGAAGAAGAAGTTGAACGTCGCCTCGGTGATCGCGCCGTTCATCGACGAGCTCGCGAGCAGCGCCGGCGCGATGAACAGCTGGTAGGAGATCTCCCTGCCGCCCGGTCCCGGCACGCTGCCGACGAGCCGGCCCAGCCCGAAGCCGATGCTCAGCAGATAGAACAGCGGCTCGAAGAACCCCGACACGATGACGATCCAGCCGTGGCGGTAGACGTACAGGTTCCGCTCGATCAGCCGGAGCGCGCGCCGGCTGCCGAACATCAGCGGCGGGGCGACGCGGAGCGGCAGCGTCGGGGGCGTCATCCGCGGACCAGCCGTCGCTCGATCGTCTGGACCGTGGCCCACGAGGAGATCGCGACGATCGCGACCAGGATGACCAGGTGGGCGAGCATGACCGGCGGGTTCTGGCCGAGGGTCCCGAGGACCAGGCCCCTCGTGAGGTCGACGCCGTGCCACAGCGGCGACAGCCAGGCGACGCGGCTGGAGGAAGCTCGGCAGCTGATTCGATCGGGAAGAACGTGCCGGAGAACAGGAAGAGCGGCGTGATCCCGAACCGGAAGATGACGTTGAACCGGTTCGGCGTCCGCTGCGTCGCCGAGAACGCGGCGATCGGTCCGGCGAACGCCATCCCGGTCAGGACGGCCACCGGGATCCCGAGAACGACGAGCGGCGAATGCGCCGCGCCGAACGCGATGATGACGATCGTGAAGACCGTGCGCGATCATCGCGACCCGGATGGCCATCCACACGAGGTTGCCGAGGGCGATGTCGCGCGGCGACAGCGGCGTCGCGTACATCGCGTGGAACGTCCGCTGCCAGTTGAGGCCGCCGATGATCGGGAACGTCGCCTCGAACGCCGCCGACTGCATGACGGTCGCCGCGAGCAGGCCCGGGGCGAGGAACTGGAGATAGGTCAGCCCTCCGAGCGCGGTCCCGCCGGAGCGATCGACATAGCCGCCCAGCCCGATACCCATCGCCGTCAGGAACAGCAGCGGGCTGAGGAACGAGGTGAAGACCGAGGAGCGGAACGTCCGGCGGTACTGGACGACGCGGTGCTCGATCACGCGGGTCATGCCGGCCATGGCTACTCGATCAGGGAGCGGCCGGTGAGCCGCAGGAAGACGTCCTCGAGCGTCGAGCGGCGGACCAGCACCGTCTCCGGCTGCAGGCCGCGATCGTGGGCGGCAACGGCGACCGCCTCGCCGTCATCGGCATAGAGCAGGACGCGGTCGGCGAGGCGCTCGATCCGTTCTGCCAGCCCGTCGAGCTGGCCGTTGAGCGTCTCCTGGACGCCGGCCGGGAAGCGGAGCTCGGTGACCTCCTTGGTCGAATAGCGATCGATCAGCTGTCTCGGCGAGCCCTCCGCGACGATCTTCGCCTTGTCCATGACGACGAGCCGGTCGCACAGCTGCTCGGCCTCGTCCATGTAGTGGGTCGTCAGGACGAGCGTGACACCCCGCTGCTTCAGCCGGTAGAGGCGGTCCCACAGGAGGTGGCGAGCCTGCGGATCGAGGCCCGTCGTCGGCTCGTCGAGGAGCAGCAGCTCCGGCTGGTTGATCAGCGCGCGGGCGATCGTCAGCCGGCGCTTCATGCCGCCCGACAGCGGCTCGACCTCGTCGTTCTGGCGCTCCGTCAGCTGGGCGAAATCGAGGAGCTCCTCCGCGCGGCGGCTGCACTCCGCCCGGGACAGGCCGAAGTACCGGCCGTACAGGACGAGGTTCTCGCGAACCGTCAATTCGGTGTCGAGCGTGTCCTGCTGCGGCACGACGCCGAGGTGGGCCCGGATCTGCGGGCCGTAGGTTCGCGGGTCCAGCCCGAGGACCGTGAGCGTTCCCTCCGTGACCGGCGAGACGCTGCCGATCATCCGCATCGTCGATGTCTTCCCGGCGCCGTTGGGTCCCAGGAACCCGAACGATTCGCCGCGTGCGACATCGAAGTCGATCGCGTCGACGGCCACGAACTGGCCGAACTTCTTCGTCAGTCCGCGGGCATGGATGAGCGAGGGCTCAGGGTGCTCCGACATGGGGGCGCATCGTACCCCAGCGATCCCGACAGCGGCTGTCAGGAATTCCCGGGAACACGACCGCTGAGCGTCGCTTGCCGGCCCGGGATAAACATGCTACTTTTCTGGAGCACCAAAATCTGCGACCGTCGGAGACAACCGCATGTCGACGCTTCCCGAACCGATCGAAGGCCTGCTCGAGGCCGCCCTTGTCGGTGAACTGACGGTCGTCGACGGAGCCGGCCACCCCGTCACCTATCCGCTCATCCCGCTGTATGACGGCGAGCGCATCTACCTGACGTCGTCGACGCTGTTCAGCCGGAAGCTCGAGCACATCAAGGCCAATCCGAAGGTCTCGCTGTCCCTGACCGACCCGATTGCCGTGGGCGGCCGGGCCGACCGGGCCACGATCCAGGGGGACGCCCGCGTCATCGAGGAGGACCCGCACGGCGGCTGGGAGCGCCTTCTTCCGATCTGGGAGCGGAAGGAGCCATCGATCGTCTTCTTCCTGAAGCAGCGGGTCGCCCTGCCGCTGTTCTTCGAGCGCTCCCTCATCGAGATCACGCCGCGGCGGGCTCTCTACTGGCCGGACGGCAACAGCTCGACGGCGCCCGAGACGACCATCGTCGGGAAGTCGGCCGCGTGATGTCCGTGTCAGCCACACCGGCGGCGGCCGCGCAGCCGCGGACTCCTGCCCTCACCCCCAGGGAGGGCCTCGCGAAGCTCGCGACCTATCCGTACCAGATCCTCTCGTTCGTCGACTCCGACGGCTATCCCGTCAGCGTCGCCGTCGCAGCCGAGATCGATGCGCAGAACGGGCTGGCCACGTTCGCGGCGCCGGCCGGCCTGGCGGTCCCGATCGATGCCGATGTCAGTCTCACCGGCTCTCACATCAGGCCGCAGCCCGGCTACGGCTACGACGAGCGGCGTCACGTCTCGGTCTGGGGGAAGGCGCGGAACTCGACCGATCGACGGACCTTCACGGTCAGCGGCGTGCGGGCATGGGGCTGGGACGAGGCCGAGGTGCCGTTCTTCGAGTACTCGGAGCGCTCGATCGGCCAGTCGAAAAAGTACTTCGACGCGCTGTCCGCGGAGCGCGGGACGCCGGTCAAGCCTCGCCTCTCGTTCGGGTGGCTGGTCGTCAGGACCACGCGGCTGCCGTTCCTGACCGCCACGATCGTCCCGGTCCTCCTCGGGATCCTCATCGCCGCGCGTCAGGGTTCGTTCGACATCCTGGCGGCGCTGTTGACGGTCATCGGGGCGTCCCTCGTCCAGCTCGGCCTCAACGTCGCGAACGACGTCTTCGACACAGCGCAGGGCGCCGACGACGCGAACGTCACGCCGACCAAGTTCTCCGGCGGGTCGCGCGTCATCCAGTACGGGCTCGTGTCATTCCGCCGGATGGCCGGCCTCGCGGCGGGCTTCTACGTTGGTGCCGGCGTCGTCGGGATCCTGCTGCTCGTTCTGCGCGGCTCGCCGGCGTTGCTCGCGATCGGCGTCGTCGGGTTCATCGTCAGTCTCGGCTACACGGCCCCGCCGCTGAAGTTCGTCTATCGCGGGCTCGGGGAGCTCGCGGTCGCGCTCGGCTTCGGGCCGCTGATGCTGGTCGGCGCGTATGTCGTCCAGACGCGCGGCGCCATCACCTGGGAGCCCGTGATCGCGTCGCTGCCGATCGCCCTCCTCGTCGCGCTGATCCTGTACGTCAACGAGATCCCCGATCGTCGGGCCGACGCGCGGGCGGGCAAGCGAACTCTGCCGGTCCGCCTCTCGCAGCAGACCGTCATCGCCATCTATCGCATCTCCGTGATCGCGGCGTACGCCATTCTCTGCGGCGGGGTCATCGTCGGCAGCCTTCCGGTCCCGGCGCTTCTCGCCCTCCTGAGCGTGCCGCTCGCCCTCCAGGTGTCGCGCGGGCTCGCCCCGAACTACGACAATCCGTACGGCCTCATGGCGATCATGGCCGTGAACATCAACGTCCACCTCTCCGCCGGCGTCCTGTTGCTGATCGCCTATCTCGCCGTCCTCGTGGTCGGCGCGGCCGCCCCGTCGGTCAGCCTGTTCCTTCGCTGAGGGCATCGCCAACGCTCGCCCGTGGCGCGTTCCCGGACGCCACGAGGGCGCCAGTCCGCTCCGAGCTCAAGGCGGGCCAGTACTGCTCGCTGCGGATCGCGTCTCCCGGCAGTCCCAGGCGCGCGAGGATCCGCGTCGCCGTGTCGATCATCTCGGGGTTGCCGCAGAGGTAGGCGACCGTGCTGCGCGGGGCCAGGTTCCGAGATGACCAGACTTCGTCGAGGATCGCATCGATGCGCCCGGTCCGCCCGGTCCACGTCGCGTTACATGGCTCGCTCGGACGGGAGATCGATGGCACGTACGTGAGCAGGCCGTCTGCCGACCACCGCTCGAAGCGATCGCGGTAGGCAAGCTCGTCGGCGTGCGCCACGCCGTGGATCACGACGGACTCCGGCCGATCGGGCTCGTCCAGGAGTGTCTCCGTCATCGCGACGAAGGGCGCCAGCCCGGTGCCGGTGGCGATGAAGAGGTGCGTCCGCACGTCGCCCGCTATCCGCGTGAAGAGGCCTTTCGGTCGCCCGATATGGAGCCGGTCGCCGACCGTCAGCCTCCACAGGAGCGGCGTGAAGATGCCGCCTGGAACGCGTCGGACGAGGAACTCCAGCTCATCGTGGACTCCCGAACGCGTCGCGGTCGAGTACGGCCGCTGGACGATGTGTCCGTCGACCATCAGGCCGAGGGTGAGGTACTGGCCCGGTTCGACGTGAGCTGTCGGGACGTCGGGTCGGATCCTGAACCTCGCGATCGAAGCGCTCAGGTCCTCCCGGTCGGCAACGACGGCATTGTGGCTGTCGATGGGCGCCGGTCGGAGCCCGAGGGCTCGCGCCGGCAGGGCGCGAACGGCTGGCAGCGGCCGTCGGGAGATCGCCTCGACTGACACGTCACGCGGCCGATTGGTGCTCGCCCACGACCGCGCGGGCCGCATCGGGATCGCGATACCATGCCGCGTCGATCCAGGCGAAGTCGACCCATTCGGCCGGCAGCTGGTCGGCCCTGAAGATCGCCGAGTTCGGACAGGCGGTCTCGCACGAGCCGCAGTCGATGCAGCCGTCCGGATCGATGTAGAACTTGCGGTCGATCGTCAGGTCGGCGCTGATGCAGTCGACCGGGCAGACCGACACGCACGACTGGTCCGCGTGATCGATACATGGTTGGGCGATGACGTATGCCATGTGATGCTCCGTTGTTCGAGACCCTGCTATCGACCTGAGGCAGTCCTGCAGGGCGGGGTTTCACCTGTCGTGCGTGACGGCCGCCGGTGTGGCCGGCGCCGGACATCACCATCGCGCCAATCCGTGAGCTGGTCCTGTGGCGAATGTGGGAGTTCCCACATGACGCCGGGCGGGGGTGCGTCAGGCGGCCGGAATCGTCACGACGAGGGCCGCGCCGCCGCCGGGCGCCTCCGAGACGTGAATGGTTCCCAGGTGAGCAGTTGCGATCCGGCGGGCGATGGCGAGACCGAGACCCGTCCCGCCGGCCCCGTCGCGGGGGACGCCCGGCAACCGAGTGAATGGCTCGAACACCCGCTCGCGCTCGGACGGCGGGATCCCGGGCCCCTCGTCGGCGACCGTCATCTCGACCTGGTGACCCGACCGGCGGACGTCGACCGTGACCGTGCCGTCGGGCGGCGAGTGATCGAATGCATTCTCGAGGAGGATCAGCAGGAGCTGGACGAGCCGGTCACGATCGCCGCTCACCATTGCCGGGCTTGGCCCCGTCGTGACCTGGGCGAGGTGCACCCCCCGTTCGGAAGCGAGAGCCTCGCCCTGGCGGACGGTGTCGGTCGCGATCGCCGCGAGATCGACCGGCAGAGGCTCGATGACGATTCCGGTGGTCTCGGTTGACGCGAGCTGGAGCAGATCACCGACCAGACGACCCAGCCGGTCGGCCTCGGTCATGATGTCCGCGACGAGCGGACGGCCGGCATCGGTCACGAGCCCTTCGCGGCCCATGACGTCTGCGTTGGCGCGGATCAGCGCCGCCGGCGTGCGAAGTTCGTGCGATGCATCAGCAACGAAATTGCGTTGCGCGGCAAACGAGCGGCGGATCGGGATGAGGGCGCGATCGGTCACGATCAGGGTCACGATGGCCGCCCCGATCAGGCCGATCGACCCGATGACCAGGATCACCTCCACGATGCTCCGAGCCTGCTGGTCGTGGAGGGCGAGCACGAATCCGCCCTGGACGTAGCCGATCACGTCGCCACCATCGTGGTCGGCCGAAATCGGGACCGTCAGCAGACGGATGCCGATCTCGCCGGTCTGGCCGGCCTCGACCGACCGGATGTCGCGACCGGTTGCCCTGGCGGCCTCGACGGCAGACCGATCGGGCAGGCCGAGGAGACTGACGCGCGACGGGTTCGAAACGAGCTTGCCAGTCGGATCGAGCACGAGCAGGAACGTGTCCGATGATGCCAGCACCCCTTCGTCTCCGTCCTCCGAAGGCTGGCCCGTCCCGATTCCATCGTGCAGTGAAGAGGCCGCCGCTTCGACCGTTGAGGCGAGGGCGCGATCGACGTCCGCGTCGAGGGCACGGAGCGTGACGAACGAGGTCGCGGCACCGATCCCGACGACCAGGAGGGCGACGAGGCCGAGCGTGACGATGAACAGGCGCCGCCGTGTCCTGGCCATCAGGCGGGACGTGAGGTCGGTCACGAGACCGTCATTGGGCCCGCAGCGTGTAGCCGACGCCCCGGACCGTGCGGAGCCGGCCCGCCCTGTCGAGCTCGCCGAGCTTGCGACGGAGGTAGTGGACGTACAGGTCGACAACATTCGAATAGACATCCGGCTCAGATCCCCAGACGGCATCGAGGATCTGGTGTCGCGTGACGACCTGCCCCGCATGGCGGATGAGGAACCCGAGGAGCGCAAACTCGCGCGCCGACAGCTCGACAGAGCGGTCGCCGACCTGTGCGGCATGGCGCAGTTCGTCCAGTTCGAGGTCCCCGGCCGCCACGTGCGACTCGTCGGGAGTCGCCGGCCGCCTGCCGAGCGCACGGAGACGAGCGACGAGTTCTCCGAACGAGAACGGCTTCGGCAGGTAGTCGTCGGCGCCGGCATCCAACCCGGCGATCCGCTCCTCGACCGAGCCGAGCGCCGTCAGCAGGAGAACTGCGGATGTCACGCCCTTGCTGCGAAGGAGTCGAAGGACGGTCAGGCCGTCCACGTCGGGCAGCATCCGGTCCAGCACGATCGCGTCGTAACTCGACGCGCTTGCCAGCCCGATCGCGGTCAGGCCGTCCGGAGCAACGTCGACGACGTGGCGCTCGGCAACCAGGACGCGCCGGATGAGGCTGGCCATCTTCGGCTCGTCTTCAACCACGAGGATCCGCATGCAGGCAGTCTGCCGCGGGCGCGGTCCTGCGTCGAGGTTCCAACGGCCTCTCTTTGAACGTTCTCATGTGGGCCATAGGGGCGCCCAATGGCGGTGGGCGAGTCTGTCTGCAGACACGACATCAACCTGGAGGATCCCGCTCATGGCTCGTAAACTCGCGCTCGCTGCCGGTTCCGGCGCCGCGGCGCTCACGCTCGCACTCGCTCTGGCCGCCGCCGGCTTCGCGCCGGCGCCGGCAACGTCGGCCGGCTCCTTGGCCACGACCGTCGACCAGGCGCCAGAACCCACTGTCCTGGTCGACACCATCTACGTGGCACCGCCGGCGAAACAGGAAACGATCACGGTCCACAAGGTGGTCCGGACGTCGGGCGAGGGATCAGAGGGCGAGCACGAGCGTGAGTCCGGCGATGACGACTGACATGCGCGATTTGCCGACACGGCCTGCGCCGGGGATCGCCAGGAATCGGCCGCTCGTCAAGAAGCCGCGTCCGGATCCGGGACCGCTCCGCATCGCGCTCGGCCTGACCGGGATCGCGACAGCGAGCGCGCTCGTGACGGCGTTCCTGGGACCGGCTTCCGGCACGAACGCCGCGGCCGCCGCGGGAACCAATGACACGGCGGGCCTCGCTGCCAGCGCACCGTCAGTCCGCCACGTCACCCGCTACGTCCAGCTGGCACCGGGACAGACCGCGCCACCGCGCGCCGTCGTGCAGCAGGCCCCAGCGTCCAAGCCTCGTGTCGTCGTCGTCACGACGAAGCAGTCGGGCGGATGATGGCGGTCGCGACCATCGCGACGGAGCCCACCGTCGCACCGGACCACGCGCTTGCCGGTCAATGGCTCTGCGAGCCATCCGAGGTCGTGTCGCGCACCGTCGCCCTCATGGGGGGACGGGTCGGCATCCACCTGCAGGCGGCCGACGCCGCGGCCGTGGCCGACGCCGTGGCCACGGCCGACCGCGTGCTCCGGCGACTCGCCGCGTGGGCAGAGCGTCTGACGCGCTTCACGTCGACGTCCGAGCTCAGTCGGCTCAACCGCGACCCGCGGGTCCGTGTGCCGGTCGGTCCGACCCTCGCCGCGGTGCTCGACTGGGGCCGCGGCGCGGAAGGCCTGACGGACGGGATCGTCGACATCGGCCTCCTCGATGCCCGCCTTGCGGCCGAAGCTGGGTCCGGCGACGGCGGGGCCGTCAGGATCTCGCCCCTCCGGGCGTCCCTGGCGGCACGCTCGTGGTCGTTCGATCGTCGAGCGCGCGGAGCGATCGTTCGCCGTCCGGTCGGGCTCCGATTCGACCTCGACGGCATCGGAAAAGGGTGGCTTGCCGACCGGGCCCTGGAGCGGCTCGGTGGCTACGCCGCCGCAGTCGTGGACGCCGACGGGGATGTGGCGATTCGTCTCGATCCCGGTACGTCCTGGTCATTCGGTGTCGCGGATCCGCGACGCGACGGCCATGACCTCGCGATCCTTCGCCTTGCGCCACGCGACGGCGCGCGCGCACACGCGGAAGGGCGTTTCGGACTCGCGACGTCGGGCACCAGCGTCCACCGCTGGGGTGCCGGCACCAGGGTCGCACACCATCTCATCGATCCCCGGACCGGGCGTTCGGCGGACACCGACGTGGTCCAGGCGACGGTGCTCGCCGGAACGGCGCGTGAGGCCGAGGCGCTTGCGAAGTCAGCCGTCATCCTGGGCGCTGGGGCGGGCTACGACCTGCTCGATCGGATGGGGGTCGATGGAGCCATCCTGCTGACCAATCGCGACGAGCTCATCACCCATCCGTCGACCCTCCGGTGGCTGGCATCGAGATTCCGCGGGCTCGATCCACGCACGCGCTGGATTCGCTGGGGCCTCGCGGCGGCTGCCATCGGAATCGTGATCGGGGCGACCGGTCCGAAAGCGCTCGCGGCCCTGGTCGCGACATGGGAGTCGAACCGCTCGATGCTGCCATGGGTTTTCGAGCGGCTGTTCGCGTTCCTCGCCTACCTCGCGATGGCCGGGTCGGTGATCTACGGGCTCCTGCTGTCGACCAAGATCCTCGACGCGATTGCCCACCGGCCGATCACCTTTGCGCTCCACCAGGATCTCGCCAGCGTCGGCGTCGGGTTCGCCGCGGTGCACGGGATGCTCCTGGCACTCGACAAGACGGTGCCGTTCACGCTCGCCCAGATCGCGGTCCCGGGACTCGCTCCGTACGCTCCCGTCTGGGTCGCGGCGGGCCAGGTCGCCTTCTATCTCATGGCGATCGTCGTCGGGAGCTTCTACGTTCGGCGTCGGATCGGCCAGCGGGCGTGGCGGACCCTCCACTACGTCACGTTTCTCGCGTTCATCGGCTCCACCGTGCATGGAGTCCTGGCCGGGACGGACAGCGGGGCGGCGTGGGCCTGGTGGATGTACACGGGCTCGACGGTCGTCGTCGTGTTTCTCCTGACCGTCCGGATCAGCCTGTCGCTCAGCGGAGGCCAGGCCGCGGCGCGGTCACGGGCCGATGTCTGACGCAGCCTGAACGTCGCCGCGATTGGCATCTGCAGCGTTGACGCGCCCGGCCGGGGCAACCCCGGCCGGGCGCGTCGTCTGCGAGGAACACCGGAGGCTCAGACCTCCTTGAACTCCCCTTCGACCGTCTCGTCGTTGCCGCCGGCGGCCGCTCCGGCCGGTTCGCCCTCGGCCTCGCCGCCCGCGCCACCGTCGCCTGAGCCGTCAGAGCCGTTCGCACCCGCCTCGGAGGCCGATGCCTGGTAGGCGGCCGTCGAAACGCGGCTGAGCGTCTCGGCGAGGGCCGTCGCGCCTGCGGTGATCGCCGACATCTCGGAACCCTTGAGCGCCTCGCGCAGCGCGCTGATCTGGTTCTCGATCGTCGCCTTGTCCTCGGACGACACCTTGTCGCCGAGGTCGCTGACCGTCCGTTCGGCCTGGAAGGTGAGGGCCTCCGCCTGGTTGCGGGTCTCGACCTCCTCGCGCCGCTGGCGATCCTCGTCGGCGTGGTCGGCTGCCTCCCGGACCATCTTGTCGACGTCGTCCTTCGACAGCATCGACGATGCCGTGATGCGGACCTGCTGTTCCTTGCTCGTCGCCCGGTCCTTGGCCTTGACGTCGAGGATGCCGTTCGCGTCGATGTCGAACGTCACCTCGATCTGCGGCACCCCGCGCGGCGCCGGCGGGATGCCGGACAGCACGAACGTGCCGAGCGTCTTGTTGTCCGCCGCGAACTCGCGCTCGCCCTGGAGGACCCGGATCTCGACCTGGTTCTGGCTGTCCGACGCCGTGGAGAAGACCTGCGACTTCGACGTCGGGATCGTCGTGTTGCGTTCGATGAGCTTCGTGGTCACGCCGCCCAGCGTCTCGATACCGAGCGACAGCGGCGTCACGTCGAGAAGGAGGACGTCCTTGACCTCGCCGCCCAGGACCCCGGCCTGGATCGCGGCCCCTATCCCGACGACCTCGTCGGGGTTGACGCCCTTGTGCGGCTCCTTGCCACCGAACATCGCCTTGACCGCCTCGACGACGGCCGGCATCCGGGTCTGACCACCGACGAGGATCACCTCGTCGATCTCGCCGGCCTTGAGGCCGGAGTCCTTCAGCGCAGCCTCGACCGGCTTCTTCGTCTTCTCGATGAGATCGCGGACGAGCTCCTCGAGCTTGGCCCGCGAGAGCGTCATGACGAGGTGCTTCGGGCCCGATGCATCCGCGGTGACGTACGGCAGGTTGATCTCCGTCGACGACGTCGACGAGAGCTCGATCTTGGCCTTCTCCGCAGCCTCCTTGAGGCGCTGGAGTGCCTGGGGGTCCTTCGAGAGGTCGATCCCCTGGTCCTTCTTGAACTCGGCCAGCAGCCACTCGATGACGCGCTGGTCGAAGTCGTCGCCGCCGAGGTGGGTGTCGCCGTTCGTTGCCTTGACCTCGAAGACGCCCTCGCCGAGCTCGAGGATCGAGATGTCGAACGTGCCGCCACCCAGGTCGTAGACCGCGATCTTCTCGTCGTGCTTCTTGTCGAGGCCGTAGGCCAGCGCGGATGCCGTCGGCTCGTTGATGATCCGGCGGACCTCGAGGCCGGCGATGCGGCCCGCGTCCTTCGTTGCCTGGCGCTGGGTATCGTCGAAGTAGGCCGGGACGGTGATGACCGCCTCGGTCACCTTCTCGCCCAGGTAGGCCTCCGCGTCCGTCTTGAGCTTCTGGAGGATCATCGCGCTGATCTCGGGCGGCGTGTAGGTCTTGTCGATGACCTTGACGACGACACCGTCGCTCTTCGGATCCTTGTCGACGGTGTACGAGACGAGCTCCTTCGCCCGCTTCGTCTCCCCGTCGTCCCAGCGGCGGCCCATGAACCGCTTGATCGAGTAGATCGTGTTGGCCGGGTTCGTGACCGCCTGGCGCTTCGCGAGCTGGCCGACGAGCCGTTCGCCGGTCTTCGTGAACGCGACGACGGATGGGACGGTCCGTCCGCCCTCCGCCGAAGCGATGACGGTTGGCTCGCCGCCCTCCATCACCGCGACGACGCTGTTGGTCGTACCGAGGTCGATGCCGATGATCTTGGCCATTGCCGTTGCTTCTCCTGCTGTCGTTTCGTTGAAGGGGTCGATTGGTGTCAGTTGGTCAGTGGCGGGGCGTCGGCGTCTCCGTCGGTCGGCGCCGCAACCGCAACGAGGGCCGGTCGGACCACCCTGTCGCGGAGTCGATAGCCACGACGGATCTCCTCGACGATCTCGCCCTCGTTCCGTTCCGTGCCCGGGACCGTGGCGATCGCCTCGTGCTCGCGCGGATCGAATGGCCGCCCCGGCGTGGCGTCGATCTTGGTCACGCCCTCGCTCTCGAGCAGGGCACGCAGCTTGCGGTCGATGGCGGCGACGCCCTCGACCCACGGATCCGCGGCGATGGCCTCCGGGCGAGCGTCGATCGCGAGGTCGAAGTCGTCCGCGAGGGCGAGCACCTTCCGGATGAGGTCCTCGCCCGCGAGGCCGAGCATCGCCTCCCGTTCCTCGGCGGTTCTCCGTCGGTAGTTGGCGAACTCCGCCCGCTCACGCTGGAGGCCGGCCAGGTACTCGTCGGCCTTGGCCTGGCTGGCGGCGAGCTCGCCTTTCAGCTGTTCGATGTCGGCGAGCAGCTTCGTGGGCGAGACGTCGATCTCGTCCATCCGCTCCTGGGCTCGCGTTCGTTGACTCATCGGGTCCTCCGGGACAATACGCCGGGTGGCGTCACGGGTGGATGTTGGCGACCAGTTCGTTCATGAGGCCGGACACGAATCGGACCGTGCCGAACGCCATCGGATAGGCCATCCGGGTGGGGCCCAGGACGCCGACGACGCCGACGGCGTGACCCGGCTCGCCGTACGAGGCAAGGACGAGGGAGACGTCGCGCATCTCCTCGGGTCCGTTCTCGGTGCCGATGAAGGCGGTCACGCGACCGGTCCCCTCGATCGAATCGAACAACTTGCCCAGATAGGCGCGATTCTCGAGGGCCGCAAAGACGCGCCGGAGCTTGTCGCTCCGGTCGAACTCGGGCGCTGCCATGACGTGAAGGAGTCCGTCGCTGAAGACCTCCTCGATGAGCGTTGCATCGTACTCGCGAACCGCGGCCACGACCCGATCGCCGACGTACGTGACGAGCGACCCGATGGGCCCGGCGCCGTCGATTCGCGCGAGCGCCCGCTCGGCGTCCGCGGCCGTTCGGCCGGCCATCAGGCCGTCGAGGATGACGGCGGCGCGGGTCAGCTCCTCCTGCCCGGCAGGCTCCAACAGGTTCACCAGGACCTGCCTCAGGGCACCCTCGCGGAAGACGATGATCAGGCTTGCAAGCCGCTCCGAGATCGAGACCATGTCGATCCGCCGAACGTGAGCTGCTCGCGGCTTTGCCGGCGTCGCGATCGCCGCCATCCGGTTCGCGCTCGCGAGGATCGTCGCCGCCAGCCGGAACCACTGCTCGCTCGCGTGCTGGACCTGCCCGAACTGGTGGCGGATCATCAGCTGCTCGACGGGCGCGAGGACGGCGGTGTCCCTGATCGTCTCGACGAAGAATCGGTAGCCGGCATCGGTCGGGATGCGGCCCGCGGACGTGTGCGGATGGGTCAGCAGACCGGCCGCCTCGAGATCGGCGAGGATGTTCCGAACGGTCGCACTCGACACGCCGAGCCGGTACCGCTCGACGAGCGCGGCGGAGCCGACCGGTACGGCCGTCGCAACATATTCTTCGATGACGGTCCGCAGGATCGACTGTTGACGCGGATCAAGCGAACCGGTGGCGCGGATTCGTCGCCCCACGTCGGCCTCGTTTGGGTTCGGATGGTTAGCACTCTCGATGTGTGAGTGCTAACGAAGCCTAGCAGTCACGGGGGCCGAGTGTCAACGTCGTGCAGCGTCAGCCGCGGTCCGGCGACGGTGACTTGGACCGGCACGCGTCCGGCCGCTACCATCCGCGACAGCACGAGCGGAGGAGCGTCGAGAGCATGAGGGGTCGAACATGAGCGAGTCGTCGAGCGGATCGGGCGGCGAGACGCCGAGAGACCCAGCGGCCGGTCCCGGGCCGGAGGGTCCGGCCGAGGAGCCCGCTCAGACGCCCGCCGCGGAGCCACCTCCCGCTACGCCGCCGGCCGCCCCCGCGTGGGGTCAGCCTCCCGCTCCCCCGCCGCCAGCTGCGCCCGGCGGTCCGGCCCTCCCTCCGGCCGCACCTGCCGGGCCGCTGTGGGGCGCCGGGGCGACGCTGCCGCCCGCGGGGCCGCCGCCCGGTGCTGGGCCGACCGCTGCGCCCGGCCTGCCGCCGGCCGCGCCCGCCGGGCCGCTTTGGGGCGCCGGGGCGACGCCCCCGCCGGCCGGGCCGCCGCCAGCCGCGACGCCGCCGCCGCCCGCGAGCGCCACGCCACCTCCTGCCTGGGCGCCGCCCGCCGCGCCCGGCCTGCCGCCGGCCGCGCCTGCCGGGCCGCTGTGGGGCGCCGGTGCGACGCCCCCGCCTGCCGGGCCGCCTCCAGCTGCGACTCCGCCGCCCGCCGGACCGCCGCCCGCGGCGCCGTCAGGTCCAGCCTGGGGCCAGCCGGCCACTCCGCCTGCTCAACCATCCGTTCAGCCCGCGCCGTCGGGTCCCGCGTGGGGCCAGCAACCAGTTCCGCCCCCCGCGGACGGAGCCCCGCCCCCCGTCGCACCGATGCCGCAGGCCGCGGGCGGGTGGGCCGGAGGGGCGCCTCCCCCGGCCAAACCAGGCGGCATGTCGGGCTGCGCGAAGGCGATCATCATCCTGCTCGTCCTGGGCGTCGTTGCGATCGTCGCCTTCCTGCTGATCGCGCGCTTCCTCATCGGCGGCCTCGCGAGCAACCTCGGTATCGACGTCGACAAACCGAATGGCGGCGCGGGGATCGAGAACGACTGCCCGTTCCTTTCCGACTCGGACGCGCGAACCGTCTTCGGCGGCAGCGCCAACGCGATCGAGCTGTCCGGCATCGCCGACCTCTCGATCGGCCTCGTCATCGACAAGCGGGCCCTGGCAACTGCACCGGACTGCTGGGTCACCGACGGTGCCAAGGCGTACATCGCCCGGATCGCGCGCTACCAGGGCGGCGACGCGTCGTCCGTCTTCGCCGCCGAGCGCAAGGCTGCCGAACCGACCTCGGAGGACCAGGGTAACGGCGTCACCGTCACCACCGACGGCTATTTCGGCGGCGAGGTGTCCGGTCTCGGCGACGAGGCGTTCTGCACCGGCTTCTCCGGAGTCATGGCCGGCGTCCTCGTCCACCAGGGCGACCGGGTCATCTACGTGTCGGTCGGTCCGGCCAACGCAGACGGCGCCCCGGAACTGGACACCACCGCAGACGGAACGATCACCGCTCCGGCGCTCTGCACGTTTTCCCAGGAGGTCGCCCGGTTCATGCTCCGGTGACGCGCGGCCCGGCTGCGCCGGGGCCTGCTACACGAGACGGGCGAAGAGCTCGTTCGACAGCAGGCGGCCGCGCGTCGTCAGCACGATCCGGCCATCGGGGGTGACGTCGAGCAGCTCCATCGCGAGCGCCCAGCCGAAGGAACCCGCCAGCGGGCCCTCGTCGGCGTCGGACAGCGGCAGCCCGCGATCCGTTCTGAGCCCGAGGATCACGTGCTCGGCAGCAGCCGTCGCAGCGTCGAGCATCTCGCCGCCGCCGGGCGGCAGGCGCGGGCTCCCGCCGCCTGGCGGATCGAGCGCGTCCACGTAGGCGTCGAGCCTGGCGGCGTTCCAGCGCCGGCTCGTCCCGTCGAAGGCGTGCGCGCCCGGCCCGACCGCCTCGTAGGGACGGCGCTCCCAGTAGGCGAGATTGTGGCGGCTCTCGTGTCCCGGTCGGGCCCAGTTCGAGATCTCGTAGCCGTGCCAGCCCGTCTCCGCGAGGAGGTGCACCGCCTGGTGGTATTGCGCCGTCGCACGGTCCTCGTCCTGGGCCGTCCGGGCGGACTCGCGCCAGCGCCGGGCACCCGACGTGGTCGGCAGGTGGTCGCCGCCCGGGCCGGTGAGTCCTTCCGCGTCCGGGTCGTCGAGGGTCAGGGCATAGAGCGACAGATGGTCCGGCGCCAGGGCGAGGGCCCCTTCCAGCGTCGCCATCCACGACCCATGGGTGCCGTCGGGCAGGTCGTACAGCAGGTCGATGTTGATCGAACCGATGCCGCCCTCGCGTGCCTCGGCGACCGCATCCGCGACCTCCGCGGGCCGATGGCGCCGGCCGAGCCGCTTCAGCTCCCCGGCGTCGAGGCTCTGCCCACCGTACGAGATCCGGTTGATGCCGGCCTGCCGCAGGGCGGATGCATCGCCGCGTTCGTCGGCGCCGGGGTTGGCCTCCAGCGTCACCTCGGCATCGTCGGCCAGGCCGAACCGCCGACGGACGCCGTCGACGAGTCGCGCCACGTCGTCGGCCGGGACCAGCGACGGCGTGCCGCCGCCGATGTAGAGCGATGTCAGCGGGGGCCGACCGGTCGCACCCGGCGGCCCGAAGTCGCCATCAAGCGCGTCGGCACGAAGGCCGATCTCCGTTTCGAGGGCCGCCAGCAGCGCGGCAACCCTGTTTCGCGGCCCGCGCGCAGCCGCGCCGGCGTAGACCACGAAGTCACAGTACGGGCAGACCGAGACGCAGAACGGGACGTGGACATAGAGCGCGACCGGTGATTGGGGCGCCGGCGGCCAGGTCCCGCCCGGGTCGTCCGACGAGGGAGTGGCCGCCTCCATCGTCTTCACCGATCGCGCGGCGCCGACTCCCGGGGACCGATGACGCGCCAGCCGTCAGGCGTCCGGCGCCGCATGTCGATCTCCTCCTCCTCGCGGCCGCGCGGCAGGAACTGGCCCGCGTGACCGGTGCACAGAAAGACCGCGAAGCGCGTCACCGCGTGACCCAGAAACGCCGCGGCGATGCCGCCGGTGACACCGGTGACCCAGCCGCCGGCGAGGCCGATCAGGAGTGCCATCACGAGCATGTAGCGGTTCCGGCCGGGGGCCCCCAGCCGCGTCGCAAGCGCGTACAGCAGTGCCTGGATCGCGTTCGCCGCCGTCGGGTTCATGTCGGTCATGAGGAGGATCCCGAAGATCGCTCCGCGGAATGCGACCTCGTCGATGAGTGCCGTCATGACGGCGTTCACGAGCGCGCCCGGGTACGACCAGGCATCCGGGAATCGGATCCGGCGATAGCGATAGGCCGCGATCCCGAGGGCGAGACTCGTCCCGATGATGGCGTAGAGGAAGCCGTAGAGGACCGTCTTCCCGCGGTCGCCCGCCCCCATCAGGAACTCCTCGCGCGGGGCCGGATGGATGAGGAAGATCGCCGCGATGATGCACGAGCCCAAGCGCATACCACGCCACGCGCCGGCGGAATGACGGCGGG
Source organism: uncultured Chloroflexia bacterium (assembly GCA_963766655.1). Classification (GTDB taxonomy): domain Bacteria; phylum Chloroflexota; class Limnocylindria; order Limnocylindrales; family CSP1-4; genus CF-46. The sequence goes on along the minus strand of CAVYBB010000002.1, from coordinate 446,063 downwards.
CGGCCTTCGGTGGCCTCGTCGTATTCGGCGGCGCTGAACCGCTCCGCCTCGAGACGGAGCATGACGAGCAGGAGCGCGAGACCCGCGGCGATCAGCCGCTGGAGGGTCGGCAGCCAGTCCTCCACGGCCGCTACGCCTCGTCCATGCGGAGCATCGCGAGGAACGCCTCCTGGGGGATCTCCACCGACCCGACCCGCTTCATCCGCTGCTTGCCTTCCTTCTGCTTCTCGAGCAGCTTCCGCTTGCGCGTGATGTCGCCACCGTAGCACTTGGCAAGGACGTTCTTGCGCATCGCCCGGACTGTTTCTCGGGCGATGACGTTCGAGCCGATCGACGCCTGGATCGGGATCTCGAACATCTGGCGCGGGATCAGCTGCTTCAGTCGCTCGGTGAGACTGCGCCCGATCGACTGGGCCTTGTCGCGGTGGACGATGAGCGACAGCGCGTCGACCGGCTCGCCGTTGACGAGGATGTCGACCTTGGCGAGATTGGCCGCCCGGTAGCCGAGCTCCTCGTAGTCCATCGACGCGTACCCCTGGCTGCGGCTCTTGAGCTGGTCGAAGTAATCGACGATGAGTTCGGCGAGCGGCATCTCGAAGTTGAGGACGACCCGCGTCGGATCGAGGTACTCCATGGTGGCGAAGCTGCCGCGGCGGTTCGTCGAGAGCTCCATGAGCGGGCCGATGTACGCGCTCGGCGTGACGACGGCGAGCTTGACCCACGGCTCCTCGATCTCCTCGATGTCGGACGGGTTCGGGAGGAGTGCAGGGTTGTCGATGCTGACACTGCCGCGCCCGTTCGTCAGCACGACGTGGTACTCGACGGACGGCGCCGACGCGATGAGATCGATCCCGAATTCACGCTCGAGCCGCTCCTGGACGATCTCCATGTGGAGCAGGCCGAGGAACCCGCAGCGGAACCCGAACCCGAGCGCGACGGAGCTCTCCGGCTCGTACGTGAACGAGGCGTCGTTGAGATGCAGCTTCTCGAGCGCCTCGCGGAGCAGCGGGTAATCCTCGCCGCTCACCGGGTAGATGCCGGCGAAGACGAGGCTCTTCGCCGCCTGGTAGCCGGGCAGGGGTTCCGCCGCCGGCCGGGCAACGGTCGTCACGGTGTCGCCGACCTGGGCTTCGCGGACGTTCTTGAGCCCCGTCGCGATGTAGCCGACCTCGCCGGCGACGAGCTGCTTGACCGGCACGAGCTGGGGCCGGAAGACCCCGAGCTCCAGCGGCTCCGCCTCGGCGCCCGACGCCATCAGCCGGATCTCCTCGTGCTGGCGAAGCGTGCCCTCGGCGAGGCGGACGTAGACGACGACTCCCTTGTAGGCGTCGTAGTGGCTGTCGAAGATGAGGCGCCGTGAGCGGCGCGGCCGGATCGCCCTTCGGGGCCGGAATCCGCTCGACGATCGCCTCGAGGATGGCAGGCACGCCCGTTCCGTCCTTGGCCGAGGCGAGGAGGACTTCCTCGCGGGGGATCGCCAGGACGCTTTCGAGCTCCTCGATGATCGAATCCGGGTCGGCCGACGGCAGGTCGATCTTGTTGAGGACGGGGATGAGCGTCAGGCCCTCGCGCATCGCGAGATGGACGTTGGCGAGGGTCTGGGCCTCGATCCCCTGGGTCGCATCGACGACCAGGATCGCCCCGTCGCAGGCCTGGAGGCTGTGGCTCACCTCGTAGGCGAAGTCGACGTGGCCCGGCGTGTCGATCAGGTTGAGGCCATAGACCAGGCCGTCGTTCGCGCGGTACTCGAGACGGACGGCCCGCGCCTTGATCGTGATGCCCTTCTCGCGCTCGAGGTCCATCGAGTCGAGGACCTGGCTCATCATCTGCCGCCCCTCGATCGTGTGGGTCAGCTCGAGGAGCCGATCGGCGAGCGTCGACTTGCCGTGATCGATGTGGGCGATGATCGAGAAATTACGGAGGCGCTCCTGCGGGATCGTCACGAGGCGGGAGTGTAGCCGGTCGGACCGTGCGTGCCGGGGTCGGTCGCGGCGTCGACGGCCCGGGACTCAGCCCTGGGTGGCGGCCAGCGCCGCGACGCCGATCGCGATGACGATGACGCCGGCGACCTGGAGCCGCCCGAGCCGCTCCCCGAACAGCAGGAACGCGGCGATCGCGGCGACCCCGGCGAACTGCGAGGCGATCACCGACGTGATCGCGGCGCTCTCGCGGGCCCCGAGCGAGTAGGTCGCGACGCCCGCGATCTCCGCACACCCGACGAGGATCACGAATGGTGCCGCGGCACGCGTGAGTCGCAGTCGTCGCATCACGATCAGCGGGACGGCGACGCCGATGACGCCGGCGAGGCGCGCCGGGAGGATCGCCCAGGCGATCGGGAGCTGGGTGGCGATCCGGCCCGTGGCATAGAGGTTGAGGCCGAAGAGGATTGCGCCTCCCAGCGCCAGTGCCGCCGTCACCGCGGCGTTCGGGATGACGACGACCGGCCCGCGATCGCCGGCGGCCGGGTCCGGCAGCGGCGCGGGCGCCCGCTCGGTCGCGGACATGACGACCCCGATCGTGATGACCGCGAGGAGCACGACGGCGATCACCGTCACCGGGTCGCCGCCGAGGACGACCGCGAGCGTCGCCCCGATCGCGCCCTCCGTCGAGACGATCGGACCGACGACCCCGACCTTGCCTCGCCGCAGCGCCGTGTAGACGAGGAGCAGCCCGACCGAATTGGCGATCCCGGCGATCACCAGGTGGACGATGTCGGTCTGGGTGAACGCGACCGGGCCGGCCGTCAGGACGACGAGCGGCACCGCCAGGATCAAGCCGACGAGCATGACCCAGGCGAGCGTCGACCATGGACCGATGAGCCTGCTGCTTCGCGCGGAGCCCAGTGTCGTGGCCGCCCACAGCGCGGCCGTCGCCAGGCCGAAGACGATCGGGATCACGGCGCAAGTCTGCGTCGTCGGAGGGCGTCCCGCAGCCCCGAAACCGGTGGCCCGTTTCGGGCGCCTCTGCTACCATGCGCGTCCGTGCCGTCACCGCATCGTGACGCCGCGAACCAGATCCACCCGCTCCCGTGAGGTTCCCCCTTGGCCAAGACGCCCCGCACCTGGACGGGCGCCCGCACGCCGTCAGGACTGAAGCGCGTCCGACAGGCCGAACGGCGCCGCGAGATCCTTCAGCCGCGCCGCAGCGCAGCAAAGACATTCGTCGCAAAGGCCCTCGATGTCGCGACTCATGGTGGCGACGCGGAGACGGCCGCGACGGCCCTGGCCGAAGCGCACGCCGCCCTCGACCGCGCGGCGAAGACCGGCGCGATCCACCCGAACGCGGCCGCGCGCCGCAAGTCCCGCCTGACCCTGAAGTTCAACGCCGCGACCGGCGGCGCGCACGTCCAGACCTCGACCCGGGTCACGAAGACGACGAGCAAGGCCCAGGCCGTCAAGGCCGCCAAGAGCCGGATCGCCGCCTCGAAGGCCGACAAGGCGAAGGGCGCCCAGACGGCGGCCGGGAAGGCGCGCGCCGCGCTGTCCAAGACCGCCCGCGCAGACGCCGCCGCCAGGGCGGCCGCGAGCGCGGAGCCCGTTGCCGCGACACCGGCGAAGGCACCCGCGAGGGGCGCGAAGGCTGTGTCGAAGCCGGCCGCCAAGGCAGCGACGACCAAGGCCAAGGCCACGACCACAGCCAAGCCGAAGGCAACCGCCAAGGCCCCGGCCAAGGCGCCGGCGAAGAAAACCGCCGCGAAGGGCTGAGCCGCAGCGCCCAGCGCTATCGATCGCCCCGAGCCGGCCTCGGGGCGATTGTCATGTCCGAGCCGAGCTCCGGGACGCTGTCCGGAGTGGGCTTCGGCCTGAACAGCCCGTAGAGGACCCCGCCGCCGACTCCACCGCCGGTCGTCAGCACGATCAGAAACGCGGCGGTCGCGAACTGCTGGTTCCAGTAGAAGCTGGTGAACGTCGCGGTGTCGGAGATGCCGATGGACGCGAGCTCCGACCCACGGCCGTCCGCCAGGTACCTGGAGTAGACGCAGTTCGCGCCTGAATCGCAGAACGGCGGGATCGCCTGCCTCGTGTCCGGATCGACACGATTGAAGTCCGGGAAGCCCCCGTCGCCGAAGAAGAACAACGCCTTCACGACCAGCAGCAGGACCGCGAGGGTGAGGGCCGTCGCGAGCCCCGCCAGGGCGGCATTTGCGATGATCCTGCGCCACGGGCCGGCCCGCCGGTCGCTGCGCTGGTTGGCGTAGTAACCGATCAGGAGGCCCGCGGGCAGGGCCAGGAGCCAGTAGATGGGCTCGATCGGGATGACGAGCAGGAAGCTGACCGCGATCGTCAGGCCCATGCCGATCCCGACATAGGCTGCGGCGATCGCGCCGCGATCGACGACCCGGGTCACCTGCCGGCGATGACCTCGATGCCCGCCGGCGCCGCCGAAGCGGCCATGCCCGGCCGCCCGAGCGCAGCCCGGCCCAGGTAGCGCGCCCCGTCGCCGAGCTCACCCTCGATCCGGAGGAGGCGGTTGTACTTCGCGACCCGCTCGCTCCGTGACGGCGCACCCGTCTTGATCTGGCCGGTGCCCATCGCGACGACGAAGTCCGCGATCGTCGTGTCCTCGGTCTCGCCCGAGCGATGCGACACGACGGCCGTCCAGCCGGCGCGCCGGGCAAGGTCGATCGCGGCGATCGTCTCGGTCAGCGTCCCGATCTGGTTGAGCTTGATCAGGACGGAGTTCATCGCCGACTCGGAGATGGCGCGCTGGATGAACTCGGGGTTCGTCACGACGATGTCGTCGCCGACGAGCTGGACACGCGAGCCGAGGCGCGCGGTCAGCTCGACCCAGCCGGCCCAGTCGTCCTCGGCGAGGCCGTCCTCGAGCGACACGATCGGGTACTTCGAGATCCAGCTGTCCCACAGGTCGATGAGCTCGCCCGAGTCGAGGGTTCGACCCTCGCGCTCGAGGCGGTACTGGCCGGTCACGCCGTCGATCCCGGTTCCCTCGACGAGGATCGAGCTCGTCGCCGGGTCGAGAGCGATGGCGATGTCCTCACCGGGCCGGTAGCCGGCCTTCTCGATGGCCCGCAGGATCACCTCGACGGCGGCCTCGTTCGATGGCAGGCTCGGGGCGAAGCCGCCCTCGTCCCCCTGGCCCGTTGCATGGCCGTCGGCGTGGAGGATGCCGCGAAGCGCGGCGAAGACCTCGGCCCCGGCGCGGAGCGCCTCGGAGAACGTCTCCGAACCGACCGGCATGACCATGAATTCCTGGAAGTCGGTCGAGTCGCTGGCGTGCTTGCCGCCGTTCAGGATGTTGAACTGCGGGACCGGCAGGATCCGGGCACCGGCACCGCCGAGGTACCTGAAGAGCGACAGGTCGTGGGCGGCTGCCGCGGCATGGGCGCAGGCAAGAGAGACGCCGAGAATGGCGTTCGCCCCAAGCGTGGCCTTGTTCGGGGTTCCGTCGAGGTCCTGAAGGACGGCGTCGATGCCTGACTGGTCCGCGGCGTCGAGGCCGTAGACCGCCGGGGCGATCACGTCGGTCACGTTGGCGACGGCCCGGAGGACCCCCTTGCCGCCGAACCGCGACTTGTCGCCGTCGCGCAGCTCGACCGCCTCGTGAACGCCCGTGGACGCTCCCGACGGTACGGCCGCGCGGCCGACGGAGCCGTCGCCGAGGATGACATCGACTTCGATTGTCGGGTTTCCGCGCGAGTCGAGGATCTCGCGGGCATCGACGATCTCGATCGTCGTGTTCGTGGACGTGGTCACGCTTTTGTCTCCAGCTTGGGGCGGTCCTGAAGGATCGCGATGCCCGGCAGCTCGCGGCCCTCGAGGAACTCGAGGGACGCGCCGCCGCCGGTGCTGATGTGGGTCATCTTCGAGGCGACCCCCTCCTGCTCGAGGGCCGCGACGGAGTCGCCGCCTCCGACCACGACTGTCGCGCCGTGCTCTGCCCGGTCGGCCAGGAATCGGGCGATCGCCTTCGTCCCATGGGCAAACGAGGGGATCTCGAAGACCCCGAGCGGTCCGTTCCAGAAGACGGTCTTGGCCGGCGCCAGGGCCTCCTCGATCGCCCGGCCGGGAGTCCTCGCCGATGTCGACGATGTGCCACGACGCGGGGAACTTGTCCGTGCCGACGGTCTTGTACTCCGTGCCGCGCGTGACTTCCTTGGCGATCACGACGTCGGTCGGCAGGATCACCGGCACGCCCCGTGCCTCCGCCGCGGCGAGAATCCGCCGCGCGTCGTCGACCCGATCGTGCTCGGCGAGGCTCTTGCCGACAGACTTGCCCTGGGCGAGGAGGAACGTGTTCGCCATCCCGCCGCCGACGACGAGGATGTCGACCTTGCTGATGAGGTGCTCCAGCACCTTGATCTTGTCGGAGACCTTCGCCCCGCCGAGAATCGCGGCAAACGGCCTCGCCGGGTTCTCGAGGAGGTGCGAGAGCATCTCGATCTCGCGCTCCATCAGCAGCCCGGCATAGGCGGGCAGCAGCTTCGCGATCCCGACGGTCGAGGCATGCGCGCGATGCGCCGTCCCGAAAGCGTCGTTCACATAGACATCGGCGTACGAGGCGAGCTTCGCCGCGAACGCCGGGTCGTTCTTCTCCTCCTCAGCGTGGAAGCGGAGGTTCTCGAGCAGGATCGCCTCGCCGCCACGCAGTCGCTTGATCGCGTCCTCCGTGCCGACGCCCAGGGCGTCGCCCGTGACCGGCACGTTGCGCCGCAGGAGCGTCGAGATCCGCTGGCCGACCGGCCGAAGGCGGAGCCCGTCCTGAACCTTGCCATCGGGCCGGCCGAGGTGACTCGCGAGGATCACCTTGGCGCCCTGTGCGAGCAGGGCGTTGATCGTGGGCAATGCAGCCCGGATCCGCGAGTCGTCAGTCACCTTCCCGTCGGCGAGCGGAACGTTGAAGTCGACGCGCACGAAGACACGTTTGCCCGCGGCGTCGAGGTCGCGGATCGTCAGCTTGTCCATGCCAGTCTCGGTCAGGCGTGACCGGCGACGGGCAGGCGAGCCGCGACGTATCCGATCAGGTCGGCGACGCGGCAGCTGTAGCCCCACTCGTTGTCGTACCAGGCGATGACCTTGACCATCGTGCCGTCGATGACCATCGTCGACGCCCCGTCGATGATCGACGAGCGGCTGTCGCCGCGGAAGTCGGTCGAGACGAGCGGGTCGTCGCTGACCCCGAGGATCCCCTTCATCGGGCCGGCGGCGGCCGTCCGGAAGGCGTCATTGAGCTCCTCGACCGAGGTCGCGCGCGAGACGTCGGCGGTGAAGTCGACGACGCTGACCGTGGGCGTCGGGACGCGGAGGCTGAATCCGTCGAACTTGCCCTTCAGGTCCGGGATGACGAGGGCGAGCGCCTTGGCCGCGCCGGTCGTCGTCGGGATGATGTTCAGGCCTGCCGCCCGTGCGCGGCGCGGGTCCTTGTGGGCGACGTCGAGGATCTTCTGGTCGTTCGTGTAGCTGTGGATCGTGTTCATCAGGGCGCGCTCGATCGTCACCAGATCGTGGACGACCTTCGCCGCCGGCGCCAGGCAGTTCGTCGTGCAGCTGGCGTTGCTGATGATGTGGTGCTTCGCGGGATCGTAGGTGCTCTCGTTGACGCCGAGGACGATCGTGATGTCCTCGCCCTTGCCGGGAGCGCTGATGATCACCTTCTTGGCGCCGGCGGTGATGTGGGCGCCCGCCTTCTCGGCGGCGGTGAACAGGCCGGTCGACTCGAGGACGATGTCGACACCGAGATCGGCCCACGGAAGGGCGGCCGGATCCTTTTCCTTGAGGACCTTGATCTCGCGCCCGTCGATGATCAGGGCGTCGTCCGTGTGATCGACCGTGCCCGGGTATGCACCGTAGGTCGAGTCGTGCTTGAAGAGGAGCGCGTTGAGTGACGTATCGACCAGGTCGTTGACCGCCACGACCTCGACGTCGGGGGTGCGCTCGATGAGCGCCTTGAGCGACTGCCGGCCGATCCGTCCGAAGCCGTTGATGCCGACTCGTACTGCCATGAGATGCTCCTTCGCGATGCTCACGCTCGCCATCCATGGGCGAGCGTCATTGGTTCCCGTTCGAGGTGGTGCGGCCAACCGGCGCTGGGCGTTGCCTGAGCGCACGAACCGCCACGCGTATGGTCGCATCGTAGCGGCCACCCGTCGAGGGCCGATTGGCATGGCCGATTGGCCCGGTTGCACCGAACGGCCACAGCCCCGACGATGCCGGCGTGGATGGCACGAGGGGATTCAGTCGGCCCGTCCTGGCCGTGGATCTCGGGGCCAGTCGGACGCCAATCCTCGCGATCATCGGTCTGCTCAGGCCGGCTCTGATCGTGTCGGCGGGAGCATCGCGCGAATCAGGGTGACCTGTGGCTGGATCCCGCCCGGGAGCGGATCGCGAACGTCCCGTTCCGGATCCCGCGCGAACGGGTATCGGTCGTGCCCGCCGAGCTCGGGACGATGTCGGGCTTGTCGGGGCGCTGCCGCTGCTCAGGCGTCGAGGCGTCTGAGCCGGGAATGCGCGAAGGGGGCCCGCCGTCGCCGGCGAGCCCCCTTCGAACTGGTCAACGTCAGGCGGAGGTCAACCGCCGATCTTGAAGACCTTGCCCTTGCAGATCGGGCAGGTGCCGGAAAGGGCCGGCTTGCCGTTCTTCATCGTGATTCTCTGGGGGTTCTGGACTTCGACCTTCTGCTTGTCCTTGACGCAATATGCTTCGGCCATGGAGAGGGCTCCTCCTGTTCAGCGTGGCGGCACGGGAACCCTCGTCCCGCATCCGCAGATCACGTGGATGTCCAGAGGGACGGTCGCCAGCGATCCGTCCCGGCCGTTCGTTTCTGGCGATCGATCTCGGCGAGGATCAGGAGCCCTTCCAGGCCCGTCTCCACGCATGCAGCTTCTGCCGCGTCCTTGGCGGCACCCTCGACGAACGCACCCGTCGTGCGCTGTGCGTAGACCGCACAGACGACGCCGGCCCGGCAGCGTGCGAGGGTGGCCAGCACGAGCAGCGCTGATGCCTCCATCTCGAAGTTCATGACGCGCTGGCGCGCCATGTCCTCCGCCAGGTCAGGGTAACGGATGGGCAACTGCGGGATGGGTCGCCCTTGCGCCCCGAAGAATCCCGGTGCCGTCGCCGTGATCCCGACATGGTTCCGGTGTCCGAGCCGCTCGGCTGCCTCGATGAGCGCGATGACCGCCTCGTAATCGGCGATCGCCGGGTACCCGTCGTGGACAAAGAAGCTCGTGGTCGACTCGAGCCGGACTGCTCCGGTCGTGATGATCAGGTCCCCGAGAGCGGGCTCCGGTTGGAGTGCTCCGCAGGAACCGACCCGGATGAAGGTTGGCCTTTCCGTGATCGCCAGGATTTCCGCCACCACGATCTCGACGTTGTCCGTGCCGATTCCGGTCGAGACGACCGAGACACGTTCACCGCGATACGTCCCGGTGACCGAGGCGAACTCCCGGTGTCGCCGTTCGATCTCGACGGAGTCGAGGCGCGCGGCAATCCGGTCAGTACGGTCGGGGTCACCAGGGAGGAGGATGTACTCGGCCAGTTCTCCCGGGCCGAGTGCGATGTGGTATTGCCGTTCTCCGGGTGGGAGTGCGACGCGGTGGTCCGCGTTCGGCAAGCCCTGTTCCTCGCTCAGGTGGTGCTTCGCAAGCGCGAAACTCGGCCGAGGATAGTCCCGTGTTCAGACGAGCGTCAAGCACGATTGCTGAGCGTGGCCACGCACGAGTCACCGATCCGGGCCCGGCGCGGCCGCGACATCCGCCAAACGGGCGGCCACGCGGGCCGCGGCGAGGCGTCCCGAACGGCGTCGCCGGAGGACGGTGACGACCACCGAGGCGAGCGACAGGAGCACGACTCCCAGCATCCCGGCGGTGCCCGTCGAACCCGGTCCGAGGAGTCCCCCGGCCTGCCGGCCGACGGGCGCCGGCGGATCGGGTACGGGTGCTGCGGCCCTGTCGATCACATTCGGCACCGAGATCGGATCGATCGTCGGGTCCCCGACGCGGACAAGCCCCGCGGGATCGTCGACGACGATCCGGTACGCGCCGCCGTCCTGCACGACGCGCCCGGTTGCGTTGAGCGCGTCGCCAGGCTCGAGGAGCGGCAGGTACTCGGCCGCGGCGCCACTCAGGGCGACCCGCCCGACGGCCGTGCCGTCGTCGAGGAGGAACCCATCGGGCGCGAGCTCCGTGACGAGCCCGCCGACCCGGACGACGCCACCGACGTGACCTGCCAGGTCGACCAGGTCGACGTTCGGCGGGGCGGACGTGGCCGGAGTTCGACGCCCGGCCGCACCGGGGCCGGCAGGCGGGTCTGTCGCGCCGGCCGTCGGTCCCCCCGCACGGGCCCGTGCGACCGTGACGTCGTCGGGGCCTCGCGGTGCGATCGACCAGCGGCGATCGGAGGCGCCCGGGTATGCGCGCCGGACAATCCCGACGATCGTGGCCGTCCTGCCCTCGACGAGCGATGCTGCCGCGATCCGTGCGCCGGCGAGCCCCGTCAGGACGACGCGGTCGCGCCCGACCGACAGCTCGGCCCGCCATCGGTCGCCGAGCTTCGTGACCTCGACCAGGGTCCCGCCCACCCGGACGAGACGCCACTCGTGGGCGGCGGTCGGAGCCTGGTGGAGGTCGAGAGCGAGCGCTCGAGCACCGACGGCCAGCGACACGATCCGATCCGCCCTGATCCGTGGCGCGCCGTAGGCCCGCCCGATCGTGCCATCGACGCGGATACGCGTCCCGACTGCCGGGACCGAGGCGTCGAGCGGAGTCAGGATCTCGACGCCGGCTGTCCGGTCCTCGATCACGATCCGGCGACCGGTCGTGTCGAGGAGGTCGGGGCGCGTCGTCACGAGACCCTCGACGGTGACCGGACCGTCATTGCGCCGAATCGCGTCCGCGATCGTAACGACCGTTCCCGCTGGTGGCGTGGACGCCGACGGTGAGCTGCTCGGCGACGGCGCACCGCTCGGTGACGCGGTCGGCGTGGGGCTCGGTGCGGCGACGCGGCGAAGGTCGTCCGCACCCCGCGTCCAGACCCGGTAGCCGTCGAGCGCGCCCTTGCGCGTCGCGCGCTGGCCCGCGACGCCCGTGACGTCATACGTCGCCCCGACCGTCACCGACTCGACCGTCAGCCCGCTGGAAGCGTCTGCGACGATCCGGACCGGGCCGGCTGTCGAGGCAACGAAGAAGCTGATGTCTCCGCCGGTCGACTTCGTCGGTCGCGAATCGATCCGACCCCGCACCGTCACGAGCCGCCCTTCGAGCGACTCGCCGAGCGAGTGTGCATTCGCCGCTGCCGCCTCCGGGATGGGCCCGGTGCCGGTTGGCTGGAACGCGCCCGACGCCGGTCGAACCTCGAGCTGGCCGTACGGATCGGCCAGGACGCCCCGGACCTCGATGCGCGCGCCACGCCGGGGCGCCGCGACGCCATCGGGGATGCGGACGACGATCCCGCCGCTCGCATCCTGGATCGCGATCAGGCTCGGCCCGCCCACGCGCCCAGCCTCCGCGGTGACGACGGCCGCGAGGCTGACTGTCGTGCCGATCGGCAGCCGACGTGCGTCGCCGATCGGAAGGACGGCGGGAGATGCCGACGGGGACGGAGGTGCGCTCGGCGTGGCTGTCGCGCTGGGGGTCGGGGCAGGCGTCGGCGTCGGCGACGGACCCGCGGACGCGCTCGGCGTCGGCGTCGGGAGGGGCGTCGAGCCGGGAGACGGAGTTGGCGACGGCGCCGGGGTGGGCTGAGGGCCCGCCGCGAACTCGCCGCTCAGTGTGGCGTGCAGTCGATAGCCGGCGACGCCTGTCCCGCCGCTGTCGCGCTGGCCGAGTGGGCCGGTCGCCGTCACGATGTCGCCGGTTCGAACCTCCGTGGCCAGGAGTGCCGACGGGGCAACGACGATCCGGAGCGGGCCGGTCCCGTCGTCGATCGTCACGCCGAGTCCGTCTGCAAGCTCCGACGGCGCGGATGTCACCGTCCCGCCGACGAGCAGGCGCAACCCCTCCACGGTCTCACCGGCGGAGCCCGTGACCGTCGCAAGCGGCTCGGGCAGCGTCGATGCCCCGAGCTGGATGACCGTCGCCGCCTCGACGTTGAGGATCCGCAGGCTGAAGTAGCTCCCGAGAGAACCGCTGATCTCGACCGAGGTTCCGGCCGGCAACGGCACGCCGAGCGCGGCATCCAGCCTGACCGCCAGACCGCCGGACGCGTCCTGGATGAATCCGATCCGACCTGATTCGATCGCACCCAGGTCCGTCGTGAGCGTGCCGCGGACGGCCACGATCGCATCGTCCGGGAGCCGCCGGGCATCCCCGATGGGCACGATCGGCGTCGGTGTCGGCACCGGCGAGGGGGTAGGTGTCGGTGTGGGCGCCGGCGTGGGTAGCGGTGTTGGCGCGGGCGTCGGCGCGGGTGTCGGCACGAGGGTCGGCGTCGGGGTCGGCACCAGGGTCGGCGTCGGGGTCGCCGTCGGCGTCGGCGTTGGGGTCGGCGTCGGACCCACGGCAGGCGTGGGAGGCAGCGTCGGCGCATCCGTTGGACTGGGAGTCGGCGTCGCGCTGGGTGGCGGGCTCGGGCTCGGGCTCGTCTCGGGATCAGGAGCCGGACCCGCAGCAAGGTTCTGCGGTGTCGGAACCGTGCGAACCGCGAAGTCCGCGGCATTGTCGTTGGAATCGACCCCATTCCCGAGGGCGCCGCCCGGCAGGCGTTCGATGCTGGAGCCGCTCGCGGGCGCAGGAGCGGCGACTCCCTCCACGAATGCGCTGGTGGCGTCGCCCCAACCGACGGCATCGATCGCCGCTCCCCCGATCGGCCGCAGCGCGACCGCGCCACCCGTGGCCGCGAACCCGCCGCTGTACGTGATGTCGGCGATCCCCACGTAGATGCCGGCCGCATTCGCGAGGAGCAGATGCCGCCCAGGCCCGAGGATCGTCGGCACCGTCCAGGCCGCCTTCCGCGTCACGGTCCCACCGCTCGACGTCGCGTAGACGAGCTCGAAGCCCGTCAGGTCGACCGGCTCGGACCCGGCGTTCGCGAGCTCGGCGAACTCGTCCGACGCAGAAGCGCCACCGGTCACCACCTCCGACACGAGGAGGCTGGATGTCGGCCACGGGACCGGTGCCGCCACGGCGGCGACAGGAACCGGCGAGGGCGGCCGGCCCGAGCCGAGCGATGGCACCGACAGGGCGATGGCGAGGAACAGGGCGAATTGACCGGCGCGCCGGACGCGATCCATCGACGACCTCCCGGCGGGAAGGGGCGGGAAGAGCGGGCGGGGCCAGGTGACGGCGGCCGCGGACGGGCGCGATGCCAGCGAGTCGGCAACGTTCTACCAGTCGGGCCTGCATTGCGGGTGCTCGCGCGGTCACCTCGCGCTGCATCGGGTCTTCACCCGGGCTTCACCGCCGATCACCCGCCGGTTCACTCGATCGGGCGCCGTCGGTCAGGGGTCGATTGCACTACGATGGCGCGACACATTCCCGAACCCGACATAGCCCTGCCGTCTGGAGGCACCGTGGCCCGCGCAAAGAGGACCGACCGCGCCGAGGCGCGGCGTCGTTACCGCGCCACCCTGAGCGACGATCCGCAAGCGACTGATCTCGACGACGCGTCGGAGCCCGCAGCAGAGGCGACCGCGGATCGAGCTCCAGCCGCCCGGACGCGCAGCCGGCCGGCAGCGCCGACCCAATCGGGCCCGCCCGCCCGACCCAGCATTGTCGGGGCATTCCGATCGGCGTTCCGCCCGACGGATATCCGCGGCGACTTCGCGGCCCTGCCGTCACTCGTCCGCAACCGCTCGTTCTTCATCCCGCTGGCGATGATCGTCATCGCCGCGGGCGTCATCGCCGTGACGGGTGGCACGGAGCCGATCAGTCGGACTCTGAGCCCGTACTTCCTCGCGCCTCCGCCGGTGGCGCCCGTCTTCCTCGCCGGCTTCCTCGCTCCGCGGGCAAGCTGGCTGATCGGCGGCCTGCTCGGCTTGATCTCGTCGCTGGCGATCCTTGCCGTGCTGTCCACGCCGGCAATGCAGGTGGCGGCGACCGGGTCGTCGGGTGGAACCGTCCTGCAGCCCGAGCTCCTGGCCTACTCCTTCTTCGTCGCGATCGTCGGTGGCGCGTTCTACGCGGCCGCGGCCGCCTGGTACAAGCGGTTCCTCGCGCTCGCGAGCCCGTCCCGGGCGGTGCGGGCGACGAACCGGCCGACGGGCAAGTCGGGCGACGGCTCGCGCCGGCGCGGCTCGGACGAGCGCCCGCTCCTCGCCCGCCGCCGCTGACGGCGGTCGTCGCTGACGACTGCCGCCGTCTCAGCCGAGGCGGCGCATCCCGGCGTGGCCCAGCTGGCGAACCCCGTCGGGTTGATCCGGTGCACCCGCGGCTGTGGCGGCCTCGACGAGCGGGCGGATGTCCCGTGCGACGACGTTGACGACCGACGATTCCCGCTGGAGGTCGCCGTCCACGAGGAGCAGCGCGTGCCGCCGGACCACGCCGCGCAGCCGCGCCCAGGTGTCCGGCCAGAGGGTGACGTTGACCATCCCTGTTTCATCCTCGAGTGCCAGGAACACGGTGCCCTTCGCCGTCATCGGGTGCTGGCGGGTCACCACGAGGCCACCCAGCCGGACGGGGCCGGGCTTGCGCTCGTCGAGGACCGCGTTCGGGACTGCGCCGAGCCGCTCGAGCGCCGGCCGGTAGAGCGAGACGACCTGCCGCCGGGCGTCCAGGCCGACGACCGCGTAGGCATCGCCGATCCGCTCCGATTCGGTGAGCCCCGGGAGGGTCGGCGCGTCTGTCGGGGGAAGCCGGAGGTCCATCGGCCGGCCGGCGACCCGCCCGGGCACGGAGCCACGAACGGACCCGGCGACCTCGCGGAGCTGCCAGAGGAGTTCGCGACGTGGCCGGCCGAGCGAGTCGAGCCCACCGACCCGGATGAGCCGCTCGATCGTCTCCTCCCCCAGGCCGGTCCGCTCCACGACATCGGCGAGTGAGCGATACGGGCCGCGTTCCAGCTCGCGATCGAGGAGCTTCTCGTGCTCCTCGCCGATCCCCTTGACGAGCCCGAGACCGAGGCGGACGCCCCAGCCCACGGCGCCGTCGATCGCCCAGCGCTCGCGGGCCGCGATCGACGGCATCACGCAGCCCGGCGACCGGACGGGATCCGGCCGTCGCTCGATGCCCGCGTCCTCGGGGAGTGGCTCCTCCTCGCCACTGAGCGTCGCCCAGCCCGGCCGCCCCACCCACTCGGTCGTGGTCTTGTAACGCGACCGGTTGACGTCGACGGGCAGGACCGCCACCCCGTGCCGCTTCGCGTCGTTGACGAGGACCTCGACCGGGTAGAAGCCCATCGGCTGGGCATTGATCAGCCCGACGAGGAACTGGGCCGGGTAGAACAGCTTGAGGAATGACGACTCGTAGGCGGTCCTCGCGAACGCGGCCGCGTGCGACTTCGCGAACCCGAACGAGGCGAACGCCGCGACCTGGCGGAAGAGCTCCTCGGCGACCTCCTCGGTCATCCCGGGCTGGCGCATGCAGCCGTCGTGGAACTGCTCGTGGAGCTTCTCCATCTCGCGGGTCGATCGCCACGTCCCCATCGCCCGGCGGAACCCGTCGGATTCGGCGGGCGAGAACCCGGCGACCTCGATCGCGATCCGCATGACCTGCTCCTGGTAGAGGATCACGCCCTTCGAGTCGCGGAGGACGGGCTCGAGGCTCGGATGGAGGTAGGTCACCGGCTCCAGGCCCTGTTTCCGGCGGAGGTACGGGTGGACGGCGTTGCCCTGGATCGGGCCGGGCCGGATGATCGCAACCTCGACGACGAGATCGTCGAGGCTCTCCGGCCGGGACTTCGGCAGCGTCTGCATCTGTGCCCGGCTCTCGACCTGGAAGACCCCGACGGTGTCGGCCGCCTGGAGCATCTCGAAGACCTCCGGGATCTCCTCGGGCAGGCGGTCGAGGTCGACGCACCCGGCGCAGTCGTGCTCGATGAGCTGGAGCGTCTCGTCGATCGCGGCGAGCATGCCGAGCCCGAGCAGGTCGAGCTTGATCAGCTTGAGCGTCTCGACGTCGCGCTTGTCGAACTGGACGACGACCCGGTCCTTCATCGTCGCCCGCTCGATCGGGGCGATGTCGATGAGTGGCGCGGCGGTCACGAGCATGCCGCCGCTGTGGATCGAGAGGTGGCGCGGGAAGCCGTCGATCCGGGCGCAGAACTCGAGCCAGCGCTCCCAGTCGGAAAGCCCGCGGGTGCTCCCGCCCAGGGGCTGGGGCGCCGGCTCTGGCTCGATCCGGGCAACCGACGAACGATCCCCGCCGCGACCCATCGCCGCCGTCGACGGCGCAGGCGGGTCCCAGCGATTCGGCCGCCCCAGCCGATCGGCAGCCCGCGGCGGCGGCTCGACCTGGCCGCTCTCCGGGTCGATGGCCCTGCCCTCGACGAGCGCTGGCGGGACCAGTCGCTCCCGGTCCGTGTCGTAGCCCGTCCCCTTCCCCGCCCGCAACCAGGCGACGCTCGCCGGCGTGTCGCCGGGACCACCCTCGTCGTCGCCCCGTGGCCCGGGCCGGATCGCCGTCACCGGCGCCAGCGCATCGGGAAGCACGGCCCCGGCGTCCGCGCCGAGCGGGGTCTCCGCCAGCCAGCCGAACGGACGCGGCGAATTCGGATCCGCGGGCTTGGGCGGCTGGCGCCACGGCGGCACCTTCCCGACGAGCGGCATCCGGGTATTCAGCTGGCCCATCCCGTCGACCAAGCCACGCTCCTCGGCCTCTGTCGCCGCGAGCACCTCGGCCGGCTCTCCTTCGCCTGTTCGCTTGAAGAACTCGGCGAAGCCGCCATCGGCCTCCAGGTCCCGCCGGACCATCACCGAGTCGTACGTCTCGAGCGCCTTCGCCACCCGGTCGACGAGCGGCCGCGGGAACCCGAGCGCGACCCCCACCTCCCGCACCGCCGACCGCGCCCGGTACGTCACGAGGTTGCAGACCATCCCCGTGTGCTCCGGGCCGTAGAGGTTGTAGACGTACTGGATGACCTCCTCCCGCCGCGCCGAGCTGAAGTCGATGTCGACGTCCGGATAGGTCGTCCGGCCCTCGTTGATGAAGCGTTCGAACAGGAGGTTGTGCTGAATCGGCTCGACCCGGCTGATCCCGAGGGTGTAGGCGACGATCGAGCTGGCCGCACTGCCACGACCCTGGGCGGGGATTCCCTGCTCCCTGGCGAACCGCATCAGGTCCCAGCAGATCAGGAAGAACTCGGCGAGTCCGGCTCGCTCGATCACGTCGAGCTCGTGGGCGAGCCGGTTGACGACGGGCGAGGTCAGCGGGTGATAGCGCTTCCGGGCGCCGGCCTGGCACAGCTCGACGAGATACGAGAACGGGGTCTCGCCGTTCGGCACCGGGAAGCCCGGGAAGCGGTACTGCTCGAACCCGAGGTCCACGGAGCACGACGCCGCCAGCTCCCCGGCGGTCGAGATCCCCTCCGCCCAGGCCCGGGCCGTCCGCGGATCGGCCCGGGCGAACGCCAGATCGCCCGGCGGCAGTGCCGTGATCTCCGCCCCCGACTTCAGGTACGACTCGCCGTCCTCCCTTCGCAGGTCGGCCAGTTCGTCGAGCGTCCGTCCGTGGCGGATCGCGGTCAGCACGTCCTGGAACTCGCGGTCCTCCGGCCGGGCGTAGTGGACGTCGTTCGTCACGACGACCGGCAGCCCGAGCTCGTCGGCGAGGGCCGCCGTCTCCGCCACGAGCCAGTCGTCATCGGGCAGGAGGTGGTGCGACAGCTCGAGATAGAACGCACCGGGAAACCGGCTCGCGAATGCCGCTGCCGCCGCCAGGGCACCCTCCCGATCACCGACCCGGAGCCGGCGGGCGATCTCGCCCTCGCGGCAACCGGACAGGGCGACAAGCCCCTCCGTGTGCCCGGCGAGGAGCTCGTGGTTGAAGCGCGGAACCGCCTTCGTTCCGGCGAGGTTCGCTCGCGAGATGAGCCGGCAGAGGCTCCGGTAGCCCGATGCATCGCGGGCGAGGAGGACGAGATGCGGACCGCGCTGGCGCTCACCGATGCCGCGGTGGTCCTCCTTGACGGGCTCGCGATGTCCGGGCAACCGGGTCCGCTCCGGCCGGGGCCGATCCGGCCGGCCCTCGACGGCGCTCGACCCGATCCCGTCGCCTGCTCCGCCGTCACCCGTTGCACTGCGCCGCCCCCTGCCACGCTTCGCCGGTCGTCGAGGGGGGACGACCGCCCGAGCCGGGTCCGCGACGATCGCGTCGAGGAGCTCGATCTCGACGCCGATGACCGGGTGGATGCCGGCCGCCTCCGCCGCGGCGGTGAACCGGACGGCGCCGTAGAGACCCTGGTGATCGGTGACTGCCAGGCCGGACAGGCCAAGCTCGACGGCCCGTTCCACCAGCTCGTCGGCGGCCGACGCCCCGTCAAGGAACGAGAAGTTGGTGTGGCAGTGGAGCTCTGCGTAGGGTCCCATCGGGACGGTTCATGATAGAACAGATGTTCTGTTCTTGATACCCTCGCCGAACGACCGGGTCGACATGACCGGATCGGGGGATGGCCGACGCTTGCCCTCGGGTGTTGAATGGCTGTATGGCCGGGACACGTCACGCTCGGCGCCGCTTCACCGCGATGCTCTTGGCCGTCGTCGCCACCGGTGCGCTGCTGTCAGTCGCGCCCCCGACCCGGGTTGCGGCCGCGGACCCGGAGATCGCACCTCGGGCACACGTCGAAACGCTCCTGACCCACGAGGTCTACGGCTACCTGCCCTACTGGAGGCTCAACTCGGGCACCGCGGCGCAGCTGAAGTACGACCTGCTCTCGACGATCGCCTTCTTCGGGCTCGGGATCAAGGCGACCGGCGACATCGACATGGCGTGGCGCGGAACGGTCGCCTACATGAGCGGTGACGCG
Source organism: uncultured Chloroflexia bacterium (assembly GCA_963766655.1). Classification (GTDB taxonomy): domain Bacteria; phylum Chloroflexota; class Limnocylindria; order Limnocylindrales; family CSP1-4; genus CF-46. The sequence goes on along the minus strand of CAVYBB010000002.1, from coordinate 427,211 downwards.
GTCGCGGTCACGAACGCGGCCCATGCGAAGGGCGTCCGTGTCGTCCCCACGTTCCAGCTCTTCGATTCCGGCAGCCTGACGAAGATGAAGGCCTTCCTCGGCAGCACGGCCGCCCAGGATCGCTTCATCGGCCAGGCACTCGACCTGATGGCGCAGCGCTCCGCCGACGGCGCGAACTTCGACTTCGAGCCGATGCTCGCTGCCCAGACCCCGCAGTACCTCGCGTTCCTCGACCGCTTCAACAGGGCGATGGACGCGCGATTCCCGGATGCGACGCTCGTCAATGCGTCATCGGCCGGGGCGCCGCCCTCGCTGATCACCGGCCTCGTCCCGATCGTCGACCGGCAGTTCGTCATGACCTACAACTACCGCTGGACGGGCTCGACCGTGACCGGAGCCATCGCCCCGCTCGACCACGCGCTCGCGCAACGTCAAGAAACACATGAATGTCTTCATGGCCTACGCACCGAAAGCGAACCTCATCCTCGGCGTGCCGTACTACGGCTACGACTGGCCGGTGACGAGCAATGCCCCGAACGCGACCGTCCAGTCCGACAAGAAGAAGTTCGGTGCCGTCACCTCGGTGACCTACGCGTCGGCCCGGAACTTCCTGGCCTCCCACCAGGACGTCGTCCGCAACTACGACGCGCTCGAGGGCAGCAGCTTCTACACCTACTGGGATCCGACCCGCTCGACCTACCGCCAGGTGTACTTCGAGGACGAACGGAGCGCCGCCGCGAAGTACGAGTACGCGATCGAGACGGGATTCGCGGGAGTCGGGATCTGGACGCTCGGCAACGACGCGGGACACACGGAGATGTGGGACGCCCTTGGCGTCTTCTACGCCCCCGATCACGACGTCAGCGTGACGGGCTCGATCCGCAGCCTCTCCCGGCAGGACGGCATCGTCCACGCCTCGCTCGAGTACTCGCTCCGGAACGTCGGTGACGTGCCCGAGCGTGGGACGATCCGCTGGCGGATCAGGAACGATGACGGCCGCCAGGTCGCCCACGGCACGCTGATGACGACGACAATCGGAACGGGCAAGACGAGGTCGGGGACCACCCGGATCACGCTCGGATCGGCCGACCTGCTGTCCGCCGGCAAGTGGACCGTCGAGGTGCTGTTCGTGACCGACACCGACGCGTTCGCCAGCCCCAGGACCTCCTTCCGCCAGCCCTTCTAGGGTCGGGTCGAGACCGCTCGAAGATTCCCGTCGCAACCCCGAAACAAGATCGGGTGCTCTGGCGTCTCAACGACCATGCGAGGGCAGTTTCCGAGTTTGCTGGTCACCACGGCCCGAACGGCGGCCATGGTCCTGCTCGCGATGCTGCTGATCCTCGTCATCCTCCCGGCCATGCTCGCGGCCCAGGCCGCCAGTCCTGGCTGAAACCATCCAACGTCTCGCGCCTGGGGGCTCGGGACGATCGAGGCGACGACGACCGCGACGGTCGGCGCCGACCTGTCGGAGGACCTGGTGAGCGGGTCCGGCCGGCCACAGGACCCCGTCGTGCTGGGGCGCGACGGGGTCCTGTCATGCCTGCCGGGGTAGGATTCGACCCGTGGTCCCCCCTTGCGCGCGATCGCCGCACCGGTCGTTGACGCGGGCCTCCTCTCGATCCTCGCGGCCGGTCCTGGTGACGCGTGGGGCTGCGGTTCCTCGATCGCCCCGTCCGCCTCGCCGGCGCCGCCGACCGGAGCAACCCCCTCTGCCGAAGCGAGCCTGACGCCGGTGCCCGGTGGTTCGACCGTCGCGACCCCACCACCTTCGGGCGAGCCGCAGACGCAGACCGACACGGACTGGGGGCGGATCTGGGACGCGCTCCCGGCGTCGTTCCCGCTGCCGCCGGACACCGTGCCGACGGAGACCGGCGAGGGTCCGGCCAGCGCGACGATGTCCGTCGGCTCCTCCGCGCAGCAGGCGGCGAAGGTCGTCCAGGCCGGCCTCGGGGATGCGGGCTACAGCATCGAGGCGGCGTCGGGCCCATCGGAAGATGGCAGCTTCGTCATCGATGCGGTCGGGGTGACACCTGAGTGCCGGGTCCAGGTTCGGCTCACGCCGCTGTCGGGGACGACCAGCATGGTCGTCATGTTCGGTGCGGACTGCCCCTTCGAGTGAGGTGATTCAGGCCGGACATGCGGCGCAACGCCCGCTTGTCGGCAAGCGTCTATGCTGAGCCACAGGGCACGCGATCGATCGCACTGGGGGAAGTCATGCAGATCTCGAGGCCCCGAGACCTCGGTCCCTTGATCCTCGTCGTCGGGCTGTTCCTCATCCTGCTTGCCGTCACGGCCCTGGTCGGCGCCCCTCAGCGCTGAGGCGGCCGCGCCGTAACGGCGAGGATGAAGCGCGACCGTCAGTCGTAGAGACGCTCGAGATGCCATGAGCCGTCGGCTCGGTCCTGGTAGACGAGCGCGAGCCAGCGGCTTCCGACGACCTTGAAGTAGTCGCGCTCGATCGGGTTGCGCCACCAGGCCTCCGCCACCCGCCAGCGGTTGCAGACCTCGACGGGCTCGCGCCGCCCGTTCCAGCGGATCGCGACGAGGTCACCCGCCGCGTCCAGCTCGGCCTCGATCGGCGGGTGCTCGCGGAGCAGGCGGGTCATCGGGGCCTCACGGCCGCCACGTCCAGCGCGATTCGGGCAGCGGCGCGTCCGGGTCGGCGATCGCCACCCGCCTGACCCTGTCCTCCCCGAACGTCAGGGCGAGCCGGGCGAGCTGCCAGCCGAGACGGGCATTCCGCGCCGCCTGCGGGACGAACAGCGGGAGTTGATGCCCGACCGCCGGCTCGACGCCGGCAAGTTCGAGCTCGATCCGCGAGACCGGTGCCGGTGGCGGCGTCCGTTCGAGGCGGGCGAAGAGAAGCCGCTCGATCGCCTCGGCGTCCGCGGTCGGTTCGGGGAAGCGCTGCTCGACGTCCAGATCGGTCGGGGTCCCGGGCAGGGCGAAGCTGAGGTCGAGGGCCAGGCGGAGGTGGGCGCGGGCGGCAGCGGCGCCCCGACCCTGGAGCTGGCCCGAGAGGGCGCCGGCGAGCCGGTGGAGGACGAACCGGAGCGGGTCCAGATCCCCGACGGCGGGTTCGATCGGCAGGGCGAGAACCAGTCGCTCCGGGGCGCGCCGCGGCCGGAACGGGGCAATCTCCCGGCCCTGGGCCCGTGCCAGCAGACGTTCGCCCTCGTCCCCGAACCGGGCGACGAGCGCCGACTGGGGCAGTTCCGCCACCGCCCCGATCCGGCGCAGCCCGAAGCGCCGGAGGCGGGCCTGGACGTCCGGATCGGGGGTCAGGAGCGAGGCCGGGAGCGGGGCGAGGAAGGCGGCCTCGCCGCCAAGGTGGACGATCCGCGGCTCCGGCGGCGTGGCGTTGGCTGCGGCGACTGTCGCCGCGAACCTGGTCCCGGCGATCCCCGGCCGCGGCGCTCCCGGCAGGATCGGGGCGAGGGCGGCGACGAGGCGCCCGACGAGCTCGGGCTCGCTGCCCCACAGTCGGTCCAGTCCATCGACCTGGACCTCGAGCAGCCCGAAGGCGGGATCGGCCCCCTCGGTCGTGCCGGCCAGCCCGGGACTGAATCGCGCGAGCACCTCGAAGGCGGCCTCGACGGCCGCCGCGTCGGCCTCCGGCTCCGGATCGAGGAACGCCGCCTCAGGCGCGAGCCGGTGGGCGCTCCCGAGCGGGATCCCCCGCCTGACGCCGAGCGCCCGTGCGGCCGGGTCCGCGTCGATGACCGTCCCGTCCGTCCACGGTTGTCCGCCGAGGACGACCGGCCGGTCCGTCGGGAAGGAGTCGGAGTGGCGGGCCCTGGCGAGCCGGAGGGGGAGATGGGGCCAGTAGAGGTGGAGAAGACGCATGTGTCGGGGTCCGCTGGAATGGGCCGGTGGGGGCGGCAGTGAGGTCGTCGCGGAGGAGGTCGTCGCGGGCGAGGCAGCGGTCGCGCTCCCCTCCCTCCGCGTAGAGGATCCGGAGCTCCGCCCGCCTCCCCGGCGGGCCGAACCGGTTACGAGCGACCGTCACCTCCGTCCGCTGGCCGACGACGTCGCGCCCGAGCCGGATCCACGACCGGCGGGCCAGCTCCAGGCGGAGGCCGGTCGCCTCGGCCACGGCGGTCGACAGGCCGCTGGTCAGGCCCGGCGGCTCGAGGGCGACGAGGAGCGTCTCCGAGCGGCGCGCCAGCGCGGCGAGGCGGCGGAGGCGATCGGCGACCCTGGCGGCGGTCGTGCCGGGATCCGGGCGCGGCGGCAGGTCGATGACGAGCAGATCGACCGACCGGCCGGCGAGGAGCGCCCCGGCGATCGCGAGGCCCTCGTCGAGCGTTTCGGGGGTCAGGACGACGAGCCAGTCGAGGCGCACGCCGCGAGCGACGGCCTCCACCGGGTCGAGGCTGCGGGCGAGATCCAGCCAGGCGACGATCGCGCCGTCGACCTGGGCCTCCGCCGCGAGCCGGAGCGCGAGGGTCGTCTTGCCGGAACTCGCGTCACCGCGGAGGGCGACGCTCGCGCTGCGCGGCAGGCCGCCGGGGCCGAGGATCGCGTCGAGCGCCGGGAAGCCGGTCCGGACGATCCGCTCCGCACCACCGCCGCCGGGCGATTCCCGGGGGAGCAGCGGTTCCGGTGTCTCGTCCGCGAGCGGTGCCGTCGCCAGCGCCCCGACGACCCGCGGAGCTGCCGCGCCCCAGCGTGCCTGGAGGGACGCCAGAGCAGCCGACACGTCCGGGGAGAGCGCCGTCATCGATCAACTATAGAACAGATGTTCTAGTAGATCAATGCCTGAAATCGGGACGAGGGGACGTTCTTACCAGTCTCCTCGCGACTGATAACGCGGCCCGCCATCGGCCGGAGGACCGGCTCACGCTCGGGCATCATCGGTACCAGTTTCCTGGAGACTGGAAGCGACGAAACAGGCCGATTCGCGACGTTAGTAGTCGCCAGAGAACTGGTACGAACGACGGCCCTCCGGCCCGCGGGTGGCCCGCGCCACCACTCAGGGAAGCGCCACCGCCACCAGCCCGAGCGCGATCCCCGCCAGGCCGACCCACTGTGTCGGGCGCAACCGCTCCCCCCAGAGGATCACCGCGACGATGACCGCCACGGCCGGTCCGAACGAGCTGGCCAGCCCCACGATCCATGTCGGGGCGACCTCCAGGCCGATCGCGAACGCGACGAATCCGGCGATGTCGACGACGCCTGCCAGACCGGCAGCCACGACCGCCCGGGACGAGCGGGGTCCGGACGTGGCGAGGAGCACCGCCGCGCGGCGCGGCTTCGCCAGCGTGACGACCGCCAAGATCGTCCAGATCGTCGCGGCGTTCGCGACCCGCGATATCACGAGCACCGGCAGCCAGCCCGCCGCCTGGATCGGCGACGCCATGCCGACCGTCAGGACGGCGAAGAGCAGCATCGCCGCGACCGAGAAGAGAACGCCGCGACCGACGATCCTGGTCCCCCGCCAGCCGCCCTCGAAGACGATGCCCGTCAGGATGACTCCGAGCGTGGCGAGTGCCGCCCCGACCGCCTGCACCGCGGTCAGCGATTCGCCGCGGAGAACGACCGACAGGACGACCGTCAGGCCACCGTAGGCGGCAACGACGGGACTCACGACGGCCAGCGGCCCGATCCTGAGCGCCGTGAAGAACGAGAGGTAGGCGCCCGCCGCGACCACCCCGAGCCCCGCTGACGCGAGGAGGATCGCCGGATCACTCGGGAACCGGACGCGAAGACCGATCCCGACCGCCAGAACGATGACGAGGCTCGTGACCTGCGCGATGGCGACGACGCGCAGGCTGCCGAAGCGGCGTCCCCCGATCGTCGCCATGACGTCGGTCGTGCCCCAGCAGAGGGCGGCGATCAACCCGTAGTCGAGTCCCAGCGGCACCCGCGCAGACTACGTGGCGCAGTGACCGTCGCGTGTTCCGTCCCACCCATTGGGTACCGGCGCCGCCGCCCCGCTATGTGCGGTCGCCGGCCCGGCGATGTGGCTGGCTTTCCTGCTGGAGTGAACTGAAATGTCGCCAGGAGGGCGTTTCCGCTGCGAAGCCACGCAGGATTCCTCCGTCATCGGAAATCGGGGTGGCTGGCGCCGCGCGGGGTTGGTTCTTGTTCGCTGCCGGTGGAAACCCGTCCCGATCGGCGCGCGACGGGCTAGCGGTCCCAGCCCTCCCAGCGAAGGAACTCGCCGGTCGGGACCCAGCCCCGCTTGAGCGAGGGCGAGCGCTTGTCCGGCAGCGGATGGCCGACCGGGATCACCCCGACCGGTGCGAAGTCGGCCGGGATCCCGAGCTCGGTCCGAAGGTCGGCCGGGTTCTCCGCGCCCGCGAAGCCCGCGGCGAGACCTTCGTCGACGGCCGCGAGCAGCAGGTTCTCGACGGTGCAGCCGACATCCATCCACCAGTACGGGATCGGCCATTCAATCTCCGACCCGTCGTCGGCGAGCTTGTCGGGCTCGGCGTAGCGGTCGCGGTAGACCTTCTCGCTGACGCACGGGACGAACTGGACCGGCGCCTTGCCGACCCAGCGGCCGAAGCCCGCTTCCTCGTAGAACTCGTCGCCGGCAAGCTCCCCGAGCGCGCGACGTTTCGCCGCATCGGTCACCACGACGAGGCGCTGGCCCTGGCTGAAGCCCGCGCTCGGGGCTCGCTGGGCGATCGCCGCGATCCGCTCGATGACGGCTCGATCGACCGGCTCGTCGGAGAAGTTGCGGACCATCCGGCGGCGACGGACGACCTCCTGGAACTCCATCGCTAGCTCACTCCTTCGCAGTCGCGGCGGGCGGATTCGGGCTGGGTGTCTGCTACACTCTGGCACCGGTCGGCGCCCCGCGCGCGTCCGCGCCCGTGGGGATGTAGCTCAGTTGGAAGAGCACCGCGTTCGCATCGCGGGGGTCAGGGGTTCGAGTCCCCTCATCTCCACCAACCCCCCCGCCGGACGTGCCTACGACGCGAGCCCGTTCGCCTGGATGACGGATCTGTACCAGCCGGCCGACGCCTTCGGGATGCGCTCGAGCGTGTCGTAGTCGACGTACAGGAGCCCGAATTGCTTCGTGTACCCGAGCGCCCACTCGAAGTTGTCCATCAGGGTCCAGACGAAGTACCCGCGCACATCGACCCCTGAGGCGATCGCGTCGGCGACGGCCTGGATGTGTCCGTCGAGGTAGTCGATACGCTCGACATCGTTGATCTCGCCGGACGGGCCGACGACGTCATCGAATGCCGCCCCGTTCTCGGTGACGTACAGCGGAATGGCCGTGTACTCCCGCGCGATCCGGACCAGCACCTCCGACAGGCCGGCGGGCTCGATGGGCCAGCCCATCGCGGTCACCGGCAGGTCCATGGGTTGCGGGACCGCATCGGGCGTCCCGGGCCACGTCTCGGCGGGTTGCCCGTCGCCATCGTTCAGCCCGCTCACGACCGCCGGCGCGTAGTAGTTGACGCCGAGGAAGTCGATCGGGGAATGAATGACCGCGAGATCGCCATCCCGCACGAAGCTCCAGTCCACGGTCGGTTGCGTGTCGGCCACGATGTCCTTCGGGTACTCCCCGCGAAACAGTGGATCAAGGAAGAGCCGGTTCAGGGTGCCGTCGGCACGGCGGGCCGCATCCACGTCCTCGTCTCGATCGGTCAGGGGTCGGATCGGGGCATTGTTCGTCACGATGCCGACCGGCGCGGAAGCCGGCAGGGACTCGCGGAGGATCCCCACCGCCAGCCCGTGGGCGAGGAGCAGGTGATGGGCTGCCGCGTAGGTCGCCTGTTCGTCCGTGATTCCGGGGGCATGGACGCCGTTGCCGTAGCCGAGGATCGCTGAACACCAGGGCTCATTCAGCGTGGTCCACGTGTCGACACGATCGCCCAGTGCCGTCGCGACTACCTGCGCGTATTCCGCGAATCGCGAGGCCGTGTCGCGGGCGGCCCATCCGCCCAGGTCCTCCAGGGGTTGCGGAAGATCCCAGTGATAGAGGGTCAGGAACGGCTGGATACGAGCCTCGAGGAGCCCGTCCACGAGACGCGAATAGAAGTCGATCCCTTTCTGATTCACCTCGCCCGAGCCGGTCGGAATGATGCGAGGCCATGAGACGGAGAAGCGATAGGCCTGGAGGCCGAGGTCGGACATGAGGCCGATGTCCGAGTCGACACGGTGGTAGTGGTCGGTTGCCACGTCCACCGTGTCACCGTTGCTGGTCTTCCCCGGAGTCCGGCTGAACGTGTCCCAGATCGAGGGCAGCCGCCCGTCCTCGCCAGCGGCACCTTCGATCTGGAGGGCGGCCGTCGCCGCTCCCCACACGAAGCCTTCAGGGAATTGGGTCCTGCCCTCGGCCACGTATCGGGTACCCCTAGCATCGGTCCGGCATGAGCCGAGCGCACCTCTCAGGGTACCCGGCCGTCGCGCCTTCGCGAGCGAGCATGCTGCAATCCGGCCATGTCCTGGCAGGTATCAGGTCGATGCTGGGGTCAACGGAACGAACTCCAGGGAGTCACGCATGGTCATCGATCCCGTCGCGGCGCCGGACGCCTACCGACAATTGCTTCTCGCGGCGCTCGGCGACGACGACCCTGTGGACGTTCTCGCGGCCGGCCCCGAGCGGTTCAGGACGCTGGCGGCGGAGGCCGGTCCCCTGTTGCGGGTCCGTCCCGAGCCGGATGAGTGGTCGGTCGCGGAGTGCCTCGCCCACCTCACACATGGCGAGCTGATCCTCGCCGCGCGCTATCGCTGGATCCTCGCCGAGGAAGAACCCGACATCGTCGGCTACGACCAGGCTCTCTGGGTGTCTCAGCTCAGCCAGGACGTCGACAACCTCCCATCGCTGCTCGCGGTCTTCACTGCCCTCCGTCGCTGGAACCTCGAGCTGTGGTCGGGGCGGCCCGTCGTCGATCGCGAGCGAATCGGCCGCCACCGGGAGCGCGGGCCGGAGAGCTACGACCTGAGCTTCCGGCTCGGGGCCGGTCACGATCGCGTCCATTTCGACCAGGCGCAGCGGACTCTCGAGGTGGTACGCACGCGTCGTTAGGACGTCCCGCCTGCGGTATCGTGCACGCGTGGCCAGGACGCCGGACGAGCCAGCGGGCACGCGCGTGCTCCTCATCGGGATGATGGGCGTGGGCAAGACGACCGTCGGACGCGAGTTGTCGAAGCGGACGGGCTGGCCGTACGTCGACAACGACGACCTGCTCCGTCAGCAGACCGGCCGCGAGCCTGCCGAGATCAGGGCGACGGAGGGCGAGGACGTTCTCCATCTCGCCGAATCCGACGCGCTCGATGCGGCACTCGACCTCGCGCCCCCGACGGTCGTCGGCGTCGCCGCGGCGGCCGTCCTGGATGCGGCGGCCCGTGAGGCCCTGCGCGAAGGCGGCCACGTCGTGTGGCTTCGGGCGAGGCCGGAGACCATGCTCGAGCGGATCGCATCCGGGACCGGCCGGAGGGGTGACGCCACCGATCTCGACTGGCTTCGGAAGCGGACGCGCGAGCGCGAGATGCTCTACGCGTCGGTCGCGACGCAGATCGTCGACGTCGACGATCGCTCGCCCGCCGAGATTGCGGGCGACATCATCGAGCGCGTCGCAGGCGCCTAGGCGGAGGCGCGTTCCCCACGAGGCGGACCGACGCTCTCGTCGAGTGCCGAGTGGAGCTCGACCGAATGGGTCCTGAGCCACTTCCGCCAGGCCAGATGGTCGTGCCGTCGCCCGGCGACAAGCGCCCAGAATGAAGGCCCGTGGCCGAAGACCCGGAGATGGGCGAGCTCATGGATGACGACCGTCTCGAGAGCCTCGGGCGGGGCCAGGACGAGCCGCCACGAGAAGCTCAGGCGGCCGTGGCGTGAGGCACTCCCCCATCGGCTCCGCTGATCCCGGACAGACACGGCGACGGCCGTGACGCCGAGGGCCGGGGCGTGCCGCGCGATCTCCGCTTCGATGAGGACCCGGGCGCGCTCGCGGAACCACCCGTCGAGGATCGCTGCCAGCGAGCGGCGATCCGCGGCCGCGACCCGGATGACGATCTCGTCGGCTTCGAGGCCGCCCTCCCGGGTGACGTTCGATCTGCGGCCGCGCGCCGCCGCCGGCACGATGCGGAGCACGTGGAGCTCACCGCGATAGCGGATCGTGGCGCCGTCGCGCAACCCGCCCCGGGCGGCCAGCTCGGCCTGCTGCCGGGCGAGGCGGTCGAGATGTCGGCGGATCCAGGGCTCTCGCTCACGCAGGAACCGCTCGATCACCGGCTCCGGGTGGGCCCATCCGCGGCGGGTCGCCGGCGGGACGCTCACGACGAGGCCGTGGGATGGGTCGATCGTCACGCGCAGCCCGCGCGAACGAGGCGAGCGTCGGAGGACGTACGGTGGCAGGCGTTCGACGGCCATCGGCATCGATGGTGACACAGCCGGCGAGACTGCTGCTGGTCCCCGACGATTCGTCGCGAGTGCCTCAGGGCAGCGGGCGCCAGGCCTGGCCGAGAAGCAGCGCCAGCGCGACGAGCAGCACACCGAGGGCGGCGAAGACGACGCTGATCTCCGTCACCTCGTGCTTCATGATCAGGTTCGTCGGAAGGTTCGCGAAGACCGCGTTGAGCTCGCCGGCGCTCTCGGCGAGGTAGTAGGTGCCGCCGGTCGTATCGGCGATCTCCTTGAGCGTTTCCTCGTCGATGGCTCGCCGGATCCCCCCGCCCTGGAACCCGAACCCGCCGCCGAATCCACCGCCGAACCCCTGGCTCTCCGCCGGCTCACGGCCGATGAACTGGAGCCCGCACGGGGGGCTGTCGTTGCCGGGATTCTCCGTTCCGAACCCGATCGTGTAGACGCGCACGCCGCGGGCAGCGGCCTGCTGCGCCGCCTCCGCGGGCAGGGGCCCGGTATTGCTGGCGCCGTCGGTCAGCAGGACGATGATCGCCGGGGCATAGGCACCCTTCGGAACCGGCTGGGGCGCCGTGTCGGATTTCCCGTCCTCCGGGTCGCTCGGGGCGACGCTCGGGTCGATCTCGGCGATCGCGTCGAGTGACTCGAGGATCGCGCTGCCGACGGCGGTCCTGCGACCGGTCGTCAGGCTGCCGATCACGTCCAGCAGGACCTCCTGGTCGGTCGTCGGCGACTGGACGGTCTCGGCGAACCCCCCAAACGCGACGATGCCGATGTGCGTCGTCGATCCGTGGCGCTCGATGAACGATGCGGCCGCGGCCTCGGCCGCCAGCAGGCGATTCGGCGGGATGTCGGTCGCGCACATGCTCCGCGAGACGTCGATCGCGAGGACGACGGTCGTCTGGCCCGCCGGGACGCCGACGATCGTGACCGGCCGGGCCATGGCGAACACCAGGCTGCCGATGGCCAGGACGAACAGGGCGAACGGGAGGTGGCGCCGGATCCACGACGACCGCGGCAGGGCCTCGTGGACCAGCGACAGGCTGGAGTAGCGGAGGCCGGTGCGCCGGCGACGGAGGAGCCAGACCCGGACCGCGACGAGGACGGGCAGCAGCACGAGGAGCAGCAGGAGGCCGGGCCACAGCAGGTCGATCACGGCAGCCGTCCGAGCCACAGGAGCGACGCGACGCCGCCGACGAGGAGGGCGAGGATCCCGGCGCCGGCGAAGAGCGAGGTGACCTCCATCTTCTCCGAGCGGATCACGAGGCGCGTCTCGATGCTGTCGTAGACCTTTTTGAGCTCGTCAGGGTTGGCGGCGGCGTAGTAGGTGCCGTCGGTGGCCTCGGAGATCTTGCGGAGCATCGTCTCGTCGAGCTGGCTGTGGACCTTGAACCCCTCGACCTCGATCGTGGCGCCCGCGGCGCTGCCGATGCCGACCGTGTAGATCCGAACACCGGCATCCGCGGCGGCCCTGGCGGCCTCGAGCGGATCCGGATCCCGGTTGTTCTCGCCGTCGGACAGCAGGATGATCGCGGCCGAGGCGTAGGTCCCCGCGGGCACGGGCGTGGGGACCGGCGTCGGGTCCGGTGAGCGGTTGGTGTAGTAGCCGGCGGCGGGATCGGCGTCGGCGGCGGCGATCGTCGTGAGCGACGTCACGATCCCGCGGGCGATCGCTGTCCCGCGCTCCGGGGCGAGGCGGTTGATCGCATTGACGACGAGGGTCTCGTCGTTCGTCGGAACCTGGATCGAGAAGCCGCTGTCACTGAACGCGACGACGCCGATCCGGACCGACGACGGCTGGCGCTCGACGAAGGCGCGAGCGGCGGTCTTGGCAGCCTCCATCCGCGTCGGTGCCAGGTCGTCCGCCGCCATGCTGCCTGAGACATCGAACGCCAGGATCACGGTGCCCTCGATCCTGGGCACGCTGACGACGCTCTGGGGGCGCGCCAACGCGACGACCAGGATCGTCAGGCCGGCGAGGATGAGCGCCGACGGGAGCCGGCGGCGGAACCGGCTGGGCTGTGCGGGGGCGCCGTCGCGGGCGGCCGAATCCGGCAGGACGCCGTACGCGGCGACGCGGCGCCGGCGGGCGCGCTCGCGGACGATGTACAGGGCGACGGCGAGCGGGATCGCCGACAGGAGCAGCAGCATCGGCGGCCAGATGAATGACACGGCCTACCTCCGGCGGCTCTGCCGGAGCTTGACCATGCGGACGATCGCGTGGACCAGGTCCTCGTCGGTCGAGAGCGAGACCGCATCGACCCCGGACCGCTTGAATGCACCCTTCAGGGTCGCCTCGCGCCGGTCGGCGGCTTCGCGGAATCGCCGCCGGAAACCCTTGTCGTGCGTGTCGACGTAGAGCTGCTCGCCTGTCTCGGCGTCCTCCATGATCAGCGGGCCGACGTCCGGAAGCTCGACCTCGCGTCGGTCGAAGAGGCGCACCGCCATGACTTCGTGGCGCTGGGTGAGCACGTTCATGGCCCGTTCCCAGCCCGGGGCGCTGATGAAGTCCGAGATCACGAACACCATGGAGCGGCCCTTGATCGCGTGATGGCCGGCCTCCAGGAGCGGTGTCAGGTCGGTGAACGGCGCCGTCGCGAGTCGGGGCTGGCGGAGGAGGTCGTTGATGAGGCGCAGGACCTGGATCCGGCCGCCGCGAGCCGGAATCGTGCGTTCGACCCGGCTGCCGTAGAACACGGCACCGACGCGATTGCCGTGGCGCGTCAGCAGCCGCGCGAGCGTGGTGACGAAGTCGATGAGGACGCTCCGCTTCACTCGCTCCGATTCCATCGTCCCGAAGTCGACGGACGGGCTCAGGTCGAGCAGGAACCACGCGGTGATCTCGCGATCCTCGACGTACTCGCGGATGTACGGCGTGTCCATCCGGGCCGTGACGTTCCAGTCGATGTAGCGGATGTCGTCGCCGTACTGGTATTCGCGGAGGTCGGCAAAGTCGACGCCGTTGCCGCGGAAGAGGCTCCGGTAGTCACCTTGAAGCAGGCCGTCGAGCCGGCGGATGACCTGCCAGTCGAGGCGATGGAGGATGCGTTCAGGCGCTAACGTGGACGTTGCCGTGCTCCCGGAGCGGGACGATCGGAACGGGAATCCGCGCGAGGATCGTCTTCAGCAGGTCGTCGCTGGTCACGTCGTCGGAGAGCGCCTCGAACGACAGGACGAGGCGGTGGCGGAGGACGTCGAGGGCCATGTCGAGCACGTCCTCCGGGAGGACGTAGTCCCGGCCGCGGACGAAGGCGAGGGCCCGCGCGGTGAGGATCATGTTGATCGAGGCGCGCGGGCTCGCTCCAAACGTGATGTAGCGCCTCAGCTCACCGAGTCCGTGGGCCTCCGGTGCCCTCGTGGCCGTCGCCAGGCGGACGGAATACTCGAACAGCGCCGGATCGACGTACACGCTGTCCGCGGCCTGCTGCATGGCGACGAGGCCGTCGGTCGAGAGGACCTGCGCCACGGTCGGCAGGAGGCCCGTCATCCGCTCGACGATGACGAACTCCTCCGACGCGCTCGGGTAGCCCACCAGGACCTTGATCATGAAGCGGTCGACCTGCGCCTCGGGCAGCTCGTAGGTGCCTTCGGTCTCGATCGGGTTCTGGGTGGCCAGCACGAGGAACGGATTCGGGACCTTGAAGGTCTCGCGGCCGATCGTCACCTGGCGCTCCTGCATGACCTCGAGCAGCGCGCTCTGGACCTTCGCCGGGGCCCGGTTGATCTCGTCGGCGAGCAGGAGGTTCGTGAAGACCGGACCGAGCGATGTCGCGAACTCGCCCGTCTTCTGGTTGTAGATCCGCGTGCCGATCAGGTCGGCAGGGACGAGATCGGGCGTGAACTGGATGCGTTTGAACTCGCCGCCGATCGACTCCGCCAGCGTCTTGATCGCCATCGTCTTGGCAAGGCCCGGGACGCCCTCGACGAGGATGTGGCCGCGCGCGAGCAGCGCGACGATCAGTCGCTCCAGGAGGTGGTCCTGGCCGACGATGACCTTCTTCACCTCGTAGAGCAGGCGCTCCATTGGGGCGGCGCGGTCCTGGCTGGCTGACTGGTCCACAGGCACTCCCCTCAGTACGGCGGTAGTCCGGCGGCGCCGCCGGCAACATCGATCGGGACCGCGAGGCCGATGCCGATGAAGACATCGTCCTCCGTCGGATTGACCAGGGCGGTGACGATCCCGATCACCTGGCCGTCTCGATTCAGTAGCGGTCCACCGGAGTTGCCCGGATTGACCGCGGCATCGATCTGGATCAGCCCGTGGAGGACCCGGCCGCTGTCCTGCATCTTGAACGAGCGGTTCACCCCCGAGATCACCCCTGTGCTCATCGACCAGCTGAGCCCGAATGGATTGCCCATGACGAAGGCCTCGGTGCCCTGGCGAGCCGCTGCTGGATTGCCGATGATCGCGGGCACCAGGTCTGCCGGCGGCTGGGTCGCCCGGATGACGGCGATGTCGTCCTCCGGCTGGCGAGCGACGACCTCCGCGGCCGACGTCGCGCCATCGGCGAAGGTCAGTTCGATCGCGGTCGCATCGGCGACGACGTGGAGGCTGGTCAGGATGTCGCCGTTCAGGTTGACGACGACGCCGCTGCCGAGGCCGTTGCCGCTGCCCGGCTCTGCGGTCGTGTCCGGTGCCTTGGTCTGGATCAGCACGAGCGAGGGCTGGACGGCCTGGAAGACGGCCTCCGAGAGCGCGGGGGCCGGTGTCACCGAGGCCAGGGCTTGGGCCACGGTGTCGTTCACGTCGCGCTGGGTCAGCGGCGCGGGGCCCGGCGCGAGCGTGCCGTAGAGGAGCACGGCGACGAGCGTCACCAGAACGCCGAACGCGAACGGCGCCAGTCTCCCGACACGGTTGAGCCGTCGGGGCGGCGGTGGTCCTGTGGCGGGAAGCTGGTCAGCCATCACTCTGAGTCCACGTCGCGGTGCGATCCGGGTGGCCGGCGTTCGGGCAGTCTAGCGCCGATACGCCAAATGGCCCTGCAGGGTTTGGCGGCTAGCCCGAATTGGTCGCGCCGTGCATCTAGTCTTGTGAAGCGGGCGCCAACGGCGTTCCACACCGAGACTGGATGGCGCCATGACCGTCGATGCCCTTCGAAGGCGGAGACCCGAAGCCCTCGATGATCTGCTCGCAACGTACGGGCGGGACATCCAGGCCGTTGCCTATCTGATCCTCCGCGATCAGGCCGATGCCGAAGACGTCGTCGTGGAGACGCTGCTGACGGCGTACGACCGAATTGGCAGCCTCCGTGACGACGGCGCGCTTCGAACCTGGCTGCTGAAGATCGCCACGAACCAGGCCCTCGGGCTTCGGCGGCGGAGCACCCGAGTCGTCCGCCTGGAGGTCGTCCCCGACGTCGGTGGCGGTGACGCGATGCGTGCCTCGACGGATCGGATGGCGATGCTCGACGGGCTCGACGACCTGCCACCCGCCATCCGGGCGGCTGTCGTCCTCCGCTACTACGCCGACCTGACGGTCGAAGACGTGGCGGCGGCACTCGGGAAGAGCCCCAACACGATCAAGGCCCAGCTCCAGGTCGCGCTCGACCGGCTTCGCATCTCCCTCGCCGACTCGTTCGGTCCGACCGCATCGGAGGCCAACCATGCATGACAACCAGCTCGAGGACCGCCTCCGCCAAGTTCTCCGTGCCCAAGGCGACTCGCTCCGGCTGACCGTGACGCCGGCGGAGCTCCGCCGGCAGCATGCCCTCCGTGAGCGAGCCCGGTCCAGCCGCCGAGTCCTCATCGGGGCAGCGGCCGTCCTCGTTGTCGCGGCTGTCGCGGGTTCGGCGGCACTCCTCCTCAACCGGTCCGACACGCCGTCGGTCGGCACGAGTCCGTCACCGGCGACGAGCCCCTCTGGTGCGCCCAGTCCGTCCGCGGCCTCGATCAGCCCCGTTGCCGACATCGCACGGTACGCCGGGTACGAGACGCTTGCCAGGCTCAATGGGCCGGACGGCAATCCCGTACATACGATCGTCGGCGACCTTCCGAAGCAGGGTGATCTTCTGCTCGTCTCCGGCGCTTGCTCCGGGATCGGGATCGTGACGGTCACGGTCTCCGCGACTGACAGCTTGACCGTCAACTGTCCGGCGCTGGCGACTGAGCCGGCCCGGATGGTGCCCTATATCGCCGATGGGATCCGGTACGAGATCCGCGTTGCGGCGTCGGGCGACGTCCGCTACCAGGTCCTCGTCGAGAGCAGCGAGCTCCTCCTGAACCATCCCGACCTCGTCCTTCGGCACGGCGCTGACGAGGCCACGATGGCACAGGGCTGCGGCGGCACGATCTCGTTGGGCTGGGGCTATGACACCTCCGATTCGTGCGCGACCACCGTGCCGTCGACGCCCCTGGAGACGCTGGCCTTCGCGACGGGCGATGTGGCCACGCTCTCCATCGACGGATGGACGTTCTCGTTTGCCGGCGCCACCTGCGGACACATCAAGAAGGAAGCCGCGTCGCCGGACCTCTACGAAGCGGCCGCCGACTGTACGGTGACCGTCAACCACAGTGACTCGACGATCAGCATCACCGGGATCCCGAAGGGTTCGGAGCCGTGGGTGCTCGAACTGGGCCTGGTCGCCACGAATCCCGGCGGGGACTCGTTCACGGGCCCGTTCTACGCGCTCGTCGACGTCCGCTGAATCATGGGGAGTTGGTGCCCCGGCTAGGCGGAATCAGGGTTCGGCGTCACCGGCTCCTGGCCCTCGACGATCGGGTCCGATGACGCGTTCTCGCGGCGGGCGAGGATGACGAACGGCACCGCCAGCGCCATGACGCCGGCGGAGACGACGTAGGAGGCGCCGTAGCCGTAGGCATCGGCGCTTCGCCCGAGCGCGGGTTGGGCGATGGCCCCACCGACCGATCCCATGAGGCTGTCGAACGAGAGGACGGTCGCCCGCTGCTCGGACGGGATCAGACCGTTGATGAATGCCTGTCGCAGTGGCGATTCGAGCGCGAACACGAGCGCCCAGCCGACGAGGAGGATGAGGGCGATGACGAAGCTGGTCGTCAACCCGATCAGGAGCAGCAGGACCACATTTGCGATGCTGCCGATGATCAGCGCGTCCGTCCGCCGCTTGAACAGGCGCCGGACGCGGCCGACGCTCAGCCCGCCGACGATCTGGGCGGCCGCGACGATCGCCGCGGCGAGACCGGCGATGCCGTACGCGGTCTTGTCGCCGTACAGCTGGAGGAGATACGGCTGGAGCGCATAGAAGCCGTAGAAGCCGACCCCGGTCGTGAACGGCGCCGCGAGCATCAGCCAGCGCACGGGCGGGTTGCGCAAGCCCGCGTTCACCGCCCCGTTGAAGACGGTCTTGACCGCGGTCAGCGGGTTCGCCTCGCGGTCCGGCTTGAAGCCGAGGTCGTGCATGAACCGGAGCGCGACGACGAGGGTCACGCCGAGCATCGCCGCGCGGAGGATGTACGGGACGCCCAGGTTCGTCAGCTGCGCCACGACCCCGCCAAGGACCGATCCGGTGAGCATCGCCGCGCCGCCGATCGTCTGGGCGCGACCGAAGACCGACTCGAGCGTGCCCGTAAAGCCGGTCGCCATGAGCGCGTCCACGAGCCACGCCTCCGTGGCGCCGGAGAAGAACGTGAACCCGAGGCCGAGGAGGATCGATGCGACTGCCCAGCCCAGCAGCGGCGCGTGGACCTGCCACATCAGGAGGTAGAGGAGCGTCGAGGCGAGCAGGGTCGCGGCGCCCAGCAGGAACGAGAAGCGGCGACCGCGCGTGTCCGCGACGACGCCGGTCGGGATCTCGAAGATGACCTGACCGACGGCGAAGAACGCGTTTGCCGCGAACGCCTCGGCGTTGCTCAGCCCGGCATCGAGCAGGAACAGCGTGTTCACGCCCCAGATGAACGACGCCGCGAGCGTCGTGAGGAGCGTGAGAAGCAGGTACGTGCGCTGGACGGTCTGGGCGGACTCGGTCACGGTCGGGAGAATCTACCTGCTTCGCGCGAAGCCGAGACGGCCACGATGGTTTCTACCAGTTCCCACGGGACTGTTACGGCGATCGCGCACGGGGAGATCGGCCCGCGCCAGGCTTCCTGAGCGTGAACATCGTCTCTTGCGGTCCCGGGAGCATCGTACGAACGTCGCGATCGCGCCGAGCGAGTTACGAGTCGCGTGGGGACTGGTACGCACGAGGGGCGCCTTGCGACGGAGCCCGGCGCTGGGTTTGGCCGACCCTTGCCTTTGCTATACTCCGCCCTCCGGCGTGGGGCTATAGCTCAGCTGGGAGAGCGTCTGAATGGCATGTAGACGCCCCTGAGCGTTATGCCAAACGGCAGCCAGAACACGCGCGTATCGAGCGGAATCCCGCAAGTTATCGTCTGAGATTCAGAGACGATAACGAGTTTAGAGACGATGACTGCTCGCGCCGCCATCGGCTCGGATCATCACGACGGCGCAGGGGTCTGGCGCAGCTCGCGGGCCCGCTCGGCATACCGGACGCGAGCCCAGTGCAGGTCGTCGAAGCGGCAGGCGGCGAGCCTCGTCTCCGTGTCGCCGGCAGGCTCGCCCATTCGCCCGAAGACCGCGCCGATCGTTTCGAGCAGCGCGACCATGTCGGTCCGATCGCGGGCGAGAAGGCCCAGATCATCGGCGCCGATCACGAACTCCGACTCGTGACCCGAGAACTCGTCGCCACCGGTGAATGGGACCGGGAGCGTGTCCCGTCCCTCCTCCACCCGGTCGAAGAACGTCTTGAAGCAGAGCACCTCGCGAAGGAGTGTCAGGCGGTCCTCCACACGGCGGGCGACCGTCGCGAGGTCATAGACGTCGCGACCGAGCATCGTCCGCCGGAACCGCGACAGCTTCTCGGCCACGGTCTCAAGGAGGTCGGCGACCGGCGGGCTGACGGGTTCGAACCCGAGGAACTGGCGATCGATGCCGGGGATTCGCGGGCGTTCGGGATGGGTGGCCGGCAGCAGTAGGGGGCGCGGGGAGAAGTCGAGGCTCGCGGGCAGCGAACTGCCGTGCTCCGGCGTCTCCGCGTGCCAGGTGCCCTTGCGCGCTGCGGCGTCGTACTTGTCGAGGACGAACGTCACGCCCTGGTGCGTGACCCGATTGGCCAGGCGCTCGAGGATGTGATCAGCGTAGATGGGATCCGCAACCGCGAAGTCGAGGTCGGTCGAGAAGCGCCCCTCGTTGCCGAGGACGAACTTGCGGATCGCGGTCCCGCCCTTGAACACGACCGCATCGTCCTCGAACACATCCTCCAGCCGGAGCCAGTCGAGGAAGTGCTCCTGGGCGAACTCCAGGTAGGCCTCATTCCGGCCCCGGCCGCGGTAGACGGCGGCGAGCTGGTTGATCGCGGCGAGCGGGATCACCGGGTGGCCACGCCCAGGCGGTCATCAACGCCCAGGCCTGCGTCCCGGACAACCAAGGCGGCCTCCGCCGGACCGATCCGGGTGCGTGCACGCCCGGGGAGCGTGGCGACGATTGCCGCGGCCACCTCCGGGGCGCCGAACCGGCCCGCGAGGAATGCCATCCGGGCTGCCCCCGCGTGGCCGACCCGGGCCCCCACGGCGGTCACCTGCTGGGGGGTCGCGACGGCGAGGGCCCGGCGGAGCCAGTGATCGGCGTCGCGAAGGTCACCGCAGGTCGACGGCCACAGCGCCGCGTCGGCGAGGAGGTGTGCGGGATCCGAGACCGGGATGTCGCGGAGATCGGGGATGCCCGCGATCCTCGGCCCGGTCGTCTTGACCACGTCATAGGCGATGGCGAGGGCCACGGAGCCGCCCTGGTCGCGGTCGATGGCCACCGCGTATCGGTCGGGAGCGCGTTCGGCGAACCCACGCAGGAAGGCGGCTCCGGTGCCGACGAGGGCGAGCCGAAAGTCGGGTCGCCGCGACCGCACGGCGCGAGCCTCGATCAGCGGGTCGCCCGATGGAAACGGGCCTCCTCGCGCGCCGAGGAATTCGTACCTCCCACGTGTCGGGAGCGGCCGGAGCCACCCGAGGCGGACCAGCGCCTGGATCGCGTTCTTCAGCCGTCGCAAATCGGCAGCGACACCGAGCGCCAGGGCGACATCGTCGGTCGACACCACCTCACGTCCGAAGATCTCGAAGTCGGCAACGACGCGCGACACCGAGCGGGGGATGTGTCGAATGGCGAGTACGGATCGTGAGTCCTGTTCCATGCAGGAGATACTATCCGATATTGTGCACCATGCAAGTTGGCCGAGTGCTGCTGGGCTGTCACCGACTCCCCTGCTGCGACGGCAAACGGGCAGACGGTGGCGGTGGTGGCCCACGGGGGCTCGAGCAGAGGCAGTGATTGGTCCCGATCGAGCCCCCGTGTTTGGACCAATTATCGTCTGTCCGAGCGCTGTGGCTAAGGTCCCCCAGTCCCGACCGTCGGGCTCGGCCGTAAATTGGCCGTGCTAGACTCCCCTTCGCTCAGTAAGAGGCTCTGAACGAGCACGAAACAGTGGGGCTATAGCTCAGCTGGGAGAGCGTCTGAATGGCATTCAGAAGGTCAGGGGTTCGAGCCCCCTTAGCTCCACCAAGAACTCACCACTCGTAGACGACGCCGACACCCCACGACCCCTCGCCGGCGGCGGGGGGTCTGTTGTTATCAGCGAGAAGCACGTGACAGAGACGACCGACCGAACGCGCATCGAGCGCTACAACCCGACCGAGATCGAGCCCCGCTGGCAGGCAGCGTGGGAGAAGCTCGGGCTCTACCGGACGGACCTCCACGACACGTCCCGCCCGAAGTTCTACCTGCTGACGATGTACCCGTACCCGTCGGGCGACCTGCACATCGGCCACTGGTACATCACGACGCCGACGGACGCGATCGCGCGTTTCCACCGGATGCACGGCGAGAACGTATTCCTGCCGATCGGGTTCGACGCGTTCGGGTTGCCGGCAGAGAACGCGGCGATCAAGAACAACATCAACCCGCGCGACTGGACGATGTCGAACATCCAGAACATGCGCCGCCAGCTGCGGTCGATGGGCGCGACGTTCGACTGGGAGGCCGAGGTCGTCACCGCGGACCCCGACTACTACCGCTGGAACCAGTGGTTCTTCCTCCAGTTCCTGAAGGCCGGGCTGGCCTACCGGGCGACCTCGCCCGTCGACTGGTGTCCGAATGACGGGACGCTGGCCCGCGAACAGGTCGAAGGGGCCGACCGCCACTGCTGGCGCTGCGGGGCGAAGGTCGAGAAGCGCGATCTTGCGCAGTGGTACCTCAAGGTCACCAACTACGCCGACGAGCTGCTCGACTTCAGCGGCCTCGATTGGCCAGAGCCGATCAAGACGCAGCAGACGAACTGGATCGGCCGGAGCGAGGGCGCAGAGATCGTCTTCACGACGGCGCCCGGCGACCATCAGCCCGGCGGAGACGAGCTACGCGTCTTCACGACCCGCCCGGATACGCTCTTCGGCGCCACCTTCATGGTTCTCGCCCCGGAGCATCCGCTCGTCGCGACGCTGACGTCGCCGGCCCAGCGCGCGGCGGTCGATGCCTACGTGGCCAGGACGCAGTCGGAAACGGAGATCGAGCGCCTGTCGACCGATCGGGAGAAGACCGGCGTGCCAATCGGTGCCGACGCGATCAATCCGGTCAACGGCGAGCGGATCCCGATCTGGATCGCCGACTATGTCCTGGCCAGTTACGGGACCGGGGCGATCATGGCCGTCCCGGCCCACGACGAACGGGACTTCGCCTTCGCCACCCGGTTCGGCCTCCCGATCCGGCGAGTCGTGGCCGCGCCCGGCACCGCCGCCGACGACGAGATGGTGGATGCGTACGTCGCCCACGCGGCCGGCGAGACCCTCGTCAACTCCGGTCCGTACGAGGGCATGTCGGCGGACGAGGGCGGCAAGGCGATCGTCGACGAGCTGGCCACGCGCGGGCTGGGCAAGCCGACGGTCACCTACCGCCTCCACGACTGGCTGATCAGCCGCCAGCGGTACTGGGGCACACCGATCCCGGTCATCTACTGCGAGCGGGACGGGATCGTTCCGGTTCCGGATGAGGACCTGCCGGTCCGCCTGCCCGACACCGTCGACTATCGCGGCAGCGGCGAGAACCCGTTGAACCGCGATGAGGCGTTCCTCAACGTCAGGTGCCCGCGCTGCGGTGGCCCTGCCCGTCGCGAGACCGACACGATGGACACGTTCGTGGATTCGTCGTGGTACTGGTATCGCTACCTGTCGCCCGAGAAGGCCGGCGCGCCGATCGACCGCGCCGTCGTCGCGCGATGGACCCCCGTGGAGCAGTACACGGGCGGCTCCGAGCACGCGGTCATGCACCTGCTCTACGCCCGCGAGTTCACGAAGATGATGCGCGACATCGGCCTGCTCGACCAGGACGAGCCCTTCAAGCGGCTCTTCAACCAGGGCCAGATCCTCGGCCTCGACGGCGAGCGGATGTCGAAGTCCCGCGGCAATACGGTGGACCCGGACGACCTCGTCGCGCGGTACGGGGCCGACACGGTCCGGCTGTTCCTGATGTTCATGGGCCCGTGGGACCAGGGCGGGCCGTGGAGCCCGACCGGGATCGGTGGCGTCCACCGCTTCCTCAACCGGCTCTGGACGATCGCCCTCGACCCCCACGGCCTCGAGGGCGGAGACCCGGAGGCGGGCACGCTGCCGGCCGGCCAGTCCGAGGCAGAGGCACGGACGGTGATCCGCCACGCGGCCCATCGGACGCTCCGCGGCGTGACCACCGACTACGAGGCGTTCCACTTCAACACGATGATCGCGAAGCTCATGGAGCTCGCGAACCTGCTGATGCGCTACCGCGGGACGAGCGTCGCGGGCACGCCGGAGTGGGACGAGGCCGTCCGCCTGGGGCTGCTCATGCTCGCGCCGGCCGCGCCCCACATCACGGAGGAACTCTGGTCGCGCCGCCTGACGGCATCCGGGGAGCCGTGGACCTCGATCCACGCCCAATCGTGGCCGGAGGTCGACGCGGCCGCCGTCGTGGAGGAGACCCGCGAGGTGCCGATCCAGGTGAACGGCAAGCTCCGCGATAGGGTGACGGTCCCGTCGGGGATCTCGGAAGCCGATCTCGAGCGGGTCGTCCTGGACCGCGACAAGATCCGCGCGGCGCTCGGCGGCCGGGAGCCGGCCAAGGTCATCCACGCCGGCGGCGGCCGGCTCGTCAACATCGTCGTCCGTTAGCGAGGGCTCATCCGTGCCACGTATCGAGCGCCTCGGGGCACCCGCACCCGGCTCTGTCGACGCCAGGTTCGAGACACTCATCGCGCCAAGCAGCGCGCAGGTCTCGGCGATCGCTCGTGCCCTCCGGCGGGCGGTCGAGGACGCCGTCCCGGCGGCGATCCAGCAGGTCGACCTCTCCGACCGCCTGCTCGCGTTCGGGACGGGCCCGGGGATCCGCGACATGCTGTTCGCGATCATTCCCCACGCCAATCACGTCAACCTCCAGCTCGCAGACGGTGCCGACCTGCCCAACCCGGAGGGCCTGATCGAGGGCACCGGCAAGCGTGTCCGTCACGTCAAGGTGCGCAGCGTCGACGCCGCCAGCTCGCCGGCGATCCGGGCGATCATCGACGCCCAGGTGGCCCACCGGCGCAGGTATCCCATGGACGCGGTCGCCTCCGTCTCGTGGGGACCCGGCCGGATCGACCTGTTCTGGCAGGACGAGCAGCGAGCGCTCGTCCATCGCGCATTCAGCGACGGCGCATGGTCTGAGCAGGAATCGCTCGGCGGGACGCTCGCCTCGCCGCCCGCGGCGACGGCCTGGGCGACCGACCAGCTCCAGGTGTTCGCCGTCTTTCCCGACGGTCAGCTGTGGAGCCGCTACTGGGACGGCGCGACCTGGCATGCGTGGGAATCGCTGGGTGGCGAGCTCGATCCGACGGCCCGCCCCGGCGCCTCGTCGTGGTCGGCGGATCGAATCGACGTCTTCGGCCGCGGTCGGGACGGCCGGATCTGGCACCGCTGGTGGGATGGCACCCGCTGGGTCGACTGGGAGCAGCTCTGACGTCGGTGACCGACAGCGGCCTGGGCGTCCCGCGGTCGGCGCCCCTCTGCCCGCCACCGACCACCCCGGGTCGTGAGTGGGGCCCGTTTGCGCCATTTCCGGGCTCCGTGATGCCGATGCGTGCTGGGGCCCGTATCATCGGCTGCCGGATGGCCCCGAATTGCCGGCGATCACCACGCGGGGTGGTATCTGGCGGGATTCGGCCGAGGGCCCTGGGACGGGGCGCCGCGGCGGCCCGGCGCGGCGCGGCGGAGGTCCGGCGCGGCCCGGCCCGGCCCTTTCCTGCCGGATATCGGCCACCGCGACCTTGGGCAGACAGATCGGGCTCCGGAGGGCCCGAATCGGGCGGATGTCACCATCCCGCCGCGGGGTCCACGCACGCGGTCGACCGACGGCGCCCCTGTGATCGGGCCCAAGGTTCGCCAGGCAGACACCTGGCATCGAATCGGCTCTGGCCGCGCGGTTGAACGCAGGATGAAGATCGGAGTTACGGGTTGAGCGAAGTCAAGATCGGCGTTCTGTGCTGGAACCAGTACACGGACTGGCCATCGCTCCTCGAGGCGGGGGTGCGTGCCGATCGTCTCGGCTATGACACGCTCTGGACGTGGGACCACCTATACCCGATCATCGGCGACTCTCACGGGCCGATCTTCGAGGGCTGGCTGACGACGACCGCCTGGGCCCAGGCCACCGAGCGGATCAGGATCGGGTTGATGGTCGGCGCGAACACGTTCCGCAATCCGGCGGTCGTCGCCAAGATGGCCACGACGCTCGACCATGTCAGCGATGGCCGGGCGATCCTCGGCATCGGCGCGGCCTGGTTCGCGGAGGAGCACCGCGAGTTCGGGATCGCGTTCGGCGACGGGCCGCCGGAGCGCCTTCGCTGGCTCGGCGAGGCCCTGCCGATCATGCGCGGGATGCTCGACGGGACGGAGCCGACGGCCACGGGCCCGCGCTACGTCTCGCAGAACACCCGCAACCTGCCACCGCCGATCCAGGCGCATCTCCCGATCTGCATCGGCGGCGGAGGCGAGAAGGTCACCCTCAAGCTCGTCGCGAAGTTCGGCGACATGTGCAACATCGGCGGGGGGCTCGAGACGGTTCGCCGCAAGGACGCGATCCTCGTCAAGCACTGCGAGAGGATCGGCCGCGACCCGGGCGAGATCGAGCGCTCGACAGGCATCGGGACCGTCTTCATCCGCGACGATCGGGCGGAGGCGGAGCGCCTCTTCCGCGAGGCATTCGAGCGCAACCGGATCGCCCGCGCCTGGGAGGACCAGCCCGTCGGGACGCCGGAGGACGTGGCGGAGAAGCTTGCGCCGTACCTCGAACTCGGCTATCGCCACTTGATCGCGGGCGTGCCCGCCATGTATGACGAGGAGTCGATGACCCGCCTCGCGACCGAGGTTCGCCCGATGCTCGAGCGGGCTGGGGCAACGACGACCTGACTGTCCCGGCACCCGCCGGGGCTGCCAGGTCGATGCCGAATACCATCCCCCGTAGTCAGAGTCACAACCGCGGCCTCGGAAATGCCTCGATTGGGGGCCGAACGGGCCGCCTGCATGCCACCCACCATCTGGAATGGTCAATGGCACGGATTCAGCCGCAAACGTCGGACGGTGACTACGCGGGGTGGTAGTTGGCGTGAACCCAGGCGCGGGGCCAGGCCCTCACGACGCCCGAGGCGCGGCCCTCAGCGCCGCGGCGGCGCGGTGCTCCCCCGGACGACGAGTTCCGTGGCCAGCTCCACCCGCGTCTGAGCGGGCTGCTCGCCGCGGGCCAGGGACATGACGAGGCGGGCGGCGGTGACCGCCATCTGGACGAGCGGCTGTCGGATCGTCGTGAGGGGCGGACCGACCCAGTTGGCGACAGGCAGGTCGTCGAAGCCGACGACGCTCAGGTCCTCCGGGATGTGCAGCCTGGCCTCCCGGGCCGCCTGATAGACCCCGAATGCCTGCAGGTCGTTGCCGGCGAAGACCGCCGTCGGCGGATCAGGCAACCGGAGGAGGGCGCGCCCCTCCGCGACGCCCTCCTTGACGTGGAACGCCCCATGGCGAATGAGATCGGGATCGACCGGGACGCCCGCCTCGTCCATTGCCGCGCGATATCCGTCGAGCCGGGCCCGGCTGCAGAGGATCTGCTCCGGCCCGCAGATCACGCCGATTCGCCGGTGTCCCAGGCCCAGCAGGTGCCGCGTGGCCGTCAGGCCGCCGTTCCAGTTCGTCGCGCCGATCGACGGCGTGTCGTGGAGCGGTTCGCCGGTCGGGTCGACGACGACGAACGGGATGCCGCGCGTCTTCAGCTGTGTCCGGAGCACCTCGCTCAGGTCGGAAAAGACCGCGATCACCCCGATTGGACGGCGGGCGAGCACTCCCTCGATCCAGCCGCGGCCCGGTGTCCGCCGGCCCTGCATTTCGGACAGGACGAGCGCCAGGTTGTTCTCGCGCGCCACCTGCTCGACACCCATGATGATCTCGAGCGCCCAGCTGCTCTCGAGCTCGTGGAACAGGACCTCGATGAGGTTGGAGCTGCGCGTCGATCTGGCGGATCGCCGGTATCCTCGCTCGCGGATCGTGGCCTCGACCCGTCGCCGCGTGGCGACCGAGACGTCTGACCGGCCGTTGATCACCTTGGACACCGTCGGCACCGACACACCTGCCAGCTTCGCGATCGTCGCGATCGTGACGCGCGGGCCGGGCGTGGCGAGCGTGGGCCGTGCTGTCGATACCATCCCCGCGAGTATATCGAAACTTTCGGTCTCGTGTCGAACCGTGGCGCGATCATTGCGGAATCGCTTGACGCGACAGGCCGACGAACGTACGCTGCAATGTAGAGACAACATTCGCCCGAAGGTCCGAAAGTTTCGATGCGGAGGAGGCCATGCGGGACCACAGCGCGGCTCTTGCGCTCCGAGGCGCGTCGGCAGGCAGGTACCAACTTCCGCGGCACGATCTCGCCCCGCACGGTCACTCCTCTGCCGAGCGGGGCGAGGTCGGCGCTGTCCGATCATCACCCGTCGCCAGCGCGACGGACGACAGTTTGCCCATTCACGCCGCCACAACCAGCTCGTAACCGAGCAGCCGCTGGGATCCGCTGATGGAGGAGGACCGCTGAAACGGAAGCCGTGGCGCGATTGAGGGACGAAGCATGACAGGAGGCCGACCGGTGACATCGCACAGACGAATCGCAGCATTGATCGGGGCCATCACCATCGTAGCGGCGGCTTGCGGGGGTGCCGCAAGTCCTAGCCCGAGCGCCGCATCGAGTGCGGCCGCGAGTCCAAGCGCCGTCGAGGCATCGCCATCCGCGAACGCCGAGCCGGTCACGATCGAGTGGTGGCACATCTCGAAGGATGATCCGGGCAAGACCCTGTTCAAGGGCATCGCGGACGCCTACATGGCGGCGCACCCGAACGTCACGATCAACATCACCGTCCTCGAGAACGAGGCGTTCAAGACGAAGCTCCAGACGCAGATGCAGTCCGGCACACCGCCGGATCTCTTCCAGTCGTGGGGCGGCGGCACGATGGCCGCCCAGGCGGATGCCGGGATGCTCAAGGACATCACCGCCGATGTCGCGTCCTGGAAGGACACCGTCAACGCCGGTGCCATGAGCATCTACCAGTACAACGGCAAGCAGTACGGCGTGCCCTGGGACATGGGCATGATCGGCTTCTGGTACAACAAGAAGATCTTCGCCGACGCCGGGATCACCAGCCCGCCCGCGAGCTGGGACGAGCTCCTCACCGCGATGGGCAAGATCAAGGCCAAGGGCGTCGCCCCGCTCGCAATCGCCGGCAAGGACATGTGGCCCTCGATGCACCTCTGGACGTACCTCGTCCTGCGCATCGGCGGATCCGACGCGCTCCAGCAGATGATCCAGACCGGCAACTGGAACACCGACGCCTGCACGAAGGCCGGTGACGAAATCGTCAAGCTCAACGCCCTGAACCCGTACCAGGACGGCTACAAGAGCGCGACCTATGACAATGAGGCTGCCGCTGTCGGCAACGGCAAAGCGGCCATGGAGCTGATGGGCCAGTGGGCCCCCGGCGTCCAGGTCGCGGACAGCACCAGCAAGAAGGGGCTCGGCGACGACCTCGGCTGGTTCGCGTTCCCGGCCGTGACCGGTGGCGCGGGCGCGGCGACGGACGGCGTCGGTGGCGGCAACGGCATCGCCGTCGGCAAGAACGCGCCGCCCGAGGCGGTCGACTTCCTCAAGTTCTTCAGCAGCGCCGAGAACGCCAACTCGCTCAACGGCTCCACACCGCCCACGGCCCTGTCGCCCGTCAACGGGACGGAGGCCACGGTCACCGACGCGAACCTGAAGGCGGTCCTCGCCGGCCGGAACGCGGCAACCTTCATCCAGCTCTATCTCGACCAGGCGACGTCAGCCGCCATGGGCACGTCGATCAACGAGGCAACGGTTGCCCTGTTCCTCGGCCAGTCGACACCCGCGAAGGTGTGCCAGGCGATCACGGACGCGGCTGCCACGCAGTAGCGATCCGCTCCCTACACAGCGCCGCCAACATGGCGACAATGAGCGGGCCGGCTCACGCCGGCCCGCTCGATTCGACGCTCGAAGCCGAAGGACGCGCATGACCACGACGAGCGCGATCGCTGCCCGACGCGGTCCCGGTGCGAGGCTGCGAGGGAAGTGGCTGACGATCGGCATCTTCCTCCTGCCGGCGCTCGCCCTGTACCTCGTGTTCGTCCTGTTCCCGATCGTCCAGGCGGCCCACTACAGCCTCTTCAAGTGGAACGGGCTGCAGCCGCTGACCGACTTCATCGGCCTGAAGAACTACCAGGTCGCCCTGGGCAACGAGGTGTTCAGGTCGGCGGTCGCCAACAACGCACTCATCGTCGTACTGTCCCTCACGATCCAGATCCCGTTCTCGCTGGCACTCGCCGTTCTGCTCAACCGGCGGTTTCCGGGCAGGGCGATCTTCCGGCTGATCTTCTTCCTGCCGTACGTCCTGTCGGAGGCGATCACCGGCATCGTCTTCAGCCTCATGCTCCGACCGGAGGGGATCGTCGACACGACTCTCGTGGGGGCGGGCCTCGGCGGCCTCGTCCAGGACTGGCTGGGCGACGGCGGGATCGTCATGCTCACGCTGTTCGTCATCATCTCCTGGAAGTACTTTGGCTTCCACATGATCATCCTGCTCGCGGGCCTCCAGGGGATCCCCCACGAGCTCGAGGAGGCGGCCGTCATCGACGGGGCGAGCCGCTGGCAGGTCTTCCGGTCCATCTCGCTGCCGCTCCTCGGACCGACGCTCCGGGTGTCCGTCTTCCTGTCGATGATCGGCGCGCTCCAGCTGTTCGACATGATCTGGGTCATGACCAAGGGCGGACCGGTCGGCGCGTCGAACACGATGGCGGTCCTCATGTTCAAGAGCGGGTTCGGGAGCCAGCAGATGGGTTACGGCAGCGCCCTCGCCGTCATCCTCTTCATCTGCGCCCTGATCCTCGCACTCGCCTACCAGCGGTTCGTGCTCCGACGCGACGTCGAGGGCGCGATCACGGCCTACAACGGGTAGAACGATGGCAACGACATCCTCCAGCAAGTCGGGCACTTCGACCCTTTCGGTCGCCGATCGCCGCGCCCGGCAGTTCCGGTTCGGCGTCTCCGGCGCCCTCAACTACGCCGTCCTGCTCGTCGTCGCCGCTCTTGTCCTCATCCCGATCCTCTTCGCCGTCCTGGGCGGCTTCAAGTCGAACGGCCAGCTCGTGGGCGACCCGGGCGCGATCATCCCGAGCCCGTGGGTCGTGTCGAACTACACGGACGTCCTCTTTGGCCCCAATTCCGGGGTCTTCTGGGGAGAGGTCGTCAACAGCCTGATCGTGGCCGTCATCGCGGTCGTCGCGACCGTCCTGCCCGCCTCCCTCGCCGCCTTCGCGTTCGCCCGGATCGCGTTCCGCGGCCGCGAGGCGACGTACACCCTGTTCACCTTCGGGCTGCTGTTCCCGGCCGCGGTCGCGATCCTGCCCCTCTACATCCTCGTCCGCGACCTCGGCCTGTCCGGGAACTTCCTCGGCGTGGCGCTTCCCGAGGCGGCGTTCGGGCTCCCCTTGACGATCATCATCCTGCGGCCGTTCTTCCGGAGCATCCCCGTTGAGCTCGAGGACGCGGCGCGGATCGACGGCTGCTCGACGTTCGGCTTCTTCTGGCGGGTGCTCCTGCCGCTGGCACGGCCGGCCATCGCGACCGTCAGCGTCCTTGCGACCGTGACCACGTGGAACCAGTTCCTTCTGCCGCTCATCCTGCTCAACGGCGAGAGCCAATGGACGCTGCCGCTCGGTGTGATGAACTTCTCCGGGCAGTACACGTCGGACCAGGCGCGCATCCTCGCATTCACGGTCCTCGCGATCCTGCCGGCGATCCTCTTCTACATCGTCGCGGAGCGCCAGATCGTTCGCGGCCTGACGGCGGGCTCGGTGAAGGGCTGATGACGACCGAGGCGCGCCCGATCCTGCCGCCCGGCGAGGCCGACGATCGCGTCGCCGCGCTGCTGGCCAGGATGACCCTCCGCGAGAAGATCGCCCAGCTCGGCTCGCTCTGGTCGTTCGAGATCGTCGGGACCGGCACGTTCCGCCGGGAGCGGGCGGCCGAGCGCCTCGCCGACGGGATCGGCCAGGTGACCAGGCTCGCCGGCGCGACGAATCTCGCGATCGGCGACGTGGCCGCGCTCGCCAACGAGATCCAGCACTACCTCGTCGAGGAGACCCGGCTCGGGATCCCGGCGA
The DNA here is from genome assembly GCA_963766655.1 of uncultured Chloroflexia bacterium. Lineage (GTDB taxonomy): Bacteria > Chloroflexota > Limnocylindria > Limnocylindrales > CSP1-4 > CF-46. The sequence goes on along the minus strand of CAVYBB010000002.1, from coordinate 396,163 downwards.
TCATCCACGAGGAGTCGCTCCACGGCCTCCTGTCGCGCGATGCGCCGTGCTTCGCCCAGGCGATCGGGGCTGCGGCGGCCTGGGATCCGGCCCTGCTCGAGGCGATGGCGACGACCATCCGGCGGCGGATGCTTGCCTCGGGCGCCCGTCACGCCCTCTCGCCGGTCCTCGACATCGCCCGCGACCCGCGCTGGGGCAGGATCGAGGAGACGTACGGCGAGGACCCCTATCTCGCCGCCGTCCTCGGCTGCGCCTACATCCGCGGTCTCCAGGGCGACGACATCGCGCGCGGGGTCGTCGCGACCGGCAAGCACATGGTCGGGCACGGGATGGCCGAGGGCGGCCTCAACCAGGCGCCGGCCCACGTCGGGCCCCGCGAGGTCCGTGACGAACAGCTCTTCCCGTTCGAGGCCGCCGTTCGCGAGGTGGGCCTGGCCAGCATCATGCCGGCCTACTGCGATGTCGACGGCGTGCCCTGCCACGCGTCGGTTGAGCTCCTCACGACGATCCTCCGGGACGAGTGGGGCTTCGACGGGATCGTCGTCGCGGACTACACCGGGATCGAGATGCTCAAGACGCTCCACCGCATGACCGGCGACCTCGCGACGGCCGCCGTCCTCGGGCTCACGGCCGGCGTCGACGTCGAGCTGCCGAGCTCGGTCGCCTATGGCGAGCCGCTCGAGCGGGCAATCGCCGAGGGACGTTTCGACGAGGCGCTCGTCGATCTCAGCGTGGGCCGCGTCCTCAGGCTGAAGCACCACCTCGGGCTGTTCGATGATCCATACGTCCCGAGCCCGTCTGCCGCGACCCTCGCCGCGATCGAGCAGGAGGAGGCACGGGTCGCCCGCGAACTGGCCCGCCGCTCCCTCGTGCTCGTCGAGAACGACGGCGTGCTGCCCCTGTCGCCGGCGACCCGGCGGATCGCCGTGGTCGGCCCGATCGCCGACAGCGCCCGCGAGCTCCTCGGCGACTACAGCCACCTCCTCCACATCCAGACCCTGGCCGAGATGCGCCAGCAGGGCAATGCGTTTGGCTTCCCGCTGACGGACGAGATCGTGCCGGTCGACGAGCTGGCCGGCCGACGGACGATCCTCGACGCCATCCGCGAGCGGCTGCCCGATGCGACGATCGAGCACGCCCGTGGCTGCGGCATCCACGACGGCTCGACCGACGAGATCGTGGCTGCTGCCGACCTGGCCGCGTCGGCCGAGGTGGCCATCGTCGTCGTCGGCGAGCGATCCGGTCTGACCGACGACGCGACGACGGGCGAGTTCCGGGATCGCCGCGACCTCGGCCTGTTCGGCCGCCAGCAGGAGCTGCTCGAGGCGGTCGTCGCCAGCGGCACGCCGGTGGTCCTCGTCGTCGTCAGCGGCCGGCCGCTGGCGCTCGAGTGGGCGGCCGAGCGGTGCGCGGCGGTCGTGCTCGCCTGGGTCCCCGGCGATGCGGGTCCCGATGCGATCGCCGACGTCCTGAGCGGCGAGGTCAACCCCGGTGGCAAGCTGCCGATCTCGTTCCCCCGCAACGTCGGCCAGCTGCCGCTCTCCTATCGCCATCACCCGTCCGGCGGTCGCTCGAACTGGAAGGGCGACTACGTCGACGGACCGGTGGCACCTCTCTGGCCGTTCGGCTTCGGTCGCAGTTACACCTCGTTCGAAGTCTCGAACCTGCGGGTCGACCGGGCCCAGATGGAGACGGACGGCGGCGAAGTGGCGATCGCGGTCGAAGTGATGAACGTCGGCGCGCGCTGCGGCGACGAGGTCGTCCAGCTCTACGTCCGGGACGAGGAGGCCGGTGTCGCCCGGCCGGTCCTCGAGCTGCGGGGCTTCGCCCGGGTAGCGCTCGAACCTGGCGAGCGGCGGACGGTGACCTTCTGCCTGGGCGCCGAGCAGCTGGCCTACACCGGCGCCGACCACCGGCGGGTCGTGGAACCGGGCACGATCAGCCTGTTCGTCGGGTGCTCGTCCGCAGACCTCTCGCTCCGAGCCTCGGTCGAGCTGGTCGGGCCGATCGTCGACGTCCCCCACCGCGAGCGCTTCTTCACGATCACGACGGTCGGGTGACCCGGTCGGTGAGTCCCGCCGGCCACGCCGGGCGGGCAAGGGCAACGGCCGTCATCGATCCCGAGGCGGTCGTCGGCGAGGTCGACGAGCGCATCTTCGGGTCCTTCGTCGAGCACATGGGCCGAGCCGTCTACGGCGGGATCTACGAGCCAGGCCATCCCACGGCCGACGCCGAGGGCTGGCGTGGCGACGTCCTCGAGCTCGTCCGTCAGCTCGGGGTGATGCTGGTCCGCTACCCGGGCGGCAACTTCGTTTCGGGCTACGACTGGGAAGACGGCGTCGGCCCGCGGGCCGAACGGCCGACGAGGCTCGACCGTGCCTGGCGCTCGATCGAGACGAACGCCGTCGGAACCGACGAGTTCATGGCGTGGGCGGGGCTCGCCGGCGTCGAGCCGCTGCTCGCGGTGAACCTCGGAACCCGCGGGGCCGCGGCCGCCCGCGACCTCGTCGAGTACTGCAACGGGCCGCTGGGTTCGCCGTTCGCCGATCGGCGCGCCGCGAACGGTCATCCCGCGCCGCACGGTGTCCGGCTCTGGTGCCTCGGCAACGAGATGGACGGCCCGTGGGAGATCGGTCACATGCCGGCCGCCGACTACGGCCGCCTCGCCACCAAGGCCGGCCTCGCGATGCGGTCGGTGGACCCATCGATCGAGCTGGTCGCCTGCGGAAGCTCCGGGTCGAGGATGCCGACGTTCGGGACCTGGGAGGAGACCGTCCTCGACCTCGCCTGGGACGTCGCCGACTACGTCTCGGTCCACTGCTACGTCGACCCGGCCACGTATTCGGGCGTCGAGGCCTATCTCGCCGCGTCGCTCGAACTCGATCGGACGATCCGGACCGTGGCCGCGATCGCCGACCGCGTCGGGGCGCGTCGCCGCAGTTCGAAACGGATCGATCTCAGCGTCGACGAGTGGAACGTCTGGCACCTGACCGGGAATCCGATCGACGCCGACCCCGCCGGGCCGTTCCGACCGCCCAGACCGCTGGCCGAGGACGAGCATGACGTCGCCGACGCGCTCGTCGTGGGTTGCCTCCTCATCACCCTCCTGCGCCACGCCGACCGGGTCCGGATCGCCTGCCTCGCTCAGCTCGTCAACGTGATCCCGCCGATCCGGACCGTCGACGGCGGGCCGGCCTGGCGTCAGACGACGTTCTTTCCGTTTGCCGACGTGGCGGCCTTCGGCCGGGGACGCGTCCTCGACATCGACCTGGTTTCGCCGGCCTGCGGTCCGTCCGACGGAGACGTACCAGGGCTCGAAGCGACGGCGGTGCACGATCCGCGCGGGTCGATGCTTACGATCTTCGCGGTGAACCGGCTCGATCGGCCGCTGCGGTTCGACGCCATCGTCCGCGGCCCGGCGGGCTTGCGTGTCGTCGAGCATCGCGTCCTCGCCGACTCCGACATGGCTGCCTCGAACACGGCGGACCGGCCGGACCGGGTTCGGCCCACCGCCATCGGCGCTACCACGATGAGCGGGGAGCGGCTGGCCGCCTCTCTGCCGGCGCGGTCGTGGAACGTCATTCGCCTCGGCGGTCCTGGCCAGGACCCCGCCGAGACGGCGACGCCAGCGGCCTGAAACCGGCCGCTCAGCTCGCCGGCTGGACCGGCTTCTCGGCCGGGGGCTTCCTCGCGGCGCGGGCCGGCGTCGCGTCACTGGACAGCGCCTTGGCCTTCGCCCGGGCCCGGTGCCGGGCGGCCTTGGCCCGATTCCCGCACGAGGCCATGTCGCACCAGCGTCGCCGACCGGCTCGCGACTCGTCGAAGAAGACCCACTGGCACGTGTCGTTGGCGCAGATCCGGATGCGATCGGCGCGTTCGGCCTTGATCTCGTCGACGAGCGGCTCGGCCAGTCGCGCCAGGGCGTCATCGAGGGGATCTCCGACGTGACTGTGGCCGACTGAGACACCGTCGGACGAGCGGACGAGCTCGATCCGCTCACGCGAGGTGATCGCCCGATTGATCTCGGCGAGGAACTCCTCGCCCGGCGGGCGGCGGTGGCTCACGGCGTGGGCGACATCCCGCAGCGCCGCGCGCACGGCCCGCACTCGTGCCAGCGCGACGTCGTCATCGACGCCGGGAGGTCGAAGGGCGGCCGGCCCGCGGCCGCTGTGACAGACGCCCCGTTCGATCAGCCAGGCTGCGGCGTCGTCGAACGTCGCGAACCGATCGACCAATGAACCCTCTTCGAGCTCGATGGTGTTCAGGAAGTCGAAGGTGTCCTCGAGCGACATCTCGTGATGGTGGTCCCGTGAGGGCCGATGTTCCGTTGTAATCGAGGCCATGTAACCACTTTATACCACTTGACAGGTTACGCGCAAGAGGGTACAGTCACGTAGTAACCTGATCGACCAAGTAAACGGGTTATCAATGACCCAGGAGGACCCGGCATGGATGCGTTTCTGGCTCTCGTCGTCATCGTCGCCGCTCTCATCGGGCTGGACCTCGCGGCCGCCGTCTGGGGCGTTGACTCCCGGCCCGGCATCGCGGACGACCACCAGCGCTGACTCGCACGGACAGGAACGGATCTCCCACCATGACATTTCCAGGAGACAACCCCATGTGGACCTACCATGCATTCGTCGCCCTCCAGCTCGCCGACGAGAAGATGCGCGAGGCCGATCGCCATCGGCTCGCCGCACTGGCTCGCGCCGGCTACCCGGAGCGCCCCGGACTGATCCGCCGATCGATGGCCCGCGCCCTCGCGTCCGTCAGCTCCTCGGCGGCTGCGGCGGCGCGGCGTCTCGACCACCGGGTCGCCGACGACCGGGCGGAGCGCCTCGAATCGAGCGGTCTCGCCGCAGGGAACTGAAGAACCGGAACAGATGGTGTCGCAGACTAATCGCCAGATAAGCGACCGCTGCTACCGTTCGATCACGACGCCCCGCCGGTGTAGGAAGTGCCCCCTACGCATGCGGGGCGTCGGTCTGTCCGGGCCGTCGCCCGGGCTGTGAGCCCGTCGCTCGACGCCGGGGTCCGGTCGCTCCGCGCCCGCGACTGAACCGGCCCTCCCGCCGCCGGAGGATGGATGGACAGATCGGCCACGCCCTGGCGGGTGCTGGATGAGGCGGCCACGGGAGACCCTGCGGGAGTCGGCGACCCGGCGTCGCCGGGCGCACCGGCCGGGCGCTCGACGGTTCCGCGCGTCTCGTGGACCGTGGTGGGGGGCTTCGGCCTCGCAGCGACGCTGGCGCTCGGCGCGTTCGCGATTGCCGCGTCGACGCCCCGGGGCGAGATCACGGTCGATGGCGGCTCCGGTTGGGCGGCATCCGGGTCTCCCCGGACGACCAGCACGGTCGCACCAAGCGGCGGCGCGATCGTCGTCGACGTCCAGGGAGCCGTCCTCCATCCGGGCCTCCGCCACCTCGACCCGGAGTCGCGCGTCGGCGATGCGATCGCGGCAGCCGGGGGCTACGGGCCACGCGTCGACGCGGAGAGAGCCGGACGCGAGCTGAACCTGGCCGCAAGCCTCAATGACGGCGACCGGATCGTGGTGCCGTCGCGCGACGATGCGCCGCGCTCCTCGGAGCCTGGTCCCGCCGCGTCCGGCGCCGCCGGCGGCGGGGGGCCGGGAGGACCCATCGATCTCAACACCGCGACCGCGGCGGAGCTCGACGCGTTGCCGGGCGTCGGTCCGGTCACGGCCCAGAAGATCATCGACGCGCGGGCGGAAAAGCCGTTCGCGACCGTGGACGAGCTGCGCGAGCGCAAGATCATCGGGTCGAGCACGTTCGAGAAGCTCCGCGACCTCGTCACGGTGCGCTGATGCCGGCGAGCGGCTGGCTGGCGATCGGGTCCGTCATCGCGGCGCTGGCGGAGCCATCGTTCGGTGGCTTCGTCGTCGGCCTGCTGGCGGCCAGCCTCGCCGTGGCCGGTCGGAGCATCGCCGTTTCGGCCGTGGATCCGCGGCGGTGGCGAGGACTGGTGATCGGGGGCGTCGGCGCTCTGGCGCTGGCCGTTCGGCTGGTCGCGCTTCCGGCTCCCCCGCCGACGCTGGCTGACGTCCCCACCGGGGGCGGCCCGTGGGTCGCGACGGTCGAGTCCGTGGCACCGGTTCGGGACGGCAGCCAGGTCGCGACCCTGCAGCTGTCCGGGTCCGGCGGGGTGCGCCTGGCGGCGACTCTTCCCCGCTACCCGGAGATCGAGCCCGGCATCGAGGTCAGTGTCGCGGGATCTGTCCAGCCGCCGCCGGACGACGATCCGTACGGCGACTACCTTCGCCGCACCGGCATCTCAGGCACGTTGCGGGCGCGAACGCTCGAGATCCGGCCAGCGGAGCTCCAGCCGTCCGGGATCCTCGAACGTTTGAGGCGCGGCGCCGGAGCGGCGCTCGCTGCGGCCATCCCGGAGCCGGAGGCGGGTCTGGCCGCCGGGATCGTCGTGGGGCTCCGCGACCGGGTCGACCGCGATCTCGCCGCCGACTTCACGACCGTCGGCGCCAGCCACATCGTCGCGATCTCGGGCTGGAACATCGCGATCGTCGCGGCCAGTGTCGCCGCCCTCGGGGGAGGTCTCGCACGCCGCCGACGTGCGCTGCTGACCGCGACCGCGATCGTCCTCTACGTCGCGTTCGCCGGCGCGTCGGCCTCGGTCGTTCGCGCGGCCGTGATGGCAGGCGTGGTCCTCGTCGCGCGCGAGACGGGCCGGGCCGGTCGAGCCGCGGCGGCCCTCGGCTGGGCGGCGGTCCTTCTGCTGCTGATCGATCCCCACCTCGTCGGCGACGCGGGCTTCCAGCTCTCGAGCCTGGCGACTGCGGGAATCCTCGCCTGGGCGACCGGGCTCGGCCGCTGGCTGACGACCGCGGCTCGCGGCCGCCTGCCCGGCTGGCTCGTGGAGTGCCTGGCCGTGTCGCTCGCCGCCCAGGCGGCAACGCTTCCGATCGTCCTCATGACGTTCGGCCGGCTGGCGATCATCTCGCCGGTCGTCAACCTCGCGGTCGTCCCGCTCGTTGCACCGGCCATGGCCGCGAGCGGCGTGGCCCTGCTCGGCGGTTGGGCGACCATGCTCGGGGCGCCCGGCATCGTCGCGGCGCTGGTCGGCCTGCCCGCCTGGCTGCTCCTCTCGGTCATGGTCGGAATCATCGGGGCGGGCGCCGGCTTGCCGTTCGCGAGCGCGACCCTCGACCCGCCCTGGAACATTGTCGGCGGGGCGCTGGCGGCGGCAATCCCGGCTGCCGTCCTCGCCGGGCGGCGGTGGCAGTGGATCCGCGGACCGGCTCGCGGCGGCAGCGCCGGGCCGGCGGCCCCCACGTCCGTGCCGCGCGATCCGGCGCCGAGCCGAAGGCCGGGGCTGCCGCATCGCCGTTCGGCCCGCATCGCCGGCGCGGCCGTGGCCATCTCGCTCATCGCCAGCGGCCTGGCGATCGCGCACCGACCCGATGGATCGACGAGGATCACGGTCCTCGACGTCGGGCAGGGCGACTCGATTCTCGTCGAGGGCGATCGCGGCGGACGGATGCTCATCGACGGCGGCCCGGACCCGGATCGGTTGCTGATCGAGCTCGATCGGCGCCTGCCGCCGTGGGATCGGCGACTCGATGTCGTGGTCCTGACGCATCCCCACGAGGATCACGTCGCGGGCCTTGCGCTGCTCCTGGCGAGGTATCGGATCGGCCGGGTCTTCGAGCCGGGCATGCGGGGCCCGGGCCCCGGCTACGTTGCCTGGAACGCCGCTCTCGACCGCGCGGGAGCCCCGCCTCGCGGCCGCCTCGTGACCGGCGATCGGCTCGCCGTCGACGACCTTCGGTTCGACGTGCTGTGGCCCGATCCGGGCCGGGTGCCGGCGGAGCCGCCCGACAACGGCCGCGGGATCAACGATGTCTCGATCGTCCTGCTCGGCGAGGTCGATGGCCGGCGGATCCTGCTGACCGGCGATGTGGAAGACGACGTCGATCCGATCCTCGAGGCGTCGGGGCCTGCCGCCAGTGGACTTCCTCAAGGTGGCCCACCACGGAAGCGGGACGGCGTCGACGGTCGCGTTCCTCGGGATCGTCCAGCCGCAGGTCGCCGTCGTGTCTGCGGGCGCGGGCAATCCCTACGGCCATCCGGCTCGCTCGACGCTCGACCACCTCGCAGCAACCGGTGCCCGCGTGCTTCGAACCGACACGGACGGCTCGGTCGAAGTCGACTTCGGCGGCGGCCTGATGCGTGTCAGCTCGACCGGGGCGAGGGCCGCGGTTCCCGGCCCTCGCGTCGCCGCGGCCGCCGGCCCCAGGACGGCGGCCCTCGCCTTCAGTTGCGCGGTACCATCGGGTGGATGACCGTTCCCGGGCGGGTCGAGGCCGCCGAATTGCTCCTGTTCCTCGACCCGCCGGTCTGGTTCCTCCGTCACGCCCGTGCCGTGGCCGAGGTCGCGTCGTGGCTCGCGGTGAAGACGGCCGTTCACGCCGGCGATCCCTCCTTCGACCGCGCGCTCGTCGAGGCCGCGGCCCTCCTTCACGACGCGGACAAGGCGCTGCCGCTCGACGACCCGGCGCGGGCGCTCCCCCACGGCGACGGATCGGCGGCGTGGCTCGCACGAAGCGGCCATCCGGAGCTCGGCCCGGCGGTCGCGGGCCATCCCGTCACCCGGCTGATCGACGGCCGGTACGACCACTGGGCGGCGACAGCCAGTCGAGAGGAACGGATCGTCGCCTACGCGGACAAGCGCGCTGGCCAGCGACTGGAGCCGATGGCGGATCGCTTCGCGTCGTGGGCGCGACGCTACCCCGGCGGCTGGTCGCCTGACGAAGCCGCGGCGGTCCGCCACCGGGCGGCCGAGCTGGAGACCGAGGTCTGCCGGGCCGCCGGCGTCGTCCCGGGCGACGTCCGGCGCCTGCGCTGGACGTGCGCCGCCATCCGCGCCGCGCGGGGTCGTGCGTGACGGGCGCGTCAGTCGCCTACTTCTGGGGAGACGACGACCTTGCCGCCGGACGGGCCGTGCGCCGGATGGCCGAGGCGATCTCTGCCGGTTCCGGCGGCCCCGTCGAGCGGCACGACGTGCGGGGCGATCGCAACCAGGCCGCCCAGCTCATCGGCCAGCTCCACGAACGGGTGGCGACCCAGTCGATGTTCGGCGGTGGGACGCTCGGCGTCGTCACGAACGTGGGCGCGCTGACGGTCAGGAACGAGGACCGCGATTCGCTCCTGGCGATCCTCCCGCTGGTCGCACCCGGGAGCGGCATCGCGTTCGTGGAGTCGGCCGCCAGCGGGGCGAAAGAGCCGGGCCAGAAGCGGGTCGTCGCCGCCGTCCGAGCGATCGGCGGCGAGGTCCGCGCATTCCATGCCCCGAAGGCCGGCCAGATGGCGAGCTGGATCGAGAGCGAGGCGCGGGAACGCGAGATGCGCCTCGCGCCGGGCGCGGCCCGTGAGCTCGCACTCCGGGTCGGCGGGTTCGTCCTGGACAACGATGCCGATCGGCGCACCCAGACCCGGATGACCGGTCAAGAGCTCGACAAGCTCGCGCTCTACCGGCCCGCCGAGCCTGTGACGGCCGACGACGTGAAGGCGCTGGTGTCCGAGGCCATCCCTGGGTCCGTCTGGGCACTGACCGATGCCGTCGGGCTGCGCGACGGCGGCCGCGCGGCGGCGCTCCTGGAGCGGCTCGCCGGAACAACGCCTGAACCGGTCCTGCTCGCGGTGCTGCATCGACGGATTCGCGAGCTGATCGAGGTCGCCGACCACCTGGCCGCGGGCATCCGCGAGGAGGCCCTGCCCAGGACGCTCGGGCTCCACCCGTTCCGGGTCCAGCAACTCGCGACGCAGGCGCGACGCTGGTCGCCCGCCGAGCTCCAGGCAGCGCTCGAGGGACTCCTTGCCCTCGACGCGACGGTCAAGGGCGCCCCGGGGTCACCCAGCAGCGACGCGCAGCGCCGGCTGGGCTTCATCCTCTGGATCGCCGACCAGGTCGTGGCCCATTCGGGGGCGAGGGGTCCGGCCGCCGGAGCGTGACTCCTGGCCGGATACCACCCTGTTGTGATCGCGCCCAAACGGAGCCGATCCAAGGGGCAGCGATGCGAAACCATGCGGCGCGACGCATCAACCGACGTGGAATCGACCGTCCTTCCCGTCGCCGACCACTCGGGGTGGTGGCTGGCACCGAGCGCCCCGACGAGGGCGTGGGCCGCCGATATGGCCACCTAATCGGCGGAAGACCACGCCTGTTCTTGGACGACCAGATCGCTCTCGATGGCGAAGACGCAACGGCCTTCGCGCAGGTCGAGCAGGTCGATCAGGTCCGGATCGATGTACAGCTGGTGGCAGTCCTCGCACAGCCCACCCGGAATGCCGAAGCAGAGCCGTTCGCTCCGATCGACCATCCGGAACGTCGTGTCAAAGCGCGTCGTGATGAGGCGGCGTCCGCACGTGGGGCAGCGCTCTCGGAGGCGTGACATCGACGAATCTGGACCTCGGGACCGGCCGACCACACGATCGACCACTGGCCCGGATGCTAGGTGGCGGGTGGTCACCCCCGACATGACCCGACGGTACCCGTCCGACCCGGTACTCGGTCGCGCAAATCGCTACTGGACGCGGAGGATCGTCTTCGCCTCGGCCCAGTGCTTCTCGAGCGAGTAGTACTCCCGCTCCGGCGGCGTGAAGATGTGGACGACGACGTCGCCGAAGTCGAGCAGCACCCAGTGGGAGACGGCCGTCCCCTCCCGGCCGATCGGGCGGATCTTCTCCTCGCGGAGGCCGCCGACGATGGCATCGGCGATCGCGTCGAGCTGGCGCTCCGAGCCCCCGGAGCAGATGACGAACGCGTCGGCGAGCGTCGTGAGGCCCGGTCAGGTCGAGCAGGACGATGTCGGCAGCCTTCTTGTCCTCGGCCAGCTCGACGATCCGCCGGGCGACCTCCAGCGGCGGCCGCTCCGAGGGCGCGATGGCGGCTCGGCTCGGCAGGCCGTCGGCGCGCGGGGTCCCGGTCGACGGCTGCGTGGTGGTCTGGTCGGCGGATTCGGTCACGTGTGGTCCTTCCCTTGATGGCGGTTCGCGATACAGATGATGCGCCTCGATGTAGTCGGCGACAGGCGGCGGGACGAGAGCGTCGATCGGCCGGCCAGCGGCGACGCGGGCTCGGATGTCCGACGCGGAGATGTCGAGATGCGGTCCCTCCAGGACGTCGATCCGGTCTGCGAACCCGGGTAATTGCTCAGCGAGCCAGGCGGGCGTCGGCGCCGGATGGCCCAGTCGTGGGGCGACTGCGATCCGGACGAGCCGGAGAAGCCTCGCGGGGTCGCGCCAGGACGGCAGGTCCGCGAATGACTCGGCCGACAGGATGACCGTGAGCTCGACCGGCCGATCGCCGTTCTCCGACCCGACGATGAGTGCCTCGGCGGTATCGACCGTGTACGACGGTCCCGGGCGGTCGATCTCGATCCGGCTGACGGCGAAGCGCGGCTCCCCGGCGATCGCGAGCTCGACCATCGCGAGGCGGTCGGGGGCGGGCGTGATCGGTTGGCCGCGCTTGTGCGGCGGCCGGCCGGCCGGCACGAAGAGGATCCGGTCGAGCCCGAGCTGGTCGATCGCGACCCGGGCAAGGGCGATGTGCCCAGCGTGGATTGGATCGAACGTCCCGCCGAGCATCCCCAGCCCCGCCGTTCCGATCCGCGTCGCTCGAGCTTTCGCACCTGCGGCTGCCGGGCCGCCGCTCACCGCTCCTCCCACGGCTGCGCTTCCCATTCGAGCTCCGATGCCCCGATCCGCACCAGGTCGCCGGGGACGATGCCTGCCCGCCGCAGCTCCGCATCGATGCCGAGCCGGGCCAGGTCACGCTGGAAGCGCTCGGCCGACTCTTCGACGTCGAAGTTCGTCTGCGCGGCGATCCGCTCGATTCGCTTGCCGCGGACGCGAAAGGCACCGTCCTCGCGGTCGACGACGAAGCCGTCGCTCATCCCCTCGATCCGATGGACGACGACGCCGGCCGGCTCGGGTGGCGCGTCGAGCTCGTCCATCGACGGGAGCATCGTGGCCAGCCGGCCGCGGAGGACGGGGATGCCCTCGCCGGTCGCGGCCGACACCGCGATCGTGTCCTGGCCGGCCCCCGCGCGAGCGTCGTGGAACGCTGGCCACGCCTCTCGGGCCGCAGGCAGGTCGAGCTTGTTGAAGACGACGAGGATCGGCTTGTCGAGGAGCTTCGGGTCGTGGGCCTCGAGTTCGTCGCGGATGACCCCGTGGTCCCATTCCGGGTCGCGGCCGGAGCCGTCGACGACGTGGACGAGGATCCGCGTCCGCTCGACGTGGCGCAGGAACGCATGGCCGAGCCCCGCGCCGCCGCTGGCTCCCTCGATGAGACCGGGCACATCGGCGATCGTCGGGCGCCGCTCGTCGCTCTCGCCGAGGTCCATGACCCCGAGGTTCGGCTCCAGGGTCGTGAACGGATAGTCGGCGATCTTCGGTCTGGCGGCGGTCAGCGCCGCGAGGAGCGTCGACTTGCCGGCGTTCGGCAGCCCGACCAGTCCGATGTCGGCGATCAGTCGCAGCTCGAGCCGGAGCCAGCGCTCCTCGCCGGGCTCGCCGTTCTGGGCGTGCTTCGGGGCCTGGTGGGTGGAGGTCTTGAAGTGGGTGTTGCCGAGTCCGCCACGACCGCCGCGCCCGACGATCACCGTCTGGCCGTTCATCACGAGATCGGCGACGAGGGCGCCTGTCTCGTCGTCGAAGACGGCGGTGCCGGGCGGCACGTCGAGGAACAGGTCCTCCCCGGCGGCGCCGTGACGGCGCGAGCGAGCGCCCCGACCACCGGACGTCGCGCGGAAGTGGTGCTTGTAGCGGAAGTCGCGGAGTGTCGTCTGGCCGGCATCGACGCGAAGGTGAACCGAGCCCCCGCGACCGCCGTCGCCGCCGTCCGGGCCGCCGCGCGGAACGTGGGCCTCCTGGCGGAACGTCGCTGCCCCGTCACCGCCCGCACCGGCGCTGACCCAGATCTTCACCCGGTCGAGAAACATCCGCCCGATTGTCGCATGGCCCGCCGTTCGGACCGCCCAAGCTGCTCAGCCGAACTGGCACTTGGGTCGCCGGATGGGTGGTTCAGGCGAAGGCGCCGTCCGATGAACCGGCAACCTCCCCGATCGCCCGCTGCGCGCTCACCGAGTTCCGAGGCGGAGCCCCGCGACGCCATCGGCCCGAGGTTCCGCCCAGGTGGCGACCGCTAGAGATACGCCAAGGGGTTGACGCGGGTTCCGCCGTCCCAGATCGGGCCCTTCCAGACCTCGAAGTGGAGGTGCGGCCCGGTCGCGTTGCCGGTCATCCCGACCCGGCCCACCTGCTGGCCACGCCCGACGTGCTGGCCGCGCCCGACGGTGATGCCCGACATGTGGTTGTACGTCGTGTACAGCCCGGAGCCGTGCGAGATCCAGACCTGGTACCCGCCGCCGTTGCTCTTCCAGCCGGCAAACGTGACGACACCGGCCGCGGCGGCCTTGACCGTCGTGCCCTGGTTGGCGGCGATATCGATCGCGTAGTGGCCGTAGTGGTAGTACTGGCTGATGTACCCACCGGCGACGGGCCACGCGAACCGGCCTCCGGTGTACTTCGCCGGCGGCTTCGTCGATCCGCCGCCGCCACTCGAACTGGACGGCTTGGTGTGCGGCTTCGTCGGCGCGGGCTTCGGCGCCGCGATCCCCGAGCCCAGGGCTCCCGGGATCGTCAGCGTCTGGCCGATGACCAGGTTCGGGTCGTCGAGCTCGTTCGCATCGACGATGTCGGCCGGCTCGACGCTATACCGAGCCGCGAGCGTGTCGAGGGAATCCGACGGACCGACCGTGACGACGACGCCGCTCACGGGCGGGATCGTCAGCGTCTGGCCGACGTGGAGCTGAGCCTTGGACGTGAGGTTGTTCGCCCACCAGACGGTCATCATCGAGACGCCGAACTTGCGCGCGATCCCTGTCAGCGTGTCGCCCGAGCGGACGCGATAGGTGCGCATGAGGCTCTTGCCATCGGCGACCGTGGTGTCGACGGCGACGGGCTTGAGGATGGTGCCGTCCTCGACGATGGCGCTCGAACTCGAATCGGCGCTGGTCGAGGTTGCATCGGACGCGGGCTCGACCCCCGTGGGGTCGGAGACGGCTCCGACCTCGTCGGTGATCCCGGAATTGACCGCATCCTGGGCGCCACTCTGCGATACCGCCGCGCCGGCCACGAGCCGCGCTCCGGGACCGTCGCCGATCGGGCCGCCGACCGGACCCGCCGGACCGGTCGCGGCTGCGGATGGGGCGCTGCTGACAGCGACGGCGACGGCGAGGATGGCGACCGCGACCGCCGGCACGATCCGGTCCGCCCCGAAGCGGGCGACGAGCGACCGACGCTCCACCGTCCTGGCCTTCGTCACGACCGGGCCGTCGGCATACGCCGAGCGGGGCGCGACTCGACCGGTGCGCAGCGGGACATGCCGCGACCCGGCGAGGAACGACGGGACGGCCACGTCCGTGCTCGTCTGCGCCGTGTGGACAGCCTCGAAGGATCGGTCCTGGCGGTGTGCGGCGCGCTCGTCAGCCCGCGGGCGCAGCAGGAAGCCGCGGAGGGCTTTCGCTGCCGCGAGGCTTTGACGCTGGACGGAAATGGCCTTCGATGAACGATGGCTCGTGACGGGGCGCAGGCGATCGAGGGCGCGCTGCACACCGACCGACGCGTTCAGCAATACGGTCTCCAGATGGAACGAACGATCCGCGCGGGAACGAGGCGCTGGGACTGGACCATTCGCGGTTCGCGGTATAGAGCTGGGGGTCTCATACGCGTTCGATGCCCGTGTCCGCGGGCTTCGACATTGTTGCAACGCTAGCAGAACGGCAGCCGCGAAGCAAACCGGGACGGGACCTCTGAGCCGGGCACCGGGTCGATGCGACCCCGGGCCTTACGCGTCCAGGCTCTTGGTCAGCGTTCCCAGGAATTGGACGTTGCTCTCCGTCTTCGAGAGGCGGTTCAGCAGCAGCTCGATCCCCTCGTTCGTGCCCACGGCCGACAGCATGCGGCGCATGGTCCAGACCATCTTGAGGGTGCCCTCCTCGAGCAGGAGCTCCTCGCGCCGGGTGCCCGACCGCTGCACGTCGATCGCAGGGAAGATCCGCTTCTCGGCGAGCTTGCGATCGAGGATCAGCTCGCTGTTGCCGGTCCCCTTGAACTCTTCGTAGATGACGTCGTCCATCCGCGATCCGGTGTCGACCAGGCAGGTCCCGATGATGGTCAGCGAACCGCCTTCCTCGATGTTCCGGGCGGCTCCGAAGAATCGCTTCGGCGGATAGAGAGCAATCGGGTCAAGTCCGCCGGAGAGCGTCCGGCCCGACGGTGGCAGGGCCAGGTTGTACGCGCGCGCGAGCCTGGTGATGGAGTCGAGGAGGATCACGACGTCACGACCGGTCTCGACCTGTCGCTTGGCGATCTCGAGGGCCATCTCGGCGACGTGGGTGTGGTTCTCCGTCGGCTCGTCGAATGTCGAGCTGATGACCTCGCCCTTGACCGACCGCCGCATGTCGGTGACTTCCTCCGGGCGCTCTCCGATGAGCGCGACCATGAGGAGGATCTCCGGGTAGTTCGTGCTGATGCCGTTCGCGATGTGCTTGAGGAGCATCGTCTTGCCGGCCTTCGGCGGGCTGACGATGAGGGCGCGCTGGCCCTTGCCGATCGGGTTGACGAGGTTGATCAGGCGCTGGCTCAGGTTCTTCGGGTCCGCCTCGATGTTGATCAGCTCGTCGGGATGGACAGGCGTGAGGTCGCCGAAGACGGGCCGGTTCCGGGCGGTGTCGATGTCGACGCCGTTGACCGCGTCGACGCGGAGCATCCCCCAGTACTTCTCGGCGTCTCGCGGGGCGCGGACGGCGCCGCTCACCCGGTCGCCGATCCGGAGCCCGAAGCGGCGCACCTGGCTCGAGCTGACGTAGACGTCATCCGGGCTCGGCAGGAGGCCGTGGCGGCGCATGAACCCGAAGCCCTCATCGACGATGTCGAGGATGCCGGTCGCGTAGTCGTGGCCGGCGCGCTGGGTCTGGCGCTCGAGGATTCGCTCGACGAGGTCGTCCTTGCGCTCCTGGGTCCCGGTCTCGAGCTCGAGGTCCTTGCCGACGGCGCGCAGCTCCGGGACGCTCATCTCGCGGAGATCGCTGACGTCGAGGTCGTTCCGCTCGCGGGCGGCCTCGAGCTCCTGCATCTCGTCGAATTCTGTGACCGGCGCGCGGGACGTCATCTGTGACCGGCGGCGTGGCCGGCGATTACGCTGGCGCTGATCTGGACCAAGTTGGGGCATGGGGTACGGGGTTCCTCGGGTGACCGGTGTCCCGGGCTGGTGATCGCGCGGAATCGCTCCGCAGCGCAGGCCGGGTTGGGACACACGAATCATACCGGCCCGAACGGGCGTTCGTCAATGCTCCAGTTCGTGCGGCGTCCGGGTCGTGCGGAAGCGGCCACAGCCCACTCGGACGAGGCCGTAGGATTCCGCGTGTTGCAGATTGCGCGAACCCTTCCACGGCGGTCGACAATCCTGCCCGGGCGTTCGTCGTTCGCGGAGGCGGATCGGTGAGTCACGAAGAACTGCTGACCAGCGTCGTCGGGTCGCATGCCCACCCAGGCTGGTTCGTGGCGGGAATCGCTGCCGCGGAGCGCGGCGAGTTCGGCCGCGCCGACCTGGCCGAGATGCTCGACGACGCCGTCGATCTCGCGATCCGCGATCAGGAAGATGCCGGGATCGACGTGATCAGCGACGGTGAGATGCGCCGGGCGGGCTTCTTCACCGCCGAGTTCTATCGGCACCTGACGGGCCTTCGCTCCCTGCCGCCAGATCGACTGCTGGGCGCGGGCGGCCACGACCAGCAGCATCGATTCGAGGTGCTCGAGCCGATCGCCGCTCCGAACGGCCTGGGGGTGGTCGCGGAGTACGTGGCCGCCAGGAGCCGGACCACGCGGCCGCTCAAGGTCACCTTGCCGGGCCCCTATACCCTGTCGGGCCGGCTGCGGTCCGGTCCCGGAGAGGTCTATCCGACGCGCGTCGCCGCGGCCGAGGCGTTCGTGGCCATCCTCCAGGCGGAGCTCCGCGGCCTTGCCGATGCGGGCGCCGCGATCATCCAGGTCGACGAGCCGTCGCCCGCGATCCACCCGGATGCGCCCGCCGACTTCGCGGCGCTCTTCAATGCCGCGATCGAACCGGTCCGCGGCCGGGTCCGCCTCGGGGCGCATCTCTGCTTCGGGAACTTCCTCGGCCGACCGCTCGCGGCTCGCTCCTATCGCCCGATCCGCGACGCGATGCTCGGCTTCGGGGTCGACGAGCTCGTCCTGGAGTTCGCCAATCGCGAAATGGCCGAGATCGACCTGCTGGCCGAGATCGCCGCGGCCGGCCGGGACGTCGCGGCCGGCGTGATCGACGTCAAGAGCTACTACATCGAAACCGCTGACGAGGTCGCGGCTCGGATCGACGCGATCCTCGCGACCGGGGTCCCCGCGGAGCGGCTCACCCTCGTCCCGGACTGCGGATTCAGCCAGACCGCTCGCTGGGCGACGACCGTCAAGCTCCGCGCCCTCGTCGAGGGCCGCGACCTGGTCCGTGGCCGGACGGCCGGCCGCCGGCCCGTCACGCCCGAGAAGGAGGCACGCCGATGAAGGCGCACCATGTCGCGATGCTCGGCACCGGGCTGATCGGCGACTTCTACACGGCGACCCTTCACGGCCAGCGCAGTCGCGACCACGTCCGGGTCGTGTTCTCGCGGTCGGAGGAGCGTGGCGCCGCGTTCAGCCGGCGATGGTCGATCCCGGAGCACACCACCGACCTGAAGGCGGCCGTCGAGCACCCCGACGCCGACGTGGTCGTCGTCGGCCTGCCGAACTATCTGCACGAGGAGGCCGTCGGCCTCGCCGCGGCCGCCGGCAAGGCGGTCCTCTGCACGAAGCCGCTGGGTCGGACCGCAGACGAGGCACGCCGGATACTGGAGACGGTCGAGAAGGCCGGCGTCTTCGGCGGCTACCTCGAGGACCTCTGCTACACGCCGAAGAGCCTCAAGGCGATCAAGAGCGTCCAGGAGGGCGCGATCGGCGACGTCACCTGGGTCCGCTCGCGGGAGACCCATCCGGGCCCGCATAGCGCCTGGTTCTGGGACGGACGGCTGACCGGCGGCGGCGCGATCATCGACCTCGGCTGCCACTGCATCGAGATCATTCGCAGCTTCGTCGGCAAGGGCAACCGGCCGATCGAGGTGATGTGCACGACCGACACGCTGGTTCACCCGATCGACGACGAGGACAATGCGATCGCCCTCATCCGGTTCGAATCGGGCGCGATCGGCCAGTTCGAGGTCAGCTGGACGTTCCGCGGCGGAATGGACCTTCGCGACGAGGTCGCGGGCACGCATGGCACGATCTGGCTCAATCACTTCCTGCGGACCGGGTTCGAGATGTTCACCGCCGGCGGCGGGGGCGGCTACGTCGCCGAGAAGGCCGAAACGACGGCCGGCTGGCTCTTCCCGGTCGGCGACGAGGTCTCGGAGCTCGGTTATGTCGACATGTTCTCGGACATGTTCACGGCGCTCGAGGAGAAGCGCCCGCCGCGCGAGACGCTCTACGACGGCTACGTCGTCAACGCCGTCATGGACGCCGCCTATCGGTCGGCGAAGTCGCGGGCCTGGGAGCCGGTTGAGCTGTTCGAGTGGCGCGGCGGCACGACGGCCAGGATCGCCAAGTCGCCCGAGACGTACGACGGCCAGGTTGTCATCAAGCGCGAAGTCCTGCCGGACGGCCGGACGAAGCTGATCCTCAAAGACCCCGCGAGCGGCGACTTCACGGACCGCGTCGTCGCCGGGTAGCGGGATATGGCGGGGGAAGAGCGCTGGGAGGCGCTCGTGGCGACGATGCTGGAACGATCAGCCGCGACCTACGGCTTCGATGGCGCTGGCCCGCAGCGGGCGTTCGGGTCGACGTCGCTCAAGACGAGCGGGAAGATCTTCGCGATGTTGGTCAAGGGCCGCCTCGTCGTGAAGCTCGACCGGAAGCGGGTCGATGAGCTGGTCGCCGCGGGCGAGGGCAAGCCGTTCGACCCGGGCCACGGCCGGATCCAGAAGGAATGGATCGCGCTCGCGTCCGAGTCGGGTGAGGTATGGCTCTCGGTCGCGACCGAATCGGAGGCATTCGTCGCGCGGCGCGGCCGGGTGGCCTGAAGGGCCGAGTCCGTGTCTGGAGTGCCCGCACCACCAGTTTCGGGCCCTTTCAAGCTCCTATGTTGTCAAGCCGCCAGCTCGACTGATCCCGCTCCGGCCTGGAGCAACCTGAAGACGGTCCGGATGAGCTGGCGTTTGAGGGCGCGGAGCGCCTCGCGCCACGTCTTGCCCTCGGCTCGTTTCCGCGCGATGTAGGCCTTCGCGGGCGGGTGGTGAAAGGCTTGGGACAGAGCGATCGTGTACAGGGCGCGATTTCAGCTGACGGTTGCCGCCGCGGTTGAGGCGCATCCGCTGGGTCTGACCGGAGCTGGCCGGGATGGGCGCGACCCCGGCGAGGGCGGCGAAGGCATCGGCGGACCGGAACCGTCGAACGTCACCAACCTCGCCGACGAGCGTCGCCGTGACGATGGAGCCGGCACCCGGGAGCGTCAGCAGTGGATGGCCTGCCACTCGCGCGCCGATCTGTCGGGCGAGCGCAAGCTCCTCGCTGACGAGGGCACGGAGCCGACCGAGACGACCCCGGGCGAGCTCGGCCTGGACCCCGGTGAGTCGGCCCAGCAGTCTGGCGACGGTGCGCTGGTGGCGAACGGCCGTGAGGTTGGTCGCGCTCGCGCCATAACCCGGCACGAGGACCCGGAGGTCGGCGTGGAGCCGGTTGCGGACGCGGGTCATCTCGAGGACCGTGTCCTCGCGCGCTCCCACGAGGAGCTGGAGCTCGAGGCTCCCGTCGGCCAGCCGGACCGGCGGCAGGCCGGATTCCCGGGCGGTCACCCGGGCGATGGCCAGGGCGTCGCCGGGGTCGCTCTTGCCGGCCCGACGAGTCCGGATCCGTTCGCGCCGCGAGAGCTGCGGTGGGACCTCCCGGACCGCGCACCCGGCCGCGACGAGGAACCTCGCCGCCGGCGCCCCGAAGCTAGACGAACCCTCGACCCCGATGATCGCGTCCGGGTCCGAGGCCCGCGCCCATGCGAGCAGTGCCCGATGCCCGGCTGGATCGTTGTCGAACGTGCATTCCGCGCGTGGCATGCCCAGCGTGTCGACGACGCAGGCCGCCAGCGTCGCCTTGTGGGTGTCGATCCCGATCGCTCCCATTCCCGTCCTCCACTCGTGCCGATACGATGGACACGGACCAGGTGGGCAGCAGTGCGTCGAGGTGAAAGCCACGCTCCTATGAGGCCACGCCTGGTCCGCTGATCTCGAGGGCGGGGGCACTTGAAACGAAAGCCATCGGCGCACGAGGCCCTGCCAAATCGAGCCACCCGCCCTCGCGACCGAACCCTCGCACCTCCGCGATGGCGGCGCTCACGCTACGCACTCGCCAAATGTGCACCGGGGGAACATTGGACGAGTCGCCTGGCCTCGTCAGGCCGTCAGCCCGCTCGCCATTAGCCCTGGAGGAGAACTGCCACCACGTCCGGGTCACTGGTGTGCCACCACGTCCGGGTCACCTAGGCTTCGAGCCAAAACAGCTGGTGAGGACTTCGATGGCGAAAAACTGCGAGGACGCCATGGCGCGAGCAGCGTCGCCTGGCGATCGTGGCGGCCGTTCGGCGCGGTGGATCCCAGCGGTCTGTGGCGCGGACGTATGGCGTCGGCCTGGCAACCGTCCAGCGCTGGCTCGCGCGGGCCGCTGACAACCGCCTCGATCGCGTCGACTGGAGCGATCGGCCGGACACACCCCATCGGACGACCCGGACCGACGCGGCCGTCGAAGAGGTCGTCCTTCGCCTCCGCTGGGAGCTGCGCGAGGCGAGCGTCCTCGGTGAGTACGGCGCCCCGGCAATCCGAGCGGCGCTCCTTGAGCAGGCCGATCTGCCGGGCCCGGTCCCGTCGCTCCGGACGATCGGCCGGATCCTCGAGCGGCATGACGTCCTCGACCGGCGTCGGCGGCGACGCCCAGCTCCGCCAGCCGGCTGGTACCTGCCCGACCTCCGCGAGCGGCGGGTCGAGCTCGACAGCTTCGACACGATCGAGGGCCTCCGGCTGCGAGACGGCCCGGACATCACCGTTCTCACCGGGATCAGCCTCCACGGCGGGCTCGTCGCCGCCTGGCCAGAGCGGTCGATCACGGTCCGCCAGACGATCGACGCTCTCGTCGGGCACTGGCATGAGGTCGGACTGCCGGGTTACGCCCAGTTCGACAACGACGGCCGGTTCGTCGGCTCGACGACCAGGCCGGACGCGATCGGCGCCGTCATTCGAGCCTGCCTCGCCCTCGGCGTCACGCCGGTCTTCGCGCCACCGCGAGAGTCCGGCTTCCAGGCTGCGATCGAGAGCTTCAACGGCCGCTGGCAGGCGAAGCTGTGGAACCGCTTCGCCGACGGCACGCTCGACGACCTCCAGGCTCGCTCCGAGACGTACATCGCGGCGAGCCGCCGGCGGACGGCAGTCCGGATCGAGGCCGCGCCGGACCGGCGCCCGTTCCCGCCGGACGATCAGGTTGATCTCGAGCGATCGCCGATCGGTCGGCTCGTCTTCCTCCGCCGGACGACCGATGCCGGGCTGGCCACCGTCCTCGGCCATCGCCTGCCGGTCGATCGGCACTGGCTCCACCGGCTCGTCCGGGCCGAAGTCGATCTCGACCGGGCTCGGCTCCGGTTCTATGCCCTCCGGCGCCGCGAACCGGAAGACCAGCCGCTCCTCAGCGAGATCCCGTACGACGCACCGATTCGCTGGTACTTGTGACCCGGACGTGGTGGCAGATGTCATGACATCACCATCCAACCGACCCGGACGTGGTGGCACTCGTCCTGGAGGGCTAAGCGGCCTCCGATTTGGGGCTCGCGGGGCCCAGAATTGCCGATCGACGTCGGCTAACAGGGCGGTCTCAAGCGACCAATGCAACATCTCCTTCGGGCGGGATGGTCGGACGAGGGAGGCGAGCTGATGGGCAGGCGTGGTGGCTGGCGCTGGTCGACGAGGGCGGAACGGGTCGAGGTCCGGCGGCGGGTTGCGGCCGGTGAGCGGATCGACGTCGCGCAGGGCGTCGGTCGGTCGAAGCGGTTCGTCCAGATGGTCGCCAACCGGTTCGGCGGGATCCAGCCGCGGATCGACGTCCGCTCGACGCTCCGGCTCTCGAGCGCGGAACGGGAGGAGATCAGCCGCGGCCTGCGGGGTGGGGAATCCTTGCGCCGGATCGCGGCGGGCCTCGGCCGAGCCCCGTCGACCATCTCACGCGAGGTGACGGCGAACGGCGGCCGCCCCAGGTATCGGGCCTGGTCTGCCGAGGACCGGGCGTTCCGTGCTGCCCGCCGGCCGCGACGGGCCAAGCTCGCCGCCAACCCGCGCCTGCGGCGGGCAGTCGAGCGGCTCCTGCTCGATCGTTGGTCGCCCCAGCAGATCGCCTGGCAGCTGCGGCAGGATCATCCTGACGATCAGGAGATGTGGGTGTCCCACGAGACGATCTACCAGTCGCTGTTCGTGCAGGGCCGAGGCGCGCTGCGGGCCGAGCTCCACCGCTGCCTGCGCAGCGGGCGCGCCCTCCGTCGCCCGGCCGGCCGGGCCAAGCCCTCCGGTGAGCTGCGGGGCATGGTCCTGCTGAGCGAGCGTCCGGCGGAGGTTGAGGACCGGGCGGTGCCCGGGCACTGGGAGGGCGACCTCATCATCGGCAAGGGCACCCGCTCGGCGATCGGCACCCTCGTCGAGCGCCAGACCCGCTTCGTCATGCTCGTCGCGCTGCCCCATGGCCGGACGGCCGAGGCGGTGAGGACCGCCCTTGCGGCCCGCATCCTCAGCCTGCCGAGCGAGCTCCGCCGGAGTCTCACCTGGGATCGCGGCAAGGAGATGGCCGAGCACGTGCGGTTCACCGTCGAGACGGGCGTGGCCGTCTACTTCTGCGATCCGCACAGCCCCTGGCAGCGGGGCAGCAACGAGAACACCAACGGCCTACTGCGCCAGTACTTCCCCAAGGGCACCGACCTGTCGGTCCACTCCCAGGCCGAGCTCGATGCCGTCGCCCGTCAGCTCAACGGACGACCTCGACAGACGCTCGGTTGGATGAAACCATCAGAGGCACTCGCCAGGGTCGTTGCGTTGACCGACTGAGACCGCACGGTCATCGGGTGCACGTTTGGCTAACTTGCCTGGCGGGGCGGCTGGCGACGGGGCGGCTGGCGACGGAGCGGCTGGCGCGGCGGCGGGACGGCGGACGGGCGGCGGACGGGCGGCGGCGCGCCGGTGGGTGTTGCGAGCGCGGGCGGCGACGGGGCGGCTGGCGAAGGGGCGGCTGAGCGGCGGCTGGCGAAGGGGCGGCTGAGCGGCGGCTGAGCGGCGAGCAGCCGGGCGACGGGGCGGCGGCTGAGCGGCGACCAGGTTCAGGGCCTCATGCCGAGCCGGCCAGGGCAACCTCCGGAACGCCTGACGGGTCGCCTTCCGCGAGCCACGCACCGATCGCGTCACGCGAGAAGAGCTGGTCGACGACCATCGACGAGGCGCCGATCACGCCGGCCAGGCCGCCGAGCGACGAGCGCTGGATCAACAGGTCGCGGGTGGCGAGGGCGAGCGAGCGGCGGTAGATGGTCTCCCGGATCGCGGCCAGCAGGAGGTCCGGGCTGTTCGCCACGCCGCCGCCGATGACGATCAGTGACGGGTTGAAGAAGTTGACGACGCTCGCGAGCATGGATCCGACCCGCCGGCCGGCGGCCTGGATGAGGGCGACGCCGGCGGCATCGCCGTTCGACGCCGCACGGGCGACGTCTTCGGCCGTGACCGACCCCCGCTGGTCGAGCGCAGTCCGCAGGCGCGGGCTCCGGCCGTCGAGCGCAGCGGCCTCGCCGGCCCGTCCGATCGCCTCGCCTCCGGCAAGAGCCTCGAGGCAGCCGACGTTGCCGCAGCGGCAGATGACCGCGGGGTCGTCGACGATCTGGATGTGGCCCACGTCGCCGGCACTGCCCTGCGCCCCGCGGTGGAGCCGACCGCCGCTGATGATCCCGGCCCCGATGCCCGTTCCGATCTTGACGACGACCACGTCGTCGTGGCCGGCCGCGACGCCCGAGTGCCACTCGCCGAGGGCAAGGACATTGACGTCGTTGTCGACCCAGACGGGCGCCCGGTAGCGCGCCGCGAAGCGATCGCGGATCGGGTAGCCATCCCAGCCCGGCATGATCGGTGGCGAGATCGGGCGGCCGGTCCGGAACTCGACCGGACCGGGCACTGCGATCCCGACCCCCCAGAGCGGACCGGGCACGGCCTGGGTCGTCCGGAGCAACAGGTCGAACAGCTCGTCCACCCGGTCGAGACACGGTTCCGGGCCCGCCTCGATCCGGGCGGGCTCGTCGTGGTGACCGAGAATCCGCCCGTCGAGGTCCGTCACGGCCACGTCGATGCTGGTGGCCCCGAGGTCGGCGACGAGGATGTGGCCGGCGGCCGCCCGGAACGCGAGCTGACGCGGTGGGCGCCCACCCGTACTCGGTCCGACATCACCCTCGATCACGAGGCCGCGCGACAGGAGCTCGCCGACGCGCTGGGCGACGATGGCGCGGCCAAGGCCCGTTCGCGCGACCAGCTCCGAGCGTGATCGCGAGCGCCCGAGGCGGACCTCGTCGAGGACGACGACGAGCGCGTCGAGAGCTTCATCCGAGAGTTGACCTGTCATGTCCCTCGATCATATCGGCCGCGGCACGCGCCAGGCACCTTTTGCGCTTGACGCGCCAAAGTATGATGCAAGCCAGCCAAAGAACCCTTGACCGCGCGCCGACGCGCAAGATAGGATCGACGCCGCTCTAGATCGTCTAGACATTTGCCGTCGCCTGAACGGCACACGTCCCCCACCCGAAATCGGAGCCGGATGACAAGACTCGCCGACATCGGTGCCGCTGTCATCGGTACCGGATTCATCGGCACCGTCCACGTCGAGGCGCTACGGCGGATCGGCGTGAACGTTCGGGGCATCCTTGGCAGCACGCCGGAGCGCGGCGTGGCGCGGGCGGAGGCACTCAACGTCCCCCGTGCCTACGGCTCCCTCGACGAGGTCCTCGCCGATCCGTCCGTCGACGTCGTCCACGTCACGTCGCCGAACCACCTCCACGTCCCGCAGTCGTCGGCGATCCTCGCGGCCGGCAGGCACGTCGTCTGCGAGAAGCCGCTCGCGTTGACCGCCGCGGAGTCCGCGGGACTCGTTCGCCAGGCGGCGGTGTCCGGCAGGGTCAATGCGGTCAACTTCAACATCCGCTTCTACCCGCTCCTCCAGCATGTCCGCGAGGTGGTCGCCGGCGGCGAGTTGGGCGACGTGCGTTTCGTGACCGGTCACTACTTCCAGGACTGGCTCCTCCACGACACCGACTGGAACTGGCGGCTGGAGCCCGGCAAGGGCGGGGCGCTGCGGGCGGTCGGCGACATCGGCTCGCACTGGCTGGACCTGATGGCGTTCGTCACCGGCCAACCGATCGTGTCGGTCATGGCCGATCTTGCGACGTTCATCGACGTCCGCCACGAGCCGACGGGTCCGGTGGAGACGTTCTCGACTGAGCGCTCCGCCGATGCGGTCGCGCGCCCCATAGGCACCGAGGACGCCGCGACGATCCTCCTGCGCTTCGCGAACGGCGCCCGCGGGTCAGTTGCGGTGTCGCAGATCAGCCCGGGTCGCAAGAACTCCCTCCAGTGGGAGATCGACGGCTCGCAGGCGGCCGCTGCATGGGACTCGGAGACGCCGGACCACCTCTGGATCGGCCACCGCGACCGGCCCAACGAGCTGCTCCTCCGGAACCCGGCCCTCATGGGCGCCGCGGGTCGAGCCGCCGCGGCCCTTCCCGGCGGCCACGTCGAGGGCTTCGGCGACACGTTCGGCGCGCTCTTCCGAGCGATCTACGCGGACGTCGCGCTCGGCCGTCCGAACGCCGACCCGCCTTACTCGACCTTCGCCGCGGGGCACGACGAGATGCTCGTCAACGACGCGATCGCCGAGAGCGCCCGAACCTCTCGCTGGGTCGACGTCGACCGATCGGATCAGGCGGCCGGCTCCGCGTCCACAACGCCGGCGCTGTCGGAGGTTCCCCGATGAGACTCGGCCTGCTGACCGCCCCGTTCCCGAGCACGCCCCTGATGGAGGTCGCCCGCTGGACGGCGGCGAACGGCTTCGAGAGCATCGAGATCGCCTGCTGGCCGCAGTCGGCGGGCCCGAGCCGGCGCTACGCCGGGACGTCGCACATCGACGTCGCGAATCTCACGCCGTCTCAGGCCACCGAGATCGTCGGCGAGATCACGGCGGCCGGGCTGGCGATCTCCGGCCTGGGCTACTACCCGAACCCGCTCCACCCGGATCCAGCCCATCGCGAGATGGTCATCGGCCACCTCAGGCACGTCATCACCGCGGCCGAGATGATGGGCGTCCCGTTCGTCAACACGTTCATGGGCGCGGACGCCGCGAAGACCCAGGATGCGAACTGGGACGAGGCGCTGCGGGTCTGGCCGGACATCGTCTCGTTTGCCCGGGACCACGGCCGGAAGATCACGATCGAGAACTGCCCGATGCTCTTCAGCGACGACGAGTGGCCGGGCGGGCACAACCTGGCCACGACACCGCGGATCTGGCGCCGGATCCTCGAGCAGTGGGGCGAGACGATCGGGCTCAACTTCGATCCGTCGCACCTGATCCTCCAGATGATCGACATCCCGCGCTTCATCCGGGAGTTCGGGCCGCACATCCTCCACGTCCAGGCCAAGGACCTGACGATCGACCGCGAAGGCCTCTATGAGCGCGGCGTCTTCTCCCTGGGGATGGGCTGGCAGATCCCTCGCCTGCCCGGCCTCGGGGACGTGGACTGGGGCGTCCTCTTCGCCGCCCTCTGGCGGGCCGGCTATGACGGCGATGTCATCGTCGAGCACGAGGACCGTGACTTCGAGAAGACCGACGACCTTGTCAAGCGCGGTTTCCTCCTCGCACGGGACGTTCTGCGGCCGTATATCAAGTGACTGACATGAAACCTCAGGCCGATGGCTGGCAGGAGCGTCGCCTCGGACTTCGGTGGGCGAGCACCAGCTTCCCGCTGAGGGTGCCGGTTCGGAGAAACCATGCTGAACATTGACGACCTGACCGAGCGCGACATCGCTAAGACCATCGACCACTCGCTGCTCCGTCCGGAGCTCGACGATGCCTTCGTCGAGGACGGCTGCAGGCTTGCCGCCGAGTACGACGTCGCGTCGGTCTGCGTGCGACCGGCAGACGTCCGCCGGGCGAGGGCGATCCTCGACGGGACCGACGTTGCGGTCGGCACCGTGATCGGCTTTCCGCATGGCAACCACCTGACCGCGACCAAGGTCTTCGAGGCCCGCCAGGCGCTGGCCGACGGAGCGACGGAGCTGGACATGGTCATCCAGATCGGGGCGCTCAAGTCCGGTCGCGACGACGACGTCGAGGCCGATATCGCGGCGGTTGTCGATGTCGCCCATGCTGCCGGCGCAATCGTCAAGGTCATCTTCGAGAACGCCTACCTGACCGACGCCGAGAAGATCCGGGCCTGCCGCCTGGCGGAGGCGGCCGGCGCCGACTTCGTCAAGACCTCGACCGGGTTCGCCCCGAGCGGCGCGACGCACGACGACCTCCGCCTGATGCGGGCGAACACATCGCCCCACGTCCAGGTCAAGGCGGCCGGCGGCGTTCGGACGCTCGATGCGCTGCTCGAGGTCATGGCGCTCGGCACGACCCGGATCGGGGCGACCGCGACGAAGGCGATCATCGACGACTTCCGGGCACGCAAGGCCGGCTCCGGGCCGGCGACGCCGGCCACCGCCGACGCCGGCACCTACTGATGACAATGCCGGCGACGCGACCGGTCCCGTGGATGGCCGAGGCGGCGGCCCTCCTCGAGCTGGTCGCGACGACCCAGGGCGCGGCCATCGAGACTGCCGCCGCCTGGTGCGCCGATGCGATCGCCGGCGACGGCCTGGTACACCTGTTCGGAACCGGCCACTCGCGAATCCCGGTCGAGGAGATGTTCCCCCGCTACGGCTCGTATCCCGGCTTCAACCCGATGGTCGAGCTGTCGATGACCTTCCACACCCAGGTGGTCGGCGCCAACGGCCAGCGCCAGGCGATGTTCATCGAGCGTGTCCCCGGCCTGGCCGAGGTCATCCTGTCGAACTTCACGTTCGGCCCGAAGGACGTGATGATCGTCTTCTCGGCCGGGGGGCTGTCGGCCGTTCCGGTCGAGATGGCCCGTGGCGCGCGCCGGCGCGGGATCCGGGTGATCGCGGTCACATCGATCGCGCAGTCCATGTCCGATCTCCCCAGCCCGATCGTCGGCAGCCGTCTGCTCGACGAGGCCGACCTGGTCATCGACCTGTGCACGCCGGCGGCCGACGCCCTGGTCACGATCGACGGCCTCGATACCCCCGTCGGGCCGGGCAGTACGATCGCGGCCGTGGCGGTCGTCAATTCCATCAAGGTTCGCACCGCCGAGCTGCTCGTCGAGCGCGACGCGATGCCATCGGTCATTACCCGGGCCTCGGTCGTAGGCGCCGATCGCTCGCGGGCGTTGTTTGACGATGCCTATCGAGAGCACGCGCGGAGGATCGCGCGCGCCATCAGCGGGAGGAATGATGGCGGCGAGGGCCGCGCGCAGGAGGTGGATCAATAGACCGTATTGATCGGCACCCGACGACGGGGACAGTCACAGTGGCCGGCGCGGCCAGATCGGCGCGTCGTTCGCACCAGGAGGAGAACGAATGATCCAGAGATCGACTCGCACACGAGTCATGGCAGGTCTGGCGATGGTCGTGCTGTTCGCGGCTGCATGCTCAAGCACAGGGGCAACGAATGCGCCGACCAGCGGGGCGTCCCAGCCCGGGGCCTCCACGCCGGCCAAGACGTACAAGATCGGGTACTCGAACGGTGCCGCCGTCGGCAACGGCTTCCGCGAAGAGCAGGTCTGCACGGCCAAGGCCCAGGCCCTGGCTTCCGGCCAGGTCTCCGAGCTCACGACCATCCACCGCGTCACCGACGCGGCCGGCCAGCTCCAGGACCTCCGTGACCTGATCGCCAAGGGCGTCGACGCGATCGTCTTCAACCCGAACGATCCTGCGGCCCTCAACCCGGCCCTCGCCGAGGCCAAGGCGGCCGGCATCAAGACGATCTCGGTCGACGGCTACGTCACCGATCCGGACACCTACAACCTCTACAACAACCAGATCGAGTACGCGAAGCTCGGCGCCAAGTGGCTGTTCGACAAGCTCGGCGGCACGGGCACCGTGTACTACATGCGTGGCGCCGCCGGCGCTCCGGCCGACACCGACCGCGACAAGGGCTTCAAGGAAGTCCTCAAGGACTATCCGAACATCAAGATCGTCCCGAACGCCGATGGCGTCGCCACCGGTTGGGATCCTGCGACCACCACGACCCTGATCAACGACTTCATCGCCAGCGGCCAGTACGACACGATCCAGGGCATCTGGACGTCGGGCATGGACTCGCAGGTCGTTGACGCCGTCAAGGGCGCCAACAAGACCCACGTGCCGATCGTCGGCGCCGACCTGGGCGCATTCGTCAAGCAGCTGCTCGATCCGACCGGCTATCGCCGGACCTCGAGGGCGCGGCCGTCACCAACACTGCCGCCGTCGGCGGCGCAGGCGTGGCCCTGGCCGTCAAGCTCCTGAACGGCGAGACGATTGCGACCGATCCGTCGGCCAGCCAGCCGAACACCGTCCTCCTGAAGCCGGTCGTCGCCGACAACACGACCGACGCGGGCAAGACACTGCTCAAGTCCTGGCAGGTCGACGGTCTCGATCCGCTCTGGCCGCTCGGTCTCCAGATCGAGGGGTACACCACGTACACCCCCGAGCAGGCCGTTGCCTGCAAGGGCCCGGGCGAGTAGACCTCCCCTGGTCGACCTGCGAGGGGTTGCCGGTTGCCGGCATCCCCTCGCGCATCCCCTCCATCGACCGGACCGATGACCCAGACCACCACCGACCTCCTGCTCGAGGCCACGGGCATCTCCAAGACCTACGGCGCTGTCGTGGCGCTCAAGTCCGCGTCGCTGGCCGCTTCGCCCCGGCGAGGTCCACGCCTTGATGGGCGCGAACGGCGCCGGCAAGAGCACGCTCGTCAAGATCCTGACGGGCGCCGTCCGGCCCGACAGCGGGACCATCGAGGTGCGCGGCCGGCGGCGCAGCGTCCACTCCCCGGGCGAGGCGCGGCGCGGCGGCCTCGTCTCCGTCTACCAGGAGCCCGCTCTCATCCCGGACCTGGACATCCGCTCCAACCTGCGGCTGACCGAGACGCCGCTCGAGCCGTTCCGCCAATGGATCCACGAGCTGGGCCTCGAGGCCCTCGACCTGTCGAGCCTGGCGCGGCGCGTGCCGCTGGCCTCGCTCCGGATCATCGACCTCGCCCGCGCCCTCGCCAGCGAGCCCGACGTGCTGATGCTCGACGAGATGACCGCGGCGCTACCGGCGAACCTCACCGAGCGCGTCCTCGAAGTCATCGCACGCGGGCGAGGCGGCGACCGCTCCGTGATCTTCATTTCCCACCGGATGATCGAGATTGCCGCCGTCTGCGACCGGGCCACCGTGCTGCGCGAGGGCGAGACGGTCGGTGTCGTGGACGTCACCCACGGCTCCGAGGAGCGGATCGTCGAGCTCATGCTCGGCCAGGCCGTCGGGGAGATGCCGGCGGTTGCAGGCCGGACGGCCGCGGGTGCGCGCGACCCGGGCACGAAACCGCGCCTCACCGCTCGTCGCCTCAGCGCCGGGACGAAGCTCGACGACGTGTCGTTCGACCTGTACGCGGGCGAGGTCCTCGGCGTCGTCGCCCTCGAGGGCCAGGGCCAGGACGAGCTGTTCGACATCCTGGCCGGCTCCGAGCGGCCGCGCGGGGGCGAGCTCCTGGTCGATGGCACGCCCGTGTCGTTCCACCACCCCGCCGACGCGATCCGGGCGGGACTCGTCTACGTCCCGGCGGACCGCGCCGAGGCCCTGCTGATGCAGCGCTCCGTCCGCGAGAACATCGCCCTGCCCTTCACCACGAGCCTGCGCCGGTGGGGACTCGATCAACACGAGCGACGAGCGGAAGAAGGTCGCGGGCGGGATCGAGACGCTGCAGATCGACACCCGTGCGCAGGGCGAGGTCCGGCGGCTCTCGGGCGGCAACCAGCAGAAGGTGACGATTGCCCGCTGGGTTGCGGGCGGCGTGCGCACGATGCTCTGCTTCGACCCGACCCGCGGCATCGACATCCGCACGAAGCAGCAGATCTACGTCCTGCTCCGCGACCTCGCCGATGCCGGTGCCGCCGTCCTGTTGTATACGTCGGAGCTGAAGGAGGTCCAGCTTGTCTGCGACCGGGCGATCGTGATCTTCGGCGGCCGGGTCGTCGCGGAGATCGGGGTCGCGGACGCCGATGAGCCCGCGCTGCTGAGGGCCGCCTACAACCTCAAGTCCGACGCTGTGATCCCCGAGCTGGCGGTGGCCGAGGCAGTCGCGGCGGAGGCAGTCGAGGCCAACCAGCCGGAGGGTGACCGGTGAGCGCCACGACGGCACCCGTCGCCCGCGGCCGCACGGTGCCGTTCGAATCCGCCGCACGGCAGAACGCGTGGACGCTCGGACTGATCGCGTTCCTCGCGCTCCTCCTCGTCTTCACCAAGCTGATCCAGCCGACCTACGGCGTCACCGGCGTCCAGGGCCTCGCGATCTCCGTCCTGCCCCTCGCCCTCGCGGCCGTCGGCCAGGCCATCGTCGTCATCTCGGGCGGGATCGACCTGTCCGTCGGCGCGATGATGGCGCTGACCAGCGTGGTCTCGGCCACCCTGATGAAGGGCCAGCCCGAGGAATTCGGCGTGGCGGTCGTCGCCGGGGTGCTCGTCCTCGGGCTGGTCCTCGGCGCGATCAACGGCGGCCTCGTCGTCCTGACGCGCGTGCCGGACATCGTCGTCACGCTCGCGATGTCGTTCGTCTGGGCCGGCGCGGCGCTGCTCGTCCTCAAGACGCCCGGCGGTGGTTCGGCCAAGTGGCTCAAGGAGCTGGTCAGCGGGTCGCTCGGCAACGAGTGGATCCCGAAGGCGGCGGTTGCCCTGATCGTCGTCGTCGCCCTGATCTGGATCCCCTTGCGCAGGTCCCGGCTGGGCCTGTCCATCTACGCGATCGGCAGCAACCGCCTGGCGGCGTTCCGGAGCGGCGTGCCCGTCGGCCGGACGCGGATTCTCGCCTACGTCCTGACCGGCCTGTTCGCCGCGCTCGGCGGCCTGTCGCTCACCGCGAGCACCGGGATCGGGACGCCCGTGCCCGGGCCATACACGCTGATGAGCGTGGCCGCGGTCGTCCTCGGCGGGGTCAGCCTCGCCGGCGGCCGGGGCGGCGTGTTCGGCGCGCTCGTCGCGGTCATGATCCTCCAGCTCATCCGAACGGACATGACGTTCCTCAACGTCAACACGAACCTGGCGGTCGTCGTCCAGGGGCTCATCCTCATCGGCGTCGTCATGATCGGCAGCCTCCTCCAGATCCGGCGGGCACGCGCATGAGCGGCGTCGCCGGCACCTCGAACGCTCGCGGCCGCCCTGTCTCACGCGACTCCGCCTGGCGAGGCGTGTTCCGGGACCGCCCGCTCATCCCGCTCATCGGCCTGCTCGCACTGCTGGTCGCCCTGACATGGGCTCGCTCAAGCCGGACGTCGTCAACCCGGGCTGGGTCGGCGTCACGCTGCGGGCCGCCATCCCGCTCGCGCTCCTCGCGGCGTGCCAGACCCTGACGTTCCTGACCGGCGGCATCGACCTTTCCGTCGGCGCGGTCGCCTCGATGAGCGGGTTCGTGGTCGCGACCCTCGTCGGCGGCCAGGGCCTGGCGGTTGCCCTGATCGTGGCCCTTGCCATCGCGCGCCCTCGCCGGGTTCCTGACAGGCGTCGGCGTCGGCGTGTTCCGGGTCCACCCGCTGATCATGACCCTGGGCATGAGCCTCGTCGTCCTGGGCCTGGCCAACGTCTGGCAGCTCGTCATGGTCCAGACCGGGGCGGGCGTGCCGGCGGTGCTGCGCTGACGCTGGGTTCCGGCACGGTCCTCACCGTGCTGCCCAACAGCCTTCTCGTCTTCGTGCCCGATCGCGGCACTCATCCTGCTGCTTCTGCGGCGCACCGGCTATGGCCGGCTGCTGTACGCGATCGGCGACAACCCGGTCGCCTCCCGCCTGTCGGGAGCCCGGGCGTGGCAGGTCCTGATCGTGCTGTACATGATCTCGGCGATCCTCGCGGCCATCGCCGGATTCCTCGTACTCCGGCCTCACGAACGTCGCCAGCGTGTCGCTCGTCGATACCGCGGTCCTGCCGTCGGTCGCGGCGGCGGTGATCGGCGGGACGTCGATCATGGGCGGCCGTGGCGGCTTCGCCGGCACGATCGTGGGCGCCCTGATCCTGACGGTCCTGACCTCGCTCCTGTCGGCCCTCGGGTTCCCCGAAGCCGTGCGGCAGATCCTGTTCGGGTCGATCATCGTCGTCGTCGCCGCCGCGTACACCCGGGTCACCGGCGAGACCTGATGGACGTGAAGCGATCGTCGGCCCGGCAGCCGTCACCTCGGCCTCGACCTCGGGGGCACGAACATCAAGTGGGTGGTCGTCGAGCGCGACGGCGACGACTGGACGGTCGCTCGACCGGGACCAGGTCACGACGCCGACCGCGGACGGCCCGGACGCCGTCGTGGCGCGCCTCGCCGACGGTCGGCGCCGAGGCGATCGGCCGCTGCCCGGGGGTCTCGTCGGTCGGGATCGGCGTTCCCGGCCTCTACGACCCGGCCGCCGGAACGACCCGGTTCCTGGTCAACTTCCCCGGAGGCTGGCCCGGCGTGCCGGTTGCCGGCCCCGTCGGCGGCGGCGCTGGGGCTGCCGGCATTGCCTGATCAACGACGCGCGGGCGTTCGGCCTCGCCGAGCTGCGCCTCGGGGCCGGGCGCGGTGCATCGCTCGATGATCGGGCTCACGCTCGGGACGGGGTCGGGGGCGTGATCGCGGTGGATGGCCACGTCCACCAGGGCCATGACGGGACGGCCGGCGAGATCGGGCACCAGACGATCGACCCGGACGGGCCGTGGTGCGGCTGCGGGAACCGCGGCTGCCTGGAGGCGTTCGCCCGTGCCGACCAGATCGCCGCCGCCTGCGGGACCGCCGACCGCCGAGGAAGCTGTCGCGCGGGCACGGGCAGGCGACGTCCGGGCACGGAGGGCTCGCCGCAGGTCGGGCGCTATCTCGGGATCGGCATCGCGAACATGGTCACCGTCGTCTCGCCGGACCGGATCGTGATCGGCGGCGGGATCTGCCGCCGCCGCCGATCTGTTGCTGGACCCGATCCGCGCACGAGCTGCGGCGGCGCGTCCGGACAACCACCCTCGACGAGGTCGAGATCGTGACGGCCGAGCTCGGGACGTGGGCGGGAGCGATCGGGGCGGCCATCCACGGCGCGGAGGCGGCGGAGCGGCACCCCGGAGCCGCGGTCCCTGCCGCCGGTGCGCGATGATCGAGACCGACCTACCAGCCGCAGTACCGCCAGATCGAGCGGGTTCTGCGCGAGCGGATCTCGACGCTGCGGCCCGGCGAGCGGCTGCCGTCCGACGCCGAGCTGTGCGCCGAGTTCGGGGTCAGCCGGATGACGGCGCGGAACGCCATGCAGCGCCTCGCCGAGGATGGCCTGATCAGGCGGGAGCCGGGACGCGGGCAGCTTCGTTGCCGACCCTCCCGCGCACCGACGGGCCAACCGCCTCATGACGTTCAGCCAGGAGATGCTTCGGGCCGGGCGCCTTCCGAGCTCGCGGGTCCTGATCCGCGTCATCCGCCCGTCCTCGACCGCCGAGGCCGCCAGCCTGGGGATTCCGGCCCACCAGCCGGTCGTCCACCTGCGCCGGCTGCGGCTGGCGGACGGCGAGCCCATCGCCGTCGAGACGGCCATCCTGATCGGCGCCTCCGCCGAGGCGGTCATGGCCGCGGATCTCGCGAACGGCTCGCTCCATGAAGCGCTCGGCCGGGCGGGGTTCAGCCTGTCCCGCGGGACGGGCACGATCTCCGCGGTGGCGGCGACGGCCGAGGAGGCGCGCCTGCTCGGGACGCGCCAGGGCAGTCCGCTGCTCGTCGAGCGCGGGTCATCGTCGAGCCCGACGGCCGCCCGATCGAGGCGACCGAATCCGTCTACCCGGCGGACCGCTACGCCCTCGAGGTCCAGTTCGAGGTCGAGGCCCGCGACGGCGCGCCGTCGCCGGGAGACGGGTGACGGCAGAGCCGGCCACGGTCGAAGGTCGGCTGGTCCTCGAGGACCGGGTGACGGCGGGCCGGATCGTGATCGAGGACGGGCTGATCGTCGCCGTGGAGCCCGATGCGCCGTCCGGCACTCGCCGGCGGTCAGGGCCGGACGGTCCATTCATCGCCCCCGGCTTCGTCGACGTCCACGTCCACGGCGGGGGTGGCCACGACGCCATGGGGGGTGGCGAGGCGCTCGACGGGATGGCCAGGCACCTGCTCAGCCACGGGGTCACCTCGTTCCTGCCGACGGCCGTGACCGCGCCACTCGGCGAGCTCGTCGCCTTCGCCGAGAGCGTCCGGGCGTGGCCGCCGGCTGCACCCGCCGACGGGGCGGAGCCGCTCGGGATTCAACCTGGAGGGCCCGTTCCTCGCCCCCGGCCGGCGCGGTGCGCACGATCCCGCCCACCTCCAGGTCCCGGCCGACGCCTCGCGCCAGGTGCTCGAGGGGCTCGTCGACGGGCTCCGCGTGATCACGATCGCCCCCGAGCTGGCAGGCGCGACCGACCTGATCCGCTGGCTCCATGATCGCGGCGTCGCGATCTCGATCGGTCACTCGGCGGCGACCTTCGACGAGGCGCGTGCCGGATACGACGCCGGGGGGACGTCCACGACCCACCTCTTCAACGCGATGACCGGCGTCGACCACCGAGCGCCCGGCGTTGCCGTGGCCGCCCTGCTCGACGACGCGTCTTACGTCGAGCTCATCGCCGACGGTATCCACGTCCATCCCGCGCTGTGGCCGTTGATCACGCGGCTGAAGCCGCCGGACCGACTGCTCCTCGTCAGCGATTCGATCGCACTCGCCGGCATGGGCGACGGGCGCGGGAGGCTCGGCGGCCTCGATGTGGAGGTCGTCGGAGACCGCGCCACCCTTGCCGGGACGGCGACGCTTGCCGGGTCGGTCATCGCGCTGGACAGCGGCGGTCCGCAATCTCGTGGCATCCGGCGTCCCGCTGCCGGCCGCCGTCGCGGCCGCCAGCCGCAACCCGCTCGCGCTGCTCGGCATCACCGACCGTGGCCGGATCGCGCGCCGGCCAGCGCGCCGATCTCGTGGAGCTCGACCCTGACCTCCGGGTCCGCCGCGTCATGCGCGCTGGTACCTGGTTCGAGGCGAGGCTCGCTGACCGTCAGCGCGGCGGCATCGCCTCGAACGTCCGCTCGATGTCGTCGAGCATGCGGATCGTGGATCCCGACGACGACCGCGAGGTAGCGCTCGCCGAACTCCGCCGTCGCCTGCCGAGCGTCGCCCCACGTGCCCGAGCGCGTGGCCCGATGGACTGAACCGGGAGCGGAGAAGAAGAATGCGGTGTGAACCGGGGCGGGGCTCGTGACCTCCGGAAACGGCGGGAACTCGACGTTCGCCCGGTCCATATCCACCAAGTCCGGGTTGATGGCGAGCACCGCCGACGTCTCTCCCCGGTTCGCGTGGAGACCGTTCGACGGGTCGAAGAACTCCGCCGCCTCCGCCGCTGTCATGCCGTCCCAGTAGTTGATCGGGAAGGCGCGGACGCCGGCGGGCATCCGGTCGGCCGCGTTCGCGCAGGCATAGGCGATCGCGTACGTGTTGTCGTAGTGGCCGTTGAGGAACACGATCCGCCGGAACCCCGCGCTCGCGAGGGAGACACAGACGTCCTCGATCAGCGCCATGAACGTCGGGATCCGGACGTGCACGACGCCGGTGAACCCCACGTGCGGATACGAGAGGGCGTAGTTGATCGGAGGCGCGACGAGGGCACCGACCTGCGGCGCCACGCGGCGGGCGACCTCCTGCGGGATCAGGACGTCGGTCAGGAGCGGCCCATGGGGACCGTGCTGCTCGGTCGAGCCCGTCGGCACGATGACGGTCTGGTTGCCCGCGAGGAACGCCTCGACCTCCGGGTTGGTCATCTCGCCCAGGAACACCGTCGGCGGCTTCATCGCCACGTCCTCCCTGTCTGCGTCACGCCAATCGTGGTCGTGAGATCCCCGGGTCGTGTCGCGACCCTCAGCCGATCACCTCGTAGCCCTGGATGTCGTTGTCGACGTACAGGGCGACGAGGGCGGGCTGGAGCGCCACATGGACCTCCGAGGTCCGCCAGCCGGCGGCGCTCTCGGCATCCGCGAAGCGGAGGACCATCTGGTAGCGGGTCGCGCTGTCCGCCTCCCTGAGGAGCTCCACCTTGACGAACCCCGGCGACTTCGCCATTGCCGGCCTGTACTCGTCGGCGAAGAACCGTTCGAAGGCCTCGGTCCGTTCCGGCCGGACATTGAAGGTGATGTGTCGCTCGATCAAGGCATGCCTCCCATTGAAATTGGTCTTACCAGTTGACC
Organism: uncultured Chloroflexia bacterium; assembly: GCA_963766655.1. Classification (GTDB taxonomy): domain Bacteria; phylum Chloroflexota; class Limnocylindria; order Limnocylindrales; family CSP1-4; genus CF-46. The sequence goes on along the minus strand of CAVYBB010000002.1, from coordinate 358,492 downwards.
ACTATACCAGTCACCCTCTACGATGGCCGGACTCGAATGCGAGGAGCGCAAGCCCGGTGGAACGAGAACGTCGGCCTGCCAACGGCGACGATGACGACGCGAAAGCGACCCTCGAAAGTCGGTTCTCGGTCATCTCGCGGAGCACGCTGCCGGAGGAGATCGCCAACCGCCTGCTGACGCAGATCAAGGAGCAGGAGCTGCGGCCGGGGGACAAGCTTCCCGCCGAGCGCAACCTCGCCCGGATGATGAACGTCAGCCGACCCGTCGTGCGCGAAGCGCTCCGGGCCCTGGCGATCATGCGGGTGGTTGACATTCGCCAGGGCGACGGAACCTACATCACGTCCCTCGAGCCCAAGCAGCTGATCTCCCACCTCGACCTGGTGTTCGCCAAGGACGGTGTCGCCCTCGTCCAGCTGGTCGAGGCCCGGCGGATCGTCGAAGCAGGCAACGTCCGTCTCGCCGCGCTCCGGGTGACCGAGGCCGGGATCGCGAGACCTCGAGACGCTCGTGGCTTCGCTCGCGGACAGCATCGACGACCCCGAGCGATTCAGCGAGCTGGACATCGCGCTGCACACCGCGAGTGTGCGCGGCTGCCGGGAACTTCCTGCTCCTGCAGTTCATGAACATCGTCAGCACCCTGGGCCGGGTCAGCCGGCAACGAACCGGCGGCAGCCCGCACGTCCGGGCGGCCGCGCTCAGCGATCACCGCCGGCTTCTCGAGGCGCTCCGCGCGCACGACCCGGACGCGGCGGAGCGAGCCATGCTGGAACATCTCGATCACGTCGAGGAACGCCTCAGGTCCGCGATCGGCACGGACGAGACATGTGCCGGCCGTGGCCGCCGGCAAGGGCTCATGAACATCCGGGGCAGTCGCACGCTGGATGCTCCTCGCGCTGACGTGTTCGCGGCGATCTTCGACCCGACGACGCTCCTCGCCGTCATCCCCGGCTGCCGCGAGATCGAGCAGGTCGGCGACGGGGAATACCGCGGCCGGATCTCGCTGCGGCTGCCGGGTGTCGTGGGATCGTACCGAACCGTCGTCCGGGTGGTGAGCGCCGACGCACCCGACGCCGGGGAGCTCGAGGGCGAGGTCACCGGCGCGCTCGGTACGATCACCGGGACGTGCGTCGTTTCGACTCGCCGATGCCGCGGGCATGACGACGGTGGAGTACGAGGGCACTGCCCGGATCGGCGGTCCGCTCGCGAGACTCGATTCCCGCTTCGTGGAGGGCGTCGCGGGCTCGCTGATCGGTCAGGGCCTCGACAATCTGAACGTGCGACTGCAGGGCCGAGCGCTCGACGGGCGTCGCACACGACCGGCGCCAGGCCGCCAAGGAGATCCAATCGTGACAGTCAGGAACTACTTCTTGCCCAGGTCGCGGCAGGAGGCTGCCGATCTGCTTTCGAGGCACGGCCCCGAGTTGCTCGTGATGGCCGGCGGAACCGTCGCCATGCCACTGATCAACGATGGCCTCTCGCTGCCCGAGACGGTGATGGGCCTGCGCATGGCCGGCCTCGACGGGCTCGAGGCCGTCGATGGCACGCTCAGGATCGGAGCCACCGCCACCCTCACGCAGCTGCTCGAGCAGCGGTCGATCCCGATGCTTGCGGAGGCGGCCCGCAATACAGCCAGCTGGTCGATCCGGAACATGGCGACCGTCGGCGGCAACCTGTTCACCCCACCGCCGGGCGGCGACGTGGCAGTCGCGCTGCTCGCCCTCGATGCGAGCGTGACCCTGGCCAGCGCGACGGGCGAGCGCGTCGTCCCGCTGGCCGAGTTCTTCACCGGGTTCATGACCAACCAGCTGGCGCCCGACGAGTTGCTCGTCGACATCGTCGTCCCCATCACGAGCGAGCCGACCGCCTACCTCAAGTTCGGCCGCAAGCACGCGAACACGCCGTCGGTCGTGACGGTCGCCGTCCGGCTCACGTGGGACGGCGCGCATGTGTCCGACGCGCGCATCGCGCTTGGTGCGGTGGGTCCGCATCCCGTCCGGGCGAGCCGGGCCGAGCGGGTCCTGGCCGGAAGCAGCCTGGGCAGCGAGGCGGTCGCTGCGGCCGCCGTCGCGGCGGCCGAGGACTGCGAGCCCTTCACGGACGGCATCGCCACCGACTGGTATCGGCGGAGGATGGTCGGGCTCTTCGTCGGCCGGGCGCTCGAGCAGCTGGCGCCGGGCGCCGGAACAGGGAGTCACTAGCATGGCGTCGACGATCGTCTCCTTCGACCTTGGCGGCCGCGAGGTCGAGGTCATGGTCAGGCCGATGACCACGCTGCAGTCCGTGCTGCGCAACCAGCTCGGCTTGACGGCCGCGAAGGACGGCTGCCGGCAGGGGGGCTGCGGCAGTTGCACGGTGCTCGTCGACGGCGAGCCGATGATGTCCTGCCTGCTGCCGGTCGAGGATATTGCCGGCCGGCGCATCACGACGCTCGAGAGCCTCACCCCGGCCGAGGGGCTCCATCCGATCCAGCAGGCATTCGTCGACAACCGCGCCTTCCAGTGCGGCTACTGCACGCCCGGCATGGTCATGGTCTCGAAGGCGCTGCTCGACCACGTCCCGGCTCCGAGCGAGGACGACATCACCGGGGCGCTGGCCGGCAACATCTGCCGCTGCACCGGGTATCAGCCGATCGTCCGGGCCATCGGGGTGGCCGTCGAGACGGTGCGCGGCAGCAAGGAAGAGGCGGCCCAATGACAAGCGATCTGCACGTCGTCGGCCAGTCCGTCGGGCGAAGCGACGCGATCGGCCACGTGACCGGTCGGACGCGCTTCACGGCGGACCGCTCCTTTCCCGGGATGCTCCACCTCAAGATGGTCCGCAGCCCGCTCCACCACGCCCGCATCCTCGGCATCGACCTGACGGAGGCGGAGCGCGTGCCCGGGTTCGTCCGGGCCCTGACCGGCGCGGACGTTCCGCACAACCGCTACACGATCCTGGGCCTCATCGGCGTCGAGCCGGAAGAGGAGTTCGTCCTCGCGGAGGACCGGGTCCGCTTCAAGGGCGAGGCGATCATCGCGATCGTCGCCGAGACCGAGCAGGCCGCGATGGACGCGGTCTCGAAGGTCCAGCTCGACCTCGAGGAGCTGCCGGCCGTCTTCGACGTCGAGGAGGCCCTCAAACCGGGCGCCCCGATCGTGACCCATTGGGGAAACAACACGTTCATGTACGAAGGCCACCCGTGCCGGCGTGTCCGATTCGGTGACGTCGAGCGGGCATTCGCGGAGGCCGACCACATCGTCGAGGGCGTCTACAACACGAGCCCGATCGAGCACGCCCCGACCGAGACCACCGGCTGCATCGCGGTGCCCGAGGCGAATGGCCGGTACACCGTCTACACGAACACCCAGGCGCTCTACTTCAGCCTCGACAACACCTCGATCATCCTGCAGATGCCGGGGAACCAACTCCACTTCATCGGCGGGACGGTCGGCGGCGGCTTCGGCGGCAAGGTCGATGTCATCGTCGAACCGATCGCGACCCTCGCCGCCAAGCTGACGAACCGGCCGGTCCGGTTCGTCTACAGCCGATCCGAGGAGATGCAGGTCAGCTCGACGCGGAGCGCCTGGCGGATCTACCTGAAGGACGGCGTCATGAACGACGGCCGCATCATCGCCCGCAAGGTGACGAGCTACGCGGACTCGGGCGCGTACAGCCGCCAGACCCCGTACGCCCTGACGAAGCACGCCGCGAATGCCGCCGGCCCGTACAACATCCCGAACGTCTCGATCGACGCGTACTGCGTCTTCACGAACCGCCAGCCGAGCAGCGCGATGCGCGGTTTCGGCATCACGATGGCGTCATTCGCCCTCGAGGTCCAGATGGACAAGATCGCGGAGCGCGTCGGCGTCGATCCGTGGACGATCCATTTCATCAACGCCTACCGCAACGGCGACGTGAAGCCGCACCGGAAAGCTGGCCGAGGACGCGACCCTGATCGAGACGATGCAGGCCGCGGCGGCGCTCGTCGGGCACGACCTGCCCGACTGAGTTCAAGGCGATGACATCGGCGCCGCGCAGCGCCGCCCAGGACGGAGGCTCCTAGCGATGGCCAAGCTGCGTGGGACCGGCATCGCCGCCGTCAACTACCCGACCGGGATGAACCTCGGCGGGGACCCGTCCCAGGCCCTGATCCACGCCACGACGAGCGGCTCGTTCGTCGTGACGCTCTCGGCCACGGACCTCGGGCAGGGGCTGCGGACGGTCATCGGCCAGATCGCCGCCGAGACGATGGGCGTGGCGTTCGAGGAGATCGTCGTCGACACGGCCGACACCGATACCGGGCCGCACGACATGGGCACGTTCGCCAGCAGAGCGACCCACCGGGTGGGCAACGCCGTGATCGCGGCCGCGCTCGAGGCGAAGCAGGCGCTCCTCGAGGTCGCGGCCGAGGAGCTCGAGGCGTCCGCGGACGAGATCGATCTCGACGGCCACGGCAATCTCATGGTCAGGGGCGTGCCGGCCAGGTCCGTGAAGATCGCCGACATCGCCGCGCTCGCCCAGTTCAAGTACGGCCGCACGATCGCCGGCCGCGGCAGCTTCATGAAGCCGCGGAGCCCGGTCGATCCGGAGACCGGGGCGATGGACCCCGAATTCGACCGAGGCGCACGCCTGCACCGTGGCGGAGGTCGAGGTCGACACCGAGACGGGCGTGGTGGCCGTCCTCAGCATCAGGAGCGCCTACGAGGTCGGCCGCCAGGTGAACCCGGCCCTGGTCCAGGGCCAGATCGCCGGCGGTGCCTGGATGGCGGTCTCCCACGCCCTGTACGAGACGACCGCGCCCTACTACCCCGCGCCGGACCACAACCCGAAGGACTTCAGTGAGTACCTCATGCCCGGGATCACCGAGACGCCGGCCATCGAGTCGGTCGTCCTCGAGTTCCCCTCGTCGAACGGTCCGTACGGCGTCAAGGGCGTCGGTGAGATGACCGCGAACTCGCCGATCCCGGCGATCGTCAATGCGATCTACCACGCGACCGGCGTCCGGATCGACGAGCTGCCCGTCACGCCGGAGAAGATCCTCCGCGGTCTCGACGCGAAGGCCGCGGCCGCCCGCGCCTGAATGCCCCTGCATCGACCAGAGGAGATCCCATGAGCCAGATCACGACCTGGGACGAGTTCCCCACCGTCGAATACGTCCCCGGCGTCTTCCGGCAGGCGGTCTCGGGCGAGAAGACGATGCTGACCCGCATCGTCTACCGGGGCGGCGTGGTCATCCCGGACCACAGTCACCCGGCGGAGCAGATCATGCTCGTCGTCCAGGGCCGGCTGTGGGCCAGGGTCGGAGACGAGGAGTCCGAGGTCGGTCCCGGGTCGCTGCTGATCATCCCGTCCGACTGGGTCCACGCTTTTCGCCAGCTGACCAAGGAGGACGTCGTCTTCTACGAGTGCTTCGCGCCGATCAGGCTCGAGTACCTCGTCGGCTTCAAGGGGCCGGACGCGTCGCTGGCGATGATGAAGAAGGCGCTCGCGACCGAGTAGCGGGCTCGCCGCGCCGGAGGGTCTCGGGCGGGCGGGCGCGTTGACGCTGTATCGCCGCTCGGCTATTCTCGATAATCGATCAAACGCGCGAAGCGGACGTCCCGCGGCCATCGCCCGAAGGAGCACGATGAGGCCACTCGACATCTTCAGCCTGGAGGGACGAGTCGCTCTCATCCCGGGCGGCGGAGGCGGCATCGGGTCCGCACTGGCCGAGGCGCTGGCCGGTGCCGGGGCTCGGGTCGCCGTGGCCGGCCGGACCCGCGAGACATGCGATGCCACTGTCGAGCGGATTGCGGCGGCCGGATCCGAGGGCCTCGCGATCACGGCCGACGCGACGAGCGAATCCGACGGCGAGCGGATGGTCCAGGAGACTCTCGAGCGATTCGGTCAAATCGACATCCTGGTCAACGCGGTCGGCGGGGGCGCCGGCAAGGTCCTCCATCCCGCCGAGGAATACCCGCGGTCGGACTGGGACTGGATCATGGAGTTGAACGTCCGAAGCACGATCGTGCCCACCCAGGCTGTGGTCCGGGCGATGATCGAACGGGGCAGGGGCGGACGCATCCTCAACATCTCGTCCGTGCGCGCCAACCTCGGGATCAATGCCGGCTACTCGGCGTACGTGGCGGCCAAGGGCGCCATCAGCTCGCTGACCCGGCAGTGGGCGACCGAGTGGGCGAAGTACGACATCCGCGTCAACGCCATCATGCCGACGTTCGTCGACACGCCCCAGGTGGCCATGCTGCTCGCGGACCCGGCGTTCAAGGCTGGCATCGTCAGCCGGATTCCGCTCGGCCGCGTGGGCGAGACGCGTGACCTCGTCGGCCCGGCGATCTTCTTCTGTTCCGACGCCGCATCGTTCGTGACCGGCCAGGTCCTCGGGATCGACGGCGGTCTCACCGCGACCCAGTAATCAAGGAGCGCATCGTCATGCCCGCAGGGACCCTCGATCTCGAGCGCGTCACGCCGAACATCTTCACGACGACGAAGCTGCGCGGCTGCAACCCGAGTTTCGTCACCACCTCTGACGGCGTCGTCGTGATCGACACGCCGCAGCTGCCGACGCGCGCGGTCGCGATGCGCGCGGAGGCCGAGTCGCACGGCCCCATCCGCTACCTGATCAACACTGAGAACCACGTCGACCACATCTTCGGCAACTGGTGGTTCCGCGGCGCCGGCGAGGTCGTCAACCACCAGGCGCTGTACGACATCTTCATGGATCCGAACGCGGCGCTCGACCCGTTCGCCTACGCGCTCGAGGCGATCCCCACCGATGACCCCGACGGAGCGGCGCTCCTCCCTGATCGGGACGACTATTACGCCGCGCTGCCCCGCGGCACGGTCGTCTTCACCGGCGACCTGACGCTCAAGGTCGGCGACCACACGTTCCACTGCCTGTGGACGCCCGGCCACACGCCCGGCCAGCTCGCGGTCCACGTCCCGGAGGAGCGCGTCGTGTTCACCGGCGACACGATCTTCAGCGAGTGCCAGACGTGGCTGATGACCTCGAACGTCGACCAGTGGATCGAGGCGCTCGAGCGGATCCGCCAGCTCGACGTCGACCACCTGATCCCGGGCCATGGTCCCGTGCAGACGATCAAGTACGTCAACACGCAACGCTCCGTCCTGCTCCAGTGGAAGGCCGCCGTGGCCGACGCGGTGGCGAAGGGCTGGACGCGCGAGGAAACGATCGCCCGGGTCCGCTTCGACGACGCGTTCGGCCCGGTCGACGTCGGACAGGCCTACATGATGGATCACATCCAGAACAACAACGCCGGGACGCTCTGGGACAAGCTCACTGCCACGGGTTACGCCAAGGGCCGCTGAGGGCGGCTACGGGGACGCTCGGCGCCACGCGGCCCGCGGCCCGCTCGCTCCAGCCTCGGCGGGCTCGATCGAGCCGTCCCGTCGAAGCTGTGCGAGCACGAGCTTGATCGTCGGATCACTCACGCCCGGGAGGGCGGCGCGAACGTCTCGCAGGCGGAAGACGCGCGGGGCGTGCTCCAGCACGTACTGGCGAACCTGTCCCTGCTTCGAGAGGGAGGACAGGCTTCGTCGTGCAGCGATCCTGGCCTCGAAATCGTCGTAGGCGTCCTCGAGCACGCCCACGAGATAGTCGATCCACGGCCAGATGTCGTGCGCGCCTGTGTGCCAGTTTCGTTGCGCCGCGTACAGCGCGTCGTAGTACGCGTCCCTCGTTTCGAACATCCGCTGCTCAATGCTGACGTAGCGCGAGACACCGTAGTCCCGCTGGAGCAGCGTGTGTGTGGTCAGCAGGCGGGCCAGCCGACCGTTGCCGTCGGCAACGGGATGGATTGCCAGGAAGTCGAGGATGAGCGCCCCGATCAACAGGATCGGGTGGGCCGCGTCGTTCTCGACCGCCTCGTTATAGCGCACGAGGAGCTCGGGCAGGAAGGACTGGGTCTCCTTGGGCGACGACGGCGTAAAGAGGATCGTCCGGTGCCCCTGCTCGTAGCTCGCGATGTAGTTCTGGTCCGTCTTCAGGCGACCGCCGCCGCCGTTGGTGTGACCGAACAGGAGCCGGTGCAGGTGGAGGATGTAGGGCACGCTGAGCGTCTCGAGCGTCCTCGCTCGCGCGATCTCGTCGATCGCGTCCCGGTAGCCAGCGAACTCGCGCTCGTTCCGGTTGCGGAACCGGCGGGTCTCACCGCCTTCGGCGAGGCGCTTGATGCGACCTGGATCGACGACGATGCCCTCGATCGCGCTCGACGCGGTGATCGACTCGATCCGCGTCGTTTCGGCAAGCGCCTCCAGGATCTGTGGAAGCTGGTCCCGGTACATGCCTTCTCGCCCGCGCCGGACATCGAGGCTCGCCAGACGAGCGCCCAGTCGGAGGGGCTGGGCGCCGAGCGTTCGGTCCAGGTCGAGGAAGCTGTGCATGACACCAACTACGGATAATCGGATAATTCAGGGGCTCTCTTGTCCCGATTATCAGCAATTGGCCGATCCCGTCAAGTTCGCCCTCGCCGAGGCCGAACGTGTGGAAGTCGCTGACGGTGAGCCCGGGTCCCGTCGGGGACTTTGCCGACCCTGATACCTGGACGCCCGACCCGGCCGTCTCGATGACGACCGTCAGGCTCGGATCCAACTTGGCGGACCCTGCTCCCGAGTCTTGTGTCGCTCGCAGGTGCTTCCACGCAAGCCGCGGAAGGCCCAAGAAGCCAACCAGCCAGTTCCGGGAATCCCGGTCACCCACCTTGCGAACCCACCCCGGAGGATAGAGCGCCCTGTGATCGCTCAGCGTGCGCCAATGTCACTCCGTGAAAAGCGACTGAACCTCGCGCCTCATCGCACTCACGGCGATCTCACGCTCTGACAGGCGGCCGAAACGAACATTCCGAATCTTAGCGGCGACGAGAGCGTTGCGAACGTTCGCGGTGACGATGCGATAGCCGTAATCCCCCAGAAGGAACATGTCGCTGCCATCCCATGTGTCCGCGTCAAAGTAGATGCCTCGGACGCACGGCACGGGCGGCCCGTTGGGCACGTATTGAGTGACGAATGGTTGGCTTTGCTCCCACCTCGGAAGGCCAGCTCGTCCGGTGATCGACAGGCCTGAATATCCATCGAGGGACACTCCGCGGCGGCCACGTGGCGCTACGGGGTAGGTCGACCAGCCCGTAAAGCCGCCGGCTTCCAGAACGCTCCGAAATTTGGCGGAAATCAGCCATGTCTCGATCGCCCCACCCATGATCAGATCGCTGGGAACGCTCCCGACGTTGGGCCGGAAGGGGATTGGTTCGCGCGGAACCCATGAGCCGCGGAGGAGCCCTCGGAGATCGACGTCTTCGTCGGGCATGACGCCGAGACCGCGCTGGTTCTCGTCGATGGTGAAGAAGGCGGACGACTCGGCTAATGGCATGCGCTTCAGGCTAGCTCACACCGATGTCACTCACTTGCTGTCACGCGGCTACGCCCGTCCTGCGGCAACTTCGTCCTCGCGGCTGCGGCCGGCGAGCTGGATCAGGTCCTCGTGCAGCTCGAACCAGATCCCGTGGTAGCTGTCGACGCGCGGCGACGCGACATACCGCTGGTCGCCGCCCTGGGCAAGCTCGATCGCCCGGCCGAGCCGGGCCCGGTAATCCGCCAGCCGGGGACAGCCCTGCTCGAGGGGCGTCAGCCACGTCATGGCATCGGCGTGGAGGCCGGCCAGCCGGTCGAGGACTCCCCGATCGTACGCGGCATCCGAGTGGTCGTTGACTAACTGTTCCTGCGGGTCGCCACGGAGCTGCCACGCGGTCACCGCGTCCTTCATCCGGTGGTCGAGATCGACGAAGGCGTCGAGCGCCGCGGCGGCATGATCGACGCCCCAGGCCACCTGCTCCGCGGCGCGCAGGAGGCCCGACCGGGTCGTTCCCGCCTCGGTCAGGCGATGGGCGCCCGCGACCGATGCCACCAGGCCGTCGATGACCAGTTGATCGAGGATCGGGCGGACCGCGTCCGGCGTCGACAGCACGACGTCGGCCACGCCCTGGGGCTGGGCGAAGCCCTTGATCGCGATCGCCCGGAGGCAGTCGTCGGGAGTCACCTTGCGTGCGGCCGCCGGGACGCTCGCTGGATCGGCGGCCGCCGCGTCATCACCGATCGCGATCCCGAGCTCCTTCGCCCACGTCAGCAGCGTCCGGGCCTCGGGCACCACTTCCGTCGCTCCCGGGACCGTCCCCTCGTAGACCTCGCCGGTGCTGCCGTCGATCGTGACGACGTCGCCGGCGTTCAGGACCCTGTAGCCGATGACGACCTGGCCGTCGCGAACCTCGATCCCCACGGCGCCGACCACGGCCGGAATCCCCCAACCACGGGCGACGACGGCGGCGTGGCTCGCCAGCCCACCGCGGGATGTCAGGATGCCGGCTGCCCTGGCCATCCCGTGGACGTCGTCGGGCGAGGTCTCGGCCCGGACGAGAATTGCCGCCCGTCCGGCCTCGGCCGCTGCCTCGGCGGCCTCGGGGCTCGTGACGATCGGACCGCTCGCCATGCCCGGCGAGGCCGGCAGACCCGTCGCGATCGGAACGACGAAGCTGCTGTGGGCGCTCGACGTCGTCGGCGGATGGGCGAGGAGCGAGGCGACACGCCCGACCGCGTCCGCCCGCGACACCGGGAACGACTCGTCCTGCGCCATGTCGACGGCGATCCGAAGCGCGGCCTGCGGGCTGCGCTTGCCAACCCGGACCTGGAGCATCCAGAGCCTGCCCTCCTCGATCGTGAACTCGATGTCGCATAGATCGGCGTAGTGCCGCTCGAGCCGCGTCGCGTAGCCCCGAAGCTCCGCGGCGAGCGATGGCAGGCGCTCGTCGAGGACGTCGATCGGCTCGGTCCGATGCGTCCCGGCGACGACGTCCTCGCCCTGGGCGTCGAACATGACGTCGCCGTAGAGCGTCGGCTCGCCGGTCGCCGGGTTGCGGGTGAACAGGACCCCGGTCGCCGAGGTCGCACCGCGATTGCCGAAGACCATCGCCTGGACGGTCACCGCCGTCCCGAGGTCGTCCGGAATCCCCTCTCTCCGACGGTAAGCTACGGCCCGGTCGCTGTTCCACGATCGGAAGACAGCCTCGATCGCCAGGCGAAGCTGGCGCCAGGGGTCCTCGGGGATGTCGTCGACGCCGACGATTGCCCGGAAGCTCGTCGCAAACCGCTCGCGACAGCTTCGCGCGAACGCGTCGCCGCCGGCAGTGCGCGCCAGGCCGCCCGTCGTCGCATCGTTCAACCCGAGGTTCAGGATCGTGTCCATCATCCCGGGCATCGAGATTGGGGCACCGGACCGGACGCTGACGAGGAGCGGATCCTCCGGGTCGCCGAAACGACGCCCGACGGCCGCCTCCACGCCGGCCATCCGGACCCGAAGCTCGTCGTCGAGGCCGGCCGGCCAACCGCCGGCGAGATAGTCCCGGCACGTTGAGGTCGTGATCGCAAAGCCGGGTGGCACAGGAAGACCCAGCTCGCGCGACATCACCCCGAGGTTGGCGGCCTTGCCGCCGATGAGCGCCGTCGTCTCGGCGAGCGTGAGTGCATGCGGTGCGTCGAGCGCGAAGGCGAGCGTCATCGGCCCGACGAGTCGTTGAGCGCGCGCCAGACCCGCTCCGGCGACAGGGGCAGATCGCGGATCACGACGCCGGTGGCGTCCCGAACGGCGGCCGCCACGGCCGGGGCGACGCAGAGGAGGGCGCCCTCGCTCATCCCCTTCGAGCCGTACGGCCCTGGCCCGTCCTCGTTCTCGATGATCGCGCTCTCCAGGACGAGCGGCAGGTCCATGCTGGTCGGGATCCGGTAGTCGATCGCGCCGAGGTTGCGGATCCTGCCGGCGTCGTCGTAGATGTAGTGCTCCATCAGCGTGTGGCCGAGGCCCATGATCGCGGCGCCCTCGTCCTGGCCGCGGACCTGGAGCGGGTTCAGCGCCTTGCCCACGTCCGACACGGTGACGTGCCGGGCGATGACGATGTCGCCCGTGGCCCGGTCGACCTCGACCTCGACGGCGGTGCAGTTGAACTCGAAGAACGCCGCCGTCCCGCCCAGCGGGTGCTCTGGCTCGGCCTCCTTGCGCATCTCGCCGATCCCGATGATCTCGCCGCCAAGCCGGCCGAGTCCCCGGATCAGCACGTCGCGGATGGGCAGGACGCGCTCGCCGATCCGGACCTCACCGCGATCGACGACGACCGCGGCCTCCTCGACGGATTCGAGCCTCGCCGCCATCGCCCGTAGCTTCGCCTGGACGTCGCGGCAGGCCAGGAGCACCGAGTTGCCCATCAGCACGGACGATCGGCTCGCCGACGTCTGCTGGTCGTACGGAACGACGGCAGTGTCGCCCATGATGATCGTGACCCAGTCGAGCGGCGCGCCGAGCTCCTGGGCCGCGATCTGGGCGAAGATCGTCCGGGCGCCCTGGCCCATGTCGGACGTGCCGGCATGGACGATGACACTCCCGTCTGCGAGCAGGCGGACGGTGGAATAGGAGAGACCCGTCGTCGGGCCGGACTTGAGCCCGACGGCCAGGCCACGACCACGACCGGGCGCCGTTGGAGTCCCCCACCCGATCAGCTCGGCGGCCCGCTCGACGGTCCGGGCCCAGTCACCGTCGGCCGGGGTGTCGCCGGGTATGAAGGCGTCACCCGGCCGGGCGAGGTTCATGAGACGGAGCGCGAGCGGGTCGACGCCGAGCGCCCGGGCGGCCTCGTCCATGTTCGATTCGACCGCCCAGATCTGCTGCGGATTGCCGAAGCCGCGGAAGGCGGTCGAAGGAGTCGTGTGCGAGAGGATGCTTCGCGCCACGATCCGCACGGCCGGCGTCATGTAGGGCCCGCCCGAGGAGTAGCTGCCCTTGGCGACAGTCCGGTCGGCGATGTCGGCGTACGCGCCGATCAGGTAGTTCGCCTCGATGTCCCGGAAGACCAGGCGTCCATCGGTCCGGAATCCCGAGCGGACGCGGATCTCCGAGGCTCCGCGCCGGACGGCCTGGAAGGTCTCCTCGAGTGTCAGCACCAGGCGGACCGGCCGGCCGGCCGCGAGGGCCATCAACGCCACCAGCGGCTCGTACTTGGCGTGCTGCTTCCCGCCGAAGCCGCCGCCCGGGTCGGGCGCGAACACCCGGACCTTGGCGAGTGGCAGGTGCAGCAGCTCGGCGATGACCCGCTGCAGCCAGCTCGGGTGCTGGATCGAGCTCCAGATGGCGATGCCATCGTCGTCCGGGGCCGCCATGAATGCGTGCGGCTCGATCGCGAACTGGGTGACCATCGGGAACGTGTAGGTCCCCTCGACGACGACGTCCGCGGCCGCCGCCTCCACGTCGCCCCAGCCGTAGTGGTGCTCGCGGAGGACGTTGGTTGCCGCGAACGGATCGTCCGGCCGGAGTGACGGATCCTGGACGAGCGGCGCGGCCGGATCGAGGGCGGCGGCGATCGTGAAGACCGCGGGCAGCTCCTCGTACTCGATCCGGACGAGGCGGGCAGCCTCCTCCGCGGCGTCGTGCGTCTCTGCGGCGATCGCGGCAACAGGCTCACCGTGATAGTGGGTCTCGCCGACCGCGAGGACCGGCCGATCCTGGAACTGCGGGCCGAAGCGCGGGACCGGCTGCGGGAGGTCCGCCGCAGTGATCGCGAGGCGGACGCCGGGGACCGCGAGGGCGGCGCTGGTGTCGATGGCGATGATCCGTGCCCGGGCACAGTCGAGGCTGACGAGCTTCGCGTGGAGCACGTCGTCGAGACGGATGTCGGCCACATACGCCTGTCGACCGGTGACCCGGTCGAGCCCGCCGACCCGGGCAGGCGACGCACCCACGCCCTGGTCGCTCATTGCTCTGTGCCTCGGGTCGCAGCGGCGGCGGCGAGGACGGCTTCGATGATCTGGGTGTACCCGGCGCAGCGGCACAGGTTGCCGGCGAGGCCCTCTTCGACGTCCGCCCGCGTCGGGTCCGGGTTGAGCGCGAGCAGCGCCTGCGCCGACACCAGCTGGCCCGGGATGCAGAACCCGCATTGGGCCGCGCCGCTCTCGAGGAACGCCGCCTGGAGGGGGTGGAGCCGATCGCCTGCGTTGAGCCCCTCCACCGTCGTCACCGTCGCGCCATCGGCCTCGACCGCGAGCACCAGGCATGAGTCGACACTCACGTCGTCGACCAGGACCGTGCAGGCGCCGCACTCGCCGACGAGGCAGCACTCCTTGGTCCCGGTGAGACCGAGATCCTCGCGGAGGACCTCGAGGAGCGTGTGATGCGGCGCGACGTCGATCGCGCGCGCGCGACCGTTGACGGTCATCTCGATTCGGAGGGTCGCCGTCATCGCCGGACGGGCTCCTCGGCGAGGCGGTCGATCGCGGTGCCGATCGCCCGGAGCCCGAGGACGTGCAGCATCGCCAGGCGGTAGTCCGGGCTCGCCCGCATCGATCGGGCGGACGGGCTGGCATCGACGAACAACTCCTCGAGTCGCTGCATCTTCGCGAGATCCGGCGCCGCGGGATCGGCGAGGAGGCCGCTCTCGTCGACGACGAGGACCGGCCGGGGGCCCATGCTGCCGTAGGCCAGCCGGGTGACCCCGTCGGCGAGGACCGCGCATGCCAGGGTGACCGAGGCGAGGTCGTGGCCCCGGCGCCGGGTCCGTCGCACGTGGACGGCTCCCCGACGGCCCGCCGGGCGCGGCAGCTCGATCGCCGTGACGAGCTCCCCACGGGCCAGCGTCGTGACGCCCGACCGGACGAAGAACTCGTCGATCGGGATCCGCCGGATCCCCTCGGGACCTGCCGCGACGACGCGGGCGCCGTAGACGAGGAGGGCCGGCGCCGTGTCCGCCGCCGGCGACGCGTTGCAGACGTTGCCGGCAAGGGTCGCCCGGTTCCGGATCTGGACCGCACCAACGACGGACGCGGCCTCGGCGAGGGCCTCGTAATCGCGCCGGATGCGCTCGTCCGCGGCGATGTCCGTCATGACCGCCCGCGCCCCGATCACCACCTGGCTGGCGTCATCGCGGATCTCCCCGTCGAGCTCGGCGATCCGCTTGATGTCGACCACGATCCGGGGCTGGATCGATCCGTCCCTGAGCCGGATGATCAGGTCCGTGCCCCCGGCGAGCACCCGCGCCTCGGGACCATGGTCGCCGAGCAGGGCGACGGCATCGCCGAGGCTGGCCGGTCGCTCGTAGGCAAAGGCTCGCATGGTCCGGCCTAGAGCACCCGATCCACCTCGTCCAGGAGCACCTGCGGGGAGGCAGCCCGGACGAAGAAGTAGGGACGCTCCGAGAACCGGCGGACGAAGTCGCCGCGCGCCGCGCGGAGCGGATCCGTGTCGACGACCGGCATCGGAAAGCCGGGGGCGAGCAACTCGTTCAGCAGGAGGTAGTTCTGGACCGAGTGGAACGTCTGGAACTGGCGCTCGAACGGGATCATGTCGGCGCTCGACGGGTCGAAGTTGCCGTCGATCGCGGGGACGATGACGACGTCGACGTTGCTCGGCTCGTCGTAGATCTGCCAGCTCGGCAGCTCGCCGAAGAACTTCTCGACGGCGCGGTCCGGCGCCGCCTTGTCGGCCCGCTCGGTACCCTCCGTGCGCTTCTTGAGGAACGGCTGCCTGGATCCGACGACGGCCCGACCGGTTTCGTCGATGACCGTGGTCTCGGTCGAGACGAGCATCGCCCCCCGGCGGCATGCCTCGATCTGGCCCATTGACTTGCCGTGGTTCGACTCGCCACCGAGAAAGAGCACCGTCCGGTCGCGATAGCGAACCGCCGAGGCATGGAACGGATGAAGGCCGGCCGCCTCCATCCGGAGGGCCAGCATCGTGACGACCACCTTCTGGATCGGGCCGGCCGGCCATGGCCCGCTGAAGGTCATCCGATGGCCGTCGTAGGAGATTCCCTTGGCGGCATCCTGGTGCCAGACGATGTCGGGCTCGGCGAGCGTGACGTCGGGCGAGATGCGAACGTCTGCGAGGCGGTAGTTGAGGAAGGTCAGGTCGTCGAGGACATGTTCGAGCGGCTCGGCGCCGTGGACGTCGACACGGAGACGCGCGGGACCCGCCGACATCTCCTCCGATAGCTGCAAGGTGGAGGTCATGCGTTCCTTCGGTTTCCGGGGAGGTTGACGACCTCCGTCGTTTCATCGTCCGGCCAGCGCCGGGACATGTTGTCGCTGATGTCGTCGAAGTGTTTCTGGAGGGCTTCCACGACCGCGTCGGTGTCGCGGCGTTCGAGGGCCGCGACGATCGGGGCGTGGAGGTCCGCCGACCACTGCGGGTCGGCCCCCGGGGCGACCAGCGTGATGTACGTCCGCGAGAAGGGCTCGAGCGAGTGCCAGACCTTTTCCAGCGTCCCGCTGCCGGCGATCTCGACGATTCGACGGTGGAAGCGGGCATCGGCCTCGGCCACGCGGTGACCGTCGCCGGCGCGAGCCGCGGCCTGCATGGCCTCGTGATCGCCGGCAAGCTCGACGAGATCCTGGTCGGTCATCCGGGACACCGCCAGGCGGGCGGCCAGCGCCTCGAGGGTCGACCTGACGGCGTAGGCCTCGATGATCTCGCGCCGGGACGGGCGGCGGACCCTGGCGCCGCGGAACGGGGTGATCTCGACGACGCCGATCGCCTCGAGCCCGCGCAGTGCCTCGCGGACCGGTGCCTGGCTCGTCCCGAGCTCGCGGGCGATCTGGGTCTCGACGATCCGCGAATCCAGTGGGTAGTGACCGTTGAGGATCCCTTCCAGGATCCGCTCCTTGACCTGGTCGGCCAGGACGCTGCGCGAGAGTGCGCGCGCGATCGTCATGTCCGAACCGCCTTCAGAGCCCGACTGCCGTGGCCGGCCCGCCGGCCGATCCGGCAGGCTCGCCGCGCAGGATCTCCACCCGCCCTGCCGTCCCGTCGAGCCTCAGGTGGTCGCCGGTGACGATCCTCTGGGTCGCAACCGAGGTGCCGATGACCGCGGGAATCCCGAATTCGCGGGCGAGGACCGCCGGGTGCGAGGTGGTGCCTCCGGTATCGGTGACGAGACCGGCGATCTTCGTGAAGAGCACGACCCAGGCGGGGTTCGTCATCTGGCACACGAGAATGTCACCGTCGCGCACCTCGTCGAACTCGTCGATCGTGCGCACGACCCGGGCGATGCCCTCGATGACCCCCGGGGACGCGCCGAGGCCCGTGATCAGCAGCTGGTCGTCCGACTGCTTCTGGTAGAAGCGATCCGGGTAGCCCCAGTTGACGAGATACGGGAAGGCCAGTTGCGACGGGGTGACCGTGCCGACCCAGTCACGCGGCTGAAGGCCCGCGGCGGCTTCCCGCTCGAGCCGGCGTCCGGCGACGATCGCCCGGGCATCGAGCGCCGTCGCGCTGCCGATGAGCGCGCGCAACTCGTTGTAGCGCAGGTACATCACGTCGTCCGGCACGTCGAGGCGACCGGCATCGACGAGCTTCCGGCCGACCGCCATGAGGACGAGGCGGACGTGGGCGTTCGCCCCCTGGTCGATGTAGAAGTGATGGTCCGGCGTGAGGGGCGCCATCCGCAGGTTGACGGCGTTCGCCGCGCGCATCTCCTCGAGCGCCTCGCCGGTCAGGCCGTCGAGGATCTCGCGCGACGCGGCCGCGATGTCGAGCCGCATCGCCTCGATCGCGCTGGGAAAGTCGTAGTCCGTCCGCAGGTAATCTCGAACGAGCTCGATGACCGGCCCCATCTGCTCGCGGACGGTCGGGAAGATGAATTCGTGGCTCCAGACGGCGTGCCAGCCGAACTCGCGCTGGTAGGGCTCGAGCCGCTCGTCGATGAACCGCCGGCCGCGTTCGGAGGCGGCGAGGGATCGGCGGATCTCGGCCACGTCGTCGGGCGCGAACGCGGCCCGGAGCTCGGCGTCGTCGCGCACGTCGTTCTTCATGCGCCAGAGGGCCTCGATCGAGTCCCAGTTGCGGTCGGAGGCGGAATTCTGGAGTCGCCCCAGGAGTTGCTCGTCGACGCCGCCACGGGTCCGTTCCATGACCGCCCGCAGGTCGAGCGTCGCCGACAGCTGGGCGAAATTGAGCATCCAGTGGATCTTCCAGTGCCGATCGTGGACGTCGATGGCGTCTTCGAGGAGGCAGGCGACGTCGGCCAGGCTCATCCCGTCGGCTTCGTCGAGCCGTGCCTCGAGGAAGGCGAAGTTGCGCTCCATCTCGGGGCGCAGGCGATCCCGCCACCAGTCCGCGAAGTCCCGGCCGTAGATCGGCAGGACCGTGTCGAGGTAGGCGCCCATCGTCGTTGCGAAGGCCGCGTCGCGCGGCACCCGGGCGCCATACCGGGCGCTGTATTCGGTCGCGTCGATGCGCAACTCCGGGTCGGCCGGAATGGCCGTGGTGTACACGTAGCCGTTGACGTTCTTGGCCAGCCAATCGACCGCGAACGGCGTCCCGAAGCGCCGGAACATGTGATCGCAGCTGAGCCACCACCCACCGATGTCGAAGAACATCGGGCTGACCGGATGCGGGCAGTGCAGGTCGTCGTAGACCCAGAAGAAGTCCTTCTCGACCTCGGACTCCCAGGCCACCGGGAACGTCGCGTCTCCCAGGAACTGGCCGAGGATCTCCTCTTTCGCTGCCACGGTTGGCCCTCCGAGGGTTCTCCTGGATTCCCGCCGTCACGTTGGCGTGTTATCGATGATCGATTATGATGCCTGCGTCGCCATTGCGCGACCTCCTTCAGGAGGGACACGGTGACAGCTGTCGCCCCGCTGGGCCTCATCGACTGCCCGATGCTTCGAACGGTCACCGATCGGCCGACCGACTACTGGAACGATTCATGCGCCCGCGACGAGCTCGAGTATGCCGTCGCCCGCGGGGCCACCGGCGCCACGTCGAACCCGAGCATCGTGCTCGAGGTGCTGCGCAAGGAGCGCGCCCACTGGGTTCCGCGGATCACGGACCTTGCCGCAGCCAACCCTTCCTGGACCGAGACCGACCTCACCTGGGCCGTCATCGAGGAGATGGCCGTGCGCGGTGCAGGCGTTCTCGAGCCGGTCTTCGTACGGGAGGCCGGCCGCAAGGGCCGGCTGTCGCTGCAGACGAACCCGGCGGACTACACGAATACCGAGCGCATGCTCGAACAGGGGATCCGGTTCGCGAGCCTCGCCCCGAACATCCAGGTGAAGTTTCCGGCCACGCGAGCCGGGATCGAGGCCGTCGAGCAGGCGACGGCTGCCGGCGTCAGCATCAATGCCACCGTGTGCTTCACGGTCGCGCAGGCCATCGCGGTCGCCGACGCGGTCGAGCGGGGCCTCGATGCCCTGGCCGCGCGCGGGGCGGACCCGACCGCCGTCACGCCCGTCTGCACGATGATGATCGGCCGCCTGGACGACTGGATGCGGGTCGTCGCGGATCGTGATGAGATCGCCGTCCACCCCGACGCACTCAACTGGGCGGGGATCGCGGCGTTCAAGCGGGCGTACGGCGTGTTCCAGGAGCGCGGCTATCGGACCCGGCTGCTTGCCGCGGCATACCGGCACCGGCTCCACTGGACCGAGCTCGTCGGAGGCGACGTCATCCTGACGATGACCCATGCCTGGCAGGAGCGGTTCAACGGGAGCGGGGTCACGCCCGAGACACGGATCGACGAACCGGTGGATCCCGCACTGGTCCAGGATCTGCTCGACCGTATCCCGGACTTCAGGCGGGCCTACGAGCCCACCGGTCTGACGGTCGACGAGTTCGACGGCTACGGCGCGACCGTCCGAACCCTGCGCGGGTTCATCAAGTCGTATCACGACCTCGTCGGGGCCGTCCGCGACGTGGTGCTCCCAGACCCGGACGCGCGCCCAGCCTAGGCCAACCGCGCGGCGCCCGGGTCAGGCCTTGGCGGCGAGCGCCTGGCGCGCCTTCTCCCAGTCGGCCCGGAACTGGATGATCCCCGAGTCGGTGAGCGGGTGGTGGACCATCTGTCGAAGAACCTTGAATGGGATCGTCGCGACGTGAGCGCCCGCCAGGGCGGCCTGGGTCATGTGGAGCGGATTCCGGATCGAGGCCGCGAGGACTTCGGTGTCCAGCTCGTGGATCTCGACGATCTCGACGAGCTCGCGGATCACGATCATCCCGTCCTGGTTGATGTCGTCGAGCCGCCCGACGAACGGGCTGAGGAGCGAGGCGCCGGCCTTCGCGGCGAGGAGCCCCTGGTTCGCCGTGAAGATCAGCGTGCAGTTGGTCTTGATGCCCTCGTCCGCGAACCGGCTGATCGCCTCGAGGCCCTCCTCGCTCATCGGGACCTTGACGACGATGTTCGGGGCGAGCTTGGCGAACGCCCGGCCCTCGCTGAGCATCCCCTCGACGTCCTCGGCGACGACCTCCGCCGAGACCGGTCCGCTCGTGATCGTGCAGATCTCCTTGAGGACCTCCTCGTACGTCGCGCCGCTGGTCTTGGCGAAGAGCGTCGGGTTCGTCGTCACGCCGTCGAGCACGCCCCAGCGCGCGACGATCCGGATCTCTTCGATGTCGGCGGTGTCGAGGAAGATCTTCATTCGGGCGCTCCTGGGGCGTGGGACAGTCGCCCAATTCTACGCCGGATCGAGGCTCGTCCCCTACGCACGGATCGTCCGAGATCGAACGCCTGGCGAGTTGGGTCCCGGAAAACGCGGAATCCCGGTAGTTCCGACCAAGCGAAATCATTCCGCTTGCTTGGAACTATCTCGAAATCGCACCACGGGAGGGGGCTCTGGGGCGCCGTGCGAGATCGGCGATTCGTCGGAGGCGGCCGGGAGGCGGGGCGATCTCGGCGGACTTGAGCGTTGCGCGCCGTACGAGATCGGATGATCAGCCCGGGATCGCGGCTCCATCGGGGTCGTCGACGAGCGCGGGCCCTGCGCTTGGTCGCGCCGCGAAGACCGGCTCTCGGCCGTCGCGGACGGCGAGGGATGCCGCGATGAACCCGTCGAACAGCGGGTGCGGCCGCTCCGGGCGCGACTTGAACTCCGGGTGGAACTGCGACGCCACGAACCACGGATGGTCCTTGAGCTCGACGATCTCGACGAGCCGGCCGTCGGGGCTCTGGCCGCTCAGCAGCATCCCGGCGCCCTCGAGGGCCTGCCGATACCGGTTGTTCACCTCGAAGCGGTGGCGGTGCCGCTCGTAGATCACTTCGGCGCCGTAGACCGCGGCGGCTTTCGTGCCGGGAGTGAGCCGGGCGGGGTAGAGCCCCAGCCGCATCGTCCCTCCCTTGTCCTCGAGCTCGCGCTGGTCGGGCATGAAGTCGATGACAGGGTGCTCGGTGAACATGTCGAACTCGGTCGAGTTCGCGTCCTTCGAGTCCATCACGTCGCGGGCGAACTCGATGACCGCGCACTGGAGGCCGAGGCAGAGCCCGAGGTACGGGACCTTGTGGTCGCGGGCGTAGTGGGCGGCGAGGACCTTGCCCTCGATGCCGCGGTGGCCGAAGCCGCCGGGGACGAGGATGCCCGCCGCGCCGTCGAGCCGGTCGTGCACGTTGTCGGGCGTCAGTGCCTCCGAATCGACCCAGCGGACCTTGGCGTCGACGCCGTGGGCCCACGCCGCGTGGCGGAGGGCCTCGGTGACGGAGAGGTAGGCGTCGGGGAGCTCGATGTACTTGCCGACGAGGGCGATCTCCAGGCTGGGCTTGGGGGTCTTGATCCGGGCGACGAGCGCCCGCCACGATTCGAGGTCCGGCTCGACGTCCGCGTTCGGCAGGCCGAGCTCCCGGACGATGAGGCGCCCGAGCCCGGCCGCCTCGAACATCAGCGGGACTTCGTAGATCGTCTCGGCGGTCTCGGCCGGGATGACCGCGTCGACGTCAACGTCGGTGAAGAGGGCGATCTTCTCGCGGATCTCGTCGCTCACCGGATGATCGGAGCGGAGGACGATCACGTCGGGCTGGATGCCGATCCCGCGGAGCTCCTTGACCGAGTGCTGGGTGGGCTTCGTCTTGAGCTCGCCGGTCGCGGCGAGCGCCGGGAGCAGCGTCACGTGGATGTAGAGGACGTTGGCCCGGCCGACGTCCTTGCGCATCTGGCGGATCGCCTCGAGGAACGGCAGGCTCTCGATGTCGCCGACGGTTCCACCGACCTCGACGATGACGACGTCCGGATCGTTGTCGCGACCGACGCGCCCGATCCGCTCCTTGATCTCGTTGGTGATGTGGGGGATGACCTGGACCGTTCCGCCGAGGTAGTCGCCGCGGCGTTCCTTGGCGATGACCGCCTGGTAGATCCGGCCGGTCGTGACGTTGGAGAGCTGGGTCAGGTTCTCGTCGATGAACCGCTCGTAGTGGCCCAGGTCGAGGTCCGTTTCGGCCCCATCGTCGGTGACGAAGACCTCGCCGTGCTGGTAGGGCGACATCGTCCCCGGGTCGACGTTGATGTACGGGTCGAGCTTGAGGATCGAGACATGGAGGCCGCGGGCCTTGAGGAGCCTTCCGATGCTGGCGGCGGTGATGCCTTTGCCGAGAGAGGAGGTCACGCCTCCGGTCACAAAGACATACTTCGCCATGGGTCGGGTCCTCCGGGGGTTTTTCTCATGCTATCGGAAACGACCCCCGGAGGCAACCCGATCTGGCCAACGGCTCAGGCCGGCAGGAGCTCGATCGACTCCCGATGGCGCGGCCGCAGCAAGCCGAAGTGGCGGCGATCGAGCGTCGCCAGCTTGGGTTCGTTCAACCGCTCCACGACGGCGAGGACGGCCGCGTCGACAAATCCGATGTCGGAGTCGGCGTACCTGTCGCAGAGCTCGCGGACCCGGGCGTAGTCGGACACGACGAGATCCGCCACGACATACGCGCCGTCTTCGATGTCGGCGAGGAGGGCCACCAGCGCGCCCGGGTGGAGCCGCTGGTGGATCCAGTAGTCGACCTCGACGAGCACGGGTGCCGGGATCACGAGCGGTTCGTCTGCCCCTTCGATCAGGGCGCGACACGCGCCGTGGTCAGCGTCCGAGCGGTCGAGCGACGCGTACAGCGGACCCGTGTCCAGGATCAGCGCCACGCGCGAGGCTCGGGACGCTTGTCGCCGCTCTGCCGCGCCGTGTCCGTCGTGCCGGACGCGCCGATGCCGAGGCTGCGCGGCCTCGGCGCCAGTCCCTCGACCTTCTCGTCGATCGCCTCGCGAATGATCGTCGCCATCGACACGCCGCGCTCAGCGGCGAGGCGTCGAAGTCGATGTCGAACGTCGTCGTCGAGCGTGAATGTGGTGCGATTTCATGCTGCCATGATATCACTAGTGACATCATCCAAGGCGCTCTTGCCGCCTCCTGGGCATGGCGAGCGAGAGGCGGCCGCGGCGCGTGAGCAGCACGCCGGCGACGATCACGAGCCCGCCGACGACCTGGCCCGCTCGGATCGGCTCGCGCAGAAGGAGCGCCGCGAGACCGACGGCGAGGGCCGGGATGAGGAACTGGAACGCCGCGGTCCGGGTCGGCCCGACGACCTTGACACCGTGCAGGACGACGACGTTCGAAATACCGGCCGACAGGAGGCCCGAATAGAGGATCGCCCCGCCGACCTCCGCTGTGAACGACGCCGGATCGATGGTGGACAGCTGGACGATGGCGACCGGGGCGAGCAGCGCCGTTCCGGCGACGGTCGCCCATGTCGTCGCCCGGAGCGGCGAGTAGCGCTGGAGAAACGGCGCGCCGAAGGCCGTGTAGACGGACCAGCAGGCCGCGGCAAGGAGCGTGATCGCCTCACCGGCGAGCGACCCTCCGAGCGACAGGCCGGGACCGGAGGCGATCACGATCGCGACACCGGCGAACGAGATGAGGACGCCCGCCAGCTTGACGCGGGTGAGGACGTCGGAACGGGCGACGACGGCCAGCAGCGCGACCAGCACCGGGGTGGCGGCAATGATCAGGGCAGAGTCGCCGGCCGCGACCGTCGTGAGCCCGGTCGTCCACAGCATCTGGTAGACACCGAAGCCGAGGGCGCCGAGGGCGAGGATGGCCAGCATGTCTCGCCGTGGCATCCCGATCGTCCCCTCCCGCCAGCGGAGGAGGACCAGGAGCGTGATCGAGGCGAGGAGAAACCGGAGGAACGTGAAGCCGATCGGCGGCAGGACGGCGACGGCCGACTTGACGACGATGAAGTTCCCCGCCCACAGGAACATGACGACGAGGACGCCGATCTCGGCGAAGCGTCGGTCGGCGGGGGACGAAGTGACGCCCGCCGCTGTCGGCCGGCGGGCGTTACTGGGTCGACATCCTCAGCGCGAACCGTTCTCGCTCACCGGGTCCAGGGCGGAGCTCGGCGACGCCGCTGGCCCGAAGTTTCAGGCGCCTTCTCGATCGAGCTCGAGGATCTCCTCGTCCGCTTCCTCGGTGATCTTCAGCCAGACGAACAGCCCGGCGAGAACCACGAGCGGGATGACGATGAGCGCGGCCAGCGTGATGCCGAGGGCCACGGCGACGGTCTTGAGAGCCTTCATGGGATCTACCTCCTGTTACGGGTGATGGACGCGGGTTGGGAAGCGACTCTAGGGGCCCGTCGGGGCCGGGGCGCCGGGCTTGGCTGCCGTATCCGGATGGCGCAGAGCCGGGCCGCGCGTGACCATCTCGTTGATGTCGTCACGGGTGAACTCCGCGAGGACGTGCTTGCCGCCGACGGTGCCGGTCATCAGCAGCCTGACGACGAAGGCCCCGTCCTGCTCGAAGAAGAAGACGTCCTTCGGCTTCTGCTCGTCCATGTAGCGGCCGAGGACGCGGAACGCCGTCTCGTAGTAGCCCGCCTCCCGCTCGGGTTCGGGAACGGGGCGGCCACGGCGTGCGACCGACTCCTCCATGAAGCGGGCGATGTCGTCGTCGAGGAACGTCAGTGTCTCCTTCGACTGGGTGCCCACCGACTCGGACCAGGTGCCGCCGGCCGCTCCGGCGACGACGATTCCCTGGACGATGAAGCCGTCCGGTGCCTCGACGAGCAGGATCTCGTGCATCCCACGCTGGTCGATGAACGCGCCGATCGACCGAAAGACTTCCTCGAAGTCCTGGCGCGGGCTTCCCTCGTAGATCCGCATCGGGTCTCCTATGTTCGCAGGCCGACCCGTCGGGCCCGACGGCTCATGAACCCGTCGTCTGGTCCAGCAGCCCGCGATCCTTCGCTCGGCGATCACTCGCCCGGAAGACGATGATAGCCCCGAGTGTAGCCAACGACCCGGTTGCCAGCAAGGCGAGGACGATCAGAAGTCCGCTTGGCGAGGGCGTTCCGGCAACAGATGCGAAGAACGATCCATCGCCCCCGATCGCCGTCATGCCGCCCGGGAACAGCGCCCGTCGCGTCCCCTCCACCCACCAGCTCAGGGGGGTGAGCAGTCCGACCGCCTGGAGCGGCGTCGGCAGGACGATGAGCGGGAATACGGCGCCGCTCACGAGGAAGAGCGCGCCCGAGACGGCCTCCGGATACGACCACGCCTCCTGCCGCGTCTGGAGGCAGATCGCAGCGAGGAGGATGCCGATTGCGACGATCGCGGCGAGACCGAGGGCCATCACGAGAACGAGCAGCACCCAGTCGACCCGCGCGATGTCGAATGGGACGCCCAGGGCGACGACACCGATTGCGAGCGTGATCGCCGCGCCCACCCCGCCGACGGCGATCCGGGCGATCCCGCGACCGAGAAGGACCACCAGGAAGTCGCTCGGGCTGACATACACGTACTTGAGCATCCGGTAGCGCTCGCGATCGTCGAGGACGCTCCAGGCGAGACCGGAGATGCCGGAGATGACGAACGACCAGAGGGCGCTGCCGATGACGATGAATGCGCGGAACTCGGGGCGCCCGCCGCCGGCGACGACCTCGAGCATCAGGACGAGGATCAGGGCCGACGAGACCGGTTTCGCGACCGAGTAGATGAAGAACAGGATCGGATCGGTCCAGTTCGCCTCCATCTGCCAGCCGAGGCGGACCGACACGCTGAAGCTGCGCAGGACGTCCGTCGCGCCTCGCCCGGCTGTCCGGGCAGGGTCGAAGCCGCCCCAGGCCGGGGCGCCCAGGCCGTCGATCGGTGCCTCGGACGCGGTCATTGCCAGCGCACCGAGAGACGTCCCTCCTGGCGGGCGCGGCGTTCGAGCGACCGCAGGGTCCAGCGAGCGAGGAGGAGGAACACGACCGTCATCGCCACGAGGATCAGTGCCTCGACCTCAGGGCCCGGCGTCCCGATCGGATAGGCGGCGTCGGCAAAGGCTAGCTGGCGCATCGCGTCGAGGCCGACCGCGAGCGGCAGCAGCGAGATCGCGACGGAGCCCAGGACACCCAGCCGCGCGACTGGGAAGTTCAGCCCCGACACGAAATAGACGGGCTCGATGAGGAGCTGGGTGAGGTGCCACGCCTCGCGGCCCCACATGAGGAAGAGGCTGGCGAGCACCATCCCGAGCCCGTAGAGGGCGGCGAGGGTGAGCAGGAAGACGCCGATCAGCAGCAGCCACTGGTCGACCGCGAACGTGACGCCGAAGACGGTCGTCGCCGCGACGAGCACCACCGCCGCGCGCGTGGAACTCATCACGAATCCCCCGACGGCCATCCCGAACAGCACCGACATGATGTTCATCGGGGCGGCGAAGTAGAGCTCGAGGTTGCCCTGGCTCTTCTCCCACCAGAGCTGCTGGGCCATCATCCAGATGACGTTCAGCCAGAACGCCGTCATCGCCCCACCCAGCACGACGAAGCCGATGTACTCGGGCGGCGCCTGGAGGGCCTGGTAGACGAAGACGAACGCCGAGGTCGCGAGGAACGGGAGGAGGATCTCGAAGAATACCCAGCTCTTCTCGCGGAACATGCCCGTCACGCGCGGGTAGGCGCGTCCCCGGACGGCGCGAAGGTCCGTCGCGAGGATGTCGCGACGAGACCAGTTGGCGGCTTCCTGCGGGCTCGCCGTCGGGCGGAAGACGAAGGGCGAGCTCACACGAGCGCCTCTTCTTCCCGTTCGCCCCGTTCGTGGGCAGTGTTCCGCGGGTCCGGCGTGTCGTCGGGCGCCGGGGGCTCCCTGTGCGTCGGGTGAGCCGCTTCCTCTGCCTGCGACGCCTCCTCGTCGAAACCGCGACCGACCAGCTCGACGAAAACGTCCTCGAGCGACGGCTCGAACTTGCGGAGGGCGAGGATGTGCGCGCCAAGTCCGGCAAGCGCGCCGACGACACCGCCGAGCGCCGCGTCGTCCTCCAGGGCGAGGTTGACCTCGACCGTCTGGCGCTCGCTCTTGTCGGCCTGCGCGGCCACGGCGACTGCGCTCAGGACCCCCGGGAGTCGCCTGAGCACCGCCGGTCCACCGTCGAGCCGATCGAGCTCGAGACGGAAGACGGACTCGCGCTGGACCCGCTTCTTGAGTTCGGCGGGCGTGCCGAGGGCGAGGATCCGGCCGTGGTCGACGATCGCGATCCGGTCGCACAGCTCGTCGGCCTCGGCCATGTAGTGGGTCGTCAGGAGGACCGTCCTGCCCGGGACCGCTCCCTTCCAGGCGAGGACGAGCTCGCGGACCGAGCGGGCGGCCGAGACGTCCAGCCCGAGGGTCGGCTCGTCGAGGAAGAAGATCCACGGATCATTCAGCAGGCCGCGGGCGAAGTTCATCTTCTGCCGCTGGCCGGTCGACAGCGTGCTGACCCGCTGCACCCTCTGCTCCTGGAGCCCGACAGCGTCAACGAGCTCGTCGACGCGCCGCCAGCCGTCCTTCGACGGGAGGCCGTAGAACTGGCTGAACATCCAGAGCTGCTCGCGCACGGTCAGGATTCCGTAGCCCGACTGCTCGCCGCCGGCGACCATGTTCATGATCCGGCGGATCTGCTTCGTCTGTCGCTCGACGTCGAACCCGAAGATCCTCGCCGATCCGCTCGTCGGCAGGAGGAGCGTCGTCAGGATCTTGATGAGGGTCGTCTTGCCCGCCCCGTTCGGCCCGAGCAGCCCGAAGAACTCACCGGGCTCGACGGCAAGATCGACGCCCTGGAGGGCGACGACGGGCGTGGGCTTGACGTTGTAGACGCGGCGGATCCCGCGGACGTCAATGGCGAGCGCCTGGGGCTGCGTGTGGGACGAACCGGACACAGGACTCCCCGAGAGGGTGCTGCTTGAGGGACGCGGAGTATACGCCGCGCTCGCCGCGCCGAAATCGTCCGGGGTCTGGCTGATGCCGTTGGTTGCATCACCGGGGCCAGGGCGGGGCCAGGGCGGGGCCAGGGCTCAGGCTGTGCCGGGTCCGACCCTCCCAACTGATGCAGCCAACGGCATCGCGGGGAGGCCTTGCGGTTCGACGGCGTCACTCCCCCGCAGTCGCCAGCCGGCTGGCCAGCTCCCCCGCCGCCCGGGCGTTGTTGACGATCAGCGCGGTGTTCGCGCGGATCGAGGCTCCGCCCGTCAGCTCCGCGATCCGGCCCAGGAGCCACGGCGTGAGCGCCGGACCGGCCACCCGGGCGCCGTCCGCATCGCCGATGGCGCGCTCGATCGCCGTGTGGGCAACGTCGGGCGGGAGCGCGTCGGCCTCCGGGACGGGCACGCAGACAAGGATCGCGCTGCCAAGCCCGAGACCGAGATGGAGATGGACCAGCCGCGCCGCCGCTTCGACATCCGCGACCGAGATCGGCGCCGGGACCCCGAGCGTCCTGGCGTAGAACCCCGGCAGTTCCTCTTGGCCGACCGCCACGACAGGCACGCCACGCGTCTCCAGGTACTCGAGCGTGGCGGGGACGTCGAGGATCGCCTTCGGGCCGGCACAGACCACAGCCATCGGCGTCCTGGCCAGCTCTTCGAGATCGGATGAGATGTCGAACGACGGCGGCCGGCCGGCGGACACACCCAGCGCCCCCCGGTGGACACCGCCGATCCCACCGGTCGCGAAGACGCGGATCCCGGCCGCCCGGGCCGCGATCATCGTCGCGGAGACCGTCGTCGCCGCCCAGCCGCCCGCCGCGAGTGCGACGGCGAGGCTCGGCCGGGCCGCCTTCCGGACGGCGTCCTTCGGGGCGGTGGCCAGCGCGGCCAGGGCCGGCTCGTCGAGCCCGACGAGCAGCCGCCCGTCGCGAATCGCGACCGTCGCCGGCACGGCACCGGCGGCGCGGACGGCGGCCTCCGAGGCGAGCGCGACCTCGAGGTTCTGCGGGTAGGGAAGTCCGTGGCTGATCAGCGTCGATTCGAGCGCGACGACCGGACGCCGGTCGCGCAGCGCGCCCGACACCTCGGCGGTCAGCTGGAGCAGCTCGCCGATCATCCCAGGACGAGCTCAGGAGAGCCCGTGGCGAGTTGCCGGGCCGCCGCCCGATGGCCGGCCATCGCTGCCCGCCGGAGAGCGGCCGGGCGAGTGCGGGCATCGGGCGCCGACGCCAGGAACATCGCGATGAAGCCCGCATCGAAGGCGTCGCCCGCGCCCGTCGTGTCGGCCGAGGTCAACGGCGGCGTGGCCACCTCGAATCGCAGCGGGCCCATCGGCCCGTGGGTGAGCACGGTGGCGCCTCCGGCACCTCGCTTGACGACTGCGAGCGGAGCCGACTCGAGGAGCCTGCCGACGTCGTAGCCGCCGAGATACGCCTCGGCCTCCGCCGCGGTCGCGAACAGGATGTCCGGGGCCGCCTCGTCGACGAGCCGCCGGGCGGCGCGCCGGCCGTGCGCGAGGAGCGGCGCCGCCGACGCGAGGTCGACGCTGACGACGGCTCCCTGCGAGCGTGCCAGCGCGATCGCCCGCCGGCTCGCGTCGCCGAGGGGCGCTCCGATGAGCGAATAGGCCGGCACGTGGAGCAAGTCGGCAGCGAACCAGGCGGGCTTGAGATCGTCGGGCCTGAGCTCGTCGGCGGCGCCGCGGTCGGCGACAAAGGAACGTTCCCCGCCGACCATCACGACGACCCCGATCCGGCCCGAGGGTCGGGCGGCGATCCTCATCGCCCGGACCGTGACCTTGTCGGCCCGGAGCGACTCGATGAGCGTCCGCCCGATCGAGTCGCGACCGACTGCCGTCACGAGCGTCGATCGGATGCCCAGCCTGGCAAGCCACCGAGCGGTGTTCGCCGCCGAGCCGCCCTGGCGAAGGGCGACCCGCCCCGGCACGTCCGTTCCTCGTTCGAGCGGTTGCGCGGGCATGATGACGACGTCGAGGACGAGGTCGCCGACGACGGTCACCGTCGGTGCGTTCGGGCGGCGTCGTCGAACGGTGCCGGGCATGCTCGCAGGATAGCCCGGTCCGGACGACCGGCGACCGCTCCACGGGCAGGCGCCGATCGGCTCCGACGGTCCGCGACCCTATACTTTCAGGTGTCGCCCGTTGGATCCCGTGCGGAGCTCTCTCGCCATGACCGTTGCTGCCAAGTCCCTCGACGAGCTCGCCATCGACACGATCCGGACGCTCGCGATCGACGGGGTCCAGAAGGCGAACTCCGGGCATCCGGGAGCACCGATGGGCGCGGCGGCGATGGCCTATACCCTCTGGACCCGCTTCCTCCGCCACGCTCCGACCCACCCTGACTGGCCGGAGCGCGACCGGTTCGTCCTGTCCGCGGGCCACGCCTCGATGCTCCTCTACTCGCTCCTCCACCTGACCGGCTACGGCGTATCCCTCGACGACCTGAAGGCGTTCCGCCAGTGGGGATCGAAAACCCCCGGCCACCCGGAGTACGGACTCACGCCGGGCGTCGAGGCGACGACCGGACCGCTCGGCCAGGGCTTTACGAACGCCGTCGGCATGGCAATCGCGGAGCGGCGGCTCGCCCACGAGTTCAACCGGCCCGGTCACCCCGTGATCGACCACTGGACGTACACGCTCTGCTCCGACGGCGACCTCCAGGAGGGGATCGCGTCCGAGGCGGCGTCCCTGGCGGGTCATCTCCAGCTGGGCAAGCTGATCGCCCTCTACGACGACAACGGGATCCAGCTCGACGGGCCGACGAAGATGGCCTGGTCGGAGGACGTCGTCGCGCGCTTCGCCGCGTACCCGTGGCACACCCAGCGCGTCGAGGACGGCAACGACGTCGAGGCCATCGCCCGCGCGATCGAAGCCGCCCGTGAGGACCCGCGGCCGTCGCTCATCGCGATCCGAACGCACATCGGCTTCGGCAGCCCGAATCGCCAGGACACCCAGAAGGCGCACGGCCAGCCGCTCGGCGCGGACGAGGTCCGCCTCGTCAAGGAGGCCTACGGCTGGGATCCGAATCGCGATTTCTACGTCCCGGACGAGGCGGCCGAACTCTTCCACCGGGCCGTCCCCGCGGGCGAGGCGCTCGTCGAGGCCTGGAACGAGGGCATGGCCGCGTATACCGGCGCGTTTCCCGACCTCGCGTCTGAGCTCCGTCGGCGCCTTGACGGACGGCTCGCCGGCGGCTGGGACGCCGGCCTCAAGACGTACGCCCTCGGCGAGGAGGTCGCGACCCGCAACGCGAGCCAGGATGCGATCCAGGCGCTGGCGGGCCCGGTACCGGAGCTGTTCGGCGGCGCGGCCGACCTGTCCGAGTCGAACCTGACCGACGTCAAGGGCGCCGGCGAGTTCCAGGCCGGCGAGGCCGGTCGGAACATCCGGTTCGGCGTGCGTGAGCACGCCATGGGCGGGATCGTCAACGGGATCGCCTATCACGGCGCCTTCATCCCGTACGCGGGCACGTTCCTGACCTTCAGCGACTACATGCGCGGTTCCGTCCGGCTGGCGGCGCTCAGCGGCCTCCACGTCCTCTACGTCTGGACGCACGACTCGATCGGGCTCGGCGAGGACGGGCCGACGCACCAGCCGATCGAGCACTACGCCGCGCTCCGGGCAATCCCGAACCTGTGGTTCGTCCGCCCCGGAGATGCGAACGAGGCGAGTGCCGCCTGGGCCGCCGCGCTGGAGCGCGGCGGCGAGTCGCCGTCGGGGCCGGTCGGCCTGTCGCTGACGCGCCAGAAGCTGCCGACCCTGCCCGGGACGGCGGACCTCGCCCGGGAGGGCGTCCGGCGTGGCGGCTACATCCTTCGCGAGGCGTCCGGCGGCGCCGACTCCGTTCGGCTGATCCTCATCGGGACCGGGTCCGAGCTGCAGCTCGCGTTCGGCGCTGCGGAGGTGCTCGAGAAGGAGGGCGTCCCGAGCCGCGTCGTGTCGCTGCCGTGCTGGGAGCTGTTCGAGCGCCAGGACGCGGCCTACCGCGAGAGCGTCCTGCCGACCGGCGTCCGGAAGCGGGTCGCGGTCGAGGCGGGCGTCTCACAGGGATGGGAACGCTGGGTGGGCGACGAAGGCGCGATCGTCGGGCTGGATCACTTCGGGGCCTCGGCGCCGGCCGGGACGATCTTCGAGAAGTTCGGCTTCACGGTGGACCGCGTTGCAGGCGTCGCGCGCGACGTGCTCGCGGGGCGGGTCCACGGCCCGATACCGACCCTCGAGCCCGGGCATCTGCCGGCACCACGTGGCGGCCACCCGACGCTTGCCGGCGGGGATCCGGGCGTCGAGCGAACATCCGGCTCGGATCCGGGGCACAGCTGATGCGGGTCGCGTTCGCGGCGGACCATGCGGGAGCCGCGCTGAAGGACGAGCTGGTCGGCCGGCTCGGCGCGGCACGGCTGGGCCACGAGTTGATCGATCTGGGTGGTGACGGCTCCGATCCCGACGACGACTACCCGGACTACGCCGAGCGGCTCGGGCTCGCGATCCGCGACGGGAGCGCCGACCGCGGGATCCTCATCTGCGGCTCCGGTGTCGGGGCAAGCGTGGCCGCCAACAAGATGCACGGGGTGCGCTCCGCGGTCTGCCACGACACGTACTCCGCCCACCAGGGCGTCGAGCACGACGACATGAATGTCCTGACGCTCGGCGCGAGGGTCATCGGTCCGGAGCCCGCGTACGAGTGCAGCGTCGCCTTCCTCGCGGCCCGGTTCAGCGGAGAGGCGCGCCATCGACGCCGGCTCGCGAAGGTGAACGCGATCGAAGCCGCGGGCTGAGGACTGGTCGGCGCGGGGGCGGCGCGAGCGCTGCGGCGGTCGCGGCGTGGCGGAGCGCCGCTCCGGGTCTGCGGCTCCGTTCCATGCCATATGTCCGCAGGGAGAACCTTCGGCGCGGATTCCGGGCGACGAGGACCCCGGCGGAGGCGAATCCATGGCGCTGTCAGCCCGTCGCAACTAATTCCGCCACAGCAGGACCGCATTCGACCGGGTCAGTCCGCCCAAGGTTCACCAGGCGGACATATGACACGATTCGGGCTCGCGGACGGCGCCGGCGCGACGGCACGAGTGGGGCGCGCCGCCACGGACCGCGGCCCGCCCGGTGAGCCCAGCGCATTTCCTCTCCCGGCGAACAGGAGTGGCCTGACAGCACCCTTCCGATCGCTCAGCCCCTCGGCTTTCCGTCCGGAATGGAAGTCGGGGTGTGTGGGGCACCAATTCGTCCATGGACGTCCTCTCCCAATGGAAACCCGTGGGGATCGGACCGCGCCCTGGCGGGCGTCGGCCGGTCGACGAACCGCAAGCGGCTGCGAGTCTCAGGAATCGATGTTCTTGGCGTTGACCCGGACGGGCTACCATTGGCTGCGATGCCAGATCCCATCGAAGCCCCGACCGACGCCATCCAATTCGCCCTCGGCACGTCCGAGGCCGGCTACCGGGAGGCGATCGACCGAGCACGCGAGGAGACCTGGGCAGAGCGGCTGTTCGCCCGCGATCCCAGTCTCTGGTCGGCGGATTCGCGGGTCCAGGCGGCGATCGCGGATCGCCTCGGCTGGCTCGACGCGCCGGCCCATTTCAGCGCCCAGATCGCGGCCCTCGAAGGATTCGGCGAGGGGATCCGCGACGCCGGCTTCACGACGGCGATCGTCGCCGGGATGGGCGGCAGCAGCCTCGCCCCGGACGTCCTCGCCCGGACGTTCGGGTCCGCCGATGGCTGGCTCGCCCTGCGCGTCCTCGATTCGACCGATCCGGCAGCCGTCGCCGCGATCGTCGACGACCTCGACCCGCTTGCCACCCTCTTCATCGTCGCGAGCAAGTCAGGCACCACGACCGAGCCGCTCGCCTTCCAGGCCGACGCCATGGAGCGGATCGAGAAGGCACTCCGGGCGCACCACGCCCAGCGCAACGAGCACGCCGGCGAGTTGATGGTCGCGATCACGGATCCCGGCAGGAGCGTCGAGGCGATCCCGCACCACGACGACCTTCGGGAGGTATTCCTCAACCCGCCGGACATCGGCGGACGGTACTCGGCCCTGACCTATGTCGGGCTCGTGCCGGCCTCGCTGATCGGGCTCGACCTCGACCCACTCCTGGCGTCCGGCCTGGCGATGGTTGACGCCTGCCGCGAGCCGGAGCCGACCCGGAACCCAGGTGTCGCCCTCGGCGTGGCGCTCGGGACGCTCGCCAGGGAGGGCCGTGACAAGCTGACGTTCCTCGCCGACCCGGAGGTCGCCGCGTTCGGGGCCTGGGCGGAGCAGCTCATCGCCGAGAGCACCGGCAAACGCGGCGTCGGCATCGTCCCGATCGACCGCGAGCCGCTCGGCGATGCCGCCGTCTACGGCAACGATCGAATCTTCGTTCGCCTCCGGCTGACCGGTGCCGGTGGATCGGAAGTCGACGCGGCAAACCGGCTGACCGATGCGCTCGAAACGGCCGGTCACCCGATCATCCGGATCGACCTCGCCGACCCGATCGACATCGGGGCCGAAGCCTTCCGCTGGGAGGTCGCCACCGCGATCGCCGGTGTCGTCCTCGGCATCGATCCGTTCGATCAGCCGAACGTCGAGGAGGCGAAGAACCGGACCCGCGAACTCCTTGCCCACCATGGCGACGGTGGCAGCCGCAGGGCGACCGACGTCGCGGTCTCGACGCCGATCGCGATTTCGGGCGGGATCTCGCTGTACGGCGACGCGCCGCTCCGTCTCAGTGCCAACGGCGACCAGACGCTCGCCGGCGAACTGCGCCGTCACCTCGCCCGCCGACGTCCGAACGCGTATCTCGCCATCCAGGCCTTCATCGCCCCGACCGCCGCCCGCGACGAGGCGTTCGCCCGGATCCGCGTCCTCCTCCGCGACGCGACGGGCTGCGCGACGACCGCCGGCTACGGCCCGCGGTTCCTCCATTCGACCGGCCAGCTGCACAAGGGCGGAGCGCCCATCGGCTGGTTCATCCAGCTGACGTCCGATCATCCGGTCGATCGGCCGATCCCCGACTGGCCGTACACATTCGGCCAGCTCATCGACGCCCAGGCACAGGGTGACTTCGAGGCGATCGAGGCGCACGACCTGCCGATCGTCCGGGTCCACCTTGCGGATCCGGAATCAGACCTCGCAACCCTCGAGGCGGCTCTCAGGACGGCACTCGCCCCGGACTGAACGAAGGAGCGGCGGCGCGCCGTGGCGGCGCCGGCCGACATGACGAGAGCGCTCGGGCCACGATCACCCTGACTGGGAGGCCAAGGATGCAGATCGGTTTTGTCGGACTCGGTCGAATGGGCGCCAACATGGTCCGGCGTCTCGTCCGCGACGGCCACGACGTCGTCGCCTACAACCGGACGCCCGAGAAGACCAGGGAGATCGCCGGCGAGGGCGCGATCGCCGCCTTCACGATCGAGGAGCTCGTTTCGAAGCTGACCGCGCCTCGTGCCGTCTGGGTCATGGTGCCCGCGGGCGACGCGACGGAGGCCCAGATCGCGGAGCTCCTCGAGCACCTGGAGCCCGGCGACACGATCGTCGACGGGGGCAACACGAACTTCCACGACGACCAGCGCCGCCACGTCGATCTCGGGGCGAAGAAGATCCGCTACATCGACGCGGGGACGAGCGGCGGCATCTGGGGACTCCAGGTCGGGTACTGCCTGATGGTCGGGGGCGATCAAGAGGCCGTGGAGCCACTCGAGCCGATCTTCCGATCGCTCGCTCCGGAGGGTGGCTACCTCCACGTCGGCGGCGCGGGCGCGGGCCACTACGTGAAGATGGTCCACAACGGCATCGAGTACGGCCTGATGCAGGCCTACGCCGAGGGCTTCGAGATCATGCACGCGTCCGAGTACGAGCTGGACCTCGCCGGAATCGCAGATCTCTGGATGCAGGGCTCCGTCGTCCGGTCCTGGCTACTGGAGCTCGCCGCGCGGGCGTTCAAGGCGAACGGACCGGACCTCGACCACATCAAGGGCTTCGTCGAGGACTCGGGCGAGGGTCGCTGGACCGTCCAGGAGGCGATCGACCACGACGTTCCGGCGCCTGTCATCACGCTGTCGCTGCTGACGCGCTTCCGTTCACGCCAGCCGGATTCGTATGGGGCGAAGGTCCTGGCCGCGTTGAGGAACGAATTCGGCGGTCACGCGGTGAAGACCGAATGAGACGGACCGAGTAGCGGCCGCGAGGATCACGTGACCGACACCGCGGCACCGAAACGGCGACGCGTCCACCCCGACACCCCGGGCGCGCCACCGACCGCGCCCGGCGAGTCGCCCTTCGTCGGTCCGGAATCGGCACCCGACAAGACCCCGCACCCATCGCCCCGGGCGAAGGACGCGCCACGGACGATGCGCGAGCTGCGCCTCTCGCGGACGAGCCGCCGGAAGCCCCAGATGCCGGAGGACAACCCGCTCCGTGAGGGACTCCGGCTGGAGCGTGTGCCAGACCCGAGCACGCTCGTCCTCTTCGGCGCGACGGGCGACCTGGCCCACCGCAAGGTCGTGCCGGCGCTCTACCAGCTCTGGCGGACGAACCTCCTGCCACACGAGTTCGTCGTCCTCGCGATCGGCCGCCGCGAATATGCCGACGACGACGCGCTGCGCAACGAGTTCCGCGAATCGCTCGAGAAGTACTCGCGGGTGCTGCCGCTCGACGATGCGGCCTGGCGGTCGTTCGCCGCGCGGATCCGTTACCAGCTCCTCGACTTCGCCGACCCGGCCGGCTTTGACGCCCTTTCCAAGCGGCTCGACGAAATCGACAAGGAGCAGAACAGCCGCGGCAACCACCTCTACTACCTCGCGACGCAGCCGTCGCAGTTCGCCGAGATCGTCGCCCAGCTCGGCCGGGTCGGCCTCGACCACGAGCGGCACGAGGGCGGCTGGCGCCGGATCGTCATCGAGAAGCCGTTCGGCCACGACCTCCAGTCGGCGATCCGCCTGAACCGCGAGGTCGGCAAGGTCTTCCGCGAGACGCAGGTCTACCGGATCGACCATTACCTCGGCAAGGAGACCGTCCGGAACCTGCTCGTCTTCCGGTTCGGCAACGGGATCTTCGAGCCGATCTGGAACCGCCGGCACATCGATCACGTGCAGATCACGGTCGCAGAGACGATCGGCGTCGAGAACCGCGGCGCGTTCTACGAGGAGACCGGCGCGAGCCGCGACTTCCTCCAGAACCACCTCCTCCAGCTGATGAGCCTTGTGGCAATGGAGCCGCCCGCGACGTTCGACGCGGATGCCCTGCGCGACGAGAAGGTCAAGGTGATCCGGGCGATCGGTGAGATGACGGTCGAAAAGGTCCACGCCGATATCGTTCGCGGCCAGTACGGCGACGGCTGGGTCGCCGGGAAGCCCGTCCACGGCTACCGGGCCGAGCCGCAGGTCGACCCCGCATCGGAGACCGAGACATACATCGCCGCCCGTCTCGAGGTCGACGACTGGCGCTGGTCGGGCGTCCCGTTCTACCTTCGGACGGGCAAGCGCCTCCCGAAGCGAGCGACGGAGATCGCGATCCAGTTCAAGGCGGTCCCCCACCACCTGTTCCGGGGCTCCGCCATCGAGCCTGACCCCAACCTGCTCGCGATCCGGATCCAGCCCGACGAGGGAATCATGCTGCGGTTCGGGGCGAAGGTGCCGGGGCTCGGAATCGACGTCCGGTCGGTGAACATGGACTTCACGTACGGCTCCGCCTTCTCGGTCGACTCGCCCGATGCCTACGAGACCCTGATCCTCGACGCGCTGCTCGGTGACGCCTCGCTGTTCACGCGAGCCGACGAGGTCGAGGGCGCCTGGTCGATCGTGACCCCGATCATCGAGGAGTGGGCCAACGAGCCGGCGCCGCCCTTCCCGAACTACGAGGCCGGCACCTGGGGCCCCGACGCAGCCGATGAGCTCCTGGGTCGCGACGGACGGCGTTGGAGGCGCATCTGATGAGGCACCCTCAGCGGCCATCTGACGCCCGCCCACCGAGGTCCGAGGCGGAGGTCCCCGACGCCATCGGCCCGAGGTTCCGACGATGGAGGCGCATCTGATGAGCCACCCTCAGCGGCCATCTGACGCTCGCCCACCGAGGTCCGAAGCGGAGCTCCGCGACGCCATCGGCCCGAGGTTCCGGCGTTGGAGGCGGATCTGATGGGCTCGGTCCTCCCCGTCGATCCGGGCCTGCGCTGGCGGTCGCGTGCGACGACGATCGACGGGATCGAGCAGGAGCTCGCCCGGTTCTGGGCCCGGCCCGATCTCCGACCGGTCTTCGAGGCCGAGGACGCGGCCGAACATCACGTCGCGGCACGGACAAGCGTGATGAATCTCGTGGTCATCGCCCGGCGGCCGGAAGTCGGCGAGCGTTGCGCCGCGACGATCGAGTCCCTGACCGGCCGCCATCCGTCGCGGACTCTCATCGTCTCCCCCACCGATCCCGACGGGCCGTCGTGGCTCGACGCGCAGGTCCAGGCCCACTGCGTGATGCCGCGGGAGGACGCCCCGGCGACCTGCGCGGAGACGATCTACCTGATGTGCGGGGGTGAATCGGGTCGCCACCTCGATGCGATCGTTGCCCCGCTCCTGATCCACGACCTGCCGGTCACGGTCTGGTGGCCCGACGAGCCGCCGTTCGGGAGCCAGCAGGCGAACGATGTCTTCGACATGTGCGACCGGCTCGTCATCGACGGCTCGACGTGGCACGGGACGGGCCTCCCGCAGATCCGCCGCCTCGCCGCTCTCCAGGAACGCCGTCCGATCGCCATCTCCGACTTCGCCCTTGTTCGCCAGTCCCGCTGGCGCGAGGCCATTGCGTCGATCTTCGACATCC
The DNA here is from genome assembly GCA_963766655.1 of uncultured Chloroflexia bacterium. Lineage (GTDB taxonomy): Bacteria > Chloroflexota > Limnocylindria > Limnocylindrales > CSP1-4 > CF-46. Next base: position 319,716 of record CAVYBB010000002.1, on the reverse strand, counting down.
CCGACTTCCTGCCGTACCTCCGCCATATCCGCCGGATCAGCGTGACGTACGGGGTCCGGGACGAAGGCGGAGTCGAGCCGACGAACATCGTCAAGCCCGTCTACCACGCGGCCTGGCTCGCCTCGCGCCTGGGGATGCGGGTGGGCCGACCACTGTCACCGATCGTCAACCACGTCCGGCCGGCCGCGGCCGGGCCCGGTCGAGCTGCGCCGCTGCAGATCTCCGGTGGCGGGTTCGGTGCCACCCTCCGGCGGGATCGGACCGACGTCGCGGTGGTCATCCGACCGGTTCTCTCGGAGATGCCGCCGGGAACGACCCTGCGGATCGAGTTGCGCGCCGACCACCGCGGCTCCGAGCTCCGTGCCGACGTTACCGCCGAGCAGGAGGCCGTTCATGCCCGCGTCTGGCAGGACGGGGTCCACTGCCTCGAGCGCGGCTTCAACGCGCCCCGAAAGACGGACATCGATCTCCTGGCCGAGGCGATCGAGGCCGGCGGCCGCGACCCGATCGCCATCGGGGCGACGCGCATGGCGGCCGAGCTTGCCGGAGGGCCCATCGAGTGACCGCCACCCCGAACCCGAACGAACCGGAGATCGCGATCCGGGCTGACCCGGAGGACTGCTCGAGGACGGCCGCGGCCATGATCGCGACCGCGCTCATCTCCGCCGTTCGCGACAACGGTCGTGCGCATTGGGCGACGACGGGCGGCTCGACGCCCGGCCCGATTTACCGGAACCTCGCCGAACCGCCTCTTCGCGACCGCGTCCCGTGGGACCTCGTCGACCTGTGGTGGGGCGATGAGCGCTTCGTCCCCCTCGATCATCCGCTCTCGAACGCGAAGATCGCGCTTGCCGACCTGCTCGAGATCGGGGCGCTCAGCGGCGAATCCGGGACGGGGACCTCCGGGGTCGACGTGGCCGGCGGTCGCACGGCCGGAGCGCCGATCCCGGCCGACAACGTGCACACGGTGCCGACCGGCTCGGCGATCGCCGAGGGCCTCCGCCCGATCTGGGCGGCGCAACGGTACGCGGAGATGCTCAGGGAAGACGGCCCGCCGGTCGAGGGCCGATGGCCGGCATTCGATCTCATCCTCCTGGGGATCGGACCGGACGGTCACGTCCTGTCGGTCTTCCCGAACTCGGAGACGTTCGATCGAGACGACACGGTATTGGGCGTGGCCGCCCCGACCACCGTCGAGCCGCATGTCGCCCGTGTCACGCTCAACCCGCGCGTCCTCGATGTTGCCCACCGGATCATCGTCGTCTCGCACGGGGCGGCGAAGGCACAGATCCTCGCCGAGATCCTGGGTCCGGTCCGCGACGAGCGGCGCTGGCCGGCCCAGCTTGCGCGCCGCGCCGGCGCCACCTGGATCCTCGACACGGCGGCGGCGTCCGCGCTCCGTCGGTGACCGTGACGACGGCCCACCGGCATGTCGTCTCGCGCGACGGCACGCCGATCGCGATCTTCTCCTCGGGCGACGGGCCGCCACTCGTCCTCGTCCACGGCGCAACGGCCGACCATACGACATGGCGGACCGCCGGACCGCAGCTTCAGCGGCACCACCGGCTCCACGCGGTCGACCGTCGCGGCCGCGGCGCATCGGGCGACGGCCCGACGTACTCGATCGAACATGAATACGAGGACCTGGCCGCGGTCGCCGACTCGGCAGCAGCCGAGGCCGGGGCGGCGGTCGATATCGTCGGCCACTCGTACGGCGGCCGGTGCGCCCTGGGTGCGTCCCTGCTGACGACGAGCATCAGGCGTGTGGTCGTCTACGAGGGCGCCCCGAGCCCGCCCGATTCCGCCGATCGCCGGCGCGGATACCGGCCCTCAGGGGTCGAGCGCCGGATCGCCCGCCTGATCGGGGCCGGCGACCGCGACGGGGCGCTCGAAACGTTCATGCGCGAGATCGTCCGGATGTCCCCGGCCGACCTCGCGGCGTACCGCGCCGATCCGATCTGGCCGGTCCGTGCGGCGGCCGTCGGGACGACGCTGCGCGAGCTCGAGGGAGAGGCTGCCCCTGCCGCGTCGCTCGACGCGCTCGGCGCGGTCCACGTGCCGGTCCTCCAGCTGCTGGGCGGCGAGAGTGCGCTGCCGTTCCGGGAAGCCACGGACGAGCTCGACGCGCGGCTGCGGAACGGGCGGGTGGTGGTGATCGAGGGCGCGCGGCACGCGGCCCACCACACCCATGTCGAGGCATTCGTCGCCGCCGTGGAGTCGTTCCTCGGCACGGCCGACCTGTCAGACTGAATGGATGGACCTCCTCTACTGGATCATCATCGGCTTCCTCGGGGGCGCACTGTCCGGGGCCGTCGTCGGCGGGCGGACGGCCCGCGGATGCCTCCCGAACGTCGTCGTCGGAGTGCTCGGCGCGATCGTCGGTGGCTGGCTGGCCAGCCAGATGGGCTTCAGCCAGGGCCAGGGCTTCATCGCAGCGGTCGTCGTGTCCGTCCTCGGCTCGATCGTCGTCCGGGTCATCCTCGAGGCCCTGAGCCCGGACTCCCGACGCTGAGCCCGTGGAACCGCGGTCGCCGCACGCTGCAGGCGGCCGGTCTACCATCAACGACGTGACCGACCCGACGACGTCCGCCGCGCCGACCGAGCCGCAGACCGGGCAGCCGGCCGATCCGCGGCCCTACTCGCCGGGCCTGGAGGGGGTGCTCGCCGGCGAGACCGCCCTCAGCAAGGTCGATGGCGAGCGGGGGCGGCTCATCTACCGTGGCTACCGGATCGGTGATCTCGTCGAACACGGGAGCTACCCCGCCGTCGCGAACCTCCTCTGGACCGGCGACTGGGTGCCGGACCACCGGCTGCCGACCGGCCCGATTCCGGGCCCGGTCCTGGAGATCCTCCGGGACCTCCCGACAACCACGAAGCCGATGGATGCACTGCGCACGGCAGTCTCGGCCTGGGGAGCGACCCAGGATCTGCCCTGGCCGCCGACAGTCGAGCAGGCCCGGGCACTCACCTCGTTCTCGCCGTCGGCCCTGGCGGCCTTCACCCGGCTGCGGGAGGGCCGCGACCCGATCGAGCCAGATCCGTCCCTCGATCTCGTCGAGGGGTTCCTCTTCCAACTCAGGGGCGAGCGACCGGACGCAAGCACCGCGCGCGCGCTCGATGCGTACTTCATCGTCGGCGCCGAGCATGGCTTCAACGCGTCGACGTTCACGGCCCGGGTGATCACCTCGACCCGGTCCGACATCGCGTCCGCAGTTGCCGGGGCCATCGGGACGATGAAGGGACCGCTCCACGGCGGCGCCCCGTCGGAGGTCGTCGACCAGCTCGCAAAGGTCGGATCGCCGGAGCACGCCGAGGCATGGCTGCGAGATGCGATCGATCGCGGTGAGCGGCTCATGGGCTTCGGACACCGGGTCTACCGGGCCTACGACCCGCGCGCCGCTGCATTGCGGAAAGTCGCCGAGGGCATGGAGCACAAGCCAGAGTGGCTCGCGCTCGCGATCCAGGTCGAGGACGTCGCCCTGCGCGTCCTTGCAGAGCGTCACCCCGAGCGGGCACTCAAGACGAACGTCGAGTACTACGCGGCGCCGGTCCTCCAGGGCGTCGGCCTGACGCCCGACCTCTTCCCGGCGGCCTTCTCGCTCGCCCGCCACGCCGGCTGGACCGCCCACGTCCTTGAGCAATCGGCCGACAACCGCCTCATCCGGCCGGACGTCCGCTACATCGGCCCGGCGGAGCGCGACCTCCCGACCGCCTGACTCAACCGTGGCGGCCTCGATCCGGCCGGCCGCGTCACGCCCCAACGCGCTCCACGCCTCGGGACCGCGCTCAAACTGGTTCCTCGGTCCGCCAGCCGGACCAACGGACGAACGAGGCACCAATTCTTGCCGGAATCGGCCCATTCCACCGTCAACTGGTCCGGTAGCCGGACCAGGCGGCGGACGAAGTCCTGAATCCGGTCGGACTGGACCCTCCCGACCGCTCGTTGGTCCGCCAGCCGGACCAGGTGCCAATGGACCCTGACCGCGGGCGCGCGTCCTGCTCCTGGCCGGCCTACAGCCAGCCGCGCCTCCGGAACACGACGACGAGGACGAGGAGCATCGCGGCCATCAGCCCGACGATGAGCCAGAACGCGAACGGCGTGCCCTCCCCGGGAACCGGCACGTTCATCCCGTAGACGCTCGCGATGAGCGTCAGCGGCAGGAGGATGACGCTGGCCGCGGTCAGGATCCGGAACGAATCGTTGAGGCGGTGCGACAGGACGGATTCGTTCGTCGACTCCAGCGCCTCGACGACCTCCTTGTAGTTCTCGAGCGTGTCCCAGATGCGCTCGGCGGCGTCCGAGATGTCGTCGAAGTAGATCTCGAGCTCTTCCGCCAGGTAGCGCTGCTTGGTCCGCTCGAGATCGCGGAGCACGGCGCGCTGGGGACGGACGATCTTGCGGAAGTTGATGATCTCCTGCTTCGCGTTCGAGATATCTCGCACGATCTCCGACGAGCGCCCCTCGAAGATGTCGTCCTCGAGCCGGTCGAGCTTGTTGCCCATCTTGCGGAGCATCGGGAAGGCGGCATCGACATTGGTGTCGACGATCTTGTAGAGGAGGTAGCCCGAGCCCTTCGAGAAGTTCTGCTCGCGGAGGTCTTCACGCGACCGGAGACGCTCGAACATGGCGCCGAGCGGCGGCAACGGCGTGTCGGGCAGGGTGATCAGGTAATCGGGCCCGATGAACAGGTCGAGCTCTGCCGACAGCAGGCGGCCGGTCGACTTCTCGAAGACCGGGAAGTGCAGGACGATGAAGATGTAGTCGTCGTACGAGTCGAGCTTGGGGCGCTGGTTACGGGAATAGACGTCCTCGTAGTCCAGCTGGTGGAAGTCGAAGTTCGCCTCGAGCCACTCGCGGTCGACCTGGCGAGGCTCTTCGATGTGGATCCAGCGAAGTCCGCTCGATTCGATGATCTCCGGGTTGGAGACGTCTACCGCGCCGGGCAGCACCACACTGCCCGTGACGCCACGGTGAAGGCGGCGGCGTGGGAGCGGCAGGTTCGGCATCGACTGGGAGGCTTCATCGGTAGTGGTTCCGGCGCAATCCTAGTCCCTCGCGCACCGTGTCCGTCCCATCGCCCGAACGTACGGGGGTGCGCGGCCGCCCCGCGGCGCCCGGAACGCCGGGCGAGCCAAACGGCGAACGAGACCGCTCCGGAGGGCGGCGTCAGCCGGCGGGCGGCACCTCGAGCCAGCCTTCGCGGAGAGCGCGGGTCGCCAGCTCCGTGCGGGAGGCAATATCGAACCGCTCGAACAGACGGCGAAGATGTGATTCGACGGTCTTCGCGCCGATCCCCAGCCGCGCCGCGATCTCGTCGTTCGAGCGGCCATCGACCACGAGCCGGACGACGTCGAGCTCGCGTCCGCTCAGGCGGGCGATCGCCGCACCCCGTCCCGGCCGGACCCCGAACGCGAGCCCGCCCGCGGCTGCCCGCCGGATCGCGTCGAGCAGCTCGGCGATCGGGGCGGTCTTGAGGACGAACCCAGACGCGCCGAGGCGGAGCGCGGCCTCCGCGTACTGCGGGTAGTCATACGAGGTCAGGACGACGATCGCCGGCCGTGGCCGGGCCGGTTCGTTTGCAGTCAGCAGGCGCAGGCCGCTGTCGGACCCCAGGCGGATGTCGAGGAGGAGCACATCGACCGCCTCAGATGCCAGGAGCGCATCCGCCTCCTCGAGTGTGGATGCCACGCCTGCGATCTCGAGGCCGGGCTGGGCTGCGAGGAGCGCCGCGGTTCCCTCCCGCAGGACAGGGTGGTCGTCCACGATCGCGATCCGGATCGGGGAGTCCGAGACCGTCTCGGAGGTCACCGCTGGCGCCACTCCAGCGCGACGTGGGTTCCGCCGCCCGGCCAGCGGCGAATGTCGAGGATCGCGCCGATCTGCTCCGCCCTCTGCTGCATGTTGAGCAGGCCGAAGTGCTCGCCACGCTCCGCGGCCGCGCCGGCGTCCGGGGCGATGCCGGGCCCGGAGTCGTCGATCGACAGCGAGGCGCCGGACCCCGTCGTCCGGTACCGAACGACGATCGGCGGCTGGCCGTGCTTGACGGCATTCGCGAGCGCCTCCTGGGCAACGCGAAAGATCGCCAGTTCGACGTCGGGCGGCGGGCGCGTGCCGTCGGTCCGTTCGAGGCGCACCTCGCCGCCCGCGAGCCGCTCGATCCGCAGGACCAGCCAGTCGAGCGCCGGCCCCACACCGAGATCGTCGAGGATCGGAAGACGGAGGTCGCCGCAGATCGCCCGCAACCGATCGGCGACCGTCCGCCCGAGCGCCGCCCCCTCCGTATCGCCGGACGTCTCGAGCCGCCGGACGAGGAGGGTCAGCTCCTGGAGCGCCTCGTCGTGGATGTCGGCGGCCAGCCGAGCGCGCTCCGCCTCCGTCGCTGCGACGACCAGGTCGCGCTGGAGCTGGGCGCGGGTGGCAAGGCGGGCAAGCGGGCGAACAGTGAAGCGCCCGGCGACGGCGATGGCGCCGAGCCAGAAGGCGATCGGCCAGACATATGGCGACCTGTCCGTGGCGATCGCGAAGAGCGGCGTCGCACCGGCGAGGGCGAGCTCTGTGGATTGGAGCAGCCTGCGCGTCGAGCTGCCGACGACCCGCAGCCCGCTGAAGTCGATGGGGCCGGCCGCGGCGAGCCCGGGAACGAGGGGGATCGCACCGATGGACGCCCATCGCAGGATCCCGTTACCGGGCAGGTTCTGAACGCCGCCCGTTACGACAAAGAGCACGCTGACGATCGCAACCACCGAGAACGCCCCGATCGCCACCAGGTTCATCCGGTGGTCGCTTGCATCCTCGATTCGCTCGGCGAGGCCGACCGCGAGCGGAATCATCGCGGCGACCGTCAGGAGACCCGCGACGATCACGACGCCGGGCGAGAAGGTCGCGAGCATCGGCTGGACGAGCAGCGGAGTCGACGCGGCCGTCGCGGCAGGGATCGCGACTTGCCCGGAGTGAGTCGCCGGCCCGCCCGCGACTGAGCCACCAGACGCCGCCGAACAGGATCGCGAGGGCCGGGAGAAGCGCCGCGCTCGCCTCATTGATCGACCCGGGTCCCGGGTAGTAGACGCTGAGGACGCAGCACGAATCAGCGGTCCACTTCTCCAGTTCACCGGGGCTGAGGAGATCCGCCTGGTCGATCCGCGCCTGCGACAGCCGGAACAGCTCGTCCGCGGATATGTCGACCGGCGTCGGCTCGGCCGGATCGATGACGCCGGGTCCGGGGTCCTGGTCGGGGTTCTGGGGATCCTGCTCAGGGTAGGTGATCGTCGGCAGACGGATGAGCTGCCGGTTGTTCAGGTTGATCAACCGCATCCCAGGCTGGACGCCGTCCCGGGCCGCCTGGCTGAACGAAGCGACCTCGGTGACGACAAGACCGCCGTCGGCGGGAGCGATGCGGAGTCCCGGGTCGTAGCCGCCGAACAGGAGCACGACGAGGCTGAAGCTGAGGCTGACGGCCGCAACCGCCCCCGCGAGCCAGTCCCTGGTCTGCTTGTTCATTGGGGCGACGGTAGCAGGCGGCACCGCCTCGCGCGGTCCGGGGAATCCCGCAACGTCGTCTCGGGATGCGACCGCTGCCGACAGGGCGCCCGGGCGCCCACAGTGGCGTTGTCCCGGCGCCTCGACCGTCCGGGCGGAGAGGTGGCGCGATGACGGCGGTGCTCGAGACGACCCGGCTCGGCAAGCGGTATGGCCGGCGGCGCTGGGCGCTGCGGGACCTGGATCTTGCCGTCGAGGAGGGCAGCATCACCGCGCTCGTCGGCCCGAACGGCTCCGGCAAGTCGACCCTCCTGAAGGCGTGGATCGGCTTCGAACGACCGACCACCGGCCGGCTCCGGATCTGCGGCATCGACCCGGTCCGCCATCGCGCGGCCGCGATCTCGCTCACGGGCTACGTTCCGCAGGCGCCGTCGCTCTATCGCGAACTCAGCGTCGACGACCACCTCGCGTTCGCCGTCAGCCACCGGCCGGGATTCGATCGCGGCCTGGCACGGCGATACCTCGACGATCTCTCGATTCCGCTCGACTCCCGCGCCGACCAGCTGTCTGGGGGACAGCAGGCGCAGGTGGGGCTGGCGCTCGCGCTGGGCACGCGGGCGCCGGTCCTCCTCCTCGATGAGCCGCTGGCGAGCCTTGATCCCCTTGCCCGCCGGGAGTTCCTGCATGTCCTCGTCGACGCCGTGCGGGCGGCGGGTTCGACGGCCCTGCTCTCGTCCCACGTCATCACCGACATCGAGCAGGCGTGCGACAGCCTCATCGTCCTCGGCGGCGGGCGGTCGCTCCTCGCGGTCTCGATCCGCGAGGCGATCGACGGCCATCGCGTCGTCGGCGCAGACGAGCCGCGGCCGATCGGCGCCGCGGCCGTCGGATCGTTTCCGTCGGCGACCGGAGAGCGCCTGACGCTCATCGCCGAGGCCGCGGGCAGAGGTGCGGGCGGGCGTCCGGCAACGCTGGAGGAGGTCGTCATCGGCCACCTGGCGGCCGGCCGCGTCTCGCCGCCACCGACACGAACCGCGCGCGAGGCGGCCGCCTGATGCGCGAGGCGATCCGCCTCACGTTCCGGATGCATCGCTTCGAGCTGGTCGCGGTCGCTGTCGCCACGCTGGTCCTGGTCGTCGCGGCGTACGTCGTTGCGGGCCGGCTTGACGCTGTCGGCTACGAGCCGTGCGCCGACCTGACGATCTCGCATCCCGCGTCGTGCGAGGCGCTGGGTCGGGCGTTCTACGCCATCGAGGAGAGCGAGGTGCCACCGATCCTCGGCTTCATGGCGATCCTCCCGTACGCGGCCGGGCTCATCCTCGGCGGACCGCTGATCGCACGCGAGATCGAGCGGGGCACGACGCGGCTCGCCTGGTCGATCTCCCCGTCGCGCCTGCGCTGGTACCTGGCACGGATGCTCCCCGTCGTCGTCGCAGTCGTGGCGCTGACGTTCGCGGCGGGTTTCGCGGCCGACCGGCTCATCGCCGCCCGGACACCGGGGGTCGACATGGCGAACTCCTTCGACGACTACGGTGCCCGTGGCGTCCTCGTCGCGATCACGGCCCTCGTCATGACCGCCGGGGCGATCGGTCTCGGGGCCGTCGTCGGGCGCGTCCTGCCGACCATCATCGTGGCTCTCATCCTCGGCTCTCTCGGGCTGACCGGGGTGGCGAGGCTCCACGAGCAGTACACGGCCCGCGAGGCCGTCATCGTCGACGAGGCACAGGTCGCGCGCGGGGACCGATACATCGACCAGTTCTTCCGCCTCCCGGACGGCCGGCTGGTCGGCTGGAACGAGCTCTATGAGATGGACCCCGAACTGATGAACAGCGAGACGGGCCCGCAGTACCCGATCGCCGCCCTCGTCATCCCGGGCGAGCGGTACCGCAGCGTGGAGGCACGGGAGGCGATCGCCCTGGGAGGGATCGCGGTCGTGATGCTCGCCGGGACGGCCGTCATCATCCAGCGCCGGCGCCCGGGCTGACCACGCAGCCCTCGGATCCCGTCATCCGGGCACCGTCCTGTTTGCCAGCAGCCGAGCCGCCCGCGGGAGTCGGGGGAGTTCGTCGCCAGATTCCCGTCGTGCGGGTCATAGACAGTCCGCGCGGATCAGATCGACAGAATCGATCCCGGAATCAGTCTTCCGTGTCGTTCGGGCTCCGTCGGATGGCCCAATCGAAGCGGTCCTCTTGTCTAACGCCCGCAGGGCGGGAATCTGGGAACGGGCGCCCCGGGGCGGGCACGCCGGGCGCGAGGGGGCGCGGGCGCAACGCGGCCCCGGCGCGAGACGGCCGCGGCGCGAGACGGCAGCGGGGGCGGGACGGTCCCGGCGCGGGACGCGGGAACGGGGCGAATGGCGCGAGGCGGCCCCGGCGCGGGACGCGGGAACGGGGCGAATGGCGCGAGGCGGCCCCGGCGCGGGACGCGGGAACGGGGCGCCCGGCGCGAACGGGACGAACGGCGCGAACGGGGCGAACGACCACCCCGCCATAATCGGGGCGATGTCGGACCTTGCCCGCGCCCCGAGCGCCACCGGTCTCGGTGCCCGCCTCCGGAGATTCCACCTCGCGGACCTGGAGACGCCGCCGATCGTCGGCCTCGTCGTCGCGATCGTCCTCTGGGCGCTGATCGTCGTTTTTGCCGAACCGTGGGGACGGCTGTGGGGGACCGGCCAGGATGCCCGCTGCTACTACCAGGCGACGCTTGCCGATCCGTACCTCCACTCCTCCTGGAACGACCCGATCGCCTACGTCTACTCGCCCGCCTATCTCCAGCTCGTGTCGCCCCTCACCGCGCTCCCGTGGCAGGCATTCATGGCGGTGTGGACAGCCCTGCTCATCGGGGCCGTCCGATTCCTGACCGGGCCCAGGCTGCTGGCCGCCGGCCTCCTCTTCCCGTTCACGGCGATGGAGGTCGCCGGCGGCAACATCTCGCTGCTACTCGCGGTCGCGATCGTCCTCGGATTCCGCTGGCCGGCGACCTGGGCGCTCGTCCTGCTGACGAAGATCACGCCTGGGATCGGGCTGCTGTGGTTCGTCGTTCGCGGCGAGTGGCGGTCCCTTGCGATCGCCCTCGGGGCGACGGTCGCAATCGCCGCCGTGTCCTACGCCACGATGCCGGCCGCATGGTCGCGTTGGCTCGAGGTGATCGTCGACAACGCAGGGAAGGGCGGCACGTGGGCATCGGTCCCGATCCCGCTCGTGATCCGCCTGCCCGCCGCCGCCGCCCTCGTGATCTGGGGAGCCCGAACGGATCGCCGCTGGACCGTCCCGGTTGCCTCGATGCTGGCGCTCCCGGCTCTCTGGTACGGCGGCATCTCGATGCTGCTCGCGGCGGTCCCGCTGCTCAGGGCCCGATCGGAGCCGCGGCCGGCCGGGGCCTGACCCGCAGCGCGACGACGACGGCGCCCGCGAGGAACACGGCCGCACCGAGCCAGAACGGGCCGTTCACTCCGGCGATCGCGGCGACCCCGGCTCCCATCGCGGGCCCCACGACCCCGGCCGCGTACAGCGGCAGGTAGACGAGGTTGAGCGTCGCCGACCGGCGTTCCGGCGCGACCTCGGTCGCGAGCAAGCTGAAGACCATCGCACCGACCGTGCCGTTGAACGCGGCGAAGGCGAGAAAGGCAAGCGCCAGGGTGTCGGTGCCCGGCGCCACGGTCACCGCGAGCAGGGCGGCGGCGCCGCCCAGCAACGACCCAATGAGAACCGGCCGGAACCCGAACCTGTCCCCCAACAGACCACCCAGCGGCGATGTCACCGCCCCGGCGAGCGCGGCCGTCCCGACGACGAACCCGATCGCCGAGGCGAGTCCTGGCCCGGTCCCGACGAGCTCCTCGACGACGACGGGCTGGTACGGCCGGCTCATCTGGTTGGCCAGGAAGGCGACCCCGTAGATCGCGAAGATCCGCCGGACGGCAGGATCGGCAAGCACGCCTCGAACCGCCCCGTAGGCGAGGCCGAGGACCCGCCCGACCGGAACGACCTCAGGGCGGACCTCGCGTGATCCGAACCAGACGATCGCCGCAGTCAGGACCGAAAGGCCGGACGAGACCCAGAACATTCCCGAGATCGAGAACCCGAAGGTATCGATGAGGGTCCCCCCGAGCCACGGCCCGGCCGCGAACCCGATCGGCCCGGACGCCCCGAAGACCCCGATGATCGTCCCCAGCCTGCGTCTCGGCACGACGTCGCGGATGCCGGCCAGCATCACCCCCGTGTTGCCGAGCTGGAGTCCGATGAGCAGCATGCTGAGCGCGAGCTGCCACGGCTCACGCGAGAGAGCGACGCAGGCGAAGACGACCGCCTCGACGAGCGCGCTCCGGACGATCACCGCCTTGCGGCTGTACTTGTCCGCCCAGACGCCCCAGAGTGGGACGAACGGCGCCCCGACGACGAAGATCAGCGATCCGAACAGCCCCACGAAGGGCAGGCGATCCGCCTGGGCGACTCCCATCTCGCGCAGGTAGGAGGGGACGAAGGCGAAGACCTGGCTCACGCCGAGCCCCTCCACCATCGAAGTCAGCCAGAAGATCGCGACGATGATCCACCAGTCCCGGCGACCAACGTCTCGGTCGGGGGGCGGGTCGGCCGGTCGGGACTGCAATGACATGGCGACGAAGCGTACGGCTTTGGAACATCCGTCGCGGCGTCCCCGACGTAGACTCGGCGAGGAGGAGGTCACCGATGATCGGTCGTCTCGTCACCCGGATCGTCGACGCCCAGGCCCGATGGGCCAGGCCCTTCGGCGACTTCAACCACCGCTGGCTGTCGGCCCTCTTCGGCCCGATCCGGCCGGTCAAGGACCTCTTCAACGGCACGTGGCTGGGCCACCCGGTTCACTCGGCCCTGACCGACGTCCCGATCGGGGCACTGACCATCGCGCTCGTCCTCGACGTCGTCGGCCAGCGGGTTGCCGCCGACGTCGCCCTCCTCGTCGCCGTCCTGTCGATCATCGCCGCAGCGATCACCGGACTCGCCGACTACACCGATACGGACGGCACGGCCCGGATGCGGGCGACCGTCCACGCCGTCGTGATGACGACGGCCCTCGTCCTGTTCGCGATCTCACTCATCACCCGGGCCGGCAACCCGGTTGATCGTTCGGCCCCCTTCGTCCTCCTCGTCATCGGCTACCTGGTGATCGGGGCCGGTGCCGCGATCGGCGGCGACCTCGTCTATCTCATCGGCACCCAGGTCAATCGCCACGCCTGGCGGGGCGCCGGCACGAAGTGGGTCGCGCTCGACCTCGGCGACCTGCCGGACATCCCGGAAGGCGGCCCGACGAAGGCCAAGGCCGGCGTGAACACGATCATCCTGGTCCGTACCGGCGACACGATCCTCGCGCTCCACGAGACGTGCGCCCACGCAGGCGGGCCGCTGGCGGAGGGAACGCTCGTCGACGGCTGCATCCAATGCCCCTGGCATGGCTCGCGCTTCCGCCTCGCGAACGGCCACGTGGTCCGCGGGCCGGCGGTGTACGACCAGCCCGCCTACGAGGTGCGCAGTGCGGAATCCGGCGGCGGTTGGGAGGTGCGCCGCGCCGCCCGGTGACGTACGATCTGCATCCGGGCGCGGATTGGGGACTGAACGCGCATCGGTTGGGGGGAACGACTGTGAGCCACCTGTCGACCACGCTGCACGTGGAGGCATCGCCCGAGATCGTCTTCGATCTCATCGCGGACCCGTCGCGGGGTCCCGAGTGGCAGAAGGTCCTCGTCGAGCTGGGTGAGATCTCCGGGCGGCCCGACGGCATCGGGTCGAGCTATACCGGCTATTACCAGATCGCAGGTCGGCGGATCGAGGGTCGATTCGTGGTCACGGCGGCCGAGCGTCCCAGGATCTACCAGTCGGCCGGGACCGCACGCGGCGGCTGGGCCCGCTGGACCACGTTCATCGAGCCGGCCGATGGCGGCACGAACCTGCGTGTCACGCTCGAGTACGAGCTTCCGGGCGAGATCGTCGGAAGCCTGCTCGGAATGCTGACCGGCAGCCGGCTCCAGGCCGCCTTCGCCGGGACCTACGTTGAGCTCAAGCGCGTCGCCGAGGCAGACGCCGTTCGATCGGGCAGCGGGGGCGGTGCGGCCGGCGGCGGACAGTCCGCGGGTCGCGGCCGGTCGGCCGTGGGAAGCGCCGGGTCGGCCGCATAGGTCGGACCCGACGCGACGGCGGGGCGGCGTGACGACGATCCGCGTCGCCGATCCGGCGCTCATCGTCCTGGTCGGGGCCGCCGGTGCCGGGAAGACGACGTTCGCGGCCCGCCACTTCGACGCGGCGGAGATCCTCTCATCCGACGCGTTTCGCGGTCTGCTCAGCGGTGATGAGGCGGACCAGGGCGTGACGCGGACGGCGTTCTCCATCCTTCATCGCGAGGTCACGCGTCGCCTGGCGGCCGGCCGGCTGGTGGTCGTCGACGCCACCAACGTCGAAGCCCACGCTCGTCGGGCTCTCCTCGCCCGCGCCCGGTCCGCCGGCGTCCCGGCGATCGCCATCGTCCTCGCCCTGCCCGCGGCTGCCGTCCACGCGCGGAACGCGGCGCGTAGCGGGCGGGTCGTCCCCGCGGCGATCGTCGAGAGACACCGTGAGCGCCTGACGGCCGCCCTCGCCGGGACGGGCCTGGCGGGCGAGGGCTTCGCGGCGGTCCACGTCCTGCGGTCGATCGCCGAGGTCGACGCCGTCGTCATCGAGCGGCTGCGCTCTCGCGGCGTCTAAAGGTGCCGCCGTCCCGGCGCCATCGGGACCGCGCCATCTAAAGGCGCTGAACGGGTCCGTGCGTCGAGGAAGGGTCAAGAATGAAGGGTGGACGGCGGCGAGGATCGGGCGATCGGGCGATGGCGGACGGGCGGATCGAGTCGAGGATGGACCCATCGAACAGCCAACCAGTCGACCGAAAGGAACGAACGATGGATCCCGAGACCCGCCGCCAGATCGCCAACTTCCACCAGCAGGATCTCCGCAATGCCGCCGCCTCCGAGCGGCTCGCCCGTGGCAACCAGGATCGGGTCGGCTCGCCGAACCCGACCGCCCGGATCCCGCGGACGCTCGGCGCATGGCGCCGGCTGATCGGCGCGGTAGGCGCGTAGGACCGCGACCATCCCGGCGCGACGGATGCCGCCCGGCTCGTTCGTGATACCGCAAAGCGATGTGCTGCCTATGATCGGCCGCATGGCGACGCGCGTTTCCAGCCCTGTCCTCATCGGCCGCGAGGCAGAGTTGCGCGCCCTGCTCGCCGCCTGGGAGGAGGCCTCCGCCGGACGACCATCGACCGTCCTCGTCGGCGGTGAGGCAGGGATCGGCAAGAGCCGCCTCGTCGCCGAGCTAGGCCGGGCGGTCCGCGAGGAAGGCGGCATTGTCCTCGAGGGGGCCTCGATCAGCCTCGGCGACGACGAGGGACTGCCGCTCGCTCCGATCGCGGATGCGCTGCGGGCACTGGCCCGTCAGCTGCCCCCGGATGCGGTCCGCGACGTCGTGGGCTCCGCCGGTGCGGCGCTCGCCCGCCTGGTTCCCGAGCTCGGCGGCACGATCGACGCCAGCGACGCTGGAACGCGGCCGGACTGGGTCCAGGCCCGCATGCTGGAGGCGGTCCTTGGCGTCCTCCACCGGCTCGGCGAGCGCCAGCCCGTGCTTCTCGTCGTGGAGGACCTGCACTGGGCCGATCGCTCGACACGGGACGTGCTCGCATTCATCGCCAGGACCTCCCGGACCGAGCGCCTGCTCGTCGTCGCCACGTACCGGACCGACGAGATCCACCGACGCCACCCCATCCGCCCGTGGCTCGCGGAGATGGAACGGACGGCGCGGGTCGATCGGCTGACGCTCGAACGCCTCGGCACCGTCGCCCTGGCCGACCTGGTCGAGGCCATCCAGGCGCTCCCGCCGGACGACGCGCTCCTTCGGGCAATATCCAGCCGCTCCGAGGGCAATCCGTTCTACGTCGAGGAGCTCCTCGCGGCCGGGGCGACGCAGCCCCACGATCGCATGCCGTCCGACCTCCGCGAGGTCGTGCTCAGCCGTGTCGCCGCCCTGCCGGACGAGGTCGCCACGCTCCTGGGCGTCGCCGCCGTCGCGGGCAGATCCGTCGAGCACGACCTCCTGCGCGACGTTGCCGCCACCGACGACGAGGGCCTCGAGGCGGCGATGCGGGAGGCGGTGGCTGCTGGAATCGTCGTGGCAACGGCAGACGGTCCGACCGCCGAATACGCGTTCCGCCACGCGCTGCTCCAGGAGGCGGTCTACGACGACCTCCTGCCGACCGAGCGGCGCCGCTACCACGCGACCTACGCGGCGGCTCTCCGCGAGCGACCCGTCCTGGATGGCGCCACCGGAGCCGGCCATCTGGCGGCGCTCGCCCATCATGCATCCGCGTCGCACGACCTTGCCGCAGCGCTCGAGGCGTGGGTCGCCGCGGGCCGGGCGAGCGTCGAGGCCTACGCATTCCCGGCCGCCGCCCGAAGCCTCGAGCGGGCGTTGGACCTCTGGGACGCCGTGCCGCTCGACGATCGGCCGACCAGCGTCGACCAGATCCAGCTCTTCTACGAGCTCTCGCTTGCCCGGATGCTCGCCGGGGAGATGACCGGCGCCGTCGATGCAGCGCGCCGGGCCGTCGAGCTCAGCGATCCGGCCGAGGATCCCGTCCGAGCCGCAATGCTCCTCGAGCGATTCGGCCGGACGTCATGGGTCAATGGAGACATGGAAAGCGGGCTGCGCCACTCCGCCGAGGCGGTGGCGCTGCTCGACGGCCAGCCGCCGTCACCGACGGTCGCCAGGGTCCTCAGCGGCTATGGCTCGATGCTCCTCCTGCGCGGCCACAACCACCGCGCCGTCGCGGTGACGACGGAGGCGATCGAGGTCGCTCGGGCGGTCGGCGCCGAGCAGGCGGAGCTCTATGCGCTCAACACCCTCGGCGTCGCGATCGCCCAGCTCGGCGACTGCGCCCGGGGGATCGAGATCGCGCGCGAGGCATTCGATCGGACGAAGGTGCTCAACGATCTCCACGATCTGGGCCGGGCCTACGGCAACTTCTCGACGGTCCTCCAGATCTGCGGTCGCGCCGATGAGTCGGCCGAGATCGCGCGTGAGGGCTCGGAGTGGGCCCGACGAAACGGGGTCTGGCGAACCTACGGTGCGTTCCACGACGGCAACCGCGCGTCCGTGTTGATCGACAGCGGCCGCTGGCACGAGGCCCGAGACCTGCTGGCCCGGACCTGGGAGGAGGGCCCGCAGGGCGTCGCGATCCTCAACTACGCCGTCAATGCCGGGCCGCTCGCCGTCCGGATGGGCGATTTCGATCTGGCCCGGCCCGTCCTGGACGACGCTGCCGAGCGAACCGCTGCGTTCCGAGATGCTCAGTTCACATCGCCGATCTTCGTCGGGATCATCGAGCTGGCTCTCCAGGAGGGCCGCCTCGACGACGCGTGGGCCGCAGCGACAGAGGGGATGGCACGTCTGGCAGAGACCGACGACGCCTGGCTCGACACGTCCCTGCAGGCTGTTGCCGCCCATGCCGCGGCGGACCGGGCACTCGCGGCGGCGGCGGCCCATCGAGATGCCGAGCGGGACATCGCGGTCGCCGATGCCCGACGGGTCGCGGACGGGGCGGCAGCGAGCATCGCCGCGCTCGACCCGGCGAGCCCATCCGCCGGTGAGCCGATCGGCTTCTCGGCGACCGCAGCCGCCGAGGCAGCCCGCGCGGAAGGATCGACCGGCGAGGGCGCCGCGTGGGCCAGGGCCGCCGACCAGTGGGCCACGCTCGGCAGGCCGTACCGTCTCGCCTATGCGAGGTATCGCGAGGCCGAGGCCATGCTCGCGGCCGCGTCCGGACGTCCCGAGGCCGTCGCCCGGCTGGCCGAGGCGCGGGCGATCGCCGAGTCCCTCGGGGCGGCGCCGCTGCGCGATTCGATCGATGGGCTCGCGCGGCGGGCACGCCTGACACTCCCGGGCCGTCCCGCGGACGGCGGGACGGCATCGGGCGAACAGCCAACCACCGTCGAGCCGGACGCGGCTCCGGCCGACCCGTTCGGGCTGACGGCCCGCGAACGGGAGGTCCTGACGCTCGTCGCGGCGGGCCATACCAACAGGCGTATCGCGGACGCCCTGTTCATCAGCGAGAGCACGGCCGGCGTCCACGTGTCGAATATCCTCGGCAAGCTCGGGGTCGCGAGCCGGACGGAGGCGGCGGCCGTCGCGGTGAGGCTCGGCCTCGCGGATTGAGCCGGTTCAGGCGCCGCCGGAGCCCGCGCCGATGAGCACGATCGCGGCCACCGCGGCCGCGATCCCGAGCGCGTGGCTGCGCGTCACCCGCTCGCCCAGGAGCGCCATCGCGAGGAGGATCGTCGTCACCGGGTAGAGCGACGAGAGCGTGGCCGCGACATCGAGCCGGCCGGCCTGGGTGGCGAGGACGTAGAACGCGTTGCCGGCCATGTCGAACAGCCCACCCACCAGCGCCACCGGCACGACGCGCCTCGGCATCCGCCATGCCCGCCGGCCCGCGATGAGGACCGCCACGATCACGGCCATCGCCGTGACCTTGACCGCGACCAGCGGGCCGAAGACCTCGCCGTCCGGCAGGGCGCCGATGAGGATGTTGAAGGCCCCGATGCCCGTCCCGGCCACGAGCGCGAGCTCGATGCCCGACCGTGAGCCGTCGGTCCCGGGCACCCGCGAGACGAGCACCACCGCGACGAGCGCGAGGGCAATCCCGACGAGGACCGGGGCCGGGGGCGGCCCGTCCCGGAGGATCCCCGCGACGACCGGCAGGACCGCGGCCAGCAGGCCGGTGACCGGCGCAACAACGCCCATCCGGCCGACGGCGAGGCCGTGGTACAGCCCGACGATCCCGACCGTGACGGCGACCCCGGCGGCGACCGAGATCACGAGCGCCGACGGACCCGGGATCGGCTCCCTGGCGACCATGGCGAGCGCGATGGACAACAGGACGCCGACGACCTGGACCGCGAGCGACACACCCAGGACGGGTCCGCGCCGGCTCGCCCAGCCGCCACCGAAGTCGCCCGCCCCCCAGGCGATCGCGGAGCCGAGACCGAACACGACGACGGCCGAGCCCGGCCCGAACAGCTCAGCCGTGGGCGACACCCTGGGCGGGGGCAGCGTCGGCGAGATCGTCGACCTCCGTCGGGCCGGCAAGGGGCACGACCGCGTCGGCCACGCTGTCGTAGCGATCGGAGGTCGTCAGGTAGATGACCTGGAAGTCGCGGGCGACGTCGCGGAGCAGGTCGAGCGCCCTGGCGGCGCGGGCGTCGTCGATGGTCACGAACGGATCGTCGAGGATGAGCGGCGGCCGCCGGTCGCCGGTGACGAGGCGGACGAGCCCGATCCGGGCGACGAGGTAGACGAGATCGAGCGTGCCCTGGCTGAGCGACGTGACGTCGACCCAGTCACCGCGTTCCGGCGCGTGGAGCCTGATATCGAGGGTCTTGTCGTCGACCGCGACCCGCCGGTAGCGGCCGTCGGTGACGCGCTCGATGTCCGCGACCATCTTCCGCTCGAGGTAGCGGGTCGCGGACTTCATCGTCGCCTGCTCCGCGTGTTCGATCTCACGGAGCGTGCGCTCGTAGACCCGAGCGCGACGCTGGAGGGCGGCGAGCTGCTCCTGCCAGCTGGCGAGCCGCTCGGCGTGGGCGGCGACCGCCTCGGCGTCGATCATGTTGGAGTCGACCCTCGCCCGGGCGTTCGCCTCGTCGTCGCGGGCGCGCTCGCGTGACGCCTCGAGATCGCGCACCTCGACCTCGAGCCGCTCGCGTGCCCGCGGTTCGCGGGCGATCGGCCCGAGGGCCTCGAGCGCATGGGTCTTCTGCTCGACTTCGAGCGCGGCGGAGTCGCGCAGGCCCGGCAGGGTCTCCGTGGGCTCCTTGCCGACCAGCCCCTCGAGCTGCGCGCTGAGCCGCTCGATCCGGAAGACGTGCTCCTGTTCCGCGGTCAGGAGCGCTTCGCCGGCGGCGAGATCCCCGATGCCGATGCCGGCAAGCTGCTGGGCCGTGTCCGCCTCAGCCTGCTTGAGCTCCTGCTCCATGTCGGAGCGGCCGCGAAGGCGGCGGTCGATCTCGACGTCGCGCAGCTCGGTCTGCATCCGGTCGTTCCGGCGCAGCCACAGGGCGACGAAGGCGAGGATCAGCCCGATCACGGCGATCACCCCGCCGATCAGCTCGATCCCGAAACCAATCTCGAGAACCCCGGCGGTCCGTGCGCCGAAGATCGCGGCCGCGACGGCCACACCGAGCACGACGAGGGCAATCGCGATGCGCGACAACGGCCGCCAGGTCGGCGCCGGCGGAACCTCGAACTGGACGGCGACTTCGCCGGTCAGCAGGGCACGCAGCTCCCTCATCCTGGCATCGAGCCTGCGCAACCGGTTGACGACCTGCTCGAGGACGGGCAGCGAGTTCGCCGACGGGTGACTCGAGTGCAGCTCAGCCAGCTCCTCGGATGTCTTGACGGCATGTCGGAATCGCTCGAACCGCTCCTGGGCGGCGACGCGCTCGGCGGTCAGGCGCTCCGCCTGGCGCGCCTTGTCGAGCATCGACCGGCGTTCGGCCAGGTCGGCCTCTGCCGCCGCGCGTCGTTCCTTGGCGCCCGCGAGGGTGTCGCGGTCGCGCTCCAGCTGGTGGAGGGCGAGCTCGCCCTGCTCGACGGCCGCCCGTTCCTGGTCGACGGCCTCTTCTGCGAGCTTCAGGCGGCCCGGATTCTTGATCCCCTTCGTGCTCAGCTCGAAGATCGCCTTCTCGAGCTTCCGCCTCGCCCTGGACGTGCCCCGATCTGCGCCGCTGATCGATGCCTGGAGGCGGTCGCGGAGGGCCGCCTCATCGCGGTCGAGATCGGCCAGCTCGTGGTGGCGGATCGATGCCGTGGAGCGGAAGAACGCCTCGGTCGGGATCCCGGTCAATTCGGCGAGCGCCTGGTCGGCGAGCGTCGGGTCCGTGATCACCTGGCCGTCGTAATCGAGGCTGACGGTCCCTTTCGCGCCGCGGAACGCCTTCTCGATCGAGCCGTGCCGGACACCGCCCTCCTCGTCGTCGATCTCGAATTCGATCGAGATGACGGGCCGCGACTCCTCCGGCGCATCCCAGGAGCGAAGCCCGTCCATCTCCGCGGCGCTCGACGTCGCCTTCTTCGTCAGGATGAGCTCGAGGGCGCGCTGGATCGTGGTCTTGCCCGCCTCGTTCGGGCCGTGGATGATCGTCAGGCCCGGTGCGAGCGCCACCTCGAACTCCCGGTAGCGGCGGAAGTCGCGGACGCTGAGCCGCGTGATCCTCATCCGCCGAACCGCGTGGCGCCCGGGCTCACAGCGTCACCTCGTTCCCGGCGAGCAGCAGGCGGCCGAGCCGCAGCACGTCGCGGAGCTCGGCAGCCTCCGCGACGGACGGGGCCGACGGGTCGGCCTCCAGTTCGCCGATCCGGGCCTCGACGTCGCGGATGAATGCGCCGGCGATCGTGTCGGGCGACGGCAGCGAACCGGCCGACAGGGCCGGCGTCGCGTCGTCGCGGACACGGATCCGGAGAAACGAATCGCGCAGCTGGTCTTCGACCTCGGTCGTGTTGACATCCAGTTCGTCAGCGAGGACACCGGTCAGGCGAACTTCGAGCACGAGGTCCGGATCCGCCTTGGCAATGAGCGAGCTGACGAGCTCCGGCTGGCTGGCGATCCTCGCCGCGTCCAGCTCCAGCTTCTCGAACCGGGTCAGGCCGACACGGCGCTCCTCGATGTTGACGACGCGCCGGCCCGCCTGGTCCTCGATCGTGACGAGGAGCACGCTGCCTGCTCCATCCTGGTTGACCGCAACCGGCTCGGGCGAACCGGAGTAGGCATAGACCGTGCCGCCCGCCTTGCCGCGCTGGGTGGAGTGCCAGTGGCCGAGAGCGAGATAGTCCAGGCCGGTCGCCGCGATCTCCTCCTTGGTGATCACGACGTCATCGCGGTCGGTCCGTTCGGGAATGGCGAGCGAGCCGTGAACCATGCCGACATGCCACGTCGCGGTCTCGTCGGCCGGGGTGACGCGAAGATCCCGGAGGGGGCTGTGGGGCGCGCGCTTCGTCCCGAAGACCGTCCCGTAGACGACGACGTCGCAGGCAGGGAGGTGGACCGAGGTGCGTTCCGGCGTCAGGACCGTGACCATGTCGTCGTCAGGGCCGCTCCCGGCCATCGCCGCCAGGTCGTAGGTGCGGTAGATCGAGGACCGGTCGTAGCAGTCGTGGGTGCCCGGGATGATGACGGTGCGGATGCTTGCGTCGGCCAGCCGCTTCAGCTCCGCGGCGACACGCTCGACGCTCCGTTTCGGCTGGGTATTCGAGTCGAACAGGTCGCCGGCGATGAGGACGACGTCGACGTGCTCACCGATCGCGAGGGCGACGGCGACACGGAAGGCCGCGAACTGGCGCTCACGCTGGGTTGCGGCCGCCTCTCCGAGATCCGCGTGACGCGCGCCCAGGTGGACGTCTGCGGTGTGAAGCAATCGGAGCATCCGGTTGCGGCTGGCCTCCCTGTCCCGTCATGGCCGGAGCGACGAGTCGAGGTGGCGTCGCAATCCGTCGCGTCCCCCGACCCGAGGATTGGCGCGAGCGAGGCGCCCCCTGGCCCTCGCTCGCCACCTCGAAGTCTCGGCACCCATTGTGACAGGTCGCATGTCACGGTCGCCAGCGAGCGCGGTCCGGACATTCGAGGGCGGCGGAGGCACGGAAATCGGTCAGCCGCGCCTCGCAAGGCCCGATCCGGGGACCCGATGTATCCTTCGCCGACGAACACCGGTGCGCCCCGAGACAGGGACTCCACATCGGCACCTGGATAGCGCGGCGCCGGCCTTTCCGACGCTCCTCGCAACGTCCTGTCCGCCGATGTCCGCGTCCCCGACGGACGGGCGAGCAGCGCAGAGGAGAGGAAGACTGGTGACCTACGCTGATCGGACCCTCACGTGCGTCGACTGCGGCGTGGAGTTCATCCACTCGGCGGCCGACCAGGAGTACTACGTCCAGAAGGGCTTCTCGTCGGACCCGAAGCGCTGCGCGAGCTGTCGCGCCAGCCGCCGCGCGAGCCGGGACGCCGGCAGCGATGTCCGCGACATCGGCGGGCCGCGCGGCTACGAGCGTGGTGACGATCGCGTCACCCGCGAGTACTTCGCCGTCATCTGCTCGTCGTGCGGCAACCAGGCCCAGGTTCCGTTCAAGCCGCGGATGGATCGGCCCGTCTACTGCAGCGATTGCTTCCGCGAGGTCAAGCCCGACTGACGCCATCCGTGTCGGATGGGCGCCATGACGGCGGCCGACGCGCCCAAGGGGCGGGCTCGTGCCATGACTCCGGGGCTTGCGGGCGGCCTCATGCACGACTTTGTGTCAAGTGCTCGCCAGGTGAGCGTTCGTCACGGATTCTCTGCCAGGTGATCGTCCTGCGAGGCATCTGACACGAAGTGGAGGGTCACGGCGACGGTTTCACGCTCGCGGCCGCCTGATCCGGCGGCGAGCGCCGTGACGAATGCTCACGGGGCGGTCATATGGCAAGAAAGCACCGCAGAAAGCGGCCGCGGGCGCGGCCGCGAGAATCCCCTAGATCCGGAACACGTCTCCGGCCCGGAACCGCTCGCGCCGGCGGCCGCGCCAGACCGTCACCCGCGCCGGGCCGTACACCTGCCACGAGCCGTCCCGCCCGACGATCGCGGTGTCCTCGTCGATGCCGACGAGTGCCGAACCGCGCGGCGCCTGGAGCGCGATCAGCGCACAGAGGGGCTCCGGCCACGCGTCGTAGTGCGGGATGACCGAGGCCCCTGGGACGAGCCCGAGCCCATCTCTCCAGCGAACCGGCCAGACGAGGCGGCTGCGCCGAAAGTCGAAGTGGCGCTCGGCGAGCGCCATGGCCCCGGCCGAGCAACCGGCCACCACCGCGCCGCGCTCGTGCGCCTGGCGAAGGGCCCACCCGACCGCCGAGCCGTCGAGAATCGACGAGAGATGGCCTGGTTTCCCGCCCGAGAGGTAGATCAGGTCGGCTTCGCCGATGGCCTGGACGTTGGCGGCATCGTCGGCGTCGGCGCGGTCCCGGACCAGGATCGGCTCGACCTCCGCGCCGAGACCGGAGAAGTGGGCGACGCCCATCGAGGCCCAGCGGGCGAATGCCTCTTCGCCGTCCGGCCATGACGCCGTCGGGAGGATCGCGACTCGTGGCCGGGCACAACCGGTCGCGACGAGCAGGCCCACGTCGAACTCGGCCATCGCGGGCAGGAACTCGCCCGATCCGACCAGGGCGACGGCTCCGGGCATCTCGGTGAGCATAGCGAGGCCTGCCCGACACTGCTGGCGTGCCGCGGACGGACGGGCATCCCGTGGCGCACGCGCCACGGGAACATCAACTGTGCGTCCCGAAATGTTGAAAACCGGTTCCCCGCGCACGATGTGACGTGTATCCTCCTCGACATCGCCCGCGGTGGAACGCGATGGGATGCCCGCGCCGGTTCAGGACGCGGGGTTGAAAGGGAGGCACACGGACATGACCGGACCCGGCCCCAGCGATCCTGCCGGGCAGCAGCCCGCGCCCGGAGCACCCGACCCCGCGCAACCGGCCGGCGGCAACTGGCAGCAGGCTCCGACACCCGGCGCCACTCCGACTTTGGCGCAGCAGGCCCAGAACTGGAAGCCCGCCGAGGTAGCGCCCGGACCGACCGCCGGGATCGCGTACGCCGAGCTTCCCATCCGGATCGGTGCGCTGTTCATCGACGGCATCATCCTGGCCATCGGCGGGTTTGTCGTGAACGCGTTCCTGGTGGCGATCCTGTTCGCGTCCCTCTTCACGGTGGGGACCGGCGCGTTCATCATCGGTGGACTGATCATCCTCGCGATCAACGTGGCGATCGGCGCGATCTACTTCGTCTACACGTGGACGACGATGAAGGCCTCGCCGGGCCAGCGAATGCTCGGCCTGATGACCGTCAACGAGGCCGACGGCAACGCCCTCACCCAGAACCAGGCGATCATGCGGTACCTCGTCATGTTCGCACCGGGCTACATCGCCTCTCTCGCCTCGAACGTGGTCGGAGGCGCGATCGGCCTGTTGCTGTCCCTGGCCGGCCTGGGCTGGTCCATCTACCTGCTGTACACGACCGCAAATGACTCGAAGCGGCAGGGCTTCCACGACAAGTTCGCCAAGACCGTCGTCGTCAAGCCGGTCGTCTGACCTCGTCCGGCTGCATTGACGCTCCCGGTGCCCATGCGCCGGGAGCGTTTCGATTCCTGACGCGGTGACCGGCGGACCGCGCGACTGGGACGCGGCGACCTACGATCGCGTCGCCGATCCCATGGCCCGCTGGGGCGCCGCCGTCCTCGATCGGCTCGCGCTCCGGGGCGATGAGGTGGTCCTGGACGCAGGCTGCGGCAGCGGCCGCGTGACGGAGATGCTCGCCGAGCGGCTTCCGCACGGCTCGGTCGTGGCGCTCGACGGTTCGCCGGCGATGCTCGAGCAGGCGCGGGTCCGGCTCTCCCGCTTCGGGGAGCGGATCACCTACCTCGTCGCGGACCTCGGCCGTCCGATCCCGCTCGCGACAGAGGTCGATGCGATCCTGTCGACGGCCACCTTCCACTGGGTCCCTGACCATGACGCCCTCTTCCGGAACCTGGCGGCCATCATCCGGCCGGGCGGCTGGCTCGCGGCCCAGTGCGGCGGCGCCGGCAACATCGCGAACGTCCAGCGGGTCCTCGCTCAGATCGGGGATGGCTGGCTCGGCGACGTCCACTTCGAGACACCGGAGGCAACGACGAGGCGCCTCGAGGTGTCGGGGTTCGTCGACGTCGGGTGCTGGCTGACCGAGGAGCCGACGTCGATCGAGGCCGGCGCCCCGTTCGAAGCGTTCCTCCGGACGGTCATCCTCGGCTCGCACCTGGCCCGGCTGCCGGAGTCCAAGCGCGACGCCTTTGTCCGGGACGTCGTCGCGCAGCTGCCTGAGGCCAGGATCGACTACGTCCGGCTCAACATCACGGCCCGCCGCGCGAGCTGACGGCGCGACTCAGTCCTGTGTGCGGAACGGTGCGCCGTGACCGGGGATCACGATGTCGGCGGCGGCCAGGACACGCTCGCGATGGAACTTGAGCATCTCCTGGTCGGACGAGAACGGGTCGACCACCGGCGTCCTGTCCGTTCGCCACCAGAGGTGGGTCATCGCGTAGACCCCGTCCTCCGTCTCGACCAGGAGCGATGCGTCCTCCTCGGAGTGTCCGGGGGTCAACCAGAGCTGGGCGTGCGGCGTCATGTTCCAGCCGTCCCCGCCGTGATCGAGCCATTGGTCGTCCCGGTAGCGGGCCCAGAAGTCGATGACCTCGGCGTTCGGGAACAGCGCGACATTGATCGTATGGTCCGGATGGTGGTGGCTCAGGAAGACGTGGGTCACGGCCTCCGCGGATACGCCCTGGGCCGCCAGCGGATCGAGAATCAGTGATCGTGACGCCACCAGGCCGGGGTCGACGACGATCAGGGCGTCGCCGTCCCGGACGAGCGTGACGCTGCTGCCGACGCGGGTCCCGTGCTCGCGGATGTAGCCCGGGTGGATGAGGTGGACGGTCGCCATGGGAACGGAGTGTACGCGGGCTCGTTCCATGCGATGAGCCGCCCGGGCGGGCGATCGCACTGCGTGTGCCATCGTGTCGGACATGCCGGATCGCCCCGCCGACCTCGTCCTCACCGGGGGTCACGTCCACACCGTCGACGCGCGACGACCCAGGGCCGACGCCGTGGCCGTCCACGGCGAGCGGATCTCCGCGGTCGGCCGTGCGGCCGATGTCGCCTCCCTCATCGGCCCGACGACGCGCGTCGTCGACCTGACCGGGCGGATGCTCGTTCCTGGATTCCAGGACGCCCACGTCCACCCGCTCAGCAGCGGCCTCGAACAGATGGATTGCGATCTCCGCGATGCCATGGGCGTGCCGGCGGTGCTCGAAACGATCCGGACCTACGCCGACGCACACCCCGGCGACGGCTGGATCGTCGGGGGCGGCTGGTCCATGGGCGACTTTCCGGGTGGCACCCCGCGACGCGAGGACCTCGACGCGATCCTGCCGACCCGACCGGCCTGTTTTCCGAACCGCGATGGCCATTCGTCGTGGGTCAACGGGCGCGCGCTCGAGCTGGCGGGCATCACCCGCGACACGCCGGACCCGGAGGGCGGCCGGATCGAGCGCGACCCGGACGGGTCACCGACAGGGGTCCTCCACGAAACGGCCGCCGATCTCGTCGAGAAGCTGCTGCCGATCCCGGGGCCGGACGAGTGGCTGGCGGCGTTCCGCAGCGGCCAGGCGTATCTCCACTCCGTCGGGATCACGGCCTGGCAGGACGCGCACGTTTCGCCCGACGACCTCGCGGTGTACCGTCGCGCCTTCGAGGCGGGCCTGCTCACCGCCCGGGTCGAGGGCGCGCTCTGGTGGGACCGGACCCGAGGCGCCGAGCAGGTCGATGAGCTCGCCGAGCGATCGGCGACGGGGACGTTCGGCCGGTTCCGGGCAAACAGCGTGAAGCTGATGCTCGACGGCGTCCTGGAGACGTACACCGGCGCGATGGTCGAGCCATATCTCGATCGCGACGGGCGGCCGACCAACAACCGCGGGATCAGCTTCATCGATGCGGAGCCCCTCAAGGACTACGTGACCCGTCTCGATGCGGCGGGGCTCCAAGCCCACTTCCATGCGATCGGCGACCGCGCGGTCCGCGAGGCCCTCGATGCGATCGAAGCGGCACGGCACGCAAACGGCCAGACCGACACGCGGCCGCACATCTCGCACATCCAGGTGATCCACCCCGACGACGTAGCGCGATTCGGGCAGCTCGGCGCCGTCGCGAACGCCCAGCCGCTGTGGGCCTGCCATGGGGCGCAGATGGACGCGCTGACGATCCCGTTCCTGGGCGACGAGCGGTCGGGCTGGCAGTACCCGTTCGCATCGCTCCTGCGGTCCGGCGCGCGCCTGGCCATGGGATCGGACTGGAGTGTCTCCACGGCAGATCCGCTCGCCGAGATGGAGGTGGCGATCGATCGCGTCGACCCGTCTTCGCGCGGCGAGGCGCCGCCCTTCCTCCCGGCCGAACGGCTGACGCTCCAGGAGTCGATCCGTGCGTTCACGCTCGGCTCCGCGTACGTGAACCACCTCGATGCCGACACCGGGTCGATCGAGGCCGGCAAGCTCGCGGACCTCGCCGTCATCGACCGCGACCTGTTCGCGGAGGACGCGGGCCCGATCGGCGACGCGAGGGTCCTGGCGACGTTCGTCGGCGGCGCGGCCGTCTTCGAGGATCCGGCTCTCGGAGACTGAGTCCCGGTCGGGCCGCCGCCGGCCCGCTGCCAGAGCCGCGAAGCCCCGCCTCCTGCGCCGGGGACCGCGAGCCCCGCCGCCCCGCTTCCCGCGCCGGATCCTGTCGGCTTTCCACTTGGAGTGAACAAGCCGGCTCCACATCCCGTCCGATTTCCGTTCGGAGCGAAAAAGCGTGACGGTCCGCCGGCGCGGCGGCGGTTGATCGGCCGTTTCGAGCGTGCCGCCTCGCCGGCGCGCGCTCCCTGGCGGCGAACCTGTTCACTCCGGCAGGAATCCCGGACCGATCACGGTGGGGGCCGCTTCGTCGCATGGGATGGTCGTCGAATGACGTAGTCGAATTGACGTCGGGCGACAGTGGGCCCAGGGAGCTGGACGACGCATTCTCTCGTTG
This sequence comes from uncultured Chloroflexia bacterium, assembly GCA_963766655.1. Classification (GTDB taxonomy): domain Bacteria; phylum Chloroflexota; class Limnocylindria; order Limnocylindrales; family CSP1-4; genus CF-46. The sequence continues at coordinate 291,566 of CAVYBB010000002.1, read as the reverse complement.
CGATCCCGACCAACGGGATCCGGAAAGGAGAGACCTGACGTGCACAGCCCCGCGATGATCATCGTCACGAACCACATCTTCGAGCTGCATGCCGAGGCCGCAGCGAATCGCCTGGCCAAGGGGGCCAAGCGGCCCGAAAGCAAGAGCAGCAGCCGGATCGCCGGAGCGCTGAACAGCGTCCGGTCGATCCTGCGGACCCCGGCGGAGAACCCGCCGGCCCTGCCGAAGCTCAGCGACTATCCGTACCGGAGCTGATCCCTCCCCAGCTCCCTGCTCCCTCCTCCCACGAACGCGTCCGTCCCTCCGGCGGGCGCGTTCGTCATGTCCGGGAGGATTCCTCCAGATCCTCGGGCCGGTCGATGTCGCGCAGGGTCGCTCCCGACGGATCGAGACCGCGCCACTCGCCCTCGGTCAGCTCGCGCGCCGCGAGGCCGCGGAGGAGTGCGACGAGGCTCCGCTCGCCATCCGCGATGACCCGCCGGGCGACCTGGGTCGCGGCCCCGTTGCGGAAGGCCGCGGGGAGCGGCCGCGCGACGCCGCGCTGGACGAGGACCGCGGCATCGGCCGACCCCTCGGCGGCGGTCAAGGTCCGAAGGAGCATCGCGAGGACGTCGGCCGAGAGCGTCGGCATGTCGCCGCCGACGACGATGACGACCGGCTCGCGGGCCACCTCGAGACCGGCGAGCAAGCCGATGAGCGGGCCGCCATGCGTGGCCGGATCGCGCGTTCGCCGGACCGGAACCGCGGCCGCCGGGAGCGCCCGGTCGTCGCCCGGAGCAAGGACGACGACGATCTCCGAGCAGCCGACAACCCGCTCTGCCAGCGCGGCGACGGCCCGATCGAGAAGCGGGATGCCGTCGAACCGGGCGATGAGCTTGTCGGAGCCGAAGCGGCTCGAGCCGCCACCGGCAAGCACGATGCCGGAGACGCCGCTACCGCTCACGGCCGCGCCACGATGGCGGCCCGCGGGCCGGGCACGTGGCCGGCCGGCGTGCGGCGGAGGATCCCGCGGCGATCGAGGTCCTCGAGGATCGCCATGACGTACTTGCGGCTCGTCCCGGTCGCGTCACGCAGCGCGGCGGGCGTGAGCGGCCCGGCGCTTGCCAGATCGACGGCTCGCGCTTCGAGCCGTCGATACGCGGCTGCGGCGTAGGCCAGGTCGTCGTCGAGGCGAACGATCCGTCCGGACGACTCCAGTGCGCGGATGCCGTCCGGCGGGCAGCCCGTGGCGCGCGCGGCATCGGAGAGAGCAGGCGGGGCCGGCACGTCGAGGACTGTCTCGAGCGCCTCCATCGCGGCGAGCGTCTCCTGGCCCGGGCCGGCATCTGCCGCGCCGGGAGCGCCGACCCGATCGCCGTCACGGACGAGGCGCCCGTCGCGCACGAGGTCGTCGATGAGCCTGGCCGCTGCGGTCCGAGCGTCGGCCGCCGACAGGGTCACGAGCCGGCGCAACCGGAGCGCCGCGGTCGCCCGGACGTCGGCGAGCGCGGACCAGCCCCCGGAACCTGCGGCGGCGTGGATGTCCGTGTCCAGCGCTGCGACCACGTCGGCCTCTATCCGGACCGGGTTCCCGGCGATCGCCCCGTGCAAGGCCAAGCGTGCCGCGGCGACGAGCTCGGGCGTCGCGGCGGCGGCGAGGGCGGCCAGGCGCTCCGGCGTGCCGCGCCGCCGTGAGACGCCGCGCGGCGGCGTGGCGTCGATGACGCGGCCCCCGGCCAGGGTCCCGCCCGGCGAGGGGCGTCGCAGCACGAACCGGTCGCCGGTCGCGACGGCGATCGGCCGCTCGAGCCGGAGGATCGCCGCGACGTCACCCCCGGGCAGGTCGGCCGCGTCACGCCCACTCCGCCCGACGACCGCTCCGACCTGTTCCGTTCCGGTGTGGACGCGGACGCGCGCGCGGTCGGGCGGGATCGGCGGCGCGTCGCCGGTCAGGCCCGCGCCCGGGCGAAGGACGACGAGGAGGCGATCGCTCGCGACGACGGCGGTGTCCGCGGAACCCGCCGGTGCCTGCGCCGCCGACAGGACCATGCCCCGGTGAAGGTCGTCGGCGGAAACGCCGCCGAGGTTGAGCGCGGTCCGGCCGCCGCCCGTCGCCCGCTCGACGGCGGCGCCGTGGACCTGCATCTCGCGGACTCGTGCCTCGCGGTCGCCGGGAAGCAGTCGGAGCGTCATCCCCCGTTCCAGCGGCCCGCCGCGGAGCGTCCCGGTCACGACGGCGCCTCGTCCCTTCACGCTGAAGGCGCGATCGATCGCCAGCCTGGCCGGACCTGCCGGAAGCCCGCGGGCACGGATCCGCGCGACCAGCGCCTCGAGCGCCGCGCGCAACGCGGCGAGCCCGTCCCCGGTTGTCGCCGACACGATGAGGACCGGCGCACCGGCGAGCGTCGTCCTCTCGAGGAGCGTCCGCGTCGCTTCCGCCACCTGCCCGGCGCGCAACGCTCCGGCGAGGTCCGCCTTGGTGACGACGGCCAGGCCATCGGCGATGCCGAGCGCGTCGAGAAGCTCCAGGTGCTCGAGCGTCTGCGGCCGCGGCCCGTCGTCGGCGGCGACGACGAGCAGCGCGCCGTCGATCTCGCCCGCCCCGACGAGCATGTTGCCGACGAGCCTGTCGTGCCCCGGGACGTCGACGAAATCAAGCTTCGAGCCGTCCGGAAGGGCGAGGTGGGCATAGCCGACATCGATCGTCATGCCGCGACGCTGCTCCTCGGGGAGTCGATCGGCGTCGATGCCGGTCAGGGCCCGCAGCAGCGTCGTCTTGCCGTGGTCGATGTGGCCCGCGGTCCCGACGACGACGGTCATCGCGTCTCCGCTTCGCCCGGCGTTCCCGCGAGCGCCGAGGCGATCGCACGGACCAGGTCATCGTCGCGGTCCGGGTCGACAGTTCGCAGATCGAGGACGACCCGGCCGCTCTCGATCCGGCCGACGACCGCGGGTGTCCCGCGTCGCAAGGACGCGAGCGTCCGGTCCGCGGACCCCCGAGGCAGGGCGACGCCGAAGGACGGGAGCGTCTCGCCCGGGAGCGACCCACCGCCGACCGTCGCCTCCGTCGGAACGACGCCGGCCCCGGCGGGAATGCGTCCGACGAGCGCCTCGGCGCGGTGACGCAGGCCCTCCGGGGTTGCCGCGATCATCCGCCAGACCGGGATCTCCGTCTCGGCCCGTCCGGCCCGGTACAGGCCGAGGGTCGCCGCGACGGCGGCGAGCGTCACCTTGTCCGGGCGCATCGCCCGCGCCAGCGGGTCGCGCCGGATCCGGGCGATCAGGTCCGCCCGCCCGACGATCAGTCCGGCCTGCGGACCGCCGACGAGCTTGTCGCCGCTGAACGTCACGATGTCGGCGCCGGCAGCGAGACGCTCCACGGGCATCGGTTCGTGGGCGAGGCCGGACCGCTCGGTTGGAAGGAGCGCGCCCGAGCCGAGGTCGTCGATGACGATTGCACCGTGCCGATGGGCGAGCTCGGCAAGGGCCCGGGGATCCGGGGCTTCCGTGAAGCCCGTCTGGCGGAAGTTCGACGGATGGACCCGGAGGACGATCGTCGCCCGGCCCTCCGCCAGCGGCGGCTCGTAGTCGGAGACCCGTGTCCTGTTCGTGGTCCCGACCTCGATGAGCTTCACGCCGGCACGGCGGAGGATCTCCGGTATCCGCACGCCGCCGCCGATCTCGACGAGTTCGCCGCGCCCGACGGCCACGCCGCGTCCCCGTCCGGCCAGCCCGACCCCGAGGGCAACGGCCGCCGCGTTGTTGTTCGTGACAAGGGCATCCTCGGCGCCGGTCAGCGCGACGAGGTGGTCCTCCGCGGCGCGGAACCGCGCGCCGCGCCGCCCGGTCTCGCGATCGAGCTCGAGGAGGAGGTAGTCGCGAGCGGCGGCCGCGGCCGCCTCGATCGCAACCGTCGGCCACGGCGCGCGGCCCAGGTTCGTGTGGACGATGACGCCGGTCGCGTTGATCGTCGTCGCGAGGCCCGGGCCGGCGAACCCGTCCATGCGCACTGCCACGTCGCCGGCAAGCGCCGCGGCGGAACGAGGCTCCGCTCCGGCCGCCAGCCGCTCGCGCTCTTCGGCAACGATCGTCCTGCTGACCTCGACGATCGCCTCGTGGCTCGCGCCGGTTCCGATCCGCGCCCGGACCGCCGCGAGGACGACCTCGATGCTGGGCGGGTGGGGACGGGTCTCGGCCGACATCGAACCTCCTGGCGGGAGCGCATGGGAGTCGAACCCACTGCGCCGCGCCTGGCGCCGCGCCACTGGTTTTGAAGACCAGGGGGCCCACCGGGACCCGACCGCTCCCGCCGCGATGGTAGCGCGTGGCGGCGCGTCGGCCGCACCACGTTCGCGCCATCGTGGAAGCCCCTATCATCCGCGGATGAGCGCTCTCGAGACCCTCCCGCCAGTCCGGTTGACAGAGCTCACCGACTGCGGCGGCTGCGCCGCGAAGCTCGGGGCGGACCTGCTCGCCGACGCGCTGTCCGGGCTCGGGGTTGCCGCCGGCGTGGCCGGAGCCGCACCGGACGAGCTCATCGCGGGCCTGACGCCGCCCGACGACGCCGCCGCGTACCGCGTCTCCGACGACCTCGCGATCATCGGCACGCTCGACTTCTTCCCGCCACTGGTCGACGATGCCCGGACATTCGGGGAGATCGCGGCCGCGAATGCGCTCAGCGACGTCTTCGCGATGGGCGGCCGCGTCCTGTTCGCGCTCTCGATCGCGGCGTTCCCCGAGGAGCTGCCGCGCGACACGCTCGCGGCGGTCTTCGAGGGCGCCGCGTCGAAGGTCCGCGAGGCCGGCGGGACGCTGGCCGGCGGCCACACGATCCGCGACGCCGAACCGAAGTACGGCCTCGCGGTCATCGGCGCGGGCCATCCGGACAGGCTGCTGCGCAAGGGCGGGGCGCGACCGGGCGACACGCTCATTCTCACCAAACGGCTGGGCACCGGGCTGCTCGTGAGCGGCCACCGCCAGGGGAAGACGGCGGCTGCGCACCTCGGTGGTGCGGTAGACCAGATGCGAACGCTCAACCGGACCGCCTCGGAGGTCCTCGTCGCGAACGGATCGCCGGGGCGACCGACGTGACCGGGTTCGGGCTGCTGGGGCACGGACTCGAGATGGCCCGGGCATCCGGGACCCGGTTCGTGTTCGATGCCTCTCGCCTCCCGGCGCTGCCGGGCGCACTCGACCTGGCACGCGCCGGGGTCGAGACGGGCGGGGCGGCTCACAACCGGCGCTTCGTCCTTCCGGCGCTGAGCGTCGGCGACGACGTTGCCGCGGAGCTCGTCGTCCTGGCCCACGATCCGCAGACCTCCGGCGGGCTCCTCGCGGCGATCCCCTCCGGGCACCTGGCCACGGTCGAAGCGGCACTCGCGGCGGCCGGAGTCGAGACCTGGCGGGTCGGCCGCGTCGAAGAGGGCGCCGGTATCGGGCTGGCGTGATCGTCGCGCTCATCCCGGCACACGACGAGGGGCCGCGGATCGCGGAGGTCGTGCGCGGCGCGGCGGCCCACCTGCCTGTCCTCGTCGTCGACGACGGCTCGAGCGACGACACGGCCGTGCAGGCCATGGCCGCCGGCGCCACCGTGATCGAGCAGCGGCCCAACCAGGGCAAGGGCGCGGCACTCAGGGCGGGATTCCGGCGCGCGCTCGCCGACGGCGCGGAAGCCGTCCTCACGCTCGATGCCGACGGCCAGCACGATCCCGCGGAGATCCCTCTGTTCCTCGCTGCCTGGGCCGCCGTGCCGCGGCCGGACCTCGTCATCGGGCGGCGCCACTTCCGGGCAATGCCCCCGATGAGGCGGCTATCGAACGTCCTGGGCGGCAAGGCGTTCTCGTGGGCCGTCGGCCAGCCGATCCCGGACAACCAGTCGGGCTACCGCGTTGTCAGCCGGCGGGTGATGGAGGCGACGCTCGACAGCGACGAAGGTGGCTTCGAGTTCGAGGTCGAGATGATCACGACGTGTCTCCGCATTGGCGGGACCATCGCCTGGGTCCCGATCCGGACGATCTACGGGGCGCCGTCGCACATCCGCCCGCTCGACCACCTCCGCCAGTTCATCCGGATCGTCCGCAAGGCTCGCCGGGATGTGCGGCAGCCGCTCGATCCGGGCTAGGCGCGCGTCCGCCCAGCAATCTGTAGTGCTCTCCACACGGCCCGGAATTCCGCTCACCGGCTCCGGGCGCCATCGGTCGCCGTTTCGCGCTCGCCTGGTCCATTCGTCGGCCCCAGGGAAGCCCCCACGGTCACTGCGTCGAGGCGAGCCATCGACCCAGATGGTTCCGCTTGATTGGAACTACCTGCCCCTCGGTCCGGGGCGCCAATGATTTCGACCATGCGGAACGATCCATGAGAGCGGCAGGTAGCAGCGCTGCAATTCAGCGCCCTCGCGAAGACCGTGGAACAGCTCGAGCGCCCGCAACCGTCGATCGATGGCGCCGGAGACTCGTGACCGATTCCGTCGACCTTCACGATCGTCATACAGATACTCCGCGAGGCGCCGCGCCGCCGCGCGAAGGCTATGGCGCCGTCACCGGACAACGACGGGCCGAAACGATCAGCATTCCGCGCCGCTTCTCGAACACGATCTGCAGGTCCTGGCTGACCCCGGTGGCGAAACCGGCCTCGCTCAGGGCAAGGTAGTACTCCCACATCCGCACGAACCGGTCGTCGAAGCCCATCGCCCGCACCGCGTCGATCTGCGTCGATGAACCGGCGTCCGCCAGGCCCGCAGCGTGCGACACGTAGTCGGCTGCCGATGTCCGTGACGCTCGCTGATGCAGCAGACCGCGTGTCGCGGGTGGCGCGCTCGATCACCGCCAGCGACGGGCACAGGCCGCCCGGGAAGATGTACGTCTGGATCCAGTTGGCGCCCCGGAGCTGCGCGCTCGTAGGCGGCGTCGGGGAAGGTGATCGATCTGGAGGCTCATCCGGCCGCCGGGGCGCCAGCGCCGCGATCGCAGGCCGCGGAAGAACGTCTCGAAGTACTCCGCGCCGACGGCCTCGAGCATCTCGATCGACACGATCGCGTCGTAGGTGCCGCTGATCTCGCGGTAGTCCCGCAGCTGGATGTCGACGAGATCGCTCCAGGCCGGCCGCGCGGACGCGCTCGCGGGCGAGGTCGTGCTGCTCGCTGTGAGATCGTGATCGATGGTCACCCGGCAGCCGAGCTCGCCGGCCGCGTACAGCGCGAAGCCGCCCCAGCCCGAGCCGATCTCCAGGACATGCTGGCCGCCGGTCAGGCCGGCGCCCTCCGCGATCAGCCGGTACTTGTTGCGCTGGGCGTCGGCGAGCGACTGGTCCGGCGAGGCGAACACGGCACTCGAGTAGGTCATCGTCTCGTCCAGGAACAGCCGATAGAAGTCGTTGCCCGAGGTCGTAGTGCGCCGCGATGTTCCGCCGGCTCCTGCGCCGCGTGTTGCGCCGCGGCCGGTGGGCGAGCGTCCGGCGCAGCTGCGCAGGGCACCGCCACCAGCCGCGCCGACAGCGGCCAGTGCACTCCCGGTTGAGGGCCGCCAGCCGAAGGAGAGCGCGCCAGGTCCGGGCTCGACCACAGGCCATCCATGTAGGCCTCGCCCCCGCCGGTCTCGCCGCCGACCAGCATGCGCACGAAGCGCCTCGCCGTCGTGGATCTGGATCTCGGCCCCGAGTTCGCGACGCCGCGGTCGCCGAAGGCGACGCCGGACCCGTCGGGCAGGACGACCGTCGAGCAGCCCGATCGCGGATCCGGGCCGCCGCGGCCAGACCGACGCGCCACGCCAGCCGTGCCAGGATCGAGTCGGCAAGGCGCCGGCGACCCGGCCGCGCGATGGTCCGGGCATTCATCGTGCGTCGCCTCCCGTGACGATGGAAGCGGGCGCCGCGCCGCCACAGCCGCAGCGCATGCCAGTGGATGAGCGCCGATCGTCCTGTGGGTGACGAACGGATGGCGGAGGAGCATCCGCGCGAGGGTCCGGTCGGTCAAGCGGCCGGCGGGTGAGATCGAGGCTCGTGTGGAGCAGGAGATCGCCGTCCTGGTCCTCGTTGATCGATGATCCGCAGGCGCGTCGGCTCGTCCCGGACCCGGACCGTGTAGCGCCCGACCATCGTCGATGAAGGGCGAGACGTAGAAGTCCTTGTCCATCGAGGCGACGAAGTCCGGGCCATCGCCGGCCGGTCGACGGAGGGTGTACAGGTGGCGCTCGCCATGGGTGTTGTGGACCTCGACGATCGACGACCTGGAGCTCGCCCGCCGCGTCCCGGCAGAGATAGAAGCTGGCCGGATTGAAGACGTAGCCGAAGCACGCGCAGGTTCGTGACGAGCGTCACGCGCCAGCCGTCCGGGTCGACGCCCTCGCCGCGGAGGTGCTCGAGCGACCGCCGCGCGCAGGTCGTCGGCCGGCGGGTCGAGGTGATCGTCGTCCCGGAACGTGCAGCGACGTTCGGCCGGTTGCGGCTGACGAGCCGGACGACCGCGGTGACCTCGTCGAGCTCGGCGAGGTCCAGCGCGACGTAGTAGACGGCGTGCTCGAGGGTGTAGACGAACGGGCGGGCACGCCGATGGCGGACCGTGCCCTTCGAGGAGGTGCGATCTCATGCGGCGCGCTCCACGGGCCGATCGCCGCGACAGCGTCTCGGCCGCCTCGAAGCCGGATCGGCAGCCGTCCTCGTGGAAGCCGTAGCCCAGGTGCGCGCCGGCGTACCACGTCCGTCGCCAGCCCTGGAGGCGCGCGAAGCGCCGCCTGGGCGTCGAGCGTCCGGAACGTGTAGAGCGGGTGGCTCATCGCGCGCTCCACGATGACCGCGCTCCGGGTCGGACCCGGTCGCCCGGGTTGACCGACACGCAGTACTGACGTCGGCCCGGGCAGCGACTGCAGCCGGTTCATGTGGTAGGTCATCGTCAGCGCGTCGGCCGGGTCGCTGGCAGTCCGGCTGGTCGACGTTCCATGACGCCCAGCGCATGCCGGTCGGGCGGAGCAGGACCGCTGGTCGGTGTGGAGGACGACCTGGTTGGTCGAGTACTCGAACGCGCCCAGCGCGACTCGTTCCCGCGGGTCGGCGTCGTGGAGGAGCGCGCAGCGCGTCGTCGGCGTGGGTGGCCATGACCACGGCGTCGAAGCGTCTCGACCGCGCCGGCGTGCGGTGCGGACCGTCACGCCGGCCGCGTCGCCGCGCGCGACCGTCACCACCGGGTCGCCGGACCGGACCGCACCCGGCCGGAAGCGCGCCGACGATGCGGTCGACGTAGCGTCATCGATCCGCCGCGTGATCGTCCGCCACTGCAGGGCGTTGCCGTAGCCGATGAGACCGTGGTGGTCGAGGAACCGGAGCAGGTAGTCGATCGGGAACTCGAGGATCCGGTCCGGGGCGGTGGACCAGACCGCGGACGTGATCGGGATGAGGAAGTGGTCGCGGAACCCGGGCCCGAAGCCGCGGCTCCTCGAGGTAGTCGCCCAGCGTCGCGCGGGACGGCGCCGCGCGTCGAGGCGTCCGCCGGGCGTCGCGGTAGAAGCGGAGGATGTCCGCGATCATCCGCCAGTGCGCCGGCCGGACCGACGCGTCGCGGCCGGGCGAAGCAGCCACGGAGGCCCGCGCGAGCTGAACTCGACGTCGCACGCGCGGCAGGTCGAGCCGAGCGACATGTCGCTCGGCTGGGTCGCGACGCCGAGCTCGGCCGAGCAGGCGGACGAAGCGTCGGGTAGGTGCGCTCGTTGTAGACGATGAACCCCGTGTCGACCGGCGACCGGCCCGTCGGTCCGTCCCGACCGCGACCGTCTTGACGTGACCGCCGACCGGCGGCTCGGCCTCGAACAGCCGGACGTCGTGCTCGCGGTGCGAGCGCGTAGGCGGCGGTCAGGCCGCTGACACCGGCCCCGACGACCGCGATCCTCATCGCCGGCGTCCCTCGTTCAGACCGCGGCTCGGCTCGGTCGGTCGAGCGTCCGTCGCATGCCCGCCGGCCGCGTTGCGGGCGAGCTTCGCGAAGGCCCGGCCCAGGAACGGCTGGACGAGCCGCAGCAAGCCGCCCAGCCGGATGTCGGCCGTGTAGTCGATACGGGTGCCGGTCCCGGCCGGCTCGAACCGGATCTCGTCGACCGCGGCGACACCCGATCCCGAGCCGACCAGCACGACCCGGCTCGGCGGCTCGAAGGCGAGATCCGGTACTCCATCGGGGCGACGCGGCCGCCGAGCCGCACCCCGAGGCGATAGCGGGCGCCGACGCCCGACAGGCCCGTCGTCGAGCGCGCCGCGGTCGTCGACGCCCGGATCCCACTGCCTGGAGTTGGCGAAGTCGGCGATGTATGCGAATGCCGCTTCGATCGGCAGCGTCGTCTCGATCCGTTCGATGCAGCTTGGTCACGAGTCGTCTCCTGTTCTCAATGGTCCGGCGCCGGATCCGGCGTCGCCGGTGAAGGCCGACGACGGCGGCCCACAGGCGTCGCCGGTCGGCGGCGACAGGCGGGTTGTCGGGAGGCGATCGAACGGTCGCGACCGGCGATCGAGGAACAGCCTTCCCGTCTGCCTGCTGGCCTCACTCGAGTCGTCGGCCAGCCAGACGAGCGTGTCGGCGGCCTTCGGCCGGGGTGCGCAGCAGCGGCCCCATCAGCCCCATGGAAGGCCGGACAGCGCCGCGGCCAGATCCCCGGCGTATCGGCCCATCCCGGGATGCATCGCATTCGAACGCGGACGCCCGCTCGGCGCAAGCCGTCGCGCCCACTCGCGAATCAGCGCGATCTGGGCCCGCTTCGACTCGGGCGTAGGCGCGGGTGCCGTCGTACGGACCGCTCGCGAACTGGAGGTCGTCGAGGTCCAGCCGCTGGGCGTACATTCCGCCCGAGGTCACGGCGATGACCTGGCCGCCTCCGGTCCGGCGAAGCAGTGGCCGCAGGCCCGAGATCGAGGACGAACGGGCCGACGACGAGCGTCGCGAACGTCGACTCGATCCCGTCTGGGCCTCGCCGTTCGTTCCGGGAAGATCGCTCCCGCGTTGTCGATGAGGACGTCGAGCCGGGGCTCCGTGTCGAGGATCCGACCGACCGCATCTCGCACGGAGCCGATCGATCCCATGTCCGCCACGACGATCGGGAATCGGTCCTCGCCGTGGGCGGTCACGAGGGCGTCTCGCACCGTGGCCAGGCGACCTTCGTTCCGGCCGACGAGCACAATCCGCGCGCCCAGGGCGGCGAGCTGCTCGGTCGCCGCTCGTCCGAGGCCGGAGGTCGGGCCAGTGACCAGCGCCGTCCGTCCCGCGAGGGCGTCTGCGGCAGGGACGGTCCAGCCGAACAGTCGACGGCGGAGCTCGAATCCCACGCGGGAGAAGCTGGCCACGACGGTCAGCTCCAGGGCGTCGTCGATGAACGCCCTGGCGTCGATCTGCACGCGATCCGCGTGTCGCGGCACGTTCATGAGGGACTCCATGGGGTTTGCGCGGGAGCCGGCCGGAGGTCGGCCGGCTCCCGCCGGGAACAAGGGAGGGCGCCGCTGCGCCTATGCCTTCGGCGCTCGGCGCCGCTGCGACGCGAGGCTCACGGCGAACGCGATACCTATGGCTGCCACGACGAGCACCCCGGCCACGGCACCGACACCGTCGGTCGAGGCGCCCGTGCTCGGCACAGCCGTGTCGGTCGCCGGCGGAGTCGCACCCGCTCCGGCCGCATCGGCCGTGCCGTCGACGGCGACAACGACCTGGAGGGCGTTGCCACCGAGGGGGGTCTCGGCCGCCGAGCCGACCGCGAAGACGCTGTACGAGTTGCAGTCCTCGACCGCCACGCCCGGAAGCGCAAGGGCGACGGTCGTCGTCCCGGCCAGCCGGACCTCGAGGTCATAGGAGCCGCCCGGGAGGGCGAGGTAGCCCGAGGCCGTCGGGTAGGCCAGGTTCTTGACGACGGCGTCCGCAGGCGCCGCTCCGGCCGTCGCGATGTCAACGGCCGGTGCGTCGGCGCTGAAGTGGATCACACGGACCTGGGCTGTCGTGCAGCTGGGTGAGGGTGTGTCTTCGATCACCTGGGCCGTGATGGATGCGACCGCGCCGGTGGCGGCAATCGTGTACTTCTTGCCGGTCGCGACGGTCACATCCGCATCGATGACGGGTCCCGTCGTCGTTCCGGTGGCGTAGACCTTGACGTTGTGGTCGCCGGCCGGAATCGCGAGGTAGCCGGAGATCACGGCGAACGGCACGTTCGTCAGGGCATCAACCTTGGCATCGTCGAGGTAGACGTCGACCGCCGGGGCATCGGGAGAGGCATGCAGGACGCGGACCTGTGCCATATCCGCTGCACTGACGGGGGCTGCGAGGGTGAGCACCAACGCGGCGGCGGCGGCGACGCGGGTGATTCGAACGAGAACGCGGTTCACGGTTGCGGGCTCCTTCTTGGAATGAAGCGTCCGGCTATTCCCCTGGACGCCTGTTGTTCACCCTTTGATCAGGGTTGGCCTAAGGTAGCAGCGATGTCCAAGGTTTGTCAACTCTTGACGCCATGATATATTGGACAAACCCTAGACAGTTGAAGCCGCCGCCACTCAGCCCATGGAGTCACCGATGTCCGCGATCACCGCGCCTATCTCCCTGCCAGTCCCGATCGACAGCGGGAGTGCCGCGCGCCTGTTCCGATGGAACCTGGCGCTCGCGATCCTGCATGGCATCCAGTTCCTGGCCATGCTTGCGCTGAGCTTCGCGAAAGACCCCCTCGTCAGCTCCCCGGTCGTCAGCAGCTATCTCAGGTTCGAGCCCTCAACCCGGACCCTCGTCGAGGCCCAGCGGCCGCTCTTCGACCTGCCGATCGGACCGGCGGTCGCGCTCTTCTTCCTGCTGAGCGCCCTCGCCCACTTCTCCGTCGCGGTCCCGTTCCGCGCCTGGTACGAGCGGAATCTCGCCCGAGGTCAGAACCCGGCGCGTTGGATCGAGTACGCGTTCTCGTCGAGCGTCATGATCGTGGTCATCGCCAGCCTGACCGGCATCCGCGAGATCGGGACGCTCATCGCGATCTTCGGCGTGAATGCGGCGATGATCCTGTTCGGCTGGAGCATGGAGATCGCCAACGAGGGCCGGCAGCGCGTCCAATGGCTCCACTACGTCTTCGGCTGCGTCGCCGGTGCCGTGCCGTGGATCGTCATCGGCCTCGCCCTCCTGACCGGCATCACCGCGCCCGATGCGGCCCCGATCCCAGGCTTCGTGATCGCGATCTACGTCTCGCTATTCGTCGCTTTCAACGTGTTCGCGATCAACATGGTCCTCCAGTACGGTCGGATCGGACGATGGCGCGACTACGTCTTCGGTGAGCGTGCGTACATGGTCTTCAGCCTGGTCGCGAAGACGCTTCTTGCCTGGCAGGTATTCGCCGGTACGCTCCGGCCGTGACGAGTCGAAGACGGCCCCGAGGCGGCGTCACCCTCGTCCGGGCAGGGTAGTCGGCCCGAGATGTACACGATCAAGGAGGCGGCCGCCCGGAGCGGCCTCAGCATCCCGACCGTTCGAGTCTGGGAGCGACGCTATGGCGTCGTCCGGCCGAGCCGGACGGCTGCCGGCTACCGCCTGTACGATGACGACGCCATCGCCCGCCTGGTCGCGATGCGCCACCTCGTCGAGAAGGAAGGCTGGCGCCCGAGCCAGGCGGCTGCGCGCGTCCTCGCCGCCGGTGCAGACATCGCGGCTCTCGGCGGGCTGGGTCTCGCGTTGGAGGCGCCACCGACCTCGGACGATCGCGGCGACGCGACATTGCGATCCGCGGAGCTCGCGATCGATGGGTTTCTCGCGGCGGCCCATGAGTTCGACGTTCCGGCCATGGATCGGATCCTCGACGAGTCCTTTGCCGCGCAGCGCTTCGAGTCCGCCTTGGACGACATCGTGTTTCCGGCGTTGCGAGGCATCGGCGACGCGTGGTCCACGGGCGAGATCGACGTGGCCGTCGAGCACGCGGCCAGCGAGACGGTCCGGCGCAGGCTGGCGCGGTTCTTCGACGCTGCGGGCCGCGGCGATCGGATCCCGAAGGTGGTGGTCGGCCTGCCGCCCGATGGTCATCACGAAATCGGCGCCTTCGCCTTCGCCGTCGCCGCCCGTCGCGTCGGGCTGGATGTGCTCTACCTCGGCGCGAACGTGCCGCTCGAGAGCTGGCTCCGAACCGTCCGCGAAACCGGGGCGCCGGTCGCGGTCATCGCTGTCGTCACGGAGTCCGACGTCGCCGCGGCCACCGTCGTCGTCGACGCCCTCCGCGCGACATCCCGTCCACTGATCTGCGCCGTCGGCGGTCCGTTGGCCCGCGACATTCCCGATGCGCTCGGAGCGGTGCGGTTGCCCGAGACTCTCGACGATGCCGTGGCGGCTGTGGCGGGGATCGTCGACCCGAGGGGCGCGTCCGCCGTTTGACGACTCAGGTCCCGGCTCGCGTCCCGGCTCGCGTCACGGCCCGACCCCCGCCTGCGGGAGACCCGACCGCGAACAGCGGCGCCACGATCTGTGTCGCTCCCTGGGACGTCGGTGGAGAGGCCGCGACCTTCCGCGCGCCATCGACCGTCGTTCCTGCCCACTCCGTCGCCCTTGTCGGCGTCATCGAGCCCTCGAGATCTGGATCGTCGACCAGGGACGTCCATCCAGATCGTTTCGCTTGATTGGAACTTCCACGGGGTCTGGCATTAGAGGTCACGACCTGCACACCTTGTTTACGGGTCCTCAGCGACGATCGGTTGGGTCGGTCGTTCCAATCAAGCGGAACCATCTCGACGAACTGTCGAGACCGTCAGTCCGGTCCTGGATGCCTCCACCCCCGCCCGGGGACGGCCGCACGGACCCCGATTCTCAACCGCCGGCGCCGGAGACGGCTCATCCGTTTCATCGGCCTCCCTGAGAGCGATCCATACGAGTCCCTCGAACGACTGGACGGACTGGCGTGGACCTCGCGACCCTGCGATCCCGGTTGAGCCCGCGCTACACTCACGGCGTCGTCGTTCCGCAGGAGGCACACCCGTGCCGATGAACTACGTTCGACTGACCCAGCCACTCGTTCGCGACTCGAAGGGCGGCGAGCTTCGCCCGGCGAGCTGGGACGAGGCCCTGGCCAAGGTCGTTGCCGGCTTCCAGGCGGCGAAGGCCGCTCACGGGCCGACGACCTTCGGTGTCTTCTCGTGCTCGAAGGCGACCAACGAGGTCAACTTCGCGGCCCAGAAGTTCAGCCGGGCCGTGCTGGGCAGCAACAACATCGACAGCTGCAACCGGACCTGACACGCCCCGAGCGTCGCCGGTCTGGCGACCGTGTTCGGTGCCGGTGGCGGCACAAGTTCATACCGTGAGGCCGAAGAGACGGACCTGATCGTCCTGTGGGGCAGCAACGCCCGCGAGACGCACCCGATCTTCTTCCATCACCTCCTCCGCGGCGTCCGCAACGGCGCCCGGCTCTTCGCGGTCGACCCCCGCCGGACGTCGTCCGCGGAGTGGGCCGACACGTGGCTCGGCCTCGACGTCGGCAGCGACATCGCGCTCGCGAACGCCGTCGGGCGCGAGATCATCGCCGCGGGGCTCGAGAACAAGGAGTTCATCGCACGGGCGACCGACGGGTTCGACGCCTACAAGGCGAAAGTCGAGAGCTACACGCTCGAGTACGCGGAACGCGAAACGGGCGTCCCCGCGGACGCGATCCGCGAGCTCGCGCATGCCTTCGCGACAGCACCGCGAGCGATGATCTGCTGGACCCTGGGCATCACCGAGCACCACAACGCCGTTGACAACGTCCTCGCCCTCATCGACCTGGTGCTCCTGACGGGCCACATCGGCCGCTACGGCAGCGGGGTCAACCCGCTCCGTGGCCAGAACAACGTCCAGGGTGGCGGCGACATGGGCGCCCTGCCGGATCGGCTGCCGGGCTTCCAGCACGTCGAGAACGACGAGCTGCGAGCGAAGTTCGACGCGGCCTGGGGCGTCACGGTCCCGCCGAAGCGCGGCTGGCACCTGTCCGGCATGTTCGACGCGATGGAGCGCGGCGACCTGACGGCGGTCTACGTGATCGGCGAGAACCCCGTCCAGTCGGAGGCCGACCAGAAGAAGGCGATCCACCTCATGAGCGGCCTGGAGTTCCTCGTCGTCCAGGACATCTTCCTGACCGCCACCGCGGAGCTGGCCGACGTCGTGCTTCCGGCGGCGAACTCCGCCCTCGAGACGGAGGGGACCGTCACGAACTCGGAACGGCGCGTCCAGCGCGTCCGCAAGGCGCTCGACCCGCCCGGCGAGGCACGCGACGACCTGGCGATCATTGTCGAGCTCGCCCAGCGGATGGGCATGGACTTCGGCTGGAAGACCGCGGAGGACGTCTGGAACGAGGTCCGGTCGCTGTCTCCGGTCCACGCCGGGATGTCGTACATGCGCCTCGAGGAGCTCGGCGGGCTCCAGTGGCCGTGCTACGACGAGAACCACCCGGGCGAGCTGTTCCTCCACAGCCGCCTCTGGGAGGACCCGGTCCCCGGCAGTCGCGCCCCGTTCGTCGCGGTCGACCACGACCCACCGGTGGACAGGCTCGACGCCGACTTCCCGATCCGCTTGACGACGGGCCGCCGGCTCGACTCGTACAACACCGGTGTCCAGACCGGCGGCTACACCTCGCCGCTGCGACGTGGCGAGTCGCTCGACATCAGCCCGGAGGACGCAGAGCGGCTGGGCCTGGCGGACGGCGAACGGGTCCGCGTCGTATCGCGGCGCGGCCAGGTCGAGACCCCGATCCGGATCGACCCGTCGCTCCGGCCGGGGCTCACGTTCATGACGCTGCACTTCCAGGACGAGGTCGCGACAAACCTCCTGACGATCGATGCGACGGATCCCAAGTCCGGCACCGCTGAGTTCAAGGCCACCGCGATCCGGATCGAGAAGCTGCCAGTGCCTGCGCCGGCCTGACGCTAGACCGGCGAGGCGACCGGAAGGCCGATTGCCCGGGCGGCCTCGGCAAGCCGGGCGTCGTAGGTCACGAACGCGTCGACGTGGTAGAGCGAGAGGGCGCTCGCGAGGTGGATCGCGTCGAGCGTCCTGAGGCTCGGCGGCTCGAGGACGGCCGCAGTCGCGGCGATGGCGGCATCAATCTCGAGCGCTCCGACCGCAGCAAGGACAGTGTCGAGCAATCCGGTCGGCCCTCCCCTCCGCGATGCCGTGCGACGCGTCTCGATGATCCCGACTTGACTGGTGACCACCTCATCGAACGCTTCGATGAACGCGTGCATGGACGCAGACTCCGGCTCGCCGATGACCAGCTTCACGAGAGCCGACGCGTCCGCATAGGCGGTTGTCACCGATCGTCCTCGTCGCGCATCTCCTGCAGGATCTCGGACAGGGGTCGGCCAGGAAGGTACGGTGGCGGCGGCAGGTCCTTGTGGCTTCCCGTGGGCGCCGTGGCTCGGCCTTCCGCGATGAGCCGCTGGAGGGGCGAGAGTGCCTCGGCGGGGGGCGGCGTCAGCCGGGCAACGGTCTGGCCGCGCTCGGTCACCTCGAGCGTCTCTCCCGCCTTGATGCGACGGAGGTAGACGGACAGGTTCTGCCGAAGCTCGCGCACGCCGATGCGTGCCGGCCGCCCGAAGGAGTCGCTCATGTAGCACATGGTAGCACATCAACAAATCCCGGGCCCGCCGGTGCAGCCGGTCACCGCCCTGCGACCCGCGCGCAGTATCGTGAACAGGTGACCACTCCGATCCAGGACCGGCCCGCTCCCCTCGAAGCCGGCGACTCGGCTGCAGGCCCGGCTCCGACGGCGTGCTCCGGCTGCGGCCTCGTCGTCGTCGGCGGCGTCGAGGGATGCCAGGCGGTGTTCGACGAGGAGTCGGCGCGCGAATACGGCGACGTCCGGTTCGCTGCACGCCGCCGGATGGTCGTCGATGCGTACGCGCTCCAGCACGCCGAGCGGTACTGCGCGTCACCGATCTCGTTCGCGGCCCACCTCACGGGGCTCTGCGTTGCCATGGAGCACCGCGGGCGCGAGGAGGAACTCAACGCCGCGATCCAGCGCTGGCTCAGCCGGCGGCCGGAGCTCACGAAGCCTCCCCTGCCCGCAAAGCGCGGGCCGCTGACGATCGCCGCGCTCCGCGACGCGACGGAGCCGATCGACCACCGGGCGGCCGTCGACGGCTGGGCCCGCGGGACGTGGGA
Organism: uncultured Chloroflexia bacterium; assembly: GCA_963766655.1. GTDB lineage: Bacteria > Chloroflexota > Limnocylindria > Limnocylindrales > CSP1-4 > CF-46. Next base: position 273,490 of record CAVYBB010000002.1, on the reverse strand, counting down.
CGCGTACGCGGCTCTCCACCCGATCGCCCGGGCCTGGGTCGCGCCAATCGCGGCGCGCTAGACGGCGGTCGATCGCTACACTCAGACGATGGACCTGCACGTCATCGGACCGCTCGCATCGCCCGCGGAGCGGTCAGCGGTGGATGCCGTCCTCGGCCCGGCCGAATCCGCCTGGCGGGGCGGTAACCGCAGTCCGCTGACCGAGGGCCACGTTGCCCGCGGCGGGCACGCGGTGAGGTCCCGTCGCGATCTCCTGCTCCCGGCCTTCCACGCGGTCCAGTCGCGAATCGGCTGGATCAGCCAGCCCGCCCTGAACTACGTCTGCCGGCGGCTCAGCGTCCCGCCCGCGGAGGCCTACGGCGTCGCCACGTTCTACGCCCTCTTCGCAACGAAGCCGCGGCCGCCGATCGTCGCCCACGTCTGCGACGACATCGCGTGCCGCCTCGCCGGCGCCGGCGAGCTGATGTCCGACCTGGAGCGAGCCGTCGGCCCGGCCGGCGAGCCTGATGCCCCGGGCATGACGACATGGCTGCGATCACCGTGTCTCGGGCTGTGCGAGCGGGCGCCGGCCGCCATGTTCACCGTCGCCGGCGCCGAGCCCACGACGCAGGTTGCGGCCCCGGTCGACGCGGTCGGGATCTCCGCGCGCCTGGCTGATGCAACCAACGGCATCAGTGACGCAGGCGCGACGTCGGAGCCGGGCCGATCGGAGGCGGCCCGATCGGCGGCTCCGCAGGCAGGCGAACCCGGCCTTCGCCTCCTGGCCCGGGTCGGCGTCGTCGACCCCACCTCGCTCGACGACTACCGTGCGAGCGGCGGCTTCCGGGCCCTCGATCGGGCGCGGGCCATCGGGCCCCAGGCAGTCATCGAAGAGGTCACCAGGTCCGGCCTGGTCGGTCGCGGCGGCGCCGCCTTCCCGACGGGTCGCAAGTGGGCGGCCGTCGCCGCCCAAGCCGGCCAGCCGCACTACTTCGTCTGCAACGCCGACGAATCCGAGCCCGGGACCTTCAAGGACCGGGTCCTGATGGAGCACGACCCGTTCGCGGTCATCGAGGCGATGGCGATCGAGGCCTTCGCCGTCGGAGCGCAAAAGGCCTACATCTACATCCGAGGCGAATACCCGCTCGCGGAGGCGCGAAATCGCCGGTGCCATCGCCGCCACACGCGAGTCGGGTCTCCTCGGCGAGCTGGACATCGAGGTCAGGCGCGGTGCCGGCGCGTATATCTGCGGCGAGGAGACGGCGCTCTTCGAGTCGATCGAGGGCAATCGCGGCGAGCCCCGCAACAAGCCGCCGTTCCCGGTCGAGGTCGGCCTGTTCGGCAAGCCGACGGCGATCAACAACGTCGAGACGCTCGTCAACGTCCTGCTCATCGTCGGTGAGGAGGGCGGCGCGGAGGCCTTCCGAGCGATCGGCACGGAGGGCTCGATCGGGCCGAAGCTCTTCTGCCTCAGCGGGCATGTCGCGCGACCGGGTGTCTACGAGGTCGAATTCGGGGCGACGCTGCGGGAGCTGCTCGATCTCGCCGGCGGGGTACCGGGTGGCCGGAGCCTGAAGGCCGTCCTCCTGGGCGGCGCGGCAGGTGTGTTCGTCGGCCCGGATGCGCTCGACACGCCGCTGACGTTCGAGGCGACCCGGGCGATCGGGGCCACGCTCGGCTCGGGTGTGATCATGGCCTTCGACGAGTCGGCGGACATGGTCGGCACGCTCAGGCGGATCGCCCAGTTCTTCCGCGACGAGTCGTGCGGGCAGTGCGTCCCGTGTCGTGTCGGGACTGTCCGCCAGGAGGAACTCCTCGCCCGGCTCGCGGCGGCGGCGCCGCGCGGCGACCGCGCGACGGAGCTCACGCTCCTTGGCGAGATCGGCCAGGCGATGCGCGATGCGAGCATCTGCGGGCTCGGCCAGACGGCGTCGTCGGCGATCGAGAGCGCGATGCGCCAGCCGGAGCTCCTGGCCCTGTGACCACTGAGCAGATCCCACCCGGCGCGCCGAATCACCCGATCATCGTCACCCCGCCCGCACGCCCGTCACGCCCGCCGGCGGCGCCGCCCCGAGCAACGCCCCAGCCCCTCGACATCACCATCGACGGGACGGCGGTCACCGTCCCCGCCGGTTCGACGATCCTCGACGCCTGCCGATCGCAGGGGATCGACACGCCGACGCTCTGCTACCTCGAGAACCTGACGCCGGTCAACGTCTGCCGCGTCTGCGTCGTGGAAGTCACAGGGTCCCGCGTCCTCGTTCCGGCCTGCTCACGGAAGGTCGAAGCGGGCATGGACATCAAGACGGACTCCGAGCGCGTCCGCCACAGCCGGAAGATGGTCCTCGAGTTCCTCGGCTCGTCGGTCGACCTCTCGACCACCCCCGCGGCGGCCGGCTACGTCGACCGCTACGGCGCGGATGCGACGCGCTACGGTCCGCCGGCCGCGGCGGCCGGAGCCGGCGAGCGCGACACCCACGAGCCGGGCCACCACCACGCCCCGACAGGCGACGCGGCGGGGACGGTCGCCCAGCCGGTCAAGGTCGACAACGACCTGTACGTCCGCGACTACTCGAAGTGCATCCTCTGCTATAAGTGCGTCGAGGCCTGCGGCGAGGACGCCCAGAACACGTTCGCGATCGCGGTCGCCGGGCGCGGCTTCGATGCTCGCATCTCGACCGAGGAAGCCGTTCCGCTCCCCAATTCGGCCTGCGTCTACTGCGGCAACTGCATCGGCGTCTGCCCGACCGGCGCCCTGATGTTCAAGTCGGAATTCGACATGCGGGCCGCAGGGACGTGGGACGAGAGCGCCCAGACCGTGACCGACACGATCTGCCCGTACTGCGGCGTCGGCTGCACGCTCAGCCTCCACGTCCAGGACAACGCGATCGTCACGGTCGGTTCGCCGATGGACTCGTCGGTGACCGAGGGGCATCTCTGCATCAAGGGCCGCTTCGGCTTCCAGTTCGTCCAGAATCGCGGCCCGCGGTAGACCGTCGCGGCGGGCGCGTCCGGGGCATCCTGGCCGGCCTCGCTTCCGCGGGGGTTGTGCTCATCGCGATCCTCGAATGGGGACTGTGGCTGTTCCGGCGATCCCGAGCTCCGTCCAGACCACCGAGTAGCGTCATACGCCGCCACGGGTGACGTTATCTCGCCGATCGGCTCGATTCACCGCCATACGACGCCGGGAGTGGCGCATGGCGCGACTTCGGTGCGGATCGGCCGAATGGCACCTCCTTGCGCCACCCCGGGTGACATATGGCGGAAACCAGGCGCCTGCGTGAGCGTCGCGGGGCGGCGGGGTGCGAGCGTCGCGGGGTGCGGGCGGGGCGGCGGGTGCCCCGACGGGTCCCGGTGGCGGGTCAGCTGATTCCGAGGAGGTCGCGCAGGTCGATCCGCTCGTCGTGGGCGTAGACGTTGAAGCCGTCGCCCCGGAGGAAGCCGACGAGCGTCACGCCGAGGCGATCGGCCGCCTCGATCGCGAGATCCGACGGTGCGGAGACCGCGCACACGATCGGAATCCCGGCGACGGCCGCCTTCTGGACGATCTCGAAGCTGACCCGGCCGCTGACCATGAGAATTCGATCATGGAGCGGCATCACCTTCGCCAGGACCTGCGACCCGACCAGCTTGTCCAGCGCGTTGTGTCGCCCGACGTCCTCGCGCAGGGCGAGCAGCTCGCCGGCCGGCGTGAACAGGCCCGCCGCATGGAGCCCGCCGGTCTCGTCGAACGCCGGCTGCGCGGCGCGGAGCAGGTCCGGGAGCGCGAGGATCACGCTGCGCCGGACAACCGGCCCGGGAGGAAGGGGGTCGGACCGGACCGCGACCTCGTCCAGGGACGCCTTGCCGCAGATCCCGCACGACGCCGTCGCGACGAAGTGCCGCTCGGCGACGACCGAGGCGTCGAACGCGCGCGCGAGACGAACGGTGACGCGATCGTCGGGCTGGTTCATCTCGGCAGGATTGCCGCGCTCGATCCGGAGGATCTCGGGGCCCGCGATCAGGCCCTCGGTCCGGAGGAATCCGACGGCCAGCTCGCCCTCGAAGCCAGGCGTCCGCATCGTGACGGCAACCGCGACGGGGTCCTGGCCGGGGCCGGCGGCCCGGATCTCGAGCGGCTCCTCCCCGACGACGCGATCGGCGCGATACTCGAGCTCGTTCCCGCGGACGGCCACGATCCGGGTCGTCGTGACGTGGCGGGTCGGCGGCACCTCTTCGCTCATGGTGCCGAGCCGACGAGTGTGCCTCGCGCATCGTAGCCACGCACCTGGGCGTCCGGCTCGTCTGCTGGCCACCACGCCGCGTACCAGCCGTGTTCGGACAGCGACGCGCGAACGTGCACCCCGGCGCCGGTCACGAGCTCGACGCTCCGGATGTCCGTGCCCGCCTGGCCGAAGGCGTAGGCGACCGAATCGGCGTTCGGCCCTACCGTTGTCATGGCCTCCGAGAACACCGTCACCTCCGTGGACCCGACGGTCGCCGCATCGAACTCGCTCGACGAGCTCGTGCTGGCCGCATCGAATCGCCCATTCAGGCCGCGAACCTCCAGGCAGTCCGCCTCCTGGCCGACTCCGGCGAGCACGACGAGAACGACGTTCGCCCCGCGGGCGTCCGCGGCGACCATCGGCGTGGTCGACGGGATCAGGTCCAGGTTCTTGCACGCCAGCTCAGCCTGGCTGACGATCGCCGGACCCGGGGCGAACGGCTCTGCCTGCCAGGCCTCGGACAGGTCGTGACTTGCCGGCGGCGTGGCCGTCTCGCTTCCGCACGCCGACATGGAGACCGCGGTGACCAGGGTCAAAGCGGTCGCGCCGATCCGAGCGGTGCGGAGCCGGGTCATGGGTCAAGGATGCATGATTCGCAGATGGTCGCCGAACCGGTTCTGACGCCGGCCGAGCTTGCGTTCCTCATCGCCGCTCGGACGGCCGTCCTCGCCACGATCGACCGCGCCCGACGGCCACGCCTCGTGCCGATCTGCTTCGTCGCGATGTCTGGAGAGAACGGGCTCCGTATCCACTCGCCGCTCGATGAGAAGCCGAAGGCCTCCGACGACCCGCTCGCCCTCGGCCGGGTCCGCGACATCCTCGCGGAGCCACGGGTCTGGCTGCTCGTCGACCGCTGGTCCGAGGACTGGTCGAAGCTCGCCTGGGTGCGGCTGGAGGGCCGGGCGGAACTCCTCCTCCCGGACGCCGGCGCGGAGCATGCCGCCGCCGTGTCCGCGCTTCGAGCGAAGTACCCTCAGTACGCCAGCCACCGCCTCGAGGATCGCCCGATCATCCGGATCGCCGTCGAGCGCGGCCGGAGCTGGGGAGGATTCTGAGCTCGGTGCCCAGGAGCGCGGAGGCAGCCCCAATGAGAGGGCTCGGGCGGAAGGTCATCGTCTCTGCTGCGCTGGCCTGGGCGCTTGCAGGCTGCGATGCGGGGCTCCAGTCCATCCCGGTCGGGGCCCAGGAGGTTCACGTCGTGATCACTGACACGGACGTGCGCCTCGCGCCGGACACGGTTCGTGCCGGGGACGTCTACCTGGTGCTCGATGCGCCCCTGGTTGGCTCGCTCGTCTTCGTCGAAGGAAAGCGCACCGCCGCTGCGGATCCTGGTCCCTTGAGTGACGACGACCTGGCTCGGCTCGCGCGCGGCGATACCGAGGGAACCGCGATCAGCGGTGTCGACAGCGGTGGCTGCGCCGAAGCGCGAGGCAAGATGGGCCACTGTGGGAACGTGATGAAGGTCGTCCTGCACGAGGGGAAGTACGCGATCTTCGCTGACATGCCTGAGGGCGATCCGTCCGGTCCAAGGCCGCCGATGGCCGTCCTCAAGGTCCTGCCCTGACGCGACCGGTCCCCGCGCCGCGGCGCCTAGCGATCGAGGTAGAGGGCGCCGGCCAGCGGCCGGAGGCAATGCGTCGAGCTCATCGCCTCGTGGTAGCCGCCGGCGTTGAGCAGCGCGACGATGTCGCCCTCGGCGACCGGCTGGAGCTGATAGTCCTCGGCGAACACGTCGCCGGCCTCGTTGATGTGGCCGGCCACGGTGACGGTCTCGGTGCGCGCCGCGTCGGCGGCCCGGCAGACGACGATCTCCTGTGCGTATCGATAGATGAAGTACGAGCAGTTCACGTTCCAGCCGAGATCGAGGCCGACGAACCGCGTGCCGCCGCGATCCTCGACCGTCACCACCTCGCCGAGCAGAATCGCCGCGTCCTTGGCGATGTAGTCGCCGGGCTCGCATCCGACGGCCACCCCGAGCGGGCCGAGGTGCCGGGCGAGAACCGCGGCGTACGCATCGATGTCGACCGGCGGCTCATCCGCGCGAGCCGGCACGCCGAGACCGCCGCCGACGTTGACCTCGTCGATCGGGTGGCCGTCGGCGATGAGGCCAGCCGCGATCCGCGCGACGTGCTCCAGCGCCGACGCGAAGGCCGCGAGTCCATCGTCCCCCAGCCAGCCTGATCCCGCGTGGAAGTGGATCGTGTCGATGGTGAGCCGGTGCCGGGCGGCGGCGGAGAGCGCGTCCGGGATCCGGTCCTCGTAGATCCCGAACTTCGTCGGCCGCTCGCCGCTGTAGGCGAGGCCCGGGTGGTAGCCAGCGCCGGCGGCCGGATTGATCCGCAGGCCGATGGTCCGGCCGGGATCGCGCCGCCCGACCCGCTCGATCTGGCTGATCGCGTCGAGGTTGAGGTGGATCGGCGTGGCCAGTAGGACGTCGAGGTCGCGCTCGGACACGTTCGTGCCGGTGAAGCTGATCTCGTCGGGCGCCCAGCCGCACTCGAGGACGCGGGTGACCTCGCCCGGCGAGCAGGCGTCGATCCCGACGAGCCCGCGCAGAACCTCGAGGACTCGCGGGTCCGGGTTGGCCTTGAGCGCGAACCGCACGCGATGGCGGAGCCCGGCGCTCGCAAGTGCGGTGGCAAGCCGCCGGGCGTTCTCGGCGAACCGGCTCCGGTCGTAGACGAAGAGCGGCGTCCCGTGCCGGCGCGCGAGGGCATCGGCATCCTCGCCGGCGATCGTCAGGCGGCCGCCGCGTGCGTCGAGGCCGGGCGGACCCACCACGGCGCGAGCGTGACGCTCATCCGCTCGCGGCGATCAGTGAGCGTGTTCTGGGGTCGCCGCAGAGTGGCGGTGCGTCCCGCCCGGGCCCGCGGTCCAGCGGTTCGGACCCTCGACGACGTCGACGCCGAGCGTCTCGAGCATCCGTCGCGACGCCAGGGCGATCTCCGCAACGGCCGTGTCGAACGCGTCGGCGTTGCGAGCCGACGGGGCGCGGTAGTTGCTCACCTTGCGGACGAACTGGAGGGCGGCGGCTTCGATCTCGCCAGTAGTCGTATCTGATTCTGATCTGCGAAGGGGTTTGATGCTTCGGCACATGCTCGCAGGGTACCGCGTGTCGTCAGGGCGTGATCCCCGGCCGGACGACACACTGGCCGAACAGCAGGCTTCCCGACATCAAGGCGAAGACGGCAAACCCGATGGCGAAGACGACGGCGGCCGATGTCAACGCCAGACCGACCGATGCGTACCGCGACCGACCGCCGTCGAGCGCGACCCCGGCGGCAAGCACGGCGACGCCCATCGTCACCCCGACGATCGCCCCGATCGTCGCGATCGTGGACATCGGGACGGGCAGGCCGACAGAGTCACACTGGCTGGAATACGCGACCCAGACCGGCCAGCCGACGGCGAGGCCCGCGCCAAGGCCGACAACGATCGCGAGGACCGGACGACCGAACCGGCCGAGCCGGCCGCCCGCCCAGGCTGCGAGGACGGGGACCACGATCGTCAACGGAACGGCGACGAGCCAGCCGAGCTTCGCCTTGTCGAGCGGTCCGATCTCGCCGACGGCATCGATTCCCGCCCACAGCAGGACGACGATGGCAAGCGCGGCGAGCGGCATCGCCACCAGCAGCCAGCCGGGTGGTCCCTTCCGCTCGGTCGTCGGCGTCATCGGGCGGATCGTACGCCCGGCATCGCTCAGGCGCGGACGCGCTCCCGGTCCGGATCGTAGAACGGCCTCGTGTGGACGACGCCCTGGGCGGATGCGCCGGTCTCGGCCGAGGTCACGGTGACAGGCGTGCCGTCGGTGGCCGCCGCGGGCTCGATGTAGCCCATGCCGAGCGCCCGCCCGAGCGAATGCCCGATGTCGGACGACGTCACCGAACCGACGGGCCGGCCATCGAGGCTGACCGCGTCGCCGGCCTTCGGCAGGAAGGCCGTCCCGTCGAACGCGATGCCAACGAGCCGCCGGGTCACGCCGTCGTCGCGCTGCCGGACGAGCGCCTCGCGACCGACGAAGTCGCCTTTGTCGAACCTGACCGTCCAGCCGAGCGACGCCTCGAGCGGCGACGTCGTCTCGTTGAGATCGAGCCCGTAGAGCGGGAACTTCTTCTCCATCCGGACGCTCCGCAGCGCGCCGAGACCGCACGGCGCGATCCCGAACTCCTCGCCGGCCGCCAGCACGGCATCCCAGATGTGCTCCGCGTAGTCGCGCGGGTAGAAGAGCTCATAGCCGAGCTCGCCCGAGTAGCCGGTCCGGCTCGACGAGTGCAGGCACGTCAGCGACGACACCCCTGGTCGCGTGGTAATAGGGCAGTGCGGAGCTCGAGAGGTCGAGGTCGGTCAGCTTGGCGACCGTCTCGCGGGAGCGCGGGCCCTGGATCGAGAGGTAGGCCGTGCCCGAGGTGATGTTCGTCACGTAGGCGTTCCGGCCCCTGGCATGGTCGGTCAACCACCTGGTCACGATGTCGACGCGCGACGGCGTCGGGAACACCCAGAACTGATCGGCGGCGAGGCGGACGAGGGTCAGGTCGTCGACCATGCCGCCCTCCTCGTTCAGCACCGACGTGTAGAGGACCTGGCCGTCGGCGAGCCGGCCCACGTCATTGACCACGTGGCCGTCGAGGAAAGCTTCCGCCTCCGGCCCCTTGAGGTCGACGACGCCCTGGTAGTACACGTCGTACATGCCGACGCGCTCGCGCGTCGCCCGATGCTCGTCGGCGACGGTGGTGAAGCGGACGGCCGCGTCAAAGCCGATGCGATCGGCCATCTCGGCGCCGAGCGCCATGAGCTTGTGGTAGTAGGGCGTGTGGCGGCGGGCCATGCTCCTCCTCGCGGTCTCGCGTGGAGTGTCGTCGGCGACCGGGGCGATGCGTGCCCAGGTCCCACGGCCCGGAACGTGGGCCGCCGGCGCCGGCCAGGCACGTCCAGCGGCCTGGAGGCTAGCCGACCTTCCAGTACATCGACCCCGAGTAGCAGTGGCCCAGCACCGTGCAGGCTCCGCCTGTCAGGTCCCATTGCCGCCCGGCGACATATGGGCCACGGTCAACGACCGGCACCGTGATCGCCCTGCCGTTGGCCGGGTTCTTGAAGCTCACGAGCGTCCCGCACGGGAGCGTGCGGTGGGCAACGCCCAGCAACGTCCCCGTCATCGCATAGCCGCAGGCCGTCCGCTTTCCGTAGAAACCGGGCCCGTACCAGCTCACGTTCCCGTCGAGGCGCCATGTCGGCACGACGACGACGCCCCCCTCCGCGGCAGGCTGGTCCAGCGAACCGGGCGGGCGGCCCGACGGGGCGGTTCGCGAGTCCGGGTCGAGCAGGACCGAGGTCGTGTCAAGCGCGCCGTCAGAGCGGTACGCAGGGTCTTGGGTTGGAGTCATCATCTTCGTCCCACGCGTTGAGGAAACCTCAACACCAAGGAAGAGGTTCGCACCGTTCGCGGTTTCGGGGCTGGGGCCCCGGGATCCGGCGGACCCTGGGACGGCGACCGCGGCGAGCACGATTATGAGAAGCGTGCTCGCGACGACTCTGGGGCGTCGCACGTCGGTGGAACCCTAGCAGGGAACGGCATTCCGGGTGGATTCCCGGCCATCGGGCGAATCTCGCAACGGCATGACAGACTGGGCCGATGCCCGCCCGGACGATCCCGCTCGACCGTCCTCTCGATCTCCGCCTGACGCTCGGACCCCATCTCCGCGGGACCGGCGATCCACAGATGCGCCTCGCCGCCGGCCGGGCGATCCGGGCGACGAGGACCTCGGACGGGCCCGCGACGATCGAGCTGACGTTCCACGGATCGGTGCTTCGCGTGGAAGCCTGGGGTCCGGGCGCCGACCGCGCCCTCGACGGAGCGCCGGCGCTGGCCGGGCTCGAGGATGCGCGCGACGGATTTGCCCCGGCCGACCGATTGATCGCCGACCTCGACCGGCGGATGCCCGGCCTCCGCATCGGCCGGACGGGCGCCGTCCTCGAAGCACTCATTCCCGCGATCCTCGAGCAGAAGGTCACAGGAATCGAGGCCCGCCGCGCCTATCGCGGGATGATCGCCCGCTGGGGCGACGACGCGCCGGGTCCCTTCCGGCTTCGCCTGCTCCCGGCGCCGGAGGTGCTCCGGCGGCTGCCATACGAGTCGTTCCACCCGATCGGGCTCGAGCGCCGGCGGGCGGATCTCGTCCGAACGGTCGCCGACCGCGCCGCAAGGTTCGAGGCGATCGTCGACTTGCCCCTGCGCGATGCATACCGACGGCTGACGGCGCTGCCCGGCCTCGGGCCATGGACAGCCGCGGAGGTCGCGTTCCGGGCCCTGGGCGACCCGGACGCCGTGAGCGTCGGTGACTTCCACCTGAAGAACATGGTCGCGTTCGCCCTTGCCGGAGAACATCGGGGCACCGACGACCGGATGCTGGAGCTGCTGGAGCCGTATCGCGGCCAGCGCGGTCGCGTCATCCGGCTGCTCGAGGCCAGCGGCATCAGGCCGCCCGCCCGCGGGCCGCGAACGCGCCTTCGATCGATTGCGGCGATCTGAGGTCATTGCGAAGCCCGGGCCCCGCGATGGGACCCGGGCTTCGAAGGGCTTTCGCACGCGCCGGCGGGGGGTCCGGCGCGATCGACGCCGGGGAGTAGGCGTGTGTCGCGGCTCAGGCGGGCGAGGCCGACCGGAGCATCCGTGCGAGGATCGCGGCGACGGGTGTCGAGGACTTCGGGGCTGCGGGCGCGGGGACGATCTCGCGCTCCGTGTCGTAGCAGAAGGCGATGTAGCCGATCTCCGCGCCGCCCGCGTGCCGCTGAACGCCCGTCCCCCAGCGGATCGGTCCGGTCGAGAACGAGACGTCAGCGCCGTCGGCACCCGACCGCGCGATGACGAGGGCGACCGGCCGGTTGGCCCACCACTGGAACGTCTGGGCGCCGTCGTCGTCGGCGTTCCCGAGCCCCGAGATCACGACCGAGAGCCGGCCGTCCGTGTGGATGCCGTTCGTGAGGTTCGATCCCTCGATCCGCATCCGGCGGCGGGTGAGCCGCCCGACGCGGCGGAGGCGATGGTTCGAGGCGTCGATTCTGAGCGTGGAACTGTCCATGTCTGACTTTCTGGCATGCGGCGGGCGACCCGCGTTTCTGTCGTCGTTGGCCGCTTCGAGACGGCGCGGTCCAGTGGCAACAGCTTCGCGCCACGGGCGCCTGAACCGACATGGACACACGTCCAGACGCAGCAGAGACGAAGGGCCGGGGACGACCCCGGCCACTTGACGAACGGGCCCGATCCGGCCCACGATCGGGGCGACGCCGATCGAGGCGCCACCTATCACGAGTGGCCTGAGAGTCCTGGCTCGATGACGGCCCGGCAGCCGATCCGCGAGGCTCATCGCGGGAACGGTGCCCCCGCCAGGGTGCGATAGGAGTAGAGCCATGGACTCCCATTCCGTCGACGGCTGTCGCCGTTCGACCGGCCGAGGCTAGGCCCGACCCATGGTCGACACCGCGACTCGCCCGACGACCGACCGTCGTCCCAGGGGCCAAGGAGCGAGCCCGCAAACACGGGAGGAACGCGCGGCGCTCCTCCCGTCCCTCCTTGCTCAGCGCATCCTCGTGATCGACGGCGCGATGGGCACGCTGATCCAGTCGTACCAGCTCGACGAGGCCGGCTTCCGCGGCGAGCGGACGGCGGCGACGGCGGGACGGGCCGGTTCCGCGACCACGGACACGACGTCCGCGGCGACAACGACCTGTTGTCGCTGACCCAGCCGGCGATCATTCGCGCGATCCACGACGCCTACCTCGACGCGGGCGCCGACATCATCGAGACGAACACGTTCACGGCGACCCGCATCGCCCAGGCCGACTATGCGCTGGAGCCGTTCGTCCGCGAGATGAACGTGGCGGCCGCCCGGATCGCTCGCGAGGCCGCGGACGCCGCCGAGGCCGCCGAACCGGATCGGCCGCGCTTCGTGGCGGGAGCCCTCGGGCCGACGAACCGCACCGCCTCGATCTCCCCGGACGTGAACAACGCGGCCGCACGCAACGTGACGTTCGAGGAGCTGGCGACGGCCTACCAGGAGGCGGCGGAGGGGCTGATCGAGGGCGGCGCGGACATCCTCCTGATCGAGACGATCTTCGACACGCTCAACGGGAAGGCCGCGATCTTCGGCGTCGAGGGTGCGTTCGGGGCGTCGGGCGTCCGGCTGCCGCTCATCGTCTCGGGCACGATCGTCGACGCATCCGGCCGGACGCTGAGCGGCCAGACCGTCGAGGCGTTCTGGACGTCGATCGCGCATGCCCGGCCGATCGTCGTCGGGCTGAACTGCGCCCTGGGCGCCCAGGCCCTTCGGCCCCACGTCGCGGATCTCGCCCGGGTCGCCCCGATCCCCGTCTCCGTGTATCCCAATGCCGGGCTGCCGAACGAGTTCGGCGGCTACGACGACACTCCGGAGTCGATGGCCCACGTGATCGGCGGCTTCGCCCGTGACGGCCTCGTCAACATCGCCGGCGGCTGCTGCGGCACGACCCCGGCCCACGTCCGGGCGATCGCCGAGGCGGTCGCCGGCCTGCCGCCGCGGATCCCGCCGGAAGTCGACACCAGGACCCGCCTCGCCGGCCTGGAGATGCTCGAGATCCCCCAGCCGGGCAACGTCTTCGTCAACGTCGGCGAGCGGACGAACGTCACGGGCTCGCGCAAGTTCGCGAAGCTGATCCTCGAGGACCGGTTCGAGGAGGCGGTCGAGATCGCCCGGCAGCAGGTCGATGCCGGTGCCCAGGTGGTCGACATCAACATGGACGAGGCGATGCTCGACTCGGCGGCCGCGATGACGAGGTTCGTCAACCTCATCGCCTCGGAGCCGGACATCAGCAAGGTCCCCTTCATGATCGACTCGTCGAAGTGGTCGGTCATCGAGGCCGGCCTTCGATGCGTCCAGGGCAAGCCCGTCGTCAACTCGATCTCGCTCAAGGAGGGCGAGGAGCCATTCCTCGAGCACGCGAGGCTCTGCCGCCGTTACGGCGCCGCGGTCGTGGTCATGGCCTTCGACGAGGGTGGCCAGGCCGACACCGTCGAGAAGAAGGTCGCCATCGGCCGGCGCGCGTACGAGCTGCTGACGAAGACCGCCGGCTTCGCCCCCGAGGACATCATCCTCGACCCGAACATCTTTGCCATCGCGACCGGGATCGAGGAGCACAACGGCTACGCCGTCGCGTTCATCGAGGCGACGCGCCGGATCAAGGCGGAGCTGCCCCACGCCCGCGTCTCCGGTGGCGTGTCGAACGTCTCGTTCAGCTTCCGCGGCAACGACCCGGTCCGCGAGGCGATCCACTCCGTGTTCCTGTACCACGCGATCGCGGCCGGGATGGACATGGGGATCGTCAACGCCGGCCAGCTCGCGATCTACGACGACATCGACCCCGCGCTTCGCGAGCTCGTCGAGGACGTCGTCCTCGATCGCCGGCCCGACGCGACGGAGCGCCTGCTCGCCGTCGCCGACGAGGTCGGGGCGCAGGAGCGGGCTGCCGGCGCCGACGCGCTCGCCTGGCGCGAGCTGCCCGTCGAGGAGCGCCTGACCCACGCCCTCGTCGAGGGGATCGATGCGTTCATCGTCGAGGACACGGAGGAAGCCCGCCTGGCTGCAGAGCGCCCGATCCACGTCATCGAGGGCCCGCTGATGGCCGGCATGAACGTCGTCGGCGACCTGTTCGGGGCGGGCAAGATGTTCCTGCCGCAGGTCGTCAAGAGCGCCCGCGTCATGAAGAAGGCTGTCGCCCACCTCGTCCCGTACATCGAGGCCGAGAAGGAGCCGGGCGCCTCGAGATCGGCCGGGCGGGTCGTCATGGCGACCGTCAAGGGCGACGTCCACGACATCGGCAAGAACATCGTCGGGGTCGTCCTCCAGTGCAACAACTACGAGGTCCGCGACCTCGGGGTCATGGTGCCCTCGGCGCGGATCCTCGAGACGGCACGCGACTGGGACGCCGACCTCATCGGGCTGTCCGGGCTGATCACGCCGTCGCTCGAGGAAATGAGCTTCGTGGCCGCCGAGATGGAGCGGCAGGGCTTCGAGATCCCGCTCCTCATCGGCGGGGCGACGACGTCGCGGACGCACACGGCGGTCAAGATCGAGCCGCGCTACCACGCCCCGGTGATCCACGTCCTCGACGCCTCGCGGGCCGTCGGGGTCGCGTCGGCGCTCCTCGACCACGACGGACGCGAGGCCTTCGCGACGACCGTCCGCGACGAGTACGCCCAGGTCCGCCACGATCGCGGCGAGCGACAGGAGCGCGCGTCGCGCCACCCGATCGAGGAGGCACGCCGTCACCGGTTCGTCATCGACTGGACCGGGCCCGGAGCCGTCCGCCCGCCGCGGCCGGCGTTCCTCGGCGCGCGGACGATCGACGACCATCCGCTCGCGGACCTCGTGGATCGGATCGACTGGACGCCGTTCTTCGCGACGTGGGAGCTGCGCGGGGCGTATCCGGCGATCCTGGACGACCCGGTCGTCGGTGCCGCGGCGCGCGACCTCCATCGGGACGCCGTGGCACTCCTGAAGCGGATCGTGGACGAGCGGCTCGTCACCGCGAAGGCAGCCTTCGGCTTCTGGCCGGCGAACAGCATCGGCGACGACATCGAGCTCTACTCCGGCCCACACCGGTCGGAGGTGGCGGCGGTCATTCGCACGCTCCGCCAGCAGATGGTCAAGCCGCCGGGCCGGCCGAACCTGGCCCTTGCCGACTTCACGGCGCCGAAGGAGACGGGCATCGACGACTTCGTCGGGGCGTTCGCGGTCACCGCGGGACATCACCTGGACACGCTCGTCGCCGCATTCGAGGCGGACCACGACGACTACAGCGCGATCCTCGCCAAGGCCCTCGCCGATCGCCTCGCCGAGGCCTTCGCGGAACGGCTTCACGAGCTGGTCCGGCGCGAGTTCTGGGGCTACTCCCCCGACGAGACGCTCCCCAATGACGCCGTCATCCGCGAGGAATACCAGGGTATCCGACCGGCGCCCGGCTACCCCGCATGCCCGGACCACACGGAGAAGGGCACGCTGTTCGACCTGCTCGACGCCGAGCGCCGGGCCGGCATCAGCCTGACCGAGTCGTTCGCGATGTGGCCGGGCGCAGCCGTGAGCGGCTACTACTTCTGGCACCCGCAGGCGCACTACTTCGGCCTCGGCCGGATCGGCCGGGACCAGCTCGCGGACTATGCGGCCCGCAAGGGGATGGCCGTCGAAACGATGGCCCGCTGGCTCGCCCCGAACCTGGATGATGCGTAGGGAGGCATGTCATGCCGAAGATGCCGTCGTTCACGAAGTCACCGCCGGAGCTCGTCGAGCGGTTCGCGGCCGTCCTGGATCGGTATCCGGACGCCGAGCGCAAGAAGATGTTCGGCTATCCCGCGGCATTCGTGGGCGGGAACATGGCAACCGGCCTGTTCGCCGAGCGTTGGGTCGTTCGCCTGCCGGACGGCGAGATCGACGAGGCCAGGCGCGCCGGCGCCGAGGGCTTCGAGCCGATGCCGGGCCGGCCGATGAAGTCGTTCGTCGTCATCCCCGCGGCGGACGTGGCGGACGATGCCGCGATCGCCCGATGGGTCGGGCGCGGCCTGGCCCACGCGGCGAGCATGCCCGCGAAGAAGTAGTCCGACGGTAGAAAGGGTTGGTCGGGGCGGCGGGATTTGAACCCACGACCTTATCGTCCCGAACGATACGCGCTACCAAGCTGCGCCACGCCCCGACCGGATGCCCGTTGCACAGGGCATACCCATCATAGCAGCCGCGATCTCGCTCGGGCCCCAGCCCTCCTAGCGGTCGCTCCAGCGGCCTGCCCGGACGGGAAGGACCGCCACGCTCGCCGCGACGAAGGACGCAGCCATCAGCCCGAAGACGATCGGCAGCCCGACGCTCTCCCCCGCCGCCGCAATGATCACGCCGTATACGGCCGTCCAGACCGACCCCACCCCGAACGCGAGGGTGAAGTACAGGGCGAACGAGGCGTCGCGGATGGTCGGCGGCGCGATGTCGGCGAGGAGCGCCTGGAGCTGAGGGCTCTCGGCGAAGCTGAACAGGCCCATGACGACGATGCCTGCCCACAGCCCGACGATGCTCGACCCGACGAGCAGGAACATCGCGAAGCCGATGGCGCCGCCGACGTAGGCGCCGATGATCACAGGCTTCCGCCCGAGGCGATCCGACAGCCAGCCCGCGATCAGCGGCATCGGGACCGAGAGGACGATGAGCCCGCCATACATCACGTCGGTCGTGTCCGACGGCAGTCCCAGGACGCGGGTCAGGTAGAGCAGCGCGAACAGGTTGACGACCCCGAGGCCGCGCCCGCCTCCGCCCAGCACCGATGTCAGGTAGATCCAGCGGTGGTCGGGATCGCGGAGGATCGTCCCGAACGCCTCCCGGACGCTGCCGTGGGCGACGGCCGCGGCCTGGTCGTGGCCGCTCTCGCGGATGAAGAGCAGGATCCCCAGGGCGATGACGACCGCCGGAATCCCGAACAGGATCACGGTCTCGCGCCACCCGAGGTCGGCGATGAGGCGCGCCCCGAGCAGCGCGACCACGACCGTTCCGACGTTCCCGCCGGAGATGTGCGCGCTGATGGCGAACCCGCGCCGATTCTCCGGGAACTGCTCGGCAAGGATCGCGTTTCCGACCGGATGCTGCGGCGAGCCGCCGATCCGCGACAGGACATTGACGAGGGCGAACGACGGGAAGGACGGGGCCGCCGCCTGGGCCGCGAACCCGCCGCCGAACAGGACCCCGCCGGCGGCGAGCAGCTTCCTGCGCGAGATCATCCGGGTCAGCTTCGCGTAGCTCAGCTGCACGGCTCCCGACGCGAAGCTCCCGGCCGCGGCGAGGAGCGCGATCGTGTCCGCCGTGACCCCGAACTCGGCGATGATCCGGATGTAGACGAGCGGCAGGAGCACCGCCTGGGCGTGATTGACCGCGTGGGCGATGGAGAGCAGCCAGAGCGTCCGGTTCCGGTGGACGTCGATCACGAAGGTCGCGTCGGGCGCGACTGGCGCATCACCCAGCATCCGGGCATCGTGCGGCATCGGGCGCATCGGCGTTTCATCGTCGCACCCGGTGGGGCCACGTCCGGACATCGCCCGCGAATCCCTGCGGCTGCTACTGACCCCCTAGGTGTAGTTCCCGGGGTTAGTGAGACACGGACTGGGGACGCCTTCTAGCGTCAGGGGATGAACGAGCTCCCCGGCAAGAACCGCGCCGAACCGCATCGTCGTCTCCTCCGTCACACCTATCAGGAGGGCCCCGGCTTTCTCCTGCTGGCGACTCGTGGCGGCCGGCCGCCTGGGCCAGCGCCACGATCCGACCTGGCCAGCCTGCGCCTGCGGCTTCGATGCGTCCGTCTCGCCCGGGACGAGGGCATCGCCGCGGCACTCGACCTCGGGGTCAGTCGGGCGAGCCTCCATCGCTGGCGCGTCCGCTACGCGACTGGCGGTCTCGACGCCCTCGTCGATCGACCGCGCGGTCCGCAGCCGGAGCGGCTGCCGGCGTGGGTCGAGCAGGCGGTCATCGTCGTCCGTCTGCTGACCTACTGGAACAGCGAAGCGCCTGGCCGCCGAGTTCAGCCGGCGCGACATCTACCCGCTCGACCACCACGCCGTCGACGGTCTGCTGGCCGAGCTCGGCACGGCCCGACCGGCCGTCCGCCGGGAACGTGGCCCGGCCTACGAGCGTCGCCGCCCGAACGAGCTGTGGCACATCGACATCAAGGGCCCGTTCTTCCTGCGTCGCTCGGTGCGCGAGTACGAGAAGGTCTGGATCGTCGGCCTCGTCGACGACCACTCGCGCTTCCTCATCGGCCTGCGCGTCCTGCCCCGTCCGCAAGCGGCGCCGATCCTCGCCTGGCTCGACGACTGCGTCGAGCTGTGCGGCACGCCGCTCGAGCTGATGAGCGACAACGGCAGCCCGTTCGTGGTCTGGATGCCGGGCGTCCTGACGCTGTTCGGCCGGACTCTCGAGGAGCTGCGCATCCGGCATGTCCGAACCCAGGTGAACTCGCCCTGGACGAACGGCAAGATCGAGCGCTTCTGGGGGATCCTCCAGTCCGAGCTGCTCGACCGCCAGATCTTCCGGACGCTCGACACCGCGGCCGATGGACTCACCGGCTTCGCGACCTACTACAACTACGACCGGCTCCACGGCGAGCTCGACTGGCATACCCCGGCCGAGCGCTACGACGGAACGCCGTTCACCGCGCGCGGCTTCGAGCGCATCCCCGCCCTCGGCCACCTGCAGGACTGGCTCACCCAGTTGATGCCCGTATGAGGACGCCTGTCTCACTAACCCCGGGAACTACACCTAGGCGCCCCTAGAGCTACTCGAGCTAGCGGTCGACCTGTCGGCGAAGGACGCCGCGCGGTTCGCTGATGGTCATTCCAGGCATCAGTACTGGAAGAGAAGCTCGCGGTACTTGGGGAGCGGCCAGAGGTCGTCGGCGACGAGCGTCTCGAGTTCGTCGACGACCGTCCGGAGGGCCTCCTGCGCCGGGATGACCTTCGTGACGAAGGCCTTCGCCTCGCCCGGGACCGACTCGGCCTCGTGGGCCTCGTGCTGGGCGTGCTCGAGCGCGGCGATCGCGTCGACGAGCGAATCCGCAAGGCCCGAGACCCGTTCGCAGACCGAGGCGATGCCGCGCGACGACGGTGCCGCGTTCAGGATGCCCAGATATTGGGCGGTCGCCGGCAGGATCATCGTCGAGGCGATATCGCGGGCGCAGTTGGCCTCGATGTCCTGGACCTTGACGTAGCGCTCCCAGTTGATGTCGACGCGTGACGCGAGCTCCCGCTCGGACAGGACGCCGAACTTCGCGAAAACCTCCTTCGCCCTGTCGGTCGTGAACGACGGCAGCGCGTCGACCGTCGTGCGGTTGTTCGGCAGGCCACGGCGGGCGGCTTCCGCATGCCACTCCTCCGAGTAGTTGTTGCCGCCGAAGATGACCTGCTTGTGGTCCTTCACGATGCCCGACAGGATCGTCGTCAGGCCCTCGAAGTCCCCGGCTTCAGGCCGTCGAGGGCGTCGGCGAGCTGGGCCAGCGAATCCGCGACGGCGGTGTTGAGGACCGTCTGCGGCCAGTAGATCGGGGCCGAGGAGCCGACCGCGCGGAACTCGAACTTGTTGCCGGTGAAGGCGAACGGCGAGGTCCGATTGCGGTCGGTGTGGTCCTTCGGAAGCACCGGCAGCGAGGTGACGCCGAGCTCCAGCTCTCCGCCCTTCTTGGATGCCGAGGCAGGGCCGTGCTCGAGCTGATCGATGACGTCCTCGAGCTGCGAGCCGAGGAAGATCGACATGATCGCCGGCGGTGCCTCGTTCGCGCCGAGACGGTGGTCCTGACCGGCGTCGGCGATGCTCGCCCGGATGATGTCGGCGTGCACGTCGACGCCGCGGATGACGGCCGCGAGGAAGGCCAGGAACTGGGCGTTGGCGTGCGGGTCGTTGCCGGGATCGAGAAGGTTCTCACCCTCGTCGGTGCCCATCGACCAGTTGTTGTGCTTGCCGGAGCCGTTGATCCCCGCAAACGGCTTCTCGTGGATCAGGAACATCAGGCCGTGCTGCGGAGCGAGCCGCCGCATCGTGCTCATCACGATCATGTTGTGGTCGGACCCGACCGAGGTGGGCTCGTATACCGGCGCCATCTCGAACTGGCCCGGGGCGACCTCGTTGTGGCGCGTCTTGGCCGGGATGCCAAGCCGCCAGAGCTCGCGGTCGAGGTCCATCATGAAGGCCAGGATCCGTTCGCGGATCGGGCCGAAGTACTGGTCCTCCAGCTCCTGGCCCTTGGGCGACGCGGCGCCGAACAGGGTCCTCCCGGTCAGGAGGAGATCGGGGCGCTGCTCGGCGAGCCGGCGATCGACGAGGAAGTACTCCTGCTCGGGGCCGATGTTCGTGAAGACGCGCGTCACGGACTCGTTGCCGAACCAGCGCAGGACACGGATCGCCTGCTTGCCGAGCGCCTCCTGGGAGCGGAGGAGCGGGATCTTGTGATCGAGCGCCTCGCCAGTGAACGAGACGTAGGCGGTCGGGATCGTCAGGGTCACGCCGTTCGGCTCGACCTGGAGGAAGATCGGCGAGGTGACGTCCCAGGCGGTATAGCCGCGCGCTTCGAACGTCGCCCGGATGCCACCCGATGGGAACGAGCTCGCATCGGGCTCGCCCTGCACGAGGTTCCGGCCCGAGAACTCGGCGATCGTCAGGCCGTCGCCGGTCGGGGTCAGGAACGAATCGTGCTTCTCGGCCGTGGAGCCGGTCATCGGCACGAACCAGTGAGTGTAGTGGGTGGCCCCATGCGCCAGCGCCCACTCCTTCACGCCATGGGCCACAGCGTCGACGATCGCCGGGTCGAACGGCTCGTGGCCCTCGATCGTCCGGCGCAGCTTGCGGAAGATCGGCTTGGCCAGGTACTTGCTCTGGGCTCCCTCGTGGAACACGTACTGGCCGAAGATGTCGGCGCCGGCGTCCTCGAGGTAGTCCTGGGTCTTGGCGACCCGGTGCGCTGCAATCTCCGAGATGGCTGCATGTCTGGCGGTCATGGCTCTCCTGTCGGTGCCGACGTGACGGGACGATCCCGGGCGCGGTTACCGCGCGCCAATCAGGCGATCGAACCCCCTCCTCTTGTGCATGACGCACGAGCTGCACGGCTCTCGGCCGTTGGTCTACAGCCTACCATCGGCCTTGGTTGCGGTTCAGTGTCTCTCCCGCCCGCGACGTTGTGGATTGTGCACAACGAATGGGCCTCGATCAGTCCGGGCCAGACGGCCATACGAGTGCGACACGCACGAGTTCGACGGCGCTCACCCGCCCGGGACGAGCCTACCTTCGCGTTCAGTTGCGGTTCCGTGCCGACTACGCCGCAGGATTTGTGGATCGTGCACAAAGAAACGCCGCGAGGTCAATCGAGCGAGGAGACAACTCCGAGCGTGGCCGTTCTGTGTTGCGACGATCGACCGCCGGAATTCCAGACGAACAGCTTGATCGTGACGTTGTTGGCTTCGGCGACCGTGTCGACCTCGGGCAGGAGAACCGCATCGCTCGCGTAGGACGCGGTCGCATTGCAGGAGAGGGGCGATCCGGCGCTGCCGTGGGTGGCGAGTAGCGTCACGCCGCTCCAGACCTCGAAGTAGTAGCACGTTGTGTCGCCCGCCGTTGCCGAGCGGTATTCGTGGCGGAACGTCGCGCTCGTGACGACGGAGCCCGCAGGCACGTAGGCCGGGAACGTCAGCTTCAGGTAGCGGCTGCTGTCGAACGACGTCGGCCAGCCGGACGACGACACGTACGCGCCATCGCTGACGGTGATGACAAACGTCTGGGCCGCGCTGGTGTCCACGCCACCGCCGGCCGTGCCGCCGTCGTCATGGATCTGGACGGTGACGGTAGTCATGCCGGTGACGTCCGCCGCCGGTGTGAGACTCAGGGTGCCCGTCGCATTGATGGCCGGCTGCGCGCTGAACAGGGCGTTGTTGTCGTTTGACACGATGAAGTCGAGCGACTGGCCCAACTCATTCACTGGCCCAGCGGTGACCGAAGTTGCCCAGGCGGCCACGCTCTGCGCGACGGCATTCTTGAGCACGATCTGGTCGGCGCCCTTGGTGAAGCTCGGCACGTCGTTCACGGCGGTGACCGTGACGGTCATGGTGTTGGCCGACTGGTCGAGATCGACACCGCCGCTGACCACCCCGCCGTTGTCCTGCACCTGGAACGTGAAGCTCGCGTTCGCGGCGCCGTTGGCGTTGGCCGCGGGCGTGAAGACCAGCAGGCCGGAGGTGATGCTGGCGGCGCTCACGAACTGGGCGACGGTCACCGGGACGCCGCTCAGCGTCAGCGAGCCGGTCGCGGGGAGCGTGGTGATCTTGACCGCAAGGAGCGCGTTGACGCCGCCGTCGGTCGTATCGCCGAATTCGAAGTCGGCGGTCGTAAAGACATTGCCCGTGTCCTCGTTGGTGGTCACGGTCTTGTCGGTGCCGGACGGTGCGTCGTTGATGGCGGTGATGGTGACGTTGCGGGTCGCAGTGTTGCTGTTGGCCGTGCCGTCGTTGGCGACGAAGGTGACGGTGCGCGTGGCTGAGTTCGGGGCGTCACTGGTGTTTGTGTAGGTCATCGTGCGGAGAGCGATCTGGTAGTTGGCGACGGTCGCGCTGCCGGTGAGGGCCATCACCCCGGTGCCCGGTGTCCAGGTTCCCGTGATGCCGTTCTGATTGACAAAGGCGAGGGTGTCCTGACCGGTGACGTAGTTGGTGGTGATGGTGACGCTTGCCGACGCGAGGTTCATCGAGTCGGGGTCGGTGGCGGTGATACCCGCGTCGAGCGGGACCGCGCCGTCGTTCTCCGTGTACGCCAGGTCGGCGACGGTGGTCGTCAATGCCGGCGGGCCAATGATCAGGATCCAGCTCGACGTCGACAGACCGCTGGTGTTGCCGACCCTGTCCGTGACGGTGAGAGTCCATTGGTAGCAGGAGCCCACGGTCAGGCCGGTCTGGGCGACGCCGGATGCGACGTTGACCGCGCCGCCATCGTTGGCCCAGGTGGTCGTCGCGCATGAGGCCGCGGGTGACTGGGCGCCGGTCCTGCGTTGGAGCGAGCGGCTGGCGACCCCCGAGCCACCCTCGGTCTCAGTCCACGTGGGTGTGACGGTGGTGCTCGACTGGGTGGCGTTGGCGCTCGGCGTGAAGGCGGAGATCGCGGGAGCGGTCGAGTCGGCGGTCAGGGTGACGGTCCGGGCGGTGCCGGCCGTCAGCGCTCCGTTGTACGGCGTGAGGGTGACGTTGGTAGTCCCGGATGTGGCGCCCCAGGTGGCGTTCTTGGCGGCGGGGTTGCCGGCGATATCGCCGGAAGCGTAGGTCCATCCCGTTCCAGCGGAGAGCGCACCGTAGTTGTGCTTGTTGATGCCCGAGGTCGGGTCCGTCGAGCTCGAGGAGAGACTGATGGTGCCCGTGGCGCCGCCTTTGAACCAGATCGCGCTGTTGGGACTCGACTGGTAGACGTTGGTGCCGGAGCCGGTCACGTTCGGCTGGCTTGGCGCGGTGGTGTCGATCAGTACGGCACCGGACGTGGATCCGGCCGTGTTGCCCGCGAAGTCGGCGAGCGTCTGGACCCAGCGATAGCAGGTGCCGGTGACGAGCGGACTCTGGGCGACCGAGGAGACGGCCGTGCTGGGAGCGCCGTCGGTGCTCCATGCGGTGGCGGCACAGGATCCCGGAGAGGACTGGCTGCCCTTCCAACGCTGGAGCGAGCGGCCGCCAGTTGTGGCGACACCGATCCCGCTGCCGTCGCTCTCGGTCCAGGCGATCGTGTAGCTCGTGGCCGCCTGGAGGGTCGTGGTGCCCTCGTTAGGAGTGGTGAAGTCCGCTGTCGGGGCGGTCGTGTCGAAGGAGACGTTGTCGAAGGTGGAGGTGTTGAGGGTGCCTGCGACATGCGAGGTGACGACGAGGCCCACGTTGATGGTGCTGCCCATGGTGATGGTCTGCGTCGCGCCCACCGCGGTCCACGTCACACCATCTGGCGAGCGCTCGGCAAGGAATGTGCTGCCGATCCTGGTCATGCGCACCCAATAGGGCGCGCTGATGCCGCCCAAAACGGTTCCCGTGGCTGAGGCACCAGTCGTCGCTCGGTAGATCGACTCGGCTCCGGCGGTTCCTTCGATGTCGGCCAACGCCATGACACTGGTTGCGCCGGTCGTGTCACGGAACATGACCCCGCCCTTGGCGGACACCGCCGTGTTCTGGACCGCGAGGACCTTAGCCGTCAGCTGGCCATCGCCGGTCATCGTGCGGTACACGAATTGGAATGCGTCCGTGGTGCCCCAGATGTCCGCGCCGCCACCTTTCACCGTGTACGTGCCACCGGAGAAGGTCGTGGATCCGACGATGCCGGTGGTGCCGACGTCCCCGTTGGTGGTGAAGATTCCGAGGGAATAGACCGTGATGGCGAGGCTGTCGGTGTCGGTCAGGTTGCCGCCGGAGCCCGTGTTGCCGAGGTCCTTGGTGACGACCTGGAGCGTGGCGGCGCCGCTGAAGGTCGAGGTCGGGATAAAGCTCATCCCGGCCAGGGCAGCATTGATGTTGCCGATCGTCCCGCGGAAGGTCATCGTCGCGTCGGCGGTGCCGTCTCCGGCGCCCGTGCCGTTGGCGTCGCTGAAGGCGAAGCTCAGGCCGCCGGTGCCCGACAGGCTGACGGTGCCGTTGGTGCCGGTGAGCTGCACCTGGACCGTCGCTGCAGCGGCGTCGCTGTCGCTGATCGAGATGGGGTTGCCGTTGGCGCTGGAGAAGACCAGGGTCACGCCCTTCGAGGTGTCGGCCACCGCGGGCAGGCTGTTGAGCGGCGCGTCGTTCACGGCGTTGACGCTGATCGTGACCGTGACCACGTTGGAGTCGCGGAGGCCGTCATTGGCCTTGTAGCTGAACGAGTCGGACCCGTTGAAATTCGCGGCCGGGAGGTACGTGAACGAGCCGTCTGCGTTGAACCCGAGATCACCGTTGGCCACGTCGGAGACGAGGACGGCTGTGAGCGGGTCCGACTCAGGGTCCGTGTCGTTGACAAGCAGCCCCGTGCCAACGGCGACCGTGAGGAGCGTGTCCTCGTTGACTGAGTAGCTGTTGGCGACGGCCGTCGGGGCGACATCGGCGGCCACCGTGATCGAGACGTTGTCCGTGTCAATCAGCGATCCACCGGAACCGGTGTTGCCCTGGTCGTTGGTGGCGACCTGGACGTTGGCAGCGCCGACATAGCCGAAGGTGGGCACGTACGTCATGCCTGCCATCGCGGTGTTGACGCTGGCGACCGTGCCGGTGAACGTCATTGTGATGTTGGCCGTGCCGGTGCCCACGGTGAACGCGAGGCCGGCGGTACCGGCAAGCGTCAGCGTCCCATTGGTCACCGTCAGCACCATCTGGACGCTTCCGGCGGCGGCGTCCACATCGGCGATCGAGACCAGGTTGCCATTGCCGGCGGAGAAGACGGTGGACGTATGCGTCGTCTGTGGACCCGGCACCGTGTTGACCGGTCCATCGTTGACGGCAGCGACCGTGATACTGCGCGTCGCGGTGTTGCTGTTCGACGAGCCGTCGGTGGCCGACGAAGGTGACCGTGCGGGCGGACGTGCTGGGTGCCTCGCTGGTGTTGGTGTACGTAACCGACCGGAGCGCCGCCTGGTAGAGGGCCTTGGTCGCGGTTCCGGTCAGGGCGAGCACGCCAGTGCCCGGAGTCCACGTACCGGTGATGCCGTTCTGGTTGACGAAGGCGAGCGTGTCCTGACCGTTGGCGTAGTTCGTCGTCATCGTGACCGTCGCGGAGGCGAGGTTGGCCGAGTCGGCGTCGGTGACCGTCACACCCGGGTCGAGCAGCACCGCGCCACCGTTCTCCGTGTAGGCCAGAGCGGCGACGGTGGTGGTGACCACGGGTGCGGCAGTCGCGGGGTCGGCAATCGTCCAATCTGCGGCGGCAAAGACCGTGATCCCTGTCTGCTGGACCCAGTTGGCCGTCGTGTCGCGGGTAGTGTTCGCTCCGCCGGGGTCCTGCTCGGCCCAGGTGCCGCTCAACTTCCAGAGGTCGACGAGGCTTTCGGTGTTGCCATTGAGCTCAGCGTCCAGGTAGTGGAGGCGGAGTGTGGCGGTGACCGCCCCGCCGCCCGTCGGCGTGAAGGTGTAGGTCCGGGTGACGGCGCCGGTCTTGGCGGCCGGAGCTGCCTTGACCAACTTGACCTTGAAGGCGGTCGGCGCGGTGCCGGAGTTGATGGTGATCTGGTTCTGCGGGTTGCCGAAACAGCGCATCGTCCCGGTGCCGATCGTCGTGCGGCTGACTCCACCGGTGGCCGAGAGGATCGAAGTGACGTCCGTCGTTCCGCTGCACGTCGCCGCGGACCCGAGTGTCAAGACGTTGGCATTGCTGGCACCGGAGCCCGTCGAGAGGTCGCCGCTGTCGAGCGACAGCACGCCATTGACCGTGGCATTTCCGGCCAGCGTCGCGCCGCTCCCGTTGTTCATCCTGAGGTGGCCATACGTCACCGCGCTGACGGTTTGCGCCGCGCTCCCGGCGTACTCCACGGTCAGGTTGGTCAGTGTCGTGTTCGTGATCGTGTACTGGTTGCTGAAGCCGGCGGTGGCCGCCGTCCGCGTGACCTTGACGGTGCCGTTGCCGGTCAGCGTCCCCGAGCCGCTCATCACCGACGTGGCGGCAGGCGTGAACGTGCCACTGGCGCCGACGGTGAACGTGCCGTTGGCGGCGAAGTTGCCGGTGGCGGAAACGGCCGCCGAGGCGGCGACGGTGAGTCCCTGGAACGTCAGCGTCCCGGCGTTCGAGATCGACGAACCGTCCTTCATGGTGACCGTGCCGGCGGTTGCCGTCAGGACGGCCGCAGCGTTGACGGTCAGGGCGGTGGCCACCGCGAAGTTGGCGTTCGAGCTCACGTTGCTGCCGCTGATGACGAGGTTGCCGTAGACCTGGCTGCTGGCGAGCGCCGCCACGGCGGTCGTGGTGCCCGCATACTCGATCGTGCTGGTCGCGGCGACCGAATGCGTCGCGTAGCCCGCCGGCAGCGTCCGTGTGCCGCCGATCTTGAGCGTCGCACCCGCGGCCACGGTGAGCGTCCCGGCGGGCACCGTTCCTGCAGCCAGCGCGGCCACTTCGACGCCGGTCAGACCGCGGTTGTAGATGCGGAAGTCGTCGACGCGTCCGTCGAAGTACGTATCGCCGGCGTACTGGGATCGGCCGATCCAGTTGTTGGCCGTGTTGCCCAGGCTCGACGGACCGAGCGTCATGCCGGTGTTCTGGCCCACCTGCGAGCCGTTCACGTAGAGCGTGCCCGTGTTGCCCGACTTGGTCACCGCCACGTGGACCCATTGGGCGATCGGCAGCGTAGCCGTGCCGTTGATGACCTGCTCGGCCGCACCGCCGCCGGTGGTGATGGCGAAGCGGACGACGCCCGTGTCGCCGTTCTGGGGTGTGAGGAACATGTAGACGGTCGTGCCCGTGCCGAAGTCGAACAGACGCCGCCAGTTGGCCGTCGTGTCGAGCCGGACCCAGGTCGCAATGCTGAAATTGGTGAGCGTGCTGACGATGCCGGTCGGAATCGTGACGTGCTGGGTGCCGCCGCCGAGGTCGACGGATTGTCCGATCTGGCCCGTTGTGAACGTCGGTCCGTTGACGAGCGTGCCATCGAGCCCGGCGCCGCCGCTGTCGGCGGCGTCGCTCTCGAACTCGTACCACGCGAAGAGCCCGGCCGCGCCGTTGTCGGCCTTGAACGTGCTGAGATCGAAGGTGCCGCCATCGACCCTCAGGTCGCCGACGACGCTCACATCGGCGCCCAGTGTCAGCGTGCCGCTCGACTTGCTGACGGTGAGGTCGTTGACCACCGCGGGGAGCCCGTTGCCGGTCGCCTGCGTGCCCGACCCGTTGTACCTGTAGTTTGCGAGCGTCGAGTACGTCCGGGGGCCGGTGACCTGGATGTTCCCGCTCGCACCGGTGGTGGTGATGCCGCTGGCAGACGTGATGCCGAGCGTCGCGCCGCTCGACAGGGTGAATGACCCGGCTCCGGACAAGGTCGTCGTCGCGCCGGCCATCTGGAGGGTCGCGCCGCTCTCGACGGTGTAGTCGACGTCGTTCGAGACGGTCCCGCCTGACGTGTACGTCTGCACGCCCGACCCGTTGAAGTCCACACCGCTGACGGTGCTCGTGCCGGTCTCGGTCAGGGTCCCCGCCGAGTGCGTGAACGCGCCAGCCACGTTCACCATGACGTTCGCCGCCGAGCTGCTCAAGTCGAACGTCCCGCCCGACAGCGAGAAGTTGCCGGCGACGGACATCGCACGGGCGCCGGCGCCGATCGTCCCGCGCAGCGTGCCACCGCTCTGGGAGTAGTCGCCGCTCACGGCCGTGTCGCCCGTGGCGTTGTTGCCGAGGGCGAGCGCGCCGGTGCCGGTACTGGTGACGGTCATGTTTCCGTTCACCGTCCGCAAGTAGCCGCCGATGCTGAAGTTCGCCGTGGTCTGGTTCGGGTTGTTCCAGATGAAGTCCCAGAACTGCTGGTTGTAGCCGATGTCCAAGGCGCCGCCGCCGGGCGGCGAGGTGTAGCCGACGATCTCGATCGTCGAACCCGTGCTCCACGTGGCGGCCGGGATGATGCCGTCCGCGTTCGTCCACGCGTGCCGGTACCGGCCACCGTTGTTGACGACGATGGTGGCGCCGGTGTTGATGGTCACCGTCCCGGCGCTGCGGAAGATGCCGGAGACCGACAGGTCGGTACCCGCCCCCGCGTTCAGCGTCAGCGTGATGCCGCTGTTGAGGTCGAGCTCGCCGCCCGCATCGACGACGACCTCGTCCGCCGTCACGTTGGCAGCGACGGTCACGATGTGGGCGTTACGGATCGTGATCGTGCTGGCCGCATTGGTCGGCGCGAGGGTCGCGGTGCTCCACGTGACACAGCCGCCGGCGATCGGAGCGCTCTGCCAGGTGCCTGCCGTGGCCCAGTTGCCGGTCCCGAGGGAGCGGAAGCAGTCGGTCGACGTGGAGGCCGCCACGTAGGGACCCACGAAGGGGCCACCGTCGGCGGCTCCGGTGTTGCCGGCCGGGGTGACCGGCTCCGTGCCGGCGTCCTGCGCCGCGCGAGCGAGGTCGAGGCGGCCGTTGCCGGTCTGGGCCCGCGTGCCGACGGCTGCGGCCGAGCGCGCCAGGCGGCCCACGATGACGGCGTTGCTGGCGGTGGTGTCGAGGGCCCGGAGGAGGGCCGCTGCACCGGCCACCTCGGCGGCGGCGGCGCTGGTGCCCGAGACGCTGGTGTACTCGTCGTCGGTGAGCGGGTCCGCGTCGGCGTTCGCGGCGGTGGTCAGGATGTCAACGCCGGGTGCCGCCAGGAAGGTCTGCGGTCCGTGGTTGCTGTCCGTTGCAAGCCGGTCGGACTCGTTGGTGGACGCGACGCCCATCACGCCTCGATCGCCGGCGGGGTACGTCGGCGTGATGACGCCGTCGTTGCCCGTCGCCGCGACGATGACCGCCCCGCCGTCCCAGGCGTAGTCGATCGCCGCCTGGAGCGCGGCCGAGTAGCCGGGCGCGGAGAACGCGAGGAGGATGACGTCCGCGCCGTTGTCCGACGCGTAGAGGATGCCGCGGATGATGTCGCTGTCCTGGCCCGTTCCGTCCGCGGCGAGAACCGCGACCGGCATGACCCTGACGCCTGCCGAGCCGATGCCGGCGATGCCCTCGCCGTTGTCGGTCGCCGCGGCCACGATGCCGGCCATCCACGTCCCGTGACCGTTCGGGTCGGTCAGCGGGTCCGTGCCGACAAAGGATGCGCCTGGGATGGTCCGGCCGAGGAGATCCGGATGGCTAGCTTCGACACCGGTGTCGAGGACGGCGACCAAGGCCTCGCCGCCACTTGGAACAACGACCGACGGCCGGCCGATCCTTGGCAGCGACCACTGGTCCGCGTAGCGAGGGTCAGCCCCGACCGCCTCGACGGCGCGGGCGCGATCGAGCTCCACGTGCACGACGCCCGCGCGCGCGCGCAAATCGGCGGCGCCTGCAGCGGCGCTCCCGATCGGCATCTCGACGAACGCGAGTCCGAGCGCCGGAACGGTCGACACGAGGGTGGCGTCGACGGCCGATAGGGCGGCCGAGCGCTGCTGAGCCGTTGCGCCCCGGGAGAAGGTGACGATGTAGCCCACTGCCCCCGGCAAGGGCGGCGGAGCCGGCAATGGGATGTCGGGCGGTGAAGGCTCCGCGATCGGTCCCGGCGTCGGACTCGGCTCGGGCGAAGGCTCCACACTGGGTTCCAGGGTCGGACTCGGCTCGGGCAAAGGCTCCGCGACCGGTGCCGGTGTCGGACTCGGCTCGAGCGAAGGCTCGATGGATGGTCCGGACGTTGGAGTCGGTTCCACCGCGGCCTCGATCGGCCCGGACGGCGCGGCGCTCGGCGGGTCCGCGGCAGCGACGGACGCCGGCATCAGCACCGTGAACGCGTAAAGCGCGGCCACCAGCCCGCCTCGGAGGGTAGCGGCTCGCTGAGATCGTGTCCGGATCATGGGGCCGCGAGCCCCCACGGGATCGACTCCGGTGTCGTGTCCGCCGCGTCGCGGAACAGGACGGGATAGAGCGTGAATGCCTGGTAGGCCGTCGAGCCGCCGGTCGTCGCGAGGTCGATCACCATGGCGGCGCTGCCTGTCTCTCTGCCGAAGAGCCTGACGCGCAGGTCGTTCGCGATCGAGGTCGTCCCCACCGCCGAGACCGCCGTCGAGAAGGAGGTCAGCGTCGATCCGGTGACGCAGCCGATCGGGCTGCCCGAACTGCCATACGCCCCTAGAACGGCGCCTGTCGAGATCCGCCGAACCTCGAAGTAGTAGCAGGCCTGACCCGCGCCGGCGCTGGCGAACCTGAAGTCGAAGCTTGCGGATGCGATCGGCACGCCCGAGGCCAGCGAATCATTGAGATCGAACTCGAGGTACCGATCAGCCGCGAACGCGATCGACCAGGCCGATGTCGTCGCGGTCAGGCCGTCGGAGGCGAAGGCGAATGGGCTCGACCGGTCGATCTCGGTGCCGGACGACGAGTCGCCGACCTCGAAGGCGGGGGTGACACGCTCGCCGGGGAACAGGGCCTTCGACCCGAAGACTGCCTGCTGTTCTTCCTGGGCCGCAAAGACGGCCAGGCTCACGCCGATCGCAGCGACGGACAGACAGACGAAGATCGCGATCGCGCAGATGACCATCGCGGCCGTGAGGCGGCGTGTCCGGACGACGAGCGCAAACGCGGCACGCGATCGCAACACGGTGGTCATCGGACCGCCGCCTGCCGGCTGACGTCGAACACGAGGGCGAAGGTCGAGGTGGCGCCCTGCAACTCGTTGTCCGCGTCGATCGGGAGTGACGCCCGGAAGCACAGGATATCGGCCGTCGCGGGTGCAAGCGGCCGGCCCGCGCCGTCGTTGCCGAAGGCCGCCTCGGAGACTGGGCCCTCAAATAGCGTGACGCCGTCGAAGTCGGGGCAGGACGAGCCGATCGTCTTGATCGTGAGGACCAACGCCTTCGCGAGGGCCGCACCACCGGCCGACACGAGGTCACTGCTCATCGCGTAGGTCATCGGCTGACTGCTGGAGTTGACCACGGTGACAGCCGCCGTGACTGCGTCGCCTGGAACCATGTCGCGAGCCGAGAGGGTCGCCCCTTGAGTTCCGGTCGTCAGATCGATCGACGAGATCTCGAGGCTGTGACGGTCGCCACCGCCGCCGGCCCGACTCGACCACGTCACCATCGCGATCGAGCCGAGACCAGCGCACAGGGCCAGTCCGACGATCGCGACTGCGGCGCTGCGCCGTCGCCGTTTCACGGCCCGACCGGCTCCGGGGCCTCCGCGACAGTCGCTCGCCGAGCGGGCTCGAGCAGTTCGAGGAGCAAATACACGAGAAGCAGGACACCGAGGAGCGACAGTGCGGCGATCACGCCGGGCGCGGTTGACAGAAAGTGCTGTGCGTAGCCCCCGAACGGGACGGACAGGTCGGCCGTCCCGACGATGGCGCGCGCCGGCACGAGACCGCCGTCGGCGCTCTCGTTCGCGTCGCCCTTCATCTCGAAGAAGCGACCCTCCGGCAGATCGACGACGCGAGTGATGCGGTGGGTGACGACGATGCCGTTATCGGCTCGGATCGTGACGACGTCGCCAACCCCGACTGTCATCGGATCTGTCGGGGTGGCGATCACGAGCGATCCGATCGGGATCGAGGGCTCCATGGAGCCGCCGCCGACGATGAAGAGTTCGCGGCCGGTGAATGGCGCGATGTGGGTGAACAGGGAGAAACCGACCAGTAGCGCGAAGAGCGCGAGCCCGATGAGGCCGAGGGCTCGCCGCGCAAGGCGGATCAAGCTCAGGTTCATCAGGTCGCGCTCCTCTCAAGGAGAGGCGGCCCGGCCTCCGGGCCGGGCCGCCAGGTGTTGCGGGGCGAAGGGTCTAGTTGTTCGCGGTCTGTTCGGCGTTGAACGTGAAGGTCGTCACGGCAGTCGCGCCCTGGAACGTCTCGTCGGTGGCAAGCGGGAGCGAGACCCGGATGCAGAGCACGTCCGTCGCGGCGGCATCCACGATGCGATCGCCGGTGCCGACGGTCGGGGACACGCTGCCGAACATGACGTTCGAGGCGCCGAGAACTTCGGAGACCTGGAGCGCCGTGCCGTCGAAGTCGTCGCACTTGGTGCCTGGGGTCGTGGCGTCGATCGTCTTAACCTCGACCAGAAGCGCCGCGTTCAGCACGCCGCCGCTCGGGCCAGCTGCGCTCGTCGACGTGGTGTTCAGCGAGTAGCGGAGCTGTGCCGAGCCGTCGTTCTCGACGTCGACCGAGCCGGTGACGACGTCACCAGGCATCATCGCGGCGCTTGTCAGGGTGAGGGCGTCGATCTTGGCTGCGTCGAGGGTGATAGTACCCGTCGAGAACGTCGCGTCGACGGTCTCGGTGTCCGTGAAGACGGCCATTGTGGTCGCGGCGACCCCGATGCTCGCGACCGAAAGCGCGGCCACGAGGATGAGGAGAATGCGCTTGCGTTTGCTGTCCACGGGGATCTGATCTCCTAAAGGTCTGGAGCGAGATGATTCACGTTCGCCGGGCAGTCGCAAGGAGAACCGGCTCTGTCCGAGCCAAGTGCGTGCTCGGTCGAACTGGATCAGACCACGCGCGGGTCGCGGCCGATATGACCCAAGAGCCGGCCTGCCCCGCCGTTCGGCGACCGCGCCCTACTGCAAACTACGTAGGGCCCGATCATCTCGGTGGCGCCATTCCCCGCACGTTTTCGCGTGCGTTGCGCGGACGCGCCGCGTATCTGCCGCGGCGGCATGATCCGTTCGACGTAGGTGCCCGCTGAGGACTCAGCGCAGCTGGCGAATCACCCTCGCGGCCAGGCTCAACGCAACTCGCAGCTCCTGATCGGCCAGGGCCTAGCCGGTCAGTTCCTCCATCCGGGCGACCCGGCACGCGACGGTGTTGAGTTGCGGGCGGCGACAAGATCGTCGAGCAGGCGACTGAACTCCCGCTCGACGTCGACGTAACGATCCGACCGTGCCACGATCGCCAGGTCGCCGGACCGCGTCAGGCGGGTCCAGATTTGCCGGCGCGGCAGGTAGAACGTGATCGCGATCCCGGAGATCAGCGAGGCGAACGCCATCCAGACGATCCCCTGCCCCGGATCCTTCTTGGCGATCAGCAGGGTGTACTCCCCGAATCCGAGGACGCCGACGGTGAAGTCGGTGCCCTGGGCGGGGGCGGCCTCGCGGGCGGCGAGGGCGAGCGGAAAGAGGTCCTCGACGATCGGGCTCCCATCGGACTCCTCGCCGACGACGCGGTACGGGGCGACGAGGAGGATGCCGGTCCCGTCGGCCGGGTCGCGACTGAGGAGGAGCGACAGGCCGATGTCGCGGCCGGGAACCGACATCGTGCTGTACGGGAGCCCGGCGGCCTTGCCGTCGAGGGGAACCTGGCCGTCCCACAGCGGCCGGCCCTTCGCATCGCTGATCAGCAGATGGACCGCCGGGCCGAACCCGTTCTGATGGAACGTGTAGTCCGCGACCGCGAGCGGATCGTTCACGCGGATCGTCTTGCGGGCGATCTCCCGGCCGTCCTGGTACACGGCCAGATCGGTCGTGAAGTCCTTCGCCTGGCCGGTCTCGAAGAACCCGGGTGCCTCGAAGCCGAAGTTCTTGACGAGGAGCAGGCCGGGCGTCCCGATCGGCTGGACGGTCAGCGAATCGCCCTCGGTCACGATCAGCCCCTGCTCGTCCCCGAACACCGAGGTCACCACGGCGGCAAGCAGGAAGAGGATCAGTCCGAGGTGTGTCAGCAGCGTCGCCAGCTTCGTGTACTGGTTCCGATCGCCGTAGAGATAGCGGACCCCGTCGACCTCCTCCTCGCGAAGCCTGAATCGATGCCGGCGCAGGATGGAACGGACGGCATCCGCGCCGACGCCGGTCATCGCGGCGCGGTCGGGCAGGGTCGGCAGGAAGAACGGCTCGGGCTGGACGACGCGGACGTCGACCGATTGGCGCCAGAGCCGCGGGGTCCGGTCGAGGGTGCACACGACGATCGAGATCACGAGCACGAAGAGCCCGACCGTGAACCAGGTCGAGGTGAAGATGCGGAAGACCTGGAGCTGCTCCAGGGCATCCACGACACCCTGGCCGAACGCCCCGTCGTAGCGATCGTGGATGTCGGCCATCGCGGCGGCGTAGTCCGACGCGGACCGGAAGGCGAATCCCGGCAGCTGGCGGATCGTCATCCCGACGACCGCGAGGATCGACAGGACGATGATCTGGGCGACCGCGAAGTTGACCGAGGTCAGGAGACGCCAGACCGCCCGACCGAGCCGGGCCAGGGGGTCCGACTGGACGGACCGCACGTTGGCGGCCCAGGTGGCGACCGGACTGGCGATCGGAGGCTCCTAGACGGACGCGGGCGCGGCTGTCGCGGACGCTGCGGCCTGGCCGGCGGCCGCTCGGGCGGCAGCCAGGCCTCGCTCGAAGTCCGCGATCAGATCGTCGAGATCCTCGAGCCCGACCGAGCAGCGAAGGAGGCCGGGCGTGATCCCGGCAGCCACCAGGGCCGCATCGTCGAGCTGGCGGTGGGTCGTCGACGGCGGGTGGACGACCATCGTGAAGACACTTCCCAGCGAGGCGGTCAGCTCGGGGATCTCGAGGGCGTCGATGAACGCCCGTCCCGCGTCCCGGCCGCCCGCGAGGTCGAATGCGAGCATCCCGCCGCCGAGGGCCAGCTGGCGCATCGCCACGGCGCGCTGCGGATGGCTGGCGAGAGATGGGTGATAGACGCGCGCCACGCCGGCCTGACGCTCCAGCCACGCGGCGAGTGCCGCGGCCGTGGCAGCGTGCCGTTCCATCCGGATCGCGAGGGTCGAGATGCCGCGAAGCACGAGGAACGCCGAGTTGGGGGCGAGCGATGCGCCGGTGTCCACCTGGAGCAGCCGGATCGCGTCGACCAGGCCGCGCCGCCCGCTGACGACGCCGGCAAGGACGTCGCTGTGGCCCGACAGGTACTTCGTGGCCGACTCGACCACGAGATCCGCCCCGAACTCGACCGGGCGGCAGAGGTACGGCGAGGCGAACGTGTTGTCGACCACGTAGAGCGCGCCGTGCCGGTGAGCCGCGTCGGCGAGGGCCGCGTGGTCGGCGACGACGATCGTCGGGTTGGCGATCGTCTCGGCGTAGAGGACGCGCGTCGGGGCCGTGACGAGGGCCGCCTCAACGGCGGCGAGATCGGTCATGTCGACGTAGTCCGTCGTCACCCCGAGCCGCCGGAGGGTCGTGCCGAAGAGCGACCGGGTCGTCCCGTACGACGCCTGGGTGGCGAGGATCCGATCGCCAGCCGAGACGAGCGACACGATCGCCGCGTGAATCGCCGCCATGCCGGAGGCGAACGCGAACCCGGCCTCGGCGCCCTCGATCTCGGCGACCGCCGAGGCAAGCGCAACGACGGTCGGGTTGTCGATCCGGCTGTACGCGTAGCCCCGCTGCTCGTCGGTCAGGACGGCTCCGAGAGCGGCCGCATCCTCGCTCGAGAACGTGACGGTCTGGTAGATCGGCACCGACGTCGGGCGCTGGTCGACGCGCGGGAGGCGGTGGGCCGCCCGGATCGCCCTGGTCGAGAAGCCGGCGCGCCGATCAGGCGACGGATCGCGCGACGACTGGGGATCATGCTCCGGCATTACCCGATGCTACACCGAGTCGTCGGCTCGCCCACCAACGCCGATCGGGAAGCCCATGACCCGGTTCTTTCCGCCCCGCTTCGAGGCGTACATCGCCTGGTCGGCGCTGATCAGAAGCTCGTCGCTCGTCTGGCCGTCGTCCGGGTAGCTGACGACGCCGACGGAGATCGACGGATGGATCGGGATGCCGGCGACCGGGATGTTCAGCTCCGTCACGCCGATCCGGACCTTCTCGGCGAGGACGTAGGCACCGGTCGGATCCGTTTCTGGGAGGAGGACGACGAACTCGTCGCCACCGTACCTCGCGGCCGTGTCGATCTTCCGGACGCCGGAGCGGATCACCTCGCCGACTCCGCCGAGGACCCTGTCGCCGAAGTAATGGCCGTTCCGGTCGTTGATCGACTTGAGCTCGTCCAGGTCCATCATCAACAGGCAGAAGCCGCGCTTCGATCGAGCGCTTCGTGCGATCTCGCGATCGACGGCCGTGAAGAAGTACGTCCGGTTGTAGAGACCCGTCAGCGGATCGATCGTCGACAGCCGGATCGCGGCATCCCGGGACCGACGCTGTTCGCGGGCGATGACCATCGCGACATAGGCCAGCAGGACGAGGGCCGTCAGGTTGATCCCGACCTTCGCGACGACGACGGGCGCGATCGGCTCGCTGCCCGGCGACGCGATCGCAAAGAGGTAGGCGAGGCTCGCGACGGCTGCCAGGATGAACGTCACCCGCGGCGAGACGACGAGGGCCGCGCCGCCGACGATCAGCGGGTACGTGAAGAAGAACGGGCTGTCCTTGCCATCGGTCAGCAGCACGAGGAGGGTCGCAAACGTGATCGCGACGCTGCCCTCGACGAGGAACTTGGCGCTCCCGAGCGATGTCGGCGGCAGGAGATCGTGGACGACCAGCACGAACAGCCCGCCGGTCGCGAGGAGGGCGAAGATCGCGGGCTGCGTCTCCGCCCAGAGACCCGAGACCGCGACGATCGTCGAGGTGGCGAGGATGAAGACCCAGCTGACGATGCGGACGACGCGGTCGTACGCACCGGTCGGAGCGCCGTCCGACTCGACCATCCCGGGCATCTCGCCGGGCATGGCAGAGAACTCCGCGGCGACCTGGTCACCGATGTCGGCCTGGCGGCCGACAGACAGCGGGCTCCGCCTCCCGAACATTGGTGGCACCAGCACGACGGCCATCACCGCGAGATTCGCGACGACGGCGACGAGCAGGAGCGTCAGGATTGACTCGAGCGCCACCGAGCTGTCCTCACAACGAGCGCGTCGGGGCGACGATCGTGCCCCCTCCCAGCATGGTATCCCCTCGCACGTCGCGCCCTATCTCGTGCCCCACTGGTATGACTGCTTCACCATACGCAGATAGACGAAGGTTTCGGTGTCCCGGACGCCATCAATGGTGCGCAGACGCTCCGCCAAAAATCGGAGCAGGCCCTCGTTGTCCTCGCAGACCGTCTCGATGAGGATGTCGTACGTGCCGGCGGTGATGACGACGTAGTCCACTTCGGGGAACTCCGCGACCTCGGCCGCGACGGACATGAGCCGGTCCGCCTCGCAGCGGATCCCGATCATCGCCATCTGCTGGAAGCCGAGCTTGAGCGGGTCGGTGACGCCGACGACCTGGAGGATGCCGCGATCGACGAGGCGATTCGTGCGTGCGCGGACGGCCGCCTCGGAGACGCCGAGCTCGGCGGCGATCTGGGTGAACGGCCGCCGGCCATCCTGCTGGAGGTGCTCGATGATCCGCTTGTCGAGGTCACTCACCTCGTCGCCCGCACGGCCGGACGCGCGTGGCCTCGAGCTCGTCATTGCGTGCCCGTCATGGCTTGGGACTCGCGGACGCGGAGGGCGATGGCGGCGGCGCCGTCCTGGTCGCCACGGGGATGACCGACCGCTGCTCCAGCGGCCAGAGCAGCGGGTCGAGGAGGGCGACGATCGCTTCGGCCTGCGTCTGGCGGCTGAAGTCCGGCGCGGCGGGGATCCCGGTGACAGGCCCGAACTCGACGAGGATGTTGAGGCCGACGAACGCGTATGGCGGATTGCCCTGCGCCGGCGGCTTCTTCGGATCCCAGTCCGTGGCTCCGCGGAGTGCTGTGCCCGAGCTGTACTCCTTGATCACGAGCGGCCAGTTTCCGACGGCCGCATTGATCTCCTTGACGAGGGGCTCGCCCGGTCCGCCGTTCGTCGCGTTGTTGACGAGGAGATCGAGGTTTCCCGAGCGGATGGCCAGGAACACCTGGTCGGCCGTCGCGGGCTCGGTCAGGTGCGCGACCGGGGTCACCGCAGGCGTCGGGGACGCAGTCGGCGGAGGCGATGAGGGAGGGGGGCTGCTGCAGGCGGTGATGAGCGCGGTCGCCATCGCCGCACCGACCGCGAGGCGGACAGCGCGATTCGAAACTCGCATGATTCTGTCCGATCCTAGCACGAGGTTCGCACCAATCGCCCCCCTGACATAGGTACCTGGGGAGACATCCAAGCGTGGGGGCCGTCAGCCACCGTCGAGTACGCGAAGGACGTGTGCGAATCGCTCGATCGACTCGCGGGTGATCGGATCGATGACCAGCTGGACGTGCCCGATTCCGGCGCCGGCGTAGGCGCGGAGCTCGTCCGCCATCTCCGCCGGGCTGCCGTCCAGCGGTTTGACTGCCTGCTCATCCGATGTATCGCCCATCGTCCGGCCGGCGCCTCCTGGCAGCCGAACGTGGAGGGCGACGGTCCGCTCGACCTCGCCCGGATCGCGCCCCACGTCGGCGCACGCGGCGTCGACCCTGGCGGCCAGCCTGGCGACACCGGAGGGCGCGTTGCCCGTGTCGGAGTACCACGAGTTCCACGAGTCGACGTGAGGGGCCGCGATCCGGAGCATCCGCTCCCCGTTCGAGCCGATCATCAGCGGCGGACCGGACGGGCGCGGCCCGCGTGGCAGGAGCTCGCAGTCGCGGGCGCTGTACCAGATTCCCTCGAAGTCGATGGCGCCCTCACGAAGGAGCGTGCGAATGATCGTGAACGCCTCTTCGAAGCGGTCGACCCGATGGTCGAACGGGATGCCGAAGGCGCGGAACTCCGTCTCGTTCCAGCCCGCACCCAACCCGAGGATGAACCGCCCGTGCGAGATCTCGTCGATCGTGGCCGCCCGCTTCGCGAGGATCGCGGGGTTGTGGAAGTTGGTGCAGGCCACGAGCGGCCCCAGCTCCACCCGGGTCGTGACGGCCGCCAGGGCAGCCAGCAGCGACCACGCTTCCCACGGGCCCCGCGGCTCCCGATCGGGCCATCGATACAGGAGATGCTCGCCGAGCCACAGCGAGTCGTAGCCGAGGTCCTCGATGGCCCGGGCCATGTCGAGGATGTCGTCCCAGCTGACGTCGCGCTCGACCTCGGGCAGCTGGACGCCGACCTTCAAGGGACGGGGCATCGGGACCTCCGGGCGGACGTATCGATGGCGAGATGGTAGCCGGGCGATCAGCCTCGATCGACCCTCACCGATCCCCGGACCGGCTCCGACAGGCCGCGGGGGTTCTGCCAGAACCATGCACGTGACGTGAGGCCTGACTCACGGATCGCGCTCGCCGTCGGCACGCCGACATAGCGGAAGTGCCACGGCTCGTACTTGTAGCAGGTGATCGACGGGCTCGGGCCCTTCGGGTAGGTCATCACGAAGCCGTACACCCAGGCGTGGTTGCGCATCCAGGTGCCCGCCTTCGTCGCTCCCCAATCGTGCGAGAGCCACGGGGCGACGCCGCCAAGGCTCGTGAGGTCGACGGCGGTCCCGAGCTGGTGCTCTGAGTGGCCGGGTCGAGCAGACGTGAGACGAGCCTTCGTCAGGCCCTCGACGCCGACCCAGTACCTGAAGCTCGAGGCCTGGGTCGCATAGCTGCGATACGAGGAGTAGATGCTCAGTGGCGCGCCGGCCTTCTTCGCCGCCGCGAACATCGCCCGGAGGTCCCGGAGGACGAGCGCCCGCAGTGAGCCGCCACCGGCGACGCCGGTCGAGCGCAGGTCCTTCGGTGCATAGCCGGCCGGGACCATGTACGTCGTGTCGAGGAGCGTGTAGCTGAACTGGTCGTAGCCACGCGCGGCCGTGAGGATGTCCTTGTACGCGCACGCCGGCAGGCCGCCGGCCGCGGCGACGGGGACGACGAGGAGCGAGCTCGACCCGACCGGGACGAGGAGGACCAGCGCAAGCAGGGCTGAGCAGACGCGCGCCCGAGTGGACATCGGGACGATCATGTCCGCTGAGGACGCTCACATCCGGTACCCGGAGGTCGCCGCGCTCGCGCGATTCCTGCATGTCAACGGCTCATCCAAACGGCGCAGCCGATCGCGCTTCGACGGCGATGCTGTCGGCGACCCGACATGCGCTACTTGCATGGCGGCGTAGCATCCGCTTCGAGCACCCACCGGAGGGAGAGTCGATGGATGACGATCACAGCCAACTCGCGATCAACCTCCAGGTCGACGATGACGTCTCGTCGCGCGAGATGGAGGAACTGACCGCCGCCATCCGCCGCGAGCTGCTCCAGCTCGACGTGGAGTCGGTCGAACGCGTGTCGGGTGGACCCGCGCCGGAGGGCGCCAAGGGCATCGAGCTTGCCGCCATCGGGGAGCTGATCGTGACCCTCGGCAAGGCAACCCCGGTTCTCGGCCAGGTCGTGCAGGTGATCCAGGCCTGGGCCGCGCGCGGCCCGAAGCGGACTGTGAAGCTGACGCTCGCCGGCGACACCCTGGAGCTCAACGGGATGTCCGAGAAGGAGCAACACCAGGTCGTCAAGGACTGGATGGCCAGGCACCCGCGCGCATCCGCCCCCAGAGCGCCGGCGACATGACCGCGAAGCGAAGCGCGCTGATCGTCGCGACCAGCGAGTACCACGACAGCCGGCTCACCGAGCTCGCGGGCCCCGGACAGGACGCGGCCGCGCTGCAGACCGTTCTCGCCAACGCGGAGATCGGCGGGTTCGACGTCCAGCTGGCCCTCAATTCACCGGTCGATGCGCTCCGCAGGACCCTCGAGTCGTTCTTCGCGAACCGGTCGCGTGACGACCTCCTGCTCGTCCACTTCTCCGGCCACGGCCTCAAGGACGACGACGGGCAGCTCTACCTCGCGGCCGCGGACACCGAGATCGACCGACTGCTTTCGACGGGGGTCGACGCCTCGTGGGTCAACCGCCTGATGAACAAGTGCCGCTCGGAGAAGATCGCCCTGTTCCTCGACTGCTGCTTCGCCGGAGCCTTCACGAGCGGCATGGCACGCCGGGTCGGCGTCGACACTGCCGGCGTCAAGGAGCAGTTCACCGGCAGCGGCCTGTTCGTCATCGCGGCGTCGGACGCCATGCAGTACTCGTTCGAAGGCGGACAGCAGGTCGGCCAGCCGCCGGAGCCGTCTCCCTTCACGAAGGCCCTCGTCGACGGCTTGCTGAGCGGTGAGGCGGACCGGAACGAGGATGGCGACGTCTCCATCAACGAGCTATTCGACTTCCTCGAGGACCGGATCCGCGAGACCTCCCCGTCGCAGACGCCGACCAAGTCGGCGTTCAACCAGGTCGGAGACTGGGTGATCGCGCGAAGCACTCGCGCCCCGAGCATCCGGTTGTTGCCGGACGGTCTCCAGCAGCTGATGAAGAGCGAGAACCCGGTGGATCGGATCGGCGCGCTGATCGACCTGCGCGACCTCGTGAGAGGCTCCGACAGTCGACTCGCCGACGCCGCCTCGCAGGCGCTCGCGCGGCTCGCGAAGGACGACAGCCGCTCGGTTGCCGCACGAGCACAACGCGTCATCGACGAGGAAGCGGCCCGGACGGGATCGCCGATCCACGGCGCCGACGCTCCGGCGCCGATCGAAACGGCTCCGCCACCGGCCGTCGTGGCGCCACCGCCGGCCGCGGTCGTCACGCCCCCATCGGCCGTCGTGTCGCCCCCGCCGGTTGCGGCCGCTGCGCCACCGCCGGCCGTCGTCTCGCAGGCTCCGCCGGTTGCGGCCGCTGCTCCGCCGGTTGCGGCCGCTGCTCCGCCGGTTGCGGCCGCTGCCGCCCCGGCGCCGGCCGTCGCGACCGGGCTGTGGGGCAAGACCCAGAACGTGGCCGCCTCGCCTCTCTGGTCGTCCACTACCGCGCCCCAGCCGCGCGGGACGACCAACACTGTGCAGTGGAGCGCCGGGCGGGCCGCCTCGCGAGCGGCGATCGGGTCGTTCCTCTGGGTGCTGTTCCAGTATTTCTGGGTCCTCAGCACGAACCCGTCGATCGTCGAGGATCCCGACCAGCTCGATTTCGCAACGACCGTCTTCAGCGAGCTGGCGGTCCTCATCGCGATCGTGACGACGGTGACGGTCGTGATCGTCGAGAGGCTCGTCCCCGCGATGCGCCTGCCGGGCGGCTCCATCTCTCGGGCCGTCGGGGACAATCGTTGGGTCGCCGCCGCGATCCTCGGCGCCCTGTACGGCCTGATCATCGGGTTCCTGATCGAAGGTGCGTACTTCGGATCGGCAGACGCCCTGGGGCTCGATATCCCCATCTGCGCGGCGATTGCGTTCGTCATCGGAGAGGCGGCCGTCGGCAAGCGCTTCGGCGGACACCGGGAAACGCAGACAGCCTGAGCCCCTGGCGGAGCCGGCGCTTCGTGGCCGAGGGGCCGCGGGGGCTCAGGAGGACGCGTCGGTCGCTCCGGTCGATTCGATCGTGAACATGCGGCCGTCCAGG
This sequence comes from uncultured Chloroflexia bacterium, assembly GCA_963766655.1. GTDB lineage: Bacteria > Chloroflexota > Limnocylindria > Limnocylindrales > CSP1-4 > CF-46. The sequence goes on along the minus strand of CAVYBB010000002.1, from coordinate 230,867 downwards.
GCGGCGAAGTCCCACGGCTCGATCGCCGGCGGCTCGATACCGAGGGTCGTGAGCGCCGTGCAGACCTGGCTGCGGTGATCCGTCCCGTGGTAGAGCGCCTGGGCGAGCCGGATCCCGAGCGGCGCGTGCGTCTCGTAGCCGCTGTCCTCGTGTTCGACGATGACCCTCGCCGGATCGAGATCGCCCGCGACCAGGCGCTGCCAGGCCGCATCGTGGGCCAGCATCACGGCGCGCAGGGTCTGGATGTCGCTCTGTGCCCCATCGAAGGGCTCCGGCTCGCCACCGTTCAGGACGTCGAGGTAGAAGACGTCGCCGTCCACGAGGTGGCGGAGGGTGTCGATGATCGAGCCATACGTGCCTGGCACGGTGGTCGCGAGCTGCGCGTCATCAAGGGCCGCGCACGCATCCAGCACGCGAATCGTGGCCCAGACGTGATGCCCGAACGCGTCGGCGAGGAGAGGTGGAGGCATCGCCCCTCAGTCTAGCGACGCCGGCCCGGCAACCGGCTCCCGTGCCCACGTGGGTATGGCGCACGGATAAGACGAAAGTGCTACTCGCAGAGCCGAGGGACCCGTGGCGCGCGGGGCCGCGATGCGCGACGCTGGATGACGTGGAAGCCAGCACATGACCCGAGTCCGTCTCGGCGCCGGGGGACGCCCGACCTGTCCGGGCCTCGCGCCACCAATCAGAGGGGCCACGTGATGCCCATCGCGCTCGTCGTCGGACTACTCGCCCTGGTCCCTCTGTGGGTTGTCGCCCGCTGCTTCGTGTCCGCCCGGGCGTCCGTCGCAGGCATCATCGCCGGGCTGCTCGTGGCGACACTGGCGTCCTGGCTGGTCGCACCGGGCCTGCTCGTCCCGTCGCCCGCCGTTCCGTCTGGGCTCGCGATCGGATGGGAGTTGCCTCTGGGCGTGGGCCCCAGCGGCCGCCCGGTCGATCCACTCACGCCGGAGACGACCGTCATCCCGGTAGTCGTCGATCATCCGGGTTGTACGTCCAGCAGCGGCGGCGACTGGCTCGGCGAGCCGGCGATCGCCTATACCCCGTGGTCGGTCACGATCACGATGCACATTCGGGAGGATGTCGCGCAGAGCCCCCGGTGCGCCGGTTGCCACCACATGTCAATGGGAGACACGGAGGGTTACTTCTGCGAGTCAGGTGGAGCCATCGTGGGTAACTACCTGTCAGGGGAGGGCACCCAGGTCCAGTTGAGCCAGCCGCTCGGCGGCCGCCAGTTGTTCGACGGCTCCAAGTCGCCGCCGCACCGCCGCAGCCAGACCGACACGCCATCGACGATGTCGCGCTGACCCCCCTCGACGCAGCGGCGACGGTGGTCGGGGTGGTCGGATTCGAACCGACGATCTCCTGCTCCCAAAGCAGGTGCGATGCCAGGCTTCGCTACACCCCGGGAATGGCCGAGAGGGCGCCCCGACACCGCTCTAATCGCACATGCTGATTTCCTGTCACAGAGCTCAGCTACGGAGTAAGCGATGCGATCCGACCTCTCGGCACTCGCCCATGATACGGCGGTCGGCGAGCCGGCCGGCCCGCCTCAGCAGAGGCGGTTCCGGGCGAAGAGGATGTCCGGCCCGCCGTTGAGCCCGAACTCCTGGACGAACTGCACCCTGGTCTTGAGGCAATTGTCCGTCACCCGGTGGCCGTCGCCGGCGATCGCGAAGAACGTGCGGATGTCGGTTGCCTTGTTGCGCCGCGCATGCACCCGCATCGATCCGGTGTTGAGCGAGATCGCGTAGTCGACACCGGTCCTGCCGTCACCGACGAACGTGTTCTCGTCGATCACCGCGTCGTAGGCGTTGGGCACCTCGATGCCCCAGAACGGGGTCCCGCGCAGGTCGAACGTGTTGTAGCGGATCACGGCGTTGTCCGTCTCGGGGATGCTCACGAGGACGAGGCCGCCCTTGATCGTGTTGTACTGGATGATCGAGCCCTTCGACTGCTTCAGCTCGATCCCGAACCAGCCGATCTCACCGGTCCCCTGGTCGATGGTGTTATGGCGGATGTTGGTGCGGGTGTTCTGGACGCCGCCGTGACCGCCGCCCTCGTTGCCGCGTGACGTGATCGGCGAGACCTTGGTCGTCCGGGTCTGGACGATCCGGTTGCCGGAGATCAGGGTCTGGTCGGCGCCGACACCCTCGCTCCAGACCGAGACGGCGCTGCCGACCATGTACCTGAAGGTATTCGAGAGGATCCGCGACCGATCCTTCCCGTAGACGCCGACTCCGGTGCCCCCGCCGAGGAACTTGACGGACTGGACGGTCACGTCATCGGCACGGATCTCGACCGACGCGGTCCATCGATCCACTCCGGTGCGGACGCTGATGCCATTGAGCAGCTTGACGCTGGCGCCGGTGATGTAGACCGACCCGGTGAGCTTCGCTGCATCGTCGAGTTTCCACGTCTGACGCGCAACGGACGCGTGAAGGCTGCCGCTGTACGTTCCCGCGGGGAAGCAGACGATGCCACCGGCGCCGGCCGCATCACGCGCGCTCTCGACGGCGGCGGCCGTGAAGCCGCGGACCATCCTCGTGCACGGCCCCGCCACCGATGCGGCGACGTGCTGGGCGGCGGCAGGCATCAAGCCGGCGGCCGAAACGCTCATCGATGGCACGACCAGGGCCGCGATCACGGCGATCGCGCCCACGAATGGCAGGCTGCGCCGGCGGCGTGGAGCGCGCGGGGCTCCGGTGACGCGGAATCGGGTGTTTCTCATGCTCAGTCTCCGTTGGGCGCGGTGATCGTCGCGCTGTCGCAGGCTGGACGGGGCCACGCCTCTCCCGGGACGCAGGCGGCCGGCTGCCTCAGCGACCTCGTGGCGCTTCCAACGTGTCAACACGTACCGGGCTGTCCGCCGCACCACCTGGGTGACGGAACGAAGCGGCGCCCGACCCGGAACCGATCGCTGGGGGTCATCGGTGGAGTCCGGTGGAGTGCGGTCAGGTTACCAAGGATGGGCAAGTCCGACCCGGCGAAAACCTCACCGACGTGAACTTGCGGATCCGTGGACGCCAACTTCGCCGACACCTGGGAGTGGGACGGCCGGGGATGGAGCTGCGCGGCCGGCTGTTGATTCCGGCCCGGGCGGAACAGCCGGCGGCGGTCGTGCGTCACATGATGGACGCCGGGCGGTCAACGGCAGGCTGATCGACCGCCCGGCGTCACCACGACGACCTCGCCACGATGGCGTCGCCGCGCTGCATCCGCCGTCGGCGCTAGACTCGGGGCGACGGTTCCGCGCCGGGGCGCCGTCCCTTCCCACCAGGAGCCACTCCGACATCGTGCATGCCCGCCGCGTCCAGCCCGACACCCGTCCAACGGACGAGCGCCGCCTCTTCGCCGCCGTCCTGTCGGCCGTCCTGCCGGGTCTGGGGCAGGCGTTCAATCGGCGTCGACGGCCCGCGGCGATCTTCGCGATCCCGTCGCTAGTCCTGATCGGCATCGGCTGGCTGCTGTTGCAGCTGAACTCCTCGTCGATGCTCCTCGCTCGCGCGATCGTGCCGGGAACGCTCCAGGTTCTGCTGATCCTCAACGTCCTGATCCTCGCCTGGCGACTCGTGGCCGCATTCGAGGCATTCGTCGATCGGCGCTACCCGGGCAAGCCCGGCCGGCTCGGCGGGGTCGGCCTGGCGGTCGTCCTGCTGCTCATCGCGGTGCCCCATGTCGCGGTCCACATCTACGGCGCGAGCGCCTTCTCGACCTTCGAGCGCGTCTTCGGCGGGGCCGCGACCGGCGGGCCCGGAGACGACGCGGGATCCGGCGGCCCCACGCCCTTGCCGCGCGCCCGGATCAACGTCCTGCTCATGGGCATCGATTCGGGGCCGTCGCGCACCCAGGCGCTGACGGACTCGCTGATGGTGATCTCGCTCGATCCGGTCGGCCGAACCGTCTCGATGGTCTCGATCCCACGTGATCTCGTCGACGTCCCGCTCGGCAACGGCAACACGTTCGCCCCGAAGATCAACTCGCTCCTGGGTTATGCCAATCGCCACAAGTCCGATTTCCCGCAAGGCGGGACGCGAGCCCTCGAGGACGCGATCGGCGCCCTTCTCGGCGTGCCGATCCACTACTACGCCAAGGTCGACCTGGGGGGCTTCGTGACGATGGTCGATGCCGTCGGCGGGGTCGACATCGTTGTCGCCAAGGCCCTCAAGGACCCGAACTACGGCGGCTTCGGCGTCGGGCCGGGCTGGTCGATCGGCGTCGGGCCGCATCACCTCGACGGCGCCAATGCGCTTGCCTACGCCCGGATCCGGAAATCGACAGGCGAGAGCGACTTCACCCGGGCCGCGCGCCAACAGGAGGTCCTGATCGCGCTCCGCGACAAGGCTGTCGAGGGTGGCAACTTCGTCTTCAGCCTGCCGCGCCTGCTCGCCGCGGTCGGCGATACCGTCCGGACCGACCTGCCGCGCGACCGGCTGCCCGAGCTCGCAGCTCTTGCCGAGGAGATCGGCGGCGACCGGACGACCCAGGTCGTCATGACCTCGCCGATGGTCAAGTCCGGCGGCAAGAACCACCCCTACGGCTCGGTCGTGATCCCCGTGCCGAAGCGGATCGCGGAGATGGTCGCGGTCGTCTTCACAGAGCCGGGAACACCCCCCGGCCCCTGGCCGATCCCGAAACCCGGCAAGTCGCCATCGCCCTCGCCGTAGGGGAACCGCTCGCCTAGCCCCAGCGGCCACCGGGCGGCTGCCACGCCTCGAACCGGTCGAGCAATCGATCGAGGTCATCGTCGACGAGCAGCAGGTCCCGGTGGGCGGCTGACACGAACCCTTCCGTGGTTGCGTGGTCGAGGTAGGCGACGAGTGGCCCGAAGAAGCCACCGACGTCGAGGGCGCCGACGGGCTTGGCGTGGAGGTCGAGCTGTGCCCAGGACAGGACCTCCGCCAGTTCTTCGAGGGTCCCGAGGCCCCCGGGCAGGGCGAGGAAGGCGTCGGCCAGCTCGGCCATCGTCGCCTTCCGCTCGTGGAGCGTCGCGACGATCCGGAGGTCGGCCAGGCCCCGGTGGGCCAGCTCGCGATCGACGAGCCCGGCCGGGATCACGCCGGTGACCCGGCCGCCGGCGGCAAGCGCCCCGTCCGCGAGCGCGCCCATGAGCCCGAGGCGGCCGCCGCCGTAGACCAGCTCGATTCCCCGCCGGGCGAGGGCAGCGCCGACCGTCGCCGCCACGTCGGCATAGCGAGGGTCGCGCCCGGCGCTCGCTCCGCAGAACACGCAGATCCGGCGCAGGCGAGCTGTCGCCATCCTCAGAACCCGAGCTCGCGGAGGATCGGCGTCATCCGCCGGGCGGCCGCCCCGCGGTGCGAGATGCGGTTCTTCTCCGCGGGTGTCCAGAGGCCGAGTGTCCGGCCGCCGGGGGGCTCCGACATCGGCTCGAAGATCGGGTCGTACCCGAACCCGCCGACGCCGCGGGGTGCTGTCGCGATCCGGCCGCGACAGGTTCCCCGGACCGCGCGGACCGGCAGCCCTCCGCGGGGGCCCGCGGCGCCGGGGAGGGCGAGGGCGAGGACACACACGTAGCGTGCGGCGCGACGCTCCGGCGGCAGGCCCGCCAGCTCGACGAGCAGCTTGGCGTTGTTGTCGTCATCGGATGCCGTCTCGCCGGCATAGCGCCGGGTGCGGACCCCCGGTCCCCCGCCGAGCGCCACGACCTCCAGCCCCGAGTCGTCGGCGAGGGTCGGCAGGCCCGTCGCCCGCGCCCCCTGGCGGGCCTTCAAGCGGGCGTTTGCCTCGAACGTGGCGCCGGTCTCCTCGATGTCACCCTCGACCCCGAGATCGTCGAGCGTGACGAGCTCGGCACGTTCCAGCGAGAGGAGGTCGCGCAGCTCGCCGAGCTTGTGGACGGAGCGCGTCGCGACGAGGAGGCGGGGCCGCGTCACGCTCAGCGCTTCACCGTCGCGATGACCTCGGCCTGGGCGGCGAAGAGACGCTCGAGCCCCGACGACGCCAGGTCCAGCAGCCCGTCCATCGCCGCGCGGTCGAACGGCTTGCCCTCGGCCGTCCCCTGGACCTCGACGAACGTCCCGGCGTCCGTGGCCACGACGTTGAAGTCGACGTCGGCCCGGGAGTCCTCGCTGTAGTCGAGGTCGAGCAGCGCCTGGCCGTCGACCAGTCCGACGCTGACGGCGGCGATCCGCGCGACGAGATGGCGATCCATGCCGTACGTGATCAGTGCCGCCGCGAGCGCCACGTAGCCGCCGGTGATCGAGGCGGTCCGGGTCCCGCCGTCCGCCTGGAGGACGTCGCAGTCGACCGTGATCGTCCGCTCGCCCAGGCGGGTGAGGTCGACCGCGTCGCGAAGCGACCGGCCGATCAGCCGCTGGATCTCGTGGGTCCGCCCGCCGAGCTTGCCCTTGACCGACTCGCGATCGGTCCGCTCCGCCGTCGCCCGCGGCAGCATCGCGTACTCGGCGGTGACCCAGCCCGTCCCCTTGCCGCGGAGGTGCGGCGGGACCCGGTCGACGAGCGTGGCCGCGCAGAGGACCGCCGTGTCGCCGACCCGGATGATGCACGATCCCTCCGCCCACTTCTGGACGCCGAGCTCGAAGCTGATCGGGCGGAGCTGGGTCGGGACGCGGCCGTCGGCGCGGATGGCGGGTCGGTTGCCGATGGTCATGTGGCGCTCTCCTTGCTGGCCGCGATCGCGGCCCGTTCTTCGATCTTGGCGGCGTCCCACAGGGCGTCGAGGGCGTCGAAATCGAGGTCGCGGAGGGCGACGCCGCGATCGGCGGCCTGGCGCTCGACGCTGGCGAACCGGCTGCGGAACTTGTCGTTAGCGGCGCGGAGCGCGGCCTCGGCCTCTATTCCGTGCCAGCGTGCGACGTTGACGAGGACGAACAGCAGGTCGCCGTATTCCTCGGCCTTCTCTGCGGGCGTCGCGGCGTCGCGCAGCTCGGCGAGCTCCTCGCTGACCTTGTCGAGGACGCCCTCGACCGACGGCCACTCGTAGCCGATGTTGGCGGCCCGTTCCTGCATCTCCTGGCTCGCCGCGAGCGCCGGCAGGATTCGGCTGACGCCGTCGAGGGCGCCCCTGGCCCTGGTCGGCGTGGAGGGGTCGGCCTCGCCGGCGGCGCGCTCGTCGGCCTTGATCCGCTCCCACTGGCGGTTCACGTCGGACGCCGTCCGGACCTCCGCGTCGCCGAACACGTGCGGGTGGCGGCGGACGATCTTCGAGGCGATCGCGGCGTTGACGTCGGTCAGGTCGAAGACCCCTTCCTCCGCGGCCAGCTGGGCGTGGAGGATGACCTGGAGGAGCAGGTCCCCGAGCTCCTCGGCGAGGGCCTGGGTCGCTCCGGCGCCGAGCGCGTCGTAGACCTCGTAGGCCTCCTCGAGGAGGTGGTTGCGAAGCGATTCGTGGGTCTGCTCGCGATCCCACGGGCAGCCGTCCGGGAGCCGCAACCGGGCCGAGATCCACGGCATCGCCCACGGGCTCGCGACGGCCAGCTCCGGCGCGACCGGCGGGACGTAGACGGGCACCGCGAGGTCGCCGGGTTCGAGGACGCCGATGGTCGCCCCCTCGGCCGAGCCGAACCGTCCGACCTGGTGGTCGGCAGGGTAGAGCCGCCGGAGGACGGCCACCGGATCGGCGCCCCCCGCGTGACGGCCCGGCAGCGGCGACGGATCACCCTCCGCCGCGACCCGCAGGACCGCGGCCGGGACGATCAGCATCGGTCGCGAGGGCTCGATCGGGGTGGCGACGAGCCGCTCCGCGGCGACCACCTGGAGGCCCGCCAGGAGGTCGAGCCCCCAGCGGAGCCGCGCTTCGGCGACCAGTGCGTCGAGCACCTTCGCCCGCTAGCTCAGCGCGAGGTCGACGAGCAGCTCGCGGGTGATCGTCGCCGCGTCCTTCTTCTCGCCGTACCAGTTCTGGAAGGCGCGCGCCTTGATCGTGGCGAGCTGGTCGGCGTCCGGTGTCTGGGTTCGCTCGGCGACGACCTTGTAGAGGAACAGGCCGGCGCTCTTGATGTCGACGACCTGGCTCACCTGCCCGACGGGCGTGTCGTAGATCGCCCGGATGAGGCGCGCGTCGAGCAGGCCCGGAGCGATCCAGCCCTTGTCGCCACCCGCACCGGCCTCGTTGCCGTCCGAGTAGTTGCGGGCGAGCGTTGCGAAGTCCGCCCCACCGACCGCCTGGTCGCGGAGCAGCTTCATCTCGTCGGCATCCGGCGGGCGATACATCACCTGGATGACGTGCCAGCCGAAGTCGGTCTTGACCGGCTCGAGGATGTCGCCCGCCTTGAGCTCCGGCTTGTTCAGCACGGCGTCGACGAACTCCTGGACGAACTGCCCGTCGTCGTCGATGTACGGCAGCTTCCCGCCGGTCCCGGTCACGCCCTGGGCGGAGGATTCATCGCTCTTCTCGCGCGCCATGGCGTCGAACTTCGACGGGTCCTTCTTCAGCTCGTCGTAGGCCGCCTTGGCAGCCAGCTGGGCCTCCGTCCAGGTCGGGTCGTCGGGAGCGAGATCGGCCGCCCCCGACGGGTCGTCCTTGGGGGAGAACAGGATGTGGCGGACCTTCACGGCCTTGTCGGACGGCGGCGTCTGCGGCGCCTGGATCGCGATCTCGAGGACGTGGCGCTGCTTGTCGGCCTTGGTCGCATCTGCCACCGCCCGGTCCTCCAGCATCTGTGCGGACCACCTCGGTCTCGACGACCTTGCGATAGGACTCGAGCTTGAGCCCGGCGTCGGTCAGCTTCGTCGTCCACGCCGAGTCGACGGCTGCCGGGGTGATCTCCGTCACCCGGCCGATGAGGTACGTCCCGCCCTCCGTCACGAGGACGGCCGTCGGCTTGTCCTGCTCCGCCGCGAAGATCGCGTCGAGGTAGCCGGCGTCTTCAGCGGCGTCCTTGCCGATCCACCCGAGATCGCCGCCGGATGCCTTCGAGCTGTCGCCGGAGACCGCCTTGGCGACGTCTTCCCACGTCTTGGCGCCCGATGTGATGTCGGCCAGGGCCTGGTCGGCGATCTTCTTGGCAGCGGCCTTCTGCGCGTCGGTCGGGTCGGTCTTGCCTTCGTCGATCTCCGGAGCGACCGAGATGATCCAGGCATGGCGGAGCTCGGGTGTCGTCGACTCCTCCACGATCTTGGCGTCGATCTGCTCGGGCGTCACGGTGATCCCCATCTCGGCGGCAAGACCCGCCTGGATCCGCGCGTCGATGAGCCGCTCGATCACGACCGGCGCGAGCTGGTCCGTGCCCGCCGCCGAGTTGAGCGTCTGGGTCTGCTGCGACGCCTCTGCGCTCGTGATCCGGCCCGACGCAACCTCTGCCTTCACACGGGCGATCGCCTGCTGGATCCGCCAGACCTCGATGGCGCCTCGCTCAGCGAAGTCGTCCCGGGTGATCGTCTGGCCGTTTACGCTCGCCGCCGGCGCGAGGTGTTCGCTGTAGTACCGGACGACGGCAACGCCGATGAGGATGATCACGGCGGCGGCGACGACGATGCCGAAACCGATGTTCAGGTAGAAGTTCCGCCGGCTCCGGCTGTCGCGGGACGGGCGATGCGGCCGATTGACGACGGGTTTGGCTCGGAAGGTCATGGGGTGATGCGATCCTGCAGCGGTCGTGGATCAAGGGGATCGGACGGGTCAGGTATCGTACCGTACCGGCCGAATCCGCCTCCTCGTTTCTCGTGGATCACGAGTCATCGCGCGCCGATTCGCGTTCCAGGTCGGGCAGCTCGCCCGTCAGGCGGTCGACGAGCGCGATGTAGCCGATCGACTCTCGCTCCCAGGCCGACGAGCGGACGACCTCCGCCGCTCGGGCCACCGCCGTCTCGCGGGCGGCCGCGTCGTCGACGAACGAGAGGATCGCCCTCGCCATGGAATGCAGCGTCGCCCGGATCGTAGGTCGCGACCGAATCCGGCGGGAACGTCCGCTCGACCATCGGCAGGCGCGATGCGACGACCGGCTTGCCCATCGCGGCGTATTCGAAGACCTTCGTCGACAGGCTGACGTCGGTGAAGGGATCCCGCCGCGTCGGCGCGATGCCGATGTCCGCCCGCGCGACCGCCGCCGGGACGTCGTCGATCGGGATGCGGCCATGGAACGTCACGCGGCCATCGATCCCGAGGCGGGCCGCCTGCTCGACGAGCCGCTCCGCCGCATCGCCGCGCCCGAACACGTCGAGGTGGATGTCGAGCTCCGGCCGCGTCCGGGCGATCGACGCGAGCGCATCGAGGAGGACGTCGAGCTCGTACGTCGGCGTGACCGCACCCGCGTAGACGAGACGGACCGCTCCGTCGGCGGCGAACCGCCGCGGCCCGTGCTTCGACGGGTCGAACCGCGCCAGCGACGGGCTGTTCGCGACGACGGTCACCTTCTCCGGCCGGATGCCCAGCCCGATGAGCCGCTCGCGCATCGCCGGATTCACCGTGACCGCGGCGCTCGCCAGCCCGATCGAGACACGCTCCTGGAACCGAAGGAGCCGGTAGGCGAACGGATTTGCGGCCCGCGGGAAGCGGCTCCGGAAGAACTCCGGCATCGCCTCGTGCAGGTCGAGCAGGACCGGGACGCCGACGAGCCGGAGCGGCAGGGTCGCCGCCACGAGGAAGTCGGGCAGCGTGTGGACCTGCACGAGCGCGTAGCGGCGGCGCCGGTGGGCGGCGGTCACCGACCACGCCGCCCGCAGGAGGAACGCCGTGTATTCGAGGAGGTAGGTCAGGAGCCCGGCGCCCTGGTGGCGCTGGACGTCGAGCCGGTGCACCGAGACACCGTCGACCTGGCTGCGGTCCGGATCGTCGGGCCGGCGCAGGGCGTAGACGTCGACCGGCCGGCCGGACACCACGAGCGATTCCGCCTCCCGACGAACGCGCGGGTCCTCGTCGTAGTAGGAGTGGACGAGCATCGCGACCGGCCGGCGCTCCCGGTGCTCCGGGGCGCTGGGTCCAGTCGCGGGTCCGTCGTCGGCGGTCGTGCTCAGCCGCCGCTCCATCCGGCACCCAGCCGCAACACCTGGCGCGGCCGGACAGCGCGACCATGCGAGCTGTTGACGGTGTCGACGACGAGTTCCGCCCGGCCGTAGACGTTCGCGAAGTCGATCGCCTTGTGGGCCGTCACGACGACGACGGCATCGCTCGTCGCGAGCAGGTCGTCGATGCTGACCGACTCGCGGGAGGTGCCGTCCGAATCGCGGAAGTCCGGCACGTGGGGGTCGTGGTAGACGACATCCGCTCCCCGCCCGTCGAGGCCGGCAAGGATCCCCGCCGCGGGAGAGTTGCGGGCATCGCGGACGTCCGGCTTGAACGCGACCCCGAGCACGCCGACCCGGGCTCCGCGCAGCGCCCTCCCCCGGTCGTTGAGTGCCTCGGCGACGAGGTCGACGACGTGGCGCGGCATCGCGAGGTTGATGTCCCCGGCGAGCTCGACAAAGCGATCGACGAAGTCGAACTCGCGGGCCCGCCAGGCAAGGTAGTAGGGATCGACCGGGATGCAGTGCCCGCCGACGCCCGGCCCCGGGGTGAAGCGCATGAACCCGAACGGCTTCGTGGCCGCCGCGTCGATGACCTCCCAGACGTCGAGCCCCATCCGCTCGCAGAGGAGCGCGAGCTGGTTGACGAGGGCGATGTTCACGTTCCGGAAGACGTTCTCGAGAAGCTTCGCAAGCTCCGCGGCGTCGGGCGAGGACAGCTCGAGGACGTTGTCGTTGATCCGGCCGAGGAGCGCCGCGGCGCGATGGGTGGCGGCCGGCGTCGTCGCGCCGACGAGCCGCGGCACGACCTTGGAGGCGCTCGCCGGGTCGCCCGGATTCACCCGTTCGGGCGCGAAGGCCAGGTCGAAGTCGACCCCGGCCCGCAGTCCGGAGCGCTCCAGCTCCTCGCGGAACGGGCCGGTCGTCGTCCCCGGGAAGGTCGTCGACTGGAGGATCACCAGCTGGCCGGCACGGAGGTGCTCGCGGATGAGGGTCGCGGCCGACAGGACCGGCCCAAGATCCGGGTCCTTGGACGTCGTGATCGGCGTCGGGACGCAGACGACGATGACGTCCGCCTCCGCGAGATGCGCCGCCGGGGGTTCGACGACGCTGAGCAGGCCATCGACGGCGGCCTGCAGGCGATCGTCCGCGATGTCGTCGATCGGGGACCGTCCGGCCGACAGCTCGCCGACGCGGCGCGCGTTGGCGTCGATGCCTTCGACCTCGAGGCCGGCCTCGACGAACGCGATCGCCAGCGGCAATCCGACATAGCCGAGGCCGAGGATGGCGATGCGGCGGTCGGTGCCGGACGTCTCGGGTGTCAACGGTCTCTCCTGGAATGCGTGGCAATGGTCCCGCGACAGGATATCCGCATCGCCGTCCGGCTCGGACGCGCGGCTGCGGACGTGGGACCATACCGGCGATGTCCGACGAGGCCAACGGCCCGATCGTCCCCGAAGCGGACGGCACGCAGGCTCGAGCCTACGATCCCGAGACATTCTGGGAATCGCGCCTCCGTGGCCGCTTCGACCTCGCGTCGGCCGGCTTCCGGGGGATCGGCCGGACCTTCAACGAGGCCCTCTATCGCCAGCGGGTGGTCGTCCTGCGGCGGGCGATTCGTCGCTTCCGGCTGACCGTCGAGGGCGCCGACGTCGTGGAGCTGGGGCCCGGCACGGGCTTCTACATCGAGCACTGGAGGCGCTGGAAGGTCCGCTCGCTCGTCGGTCTCGACATCACGACCGTCGTGCCGGAACGACTGTCGGCCGCCTTCCCCGAGTACCGCTTCGCCCAGGCGGACATCAGCGAGCGATGGCCGGCGGCAGATGCCAGCGCTGACCTCGTGACCGCATTCGACGTCATGTTCCACATCGTCGACGACGGCCGGTTCGCGGCCGCGATCGCAGAGGCGGGGCGCGTCCTGCGGCCCGGCGGCCACCTCCTCGTCTCCGACCTGTTCCTCCACGGCGAGACGTTCCGCGGCCATCACCAGGTCAGCCGGACCCTCGAGGAGTACGCGGCGGCGCTGTCGGCGGCGGAGATCGAGATCCTCGGCCGGCTGCCGATCTTCATCACGATGCACCCGGCGCTGGACGTCCCCACGGGCTGGCGCCGCCGCCTCGCGGAGCGGTGGTGGTCGGCGCTCGAATCCAAGCTGCTTGCCAGCCCGAGGCTGGGGCGACGGATCGGGAGCGTCCTCTTCTGGATCGACCGGATCCTGACATTCCCGCTTCGCGGCGGCCCGTCGACCGAGCTGCTGCTGGCCCGCAAGCGGTGACCTGGCCCCGCGCCGGGGCATCGGCCGCGGCGATCGGCGTGCTGGCGGCCACCGTCGTCGCCGTCGCGATCCAGGCCGGCGGGCCGGCGATGAACGATCCGGACTCCGCAGCGTCGGTCCTCTACTACCGGAGCATCGTCACCGGCCATCCCCTCGAGACGTTCATCGCGACCACCCCCAAGCCGCTCCTGACGCTCGCCTACGGCCTCGCGTGGACTCTCACGGGCGATTGGCGCGTCCTCGGCTGGCTGACGATCGCTGGGTTCGGCGTCGCGGCTGCCTGCGGAGCGGAGCTCCTGCGCCGGTTGGCCGGCCGAGCCGCGGCCGCGTTCCTCGTGGTCGCCCTGGTGCTCTCGCCGGTCCTGGCCCTCGAGGTGTCGCGCGCGAATTCCATCGTCTGGGCGGTCGCTGCCTGGTTCGCCGCCGCCGTGGCGATCTCGGCGCCCCGGCCCCGCGCGTGGCTCGCGGGGATCGCCCTGCTCGTCGCCTTCCTGAGCCGGACGGAGACGATTGTCCTGCTCCTGCCGGCGACGGGGTGGCTCGCCGTCCTCGCATTCCGCGGCCGGACCGCCGAGGCGCGGCGGCTCGCACCGCTCCTCGTTGCCTGGCTGGCCCTGCCGATCGCCTGCCTGCACGACCTGCTCCTGGCCGGCAACCCGCTCTACTGGCTGACGGTGCCGGCCGGGTACACGGCCATCGTCGCCCCGGATCTCCGCCCGCTGCGGCCGCTCGAGCTCGTCGGGGAGGTCGTCTCGCGCTACGCGGGGATGCCCGTCCTGGTGGCGCTGGGCATCGTCGGCGCCGCCCGTCTCGCAATCCGGCGGCAGTGGCTGGCGATCGGCGCGATCGGCTGCCTGACCGGGGGCGTGATCGCCCTTCTCACCGTCATCGCCTGGCGCCACGTCTACGTCACCACCCGATATCTCGAGCAGGCGGACATCGGCGTGCTGATCGCCGCCGCGGTCGGTGCAGGCTGGCTCGCGGACGTCGCCGGCTCGCTGGTGGCATCCCGCCGGCTGCCGGACGATGGCGCGGGCCGCCAGCGCCCGGTCAGCCCGGCAGTCGCAATCGTCGCGGTCGTTCTTGCGGTCGCGGTCGCCATCGGTGTGGCCGTGAGAGATCTGCCTACCCCGATTGGCGGAAGCATCGCGGCGGAACTGGAACGGATCCGGACGATCAGCCGCAACGCAGACCTGGTCTCCCCGCGCCTGGCGGCGATCCTCGCTGCCGCCCCGGGCAATGCACCGGCTCCTGTCGGCGGACCGGCCGGCCTCCGCGTCGTCGACACCCGCCGAGCGACGATCCTCGTGCCGCGAACGATGATCAACCGCCTTCTGGTCGACCTGGACGCCCCGCTCACGAGGCTGGGCGACAGCTGGCTCGCGATCCGCGGCATCGGAGCGCTCGAAGCCCTGTCTCCCGGCCAGGTGATCTACCACGATCGGGCGGGCGACCTGCGGCCGGAGCTCTTCGGCCCGCTGGAGATCGACCGGCAGGTCGATGGCGACTCGATCCGGCTGGTGCCGCTCTTCGCCGATCCGGTGACCGGTATCTGGGTGCTCGAGACGTCCGTCCCCTGACGAGTCACGCGCTTGTCGGTGGGGGGCGCAGCCAATCCAATTCTCCGTGCTACGCTCGCGCTCGATGGCTACCACAACCCAGTCGCGGTCGTTTCGTGCTGCGCGCCGGCCCGGCCCGCTCGAGCTGCTCGGCGAGGGAATCCGCGACGTCTGGTCCCGACGGCGGCTGGCCCGCTACCTCGTCGGGGCGGATCTCCACAAGGGCGGTGCCGACACGCTGCTCGGCAACATCTGGTGGATCCTCGATCCCCTCCTCCAGATGGCCGTCTACGTCGTCTTCGTCTCGCTGATCCTGGGGCGCGGCGGCGCGGACTACCCGCTCTTCGTCTTCTGCGCGATCCTGCCCTGGAAGTGGTTCTCGTCGACGGTCAATGACGGGATCCTCTCCGTGACGGCGCGCGAACGGATCATCAAGCAGGTCAAGTTCCCGAAGATCGTCCTGCCGGTGGCCGCGACACTCGGCGGCATCGTCAACTTCGCCTTCGGGATGATCCCGCTGTTCGGGCTCATGCTCGCCTTCTACAGCGGCCGGATCAGCCCGACGCTCGTGTTGATTCCCGTGATCGCGGTCGTCCAGTTCGTCTTCAGCCTGGCCGTCGCGATCTTCGTGTCGGCGGTCAATGTCTTCTTCCGGGACATTGCCAACGTCGCCCGCCACGTTCTCAGGCTGTGGTTCTACCTCTCGCCCGCGCTCTATTCGCTCAATTCGGTCGCCGACAAGGGCGGCGGGCTCGTGGGCAAGGTCCTGGCATTCAACCCGTGGACCATCCTGTTCGAGTCCTACCGGGCGGCGATCTACAGCGGGACACAACCCGCCTGGGGACCGCTGGCCATCCTCCTCGCCACGTCGCTCGTCCTGCTCGCACTCGCGATCATCCTCTTCAAGCGGGTCGAACCGACCTTTGCGAAGGTCCTGTGAAGGAGCGACTCACGCCGTCGACCGCGCCGTTCGCGATCGACGTCCAGGACCTCGGGATCCGGTACAACCTGCGCCTGACCCGCCAGACGACCGTCCGGACCTCGTTCCGTGACCTGCTCAAGCGCAAAGACGGCCCGAACCACTTCTGGGCCCTCCGCGACGTCAGCTTCCGGGTCGTGCACGGCGAGAGCCTCGCGGTCATCGGGCCCAACGGCGCCGGCAAGAGCACGCTGCTCCAGGTCCTCGCGGGGATCATCCAGCCGAACGAGGGGTCGGTCGATGTCGTCGGCGACGTCTCGAGCCTGCTCACGCTCGGCGCCGGCTTCGACCAGGACCTGTCCGGCCGCGACAACATCCGCCTGGCGGGCGCATTCCTCGGCGTGGAGCACCGCGAGATGGAGCGTCGCCTGCCGGGCATCATCGAGTTTGCGGACATCGGCGAGTTCATCGATGCCTCGATCAAGACGTACTCGTCGGGCATGCGGGCGCGGCTCGGCTTCTCGATCGCGACAGCCGTCGACCCGGACGTCCTGATCATCGACGAGGTCCTCGGAACGGGCGACGAGGTCTTCCGGGCGAAGAGCAAGCAGCGGATCATCGAGCTGACGAAGGCGGCCAAGGCGATCGTCCTCGTCACCCACGACATGGGCTGGGTCACGGAGTTCTGCAACCGGGCGCTGCTGCTCGACAAGGGCCACGTCATCCTCGAGGGAGCACCGGCCGACGTCGTCGCGCTCCACCATGAGCGGTCCGAGCGGGCGCGGGTCGACCGCGAAGCGGAGCTGGCCCGGAAGCTCGCGTCGGTCCAAGCGGGCGCAGAGCGTGCCCCCGGCTGAGCCGGCGCTCGACGTCATCATCGTCGCGAGCTGGTTCCCGGCCTACGACGATGCCGCCGCCGGTCGCTTCGTCGCCGACCAGGCGGAAGCACTCGCGGCGACCGCCGTCGCCCGGGCCACCGTCGTCTCCTTCGATCCGGCCCGGCTCAGTGGCGGCGCGGCGTCCCGCGGCCGCCAGGCCGCGGCGGTCCTCGCTGCGTCATCGGCCGCGATCGCCCGGGTCGAACCGCTGTTCCTCGCCCCCGCCTGGGCCGTGGATCCGGGCCTCCCGGTCGCGCGGCTGTCGATCCCCGACGGGCTGACCGCTGCGGCGGGCGCGGGGCACGGCGCGGCCCACCGTGCCGTGGTCCTGGGCGCCCTCGGCAAGCGTCTCGCGCTCGAGGGCGCGGCTATGCGGCAGGGGGTCGTTCACGCCCACACGGTCTACCCCGACGGTGTCGCGGCGATCGCCCTTGCCGATGCACTCGGCTGGCCCCTCGTCCTGACGGAGCACTCCTCCTTCGTCGACCGGATCGTCGCCAACGACGCGGTCCGGGACTCCTACGCGGCCGCGCTCGATCGTGCCCACCGGACCCTGGCCGTGAGCGAGATGCTCGCAACGGAGCTCCGCGCGGCGTTTCCGGACCGGGCCGAACGGATCCAGGTCCTCCCGAACGCGGTTCCGCTCGACCTGTTCCCGGTCGGACCGCTCGAGGACCGCGTCGCCGATGAGCTGCTGTTCGTCGGATACCGCAAGACGACCAAGGGGATCGAGAACCTCCTCAGGGCGGTGGCCATCGCCCGTGCCGGCCGACCGGCGATCACGCTGCGCCTCCTCGGGCGTGCGCCCGACGAGGCAACCGAGGCCGGCTGGCGGTCGCTGGTGGCTGATCTCGGCCTCGACGGGGCCGTCACGTTCGAGGATCCCGTCGACCGGGCGAGCATCGCCGCAGCGATGCGCCGAGCGCGCCTCTTCGTCCATCCGAGCCCTCGTGAGACGTTCGGCGTCGTGGCCGTCGAGGCCCTCGCTTCGGGCCTGCCGGTCGTCGCGACCGACTCGGGCGGGGTGAGCGAGATCCTCGGCCCCGATCCGTCGGCTCTCGGCCGGCTCGTCCCGATCGACGACCCGGCGGCGCTCGGGTCTGCGATCGTGGAGGCCCTCGAGCAGGTGCCGACATTCGAGGCGGCGACGCTCCGTTCCGCCGTCGAGCGACGGTTCCGGGCCGACTACGTTGCGGAGCGCCTGCTGGTCCTGTACCGGGAAGCGCTCCTCAACCACCCCACTGGCCGGTCCGGCGTCGAGGTCGGCCCGGCCGGTAGCGTCACCGTCCGTCGGCCGGTTGCAGCCCCCGCGGACGCGCGGACCGTCGTCGTCGCGCTCGACCGCGAGCGGGCGGCGGCCCGGATCGGTCCGCTGCCAGGACACGTCCGCGACCGGCTTGACCTCGTCACCGCCGCGGAACCGTCCGCGGTCGTCCTGCCGGACGTTGCCCGGATCATCGAGGTCGACATCGAGACCACGTGGCGCCCGCCGGCCGTCGGGAGGGCGCGGCCTGGTCCGATCGGACGGGTCCAGCGCCTGCTTGCCGATCCGCTCGGGACCGTCGCGCGCCGTCTCGGGCGAGGGACCGGGTCCGATCGATCCCTCGCGCCGGCCGCGGCGGCCATCCGTCGCAACGCGCTGGCGGTCGATGGCGGCCAGCCGGTTGAGCTGCTGCCCCTCGACGGGCACGACGAGCTCGCCGTCGCCCCGCTCATCGCGGATGGGGTCGCGCGCCGCGCCGACGGCGGTCTCCGCCGCCTGGCCGATGCGAGTCTCGACACCGCGGATCCGGTCATCGCAGGCCCGGGCGCCGGCGGCACCACGCCCGCCACCGGCGGGCCAGCGAGTTAGGGCGGCGGCTCAGGATTCGCGGCGGAGGATCTCGTCGGCGATCCGATCGCCGACGATCGGCCAGTCGTACTCGCGCTCCGCCGTCAGCCGCGCACGCGCGCCGACGTCGCGGGCGAGCGCCGCGTCAGTCAGGAATGGCGCCAGCGCCTCGGCCAGCGAGGCCGGATCGTCGCCGCGCGCCACGCCGCCGACTCCGAACCGCTCGATGACGGCCGCGGCCTCCCGACGGGGGGTCGCGACCTGCGGCCGGCCTACAGCCATGTAGTCGAAGAGCTTCACGGGCAGGGCGACGTCGCTGTACTCGGTCGCGGGGCTCGGAATAGCGAGCACCGTCGCGGCGGCGAGCGTCTCACCCAATCGCTCGTATGGGGCGCGACCGATCTCGATCCAGGGTTCGGCGGCGGTCGACGCCCGAAGCTCGTCGATATAAGCGTCGCCGCCGGCCGACGTTCCCGCGAGCCAGAGGTAGAGATGTAGCTCCGGGATCGTGCTGCGTAACAGCCGAGCGGCTTCGATCAGCGCCTCGAGTCCCCGACCGCGGGCCGCCCCGGAGGCGATCCCGATCGCCGGCGTTTCCGGCCAGGGTCCCGGCCGCACCCGCGAGGCGACGGTGCCGTTGCCGCCGACAATCACCTTGTCCATGTCGAGCCCGACGAACTCGGCGAACGACGCGGTCGGAACGACGAGCCAGCGGAACAGACGCTCATTGCTCGCTCGGCGAAGGTTCAGCTCCTCGATCCGCCCGAGCGAGAGCTCGACACCGAGCGCTTTCGCCTGGAGGACCCCGTCGTCGTAGATCGTGACGACGGCCGGGTCGACCTTGCCCGGCAGCCAATCCAACCACGACGCGGGCGCCTGCTCAGAGGCGGCGAGACGGCGCGAGGGATCCGGGCGAGCGAGGCCGAAGCGATTCTCGAGGCGCCGGAGCCGGCCACCGAGCACCGCACGACGGAAGGCCGGCCAGCCGTCTGTAACCGACGCCCCGGTCCGTTCCGCAAGCCGGGCGAAGATCTCCTGGCGGCGAATCTCACCGCCCCAGCGGCGTTGGTCTCCGGCTCGCACAACGAGCCATCGGCTGGTCCTGTCCGTCACCCATCAAGGGTAGCCGGGGCGGCGGCGGCACGGGACGGGTGACGCGCCCAACCGGGTACTATCGCCCGGTGCTGTTCGGAAGCTCGCGAGCGCTCGTCCTCGGGGCCCACATCGACGACGAGTTCGGGTGCGCCGGGCTGATCGCGCGGCTCGTCGAGACCGGCACGGAGGTACACCTCGCCTGTTTCTCTGCCTGCGAGGAGTCAGTGCCCGCAGGCTTCGATCCCGACGTTCTCAGACGCGAGGTCATCGACGCGATCCGCATCCTCCAGATCCCCGCGGATCACCTGCATCTCCACGACTACCGCGTCCGTCACTTTCCGGCCAGCCGCCAAGCAATCCTCGAGGATCTCGTCGCGCTCCGCCGCCAGATCGAACCGGATCTCGTGCTCCTGCCGTCCTCCGCGGACATCCACCAGGACCACGGCGTAATCGCGGCCGAGGGCGTTCGGGCCTACAAGCACTCGACGGTCCTAGGATACGAGTTGCCGATGAACACGATCTCCTTCCGGCACGCCTGCTTCGTCCAGCTCGAGCCGCGCCATATGGAGGTCAAGTTCCAGCACGCCGCAGCCTACGTCTCGCAACACCACCGGCCCTACATGAGCCAGTCGTTTCTGTCGAGTCTCGCCGCCGTCCGGGGCGTCCAGATGAACGCGCCGGCCGCGGAAGCCTTCGAGGTGATTCGGATGGTCGTCCCATGATTGCCCACCACGAAGAGCCGCGCATCGAGGCCAACCGGGTCTCGATCGCCAACGACGTCGAGTTCGGGCCCGGGGTCGTGATCGAGGCCGACGAGGTCGAGATCGGCCAGGGCGCCCGAATCGGCATGTCCGGCGATGACGATTTCCGCACGCCGCCTGGCGTCTTGATCCGGGCTCGTCGCGTGGCCTTCGGGGCGCGTGTCGGGATCGGGCGGGCAGTCCGGATCGACGGTGGGGACATCGTCCTGGGCGCGGCCGTCCGCGTCCTCCGACACGCGACGCTCAAGGTGACGGACCGGCTCGAGATCGGTGCGCATGGGACGGTCAACGACGCGTGCGAGATCGGTGGTCGCCGGATCACGATCGGCGAGGAGCTCTGGATGCTGCCGACGGCGAAGATCGGTGGCGGCTCGGCGTACGAGGCTCCGTCGCGCCTCGACGCCGGCCATTACGTCCATCTCGGCGTCCAGACGCTCGTCAACACGGCTCGTCCGGTGACGATCGGCCACGAGGTGGGGCTCGGGACGCGGACCTCGATCTATTCGCACGGCGCGTACCCGAGCCGGTTGCAAGGCTTTCCAGTCGCGTTCGACGGGGTCGACATCGGCGACTTCACGTGGATTCCCGGGGCCACGATCAATCCGGGTGTGCGGATCGGGCGGAACTGCGTCATTGGCGTCAATTCCCTCGTGACCACGAGTCTGCCCGACGGCAGCCTTGCGGTCGGCTCACCGGCAAAAGTCATCAAGGAGAATGCCTACCCGCGACCGTTCACCGCCGAACAGCGAGGGCGGTTCTTCCGCGAGTTCCTGACCGCTACGCGGTCCTGCTCGGCTCGGACGCGACGAGCACGACGGCGGACGACGCGGACACCGCCCTCCTCGACACGGGGACCTGACGTTCGCCGGCATCGCCGCGGAGGACGGCGGCCCGATCGCCGCTCGCCTCGCCGGTCCCGGCGGTCTGGATGATCGGCGAGTCATCGTCATCGGCGAGGGTGTTGGGGTCGTCGGGCAACCCGCCTCATGGACGGCATTCGACCCACGCTCCCGGCGGATTCGCGGGGTCGCCGATGCGGCTAGCGAGCGATTCGCGAACGAGTTGCGTCGGTACGGGATCCGCTTCTACTCGCGGCCGCGCAAACAAGGCCTACGTCGACTGGGAGCCCAACCCGCCGTCCTTTGCCCGCCCGAGCGAGCGGACGAGCGAGCGGTAGGCGCTCGCGGTTTCGGGCCAACCGAACCGCTCCCGGCTCGTTGTGGCGATCCGCTCTCGCCACGCGGCCCCCTCCAAGTCGAGCCTGTCGAGCACCCGGCCGATCGCTGCCGCCAGGTCCGCCGGGGCCGTCGACGCGGCCACGACCCCCAGGTCGTGCTCGCCGACGAGGCGTTCCATCACCTCGAGGCCGCTGACCACGACGACTGGTGTCCCTGCCGCAAGTGCCTCCCAGAATTTGTTCGGGCTTGACAGGCGCTGATTCGCCGAAATCGGCGGGAGCGGGATCAGCGCGACATCCGCGGACGCCGTCCACGCGAGGAGCTCGTCGGGATGGCGGGCGGGTAACGTGACGTGGCGACCATCGAAGCGAGGGTCGCGATCCCGGGCCAGGCTGGCCGCCATGCCCCGGCCGAACCCAAGCAGGACGAGCGCGGCGTCGGGCACGAGGAGCACGGCCTCGGCCGCCTCGTCCAACCCGAGGCCGGGGCCCGAGACGCCCCTGGAACAGAACGATCCGCGTCGTCGGTGCGAGGCTCGTCGCGGACCGGAGCCGGTCCGTCGGCGGAGGAGCGCCGGGATCGAGTCCGGTCCGGAGGTTCGGGTAGATTGGCGACCACAAGCGGCGATCGCTCGAGGCGCCAGGGAGCGGCGAGGCGCGCGGCGAGCGCGTCGTTGACGGTAGACGACCGCGTCGGCGGCGCGGGCCCAGGCCGCTTCCGTCCGGGCGTTCCGGCGGCGCACGGGCCCGGGAAGAGCCAGCGCCTCATTCGATTCGGTGACGTCGTCGATCGCGTCGTAGATCACCCGTGCGGGCCCACCCCCTGGGCCGATCGGCGACCTGGCGCGTGCGGCGAGTGCGGCCGCGATCGTCAGCGAGCCGCAGGCGTGGTAGAGGTCGGCCGGAGGCAGCTCGCGGCGGAGCGTCGCCCACCAGCCGCGCACGGCGTGGGGCCAGGCGAGCCAGCGCCGGAGCGTCAGGATCGGAGCGGCGACCGCGCGGACGGCGCGACGCAACGCGCGTCGCGGGCCACCGGTCGGCCTCGCCGCCTCTGGGGTGGCCGCCGAAGCCGCGTCGCTTGCCCCGACGACCGCCCACGGCCCAGACGGCCGGTAGCGACGCAGCTCGATCCCGCCGACCCGCGCCGGATCAGGCTCGGGCTCGCCCACCGTTCCGGGCCGGGCCGGTGCGACCGCCTCGCGCTCTGCCAGCCCGGGCGCGGCAACCGCCGCGATCTCGACCGCGTAGCCCTCGGCGGCGAGGGCTCGGGCGATCCGGATCGAGCGCGAATACGGCGCGGCGGGGCCGCCGACGAGGACGACGGCTCGACGGCCGGGGGCCGCCTGAGCCTGGGGGCTCACCATGCGCGGCCCGTCAGCCGGCCGTACTCGGCGAGGAGGATCTCGACCTGTGCCTCCCAGCTGTACGGCCCGTTCGCGGCCGAGAGCGCCCGCTCCCGATATGCGGCCCGCTCGGCGTCCGGCGCGTCGAGGATCGATCGGACAGCAGCGGCGATCGTGGCGGGCGACGTCGGGTCGCACAGGACGCCGCAGCCGGTCTCGCGGACGATCCCCGCCATGCCGGGCAGGTCGGACGCGACGACCGGCACGCCCGCGGACATCGCCTCGAACAGCTTGTTCGGCGTCGTCAGCCGGTGGTTCAGCGTCGTCGGCTGGATCGGCATCGCGACGACGTCGGCGGAACCAACCCAGTCGAGCAGCTCGGTCGGGGCGACCGCCGGCAGGACGAACAGCCGAGGTGACGGGCCCGCCTCGGCGGCCCGGCGCTCGAGCTCCGCCTGGAGCGACCCGTAGCCGAGGAACACCAGCACGCTGTCGTCGGGAAACGACGGCAGGGCATCGATGAGCTGCTCGATCCCGCGGTCGCGCGAGAAGCCTCCGTGGTAGAGCACGACCCGCGTGGCGGCGTCAAGTCCGAGATGCTCGTGGAAGAGGCGCAGCGGCACCGCGGTGGGCTCGCGCCGATACGAGCAGTTCATGATGATCAGCGGCTTCGGGACGCCGAATCGCTGCTCCATGACGGCGGCATATGGCTCGTTGACCGTCACGACGCGGCTCGCCCGTCGGGCCCAGCGCCGCTCGACGGCGGCGAACACCCGGCGCGCCGGACCCGGCAGCCTCGCCACGTTTGCCGCGTCGACGTAGATGTCGCGAGCGTCGTAGACGACGGCTGCCCCGTCGCGCCGCCCGAGGTCCAGGCCGATCGGGATGCCCATGTAGGCCATCGCGTGGACCAGGTCGGCCACAGGGGCGAGCGGCCGGCTCGCCAGGCGCTGCGAGCGAACCGTCAGCGCGATCGCCGCCAGGCGAACGACCGCCGACCGGGCCGATCGAATGCGACCGGCGACTCCCCCGCCGGGCTGGCGCGCAGTGGCCGCTCGCTCCCGCGCTGCCGACGATCCGCCGCGAAAGCGCCGCACGACCCAGCGGAGGGGACGCGGTAGCCCCGCGACGGCGGACACAGGCACCCGGACGATCCGGTAGCCGGCTGGGTGGGCCTCGTCGGTGGCGACGCCGGGCTCGAGCCTGGCGAGGACGGTCACCGCGTGGCCACGGGCGGCGAGTGTGCTCGCGATCCGCCAGGCCCGGGAATCGAACCTGCCATTCGACGGCAGCACGATCGTGGCCCGCTGCGGGACCGGGTCGCCCGTCATTCGCCCCGCTCGAGGCGCCGGTAGAGGGCGACCAACCGGGCCGATTCCGTCTCCCAGTTCCAGCGCTCGACGGCGGCCCGGCGGCAGCGCGCCGCGAGCTCCGCCCATGCGTCGGGCGAGAGCTCGATGATCCTGCGGATTGCGCGCCCGATCGACGCGGGATCGGCCGGGTCGCACAGCTCGCCGAGCGGGCGGTCGGGATTCTCGTTGACGATGCCCCGCATTCCCGGGAAGTCGCTGGCCACGACCGGCACACCGGCGGCGAACGCCTCGAACATCTTGTTCGGCGTCGACAGGTAGTAGCTGAGGCTGTGGGCCTGGATCGGCACCGCTGCGACATCGACGGAGGCGACCCAGCTCACGACGTCCATCGGCGGCACCGGGCCGAGGACGTGAATCCGGCCGCCGAACCGCGCCTCACCCGCGAGACCTTCCGCCTCGCCGCGCGACGGCCCGAAGCCGAGGAACGCGAGATGTGCCTCTTCCAGGCCCGGCTCGAGCATCGCCTCGGCGAGCTGGCGGACGCCCCGGCCCGGCCGCAGCCCGCCGTGATAGAGGACGATCCGTGCCCCAGCGGGGATGCCGGCCGCGACCCGGATCGCGTCGGAACGGACCAGGTCGCCGACGGGTCGGGGCGGGCAGTTGTGGACCACGACGATCTCGTCGCGCCCCAGTCGCGGCCCGAGCTCCGCTGCGTAGCCGTCGCTGACGGTCACGAGCGCGTCGATCGTCGACGCCCACTCGCGCTCGCGCCGCGCCAGCCACGCGACCGCCCACGACGGCCGGCCGACGACCGCTCCTGACGTGACGAACAACTCGTGACTGTCGTAGACGACGCGGGCCGTGCCGCCGTGCATGTCGCGGGCGAAGATCGCCGCGGGCAGGCCGGTCAGGTCGTGGCCGTGATACACGTCCGCCGGGCCGGCCTCCAGGGCCGCCGCACGCGCCCAGCCGAGGTTGCCGAACCGCCACATCGCCAGCCAGTCCAGGCCGTCCATCCGCGAGCCCGGCGCTCCGCCAGGGTGACGGATTCGCGACCAGAGCCGCGACGGGGCACGGAACCAGCGCCACCAGCGGTTCCAGCGCGGGAGCGGGACGCGCACGATCGCGAAGCCGTCGCGTTCCTCGCGCTCGACGACCTGCGGCGCGCCCGGTCGGGTGATCCCGACGATCGTCACGTCGTGCCCGGCCCCGGCCAGCGAGCCGGCCTCCTTAAGCACGCGCGCGTCGACGAGGACGTCGTTGCGGACGAAGGCGACGACCCTCACGCGACGGCGGCCTCCAGGGCGGCGACGATCGCATCGGCGGCACCCGCCGCGGCGAGGCCGGGCCCCTGCGCGCGCGCCCGGGCGAGGTCCCCCGACGACGCGGTCG
Source organism: uncultured Chloroflexia bacterium (assembly GCA_963766655.1). Classification (GTDB taxonomy): domain Bacteria; phylum Chloroflexota; class Limnocylindria; order Limnocylindrales; family CSP1-4; genus CF-46. The sequence goes on along the minus strand of CAVYBB010000002.1, from coordinate 205,401 downwards.
GCGCCAGGCGCTCCAGCTCGGCGACGGCCCGCTCGACGTCGAGCCCGACGACGACCATCGAGCCACCGGAATCGGCGACGGCCTCCACCCACTCGGTCGTCCCGCGGAGCACGAGGCACGGCACGCCAAGCCAGGCCGCTTCGCGCTGGACCCCGCCCGAATCAGTGAGGACGGCGGCGGCGTGGAGCTGGAGCGCGATCGTGGAGCGGTACCCCTGCGGCTCGATCACCCGCACGTCCGCCCCCAGGCGGACGCCCGTTGCCTTCATGGCGGCCCGCGTTCCCGGGTGGAGCGCGAGGACGACCGGCCGGTCCGGCCGCCCGGCGGCCTCGAGCAGCGCAACCCAGGCCCGGATCGACTCCGGGCGGCGGTTCTCCGCCCGGTGGATCGTCGCGAAGAGGTAGCCGCCCGGTGCGGGCGGGATCCCGAGGCGCGCGGCGATGGGCGGAAGCACGGCCGCACCGTCGCGAACCTCCGCCGAGATCCGCGCCGCCAGGTCCTGCATGACGTCGCCGACGAGGACGACCCCGTCCATGATCCCCTCCGCGGCGAGATTCGCGACCGCGGTCGGGGTGGGGGCGAACAGCCAGCGCGACACGTGGTCGGTCAGGACCCGGTTCGTCTCCTCCGGCATCCGCCGATCGAAGCTCCGCAGGCCCGCCTCCACGTGCGCCACCGGCAGGCCGGCCGTCGCCGTCGCGAGAGCCCCCGCCAGGGTCGAGTTCGTGTCGCCATAGACGAGCACGACGTCCGGGCGCTCGTCCGCGAGCACCTTCGCGATCGCCGGCAGCATCCGCCCGATCTGTTCCGCCGCCGCGTCGCCCCCGATTCCCAAGGCGTGATCGGGCTTCGGCAGCCCAAGCTCGGCAAAGAAGTCGCCGGCCATCGCGTCGTCCCAGTGCTGCCCGGTGTCCACGAAGACGACCTCGTGGCGGGCGCGCAACGCCGGAAGCAGCGCCGCCGCCTTGATCAGCTGAGGGCGCGTCCCAACGACGCTGACGATTCGCACCTGGTCAGCCTAGTGCGTACGCAGTGCGCGAGGGCGGCCTCGCGGCGGAGCCGCTGCCGCGATCAGGTCGCCGCTGGAGTGGCCGCGGCGCGGGCCCGGCCGGGGATGCCGATCCCGCGGAAGGCGACACCGTCGGGCAGGGCGAGGTTGCGCAGGCTGTCGCGGCCGTCGAACACGACGGCGAGATCCGGGAAGAGGCTGGGATCCAGCGTCGCGAAGAGCGGATCGGCCGTCTGGGTGATGATCGCCCGGAACGGGCCCGACTCACCCCAGTGGTAGGCGACGGCGCAGCAGCGCTCCGTCTCCTCGGCGCTCAGGAGCGGATCGAACGCGGAGACGACCGCGCCCTGGTGGGTCAGCCGATCGATGAGCGGCAGGGCCCGCGAGTAGGCGAGCTCCTTGACCCCGTGGCGGTAGGTCATGCCCAGGACGAGGATCGGGACCCCCTCGAGCCCGCCCAGCTCCTGCTGGAGGGCCCGGATGGCGACGCCGATCTGGCCGTCGTTCGTCCGCCGCGACAGCTCGACGAGCTCGAGTTCCGGCGCCCGTGACAGGAGGAAGTGCGGATAGACGGGGATGCAGTGCCCGCCGACCCCGAGGCCCGGCTGGTGGATGCGGGAATACGGCTGGCTGTTGGCCGCGTCGATCACCTCGTGGATGTCGACGCCGACCCGCTCCGCGTAGCGGGCGAACTCATTGGCGAGAGCGATGTTCACGTCGCGATAGGTGGTGTCGGCCAGCTTGCTGAACTCGGCCGCCTCCGAGCTCGACATCGCCACGACTTCCGCGTCGAGCACCGAGTCGTAGAAGGCCGCCGCGCGTGCCGTCGAGGCGGCCCCGATCCCGCCCACGAGCTTCGGGTACGTCGCGAGGTTGCGAAGCGCGGCTCCGCTGTAGAGGCGCTCCGGCGAGAACGCGACGAAGAACTCCTCGTCGGCGCGGAGACCGGACGCCGCCTCGAGCCGCGGCGTGAACCGATCGCGCGTGTCGCCGACGGGGAGCGTCGTCTCGAAGATGACGAGCGAACCCGCGTGGACGCCCGGGGCGATCGCGTCGACCGCTGCGTCCATGTATCGGTAGTCGGGCTGCTGCTCGTCGTCGAGCATCACCGGGACGATGAGCACGACGACGTCGGCCTCGCGCGCGGCGGCGGCGCCGTCCGTCGTTGCCCGGAGGTGGCCGCGCCCATGGGCGGCACTGACCAGCTCTGCGAGGCCGGGCTCCTCTCCGATGAGCGATCGGCCTTCGTTGATCGCGTCCACGACGGCCTGCTGGATGTCGACCGCCGTGACCCGCCAGCCGTGGTCGGCGAACTGGGCGGCGAGCGGCAGGCCCATCTTCCCGGCGCCGACGACGGCAACGTGGCCGGCCGTTCCGGGCTCCGCGACCCACGGACTGACGTCCACCGTCGGCTCGTGGGCGCAGGCGTGGATCGGCAGCTCGATCGAGCCACCGAGCAGGGACTGTGACGAAGTGGGTCGCGACACGATGGTCATGCGACGGCGAACCTCGTGGGCAGGCCCGACAGGTCGATCGCCTTGCCGCCCGCGGCCGAATCGAGCATCGAGGTCGCGACGGCGACCGCCCACAGGCCGTCCTCGCCGTCGACCACCGGCCGCCCGCCGTGGCGGACGATCCCGATGAACGCATCGAGCTCGGCGGCAAGCGGCTCGGCGGAGGCGACGGGGAGCTCCGCGACCTCGCCTTCGAACGTCGGGGCGTACCCGCCGATGAGCCGCGGGTTGGTCGTGTCGGTGGCCTTGGTGAACGTCAGGCGCTGGGTCAGGTAGTCGAGTTCGAACATCCCCTCCTCGCCGACGACGACGAGCTGGCGGCGCTTCGCGGGAGTCAGCCAGTTGACGTCGAGCATGCCGGTCGCACCGGACGGGAAGTGGAGCAGGCCGAAGAGGAGATCCTCGTGGTCGGCGTGGATCCGCTGGGCCGTCTCGGCGTAGACCCGCGACGGCCGCTCACCGGCGATCCACGAGAGGATGTCGACGTCGTGGGTGGCGAGGTCGACGGTCACCCCGACGTCACGGATCCTGGCCGGAAACGGCCCGGCCCGGCGAGAGGCGATCGCGTAGACGGCCGACAGCCAGCCCGCTCCGATGAGCCGGCCCAGTTCGAGGACGGCGGGATTGAACCGCTCGACGTGGCCGACCTGGACAGGCACGCCGTGCTGGCGCGCCGCGGCCACGATCGCCATCCCCTCCTCGACCGTGGCCGCGAGCGGCTTCTCGACGAGAACGGCCGCGCCACGCTCGATCGCGGCGAGCGCGATCGGCACGTGCGCCGTCGTCGGAGCTGCGATGACGACGGCGTCGAGATCCGCCTCCGCGATCATCGCGAGCGGCTCGGCGAACCCCTGGGCACCGGACTGTTCGATGGCACCGGCGAGCACGTCGGCGACCGGGTCGGCGACGGCGGCGAGACGCAGGTCGCTCCGGCCGGCGAGGATGCGGAGATGGTTGCGGCCCATCGATCCGAGACCCGCCAGGCCGACGCGCAGCGGCCGATCACCGGCCGGGCGCCAGGCTCCTGTCATCGCGTGGCGACACCGGCGTTCGGAGCTCCCCCCGCGGCCCGGTCGTGGGCCGGATCGAGGTGGCGGATGACCGCGGATCGCAGTGCCTCGATCACGTGCCCCTGCTCGTCGTCGGTCAGGCCCGGGAACATCGGCAGGGCCAGGGTTCGCGCTGCCGCGCGATCGGTCTCTGGCAGGTCCGCATGGAGACCGCGCTCCATGATGTATTCCTGGCGGTGGACGGGGATCGGGTAGTAGATGTCCGCCCCGACCCCGGCGTCGCGGAGGTCGGCGACGATCGCGTCGCGCGCTCCGCCGGCGTCGATCGTGTACTGGTGGAAGACGTGGTTCCGGCCGTCTGGCGTGATCGGGAGGCCGATCGGCAGCTCGCCGAACGCCTCGTCGTAGCGGGCCGCGATCGCCTGGCGGCGCGCCGTGTTGCGGGTCAGCTTGGCGAACTGCGCCAGCCCGATGGCCGCGGCGATGTCCGTCATCCGGAAGTTGAAGCCGAGCATCTCGAACTGGTAGCGGGTCCGCATCCCCTGGTTCCGGTAGAGCCGCAGCCAATCGGCGAGCTTGTCGTCGTTCGTCGTGACGAAGCCGCCCTCCGCCGTCGTCATGTTCTTCGTCGCGTAGAGGCTGAACGCCCCGTGGCCGAAGCTGCCGGCCTTCCGCCCGCGGAAGGTGGCACCGTGGGCCTGGCAGGCATCCTCGACGACGACCAGCCCGTGGCGGTCGGCGATCGCCCGGATCATGTCCATGTCGGCGACGAGCCCGAAGAGGTGGACCGGGCAGATGGCCCGGGTCCGCGGCGTGATCGCGGCCTCGATCTTCTTGGCGTCGATGAGGTAAGTGTCCGGCTCGATGTCGATGAACACGGGCGTGGCGCCGGTGTAGAGGATCGCGTTCGCCGTCGCGGCGAACGTATGGGAGACGGTGATCACCTCGTCGCCGGGCTCCAGGTCGATCCCGGCGAAGATCGACATCAGGGCGACCGTGCCGTTCGCCATCGCGATCGCGTGCCTGACACCGATGAATTCGGCCCAGCGCTCCTCGAGCTCTGCCACCTTGCGGCCCTGGGCGATCATCCCGCTGGCCAGCACGTCGGTGACCGCTTGAAGCTCTTCGGGGCCGAGATCGGGACGGGCAATCGGAATCATGCTGGTGCTCCTTGGCGCGGACCGGTTCGCTCCTCGAGCGACTCGGCATCCGGGACGTAGCCGTAGTGGCGGCCGCAGCGCCCGCAGAGGAGGTCCGTCCGTGCGGCGTAGCGGCCGGGCTCGGCAGGGACGGGGTCGCCGTTGGCGTCGACGAGACGCGCTCCGCAGGCACAGACCCAGCCGATCCGGTGGGCCGGACTCCCGGCGACGAGCGCATGGTTCGGGACGTTCCGGGTGACGACCGCGCCGGCACCGACGGTCGCGAAGCGACCGACCTCGACGCCGGCCACGACGACGGCACCGGCGCCGATCGACGAACCGTAGCTGATGAGGATCGGCGAGACCTCCCAGTCCTCGGCCCGGGCGAGCTCGCCGGTCGAGGTGATCGCGCGCGGGTACCGGTCGTTCGTCAGGATCGCCCCGGGCCCGATGAAGACGCCATCCTCGACCGTGACCCCGTGGTACACGAGCGCGGCATTCTGGATCTTCACCCGATCCCCGATCGAGACGCCCTCGTCGATGAACGCATCACGGCCGATGACGCATTCGGAGCCGATCGTCGCCCCGGTCCTGATCTGGGCGCGATGCCAGACGCTCGTGCCGGCACCGATGCTCACGTCGGACTCGAGATCCGCGGTCGCGTGGACGCGCGCGGAGGAATGGATCACGGGTGGATGCGCTCCTGCTTCCAGCGGGACCGGGCCTTCGGACGAACGGTCACGCGATCGGCGCGGGCCGGTCGTCGAGTATAGCGGAGGCCCGGCTCGAATCCCGCCGTGACGCTCCCCTGTCGGCGCGAAGTCCGCCTATTTCCGGCGTCGGAAGATCGTGGTGACGACGGCAAACGCGGCCCCGAAGGCAATCGCTCCGCGCCAGTCCAGGAGGACGCGGACGTTGCCCTCGACCCGCCGGGCGACGAGCAGGAGGACGCCGGTCGTCCGCTCGAACCGGACGTTGTTGGCGACGATCGTGCGAACGACCGCCTGCTCGATCCGGACGTCGCGGGCGAGCACGGAGCCGATGCCTCCCTGGGTCACCCGGACCTCGCCGCCGAGGGCGGCGCCGATGCCGCCCATCTCGACCGAGACCCGGTCGGCCCGCGCAAAGCCGATCCCGCCCTGCGAGACCGCGATGTCGACGGCCTGGGCCCGGCCGATGCCCCCGCGGCTCACGTCCAGGTTGGTCGCGGTGACCTCCGGCGTCCCGCGATCGCGCATCAAGACGGAATCGAGGCGCGTAATCCCTGGATCCAGGCGCGCGGTCGACGGCTCGATCGACGTCGCCGACGCGGCAAGGCCCGGCCGTGGCTTCGGCGAGGCCTTCCGGCTCGTCGTCTCCCTGGGGTGGATCAGGGTGGGCCGGGCGGGGGCCGGCTCGGCGGCCGGCGGCTCGTCTGTCGCCACAGGCTCGGTCGAGGCGGGCGGCTCGGCGGCCGCCGGCGGCTCGGCGGCCGGCGGCTCGGTGGCCGTCGGAGGCTCTGCCTTGGCGGCCTCCGCCGCGGCCTCGCGTGCGGCGGCCTCCTCCGCGCCGGCGAGGGCGTCCGCCGCGACGGGCTCCGCCTCCGCAGGCGCGATCTCTTCCTTCGACTCGCCGGATTCGGCGTCGTGCTGCTCGTGATCGGGCATCGGTTCTCTCGCTTCGCGTAGGGCTCTGTCTCCGGCCAGCCTACCGCGTGTCGCAGGGCCGCGTGCCTCGGCGAGCGGTTCTTGGCGGCGAAACGGCGGAAGTCGACGGCTGGGGTATCCTGCCCGTCGGAACTCGCCGGAGGCTTGGGGACGTCCCTCTGCTGAGTCGCCACTTCTCGCTCGCCACGGCGCGACGCATCGAGGGACCATGGACTCGCGGAAACCCCGTCATCGATGAAGCGACCGCTCGTCGCGATCCTGGCACTCGCCGTCGTCGTCGGAGGCCTCGCATTCGGCATGCTGGCTGCGGCCGCCGCGCCGCAGGCGGGGCCGACGCTGAGCCCCAGTCAGCTCGCTGGCGCAGGCAGCCCGACGCCGACCGCGACGCCGACGCCGACGCCTTCCCCGACCCCCACGCCGACGCCGATTCCCACCCCGACGCCCTCACCGACGCCGGTACCCACACCGGTTCCCGTCCCGGCGCCGCTGACGGGCCGTCTCGTCCCGCCCGCCGTCGCCGCCCAGCACCCCATCGCGGTGATGATCGATGACCTGAGCCCGGCCCGGCCACAGTCCGGGTTCAACTCGGCGTCGGTCGTCTGGCAGGCGCCCGCCGAGGGCGGCATCCCGCGCTACATGCTGGTCTTCCAGGAGAGCATCCCCGCCGCGGTCGGTCCGGTCCGCAGCGCGCGCTACTACTACATCGCCTGGGCCGCCGAATGGCGCGCGGTCTACGCCCATGCGGGTGGTTCCCCGCAGGCGCTCTCGACGCTCCGCTCGAAGGGCAGTGGCCAGCTCGTGTACAACGCCGACGAATTCCGCTGGGCGAAGTCCTTCTGGCGGGTCAAGGATCGATTTGCTCCGCACAACCTGTACACGGACGGCAAGCACCTCCGCGCCCTCGCCAAGTCGCTCAAGGCGACGGATGGGCCGATGAAGCCGGTCTGGACGTTCGGGCCCGACCTCCAGGCGCCGTTCCGCCCGCGCGGCGGACGGATCGACGTCGGCTACTCCGCCAACAAGATCCGCTACGATTACGACTGGAAATCGAACACGTACCTGCGATCTGTGACCGGCGAGAAGCGCCAGGTCGACGCCGCGACGGGCGCGCGGGTCGCCCCGAAGAACGTCGTCGTCATGCTGATGAAGTTCGGGCCGCTGAACGACGGCTCGAAGAAGCACCGCCTCGAGGCCGAGGTCGTCGGCAAGGGGACCGCCTGGATCTCGACGAACGGGACGACGATCAAGGGCTCGTGGCGCAAGGACTCCCTCACCAAGCCGACGCTCTTCTTCGACGGCAAGGGCAAGGTTGTCACGCTGACCGTCGGACAGACGTTCGTGCAGGTGATGCAGACCGGGACGAAGGTCACGATCACGCCGGGGGCGCCGCCGCCACCCCCTGATCCGTTCTCGCCCGGGCTCAACCCGCGCTAGGGCGTCACCGATCCGGCGGTCTGGCGACCGCCTCGGCGTAGATGGCGCGGGTCTCACGGGCGACGTCGGCCCACGTCCAGCGGTCCGTCGTGGCGCGCTCGAGGGCGATCGCGGCGAGCGCCCCGTGGACACGATCGTCGACGAAGGCCGTGGCCAGGGCCTGGGCGAGGCGCGCCGGGTTGCGCGGCTCGACGAGGATGCCGGCCGCTCCGACGATCTCCGGCAGCGCCCCGACCGCGGATGCGACCACCGGGATACCGCAGGCGATCGCCTCGATCGCGGCCTGGCCCGCGCTGTCAGAGAGAACCGGCAGGAGGGCGGCGCGGGCGCCGCGGACGAGGCCGGCAAGCCGATCGTCGTCCAGGTGCGGCGCATAGGCGATCGCCTCGCCGACTCCCTCCCTGGCTGCGGCCCTCGCGAGCGCCGCGCGATCGTCCGGCGACGCGCCTGCGAACAGCACGCGTGGCGGCCACGGTGCGTCATCGGGCAGGCCGTCGGGCCGGCCGGCGGCGGCGAGCTCGGCGATGGCCCGCAGGAGCGTCGCAAGATCCTGGCGGGCGTCGTAGCGGCCGGAGTAGATGACGTAGCGCTCCGGAAGGCCGAGCCGCTCTCGTTCGGCACGCGCGCCGCCATCGGCAGCCGGCCCAGCCGCGCGGTCCCGTCCCGACTCGCCGGTCGTCCAGAATGCCGGCCGCGGGGCGAGGGCGACGACTCGCAGCCGGTCCCGGCGAAGGTGGAGAAGGCGCCGGGCTGCGAGCGCGACGGCCTCCGTGCCGACGATCACCGCCGCTGCTTCGCGAAGCAGCCTGCCGCGAAGCCGCTGGCCGAAGCGCGCCGCCGTTCCGCGCTGATAGGCGCCCGGCAACTCCCACGGCGCGAGATCGAGGAGCGTGACGATGAGGGGAAGGCCGGTGATGAGCGGGATCGACCCGCCGACCGCGTGGTAGACGGCTCCGGCCGCGCCCGTCCGATCGGCCCGCCAGGCAGCGCCGAGCGAGGCGCCGGAGAGCAGGAACGGATCGACGGTCAGCGCCCCCGATCGCAGCAGGCGGGTTGGCGGCAGGAGGCGGCGGCCGACGATCGAGAGGTGTTCGAACCGCAGGGTCGGGTCGTCGAGGTCCGATCCCAGGAGCAGGGCGAACGATTCGCCGCCGGCGGGAACGGCGTCGAAGGCACCCAGCAGCCCGTCGAGATAGCTTGCCGTCAGCGGCGCCCGATCCGGCTCCTGGAGAGGCCGCGCGTCGAGGACGACCCGCACGCCGGGGATCGGCTCGCCCGATAGGGACGGATCGGGCGTCCCGAGAGGCGCGTGGATTCCGACGGTCACCGGCCCTCGCCGGCGGCGGGCGCGTCGAGCGCGGCCGGCAACGCGACGTCCAGGTCAGGCACGGAACCGGCGGCCCGCTCCGGCGATCGCTCGCGGACACCGGCGATCTGCGGGCCGCGGCGTCCCGGCAGCTTCGCAAGGAGCTCCTCGGCCCGCAGCGTGATGACGACGACCAGTGCCTCGATGACGATCCGGCGGCTCATCTTCGACTGGCCGACGCGCCGGTCGCGGAAGGTGATCGGGACCTCGGCGATGCGCGCCCTGCCGCGCGATGCACGGAACGTCATCTCGATCTGGAAGACGTACCCGCCGGCGTGGATCCCCTCGAACGGGATCGACGCAAGGGTGGACGCCCGCCAGGCCTTGAACCCGCCGGTGAGGTCGCGCGGCCCGAGGCGCAGGACGGTTCGGGCGAAGACGCTGCCGCCGCGGGAGATCACCCGCCGCCCGAGGCCCCAGTCCACGACCCCGCCGCCCTCCGTGTAGCGGGATCCGATGACGAGCTCCGCGGCCCCCCCGACGATCGGGGCAATGAGCGCGGGCAGTGTCGTCGGATCGTGCGACCAGTCGGCATCCATCTGGATCACGATCTCCGCGCCGCCGGCGAGTGCCACGCGGAAGCCGTCGAGGTAGGCGCGCCCAAGACCCTGCTTCTCGCGGCGGTGGTGGACGCGAACCCGCGGATCGAGCGCGGCGAGCTCGTCGGCGATGTCACCGGTGCCGTCGGGCGACCCGTCGTCGACGACGAGGAGCGTGGCTCCGGGCAGGGCTTCCAGGATCGCGGGGGAGATCGTCCGGATGTTCTCCGCCTCGTTGTATGTGGGCAGGACGACCCAGGCGCCGGCACCGGGGACGCGCACGCCGCCGTCTGGGGCTTTTCTGCGGCGTCGCGGGGTCGTCATCGTCGGGCCAGTGTAGACCCGGCCCGCACGCTCCGGACCTGCCCGATCGTCCCCCTGGTACCCCTCAGCGGAAGTAACCCGTGGCATCGAAGATCACGTGGGCCGAGGCGCCCCGCGGGCCGTTGTACACGACGCCGAGGGCGCCGCCCGGGCCGGTCCGGACGGTCAGCCCGTTCGCTCGGATGTCGCCCCTCGGCAGGTTGACCGTCGAGGTCGCGCCGAGCGACGTGCCTGCGGGGCCGATGATGAGCAGGCCGTTGCCCGTCGGACTGACGATCGTCGCGCCGCCGGTCACCGCGACGGCGTTGACAGGGATCGTGCCCCGGCCCGTCGCCTGGAAGGTCCTGGTCGTCTGGCTCTGAAATGCGCCGGCCAGGCCGTTGGCGATCCGCGAGTCCAGGACACGCGCCGCGTCGATCGGGTGATACGTCGCGCCGCCGCCGCCATTGACGAAGTAGCCGGTCACGTCGAAGAGGACGTCGGCGGTCGCACCCGGGCCGCCCTTCCAGACGACACCGAGACGCCCGCCACCGTCGAGCTTGACCGTCACCGAGGCGGCCCGGATGTCGCCCTTCGGGACGTTGAGGCTCGAGCCGGGCGGCGACGTCGAGGCTACCGGGCCGACGTACAGGAATCCCGCGCTCGACGGCCCCACGACGGTCAGGTTCCCCGTGACGGCGACGGCGCCTGCCGGGACGCCGCCGCGGCCGCGCACCAGGAAGGCCCGCGGCACGTTCGACGCGAAGCGCCCGGTCAGTCCATTGGCGGCCCTCGTGTCGAGGACCCGGGATGGCGTGATTGCGGCGAACGTCGCGCCGGTCGCGCCCGGGACGAAGTAGCCGCTCACGTCGAAGACGAGGCTCGACTTCGAGCCCGCGGAGCCGGTCCAGAGCGCCGCGAGCGACCCGTCCGCCCCCAGCTTGACCGTCACGCCGGCGGCCCGGACGTCCCGTGCGGGCACGTTGACGACCGACGAGCGGGCGACCGTCGCCGCCGACGGTCCGAGGCTCGCGAAGCCCGCGCTCGACTGGCCGACGACGGTCAGGGTCCCCGTCACCGCGACGGCATTCGTCGGGATGCCGTGGGTCCCCCCGACGCGGAACGTCCTCGCGACGCCGCTCGCGAACTTGCCGGCCAGGCCCACCCCGGCGCGCGTGTCGAGGATGCGCGCCGGATCGATCCCGACGAACCGGGCACCTGGCGCCGGCGCGGCGCCCGAGGGAAGATCGACGACCGTCGCGTTCGGTGCGGAGACGGGGGCGACGTAGGTCACCGAGCCGTTCCCGGCCGCGACCCAGACGTCGGACCGGACGCCGGCGATCGGCGCCCATTCTGCAATCGGGAGGGTGGCCCTGTACCAGGTGTAGCCGTCGGCAGTGACAGGGCCGCCCGTGATCGCGAGCAGCGTCCCGGAGGCGGCAGTCGTGACGATCGGTGCGGAGGTGCCCGCGGCGGAGCGGACGTTCACGCTCGCCGCCACGACCTTCCCGAATGCGCCAGGCGCGAGCGTGACATGCGAGTGGTAGACGCTCGACACGTCCCACGCGCCGGCATTGCCGTGGGTGTCTCGAGCTCGCACGCGGAAGGCGAAGCCGTGGCCATCGGCGCCCGTGTAGGTGGCGGTCGTCGCCTTCGTGTGGGCGAGCCAGTCGTTCCACGGCCCACCCAGGATCGACACCTGGACGTCGTAGTCGAGGATGCCGCTCTCGTCGGAGCCGGCCCACGAGACCGCGAACGACTCGGCCGCCTGGATCGGGGCGAGGGCCCGGATGCCGGCCAGCGGCGCCGTCGTGTCGTTGAGGAACTTCTCGGCGAGCGCCTGGCGCATCTCGATCCGGTCGGCGTCGTACCCGAGGGCCCAGATTCCGGCGCCGCGGAGGCCCATCCTGTTGATCATGTCGTAGCGGAGCTTCAGCGAGGCCGCATCGTCGTAGTAGATCTGGCGCCAGCTCATCACGCAGCCGTACGTCGAGGAGCAGTTCTGGCGCCGATAGGCGATCCATGGCGACTGCTCGCGGCTGTCCCAGCGCCGGCCGTACTGCTTGGCGTAGTCGAGGACTGTGTCGAAGACGACGCTGTTCGAGGTCCCGTACTTGGTTCCGCTCTGGGTCTTCGCGTTGGCCTGGTCGGACACGGTCGACCAGGCCCGCCCGTACCACGGCACGCCGAGAATCAGCTTGGACGGGGAGACCCGCGCGGCGTATGCATTCACCGTGTCCGCGAGGTCGTATGCCGGGCCGGACAGGGGATCGATGGAACCGGCATAGCCGGCTCCGGCCGTCCTGTAGTCGTAGCCCATGATGAAGATCGCGTCGGCGCCGCCGGGCGCGGTCGCGGCCTCCAGCGGGTAGTTCCCGATCGAGCCGGTCGTGTCGAACGTGAGCTGGTAGCCCGGCGCCTGCTTGTTGAGCTCGGCGCGGACGGTCCTCACGAACGCCGCGTACTCGTCGGCGTAACCGGAGGCGATCGGCTCGAAGTCGAGGTTGATCCCGTCGGCACCGCGGGCTCGCACGGCGGAGGCCGCCTGCCTGGCGAGATTCAGCCGGGCCGTCGGGCTGCCGAGGAGCGCTCCCTGCACCTGGGCCTGGCCGGTCGTCCAGGCGAAGACCGAGATCGTGAGCGCGACACGGGTCCCCTTCGCGTGGGCCGAGTTGATGATCGACGTCAGCCGTGAGCTCGTCCAACCGCCCCAACCGGTCGTGAGCGTCCCGTTCGGGTTCGTCTTGAGCAGGTTGCCGTTCCGGTCGGCGCCGACGCTGAAGTAGGCAATCGTGGAGAGGACCTCGTAGTCGAGCCGGGCGTCGGCGACCTCCCAGTACGGGAGGAAACCCATCACCTGCCGGCGGAGGCGGGTCCCGTCGAGGGTGACGTCAGTGCCGGCTCGCGGGAGCGTCGCGGACGCGCCGTCCGCTGCGGGCGCCTCGGACGGATCCACGGCCGGAGCGTCGAGGGGAGGCGTGGGAGCCGGGGCCGGCACGGCGTCGCCGGCCGTCGCCGGGAGCAGGTCGCGCCCGGATTCGGTTCCAGCAGGCAGAGCGCGAGGCGCCCGGCCACCGACCGGCCAGGTATCGCCCACGCGCGGCCGGTACGGGACCGTGACCCGGCCGCCGGGCGTGAACGCGATCCGATCGTTCGCATGGGCGAGGGCATCCTCGTAGTGGATGCCGGGCTGGATCTCGCCGGTGTCGGCCGTGGGATCGTCGGGCGCGCTCGCGCTCGGGGGCGCCGTGGCGGTGACCTGGGCCATCGCGGCGACCGGAGCTGCTCCGACGAGCCCCACGATGAGGGCGCACGCCGCGAACGCCGCCGAGATGCCGTTGCGCCGTCTCGTTCGGACCGCCGTAGGCGGCCGCGGGCCGACCGTCACGAGGCGGGCGAGCGTACGGGGCGGGGTCGACGGAAAGTCACGATCGGTCCTCAAAGGCTCCGCATTCCGTTGCGAGACCGCCTACGGTACGCCCGGGGCGCTCCGGGGCGCAACGGTGACGATGGTCCCGGTCGCGACCGGTACGGAGTGGTTCGGTGGGGTTTCAGGAGGCGGCGAGGACCGCGCGGCGGCCCGGTGCAGCGCCGCTCGACCGGCCGTGTCGAGTGGCGACCTCAGCGCAGCGGGCGGACCACGCCGGGGCTCGCGGACGCCGGCGGCAGATCGTGCCGGTCACCTGGTGGGTCATGACGTCGAGGTGCCCGACGATCGAGCGGTAGAAGTCGGACGGGCTTGGTCCCACCGTTGTCGGGATCGAGGATCGCCGAGCCCGCGCTCCGCGTCGTCGCGAACGCGATCTCGTGGCCGTTGTAGTTGCGGACGCCACGCCACATCTCGACGAGCGGCTGGGTCGTCGTGAACAGGGCGTCGAGGTAGCCACTGTGGCTGTGGCCGCCGGCGATGACCGCCGACGCGCCCGCGGCGAGGAACGCCGAGCCGTAGTTGTCGACCCGTGCCTTCGCGACCGTCAGGGTCGGAGGCGGTCCCGTCGGGCTCGGAATTGCCCGAGGCGTAGCAGAGGTGGAAGAGGAGGATGACCGCGTTCGGCGCGAGCGTCAGGGTCCTGATGTAAGGCTCACCGTAGTAGGTCGTTGTTGTTGCCTGCCGCGCCGGCCTTGGTGTTGAGCCCGAACCCGTTCTTCGTGAAGTCGGGTTGTTGCGGGTACGGGCTTGGGACAGCCGTTGCCGTGGCCCATGTAGACGATGACGTTGGCGCCGTTCGTCGCGCCTTGACCGCGGACCACGTCGCGTTCGGGCTGTACACCTTCTTGACGTTCGGGGTGTACTTGATCGCCTCGGCGTAGACCTGGTTGGCGTCCGTGATGTACTGCGGCGTATCGGCGCCGACGATGATCACGACCTTGGCCTTGCTCGTCTGGACGGGGGCCGCCGCGACCGTGCCGTAGGCGCCGAGCAAGGCGACCATGGCGAAGACGATTCCGAAAACAGCTTTGCGCACGATGAGCTCCTGAACAAATCGACCTGGGGGTCGGAATGAGTGCGTCGCAAGCGTCGCGCTTCGCGGCTCTCGCGGCTATCGCGGGATGGTCCCTGCGTTCATGGCCCCATCGGCCGCCTTCGCTGTGTGGAGCCGGGGAGACGGCTGCGGAGAGGTGCGCACCGGGCGCGTCCTCCCGGTGCCTCGGGGCCACGGAGACGCCGGCCATCAGGAGCGGAGGCCGGCCACCAGTTGGGCGAGCGTGGGATTCGACCGGTCGCGGCCGGACAGGATCGGCCGCAGGTCCGGGGTGACCGCGACCGGCGGCCACGGAACGGCGACGCTCGGGTCGTCCCACGCGAATCCGAGCTCGTCGGTCCCGTCGAACTCGTTCGTGACGAGATAGAGCAGCTCGAGCGGTTCCAGGGCGAGGAAGCCGTGCGCCACGCCGCTCGGGATGACGGCCCACTCGTCGGCGGACAGTTCGTGCGTCTCGACGAGCGGCCGATCCCCGGTCCCATCGAGCAGCGGCCGCACGTCGACCAGGGCGACGAACGCCCGTCCGCTGATCACGACCCAGTAGTCGAGCTGGCGGCGGTGGTAGTGGAGGCCGCGCAGGACGCCGGGGGCGGAGGTCGACAGGTTTGCCTGGACGAAGCGCGGCTCGGAACCTGGCGCGGCGCCCGTCTCCGCCGCCGTCATCGCCGGGAACGCGGACTCCCGCCAGAGCTCCCGGAACGAGCCGCGCGAGTCGGCGTGGCGGGTCACCGCGCCGATCCGGACGCCGGCTAGCGACGAGCTGCGATCCATCACCGGCTCGCTCCGGCCGCGTCCCGCTGGCGGAGCAGGGCCGGCAGGTAGTCGGCGAGGGCGGCCTGCCATGTGCGGAGCGGTTCGCCGCCGGGGAGGGGCGTGGGCTCGAGCACGCCCCAGGCCGGCGGCGTCGAGGCGCGCGACCAGGTCGAGGCGGGAACGTCGACCGCCGGGACGTCGACTCCGGCCTGGCGCAGGAGCTCGCGGGCCCAGTCCGCCCGAGACGCCGCACCGGCGTTCACGATGTGGTGGACCCCGCCCACCGCTGCGGCCCCGATCAGCTCGACGATGCCCTCCGCCAGATCCTGCGTGTACGTGGGCGAGCCGACCTCGTCGGCGACGACCCGGAGCGGCTCCCCGCTGCTGCGAGCACGCTCGGCGGCAGCGAGGATCTTCGACGGGAAGTCGTTGCCGGGCGGCCCGAACAGCCATGCCGTGCGGACGACCCCGAGCGCCCCGCGCCCGTCGGAGCCGCTGTACGCGTCGACCGCGGCCCGCTCCCCCGCGAGCTTCGAGGCGCCGTACGGATTGGGCGGGGCCGTCCGATCGGTCGGGCCGTAGCCGCGCCCGTCGGTCCGCCTGCCGTCGAACACCTCGTTGGTCGAGACCACGATCAGGTCGACGCCCCGCTCGGCGCAGGCCCGCGCGAGGACCCCCGTGGCCGTCGCGTTACGGGCCAGGGCCCGACCGGGATCCCGGGCGCAGCCGTCGACGTCGGTCCAGGCGGCTGCGTGAACGATGGCCTCCGGCCGGTCGCGGTCGATGAGCGCACCGATCCCGCCGGGCGCGTCGAGATCGAACGCCGTGCGATCCCAGGCGAGCGGCCCGACTGGGCCCGTGAACGCCGCCTCTTCGAGGGCACCGACCAGCGCGCGCCCAAGCCGGCCGCCGGCTCCCGTGACCGCGATCCGCACCGTCAGGCCTCCGACGGCGCGCGGGTCTCGGCGACTGCCTTGCCGCTCGCCAGCCGCGTCCCGTACTGGCGCTCGTAGTACGCGTCCCAGTCTCCGGACTTCGCGGCGCGCCACCATGGCTCGTTCGCCCGGAACCAGTCGATCGTGGCGGCAAGGCCGTCGGCGAACCCCATCCGGTTGCTCCAGCCCAGCGCGGCGAGCTTCGAGCCGTCGAGCGCGTACCGCCGGTCGTGGCCGGGCCGGTCCGGGACGCTCCGCACGAGCGACCACGGCTTGCCGAGCCTCTCGAGCAGCGCGGCGACGACGTCGCGGTTCGTCATCTCGGCCGAGCCCGGGATGTTGTACGTCGCGCCGGCCCGCCCGTGGCGGAGCACGTGCTCGATCGCGCCCGCGTGGTCGGCGACGTAGAGCCAGTCGCGTTGCTGGAGGCCGTCGCCGTAGAGCGGCAGGGGCTGGTCGTCGATCGCGTTCGTCACGAACAGCGGGATGAGCTTCTCCGGGTGGTGGTACGGGCCGTAGGTGTTCGACCCGCGCGTGACCACGGCGTCGACGCCATGCGTGGCGACGTAACTCCCGACCAGCAGCTCGCCGGCGGCCTTCGCCGCCGAATACGGGGAGCGCGGCTCGAGCCGGTCCGACTCGGTCGAGCGGCCGCGCTCGACGGAGCCGTAGACCTCGTCGGTGGACACCTGGAGGAAGCGGATCGGACGCGGCCGCCCGACGGAGGCGGCGACAACCGCCTCGAGGAGGACATGGACGCCGACGACGCCGGTCCGCAGGAACGCCTCCGGATCCAGGATGCTCCGGTCGACGTGCGACTCCGCCGCGAAGTTGACGACCGCGTCGACGTCGCGGACGAGCGGCTCGACGGCGGCCGGGTCGGCGATGTCGCCTTCGACGAACCGAAGCCGGCTCGCCTGCTCCGGGTCGGACTCCGCCGGCGCAAGATTTGCCCGGTTTCCCGCGTACGTCAGCTTGTCGATGACCGTGATCCGGGTCGCGTCGCGACGGGCGAGGATGTCCCGCACGAAGCACGAACCGATGAAGCCGGCGCCGCCGGTGACGAGAAGGCGCGCTCCCGGCCCGACCGGGCTCACGCGTTCGGCCGCTCGATCGGCGGCTCGAGACGGCCCGCCAGGTCGTCCTCGCGGGCGAGCTCGGCGGCCCGCATGAGGGATGGGACCGTTCCCGCGTCGGCCCAGTGGCCGTCGTAGACCATGCTGAAGAGCCGGCCAGCCGGGATGTAGTGGTTGAGTACGTCCGTGATCTCGAATTCGCCGCGGCCCGACGGCGCGAGTCGATCGATGACGTCGAACGCGTCCGGGCGGAGGAAGTAGACACCGATCGGGATCAGGTCGCTCTTCGGACGCTCCGGTTTCTCCTCGAACCCGACGACGTTGCCGTCCGCATCCAGTTCGGCGACGCCGAAACGTTCGGGATCAGGAACGCGGTAGAGGAGCGTCCCGGCGTCCCACGGGCCCTCCTCGAACCGGCTGGCGGTGTCGGTCAGGTCCGGTCCCCGGAGGATGTTGTCGCCGAGGATGCAGCAGAATGCCTCGTCGCCGACGAAGGCCCGGGCGAGGCCGATCGCGTGGGCGATTCCGAGGGCACCCGGCTGGTAGCGGTAGGTCAGGTCGAGCCCGAAGTGGGAGCCGTCGGCGAGCAGCTCGACGACGTCGCCCACGCTCTTGCCCCCGACGATCACCATGACCTCGCGGATCCCCATCCCGGCGAGCGTCTCGATCGGGTAGTAGATCATCGGCCGGTCGTAGATCGGCAGAAGGTGCTTGTTGGTCACGATCGTGAGCGGAAAGAGCCGGGTGGCCGTGCCGCCGGCGAGGACGATGCCCTTCATGCGGGGCCAGCGTAGCAGGGGCGACCGCCGGCTACGGCGTCGCGGCCGACGGCTTGACGGTCGGCTTGACCGACGGCTTGGCCGACGGCGTCGGCTCGATGCAGGGCTGCTCGCCGCCCGGCAGGGCGCCGCTCGGGCCGGTGATCGAGCAGTCGATGGGCTGCTCGTCGGCCGGCGGCAGGCCGCCTTCGTAGTCGAGGACGACGAGGACGTATTCGAGCTTCTCCAGGTCGGCCGGCGGCTGGAGATACGCCGTCTGGACGACGCTGTTCGCGTCGCGGCGGACGTCGGCAACCTGGCCGAGCAAGAGGCCCTTCGGATACGGCGAGCGGATCCCGCCGGCGAGCTCGATCCCGGCCGTGACGACCTCGTCGCCGAGCTCGATCTGCTCCGTCGAGTCGATGTTCGACATGATGAGGGCGCCGCCGAGCTGGCCGATCACCTCGCCGGTCGCACCGCTCGACTGGACCTGGCCGATGACGGTCGAGGTCTGGTCCGTGATGAGCACGACCTTGGCGTAGTCCGGGCCGACCTCGACGACGCGGCCGGCCAGGGCGCCGCCCTCGGCGATGACGACGTCGCCCTCCGCGATCTCGGCGTCCGTTCCCTTGCTGATCGTGACCAGCCGGCGGAACTCCGACGACTCCCGGGCGATCACCTCGGCCGCCGCGGTCTTGTAGGCGAACCCGTTGCGAAGCTGGAGGACTCCCGTCAGGAGCTCGTTCTCGCGCTGCGTCTCGAGGAGCCGCTGGTTCTCCGCGACGAGCCGCTCGTTCTCGCGGCGAAGGGCAGTGTTGTCGGTGTGCAGCCGATCGATGTCGGAGAAAGACTGGAAGACCCCGGCGATTCCCTCGGCGACGTCGTCGACGGCGCCCTGGATCGGGCGGATCGCGAAGCTGAGCGCACCCTCGAATTCGCGGACGACCGGGTTCGAGGAGAACGCCATCATCACGAGGGTCGTCGTGAGGAGGGCGATGAAGATGACGGAGCGGCGCCGGACGGTGCGGGAGGCGAGCAGCGAACTCATGGTCTCGATCCTGACTCCGAGGTTCGATCTCGAGTCAGCCTACCGCGGCGGCCTCGCATACGTGTCGGCGACGAGGACGCGGTCCATCGCCGGGTTGCCGAGTTCCTGGAGGACGATGCCGGTCCCGCGGGCGACGCACGTCAATGGATCGTCGGCGATGTGGACCGGCATCTGGGTCGCGTCGGCCGCGCGGCGGTCCAGGCCTGCGAGGAGCGCCCCGCCGCCGGCCAGGACGATGCCCTGGTCCATGATGTCGGCGACGAGCTCCGGAGGCGTCTCCTCGATCGTGTCCTTGATCGTGTCGACGATCTGCTGGACGGACGGCTCGATCGCCTCGCGAATCTGATCGGCGCCGACCTCGACGCTGCGCGGCAGGCCCGTCAGCAGGTCGCGGCCGCGGAGCGAGATCCGCTGCTGGTCCCACTCACCCGGATAGGCGGAGCCGATCGCGATCTTGATGTCCTCGGCGGTCCGTTCGCCGAGGAACAGGTTGTACTCGCGCCGGGCGAAGGCAACGATGTCCTGGTCCATCTCGTCGCCCCCGATCCGGATCGAGCGGCTGACGACGATCCCGCCGAGGCTGATGACCGCGACCTCCGTCGTCCCGCCGCCGATGTCGACGATGAGGCTGCCGGACGGCTCGCTGACCGGCAGCCCGGCACCGATCGCCGCGGCCATCGGCTCCTCGATGAGGCGCGCCCAGCGGGCTCCGGCGTTGAGTGCGGCGTCCCTGACGGCCCGCTTCTCGACCTCCGTGACGCCCGACGGGATGCCGAGCAGCATCCGCGGCCGCGGGATCAGCCCCACCCGGTCGTGAACGCGCCGGACGAAGTACTTGATCATCTCCTCGGTCACGTCGAAGTCACTGATGACCCCGTCACGGAGTGGCCGGATGGCGATGATGCTGGCCGGCGTCCGGCCGACCATCCGCTTCGCCTCCGCCCCGACCGCCAGGACGCGCCGGGTCTTGGCATCGATCGCCACGACCGACGGCTCGCTCATCACGATCCCGCGGTCGCGGACGTGGACCAGCGTGTTCGCGGTCCCGAGGTCGATCCCGATGTCGCGGGAGAAGAGGCCGAGGAAGCGGTCGAGCATGTGGCGGGAGGGTCCTCACGTGCGGGGTTGGGTTGCGTCCGGTTCGCAGCGGCTCCACTCTGGCCCGGAGGCACCGGGGGATCGCGCGCTCAGGCTGGTGGCGGGGAAGCCCGTGCAGTATACCCGCCTGATGAGGCCCCGCCGCCGACCCGGCCAGTCGCGGCGCGCAACCGGGCACGCCGCCCGGGCGCCGACCGGCCGCCGGCCACCAGAGGGCGCCGAAGGTGCGTACCAGGCTCCAGGCGACTACTACGGCAGTGCAAGGGTCGGCGAGCTGCCTACCAGTCGCACCGGGTCTGGTACGAACGAGGCCCAGGCATGGCCGGCAGGAAGCCCAGCGCCGGGACCTCGATAGCAGTCGGCAGGGAACTGGTAAGAACAACGGGATCGCCGCGGGCGCGGGAGGTGGGACCCGGGCCCTGGATCGGGCGGCGCGACGCTACACCCGGCCGCGCGACCGGGCGCGCAGATGCGGCGCCACGCGACCGGGCACGCCGCCCGGGCGCGGGCGCCGGCTCAGTGCCGCTGCGGCCGGTCGAACGACACGCCGCGATCCCGCAACGAGACCCAGGCGTCGTGACCCACGACGAGATGGTCCAGCAGGTCGATGTCGAGGAGGCGCCCGGCGGCAAGGGCTTCGGCCGTCAGGTGGAGGTCGTCGGGCGACGGGGTGGGGTCACCGCTGGGGTGGTTGTGAACCAGGATGATGCCCGCCGCGTTGAGCCTGACGGCGTCGCGATAGAGCTCGCCGACCCGGACCAGGGACGAGGAGACATTGCCCTGGTACACGGTTGCGACGCGGAGGACGGCGTTCTTCGTGTTCAGGAGCACGACCCGCAGCTCCTCGCGCTCGAGGCGGCCCATCTGGAGGACCAGCCGGTCGGCGACGTCACGAGCCGACCGGATCGTCCAGCGCCCGGCCGGCCAGTCCGCGAGGAGCCGCCGGCCGAGCTCGAACGCCGCCGCGAGCTGAGCGGCCTTCGCCGAACCGATCCCCGGCACCGCCTCGAGCTCGACATCTGTTGCGCGGGCCAAGCCCGTGAGACCGTCGTGACGGGCAAGGACGTCTTCCGCGAGATCGACCGCCGATCGGCCGCGCGACCCCGATCCCCACAGGAGCCCGACCAGCTCAGCCGAGCTCAATCCCGCGGGTCCTCGCGCGGCCAGCCGTTCCCGAGGACGCTCCGTTGGGGGGATCTCCCGGATCGACCGCATCGCGTGACTCCTCGTGCGGCGGCGGACCGGCGTCCCCGGGCCCGTACGACGGAAGCCCGCCGATTCCTTCCGCCATCCGAACCCGGGAACGGCCGAACAGTACCGAGGGGCCCTTATCCGCGGCTCATCCGCGGCTTCATCGCGGATCGACCGCTCAGGAGACGCCGGAGTTGATCGCGAGATGGGCGAGGATGAGGAGGATGGCGTTGAACGTGGCGTGGAGCCCGATCGATGCCCAGATCGACCCGCGGCGGACGAAGACCCAGCCCAGGACCCAGGCGACCGGCAGGCGGGTCCCTGCGCCGACGGCGATCAACCCGATGGCCTGGCCGAAGCTCGTCGCCTCGATTCCGACGACGTGGGCCAGCGCGAACAGAAGCGTCGCGCGGATGATCGCCCGGCTCGCACCGATCGACCGCCGCCATGCCGTGATCGCGAAGCCGCGGAACAGGATCTCCTCGGCGACCGGGGCGATGATCGCGCCGGTGACGAGCTGGAGGACGAGGCCTGACAGCTCGCCGGTCGGTGGCAGGGGACTGGGACTGACGACCCTGAAGATCGTCACGAGGATGGCGCCGACGACAAGGGTGAGGGCGATCACCGGCAGGGCAAGCGACGCGCCGGCCGCGAGGTCCGCCAGCGCCTGCCGATCGAATTCGGCGGAGACCCATGTCGGTCCAGGTCAGCGCGCCTGTCCCGACGACGGTGAGCCGGACCACCCCGATGAAGATCAGCGCCGTGAGCGCTCCCGCAATGAGCTGGCCGACGGGCGCCGGCACTTCCGCACCGGACGAGCGGACGGCGGCATCCAGCAGCAATCCAAGGAGCGCCCCGATGAAGTAAGTGACCGCCACCGTTGCCGCGAAGACGA
Organism: uncultured Chloroflexia bacterium; assembly: GCA_963766655.1. Classification (GTDB taxonomy): domain Bacteria; phylum Chloroflexota; class Limnocylindria; order Limnocylindrales; family CSP1-4; genus CF-46. The sequence goes on along the minus strand of CAVYBB010000002.1, from coordinate 183,203 downwards.
GGATCGGCGACGGACCCGCAAAGGTCGCGCCCCGCAGCCGCCGCTCGAGCGCCTGGTTGCCCGCGGCGGCGATCAGCCCGAGCGACAGCAGCCCCGGCCCGAGGAAATACACCAGCAAGGTCGACGAGGCGAGCGCTCCCGCGACCGTGATGGCAAGCCCGAGGATCGAGGCCAGCCAGCCAACGACGAAGAGCCCGGGCGCGGCGCGCCCCTCGATCGTGAAGGTGGACGCGCCCGGTCGCGGCGGCGGAAGAGGCGGGTCTTGGTCGATGTCGGCGGTCACGTGCGAGAGTGACTAGCTCTCGGGCAGGACGTCCTGCGGTGCCGACCGGGGCAGCGAGCGCGGCCCCGACGAGCGGGCAGACCGGGAAGCGGGGCCATCGGCGGCGGCGATGCGTCCGGTCTCGTCGATCGAATCCGGGAGCGGCATGATGGCCGCCGGCCGCGAACCGGCGATGGCTGCCGCCGGCATGTCTCGACGCTCGAAGTCCTTGCCGCACCAGGCGCACAGCGACCAGTCGAGGCCGACGAGCCTGCTGCAGTTCGGGCAGACGCGGTTCAGCCGGGTCCGGCAGGTGGGGCAGATGATCCACTCATCGTTCACCCGGCGGGCGCACGTCGGGCAGCTGTGGATCGCATCGACCTCGGCGAGGAGGGCCTCCTCGGCAAGATTGCGCTCATAGACCTCGCCGATCTTCTCGTGCGGCCGGATGATCTTGTAGACGAAGATCGCAAGTGGAAAGAAGATCGGCGTGAAGACGATGATGAAGCTCGCCGAAACGTACGGCAGGATCGGGTTCTGCGTCCGCTGCTGCATGTCGCGGAACGCCCAGTACGCGCCGGCCAGCCAGAGGATGATCAGGTAGACCGCGATCGCCTGGAGAGCGAGCTGGACCGGGGCGCTGCCGAAGAACCCGCCGAGGGCCTTCCCGATCTCGCCGAGGATCTCGTCCATGCGGGCTGGCTGGGTGCCTCCGAATCGCTCCGACCGGTGGTCGCGCCGTCCTGACCTGCCTGCCGACGGCGTCCGGCGCAGTGTAGCAGGGCTCGGTTTGAGCCCCGGGTGCGATGCCCTAGACGGTCGCCGCGTCCTCCGCGTGACGCGTGGCCACGCGATCCAGCAGTCCGCCGCCGATCATGATGATCGCTCCGACCGACACGACGTAGACCCCGATCGAGGCGTCGATCAGCCCTCCGACGAGATACGGCCAGACCAATCCGATCAGCAGGCAGGCGAGAGCGATCGACGGGAGTCCCACCCGAACCCATCGCGGCATCTGCGCCGCGAAGAGCGCCAGGAACGCCACCCCGGCGATGAGGGCCAGGATGACGCCGTGGCCCGGACCCGCCAGGCCCCACTGGTCGAGGTAGCCGCCACCGATGTTGCCGTGGCCGATGACGTAGTTCGCCCAGGGGAGCACGAAGCCCAGCGCCGCAATGGCCGCCCCCAGGACGACCACCCGCGTCGGTGCCTCCGGTGGCATCCCGTACGGGCCGGTTCCATCGCCCAAGCGGAGGCGGAAGTTCGTCGCGCCTCGCGACTTCCGGGCGGTAATCTCCGGCGCGTCGTTCCGGGCGTCCGACGCGGGCAGCGGCAGAACATCACCGGGCGGAAGCACGGCGGATGGCGGAAGGTAGGCGCCTGCGATGACGCGGGCGGCCGGAGGGGGCGCAGGTTCGTCGACTTCGGCGGCGCGTGGTGGCGGCCATGTCGGGTGTGCCGGCCAGCTCGGTGCCGGAGCGGGGTTCGGCGGCTGGCTCGCGACCGGCGGCTGGCTCGCGACCGGAACGGGCGCGATCGACGCGATCGGCGCGGCGGGTGCCGTGGGCACGACGGGCGCCGGAACGAGGGGCGCGGCCGCTGCGGGCTCGGGATGCGCGACCTGCGCCGCCACGGGCTGGGGCACCGACTGAGTAGAGGGCCTCGCGTCATCGAGCACCCAGGTCAGCGGCGGCTGCTGGGTGGCGGCCGGCTGGCGCGGTCGCTGCTGCCGCGAGGGCCGCGGAGGCGCGGCGACAACCGAGGTCGCCGCCATCGGCTTCTCAGGGCGGGGCACCGGCGCCGCGCGGCGTGCCGGTGGGAGGACCGTTGCCAGGCGAGGCGGGAGCGGTCCATCGACCTCCGAGGTCGGGACGGCCGGCAAAGGCGGAGGCTCGGCGGCGCCTGGCCGGTCGAGAACCGGTGGGAGAACCTGCTCCTGGAGCATGAACGATCGGGCGACCGTGGCTACCGAGGCGACGAGCGCGCCGCATGACGAGCATGCAAAACGTCCTGGTGACAGCGGCGCATCGCATTCCGGGCAGACGACGGTCTTCGTCGCCATCGATCACCTCGCGGATTCCGGGCCCTCCGGCCTGGGTCCTACAGGCTGCCACCTTCACCCGGCATGGACCAATCCCCCGGACGGTGGTGCGCGGATGCCCCGAACGTCCGGGTCGCCCACCGTAGATGAACGTACTCGATCGTCTGGACGGTGCCCCGGAGCGCGGCGAACATGCCGGCAAGGGCGAGTGCCGCAAGCCAGATCGCCACGAACAGCAGCAGGTTCACGGCAACCGCCGGCGGATCGACCGGCCGATCGGACAGGGCGACGATGACCCGCGACCACGCGATGCTCGACGCGCCGACCGTCCCTCCGATGATCACGAGGAGCATGCCGGTCGTGACCAGCCAGGGCAGCAGCGTGGCGGCGGGCCTGCGGGCGACGTCGCCCAGGGCCCCGATCAAGGCCGCCCGCGTCGGCGCGCCGTCGAGGACGATCCACCGCCCGGCGAGCCCGCCGACGAGCTCGCCAAGGAGCCAGGCGACTCCGATGATCGCGAGCTCCGGCGCCGCCCCGATCGCCACGCGGAGGACGAGTGGCGTGCCGACATCGGCCGGCCGGGTCAACTCCGCGTACGTGGCTGAGATGATCCCGACGATCGCGAGCCCGGTCGCGATTGCGAGCGGGAACCAGGCAACCAATCGCGCCGCCAGCAGTCGCCCGACGAGGACATGGTCTGCCGGTGGTGTCGCGGACCCGGGCCCGGGCTCGACGGTCCCGATCCCCTCCTCCGCGGCGGCGGCGGCCGCCTCCCGGATCAGCGCGATGTCCGTGATCGCGGCGATCCAGCCCCCGACGATGATCCAGGCGGAGACGAGGGCGACCGTCGCGACGAAGATCGCGATCGCTTCCGGCCCGATCCGGCCGAGCGCGACGGGGATGACCAGCGGGGCCACGACGTTCGAGATCGCGATCGGCGACGGCAGCAGGACGATGGGCACGAAGAACACGACGAAGCCGCCACGAACGAGGAAGCCCGCCAGGGTGACCAGCCACCAGGCCGGTCTGCCGATGGTGACGAGGAGCGAGGCGAGGTAGACCCCGCCCCGGCTCACGGCGCGGCGCTCGGCGACGCAGACGGGCTGGGCGAGCCGACAAGCCCCTCGAGCTGACCCAGGGCTTGCTGGACCAGCGCGATCTCGTCGCCATAGCGTGCGAAGTCGCCGTCGCGGAGGGCCTGTTGGGCGAGCTCGAAGTGGAGGTTCGCATACTCGACCAGAGCCGCGACATCGCCCGACGGCGGCGTGGATCCGGGTCCCGGCGTCCCGGTCGGGCCGGGTGTCGGCGTCGGGCCGGGCGCGGGTGTGGGGGTTGGCGTCGGACCTGGGCCGCCGCCCTGGTCCCGCAGCAGCTGGTCGAGTGCCTGGCGGAGGGTATCGCCCCAGACGACGGTCGTCGGCGACGCCACGATGATCTTCTGGAAGGCCGGGAACTTCGCGCTGGTCGCCTGCAGGTACACGGGCTGGAGGTAGACGAGCGAGTCACCGACAGGGACGACGATGAGGTTCCCCCGGATGACGCTGCTGCCCGACTGGCTCCACAGCGTGAACTGGGCGCTGATCTCCGGGTCCGCATCGATCTGGGCCTCGATCTGGGCCGGGCCGAAGACCGAGGTCTCCGTCGGGAACCGGTAGACGAGTGTCTGGCCGTACGTGGCGCCGTCGTTCCGGGCGGCAACCCACGCGATCATGTTGGGACGGTCCTTCGGGATCATCGGCTGGAGGAGGAGGAACTCCGGGGTGTCCTCCTCGGGCAACGACATGATCACGTAGTAGGCCTCGCTCGGCAGGCTCGACTCCGACGTCTGGCTGCCGGGCACGGTCCACAGGTCGTCCTGCTGGTAGAAGGTCAGCGGGTTCTGGACGTGGTAGCGGCCGTACATGCGGGTCTGGACGTTGAACAGCTCTTCCGGCACGCGGAGATGCGGGCGGAGGTCGGCCGGGAACTCGGTCATCGGCCGGAACAGCGTCGGGAAGACGCCCTGCCATGCGCGAAGGAGCGGGTCATTGGGATCGTTCGCATAGAAGGTCATCGTCCCGTCGTAGGCGTCGACGACGATCTTCACGCTGTTCCGCAGGTAGTTGATCGGCGCGTTGCCGAGGCCGGTCGTCCCGAGATCGCCCGGGTTGAACAGCTGGGCGTGGGGGAACCGGTCGGTCGCGGTGTAGGCGTCCTGGATGTACACGAGGCGGCCGTCATCGCGGATGACGACGTACGGGTCCTTGTCGTAGAGCAGGAACGGGGCGATCCGAGGCAGGCGGTCGGCCAGCGATCGGTGGAAGAGCAGCTGGCTCTGATCGGTTATCTGGTCGCTGATCAGGAGATCGAGGTCACGGAATCTCAGGGCGAAGAGGAGCCGGGAGAGAGTGGTGTCGAGCTTGATCCCGGTCGTCCCGCTCCACTTCGTCTCGACGACCTGCTCGCTCCCGCTGGTCTCCTGGCCGCGTGGGTAGTCGAACTCGGCCTGGTTCCGTGCGCCGGTGACGATGTAGGAGCTCGGGCGTTCGCCGAAGTACACGCGCGGCTCGGTGATCTCGGGGGCGCCGTCGCTCGAGACCGGCGGAAGGTTGCGAATGAGCAGGCGTGGCTGGCCCTGCGTCGCGACCTCGTTGACCGGCACCATCGCGAGGCCGATTCCATGGGTGAAGATCACCCGCTGGTTGACCCAACCGACCGCATTGGGGTTCTTGTCGAGCGCGAGCTCCCGAACTGACAGCATCACCTGGCGCGTGTCTTCGCCGATCTGGTAGCGGTCCGTGTCGACATCGTAGAAGTCGTAGTACTGGCGAACGGTCTGGAGCTGATCGAGCGTGTCGCCGAGCGGCCGGTAGTCCCACAGGCGGGCGTTGAGGAACGTCGCCTCGTGCTCCGTGATCGCCGCTTCCGTCAGCGGCGCTTCACCGCGGTAGTCGCGGACGTCCCAGCCGCCCAGGTTGAAGGCCAGTCTCGTCATCGCGATGTTGTTGGCGATGTACGTCTGCTCCTGGGCGAACTGGTTCGGCTGGACGGTGAAGCGCTGGATGATCTCGGGGTAGATCCGGCCGATGCCGATGGACGCGATGAGCCAGACGGCCACGGTCAGGCCGAGCGGCCACAGGACGCGCGAGAACGCGCCGCCGACGAGGAACGCCGCAGCGATCGCCGACAGGCCGGTCAGCACGTCGTAGGCGAGGAACTGGGCGTTCGCGTCCGTGTAGGAGACGCCCGCCGCGACACCGCGCGAGCTGTAGACGAGCTCGAACTTGTCGAGCTGGTAGCCGACCGCGATCGCCATGAGGAGGAGTCCGGCGAGGATCCCGAGATGGACGCGAACCGGCGTGCTGAAGACCGCGCTGCCATCGAGTCCCGCGACCAGGTAGCGAGCGGCGGCGACGACGAGCGACGCGATGACGAGGCCGATGACCGTCACCTGGACGAATCGGAGGAACCCAAGCTCGAAGAGGTAGAACGAGATGTCCCGGCCGAAGATCGGGTCCGTGACGGTGCCGGCCGGGTCGAACGGGACGCGGTTCATCCAGAGGAGCACGGTCTCCCAGTTGGAGGAGAGCGCGCCGCCGACGGTGATGGCGACGAAGATCGCCACGATCGCGATCACCAGGCGGCCGATCGGCGTTGCGTCGGGGATGTCGTAGGGCGTGACGTCGATCGGCCCTCGAGGGCCCTGGCCGGGGCGCCGGCCGGGCATCTCGCGTGCCCCGCGACCGCTGCTCCGAATCCATCACCGCATCGTTCAGGCGGTCGATCCAGCCGCGGACCGAGCCGGACGCTCCCGGGCCTTCGGCCGGTGGCGCGAGGCGGCCGGCGAGCCACAGGTTGCCGAGCAGCACCACGAGGGCGAGAACGACGCCGATGACGAAGAGGAGGAGCTGAACCCCGAGCCGGGTCCAGAACACCGCGTCATAGCCGACGCTCTTGTACCAGATCGCGTCCGTCCAGAGGTCGAGGCCGACGGCCAGCATGATGATGACGAACAGGACGGCGATGAGCCCGACGGCGATGGCCACCTGGCGGCGGATGCGCGGACCCCCGCCGTCGTTCGGGCCGCCGACCCCCCGCCTGCGACGCGGATCGCGCGGCGGCCTGTCCCCGTCGCCGGCACTCTCCCGGCCCCGGCCGCCCACGCCGATCGAGATGGGCTCAGACTCGCGATCGGAGCCGTCGTCGCCGGAGTCGTCGGCCGAATCGGCGTCCGCGTCGTCCGGCGACTCGCGTGCCTCGAGTGGGTCCGTGCCCGGGTCATCCGGATCGCCGGGGCGCCGCTCGTCGTCCGGTTGCTGCGCTCGGCGGCCCGGCTGGCCACCCGAGGCCTCCGCCTGTCGGCGACGAAGCTCGTCGAGGAACTCGTCGAACATGTTTGGCACTGTGCGAGCGAGTCTAACCTAAGGGCGGCTGAGCCCTTCGATCGACCGTCTGAAGCCGGCGAGGACGGTCTCGGCCAGCTCGTTCGGGCGCATCGTCGCCTCGCGGGCCGGCTCCCACTTGAAGGCTGCACGGATCGCGGCGGGCACCCGCCACGGCCGGCTCGGGTCGTCGGCCGGAATCACGGTTGCGAGCCGGATCGAGAGACGGCCTGCCTCCTCGAGGATCATCCCGCTGAGCGCGCCCGCGAGGGACGGGCCGAGGCGAGCCAGAGGAGGATCGGCCGGCGGACCTGCGGCCGGGGCGAGATCGCGAAGCGGGACGACGCCGTCGTCGTCCGTGACCCACAGGAGCGCGAGCCACCACCCGTCGTCGGTGGTCGACGGCCGGGACATCCCGGCGCGCAGGAGCCGGTCTCCGACGCGGACTTCGTGCTCGCGCAGGAACGACGGTCCCGGTGGTGGAAGGCGATCTGGCACGGGCCCGAGGATACCCGGCCCGATCAGTTCGTCGGCCTGTCCTCGGCCGGTCCGGATTCGGCCGGCGTGGTGTCGGCGGTGGCGTCGGGAGGCGCGTCCGATGATGCGTCGCCGGTATCCGGCGGCGGGGCGGCCCGCGGCGCCGATGGATACGGCGCATTCAGGATCTCGATCGGGATGAGCTGCTCGACCGCAGCCTCCGACGCGATGGCCTCGGCCTCGGCCTGGAGGTTCGCCACCTCCGCCTCGATCTCGAGGCGGAGCATCTCGCGGCGGACTTCAGGCGAGGGCAGGGACACCGAGCCCGGCGGGGACGGCTTGTCCATCCCTTCGTCGTACTCGCCGCTGAGCCACGACATCAGGCGGCTGCGGGACCGTGCCTTCGCGGCCTGCGTGCTGCGGACGATCGCCTGGGCGTCGATCGCGGTGACTCCCGGGACCTGGCTCTCGCCCTCGCCGATCAGCGTTGCGCCGCACGAAGGGCAGGCGACTTCAGAATCCGACGGCAGTTCCGCGGAACACCACATGCAGCGGGGCGGCGGTGCCGGCGCCTCAGGAGTCATCTCGTCGACCATGGCGACCACTCTACTGCCCCGGTGCCAGCACGGAATACCCCGATGGTCACGGTGATGGCTACTCCCACTCGATCGTCGCCGGTGGCTTCGACGAGATGTCGTAGACCACGCGGTTGACGTCCGCCACCTCGTTCACGATGCGGCTCGAGATCTTGCCGAGGACGTCGTACGGGAGCTTCGCCCAATCGGCCGTCATCCCGTCCTCCGACGTCACGGCCCGGATCGCGACCACGTTGGCGTAGGTGCGCCCGTCGCCCATGACGCCGACCGAACGGACCGGGGTAAGGATCGCGAAGCTCTGCCAGAGTGAGCGATACAGGCCCGCCGCCTTGATCTCGTCGATGACGATCCAGTCCGCCTCGCGGAGAGTCTCGAGCCGCTTGGCGGTGACCTCGCCGATGATCCGGATCGCCAGGCCGGGCCCCGGGAACGGCTGGCGATGGACCATCGCCTCCGGCAGGCCGAGCTCCAGCCCGACGGCGCGGACCTCGTCCTTGAACAGGTAGCGGAGCGGCTCGATCAGCTTGAAGCGCAGGTCGGCCGGCAGGCCACCGACGTTGTGGTGGGTCTTGATCTTCTGGGCGGCCTTCGTCTCCGAAGTCGCGCTCTCGATGACGTCCGGGTAGAGGGTGCCCTGGGTCAGGAAGTCGATCCTGCCGAGCTTCGTGGCCTCCTCCTCGAAGACCCGGATGAATTCGTCGCCGATGATCCGCCGCTTCTGCTCCGGGTCCTCGACGCCGGCGAGCCGGGCGAGGAACCGCCCCCGCGCGTCGACCATGACGAGGCGCATCCCGAGGTGCTCGGCGAATGTCTGGCGGAGCAGCTCCGACTCCTTCTTGCGCATCAGGCCGTGGTCGACGTAGATGCACGTCAGCCGGTCCCCGACCGCCCGGTGAACCAGCGCGGCAGCGACCGCGGAGTCGACGCCGCCCGACAGCGCGCAGATGACGAGCCCGTCCGAACCCGTCGCGCTCGCATGGGCATCGACGCGAGCCCGGATATCGGAAACCGTTCCGTCGATGAAGTTGGCCGGCGTCCAGGTCGGGCTCGCGCCCGCGATCCCCACGACGAAGTTCCGCAGGACGTCGCGGCCGCGGGGCGTGTGGACGACTTCCGGATGGAACTGGATGCCATACAGGTTCCGCGAGGCATCGACGAGGCCGGCAAAGGGCGACGATTCCGTCTGCGCAGTCGTCCGGAACCCGGTCGGCAGGCGGGTGATCGAGTCGCCGTGGCTCATCCAGACGGGCTGGTCGCGGTCGAGGCCCGTGAACAGGCCGTCGTCGTCGGTGACGGTGACGGTCGCGGGGCCGTACTCGCGCTTGGTCGTCGGGAGCACGTCGCCGCCGAGCTCATGGGCCATGAGCTGCGCGCCGTAGCAGATCCCGAGGACCGGGATCCCGCCCTGCCAGATCGCGGGATCGGGGCGCGGCGCGTCCTCGTCGTAGACGGAGCAGGGTCCGCCCGAGAGGATGATCGCCTTTGGTGCGCGCCGCTCGATCTCGGACCACGGCGTGTCGTGCGGCAGGAGCTCCGAGTAGACATTGAGCTCGCGGACGCGCCGCGCGATCAGCTGGGCGAACTGGCTGCCGAAGTCGAGGACGACGATCGTGTCGGGCTCGACCGGCCGGTCGTCGTCAGTCCGGTCCGGCGCCGCCTTGAGGGCCGTTTCCAGGTAGACCTCGACCTCTGCGTCGTCGGGGGCAAGGACGCGGTGGCCCGCATTCGCGGCCGCACCGTGGACGGTCTTGCCGCGTCCGTCCGTCGGAGCGCCGGCCGCGCCTCCGGCACCCTGCGATTCCTCTTCGAGCACCACCGATGCGCCGCCCTCCTTCGTCCTCCGCCCGGCACCAGTCTACGGGAGCCGGCGAGCGCTGGGGAAGCGTGGTTCAGTCGCGGTTGCGCATCGCCTCGGCCGCCATGTCGAAATAGGCGTGGAGGCGCGCTGCCACGTCCGGCGGCGCCGGCGTCGACGCGATCGCATGGCGCATGTGCCGGAGCCAGGCGTCGCGCTGCGACGGCCCGATCGCGAATGGGGCGTGGCGCATCCGCAGCCGAGGATGGCCGCGTTCGGCGTCGTACGTCGTCGGGCCGCCCCAGTACTGCGCGAGAAACAGTGTCAGCCGATGCCGTGCGCCGGACAGGTCCGGCTCCGGGTAGATCGGGCGGAGTGCCGGGTCGGCCGCGACGCCGTCGTAGAAGCAGCCGACGAGGGCCTCGAAGAAGGGCATGCCGCCGGCGGCGTCGTACAGCGAGATGTCGTCGGTCACTCCACGATTCTAGGGGCGTCGAGTCCACGGGCGTGGAGTGGCCGGCGGCCACCCGGCGATCTCAGGCGGCGCCGACGCGAAGGAGCGGCGACGGCCACCACTGCGAGCGGCGGCGCCAGCCGGCGAAGCGGATCCGTCCGGCGCTCAACCCTAGCAGCGCGTACATCGCCAGAGTCCAGGCGAGGAGGCCGACGCCATTCGCCCGGGCGGTCGCGGCGGGCAGGGAGCTTGTCGCGGAGAACGGATCCGCGCCCATCAACACCGCGACCAACGCCGCGATGGCGATGCCGCCGCCCGCCTCCGCGATGCTCACAGCACCGTCGCGAGCCCACGCTCGGCTGCGGACGATCCCGGCCATGGCGACGAAGTGGGCGATCCCGAACGCGACGACGACCGGCACGAGGATCCACGGGCCGCCCGCTCCGATGGCCCGGGGCAGGACCCCGAGCCCGAACGCGCTGACGGCGCTACCGGTCAGGACGAGGAGGAACGAGGCGGCGAGGCGAGAACCGCGATACATCGGCGAGGCTCCTTGGTCGACGTGATGAGGGTCTCGACCGTAGGACGGGCCGCGACCGCGGGCCATCGGCGGACGCCGATGCGGAGGCTCGACGGATGACGATGCCGGACCGCGTCGCCTTGGCGCCGCACTGTCGCGACCGGCCCGAGACGCGATGACGGCCGGAGCCACGTGGCTGCCGGCCGTCGATCAGAGCTGCGTATTCGGTTGTTCTTCGATTGTTCTTCGATTGTTCTTCGATTGTCCCCGGCCGGGAGAGGGTCAGGCGGCCGGCGCGTTCAGCGTGAGGAGGCTCCACGTCGGATCGGGGGCGACGATCCGGTCGGCCGTCTCGCCGTGGTTCCTCGCCCAGTCGGCGAAGAAGGCCGCGCGGCGGTGCGACACGATCCGGGCGTCCTTGCAGGCACACCCATCGACCAGGCACGCGCGACGAGCAGGGCGGTCGGTCGCCCGGGAGAGGGGCTCCGTCTGCAGGCTGTCCATCACGCCGTGTCTCCATTCCGATGTGTGCCCGAGGGCTCGGGCTTCGATGGTCGGAAGGTAGGCCGCCGGACATTGCAGATGCATGGGCGTCCGGCGGGTTCTTCGTGCGACTGATGACGTCATTGATCGTGCGGAATGACGTACGCCCGACGCCACGTCCCGGAGACAGCGAAGCGGCGCCGGGGAGGAGGGATCGGCGCCGCTTGAGTGGCCATCGGATCGGAGGGAGGGAGGGAGTCCGATCGACGTCCGTATGAAGTTGTCGACGAGGGAGCCGTCAGCGCGGGCGAGCGGTCCTGACCCGTGGTCGCGGTCGGGGCGGTCCGCCGAGCTGGCGCGCGGCGAGGTCGATGAGGAGCAGGGTTCCCAGCGAGATGATCAGGGTCCCGAGCGGGTCCATTGCGTCCATCCCCTCGTACTGCGGCAACGTGCCGTGGATGAACAATCCACCCTTGGCTGCGCGGACGCTATCGTCCGAAGGTATCGATCGGTGTAAGACAGATGACGTACGACGACGGTGCGCGCCTGTTGTCGCCGCTCACGCGCCGCGGTCGTCGCCGCTCGCGACCGGCCGAAGGCGGAACGCCGGCCCTCGTCCGAGGCCCTCTGCCGGCGTCCCGTACCGGACGATCAGGCCGGCGACCGCGCCGTTCCGGTCGGCCCCGGTCAGCGGCTCGGCCACGAAGTCGGCGGTGCGCTCGCCGATCGTCACGGTACAGAGCGGGTCCGCGTCGAGGTTCAGCGCCCAGTCGGCGCCGGGATCGCCCGCCGCGACGAGCAGCGACCCGTCCGCTTCCTCGAGGAACCCGATCGCCGCCCGCGCCGGCCGTCCGCTGACCCGGCCGCGGGTTTCGACGATCGCCGCCACGCCCCAGCCGGCGAGCTGATCGCCGATGTCGGAGGCCGTCACGACCGCCGGCTCAACGGCTCCGCTGCCAGGACTTGCCCTCGGTCTGGACCGACGGTGCATAGACCATCTCGACCTGCTGCATCTCTGCGATCGTCCCCGCGCCGAGCGCCGCCATCGACTGGCGGAGCGCGCCGGCGAGGTTCTCGCTGCCGTCCGTGACGTGGGCCGGTCCGAACAGGATCCGTTCCAGCGTCCCTGTCGTGCCGACACGGATGCGGGTTCCGCGCGGCAGGGTGGGCGACGGCGCCGCCATGCCCCAGTTCGCGCCACGTCCCGGGGCCTCCTCGGCGCGGGCGAGCGGCGATCCGATCATCAGCGCATCCGCACCGGCAGCGATCGCCTTGGCGAGCTCGCCGCCGCGGCGCATTCCTCCGTCGGCAACGACCGGCACGTAGCGGCCGGTCTCGGCACGGTAGGCGTCGCGTGCGGCGGCGACGTCACTGATGGCGGTGACCTGCGGAACACCGATCCCGAGCACCTCGCGCGTGGTACATGCCGCTCCCGGCCCGACCCCGACGAAGACGGCCGCGGCGCCCTGCTCCATCAGAGCGAACGCGGCTTCGGCGTTCGTCGTGTTGCCGACGGCGACGGGGATCGGCATGAACCTGGTGAACTCCTCGAGAGAGAGCGGGTCGTATGCGGTCGCGAGGTGGCGGGCACTGCTGACCTGCGACTGGACGAGGAACAGGTCGGCGCCATGCTCTGCACAGAACGGTCCGAACCGGCGCGCCGATGCCGGGGTCGAGGCGACGGCGGCGCGCGCCCCGGTCGCGCGGATCTCGGCGATCCGGCGGGCGACGAGCTCGTCGCGAACGGGCCGGGCGTAGGCATCGGCGAGGAGGTCCTGGACCTCGTCGTCGGGGGCGGCGGCGATCCGCGCGAGCAGCTCGTCGGGGTCGTCGTACCGCGTCTGGACGCCTTCGAGGTTGAGGATCGCGAGGCCACCGAGTCGGGCAAGCTCGCCGGCGAACCGCGGATCGACGACGGCGTCCATCGCGGACGCGAGGATCGGGATCGCGAGGCGGATGCCGCAGAAGTCGATCGCCAGGTCGACATCTGCAGGTTCGATCGTGCTCGTCCCCGGTGCGAGCGAGACGTCCTCGAACCCATACGTCGGGCGGATCGCGTCGACCTTGGAGTGGAAAACACGACGGCTTGCGGCCGACGAAGCCGAGGCCTCGATCGACGGCGTGCGCTGGGGCAAGGTCGCCTCCTCCATGTAACCCGAGTCTACCAAGCGCGGCGCCGAAGACGTGCCGTCCGCGTGTCCAGCGCCGCGGCTCGCCGGCGGATTGCGGCCCGGGCGTGACTCCGAGTCGACAGGAGGACCGCGTGGGCGGATGCAGTCCGGCCTGGCAGCCTCCTCGCGGGCACACCGTGACCCTGTGTCACGGATCGGTGGCCGCGACCGCTCCGACGACGTCCCGCGTGGCACACCATGCCTGTCCTGTTGACCCAGGGTCCCGCGCGGCGGCCACCACCGTCACCAACGGGTCACCGGTGATCTGCGCGCAGAGCTCGACGTCCTCGGACGACAGGGTTCCTCGTCCAGGTCGCCCGGGCGCCCGCCGCGGGTGGTGTCCACGCCATCTCGCGCCCCGTCGCCCGCTAGAGGCGCTCGAATTGCTCGACAGGCAGGACGAAGACAGTGGCGCCGCCGACCTCGACCTCGAGCGGATACGGCATGAAGAACTCGCCGGGCTCCATGATCGGCGGCATCGGGTTCACGACCTGCGTGCGCGCGTGACAGGTGTCGCGGACGATCGCGAGGACGGCATCGATGCTGTCCTCCTCGACGCCGAGAATGATCGTGGCGTTCGATTGCTTGAGGAATCCACCCGAGCTGTGGAGCCGGGTCGCCCGGTACTCCTTGTCGAGGAGCGCATCGACCAGCGCCCCGGCGTCTTCGTTGTGGACGATGGCGACGACCAGCTTCACGCCGCGAGTATAGGCGGGCGATCCGGGGGTCGCGCCCGATCCGCCTCGTCGCTCGCGGTCGTCGCCGGCCGGCCCGGACCACCGCCGGGCGACGGTTGCGGTGTACGATGCCGCAGCGATTGCGATCGGGGGCCTGCCTGCCCGTCGTCCAGCCGCGCTCGGGGAGTCCTTCGTGGCCGACGCCGATATCCAGCACCCCTCTCCGCTCACGACTCTCGTCGCCGGGGCGGCAGGGCTCGCCCGCGGTGCAGACCTCGACGACACTCTCGAATTGCTCGTCGGCATGGCCGCGGCGGCAGTGGGTGCGACGAGCGCGGCGATCAGCCTCCAGGATCCCGACCGGCCGGCACCTGAGCTGACCTTCACGATCGGCCTCGACGAGGCGAGCCAGGCCGCGCTCGCCGCCGCGGTCGCCGACCCGGCGCATCCCCTGACGGCGGCCGCCCTCGAGCGGCGCGAGATCACCGGTCCCGGACGGGCCGCCTTTCCCCTCGTCGTCGGCCGCGACGGGATCGAGCAGGGGCTCGGCGCCATCATGTTCGACGGCGCGGAGGTACAGAAGCCGGACGACGATGCGGTCGCGTTCCTCCGGGCCGTCGCGGATCTCGTGGCCGTCGCCGTCGATCGCTCGCGCTTCGCTTCCTCCGTGACGGAACGTTCCGAGTGGTTCGAACGGCTCGCTCACACAGACCCGCTGACGGGCCTGGCGAACATGCGGACGTTCGCCAGGGTCCTGGAGCACGAGCTTGCTCGTGCCGAACGACAGAAGAGCGAGGTCTCCGTGGCGGTCTTCGACATCGACGGCCTGGGGGCGATCAACGATGCCGCCGGCCACGAGGCAGGCGACGACGTTCTCCGGTCCGTGGCGTCCGTCGTCGCGGGCGCGGTCCGTCTCGTCGATTCGGTGGCCCGGCTCGGCGGCGACGAGTTCATCGTCGTCGCTCCGGGATCGGCCGGCATGACCGTCGCCGGCCGCGTCCTCGAAGGAGTGGCCGCGCTGCCGGCGGCCGGCGGACGGCCGATCAGCGTGTCGGCGGGCGTCGCCCGCTTCCCGGCCGACGGGACCAACGCCGAATCGATCGTCGGCTCCGCCCGGGCAGCCGCCGCACGAGCCAGGTCGGAGGGCAGGAGCTCGCTCGAGGCGACACCGGGCTGAGCTGCTCGGCCTGACCAGCCGAGCGCCCGGTCAGGTCGATCCGACCGCCACCCCCGCCGACACGACCGGGCCCTCGGGCGCGGTGTTGCCGGCCCGCGGCTCCCGGGTCACCGCGATCGTCGAGCCGGCCGGTGCGTTCGCGGGTCGGGTAGTGAAGGTCGCAGTCCCGTTCGCGTCGACCGTGAAGCTGCCGACCGCGACCGGTGCCGCGTCGGGGACGATGACCCAGGTCTCGTACACCTGGCCCCCCGACGTCGCCGGAAGGTCGCGCATCGCCAGCACCACTGAGCCGTCCGGGCGGACGGCCGCGATCCCGCTCGCCTGCGAGTCCTTGCCGGGGGCAAGCACGACTGTCTGGGCGCCGGGCTGAGCGGCGGCGGAGATGACCGTCGCGATCGCCTGGTCGAACCGGCGAGCTGCGTTCAGGTCGTTCTGGATGAGGAGGTTCCAGCCGCCGAGGACGACGATGGCGACGACCGCCGCGATCCGCCTCGCCCAGCCGATCCGTCCCGTCCTGGCCCCGGCACGAGCGTCCCGCTCGGTCGCCGACGGGAAGGCGATCGGAGCCGACCCGCGGGCGTCGGCCGATGGTCGGGCGTCGGCGGCGGGGCGCTCAGCGGCGGCGCCCCGATCGGCCAGGTCGGCAGCCGCGGCGGCCATGATCCGATCGCGCAACGCGGCCGGCGGCTCGACCATCTCCAGGCCCGACTCCGCGAGATACGGCACGACGCCACCGAGCTCGGCGAACTCGTCGTGCGACTCCGGGCACGTGTCAAGGTGCTCGCGCACGGCCGCATGCTCGGACGGCTCGAGCGCCCCGAGGACGTAGCCCGCCGCGAGATCGCGGGCGCGGTCGCAGGTCATCGACGCGTCGTTCATCATGTCTCGTCCCCGCCGAAGTCCGCCGAGAGCGGGCCGGTGTCGCCGACGAGCGCCCGCCGCATCGAGAGCAACCCCAGCCGGACGCGGCTCTTCACCGTGCCGAGCGGCGTGCCGGTCCGGGCGGCGATCTCCTGCTGCGTCAGTCCGCCGAAGTAGGCGAGCTCGATCGCCTCGCGCTGGACGTCGGACAGCGTGGCGAGGGCCGCGGCGATCTCCTCGCGGTCGAGGTTGCCGGCGACCTCCCCCCAGATGTCGGGCAGCGTCATGCTGGGCGGCGGGACGTCCTCGCGTTCGGGCAGCTCGACGGTCGGGCGGCGGCGGCGCACGGCGTCGACGGCCCTGTGGTGGACGATGGAGAGGAGCCACGTCTTCACGCTGCCCTTGCCCTCGACATATCGCCCGGCGTTCCGCCAGGCGCCGAGGAACGCATCCTGGACGACGTCCTCCGCCAGCGAGGCGTCGGACGTGATTCTGAGGGCAATCGAGTAGGCCATCGTTCGGTACGAGTCGTACAGCTCCTGCAATGCGTCGAGTTGACCGTTCGCGACGCGGAGCAGCACGGTGCGATCGGCATCGTCGGCAGGCGATGCCACGCGTCCCGGTAACCCGCTCTTCCGGTCGTTCATGGTCGTATGCGTTGCGCCTGCCGTTCCGGTTCACTCTCGTGCGGCGTGGCGCCGATCAACCGCCGCACCGCGCGGCGGACGCCGTCCCAGACGTCGGCCTCGGAGAGCTCGGCGTCGACGACCGCGAATTGTTTCGGTTCGGCCGCTGCGAGGGCGAGGAACCCGTCGCGGACACGTCGATGGAAGGCAAGATCGAATCCGGTCTCGAACCGGGTCTGGTCGTCCGGCGCCTTGCGGCCAAGCCCGATCTCCGGAGGCAGGTCGAGGAGGATCGTCAGGTCGGGACCGAGACCGCCCGTGGCGACCTCGGCGAGCGCACGCAACTGGCTGAGCGGCACGCCGGCGCCGTGGCCCTGGTAGGCCAGAGTCGAGTCGGCGAAGCGGGCGCAGACGACCGTCGTGCCCGCCTCGATCGCCGGGCGGATCACTTCCTGGACGAGCTGCCGGCGAGCGGCGTTGAACAGCAGGGCATCGACGAGCGGGTCGTTCGGGCCCGAATCCGGCGACGGGGCGAGGAGCAGGTGGCGGAGCCGCTCCCCGAGGCGCGTGCCACCGGGTTCGCGGGTCCGGATCACGGTGAACCCGGCATCGCGAAGGTGGGCTTCGAGGCGCGCTGCCTGGGTGGTCTTGCCGGCGCCCTCGGGTCCTTCGATCGTGATGAACCTGCCGCGATCGGCCGGCGAGGAGGACGGTGTCACGCTTCGAGTGTAGCGGCCGGACCCGGTGCCGGGGCACGTGGGCATCGCCCGGGCAGTCGTTCATCCATCGCGGCCGGGAGCGCGTACCCTCGCCGTGATGGGACGTCGAATTCCTTCGAGCTGCTGCCCTCGCCGCCTTCTGCGCAACGATCCCTGCAGCCGTGCTCGCCCACCCGCTCGGCAACTTCACGATCAACCACTTCGCGGGGATCGTGCTGTCGCCGCGCGAGGTCCGCCTCGATGTCGTCATCGACATGGCGGAGATCCCGACGTTCCAGGAGCGGCAGCAGATCGATACCGACGGCGACGGCGACGTGACCGACGCCGAGATCGCGGCGGCCGCCGGACC
The DNA here is from genome assembly GCA_963766655.1 of uncultured Chloroflexia bacterium. Classification (GTDB taxonomy): domain Bacteria; phylum Chloroflexota; class Limnocylindria; order Limnocylindrales; family CSP1-4; genus CF-46. The sequence goes on along the minus strand of CAVYBB010000002.1, from coordinate 165,634 downwards.
GTACTGCGACTCCCAGCGGCAGCTCCTCCACCTCGCGCTGGACGGTGCGCCGGCCGCGATTGCCCGAACGGCGGCCGCGATCACGTTCCCACCGGGCCTCGGCGGCCTGTCCACGATGCGGCTCGAGTGCGGCTACGTCGCTCCCGTCGCGGAGGCGCTGACGAACTCGACGGTGACGTTCGAGGACACGTCGTACCCGGACCGGATCGGCTGGCGAGAGATCGTCGCCACGGGAGACGGCGTGGCGATCGATGCCGGCGGGCTCCCGACGGCGAGCGTGTCGGCGCGGCTGACGAAGTACCCGACGGATCTCATCACGCAGCCGCTCGACGTCCGCTCCGCGACGCTGGTCGCAACGGCGGCTGGCGGTTCGACGGACATCATGGCCAGCCAGGCACCGGTGGCAGCCGCCGAACCCGCGGCCCCGATCGCCGCCGGAGCGATCCCGGGCGGCGTCGCGGCCGAGCTGCCGGCGATCTTCCGCGAGGTCGACCTGACCCCGCTCGTCGCCCTCCTCTCACTCGGGACAGCGTTCGCCCTGGGCGCCGGGCATGCCCTCACGCCGGGCCACGGCAAGACGCTGATGGCCGCCTACCTCGTCGGCACGCGTGGCACTCCGCTGCACGCGGTCGGCCTCGGGCTGTCGGTGACCGTGTCGCACACCCTGGGAATCCTCGTGCTCGCCGGACTGGTCATCGGCGCCCAGGGGTTGCTACCGCCCGACGTCGTCGTCCGCATCGCGCCCGTGGTGGCGGCGGTGACGATCCTCGTGCTCGGTGGCTGGATGCTCTCCCGTGAGGTCCGGCGGCGCGTCCCAGCGCGGTCGCTGGCGCCCGGGAACGACCACGAGCACGAGCACGAGACCGACGGACACGAGCACCGCCACGGCCCCGCCCACGACCACCCGCACGAGCATGCCGGGGAGCACGAGCACGGCGGCGTCCGCCATTCGCATCTCCCGCCCGCCGGATCGACGATCAGCTGGCGGGGCCTGTTCGCCCTCGGCCTCGCGGGCGGCCTGATCCCATCGACGAGCGCGCTCATCATCCTGCTCGGATCGATCGTCGCCGGGCGGCCCGTCTTCGGGTTCGTCCTGGTCGTGATCTTCGGCCTCGGGATGGCGGTCGTGATGAGCGGCGTCGGCCTTGCGATGGTGTTCGCCCGCGAACGCCTCGAGCGGCTGCCGTCAGAGACCGGATTCGGTCGGGTCGCCCGGCACGCACCGCTCATCGCGGCGGTCGTCGTCCTGGCGTTCGGCGTCTACCTCACGGCGCAGGCTGTCGGTGGCCGGCCGGTCTTCTGATCGCAGGGCCGCCCGACGACGAGCGTCGCGGGCTCGGATAGGGAACTCGCCCTAACGGCGCGGCGCGAGTGCTCTGCTACGATCCCGGCCCCATGCGCGACCAGGCCGACCGAGCCCTCGACACCGCCTCCCAGCTCGGGGCCGCCTATGCGGACGTGCGGCTGGTCCGCCGGCGCCAGGAGGGGATCGCGATCAAGTCCGGGCGGGTCGAGGGCGTCGCATCGGGCGAGACCGAGGGATTTGGGCTTCGCGTCCTCGTCGACGGCGCCTGGGGCTTCGCGAGCTCCAGCCGCATGACCGCGGCGGAGGCGGATCGGGTCGCGGGCGAGGCGGTCCGGATCGCCCGTGCGTCGGCGACCGCGCTGCGTGACCGCGTCCGGCTCGACGATCGGCCGCCCGCCCACGGCACATACGAGACGCCGATCCTGGAGGACCCGTTCGCGGTGCCGCTCGAGGAGAAGATCCGGATCCTCCTCGCGGCGGATGGCGCGGCGGCACGGACGAAGGGCGTCACGTTCACCGAGACCCGCTATGACGCCCGGCGCGAGTGGAAGACGTTCGCCGCGACCGACGGCAGCTACACCGAGCAGACGCTCACCCACATCGGAGCGGGCGTCGAGGCCAACGCCATCGAGGGCGACGAGCATCAGCGACGGAGCTACCCGGACGGCGACGGCGGGCCGTTCAAAGCGGCCGGCTTCGAGTACGTCCGTGGCCTCGACCTCGCCGCCCACGCGGAGCCGCTCGCGGGCGAGGCCGTCGCACTGCTGAGCGCGCCGCAGTGCCCGCCGGGTCGCTTCACGATCGTCCTCGACCCGTCGCAGCTGTACATGCAGGTCCATGAGAGCTGCGGCCACCCAAGCGAGCTCGACCGGGTCTTCGGGACGGAGGCGAGCTACGCGGGGACGAGCTTCCTGACGACCGACAAGCTCGACGAGGGCTTTCGCTACGGCAGCGATCTCATCGACATCGTCGCCGACGCGACCGCCCCCGGCGGCCTCGGGACGTTCGGCTGGGACGACGAAGGCGTGGCCGCAGCGTCGGTTTCCGATCGTCCGGGAAGGCATCTTCGTCGGCTACCTGACGAGCCGCGAGACCGCGCCGCGGATCGGCCGGCAGTCGGGCGGATCGATGCGGGCCGATGGCTGGAACCGCATCCCGCTGATCCGGATGACGAACCTGAACCTCCTGCCGAAGCCCGGGATGAGCCTCGACGAGATCGTCGCCGACACGGACGACGGCTTCTACCTCGCCTCGAACCGGTCGTGGTCGATCGACGACCGGCGACTCAACTTCCAGTTCGCGACGGAGATCGCCTACGAGATCAAGAACGGCAAGAAGGGCCGGCTGTTCAAGAACCCGACCTACACGGGGATCACGTACGAGTTCTGGCGGTCCTGCGACGCCGTCGGCGACGAAGGGAGCTACGTCATGCTCGGCACGCCGAATTGCGGCAAGGGCGAGCCGGGCCAGGGGGCGAGCGTCGGCCACGGCTCGTCCGGCGCCCGTTTCCGCGACGTCCAGATGGGCGTCGGCAAATGGTGACCGACGGGCGCGATCCGCGCCGACATCCTGGCCATCGCGGAGCGGGTCCTCGCCTACGCCGAGGCAGCCGGCGCCACCGAGGCCGAGGCGCTCGTCACGGCAGACGACGCGCGTCTCACCCGGTTCGCCAACAGCGAGATCCACCAGAACGTGGCGGAGACGGACGCCGGGGTCAACCTCCGGTTCGTCGTCGGGCGGCGCGTCGGGGTGGCATCGAGCAACCGGATCGACGACGAGGGCCTGCGACGCCTGGCGGACACCGCGGGGGACATCGCCCGCAACTCCGAGGAGCTCGAGGACTGGGGCGGGCTGCCCGAACCGACCCCGATCGTCGAGATCCCCGGCGCTTTCGCCGCGGCGACGGCCGCGGCCACCCCGGAGCTCCGGGCCGAGGGCGTCAGGGCCGTCATCGCCGCGGCCGATGCCGCCGCCGTCGTCTCGTACGGATCGTTCGCCACGGCGGCCGAGGTGATCGCGGTTGCGAATTCCAAGGGCATCCGCGCCTCGCAACGGCGGACGACGTCCCAGCTGCTGACCGTCGCGATGGCCCCGGACGGAGGCTCCGGTTACGCGGAGGCGGCGGCCGTCGACGTGTCCGACATCGATGCCGCGGCCATCGGCCGGGAAGCGGCCGGCAAGGCTCGTGCATCCGCCAACCCGGTCTCGGTCGAGCCCGGCGACTGGCCGGTCGTCCTCGAGGAGTACGCGGTCCTGGACCTGCTCGCGATGCTTGGCTACATGGGTTTCAGCGCGCTCGCGGTCCAGGAGGAACGGTCGTTCGCGGAGCCGGGCAAGCGAGTCGGCAGCGATCTCATCACGATCGTCGACGACGGGATGGACCCGGCGACGCTGCCGATGGCGTTCGACTACGAGGGCGTCGCCAAGCAGCGCGTCTCGCTGATCGAGCGCGGAATCTGCCGCGACGTCGTCTACGACGCCCAGACCGCCGCCCGCGCCGGCCGGCCTCGACCGGCCACGGCCTGCCGGCGCCGAACCCGTACGGCCCGTTCCCGCTGAACATGGTCGATGGCCCCGGGACGACGCCGCGCGACGAGCTGATCGCGGGCCTCGACCGCGGGCTGCTCGTCACCCGCTTCCACTACACGAACCCGGTCCACCCGAAGCTCGCAATCGTCACGGGCATGACCCGCGACGGGACATTCCTCGTCGAGAAGCGGCCGGATCGTCGGACCGGTCCGGAACCTCCGCTTCACCCAGAGCTACCTCGAGGCATTGGCGGCGACGACTGCCGTGAGCAGCGAGCGCCGGACCATCAGGGGGGATTTTGGTGGGGTTGTTGTCCCTGCGGTCAGGATCGATGGTTGGTCCTTCACCGGCGCCACGGAACACTAGGCCGGGCCACGAGGGCGACGACTTGACTGACATCTGGGTCTGCGGAAGCTGCCACTCCATCAACCGCCAGCGTGGCGACAAGTGCTACAAGTGCGGCGCCAGCCGGCGAAAGCGGCAACCGGCGAGATGGCGACGCTTCGCCAGAGCAGGCAGTCGTGTCGCGACGGTCTTTGCGTACCGCCCGGCGCGGGCGCTGATGTTCGCGGCGTCACTCTTTCTCGTGATCCTTGCCGGCGTTCCATCTCGCGTCAATCCCCTTCTCGCTCGAGGCCCAGCGCTTCGTCACCGGCCAGCTCGACGTGCTCGCGGCAGGCGGGTCCTCGATCAGGCCACGTTCGACGCGCGCCTCGCCGAGGCCGACCTCTTCGGCCTGGTCCGCCTGGCGGTGGTCGTCCCGACCCTCCTGTTCTTCGCCGCGTGGCTCAGCCGCGTCGTCGGCAACGTCCCTGCCCTGGGCAGCGGTGTTCCCGGGCCTCCCCCAGTCGAGCATTCGTGGCCACGCTCATCCCGATCGTGAACCTGAAGACCGTCCCCGGGACGATCCAGGACGTCCTGTACCGGCTCGACCCGAAGGCGGGCGGGCTGATCATGATCGCGGTCGCCTGGGTTGGCCTCGTCGCCAGCTGGATCGTTTCTTACATTGCGGGCTGGTATCTCGACCTGCGCTTCACTTTCGACATGCACAACGCAGCGTCGGTCGACGACGTCGTCAACTCGACTCGACCAATCATCACCGCCACCACCATCATCGAGATCGCGACGAACATCCTGATCGGCCTCGGCGCAATCGTGCTCGTGATGGTCATGGCAAGGATCGAGCGGCGATCGCAGGCGCGAGATCGCGAGATCCGCGCGTTCGCCGGCGTCTGACCGCGGTGCGATGACCGACCCGATCACCGGCCGGACGATCCAGGCCCGCCTGGCTCGACCGTTCGACCCCGCAGAACTCCGCCGGATCAAGCGGCTCTGGGTCCGCCACTCGGTCGCAGAGGATCGGCGCGACATCGACGGCCTCGTCGCGACGCTGGCCGCGGACTGCGTCTACGAGATCGTCCCGACCGGCCAGCGCTGGGAGGGCCACGCAGGCGCCAGGGCGTTCTACGGCGAGCTCTTCGCCGCATTCCCCGACAACGCCTTTGCCCTGACAGACATCGTCGTCGGCCCGCAGGGCGTCTTCGAGGTGGCGACGCTGACCGGGACGAATCTCGGACCGTGGGCCGGGACCGACGCGACCGGCCTGCCCGTCGCGCTCCAGGTCCTGATCCTGTTCCCGTGGGATCCCGCCTCGCATCGGTTCTCCGGGGAGCGGATCTGGTTCGACCGGGGGACTCTGGCGGGCTAGGGAACCGGCTCTCGTGGCGGAGCGACCAATCGGCGCATCCAGCGACCGACGATGAGCGAACCCACCGCCGGGACGGCCGTCCAGCCGATGAACAATGCCAGCGTCAGCAGCAGGAGGCGCCGAGCATCGTCGATCCCGGCGTCGATCGCCTCGGGCTTCAATCGGCCCGTGTAGGCGCGGACGAGGTCCGCAAGCGCACCAAGCGACCTGGCGTTCGCGGTCAGCGCCGCCTGGTTGCTGCCCATCTCGGTGGCGATCCCGTCGAGCTGCTCGTCGAGGCCGGAGACGTCGGTCGCGATCTGGCCGAACAGTTGGCCGAGCGGGGCGACGGGCCGCTGGCCGAAGATCTCGACCGCGTTTGCCTGCGTCTCAAGATCGCGGAGCCGGGGTTCGATCGCGCGGATCGCCCCGGCAGCCTCCGTGACCGTGGCCGATGTCTGGGCCATGGTCGGGCCGAAGCTTCCGGCCGTCGTGGCAGCATCATCGAGGACCGTCGCGGTCTGCTCGATGATGCCGTCGAGGGTCACCGCCTCCGACACGATCCTGTCGCCGAGCGCGCCGATCCGGCCGCTTGCCCCGATCAGCGCGGCGAAGCCGACGGCGGCGGCAAGGAGTCCGATCACGCCGTAGATGAGCAGCGCGTTCGCCAGGCGGAGCAGGCCGCGCTGCCACTCGGGCCCGCGGGCGACGTCCGTCACCGGGGAAAGTCGCAGGCGGGGCCCTCCAGGCCGAGGCGGCGGCCGATCGCGTGACGGTTCCGCGCCACCAGCCTGTAGGCGACATCCACGACCCAGCGGGTCGGCGGGAACCCGCGGAACGGCCGGATCAACCAGCCGCCGGGCAGCGCAGCGGCGATGGCGAGGGCCGCGCCGCCCCCGGCGTCGATCTCGACCGGTCGCCTCGTCGACGACGTGGAGGATGTCCTGGACCGGACGCCCATGGGCCGCGCCGGCGACGATCGGCCGATCGGATGCGGCGGCGTCCTGGAGCGAGAGCATCTCGAGGCGGCCGAGGCGGTCCCAGCGATGGAGTCGCCGTGCGGTGGCCTGGCAGAGCGCGCAGTCGCGGTCGAACAGGACGACGAGACGCCCGGGCCGAGGCGCGGCGGGCGCCGACCGGCGGGGCGAGCTCGACGCCTGCCGTCACCGCCAGCCGCTCCGGGCCGCGTCCGGGTAGAGCCTGACCCTGCCGATACGGCTCCCTGCCGCGCGACCGCGAGACCAGGTTCGCCCGTTCGGCCATCTGGTGCTGGAGCCGCCGGATGTAGGCGTTCTGCGGCGACAGCTCGACCGGTTCGGCGCTGTGGAGGACCATCCCGATCGCCTCCTCGGTCTCGCGCATCGCCGCCTCGCGAGGGTCGATCTCGAGGGAGAAGATCGAGGTCAGGCTCGACTGCATCTGGGGGATCGTGTTCGCCTTGAGGACGTAGATCGGCAGCGCTCGTTCTTCCGCCTCGCGAAGCAACGGTGTCTTCTGCTTGTACTCGTTCTTGAGGGTCATGACGACGTCCGCCTCGTCCACCTCGCGGGCGATCTGGACGGGCAGCCCGAGGTCGCGGATGGCCTGCTCGAGGCGCTTTCGGCTGATCCCCTGGGGGAGGATGCGGAGTGTGGGCAGCGGCGATCCACCCGGGGTCAGAATGGCCTCGCCGAAAGCGCCCTCCTCGATTCCGAGTGGAGCTGCGTCGAGGTCGTCGTCATCGTCGAGGTCGTCGGCATTGACCGGCCCCGTGCCTTCGTCGGCCTTGAGGGCGGTCAGTGCCTTCGCGGCCTGGTCGCGCCACGCCCGCTGGCGCTCGAGCTCGCGCGCCTCGCGAGCCCGCGTATCGAGTGCGGCCTGGGCGCTGCGTTCGAGCGGCCCGCGATCGGCGATCTCGCCTGAGATGAACGGCTGGTCCCCGACGGGATCGCCGTCCCTGCCGCTCGCCGGCGGTGAGGCAAATCGCTCACCGGGCATCGTCCCCGATGCGTCGCCCTCCACGACCGGCCCGCGCGGCGCGCTCTCGCGCCCGGACCCGCCACGCGTCTGGCGCCAGCCGCCACTCGCCCCGGGCCGGTAACCGGAACGAAGCGCGCCGCCACGCTCTGCCTCGCGGTACCCGCCGCTCCGATACGTGCTGTCGCCGCGCCAGCCGGGCTCCATCCGCCATGGCTGACCGGAACCGACGAGGCCCGCGAACCGCTCCGCACCGATCTGCTCGCGCGGCGACGGGCGCGGCCGGGCCTGGCTGCGATGGACGCCCTCCTCGTCCCGCCACCGGAGCTCCGGGGCGACCTGGTCGCCGCGGAGCATCGAGTCGACGGTCTCGGCGACGTCGGCGTGGACGGTCACCCGCTCGCGATCGACGATCTCGATGATGACGTCGAACGTCGGTGGCGCCTTCCGCTCGAGGACGCTCTTCTGCGTCCGCCGGCGGCGTGCCTCCTCGTCGCCGAGCGTCACGCTCTGGATCCCGCCGATGAGATCCGACAGGGTCGGGTTCAGCATCAGGTTGTCGAGGTTGTTGCCGTGGGCCGTGCCGATGAGCTGGACGCCGCGTTCGGCGATGGTGCGGGCCGCCTGGGCCTCCAGCTCGGTGCCGATCTCGTCGATGACGATGACCTGCGGCATGTGGTTCTCGACGGCCTCGATCATCACCTGGTGCTGCATCGACGGCGTTCGGACCTGCATCCGACGGGCCTTCCCGATCGCCGGATGCGGGATGTCGCCGTCGCCGGCGATCTCGTTGGAGGTGTCGACGACCACGACCCGCTTGCCGAGATCGTCGGCCAGGACGCGGGCGGCCTCGCGGAGCATCGTCGTCTTGCCGATTCCCGGCCGGCCCATGATGAGGATCGACTTCCCGGACTCGACGAAGTCGTCGATGATCTCGATCGTCCCGTAGACGGCCCGCCCGATGCGGCACGTCAGGCCGACGATCTTGCCGGTGCGGTTGCGGATCGCACTGATCCGGTGGAGGGTCCGTTCGATCCCGGCCCGGTTGTCGTCGCCGAAGGTGCCGATGTGATCGACGACGTGGGCGATGTCGGCCTCGCTGATCTCACGGTCGAGGAGCGTCGTCTCGCTGTCGGGGAAGCGCGCTTCCGGGCGGCGTCCCAGGTCGAGGACGACCTCGATGAGCGCCTCCTTGTCGGGCAGCTCGTGAACCGCCGCAACGATCTCCGGCGGCAGCGAGGCAAAGAGCGCGCCCAGGTCGTCGATCGACTCCCGGCGGCGATCCGCAGGTCCCACGATGGCCTCCTTAGCGGACGCCGGCCGGCACGAGGGCCGGTTCGGCGACGCGGACGAGGGTTTCCTTCATGAGCAGCGTGACTCTGGCGATCGTATCGAACCCCGCTTCCTCAAGTCTGTTCTCGATCGGTGATTCGTAGGTCCTGACCGGCGCGATGACGCCCTGGTCGATGCGATGCCCGGCGCCGCTGCCCGTTTGCTCGGCGATGCTGCCGAGCGCGAAGGCGACAAGGTCCGAGACGTCGGCGCCCGGCTTCGCCAGGACCTTCAGGTAGTGTGGCTGGTCCTCCTTCGCAACGCCGATCTGGACGAAGGCATCGAGCTCCGTGCCGTCGCGGCCACCGCCGGGTGCTTCCTGGACGAACCCCTCGACGTCCGCAAACCGGAGGATCGGGGCGAGGCTCGATCGCGGGACCCGCCAGTTGCCACCCTGGCGCTCCCAGTCGTTGAGCCGGATCGCCTCGAGCCGCTGCACCGGCTGTGGCGTGGCCGACGCATACAGCCGCATGAGCGCGACCGCATCGATCGGCAGGGCCGGCCGGATGCGGGAGTCGCGTGCCCTCCCGTTCTGCCATGCCTCCGGCAGCGACCGCTCGGGCGGCCGGTACAGGACGATCTCCTCGCCGTAGCGGGCAAAGCCCGCCTGCATGAACAACTCGACATTGCCGTCCTTGTCCGCGCAGGCGACATGGAGCCGCACGACGGCGCGTTTCGACGACTCGCGGACAAGCTGCTGGACGAGCCGGAACCTGATGTCGCCGGCCGTGGTCGAGCCGATCCCGTCGAGCTCGACGATCGTCCATTCGTCCCGGAACGACTCGCGCTCGACCCTGATGAGGCCGGCGAGGCGACCCTCCGCCTCGTAGACGAACATCAGGTCGTGGGGGCGAAATGCCCCGAGCGGCAGCCGGAACAGGCTGAAGACCCCGATCGGTGGCCCGCTGACCGGCAGGCCGAGCGAGCGGGTCGATGATTCGGCGTCCTGGCAGAGCCTCGACAGCTCGCCGAGGGCCGCGAGGTCCGTGAGCCGGGCCGCCCTGACCTTGCCGCCGGACTTGACGGGACGGATCTCGCTCATGCCGTCCTCGAACGGCGGGTCGGATGCCGCCGTCGGCCGGACCCTTCGGCCGGGTCGTCGTGCTCCGCCGCCATCGTCGCGACGAGGCGGTGGAAGCGGGTCTCGCCGGCGAGCTCCGGATGGAAGGCCGTGGCGATGACGTTTCGTTCGCGGACCGCCACGATCCGGCCATCGTCGAGGCGCGCCAGCGTGTCCACGTCCGGACCAGCCCGATCGATGATCGGCGCGCGGATGAACACGCCGTGAACCGGCTGATCGCCCAGGATCGGAACCGTCAGGTCGGCCTCGAACGAGTCGAGTTGGCGCCCGAAGGCATTGCGCTGGACCGTCACGTCCAGGAGCGGCAGGATCGGATCCTCGCCGCCGGCGATCTCGCGGGCAACGACGATCATCCCGGCGCACGTCCCGAAGATCGGGGCGCCGCCGGCCGCCAGCTCGAGAATCGGCTCGCGCAGGCCCCAGCGCTCGATCAGCTTCCGCATCGTCGTGCTCTCGCCGCCCGGGATGATGAGACCGGCGACGTCGTCGAGGTCGGCGGGCAGGCGCACGGGGACGCCCTCGACGCCGATCGCGGCGAGCGTCTGCAGATGCTCGCGGAAGGCGCCCTGGAGTGCGAGGACTCCGATCTTCACGGTACGCGCCTGCCGTCCCCGCCGCGGGGCGTCACTACCAGCCCCGGACCGCCAGGCGCTCCTCGTCGGGGATAGCTTCCATGGAGATCCCGCGCATCGGCGCTCCGAGGCCCTTGCTGACCTCGGCGATGATCGACGGGTTGTCGAAATGCGTCGTGGCCTGGACGATCGCATTCGCCATCCGCGCCGGGTCCTCGCTCTTGAAGATCCCCGACCCGACGAAGACGCCCTCGGCTCCGAGCTGCATGACCAGCGCGGCGTCGGACGGAGTCGAGATCCCGCCGGCGACGAAGTTCACGACCGGCAGCCTGCCATCGGCGGCGATCTGCCTGACGAGGTCGTACGGTGCCTGGAGCTCCTTCGCCGCGACGAACAACTCGTCCTCGCGCATCCCCTGGAGCCGGCGGATGCTCGCGAGGACGTCGCGCAGCTGGCGAACGGCTTCGACGATGTTCCCGGTCCCCGCCTCGCCCTTCGTCCGCATCATCGCGGCGCCCTCATTGATCCGGCGCAGCGCCTCGCCGAGATTGCGGCAGCCGCAGACGAACGGGATCTTGAAGGCGTGCTTGTCGATGTGGTTGGTCTCGTCCGCGGGCGTCAGGACCTCCGACTCGTCGATGTAGTCGACCCCGAGCGCCTCGAGGACCTGAGCCTCCACGAAGTGCCCGATCCGGGCCTTCGCCATGACCGGGATCGACACGGCGTTCATGATGCCTTCGATCATCGACGGATCGCTCATCCGGGCGACGCCGCCGGTGGCCCGGATATCTGCGGGCACGCGCTCCAGCGCCATGACCGCGACGGCGCCGGCGTCCTCCGCGGTCTTGGCCTGATCGGGCGTGACGACGTCCATGATGACGCCGCCCTTGAGCATCTGGGCGAGGCCCTTCTTAGTCGCCCAGGTGGACGTTTCGAGGGTCATGAGTGACTGGACTCCGCATTCGCGCGCTCGGTCTGCCGGCCGTGCTGGCCCCGGGGTCCTCGCCCGTTCGAGCCGGTCGGGCCGCCTCACGCTCCCGGATTATCGCACGGCTCTCGCCGAACCCCAGATGGCGACCCGAGGCGCGGCGCGCCGCCTACGTCGTTCAGGGGATGCGGGGCAGAACCAAGGTCGACTATCCGACGACCCTGACAGCCTGCGAGACTCTTCACTGAGTCCGACTGGGCATTCATCGGAGCAGAGCTTCACCGTGCACCGCATCCGCGCCATTATTCGCGGTCTTGCAGATCTCGACGTCGTCACGCAACCACGCTACCTGGCGTGGGAGCGTCGTCATGTCCTCAGCGCCGTCAAGACCGGTACCACGGTCGTCGTGGTCGTCCTGGTCGTCGATGCCGTGCTCATGTTCCCCGTCGCGCCGGCGATGGCAGCGCTGAACCTGCCACTGGCCGTCGTCGGATTCCTGATTCTCCTCGCCATCAATCGACGTTCCGGGCCGCGTCGCAATCCGCGAGGGGCCGCGTTCGTGGTGGGGCTCATGACATTGCTGACCTCGCTCCTGCCGCTCGGACTGGCCCCGGAGGCCGGCCCGATCCTGCTGGCATACATCCCGCTCGACATCCTTGCGATGGCGCTGTTCGTGCCGTGGAACCGGCTGTGGCACACGTCCTGGATGCTGGCCGCCTGCGCCCTGGTCGTCGGGTTCATCGCCTCGCCCTTCGCCCAGGGTCTCAGTGCGACGGCCGCTGGCGACCTCATGACGATCACAGTCGAGGCGGTCCTCGTCAGCTTCGCAGGCCACCACGTCCTGCAGCGCCAGCGGCGAAGCATGTTCATGCAGCGGATGCAGGTTCGCGGCCTGAACCAGCTTGCCGCCAACCAGGGGCGCGACCTGCGCAAGCTCGCCGACGAACTGCGAGCCGTCGCCAGGATCGACCCACTGACCGGTGTGGCAAACCGCCTGGGGCTCGACGAGGACCTGGCGCGCGTCGTGCGCCGGCCCGCAGCGCCCGATCAACGGGCGGCCCTCATGGTCGACATCGACCGCTTCAAGGACTACAACGACAGCAACGGCCACCTCGCGGGCGATGTCGTGCTCCGGCGGGTCGCCGCCGCGCTGACGGCCCAGACGCGACCGTCGGACCGCGTCTATCGCTACGGCGGGGAGGAGTTCGTCGTTCTGCTCGCGGGCGCGTCCGACGCGGAGGCGGCCGTCGTGGCCGAGCGCCAACGTGCCGCCGTGGCGAGCCTCGGCATTCCGACCGGAAGGCCGGGCGCGGATCCCGACGAAATCGTCACGGTGAGCATCGGCGTCGCGTCGATCGGCTCCGATCGCGAGGCAGCTGACCGGCATGACGACTGGCTGAGAGCGGCCGACGAGGCGATGTACGCATCCAAGCTCGCCGGGCGAAACCGGGTGACGATCGCGCGTCGCATGCCGGTCGCCCTTGCGAGTCCGGGCGGCCTTCCCCGTCTGGTTGCCGCAACCGCAGAGAGCGGTGGCTAGCGGGCGACTGTCCGGACCACCCCCGACATCAGCTTCGTCGCTCGGCGGGCGGCCACGGGCGAGAGCCGGCTGAGCGCCTCGATCAACTCGAGGACGTCATCGTCGGGCAATCCGCCGAGCAGGTGGACGAGCCGCAGGACCGTCTCGTCGGAGATCTCCCCGAGCAGCCGCATCCCACGTTCGAGCTCGCGGGGCTCGAGCTTCGGGATCAGGCCGACGGCCCGATCGAACAGGCGGACGAAGGCGGCAAATGTCGTGAGCCAGTCCCGGAGCGCGGCGAGCTCCCGATCGGTCGGATCAGCGGCGGCCGCCTCGGCGGCCCCCGTCGTCGTCTCCTCGATCACCGCCACGATCGGGTCGCCCTCGCGAATCTTCCGTCCGGCGATGACGCTCGTGAACCACTGCCAGTGGTCGCCGACGGCGACGTAGGCGACGCCCGCGGGGCCGCGCCGTCCGACACGACGCGGTTCGGCGACCCGCTCCACGATCCCCCACGACTCGGCGTCGGCGAGAGCCAGGCTTGCGGCCCTGTGCGAGAGCCCGAGCGCCTCGCGGACCTCGCGCTCCGTGAGGGGCACGTTCCTGACCATGAGATAGGCGTGGACCCGTCCGATCGCGGGCGCAACACCCCAGGACGCACTCATCTCGCCCCACGCGACGGCGAACCGGAGGCGGAGCGCTTCGGCGGCCGACGTGGGGTCCGGGACGCCGCTGCGCGCGCCGGCGCCGTGGCCGCCTGAAACGTGCGCGTTGACAGTAGCGTGTTCGTGTGTCATAACTTGCTATATGAGAGTAGCACGGAGAGTCTGATGCGGATCGTCATCGCCGGCGGCTCCGGCTTCCTTGGGCGCCGGCTGACGACATCGTGGCTGAAGGACGGCCACGACGTCATCGTGCTGACCCGGAATCCCGAGAGGACCGCCGGGACGCTGGTGTCGGGCGCCTCCGCCGCGCGATGGGATCCGCCGAACGTCGGCGACGACCTCGTGATGGCCCTTGCGAAGGCCGATGCCGTCGTCAACCTGGCCGGCGCCTCGATCGGCGGCCGGCCATGGACGCCCGGTCGGAAGCGGGCCATCTTCCGGAGTCGACTCGAAGCAACGGGCGCCATCGTGGGTGCCATCAACCGGCTCCCGGCGCCGGACCGGCCGCGAGTCCTCGTCAACGCCTCCGGCATCGACATCTTCGGAGACCGCCGGGACGGCGAGCTGACCGAGGACTCCCCGCCGGGCGACTCGTTCCTCGCGGGCGTCGTCGTCGCCTGGGAGCACGCGGCGATGGCGGCCGACGCGCTCGGGGTTCGCGTCGTCCTGGCCCGGACGGCACTCATCGTCGCCCCGGAGGCGGCCGCATGGCGATTGCTCCTGCTGCCGTTCCGGCTGTTCGCCGGCGGGCCGCTCGGCTCCGGTCGCCAGCGATTCACCTGGATCCACGTGGATGACGCGGTCGGGTTGTACGACCTGGCGATCCGCGACGCCTCGATCGCCGGGCCGCTCAACATGGTCGCCCCGGAGGTGCCCACCCAGCGTGAGCTCGCGCGGGCCATCGGCCGGGCCATGCACCGACCGGCGATCGTGCCGATGCCCGCGTTCGTCCTGCGGCTCGCGCTCTGGGGGCAGGCTGACATCGTCCTGCACGGCCGTGTCGCCGTTCCGGCGAGGGCGCTCGCCGCCGGGTACGAGTTCCGTTTCCCGACAGTCGAATCCGCCCTGGGCGACGTCCTCCCCGGGCGATGAGGCGCTCGAACTGGCTCGCGGGCCTGGTCGTCGGCGCGGCAGGCGGTGTCCTGTTCTGGCTGTTCCCGATCCTTGGCATCGCCGTCATGGGGCTCTTCGCGATCCTGGCCGTGACTCGTCCAGATCGGCTGTCCGGCGTGTCCGGGCTGCTCGTCGGTGCCGGCGCGGGCTGGCTGGGAGTGCTGTCACGGGCGATCGTCGACTGCAATCGCTTCAATGAAGGACCGAACCAGGGATGCGTCGCGCCAGATCTGACAGCCTGGATCGCCGTCGGCGCAATGCTGTTCGGGACGGGCATGGTCCTCCTCGTCGTCGCGGTTCGGCGCCGCAGCTGACGGGGCGAGCGGCGCAGCCAGTGCCCTTCGCCCACGTATCATCGCGGCCATGCCCGTCCTGCGGAGCCGGCTCGATCCCGCCAGCGAGGAGGTTCGCGCCAACCACGAGGCGATGGCGGCGCTCGTTGCCGACCTTCGCGCCAGGCAGTCGGACGTCTCAGGCCGCGGGGCCGGCGGTGACGATCGGTCGATCGCCCGCCACCGCGAGCGCGGCAAGATGCCGGTCCGCGAGCGGATCGACCGGCTCGTCGACCCGGGGTCGCCGTTCCTCGAGCTGAGTCCGCTCGCCGCCAACGGCATGTACGAGGACGAGGCCCCGTCGGCCGGAATCGTGACCGGCATCGGGACGATCGAGGGGACCCGGGTCGTGATCGTGGCGAATGACGCGACCGTCAAGGGCGGGACCTACTACCCCATGACGGTCAAGAAGCACCTCCGTGCCCAGGAGATCGCCCTCGAGAACCGCCTTCCGTGCGTCTACCTTGTCGACAGCGGCGGCGCCTTTCTCCCCCTCCAGGCCGACGTCTTTCCCGATCGGGATCACTTCGGCCGGATCTTCTACAACCAGGCCCGGATGTCGGCCGCCGGCATCCCCCAGGTCGCGCTCGTCATGGGGTCGTCGACGGCCGGCGGGGCGTACGTCCCGGCGATGAGCGACGAGACCGTCATCGTCAGGGGCACCGGCACGATCTTCCTCGGCGGACCGCCGCTCGTGAAGGCGGCGACCGGCGAGGAAGTGAGCGCGGAGGATCTCGGTGGAGCCGACGTGCATACGACGATCTCCGGCGTCGCCGATCACCTCGCCCTCGACGACGAGCACGCCCTCGCGCTGGGCCGGTCGATTGTCCGCAACCTCAACCGTCGGCGTCCCGAGCCGCCCTGGGACCGGGCTGCGCCGGAGCCGCCCGCCGTCGACCCGGCCGGGATCTACGGCGCCGTCTCGGTCGACCCGCGGCGCCCGGTCGAGGTCCGAGAGATCATCGCCCGGCTCGTCGACGGCAGCCGCTTCCACGACTTCAAGCCGCGCTATGGCGAGACCCTCGTGACTGGGTTCGCCACCATCGAGGGGTACCCGGTCGGGATCATCGCCAACGACGGGATCCTGTTCAGCGCGTCGGCGCTCAAGGGCGCCCACTTCATCGAGCTCGCCGCGCAACGCAAGATCCCGCTCGTGTTCCTCCAGAACATCACCGGGTTCATGGTCGGCCGCGAGTACGAGGCCGGCGGGATCGCCAAGGATGGGGCGAAGATGGTGACCGCCGTCGCGTGCGCGGAGGTTCCCAAGTTCACGGTCATCGTCGGCGGCAGCTTCGGGGCCGGCAACTACGCGATGGCCGGCCGCGCCTACGGCCCGCGCTTCCTGTGGACCTGGCCGAACGCCCGGATCAGCGTCATGGGCGGCCAGCAGGCGGCACGCGTGCTCTCGACGGTCGGCGGCCCGTTTGCCGGCGACGCCGAGCGCGATGCCTTCGAGGCGCCGATCCTCGAGACGTACGAGCGCGAGGGCAACCCGTATTTCGCGACCGCGCGGCTCTGGGACGACGGCGTGATCGATCCCCTGGACACCCGCCGGGTCCTCGCCCTCGGCATCGAGGCCGCCCTCCACGCCCCGATCCCCGAGACCCGTTTCGGCGTCTTCCGGATGTAGCCGAGCCGCGATCTTCCCGGCACCGGCCGCTACGATGCCGTCGTGAGCGATCTCGTGATGCTCGAGCGCACTGGTCCGGGCGGCGTCGTTGCCCGTGTCACGCTGACCCGTCCGGACGTCCACAACGCGATCAACGCGTCCCTCGGCGCGGACTTGCGGTCGGTGTTCGCGGGCCTCGCCCGCGAGACGCCGGCGGACCTTCGGGCGGTTGTCCTGGCGGGCGCGGGCCCGTCGTTCTGCGCCGGCGCCGACGTCGCGTGGATGCGGGCGGCCATGTCGCTCGACGTCGAAGGGAATGAACAGGACGCGATCGCACTCGCCGACATGTTCGAGGCGATCGACACCTGCCCGGTCCCGGTCATCGCCCGTGTCCACGGGGCCGCGCTCGGCGGCGGCATGGGCCTGTGTGCGGTCGCCGATCTCGTGATCGCGGAGGCGGGCGCCCGGTTCGGGTTCACGGAGACGCGGCTGGGAATCCTGCCCGCGGTGATCTCGCCGTTCGTCATCGCCAAGATCGGCGAGACGCACGCCCGATCGCTCTTTCCCGGTGGTCGTCGCTTCGACGCGGTGCGCGCGCAGCGCATCGGGATCGTCCACGAGATCGTGGAGGGCGAGGCCGCGCTCGACGGAGCGGTCGATGCGGCGATCTCCGACATCCTGGCCGCCGGGCCGACGGCCGCCCGGGCGGCCAAGGCGATCGTCCGCGAGGTTCGAGGATTGGGCCACGGCTCCTCGAAGTGGCACACCGCCCGGGTCATCGCCCGGCAACGCGTGAGCGAGGAGGCCCAGGAGGGCTTCCGGGCCTTCACCGAGAAGCGCCGGCCCGCCTGGCAGCCGGAGGCCGAGGAATAGCCAGCTGACACTCTCCCCGCGCTGGTGCTGGCCCCGCGCTGACACTCGCCCCGCGCTGATGCTCGCACCCCTCGCCGATGCCGTTGGCTGCATATTCCCGGGAGCCAGATCCACGTCGGGGTCGAATCGTCCTGGTCGCGCCGCGGCACGAGGGCCGCTCGCTCGCATCGTGATGCAGCCAACGGCATCGCCCGGGCACCCCGCGTGTTTCGCGTGCCGCGTGTTTCGCGTGCCCGCGTGTTTCGCGTGCCGCGTGCCGCGTGCCGCGTGCTCCCGCGGCGACGAGCCGCCGCCTTGGCCGTATGCGACAATCGCGACACGAATGAAAGACGAACTGAGCCCGAGCGAAGCCGCACGCCGGATCGGGGCAACCACGAGGAGCGTTCAGCGCTGGATCGCGACGGGCAGGCTGCCTGCCCGTCGCGTCGGCGGAAGGTGGCGTGTCGCAAGTGACGCGATTGACGCGTTCGCGCCGCGGGAGCGGCCGCACACGGTGTCGCCCATCCGGATGATCTTCGTCGCCAACCGCGGCGAGATCGCGGCGCGGATCGCGCGGACCGCCGATCGGCTCGGCATCGCTGTCGTCCTTCCGATGACCGAGGGCCCGGACGCCCTCGACCTGCTCGCGATCGACTCCGTGGTTGCGGCCGCACGGGCCGCCGGGGCCGATGCCCTGCACCCCGGATTCGGGTTCCTCGCCGAGAGCGCACCGTTCGCCGAGGCGGTCCTGGCAGCCGGGATCCGCTGGATCGGCCCGCCGCCGGACGCGATCCGGACGATGGGCGACAAGTCGACCGCAAGAGGCCTCGCCCGCGACCTGGGTGTCCCGACCGTTGCCGGTTATGACGGCATCGACCAGTCCGACGAGGGCCTCGCCGCCGCGGCCGCCGCGATCGGCCCCCCGATCCTGGTCAAGCCGGTCGCCGGTGGGGGCGGCAAGGGAATCCGGATCGTGGATTCGGTCGACCGCCTCGCAGCCGCGCTCGCCTCGGCCAGGCGGGAGGCGCACACGGCATTCGGCGACGACCGGCTCATTCTCGAACGATTCGTCGAGGGCCCGCGACACGTCGAGGTCCAGCTCGTGTTCGACTCGTTCGGAGCGGCCGTCCACCTCGGCGAGCGCGACTGCTCGATCCAGCGGCGCCACCAGAAGATCCTCGAGGAAACGCCGTCACCCGGCGTCGACGCCGCGACCCGGCGGCGGCTCGCCGACGCCTCTCTCGCCCTGGGTCGCGCGGTCGGTTACGAAGGCGTCGGAACGTGCGAGTTCCTGCTGGACGATCGGAACGAGTTCTTCTTCCTCGAGATGAACACGCGCATCCAGGTCGAGCACCCCGTGACGGAAGCGGTCACTGGCCGCGACCTCGTCGAGGACCAGGTCCGGATCGCCTCCGGCGAGCCCCTCGGCTTCGGACAGGACGACGTCCGGCCTGCCGGCCACGCGATCGAGGTGAGGCTCTACGCCGAGGATGCCGAGGCCGGGTTCCTGCCGGTCACGGGCCGGATCGAATCGCTCCGGTGGCCGAGTGGCGACGGCATCCGCGTGGACGCCGGCGTGGAGGCCGGCGACGAGATCACGGGCCGATTCGACCCGATGCTCGCCAAGATCGTCGCCCATGGCCCGAATCGGGCGGAGGCCCTCGCCCGACTCGGGGCCGCGCTCGACGGGACGATCGTGCTGGGTCTCGTGACCAACCTCCGGTTCCTGCGCTGGCTCGTCCACCAGCCGGCGGTCACGGGCGGCGAGGCCCGGATCGACACCCTCGAACGAATATGGCCGCCCGACGACTGGCCGGAGCGATCCCGGATCCCCGACGCGGCCTGGGCGACCGCCGCGCGGGTCCTGAGCGCCGGCGGCTGGCGTCTCAACGGTGTCGGGACGATCCGGCTCGCGGCCGAGGGCACGGAGCGCGCCGTCGGCATCGGCGACGCAGACGCAGACGCGGCAGCGGATGCGACCGCTGCGACGATCCTCGCCGGCGACGTCGTGCATGTCGACGTCGGCGGCCGGTCGGTGGCGTTCCGCGTCGCCCCTCCGCCGGATGTCGATCGAGCCGCCCGGGCCGCGGCGGCCCACGCCCATGCCGGCGGCTCTGCCGACCTCGTCGCTCCGATGCCCGGCTCGGTGATCACGGTCCACGTCGCGGCCGGCGAGGCCGTGGCGGCCGGTGACCCCGTTGCGACGCTCGAGGCAATGAAGATGGAGCATGTCGTCGCCGCACCGATCCCCGGTCGGGTGACCGACCTCGAGGTCGGACCCGGTGACCAGGTGACGCGCGGCCAGCGCCTCGCGACGATCGAAGGCTGAGCGCCGAGGCGCGCTACCCTACCGCGGGATGGCAGGAGGATCGATGGCGAAGCACGACACGAACCGGGCAAAGAAGCAGGCGGACACGGCCGGCGGTCATGCTGGCGGCCACGCTCCGGCCAGGGCGCACGGTCACGCGGCGACGGTGGACGCCACGCTGCCGGCGAGCCGCGAGGAGCTCCTCGACCGCCACGCGGAGGCGCGACGGAAGCGCAACGCCGCGCCGCTCGGCAGCGACGCTCACCGCGCCGCGGTCGACGAGATCGGCCGCATCGAGGTCAGGATCGCCGCCCTCGAGCGGGCGATGACCCCGCCGCAGGGCTGACCGAGCCAGTGGCCGTTCGAGCGGACCCCGTCAGGATCTACGAGGTGGGGCCGCGCGACGGCCTCCAGAACGAGCCGACGGCCGTCCCGACGGCAACGAAGCGGCGGTATGTCGAGCTCCTCGTCGCCGCCGGCCTCCGTGAGATCGAGGCGACGTCGTTCGTATCGCCGGCGGCGATTCCGCAGCTCGCCGATGCGGACGAGCTCCTGCCGGGCCTCCCGCGTCATCCCGGCGTCCGATATCCGGTCCTCGTCCCGAATCTCCGCGGCCTCGGCCGGGCCGAGGCCGCGGGCGCCGACGCGATCGCGGTCTTCACCGCCGCGTCGGACGCGTTCACTCATCGCAACATCGGGATGACCGTCACTGAGTCGCTCGACGCCTTCGCTCCGGTCCTCGCCCGTGCCGCCGAGCTCGGCTGGTGGCGGCGCGGGTACGTCTCGACGGCGTTCGGCTGCCCGTACAGCGGCGCGGTCGAACCCCGCCGCGCGGTCGACGTGGGGCTCCGGCTCCTCGAGCTCGGCGCCGAGGAGATCTGCTTCGGCGACACGATCGGGGTCGGCGTCCCGAGCCAGGTCGGCGAGCTGGCCCGCCTGGCGATCGAGGGCGGCATCCCGGTGAATCGCATCGCGTTCCACTTCCACGACACCCGCGGGACCGCGCTCGCCAACGTCGTCGCCGGGCTGGAAGCGGGCGTTCGCTGCTTCGACTCCGCGACGGGTGGGACGGGTGGCTGCCCGTACGCCCCGGGCGCGGCGGGGAATCTCGCCACCGAGGATCTCGTCTACCTCCTGGACGGGCTCGGCTACGAGCACGGCGTGCGCCTCGACAGGGTCCTCCAGGCGGCACGCTTCATCGCCGGCGCGCTCGGCCGGCCGCTCGCCAGCAAGGTCGGACAGGCCGGCGGCTGGGATCCGGCGACGGGCGCCGCGACGGGCCGATCGTAAGTCTGCGGGTGGTCCTGTTACCATCGCGCCCGAATGGACGGCGTGGTCCTCGTGCTGAACCAGAACTACGAGCCGCTCAACGTCTGCAACCTGCCACGAGCGTTTCGGCTCGTGTTCGGCGAGAAGGCCGAAGTGATCGAGTACGACCACCAGGTGATCCGGACGCCGCGGACGTCCTTTCGCGCCCCGTCCGTGATCCGGCTGCAGTACCAGATCCGGCGGCCCCGGCCACGCGTCAAGCTGTCGCGGCGCGAGATCTTCGCCCGGGATCGGCACACCTGCCAGTACTGCGGCCGGCAGACACACGACCTGACGCTCGACCACATCGTTCCCCGGCACCGCGGCGGCGGCCACACGTGGGAGAACCTCGTCACGGCGTGCAAGGCGTGCAATCACCGGAAGGGCGGCAAGACGATCGACGAAGCCCGATACCGGCTCCAGCGGCCGCCGTTCGAGCCGCGCAGCGACGTGTACTCGCTGTTCACGCCGTACCTCGCCGACGACCGCAACGAGGCGTGGCGGACCTACCTGTTCCTGGGTCGGAACTGAACTCGGCAGGGGCGCGGGCTCTCGACCCGGCGTCGATGGGCGATGCGGTGCCCGAGCCGGTCATGGATCTCCTTCGGACGCTCTGGGCGGCCGGTCACGCCGCGTACGTCGTCGGTGGCTCGCTCCGCGACATCCTCCTCGGACGAGCGGCAGACGACTGGGACCTGGCCACCGACGCCCTGCCGGAACAGACGGTGGCGATCTTCGAGGCCGCGGTCTACGAGAACCGGTTCGGGACCGTCGCGGTCCGCCGCAACCGAGATGAGTACGCCATCACGACCTTTCGGACCGACCATGACTATGCCGACTTCCGCCGGCCGCATCGGGTCGAGTTCGGAACGTCGCTCGAGTCGGACCTTGCCCGCCGGGACTTCACGGTCAACGCGATGGCCTGGGGAGCGACGCCGGTCGCCGGATCCCCGCCTGACTCGGGGCTCCGGCCGTCGCTCGTCGATCCGTTCGGCGGCCGGGCCGACGTGGCCGCCCGGGTCCTGCGGGCGGTCGGCGAGCCGGGGACGCGATTCGAGGAAGACGCTCTCCGGATGGTCCGCGCCATACGGCTCGCGACGACGCTCGGATTCGCCATCGACCCGCCGACGCTGGCAGCGATCCGGATCCGGTCGCCGCTCGTGGCGCACCTGTCGGGCGAGCGCATCGCCGCGGAGCTCGGCAAGCTGCTCGCCGCGGAGCGGCCGTCGGTCGGGCTCAGGCTCATGGCCGATACCGGGCTGCTCGAGGGCATCTCGCCCGACCTCGCTGCCCAGCGCGGCGTCCCCCAGAACAAGATCGAGGGCGACGACCTCTGGGACCACACCATGCGAACGCTCGACGCGGCCGCGCCGCACCCGGTCGTGCGCCTCGCCGCGCTCGTCCACGATATCGGCAAGCCGGCGACCCAGGCCGAGGGCCACTTCTACGGCCACGAGGTCGTCGGCGCGGAGACGGCGCGCCGGCTCCTCGACGGGCTCCATGAGCCGCGGATCGTGACGGAGCGCGTGACCCATCTCGTCCGCCACCACATGTTCAAGTACGAGCCCACGTGGAGCGACTCGGCCGTCCGGCGCTTCATCGGCAAGGTCGGTCGCGACGCGCTCGACGAGCTCTTTGCGCTCCGCGAGGCCGACAATCTCGGGAGCGGCGTGCCGCCTGCCGCGGGCGGCCTCGACGAGTTCCGCGCCCGGGTCGCGGCCGAGCTGGCGGCCGGCCCGGTCCTGGACCGGTTTGCCCTGGCGATCGATGGCAACGACCTGATCGATGAGTTCGGGCTGAAGCCCGGGCCGCAGCTCGGACGAATTCTCGAGACCCTGGTCGAGCGGGTCATCGAGGACCCTGCCCTCAACGACGCTCCGGCACTCCTCCTGATCGCTCGCGACCTCGTCGCGCCGGACCGATGATCGAGACGCTGGTCGAGGCCGAGCGCGCGCTCACCCACGGCCTCGTCGACCAGGCCGAGCGACTCTATCGCGTCGTCCGCGAGAGCGACCCCAGGAACTCGATCGCGGTCATGGGCCTTGCCCGGGTCGCTCTCGAACGCGGCGACGACGCGACGGCGTACCTCCACGGGCGGGCGGCACTGGCGATCGACCCGGACAACCCGGCCGCAAAGCACCTCGTCATGCGCCTCGCGGAGGTGATGGAGGGCCGTGGCGAGACACCACCCGAGGTCGCGGAGGTCGGAGCGCCTCCCGGGCCCGAGGCGGTGCCCGCTCCGGCATCGCCGTCGCGACGGAAGTCTGACCGACCGGGCGTGATCAGGCGCCTGCTCGGCGGGGGCCGTCGATCGCGATGATGACCGCCAGTGACGGGAGGATTTCGTGCGCATCCTGGTGACCGGCGGGGCCGGCTACGTCGGATCGGTGTCGGTCGATGTCATTGCGGCCGCCGGGCACGAGGTCGTCGTCCTCGACGACCTGTCGACCGGTCACCGATCCGCCGTGTCGGACGCCGCAAGGCTCGAGATCGGCAGCTATGCGGACCGCGATGGGCTGGCGCACCTCCTCGAGAACGCGCGGATCGATGCGATCCTCCACTGCGCTGCCCGGTCGCTCGTCGGTGAGTCCATCGAGGACCCGGCGAAGTACTACCGGGACAACGTGGCAGGCGGGGTGGCGCTCCTCGAGGCGGTTCGTCTGGCCGGGATCGGGCGGTTCGTCTTCAGTTCCACGGCGGCTGTCTACGGCATCCCGGAGTCGACACCGATCCCGGAGGACGCCCCGACCAGCCCGATCAACACGTACGGCGAGACGAAGCGCACGTTCGAGGCGGCACTCGGTGCCTATGGCCGGGCGTACGGGCTCCGCTCGGTCACGCTGCGCTACTTCAATGTTGCGGGGGCGACTGGGGCGCGCGGCGAGGACCACGATCCGGAGTCGCACCTGATCCCGAACCTCTTCCGCGCCGTCGCCCCGGGAGCCCGCCCGGTAACGGTCTTCGGCGACGACTACCCGACGCCCGACGGGACGTGCATCCGCGACTACATCCACGTCGCCGACCTCGCCGACGCCCACCTGCTCGCCCTCGAGGCGACGGCGCCCGACGACGAGCGGACGGCCGCGCCGCTCGTCTGCAACCTCGGCAGCGGCGACGGCTTCAGCGTCAAGGAGGTCCTCGCCGCAGCCGAGCGGGTCGTCGGCCGGCCGATCCCCCACACGATCGGGCCGCGACGGGCGGGCGATCCGGCGGTCCTCGTCGCGTCGGCGGTGCGCGCGCGGGAGGTCCTCGGCTGGCGGGCCGCGCGCTCGACGCTCGACGAGATGGTTGGCTCGGCCTGGGAGTGGCGGCGCACGCACCCCGACGGGTACCCCGACTGAGGATCGCGCCGACAGGTCGCCCGGCACTTGACGGACCAGGCGCGGAGCGCCAAGGTCGGCTGGACGGCGACAGAATTGGGGGTATGACACATGGCGCACCTGCGACGATCCGGCAACAGCGGCAAGGACGCCGAGCAGTCCCACCCGTTCCGTGAGACCAACGACCCGGGAATCGCGGCATTCGCCAGTGGCGGCTCCCAATACGGCGGGAGCCAGGTGAACATGCTCGCGACCACGGCGAACTACCTGCGCTCGACCCGCTGCGCCGTCCCCGGCTGTGGCAAGGAGCGCCACGACCCGATCCACCGGCCCGCAGACGACTGAGCGGCGCCGGCGCTGGTCAGCCGGGCGGCGCGCAGGGCCGTCGGCTCAGCGAGGCTCGATCGGGGCCGTCGCGGGGATCAGCCGCTCCGGCGGCGGCGTCGCGGCGGGCACCTCGCCGGAGCCGCTCCAGCGGTCGCTCACGGGCGCCACCAGCCACGCCCCGATGAGCATCGTGACGAGCAGGCTCAGGACCGCGACCTGGTAGGCGCCGACTCCAAGGGACGACAGGAGCACGAACAGGATCGCGCCGTAGAGCAGCTGGCCGATCACCTGCGAGCCCTTGCCGACCAGGCCGTACAGCCCGAAGAACTCGCCGAGCTGGGCCGGCGGCGCGAGGCGGACCATCAGGACCCGGTCGGCGACCTGCACGCCGCCCAGCCCGCTGCCGAGGATGGCGCCGGCGACGAGGAACATGACCAGCCCTGGCGTGCCCGGAACCCCCAGCGAGACGCCCCCGAGGACCAGGCCGACCGCCCACGACGCCAGGACGATCATGAGCGTTCGTTTCGGGCCGAGCCGATCGACGAGGGACCCCCAGCCGAAGCTGGCGAGGACGGCGACGACGGCGAGCGACAGCAGGATGAGATTGGCCACGGTCTTGCTGAGGCCCATCGCCTCCGTCGACACGATCGCCATGACGACGATGATCGTGTTCACCGCGTCCGAGTAGAAGAACCGGCCGAGCAGGAACCGGCCGAGACCGGGAACGGTCCGCGCGTGCCGGATCGTCGTCGCGAGCTGGGTCATCGCGGCCGCCGCCTCGCGCAGCGTCGGTCCCTGGGCGCCGGGGATCGACGGCTCGCGAACGGCGAGGAACAGCGGGATCGCGAAGAGCCCGTACAGCGCGGCCGCCGCGAGGAAGACGCTCTCCACCGGCAGGCTGAGCGCGAAGATCAGGATGCCGATGAAGATCGTGCCGCAGTAACCGATCGCGACGCCCATCCCGGACAGCTTTCCCCTCGTCGCGGGATAGCTCACCGTCCGGAGCGTCGCGTCGTAGTAGATGAGTGCCGCCTGGTAGCCGAAGTTCGCGACGACGAAGAGGAGCAGGCCGGCGAGCGGCGGGCTCCAGCCGATGAACGCGGTCGGGACTATGCAGAGCAGCGTGAAGAACAGCAGGTACGGCAGGCGGCGGCCGCCGCCGCGATCGCTGAGCGCGCCGAGGATCGGGGACACGATCGCGTTCAGCCCGACGCTGGCCGCGATCGCCAGGCTGAACGCCAGGTTGCCGTCACCTTCGCCGAACCGGGCATCGTCGACGAGCCAGAGGCCGATCGCGTAGGACACGATCGCGTAGCTGAAGATCGTGTTGGCGAAGTCGTAGAGCGCCCACGCGACCGGGACGACCGCCCGTCCACTCGGCGTCAGGGCCCCGAGCCCGCCGCGGCTCCTCGCCAGACCGTTCGGGAGACCGGCACCCGTCACGCCGCCGATCATAGATTGCCCCACCTGCCGTTGCGCGACCGGACGGCGGCCCGTTGTACGATCGCGCCATGACCACAACCGACCGGGCAACCCGGGCGATCGACGCTCGTTCGGCGGCCGCGGCATGGCGGCCCCAGCAGTTCAGCGAGGGTCGATCGACGGAGGTCGAGGACCCGATCATCGAGCCGGTCTGGTCGGGCCTGCGCGTCCTCGCCCTCGTCGACCGAGGCCAGGTCACGATTCGCGATCTCGACGGCGACCCGATCGAGGATTTCGAGGCCGTCGCGACGGAGCTCGCCCAGGCGAGCCGGGCGGACCAGGTCCTCGTTGACGGGTACCTGACCCACCAGCCGATCCAGGGCGTGGCCGCCGTCGCCTATCGGGAGCGCGACGAGCGGACGAATGCCGCCCCCACGATCGGGCAGCTCTGGTTCGGTTCGATCGCCCGGCTTCGCAGGCGGAGCAAGCTTCCGCCGGTCGACACGATCGGGCGCGAGCCGCCCCCGCCGGATACGGACGTCGCCATCGTCGTCGTCGACCTCCTCTGGCTCGACGACCAGCCGATGCTCGCGGTCCCGCTGCTCGAGCGGAAGCGGATCCTGGAGTCGGTCGTCGGCGAATCGCATCTCGTGCGTCGCGGCACGTTCGTCCGCCCGCCGATCGACACGTGGGTCGGGTCGTGGCGGTCGTTCGGGTTCAGCCGGCTGGCCTACAAGGGCGCGAACAGCCACTACACCCCGGGCTCGACGAACCCGCAATGGGCCATCGGGGAGCTGCCCCGCCGCTGAAAAGTGGCTCGCATCGGCGAGGGCTGACCTCCGGCCGGCCCACCGAAGTCCAAGGCGGAGCTCCGCCGACGCCATTGGTCTGAGGTGGTACGGTGGTCGGGTGCCCACTGTGCTCTCCCCGGCGGTGCGAGACGAGATCTCACGCCTCGGCCGAGCCGACATCATGGTCGGCATCCCCAGCTTCAAGAATGCGGCCACGATCGGCTACGTCGTGCGTGCCGCGCAGGCGGGCCTCGTCCAGTACTTCCCGGACCTGAAGCCGGTCCTCGTCAACAGTGATGCGGGCTCGCCGGACGGGACCGGCCGTGTCGTCGTCGAGACGGAGCCGCCGGACTACATCGAGCAGATCCTGCTCGTCCGGCCGACGAACAAGCTCGACCGGGTCAGCCTGACCTACCCGGAGATCGACGGCGTGGGTGGCAAGGGAGCCGCCCTCCGGACGATCTTCGAGATCGCCGCCGCCCTCGACGTCCAGGCGCTCGTCGTCGTGGACTCCGATCTTCGCTCGATCATCCCCGAGTGGATCGAGCTCCTCGCCGGGCCGATCCTCAAGGGCGGCTACGACTACGTCGCGCCGCTCTACGCCCGGTACAAGTACGACGGCACGATCACGAACACGGTCACCTACCCGCTGACCCGCGCGCTCTACGGCCACCGGATCCGCCAGCCGATCGGCGGCGACTTCGGGGTCTCCGGCGACCTCGTGCAGCACTACCTGAAACTCGACGACTGGACGGAGGACATCAGCCGGTTCGGAATCGACATCTGGATGACGACATCGGCACTCACCGGCGGCTTCGCGGTCTGCCAGGCCCGGCTCGGGGCAAAGGTCCACGACCCGAAGGACCCGGGCGCCGACCTCGGGCCGATGTTCCGCCAGGTCGTCGCGACGATCCTCCGCCTCGCCGCGACCCACCCCGACGACTGGCTGCAGATCCGCGGCAGCCACGACGTCCCGGCATACGGATTCGAGCGAATCATCGATCCCCCGCCGCTCGAGGTGAACACGATCCGGCTGCTCTCGGAATTCCACCAGGGCTCGCTGACGCTCGCCGAGACGTGGCGGGGGATGTTCGCCCCGGAGAACTTCGACACGGTCATGGTCCTCGCCAAGGAGGCCGGGCATCTCATCGACGCGGCCCGCGCCAAGCTCGGGATCGGCGGGGATGGCTCGTCCGCCGTCGTCCCGACCGTCGAGATGGCCGACGCGCTCGCCGCGTTCCACTTCCCGGACGACACGTGGGCGCGGCTGATCTATGACCTGGTCATCGCGGCGCGCTCGTCGGAACCGCCGATCGAGTCACTCGTCGCGGCCCTCGTCCCGGTCTATTTCGGCCGTGTCGGCAGCTTCATCATCGAGAACCGCCACGTCACGACCGACCAGGCGGAGGAGCGCGTCGAGCGCCAGGCTCGCGAGTTCGAGCTCCTCAAGCCCTACCTCGTCGAGCGCTGGCGTGCGGCGACGAAGGCGGAGATCCCCGCGTGACCGGCCGGCCACCGCTGCCGGCGCGGATCCTCATCCCGGTCGCGAACCCGGCCACCGCCGAGGAGCTGATCCGGCTGGGCGCCGACCTCCTCGAACCGCGGGCCGGCGAGCTGACGGCGCTCGGGATCGTCGAGGTGCCGGAGGGAATGCCGCTGTCCGAGGGGGCGACCCGTGCCAGGCACGCCCGGCGGCTCCTCCAGCGCGTCCTCGACTTCGCGCCCGAGGGAACCGCGATCCACCCGATCGTGAGGATCGGCAGGCATGCCGCGGAGGGGATCATCGAGGCCTCGGCGGAGCAGGAGGCCGACCTCATCATCTTCGGCTGGGGCGGCAAGGCGCCGGCGGGACGCGACGGGACGGGCCCGTCGGTCTTCTCGCCCACGATCGACGAGGTCGTCCGCGACTCGCCGGCCGATATCGCCGTCGTCAAGCAGCGCGGCTCGAAGGACATCCGGCGGATCATCGTCCCGGTCCGCGGCGGTCCCCACGCGGAGCTGGCCGTCCGGTATGCCGATGCGATCGCCCGGCGGCACGACGCCAAGGTCAGCGTCCTCCACTTCGTCCCGCCCGGGATCACGCTCGCGGTCCGTGCACAGGCGGAGCACGCCCTCGCCCAGTTCCTCCGCCAGCACATCCGCGGCAAGGCCGAGGGAATCGTCCGCGAGGCCGCGAACGTCCGCAACGCGATCCTCCGCGAGGCCGACAAGGCGGACCTCGTCGTCATGGGCGCGTCGGCCCAGCCGGCCGGCAGCGACGGCGAGGCCTACCTGTTCGGCGCCCTGCCCGAGGCGATTGCGGCCCGTGCCAGGCCGACCGTCATCGTCGTCAAGACCCGCGAGATGATCGGTCGCCAGACGTTCGAGCAGCTGGCCTCGCGGGCCGAGACCCTCGCCGCGGCCGACCGGGCGGCCGAGGAGGCACGCGCCGTCCCGGCGAGGGTCGAGCGCTGGTTCGGCGAGGCGAACTTCCACCACGCCGAGTTCTCCGACCTGCGGCGCCTCGTCCAGCTCAAGGAGAAGCAGGGCCTCACGATCTCGCTCGTCCTGCCCACCCTCGACGAGGAGGAGACGATCGGGCCGATCGTCCGACGGGCGATGCGCGAGATGATGGGCCGGGTACCGCTCATCGACGAGATCCTCGTCATCGACTCGATGTCGACCGACCGGACGCGGGAGATCGCGGAGGCCGAGGGCGCCCGCGTCGTCCAGCATCCGGACATCCTGTCCCGCTACGGATCGTTCAAGGGCAAGGGCGAGGCGCTCTGGAAGTCCGTCTACGAGACGAGCGGCGACATCATCGTCTGGGCCGACACCGACGTCCGGAACTGGCACCCGCGGATGGTCTACGGGACGGTCGGTCCCCTCCTCCACGAGCCGCGCCTCCAGTACGTCAAGGGCTACTACCAGCGCCCGATCGTGTCGGATGGCGTGCTCAAGGAGGGCGGCGGCGGCCGGGTCACGGAACTGGTCGCCCGGCCGCTGATCAACCTCTTCTATCCGGAGCTGTCCGGGCTCATCCAGCCGCTGGCCGGCGAGTACGCCGGGCGTCGGGCGCTTCTCGAGTCGATCCCGTTCTTCACCGGCTACGCGGTCGAGATCGGTCACCTGATCGACACCGCGGAGCGGGTCGGGCTCGAGGGGCTCGGCCAGGTCGATCTCGAGCGTCGGATCCACCGCAACCAGGAGCTCGAAGGCCTCTCGAAGATGTCATTCGTCATCCTCCAGGCCGTGATGAAGCGGCTCGAGGAGCGACGCAAGGCGCGCCTGTTTGCCGAGCTCGGCTCCACGATGAAGCTGCCGCGCTCCGGCAAGGGCAGGCTGTCGCTGGAGGTCATCGAGCTCGCGGACCAGGAACGCCCGCCGATGATCCGGATCCCCGAGTACCTCGAGCGGCGTCGGGCGGCGGGTCTCGCCGAGGCCGCGCCCGCGCCGGAGCTCGAGCCAGCGGGCCGCTGAGCGTCCACGGACGAGTGTCGGCTCCTCGCACGGTTCTGTTCGCGCCCGACTCGTTCAAGGGCTCGCTGACGTCGGTCGAGGTTGCCCGGGCACTCGCCGACGGCTGGGCGCGGGCTCGGCCCGACGACGTCCTGCTGCTCTCGCCGCTCGCCGACGGCGGCGAGGGGACGCTCGTTGCGATCGAGGCGGCCGGGGGCTGGCAGTGGCAGGCCACGGA
This sequence comes from uncultured Chloroflexia bacterium, assembly GCA_963766655.1. Classification (GTDB taxonomy): domain Bacteria; phylum Chloroflexota; class Limnocylindria; order Limnocylindrales; family CSP1-4; genus CF-46. Next base: position 135,001 of record CAVYBB010000002.1, on the reverse strand, counting down.
TGCAACGGATCCGATCGGGCGGACGATCCAGGCTCGCTGGCTGCGATCGATCGATGGCGTGCGCGGTGTCGTCGAGCTTGCCGAGGCGTCCGGACTGTCGCGCCTCTCCGCCGACGAGCGCGATCCACTCGGAGCGACGACCCGGGGCACGGGCGAGGTGATGCGGGCGGCGCTCGATGCCGGCGTGCGGCGGATCACGCTCGGGATCGGCGGCAGCGCCACGAACGACGGCGGAGCCGGGATCCTCGAGGCGCTCGGCGCCCGGTTTAACGCGGATGATGGGGTGGACCTGTCCGGCCTGGACCCGCGGCTCGGGGAGGTCGCGCTGCGGATCGCCTGCGACGTCACGAACCCGCTCCTCGGGGACCGCGGAGCGGCAGCGACCTACGGTCCGCAGAAGGGGGCGAGCGCGGAGGACGTCGCCGTGCTCGATGCCCGCCTCGCCCGTTACGCGGACGCCCTCGAAGCTGCGACCGGCCGGCGCGTGCGAGACATCCCCGGCGCGGGTGCGGCCGGTGGAACGGGCTTTGCGATGCTGGCGCTCGCCGGCCACCTCGCGTCGGTCGACCTGGTCCCGGGCGTCGACCTGGTGATGGACGAGACCGACCTGGCGGGCAAGCTCGCGGTCTCGGACCTGGTCGTCACCGGCGAAGGGCGGATCGACGCGCAGACGGCCTACGGCAAGACGGCGCTGGGCGTTGCCGGGCGGGCCGCGGCCGCCGGCGTCGCGTGCATCGCCGTCGGCGGCGGCATCACCCCGGAGGGGATCGCGGCCCTCGCGGTGCTCGGGGCGATCGTCGTGCCGGTGACCGAGCGGCCCGGAAGCGTGGAGGAGGCCATGGCCGCGGGCGCGGACCCGGTCGTCCGCTGCGGCGAGCGTGTGGCCCGGCTTGTGACAATCGGGGAGGCGAAACGGTGACTGAGAGCGTCCCGCGGGCGCGACGGCCCCGGCCCAGGAAGCGGAAGTTCACCGATCCCGGGCGGAGCTACGCCAAGCGGCTCGAGCGATACCGTCCCGGGTTGGTCCGCTACGTCCTCGATCGGCTGGCCGAGACGTACGGCCGGCCGGAGTGGCAGCGCCGCCTCGACCCGACGAGCGAGCTGATCCTGACGATCCTCACCCAGAACAGCGCCGACACGAACGCGGAGATCGCGTTCCAGTTCCTGCGCGACGCCTACCCGAGCGGGTTGCCGGCCGAGGCTCATCTGCCGGGTCCCGGCTGGGGCGGCTTCGGGCTGCCCGAGGGCTCACCTCCCGACTGGACCGCCGTCGAGTTCGCGCCGATCGCCGAGCTCACCAACGTGATCCGTCCCGGCGGCCTCGCCAACCAGAAGGCGCCGCGCCTCCAGGCGACGCTCCGCCGGATCCGCGAGGAGCGCGGCGACTACTCGCTGGAATTCCTCGCCGGGATGTCCCCGCTCGAGGCGCGAGCATGGCTCACGAGCATCGACGGAATCGGCAACAAGACCGCGTCGATCGTCATGCTCTTCTGTTTCGGGGTTCCGCTCATGCCGATCGACCGGCATGTCGAGCGGGTGTCGCGCCGGATCGGCCTCCTCCCGCCGAAGGCGACGATCGACCAGGCCCACGACCTGTTCCTGGGTGTGTTCGCGCCCGACGAGATGTACGAGGCGCACGTCAATCTCATCCAGCATGGCCGCAGGATCTGCCACGCCCAGAAGCCGGAGTGCGGGCGCTGTCCGGTTCGCCCTCGCTGCCGGTTCGTCGACCCCAAGGCGCCCTGACGATGCCGCCGGCCCATCGCACCTCCCGACGCTCTGCAAACTGGATCGTAAGGCGGCTCCGGCTACGCTCCTAACCGCACCTAACCGCACCGTGTGTGCGCGCGCCATTCCAGGGGGAACGTTTTTCGTTGTCGCGATCCATGCAGAGGGGCCGCCCGCGGTCGACCGACCGCCGCCCGCGGTCGACCGACCGCCGCCGGTGGCGATCACGTGGCCAGACGCTGGTCGAGTTCGCGCTCGTGCTGCCGCTCTTCATGTTGATCCTCATGGCGGTCGTCGAGTTCGGGTTCCTGTTCAACTCCTTCCTCGCGATCAACTTCGCGAGCCGCGAGGCATCGCTGGTCGCCGCCGAGGCGGGCAACCTGGCTCGTGCCGATTGCCTGATCCTCAACGCGGTCGAGCAGAGCGTCAGTGCACCCGCCGACCGGGGCCTCATCACGACGGTCGACATCTTCCGGGCTGATCGCGCCGGGAATGAGAGCGGAATCCGGACGACCTACTCGCGCGGCGGCGGCACGACGTCGTGCACCCTGCCCGGCGGCGGGACCCTGTCGGTCCCCTACGTGGTCGACCCCGGCTCCTCGTACCCGCCGTTGGCGCGATGCCCGCGCTTGGCGGGCTGCCAGGCCGGCCAGGTCGGCGTCGACCAGGTCGGCGTCAAGGTGACCTACGAGTACGGCTGGCATACCCCGCTGGGCAGCATCTTCGGTGGCTCCAGCGCCACGACAACCCTGGTCAAGAGCAACATCATGCGGATGGAGCCGGTGCTGTGAGGGCGCCGCTCGGGACCCGCCGCCGAGGCAGCCGGCGGGCGAGGCCAGAGCCTCGTCGAGTTCGCGATCCTCCTTCCGGCCTTCATGGTCGTCCTGTTCGGGATGCTGGAATTCGGGTTTGCCTTCTCGCACCACCTCACCCTCGAGTACGCGACCCGTGAAGGCGCGCGGGTGGGGGCTGCGCTGGCGGACGGGACGGACTCCGTCCCCTGTGCCGCGAGCGACCCGGAGAACGTCGACGACATCATCATCGCCGCGGTCCAGCGAGTCATCACCTCACCCGGCTCGCAGGTGCCGCCGGGTCAGGTCACGGAGATACGGATCTACAAGGCGGACCTCAATGGCAACGAGACGCCCGGCATGGTCAACACATGGACGCCGGCACTCGCTCCCGACGGCGTCACCGGCACGGGCCCCGTGGTCGACGGCGCGAATCTCAAGTTCAAGCGCAGCGGCGGGACCAACTGGGATGCGTGCTCCAGGATCAACGTGCTCCCGAACACCGAATCGGTCGGTGTGAAGGTGATCTATGAGTACCACTCCATCACGCCGCTCGGCACGCTGCTGAAGGTGGCCGGCGCCGGAACCCTGCAGATCACGGACCGTACGACCATGGCCCTGGAGCCGTTCCAGGATGGCTGAGGATCTCGCGACGGGCGCGTCGCGCCCTCACAGCCGGGGTCAGGTCATCGTCATCTTCGCCGGCGCGATGCTCCTGATGACGCTGATGATGGCCGTCGTCATCGATCTCAGCTGGCTGTGGTCGAGCGCCTTGAGGATCCAGCGGGCCGCCGACGCAGCCGCCCTGGCTGGGGCGGTTGCCCTGCCGAACGATCCTGGGACCGGGAGCGCGCTCGCGCTGCGAGAGGCGAAACGGAACGGCTTTATTCCGGGCGGCGGAGTCGTCGTGAGCCCGAGCACGGACGCCCTGGTGAATCCATACAGGATGAACGTCACCATCAAGGCGCCGGTCGGGATGTTCTTCATGCGGGTCGTCGGCCTGACGTCATTCGATGTGACGCGGACGGCCCACGCCGAGTACAACCGGCCACTCAAGATGGGCAGCCCGCAGCAGTGGTATGGCGTCGGCACGTTCGAGAAACTCGATGCCGTCCAGGGTCCGGATGAGCCTGGGCCGACCCAACAGACAGACTGGAGTCCGCCCGGCGCGACCCCGGCCGGGGACTGGACCAATCCCGATCGCGCCGATGATCTGGACAACGACAGCTATGCGATCAGCGCCGCGGCCGATGGATCGGTCCAGCAGTGGGGACAATTCGGCCTCACGACCGGACCGGACGCGATCCCGACCGGGGCCGTCATCGAGGGAATCGAGGTCCGGTACCGCGCGCTCAGCACCGGGGCTGACACCCCGACCACCGGCTGTCAGCTCCAAACGAACCTCTCGTGGAACAACGGGCTGGCCTGGACGACGTTATCGGCGAACCAGAACATCACGACCACCGAGGCGCTGTACCCGATCGGCAGCGCGTCGAGCCTTGCCGCCTGGCAGCGGCCCGGCTCATGGGCGTTCTCGAGCTTCACGAATGCCAACTTCCGGGCCCGCCTGACGTGGAACAAGCTCTCCTGCGGCGCAGACCGGACCGCCTCCGTGGACACGCTCGAGGTCCGGGTCACCTACCACGAGATGGTTCCCGGCCCGATCACCTACACGCCGATCACGGTCCCGGTGCCGACCCCTCCGGGCGAGACCGTCGCACCGACGAGCCAGGGCTTCTGGGGGGCGATCTTCACGGCTGGCGGCGTCCGGCGTAACGGCGATCGCTACGCGCCTCGCTGGTACTTCACTGGATCAGGCACCGTGAACCCGGACTACAACCCCGAGGGCTACGACTACATCGTCGAAGTCGGCGGCTCCAACGGACGAGTCCATCTGTTCGATCCGGTCTTCTGCGCAACGGGGTCCAACCCTGCCGGCAGCGGCAACTATGGCGCGGGCGACCACTGGACCGATCTTCCAGCCGGCGGAACGGCCACCGGCCCCGTGACCACCGCGTTCACCCTCTACAACACCAGGGGCACCGTCGAGAAGGGTGACGACACGGTCGTCGGGAACCCGCTCACCTTCACGAGCCGCGCGTCCGACCAGAGCGGCGAGTTCGACAATCCCGATCCGGCGCCGTTCCCCCCGGGCGGCGGCGGGCCGAAAGCCGGCGATATTCCGACCGGGGCTCCCGTCACTCGCTGCCAGGACGATCCGGCGATCATGGCGGCGCACAACAAGTGGGTCACCGACCCAACGTGGACCGGCCTGCCGACCGGGACGTACCGGGTCAACGTCACGTCCAGTCAGGCCGGCAATGCCGCGACCGGCGCCGAGAACCTCTGGTCGATCTACGTTGGCGACGACGGCGGCTCCGGCTCGGCGCGGGTGTACGGCGAAGCCAGGATGCTGGCCTATTCGAATCTGACCGGGACCGCTTCCCGGCAGGAGTTCTACCTGACCCAGATCGGCAAGGAGCTCGCCGGAAAGACGATGGAGATCCAGCTGTTCGACCCCGGAGACGTCAAGGGCGACGCCACCCTGAGGATCAAGAGCCCTGACGGCAACGTGTATACCTACGCCGCGTTCTCCTATCAGGCGGACGACCAGTGCCGTGCCGGGATCAGCGACAGCTGCTCCGGTGCCAGCGACACCACGATCAGGACGGCGATCGGCGGTGCCAGCAGCTTCGACAACAGCGTTGTCACGATCAGGATTCAGCTGCCGACGAGTTACGGAACTGGGGGCCTGAGGCCGGCCGGGGAGACCGAGGACGGCTGGTGGAAGATCGAGTACGAGGTTGGCGCCGCCAACGACACCACGACCTGGGAGGTCTCGATCCTCGAGAACCCGATCCACCTCGTCGTCGACTGACATACCCTCGCCCCCGTGGATCGCAACCGATCGATGACCGCGCTCATCGTGATGACGATCATCCTCGTGGTCTTCGCGGCCCTGATCGCCGTCTACATGTACGGCCTTCAGGGAATCGGCACCTGATTCGCCCTTGGTGGGGCGCAGGCGCACCACGAACGGCATCCGCGTGACCTTCCTCCCATTCGCCTCGCGCACGTGGCGCGCTAGGCTGGGACAGCGACACGTATCGACGCCAGCCGAGGCATGCACGTGACATACGAGATCTCCCCGGTCCCGCCGACACCCCGACCGTCGAGCGGTGGACACGGCGCCCGCGGCGCCGGCATCGTGGCGGCCTGCCTCGTCCTGTTCGTCGGGGCGATCGCGTTCGCAGCCGTCTCCGCCCCCAGGACCGCCGTCGGCGCCAACCCGTCGGCCAGCGCCACCGTCCGCGCCGCGGCTCCCTCCGCCGCGGCCGGCGATCGCGGTCCGTCTCTCGGTGGCAAGGCGTTCCGCAGCGGGGCGGCATTCGGGACGATCACCATCGCCAGCATCAGCGGCACGAAGATCGGGCTCAGGACGGCCGACGGCTGGACCCGCACGATCGACGTCGGTGCCGGCACGAAGATCTTCCTTGGCAAGGAAGCGGCGACCCTGGGCGACCTGAAGGTCGGCGACGACGTCCGCATGCGCCAGAAGCGAAACGCCGACGGCACGTTCTCAATCGTCTCTCTCACCGTCCCGGCCGCCCAGGCTGGTGGCAAGGTGACGGCGGTCAGCGCGACCACGATCACGATCACGCGCCGTGGCGGCGGCACGACCACCCTCACGGTCAACGCCTCGACCGTCTATCGACAGGGCGGCGCCGATGCCTCGAAGGCAGACGTCAAGATCGGCTCCACCATCACCGCACAGGGCAAGCCCGGCTCGATCACCGCGTTCACCGCGACCGTGGTCAGGATCTCGCTGAGCCGCCTCAGCGGGGAGGTCACGGCCAAGACCGCGAACACGGTCACCGTCAAGCAGCGCGATGGCACGAGCGTCGTCGTCCACGTCGACGCCGACACGCGCTTCCTTGTCCGTGGCCTCAAGGGAGCCAAGGCAACCCTCGCCGATGTCGCGGTCGGCAACCGCCTCGTGGCGACCGGGATCCGGCGGGCCGACGGGTCGCTCGATGCGGTTGCGATCGGTGCCAGCACGCCGAAGGCACCGAGAGCCACGAAGCCGGCCTCGCCGGCGCCGTCGGCGGCCAACGGCTGAGGGTCCGCGACCGGCCCCTCAACTCTTGCCGAGGCGGAACCGCCTCTGCCTATACTCGGTCCATGCTCACTGGTCCGGCAGGCTCGTACGGCGGCGAGATCGCCCCGCGGATCCTCCTCGTCGACGACGACGTCAACCAGCTCGTCCTGCTCGCCGACCAGCTGCGGGCCGACGGCTTCGACATCCAGACCGCGCGGGACGGCGACGAGGCGCTGCGTCGCCTGAAGTCGGGCTGGCCGGACCTCCTCATCATCGACATGATGATGCCGCGGATGGACGGCCTGACACTCGCCCGCGAGATCAAGGGCCAGGCGGACCTGCCGATCATCGTGCTGTCGGCGATCGACGCGAGCGACTCGAAAGCCGACCTGCTCGAAGAGGTCGCCGAGGACTACGTCACCAAGCCGTACCACTACCCGGAGCTGCGCGCGCGGATTCATCGCGTCCTGCGGCGTCTCGGTGACAAGGTCCCGCGCCAGAGCCTCCGCCTCGGCCCGAACCTGACGCTCGACCTCCATCGCCGCCAGGCAACCGTCGGCACCAACCCGGTCCAGCTCACCCCGACCGAGTCGCGACTCCTCTACGCGCTGGCGGCGAACATCGGCCAGACCGTGACCACAGAGACCCTCCTCGTCCGGGGCTGGGCCGAGACGGAGGATGCAGACCCGTCGTACGTCTGGGTCACGATGCGGCGACTCCGCCAGAAGGTCGAGATCGAACCGAACCACCCGGTCCATCTCCAGACCGTCCGGGGGATCGGGTACCGGCTCGTCTCGGTGGATCAACCCGCCGATGGCTGACGGCCTGCAGCCCGCCGCCGATGCCGCCGCGATGGACGTGGTGCCCGCCGACGACGACGAACGGACGGCGATGGTGGCGGCCCTCCTGGCGGTCGACGATTCCCGCGCCCGCGGCGTCGAGCGGATCGGTCGGTCGTCGATCAACCTGCCCTTCCGCTCGCGGCTCACGATCGGCCTCGTCGCCGCGGCGATCATCCCGCTCGCGAGCTTCGGCATCGTGGTCCTGCTCGCGGGCGACAGCGTCGGTCCGGTGGGAACGGTCGGCCGGCTTCTGCTGTTCGCGGTCGTCATGGCCGCATTGCTCGGGATCCTGCTGGGATACCTCCTGACCGCCGACCTGATGGGTCCGCTGCGGGCGATCGCGTCGGCCGTCGATCGCGTCTCCGCCGGAGACCTGTCGACGCCCATCCTCGTCCCCGGGGACGACGAGCTGGCCCGCCTCGCCGACAGCCACAACCGGCTCGCGGCGACTCTCGAGCGCCGGAACCGGGAGCTCGGCGGGATCCTCGCGGCGATCGAGAGCTCGTCGCCGCGCGACGGCGTCGAGTTCCTCGCCGGACGTGCGTCGTCGGACGCGCGGGCCGCCTTCGGCATGGTCGATTGCTGGATCCTCCTCTTCGATCCGGGCAACGTCCCACCGGAGCCGCGAATCCCGGGCGAACCACTGCCGATCCGGGCCGTCCTGCGGGCCGGCACGGAGGAGCTGGGCGTCCTCGTCGGCCATCTTCCGGCCACCAGGCGATGGGAGCGTGCCGACCAGGACCTCCTCGAGCTGTACGCGAGCGAGGTCGCCGTCGCGATCCGCAACGCGGAGCTGTTCGCCAAGGTCGAGGCCCAGAACAGCCAGCTGCTCGAGCTCGACGCCGCCAAGGACGACTTCCTCCGCGGCGTGAGCCACAACCTGCAGACGCCGCTGACCAGCATCCGCGCCTATGCCGACCAGCTCGACGGCGACCGGCCGGACCGCCGCCTCGGGATCATCGCCGAGCAGGCGGAGCGCCTGTCGCGGATGGTCCGCCAGCTCCTCACCGTGACCCGGCTCGAGTCGGGCGCCCTGCATCCACGCGGGGAGGTCGTCTCGCTCGGACCGCGGGTCCGGCGCGCGTGGGAGGCGCTCGGCGCCGCCGACGTGCCCTTCGAGATCGACGACCAGGCGGCTGGCTGGCTGGCGATCGCCGACACGGACCAGCTCGACCAGGTGCTCTGGGCCCTGCTGGACAACGCGGTGAAGTACGGCAACCGGACGCCGGTTCGCGTCGACGTCGCGGCCGAGGAGAAGGCCCCCCGAATCCGGATGACGATCTCCGACGGCGGCCAGGGCGTGCCGGATGCCGATCGCGGCCGGTTGTTCGGGCGGTTCGTCCGCGGCGCAATGACCGGACCGGAGGAGGGCAGCGGCCTGGGCCTGTACGTCTCGCGCGAGCTGTGCCGGGCGATGGACGGTGACCTCGTCCTCGAGCCGCGGAGCGCCGACAGGGGCGCAGCATTCAGCATCTTCCTGCCCGGTGAGCCGCCCGGCGAGGGCTGACCCGCGAGGGAGCGGGACCATCGGCGTGACCGGATGACCGGATGGGCTACTCGCGCGCGCACCATTGCAAGGTTCGTCGCAAGGTGGTGCCCTCACAGTTCGGATTCCCAAGAACGCTGGTGAGGATCATCGGCCTCGGGCGATCTCGGGATCATCTCGAAATTCTGAGTCTGGTGAGGGGCGCACCTCGAGTCGCCCGACCGTCCGCCTGGCTCGTCCGAACTTATTGAGCCGCGTCCCTTTATCGGACGCGGCTCAATCATTTCCCGACCGGTCCCATCTGCGTCCGGGGCTGGACGAATGGCGGCACCGGACCACTCGAAGGGCCTATGCGCGCTGGCACCGTTTCAAGGGCACGATCAAGGTCGCGCCGCTAGGTTGCCTGGAGGGCCGAGAGGCAGAGGCAACCCGACCTGGCCCATCCGGGTCCAGGCAGACCCAAGGTGACACCTGTGAAATCCGTGGAAGAGACTCCGGCCCGGGCCGCCCGCCCTCTCGGGGCGAAGGCTCGGAAGGCCGAGCGCTCCCGCGGTCAGATCCTGATCCTGTTCGTGATGGCGATCTTCGTCTTCGTCGGCATGGTCGCGATCGTCATCGACATCTCGTGGTACTGGGTCAACTCGCTCCGCGTCCAGCGGGCCGCGGACGCGGCCGCCCTGGCCGGCGTGGTCCAGCTGCCGACCAACCCGACCAGTGCCACCGGGGCCTTCGCCCTGGCACGGGCAGAGGCGAAGAAGAACGGCTACGACGACGCCGCCACCACGATCACGGTGACGCCGGTCCAGGATCCGCCCGGGACCGGCCGCCGCCTGATCGTCACGGTCTCGGCCCCGGTCGACATGTTCTTCATGCGGATCTTCGGCATCAACTCGATCGTGGCGAGCCGGACATCCAAGGCGGAGTTCGTCCTGCCGGTGCCGATGGGCAGCCCCGAGAACTACTACGGGGTCGGCTTCTTCGAGGGGCTGACCGGTGGCGATACGGTCACCGACGGGCCGAACCGCCCGACTTCATCCGATACGTCGGGCACATTCAACCAATTCACGAACCGAACCAACGCCTACACCACGAACGACGCGTACGCCACCGGGGTCGTCGGAACCGGGACCAACGGCAAGACCCAGGCGTACGGCAATCTCGGACTGAGCGTCCCCGGCGCGAACACCGTGACGGGGATCGAGATCCGGCTCGAGGCAAAGGCGAACGACCCCGTCGGCTGCAAACTCGCCGTCGAAGTGTCCGCCGACAACGGTGGCACCTGGTCGACCACCTCCAAGATGATCGACCTGACCGGCAACGACCCGGCCGCCGGCTCCTGGCCCATCCTCGGCGGGCCGACCGACCTGTGGGGCCTGTCCTGGACGCCGGGCGACATCGGGAATGGCAGACTCAAGGTCCGCCTTCGCGCCTACGACCCCGAAACCGGCGGATCGAACACGAATGGTCGGTGCGCCGACACAGCGACCGTCTCCGTCGACACATTCAACGTCACGGTCTACTCCACCACCCCGAGGGTGAACACGGTTCTTCCGGTGCCGGATCCGGCCGGCGGACCACCGCTGAGGCCGCAGAACATCTGGGGAGCCATGTTCACGTCCGGTGGCGTCCGCGAGAACGGCGACCGCTACGGTCCGTCATACCTGGGCGGCGGCACCAGCGGCGCGTTCGGCGACGCGAACCCCAACTACGATCCGGCTGGCTACGACTACACGGTCGAGCTGGCAGGCGGAGCCACCAACGGCGTGGTCAGGCTGTTCGATCCGATCTTCTGCGCCACCGGCGACAACGGACACTCCGGGTCGTACGGAGCCGGCGATCACTGGACCGGACACCCGCCGAGCCAGGTCACTGCCCCGGTCGCGATCACCTACCGCCTCTACGACATGAAGGGCTCGCCGTGGGACACGTCAGACGACGGAGCCGCCCTTGCCACCCTCAACTACGACCCGTTGGGAAAGACGCTCGGCGACTTCAGCGGTGACTTCGGGACGCCGGCCAACAGCGGGAGCGCGAACCGCCAGGACTGCTCGACCAATGCGGCCCACAACCACTGGGTGACGCTGAAGTCCGGCTTGCCGCCGGGGATGTACCGCGTCAACGTCAACACCACGATCGACTCAACCAACCTCAGCGTCGGCGCAGAAAACCTCTTCTCGATCCACGTCCAAGCGTCCGGCGGGACTGCCCGGGTCTATGGCGGCGGCCGGATGGTCGCATATACCAACATGGACACGGCCACCGGTGTCTTCTACCTCGCTCAGATCGAGGCGGTCCACGCCGGCAAGTCGCTCGAGATCAAGCTGTTCGACCCGGGTGAGTCCGCAGGCAACGCCTTCCTCAGGATCAAGAGCCCGGACGGCAACGTCTACAACAACGCCACCTTCAGCTGGACGTCCGATGACGGCCGGTTCGGAAACAACGTCACGCAGATCCAGACGTCAATTGGCGGCACCGCCCAGTTCAACAACCACCTGCTGACGATCACCATCCCGCTCTCGCCGGCCTACGGCTCTGGCGGGCTTACGCCCTCCGGCGAGACCGAGCCCGGCTGGTGGAAGATCGAGTACCAGATGAGCCAGGCGAACGACACGACAACCTGGGAAGTGGCGATCAAGGGAAACCCGGTGCACCTCATCGTTCCATAGGCTCGCACAGTCGTGCGGGCCTAGCGGCTGCAGTCGCTCGACCCGCTGACCCAACTCCACGTCAAAGAGCCGCGTCCAGCGAACGGACGCGGCTCAGTCCTTTCTCGGCCGGAGTCTGGCCGCCCCGACATGACTCCAGTTCACCCTGAACTCGCCGAACGGGCTATGCAGGCGCGCACCGTTTCAAGGACCGGCACAAGGTGGCGGCCCTAGGTTCCTTTGTATGAGGCCGCATTCGCACCAGGGGATCGATCGAGCGCCGCACGTCGACGCGGTCGCGCAAGTACGGGCGCTCCCCGTACGACCGTCAGGGGGACTACAGCAGACCCCACCGGCACGATCACGACCGGGCCCTGTTCGCGTGCCGGCCTTCCGATTCGCGCAGCCACCAACCTACTCGTGAGGTCTTCGACGACGATGTTCCACAAGCAGCGCCATGACACCGGGCCAGGCCCGGTCTTCCGGCGTCGCGGATTCCTTCGCCGCCCCGCCGGCACGGGACGCCGCAACGGCCAGAGCGTCGTCGAATTCGCGCTCGTCGTTCCGTTGTTCGTGCTCCTCCTGGTGGGCATCATCGAATTCGCCTTTGCCCTCAACTCCGTGCTGGCGGTCAACTTCGCCACCCGCGAGGCAGCCCTCATCGCCGCGGAGGCCGGCAACGCCGACGGTTCCGACTGCGTGATCCTCAAGCGCGTTGACGACTCGATCTCGGCGCCATCCGCCAACCAGAACATCACATCGATCCTGATCTACAAGGCCGACCGCCACGGGGCGCAGGTGGCCAGGAACACGTACCAGCGAACAGGATCGACGGACTGCGTGGTCGGCGGGCTGACGCTGACCGTCCCGTACACGCTCATCGGCGGCGAGAACTACCAGGACACCAAGCGCTGCAACGTCCTCGCGGGCTGCCCTGCGAACGCCCCCCTGCCGGCAACGACGACGGTCGACCAGATCGGCGTCGAAGTGCGCTACGTGTACACGTGGCGGACCCCGCTCTCCGGCTTGCTCGGACTGACCGGGACCGGCTACACGATCGTCGAGGCAAACACGATGCGGATGGAGCCGGTCCTGTGAGAACACTCCGACGTCGGGGTGCCCCGACCACACCACGAAGCGGCGAGCGCGGCCAGAGCCTCATCGAGCTGGCGATCGCGATGCCGGTCGTCCTCATCCTCCTGCTCGGCATGCTCGAGTTCGGCTTCGCCTTCTCGCACCACCTGACGCTGGAGTACGCGACCCGCGAGGGCGCCCGCCTGGGCGCAGCCCTGGCGAACGGGAGCGACGAGGTCGGCTGTCCGTATTCCACCAGCTCCGATATCGATGCCTACGTCATCGCCGCCGTCCAGCGCGTCCTGACCGGAACCAACGGCCAGATCCCGATCGCCCAGGTCAAGGAGATCCACATCTTCAAGGCGGACATCGACGGCAAGGAAGTGGCCGGATCGATCAATGTCTGGATCCCGGGCGCCGGCCCCACGATCGACGGTGCCTCACTCCTGTTCAAGAGGAGCGGCAGCGCCCCGGGCCCATGGCCTCCGTGCGGGCGCAACAACATCACGGCCAACACCGACTCGCTTGGCGTGAGCATCAAGTACGACTACCTCTACATCACGCCTCTCGGCAACTTCATGGGGATGACCGGAACTGCGCAGCTCCGGATCAGCGACAAGACCGTCATGGCCCTCAATCCAAGCGCCCACTGATTCAAGGTGATGACTGTGAACACATCTGACGACACTCGGGTCCGGTCCGCCCGCCCTCTCGGGGCGAAGGCTCGGAAGAATGCCGAGCGTTCGCGCGGTCAGATCCTGATCCTGTTCGTGATGGCGATCTTCGTCTTCGTCGGGATGGTCGCGATCGTCATCGACATCTCGTGGTACTGGGTCAACTCGCTCCGCGTCCAGCGGGCCGCCGACGCGGCCGCCCTGGCCGGCGTGGTCCAGCTGCCGACCAACCCGACCAGTGCCACCGGGGCCTTCGCCCTGGCACGGGCGGAGGCGAAGAAGAACGGCTATGACGACGCCGCCGCCACGATCACGGTCACCCCGGTCCAGGATCCGCCGACGACGGGTCGGCGCCTGGTGGTGACGGTCTCGGCCCCGGTCGACATGTTCTTCATGCGGATCTTCGGCATCAACTCGATCATGGCGACCCGGACGTCCAAGGCGGAGTTCGTCCTGCCCGTCCCGATGGGCAGCCCCCAGAACTGGTACGGCGTGTTCGGCCCGATTCGTAACCAGAGACAGAACACCACGACGACGGCGCCCGCGTACTCCACGCATGATGGGCCACGCAGCTCCGGCTTCAAGGTTGCGACAACGTCCCCGTTCCCGTTGACGCCCGTCTGGACCAAGTCGTCCGGCACGCTGATCAGCGCGGTCAATGCCAACGATTCGGTCTACGCGCGAACGAATACGGACGGCGCCTCGCAGGACTGGGGCAACTTCGATCTGCTCAGTGGCTTGGCTTCAGATGAGACCGCGACCCTGGTCAAAGGTCTCCAGGTGGAGTTGACAGACGTCCACCTGTCGGCATCGTGCACGGGAACGACCAACACCATCCGGGTCTCACTCTCCTACGACGCCGGGGCTCACTGGTCCGCCCCTATCGCTGCTCAGCTCACGCCAAACCTGGGCACCAGCACGACGGCGGGCGACTACTCGTTCGGGACGACGACGTCGACGGCTCCCTGGCAGACGTTCAATCCGCCCGCCACGCCGGCCGCCCACACGTGGATCGGTGACGACCTGGGCAACAGTAACTTCCGACTTCGCCTGACGGCGAACAAGGCCTGCGGGACGTCAGGCACGCTCCTCAACGTCGACCGCATCCGCGTCCAGGCGACCTACAACTACGACACGCTGCACCCGCCGGTGACCACCACCGTGACGACCGACCTGGGCGACCCGCCCCTCAAGGCGCCGGGGACGCCATGCACCGCCGTCGCGAACTGCTACCAGCCGAATGGCGTCGACCTGGCCCCCAACGGCTTCTGGGGAACCATGAACACGGAGGGGGCCATCACCGTCAACGGCGACGCCTACCAGCCCTGGTGGAACACGTCCGGAAGCGCCACCAACCCGAACTACAACGCCATCGACTTCTACAACTACGCGGTCGAGATGCCGGCCGGGACGACCAATGGCTCCGTCTACGTCTTCGATCCGGTCTTCTGCGCCACGCAGGTGGACAGCGGCACCGCGGACCGCTGGTTCGGCGGCACAGGTACCCCGGTCAGCTCGTTCTTCGAGCTGTACGACACCCAGGGAACCCAGTACGACCCGTTCGATGACACGCTCGTCGTCTCGTCCGGCAACCTCTTCCGCAACGTCGACGGCTCGGACACCTTGATGCAGGCCACGGCCACGAACCCGAACCCGACCCTGCTTTCGGGGGCGTCGGAGTGCCTCCACTCCACCACCAGCACATACGGTGATGCCCGCGACTACCACAACGAGTGGTTCCTGCTGGCGAGCGGCCTGAGCGGCGGACCGAACGGCAAGGTCTATCGCGTCCATACAACGTCCACCGATCCCGCGAACATCTCGGCACAGCAGTACGTCAACGGGGAGAACAGCTTCGCGCTTTACGCGAATGCCAGCGGCGGGACACCCCGCATCTACGGCATCGGCGCAATGCAGGCCTTCACTCCCCTGTCGTCGAGCTCCACGAGTGTGGATACCGTGTCGGAGTTCTATCTGGCCCAGATCGAAGCGGTCCATGCCGGCAAGTCGGTCGAGATCAAGCTGTGGGACCCGGGTGACACGAACCCCCTGAGGGCGGAGCTCCAGATCCTCACCCCGAACCCCACCGGCTGGTCACCGACGAACCTCACCTGGACGGCGGCGTCGGGGACGCCCGGCTCAGCGTCGTGTGGCGCTTCCACCTGGGGCTCAGGGTCGTCCATCGTCACCAACGTTGGCGCCACCGGTGGTACGTACAACGGCTGCTGGTTGACGATCACGATCCCCATCCCTGCCGGCTACACGGCGGACCAGGATGGCTGGTGGAAGATTCGCTACAAGATGAGGAACTCGGGCTCGGGGACGGACACCTCCAGCGACGTCACGACCTGGAAGGTCGAGATCCGCGGGAACCCGGTCCACCTCATCGTCCCGTGACCGCCCCCAATCCGCAGCCTGTTCGGGCAGAGGAACCTCGAGACACCGGCCTCGAGGTTCCTCGAACCGGCTTCGGGCTCCGTGGGGTCATGATCCTGACGGTCGCAGTCATGATCGCGGCGACCCTGCTCGTCGTCCTGCTCTACGTGTCGCCGCTCGCCATTCGCTGACGGCGCTCTCGGGTCAGCGGATCCCGGTGTCGTACTGCAGGTCGACGGTCACGAAACCCTGGCTCACCGTGACGGCGACCGGCGTGGCGTTACGCAGGATGCCCTTGACCGGCTGCGGCTCGATCGAGTAGATGCCGGAGGGTAACGTCACCACGTAGTGCCCGGCGCTGTCGGTGACGAGGCGGGCGATCTCCGACCCACCTGCGTCCAGCACGAGCACCGTGATGCCCGGAACCGGCCGGTCATCGCAGGCAGGATCGTTCTGCGTGACCACCGGACAGGTCGGCCCCGCGAGGACCGTGCCCTGGATGCCGTCGCCGCCTGGCAGGAGTCCGCCGGTATTGCCACCGCCCGAACCCGGGACACCTGACGGTGCCGGGGGTCCGCTCTCCGACATCAGCGTCACGCCACCATCACGCGTGACGGAATACGTCCAGTGGTGCTTGTCGATGCAGCCGGATTGGCAGTCGCCCCACCCGACCTCGAAGACGACCTGGAAGCCGTCGGCAGTCGCCGTCGCCTCCCAGAAGCAGCAGCCGCCGATCAGGTCGGGGTCCTTCGGGCCGATGCCCTCGAGGTATGGCGCTGTCTGGATGACGCGCGCCGCTGCCTCCTCGCCCGTCCCGACCGGAACGGGTCTGAGGCTCGCGCTCGGGCTCGAGGAAGGGGCTGGACTCGCACTCGGCGAGGGAGATGAGGCCGCGCCGCTCGAGCAGGCGACGACGGTGAGCAGGATTGCGGCAACGGCCAGGGTCACGGGAAAGCGTGTCATGAGGCAGCGACGGCCAATGCAGGGCGCTGGTTCCGGTGAGCCCCATTGTCGGCAAGGCGGCCGGCCGCCGTTAGCACGAGCATCGCCCCGAGGGTGACGGGCTCGCTGGGCTGTCGTCTCCCCCAATCCACCACGTCCGCGAGGGAGCGAGCGCCCGGCTGCCGGCAGTGGACGGCGTCGGCCGCCCAGGTGCCGTCAGCCGCCCGCTTCGACTCGAGGAGATCGAGAGCGTCGGCGGCACGCGGGTCGCCGATGTGCCCCGAATTCGGCGAGGACCCGGAGACCGGCCAGGAAATCGAAATGCCAGTACGGCGGATAGTGGATCCGGGCCGCCTCCGAACCGATCGGGAGACCGGTCCGTTCGCTGTACAGGACGCGGTGCCGGAGGAAGAAGTCAGCCGCCCGATCGGCCGCGGCGCGTGCCCACGGTTCGCCCGTCGCCCGGGCGTAGGCCGCCAGCCCGCTCAGTGGCGGGAGCGTCTCGTGGAACGATGCGTGGTGCGCGGCCTCCCGCCGGTCGCAGTTCCAGCCGCCATCCGGCCACTGGGACTCCGCGAGGGCGTCGGCCAGCCGGCGTGTTCGTGGGTCGCCGGCCAGCCCGAAGTGGACCGCGACGGCCACGGCATTGCCCTCGATCGATGCGCAGCGGCGCACGAGGCCCGCGATGACCGGCATGTTGGACAAGTGCCCCCGACCCAGGAGCCAGCGAAACACCGGCTCGATCGCCGCGCGTGCTCCATCGAGGCCGGCCGGAACGCCGAGGTCCATCAGCGAGACGAGCCGCCAGTGGCCGCCTGTCCACTTGCCGTACGGGTGCCGGCCGAACCCGCCATCCGGCTGCTGTCCGGCCAGGAGGGCGCTCACGATCGGGCCGCCCGGGATCCCGGGCAGGACGTCTGTCACGCGGCGATCGTCCGCATCGACGCCGAGCAGGTCGACGAGCGCCCGGTAGCGGATGACTGGCTCGCGCGACCGCAACAGCCAGTCAACTGTCGGATCGAGCCTCGCGATCGCAGCCATGTCCCAATCGTAGCCCCGATCCGCCGCTGGCCGGTGACATCGACCACCGGCAAGCTGCAACGGCCATGGACATTTGGCCGGACTTCGCGATGATGGCGATCTGAGCGACGTTGCACGACGGGACGCGCGTTGTTCCCGAACGACGGTGCCCATTCAGGAGTGTCGCATGGAGATCGAGCTCGCCGACCAGCACATCTTCGTCCTTGACGAACGCCTGACGTCCGACGAGATCCGCCAGCGTGCGATGGATCGCCGGACGGGGGCGTTCGGGTCGGGGATCGGGAACCTCCTGTCCCGGCCCAAGGCCGACGACATCGAGCTCATCGCCAGCCAGCGGCGGCTCGAGCCCTTCTGGCACGTCGCCTGCCAGGCTCGCTACGTCTACGACCGCTCTCACGACTATGCGATCCCCGCCAGCGGCCCGGAAGTGCGCGAGGTCACGGTCCACGGCCAAGACTACACGGTCAACTCGGCCCGCTCCTTCCTCCTCGCCACCGTCGAGCATTGCCGCGACGAGTTTGGCGCGGAGCTGTTCGCCGACGGCGTGACCGGTGCGCCGGTCGTCGGAGCCGCGGCGATCATCGGAGGCCCGCGCCAGGAGGTGACGGACCTGGCTACACTCGGCGAGAACGACACGATCGTGGTCGCGCCGGAGCAGCGAGCCTCGTTCGTCATGCGCTCCCTGATGGGAACGATGATGAAGCCGGTCCAGGCCGACACCATCACCGAGGAGTCGATGACGATCCAGCACATCGACCTCTACTACCACCCGTGGTGGGCCTTCGAGTTCCACTGGAAGCCGAAGGACAAGACCGGCGTCGTCGAGCTCGACGCGGTCACCGGCGAGATGCGGCAGGGCCAGGCACTGGCCTCGCGGGTGTCCAAGATGATGAACCGCGACGCGCTGTTCGATATCGGGGCGGACACGGTCGGGCTGCTCGTTCCGGGTGGGAGCGTCGCGGTCAAGGTCGCTCGGCTGGCCATCGACCAGAGAGGGAAGTCGTAATTCTGAGGCCGCGCGGCTGAGGCGCCCGCTCCGCACATTCCTCCGCCGCGCGGCGGCGGCGCTCGCGCCGCTTCGGCGGCCCGGTCGCGGGTCGCGCCGCCCGGTCGCGGGTCGCGCCGCCCGGTCGCGGGTCGCGCCGCTTCGGCGGCCCGGTCGCGGGTCGCGCCGCTTTGGCGGCCCGGTCGCGGGTCGCGCCGCCCGGTCGCGGGTCGCGCCGCCCGGTCGCGTGCACCGCGCGCGCCCATCGGTGCATGTTTCCTGCCCAGGAGAACACGATCGCCCATTCGGCGGGGATAACCGGTCGCCTGAACGCCCAAGTGGCCCCGATTTCCTATCCCTTGGGAAATCGGTCGGGCTCACGGCCCGGATGGGTGCTCCAGACGAGAAAACGTTCACTCCGGGAGGAATCCCGCTCGACTCGGGGCGCGGCGCGACCCAGGGGCATGCGGCGGGACCCGGCGGCACGCGGCGGACCGAGGGGCGCACGGCTTGGGGCGCGCGGACGCGGGACGCCGGCGCGGGCCGACCGCGGCGTCGTCACACCAGGAGCGCGGCGACCCCCCAGGCTGCAGCGGCGGCGAGGGCAAGCGTCGCCGCGGCAGCCACCACATGCCCTGGCACGCTCCGCCCGAGAACGGCCGCGAGACCGATGAGGACGGCCCCGAGCGCGAGCAGGGACAGTCCGGCAAGCGTCCGATTGCCGCGCTCACCGTAGCGGTCGGCGATGTCCATCTGGCGGTTCTGCTCGGCGACGACCGCCTCCAGGTCACCCGGTTCCGACCCGACGAGCTCGCGCGTTGCGGCGTCGAGGCCGCTCGACGCCGGAGGGATGGCGCCCATGGACTGGGCGATCCTGATCAATCGGTCGGCCGCCCGGACGTCGGCTTCGGCCCGGGCCTGGATCGCATCGGCCGTCTCGGGCATGTTCAGGACACCGATCTGGGCCGCCGTCGAGACGATGGCTAGCGTCGTGGCATGTTGCAGGCTGTTGATTTCGAAGCTGAACCGGGGTGAGCCGCCTGCGGTCCCCTCGAAGATCCGCACGGACAGGCGCGACGCCAGGTGGAGGGCGTGCTCCTCGCGCTTGCCGGCGTCGACCTGGGCCGTCGCCAACAGGGCCGCCAGGATCGCCGCGACGCCGACGAGCACGGACAGCCACCGATCGAACCGCGTGCGCCCGGATGACTCGAGGGCAGCCTCGATGTCGAGCTCGATCGCCATCAGGCCGTCACCTCGATGAACGCGGTCGCGACGAGCCCGACGACGAGCGTGACGGTCCCGAGGGCGAGGAACGGCCGGCGCACGCGGCGGAATCCCTGGGCCAGCGACCCGAAGAGGAACGTCAGGGCGACCGGGATGCCGACCGCCGTCTCGTTGATCGCCTGGGTCGCAAGCCGGTCGCCGGCAGCCTGCGGGTCGTCGGGCCGTATCGCGAGAAGACCCGGATCGCGGCTGCGGACGTCAACCAGCCGCCGGCCGAGATCGAAGCTGCCGTCGGCCAAAGCGTAGCGGGGGTCCTTGGCGATGTCCGACGACGCGACAACGATCGCCAGCAGCTGGTCCTGGGCGGCCGCCTCCGCCAGGAGCACGGACCGGGCGACACCTGTCTGCCCTTCTGCCGCTGCACGGTATTCCTCCGCGCGGATGGTCGCCTCCACGACGCGGAACGCCTGGGATGCCTCGTCGCCGTAGACGAAGCGGATGTCCTCGACGGCAGCTGCCGCGGCCTTGACTTCCTGGCGCACGGCCTGCTGCCAGAAGCCGGACGCGTTGCTCGCCAGCAGCGACGTCCGGGCGCCGACGGCCCCCGCGAGGAGCGCGGCAACGGCGAGCAGCAGCGCCAGGCCCCGCCCGCCCGGTCGATCCTCGTCCACCCTGCCTCCCGCTCTGAACGACGCGACGAGGCGATGGTAGCGCCTGCGATGGGCCCGACGGTGTTCCGGCCGGAGGCCCACAATCCGTCCAGGATCCTGCGCCCGCCTCGCGTCTCGGGACGGGCAGGTCGCCTGCGACGAGGGACGGGATGGACACCTCAACGTTCTACGCGACGAGCTCCGCGCTGTGCTTCACCCTGCTCGGCTTCTGGTGGGTGGTGGTCGAGTTCCGTCACGCCGAGCTGACGCATGACGCGGGGGCCCGGCGTTTCACCTTCCTGGTGTCGCTGCACTTCATCGTGCCTGGCGTCGTGTCGCTCGCCTCGCTCATCGCCACGGGCGCGCTCTGGCGCGTGGCATTCGGCCTGGCGGGATTGACGGGATTGCTGGCGGTGATCACCGGGATGCGCGACGTGGCATCGCGACCCGGGCCGTTGCGCAGCCTTGGTCGGGCAGCCTGGTTGGGCGTGCCCCTGTACGGCCTGCTCACACTCGTCGCCATCTTCCCGGAGATCGTCCGGACGTCACTCGCACTGGAGCCGCTCCAGGCCGAGGGCTTCATCCTGCTGGTGGTGCTGCTGCTCGGAATCCTCCTGGCCTGGATTCTTTTCACAGGACCGCTCGCCGACGCCGCGGAGAGCGACGGAAGAACCTGACCGCACGCCGAGAATTCCCTCTACCGCAGCGGACCGCGGCGCTCTATGCTGTGCGCGCTCGGTTGCTGGTGCTGCGAAGGCCTCAGGGGGTTGTCGCCTCGCCTGGCATCCGGGTACCTTGTCGGGCCGCAGGTTGAATCTACTTGCGGGATGCGACTGTAGCCGGCGTCATCCGGCGAGGAGAGGGTAGGAGGCTAGGAAATGCCGACCTCGAGGGCTCGACCCCCCGTCGCCGTCATGGCTGCCGATACGACCCTGTCCGGGGTGCTCGCCGGCCGGCTCGATGCGATCGGCGGCGATGTCACGGTTCAGCGTCTGCTGCACGGGCTGGCAATGGACATGGTGGGGCCGTTCGAACCGATGGACCTGCCGGCCGCAGAGTACGCGTGGATCGAGGGAGCGATCGCCGACACGGTCCAGGCTGCCGGGGACCAGGCGAGGCGGGCACTCGTCTCGGAGTTCGCTGAACGCCTCAAGGAGGCGCCACAGACCCTGATCGCCGACCTGGATCGGGCCCGAACCCGTCACCTCGTCGAGATCTGCTAGGCGGCCCGGGCCAGGAATGTCGATCATCCCCACGCCGCAGCCGTGAGAGCCACTGATCTCGAGCAGGAGGTCCTCGCGGTACCGGGACTCGGTGGGGACGCGCCCCGGCCCGCTGGGCGGGATGGGAACGGCAACGATCGGTCGCTGCCGCACCGCCGATTCCGGACCCGCCCCGGGCGATCTCATCCGCTGGGAGCGACGCCCGACCCGGGCGGAACGAACTTCGCGCTCTTCTCGCAGGCTGCGACCGCGGTCCAGCTGCTGCTGTTCGACGCGCACGATGCGAGGCACCCGGTCAAGGTCATCGACCTGGATCCTGCCCAGAACCGGACGTTCTACTTCTGGCATGTCTACGTCAAGGACGTCAGGCCGGGAATGGGCTATGCGTATCGGGTCGACGGGCCGCGCGATCTCCATGGTCGCGGACATCGGTTCAACCCCAACAAGGTCCTCATCGATCCGTACGGACGCGCCGTCACCTCGTCACTCTGGGACCGCGCCGCCGCCTGCGGGCCGGACGACAACGTGACCAGCTCGCTGAGCAGCATCGTCGTCGACACGACCGGCTACGACTGGGATGGCGACCGGCCGATCAACCGGCCGATGAGCGAGACGGTCATCTACGAGATGCACGTCAAGGGGTTCACCCAGTCGCCGTCATCCGGAGCCACGCACAAGGGCACGTACGCCGGGGTCATCGAGAAGATCCCCTACCTCAAAGGCCTCGGGATCACCGCCGTCGAGCTCATGCCTGTGTTCGAGTTCGACGAGACCGAGATCTCCGGGGTGAATCCGCTCACCGGCCAGCGACTCATCAACTACTGGGGCTACAGCCCGATCGCCTTCTTCAGCCCGCACGGTGACTACTGCGTCCGGCCCGACGAGGGCAGTCACATCAGCGAGTTCCGGGACATGGTCAAGGCCCTCCACAAGGCCGACATCGAGGTGATCCTGGACGTCGTGTTCAACCACACGGGCGAAGGCAACCACGAGGGCCCCACCATCAGCTTCCGCGGCCTCGACAACGCGACTTACTACCACCTGGAGCCCGACAAGCAGTACTACACGAACATGACCGGGTGCGGGAACACGTTCAACTGCAACCACCCGATGGTCGAGAAGTTCATCAACGAGTGCCTCCTGTTCTGGGTCAAGGAGATGCACGTCGACGGTTTCCGCTTCGACCTCGCTTCGATCCTGTCGCGCGGTGAGGACGGGCGGCCGCTGGACAACCCGCCGGTGCTCTGGCACATCGAGCTCGACGACGACCTGGCCGAGACCAAGATCATCGCCGAGGCGTGGGACGCCGGCGGCCTTTACCAGGTGGGGTACTTCCCCGGCTACCGGTGGGCGGAGTGGAACGGCAAGTTCCGCGACGACATCCGTCGCTTCGTGAAGGGTGACAAGGGTGTCGTCGGTGCGGCCGCGTCGCGGATCGCCGGAAGCGCCGATCTCTACCAGGACGACGGTGAGTTGCCGATCAACAGCATCAACTTCATCACGGCCCACGACGGCTTCACGCTCAACGACCTCGTCTCGTACAACGAGAAGCACAACGAGGCCAACGGCGAGAACAACAACGACGGCGCGAACGACAACCTGAGCTGGAACCATGGCGCCGAGGGCGAGACGGACGACCCGGAGATCGAGGCGCTGCGCCGCCGCCAGCTCCGCAACTTCCTGGCGATCATGATGCTGTCCCAGGGCGTCCCGATGATGCTCATGGGTGACGAATCGCGGCAGACCCAGTTCGGCAACAACAACGCCTACTGCCAGGACAACGAGATCACCTGGTTCGACTGGGATCGGGTCGCGCACAACCAGGATCAGGTCCGCTTCACGAGCCTCCTCGTCGACTTCCGCAAGCGGTACCCGAACCTTCGCCGGGCGAACTACTTCACGGGGCTCGTCAACAAGCGCGGTCTGCGCGATCTGGCATGGCACGGCTGCCGCCTGGACGCGCCCGGCTGGAACGACCCCGAATCGCGCGTCCTTGCCTTCACCCTGGGCGGCTTTGCCCAGGGACGTCGCGGCCGGAACGTCGAGAACGACGTCGACATCCACGTCATGATGAACATGGAGTGGCAGGACCTCGACTTCGAGGTGCCCGAGGTGCCCGGCCGGCGCTGGTACAAGGCCATAGACACCGCCGCTCCATCCCCTGGCGATATCGCGGCACGCGGGGAAGAGATGCCTCTCGACGGATCCGTCTGCAATGTTCGGAACCGGAGTGTGGTGGTGCTGATCTCGAAGTAGGCGAACACCGCCCCGGTCCATCGGACGAACGGCCCGGCGGTAAATCCAGTGCGTCGGGAGCGGCGCGAACCTCGACTTTCAGGGCTGACCGATTGTCCGGCGGCGGACCGGACGCAGAAAGGAGCGCGCAGTGGCCATCAAGGACGTCCCGGCGGCGAAGCCCGTGGCACGGTCGGCGAAGGAGATCATGAGCTTCTCCTTCGCGGACACGATCGCCGGCTATGTTGGCCGTTTCGACACGAAGTCCGACTCGTTCACGCTCGAGACGAGCGATGGCCGCCAGTTCGTGGTCGCGCTGACCGATACGACGAATGCGCAGCTCGTCCGGAACCTCGGCGAGCCGTACTCCGATGCAACGGCCCACATGCGCGACATGCTGGTGCCCGGCCGCTACCTCTTCACCTACGGCATCTTCTATCCGCAGGATGGCGGCCACGTCTACGAGGCCAAGCAGATCACATTCGTCGGAGCGCGGGCCCACGAGTACGTGTTCGAGAAGCCCGACTGGTGGGTCAAGCAGATCTACAACATGGCCGACTTCTACTACCGCTCCCAGTTTGGCGACGGCGAGCCGAACTGGCGGGAGTACCGCGTCGGGATCGACATGACCGGCAACAAGGTCGGCAACCGGCAGGAAACGGACACGATTTCGCGGCTGATCTATGGCCTGTCGTCCGCGTATCACATGACGGGTGAAGAACGCTTCCTGAAGGCGGCCGAAGCCGGCGTGCAGTACCTCCGTGAGCACCTGCGCAACGTCGACACCAGCGAGGGAGTCACGTACTGGTATCACGCGATCGAGATCGAGGAGCCGAGCGAGAAGAAGATCCTTGCGTCGGAGTTCGGCGACGATTACAACGCCATCCCGGCATACGAGCAGATCTATGCGCTCGTCGGCCCGGCCCAGGTCCTCCGGATCACCGGAGACCCCCAGATCAAGATCGACATCGACCAGACTGTCCAGCTCTTCGAGCGCTATTTCCATGACCCGGAGTACGGTGGCTACTGGTCGCACATCGACCCGATCTCGTTCGACGGGAAGAGCGACGGCCTGGGCCGGAACCGGGCCCGCAAGAACTGGAACTCGGTCGGCGATCACGTCCCGGCATACCTCATCAACGCATGGCTCGCGACGGGCGACCAGAAGTACGCCGACATGCTCGTGTCGGTCGGCGACACGATCGAGCAGCGCTTCCCCGACGACGAGCACAGCCCGTTCGTCCAGGAGCGGTTCCATGAGGACTGGAGCCACGACACGACCTGGGGCTGGCAGGAGAACCGGGCGGTCGTCGGCCATAACCTCAAGATCGCCTGGAACCTGATGCGCATCCACCACATGCGCCCGAACAACCGGTACGTCGCCCTGGCGAACAAGATCAACCGGACGATGCCGGAGGCCGGCAGCGACCAGCAGCGCGGCGGCTGGTACGACGTCGTCGATCGCGTCCGCCAGCCGGGCCAGGAAGTGCACCGCTTCACCTGGCACGACCGCAAGGCCTGGTGGCAGCAGGAGCAGGCGATCCTCGCCTACCAGATCATGGCCGGCTCCACCGGGGACGAGGATGCGCTCCGCCTCGGCCGTGAGGCCGCGTCGTTCTACAACGCGTGGTTCTTCGACTACGACGAGGGGTCGGTCTACTTCAACGTCCTCGCGTCCGGGATCCCGTACCTGCTCGGGACGGAGCGGCAGAAGGGCAGCCACTCGATGGCGGGCTATCACTCGTTCGAGCTGGCCTATCTGGCGACCGTCTACACGAACCTCCTGATCACCAAGGAGCCGATGGACCTCTACTTCAGCCCGATCCCCGGCGCCCTGCCGGACAACATCCTCCGCGTCTCGCCCGACATCCTCCCACCGGGCAGCATCCGGATCGGAAGCGTCGACATCGACGGCGAGCCATATGCAGACTTCGACGCCGAGGCCCTCACCGTTCGGGTCCCGGATGGCAAGAAGCGGGTCAAGATCAAGGTCCAGATCCTGCCCAGCCAGGATCCGTTCGAGGTCCGGACGGAGTACACGAATGAAGAGGCGCATCTCACCCTGATCGGCAAGCTGGACACGAGCACGTTCGGCATCTTCCAGGCCGAGATGGAGGAGGTCCTCGCGAAGAATCCGAAGCGCCTGGTCCTGATGCTCGAGAACCTCGAATCGCTCGCGAATGTCGGCATCCGGGTTCTGCTCTTCGCCCGCCAGCGGATGGAGATCTCGGACCGTGCGGACATCTATGCGGTAGGTCCGAACGCGAGTGTCCGCGAGGCGCTCCTGCGGGCCGATCCCGACCAGGAGGACATCAACGTCGTCGAGAGCTACCAGCCGTTCCGGGATTCGGACGCGCCGAAGGACAAGGGGCCGCTGGCCAAGTAGCCGCGCGGGTCGGCCCCGCCGCTCGGGTCAGGCTCGTCGTCGGGCGCCCTGACCCGATTGCCGCCCCCTGGCACGCATGCCTAGGCGCCTTTGAGTGCGCCGCTGAACCATTCGATCGCCGCGTCGGCGGACTGCGTGACCCATGGCTCCCGAACATAGAGATCGGTGTGCAGGCAGTCGAGCACGACCAGTTTCTTCGGCTCGCCCGCTCGCTCGAAGACGGCACGAACGGCCGCCGGCGGAATGACGTCCCTCTCGCCGTGGATCATCAGCAGCGGCGTCGGCGAGATGAGCCCGATCGCCTCGGCCGAGTGATCGGCGATGAGGTACTCCATCGACTCGAGCGTCAGGCGATTGTCATACGCAGGCGCGTACGAGTTCTTCGCGTCGGTGTAGAAGTCGTTGGCCTCCGGAAACGCCATCGCGCCACCGCCGCCCGGGGCCGAGACGGCCGGGATGTAGGTCGCCGCCTCGCCGGTGGCGAAGCGGCGGTCACGATCGGCGCTCAGCATCGTGAGGAAGCCATGGAGGCCGTCGCGACCCATCATCTGTTCGAGTGTGTTGAGCCCGGTCGCGACTGAAACGACGGCTTTGAACCGTCGGTCGTAGGCGCCGAGCGCAAGCATGTGCACGCCGCCGAGCGAGATGCCCCAGCCCCCCACCCGTTCGGGGTCGATCTCGGGTTGGGCCCGCAGCCATGTCAGGGCATTGCGAATGTCCTGCTGCTGATCGTGCGGGTCGAGCTGGTTGCGGGGATCGCCCTCGCTCGCACCGAAGCGCCTGTAGTCGAACGCGAGGGCCGCGAAGCCGGCTGCGGCGAAGCGCTCCGCATAGCCCGGCAACGTGATCTCCTTGACCGCACTGATCGCGTTGGCCATGACGATGGCCGGCAGTCTGGCGCCGGCCGGCACGTCGTCGGGCAGATAGAGCCAGCCGGAACAGCTCACGCCCTGGCTCGGGAACGTTACCTCTCGACGCATCTTCACGACCTTCCGGATCTGCGCGGGTCCGCCGCCAGAGACTAGGGCTGCGGTGGATGATCCTCGTCGACGAAACCCTGGCTGATCTCGACGATGTTGCCGTCCGGATCGGCGACCCAGACCGTCTTCCACCCGGGAATGAAGGCGTCAAAGCCCATCGGTCCCGCAGTGATCCGGGCGTCCGGGCCCATCTCCGCGAGCTTGGCGTCGACGTCGTCCACTGTGAACGCGAGGTGGCGCCAGCCAGGGTACTCCGGCCCTGCGCCTGTCGCCGCCGGCGTCTGACCTGGCTGGGTCGCGCGGAACAGCTCGAGGTAGAGCGGACCGGCCTTCAGGAACACGATCTGGTCGCCGTCACCGAGCGGCACGACGCGGGCCCGTGTGAACCCGAAGTGCTGCGTATAGAAGCGCTCCGTGGCCGCCATGTCGGTGCAGACCACGCCCATGTGATGGAATCCGGTGGTCGCCACCTTGTCGTCGGCCATGGCCATGCAGCCCTCCCATCCAATTCGACCGGAAGCCCGGCCGGTCTCTGCCTCTAGCTCGCGGGCACGTCCCTCGCGGCGATGAGGTCGATGATCGCCCGGGCGAACAGGTGACAGTGACCGCCGGTCCGGCCCGTGACGAGGTCGCCGTCGATCACGACGTCCTTATCGGTGTAGATCGCGCCCATGTTCACGACGTCGCCGTGCAGGTTGTTGTGGGCCGTGACCGGCCGCCCCCTCACCAGCTCCGGCAGCGGCGCGACCAGCCACATGCCGTGGCAGATGATCCCCTTGACGATGTCCTTCTCGGCGAAGGCGCGTCGCAGGAATTCGGTCGCCGGCGGCAGGACGTTGACGTCGGTCGTGTAGCGGAGCCGGTCGGACACCATCGCCGACGGAACGATGATCGCCGAGTAGCTGCGGAGCTCCTCGTCGGTCATACCCTCGAACGATTCGTGGCACTCGAACGGGACCTTGTACTCGTGGCCGTAGAACGTGATCCGCTCCTGGCCCCAGAGCCGGGTCAGGAAGTGAAGGTCGAAATCCTTCCTCGGGGAAGCGGTGCTTGTAGTAGAAGATCTCGTCCTCGTAGAAATCGCTCTCGATGAGGACGGCGATCTTCTTGCCCGCCAGGGTCATGTGGTCGTCCCGGACGGCGGGGTCGCCGCCGACCCGGACTTGAGCCAGTCGGCCAGCCGCTCGGCGATCATCATGATGCCCGCGTTGCAGTTGCCTGATTGGACGACGGGCATGACGCTCGCGTCGGCGACGCGCAGGCCGGCGACGCCGCGGACCCGTAGCTCCGGGTCGACCACAGCGAGATCGTCGGTGCCCATCTTGCACGAGCCGGCCTGGTGGTGGTACGAGTCGGCGGTGGCCCGGATGAACGCTCGCAGCTGATCGTCCGTCTTCGGGTCATCGGCCGGCATCAGCTCTTGACCGGCCCACGGCGCGAATGCCTTGGTCGCGAAGATCTCGCGCGAGATCTTGACCGCGGTGACCATCTTCTCCATGTCGCTCGGCTCGCCCAGGTAGTTCGGGTTGATGAGCGGGTGGGCGGTCGGATCGGCGCTGGCGAGCTTGATCCAGCCGCGCGAGCGTGGCCGCACCAGGCCCGGCAGGATGCTGATCGAATTCGGGTGCCCCTGGCCCACGATGATGTTGAACGGCACGTGGACGAAGGCGATCTGCAGGTCCGGGCCGGATTCGGCAGGATCCGACTTCACGAAGAGCGCGCTCTCCGACAGGTTCTGCCTGCCCGGGGGGACCGGCTGCAGCGATTCATGGATGACGCCGGTGAGCACATGGTTATGGAAGTTCTTGCCGACTCCCGGCAGGTCGACCGACGGCTCGATCCCGACGGCCTTCAGCTCCCCTGGATCGCCGATCCCGGAGAGCAGCAGGAGCTTCGGCGATTCGATCGCTCCGGCGCAGACGATGACCTCGGCGGATGCGCTGGCCTTGTTGGTCCGTCCGTTCTCGAGGTACTCGACACCGGTGCAGCGGCCGTCCTCGATGATCAAGCGCGAGGTCAGCGCATTTGTCGTGAACGTGAGGTTCGGCCGCCCGAGCGCCGGTTCGAGGTAGGCCTTGTAGGCGGCGACCCGCCTGCCGTGGACGACGTTGATGTGATGCCAGCCTGCCCCGATCATGTTCGGGCCGTTGAAATCGTCGGAGGGCGGATAGCCGAGTTCCAGGCAGGCGTCGATGAAAGCGCGCGAGGTTGGGTTCGGATCATGCTGCCCGGCGTTGGTCAACGGCAGAGGGCCGCCCTTGCCCACCCACGAGCTGGTCTCGTCCTCCTGGTCCTCGAGCTTCTTGAACCAGGGCAGGACATCCTTGTACGACCAGCCGGTCGCACCACCGGCCGCCCATTCGTCGTAGTCCGAGGTGTGGCCCCGGATGTGCATCATCACGTAGAGGGCACTGGAGCCTCCCGGCAGCTTCCCCCGCGGCTCGAACGTCTTGCGGCCGTCGAGGCCCGGCTGGGGCTCGCTCCAGTACTTCCAGTCGACATCCGATCCGAGAAGGGTGTACCAGAGCGAGGCGTCTTCGACGTTCGGCGGGATGTCCGGTCCGCCGGCCTCGAGCAGGAGCACCCGGACGGCCGGATCCTCCGTCAGCCGGTTCGCCACGACGCAGCCGGCCGAGCCGGCACCGATGACGATGAAGTCGAACTCGTCCATGGTCAGTCCAATCTCTGGTCGAGGAACGGGCGGAACGGGGCGCTGTCGTGGAAGTTCGCCATGTAGGCGATCTTCCCGTCCCGGATGCGGAAGTAGTTCATGACCTCGGCCTCGATAGGGACGCCCGCGGCGTTGGCCGCCGAGATGTGCGACACGACCGCGGCCTCGTCGCCGTTGACGAGGACGTGTTTCGGGACGTTCTGGAACTTCGAGTAGGCGCGACCCATGCCGGCCATCATCGGCCGCAGGGTCGCGAGGGTCTCGATGTGGCCGGCCAGCTGCTCGTCCATGACCATGTCGTCGGTGAACAGGTCGCACCAGGCGTCCCACTGGCCGGCGTTGGCGGTGACGTAGTAGCGATCGATCACGTCCTTGGTCGACATGATCTAGCTCTGCCCCCCGACGCCGAGCTGGCCCATCAGCCCGAGCATGTCGACGTCGTACCAGCTCTCGACGACCTTGCCGTCGGCGATTCGCAGGATTCCGATCTCGGTCCACTCGACCGTCTTCCCGGTGGGCGCGATGCCCATCAGGTCGCCGTTGTGGGTGCCGCCCTGACGGAACCGGGCGGCGACCCGGTCGTCTTCGGCGACGATGTGGGTGATCTCCATCCAGTAGTCGGGAAAGGCGTCGCGCATCATCTTGACGATGAAGTTGACGCCCGCGGCACCCGGAGGCAGGGTCGGAGCACTGGGGCTTGTCGCCTCGGGATGGAAGATCTCCTCGGCGACTTCAAGGTTGCCCTTGTTCCAGACCTCGTCGATGAATCGGCGCATGAGCGCCTTGTTTGCATCGCGGGTGGACGGTGCGCCGGTCAGGTGCGGCGCCGGGGCGGGCGCAGGTCCGGCTGGCGGCGTCGGAATGACGCCGAGCTGCTGCATCAGCCCGAGCATGTCGAGGTTGATCCATCCCTCGACGAGCTTGCCGTCCTTGAGTCGGAACAGTCGGGTGCCAGTCCACTTGACCGCCTTGCCCGTGGGCGGAATGCCCATGAACGAGGCGGTATTGTGGCCCTCTCCGATCCCGCGACCGACGACCAGATCGTCCTCGGCGATGACGTCCGCGAAGTCGAACACGAGGTCCGGGAACGGCTCGTTGAAGGCGCGATAGGCCCACTTCAGGCCCTCGCGACCTTCGGGCTGGCCCGGGATCGGCTGATGCTCGACATAGTTCTCGACGACCATGTCATCGAGCTTGTCGAGCTCAAGCTTGTTCGTCGCCTTGACGAACGCCGTCACGACCTCCTTGTTGCGCTGCTCTTCCTCTCGCGACACTCGTTGGCCCATCCTTCCGTGCTGTCGGGTTGTCATCAGGCCGCGGCCGGCCCGTCGTTTCAGTTGGCGGGCGCCCCTGGCCCGACGCCGAGCTGGCGCATCAGGCTGAGCATGTCCGGGACACCCCAGCCCTCGAGCCGCTTGCCGCCGGCGATCCGCTCGATCGTCATGCCCGTCAGTTCGACCGGCTTGCCGGTTGCGGGGATGCCCATGAACGGGCCGAGGTGCGTTCCGTTGGCGTGCCATCGGGTGGCGACCAGGTCGCCTTCCGCGATGATTTTGTCGGTCGTGTTCTTCACGTCAGGGAATGCGACGAACAGGGGCTCCACCGTCGCCTTGTAGCCCGCGACTCCGCGGATCTCCATCCCCATCGCGCGATAGACGTAGTCGGGATCGAGCCAGTCGTCCAGCTCGCTCAGGTCGTGCTTGTTGAACAGGTCGTTGACGTGGTGGAGGAGGATCCGCTTGCCCTCCTCCGGATCGATCCGGCCTTCCGGCTTCTTCTCTCCGGCCGGCGACGGCTCGACGACCGGACCGCCACCCGGGATCGCCCCGAGTTGCATCAGCAGTGTGAGGAGATCCGGCGACCCCCAGTGTTCGACGATCTGGCCGTCGGCGACGCGGAAGAAGCCCATCGAGGCCCACCTGGCCTTCTTGCCGGTGGGCTCGATGCCCATGAACGAGCCGTTGTGCGTTCCGCGGCCTGTCACGAGCGTCGCGACCAGGTCGCCCTCCTCGACCATCTGCTCGATCGTGAAGTGCAGATCCGGAAAGCCGCCGCGGAACATCTTCGGGATCCCGCGGACCCCATCGAGCCCCTCCGGAGCCCCAGGTGGTCGGCTGTGATCGACGTAGTCGGGGCTGAAGATCTGCTCGACGACGTCGATGTTGCCTTCGTTGATGACCTCCTCGACGAAGCGCCGATAGGTCGCCTTGTTCGGGCTGGTCGGTGTCAGCGTTTCCGAGGACATCAGTGCGCCCCTTCCTTCCGTGCGCGACCCTGGTCGATGCCGACCTGCGCCGGGTTACGCGCCGCCGCCACCGCCGGTGGTCATCTGTATGCCGCCGATCGTGGTGAACAGCCCGAACATGTCGAGCTCACCCCAGCCTTCGACGACCTTGCCGTCGACGACACGGTCGATGCCGATCGTGCCGACGCTGACCTTCTTGCCGGACGGCGGCACGCCCATGAATTCGCCGAGATGGGTCCCCTCCCAGGTGAGCCGGACGCACACCTTGTCCCCGACGGCGAACATGTCATCGACCCGCTGGACGGCATCCGGGAAACCGGTTCGCCACTGGGTGATGAGCTGCTTGAGGCCCTCGATTCCCGGCTCGATCACCTGCCCGCCGGCGCCGTGGACCTTGAAGTTGGGGTGAATGATCTCGTCGGCGACGTCGACCTTGCCCTGGGTCCAACCCTCGTCGCACCACCGCCGGATCACGGCCATCGCCTGCTCTTCGGTGGGCGTGTACGCGCGCTCCTCGACTGTCATTCCTTCGTCCCCTGCCACATCTTCTCAGCGAGCGCGTCCTTCCCGTCATCCGGGCCGCTGGCGGCCTTCTGTGCCTTCGTCTGCTCCACGAACGCGCCCATGATCTCGTTCGATTTGGCGTGCATCCCGGCGTACTCGGGACCGATCAGGAAGGCGAGGTCGGGCATCGGCTTGCCGCCGATCGACCACTCCTGCTGGGGGGTTTCCTGGATGATGCAGTAGACGTACGGGCGGGCGACCTCGCCAACGACCGAGATGAACGTGTCGGTGAGCTTCACCATGAGCTCACGCTTCTGCTCGTCGTTGGCCACGACGTCCTTGATGAACTGGACCGTGATGATCGGCATCGGCTGAGTCTCCTTCGCCTCCCGGCGTCCTACTGCGTGTCGCCGACGACCGGCGCGCGAGACCAGAACTGGTCGTATTCAGTGGTCCCATCGCCGAAGATGGCGCCCTTGCCGGCGATGACCTTGCCGTCGCGCCAGCGAAGGACATGGACGACTTCGATGTCCATCGCCTTGTCGCTGTCGGCGCGCTTGCCGCGATTCCGGGTGATGTCAGCCGACCAGTCCGCTTCCACGATGACGCTGATCGTCTCCATGTTGAAGCTGCCGCCGGACAGCTCCCCGACCTGTCCCATGAACCCGAGGAATCCGTCGAGGCCGTGATACCAGCCCGAGAGATGGTTGTGGCCGGGTACCTGCCACACCATGTCGTCGGCCCAGAACGAAGCGATGAGATTGCGATCGCCGGTCCCGAGCGCCTTGTAGGCGCTCGTGACGCGATCGACGGTGATGTCTTCAGCCATTCGTCGACCCTCAACTGGCCCGGTTGTGTGACTAGCCGAGCCGGTCCGGGATCGGCTTCAGGTTGTACATCGCCCAGAAGTAGCGATCCACGCCGTGCTGGTCACCCGTGTAGACCTGGACGGCGGCGATCTTGCCGTCACGGATCGTGTAGTGGCTGCACGTCGGGAAGATGATCTCCTCGCCGTTCGTGAGCTTGCCGTGGCCGGTGTGCTTCTCGACGACCTGGTCGTCGCCCATCGTCCCGAACGTGATGTTGTCGACGACGATGCCCGTCTGCATCAGCGCGCCGAAGAAGGCGATGACCTCATCAGGGCCCTTCTTCAGGCCGGAGAGGGGATGGTGGCCCGGGAGATTCCAGGTGATGTCCGCGGCAAAGACGTCGCTCTTCAGCGTCGCCATGTCGCCCTTCGCAAAACATGCGTACATCTTGTCGACGACGGCCATCGCCGGGTGGGCAGGCGTTTCGATTGCCATGAGAATGATTCCCCTTTCGATTGTCTGCGTCAGTGAGTAGCCGGCTGCTGCGTTCCGGGCCGCAGTTCCCTCAGCGTGCCTCCCTTCTCGTGCCGGCCCGGCGCCTACAGCGTCGCCGAGCCGTCCATCAGATCGAGTCCGTCGACGACGTACTTCTGGATGACGGCGCGGCCGTCCTCCGACGCCCGGACGACCCAGGTCTGGCGGGCGTCCATTCCCAGCCACTTGCTCTTCGCATCAGGCGGGTTCCAGACCTTGGCCTGCCAGTTGACGACGAGCTTCACGTCCACTTCGTCGCCGCGCGGCGTGATGACGAGATCCTTCATCGTGTGGACCTCGTCGAAGAACGTCCGGGTGACGCGGTCGTACCAGCCCTTGAACCCGTCGATGCCGAATGTCGGGCCCTCCGGCCAGTACATCTCCAGGCCGTTTGTGGCGACGAACGGAACGATCTGGTCGAACGGCACGTGCACGTCCAGGGCGTGATACCAGTCGTCGACGAGCTTCTTGACCGCGGCCTCGCTGAGTTGCGTCGTCATAGCCATGTCCGCTGGTCTCCTCTGTCAGATGGGGGTCGATGATGAGGGGTTGCCGTCTCGGGGCCGTTGGGCACCTACGACTGGCCGGCGCGGGCGTGCTTCTTGGCGGCGATGTCGTGCGTGACCTCGTTGCTCACGACGAGGTCGATGAGGAACGGCTGGTCGTCCGCGAATGCGGCGTCGAGAGCCGGCCCCACCTGGTCCGGGGTCTCGACTCGCACCGCCCCCACCCCCATCGCCTGGGCGAGATGGTCGAATCGGATGCCCGGATCGCCCAGGTCGAACGACGCCGGGAAGTCGTTCTCGGGCAGGCCCTGGTCCTTCCAGTATTGCTGGATGTTCAGCTTCAGCAGCTGGTATGCGCCGTTGTTGAGGATGACGAACTTGGCCCCGACGCGATGGTGGGCGGCCGTCCACAGGGCCTGGATGGTGTACATGCTGCCGCCATCGCCGGTGAAGCCGACGACCTGGCGGTCGGGATGGGCGAGCTTCAGGCCGATCGCACCGGGGATGCCGACGCCGAGAGACCCGCCCCGGGTCTGGAAGAACGAGCCGATCCGGCGGGGTGGCAGGTACTGGGTGACCTCCGGCGAGAAGGTCAGCGCCTCATCGAAGATCATCGCGTCCGACGGCAGCCTGAGAGCCAGCTCTTCCATGAACTGCGATGCATGGAGCGGCCCGGCCCGGCGGGCCTCCAGGTCCTCCTCGCGACGGGCCGCGGCCAGCTGGTCCTTCTCGGCGGCCAGACCGGCCGCGCGCGACCGGGCAGCATCGCGGTCGGCGGCGGTCATCCGGCGCTCGAGGGCGCCGTCGAGCGCCGCGAGGGTCAGCTTCGGGTCGCTGACGAGGCCGAGGTCGACGCCGAAGTTCTTGCCGATCTCGTAGGCGTCAAGGTCGACGTGGACGATCTTCGCGCCGTCGGCGAAGACGTCAGACAGCAGCGGGAAGACCTCGGGAAAGACATAGGTCCCGACGATCAGGATGGCGTCCGCGGGCGCCACGATCCCCTGGCTATGCGGGCCGAACATGTGGCCAAGGTGGCCCTGGAACAGTGGGTGGGCCTCGTCGATGTTGACCTCCGACGAGTTGGCGCCCCAGACGACGGCCCCCAGTGTCTCCGCCACTCGGGTCAGTTCCGCCTGGGCCTCCGACATCGCGATCCCGTCGCCCATGATGATCATCGGCCGGCGTCCCGAGGCGAGCAGGCCGGCGGCCTCGTCGACGAGGGCCGGATCCGGTGCCGTCCGCGTCCGGGGCAGGGAGGTCCGGACGATCTCCTCGTCGTTGGGCGCATCGAGGACGTCGGCCGGCAGCGCGACGAAGACCGGGCCGGTCGGCGGCGTCGCGGCGATCTTGATCGCTCGACGCAGGACGCGGAGCAGAGACCCCGGATCGACGACACGGGTCGCCCATTTCGTGACCGGCCTGGCGATCGCCACGAGGTCGGCGGCCATTTGGGCGTCCATCGCGTCGTAGCGGAGGCCCGATTCGCCGGCGATGACGACGAGAGGGGCACCGCCGCGCTTGGCCTGGTACATCATGCCGACGCCGTTACCGAGGCCGACGCCGCTGTGGAGCTGGACGACCGCCGGCCGCTTGGTCGCACGGGCATAGCCGTCGGCGATCGCGATCGCGACCGTCTCCTGGAGAGTCAGGATGTACTGCAGTTCCGGATGGCTTCCCAGCGCGTCCAGGAAGCCCTGCTCGACGGTCCCGGGATTGCCGAACATGAACCGGATGTCGTCCGCGAGCAGCTGCTCGAGGATCGCGAACCGCCCGGTCTTCGCCATCGAACTCCCGTCCCTGGAGATGCGGCCGATCGCGGGCCTACCAGCCGTACCGGGTGAGTCCCTTTTCGAGCACCTCGACCATCTTCTGGCCGGTCAGGTACGCGTCCGGGGTCGAGCGCCCGGTGATGAACGGGAAGTCGACGATCACCGACGTGGCGTGGCCGACATTGCCGTGATAGCCGCCGTCCGGTCCGGTCGCGTCGCGCAGGATGTACTCGAGCGGGTACGGCGGCGGGCCCATGTTGAGATCGGTGCCCAGGAAGCCCGTGCCGTCCTTGTAGTCGTACTCCTTGCAGTGTCCGGTGACGTGCTTGCCCCAGATGATGCTCTTGCGGTCGGCGAGGTCCCGGGCGAAGGCCAGGGCGGTCACGCCGTAGCATTCCGCCCCGATCGGCTTGCCGAGCTTGAGGAACGACAGGATCAGGGCGTGGATGCGGTCATTGTTGGCGATGTCGACGATGGGCCCGCTGCCACCGACGAGGAGCACCGCGTCGTACTTGGCGAGATCCTTCTCCAGGGCGTCGCACCTGCCGTAGTAGCCCTCCATGTCGCGCAACATGGTCGGCGAGCTCCAGTAGGGTCGTTCCGGCACCCAGGCCGAGATGTCGATCGGCTTGTCGTAGCGGTTGGAGGCGTCAATCTCGCGGGTCTTGCGAGCCACCTCTTCCGAGGTCACCGACTTGCCGAGGGGCGGGTCGATGTAGGCGGGATCCATGCTGGGCGGCAGCGGCGCCGGCCGCTTCCCGTGCGGCGTCGCGAAGTCGACCTGGTAGCCGGCCTTGTCGAACTCCTCGAGCGGCCCGACGAGTTCCTCGCCCCAATATCCGTACTCGGACAGGATGATGAGAATCCGCTTCACGTCTGAATCCCCTAGCGTCGGCCAATGACGGTGCGTAACGACCGTGAACTGAAACCCCTGCGAGGCGACGTCTAGCGGCTGCCGGTTTCGGTGGCAGGACCAGACGTGTCCCGGATGCGCTGCGAACGACCGCAAGGCCTCATCCGAGTGCCCTCCCTGAACGCCTTGCTCTCCGATCGCGAATTTAGCAGGCCGCCACCCTCAGGTCTAGACAGAGAAAGGCCGAGAGGATCGCGCCGTTGTCAGGTGTCGACAGGATGCGGTGGGAGTGCAGGGATTCCACGTGACGGCCCGAACCGCTCGGCAAGCCAGCGCATCTTGACGACGTCGTGGAAGCCCCCGCCGCCCTCGTGGCCGTTGAACGGGTACTCCACGATCTCCTTCGGACCGCCGTAGTGGTTGTACGCCGCGTAGACGGTCGACGGAGGCGTGATCTCGTCCATCAGGCCGACGGAGAACAGCGCCGGAGCCGTCGCCCGCCGACAGAGGACCGCGACGTCGAAATACGCCAGCGTCCGATACGCCGCATCGACGTGGTCACGATGCGCCCTGAGATAACGAGCGATCTCCGCGTAGGGATCGGTGTCGCGCAGCGTGATCGCCCGCGGGAGATCGCTCAGGAAGGGCACTTCGGGCATCACGGCCGCGACGTCGTGGACCAGCGACGCGACCGCCAGGCTGATTCCGCCGCCCTGGCTGCCGCCGGTGACGGCGACCCGCGCCGGATCCACGGCGGGGTTCCGGCGAACGGCATCGACCGCCCGGATGCCGTCCACGAAGACCCGTCGGTAGTAGTAGTCGTCCGGATCGAGAATCCCGCGGGTCATGAACCCCGGGTGGAACGGCGCGCCCGTCGGGTCGGGATCGGGCGTCGTGCCGACGGACCAGGTGGAGCCCTGGCCGCGGGTATCCATCACGAAGTGGGCGTAGCCCGCGGTCGCCCACATGACACGCTCGTGTGGAAGGCCTCGGCCGCCCCCGTACCCGACGAACTCGACGACCGCGGGCAGGCGCGCCGTCGCGCCGGCGGGCAGGTGCAACCAGCCTCTGATGCGGGCTCCGCCGAAACCGCTGAACTCGACGTCGAAGCTCGAGAGGACTGTGAGCCCGGACTGGACCGGCGTCACCGCAACGGCGAGATCGGCGGCTCTCGCTTCCTCGAGGGTCCGCCGCCAGAAGGCGTCGAGGTCGTCCGGGACCGCCAGGTCAGGCGTGTACGCCCGCAGCTCGTCGAGGGGCAGATCGAAATGGGGCATCGCTTCCTCTCAGTCGACTCGTGACGACAGCATCCCGGGCACAGTCGGATTCTTGCATGACCGGGATGGCCGCGCCCTTGTGGCCCTCGTCATCCGGGGCGGTGGTACGAGGTGCTCTGGTCCGGTTGGGTGCGGTGGGGGCCGACGTTCGTACCATGGCCGCGCTCCCCCGAGGGTCATACCTTGATGTCGCGCGAGCCTGCGCGGCGACTCCCAACGCGGTGGCCGTCCGATAGCAGCCACGTCACCGACGAGTCCCTCGCTGGTCGCGGCCCGACGTTGAGTAGTCATTCGTGCCTGAAAGTCTGTCTGTTTGGCCGGCGTGGATCGTCCTGATCGGCGCGGGATACGCGGCGTTCCTGACCGCAATCGCGGTCTACGACGTCCGACGCCACCGCATTCCCAACGTCGCGGTCTACCCGGCGATCGGGATCGCGCTCGTTGTCGCCCTGGTTCGTCCCGATGGACCAGCGTGGAGCTTCCTCGTCGCCGGGCTCTCGGCGGGCGCATTCTTCGTCGCGCTTTCCGCGATCAGCGACGGTGCCATGGGCGGGGGCGACGTCAAGCTCGCCACGCTGATCGGGTTGGTTGCCGGCTGGCCCGGCGTCCTCGTTGCCGTCTTCGTTGCGTTCGCCGTGGGCGCGGGCGTGGGTCTCCTGCTCATCGGGCTTGGCCGGCTCGGGCGTCGCGACCCGCTGCCCTTCGCACCGGCACTGGCCGTCGGCGCCGCGACTGCCGCCGTGGCGGGCCGACAGGTCGTGGGTCTGCTCTGGCCGGGGATCGCGTGATGAGAGACCTGGACCGTCCCCTGGTCGCGCCACTCGCACCACACGTGCCGATCGAGCCGAGGGCGCCGATTCCGACGATGGCCGTGATCGCTGCTCCGGCCGGGCGGACGGCCGCGCAGCCACGGATGGGGGACCTGCTGCTCAAGGCCGGCCTGATCACGGCGGGCCAGCTCGACGACGCGCTCGCCGCCCAGCGCATTCGACGCAAGCGCCTCGGCGAGATCCTGCGCGAGGATGGATTCCTCGACGAGATCGAGCTCGCGGCCGTGCTCGCGGTCCAGCTCGATACGCCGCTCGTGGACCTGCGCGAGCGGCCCAGCGACGAGAGCGCGATGCAGATCCTCGGCGAGATCGACGCGCGTCGCCTGTGGGTCCTGCCCCTGGGCTTCGGAGGCTCCGATGACGCGAGCCTCCTGGTCGCGACCGACGACCCGAGCAACCGCGCCCTCATCGACGAAGTCGAGCTGATCGTCGGGCGGACGGTCATTCCGTTGCTCTCGCTACGGTCGGACATCGACGATGCGATCCGCTCCCGGTACCGGGTGACCGGCGACCTCGAGGCGCAGATCAGCGCCTTCGCGAGCACGCGACCGATCGTCCTTCCTCCTCCGACGCGGACCGCCGCTCCGCGCCTCGAAGGGCTGAAGGATGCACCGGTCGTCCAGATCGTCAATCTCCTCGTCGCGCAGGCCCTGCGGGACAGGGCGAGCGACCTGCACATCGAGCCGCACGCCCACGGCCTGCGAATCCGCGCGCGCGTCGACGGGATCCTGCGCGAAGTGGCGGAGTTGCCCGCGGACCTCGCGCCCGGCCTCGTCAGCCGGATCAAGATCCTCGCCGAGCTCAACATCGTCGAGAAGCAGCGGGCCCAGGACGGCCAGATCACGTTCGACATCGACGGCCGCCAGGTCGACATCCGGGTGGCGACGATGCGGACCATCTGGGGCGAGAAGGTCGTGATGCGGCTTCTCGACCGCGATCGATCGGTCCTGCGCCTCACCCAGCTCGGCGTCCCGGCCGACGTCCGACCGGTCTACCAGCGGCTGCTCGCGTCGCGCTACGGGATGGTCATCGTCGCCGGACCCACGGGCAGCGGCAAGACGACGACGCTCTACGCCTCGATCAGCGAGCTCGATCGTGCGGCACTCAACG
This sequence comes from uncultured Chloroflexia bacterium, assembly GCA_963766655.1. GTDB lineage: Bacteria > Chloroflexota > Limnocylindria > Limnocylindrales > CSP1-4 > CF-46. The sequence goes on along the minus strand of CAVYBB010000002.1, from coordinate 94,512 downwards.
TGACGACGATCGAGGATCCCGTCGAGTACACGTTCGAGAACGTCAACCAGACCCAGGTCAACGCCGCGGCCCAGCTGACCTTCGCCCTCGGCCTGCGAGCCATCCTCCGGCAGGACCCGGACGTCATCCTCGTCGGCGAGATGCGCGACCGGGAGACCGCCGAGATCGCGGTCCAGGCGTCGATGACCGGCCATCTCGTGCTCTCTTCGATGCATGCAACCGACGCCACGAGCGCCCTCTTCCGCCTCCTCGAGATGGGCATCGAGCCCTTCCTCGTCTCGGCGAGCCTGACCGGCGTCCTCGGACAGCGCCTGATGCGGCGCGTCTGCTCTCACTGCCGCATCGAGATCGAGCCGACCGCCGAAGAGGTCGGACTGTACGAGTCGGCCGGGCTGCCGGCCATCTCACGGACGTACATCGGGCGGGGCTGCACCTATTGCGCGGGCACCGGATACCTGGATCGGATCGGGGCATACGAGCTTCTGCGGGTGACTCCCCACATCCGACGACTGGTCGCCTCGAACGGCCACTACGACGAGATCCGCAACCAGGCCCTGGCCGACGGGATGGTCCCGATGCGGACAGACGCGCTGCAGAAAGCAGCCGCCGGTATCACGACGGTGAGTGAAGCCCTGCGAGGAGTGAGCGCCTGATGAGTGCCCTGACCAGCGTCGCGCCGGCCGACAGCGCCGCGACCAACAAGAAGAAGGCGAACAAGCCGAACCTCCTCGAGCGGATCATCCCCGGGCTCAACTCGATGAAGCGCATCGAGCTCGTCCTGTTCAGCCGGATGATGGCGACCTTCATCCGCGCAGGCATCCCGATCCTCGACGGCATCGAAGTCGTCCGCCAGCAGGCCGTCTCGAAGCTGTTCCGCCGGACGCTCGACGACGTCGCCATCCAGCTCCGGAACGGCGAGCAGCTGTCGACCGCGCTGATCTCGCATCCGCGCGTCTTCTCGCAGCTCTACATCGACATGATCGTGGCCGCGGAGGCCACCGGCGAGCTCGACACGATCCTCGACCAGCTGGCCCGCTACCTCGAGCGCGCCGAGGCAACGTCGCGCCGGCTCCGCCAGGCGATGCTCTACCCGGGCATCGTGCTGTGCATGGCGGGGGTGGTCATCGCCATCCTGACGACGGTCGTCCTGCCGTCGTTCGTTGCGCTGTTCGCCGACTTCGACGCAGAGCTCCCGTTGCCGACGCAGATCATGATGGCGGTCGGCAGCTTCGGCGGGTCCTATGGCATCCAGACCGTCGGGGCCGTGGTTGCGGTCCTCGTCTTCCTTGCCCTGGTCCGCGATACGCGGATCGTGCGCCGGGTCCGGCAGCGCGTCGTCCTTCATCTGCCGGTCGTCGGCGGAATCGTCAGGCTGGGCATCGAGACGCGCTTCGCGCGCACCCTCGGGATCCTCCTCCACGCCGGCGTGCCAATTGCGAGGGCGTTCGACATCGCCACGAAGGGCACGGGCAACGGGAACTACGTCCGGCGCCTGGCCCCGGTCCGCGAACGACTCCTGTCCGGTGACGGGATCACCGAGCCGCTGCGGGCCTCAGGGCTGTTCGGCCCGTTGATGATCCAGATGATCAAGGTGGGCGAGGAGACCGGAACCCTCGATCGGTACCTCGATCAGGCCGCCGAGTTCATGGACGGCGATCTCGACTACCGCACGAAGCAGATGGTTACCATCATCGAGCCGATGCTGATCCTCGGCGTCGCGCTGCTCGTGGGCTTCGTCGCGCTGTCGGTCGTGACACCGATGTACGGCATCCTGAACGAGATCAAGTGATGGGCGGCGTACGACGGCTGCACCGGGACGAACGCGGCGTCGGCCTCGTCGAGGCGCTGGTCTCGGCCGCCCTGCTCGGGATTGCCATGATGACCCTGATGGCGAGTTTCTCGACGTTCGCGCTCGCGAGCCGCAATGCCGAGGATCGGGCCGTCGGGCAGGCCGTGACGCGGGCACAGGCGGCCCGGATCGTCGCGGCCCCGTACGCTGTCAACGGCGACTACACCGCCTACTACGAGACGCTGCCCACGGGGTACTCGCGCACCGTGACGGTGACGTGGTGGAACGGGACGACCCCGTGGAGCGCAACCCAGAACGCCAACGGCCTCGAGAAGGTCGTCCTGACCGTGAGCCAGGGCGGCAAGGAGCTCAGCTCCCTCGAATTCGCGAAGTCGTCGCGATGAGCGGGTTCCTGCGGGCAATCCACGGTGACACCCGCGGCGTCACGCTCACCGAGTTGCTGGTCGGGACCCTGATCGGCGCGATGATCATGGCCGTGGTCGGGACGACGATCTTCACGACCAACAGCCTGCGCCAGCGCGCCGACGACCGGAGCCAGTTCGCCTCCGATCTCTCCGTCGCCTCGCTCAGCTTTGATCGCGACGGCGTCATGGCGACGCTGGCTGCGCAAACGGCAATGCCGAGCGGCTCGACCCCGTGCGCCAGCGTGATGGACCTCGGTTTCCTTGAAGGCGGGGCGGCCGTTAGGTATCGCCTTGCGGCCGGTCGGCTGGAGCGGGTTTCCGGAAGCGCGACCCGGACGATCGCTCGAAATGTGTCGAGCTGCGTTTTTCAGAAGGTGCTGGTCGGATCGCGGAACACGATCACGATGACCCTGAGCTTGACCGGGCTGAGCGGCGAGACGCTGCTGAACCAGACCCTGCGGGCCGCTCCAAGGTCGTGGTTGTGATGCTCCGCCTCCATCGCGACGAGCGCGGCCAGTCGCTGGCGATCGTCCTTGCCCTCATCACGGTGCTGTTCCTGCTCGGGACGGCCGTCGCGGCCCACATCTCCGTTGCCCTCAAGACGACCGTCGCCAACGAAGCCCAGGCCGGCGACCTCCATGCCGCCGATGCGGGGGCAGAGCTCGGCATGTGGTGGCAGCGCAACGGGAACGCCGGCAATCCCCCCAACATTACCGTCAACGGGCTGAACGTCACCACGACGGTGGGCGTCACGGGCACGGTGCCGTGTCCCACGCCGTCCGCCGTCAGGGTGACCGGGTTCGAGCACGGCGCCGTCTCGAACTCCGGCGGCGGGATCTTCTTGGCGCTGACCGGAACCGGGCTCTCGGCTGACGCGGCGGTCAGGCGAACTGGGGCCTACTCGCTCAAGGCCACCGACCCTGCCGTCTCTGCCAACTACGGGTCACTGGCAATCACGCCGGCCGTCAGCACGGCAGTCCTCCGCGTCTATGTCCGGTTCGCGGCACTCCCAGCGGCGGATGTCAGCGAGCTGTTGACCCTCGAGGCGACGGCCGGAAACGATCTCAGGCTCGGCTATGAGTCAAGCACGAGGAACCTGGTGCTCCGTGTCGGCAACGGCGTGGCCGCGGGCAGCACGGCGATTGCGTCGACGACCGTCGTCGCTGGCACCTGGCACCGGATCGATATGAGATTCACCGCCAACACCAACCCACGGACGGCCAGCTGGCAGGTCGATGACGTGACACAGGCCGGGGTCTCCAGGACTGGGACGGGCAGCACGGTCCGCTCCCTCTGGCTGGGTTCGAATACGAGCGCAGACGCCTTCACGGCCAATTACGACGATGTTCTCATCTCATCGGCGATCGGAGACTATCCGCTCGGCGACGGAGCCGTCGTGGCGCTTCGCCCGGACGGAATGGGCACCCACAACACGCCCGGCTCATTCAGCAACAACGACGCATCGGCGATCAACGCGACGACCTACCAGCGCCTGGACGAGAGCCCGATGACCAGCCTGGCCGACTACGTCCGTCAGCAGGTGGGCGGCGCCAACGTCTACATCGAGATGACATTCGCCGACACGAACAGCCCGTGCGTCGTCGGCGTCTCCGGCCTCGTCGCGTACCACGCCGCGGGCACGAACCGCAACGACGGCGAGACACGGATCGTGGACGGTGCCACCCAGAGCGTCCTGTACAACGGCGACATGTCCGTCACGACACCCGTGTACTACCGGTCGGCGATCATCGCATCGGCGGCCACCTCCTGGACGACGGCGGCGGTCAACGGCCTGACGGGCCGAATTGGGTACTCGACGGATGCCAACCCGTACCCCTACTGGGACGGTCTCCTGCTCGAGGTCGCAACCGGGATCTACGTCCCGGGCACGGTCACGGTGACCGCAACCGCCGGCGGCTCGCAGGTCGCGACCACCTACACCGATGTGGGTGCGGCCGATCCCACGCTCCTGTCCTGGTCAACGACCAAGTGAGCTGCCGCCCCTGGAACCGAAGTCGCACCCCGGCCTACGTCGGAGCGACGATACCGGCCCGCAGACGACCGGACCGGACCGCACCCAACACCGCCGAATTCCTCCCGTCCTCCGGACCTTCGGGTGGTTGGGCCAATAGCACCAATTGGTGAGGATAGGGGGGTTGGCGCGGTTCGACGTGATCAAGGGCGCCATCGAGCAATCAACATCGCCGATCGGCGACGTGACTGGCAGCCCGCGCAGCCGCGGGGAGCACCAAGGAGAACCACGGAATGTTTGGACTGATGCGCCGAAGGAACCGCGACGAGCGAGGCTTCACCCTGGTTGAGCTGCTCGTCGTCGTGACGATCCTCGGCATCCTCGCCGCCGTCGTCACGGCCAGCCTTGTCGGGCTCACCGGCACCGCCAAGACCAACGCCTGCGCCGAAGAGCTGCGCACGGTCCAGGTCGGCATGGACGCCATGCTCGCCAAGAACAACATCACCGCCGTCACGGCCTCGGCCGCCGACACCTCCACGTGGACCGCGTTCCCGGTCGGCGGAGCGGGCGTCCAGCCCCTGTCCCCGAACTTCCTGCGCCAGGCCACGACCAAGGGCTCGTACACCTGGACAGCCACGGGCACGGTTTCCGCGGCCGCCACGGGCGGTTGCGTCTGATCCGATCCAGCACTGTGATGATCGAACGCCCCTCCCGATCGGGAGGGGCGTTTTCGCTGCCCTTGAGCCGCCGAATACCTCCGCTCGTCCGGACCTTCGGGTGGTTGGGCCAATAGCACCAATTGGTGAGGATAAGGGGTGTTGGCGCGGTTCGACGTGATCAAGGGCGCCATCGAGCAATCAACATCGCCGATCGGCGACGTGAGTGGCAGCCCGCGCAGCCGCGGGGAGCACCAAGGAGAACCACGGAATGTTTGGACTGATGCGCCGCAGGAACCGCGACGAGCGAGGCTTCACCCTGGTTGAGCTGCTCGTCGTCGTGACGATCCTCGGCATCCTCGCCGCCGTCGTCACGGCCAGCCTCGTCGGGCTCACCGGCACCGCCAAGATCAACGCCTGCGCCGAAGAGCTGCGCACCGTCCAGGTGAGCATGGACGCCATGATGGCCAAGAACAACATCGTTGGCGTCACGGCCCAGCCCGCGGCGACGATCACGTTCACCGCGCTTCCCGTCGGAGCGGGGACGGAGCCGCTGTCGCCGAACTACATGCGCCAGTCGACCACGAAGGGCTCCTACACCTGGACGGCCGCAGGGCTCGTCACGGCGGGGGGCACGCTCGGCACCTGCCTGTAGTCGCACACCTCGACACGACGTGCAACGCCCCTCCGCTTCGGAGGGGCGTTTCGCTGTCCGCCGGGTCGCCGATTCCCGCCGCCCGCCCGGACCTTCGGGTGGTTGGCCGGTAGTCCCAAACGACGATCATTCATTTGAAGGACATCCGGCCGTCGGACATGCCGTCACGCAATCAACTCGCGCCGATCTGGCGATACGACGGAGCTGCGCGGACAGAACCACAGCAGCACCGCAAGGAGAACCACGGATGTTTGGACTGATGCGCCGAAGGAACCGCGACGAGCGAGGCTTCACCCTGGTTGAGCTGCTCGTCGTCGTGACGATCCTCGGCATCCTCGCCGCCGTCGTCACGGCCAGCCTTGTCGGGCTCACCGGCACCGCCAAGACCAACGCCTGCGCCGAAGAGCTGCGCACGGTCCAGGTCGGCATGGACGCCATGCTCGCCAAGAACAACATCGTCGCCGTGGCTGTGCAGGCCACAGCCACGAATGTGTTCACCGCTCTGCCGACCGGTGCCGGCACGGAGTTCCTGTCGCCGAACTACCTCCGCCAGGCCACGACCAAGGGCTCGTACACCTGGACGACCACGGGCGCCGTGTCCGCCGCGGGAACCGGTGGTTGCGTCTGATCCGATCCAGCACTGTGATGATCGAACGCCCCTCCCGGCGGGAGGGGCGTTCCGCTGTCCGTCAGTCGTTCTCTTCGAGCTCAGTCGGGTGGAGCGACTCCGCTGAAGCGGTCTCGATCGAGATCACGCCCTCCCGGACCAGGCGCCGCAGATCGCTCTCGAGCGTGTGCATCCCCTGGGCTGCCCCGGTCGACAGCACGTTCCGCAGCTGGTTGGACCTGCCCTCCTTGATGAGATTGCGAACCGCCGCCGTCCCGAGCATCACCTCGAAGGCTGCCACGCGGCCGGTGCCGTCACCTCGCGGCACGAGCCGCTGGTGGATGACCGCCGCCAGGGTCTGCGAGAGCTGGATCTGGATCTGCCGTTGCTGCTGCGGCGGGAAGACGTCGACGATCCGGTCGATGGCCTGTGCCGTGTCATTGGTGTGCAACGTGCCGAAGACCAGGTGGCCGGTCTCCGCGATCGTCAGCGTTGCCGAGATCGTCTCGAGGTCGCGCATCTCGCCGACCTGGACAACATCGGGATCCTCGCGCAGCGCCGACCTCAGCGCGCCGGCGAAGTCGTGGGTGTCCGAGCCGACCTCCCGCTGGACGACCATCGACTTCTGGTGCTGGTGGACGTACTCGATCGGATCCTCGACAGTGATGATGTGGACCGCGCGCGAGCGGTTGATCCGGTCGAGCATCGACGCGACCGTCGTCGACTTGCCCGCGCCGGTTGGGCCTGTCACGAGGACGAGCCCGTGCGGGCGAGTGATGAGCTCATGACAGACCGCCGGCGCCCCGAGCGCCTCGAGCGTGGGAATGATGTAGGGCACGAAGCGCAGCGCTCCGGCGAGGGTTCCGCGCTGGAAGAAGAGATTCGCTCGGATCCGGGACGACTCCCCGAACGAGAAGCTGAAATCGAGCTCGCGGCGCGCCACGAGCTCATCCCAGCGCGCTCCGGCCAGCGCTCGCGCGAGCGACATCGTGGCGTCGGCGCTCATCGGCGCCTCGTCCAGACGGACGAGCACACCGTGGATCCGGGCCGTCGGCGCGGCGCCCGGCGCAAACAGCAGGTCCGACCCGTCGCGATCGGCGACGACCTGCAGCAGCATCTCGACCCGCTCATCCACGACGCCGGCCAGTGTACCTTGTGCATCGTGGCACCCGGTCAGGTCCTGATCGTCTCGGCGGACGAGCGTTGGCTTCGAGTCCTGGAGGTGACGATCCGCCTCGGCGGCGCTGAGACGATCTCGCGACGCTCCGTCAGCGCCGCGCTGCGCACACCGGCGGCCGAGGGCCAGCATCCGACGGCCATCGTCGTTGACCTCGGGGCCCAGACGTCGACCGAGGAGCTCGATGACGTCCGTGCTCTGGTCGATGCGAATTCCCTGCCGGCGCTCGTCATCCTGCCCGAGGGCCTTGCGGCCGAGCGGGGTCGATTCGTCGACGTCGGGGCGACGGTCCTGGTCCGCCCGTATCGACCCTCGGAGCTCTACGCCGCCCTGTGGCCGGGTGAGGCCGTGACCTTCGCGGCCGCCAACGAAGCCCCGCTCACCATCGACCCGGAGTCACAGCCACCGCCACACATCGGTGAGCGGGGGGTCACGACCGACGACCCCGCCGGCGCGGACGAGACGGAGCCCTGACCCCGGACGCTACTCGACGACGATGGCGATCTTCGCGAAGGTCCCGGCCACCCGATCCGACGCATACCAGATCTCGTAGTTGCCGGGCTGGTCCGGAGCCGTCAGCGTCAGCGACGGGCCGCTCGCGGTGTAGTCATAGTCCAGGTACGTCCCTTCCGGGGAACCAGCAGGGACGATCGTCACGTAGTCGCTCGGTCCGTTCGGGCCGGTCCACGCCACCTGGAAGTCGGCGCCGGCCTTGACCCTGGCAGGCGCCTGCAGCGTGATCTGGAGCGGCATCACGGTCAGCGGCCGGCGGGCCTGTGGAGCGGGATCCTGCCCGGTCACGTACCAGACCTCGTATGCGCCCGGCTGGATCGAGGCAACCAGAGATCCGGGGCTTCCGTCCCGCGTATAGAAGTAGGGCTCGGTGGTCCACTTCTCAGCCCCCGCGGCGACGATCGTGACGTAGTCGCTCGGGCCGTCGGGTCCGGTCCAGGCGACCTGGAACTGCGCACCGGCCGGCACCTCCGCAGGGGCGTCCAGCGTCCCGACGAAGGCGGTCACGGTGATCGGGCGACGAGCCTTGGGGACGTCGTCCGCCCCGTTCACGTACCAGAGCTCGTACTCGCCCGCCTTGATCGGCGCCGTCAGCTTGGCGGGACTCGGCGTGGTGGTGTAGACGTACTGTTCGCTGGTCCACTTGGCGGTCCCGACCGCGACGATCGTGACGTAGTCCTTCTCCGCGTTCGGACCGGTCCACGCCACCTCGAATTCCGCCCCCGCGCCGATCGACGAGGGCGCGTCCAGCGTCGCGTCGCCGCTGGGGACGGCGGTCGCGCTGGATGCAGGACCCGAGCTGGCACTGGCTGAGGCGACGGGGGAGGAAGCGCTCGCAGCCACGGACGGGATGCTGGACGCCTGGCCGGCGCCTCCACACGCAGACACGAAGGCGAGGATTGCTCCCGCCACCGGGCCGATCGAGCCCCGGCGGAGCGTCTGGGTCTTCATTGCTTCCTCGGAGGTACGGGTCGACCGCGTGATTGCTGACGCCGATCGCCTGACGCCGATCATACGCGTCCCCTTGGCTCAGGCCGGGGCGCTCGATGAGCCCGGCGACGGGACCACGGCCTTCGGTGGTGCGCCACGCCAACGGATTCGGCGCGAGGTGCGGTTTGGCAAGGTGGCACGCAAGGTGGCGTGCCGTACTTTTGCCGTCCAACCACCGCAGTACTTTCGTACCGCTTCATCCGACCCGGCTGCGACCGGCGGAGCGGTCCGGATGGCAAGCCGGTGGTGGCTGACGCGTCGAAGGGGGCCCCGACACGATGAACCGAGAAGAACGACCCAGCCGAACCTCAGCGCGCCCACCGCGGGTCCGGCGACGGCGTCGCCGGGAAGGCCAGTCACTGGTCGAGTTCGCCGTGGTCCTGCCCGTCTTCATGCTCATCCTCGCCGGCATCATCGATTTCGGACTGGGACTCTATTCCCAGATGACCGTCATCAATGCGGCCCGCGAGGGAGCGCGCCTTGGGGTCGTCCAGCCGGGCGATCTCCCCGCAATCGAGGCGCGCGTCGAAGCGATGGCAACCGGTCTCGACCAGACACGGCTGACGGTCCCCGCCCCGTCCTGCCTGCGTCCCTCCGGCTCGTTATTCGTCCCGTGCACCGGTACGCAGTGGGTCTCGGGCGACGCCGTGGTCGTGGAGGTCGACTACGACTACCGGATGCTGTGGCCGCTGGCGTTTGGAAACAGCATCCACCTGAGCTCGACCGTCCAGATGCGGATCGAGTAGGTGGCCGCCATGAAGCGACTGAACACATCCAGGGGAACCAGGATCCGCTCGCGGCGGCGGGAACGGAACGGTGAGCAGGGCCAGATCCTCGTCCTGTTCGTCCTCGCGATCGTCGTGATCATGGGCCTGGCGGCCATGGCGATCGATGTCGGGGTCCTGCGGAACGCCAATCAGAACCTGTGGAACGCGCTCGACGCCGGCGCCCTCGCCGGGGCGCAGGTGCTGCCCGACGATCCGGTCGGAGCCGAGACCCTTGCCCTGCAGTACGCCGAGGCCAACTACCCCGGCACGTTGCCGGACACCGTCCAGGTGGCTTTCCGGTGCATCGTCGCGAGCGTCGGCGGCATTCCGCGCGCGTCCGACATTCCCGCCGTCTGCGATCCGGGGCCGAACCCGGTCTGGAGCTGCAACGCGACCCTCTGCTCCGCGGCCTGCGTGCCGAGTCTCGGCGCTCGCTGCAACGCGATCGTCCTCGACGGGACGGCGACCGTGCCGTACGTCTTCGGTCGCGCGGTCGGCGTCGATACGGGAACGACGAAGCCCGTCGTCTCGGCCGCCTGCGCCGGCGCATGCGGCCCAAAACCGGCAGAACCCGTCGATCTTGTCGTGATCGTGGACCGGACGCAGAGCATGAACGGGATCGACACGATCAATGCCAAGGCCGCCGCCCATTCGGTCCGCAGCGCGTACAACCCCGCGGAGCAGTGGATCGGATTCGGCATGCTCGGCCCGAGCCTGAGCGGGGGGTCGTGCATCACGAGTCCGGACAGCGTGATCGGGACCGCGAACATTCCAGCCGACCTGCGGCGATGGGTGCCGATCGGCCTGAGCGGGGTTGGTTCTCCGAACCAGCAGGGCTATGGCGCGGGCAGCGTGATGGCGGATGCCATCAACTGCTACCTGAACTCGAGCGTCGGCACGGACCTGACCGACCCCATCCCTGCGGCCGCCTGGGAACTGATGAACAACGGGCGTGATCCGGCCACGGTCACCAAGGGGATCATCCTGATGTCCGACGGCCAGCCGAACAACTCCACGACGCCCGACTCACAGGACAGGTACTGCGCTCAGTCATATGCGGCGGCGGCGGCAGCCAAGGCCCAGGGCATCCAGGTCTTCACGATCGGGTTCGGCCTCGATGGAGCCAACAATGCCATGTGCCCCGATCAGTCCGGACCGTACGCCGGCGTGCAGGCGAGGACACTCCTCGCTGACATGGCCACCGATTCGACAGACAACGGCTGCCCGGGCACGTCCAACGACGACGGCGATCACTTCTTCTGCGTGCCCAAGACATCGGGCGCAAGCGCGAACCTGGCGAACCTGTTCAAGCAGGCGGCCAATCAGCTGGTCGGCGGCACCAGGTTGATCCAGCTGCCCTGACGGGGAAAGGATCGGGCGGTCCCCGGACGTTCCCGCGGGCAACCGCACGGGAAGGATGCGGGGACGGGATACTAGGCGTCCAGCGCCTCAATGGAAGCGGGTACAGGATGTCTTCGACCGATCCCCTGAGCGAGAAGTTCCAGCTCCGTGCGCTCATGGAGAACACGGAGGACAGCATCTACTTCAAGGATCGCGACTGCCGCCTGCTGCGCGTCAGCAGGCGAATGGCTGACAGCCTCGGCTTCGCCGATGTGTCCGAGCTCGTCGGCAAGACGGATATCGACCTGTTCGGCGACTCGTTCGGACAGCGGACGTTCATCGAAGACGTCAGGATCATGGAGTCGAATGAGCCGATCATCGGGCTGGTCGAAAGCCGGGCGATAGGGCCGTCGGAGACGAACTGGACCCTGACGACCAAGGTTCCGCTCCACGACGAAGCGGGCAATGTCGTCGGCCTGCTGGGGATCACGCGCGAGATCAACGAGCTGAAACGAGCTGAGCTCGACCTCCAGCACCTCGCGACGCACGACCCGCTGACCGGCCTCCCGAACCGGTACTTGATGACCGACCGGTTGAGCCAGACCCTCGCCCATTCCCAACGGACCGGGGCGGTCTTCGCCGTCCTGTTCCTCGATATCGACGACTTCAAAGCCGTCAACGATGTCCGCGGGCACGACTTCGGCGACCTGGTCCTCCGCGAGCTCGGTGCGACCCTGGTCCGAAGTGTCCGCGGCAGCGACACCGTTGCCCGCATCGGTGGCGACGAGTTCGTGATCATCCTCGATACGCTGGCGCGGCGCGAAGATGCCAGCCTGGTGGCCGACAAGATCCTCCACGACGTCAACCATCGGTACACGCTCAAGCGCCACGCGGTGAACATCACCGTCAGCATCGGCGTGAGCATCCATCCGGACAACGGAGCGGATCCGGACCTCCTGCTCAGGGCGGCGGACTACGCGATGTACCTCGCGAAGGGCCAGGGCAAGAATTGATCGCTCGTCTGCCCACCGGGCCAGCCGGCCGCGAGCAAGGCCTTTCGATCCACCTAGGCACGACCCGGGCCGCATCCGTCCCCAGGCATCAGGCGAATCACATGGCCGGTTCCCGACGCTCGTTCGTCCTCAGGCACACGCGGCTCCAGCCCGTGCCGGGCCTCGGCGGCCTGCGCCTTCACCTCGCGGACGAAGTCCTTCCGCTCTGGCACGCGGCCCAGGCGGAGCTCGACGATCCGGATGCGCCGCTGCCCTTCTGGGCGTTCGCCTGGGCAGGCGGGCAGGCCCTTGCACGGTATGTCGGGGAGCACCCGGAGGCGGTCGCCGGGCGAAGGGTGCTCGACGTCGCCGCCGGCTCGGGCCTGGGCGCGATCGCCGTGATGCGAGCCGGCGCGGCGAGCGCGACCGGAGCCGACATCGACCCGTTCGCTGAAGCTGCCGTCCAGCTGAACGCCCGCGCGAACCGCGTGCGTGTCGGGTTCGTTAGGCGCGACCTCCTCGACGAGGAGCCGCCCGCAGTCGACGTGATCCTCGCCGGCGACACCTGGTACGAGGCGCCGTTCGCGGAGCGCCTGCTGCCATGGCTGCGCCGGGCCGCCGAACAGGGCACGCGAATCCTCGTCGGCGACCCGGGCCGTCGATACCTCCCGCTCGACGAGCTCGATGAGCTCGCACGCTACGAGGTCCGCACGACGACCGAGCTCGAGGACCTGGCGTTGAAGGACGCTCGTGTCTTCGCGTTCCGATCGACTGCCGACGCCCGAGACTGACCGTTGACGGAGTTGGCCGACACTCCCCGTGCGATGCACGCCGCACTGGGTGTCGTTCGTTGTCCACTCCTGATCGGGCGCGATAGCCGATAGACTCTGGAGAGGACGCTGGTTCACACGCTGCGTCAGAAATCGCCACGGTGCCGCTCCATGCGATCGCTCCCTGACACGTCCCACGAGCACCACGAGCTGATCGAGTCACACGTGGATCGGCTCCCGGTGCTCGCCGAGATGATCGGCCGGGTGACGCCGGCGGCGTTCTCTGCCTCCTTCCAGGAGGAGTGCTCCTTCATCGTGGGCCGGCTCGTGCCGCACATGGAAGCGATCGAGACGACCCTGTACGAGCGCCTGGAGCAGGTCATGGACAAGCGCCACTCCATGACGCCGATGCGCCAGGAGCACGAGAAGCTGCGCGGGCTGTTCGCGTCGCTCTGCGAGTACGGCGAGCTGGTTGCCGATGAAAGCATGACGGAGGGCGACGAGATCGGTCTCCGGCGGGTCATTTATCGGCTCTACGCGATGCTGAAGGTCCACCTGGCGGAGGAGGAGCTCTACCTCGGCGTCCTGGACCGGACCCTCTCGGCCGAGGAGAAGGACGTGCTGGCGAAGGGCATCGACCACGCCGGAGCCGAGCCGCTCTAGCCGATCAAGTCCTCGTCCGCGGGGCCGCGACGGACGCGAGGTACATCGCGTTGAACTCACCGATGAGCCGGGCGCGCTCCTTCATGACGGCCGCCCAGGCGTCGATCGCTGCATATCCCGCCTCCGTCAGCTCGTAATCGCGACGCTGCGGCCCTGCCGGTTCGGCCGACCACGACGAGGTGACCTGGCCCGCTTCCTCGAGGTCGCGCAATGTCCGGTAGACCTGGCCGATGTCGACCGGCCCGCCCGTGATACCCATCTCCTCCAGCTGGGCGGTGATGGCGTAGCCGTGGGCGCCGCCGCCGGCCAGAAGGACGAGCACGAACGGCTCCATCCATCGATAGCGCCGGCCGAGCGGCGCCCAGCCGCGATGAACCGGAACGCCGGCGTCGTCGCGATCCGATGCGACCGCATCGCGGTCCGCCGCGCCCGCCTTCGGTCGGTGTTCGCTCGACGCATTCATGTGCTTCGAGAGCATAGGCACTTCGCGGCGACCGATGGCGCGCGGTCGCCCGACTGGGATCAGAACGCCTCGATGCCGCTGTGGTCCATGGCAGCCGCGAGCTTGTCCGCGCCTTCGGCGGAGACGCCGTGTTCGATGATCCCGAGGTACAGCTGCTCCTCTGCGAGGTGCACCTTGAGCATCGCGTAGAGGCGGAAGATGACGCGGCGCAGCGCGACGGTCTCGCCCGTCGTGAGCGACCCGGCATGGACGCGGCGCTGGAGGCCGACGAGCTCCGCGACCCGCTGCCGGATCTCGTCGTGCTCGCGACGCATCGGCGTCATCGAGTGGCGGTTCTGGAGCATGCGCTCCAGCTCCGGGTAGAGGGCGCTCTCCGCCGCCTCCATGTGCGGCAGGAGCAGTCCGGTCAGGAACTCGGCGAGCTCGTCGACGCGCGGACCAAGCTCGGCAGCCGGAGAGGCACCGACCATGTCCCCCACCGCCGGCATGGCGTCGAGGTGGTGCATCAGTCGGTCGTGGTGCTCGTGGGAGACTCGGGGCAGGGTTGCGGTCATGTCAGACTCCTTGGACTGCGGTGATGTCGTCGATCTCGTCTTCTTCGCCATTCACGCCCCCTCATCGACGTTGTCGCCGGGCTGGTCGGAGAGTGCCAGGAAGAACAGGGCGACCGGTCGGTACACGGCGTGGGCCAGCTTCATGAACGGAGCGAGGATGACGAGCTCCATGGCCACCGCGACGTGGAAGAGGAAGAACCAGTAGCCCCACGCCGGCGCGCTCGGAAGGTAGAGGGCGAGCTCCAGGATGAAGCCCGTGACACCGGTGATCCAGACGAGCGCGAGCAGCGTCCAGTCGGCGCTCGTCGAGTGGCGGACGGAGCGCTCCCGGCCGCGAACTCGCTGCACGATGAGCATCGTCGCGCCGTAGACCAGCAGGATGCCGGCGACGGTCCCGAGCAGCCGGACCGGGTACCAGATCGGCACCGGCGTCCCTGTCTCCTTGATCCCGACGATCGACAGGCCGTAGTCGAGGATGGTCGCCGCGAGCAGGCCAAGGAAGCCCCACATCGTGGCGGCATGGATGAACCAGCGACGCACGTACCAGGGTTGTGCACCGGCGTCGGTATCGCAATCAGCCCGGTAGCGACGCTGGCCGAGGCTCTCGACCGCGATGGCGGTCCACAGGGCGCGCCCCGAGCGACGCAACGCCGCGCGGCCACCGACCACGGTCCGGAGAGTGACGCCGTTCTCGCGGCTGACGGCGCGGGCCATCGTCCCGACCCCGACGAGACCGGCCACGAAGACGAGGATCATGACCGCGATGCCGAGGTTGTGGATGATGGCATCGGGGATGAACCCGAAGATGTCCAGTGAACCCGTGCTCTGGGGGCCGTGACCGGCGTACATGAAGAGGGCGAAGAAGGCCGCCAGGGCGACCGCGATGCCGGTCCCGACGACCGGTCGGGTGTACATCGTCCGGGCGAGACGGGTCTTGTCGTAGCCCGCGATCGCGTACCGGCGCGCCGCGGCCATGAACTCGCTCGGCTCGGCCTGGCGCGGGCATGTCTCCGAGCACTCGCCGCAGGCATAACAGGCCCACAACTCCTTGCTGGAAAGCAGCTCGTCGCGCATCCCCACCTGGGCGTAGCGAATCATGCGCCTCGGGAAGGTCGAGTCAGATTCGGTGAGCGGGCAGATCGCCGTGCACGTGCCGCAGTTGAAGCATGCGCTGATGTCGAAGGCGCCGAACCGTCGCAGTGCCGGAAGGAGCGTCTGATCGACCTGGACCGTCATGATCGCGGTTCCTTCGGTGTCAGTGCGTAGCGGACGTACGAACCTGCCGTCGAGTCCTCGACCGCCGTGCCGTACTTGCGCATCGCGGTGAGGGTCCACAGCACCTGGCGCGGCTCGAGTTCGGCGACCGCCGCGATTTCGGGCACGGTGAGGGGGCCCTCGGCCAGGGCACGCTTGATCGCCGTCTTGGCGGCGTTCGCCTCGCGGACGGAGTCCAGCAGCGCCTGGGGCGCACCCCCGCGGCGCTCCTTGAGCGCCTGCATCTTCGTGAGGGGCTTCGGCTCGGCGGTCATGTCTGCAGCACTCCAACGCTGACGCGCTCTCCGGCGATGGCGTCCACCATCGCCCGGTACTGCCCGATCTCCCAGCCCATGACATCGAGGGCTGCGACGGGGCAAGATGGCACGCAGGCCCCGCAGCCCTTGCAGGCCACCGGGTTCACGTATGCACGCTTCTCGAACACGCCCTCCTCGACCTCGATCTCCTGCAGGGCGATCGCTCCGGCGTAGTGGCAGGCCTCCAGGCACAGGCCGCAGCCGTCGCACAGCGACGGGTCGACCCTCGCGACGAAGGGCTCCATCTCCACGTGGTCCTTCGCGAGGAGCGCCGTGACCTTGGCCGCCGCGGCTCCCGCCGAGGAGGTGGCTTCGGTGATGTCCATCGGCGCCTGGGCCGTCCCGGCCAGGAGGATCCCGGCGATCGCCGTCTCGACCGGACGCAGCTTCGGGTGGATCTCCAGGAGGAAGCCATCGTTGCCGACGGGCAGCTTCGTGATGTCGATGAGATCGGCGATGTCGCGCGGCGCGACTCCGACGCCCAACACCACGAGGTCCGCGGCAACCTCCAGCTCCCGTCCGAAGGTCAGTGTGTCGCGCACCTTGACCCGGAGCGGATATGCGTCGCCGTCCTCGGTGAGTTCGACCGTCGGGCGGGTCTCGTTGTCGAAACGCAGGAAGAGGACGCCGTTCTTGGATGCGTCGACGTAATAGGACTCCTGGTCCTTCTGGTAGGTCCGGATGTCGCGGTACAGCTCGACGACATTGGTGTCGGGGTACCGCTGCCGCACCTCGTTCGCGGCCTGGAGTGTTGCCGTGCAGCAAACGCGTGAGCAGTACTCGTTGAGCTTCCCGCTGGGTCCTGGCTGATCCACGCCTTCGATCTGCCGGCTACCCACGCAGTGGATGAGCGCGATCGTTCGCGGAACCTGGCCCTCGATCTCGAGGCGGCCGGCCGTCGGCCCTTCGGGGTCGAGCATCCGGTGGAGCTGGGGCAATGTCACGACCCGCGGCGAACGAGCGTAGCCGTATTCGCCCTCTGCGGGGACATAGTGGTCGAAGCCCGTCGCGACGACGATCGCCCCCACCTCGATCTCGCTCTCCGTCGGCCGGGGATCGAGCTCGATCCCGGCGCCGCCCACCGCCTCGACACAGGCACCACAGAGCGTGCAGGCACGCCAGTCGATGGCGAGCCGGTCCGGCTCCGAGCCCGGGTACGGTCGGGAGATGGCCTTGCGTCGGCTCAGTCCGTCGTCGAACTCGTTCGCGACCTCGACGGGACACGCCGCGATCGCGTCGTCCGGTCGGGACAGGTCCTCGTTCACTCCGCGAGGGGTCGTGCGCAGCGAAACCCGGAAGTCGCCGACGTAGCCGGTCAGACCGATCATCTCCGTACCCGTCAGCACGCTGATGTTGGCCTGGGCGACGACCTGACGGATCAACCCGTGGATGAGCGGGCGGGCGAGTTCCTCGGTCGGAAAGACCGTGTGGAGCTGGGTGCTCCGGCCGCCCAGGAACGGTGACTTCTCGATGAGCGTGACGCCGATCCCCTGCCTGGCAAGGTCGAGTGCCGCCCGGAGGCCGGCCACGCCGCCGCCGATGACCATGGCCTCATGGATAGCGGCGACGCTGACCATCTCCAGCGGCTCGAGCAGACGTGCCTTGGCGACGGCCGCTCTGACCAGGCGGACCGCCTTGTCGGTCGCGGCGACAGGACTGTGCGGATGCGCCCAGCTCGCCTGTTCGCGGACATTCGCGGGCAGGAAGAGGTATGGATTCAGGCCACCGCGGACGACGGCACGACGGAAGGTCGTCTCGTGGAGCTTCGGGGTGCAGGCCGCGACGACGACCCGATCGAGCCCCAACTGCTGGATGTCTTCGACGATGGCCTTCTGGCCCTCGTCGGAGCACATGAACATGATGTGGCGCGCCACCGCGACGCCGTCCAGGGCCTCCGCCTCGCGCGCGACCCGATCGACGTCGACGACATCGGAGATGTTGCCGCCGCAGTGGCAGACGTAGACACCGACCCGCTCGGCGCCGTGGGCGTTCACGGACGACGGGTCGAGCTCGGACTGCGGTGCGCCCGGTCGTTCGGTCTCGTCAGGCACCATGCACCTCCGCCAGGCCGGCGGCGATCAGCACGTCGTCGACCTCGAGCTCGCGCACGTCGACCCGAACGGTCCCGTCCTCATCGAGCGGAGGCTTCGGTGGTCCCAGGTAGAGCGCGATCGCCGTCGAAGCTGCGCTGGCCTCGATGACGCTGTCGACGATGTCCTTCGGTCCAAGGGCGGTCCCGGCCGCGACGACGCCGGGCAGGCTGGTCAACGAGGCTGCCAGCTTGGGCTCGGACGAGGCAATGAAGCCGAAGGGGTCGAGCTCGACTCCGATGAACCGGCGGGGATCGTCGCCCGGCAGCATGCCGATGGACAACACGACGAGGTCGTGGTCCACCTCGACGACGCTGCCATCGTCCTCGATCTTCTCGACCCGCACTCGAAGGTCCCCGTTCTCTTTCTCGTCGATCCGGGCGACCTTGGCCTTGACGAAGTTGATCCCCATCGACCGGGCCGTCTGGTAGAACTGCTCGTAGCCCTTGCCGAAGGTGCGAATGTCCATGTAGTAGATCGTGATGTCGGCCAGCGGCAGCGAGCCGGACAGGAGCATCGCCTGCTTGATGGCGTACATGCAGCAGACGCGCGAGCAGTACGGGACGCCCAAGGTCTCGTCACGCGAGCCGGCGCACTGGACGTACGCCACGCTGTCCGGGATCTTGCCGTCAGACGGCCGCAGCACGCGTCCGTACGGTCCGTTCGGAGAGAGCAGTCGTTCCATGTCCAGGCCGCTGATGACATTGGTCGCCTGACCGCCGCGGTACTCCTTCTTTGCGTCCAGCGGGGTCGGGCTGAAGCCGGTGGCGAGGACGACCGAGCGGGCATGGACGGTCGTCGAGCGCGGCTCCTGGCTGAAGTCGATCGCCTCCGTCGGGCAGGCCTTCTCGCACTTGCCGCAGAACACGCAGGCGTCGATGTCGATGAGGGCCGTCTGGGGAATCGCCGTCCCGAACGGGATATAGGCGGCGCGGCGCGCGCCCATGTTGCCTTCAAAGGCGTGAGGAACCTCGACCGGGCAGGCGTACTCGCACAGCCGACAACCGATGCACAGGTCCTCGTCCACGAACCGCGGCTTGCGCGTGATCGTGGCGACGAACGCACCGCCGAGGGGCGTGATCGAGTCGACTTCGGCATACGTCCAGGTCGTGACGTTGTCGTGATGGGCGGCAGCCGACATCCGCGGTGTCGTGATGCAGCTCGCGCAGTCCATCGTCGGGAAGACCTTGCTGAGGCCGATCATCCTGCCGCCGATGCTGGGTTCGCGTTCGACGACGAGGACGGAGAAGCCGCGGTCGGCAAGATCGAGCGCCGACTGGAGACCGGCGATGCCGGCTCCGATGACGAGGACGTCGGTCTCCACCATCGTGTCCATCAGGCCACCACGGCAACGGGCTCGGCGCGCACGGGCCCGATCTCGTCGAGGATGGCGTTCATGCCGTCGATCTCCTTGACGAAGGCCTTGGTGCAGACGCTGCAGATCGCGGTCAGCTTCAGGCGCCGGATATCGAGGCCACGCTCCTTCATCTGGGCGTAGACCAGGCTGACTCGGGCGGCCAGCTGCTCGTACGAACCCTCGTACGGGCTGTCCGTGCCGCACGACGCAATGAGGATCCCGTCGATATCGTGATCGAAGCAGTAGAGGTAGAACGACTCGGGGAACATGACCGGGTCGGGCGTCGGGATCACATAGGTATTGGGCGGATACTCCATGTGTGCCTGGCCGGTCGCATCGATCCCCGGATAGGAGCAGAGAAGCGTCGCGATCACGAGGATCCGCGTCGGGCGCTGCTCCTCAGTCGCGGGGATCGAGTCGTTCATGGCTCAAGGCTCACTGGAGGCTCGTCAATCGATCCGGCTACTTCTGGCGTCGAACGAAGACCCGCTCGTAGCCGTCGGCGACGAGGTTTCCGAGGAACATGTGGCCGACCTTGGTGGACCACGCATCGATGTCGGTCTTCGTCACCGGATCGCTCGACCAGATCTCGAGGACCTGGCCGATCGAGACGGCGCCGATGCCCTTCTTGGCCTCGAGCAGCGGGCCCGGGCATGCGCTTCCACGAGCATCGACGACCTTGGCGCTCTCCAGGGCCAGAAGGTCTGTGTCGCTCAACGGTGTGGTAATCGTGGTCGTCATCTCTATGTTCTCCTTCTTGGATGGGGTCGGTCGCGGTGATCGCCGGCGGGAAACCGCTCTAATAGACGAGCGCGTTCGTGGCCGAGGTCACCTCCGCGACGAACCGTCCCGCGGCGACGACTTCGGCGCCGGACACGAGCGACTCGGTGAACCCACGGCTCTGGGCACAGGGCGCGCAGACGAGCAACGTGCCCCCCAGGTCGCGGAAGTCGCCAAGGAGCTTCGCCAGGGGTGGGAAGCCGGGAGCCTGGACCGTCTCTGCCTCGCCCAGATGCACGAGACAGACACCATCGGCCTGGAAGCCGATGACGACCGCAACATCCGACGCGAGCGCGGCGCAGCCCATGACGAACGGGATCGTCGCCTCTTCCGGGTGCTCGGGTCCATGTGTCGCCATGATCACGAGCTTCTGCTGTTCGGCCATTTCAAGGCTCCTTTCGGTTGGCGATTGATTCAGATGAAGAGGATCTGGCCGGTTTCGGCTGCGGCGAGGAACGAGGCGATCCCGCCGGCGTCGTCGACCAGCGGATCCATCGCACTCGCCTCGAGCCCGAGGGTTGCCAGCGACCCGGCACATGCCCGGATCGTCACGTCGCCCAGGTCCTTCGCCTGGCGGAAGGTTTCCAGCCAGGGGATCTCACCGACGTGTTCGACCGGCTCATTCCAGCGAGGCCGTGAGGCGTCGTAGGCGAGGCCGTGGTCATTCGAGATGCGATCGGCTCGGAACGCGTCCAGCGCCCAGTACATCAGCAGGATGCTGACGGGCGTCCCCATCGCCGCCGCGCCCGCTGCGATCGTGGCGGCAGCGTGCAGCTTGTCGTCCGTACCCGAGAACAAGACGATCGAGAGGTTTTCGCTCACAGATGACCTTCCTGACTGGTGGAGCTGAGAACGCCAGCCGACTCGTGGACCGCTGCGGCCAGGTCTCCCAGCCTCGACAGGCGGCGCACGAGCACGGCGCGCATGAGGCCGCAGGCGGCCAGGATCTGCGGGTCGCTGAGCTGGTAGCTCACGCTTCGCCCGTCACGGATGGCTTCGACCATGCCGGCGGACCGCATCGCGCCCAGATGCTGTGAGGCAGCCGCCTGGCTCATCCCGAGCTCACGGGCGACCTCGTTGACCTCGCACGGCCGTTCGCCGAGCAGGTGGAGGATGCGGAGCCGGTGGGCGCTCGCGAGTGATCGAAGCAGCGACGCCTGGAGTTCGTCGATATCGTTCATGGCGTTTGGCATTCGCTTGTCCTCGCCGTGGCGGGCACGGTTCACGGATCCGCTTGCGTGTCCACGACTTGTATCGTTCCAAGCTGAATATATGTCTAAGTCTTATATAGTCCACGGGCCATTGGTCACAGGATTCGCGGGCCGAACGGATGGTTCGCGATCGGTGAGCCTCGTGGACGGCGCGTGGAGAAGGAGAGGAGTCCGTGGATCGACATCGGCTTCCCGATCTCGGGCCGCGTGGAGAAGGGTGGTTCGTCGCCCAGGTCGCGCTGCTCGTCGCGGTCCTGCTCGCGGGTCGTCTTGGGCCCGATTGGGCCGGTCTGCCGCGAGTCGCCGCCGTGGCAGCGGGGACGGTCCTCATCCCTCTCGGCGGCCTGCTCGCGCTCCGGGGTGTCATCGACCTGCGCGAGAACCTGACCGTCTTCCCGAAGCCGCTCGCGGAGGTTCGACTCGTCGACACGGGCGCGTATCGCCTGGTCCGCCACCCGATCTACGGAGGCCTGATCCTGGGCGCGTTCGGTTGGGGCCTGGTGACAGCCTCAGTCCTCGCGCTGTGTGCGGCGGCTGCCCTCGCGATCTTCTTCCGGCTGAAGGCGCAGCGCGAAGAGCATTGGCTCGCTGACCAGCTCGATACGTACGATGCGTACCGCGATCGGACGCGCCGCTTCATTCCGTGGCTGTACTGAGGACCGATGTGACGGAGGTCGCGCCCGACGGCAGCCCGGTCGCCTTCTACCGACGCCTGCCGGCGACCGGCGAACCGGAGCTCATTCACGCGGCGATCGGACCCGGGACGAGCGTGCTCGATCTCGGATGCGGTCCGGGGAGGATCGCCGGGCCGCTGGTCGCCCTCGGCCATGCCGTGACCGGCGTCGATGATGGGGCGGGGATGATCGCCGCCCTCCCGCCCGGGATCGAGGGCGTCGTCGCCGACGCGCGGGAGGTCCGCCTGGGGCGACGGTTCGACGCGGTCCTCATCACGAGCCACCTCGTGAACGACCCCGACGGCGGACCGGCATTCGTCGCCACGGCCGCCGCACATCTCGCCGCCGGGGGCGTCGTCGTCGGAGAGACGTATCCCCCCGATTGGGATCCCGCGGCGTCGGTCGGCAGTGAGACGCGGCTCGGCGACGCCCGGATCGAGGTCCTCCGCGCGAGCCTGGACGGGGACCTTCTCGACGCGGAGGTGCGATACGGCGTGGACGACCAAGTCTGGCAGCAGCCATTCACGGCCCGGATCCTCGGGGAGGCCGGCCTTCGCGATCTGCTGTCGCGAGAGGGGCTGGAATTCGACCGCTGGCTCGACCGACCGGGCTGGTTCATTGCGCGAACCGGCGACGCTGGGCACGTGCCCACGGGTCAGACCGTCGCGCCGAGCAGCGTCCCGACACCGTAGGTGACGCCGGCCGCGACAGCGCCCAGCAGGAGCTGCCGAAGGGCACTGAACAGCGGCGACCGATGCGTCAGACGGCTGATCCCAAGGCCGAGCGCAAGCAGTGCGATGAGGCTGGCCCCCAGGCTCGTGACGAAGGCCAAGGCGCTCGCGACGACGAGGTACGGAATGAGCGGGATGATGGCCCCGAGCGTGAATGCCAGGAACGAGCCCAGCCCGGCCGTGAGCGGGTTCCCGATCGATCGTTCGTCGAGGCCCACTTCCTCGAAGATGAGGAGGCGCGTCGCCTGCTCGGGCCGTTCGAACAGGCGGTCGACGAAGCGCCGGGCTTCGTCGGGCTCGAGGCCCCGCCCGACGTAGATGTCGGTGAGGATCCGGTGTTCCTGCTCGGGTTCTTCGCGGAGCTGGAGGCGCTGGAAGGCGAGCTGGTACTCGAGTAGCTCGCGCTGGGATTGGACCGAGACGTATTCGCCGACGCCCATGCTGAATGCGCCCGCGAGGAGCCCGGCGATCCCGGCAAGGACGATGACGCCGGGTGACGCGCCCGCCCCAGCGACGCCCATGACCAGGGCGAGGTTGCTGACGAGCCCATCATTGGCCCCGAACACGATCGGTCGAAGGACCGCGTTCGCCCTGGTCTCATGGCGGCTGGTCGGATCCGGGAGCCGGCGCGGCTCGAGTGCCGACAGCCGGCCGAGGTGCAGCGCGTTCATGCGGCGTCCCGTGGTCGCGACGCGCGCAGCGCGGAGCGCCCGTGGAGCAGGCAGGCGAACACCACGAGGGCGCTGGACCAGATAGGGATGGTCCGGGCGACCGCATCCGGCAGGAAGATGTCCGTCACGGCTCCCCGGGACGCGCCCAGCCGCTCGGTCAAGGGCGTGAGCGGGCAGACCCGACCATTCCCGCAGAACACCGCGGCCTCGGCCGCGACCGCAACTGCCGCGAGGGCAACGGTCCGATCGCGCCGTCCGAGAAGACCGGTTGCGACGAGCCAGCTGATCGAGGCGAGCTCGGCGAGGAAGACGACCGTGTGGACAGTCTTGATCGCTGCAACCGCGATCGGATGTCGGCTGGAACTCGTCACCGCGTACGCCAGGCCTGGAATGTCGGCCAGCCCCAGCGGACCGAGGTCGCCGCGATGAGAAGGCCGACACCGAAGAACGTCGGGTGCAGGAAGCTCAGCTCGCGGATGATCGCGAGCTCGACGGTGATCCAGATCATCTGGCCGCAGCCGATCGCGAAGGCAATGAACGGCGCGACTCTGAGATGGGCAATGCCCATCGCCGCGACGACGAGGGAGCCGATCCCGAAGAGGCCGCCGAGGATCAGGCCCGGGATCGTGAAGTCGATGAATGGGCTGCCGGCGAGCAGCGCCACGTCGAAGTGCATCACGCTGCCGTCTGGCTTCGCAACGAGGGCGATGCCTCCAGCGAGTGCCCCGAGGCCGAGCAACGTGAGAAACCCGACACTGAGCTTGCCGGCTGCGTGGAGCTCGGGTCGCGGGATCGTCGCGGCTGATCGGGCTGTGTACGGGCGGACGGCCATGGCTCCTGCTCCTCTGGCGGCGATCGGCCGCCGACGTGACCGCCAGCGGCGGCCATCAGGTAACTCATCGCACGCCAAGTCGTGGCGGCGACAGGGCCAGAGGTCGTGTCGAGCGGGGACGAACGGCTCGTCAGGTCCGTCGACAACACGGGCGCGAGCTCCGCGGTCAGGGCCTCCAGGCGGTCGCGTGGCGAGCGCGGCCAGGCGAGGTCGTTGTTCCGGTCATGACGACTCCTCCGTCTCCGATGCCGGCGAATCCGGTCAGCGGTGAGCCTGCGAACAGGTCGACCTCGACGATCCGGTCGAGCTCAAATCGGGCCCGGTCGTTCGCGTCAACCACGGCGCCTGCGTCCGGGGCCTCGAACACAGACAGGCACGTCTCCTCGTCGCGGACGAGCAGCGTGCAGACGTGCCGCGCAGGCCCACCGGCATCGTTGCCGAGTCGCTCCGTGGCCGATGCGATCGACTCGAAGTTGATCGAGGGGACGTATCGCTCGACGAGGAAGAATCGACGGATGCCGGCGGTCACGCCCCGACGTTAGGGAGCAGGCTTCCCACCGGCATCCGTGGAACCACGGCTCTTTGCCCGTCGCCGGCGACGATCAGGCGCCCGGGCCCGGTCGTGCGGAGAGCGCGGCCGCCAGCTGGCCTCGCGAACGGACGTCGAGCTTGCGATACGCAGCCGACAGCTGGCTCTCCACGGTCCGGACGGAGACGACGAGCTCGGCGGCGATCTCGCGGTTCGATCGACCGTTGGCGGCCAGTTCCGCGACCTGGCGTTCGGACGCGGTGAGCGTGACTCCCCCCCGCGTACGGCCGCCGATCCTCGCCAGCTCCAGGGCCGCACGACTCGTCCAGGCGCGGGCGCCCAGCGTCTCGAACACCGCCAGTCCTGCGCCCAGGTCCTCGCGGGCCGCACGACGATGGCCGGCCCGGCGGTGGACCTGACCCCGGGCGAGCAACGTCCGGGCCCGCTCGAACGGCATCGCCAGCGCCGAGTCGAACACCTCGATCGCGCGGTCGAACGAGCGCACAGCCCCATCGAGGTCGCCCCGGGCCGCCGTCAGCATGCCCCGGCCGCGCGCCGCCATCGCGAGGACCCACGGCAACGGCAATCGCCTCGACGGCTCCTCCAGACGCTGTTCCAGGACCCGCTCGGCGAGGTCGAGGTCGCCGCCGAGAACCGCGGCCTCGACGAGGTCGCCCAGGAAGCGGAACTGGGTGGGCAGGACGACCTCCATCGCATCGGCATGCTCGAGGGCCTTCAGGAGGTTGCGGACCGCCGCGGCTGGATCGGGCACGGACAGCTCGACGAAGCCCAGCAGCGCACAGAAGATCGTCGCCTCCCATCGATCGCCGGCCGCCTCCTGCCGGGCCAGCGCATCCACTCCGATCGAGCGCGCCCCGTCAAGGTCGCCTTCCCAGGCCAGGATCCGAGCTCGCGCCATGAGGGCGCGCTCGCGCCACACCTCCTCGCCCTGCTCCACGAGGTCCATGCACTCCGTCGCATAGCGGCGGGCCGCATCCCAGTCACCGGTCATCAGGTGAAGCACCGACAGCGACTGGTCGAGCGGCGGCAGCAGGCCCGCCTGCCCACGGTCCGTCATGCGGCGATGCTCGGCCTCGTCAAAGGCGATCGCCTCGCCGAGCCGCCCAAGGTGCCACAGGCAGCGTTCGGCGAGCTCCTGCGCCCGACGGGCGACGAAGGAGGTACCGGTGCCGCTCATCAGCGCGATTCCCTGATCGATGTCTGCCCAGGCGACGCGATCGCCCTCGAGCAGCCAGTGGAACGCCCGGTCAAGCAACGCACATGCAAGGTGGTCGGGTTCCGGACTGAGGCCCGGCCGTTCGAGGATGTCGACCGCGGCAAGTGCGCTCCTGCGGCCGGTCTCGGGCTCCATGTCGGCCATGCTCGTGATGTGGGAATGGACGACTGCCTCGAGGAGCGGGTCGCCGCCCGTGTGATCGAGGGCCGACACGAGGAGCGGCAGGGCCTCGTTCGGTCGCTCGACGTAGACGACGTCGCCAAGCGCGAGCAGCGCCTCCGCGCGGAGGCGCCCGTGCGGAACCTCGTCCAGGACGGTTCGCAGCCGTGTCTCCGCGCGCTCGAGATCGCCGGCGGCGGTAGCGGCGCCCGCCGCCTCGATGAGGATCGCCGCCCGTTCATCCGCGGCCCGGGAGAGACCTGCGCTGCGGTCCAGGAGGTCCGCGGCCGTGCCCGGCGCGCCGCGCCCGAGCGCGATCCTCCCGGCCTCCGCCAGGGCCCGCGCCACGCCATCGTCGGGCCCGTCTGTGATGGCCGCGAGGTGCACCGCCCGCTCGACCGGATCGTCCGCGAGCTCGGCCAGGGCAAGCCGCAGCGCCCGCCGCTCGCCCGGTGGGGCGTCCGCATACGCGGTCGAGGCGAACAGCGGATGGGCTGCCCTGAGGCGCGCTCCGTCAGCGACCAGGGCGCCCTTCTCGCACGCTTCGTCGACCGCCCGCGTGCCGACGTCACCGAGGAGCCGCTCGACCAGCCCGAGACTCGGGTCTGGCGACATGGCAACGATGACTACGGCCCGCCGCGCATCCCGGGTCAGGGCGGCGAGATGGTCGCGCACGAGCGGGATGGCTTCGGGCAGAACGGGGAAAGGCTCGCCCGGCGCCGGGTGCCTGATCCGAGCCAGCATCGACTGGCTGATCTCGAGGGCGACGAACGGGTTGCCGACAGCCGCGTCGTGGACGCGGACGAGAAGTGGGCGGGGATGGGCCACCCCGAGCCGCTCGTGGATCAGGCGACCGAGCGCGCCCACGGACATAGGTCCCACCTCGATCCGCTCTCGCAGCTCGACCGCCGTCGCGAGGGTCTGGCCCGCCCGATCGGCCGGGGCGGCAGTCGCTGCGACCACGGACGCTGCGCTCGTTCGCCGGGCGAGCACGAAGACGATCGTGTCGGCGGCGAGGCGTCGAGCCGCGAATGCGATGGCGGCCTCGCTGGCCGCGTCGATCCACTGGAGGTCGTCGACACCCACGACGAGCGGTCCGTCGGCCGCCAGCAGTCGGAGCAGGTCGGCCGTGGCGAGGCCCACGAGGCTCAGCTCCGCAGGTTCGGGCCCAGGGTCGACCCGACCGAGGGCGACCTCCAGTGCCCGCCGGCGAGGAGCGGCGAGCCGGGGGAACGCGTCGACGATCGCCTCGCGGTCGAACAGGGCGGTCAGGACGGAGAACGCGAGGTCCTGCTCGGCGGGGCTGGCGCGCCAGGACAGGACCCGGCGACCGCGAGCAGCCGCGTGCTCGAGCGCGAACGACCACAGGGTGCTCTTGCCGATGCCGGCCTCGCCATCGATCAGCAGCGACCCCGGGCGATCGGCGTCGAGACAGCCCTCGATGACCGCGCGCTCGGCCTCGCGCCCGATCACCAGCGTTCCGGCTTCATCAGGCAGTTCCGTTCCTGTGCCCGAACGCGGTTGCCGTCGCGCGGGCGATCCGACCTGGAACACTCGATATTGTCGTGCATCACGGTCCGCGCCATGCACACTGGACGTCTACGATGGTCGCGCCGAACAGCACCGCCAGGCGGAGGCCCACATCCGCGCCAGAGAGGCAACGAGCCGAGGAACCCGAACCGGATCGCTCGCGCTGCTGTGCGTGATCCTCGTCTCGGCCTGCGGCGGCGGTCCGATCGCAACGACCCCGCCGACCGCGGGAACGTCGGGTGCGGGCTTGCCCACGCCGGGGGACACCGCAGCCGCCGAGATCGGACCTGTTCCCGGCGATCCTGACGCCATCGACCCGTCGGCCGAGGGCCAGGCAAAGCTGATCGCCCAGGCAGTCGCGGATCGGGCGGCCAACCGAGACCGGGCGGGGATGGTCGACTACCTGGGAACAGACTCGACCAGCCTCGCGGCCGCGATGGATCGCCAGTCCTCGGAACTCCTCGCGAGGATGCTCAGTGCGGCCGAGGCCCGCGCGCCGATCGAGCTTGTCTCCGCGCGCCTGCCACTCGACGCGGGTGGATCGACTGGCGGTCCACGAGACGTCCCGGCCCCCGGTCAGCTCTCGGCCGGAACGTGGGTTGGGGCGGTGGCACTTCTCGACGTTTCGTTCGGGAAAGGCTCGCCGTCGAACAACACGAACCACTCGACCGAGGAGGTCGCGATCGGTCAGAACAAAGGGTCCGTCCGGACGGACACGACCGTGACCGTCACCCCGAGCGGCAGCAGGATCTCGATCAACATCGAGGCCTCGACGTCCGGGTCGGTCAGCCACGCGTCCGGGAAGCTCCTCTTCAGGATCAATGGCAAGAGCCACGCACACATCGACGCCCAGGGATGTCCGGACGCGGGCGGACTCGCGCCGGCCCATGTGGATACGACAGACCAGGAGGACTACTTCATCGGGGGCGAGGGCGGATCCGTCGGGCATGGCTGGACGAACAGCGATTCCGGCGACATCAGGATCTTCGTCAACGACCAGGCCGAGATCGAACGCTTCGAGATGGACATGCAGGGGGCCGACGCCGTCAAGGGGGGCAAACGAGCGTCCGGAGCTTCGGACAGCGACCTCGATGCCTGGTCGGTGGCGGTGGCGGGGAGCGCGACGACGGGTCCAACGTTCACGACCGTCATCTCCGCGGATCGGCGGGTGACGGCCAAGAGCGGCGCCACCAGGCAGAACGCCACAGACACCTGGCGCGGCCTCTTCACGGTCGTCGCCCTCGTGGCTATTACGGCCGGCCAGGCGGCGCGGGAGTTCTGGCAATCCGGCAATTGCGTCGAGGTGGTGCCCACGCCGACGCGCGCGGACGTCGACCCGGACTCGACGACGACCCTGACGGCCAAGGTCCGTCACAAGTTCGAGGGAAACGAGCTCGACAAGGCCGTCGAGGCCACGATCAGCGGGGTCAAGTCGATCGAGCCGGCGAGCCAGAGGGTGCCGTCGCCTGCAAGCTTCACCTACACCGCGGGGCCGGACGAGGGCGATAGCGGCGACGTGGCCCTCACGTCGGTCTCCAACCGTGGCATCGGCAAGACGACCGTCACCTTCACGGTGAACGCGAAGAAGCTCAAGGTCGCCATCAGCGGGAAGATGACCACGAGCGGCTTCGGCGTGTCGTATACGACGTCCCTCGACTTCTCGGACATCGTGCTGAGCAGGCAAACCGACGGCACCTACGCCGGCTCCGGGCCGGCCACCGCGTCGGTCCTGATCGGCATCGCCGACTGCCCCAAGCCGTACACACAAAAGGGCACATTCAAGCTCGGGGCCACCCGCCCGGTCGTCGAGAATCAGGCCGACCGGACGTGGATCGTGACGTTTGATCCCTCGACGACGTTCTCGTTCGAGGGGGGCTCCTGCGTCGGTGCGCCGATCGAATTGTTCGTCGGGTCAGGCGACGCCGGCCCGATTGCGGGCTTCATGTTCGTGCTCGGTCCCGTCGAGATCCCGCAGGACGGCGGCGCCGTCCACGTCGCGCGCACAACCTCCCTCGGCCAGTCGAAGAACGTCATCGACGCGACCGTGACCGGCAAGATCGTGAGCGGACTCGCGCCCTGATCCATCGGGTCGCTGTTGCGATCCGTGCCCGGTCGCGCCACCCGCGATCTTTCCCACTCCTGACGATTTGCCTATGCATCTCCATCCCAATTCTCATTGACACCGTTCTCATCGACGGAACACTTGATTCAGTCTCAGAAACGTCCCGTGCAGCAAGAAGACCCTCCATGATTCGCATCCGGACCGCCCTGTCGGTTGGCGTCGTTGGCATGCTCCTCACGGCTTGCGGGGGGGCGCCCGCCACGACGGCGGCCCCGTCCGTCACCGCGACCATCCCCCCTGTCCCGGTCGTGGCTCTCCCGACCCTGCCATCTGGCTGGGCTCGCTACGAGGCGCCTGGCGCCTTCACTGCTGGCGCCCCGCAGACGTGGATGGTCCTGACCACCGCGGAGCGCGACGACCCGGCCGCCGCCACGGCACTCAAGGCCAAGTACCCCGACTATTCCGAGGCCATCGACACGGCGATCGCCCAGATGCTGGAACAGGGCATCTACCTGCACGCCTACGACATCGGCGGCGACACCAGCGTGTTCACGACGAATGTGAACGTCCTCAGAGTCCATGGTCCTCTCAACGCCGTCTTCGCCGGGGCCGCGGCCGCCGCCGTCCAGGCCCAGTTCAAGATCGAAGATCCGCTCAGCGTCGAATCCGTGACGAGTCCGGCCGGTGCGTACCGGTACCAGTTCGCCGAAAACCTGCTCGAGGACTCCCTGGCCGGCATGCAGTACCTCATGCCTGCCGGCTCCGACGTCTACATCATGACGTTCCTGACGACCGTCAGGCAGACCGAGGGCTATGGCCCCACGGCCGTTTCGATGGCCGAGACCTTCGCTGCCGCGGGAGGCGGGACCGCGACGGCCACGCCGGCCCTCACCCCGAACGGCTCCGTCGACGTCGGCTTAGCAACGTTTGACAGCCTCAACGACGACCCGTCCCTGAGTGGGCCCGCCAGGCCCCTGTACGTCCAGAGCCCGGACGACTTCCGCTATCTCACGTTCACCACGTATCACAACGTCCCGGGCGGTCTCGATCACACAGGAACGATCGCGATCGCGAACGCCAAGACCGGCGAGATCCTATTTGGCCCGTTTCCGACGGTGGGCACACCGGGCAAGGATGGAGCGCCGAACGTCTACTGGACCGCCACGGTCGATATCGTCGTGCCGGGCAGCGCGGACGGGTTCAACATCATCGACTCCGAGCCCTCGACCTGGTCGTGGAACGAGCTCTCGTACAACATGGGGATGGCCCGGGGCACCGGCTACCCACCCGGCTTTGTCCCCGGCACATAGCGCGCTGTCTCTCGCGATCCGATGACGCGGGCGAGGCGTCAGCCCTCGCCGGGGTCGGTCTCGCCGGGGTGGATGCCGGCCTTGTAGGCAAGCAGGGCCGCTTCGACACGACTGCCGACCTGGAGCTTGCCAAGGACCGCGGTCATGTAGTGCTTCACCGTCTTCTCGGAGAGGCCGAGGCGACCGCCAATCTCGGCATTGGACAGGCCCGCGGCAACGAGCTCGAGCACCTCGCGTTCGCGAGCCGTCAGCTCCGCGAAAGGATCCTGCACTCGAGGCTTCGTGAGGCCCTTGATCATCGCGTAGGCGAGCCCCGGGGCGACGTAAACCTCGCCGCGATGGACTGATTTCAGGATGGTCCGGAGCTCACGTCCGGCGACTCCCTTGAGCACGTAGCCCTTTGCTCCCGCATTCATGGCCGCCAGGAGGTCGTCCTCGTCTTCCGAGCTCGTGAGCATGACGACGCGGGTTGCCGGCGACGCCGGGGCGATGAGCCGAGCCGCCTCGATACCGCCGCCCGGCATTGCCACATCGAGCAGTGCCACGTCGGGCAGGTGCTCCCGGGCATTCCGGACAGCCGACGAGGCATCGACGGCAGTAGCAACGACCTCCAGCTCCTCGTCGGCCGACAGCGTCGCGACCAGCCCGTCCAGGAAGAGCGGATGGTCGTCCACGACGAGAATGCGGATACGGATCGACTCGGTCATGACTCGTCGGCCGCCAATCCGGACAGCGGCAATGACGCCTGCACGCGCGTGCCCGCACCTGGGCTCGACTCCAGCTCGAACTGGCCGCCCAGCAACTCCGCCCGTTCGCGCATGCCAGCCAGCCCGAGATGGCCCTCGACCTGCTTCTGGCTGCTGTCGAACCCGGGGCCCGTGTCGCTCACCTCGAGGGCCAGGTAGCCGTCCGATTCCGTCGCCTTCACCTCGATTCCGAGGCCTCCCCCATGGCGGGCGGCGTTCGAGAGGGCCTCCGACAGGATGCGGTACAGGGCGATCTTCGTCGCCAGAGGGGCGGCGGCAGGGATGCCCTGAACGTCGACGGTCGCACGCGTCCCGGCCCGTCGCTCGTGCTCGGCGACGGCTCGCCGGACGATCTCGGCAGGCTCGGCCTGCTCGAGTTCTGGGGTTCGAAGGCCCGCCGCGATGGTCCGCATGTCGGTCAGGGCTTCCTGCAGGGCGCCGCGAACTGCCCCGAGGTCGGCATCGCCGCTCTGGCCGGCGGCATCGAGACGGCCCTCGACGGCGTCGAGCCGGAGCATGGCGAAGGCGAGGGTCTGGCTCGGTCCGTCGTGCAGGTCCGAGCCGATCCTGCGGCGCTCGAGCTCGGTCAGCGCTGTCGTCCGCGCGGCCGCGTGACGGATGCGATCGCTCAACCGGGCGTTCTGCTCGAGCAGACCGGAGAGCTCACCGACCCGCCGGCGGAGCTCGCCTTCCTGGCGAACGATCGTCTCGCTGCCCTGGCGAACCACGCGGACGAGCGCCAGGTAAGCCAGCAGCGTTGCGCCAGCGACCAGCGCCCACGCGATCAGTCGATCCCTGTTGACCTCCGCGTCCAGCTCGTCGGGCAGCTGGTAGAACTCGGCCACCGCGATGATCCGCGATGAGCCAGTCTCGCGAACCGGCATGTAGATCTCGATGAGGCGCGTCCACTGCTGCTTCTCGTACGCGTTCTCCGGGTCGCTGAGGTCGCTGATGTCGCCGCTGACCGCTCCGTTCGCGGACGCGATCCTTTCAGAACTCATCTCGAAGTGGCGCCCGATCAGCTCCGGGAACGGGCTGTACAGGACCTGGCCGTCGGTCGACCAGATCCGGAACGAGACCACTCTCTGGCCCAGCGGCGAGTCGTTGAGGAGGCGCTGGAGCGACTCGATTTCGGGCTGGGTGAGGCTGGGGCTCGATGCGAGCGACTGCAGCTGCGGCACCACGAAGCTCTCCACGTAGAGCGCGGTCACCGAGGTGGTGCGGTTGATCGCACTCGTCTCGATGAGCTGGCCGAGGGCGAACGCGACGATCCCGCCGCCGATGACCACGATGACAAGGCTGAGCAGCAGGTAGCGACCGGCCAATGAGAGGCCCGCGAGACCACCCTGAGGCACGCGCCACGACGGCCGCCGACCCGTCAGCCGTCGTCGGAGTCTGCCTGCTGTAACCATCAATCCGGCCGCCGGCCGTCGGGGCACGGGTACTCCAGTCCGTTACGCGTCGCCATTGTAGGAGTGGCCTCCGGCGCCGGGATCGGACCCGGGTCGGGTCTTCCGTCAGACCAAGGTCCGATCCACTTCGGAACCTGGGCCCGTGGTGCGGGCCGCGGTCCAGGCCGCACTGTGCTGGAAGCGAACCGTCACCGGACCTACCGAGACGGAAACCATCCAGAGACACCAAGCGAGGAACATGACATGAACCGACGGAACATCACCACCACCGCCTTCGTCGTGACGGCCGGCCTTCTCCTCTACGGCGGCGTGGCGCTGGCGCGAGAGGCGCAGTCGCGCGACGATCACCGCGACCAGGTCATTGCCAGCCCGGCTCCCACCGCGTCCGACGACAACGGCGCACCGACAGCATCGCCCTCCATGGCTCCGACGGCTTCGCAGGACGATAAGGGCAGCGGCGGACACGGCGCGGACGACGCGGTCAGCCCGACAGCTTCGCCCGACGACAAGGGCAGCGGCGGACACGGCGCGGACGACGCGGTCAGCCCGACGGCTTCGCCCGACGACAAGGGCAGCGGCGGACACGGCGCGGACGACGCGGTCAGCCCGACGGCTTCGCCCGACGACAAGGGCAGCGGCGGACACGGCGCGGACGACTCGGCCAAGCCGACGGCCAAGCCGACGGCCACGGCGCGACCCACCTCCTCGCCCGACGACCATGGCGGCCAAGGCGGCCACGGCGGCGACGGCGGCGGCGACGACCACTGAGAGGCGGCATCCATCCAGGATCAGGCGACAAGACGAAAGACCGCGGGCTCGGGCCCGCGGTCTTTCTTTGCGTGCTCAGCCCGTCTGGTCGGCCCGCTCCCACCAGGCGATCGTCGCGACCAGTCCGCCCACGACCACGAGCACCACGAGGGCGACCGCGCCGGCCGTGACCGGCTCGGCCTGGGATCCGCCGGCGCCTGCCAGGATCGCCGGCACGGACCACGGAAACCATGATCCCCAGCCCAGGACCGCGACGACCTGCGACACGACGATGATCGCGACGGCCCAGGCCAGAGGGGCGATGTAGCCGCGTCCAACTCCGGCGAAGAACGCCGCCGCCGTCTGCAGTCCGATCGTCAGGATCGCCGCCATCGCGATCGCCGCGACCGTGCTGCCGGCATCAGTGGCCGACCAACCGGGCAGGCCGACGAACGCACCGATGCCGAGGCCGAGGGCCAGCACCCACGCTGAGACGGCCAGCGCCCAGATCGCGATCACGATCGCCTTGGCAACGACGATCGTGCGCCGCGGCGTCGGGTTGGCGAGGAGACCCCGGATCGTCCGGTCGGCGAACTCACGGCCGAAGACCCAGGCCGTGAGGAACGCGAAGAGGATCGCGCCGCCGATGGCGACCGCCTGTCCGAGCATGTTCAGGAACGTCGGCCAGTCGGCCGTCCCTGCGGTGAGCTGCGCCTTTGCGCCGAGCAGCCCCAGGGCGCGGGCTCCCTCCGGATCCTTGAGGATCACCATGAACAGGCCGCTGACCAGGGGCGCCACCGAGAAGCCCGCGGCGACCCCCCACGGCACGCGCGAGCGACGGGCCTTGAGCCATTCGGTGGCGATCGCCGCCCGAAGCCCGCTCACGCGGCCTCCGCCTCGGCGGTTGCCGTCAGCCGGATGAAGTGATCCTCGAGCGATTCGCGGGCAAGCGCCAGGTGGGTCGGCGGCACGCCGGCGGCGACGAGCAGGCGGGCGATCTCGTCGGGCGAGTCGAGCGCGCGGTCCTCGCGCAGCTCGAGGCGGGCGGGTTGCTCATCGGAGGGCCGCAGCGCCGGCGCAAGGCCGGCAGCGCGAAGTGCCGTCGTGGCGGCGTCCAGATCCCTGGCACCGATCTCGAGGCGACGGTCGCGATGGGCCTCCAGCGCCTCGCTGTCGAGTTCCTCGATCAGCCGGCCGCGGTGGACGATCCCGATCCGCGTCGCGAGTCGATCGACCTCGGCAAGGATGTGGCTCGACATGAAGACGGTCACGCCACGTTCCCCGGCGAGATCACGGATCAGCTCGCGGATCTCGATGACCCCGGCCGGGTCGAGGCCGTTCGCCGGCTCGTCGAGCACGAGGAGTTCGGGGTCGTGGAGAAGCGCCCGCGCGAGCGCGAGCCGTTGAAGGTTGCCGAGCGAGAGCGTGCCCGCGCGTCGGTCGGCGTACTGCTCGAGAGCGAGCCGCTCGATCATCCGGTCGACCGCGCCCTGGTCAGTGACACCTGCCAGGCTCCGCGCGATCCCCAGGTTCTCGCGGACCGTCAGCTCCGGGTATGCCGTCGCGCTCTCGACCAGGTGGCCGACGCGGCGCCACAGGTCCGTGGCACCGGCCTGGACCCGCTCGCCGAACAGCTCGGCATGGCCGGCGGTCGGCCGGATCATCCCGAGAAGCATCCGGATCGTGGTCGACTTGCCGGCGCCGTTGAGCCCGAGAAGCGCGTAGATCTCGCCCCTGGCCACGCGAAGGTCGATTCGGTCGACCGCCAGCACGTCCCCGCGATAGCGCTTCGTCAGGCCGGTCGTGGCGACCGCGAGCTCCGTCACGCCGGGACCTCCCCATCGACGCTGAGAGCGCGAAGCACGAATGTGTTGAGCTCCTCGATGGCGGCCGGCACGTCATCCGGGTCGCTCACCACCTCGTGGAGCGAGCCGAAGCACGCCATCACGTACGCGGCGGCCCGATCCGGGTCCTGGGGCCGGAACTGGCCACCTGCGGTGCCGTCGGCAATGATCCGGGCGACCGCCGGGGTCAGCCGGACGAGGGCCCGCTCGGACATCCGATCGTGGAGGGCCCGGTTCTCCGGGCGGTGGAAGACCTCGATCAGGTCTCGCTCGTAGGGTTCGTCGCCCACCTGGCGGACCTCCGCACCGAAGGCCAGGAGCCGCTCGACCGGGGACCTGCTCGAATCGGCGGCGGCCGCTCCGATCCGATCCGCGACGCGCTCGACCATCGACGCCGCGACCGCGTTCACGGCGTCGTCCTTCGTCGCGAAGTACAGGTAGAACGTGCCCTTCGCCACGCCGGCCGCGCGGACGATGTCGTCGACCGAGGCCGCGGAGACACCCTTGGTCGCGAAGACGGCAATGGCCGCCTCGATCAATTCCTGGTGGCGGACTTCGCGGCGAGCACGGCGGCCGTTCGTAGCTGGGCTGAGCACGGGACCTCACAAAGAATGACTGACGGTCAGTCAGTATACACGACGGCGCCCGCGAGATCATTTGTACCAGTCCCCCAGCGACTACTGATGTGGTCGCCGTGGCCGTGACGTTCGTTCCATGCCACCTGCAACTGCAACGAACGAAGCTCACGCACGAGCCCCGGTCACCGCCGGATCCGGGCCCCGCGCGACTGACATACCAGTCCCCTGGGAACTGGTACCCAACCCGAGGGCCCGCAGGGAGCGCGGCCTTGACACTCCCGACGCCTCCCGCGGAACATCGGGATCGACCCGTCTCACCCATCCACTCGCGAGGAGTCTCCGTGCCTGAACGCCTCGACCTGCTTGAAACGCTGCGCTCCGGGCTCCCGAAGCCTGCCGGCCCGGCGAAACACGTCGTGGTGGTCGGGGCCGGGATGGCCGGCCTGACCGCCGCGATGCTGCTCAAGGAGGCCGGCCACACGGTCACGATCCTGGAGGCGCGGAACCGGCTCGGTGGGCGTGTCTACACCTACCGCGGTTTCGCCGGCGGGATGTACGGCGAGTTCGGTGCGATGCGCTTTCCCAGGCAGCACCACCTCGGCCAGTACCTGATCAACGAGCGCTTCAAGCTCAAGACGACGCCGTTTCCGATGTTCGACGAGGACACGTTCATCCACCTGAACGGGACTCGCGTCCGGCGGAGCGATTTCGTCGCCGAGAGCTTCGACTTCAACCTCGCACCCGGTGAGCGCGGGAAGATCCCCGCCGACATCCTCAGGGACGCGATGCTGCCGCTCCGCGACCTCATCGACGAAGAGGGCGGCTGGCAGCGGATCATCGAGACCTACGATGGGTACTCGCTCCTGAGCTACCTCGTGGAGCGCGAGGTGAGCGAGCAGGCGCTCCAGCTGATGGGACCGTTGCTCGATCTCGAAGGTCGGGCGCATTTCTCCCTGGTCGAATGGTTCGCCCACTATCACGAGGACGTGTTCGGCGACCTAGTCTTCATCCATGACGGGGCGGACTCGCTGCCGAACGCGTTCGCGCCGCTGCTGGCCAACGACACCCGGTTCGGGGCGGTGGTCCATGCGATCGACCAGGGACCGGACGACGTCACCGTCCACTTCCGCGACGGCGTCGGCACGTCGATGGCGGTGACCGCCGACGAGTGCATCCTGACCGTCCCGCTGGTCCTGCTCCGCCACATGGAGATCGGCGGTCTCGACATCGACAAGCGATTCACGATCCGCAACGTGTACTACGGTCGGGCGCACAAGATCTTCATGCAGTTCAGCCGGAAGTGGTGGGTCGAGGACTACAAGATCACCCAGGGCGTCACCGTGACCGACCTGGCGATTCGCAACGTCGTCTACACGCCGGCCGGCCAGGTCCGGGGGATCAATCGCGGCGTGCTTATCGCGTCGTACGCGTGGGAGCAGGACAGCATCGCCTACGGCATGTTGAGCGAGGCCGAACGCATCTCGCAGGCGCTCGAGGACCTGTGCAAGATCCACCCCGAGGCGCGGTCGACGTTCGAGTACGGGATCTCGTACGACTGGACGCTCGACCCGTACGCGGGCGGCATCGGGCCGCTCTTCCGGCCGTACGAGATGCGGGGCCAGTTCTACGATGACATCGTCCGCCCGGTCGACCGCCTCTGGTTCGCCAACGACGCCTGCGACCAGCGGGCGCGGCGCTGGATCGAGGGCGCGATCAGGGCCGGGGTCAAGAACGCCTACGCGATCAACGCCGGGATGCGGAACGAGCTGCCGAGCAGCGTCGCCGAGTAACGCGTGACACGGGCTGGGGTCGCGACTGGCAGAGGCTAGCTGTGGTTCACGGATAGGTTATTGACAAACGAGAGCCTCCCGAGGCTCGGTGTGGGTATCCAGCTCACATCGAACGGGAGACTCTCGTGGCACATCGTAGGGCGAAGCTGACGGTCCTCGGTCGACAGCTCCTCGTGGATCGGATCCTGGTCGACGGGATGGCCGTCGCCCACGCGGCGGACATGGTCGGAGTCAGTCGCCAGACGGCCTGGAAGTGGCTCCGCCGCTATGAGGCCGAGGGCCTGGCCGGTCTCGAGGATCGGAGCTCGCGACCAGCCCACTCGCCACGGGCCATGCCCCAGGCGCAGGTCGAGGCGATCCTGGCCGCCCGCCACGAGCACCGCTTCGGACCCCATCGCCTGGCGCCCATCGTCGGCATCCCGCGCTCGACGATCGGCGACGTCCTGACCCGCCACGGGCTGTCCCGGCTGGCTGACCAGGACGGCCCGACCGGCATCCCCATCCGCTATGTCCGCGAGCGACCCGGCGAGCTGCTCCACGTCGACGTCAAGAAGCTGGGCCGGATCCCCGACGGCGGCGGGCACCGGTTCCGCGGGCGGGCGACCGGGACACCGCGCTCCCATCGCGGGTACGACTACCTGCACGTCGCTATCGACGACATGAGCCGCGTCGCCTACGTCGCCCCGTTCGACGACGAGCGGGGCTCGACCTGCGCCCGCTTCCTGCTCGACGCGGCGGCCTTCTTCGCCAGCCACGGCGTGGGTATCGAACGGGTCCTGACCGACAACGCCAGGAACTACACGATGTCGCACGCCTTTGCGGCGGCGCTATCCGAGATCGGCGCTCGGCACAAGCGGACCCGACCGTTCCGGCCCCAGACCAACGGCAAGGATGTCCATCTTTGTCAAGCGGCCTCCAGTGCCCGCTCGGGAATGAACAACGTTCCGGCTTTGAGCATCGCCCAGAGGACCCGGAGCTTCGTCCGGGCGAGGGCGATGATCGCCTGGTGGTGGGATTTGCCCTCGGCGCGTTTGCGGTCATAGAAGCGCCGGGAGGCGGGCGTCTTGAGACTGCCGAGCGCCGCCGACCAGAGCGCCTGGCGGAGGTGAAGGTTGCAGCGCCGGCTGAGGAAGTGGGTGCCCGAGGACCGACCGGACTGCCACAGCGTCGGGGTGAGCCCAGCGTACGCGGCGAGCGCGTCCGGTGAACCGAACCGGTCGAGTGTGCCGACCTCAGCGAGGAAGCGCGGGCCGGTTCGGTGGCTCATCCCCGGCAGGCTCAGGACGATCGGCGCCTCGGGCCGGGACAAGAAACGGTCGCGGATCTCCGCATCGAGCGCGCTGATCCGCTTCTTCAGCGCCGCGAGTTCGGCGGCGACCTCGGCGACGAGCCGACCGTACACCGTCGCCTGGGGGCGGACTCCGACCTGTGCCGCGGCGAGGAGCTGCTGCGCGCGCTCGAGCGGTCGGCGCCGATACCGCTGGTCGGCCAGGAAGCCCGCCAGCTCGAGTGGGCTCTGGGTCCGCAGGGCGCTCGGTGTCGGGAACGCGACCAGGAGCGCCGTCACCGCATCGCCATCGAGGGCGGCGAACGCTCGAGCGGCGAGGAACTCCGGCCAGTACTGGCTGAGCAGGAAGCGCAGCCGGTTGATGAGTCGGGTCCGATCACGGATCAGGCCGTCCTGGTATCGGGCGAGGACCCGCATCTCGGCGACCGTCTCCGGGGACCGCCACGAGGTGGCGCAGCGAAGCCTGTTCCTCGCGTCCGATCCGGGCGCACACCTCGGCGTCGATGAGGTCGCTCTTGTGGACCTGGCGGCGACCCTTGCGACGGACGGCGACCTCGGTCGGGGTCAGCGTCGCCACCAACTCGCCGCGAGCCAGCAGCTCGCCGATGAGGACGGCACCGTCACCGCCATCGGCCTCGATCACCCAGAGGGCCTGGCCGCCCCCGCCGGCGAGCCCGACGACCCGCGTGACGAGCTCGTCGATCGCCGCTGCGTCGTTGTCGACTCGCTCCCGGACGACCTCCGCGTCCTCGGCTGTGCGGGCAACGACGCCGTGGCCGTATCGGCCCGGGTCGACGCCGACGATCAGACTCGCGCTCATCCGACCACCTCCGTGCGCGTGCGCAGGGCACCACTGCTCCAGCCGTGACCGCGACTGCCACCTGACCCATATGAGCGATCGAGCGCAGATGTCCATCAGGTGACCGTTGCCGAACAACGAGGGAGTGGCACTCCATTGCCTGAGCGCACTCGCAGATCGAGTGATCGAGCCATCGCCCCTCGTCCGGCCGAGCCTGGGCCCAACCCGCTCCGGGTGAGACGGGCCGCCCCGTGGCCGGCGATCGCTGGCACTCCTTGCCCGCGACCATCCGACCTGCTCCGTCGGCGGCATATCGAAGCGCAGCCATCGCGTTCGGTTCGCCGGCCACGGCGCCGTCCGTCTCATTGACCCTATCCAGAACGATATATGGGCCGAGCGCTTCAACAAGACCCTCCTCAGCGAGTGGGCCTATGTCCGTCGCTACGACACGAACCAGGCGCGGCTCGACGCCCTGCCGGGCTTCGTGGACCGCTACAACCGGCTCCGCCCACACGGCGCGCTCGACGGGCAGTCACCGATGACCGTCCTGGTCAATAACGTGTCCGGGAATCACACCTAGCGGTTGCGGTCCGAGCGGACGAACAGGATCGTCCCGACGACCGTGAAGGCGACGAACAGCCCGACGGTCACGGCCAGGTCCAGCCACGCCGGATGCAGGACCGCGGCAGCGTATTCCGCCTTGCCGGCGTAGAAGATGTTCCTCGCGAGGTCGATGCTGTACGTCATCGGCATCAGCTTGGCCAGGAGGCCAAGGATCCCGTTGGAACCATTGACCGGGATCAGCGCCCCGGAGAGGAACATCTGGGGAAAGACGAGCAGCGCCACCCCGATGCCGGCGACCTTGGGATCCTGGACGAACCCGATGAACAACACGCCCAGCGAACCGCCCGCCAGGGCGAGCAGCGGCGACAGTGCCAGGACGCGCAGCAGGTCGCCCGCATCGAGCGGGATCTGCATCACGAAGATCATGGCCAGGATCCCGACGAGCGAGATCAGCGACGCGATGCCGGCACCGATCGTCTTGCCCAGCAGGACCGTGTAGCGCGAGATCGGGGCGACGAACAGCTCGGCCGTGAAGTCGTTCTCGCGCTCCTCGACCAGGTTCGTCACCCCCGTGATCGTGCCCTGGTACATCGTGTTCGCGATCATCCCGATCAGCATGAACGGGAGATACGCGTACGGCAGGGCCGTGCCCAGGTTCTGCGAGATGCTGCCGCCCAGGATGCCCATGAAGATGACCGGGAAGATCACCGTGAATGCGATCGATACCGGGCTCTTGACCGCCCGGAGGACCTCGCGCCACGCGATCGCGAAGAGCGCGTTGACCTCACGGGCCAGGCCGGACACGAGCCCGCCCTCTGCCCCGGATGGCGACCGGGCAATGGATCGTTCGGCGGTCATGCGACGGCCTCCTCGTCGGGCCGGCGGAGGAGCTCGACATAGGCTTCTTCCAGGCTCGGGTCGTGGACCCGGAGCACGGACAGCGGCGTCCGGATCCGGGCGATGATCGAATGGGCGGTGGGCTCCCCGTAGGCGACGCGGACCAGGCCGGTCGGATCGACGCCGTGATCCAGGCCGTGGGCACGGAGCTCCGCAAGGAGGGCGGGGCGATCCGCGGCGTCGAGGATGATCGAGCGCTCGAGGAGCCGGCGCTTCATCTCGTCGGGCGAGCCGATCATCGCGATGCGCCCGCGATCGATGACGCAGACGCGGTCCGCCTCTTCGGCCTCCTCGAGGTAGTGGGTCGTGAGGAAGATCGTGGTCGCATCCTCGTTGCGCACATCGCGCAGATACGCCCAGAGGCTGTGACGGCTGATCGGATCGAGCCCGGACGTCGGCTCGTCCAGGAACAGGATCCCCGGACGGTGCATCAGGCTGCGGATGATCTCGAGCTTGCGCTTCATCCCGCCCGAATACGTCTTGAGCGGCTTGAACAGGACGTCATCCAGGCCGACGACCTCGGCCAGCCGCTCGACACGCATGCGGTACGCCGCGGGCATGAGGCGGTAGAACGGCCGGTAGCCGTGGATTCCGTACAGCGCGGCGTGAAGACGGATGTTCTCCTCGCCCGAGAGGTGGAGATCGAGGCTGGGGTTCTGGAAGATGATCCCGATGCTCCGCCGGACGGCGGTCGCGTCGCGATCGAGGTCGTGACCCGCGATCGTCACTGTGCCGCTCGTCTTGGCGAGGGTCGTGGTCAGGATCGAGATGGTGGTCGTCTTGCCGGCGCCATTGGGACCGAGGAAGGCGAACAGCTCGCCCGGCTGAACGTCGAAGCTGATGTCGTCGACCGCCGGGGTTGCCGACTTCCTGTAGCGCTTGGTCAGGTGCTCGACAGCGATGATCGGGGCCATGGAGGGTCCTCGCGTGATCGGGATTGGCCGGGCGTGGTCGCCCGAGGTCAGGCGGGGTTCGGATCGTTGTCGTCGGCGGCGACGTCCTCGTCGTCGGCCAGGAGGCGGTACATCTGGCGCCGGGCATCGGTGATGATCCGCTTCGCCTCGCGCCGGGCCTGCGGCGAGCCCATCTGGTGGACCTGCATGACCGCCCCGGCGAGTTGCATCGCCAGGCGGCGGATGTCTTGATCGCGCTCGGGCTCGTCGTCGGTCCACGGCGAATGGCCTGCGGATGCCGCGGCGGCAGTCCGGCCCTGGTCGGTCAACGTGAAGGTCCGCCGGCCATCGACCTCCTCGCTCGTGACGAGGCCCTCGTCGGCGAGCAGCTGGAGCGTCGGGTAGACCGAGCCGGCGCTTGGGCGCCAGCGTCCACCGCTCTGCGCCTCGAGCTCCTGGATCACTTCATAGCCATGCATCGGCTTCTGCTGCAGGACGGCGAGGATCAGCGGACGGATCTCTCCGCGCCGGACCGCCGGGCCGGGACGGCCGCGGCCGAAGAAGTCGCGGAGCGAGAAGGGGAGGTTGGAGGGGCCGTGACGGGGATCGCGACGGATGCCGTGACGGGGATCGCGGTGATGGTTCCGCTCGAAGGAGCGGTGGCTGCCGGGTTCGAACACTTGGTGGTTCCTCTGGTACGAAGCGCTACATCGCGCGGCATCACGATATATCGCGATAGTGCTGTCTGTCAAGGGGTTTCTCTACCCAGGTGAATCGGCCACCTTGCCATTCCACATCGAATATACGTATACTTCCACGTATAGTTAGCCCACGCGACCGGGAGTTACGATGTCAAGGTGCCGAACAAGACGATCTATGTCTCCGACGGGGATATCCCGCTCTTCGAGCGCGCCCAGGAGCTCGCCGGCGGCAATCTCTCCGCCGCGATCTCGAAGGCGCTTCGTCGATATGTCGACACGGAGTACGGCCGCCGAGAGGGGTTCGACGAGATCACCGTTCGGGTGGGCCCAAAGGGCGGCCGGAAGGTCCGTTTCACCGGCGTCATGCTCGGGACATGGGGCAACAACACGACCGCCATCAATGTCTACCGGAGCCGGTCCGGCAAGTTCGTCATCCACACCCAGCGGAATCCGGACTGGACGAGCCGCGACGCGGACGGCAAGCCGGGTGGGTGGCGGAGCTGGCTGGGCCTCGGCGACTACAGCTGGGCCGGCTCGACCGGGGAATCGACGCTCGAGGTCGTCGACACCGTCGAGGAGCTCCGCGAGAAGATCCCGCCGGAGCTCTTCGACCTGGTCGCGAACTCGGCCAAGCAGCCTGCGGTCGAAGACCTGGACATCTAGGTTCGCGAGACTCCAGGAGCCCGGACGATGACCGGGCCCGGGACGCCGCTCGCGATCCGCGCGGTCGGGCTGCGCCGGTCCTACGGCAAGCAGCTCGTGCTCGATGGCGTCGACCTCGAGGTCGCGGCAGGGACGGTCTTCGCCCTGCTCGGCCCGAACGGCGCGGGCAAGACGACGGCCATCAACATCCTCTCGACGCTCATCGCCGCCGATGACGGCGAGGTCCAGGTCGCCGGCCACGACGTCCGGCGCGAGCCCGAGGCCGTCCGCGCCGCCATCGGCGTCACCGGCCAGTTCTCGGCCGTGGATGGCCTCCTCACGGGCGAGGAGAACCTGGTGCTCATGGCCGATCTCCGTCATCTCGGCAAGCGCGAGGGCCGGCGCCGCGCCGCGGACCTGCTCCAGCGGTTCGACCTGGTCGAGGCGGCAAAGAAGCCGCTCGTCACGTTTTCGGGCGGCATGCAACGCCGGCTCGACCTCGCGATGACCCTCATCGGCGATCCGAGGATCATCTTCCTCGACGAGCCGACGGCGGGCCTTGACCCGCGGAGCCGGCGTGTGATGTGGCAGATCATCCGGGAGCTCGTCGCAGATGGCGTCACCATCTTCCTGACGACCCAGTACCTCGAGGAGGCGGATCGGCTCGCCAACCGGATAGCCGTCCTCGACCGGGGCAGGATCGTCGCAGAAGGCACCCCCGACGAGCTGAAGCGACTCGTCCCGGGCGGCCACGTCCGGCTCGAGTTCTCCGATCCGGCCGCGCTCGACAAGGCGGCCGGAACGTTCGTCGGCGCCTCGCGCAACGACGAGACCATGACGCTCCAGGTCCCCTCGGAC
Source organism: uncultured Chloroflexia bacterium (assembly GCA_963766655.1). Lineage (GTDB taxonomy): Bacteria > Chloroflexota > Limnocylindria > Limnocylindrales > CSP1-4 > CF-46. The sequence continues at coordinate 49,675 of CAVYBB010000002.1, read as the reverse complement.
GGTGGCGTCGGCTCCCTGCGGAGCCTGCTCGACCGCCTCGACGCGGCGTCGATCGATGTCGACGGGCTCTCCGTCCAGACGCCCGACCTCGACGACGTCTTCCTCTCCCTGACCAGCCACGACGACGAACAGAAGGCGGCCACGCGATGACGATGGTCTCGATGTACCTCACCGACTCCGCGACGATGGTCCGGCGCAACGTCCGCCGCATGCGCCGCTACCCGATGCTGTTCTACATCGCCGGAATCCCGATCGTGCTCCTGCTTCTGTTCGTCTACGTGTTCGGCGGCACGCTCGGCGCGGGGCTCGGCGGCCTGAGCGGTGGTCGCGCCGAGTACGTCGCATACATCGCGCCCGGGATCCTCCTCTTCACCGTCGCCGGCGGGGCCCAGGGGACGGCGATCGCGATCGCGATGGACATGAAGGAGGGGATCGTCGCTCGTTTCCGGACGATGCCGATCTCGCGGGCGTCCGTCCTGACCGGTCACGTCCTGGCCAACGTCGGCCAGACGATGCTTGCCGTGGTCATCGTGGTCGCGGTCGCGGTCGTCATCGGGTTCCGGGCGACCACCGGGCCCATCGAATGGCTCGCGGCTGCCGGCGTCCTCACCCTGACGGCGCTGGCGATCACCTGGATCGCGGCCGCGCTCGCGCTCCTGAGCAAGAGCGTCGAGACCGCCAGCAACCTGCCGATGCCGCTGATGCTCCTGCCGTTCTTCGGGAGCGGGTTCGTCCCGACGGCCTCGATGCCGGATCCGCTGCGCTGGTTCGCCGACAACCAGCCGTTCACGCCGATCATCGAGACGGTGCGCCGGCTGCTCCTCGGCGGCGAGGTCGGAACGACCGGGCTGATCGCCGTCGCCTGGTGCGTCGCGATCACGGTCGTGGGCTACATCTGGGCGAAGAAGTTGTACGAGCGCGAAGTGGTTCGCTAGTGGAGGACATGATCATGGCGAAGGAGGACGCCGACCACATCGTGGCGCGACTCCGGCAGGACCGGCCGCAACAGCAGGAATGGCTCCGCCAGAACAACCTCGTATACGGTGGCCTCGCCGGAGCCGGCCTCGTGCTGGTCCAGCCGTTCCTGATGGCGGCGTCCCTCGACCTGCCGGCGACCGTCAGCGTCGTTGCCTTCGCGCTGGCGATTCCGACCCTCGTCGGCCTCGTGATGCTCAACCAGCAGGAGCTCTTCCGGCGGCGGGCGACCGAGTCGCGGCTCGTCGACGTGGCGAAGGCGGCCGCGCAACTGTGTGCCTTCGTCGGCTTTGTCGCCGCGTTCTGGCACATCGCCTGGTTCGCCGGCGTCGGGGTCCTCATCAGTGCGACGATCGGATTGGCTGTGCACTCGGCCGGCTACGCTCGCCTGGAGCTCGACGGATCCTAGGTAGGCGGCAGGGCCCGCGCAGGCATCCTTGGAACCACTGAAACCTTTCCGTCCGGACGGGTCCCTCGGCGGCACGGCGATGGCGCCGGGACGTCCGGCGACGCCCCGGCGCCGGTCGACCGGCCTCAGGCGGGGGACGCCGAACGCTTCGACGGCTCGGCGTCGCGCGACTCCGCCCGCTCGCGGGACCCAGCCGGGTCGCTTGCCGCCACTGGTGCCTCCCGGAACTGCAGGACGAGCGCTGCAGCGACCATGGACGTCACGATCCCGATCGCGAACGTGCTCGCGGTCGCGATCGAGAGTGCCGAATGGATCGCGCCCACGATCGCAGGCACGAACGGCTCGACGACACCGCGGACGTCGGCCGGGAGGGCGGCGAGGAACGACGCGCCGCCGGCACCCACGCCGGTCAGCGCCTCGACGCCGCCGCTCGCGGCCAAGGCGCGCCCGACCTCGGCCGGCACCCCGGCCGTGCTCAGCGCCGCCGGCACCTCGCGCGTCATCGAGGTCGCGAACACCGTCCCGGTGATCGCGAGCCCGACGGTACCGCCCACCTGCTGGAAGAACGAGACGCTGCTCGACGCCGCGCCGATCTGCGTCACCGGGACGCTGTTCTGGACGACGAGCGGGAACACGGCGAACATCGGCCCGACGCCGACGCCCGTGATGAACATCCATGCCCAGAGGAGCGGCGCTGGGGTGTCTACCCGCAGCTGGGTGAGCATCGCCAGGCCTGCGGCCATGACGAAGAGCGCGCCGAACGCCAGGATCCGGTAGCGGCCGGTCCGGGCGACGATCTGCCCGGCCGCGGTCGCACTGAAGATGATCCCGCCGAGCAGCGGCAGCATCTGGTAGCCGGAGATCGTCGCTGACGTGCCTCCGACGACCTGGAACCAGCGCGGCAGGAAGACCGCCGCCGTGAAGAACCCGGACGCGGCGAGGAACGCGGCCGCGACCGAGATCGTGAACGCGCGGTTGCGGAACAGGCCGAGCGGGACGATCGGTTCGGCCGCCCGGGTCTCGGCCACGATGAACACGGCGAGGATGAGCGCGCCGAGCGCGATCAGGCCGCCGACCGCCGGGTCCATCCATTCGGCCGACTGCTTGTTCGTCAGCCCGACGAGGATCGGCACGAGGGCGGCCGCGAACAGCGCGGCGCCGCGGTAGTCGATCCGCGGCCGCTGGCCGACGGCGTGGTACTGCGGCAGGTAGCGGCGAACCGTGACGAGCACGAGGGCGCCGATCGGGAGGTTGACGAAGAACACGAACGGCCAGCCGATCGTGTCCGTGATGAGACCACCGATCCCCGGGCCGAGGATGCTCGACAGACCGAAGACGGCGCCGAACAGGCCCTGGTACCGACCCCGCTCCGACGGCGCGAAGAGATCGGCGATGACCGCCATCGCGATCGGGAACAACGCGCCGGCACCGAGGCCCTGGACCCCTCTGGCGAGCACGAACTGCCACATCTCGCCGGTCAGTCCGGAGAGGAGCGACCCGACCATGAAGACGCCGATGCCGAAGAGGAACACCGGCCGGCGGCCGAAGATGTCCGACAGCCTGCCGTATAGGGGGCCGCCGATCGTCGCGGTCAACAGGTACGCGGTGAACGCCCAGGTGTAGAGCTCGTTGCCGCCGAGATCGGTGATGATCCGCGGCAGTGCCGTTCCGACGACGGTCTGGTCGAGCGCCGCGAGGAAGACGCCGACCATGACCGCGCCGAGGACCCGCATGCGGACGGGGTGTGGGAGTTCGATCGGTGGGCGATCCACCGGTCGGAGCTCGGACTGCGTTGCCGAGTGGGACACGTGGCACTCCTTTCGATTGGTGTGGATGCCCGGAGCGTAGTCGTCAATTAGGTCAGATTCGTTCCTGATGAGCTGCTAGATTCACGGCATGGGAACCTCGGCTCGCCTCCTCCGTCTCCTGTCGCTGCTCCAGACGCCGCGCGATTGGACCGGCTCAGAGCTCGCCCTGCGGCTCGAGGTCAGCCCGCGCACGATCCGCCACGACGTCGAGCGCCTGCGCGCCCTCGGTTACCCGGTCCACGCGACGCGGGGCTCGGTCGGCGGCTACCGGCTCGAGGCGGGCGCCTCGCTGCCGCCGCTGCTCCTCGAGGACGATGAGGCGGTGGCGGTCGCGATCGGCCTCCGGACAGCGACGAGCGGCGCGGTCACAGGCATCGAGGAGACGTCGCTCCGGGCGCTCTCGAAGCTCGAGCAGGTGCTACCGCCCAGGTTGCGGCGCCAGGTGAGCACGCTCCAGCAAGTAACCGTCCACGTCCGTCGGCGCCCGGTCATGACGGTCGATCCGGCGGTCCTCACGGAGCTGGCGCGTCTCGCCCGAGAGCGCTTCACGCTGCGTTTCGACTACTCGGACCGGCAGCAGGCGGCATCGCAGCGGCGAGTCGAGCCGTACCGGATCGTGAACGTTGGCCAGCGCTGGTATCTCGTGGCGTGGGACCTGGACCGCGCGGACTGGCGGACGTTCCGGCTCGACCGGATCCGGGCGGGCATGTCAGCGGGTCCCAGGTTCACACCGCGGGAGCTGACGGAGGCCGAGGTCGAGGCGCTCGTCTCGCGCGGGGTTCCGGTCGAGGCCCGTCGTCACCAGGCGCGCGTCCTCGTCCGGGCGGCCGCCGCCGAGCTGGCCCAGCGGTTCGGCCCATGGCTGGGCACGATCACCGCGGTCGATGACACGTCCTGCGTCGTCGAGACCGGGGCCGACGACGTGGAGATGCTGGCCGGCTATCTGGGCCTCCTCGGCGCCGACTTCTCGATCAGCGGGCCGCCGGAGCTCGTCGCCGCGGTGCGGGCGCTCGCTGCGCGGTACGCCGCCGCCACGACCTGAACGGCGTCCGCCGCGGTCCGGGACCGGCGTCGCCTCGTCGATGCCGAGCATGATCGCGTGAGCGACGACTCCCAATCGATCTCCACGGCGAGTCCCTCTTGTCCGGGAGATCGCCACGCCCGAGACTTGGCTGATGGGCGAGATCATCGGGCGGGACCCGGAGCTCGACGTCGGGCAACGGTCCCTGGCTGCGCCGGGTGCGGGGCCGACCGCCGTGGTGTTCGTCGGCCATGCCGGGATCGGCAAGACGACCGTCTGGGCCGAGCTCGTCCGTCGCGCGCAGGATCGAGGGTTCCTTGTCCTGCGCAGCCGGCCCGCGGAGCTCAATCGGGACGTGAACGCGGCTGTCGAATTCAAGGGCTCGCGCCCGCGACGGGCCCGCGGTCGACAGCGGAGGTGTCGCACAGGAATGGGTCGACGCGAGTTCCTCTACTCCAATCAGGCCAGCAGCCAGTAGACCTCCGTCCAGACGTCCGCTGGTTCGTCCGAGTGCGGCCCGTACACCTCCCACCGTGGACCAGCGAGGCGGTACCCATGGTCGATGCAATGAGCGATCACCGCATCATGGGCCGCGCCGAGACCCGCGTACGTTCCGCGATGGGTGGTCATCGCCACGTGTCCCGCGGGCAGGCTCGACGCCACGACGCGTCCGGTGAGCTGGCATGGCTGGAGCAGCTCCACGCCCACTTCGACATGTGGGATATCGTCGCGATACAGCATGACGTTGCGGCAGCCGCGAGTGATCCCACCCGCGCGCAGGCACGCCCATACCTCGTCCAGGAGTTCCCGCCAGAGCGTCGGGAACTCCAGCCATGTGGTCTGCGCGGCAACGATGGCGGTCGGACGGGCCACCACATCGGTCACGGTCACCTGGTAGCTCATGGCCGCTACCTCACCCCGTCCGTGGGATTCGCGTTGTTGGGCACCTCCGAAGATGGACACCAGGCTCCTCTCACGCCACGCACTCTTCGTCATGGTCGACGCAAGCCAGGCGAACGCTATCAGCAGAGGCCGTTCGCAACCCTGATCGGCGGTGTCGGTACCGTTGCGATCCTCGTCGCGGGATGCGGCAGCGGGGGCGGCGCGACCACGGCTCCGTCCGTTGCGGCGTCAGCAGTGACGACGCATGTCAATGGGCACCGGTATGTTCAACGATGTCGACGGCACGGCGACCGGCGAGGCGCAACTCGCCGTCAAGCCTGACGGCGGATACAACATCGTCCTCGAGAGCTTCAAGACCGAGTCGATCGCCTATACCAACGTCGTCCTCGTGTCGAATAACGACGTCAAGGCGACGGGCGACATCGACAAGTCGAAGCTTCTCGATCTCGGCCCCGTCAAGGCGACCGAAGGGATGCAGGACTTTCCGATTCCGGCCGACATGGCAGCGACGGTGATGGATGGCTACCACGCGGTCGTCATCTGGGACACGGAGATGGCTCATGCGGTTGCGGCTGCACCCTTGAAGTAGTCCTCGGGCGCGAAGCCAATGATCGGTGCGCGCCGCGCGTAGAACTGGACGTCATGGCGGCAAGCGCCACGAATACCCCGAGCGCCGCCACGACGGCCGGTCGTGACGACGTGACGACGATCAGGTGAACAGCGCGATGTCCGCGTCGGCCGCCCAGCTGAGGAAGTGGGTCGCGCCGCAGACCGGCTCGGTTCCGGCGATGAAGGATTCCTCCTTGAAGCCGAACACATCCATCGTCATGCCGCACGGCGACAGCTTCACGCCGAGCTCGATCGCGAGATCGAGGAGCTCCTCGATCGAGGCGACGCCGTGATCCTTGAACTGGCGCTTCATCATCGATGTCGCCATCGGCGTCATCCCGGGCAGCGCCGTGAGGAGCTGCGGCATCGGGATCGGCATCGGCATCGCCGGGTTGCCGGTCGTCCCGATCTCGAGGTGCCGATCCTTCTGGAGGATCTTCAGGCCGTAGAACGTAAAGAAGATGCCGACGTCCCAGCCGAGGGTCGCGCCGGTCGTCGCCAGGATCAACGGCGGGTAGGCCCAGTCGAGCGTCCCTCGTGTGGCGATGATCGCCATCTTCTTTGGCCGCTTCGCGCGCTCGGCCTCCTTGATCGCGAACAGCTCGTCGACCTTGGCCGCGACCATGCTGTCGACACGGTCGCGGATGAGGGCATCGAGATCGCCGCCGGCCATCGCGTCCGGTTCCGACGTCTGGACCATCGCTCTGCCTCCTGCTCCGCGCTCAGGCGGGTACTTCGGTGGTGGCCGCCGCCAGGATGGCGGAGACCCAGTCCTGCGGGGTGACGCCCGGGATCTCCGGCCGGACCCTGGTGTAGTAGCCGTCGACTACCGCGAGCAGCGCGGCATCGGACAGCTCCGTCCCGCGAAGCTCGACCTCGAGCTCGGCCGGCATCGTGGCGGGCCGAGCGGTGAAGTCCCCCGACAAACCGACGTCGTCGAGCACGCCGTCCCGAATCCGGGCAACGCAGCGGATCAGCCCGCCCGCGGCCTTGTGGGCCCCCTCTCCGACCCGCACGTCCTCATGGATCCGCACTCCGGCACGCCGCAGGCCGCCGGCCTCGTGGAGCCAGTCGTCGCTGGCGAACCCCTCGTCGAGAGTGGCTGCGAGCTCCAGCTCATCCGCGCGAAGCTCGCCCGGCTCGATCGGCCGTCCGAGGACGGCCGCACAGGCTGCGACATAGGCGTCGACGACGACCTGCCGCGGCGGCGGTTCGCCAAGCTCCCGGCGCATGGTCGTCATGTAGTCCAGCAGCGACTGGTGGACCTTGTCGCGGAACTTCTCGGACGGGACCTTCAGGACCCGGGCCATCGTCGCCATGTCGAAATCGAACATCAGGCTGCCGACGACGACCTCGGCCCGGTCCATCCGCGCGGCGCCGGTCCCGCCGATCTTGCGACCGGCCACGTGGACGTCGTTGATCGGCCGGTACTCGGCTGCGATCCCGAGCGAGCGGTAGGCCCGGACGAGGGTCTCGACGTAGAGCCGGAAGCGCTCTTCCACGGTCGCCGGCAGGTGGTCGGCGCGGAAGGCCCACTGGGTGAACACCTGGTTCCTGTCGAGGTAGACCGCCCCGCCCCCAACCTCGCGGCGGATCACCGGCAGTCCGGCAGCCCTGGTGTAGTCGAGGTCGACCTCGCGGTCGACATCCTGGTGACGACCGATGGAGACGTACGGCGCGTCGGGCGAGACCAGGATGATCGTGTCGGGTGAGTCGGGACCCAGGGCGTAGCCCACGGCGTGGTAGACGGTCTGCGAGCGAAGGGCGGGGACAATCCCGAGGTCGAGGAGACGAATTGGGTCCATGCCGGTTCTCCCTCAATCCGCGCAGCGGATGCAATTGACGCCGAGGAGATCGATCCGCTTCCGGTAACCGGCGAGGGCATCCGGGCCGGTGAGCAACCCGTCGATCGCCGCCGGGTCGTCCGGCTCGAGGCGGACGATCCACCCGGCGCCGTACGGGTCGCGGTTGGCGATCAGGATGTCGGCCTGGTATGCGCCTTCGTTCGTCTCGACGATGGTCCCGGCCACGGGGCTCGGGAAGGGCCCGGCCCACTTGGCGGTCTCGATCGTCGCCGCGCTCTGGCCGGCATCGAGATGGCGACCGACCTTCTTGAACTGGATGTGGAGGAACTTGCCGGCCCGCGACTGGGCGGGATCGGTCATCCCCATCGTCAGCGTCCTGTCGGGACCAGGCCGGACCCAGACATCGCGCTCGATGTCGTAGCGGAGCTCGGGCGGGATCTCGCAGCCGCGCCAGGCATTCGCGTTCCCGGGCAGGCCCTCAATCACAGGCGATGCCCTCGGCTTCGAGGAAGGCGCGATATGCCTCCACGCCTGCCTCGCCGGTGACGAGCTCGACCTGCTGGCCGCTCCAGTTGGAGGCCCGGAACTTGACGATCCAGCCGGCCCCATACGGATCGCTGTTGACGACTGTCGGATCCGTCGCCATCGCCGGGTTCACCTCTGTGATCTCGCCGTCCACGGGAGCGGGCACGGGTCCGACCCACTTGCCGCTCTCGAGGGTCGCCACGCTCTGGCCGCGCTCGACCTGGCGGCCGACCTTCTTGGTCGTGATCGCGACGACGCGAGCGGCGAGGTGCTGGGCCGTGTCGGTCACGCCGATCGCGAGCAGGCCATCACCCTCGTCTCGGGCCCAGACGTGTTTCTCGACCCAGTAGTACAGCTCGTCGGGGACCTCGCAACCGCGGACCTTCGTCATCTGGTTCCTCCTGTCTCGGGTCCGGCCTCGGCCGGAACCGGCGGCAGCTGGACCCGTTCAGCATGAGATGCCTGGAAGTGATAGAGCAAGAGATCGAAGGCGACGAGCGTGATCTCGCGGCGGAACTCCTCGAGGAAGCCCGGCTCCCTGCCACGCGGGTTGGCGACTCGCTCCATGCCCTCGTCGCAGAACGGGCAGTCGAGGGCGAACATCAGCTTGTCGTGCGTCTCGTCGCGAAATGTGCGGACCTGGTCGGCATGCGCCTCGCCCAGGTGGGCGTGGGTTGCCATCCTCGTCCCTGGCGCGGAGCAATAGGGGCAGATCATCGGTCCGCGGACCCGGCCCGGCGCGCGACGTCGGCGACCAGCTCGAGCAGGACCTCGCCCAGCGGCAGGAGCGACACGAGATCGCTTTCGAGATCCCGTCCGACGAGCCCCGCCGCCGCGAGGCGGCCGACCCGATCGGCGGCGGCCACCCGGTCCGGAACGGCCGGCTCGACGAGGCCCACCAGCTCGCCGAACGGTCGACCGTCTGGCGGCAACGCTTCGAGGATCCGGATGACGTCGGGATCGTCGAGCGCGCCAAGCGCGCGGACGACGAAATAGCGCCAGTCGACCGGGGCCGGGCCCGGCACAACCGCGCCGGTCGTCGACGGAGCCGCGGCTGCGATCTCGCCCGGCCTGCCGTTGGATGGCTCCTCGCGAAAGGCGAACGCGCCGAGCCGCTCCTCCGCGGTCCGTCGTCCGCGGACGCGAGCGGCGACGGCCGCGGCCAGCCGGTCGAGGAGCTCGTCGGCGATTTCGAGGCCCGCCACGTCAGGCACCGGCGGACCCGGTTGCCGCGGGCAGGCCGGACACGCCTGCCGCGATCAGGGCGGATCCGCTGTCGTCAGCCGGCTCCTCGACGACCTCGTCGCCGAGGTCGACCGCGCGCGCGACGAGCTCGATCAGGTCGCTCACGACCAGCCGATCGTCCAGACCGGTCGCCTTGGCAGCCGCGGTGTACATGGTCAGATCCTTCGGGCAGGCGGTCACGAAGTCGGTCACCCTCGCGAGCCCCGCGGCTTCACGCATCCGCTGCTCGGAAGGGCGCTCGCGGAGCCCGGAGTCGTCCATCCAGATCCGTCCGCCTCCCGCTCCGCAGCAGAACGTGTTCGCGCCGTTGCGGGGCATCTCGATGAGCTCGGCGCCGATCGCCGCCAGGACTTCTCGGGGTGCCCGCGTGACGTCGTTGTAGCGGGCGAGGTAGCACGGGTCGTGATACGTCACCCGGCGCGTGATCGGCCGGCGGGTCTCGAGCTGGCCGTACTCGAACAGGGCGGACAGGAGCTGGCTGTAGTGCCACACCTCGTAGCGTCCGCCGAAGTCCGGGTACTCGTGGCGGAGCGTGTTCAGCGTGTGCGGGTCGGTCGTCACGATGCGCCGGAAGCGGGCCTTCTCGAGCTGGCCGACGTTGTGTTCGACGAGGATCTCGAAGAGTCCTTCTTCGCCCACCCGGCGGACGTCGTTGCCGGCGTTCCGTTCGCCTTCGAACAGGATCCCGAAGTCGACGCCGGCCGCCTGGAAGACCCGCGCCACCAGGCGCGTGGCCTCCTGGACACGGACATCGAACGAGGCGAAGTCCCCGACGAACCAGAGCCAGTCGACGTCCTCCTTGCGAGCGTCGCGGAGGGGTGTCGGGAGTCCGTCGGCCCACTTCGCCCGGCCGCGACCCGATTGGCTGAACGAGTTGCCCTGCTTGGCGAGGCTGGACAGGACCGTCTGGAGTCCCGGCTCGATGGCTCCCTGGTCGACGAGCGAGCGCCGCATCCCGACGATCGCCGGGACGTGCTCGATCCCGACCGGGCAGGCCTCGACGCAGGCGAGGCAGGTCGTGCAGGCCCAGAGCGTGTCGGTCTTGATCAGGCCACCGGCCATCACGCCGCCCCGACCGACCGGGGTCCGGATGTCGCTGAAGACCGGTTCGCCGGCGGCCGCCCGGGGCCCGCCATACGTGACGTCGGAGCGTCGCTCGGTGCCCGGAGCCCGGAACGCCCAGGCGGCGTCGGCCTGCTGGCGGAGGTCGAGGATCAGGTCGCGCGGCGAGAGCGGCGCCCCGGCCGCGACCGCCGGGCAGGCCGTGTGGCAGCGACCGCACTTGGTGCAGGCGTCGAAGTCGAGGAGCTGCTTCCAGCTGAAGTCGGCGAGGTCGCGGATGCCGATGTGGCCGTCGCCGGCGGTGGCCGGGGCGAGACCCGCGAGGAGGGGCCGCGGAGCCGGGTCGAGGACCGGTAGGCGGCGCCCCGCCAGCGGCGACCGGAGGGCGAGGTTCGCCCCGTCCGTCAGCATATGGATCGCCTTGGCGTACGGGATATAGGCGACGAAACCGAGCGCGGCGATCGCGTGGAACCACCACAGCCAGAGGTGAAGCGAGCCGGCAGCCGTCGCGCTCAGGCCGAGGAACGCGAACGCCCGGGCGAGGATCTCGCCGACCGGCGAGAACACCTCGAACCAGGGGAACTCGTGGGCCACGATCCGGACCCCCTCGACGACGAACCCGCTCGCCCCGAGGAGCCCGAGCCAGCCGAGGAACAACCAGTCGCCGGAGACGAATGGGCGACGGTCCGTGGTCGCCGACCCGAGGTCGACCCGGGTGTAGTCGAGTTGCGGCTTGTGGAACCGCGCCCGCCGCCAGCCCATCGCCGCCAGGCCGACCAGCAGCGCCAGGCCAAGGATGTCGAGGACGAAGGAATAGACGACGTAGAAGCCGCCCCAGAAGAAGTGGTACTGGGGAGCAACCACCCCGACGATGTCGGTGTCGATCGTGAGGATGACCGTCCCGATGAAGAGGACGATGAAGCCCCACATCACCGCGGCGTGAAAGATCCCGGCGTACTGGTCGCGCTTGCGAACGGTCGCGTTGGTGGCCGTTGCGCGAACACCGCCGAAGGCGCGGCCGATGAATGCGGTCAGGGACCCGAACCGATCCTCGCGCCGGCCGCGGAGGTACTTCCGCAGTCGCAGGCCCAGCCCGACGAGGAAGATCGTCGTCGCGAGAGCGGCAAGGAGATAGAAGGCAAGCTCGCCCTCGGGCGATAGCCCCTCGAAGACCTCCCGCGTGACGCTCGCGTCCAGCATCCGCGACTCAGCCGCTGAGCTGCTTGGTCAGCGCGGGGATGACGTCGAGGACGTCTGCCACGGCTCCGTAGTTGGCCACCCCGTAGATCGGTGCCCGCGGATCGGTGTTGACCGCGATGATCAGGTCCGCGCCGCGCATCCCCTCGAGGTGCTCCGGCGCCCCGCTGATGCCAAGGGCCAGGTAGAGCCTGGGCTTGACCCGCTGGCCGGACTTGCCGACCTGGCGTGTTCGCGGCAACCAGCCGGCGTCGGCGATGGGCCGCGACGATGACACCACGCCGCCGAGAGCCGTCGCCAGCTCGTCGGCGAGTTCGAGGTTCTCGCGTTCGCCGATCCCGCGTCCGACGGACACGAGGATCGACTCGCGGGTGATATCGACGTCGCCGGCGTCGGGCCGGATGAACCGCCGGAACCGGATGCGACCATCGGCGGCCCCGGCCCCGATCCGCTCGATCGGAGGCGAGCCGGCGACGTTGCCGGGCTCGGCCGGCGCCGTCCCCACGACGAGGGTCACGATCCCTCGGCCGTCCGCGAACCGGACCCGGGCGTTGATCTTGCCCGCGTAGAGCTGGCAGGTGACCAGCGGCGATCCGCCGTCGACCGTCACATCGATCGCGTAGGCGGCGAGGGCGAGGCCCGTTGCCATCGACAACCCGGCGGCGACGTCCATCCCGACGCCGGTGTTCGCGGCCAGGACGAGGAGCGGGGCTCGATCGCGGATGACCGGGACGAGCGCGGCGTGATAGGCGCTCGGGGTGAAGTCCGCCAGCGACGAGTCGTCGATCAGGACGACCCGGTCGGCGGCGCCAAGCTGGCTCGCCAGGGCCTCGACGCCCGAGCCCAGGAGCAGTGCCTCGACCTCGACGCTCGCGGCGCCGGCCAGCGCGCGAGCCCGGCCGAGGAGCTCGAAGGTCGCGTCGGCGACCGCACCATCGCGATGTTCGACGAGGACAAGGATGTTGCCGCTCATCGGGCGCTCCCGGACGTGAGTCCACGCTCGCGAAGGATCTCCGCCAGTCGGGCGGCGATCGCATCGGCGTTGCCGCCGATCATCTCGGCCTGGTGGTCGGCCCTCGGGATCTCCATCGCCTCGATGACGAGCCCGGAGCTGCCGTCCGCGGGCGCGTCGAGATGGCCGATCTCGGCCGTCTTCAGCAACTGTCTGACCCGGCTGACGGGCGCGTACCGTGGGACCTCGCGCGAGGTCTGGACGCCGAGGACGGCCGGCAGGTCGACCTCGAACTCGCCGACGATGCCACCGGCGTATTCCTGGTTCACCGTCGCCGACTTGCCGTCCGCGGCCAGGGTGATGTGGGTCACGACGCTGACATGAGGCAGGTCCAGGGCGGCGCCGAGGAGCGGGCCGACCTGGCCGTCGATGTCGTCGATCGCCTGGACGCCCGTCAGGACCAGGTCGTAGGAGAGGCCGCCGAGCGCGGCGGCGAACGCCCGCGCCGCGGTGTGCGAGTCCGGCGGCCGGTCGAACGTGCCGACCTTGAGGACCCGGTCCGCGCCTCGCGCCAGGCAGGTCGCCAGGAGCTCGTCGACCGAGCCCGTGTCGAGGGCGAGGCACGTCACGGTCGCGCCAGACGCCTCCTTGAGCTGGAGCGCCTCCTCGATCGCGTACTCATCCCACTCGCTCGCGACCCAGGTCAACCACTCCGTGGCCAGGCCCGTGCCGTCGTCGTCGATCTCGAGCTCCTCGGCGAGGTCGGGTACGGTCTTGAGCAGCACGATCAGTTCCATCGATCCTCCTCGAACGACACGTCTGCCGGGATGCGCCGGGGACGGCGCGGTGAGCTCGAGCGGCGACCCATTCCGTCAGGCCGTCGCCGGCTGCATTGCCTGGTCGATCAGCTCGACGATGTCACGGACGACGAGGTGGCCGTCGTTGCCGGTCGACTTGATGGCGTCCTCGAAACGGGACGGTTCGTATGGACAGGCGACGGACAGCACGCCGGTCCCGTCCATCCCGACGGTCTCGACCGCCTCGCGGACCCGGCGTTCGGACAGGCGCTCGGAGACGTGGTCGGCGACGAAGCCGTCGAGCCACATCCCACCGCCGCCTCCGCCGCAGCAGTAGCCGTTCTTCTTGTTGTGCGGCATCTCCGCCAGGCGCACGCCGGGGATCGCTTCGAGCAGCCTGCGCGGCGCATCGAACTCGCCGTTGTTCCGGCCCAGGTAGCACGGGTCGTGGTACGTCACGTCCACGTCGACACTCGACTGGAACTCGATCCGATCGATCAGCGGTGCCAGGAACTGGGTGTAGTGGAGGACCTCGCCCTCCCAGCCGTGCCGCGGATAGACGTTCTTGAACGCGTTGAACGCGTGCGGGTCCATCACCACGAGCCGTTCGAATTCGTACTTTCGGAAGGTCTTGATGTTCTGCTCGGCGAGCATCTCGAAGAGCCCGGACTCGCCGGCCAGCCGGGCGGAATCCGCATCACTCCGTTCCTCGTTGCCGAGGATGGCGAAGTCGACCCCCAGGGCGGTCAGGATGCGCGCCATGGCACGCGCCGCATCATTGCCCCGCGGGTGGTACGAGGTGTAATCGGAGACGTACCAGAGCACGTCGACCGGACGGCCGACCTCCGAGATGAGCGGCACCGGGACGCCGGCGTCCGCGATCCAATCGGCCCGTTTGCGGGGCGAATGCCCGTCCGGGTTGCCCTGGCGCTGGATGTTCTCGAATGCCTTCGCGAGCTCGGGCGGGACGTTTCCCTCGAGGACGGCCTGCTCCCGGATCGCGGGCATGAACTCGAGGGGGTTGACCTCCTTCGGGCAGACCCGATAGCAGTTGCCACAGGTCGTGCACAGCCAGAGGTCAGGGTCGTCGAGGAGGTTGTTGCCGCGCAGGACCTTGACGTGAAGCTTTCGCGGACCGTAGTCACCGACGTGATTGACCGGGCAGACCGGAACGCACTTGCCGCACTGGTAGCAGCTCCGCAGCGATTCGCCGCCGGCCAGACCGGTCACCCAGTCCATTGCCTCGGTCGGGTACTCCGTGATCGCGCGCTCGGTGAACATCCGGTTCCAATGGCCCGAGATGTCGACGCCGTCGACGACCGCGTGCTCGAGCTCGAGCACCTGGTCGACCTTGATCACCGGCAGCTCACGCCCCATGGCCGGCCACCTCCTCGAGTCGACGGACACCGAGCAATCGCCGGACGAGGTCGGGCAGCTGGGGGATGACGCGATTGAATTCCTGGGTCATCCGCAGGCGGGTGACTGTGTAGAGGTAAATACCGTAGATCGCCGCGAGATAGACCTCGACGACGAACGGGCTCGCCCGCATCCGCTTGAAGCCGAGTTCGTCGGCGGTCGCGATGACGGCAGCCGTCGCCGCGCCGACCCGGAGGTAGACGGCTCCGGCATCGGGCCCGTCGAAGTCGAAGGCGTCGACCATCACGAGGGGCAGCGCGCCGGTCATCGTCTCCGGATCCCACATCCAGCGGCTCCACAGCCAGTAGCGCTCGGGATCGAAGAAGTGGAGGCACTCCCCGGCGAGGTCTCGCCGGACGGGCGCGTCGATCGGCTCGAGGGCCTCGTCGAAGGCGCGGAAGCGGGCGTCGATCCCGCCGCCGCCGTGAAGGAGATCGCGGATCGCCGCCGCGAGGACGGGGGCCCCGACCTTGACGAGGATCTCATCGGCCCGCCGGCGGGTCGCGAACGTGCCGGCGAGGATCGGCCGGACGGCATCGGCGTTGGCAACCGCCAACGCTTCAGCGCTGAGGACGGGGGCGAGGGCGCGGTGCTTCACGGCGAGGAGGTCGGCGACGACGCCGATGTCCTCCTCGCTGATCTTGATCAGCGCCTCGCGCATGAACTCGACGGCACTCGGCGAATCGACCGAATCGCGGCCGACCGCGGTTGTGCCTGCGCCGAACACGGCCGGCCCCCAGGTCATCGCGTCGCGCCGACTTCGGCGCGAGCCTGACCTCGGATCGCCCGGAGGGCCCGCATCGCCGCGGCCCCGGCCATCGACATCGTGTCCTCGAGGTCCTTCGGGCCCGCCGCGGCACCGGCGACGAAGATCCCGGGCACGCTCGTCCCGACCGGGTCCATCGGCTCGCCGGGGGTCGCGATGAAGCCGTACTTGTTCTGGTCGATCCCGAGAATCCCGGCGACGTCGCGGGTCCCCCGGCTGGGCTCCATCCCGACCGAGAGGACGATGACGTCCATCAGGACCTCGAGGGGCCGGCCCATCGTCGTGTCCTCGCCCTTCATCAGGAGCCGCCCGTCCTTGCCGACGATCTCGGTCACGATCCCGCGGATGTAGTTGACGTTGTACAGCTCCTGGGCGGGCCAGTAGATCTCGTTCTCCCAGTAGCCGTACATCCGCATGTCGATGTAGAAGATGTAGACCTTGGCGTCCGGCAGGAGCCGGCGAATCTCGATCGCCTCCTTCGAGGCGACCCCGCAGCAGACCTTTGAGCAGTACTCATTGCCCAGCCGCCGGTCGCGCGAGCCGACGCACTGGATGAAGGCGACGTTGCGCGGCGGCTCGCCCGTGGACGGCCGGACGAAGCGATGCTCGCTGAGCATCTTCTCGGCGTCCGGCAGGGTGATGACGTCCGGGTACTCGTAATAGCCGTACATCTGGGTCTCGCGACCAGGATCGAAGTGCTGGAAGCCGGTCGCGACGACGATCGCGCCGACCGACTCGGTGGTCGCGCCGGATGGCCCGTCGAGGGTCACGCTGAAGTCGCCGAGCGAACCGCTGCAGGCGGTCAGCTGCGTCTCCAGGCGGATCTCCACGTTGGGGTCCTGGACCCCGGCGCGGAGGAGGTCCAGGGCCTCCTGGGCGGAGCCCATCCGCGGCGTGAGGGCCGCGTAGCTCGACTCGTCGGGTGTGCCACCGAGCACCCCCCGGCGCTCGAGGAGGATTGCTTTCGAGCCCATCTCGGCGACGGCCCGGGCAGCTTCGAGACCGGCCGGCCCGCCGCCGACCACGAGCACGGTGTCAGACATCGGCGTCTTCCCAGGTGAGGAATGTCTTGTCGTCCTTCTTGAGCCGCTCGAGGTCGTCCTCGAACTCCCGCCAGCGCTCGCGCCAATCGATTCCCATCTTCTCGAGCAGCGGGCGGTACTCCGTGTTGTGCCAGTGGAGCTGGGCGACGCGATACGGGTGAGCGCCCATCGCGAGTGCCGCGAACTGGGCCTCCGACATGACCGGGATGCCGACGTTCGGCTTGTGCGCCCGCGCCGCGAACTGGCTCTGGTCGAGAGTCGTGACACAACCGGTGTCATGGGTCAGGACGACATCGGGGTTCGCCTCCTCACGCATCACGTCGATCTTGCGGAGCGTCGCGAACGACCGGGTGAAGTCGCGCTGGACGAGGATGTGGCGGAAGCCGAAGCCGCAGCAGTCGAACCAGGTGCTGTAGTCCTTGACGTTCGCCCCGAGGGCGGTGACGACCGCCGAGACGACCGCCGTGCGCTGGCCGCCGTAGACGTCCGGGTCGTAGATCGCATCCTCGACGACGAGCTTGTGGTAGTGGCAGGCGGGGTGGACCGTGACATCGATCGAGGACAGGTCGAGGACGCGGCGCTTCGCGAACTCGTCGCGCATCGCGTAGACCCATTCGGAGTAGTGGACGATCTCCTCGGGCATGACGAACGGCTTACCGAGCTTGTCGCAGATCCGGCGGACCTCGTCGCGCAGCTCGGCCGAGTGGACGAGCTCCTCGCGGACCTCCTTGTAGTGGCCGTACGACGTTCCGCAATGGATCATCGGGAAGTAGCCGGACTCGTACGCCGCTCCGAAGTTGCGCATGGCGACGGCGGCCTGGGCGCCCTGGTTCGAGGTCGCCGAGGCGTAGTAGTTCCAGGCTGTGCAGGAGGTCTGGTCCCGGGGGTCGTTGTAGTCGAGGCCGAGCTTGCGGATGAGCCAGAAGATCGACGTCGAGTAGCCGGGGATGTGGCCGCACTGGCCGCACGACTTGTGGTGCCACGTCCGGGCGACCGGGATCTTCTTCGTCCGCCCGTACTTCGTCGTCACCCCGATCCACGGGTCCGGGACGCGTTGGACGAGCCATTCGCCCCTGGCCTCGAGCTCGAACACCTGCTCCCGGACGTCCTCGGTCGGCGGGCTCGCCGGACCGCGCTCGTCGCGCGCCTCGCGCCGGGTGTCCAGTACGGTCAACGGGATCGGCATGCGTCGGACCTCCTCAGTCGGCGGAGTAGCCGGCCTCTTCGAGCAGTTCTTCCATGACGTCGTTGAGGATCATGTGGAGGCCGCTGTCGACCCCCTTGATCATGTCGAGCACGCCCGTCATGTGCCAGATGAGGTAGAGCTCGGTCAGGGTCTTGTCATCGACCTCCCAGGCGGTCGAGGTCGTGTGCATCGTGTCCGGCGGAAGGGCCCGCCGCCACAGGGCGAGGTTGTCCGAGATCTCCTGGACGTGCGGCCCCCAGTCGGGGAACGCGTTCGGCTGGAGCATGTCGGGCGAGACCTGGGTTCCGGTCGACATGATCTTGTAGACGACCCGGCCGTAGCCCTCGAGGGCCTGCTTGGCCGACGTCAGGCCGTTGTTGATCGAGACCTCGCGCATGATCGTGATCAGGCCGCCCGGGTTGTTGCCGCGCGGACATCGGGTGCACGAGAAGCACTGCGAGCAGTTCCAGATGTCGTCATTGAGTTGCTCGAAGAACATCGGCAGGTCTTCGCGGCTGGCCGCCTGGGCGATCTTGCGCGGCGAGAAGTCGTAGAACCGGGCCGACGGACAGGCCGCGACGCAGATCCCGCACTCGTAGCAGCCGTACAGGTAGTCCTTGAAGCGGCGGTCCGCCTTGACCTCGTCGAACAGCGCCTGCTTGGTCTCGAGCGGAACGTCGGCGTAGCGGGCCTCGAGGGTCATTCGTTCGCTCGCTAGAAACAAATGACCCGGTCGGCCTCGAGGGCCATGTCGTTGAACGCGGCCCCCCCGATCATCTTCACCCCGTCGATGAGGTCGTCGACGGAAAGACCGTGGAGGTCGAGGCTCGGCTGGCAGACGTAGAACTTGACGCCCATGTCGATGGCCTGGTCGATGAACCGCCGGAGCGGCGCGCCGTTGCCGTCAAACTTCGGGACGATGAGGGCCTCGGCCGCGCCCTTCTTCAGGAGCGTGGGCCCGTTGACCGTGAAATAGATCCCGACCTCGATGTCCATCGCGGCCGCCGTCGTTGCGAGGTAGATCGGGGTGGCGCTCCGTTCGGGCGTGCCGACGCCGCCGGTATGGACATAGAGGATGCTGGGCACCGTGATCGCCTCGGCCTAGCTTGGTCGCCGAGCTGGTCATGCCTTCTGGATCCAGAAGCGCATGACGGACCCATCCTTGTCCTGGGACAGGATCGGATTGCCCGTGTTCTTCGCGTACGCCTCGACGTCGGGGATCGAGCCCGGGTCGGTCGCCATCATCAGGATGACCTGCCCCGAGTCGATCTCCTTCATCGCCTTGGAGAGCTTCACGATTGGCATCGGGCAGAGCATGCCCTTGCAGTCGAGCGTCCGGTCTGCCGTCGGAGCCTCAGCCATCGTCACCCTCCATGACCGGGCGACGGTGGAACGTCCACGTGCCCGAAAAAGGACTACCGGAACGACATTCTCAGTCTCTATTGCTCTATTGTGATGACCCTATATACTCCGCGCCATGAACGGTGTCAATGCGCTTCTTCGGAGGCTGTCGTTGAACGATCCGAGCCCGACTGGCTGCGTTCGGGTCGACCCGTGGGACGAGACATCGCTTGACGGGGCGACCGCCCGCGCCTTGCGTGTCGCGTAGACTGCCCGCCATGGACGAACCCGTGCAGCGGTCGTCGGGGATTGATCCGGTCGTGCTCGCGCGGGCATCCCGGGTCATCCGCGTCGTGGGGCACCCGCTGCGCCTCCGGCTCCTCGAGCTGCTCGAGGGTGAGGAGCGGAACGTGACGGAGCTCGTCCAGGCGAGCGGCGTCGGCCAGGCGATGGTCAGCCAGCAGCTCAAGATCCTGCGGGCCGATGGGGTCGTGGGCGATCGCCGCGATGGGACGCGGGTCTTCTACCGGATCACCGAGCCGAAGGTGTCGAAGATCCTCGCCTGCATCCGCGAATGCGACATCCCTGACCTGATAGGTCCCTCGGATCCGGCTACCGGCCCGGAGCTTCGGATCCTCGAACGACCGGCCGACCGGGGATCGGGCGGGCGGCAGCGCGACCGAACGACGACGCAGTAGTCGGAGTCGGGCGTGGCGGGCCGTCTGATCCTGGCCATGCGCGACCCGGTCGTGCTGGGACGTCTCGAGTCCCTCGCGGCGAGACATCGGCTCGTGATCGTCCACGACCCGGCCGAGGGCACGATCGTCGGAACGTCCGAGGCGCCATCGATCGCCGACGAACCGATCACCGCGGCAGCCGAGCTCGAGCTCCCGGGGGCGATTGACCGGATCGCCACGTGGCGCCGGCGGTGGCCCGGGGCCTTGCTGGCCGGTTCGATCGGGATCCCGGACCAGGAGCTGTGGCACGGAGCGCTCGCGGCCGGGGCCGATCTGGTGGCCAACAGGGGTGCGTTCGTCGCTCAACTGGAGCGCGCGATCGTCGCCCGCGGGGACGGCCCGGTCACCGTCGGCAACGTTCTCCGCCTGCCCGTCCGACTGATGGAGCGCGATGGCGACGGCCTCGTCGGCCGGCTGCCGGACGCGCCCGGCGGATCGATCGCGGTCTTTCGCCTCGGAGAGCGCCTGTGCGCCATCCGCGACGAGTGTCCACATGCCGGGGCGTCCCTCGCCGATGGAGTCCTCGATGGCTCTGTCATCACGTGTCCACGTCACGGCAGCCAGTTCGACGTCCGCACGGGGAATTGCGAGCGCGGCCCGGCGGACTTTCCGATCCGGACGTACCGCGTCCTGACCGCCGAGGACGCGACCTTCGTCGAGGTGCCCGGGTGAGCCAGGCCCATGCGCTCCTCGGTCAGCTGGCAGTGGTTCTGGCGATCATCGCCGCAGTCTGGTCGATCGTGCTGGCGATCACCCGACGCCCGGCTGGCTCGTTGTTTCTCGGCAACCTCGTCTGGGTCGAGATCGCCGTCGTGATCGCCGCCATGCTCGGGGCCGCGACGGCCGTCTCAGGTGCACCGCCGCGCGACGGCCTGCACCTCGTGTACGGCGCGCTGGCGCTCGCGCTGCTGCCCGGTGCAGCCTTGATCGCGGCTGGGCGGCCCGCAGCACAGCGGCCAATCGTCGTGGCGGTCGCATCGATTGTGCTCGTCATTCTCCTGTTCCGCCTGGTCCAGACCGGTTCGTAGGATGGTCCCGGGCGACCTCAGCGGAGGCCGAAAAGGCTGACCAGCAGGATGCCGAGCACGGCGAGCGTGATCAGGGCATACAGACGATCACCCTCGAGCGCGAAGCCCACGATCGAGGCGGCGACCCGCGTCACCGGCGTCCCGAGGAGGACGAGCAACCCGGCCTGGGCGAGGGCGATCGGGCGGAGAGCGATGAGCCCGCCGGGCATGGCAGAGAAGTCGGTCGCGGTCATGGGCGTGGCAGGCATGCCCCTCAAGGATCCGTCCCAGCCAACCACAAGTGCGCCACCGAACCCGATCACGATGAGGATCGCGCTGGTCAGCACGCCGATGAGCAGGACCGCGCTGACCATGTCGCGGAAACGGGCAGGGCTCACAGTCCGACCCCGAGGCCGCGCGCGAGCGTCTCGAGCCCGATCCCGACGAGCACCGGCAGGAACACCCAGCGGACGTGCCGGTTGGCCAGGCGTGGGAGGAGACGCGCCCCGACGGTCGCTCCGGCAAGCACACCCAGCGCGACGGGCGCGGTGATCCGCGGGTCGACGTCGCCGCGGCCGACGTAGATCCCGGCCGAGGCCGCGGCCGTCACCCCGATCATGAGGTTGCTCGTCGCGGACGACACCTTCATCGGCAAGCGCATCGCGCCGTCGAGGGCAAGGACCTTGAGTGCACCTGAACCGATCCCGAGCAGTCCTGAGACCACACCGGCGACCGCCATCAGCCCGAAGCCAAGCGGGACGCGCCTGGCGGCATAGGCGACCTCGCGGCCGAGCCGGGCATCGGGGTAACTGCCGACGAGCCCGAGGCGGATGGCGAGCGGATCGGGCTCACCTGTCGGGGGGAGTTCCTCACCGAGACGGACGACCTGCTGGAGTGCGGACGTCAGCAGCACGAGCCCGAGCAGGACGTACAGGAACTGCGGCGCGACGACCGCAGAGAGGAGCGCACCGACGATCGCGCCGGTCGTGGTCGCCAGCTGGAGGAACATCCCGATCCGCATGTCGGTCAGCCGGTCGCGAACGAAGGCGACGGCCGCGCCGGAGCTCGTCGCGATGACGGAGATGATGCTGGCCCCGATCGCCAGGCGGATGTCGACACCGAACAGGATCGTGAGCGCCGGGATGACGATGATCCCGCCACCGACCCCGGCGAGGGCTCCGAGGACGCCCGCTCCGAGGCTCGTCGCGAAGATGCCGATGTCGGTACCGATATTCACCGAGCGGGAGCTGGGGTCGACCGCAGGGCGGCCTCGGACGCTTCGGCTCGTTCTCGCCAGAAACCGCTCACGGCGCCGAAGGTGGCTTCCGTCGCTCGATGTGTCGCGGCCGCCCGAGACGCCTCGTCGGCCAGCCACCTCGTGGTTCCGACGGCGTCCTGTTCGAGCATCGAGCGAAGCATGTAGGCCCGCTCTGCGACGCGCGCTCCGATCCCGAGCTCACGAGCGCCGCGCCGCAGGTCAGCGCGGGTGAGGACGACACCCGTCCGAACGGCGCTGAGCAATGCCTGGACCCAGTCGACACCCGGGGCATCGGGCGCGGGCAGTCCCGGCGCCGCCCGCAGCTGGAGCGGCAGCTCAGCCTGGGCGCCGAGCTCCGCGGCCTCGTCGACCAGAGCGGCTCCAAGGAGCCGGGCCCAGGCAGCGTAGTACGGTGGCGCGATCTCGATGAGCTTGTCCAGATATGCGGGCAGCCAGCTCAGGAGGTGCTCCCAGAGCAATGCCTTGCGCGACGAACGGGCGAGCGCGGCTCCGACCGGATCGGCCTCCGTTTCCTGGGCTTCGATCAGCGCGGCGTAGAGGCCGAGCAGCGACGCGATGTGATCGGGCTCGGCTGGCGGCGTCAGGCCGATCGCGCGCCAGAAGCCGGCGACGCGATCCCGGGCCTCGCCGCCGAGCATCCCTTCCTCGCCGAGGTAGATCGAGGCGTACGGGTACGCACCGAAGAGGAAGACGTCGGCGTAATCGCCGGCTTCGGGTCCCGCGGGCAGCCCGAGCACCTCCGCGATCGCCGCGTGGCCAGGATCGGGCGGCTCGCTGACCGCGCCGAGCGCGCGGAAGAGGTCCGCCCGCGCACTCATCAGGGTCTCGCTTTCGGGGCGTCCCCTGCACGACGCGGCTTCGTGCCGGCCGCGTGCGGCCGCGCGTCGTCGGTCGGCAGGTTGTACACCTCCCGAGCGGGCTTGAGGGGCCGCATCAGCCAGAACGGGCGCCGGGACCCGTCGGGCGAATGGCGATCGGCCGGCCTGGTGAGCTCGAGCCACCTCAGGTAGACCTCGCGCGACTTGGCGGTGTCGACGTGGATGTCCCCATACGCATCGCCTGGGGCCGCTTTGCGGACCCTGACCGCCTGGTGCCAGCAGTGCTGGCCCGAGATCGGGTCGGGATGGACCGGGAAGGTGAGGTTCTGGTGAACCCCGACGTCCGTCCACCAGATCCGCAGCGTGTCCGGATCGGCGCTCTCGAAGGCACCGCCGCCCCGCTTGCGTGACATGTCCCAGCCGTCGCCGGCATGGTCGAGGGCAACGGTCGCCATCACGCTGCGCTGGCCCTGATCGCCGAGCTTCCAACGGCCCATGTGGTGGCTGCAGGCCACGACACCGGGGCGGATGCCCTCGGTCACCCAGGCTTTCACGACGAAGTAGCCGATCTCGGTCTCGACCCGTACGAGGTCGCCTTCGCCGACCCCCAGCCGTCCGGCGTCGAGCGGATGGAGCCAGAGGGGATTCGTGTGGGCGATCTCGTCGAGCCACTTCGCGTTGCCGCTCCGGGTGTGGATCTGCACCGGCAGGCGGAACGTGGAGATGAGGACCATCTCCTCGGGAGCGAGGTTGGTCGGGTGGACGTGGCTTCTGAGGTAGGCGGGGATGGCGACCTCGGGCCAGCCCCAGTCGGCAAGCATCCGGGAATAGAACTCGAGCTTGCCGCTGGGGGTCGGGAAGCCGCGTCGGACCGTTCCGTCGACCAGGACCCCGACCGGGCGTCGGCCGGCATCGTCCGGTTCGGGGCTGCCGACGGGGGCGAGGTTCGTCGCCGGTGGCTTCGGAGCCGCCGTGTAGACCCGGCCGAAGCGATCGGTGTGGGTGTCCAGGAGCTCGTCTGCGGCGACCGGCTGTTCGTGGACGGCCCCGACGCCCTTGCTGATCTCGAAGGCGCCGTAGCGGCGCATGTACTGGAGTGGGCTCAGGCCTTCGGCCGCGGCTCGCTCGGGCAGGCCCGGCACGGAGTGATCGAACAGCCAGCCGTAGTACTCGTCGACCGACAGCTTCTCACCCGGATGTGCCTTCGATTCGTGGTAGCGCCGGATGCCAAGACGCCCGTCCGGATCGATCCGCCATGACAGGTCGATCCAGAATTCGTTCTCCTCCCACACCTCGCCCGGGTTGACCGACCGCGTGTCATCGATCGTTTCGCCGGTTCGTTCGCGGGCAGCCCGCAGGACCGGCTGACGGAAGCCGATCCACTGGCCGTCGTACTGCTCGTAGCTGTGCACGTCGTGGCGCTCCGAGCCGAGGCCCATCGGCAGGATGTAGTCGGCAAAGAACGCCGTCTCGTTCCAGGTCGGGGTGAGGGCGACGTGCAACCCGACGAGCCGTTCGTCGGTCAGGACCTCGATCCAGCTGAAGCCGTCGGGGTTCGTCCAGACCGGGTTGTAGACGCGGGTGAAATAGACGTCGAGCTTGCCGCGGCCCTCTTTGAGGAACTGTGGCAGGAGGAACGACAGTTCATTGACCGCAAGCGGGTACTCCAGCGGCCATGTCAGCTCATTCCAGGTGTGCGGGTGCCCGGGGACGTACATCGGCACCGGCACGAACTTGTTCCACGCGTTCGGGTAGGTCCCGCCAGGCGTGGCGACGGCCCCGAGCAGGCAGTTCAGCAGGAACAGCGTCCTGGACACCTGCCAGCCGCCAAGGTTGCCCGCAGCCGCGGAGCGCCACGTGTGACTTGAGAAGGCCGTTCCGGCCTCGGCGACCATGGCTGCCACCTGGGCGATCGTCTCTGCGGCCACCCCCGACTCGGCGGCGGCGTAGTCGAACGTGTACTCGGCGTAGAGGCTCGCGAGGCGCTCTTCGAACCGGTCGAAGGTGGGCTCGCGATCGGGTTCCTCGGCCGCGAGGTATTCCGCCCAGTTCCACCAGCGGCGGACGAACTCGCGGTCGTAGCGGCGAGTCGCGATCAGGTGGTTGGCGATCGCCAGGAGGATGGCCGCCTCCGATCCGGGCCACGGCGAGAGCCACAGGTCCGCGTGGGTGGCCGTGTTTGACATCCTCGTGTCGAAGACGATGAGCTTGGCGCCCGCCTGCTTCGCCTCCATCACCCGCTGGGCGTGCGGGTTGAAGTAGTGGCCGGACTCGAGGTGGGCGCTGATCAGCAGGATGACCTTTGCATTGGCGTGGTCCGGGCTCGGCCGATCGATGCCCATCCAATAGTGGTATCCGGCGCGACCGCCCGAGGAGCAGACGTTGGTGTGCGAGTTGTGGCCGTCGACGCCCCACGACGCGAGGACCCGCTCCGTGAACCCGTCCTCACCGGGCCGGCCGACGTGGTACATGACCTCGTTCGGGCGCTCCTCGACGATCGCCGCGCGGATCCGTCCGGCGATGTCGTTGAGCGCCTCGTCCCAGCCGACGCGCTCCCAGCGTCCCTCACCTCGCGCGCCGACCCGCTTGAGCGGATACAGGATTCGGTCCGGGTCCGTGACCTGGTTGAGGGTGGCCGGACCCTTGGCGCAGTTCCGACCCCGCGAGCCCGGATGCTCCGGGTTGCCCTCGAACTTCCGGACCTGCAGGGTGTCACGGTCGACATAGGCAAGGAGGCCGCAGGCGGACTCGCAGTTGAAGCAGGTCGTCGGTACGAGCATGTAGCGCTTCTCGACACGCTTCGGCCAGGCGCGCGAGTCGAGCTCGACCCAGTCGTCCCAGCGTTCCTTGGGCGGGAACGCGGCGAGGTGGATGCGACTCGGGCCGGGGTAGAAGGTCTCGCCGCGCTCGGCCGCTGCCTCCCGAGCTGCGCTCACGCGTTCGGCGATCTCCGCGATCTTGGGATCCATCGGTCTCCTCCTAGGCCAGCGGGACGGACTGGCCGGCCTGGACGTACGCGTGCTCGTGGGCGAGAAGGCCAATCAGGGCGGCGACCGCCGCGACCGGTCCCAGGACCGGCGCCAGCAGACCAACCGCCACGAGGGCGAAACCGATCCAGAAGAAGTCGGCGAACCGCCCGGCGAACATCTCATGCGCTGCCAGCCGGGCGTGGGCGGTCGGGTGTGTCAGGGTGATCTCGCCGGCCACGAGCAGGAGGTGGGCAGCCGCCGCCGCCGTCAACCAGGCCCCGAGCGAGGCGACTGCCACAGGCTCCAGGACGAACGCGGCGATGAGCAGGGCAGCCGACCCCGCCAGGGCCGCCTGGACCAGGAGGTGAGCAGGCAGGAGGGGGCTCTGCCAAAGGTCGCGCGCCTTCGCCTGGGCGAAGAGGTAGGCCGTGTAGATGGCGGTGAGCGCGGCGAGCGGCAGCCCGGCGATCGCCAGCAGCCGGGTCACGTCGACCAGACCGCCCAGGCTGGCGATGAAATGGACAGCCAGGATGGCGGCGAACCCCGTGATGAAGATCGCTCCGCGGACGAGCCAGCTGCGCAGCTGAGGCCGGAGGAAGATGTACACGAACCGTCGGGGATGCTCGAGATCGAGCAGCAGGAGAAGGCCGGTCAGTGCCAGGAAGGCACCGGCCACGACGGGCGCGACCCACATCCACAGGGGACTCGACGGCGCGACGATCCCGGCGAGGACGAGAAGCAACGGGATGATGTACGCGCCGGCGGCAATGCCCTTCGTCCAGGTGTAGAGGCTGACCCGCCAGTCCCACGGGGCGCGGTGCGGGACGTCGTAGGCAAGGACGGCAGCGGCGCTGCTGTTCCAGGCGCCGGGATTCCCGGCGTTGACGACCTGTTCGCCCGAGCCCTGCTCGCTCCACATGAAGGTGCCACCGGCCGGTCGGCGTGCGGCCAGTGGGTCGAGGGTCGCCTGGTGGGCGCCCTTGTAGAAGAGGTTCGGTCGGGTCTCTTTCTCGGGCCGCCGGACCGCAACGGGCTCGCGGGTCGCGATCCGGGCAACCGCCGAGGCAGGATCGCTGAGGTCGCCGACGAGGATCGCCTGCGTGGGACACACGACCACACAGGCGGGCTCGAGCCCGCCGTCGATCCGATGGGCGCAGAAGTTGCACTTCTCGGCCGAGTGATCCTCAGGGTTGATGAAGATGGCGTCGTACGGGCAGGCTGCAATGCATGCCTTGCAGCCGATGCAGGCGGCCTTGTCGAAGTCGACGATCCCGTCGGGCCGGCGGAACATCGCGGCGGTCGGGCACGCCGCCACGCACGGTGCGTCCGAGCATTGGTTGCAG
Source organism: uncultured Chloroflexia bacterium (assembly GCA_963766655.1). Taxonomy (GTDB): domain Bacteria; phylum Chloroflexota; class Limnocylindria; order Limnocylindrales; family CSP1-4; genus CF-46. The sequence continues at coordinate 22,462 of CAVYBB010000002.1, read as the reverse complement.
CGCGTGACCTGGAAGGCGCGTCGCGCGGTCGGAAAGGTGCCGACATCGACCGCCTTGACGTACGTCCTGGTCACGCCGATCGGGACGTCGTTCTCCGACTTGCACGCGGTCGTACAGGCGTGACACCCGATGCACCGCGTCTGGTCGATGACCTTGACCCAGCGGGGCGCCGCGCGATGGACATCGGTGGCGGGGCGTGATGCGATGGCCGCGTTGGTACCGGAGTCGACCGCCTCGAGCGCGGTCGCGCGCGCGATCAGTTCGTCCAGAGCGCGGGATGGCGCGCCGGTCAGCTCCTCGACACCCACCCGCTCGTCCCCGCCCGCCGTCAGGCGCTGAGGACGATGGCGCGTTCGCGGACGCTCTCGCACACGATCTGGCAGAGCGACTCGATCGTGGGGTCGGCGATCCAGTAGCGGACCGTCCGGCCCTCGCGGCGTCGCTTGACGACACCGCCGCCGTGCAGGCGACCAAGATGCTGCGACGCATTCGCGACCGATGTGCCGGACGCTTCCGCGAGCGCCTGGACCGTGGCCTCACCAACCTCGTGAAGGACGCTGACGAGACGCAGCCGGGTGGGATCGCCGAGAAGGAAGAACCGGCGCGCCGCCTCGTCGAGGACAGAGTCAGGAACGACAGCCATCAGTGCGGCGCAAGCTATCAGCGTTCAATCAAACAATCAAGCGTCGAAATGGCTTGGCGGGCGTTCGTGCCACCGGCGATGCGGATCCGGTGCCGGCGCGTCGGTGGCGTGGCTTGCGAACTCACTCAACACCCAGACGACTCCAGAAACGCCGACGAACTCCCTGGTGATCGGCGTTTCGCTCTTTGCGCACCGGCGTCGGAGCAAGCTGCCCATGAGCTCCTCGGCGATGAGTCTCCACGTCGCGCCTGTAGGCAGCCTCCGAATGCGGCGACGCGGGTCGATGGGCATGGCCCGTGATCCTTGCAAGGAGCGGCCGAATTGCGGCGGTCACGCTCCAAGCAGCTGCGCGTACAGTGCCACGTACCCATCCACCATACGGCCGACCGCGAAGCGCTCGAGCGCTGCCGCCCGAATTGCGCGACGATCCAGACCAGCCAGTAGCGGATCAAGGAAGGCGAGCTGCTGTGCGTCGTCGCCAACAAAGCCATCGATTCCGTCACGAACAATCTCCGGAATCCCCCCGACCCGGCGAGCCAGGACGGGAGTGCCGCACGCGAGGGCCTCGACAACGGCCAACCCGAACGGTTCCGGGCCTGTCGACGGGATGAGGGACGCTCGGCTGCCCGCCACGAGGGCGTCACGATCGGCCCGGGTCACCTCCCCGAGGATCGTGACGTCGGCGCGGCCGAGCGCCGGCCCGACCACCGCTGCCCGATACTCGATCTCGACCCTCGTGGTCGGCGTCTTCGCCGCTACCATGAGTCGCCGACCGGTGAGTCGGGCGATCTCGATCGCGTCGAGGATCCCCTTTTCGGGCGCCATCCGCCCGATGAAGCAGAAGTCCTCTCCGGGTGCCTCCGCAATCGGGGGAGGACTGAATGTGAGGCCGTGGTGGATAACCGTCCAGTCCACATTGGGGTGGACCCGCGCCTGGTCCCGACTGATGGCCACCAGTCCGGGCACGTTGGTCCGGAAGGCATCTCGAGCCCACGGCACGTCCAGCCGCTTGTGAAAGGTGGACACGACCGGAATCCGCGCACGCCGGGCAAGCTCGAGGTTCCACGGACCGATATGGGCATGGATGAGATCGAAGCTGTCCTGCAGCTCGAGAGCCAGCTCCACCGTCCGGCGGAACGACAGAGCGGGATCGTCGCCGAGGCCGATGGGACGCAGGGCGCGAGGGACCGTCGGAACGTGCGCCCCGGTTATCGTCGAATTGCCGCTGGCGAAGGTCGTGACGTTATGGCCACGCCGATCGAGCTCATGAACCAGTCCGGCGACGATCCGCTCAGTTCCCCCGTAGCCGATCGGCGGCACGGCCTCGAGCGGTGGAGCGACCTGGGCGATCCGTAGCGGCCGGCCGTCGTCTCGGCTTGTCCGGACGCTCATGGTCGCTCGGCGATCGCGTCTTGGCCGGCCCGCGGGAGCAACACAGGAGGAGACGGGACGAAGCGCCAGACACCGCGAGTCGCTGGTTCCGAAAGGACGGCGGTCATCGAACGCGGAAGCGCTCGGGTGGTGTTGGCGTAAGCACGTCACTCGTGATGTACGGCGTCAGGTTCGCCTGGGACCGGACATACCAATGGCCTGACAAGGTGAACGTGAAGTCCGTTCGCGCAAGCCCGGCGCCTTCGGTGCAGACGTCACGCTTATCGCGCAGGGCGGACAGCGCAAATGACCGTGTACGTACCGCGCGGAAGCGCGCGTGCGGCGTGACCGGGGATGCCGGAGCGGTGAAGATCTTCAGTCGCGGTGATTGACAGCCCACATGGTCTGCCAACGGTCGGCTCTGCCGTCCCTGGACCCATGCTCGACGGTTTCATCCTTGATCTGGCACGCGAGGCGACTCCATCGCCAGAACGGCGGTGATGATGCCGGTAACGAGCCAGACCATCGCACCCATGTCGCGCCGCCTTTCTGGACGCCGGTGAGGGGTACCCCCAGTCAAGACCCCTCACCGGCTGATGAAATCGGTGCTCGTCCTTCTCATCAGGCCCCGTCGTCCCTCACGCGCCGCGCCTGATTCCGGATCACGAGGCCGGTCTCCCCGTCTGCAGCCCGAGCGTCGATGAGGGCGTTCGTCCAGCATCAGGACGAGGTCCGGTGCGATATGCACCGCAATCCCGGGGATCTCGATCATTCGGTCGCCGGCCTGCTGACGAACCGCACCCCATGGCTGTCGTTCGATCCGCGGGCATTGCGAACATCGAGCAGATGCATCATTGCCTCGGGAGTCGGCTGAATTCTTGATGCCTCCCATGATGGTCTCGGCAGCCGCTGGCCCGACGGCGCCTTGTATTCGACGCCCGGTCGACACGGGGCACACTCGCTGCCCAGTAGTATAAGACATCTATTGTCGGAGGGCATGTAATGGCGATCGACGGACGGATCGTCGAAGCAATCGAGGGGCTGATGGTCGAGGCCGTCGGCATCACGACGGTTGCGTTAGCGCAAGCGAGCCCCGACGTCGAGTTGTCGTTTCCGCAATGGCGGGCATTGGTTGTCGTTGGGGCGAACGCAGGCGGCATCAGGGTTGGCGAGATCGCGGGACGTATCGGCTCGGCCGTCCCGACGACGAGCCGACTCGTGCGACGCCTCGAGCGCCGCGGGTTGGTCGCGAGCGAACGAGACGAGGCAGACCGGCGAGCCACGCTCGTCCGTCTCACGCCGGCCGGCCAGCGGATCCGCGCCGCACTTGTTCGCCGGCGACAGGAACTGATCCGTGAATTGCTGGCCCGACACCCGATCCCGCTCGCGGGCGACCTGCAAGTCGGCCTCGAGCAGATCGGCGAGGCCCTCGCGCGGTACCGCTGAGCCTGGGACGTTCTGTCCGGCGACGCTCAAGGCCTGAGTGCCGTGGCCGGTCATCGCTGACGCTGGCGGGTCACGCAGCAGCATGCCCCGATCGAGGCGAAGGCCGCCGCGCAGCTCGGCCGCGACTGTGTCACCGTCCAGGAGGCGGACGTCCACCGCGACTGCGTTGCCGCGCTCATTGCCGCTCCTGCCGCCGACAGGTGCGTGACCAAGGCGTTCGAGGTTGTCTGGCCAGACGCGTCCAACCGATGGCCCCGGTCGGCTGATCGCCTCCCTCGGCCCGGGCAAGGCTCCGGCGGCGCCCACGCGTGCATCATCACCGACAGTCCAGCTCGGGCTTGTGTTGTCACACCATGTTGACCTCGACGTCGAGCGATCCCTCCAAACGACGAACCGACACCTCCGTCCGGCCCTTGACGCGCTCGAATGCGAGGTCGACGTGGGCACCGGCGACCGGGAGCCGACGGAGTTCGAGATGCTCAACGAACGCGGGCAGTGTAGGTCGATCGATTCGGAGACGTCGTTCGAAGCCCTTCGGCACCAGGCCCAGGGTGGAGACGATCATGTGCGGGACTGCACCAGCGGCCCAAGCCTGGGGATGGCAGGCAACTGGGTACCGGACGGGAACGCCGAACGTGGCGCGCGCATATCCCGCGAAGCACTCCGGAAGGCGTTGCTGCGGGAAGTCGGTCGCGGCCTCCACGAGCCCAGCGAGGATGCGCTCCGCCGGATCGTCAAGACCGTAGCGGCGGAAGCCTTCGGCGATCAGGCCATTATCGTGCGGCCAGACGGTACCCAGGTGGTAGCCGTTGGGGTTGTAGGCCAGGGCGTCTGCCGAGAGCGTTCGAATCCCCCAACCGGAGAACAGATCGTCGCGCATCGCGCGGTCCGCGACCGCGTGGGCGTGCTCAGGCGATGCGATGCCCGACCACAGCACCTGTCCCGCGTTCGACGACACGACCGCGCACGGCTTCCCGCCCGCCTCTCGAGCGAGGAGGTAACAGCCGAGTTCGTCGGACCAGTAATCGCGTTCGAACCGTCGCCTCAGCTCACCGGCCTCCGACCTGAGCTGTTTGGCCCGCTCGTGTTCTCCATCACGCTCGTAGAGCGTGGCGATCTCCCGCTTCGCGGCGTACACGTACCCCTGGACCTCGGCGAGTTCGATCGGACCGTGAGCGATACCGCCGTCGGCCGTGACAATCCCGTCGCCCGAATCCTTCCAGCCCTGGTTGACGAGCCCCGTCTTGGTGATCGATTTGTAGGCCACATAGCCGTCGCCAGTCGGGTCACCGAATTGCTGGATCCAGTCGAGCGCGCGATCGACTGAGCCACGAAGCTCCCGAAACAGATCCAGCGAACCGGTCCACGCGGCGTGGCGAGCGAGGACGACGAGGAACAACGGGGTGGCGTCAATCGAGCCGTAATACGGCGTGTGTGGAATCTGATGCAGCCGGGCCAGCTCCCCGATTCGTAGCTCGTGCAGGATCTTGCCTGGCTGCTCGTCCCGCCATTCGTCGACCTTCTTGCCCTGTCGGCCGGCCAGGAGCCGGAGCGTTTCTGCGGCGATCGTCGGTTCGAACGCGAGAGTCTGGTAGGCGGCAATGAGCGAGTCGCGTCCGAAGAGCGTCGAGAACCAGGGCACGCCGGCCGCGTAATAGTCATGCCCGTCGAGCTGGGCCCGAAGGGTCAAGAGATCGGCGAGCGAGCGACCCAGCACGGCGTCAAAGGACAGCGAGTCGCTGCGCATCGCCGCCATCCAGCCTGGACCGCCGGCCCACGCTCCGTCGGTCGTGCCGTCTCGCGTGATTGCGCCGGCATCGCTCGGCCGTGGACCGTTCGCCGTTCGGCGCTCGATTGGTTGCGCCCCCGCTCCGAGCTCCTCGCCGATCTTGAGCCGAACTTCGACGCGTGCCTCGCCCCGAACCGGAACTTCCACTTCGAGCTCGCAATTGGAACGGCCGCGTCGTGCCGGCAGCGGCTCGAACGACACCGTCAACGTCCGGATGACGCGGTCCCGGCCGTCGCAGCGGAACACCAGACGATCGCCAACCCAGCCCGGATCGTGCAGCAGGCCGAGTTGCCTCGTCAGCATGCCGCGGATCTCGAAGATGTCCTCGAACCCAGCGGCGAAGGCGAGCTGAATGGTCAGTGGTGCGGTCTCCGCCGAGTAGTTGTGGATGACGATCTGGTCGTGGAGTTCATTTCGATCGCCGTCCAGCTCACGGGTCCAGCGGACCGCCAGCCTCTCCTTGGCGATCGACCGTCCGTTATCGAGACTGATCTTGGGGTTGCTCAGCTCGAGGACAGCGGTCGTGGACGAGACGGCCACGCCTGCCAGCGGGCCTAAACGCTCCCCGTTCAGGGCGAGCTGATAGCCCGACAGGAAGCGCGTGTCGTGGTGGTAGAGCCCGAAGCCGTGCCCATCCCCGATCCTGATCTGTCCATCGGGAGGGCAGAGGAAGAAGGGCTCGCCATCCTTGACGACGATGGCGTCGGCGATGCTCTCGACGTGCGAGGAGCTGGTCTGAGTGAGGACCCACTCCTTCCTCTGAGCGCCGGACGTCAACGAACGCGACACTGCGCCGTCATCTCGATCCGTGACGGGGGGCAGTTCGGACCTGACCCGGATGTTCGACCTCCTCCGGCTGTGCCCGCGGTGAGGCAGCCGTCGGAATACGCCACTCCTCATCGTCAGGGAGCAGTGCTTCGGCCTCTGGCGGTCCCCATGTGCCCGCCTGATAGGGAAACGGCGCCGTCTTCCCGTCGAGTACCGGGTCCACGATCCGCCAGGCCGCCTCGACCGTATCCTCTCGAGCGAAGAGCAGCTGATTGCCGTCGGCCGCGTCGCCGATCAGGCGCTCGTACGGAGGCCGCTCCGCGCCGGTTTCGTGGCTTGCGTACAGCTCCACCGGCTCGCCGACCATCTGCTCGCCCGGCTTCTTGGCTCTTGCGCCGAGCGAGATGGCCATGTCCGGCGTCAGCCGGAATCGCAGGTAATTCGAGTTGGCGATGCCGGATTTCGACGAAGACGTCCTGGGGCGGCCGCTTGAGCTCGACGAGCACCTCCGTTGCGGTGACCGGCAGGCACTTGCCCGTCCGGACGTAGAACGGCACGCCACCCCAACGCCATGTCTGCACGTCCAGACGGAGCGCGACGTACGTCTCCACGGTTGAGTCCGGCGCCACCCCTGTTACCTGGCGGTAGCCGTCGTACTGGCCGCGCACGATGTCCGCCGGCTGCAGGGGACGGATCGAGTCGAGGACCTTGAACTTCTCGTTGCGCAGGGCCTCCGTCGTGTGGCCCGACGGAGGCTCCATTGCAAGGATGCTGATCACCTGGAGAATGTGGTTTTGCACAACGTCGCGGATCGCCCCGGCTTGGTCGTAGAAGTTGCCGCGGTCGGCCACGTCGAAGGCCTCCGACATCGTCACCTGCACCGAGTCGACGTGCGCACTGTTCCAGATCGGCTCGAGGAAACGGTTGGCGAAGCGGAAATACAGCAGGTTCTGGACCGGCTCCTTGCCGAGATAATGGTCGATTCGGAAGATCGCATTCTCTGCGAAGACCGAGTGGAGCGTGGCGTTGAGCCGCTGCGCGTCGGCCAGGTCACGCCCGAACGGCTTCTCAACGATGACTCGAGCGCCGTCAGCGCAGCCTGACGACCCGAGCGACTCGACGGCATCCTCGAAGAGCGGAGGCGGGATCGCCAGATAGTGGAGCGGGTGTTTGGCCGAGCCCAGCTCCTTGCGTAATGCGGCGAACGTCCCGGGATCCTCATCTGAGCCATTCACGAAGCGCAGCGCGGCCTGCAGGCGCTTCAGCGTCGGCCGGTGAACCTGGCCCCCCGCGGATAGACTCCGCGCGGCCCGGTCGCGCAGGGTGGCGACGTCGCCGTGGCGGGCGACCCCGATGATCGGCACGTCCCAGCCATCGTCGTGGATCAGGCGGGCCAGGGCCGGGAAGATCTGCTTGAAGGCGAGGTCACCCGTCGCCCCGAAGAAGACGAACGCATCAGAGCGCTCCTGAAGGGCGCTGGCGCTCGGCATGATTGCCTCCCCTGCTCCGCCCTGGCCCCGACCTCGCTCGCCGTGCCTGACCGCCGATCGATCAGCCTGATCTGCATGCGGCATCGACTTGCCCGCAACCTCCGCACGCGCGGGCCCGAGCGGGTAGTCGGGTGGCAAGTCTAAGCCGCGCCGTGGTTGTGCCACGATTTGGTGGATACGCTTCCCTTGGCCTCGTCGACGAGCGCCAACCGCTATCTTGCATCGAACGTTGTCGCGCAGCCTGACCCGGCGCCGCCGCGCCGCGAATTCGCCCGTCGATCAGGGTCAGGCCGCAAGCCTGCCCTCATGTTCCGCCGGCCGAGGATCGAGTCGAACATCGCGCAGCGCGAATCCCAGGGCGCCAAGGGTCAGGAACGTCGCACCGACCACGATCACCACACCGATACCGAAGAGGGCGGGGCTTCCGCCACGTTCGGCCAGGTACAAGAGGACCTCAAGCGGATCGATCGCCGCGACCAGGTAGGCGAAGGCGCCGAAGACAACCAGTCCGGCGCCGAGCGTTAGCGAAATCCTGGCTCCTACTCGGCCCAAGTCGGCGGTCCGCTGCCCAACCCGTTCCACGCCACGTCGCCAGGCGAGGAGCGCCGCAAGTCCGGCGCCCCAACTCGTCGCAACGAAGGTGCCCCCGACGGCGTCCGCCATCCGATGCCAGCCGGTCACGAGCGTGCTGACCCCGACCACCGCAACCACCACCGCTGACAGCACGACGACCGGCGTACGGAGCAGGGGCGGGATCACGAGCAGTAGTCCCACGGCGATCGACGCCACAGCGGTGGCATGCCCGCTCGGAAAGCTGTTCGGAAGCGGGTAGAAGAGACCATCGAGCAGGTCCGTCCGATCGAGCAGAACCAGCTTCAGTAGCTGCGTCGTAACGTTGGCGCCGATCACGACGACTAACGCCGCGCCAGCAAGCCGGCGGCGGCGCTGGAGAAGAGCGATCGCAACGATCACGATCGTCCCCACGGCCAGCGATGAGCGCGTCAACGTTTCAAGGACTCTTTCGGCGGTCGTTACCTGGTCGAGCGCAGGTGGTCCTCCGCCCAGGATCAATTCACCGATGAGCTGACCTGCACGGGTTCCAACGGTGATGAGATAGGTCGCCGCGGCTCCGGACGCGGCACCAATGCTCAGCAGGGCGAGCCTCCGAGTGGCTCGCATGCTCGCGGTCAACGCCTGTGACTGATCCACCATCGCACGTCAACAATGAGCCATCGAGCGCCAGTGCCAGTTGACCGGTGGGTGGAGCCGTCGGTCATGGTTTTTGCAGCGTACGCCTGCCAGCTCGACGATCTGGTGCCGTTGGTCACGGTCGGAAGGGCCGTTTGGCGTCGCGCGTGAGCCAGCCGTAGTTCATCGTCGGGTCCATGGCCGGAACTGGAGGGCGCCGTTGCCCCAGGTACGACCAGGAACATAGCTGAATTCCTCCGTGGGAGCTGGCGCCCCGCGGCAACTTCTCGTCCTGCGGGCGTCCGAACAGCACGTTCGCGGCCGTCCGGAGCCGTGGCGGTCGTACCATGCAGCGCATGCGCACGATATTCCGGCTCGCCGTGCCGGGTCTCGGCCTCGGCGCGCTGATGGCGATGACGACGCGAACTGCCGACAGCACCCGATCGACCCTCCTTGAGCTGGTCTGCCTTCACCTCACGGGAGGATCCGGTAACGTCCACCACTGAGCGGTCGCAGGACGTTGAAATGCCGGCGATCAAGGGTGACGATGGTTCGCGTTCGGTAACGCTCGGCCAGGATCACGTTCGAAGCGTCCGCCACGCCGACGTTCTGGTCGGCATACCGCTCGATGACGGCGCGAGCCTGAACGAGCTCCTCGACACCGATCGCGGGCAGGTCCCAGGCACCGCCGGTCAGCTCCCGCAAAACCGCCAGCTCGGCTGAGACGCCGAGCCGAGACGCCACGAGGTAGTCGAGTTCGGCGACCACGTAGGGCGAAACCACGAGGGGCTCCGTCGCCGCGCCGAGAACCGCGGAGACCGTCTCGTGATCGGGCTCGTCGGTGTCGAAGAACGCGAGGAGCGCACCGGTATCGACGATCACCGCTCGCCGAACCCGGGCAGATGTTCGTCCGCCTCGCGCGCGATCGGAGCGCCGCTCGCGAAGAGGCCACCGCGGGGGCGCGGCCGATCGTCGCCGACGGCGTCGCGGATCGAGTCGCGAATGACCTCGGCCTCGGACACTCCTCGCTGCCGGGCAACGCGCTTGATCGCCGACTTGAGCTCTGTCGGCAAGTAGATGGTCGTCTTGTCCATGCTCGTATGGTACCACCGCTGGCGCTGGCCAGGCTGCCTCTCGGGTCACGACGGCGCTGCTGCGCGCGTGTCCCCTGAGGCCAGTGTTGACGTTCGGACGCTCAGCTACCCACTCCGTCCGATCCGAGCCACCGAAGCGATGAGGAGTGAAGATGAGGAGTTCGGGTTTTCCATCCTGGATGTTGACCGTGACCTGAGTCGTATCGTCCACATCCATGAGCGAATCGAGGGGGAGCCCGAGAGTCCCATTTGCTCCTCGGTCGAAGGCGGTCGTTGGTGGGCGACGAGAGAACACGGGCGTACGCTCGATCAGGCCCACAGGCTCGAGATCGGCGCGGCGACGATCCGCTCGGACAACGCGTAGGAACGCGGTCCGGTATGGAGGACGACGCCCGCGGCGAACGCATCACCCATCCGATCGCGCAGCCCGACGAGATGACGTGCGTCGGCCGTGGTTGGGGCGGCGTTGGCCTTGACCTCGATTGCCACGAGGCTGCCGCCTCCCAACTCGGCAAGGACGTCGACCTCGAATCGGCCTTGTTCCTGCCGCACGTGGTACAGCCTGGGCCGTGACGTACTGGCGACGAGCTCCGCGCGCAGCCTGCGCGACCACGAAGGTGTCGAGCAGTCGCCCGAGCAGGTCGCCGCTTCGCAGCACCGCGTGAGCGTCGAGTCGGAGGATCGCGCCGACGAGCGCCGGATCGACGAGGTGGCGTTTGGGCGAGAGGATGAGGCGCTTCAGACGATTCGACGTCCATGCCGGCATGGCATCGACGACCAGCAGGTTGGTGAGGAGGCCCTCATAGGCGAGGGCGGTCTTGCGATCGATGCCGGCCGCCTCGTAGAGGGTCTTGGCCTCGACGATGCCCGCGGTATTCGCGGCATAGGCCTCGAAGTACCGTCGCAGACGGGCGGGGTCTCGACCCGCTGCGATCTGGTCGGCGTCGCGTGTCAGAAGTTGGTCGACGTAGCTTTCGAGCCATCGCAGGCGAGCCGCCTCCGATAGCCGCAGCGCCGGCTCGGGGAACCCACTGCGCAGCGCCATCTCGATGTAGCCGCGCAGGTCGGGAGTTTCGCTCGCCGGACCTAGCTCGTCGCCTAGGACGAGGCGATCCAGAAACGTCGGGCCCGTAACGGCACCGATCTGTTCCCTGATGGTCATGCCGTACATCGGGATCCGAGTGAGCCGCCCGGTTCCCGGCCAGAGTTCGCCGTCCAGATCACCTCGAACAGAGCCGGTGATCAGGAAACGTCCTGGTGTTGGTTGTCCGTCCACTGCACGCTTGACGGCGCCGAGGACGCCTGGCACGACCTGCCACTCATCAAGCAGGACCGGTTCCGCCAGTCCCCGCAGGGCGGCGTCCGGGTCGGCTCGAAAAGCAACGGCCTCGGCCTCGCGGTCGAGTCGTATGATTGTCCGGGCGAAACGGGCGGCGGTCGTCGTCTTCCCGGTGGCTCGTGGACCGATAATGAACAGAGCTGGCAGTTCGGCCATGAGCCCGTCGATCAGGCCATCGACCAAGCGGGGCTGATAGCTCTCCACCGAGCAAGAATACCGCTTTCCCGCAGTGATGACTACCGTTCTAACGCAGTCTGCGGTGCCGTCTTCCCGCATCTCTCATGGGCACCGACGTGAGTCGTGAATCGAACGGATGTGCTTCGTTGGCGTCGAGGAGGACCGTCGGGGCCGGGCGCGAATCGCACAGTCATCAGCTATTCGAGCGTTGTGCTAGCCGCCTGAGCACGATCCTAGGCGCGCTCCCCTGAGTGCGAGCAGATGCTGCCTGGAAAGCGGCGCCTATACTTGATCGGCGCCGACATAGCTCAGCGGTAGAGCAGCTGTTTCGTCAGCTTCAGGGTTTGGCCGCCTTAGCGCGGTGTTGAATAGGGCTTCCGCAAAGCTCAGGTCATGGTTCGCGCGACGAGTTTCTCGCCGTCATCCCCTGGACGACGGCCCGCACGCAAAGTCGATGTGCCAAGAACACCGAGGCGGCCGTCGTCGGCGTCACGGGCCGGGACCCGCTGCCCGCTCAGCTGAGGCGCATCACGAACATCAGCGCCAGGACCACCAGCATCACGCCAAGCTCAACCCGCAGTGCCGAGACGAACGCCCGACGACGGCGCAGGAGCGCGCCCATGTCGCCCCGTACGGCGACGGACCACGCCCCATCATCGTCGAGATAGGCGCGCACCCTCGGTGTGCCGAGTCGCGCTCCGATCGCGAACGTCACCACGATGAGTGCGAGCGCCGCGGCCCAGGCCAGGCCATAGCGGCTCGAGAGGTCATCGATCGTGTGGATCCGTCCGAACACGGTGCCGCGGAGCACGCCGCTCACCACGACGACGAGCGCGGTCGGGATGACGACCCGCTCGTAGCGCGCAATCAGAGATCGTCCGAGCGCGCGCTGCGTCTCGATCGGCTGGCGGAACCACGCCGGCAGGATCAGGTGCTGCCATGTCAGGTGCCCGCCGAGCCAGGTGATCGCGGCCGTCACGTGGAGTGCCTGGATGAGCCAGGTTGCGATGTCCATGCGTCCCTCCTCGCGACCACGATAGCCGCATCGGAAGGCCGCCAGCGGTCAACGACGAGGGACCTGGGCCAGACGGGGCGCCGCGACCGCCTGAGGTCCACCGCCCAGCGCCAGTCGGTGGCCTCCCGGAACACGACCGGCGCAGCAGCGACGGCGCAGCTCGTGTGGATCCTGGCGGAGCGGCTGCCGGAGCCGGAGGGTGCGGCCGGCATGGACCAGTAGCCGTTGACACTCGGCATCGCATCCTGGCTGACCTCAGGAGCGAGCGGGGGTCGCGGCCTCGGCTTCAGCGACTCGCGGCCCGCTCGAGGGCATGGCGCAGGCGCCGGAAGTCGCCGCTCTCGCGGTCCAGGGTGACGGCCTTCATCAGGCGGCTCGCGAGCGCGTCGACGCCCGGGCCGGGCAGGCGCGGCGTGCGCACCGTGAGGGTCACGCGGGAGGCACCGCCGTCGGCCGGCTGGACGTCGATCGTCGTGCGGATCCGCATCCCCTCGACCACCTGGAACGCGACACGGACGGGGGGCTCCCACTCGGCCACCTCCGCGAGGAACGCCCAGTCGCGGCCCCACAGGCGGCTGGACTGCCGGCCGCGCCGGCCGAGTCCCGTCGGCTCCTCGTCGACCCAGCGCGTCTCGACGACGTGCGCGTGCGAGGCCGGGTTGTTCTCGGCGTCCGCGACGAACGCGAACACGTCCCCGGGCGGGGCCTGGATCACCCCGGTGTAGGTCGCGGTGGGCATCGGGACGCTCCCCTGCTGTGCCGGGCCACCCTGGCTAGAGCGCCCCCGACTCCATCATCGTCTTCAGCCTCGCCAGGTCCTTGGCGAAGGACCGCTTGTAGCTCGCGGCGAGCACGGGGCCGAGCAGCCTCGCGATGCCGCCCGGGTCCAGCCACGTCGTCCACCGGAGGACTGCCCCGCCGTCGGCGGGCTCGAGCTCGGCGAGGATCCGCACCGGGAACGGGAAGCCGGCGACGCCGCGCATCGCGAGGCGGCGGTCCGGCACGAGCTCGGTCAGCTCCATCTCGTTCTCCATCGTCCGACCGGCGAACGTTGGCACGACGGCGCGGCGCCGCGACCCCACGCGGAGGGGGCCCGGCGTGAGGAGCTCCTCCTCGAGGGCGCTCGACCACCTGGCGGCGTCGCCGACGTCGGCCAGGACGGCGAAGACGTCGCCGACGGGCCGCAGGATCGTGACCGACAGCGAGACCGCACTCACGCCGTCCACCGTACGGGGCCGGTCAACGGGCGGCGGGCGCATTCGACCGTGAAGCACCACCTGGCGAACGCGCGGTCCAACAGGTCGAATGCCGCAGGTGCATGGTTCCGTCGGCGGAGTCGTGGGTCGACTCCAGCGTCCGCGTAGTCCTCGCCGTTGACGGCGTCCCAATAGGTCTTGATGAGCGCCTTGTTCCGCTCGAGATCGTCCACGTCCTTCCCCTTCCGTGCGCGATTCCGTTCAGCTGCGCCGATCGACAGGTGCGGGAGCACCGCTCGCCACACGGGCGATGTGGACGCCCAGGCCGATCGTGACGATCGGCGCGACGACCATGCCGACCGCGAGGCTGAGCAGGTTGCTGAGGGCGTCTGCGTCGGAGAGCTGGGAAACGACGATCATCGCGACCAGGATCGCGGCTCCGGCGTACGCGACGACGCCGAGCCATCCGGGCAGGACGCCGCCGGACCTACAAGCCCGGCCCAGGTAGTACAGGGCGATGGCGAGCGCAGCGTACGACGCGATGCCCGCCCATCGGCTCAACCCGTTCATCAGATCCACGTCCCGCCCGACGGCGACCATGATCGCCGGCGGGACCTGCTCCCAGCCGGAGTTCCTCCAGTAGTCCACTTGGACGAAGGTCGTGAAGGCGTTCATGCAGCCGAAGACCGCGGCAACGACGAAGAACGCGGCGGCCAGCTGCGGCGCGACACGATGGTGACCCGCCACCTCGCGAAGCCCGATGGCGAGCGCGATGAGCGCGAGGTAGGCGAAGAAGAAGAGTCCGTCGCGCAGCACGTAGTCCCACAGGACTTGCTGCTGATACGCGAACGAGGCGACGAAGAACTTCGCCTCGTCGACAAGCTGTCCCGCCGCAGTGGGCGTGTAGGCGGGCGAGCTCGCGAGGAGCCCGGTCGCCTCGACGACGAACGCCGCCGTCGCGATCGCGAACGCGATCCCGGCGAAGATCCCCCATGCTCGGGCCGTTCGTCCCCACGCCGGATCAACCGACAGTGTCGCGCCGATCGGCGTGCGCGTTGGATCGCTCATGGTTCCCCCCTGCCTCACGGGACGGCCGTGATGAGCGTCGGCGGCGGCGCGGGCTCAGGCTGCGCGCCCGCCATGAGAGCGCGCTCCCCGACGGTGCCGGCCGACAGGGACGCGATCAGCAGTGATGCCGCGAGGACCGAGCCGGAGACGGCGACCATCAGGGCGGTCCCCGCAGGATCCAGCCTGCGTCCGGTGCTGAGGCGCTCCTGCGCCGCGGGGTCCGGGATCCGGACGACTCGTGTGCCCATCGGCGATCTCCCGTTGCGGCCGCTGAGCGCGGCCTGTGCCGAGGAGTCTTCGGCCAGGCCGGGGCGCCGTCGCCCGCGCTGACCCTGCTTCATCGCTGGCTCGATCCAGGGGCCTGCACGGTGGCCGGGGGTTGACCCTGATGGCACGATGGCCCGCATGTCAGCTGAGTCGACGCGTCGAGGCGAGCTCCGGTGAGCGGCGAGACGGCGACGTTGGCCGCAGCCGGTCGCACGGCCGGGCCAGTCGCCGCCCGGGCCGTGCCATCACGGCAGGTGTCGTTGCGGCGGCGGTCCTCGTGGGGGCGATCTGCCTCGCGCTCATGGCGACGAACCCGGACAGCGGCGACGCCGGGACCTGGTCCGTCGAGCTCGCCGCCAACCTGTTCACGATCGGGGTGGGGCTGGTCATGTGGCACGCGCGGCCCGGCAACCGGGTGGGGCCGCTCGTGATCCTCATGGGGTTCGCGGGCGCAGCGCCGTTCCTGAGCTGGGCGAGCGGCAACGGCGTCGCATGGACGATCGGGGACATGTGGAATCTGCTCGGCGTGGTGGTCCTCGCCAACGTTTACCTCGCGTTCCCAGAAGGCCGGACATCGGGCTGGTCGCGACATCTCGTCATCGCCGTCTACGCCTGGTTCTTCCTCCTCACGGTCGGTCAGCGTCTGGTGCACCCGTACCCGTCGAGCTGGGCGATCCGCAACCCGCTGCTGCTCTGGCCGAACGAGGGGCTTGCCGACAGCCTGGGCATGGTCGCGAACCTCGGCGCCCTGGTGCTCACGATCCTTGTCGTGGGGACCGTCCTCGACCGCTGGCGCCGCGGCTCGCCGGTCGCGCGTCGGGCGCTGGCCCCTGTCTTCTGGGTGAGCCCCATCGCGCTCGTCGTCAACGGGACCTTCTTCGTCGCGAAGGTGACCGACTCCGACACGCTGTTCACGGTGTCCACGGGGCCGCTCGCGCAGCTCTCGAACTTCCTGCTGCCGATCGCGTTCCTGGTCGGCCTGCTGCAGACGCGGCTCGAGCGCGGCTCCATCGCCGACCTCGTGCGCGACCTCGACGGCGTCCGGACCGGCGATCTCGAGGCCTCCCTCGCCCGGGCCGTTCACGATCCCACGCTGCGGCTCGCGTTCCCGACCCCCGACGACACGGGCTACGTCGACCCATCTGGCACGCCCGTCGAGGTCCCCGATGGCAGCGAGCGCCGCGTCGTCACCCGCATCGAGGGTTCCGGCAGCACGATCGCGATCCTGATCCACGACCCGGCTGTGGACCCGGCGCTGGTCGAGAGCGCGGCCGCCGCGTCGCGGCTCGCCCTCGAGAACGAGCGGCTGGCCGCCGAGCTGCGGGCCCAGCTCGAGGAGGTCCGGGCGTCGCGGACGCGGATCGTCGAGGCGACCGACGAGGAGCGGCGGCGGATCGAGCGCGACCTGCACGACGGGGCCCAGCAGCGGCTCGTGGCCCTTGGCTTCACGCTCCGGCGCGCGAACCGGCGTGCCGATGCGGACCCGGAGCTCGCGCAACTGCTCGACGACGCGAACAGAGAGCTCGAGGACGGCCTGCGGGAGCTGCGTGCGCTCGCCCGCGGCATCCACCCGACCGCCCTCGCCGACGGCGGGCTCGCGCCTGCGCTTCGCGAGCTCGCCGACCGGTTCCCGATCCCGGTCGAGGTCGACGTCGAGGACCGCCGGTTCGCGACGCCGATCGAGACGACCGCCTACTTCATCGTCGCCGAGGCCCTGACGAACGTCCTGCGGCACGCCGAGGCGACCAGCGCGGCGGTCCGCGGGCGTTCCGTGGGCGATGCCCTGGACCTCGAGATCGCCGACGACGGGCGCGGCGGTGTCGATGACGGGCGCGACGGGACCGGGGTCCGCGGGCTCGCGGACCGGGCACAGGCCATCGGGGGAACCCTCGGCGTTGACAGCCCCGCCGGCGGGGGGACGACGGTCCGCGCAAGGCTCCCGCTCGCGTGACCGGCTCGGACGCCCGCCCCCTGCGCGTCGTCGTGGCTGACGACTCGGTCCTGTTCCGGTCAGGGCTCGCGCACCTGCTCGCCGACGAGGGGTTCGAGGTCGCCGGGGAGGCTGGGGACGCGGCGGGCGCACTGGAGCTCGTCGAGCGCGAGCGCCCCGACGTGGCCATCCTCGACATCCGGATGCCGCCGGACCACCGCACCGAGGGCCTCGAGGCCGCGATCGCGATCCGCGATCGCCACCCGACCGTCGCGGTCCTGCTCCTCTCGGCGCATGTCGAGACCCGCCACGCGATCCGGCTCCTGCGGGCGGACGCCGCCGGGGTGGGCTACCTCCTGAAAGACCGCGTCATGCGCGAGTCGGACCTGGTGGACGCGATCCGCCGTGTGGCATCGGGTGGGTCGGTGATCGACCCGGAGGTTGTCGGCGAGCTGCTCGGCCGCGCCCGGCCCCACGGGCCGCTGGACGAGCTGACCCCGCGCGAGCGGGACGTGCTCGCGCTGATGGCCGAGGGCCGCTCGAACCAGGCGATCGCGGAGGGGCTCGTCCTCGAGCTGAAGACCGTCGAGGGGCACATCCGCACGATCTTCTCGAAGCTCGGACTCGAGCCTGGGCCGGCCGACCATCGACGCGTGCTGGCCGTGATCACGTATCTCCGCGCGTGATGCGACCGCGTTCAGATCGGACCGGTACACAGGCTCGCGTAAATCCTCGCCTCGCGCCCGCCTGACCCCGACGACATGGCCCAATCGACCAAGTGAGGACTGCCTGGCGAGACGTCGTCAGTCCACGCTCGTTCCCCCAACTGCCCAGCTAGTCGCCCGCGAGTGGTCGCGGGCCCTCAGGAGGTTCCAAACACATGGCCCAGCCGTTCGATCCCACGCTCCGGATCAGCACGCTTCGCGCCGACTACTACTCGCAGATCGAAGACCCGTCCGACAGCGAGGCGATCGAGCCACTCGCGACCGACTACCTCAACGTCGATGCGGATGTCCACCCGGGACGGGTGACGCTCGCGGCCGGGTCAACCGACACGCCCCGGGACGGACACGGTGTCGAGTTCGACCTCGAGCCCGCAGCGGCACGCCAGCTGGGCGAGCAGCTGCTGCGAGCCGCCGAGGCCGTTGCGACACCCTGAAATCCTGACCAAAGTCATGACGCGGGGCTGAGGGGTGCGGCCCATGTCGACGGCCTAATGCGGACTACGGACCGAGAGGTCGGGGCGGTCGCCGCGGTCCTCGTCGCCGGGTCGGAGAGGGCGGCCGCCCACCGCCTGGGCCTGTCGCACTCGACCGTCAAGCACCACGTGGCGAACCCGCGGTCCAAGGTGGGCGCGGAGACGACGGCGCAGCTCGTGTGGATCCTGGCGGCGCGGCTGCCGGGCCCGGAGGGTGGGCGGAGGTGAAGGAATGATCGCCTGCTCCGCGAGCGACGAACGCGCCGGCGCTGACACCGAGGGCGGCCGCGGGCCGAGGCCAGCGCGTCAGCCGGCAACCATCGCCGCGAAGGCCGCGGCGGGAACAGCGCGACGACGGATCCACTTGACCAGCTCCTCGGCCCACAGCACGACCGAGGCCATCCCTGTCGTCGCCAGCCACTGGCCGAGGTCGAGCGGGGCGGTGCCGAACGCCTCCTGGAGGAACGGCATCTGGACGACGAGCACCTGCAGGACGGTGCCGAGCCCCAGGGCGCCCCACAGCCATTTGTTGGTGAACAGCCCGCGGAACGCGCTGGTGGTCTCGGAGCGGGAGTTCAGCGAGTTGAACAGCTGCGCGAACACGAGGGTCGTGAAGCCGGCCGTGCGGGCGACCTCGAGGGAGTCGGTGCCCGGGATGATGCCACCGGGCAGGAACATGTCGATCGTGAGCAGCGTCGCCGCGCCCATCACGACGCCGATGAACATGATCCGTGTCCACATCGCGCGGTCCATGATCCGGTCCTCGGAACGGCGCGGCCTGCGGGCCATGACGTCGTCAATCTCGGGGTCCACCCCCATCGCCAGCGCCGGGGCCGAGTCCGTCACGAGGTTGATCCACAGGATCTGGGTCGCGAGCAGGGGCACGACCAGCTCACCGCTACCGGTGGCGGCGGTGAGACCAAGGAACCCGGCGAACACGACGCCGAAGACGACGGTGACGACCTCGCCCATGTTGGACGACAGCAGGTAGCGCAGGAACTTCTGGATGTTGTCGAAGATGCCGCGGCCCTGCTGGACGGCCGCCGACGATCGACGCGAAGTTGTCGTCGGCGAGGACCATGTCGGCGGCTTCCTTGGTGACCTCGGTGCCGGTGATGCCCATGGCGATGCCGATGTCGGCCGCCTTCAGCGCGGGGGCGTCGTTGACCCCGTCGCCGGTCATCGCCACGACGTGGCCGTCGGCCTGCAGCGCGCGCACGATGCGCAGCTTGTGCGCGGGCGCGACGCGGGCGTAGACGGACACCTCCCGGACTGCCGCGCGCAAGCTCCTCGTCGGTCGAGCTTGTCCAGCTCGGCGCCCGTGAGGGCCCGGGCGTCGGGGCCGACGATGCCGAGGTCGCGCCGCGATCGCGCGGCGCGGTGCGCGGGTGATCGCCGGTGATCATGATGGGGCGGATGCCCGCGCGATGCGCGCTCGCCGACCGCCGCGGCCGCTTCCTCGCGCGGCGGATCGATCATCCCGACCAGGCCGACGATAGATGAGGTCGTGCTCGACGGACTCGTCGAGGTCGCCGGCAAGCTCTCGACCGTCGACGTCGAGCGGTGCGGTAGGCGACCCCGAGCGTCCGGCAGCGCCTGCCCTGACAGCGCTCGACCTCGGCCAGCGCCGCGGCTCGCCGAGCCTCGTCCAGCGGCGACGGACTCCGTCCCACCGCGGATCGCGTGCATCGAGCCAGCAGGATGTCGGGAGCGCCCTTCGTGAACAGGCGGGCTCGTCGCCGACCTGATCCTGGGCAAGGACGGACATCATCTTGCGTTCGGATGTGAACGGGACCTCGGCGCGTCGCTCGAACGTCGCGACCCTGCCGCCGCGCCGTCGAGCTTGCGCTGCGGCGACCAGAAACGCGGCTTCGGTCGGGTCGCCCTGGATCTGCCACTCGCCGTCGCGTCGCGCGAGCTGCGGCGTTGCTGGCCAGCGGCCGCCGCTCGACGAGCAACGCGCCGCGCTCTCGAACAGCGGGCCGATCGCTCGGCCTCGCCGCTCGATCGGGCTCGCACCGCCCGGGTCGTAGCCGACGCCGGTGACGCGACCTCGCCCGAAGCGGTCGCCACGATCGCTGAGGTCATCTCGTTCCGGGTGAGGGTGCCCGTCTTGTCGGAGCAGATCACCGAGGCCGAGCCCAGCGTCTCGACCGAGTGCAGCTTCCTCACATCGCGTTGCGCCGGGCCATCGCGCTGCACGCCCAGCGCCAGCACCAGCGACAGGATCGCCGGCAGGCCCTCGGGCACGGCGGCGACGGCGAGGGAAACGCCCAGAGCAGGATCCCGACCAGGTCGCCGACCGAATTGACCCCGTTGACCAGGACGAGGGCGAACATCACCGCGGCGGCGATGCCGATCACGATGAGACCGAGGCCTTCGAGACCGATGCGATCTCCTTCTGCAGCGGGAGTCGTCGGCTCCGTCCGTTCCAGCATCTCGGCGATGGCGCCCATCTCGGTGTCCATGCCGGTCCCGGTCACGACGGATCGGCCGACTCCGGAGACGACGGCCGTGCCCTTGAACACCATGTTGAAGCAGTCGCCGATGGACGCTTGGCCGCCGAGGGTTCGCCGGGTCCTTGACCGTGGCCTCCGACTCGCCGGTCAGCGACGCCTCCTGGACCTTCGATGCCGGCCGCGGTCAGCAGGCGCGCGTCCGCACCAACCGCGTCGCCCTCGGAGAGCACGAGGATGTCGCCCCGCACCAGCTCGAACGACGGCACTGTGGCCAGGACGCCGTCGCGCAGCACCGTCGAAGTGGCTGCCGTCATGACGGCAAGCGCAGCGACGGCGTTCTCGGCGCTGCTCTCCTGGACGAAGCCCAGCACGGCGTTGGCGATCACGATGATCGCGATCACGATCACGTCGACGGGGGCACCGTGGGCACCCTCGGCGAGCCACGCAACCAGCGAGATCACGATCGCGACCAGCAGCAGGTACACGAGGGGGTCCTGGAACTGGGCCAGGATCCTGCGCCACACAGGGACCAGCGGCTTGGCGCGCAGTTCGTTCGGCCCGTCCCGCGCCAGGCGGGCCGCCGCCTCGGCGGCCGACAGCCCGACCGTCGGGTCCACGCCGACCTCGATCGCGACGTCCTCGGCATCGCGCAGCGACGGATCCCCGTGAACGATGCGTGCCATGTCGTCCATCTCTCACTCCGGGCCGGGGCTGCACGCTGCGGGTGTGTGCGTCACCGCCAAGCGGCGTCGCCGACCGATCCCGACTCTCTCGCTGCCTGCCGTCGCTGGACCTGTCGTGTTAAGGAGTGTGCACCAGGCACTGCGCAGGGTGTCGAGGACGCCCGACGTACGACCAGGGGCGAGACCGAGGCTCGGCGTCGGTGGGTTCTGCGGAGGACGAGGAGCGGTCGCGGCTCCGGTCGTCCGCGGGCTCCTCGACGGTCGTGCCGGTTCCTCAAGAGACTGTTGGTCGGCGCCAAGGTGAACGAGCACCTCGGCGATCCCGAGATCGAGACGGCGGATCGCCGACTCGACCTCTCGAGCGATCTCGTGGGCCTCGACGATCGTCAGCTCCCGGGGCAACGTGGACATGGAGATCGACGCGCACGTGGCCTGCTTCGCCCCGCGAGCGCACAGCATGGCAGTTCCGCACGCCGCGGACCGCCAGGGCCGCCACCCGGATCGCACCGGTGTCCACCGCGGCCGCATCGGTCAGGATGTCGGCCGCGCCGCGAACGACAACCCAGCCCCGCCAGGCGACCACGCCGCCCACACCAAGAGCGACGATCGGGTCGAGGCGCGGGAAGCCAAGCGCGGACACGCCGATGGCACCCATCACCCCGATCGAGATGAGCGCATCGGCCGCTGCGTGGATCGACTCGGAGCCGAGCACACGACTCTGCGTCTGTCGACCCTTCCGGCGCAGGTACAGGGCGAGGCCACCCGTCGAGGCCGCGGAGACCGCCATGACCGCGAGCCCGACTCCGGTCGCCTCGCTCGGCTTCGGATCCACGAGTCGCGGCATGGCGCTCGACACGATGACGCCCACGGCGACCAGCAACAGCATCCCGATGAGCAGCGAGGCGAGGGCCTCGAACCGTTCATAGCCGTATGGGTGGCGCGGGTCAGAGGGCCGGGTCGCCAGCCACACGCCGCCGAGCGCGACCAGGTGGGCAGCGGTGTCGACGCCCATGTGGAGAGCGTTGGCGGTGATCGAGCCTGCCGGTCAGCACCGCGGCGAACGCCTGAGCGGCCAGGAGCGCGAGGTGCAGCCCGATCGTGGCCCCGACAGCGATCAGCAGCACACGGCGGCGGTCAGTCACGGCGATGGTCTCCCGTCCCGTCATTCGGGAAGCGCGCCGAGGTCGGGGCCTGTGCGCGCGTGCGTCTCGGAATGCGGCGCCACCCGTGGGCGGTGGCCCGCATCGTCGATGATCGTGCGACCGCCTTCGGTCACGAACGACATGCCGTACGCCTCGGACAGCCGCGCCGGTACGAGGATCTCGTCGGGCGGCCCGGCTG
>CAVYBB010000001.1:0-1136558 GCA_963766655.1 uncultured Chloroflexia bacterium | reverse complement strand
CTCGCCGCGATCTCCTGCGGTTTCAGTGTACGGCCGGCTCCCGCCCGCTGGAGCCACTTGCCCCATTGTTACGGATTACGTAACATTGGCGCATGGTTTGGGAAGATCTCCTCGCGGCGGCGGCCGCCCGGCACGGCTACTTCACGACCGAGCAGGCGGCTGAGCACGGCGACGGACGAGCCTCCTCGTCCGAATGATCAACGCCGCTCGCGACGCGGGTGTCATCGCTCGCCGGATCCATCTCGTCGTCGCGATCGACCGGCTCCTCGCCCGACTGCCGGTCGCCGCGCCGGGGCAATGGGTTGTCAAAGGCGGCTACGCGAACCAGCTCCGGCGACCCGACGACGCCCGGTTCGCCGAAGACCTCGACCTCAAGATCGCTGCCGCCATCGAGATGGCCCCAGAGCTTCTGGCATCCGGCTTCGCCGTCGACCTGGGAACCCATCCCGCTGCAGGGTGCTCGCTGATTCAGTCGCGAAGCGTCTCACGGCTGCGACCCTCGCCCATGGCTTAACGGACAGCGGCCCGCCCGGCGGATTCAGGTCCGGCTAGCTCCCCCGTCCACGACGAGCGAGGGAGCACGCCTTGAGACCGAAGGTCCCTTGCGGTTTCGCCCTCTCGCTTCTTCTCCTCGTGGTATCTCACCCATCTGAGCCAGGTCGTGCGGGTCCTGCGCTCGTCAGGAACCGGGCCACCGCCTCGGCCAGGACTTCGGGCTCCACGTCGTGCGCCTGCCTCTCGAGAGTTTGCCGGGCCGCTCCAGCGACGGCAGCGGCCACGGCAGCGGCCCCAGCGCGGATCCAGGGCGGACTTGCTCCCCCGTCCAGAACGAGCACAGGAGCCGCGATCGCCCGCCACTGGGGCGCCTCGAGTGCCTGTGCGCGCTGGAAGGGGCGCATGATCGACCCGTCATATGGGAGGGTGTGGGCGAGCGTTGTCATAGCGGACCAGAACGGTGCGTGTTGCATCCCCGCGACGAGGTCCTCAGGGAGCCCCACAGCGCCAGTCAGAAACCGCCTGACTGCCCCGTCTCGATCGCCATCCGCGACGAGGACGCGCAGCTGGTCAGCATCGTCCTCGGGCACGGCGTCACGGCCGCCGACGATCACGGGCGGCTCGTAGACAGCAAGAGCGCTGATGGGCGCTCCGTGGGCCGCGGCCTCGAGGGCCAGCACGGCACCGGACGACATGCCGAACACGGCCGCGTGGCCACCGGTGGCGTCGATGACAGCGCCCAGATCGTCCTCCTCACACCCGTCGCGATAGGCGTCGGCGTCGCCGCTCCCGCCGCGCCCGCGCCGGTCATAGCGCACGACGGTGAACCGGTCAGCGAGCGCCGCAACGAGGCCGGTCATGAGCGGGTCGTCGCGTGTCTGGAAGGCGCCCCCCACGAGGACGAGTGGCTGGCCCGTTCCGTCCAGCTCGTAGGCGATGGGTGTGCCGTCGGATGAGACTGCGTGCGGCATGGTGGTTGGGCTCCTTTCAGCTCGTGCGACCGAGCGACTACCGGTCGCCGGAGGCGAACGCGATGGGACGAACCTCGACCGCCGCAAAGGACGCCTCGGGCACCTCCGCGGCCAGCTCTGCGGCGCGCTCCGGGCTGGCACAGTCGACGACGTAGTAGCCGCACATGAAGGTCCGACCAGCCTCGAGCGGGCCTGCCGTCTCGGCAGCAACGCCGTCGCGGACGCGGACCACTCGGCTCTGGCCGGGGTCGGCGAGGGCTTCGGTCCGGACGAACTCGCCGGACGCGCGAGTCGCGGCCTGGAGCCGCTCGTGCCCGGCGTAGACGGCCTGTCGCTCGGCCTCGGACAGCGACTCCCAGGCAGCGGGGTCCATGTGCATGACGAGCAGGTAGCGCATCGGGGAATCTCCTTGGTGGGACTGGATGTCAGCACGAGGAGCATCTGGTCACGGAGCCCCGCATCCAAGGACCAGTCCGTCCGCCGCGCTCCGGACCAGTTCAGCGATCGCGGGGACGTACGAGCCGCCGCCCGACGAACCTGACGGCCCTGAGTCAGACCGACGGCTGACGGTTGACGGCTTCGACGGCACGTCGACCGGGAGCGTGCATGTCGAGACGGACCGTTTTCAGGAACCGAGGATCGGCCCGGGCGGGTAGAGCGAGCGCATTCGGCGCAGGTGGTGGTCGGACTCGCCACAAGCGAGGAAGTCCGCGAACGCCAGCTGCTCGAGGGCCGGCGACCCCCGATCGCTCGCCTCTATGGCGGCGGCAAGCGGCTTCGACACCGTCGTCCTACGGTCGCTCGCCGTCCGGAATGGAACGGATCAGGCCGACGCCAGTCACCATGAGCCAGAAAATCCACAACCCGAAACCGGGCAGGGCCACGTAGAACCAGGCGGACCCGGCAGCCACGGAAACGACCGGAATAGCGCCCACGAACAGGAGTCCGGCGCCAACGATTGCCAACAGTGCGACGGGTTGCGTGATGAGTCCGACTGCCAGAGAGACGCGCGACAGGCCGAGCAAGGCGGCTCCGATCTCGGCGAAGTTCAGCGCGAACGTGGCGGTGTGGAAGCGCCATGCTGCCGGGGCGGACCGGGTCGCGCGGCAGCTCCACGCGCTCGGCGTGCTGGGTGACCGGACCGTCTCAAAGGCTACGGCGCTGATCGGGACGCTCACCTCGCCCGATGTCTGTTCGAGTCTGACTGGGGACGTATGGCTGGTCGTTCGACACGGCCGAGGCCTGACTCACGCAAGCCCTCTGTCGCGAACTCGTCCTCAGTCACCACGAGCTCGACCAGGACTGACCGCCAGGAAAAAGCTCTATCCCTGGCGCGCCGACCGGGGTCGGACGTGCATGACCAGTCGAGAAGTCCGCGCGGCGGCTCGACTTCGAAGTCCATGACTCTGGTGTGGTCACCTCGAGTGTGATCCCGCGCAGGGCGTGCACCGCAACCTCGCCGGCCCCATATGCCTTGACGACATTTGTCAGTCTGATCGCCACGGGGCTGGGGCCAGCGGCTCGATCAGTCGCGGATTGATTGCCGATGCTGACGGTCATTGGCCTCCCCCCGGGCCCGGGGCCAGGCTGCCTGGCAGTCTCCACCCTTCATACGATCCGCCCATCCCACCAGCAACAGCCTCGAATTCCGCCCGGAGCGGGCCGATCGCCTCTGGTGTCAGCTCGTGCAAAACGAAGACGGTTACGGACATCCCGATCCCTGACCGGTGGGGCCCGACGACCACGGCTCGGCCAGGTTTGTTCACCCTTTCCGCGACGAGCGTGGACGATGTCTCGTCCGCCAGGAGAAGGCTGTGCGCGATGTCCCTAGGCTGGCTGGTGTCGACCCCCGCAGAACGCAATCTGGCGATCGCCGCCCGATCCTCGGTTGATCGTTCCGCTCCGTGGGGATGCTTGCGCACGAACAGATAATAGCCACCTGGCAATCATTCGTCTATGCTTCTGCGCATGACCGGACCGTCGTTCGCCGACCTTCTCGAGCGTCTTTTCGTGGCGGGTGTTGCCATCACGACACGAGCGTTGAGCGAGGCGACGCCAGACCTCGACCTGACCTTCCCCCAGTGGCGAGTTCTGCTGATCGTTGGGGAGGGCGGTGACGGGGCGACGGTGAGCGAGGTGGCCGTACGCGTCGGCGTGACGGTTCCGGCGACGAGCCGCCAACTAAGACGACTGGCCGGACGAGGGCTCCTCGTTATCAGCCGCGACGCGCGCGACAGGCGGGCGGCCCGGGCACGGCTCACGGTACGCGGCTCGGCCGTCCGCGATCAGATCCTCGGCGATCGGCATCGGCGGATCGCCGCGACCGCGACCGGAATCCGTGTCTCAAGAGCAACCCTGGTCGAGCTGCAGCGGGTGGCTGACGCCTTCGACGTCTACCGATGACCCTTGCCGC
The DNA here is from genome assembly GCA_963766655.1 of uncultured Chloroflexia bacterium. GTDB lineage: Bacteria > Chloroflexota > Limnocylindria > Limnocylindrales > CSP1-4 > CF-46. Next base: position 1,132,679 of record CAVYBB010000001.1, on the reverse strand, counting down.
TCGAAGCGTCCTCGACCGGGTCCGACGCCGGGTCAGGAGTACCGCGTATCTCCGTAAGTGGGTCGTCCTGGGGGCCCTGATCGGCGTGATCGCCGGCGTCGGCGCGGCGGCATTCTTCTGGGCACTCGAGCAGGCATCGCACCTGCTTCTCGGCATGCTTGCCGGATTTCACCCGGCGACGCCGGTTGGTGAGGGCGGAGCGCCGATCGTCGATCCGGAGCGCCCGTGGGCAATCCCGCTGGTTGTCGCGCTGGGCGGCCTGATCTCCGGGATCATCGTCTTCCGGCTCGCGCCCGAGGCCGAGGGGCACGGGACGGACGCCGCGATTGCGGCGTTCCACCACGGCGCGAGAAGGGTCCGGGCGCGGATCCCGCTCATCAAGCTGGTCGCCTCGGCGATCACGATCGGCTCCGGCGGATCCGGTGGCCGCGAAGGGCCGACCGCGCAAATCGGTGCCGGATTCGGCTCGTATCTGGCCCGGCTGCTGGATCTCGACGCGCGCGACGCGCGGATCGCCGTAGCTTCAGGCATGGCCGCCGGCATCGGCGCGATCTTCCGGGCGCCGCTCGGCGGGGCCGTCCTCGGGGCCGAGATCCCGTATCGCGAGGATGTCGAGTCCGATGCACTTGTCCCGTCGTTCGTCGCTTCGGTCGTCGCGTTCTCGGTCTTCGGTGCGTTCGTGGGTTTCTCGCCGATCTTCGGCCGCGTCTCTGGCGCGGGCTTCCAGGATCCCCGCCAGCTGTTCTACTACGCGCTCATCGGCGTTGCCGCGGGTGTCGTCGGCCGGCTCTATATCTCGACGTTCTACGAGTTCACCGATCGCCTTCGGTCCCTGCGCCTGCCCCGCGAGGTCCGACCGGCCGTCGCGGGATTCGTCGTTGGCTGCATCGGAGTCGTGATCCCGGGCGTGCTGGGCACCGGCTATGGCTGGGTCCAGGCTGGACTCGATCGGGAGAGCCTGCTCGCCATCCCGCTCTGGATGATCCTCGTTCTGCCCTTCGCGAAAATCGTTGCGACATCGCTCTCGATCGGGTCCGGCGGGTCGGGTGGGATCTTCGGCCCGGGCATGGTCATCGGCGGGCTGCTCGGCGCGGGGATCTGGCGACTCCTCGAACCGATCGCGCCGGCGGTGCCGGCCGAGCCTGCACCGTTCGTGATCGTGGCGATGATGGCGTTGTTCGGGAGTGTCGCCCACGCGCCGCTGGCGGTGATGCTGATGGTCGCCGAGATGACGGACAACCTCGCGATGCTTGCGCCGGCCATGATCGCGATCGGGCTCGCGACCCTCATCGTTGGGGACCACTCGATGTACCGGAGCCAGCTCAAGAGCCGCGCCGACTCGCCGGCCCACCGGTTCCGGTTCGCCCTCCCGCTCATGGCATCGATTCCGGCTGGCGACGCCACCCGCGAGGCGAGGCTCGTGCTTCGTGCCGATGGCCGCGTCGCGGATGCCCGTTCCCGCCTGGCTGAGCTGGCGTTGCCCGGCGCTGCGGTCGTCGAGTCCGACGGCACGTTCCGCGGGGCAGTCAGCGCCGCGCAACTTGCGGGCGCCGACGACAACGCGCTCGTTGGCGATCTCGCCGATGGCGGCCCGGTCATCTCGGCCGACGATGGGCTCGACGACGCACTCGGGGCTCTCGCCGATCACCATGCCGACTGGGCGCCCGTGCTGGCCGACGGCCGCCTGATCGGCATCCTGTCCGCGCGTGACGCGATGGGCGCCTACCGCAGGGCGCTGGCCGGTAACGTCCGCCAGGTACGAGGTCTGGGTGCCGGGGGAGTGTTGCTGGAGGCAGATCTACCCGCCTCTTCGACGCTGGTCGGCATGTCGGTCGCCGGCGCCGCGTGGCCGCGAGACGTCGTGCTCGTCGCTGTCGAGCGTGACGCGTCCCTGATCGTCCCACGCGGGGACGTCGTCCTTCAGGTCGGGGATCGCATCTCGCTGTTCGCCGCGCCGTCATCAGTGGAGGCTGCCCGAAGCCTGATCGGCGGCCATCCGGCGGTCACCGGTGCCGAGGGATGAGCTTCGCGCCGGTGTCCCGACGGAGCTGGCTGGAGATCAGGAGGGGGACGGCCCGCGGAACGCCCGCGAATGAGGAGAACAGGCGGCAATGCCGAATGTGCACTGCCAGCGCACGAAGCCGACGTCGACCTGCCTGAGAATGCTGAGACCGCGCGCAACCATCGGGACGCTGAGTCGAACGGCCTATTCATACCGGCGTCGGACCACGCCGAATCGCGTCACGCTCGATCATCGCTGGCCAGCGCAGCCAGTCGATCGGCGGACGGGATGACGTAATAGGCGCCTGTGACGGCGTGCGTGACGGTCGTGAGCTCGTCCGCCGGTTCGTCTCCGCTGCCGATCATGCTCTCGAGCATGGCGGCGAGGATCTGCTGGTCCGCGCTGAAGCCGACGAAGATCGTGCCGTGTCGGGTGAGCGATCCGTAGGCGATATTGCGCCGGAAGATCCTTCCGAACCGGTCCTGGTCCGTGCGCGCGACGTGCGAGGTTGCGGGCGGCGAGGGGAGCTCGGCGCTGTCGGCCTTGCGCCGACCGATGATCGCCTCCTGGGTGGCCACGGGCAGGCTCTCCCAGGCCATCGCGTCGTGCTCCCATCGTTGCAGGAGGAGAATCGAGCCTCCCTCGCAGGGCGAACCGGGTGGAATCAGGGCGACCGTCGTGGCCTCGATGAGGGTCGGGTTCTCCGTGCCGTCGATGAACCCGGTCAGGTCGAGATCGTGGTGATAGGGCCAACCGACGGTCTCACCGGCGAGCTCGGCGATCCCCGCGAGCTCCATCGCAATCCCCCGTGACAGGTCGAAGACCACGTCGTAGGCGGCACCGGTCAGCCAGATCACGACGTCGTGCTGCGTCGCCGGCAGGACGGAACCGCCTGTGCCGAGCATCGGCTCGTTGAAACCGACCACGCCAGGTGGAGCGCTGTCCGGCGCGACCACGGCCCAGAGCTCCGGCCGAAACCCGGCCACCAGGTTGACTCCACCGATCGTCGTGCGTGGTTCGCGAAGAGACGCGACCAGGCCGACAGCGATCCTGGCATCGGCCGGCGCGACGAGATCGAACTCCAGGTAAGCGTGAGATGCCGTCCCGAGCGCGAAGATCCCGGTCTGCGGAGACGCCATCAGTCGAGCCCTTGGCCTATCCCGGAACGGACGTCACCCGCTGGTCGCTGTAGCCATGCTCCGCGATCTCACTGGCGCGAGCGCGATATGCGTCGGCGCTCGGCAGCGTCCTGGCGCGGAACCCCTCCACCATCCGGTTGTACATCGAGAACGCGGAGGCGATGAGCACCGCGAGCTGGACGTCGGCATCGGTCGCACCGGCGGCATGCGCCGTCGCAACGTCATCCGCGGTGAGATCGCGCGGCTCGCCCCGGACGGTCCGGGCGATGTGGAGCAGCGCCCGCATCTTGTCGTCGAGTCCGTCGGATGATCCAAGCTTGATCCCGTCGACGAGCGGCACGCGCTCCGCTGCCCCGCTTCGTTCGAGCAGCGCGCTCGCGAACGCGCCGTGCGAGTCCATGCAGTAGAAGCAGTCGTTCGCCGCGGACGTGGCGGTCGCGAGCATCTCCCGCTCCGCGCGAACGAGCGTGGCGCCGGCGAAGTCGTTGACGAGCAGTTCGTCGGCCAGGCCGCGCAGGTGGATGCCGAGCTCGGGGGTCAACCGGAGCGCAGTGAGGATCCCCGGGACGTCCGGCAATCCGCCGACGATTGGTTCCTCCTGTGAACGCACTAGGCGTTCCTCGTCGCGTGCCATTCGTGCCATCTCCTGTCGTGCAGCGGCCGTCACCGCACCAGTATGCTTCAGCGATGGTCCTCCCCACCGAACCGATCGGCAGCATCCCCCGACCCCGGGCCCTCCAGGACGGCATGCTGGCGGCAGCGGCGGGGCAGATCCCGCCGGCGCAGCTCGAGGCCCTGTTCGATGACGCCGTTCGCGACACGCTTCGGCGCTTCGAGGAAACGGGTTCGCCCGTCGTCACCGACGGCGAGCAGCGCAAACCGAGCTTCGTCGGCTACCCGCTGGCCGGTCTGGCCAACCTCGCCCCCGGCGGCGTGACGATCCCCTTCGAGGACGGCCACACGCGCCAGTTGCCGCTCCTGACAGGGGGCCCGTTCCGCTACGCCACGAAGGCGTGGTCGTACCTCGATGCCGCACAGGGGGCGACCGACGCCCAGCTCAAGCAGGCCGTGATCTCCGCGTCGGCAATGAGCCTCATCTATCCCGCCGAGGGCATCGCCCGGTATCCCCGCGAGGCTTTCCTCGACGACCTGGTCGCCGAGGCGGCGTCGGAGATCCGCGGCTGTATCGAGCGCGGCGCGACCGTCCAGATCGATTTCACCGAGGCACGCCTGTCCCTCAAGCTCGATCCGTCGAAGGGCCTGCTGGACTCGTTCGTCGATCTGAACAACCGCGTTCTCGGCGAGCTCACCGACCAGGAACGAGCCCGCGTCGGCGTCCACACGTGTCCCGGTGGCGACGCGGATTCGACCCACAGCGCCGACGTCGACTACGAGGAGCTGTTGCCGGGGCTGCTCCAGATGGACGTGAACACGTTCTACGTCCAGCTCGCGAGCGAGGCGGACCACGAGCGCGTGCTCAGGATCCTCGGACCCCACGCCATCGGCGACCGACGGATCTTCGTCGGGGTGATCGACCCCATCGATCCGCGGGTCGAGACACCGGAGGAGGTTCGCGACCGCGTGCTCGAGGCGGCACGGTTCATCGACCCCGAGCACCTTGGCACGACCGACGACTGCGGCTTCTCGCCGTTCGGCGACGACACCTCGACGTCGCGAGACACGGCGTTCGCGAAGATCCAGGCGCGGATCACCGGCACGTTGATGGCCTCCGCCGCACTCGGGGTCTGAGCCGCCGCCGTTTGGCCGTGCCGTCGGCCGCCCGGTCTACGTGCCGGCCCCGGCTGGCAGCACGGCAACGTTGAGCCAGCGCCCTCCCGTCGCCCGGCGCACGACGAACGTCAGCGCGAACGGCGACGCCTGTCGAGACGTCAGGACCCCGGCGGCGTCATACGTCTCCTGGCTCACCGTGCCGCGTGAATCGAACCCCAGGCTCAGGCCGTCCTGCTTTCCGAACGGGACGAGCAGCGACACCGTCACGGAATCGATCTGGTACCGGGCGATGGGGGTGGAACCGAGACGCCACCGCGTCGCGCAGCCGAGCCTGCATCTCGATCAGCCGGTCTCCGTGATCGACGACGGTGAGGATGCTGCCGTCCGCTCGAAGCAGCGCCTGGTTCTCCAGCTCGAGGTTCTCGGCCAGCGTCAGCATGATCTCCCGTGCCCCGGGGCCGACGATCTCCTGGTCGAAGTCGGCGACATCCTGCTTGATGGTGATCGTCGGGAAGGTCGCCGGATCGACTTCGTGCGGGACCCGGTCGAGCACCTCGGAGACGTTGGGAACGATGACCCCGCGGGCCGGGGTACCGGCGGCGACGATGCCGACGCCCACGACGAGCACGGCGGCCCCCATGAGCCCGATCCGGACGGCACCGCGAGCGATTCCGGCTCCGGCGGTGCCGCCCCTCGCATGTCCGACCGCGAACCGGCCGAGCTCGTCGGCCGCCGATCGTGGCTCGGGAAGCAGTCGGTCGAGGATCGGACGTCCCGTGCAGAGGACGACGAGACCCGCGAGCAGGCCGACCTTGGTCCCGAACTCGTCCGTCTGCGGCGCCATCAGGAGTGTGCTCGCGATCGCGACGAGGAGTCCGAATACGACTCGCCCGACCCGCCCGGCAGGCACGGTCTTCGGGTCGGTGATCATGAAGAACAGGAAGATCAGCACCTCGGGCGAGATCACGATCACCCGCCAGAAGTCCAATCCACAGACGGGTGCGAACGCCCAGCGCGCGGTCATGCAGTGCCCGGAGGCGGCAAGGATGCCGACGCCGGCCGTCAGTCCGACCCAGAAGGTCGCGGCGAGGCCGAGGAGATGGAGCCGCCGTGTGATCAACAGCCCGCCCGTGATGATGACGGCGTAGGCCGTGATCATCCAGACGTTCAGGGGAGCCCACCAGAAGTCGAGTGGCTCGGCTCGCGCGCTGCCGAGCACGATGAAGGCAACGACCAGCCCGATGTTGGACGGGTTGAACACGTGCGACCCGCGGTAGCGGATCACGTACTTCGTCAGCAGCGACAGGCCGGCCACGGCCGCGAACACCCACCAGGCGTCCGTGCTCCAGTGGTCATCGGCGGACGTCCCGACGACGCGAAAGATGAGGGCGACTCCGCTGCCGGTCAGCATCGCGCTGGCGGGCCACACGAAGGACCGGGTCTGGCGGAACGTCAGGACGACTTCGAGGATGGCGCAGGTGAGGATCGCGGCGAGGATCTGCGGCACGCTGACCTGGAAGCGCAACCCGACCTGCCCGAGGATATGGACCGTGATGATGACCGCCGCGACGTGCAGCCGCGGATCGCGGATGCTCGGCAGGACCAGCGGGTAGCTCATCCCGCCGAACGTGACCGCCCGACTGGTCACCCGCCGACCCCGGCCACCGGCATGTCGGAGTGCGACCTCCGCGGACGTGCCGTATCACGAAGCCGGTTCGTCTCGGTGGTCACTGCCCCTCCGGTTGGCGCCTCGGCGCGACAGCGCTTTCCTGCGATCGAAAGCGTAGCGGTTCGAAGTGGCCCCTGACCACTCCAACTGCCACGGAGCGGGCGGCGGCCGACCGCTCGGAGCCGCGATTCACCGGGCCGTCGAGCGGGCAGGACGATCGCGAGCGTCATCAGGACGGCCAGGCACCTCGCGGCGGCTGGCGTCAGCCATCGCGGGACGCCTATTGCGGTGGGATGCCTCCAACTTATTGCAGGTCGACCGCAAGGCAGAGAGCGGAGCCGGCCCAGCCACTCAATGGGCGGCCCTCTCGCCAGCCCTGGTACTTGGCGGCCATCGACCGGCGAGCCCGGCCGTCCTCGGTGCCGCCTGGCTCGGGCGAGCGGGCACGCCCCTCGTACTCGACGTCGCCCAGCCGGACCGTGACGCGCGCGTCGGCCCGCGCGTTGCGGACCCAGTGCGCCGCTTCGCCGCCCCCCGCGAGCGCGTAGACGGTCCGGCCGTCGAGGACGAACCACAGCTCGACCGTTCGCGGCCTGCCCGTCCGCCGGCCGATCGTGGTCAGCCAGGCAAACGGCTGATCGGCGGCGCCCGGCGCGATGTCCTCGCTCACCCGGCAAGCGTACCTGCGGCCCTTGTGGCGTTCGGCGTCAGCGCGGTCCGGGCGGCCTCAGATCCAGACGAGGACGACGGTTGCGGCCAGCATGATGGCAAGGCCCAGGCTGACGAGCCGATTGGCGTGCTCCGTGCTGACGAGCCGGCTGATCGCGCCGCCGCCCCCGGCCCACAGTGCCGCAGTCGGGATCACGACGATCATCATCGTGACCGCCACGAGGATGCTTCCGGCAACGACCGGCAGGTCGGCCGGCCGGAACGTCGTGATCGCCCCGAGAGCGAAGATCCAGGCCTTCGGGTTGATGAGCTGGAACACCGCGGCCTGGCGAATGCCGAGGGGACGTGCGACGGCGCGACGCTCCATGGCCCTCGCCAGCGCGACCTGGTAGGCGAGGGCGAGCAGGTAGACGGAGCCGCCGACCTTCATGACGAACCCGACCTCGGGGATCGTCGTGATCAGTGCCCCGAGGCCGGCGGCGACCGCGAGTGCCATCGACCCGATCCCGATCGCCGTGCCGATGACGTGGCGGATCGTCTGCCGGAAGCCGAACTCGGCGCCAGACGCCCAGAGCAGGATGTTGTTGGGCCCGGGGGTCACCGAGCTCACGACGGAGAATCCGACCAGCGCAACAAGCTTCTCCATGGACGTGACGCTAGGGCTGTCGATGCCGCCGGGTCTTGTACGATCCTGCGATGGAGGCACCTCCCGGCGGCGTCTCGATCAGGGCCTGGAAGCCGCCCATCCCAGGCATCCGCGAGGTGTTCCACGCGCGGTTCACCGACCACGCCTACCCGCCCCACACCCACGACACGTGGACGCTGTTCATCGTCGATGACGGCGCGATCCGCTACGACCTCGACCGTCATGCACGGGCCGCCGAGCTGCCGATGGTCACGGTCCTGCCGCCGCACGTCGTCCACGACGGCCGCCCGGCAACGAGCAGCGGCTTCCGCAGGCGCGTGCTCTACCTGGAGACGAGCGTCCTCGGCGAGCACCTGATCGGACCGGCGGTCGACAGCCCGGTGGTCCCGGATCCGGGGCTCCGGCGGGCGGTCTCTGAGCTCCACGACGCTCTCGCCTGCATCGACGACGCCCTGGAGGCCGAGACGCGGCTCGGGTTCGTCGCCGAGCATGTCCGTGCCGGCCTTGGCGAGGCCGCGGTCCGCGAATCGCCGGGCGGCCGGGACCTGGCCGACCAACTGCGCGCGTTCCTCGACGCGCACCTGACCGAGCAGTTCACGATCGCAGCCGCCGCGGAGCAGCTCGGGGCAGGTCCGACCCAGCTCGCCCGGTCGTTCTCGCACGCCTTCGGGATCGCGCCGCACGCGTACGTCCTTGGACGGCGGCTCGAGGCCGCCCGCGACCGGATTCTCGGCGGGCAGCCGCTGGCCGACGTGGCCGCCGCCGTCGGGTTCTATGACCAGGCGCACCTGACAAGGCGGTTCAAGCGCTTCCTCGGGACGACGCCAGGACGGTTCGGGTCGGCGTCCCCGCGCGCCTGAGCTGCCAGCGCTCGCTCACGCCATCATCGTCATCGCCCGGTCCGGGCTGAGGAGGAACGGCGGCAGGTAGCCCGGCATATTGGAGAACGGGAGCACGTCGGGGTGCAGGTCGATCCCCAGGGCCTCCGCCATGAACCGCCGCCGCGCCTGGATCCGGGCCCATCCGTCCGGGTAGCGAGCTGCGATCTCATCGCGGAGCGACCCGTCCGCCAGGCCGACGCCGTCCTCGATGTTCGTCGTGAAGTAATCGGTGCCGGTTGCCGGGATGATGTCGACCTGGAGGGCCATGCCGGAGCGCAGCTCGATCGCCGAGCCGGGCCCGACCGGCGAGTTGACCCATTCGTCGAGATGGAGCTGGTGTCCCGGGTTGAGGAAGATGCCGAAGAAGGGATCGGCCAGCCGCCGGTCGATGATCGCCTGGAGCGCCCCGCCGGTCTGGCCGATGTGGAGCGCCCCGTACCACTCGGCGACGGCCTCGAAGTACGGCCCGACCAGGCGGCCGACGTAATCGCGGATGCCCTCGGGGAGCTCTGTCGCGTCCTCGACGACGAAGCCGGCGCGGCAGTTGAGTGCACCCCAGATCCCGAACGCGGCCGTGAACCGGTCGCCGCGCTCGATCACCCGGTCGCCGGGGCTGAGCAGCCCGAGCGACGCGCGCGGACCCGCGGTGAGCATGAGGTGGCACGATAGGGGCGTGCCGTCCCACCCGAGCAACCGGACCGCATCGCGTTCGCGCACCCCGGGCGTAAGTCCGCGCAGGAGATTCCGAACGCCATTGGAGGTCCGCGTCGCGGCGTGCTCGAAGGCGGCCAGCTGATCGGCGTCGTTGATGACGCGCAGCCCATCGGACGGGTCGATGAGCAGGTCGTTCGCGTTCTCGACCAGGCCGCCGGCTCCGGTGAGGCCACGGAGCTCGTCGACGAGGAAGGCCGGCACCTCCATCCGCCCGCGGTCCGCGTACGACTTCCAGCCGAGGACCCCGACGCGGCAGCCGGGCCCGATTCCCTCCGCGGCGAGGATCTCCGCCAGCGGCCGCGACCGGTCGCGCGGCTGGCTCGGCAGGCTCAGGTCCTGGAACAGGTGCCGCCGCATCGGCAGCGGGGCGGCGCCTGCCATCCCGAAGCACTCGTTGCCGACCAGGATCGCAGGCTCGCCGGCCGGTCCCACGACCAGGACCGCCTCCTCGAAACGGGGGTCGAAACCGGTCAGGAACGACAGGTTCGCGCTGTGCTCGCGGTCCGCGTAGACGACGAGGCGGCCATAGCCGTGCGCCTCGGCTCGCTCGCGGAGCGCCTCGAGCCGCCGCGCGTAAGTCGCGGCCGGGATCTCGGGTCGTTCTCCCTCCGGCCGGCCGAAGTCCGGCAGGTCGATCTCCGCGAGTCGGCTCGTCGTCGGCACCGTGATCACGTCCCTCGATCAGTCCTGCGGCGGCAGCCAGTGCTGCGGTTCGGCGGCGCCTCGCTCGATGACGAAGAACCCGTTGGCCTCGACATGCTGCCACGGGCCGATCTCGCCGTCCGGCCATTGCACCCGGACGTCGGCCCCAGCGGCCGATCCCAGCCCGACGTGGGTCCAGCCGAGCTCGCCGCTCGCATGACCGCCGCCGACGACGCTCTCGCGCCGCATCACGGCGTCGCCGACCCGGACCTCGATCCATGCGCCGATCGCGTCCGGGTTGGGAGCCGGTTGGCTGAGCCGGATCGCGAGCCACCTTCCGGCCTGCGTGGGCGCACCGGGCTCGCCGGTCCCCAGGTTCCGCCAGAGCTTGACGGGCTCGCCGAAGTTCACCTCGACGAGGTCGAGCAGGCCGTCGAGGTTGAAGTCGGCCAGCGACGCCCCACGACCCAGCGCGTAGCTGAGGATCCCGGCGGTGTCGGCCGCCTCGCCGAACGTCCCGTCGGGCCTGCCGAGCAACAGGTTGCTGGGGTCCTTCGCGGCGAAGTCCGGCAGATCCTTCACGTTGCCCTTCGAGACGAACAGGTCGATGAGGCCGTCGTTGTTGACGTCCTGGAACTCCGGGTGCCAGGCCGTCGAGGGAAGCGCGTCCCCGCCGGTGAACGGCCGCGTCGCGTTGACGCCGCGCTTGAGCGCCGATGTCGCCGTACGTTGGCTGGCCGGGCCCGCCGGTCAGGGCCTGGAGGCGGTTCGCGCCCTGGCTCGTCAGGTACACGTCCGGGTATCCGTCGCCGGTGACGTCATAGCTGGCGATTCCCATGCCCTCGATCTGGACCTCGGCCCACCCGTCGGCGGCGGTGTAGAGGCGCGGAGTCTCGCCGGGCGCCATCCGCCAGAGCTGCTCCTCGCCGACGGCGTTGTCGTAGTAGTGGCGGTCGTTGCTGATCCGCAGGTCCCGCCGCCCGGAGCGGTCCCAGTCGCTGAACAGCATCGACAGCGCGCAGTAGCCCGGCGCCAGGACGATCGGCGGCCCATATGCCAGTCCCGAGGCGACCGGCCGGATCAGCAGGTTGTCGCCACAGCGGTCGGTCGTCTCGCCACTCGCGTCGAGGCCGAGGTACTTGCCGACGGCCAGGGTCGGCAGTCGCGCCGACGCCTCCCAGGTCGCGCTGAAGCCGGTCGCCAGGGCGTGACCGCCGTCGAACGCCCAGGCCTCGTTGGCCCGCTCGAACCGGCAGCCGCCGAGCCCCCGGAGCAGGACGCTCTCGCCCGCGCGGAGCACCGCCAGATCGGCATGACCGTCGCCATTGATGTCGAGCGGGTAGGCGCCGATCACATCGGTCAGGTCCGTGGCCGGGTCCGGGGCACGCCTGAAGCGCAGCGCGCCGCCCACCGGGCTCTCGTTCAGGAAGAGGGCTGCAGGCTCGCTCCCTCCCGCGAGGTACAGCTCCGGCCGGCCGTCGTCGTTGCAGTCGAACGCAGCAACGCCTCCGCCGAAGTAGAACGTGAAATCACCGTCGTAGGTGTGGTCGAGTCCGGCTGCGGCCGCTTCCTCCACGAAGTGCGGCGCACCGATCCCGGATGTCCTGTCGCCGAATCCGGAGACCGCCAGACCGATGCCGACGGCTGCGACGAGCCCCATGACGACCAGACCAATCGCGAGCGTTCTCGACCGCCAGACCGCCCGCTTGACATGACCCAACTCATGTACGACCGTAGCACAAACGTTTGAAAGAGAGGAACACAAACTGCCGTTGGGTCGAGACGACATCGGGCAGCGAAGCGAAACCGTGCGCCGGGCCAACCTGAGCGCAATCGTCCGCGCGCTGCACGAGCGTGGGCCGCTGTCCCGTTCGGAGCTGGTGGCCCGGACAGGCCTGACGCGGAGTGCGATCCGCGGCCTGATCGGCGAGCTGGTCGCCGGTGACCTCGTGTCCGAGGAACGTGCCGAGCCGCTCGGGAACCCCGGACGTCCATCGCCGCTCGTCAGCCCGAACCCCGATGGCGCGGTCGTGCTGGCGCTCGAGATCGCGGTCGATTCGCTCGCGGCGGCCGTCGTCGGATTGGGTGGCGAGGTCTTCAGGCTCATTCGCGTCGATCGCCCGCGCGGGCACTCGTCGGTCGAGGCGATTGCCGCGGACCTCGCGGCGATGGCGGTCGAGGTGGCAGCCGACCGACCACACGGGGAGGCGATCATCGGCGTCGGGGTCTCGGTCGTCGGCATCGTCCGGCGCAGCGACGGCTTCGTCTCGCGGGCGCCGAACCTTGGCTGGTCAGACGTCCCGCTCGGTGCCCAACTGGCGCGCGAGCTCGGAACATCCGTGCCGATCTCCGTCGCCAACGACGCGGACCTCGGGGCGCTGGTGGAGCTTCGCCGCGGTGCTGCCCGCGGTGCAGACGACGTCCTGTTCGTCTCGGGCGAGGTCGGCGTTGGCGGCGGGCTGATCGTCGGTGGCAAGCCGCTGACGGGCGTCGCGGGGTACAGCGGCGAGATCGGGCACATCCCGATCAACCCGGCCGGCATCGCCTGCCGGTGCGGATCGGTCGGGTGCTGGGAGACCGAGATCGGGGAGGAGGCGCTGCTCCTCCGGGCCGGCCAGCCGCCCGGGGGCGGCCGTGCCGCCGTCGAACTGGTCCTGCGCGCGGCCGCGGACGGATCCCAGGCGGCGCTCGGCGGGCTCGATCACGTCGGGCGCTGGCTCGGGATCGGCCTCGCCGGGCTCGTCAACGTCCTCAACCCGCGGCTGATCGTGCTGGGCGGCCTCCTGAGCCGGATCCACCCGTACGTCGCGCTGACGGTCGAGCGGGAACTGGACCGCCGCGCCCTCGCCGCGCCTCGAGGTCTCGTCCGGGTCGTCCCCGCGTCCCTCGGAGTCGACGCACCGCTGCTCGGCGCGGCCGAGCTGGCGTTCGAACCACTCCTGTCCGACCCTGCTGCTTGGCTCGGGCCGCGCGTCATCGCGACCCAGCTGGCGAGCGCCTGACGGCCGCGTCGGAGTGGTGAAATCGTGGAAATTCTGCACAGGAGGGTGCTACCGTTACGTTTGGGCACCGAGAGTCAGATCTAGTGGCTTGTCTTGAGGAGGATGGTGTCAATGGTTAACCGTGGAATGGTGGCGATCGCCGTGATCGCCCTGATGGTCTTGAGCGCTTGCTCGAGCAACACCCCAGCCGGATCAGCGAGCGGGGCAACCGGTGCCGGCTGCACCGTCGGCGTGTCCTGGAACAACTTCCAGCAGCCGCGCTGGGCGGCGCACGACCAGCCGAACATCAAGAAGACCGTCGAGGACGCAGGCGGCACGTACATCGATGCGGATGCCAACCTGGTCAACGAGCAGCAGCTGACGGACATTGACACCCTCATTTCCAAGGGCGCCAAGGTCCTGATCCTGCTGGCCCAGGACAACAAGGCCGTCCTGCCCGGGCTCAAGAAGGCACAGGATGCCGGTATCCCGGTCATCGCCTACGACCGGCTCATCGAAGACCCGGGCATCCTCTACATCACGTTCGACAACGTGCTGGTCGGCAAGGCCGAGGCCGACGCGGTCATCAAGAAGGTGCCGAAGGGCAACTACGTCCTGATCAAGGGCGACCCGGGCGACCCGAACGCCGCCACGTTCCTGCCGCAGGGCTGGGACCAGGCCGGCCTGAAGGACAAGGTTGCTTCCGGTGACATCAAGATCCTCAACGGTCCGGACGGGACGTTCACGGACGCCTGGAAGACCGAGAAGGCCCAGTCCAACATGGAAGCGATCATCGACAAGGCCGTCGCCGACGGCAACAAGATCGATGCCATCCTCGCCGAGAACGACAGCACGGCGCTCGGCGTCGTGGGTGCCCTCACGGCCAAGAGCTACGGCTACCCGCCCCTGAGCGGCCAGGACGGCGACCCCGCCAACCTGAACAACGTTGCCCAGGGCAAGCAGTACGTTGACGTCTTCAAGAACGCGAACGAGCTCGGCAAGGCGGCAGGGGCCGCGGCGCTGAAGCTGTGCGCCGATCCCAAGAACCTCGCCGTGACCATCGCGGACGGACTGGTCGACAAGGCCGTCGCCCCGACGGCCGGGCTCACCGCCCAGGACTTCAAGACCCCGGGTGGCGTCACGGTGAAGTCGCTCATCCTCCAGCCGACTCCGCTCACAGCGGACACGCTGCAGCTGGCGATCGACGCCGGCCAGATCACCAAGGCCGACCTCTGCAAGGGCGTCGACGCCGCCACGGCGCCGGCCGCCTGCAAGTAGCGGTCAGCGCCCGCTGACGTAGTCATCACACCTGCGCCCCCGGTACCACCGGGGGCGCAGGTCGCTTCATCGCTTGGGCCAGGAGGGTCGCAGTGACGAACGTGGCCGACGCGGCACCGGTATCGGGTCAGACCCAGCCCCCCGCGCGCAGGTCGATTGGTGGCCTGATCACTCAGACCGAGATCGACCTTCGACTGTTCGGGATGCTCCTGGCACTCGTGATCATCCTGGTCACGTTCCACATCCTGAGCGGCGGCACCTTCATCCGACCGACGAACATGGTGACGCTGGCCGTCCAGGCGTCGGGGATCGCGATCATCGCGACCGGGATGGTCCTCGTCATCGTGTCGCGCAACATCGACCTCTCGGTCGGCTCGCTGGTCGGGCTCATCGCCATGACGTACGCGCTGCTGATGACCGACATCATGCCCCGCGTCCTCGGGATGGGCCCGGACTTCCCGTTCCGGTGGGCAATCGCCCTGGCCATCGGCGTCCTCCTCGGGGCGGGCGTTGGCGCACTCCAGGGCTACATCATCGCCTACATCGGCGTGCCCTCATTCATCGTCACTCTGGGTGGCCTCCTGTCGATCCGGGGCGTCATCTGGTACATGTCGAACGGCGCGGCCGTGTCGGGTCTCGATCCGACCTTCCAGTTGTTCGGCGGCGGGGCGAAGGGGTCGGTCGGTGGCACCCTGACCTGGCTCATCGGTGTCGTCGGCTGCCTGGCCATTATCGCGTTGCTCATCAACGGCCGGAGACAACGTCGGCGCTTCGGCTTTCCCCTTCGGCCGATGTGGGCCGAGTACGTGCTCGGGGGGATCGGTGGCCTTGCCGTCCTCGGACTGGCTGCCTTTGCCAACGCCAACCTCTGGCCAGAGGGGATCTCCGGTGGACTGGATATCCCGACCGGTATCCCGTACCCGATCGTGCTGTTGATCGGGGTGACCCTGGTGATGACGTGGCTGGGCACGCGCCGAAAGTTCGGGCGCTATGTCTATGCCTACGGCGGCAACCCGGACGCCGCCGATCTGGCCGGGATCAACACGCGCCGGACGGTCCTCAAGGTCTACGTCGTGATGGGCATCCTGTGTGCTCTCGCCGCAGCCATCGCGGTGGCGCGTCTGAATACCGCGACACTCGATATCGGCCAGAGCTACGAGCTCTATGTGATCGCCGCGGCCGTAGTCGGCGGGACGTCGTTCGCCGGCGGCATCGGCAGCATCGCAGGCGCGGTGCTCGGCGCGTTCGTGATGCAGTCGCTCGCCTACGGCCTGGGCTACATCGGCATCAACTCGCCCGGCCAGAACGTCGCCGCCGGGATCGTCCTGATCCTCGCGGTTGGCTTTGACGCCTACAACCGCCGGCGCGGCTCTTGAACGACAGGGAGGCCCGACCGTGACCGTTGCCGCGAGCGCCCCGCTCGTCGAGATGAAGGACATCAACGTCGCCTTCGGCGGCGTGCACGCCGTCCGGGACGTGACGATCGACCTGCACGCAGGGGAGGTCATCGGCCTCGTCGGCGGCAATGGCGCGGGCAAGTCCACCCTCATGCGGGTCCTGTCGGGTGCGCATGCCGCCGACTCGGGCGTCATCAGCATCGACGGCAAGCCCGTCACCATCGGCAACCCGCGCGACGCCAAGGCGTACAACATCGAGACCATCTACCAGACCCTTGCCCTCGCCGACAACGTCGACGCACCGGCGAACCTGTTCCTCGGGCGTGAGATCACGACCCGCCTCGGCAGCCTGGACAATTCGTCGATGGAGGCCGAGACGCGCAAGGTCATGGGCCGCCTGAACCCAAACTTCACGCGTTTCGCGATGCCGGTGAAGTCGCTGTCGGGCGGCCAGCGTCAGGCGGTGGCGATCGCTCGAGCGGTCTATTTCAACGCCCGGATCATGATCATGGACGAGCCGACGGCGGCCCTCGGCCCGGCGGAGACCGCGCAGGTCCGGAACCTCGTCCGGCAGCTCAAGGATGACGGGATCGGGATCTTCCTGATCAGCCATGACATCCACGACGTGTTCGACCTGTCCGACCGGATCAGCGTCATGTACCACGGCCGGATCGTTGACACGGTGAACAAGGCCGACACGGACGCCGACGCCGTCTTGGGCATGATCATCCTGGGCAAGAAGCCCGGCGAGGTCACCCAGAAGGAACTGGCGGAGCTCGAACTCCGCGCCTGACGCGCCGCGAGGCCGGCCACGGCCGCGCCGGAGTCGGCTACAGCGCGTGGAAGACCGGCGCCAGCGCCGGATAGAGCTCCCGATAGAGCGCGTGCGCCTCGGCGTAGCGCGGACCTTCCGGGCCCGGTGATGCGACAGGGGTTGCCCTGACGAGGGTCGTGGCGGCCTGTTGCACGCTCGAGAACCAGCCGGCGCCGACGGCGGCCAGGAGTCCCGCCCCGTACGCGGCGCCCTCCGACGTGTTGACGGTCGCGATCTCGGCGTCGAGGACGTCGGCGAGGATCTGGCGCCAGAGCGGGCTCGCCGTCCCTCCGCCGGACGCGCGGATCTGGGCAGGGGCGGGCATGCCGGCGCCGATCATCAGGTCGAGCCCATCGCGCAGGCCGAAGGTGACGCCCTCTAGGACGGCCCGCGTCATGTGGCGACGATCGTGCCTCACGGTCAGGCCGACGAACGCGCCGCGGGCGAGAGGATCGGGATGCGGACTGCGCTCGCCGGTGAGGTAGGGGAGGAAGAGGAGGCCGTCACTGCCCGGGGGAACCTCGATCGCCTCGTCGACGAGGGCCCCGAACTCCACTCCCGGCGCCAGCGTGTCGCGGAACCAGCGGAGGCTGCCGGCGGCCGAGAGCATTACCGACATCATGTGCCAGCGGTCGGGAACGGCGTGGCAGAAGGCATGGACGCGGCCGGCTGCCTCGAACAGCGGCCTGTTGGTCGTCGCGAAGACCACGCCCGACGTCCCGAGCGACAGGGCGACGGTCCCCTCGGCGACGGCACCCACCCCGACGGCGTTCGCCGCCTGGTCCCCACCACCGGCCACGACCGGCGTCCCGGTTCGAAGTCCTGTCGCCGCGGCCGCGGCCTGGGTGACGGTGCCGGTGACCGCCGGCCCCTCGAACGTCGGCGGCATCCAGGCGGGATCGATCCCGAGGGCGCCGAGGACCTCCGCAGACCAGTCGCGCGCCGCCAGGTCGAAGAGCTGGGTGCCGGAGCCATCGGCCTTGTCGGCCGCGTACTCGCCGGTCAGCCGGAGCCGGACGTAGTCCTTGGGCAGCAGCACGTGGGCGATCCGGCGCCAGACGTCCGGCTCGTGGTCGCGAACCCAGACGAGCTTTGGAGCGGTGAACCCGGTGAGGGCGTCGTTGCCGGTGATCTCGATGAGCCGCTCCGGTCCGACCGCCTTCCGGATCACGTCGCACTCGGCGGCCGTCCGCTGGTCGTTCCAGAGAATCGCCGGACGGAGGACCTCGCCTGCCCTGTCGAGCAGCACGGCGCCGTGCATCTGGCCGGTCAGGCCCACCGCCACCACGTCGTCGCCGGCGACGCCTGTCGACGCCAGGACGGACCGGATCGCGGCGATGGAGCCGTCCCACCAGAGCCGCGGCTCCTGCTCGCTCCAGAGCGGCTTCGGGACCTCGTAGCCGTATTCCGACGCCCCGACCCCGCGAACGGCGCCGTCCTCGTCGATCAGGACGGCCTTCGTCGCGGTCGTCGACGCGTCGATCCCGAGGACGTGGCCCACCGGGGTCAGCGGCCGGAGCCGCTCTCGACGCGACCGGCCGCATCGACGGCCCAGATTCCCTGGTTCACCAGGTTTTCGAGGAGCTCCTGGCGGCCGGAGACGGGCTTCGGGTCGATCTCGCCGGCAACGACCCGGGCGGTCAGGATCTCCAGCAGCGCGTCGCCCGTCAGGATCGACCGGCCGAGAGAGCCGGACCAGCCGGCGTATCGCGCCTCGCGGAGCCCCTCGAGGGCCTTGCTCTCGATCAACGTAGCAGCGACCAGAAGCGACCGGGCGAGGGTGTCGATTCCGCCGATGTGGGCGTGGAACAGGTCCGTCCGATCCATGCTCTGGCGGCGGAGCTTCGTATCGAAGTTGAAGCCTCCGGTCGTGAACCCGCCGGCACGCACGATCTCGTAGAGCGCGAGCGAGAGCTCGTCGACCGAGTTCGGGAACTGGTCGGTGTCCCAGAGGTTCTGGTAGTCGCCACGGTTCGCGTCGATGCTGCCGAAGATCCCGTTGCTGATCGCGTAGGCGACCTCGTGGTGGAAGCTGTGCCCTGCCAGCGTGGCGTGGTTCACCTCGATGTTGACCCGATACTCGTCCTCGAGGCCATGCCGGACGAGGAAGCCGTGGACGGTCGCGGCGTCGTAGTCGTACTGGTGCTTGGTCGGCTCCTGCGGCTTCGGCTCGAGAAGTAGCGTCCCCTTGAAGCCGATCCGATGCTTGTGGTCGGCGACCATCGTCAGGAACCGGGCGAGCTGCGCCCCTTCGCGGGCGAGGTCCGTGTTGAGCAGGGTCTCGTAGCCCTCGCGGCCGCCCCAGAGCACGTAGTTCTCGCCGTTGAGCCGCTTGGTGGCCTCCAGCATGACCTTCACCTGCGCCGCGGCGTAGGCGAAGACCTCCGGGTCGGGGTTGGTGGCGGCGCCGGCCGCGTAGCGCGGATGGCTGAACAGGTTGGCGGTTCCCCACAGGAGCTTCGCGCCGGTCCGGGCCATGTGCCGCTCGATCAGGTCGATGCTGGCGGCCAGGTGCGCCTGGGTCTCGGCGAAGGTGCTGCCCTCGGCCGCGACGTCGCGATCGTGGAAGCAGAAGAACGGGACCCCGAGCTTGGCGATGAACTCGAATGCCGCGTCGAGCTTCGCCGCAGCCGCGATCCGCGGCTCGAGGCGCGAGTCCAGCCACGGCCGGTCGAAGGTCCCCGAGCCGAAGACGTCGGAGCCGGGCCAGTTGAACGAGTGCCACATGCAGACCGCGATCCGGAGGTGGTCCTCCATGCGCTTACCGAGGACGACCCGGTCCGGCTCGTACACCTTGTAGGTCAGTGGGTCCGTCGAGCCGACGCCACCGAAGGCGATCGGGCCCGTCACCTCAGAGAAGAAGTCCTCGTCCATGTCCGTCCCTCCTGCGACGTTCCGCGACCGCTCTCGCAGAGCGTATCGTATCTATTTGTGCGAGAGAAGCACAAACCGCACCCTTTTTGCGCGTCGCCGCCGGGGCGGCTGGCGGCCCCGGCGCTCCTCCTGACCGTGATCCTCCTCATCAGCACGATCGCGTTCGCCGCGCTGCTGACGATCTCGGTCTCGTGCGCGGCCCTCGTCGCGACGCGCTACGTCCTCCCGCTCGCCGACCGGCTCGAAACGTGGCTCGACGCCCGCGCGGAGGCCCCTATCATTCGGGCGTGACGTCTCCGGTGCAGGTCGGCCCTTCGACCATCACGATCAATCGGGACGATCGCTTCCTCGTGTGCCAGCCGGACGGGCGGATTCTCGGCGGGATGGACGACGGGTTCTTCACCCGCGACACCCGCTTCATCTCGGCCTATGAGATCCGGATCAACGGCCGCCGGCCGGTCCTCCTGAACGCCGCACCGATCCAGTTCTTCTCGGCGCGCTTCGAGTTCACGAATGATCCGCTCCTGGACGACATCGGACGGGTCGACGGCCACGCCCTCGCGATCCGCGTGGATCGGACCGTCGCGGGCGGGATCCACGAGGACATCGACATCGTCAGCTACGCCCGCCGGCCGGTTCGGCTGACGATCGAGATCGCGATCGAGTCCGACTTCGCCGACATCTTCGATGTCCGAGGCGACTCCCTGGTCCGCCGCGGCCAGCTCAACACCCGCTGGTTTCGCTCGAGGCGCGAGCTGCGCTCCGAGTACATCAACGGCGAGTTCCGCCGCGAGCTGGTCGTCGCGGTGGACCGGGCGGACTCACCGCCGCAGTACGCCAACGGCCGTCTCGTCTTCGTGGCGGCCATCGCACCCAAAGCGACGTGGCACGCCTGCCTCAAGTGGCTGCCGATCACGAGCTCCGACGCACGTCGGCGGCCGGCGACGATGGCATGCAACAGCGTCGACGGCCCTCTTCCCGGCGACGGTCCGCGCCTGCCCGAGGTGACGATCGAGACGCCGAATGCGACGGTCCGCCGATCGTGGGACCAGGCCGTCCGCGACATGGAGGCGCTGCGGCTCGAGGACCCGACGTACGAACGCGGCGTCTACATCCCGGCGGCCGGCGTGCCCTGGTACGTGACGCTGTTTGGACGCGACACGCTGATCGTTTCGATGCAGGCGATCTCGGGCTACCCGGAATTCGCCTCGGGTGCCCTCAGGCGCCTCGGCACGATGCAGGCGACCGGCGATGACCCGGAACGCGACATGGAGCCGGGCAAGATCCCGCACGAGATCCGGCATGGCGAGCTCGCCCAGCTCGGCATCCTGCCGTACGCGCCGTACTACGGGACCCACGATGCGACGAGCCTCTATCTCATCGTCCTCTCATACCTCTTCCAGTGGGTCGGCGACGACGCACTCCTGCGGCGTTACCTGCCCAACGCCGAGGCAGCCCTGCGCTGGATCGACCAGCACGGCGATCTCGATGGCGACGGCCTCCAGGAGTACAGGACGCGCGCGTCGCACGGCTACTACAACCAGGGCTGGAAGGACGCCGGGGACGCGATCCCCGAGGCGGACGGGACGCTCGCCCCGCTGCCGATCGCCCTGTGCGAGCTCCAGGGCTACGTCTACGACGCAAAGCTGCGGATGGCGGGGATCTACGAGATCCTCGGCCGGGCGTCGGATGCTCGCCGGTTGCGCCGACAGGCGGGCGACCTGTTCGAGCGCGTGAACGACCGGTTCTGGTGGGAGGACGAGGGGACGTACTACCTCGGGCTGAATGGCAGGAAGGAGCCGATCCGGTCCGTCGCATCGAATGCCGGTCACCTGCTCCAGTCGGGAATCGTTCCGCAGGAACGCGCCGGTCGCGTCGTGAAGCGCCTGCTCGGCGACGACATGTGGTCCGGCTGGGGGATCCGGACGCTCTCGTCCGAGCACGTTGCCTACAACCCGTTCAGCTACCACACAGGCACCGTCTGGCCGCACGACAACGCGATGATCGCCGGCGGATTCCGGCGCTACGGCTTCGATGCCGAGGCGGCCCAGGTCGCCAAGGGGATCTTCGACGCTGCCGAGCGGCTCGTCGCGTACCGCCTCCCGGAGCTCTTCGCCGGGCTTCCGCGACACGAGGCCAGCTTTCCCGTCCAGTACCTGGGTGCGAACGTGCCGCAGGCGTGGGCCGCCGGGTCGATCTTCCGGTTCATCGCAATTCTGGCCGGGATCCACACGATGTCGGATCGACGCGGGTCGCGGATCTACGTCAACCCGGCCCTCCCGGCGTGGCTCCCGTCGCTCACGATCCGGAACCTCCGCGCCGGCCGCGGGTCCCTCGACCTCGCCCTGGAGGACGGCTCCGTGGAGGTCCTGACGAACTCGACGGGGTTCGAGGTAGTTCACGCTCCCGCTCCGCACCCGAAGCCTGGCGGCCATCGCTGACCCGGGCGCTTCTCAGGTCCGTCTCATCGGGCGGGCGTCTCATCGATCCGAACACACCTCTCGTTCGGAGCCAGCTGATGAACCTTCCCGTCTTCATGCCGGGCAGCGTCCCGGTCGCCGCTCCGCGCTGGTCGCTCGCCATCGGCGGCGTCGCCCGCGCGAGGCTGGCGTTCGTTGCCGTCGTGGTGCTTGCCGGGCTCCTCTACTCGTGGAACCTGACCGTCAGCGGCTACGCCAACGTGTACTACTCGGCTGCAGCGCAGGCCGCGTCGCAGAGCTGGTCGGCCTTCTTCTTCGGCTCGCTGGACTCGGCGAACTTCATCACGATCGACAAGCCGCCGCTCGCGACGTGGCTGATGGGTCTCTCGGTCCGGCTGTTCGGGCTGAGCTCCTGGTCGATCCTGCTGCCCGAGGCGCTGGCGGGCGTCGCGACCGTCGCCATCCTGTTCGCCCTCGTCAGGCGGACGTTCGGGACGGCGGCCGCCACGATTGCCGGGGTCGTCATGGCTCTCACCCCGGCGGCCGTCCTCATGTTCCGCTACAACAACCCGGACGCGGTCCTGACGCTCCTCCTGGTTTCGGCCGCCTGGGCCATCAGCCGCAGTCTCGATGCCGGCCGGATTCGCTGGGTGATCGCGGCCGCGGTCCTCGTCGGGCTCGGATTCCTCGCGAAGTACCTCCAGGCGTATCTCGTCCTGCCGGCCTTCGCGTTCGTCTGGCTCGTCGCCGCGCCCGTGTCGCTCCGCCGGCGCATCGGCGGTTTGTTCGCGGCCCTGATCGCGGTCGTGGTCAGCAGTGGCTGGTGGGTCGCGATCGTCGAGCTCATTCCGGCGGCCGATCGGCCGTTCATCGGGGGCAGCACGACCAACTCGGCCCTCGACCTCCTGTTCGGCTACGACGGCCTGGGCCGCCTGTTCGGCGCGAGCGGACCGAGCGGCGGCGGCGATGGGGGAGGCGGCGGGTTCGGCGGGCTGCCCGGAATCCTGCGGATGTTCAACGAGCAGTTCGGTGGCCAGATCGGCTGGTTCATCCCCCTCGCCCTGCTCAGCCTCGCCGCGGGCCTCGCGATCCATCGACGGGCCGCCCGGACGGACCCCCGGCGAGCCGCGTACCTCCTTTGGGGGCTGTGGCTCGGCGTCCATCTCGTGGTCTTCAGCTTCATGTCCGGGATCATCCACTCGTACTACGTCGTCGCGGTCGCGCCCGCCGTCGCCGTTCTCGTCGGCGCCGGCGTGGTCGAGCTATGGCGGCTCGGGTCGCGCGCCGTGGCCGCCCGGCTCGTCCTTGCGGCCGGCCTGGCCGTGAGCGGCTGGCTGGCCTGGCAGCTCCTCGAGCGGACGCCGGCCTTCGCGCCGGGACTCGGGGTTGCGGCGGTGGCGCTTGCGGCATTCGCGGCGATCGTCGTCGCCCTCCCGTGGCGGCTCATCCCGGTGCGGCTTCCGGCGGTGGCCCTCGGACTCGGGCTGGCAGCCCTGCTTGCGGGCCCGATCGCCTACGCGGCCGACACCCTCGGCACGGCATACAGCGGTGGCACTCCCGCCGCCGGTCCGGCGGTTGCCGGAGCGGGTTTCGGTGGCGGCCCCCAGGGCGACGGCGGGGGCGCCTTCGGCGACGGCAATGGGGTTGCGGGCATCCGACCCGATGACGGCGGGCTCGGGGCGCCGATCGGCGGAACACCGACCGGCGGGGCGCCGGGCGCGGCCGGTGACGCCGTCGACGACGAACTCGTCGCGTACCTCGTCGCGAATTGCGGCAGCGCGACGTGGATCGTTGCCGCTGAGTCCGCCAATCAGGCCGGCCCGATCCAGCTTGCCGCCGACCAGCCGGTCATGGCGATGGGAGGGTTCTCCGGCTCGGATCCGGCGCCGACGCTCGACCAGCTCAAGGCCTACGTCGAGAGCGGCCAGCTCCGGTTCGTCATCGCCGGCGGCGGGGCCGCGGGGGTCGGCCAGGGCGGCAACGGTTCGTCGGCGATCACCACCTGGCTCGCGGAGAGCTGCACGGTCGTCGACGTCGGCGGAACGACGCTCTACGACTGCGCCGGAGCCGCGTGACCGACACGGCGCGAGAACCGGCTCCGCTCTGGCCCAACCGGGGCGAACCCGGGCAGCTTTCCTGCGTGAGTGAACGGATTCGCCGTTCCGGAGGGCGCAGCCTCGCGAGTTTCCTGCGCAAGAGGAAATCCGCGCCGATCCAGCGCTGGAGTGGCCCTCAGACGCCGTTTCTGTCTCCCGGGACAGGAAAGCCGTGAAGATCGAGGCTCGCGGGCGCTGCGCGGCGTGCGCGGCGTGCGCGGCGTGCGCGGCGTGCGCCGCGTGCGGGAGGGGCGAGAGCCGGCCTCGCCCTGGCCCCACCGGGGCGGACCCGGGCAGGCTTCCTGCGTGAGTGAACAGAATTGCCGTCCCGGCGGGCGCAGCCATGCGCATCTCCTGCACGAGAGGGAATCCGCGCCGATCCAGCGCTGGAGTAGCCCTCAGACGCCGTTTCTGTCTCCCGGGACAGGAAAGCCGTGAAGATCGAGGGTTCGTGGGCGCTCCTCGCGGCGCTCCTCGCGGCGCTCCTCGCGGCGCTCCCCGCGGGCGTCCCCGCGCGCGCTCGTCAGACGCGCGATTCCTGAGAACGCGCCGCCGGCTCTCACGATCCTCGAAGAATCGCCCCCGATCCTGCAGCGAAGGACCGCCCGTCGCGCGTTCACGACTGGAGAATGGATGACCGAACCCGAGATCAGCTTCAGCAACCGACTGCCGACACGCAATCCAAAGCGCATCGCCGTGATCGTCGGGGTCTGCCTCGCCATCGTCGCCGGAGCGGCCGTGACGATGGGCGCGTCGCCGTCGGCTTCGCCGGCAGCCCCGGGCGCAACCACGACGCCACAGGCGAGCGGCGATCCGGGCAAGCCCGGCGGCGGCCCGTGGCGCGGCGGATTCCCCGGCCCCGGGTTCCTCGACGGGCGGGGCGGCTTCGGGGGCCCGAGATTCGGCTTCGGAGGCCCCGGCCTGGGCTTCGGCGGGATCTCGATCACCGCGATCAGCGGCTCGAACCTGAGCCTGACGACCGAAGACGGCTGGACCCGGACGGTCGCCATCACCTCGACCACGGCGATCACGAAGGGCGGCAAGACGATCGGCGCCGGCGACCTGTCGGTCGGCGACAAGATCGTGTTCAACCAGACGCGGAACACCGACGGCTCGTTCACGGTCACCGCGATCCAGGTCGTCCTGCCGAGCGTGACGGGCAGCGTCACGGCCAAGACGGCGACGACGATCACGATCGAGCGCGCCGACGGTTCGAGCGAGACGATCCACGTCGACGGAGACACGACCTACGAGGTCGCCGGCGTCACGGATGCCGATCTGGGCGACGTCGCGGTCGGCATGCGACTCGTTGCCGTTGGCACCCTGAACACGAACGGCTCGCTCGATGCGAGCGCGGTCCACGCAAGCGCCGCCGGGCTCCGTGCACCCTGGGACCACGACATGCCGGGTCGCCCAGGCCCGCCCGCCAGCCCCGGAACCTCGTCCAACTCGGGCTGAGGTCTCCGCGGGAGGCCCGCGACACAGCGACCGTGACAGGCGCGGGAGACCGGACGACGGCCTCCCGCGTCGCTGAATTCCGGCCACTCTCACGTTCCTCTCAGGCCGCACCGCTTTCCTGAAGGTCAAGACCGATGGCTCGACACCGAGGACACCCGACCCCAGGAGGTAGCTCTCGTGAACCCGTTCGACATGACTCCAGGCGACCCACACTCCGCGGGCCACGAGCCGACTCCCTGGCACGCGATCGCCGAACCGGCGACCGGGGCCGCCGGGCCGGCGTCGCCGCCCGTCTCGCCAGTCGCCGCGGAAGGGCCGGCGAAGGCCCGCGGACCCCGCGGGCGTGGCATCCGGACCATCGTGGCGGCCTGCGTCCTGTCCGCGACCCTTGCCTCGGCGTCGACGACCGCACTGATGTCGGCCGCCCTCAGGGGCGACCAGTCCGGCTCTGCCGCCGCAACGCCCAACGCCGTCGTCACGGGCACGCGCTCCGATCCGGCCGACCTCGCCGACGTCGTCGCCGTCGCCCGGCAATCGGTCGTCACGATCACGGCCAACGGCCTCTCGGTCCGCGGGATGTCGCCGTTCTCGGTGCCGGCGACCGGGGTCGGCTCAGGCGTGGTTCTCACCGCCGACGGCTACATCCTGACCAACAGGCACGTCATCCACGGCAGCTCCTCGCTGACCGTGGCCCTGCATGACGGCACGGAGTATCCGGCCACGATCGTCAAGGAGCTCAGCGACAACGACCTCGCGCTCATCAAGATCGATGCGACGGGCCTGGCGGCAGCGTCGATCGGTGATTCCTCGACGATCGAGGTCGGCCAGACCGCCGTCGCGATCGGGAGCCCGCTCGGGACCTACACCGAGACGGTGACGAAGGGGATCATCTCGGCGCTCGGACGCGACATCACGGTCGCCGACGAGGAGACAGGACGGCCGACCCATCTTCACGACCTGATCCAGACCGACGCGGCCATCAACCCCGGCAACAGCGGCGGGCCGGTCCTCGACGCGAGCGGATCCGTCATCGGGATCAGCACGGCCACCGCAAGCAGCGCGGAGGGACTCGGCTTCGCGATCCCGATCTCCGCGGCGAGCGAGCTGATCGCCCTGGCCAGGGGCACGGCAAGCTGAGCCTGCCGGAGGCACGGAACGGCCCACCGCGGACATCGGTGGGCCGTTCTCATCTGCCTCTCACGAGAGGCGGCGATCGTTGATCGCCGGAACGGTCGTTTCCCGGTCGGGAACGCAAGGTGGGCGCCGGCCAGCCGGCAGGGAGTGGCATGAAGCTCAAGTTGTTCCTGATCCTCATCCTCGTCGTCGCAGGTGGCGGCGCGATCTTCGTCTCGCTCGGCGGGCTATCGGCCAAGGCCGCCGCGACGACGTTCCTGACCTCGGAGGCCGTTGTCGGCGATATCAGCGATGACGTCGCGGCAACCGGCGCGATCGAGACAGCATCCAGTTACGGCCTGGCCTTCGGCACGGCGGCCCACCTCGTCGACAGCAGCGCATCTCCCTCGAGCGGGACATGGCCGGTCACGTCCGTGGCGGTGGCCGTCGGCGATCGGGTGACAAAGGGCCAGAAGCTCGCCGTCGCCGATACAGCAAGTCTCCAGAGCCAGCTCGTCGGGGCGATCGCGAGCCGGCGATCGGCCGCCCTCCAGCTCCAGATCGCGCAGGAGAACCTCGACGACGCGAACACGACCGACGAGACCCGCCAGGCGAAGCTGTCCGTCTACCAGGCGCAGTCCCAGAACGTTCAGGCGGACGCGACCCAGCACGATCTCGAAGCCCAGATCGCGGCCGCCACGCTCGTCTCGCCGATCGACGGCATCGTCACCGCGGTCAACATCAGCGAGGGCCTCGACGCCCCGTCCGGCGATGCGATCATCGTCGACACCACGACCTACCAGGTGACCGCCGACGTGGTCGAGAGCGATATCGGCTCGATCAGCATCGGCCAGCCGGCGACGGTCACCGTCGACGCGATCGATGGCGACGTCAGCGGCACTGTCGCCGCGATTGCCCCGACGGCGACCGCCGCCGACAGCAGCGGCGTGGTCTCGTATCCCGTCACGATCACGATCACCGACGCACCGGCCAAGCTCAAGCCCGGCATGACCGCCGACATCACGATTACGACCGCATCGGCCGCCAACGTCCTGACGATCCCGTCGGCCGCCCTCAACGGCTCGAACGGCAACTACACCGTCCGTGTCCTGACACTGGCCGGCGTCGCCGAGACTCGCCAGGTCGCCGTGGGACTGGTCACGAGCAGCTTCGCCGAGATCACGAGCGGCCTGACCGCCGGCGAGGCCGTCATCACCGGGACCGCGGCCGACCGTGCCGCCACGACGACGAACCAAGGCGGCGGCTTCAACGGCGGCGGCTTCAACGGCGGCGGAGCGATCCCCGGCGGCGGACCCGTCATCCGGGGCACCCGGCCATGACCGAGCCGATCGTCCGGCTCGATCGGATCAGCCGGACCTACACGATGGGCCACGTCGCCGTCCATGCCCTGAACGACGTGAGCCTGGCCGTCCTGCCCGGAGAGTTCGTGGCGATCCTCGGGCCGTCCGGATCGGGCAAGAGCACGATGATGAACATCCTCGGCTGCCTCGACCGGCCGACGGCCGGACGCTACGTCCTGGCCGGTACGCCGGTCGCCCAACTTGACGACGACGCCCTCGCCCGGCTCAGGAGCCGGACCATCGGCTTCGTATTCCAGACCTACAACCTGCTACCCCGGACGTCGGCGCTCGACAACGTGACGACGCCGCTCCTCTACCAGAACGTCTCCCGTCGCGAACGGGTGAGCCGGGCGACCGCCGCCCTCGAGCGGCTCGGCCTTGGCGATCGACTCCGTCACGAGCCGAGCGAGCTATCCGGCGGCCAGCAGCAGCGGGTGGCCATCGCCCGTGCGCTCGTGACGGACCCCCAGATGCTGCTCGCCGACGAGCCGACGGGCAACCTTGACAGCGTCGCGGGCGCGGAGGTCATCACGCTGCTCCACGAGCTCAACGCCGCGGGCCGAACGATCGTCCTCATCACCCACGATGCAGACGTCGCGACCGCGGCCACCCGCCAGATCCACCTGCGGGACGGGAGGATCGCGGCATGAGCCCGATCGAGCTGGTCCGGCTCGCCTTCTCGCGGCTCCGGACGAGCCGGCTCCGGGCCGCCCTCACGATGCTCGGAGTCGTCATCGGGGTCGCCTCGGTCGTCGCTCTCGTCGGCGTCGGCCAAGGCACGACATCGAACATCACCAGCCGGCTGGCGGGCCTGGGGACGAACCTCCTCACGATCAACCCCTCCAACGGCTCGGAGGGCCTGTCGCTCGACGACGTCGCGGCGGTTGCCACGATTCCGGAAGTCGCGGCCGTCGCGCCGGAGCTCCAGACGTCCGGAACGGTCGCCGCGGGCGATGAGTCGAGCTCGACATCGGTCATCGGGACCAACGCCTCGTACGCCCTCGTCCGGGCGTACGACGTCTGGCAGGGCACCTTCCTGACGGACGCGACCGTCGACAAGAACCTGCGGGTCGTCGTCCTCGGGGCGACCGTCGCCGACGACCTAAAGCTGGACGCGACCGCGCTCGGCACCGAGGTGACGATCGACGGCCTGCCGTTCCAGGTTATCGGCATCCTCCAGGCCAAGGGAGGCACCGGTTTCCAGGACCCGGACAACCAGGTGATGATCCCGGTCGGGGTCGCCCGCAAGTACTTCGTCGGCGGCGATTCGCTGCGGACGATCGGGGTCAGCGTGACGTCGGTCGACGCGATGGGCGCGGCAAAGACGTCGATCACGACGGTCCTCCGCGAGGAGCACGGGCTGGCCGCCGCCGACGAGGACGACTTCTCGATCCTCGACCAGGCCCAGCTCCTCGAGACGGCGACCTCGATCGCCGGCACGCTCGCCCTGCTGCTCGGCGGGATCGCCTCGATCTCGCTGCTCGTCGGGGGCATCGGGATCATGAACATCATGCTTGTGTCGGTCCGTGAGCGGACCCGCGAGATCGGCATCCGCAAGGCGGTCGGCGCACGCTCGCGCGACATCCTGGCCCAGTTCCTCATCGAGGCCCTGACCCTGTCGGTGCTCGGCGGAATGATCGGCATCGTCGTCGGCCTGGCGGTCTCCGCCTTCATCGGCCAACTCGCCGGCTGGGGCTTCGCCTTCAGCCCGACCATCGTCGCCGTCGCCCTGCTGTTCAGCCTGGTCGTCGGTGTCGTCTTCGGCGTGTGGCCCGCCCGGCAGGCCGCCCGTCTCGATCCGATCAGCGCGCTGCGCTGGGAATAGGAGAGCACCCGTGACCGTCAACGACCAGGGCTCGATCGAGCCCCAGTTCGAACCGCTCGTCGTCGAGGCCGCCAGGCCCCGCACCCGCTCGTCCCGGGCAGTCAATCTCGCGCTCGGCGCGGCGATCCTGATCGCGATCGCCGGGGTTGCGTTCGCCGTCGGGCGCGGAACCGCGCCCGTAGCGGCGGCGACCAATCCCTTCGCCAATGGCATCGGCAACGGCACCTTCCCGAACGGCGGAAACGGGAACGGGACCAGGCCCGGCGCATTCCTCGGCGGCGGGGCCACGAGACTCTCGATCGAGGGCACGGTCATCGCGGTGGATGCCGACTCCGTCACGATCAAAACGAGCGAGGGCGCGACGATCGAACTGTCGATCGACAGCGGCACCGAATATCATCAACAGGCGGCAGCCGACGCGTCCGACGTGACGACCGGCGCCACGGTCGTCGTCCAGATGTCCGGCTTCGCCGGCCGCGGGCCGCAGGGCGGGCCGAACGCATCGGCGGCGCCGTCGGCCGCGACAGGGACCACCACCGGGACCGCGACGGACATCACCGTCGTTCCCTAGGAAGAGACATCGAATGCATCTCCTCATCGTCGAGGACGACGAACGCCTCGCCCGTGTCCTCAAGCGCCTGCTCGAGGAGGATCGGCATGTCGTCGATGTCGCCCATGACGGCGAGACCGGGGCGGCGATCGCCGAGGACGCGGCCGGGATCGACATCATGATCCTCGACATCGGCCTGCCCGACATGTCGGGCCTCGACGTGGCGCGTCGCGTCCGCCGGACGCAGCCCGATCTCGCGATCCTCATGCTGACCGCCCGGGACACGGTCGGCGACCGGGTGACCGGCCTGGACGCGGGCGCCGACGACTATCTCGTCAAGCCCTTCGCGTACGAGGAGCTGGCGGCCCGTCTGCGGGCCCTGTCACGACGGGCAGCCGGTCCGAGGCGCGCCGCGCCGGTCCTCGCGGTCGGGCCGATCAAGCTCGACGAGGCGTCGCGCCGGGTCACGGCCCAGGGACGCGACGTCGACCTGAGCCCACGCGAGTTCTCCCTCCTCGAGTGTCTCCTCCGCCATCCGGGCCAGACGTTGACGCGCGATCAGCTCCTCGACCAGGCCTGGCCGTTCAGCGTGGCCGTGACGCCGAACGCGGTCGACGCCTACGTCCACTACCTGCGGTCGAAGCTCGGCGAGGTCGGCAGCCGGATCGAAACGGTCCGCGGCGTCGGCTACCGGCTGAGCGATGCCTGACGGTGCTCCGGTCGACCGAGAAGGCGATGCCGCCGAGAGCGAGGCGCTCGCCACCGATGCCCGACTGATCCGGCGCGTCCGCTGGCGGCTCGTCGCGTGGAGCGGGCTCAGCACGCTCGTGGTCCTCGTCGTGCTGGGTGCGGCGCTGTATCTCATCGCCGCCCGGACGCTGGAGGACCGCGGCATCCGCCAGCTCGACCAGCGCGCCGCCGCCTTCCGCGCACACCCCGATCCGGGGCGGCCCGGCCAGGGGTTCAGCTTCGGCGGCGAATCGTCCGGCACGTTCGCGCTCCTCGCCGACACCGACGGCGATCCGGTCGGCCCCGGCGGCTTCCTCATGCCCGACGGATTGCCGATCGAAGCCGGGATCGACGCTGCGCGAACGGCCGGCACGGACGTCCGGGTGACCGCGATCGGCGACCTGCCCGTGCGGGTCCGGACGGAGAGGGCGACATCGAACATCGGGATCGTCTATATCCAGGTCATCCAGGACCGGACGACGGAGCGGGACACGCTCGACGCGATCCTCCGCGTCCTGCTGTTCGGCGGCGCGGTCGTCGTCCTCGTCGCGCTCGGGTTCGGGGCCGTCTACGCGCGGCGGGCGCTCGTTCCGATCCGCGAATCGCTCGCGGCGCAGCGGCTGGCACTCCGCCGGCAGCGTGAGTTCGCGGCAGATGCGAGCCACGAGTTGCGGACACCGCTGACGGTCGTCCGGAGCTCGCTCGAGCACCTCCGGCGGCACCCGGCCGAGCCGGTCAGCTCGGTGGGGGACGCACTCGACGACATAGGCGCGGAGGTCGAGCATCTCACCTCGCTCGTCGACGACCTGCTCCTGCTCGCCCGATCGGACTCCGGCGCGATCGCGCTCGACCGGCTGCCGCTCGACCTTGGCGACGTTGCTGCCGCCGCCGCGTCGTCGCTGGTCAAGCCGGCCGGGGCGAAGGACGTCAGCGTCGAGGTCGATCCGGAGCCGGCGATGGTCGAGGGCGACGCCGCGCGGCTGCGCCAGCTCGTCTTCATCCTCGTCGACAACGCCATCCGCCACAGCCCCA
Source organism: uncultured Chloroflexia bacterium (assembly GCA_963766655.1). Taxonomy (GTDB): domain Bacteria; phylum Chloroflexota; class Limnocylindria; order Limnocylindrales; family CSP1-4; genus CF-46. Next base: position 1,100,658 of record CAVYBB010000001.1, on the reverse strand, counting down.
CCGGCGGCCATGTCCGGGTCGCCGTCCGGCGCGACGGCGGCAGCGCCCTCCTCGACGTCGAGGACGACGGGCGAGGCGTCAGCGCGGAGGACATGCCGCACCTCTTCGAGCGGTTCTGGCGGGCGAGCGGCGCGCCGTCGGGCGGCACGGGACTGGGGCTCGCGATCGCCAAGTGGATCGTGGACCGACACCACGGCTCGATCGAGGTCTCGAACCGCCAGGGTGGTGGCGCTCAGTTCCGGGTCCGCCTCCCGTCGAGCGAGGCGGCCCCAGCCTGACCCGGCTCGTCACCCATCGCGGCGCCGGAGCACAAGCGCACGGCATCGCGTGGCCTCGTGCGCTCGCGCCCGCGGCGTGGCGTGCCTGTGGCGCCCGCCGCGTGCCTGCCGCCCGGCCCCGCCCCGCGGCGTGCCTGTGGCGTGCCTGCCGCCCGGCCGCGTGCCTGCCGCCCGCCGCGTGCCTGCCGCCCGGCCCCGCCCGCGGCATTCCCGTTTGCCCGCACCACGGGTATAAGAGAGCAGATTTCGGCCCATGTCGGCCCGGATGGAAGTCAATCAAGCACGTGAGTTAGCCTGGACGGAGAACTGCCACCACGTCCGGGTCACTGGTGTGCCACCACGTCCGGGTCACCTAGGCTTCGAGCCAAAACAGCTGGTGAGGACTTCGATGGCGAAAAACTGCGAGGACGCCATGGCGCGAGCAGCGTCGCCTGGCGATCGTGGCGGCCGTTCGGCGCGGTGGGTCCCAGCGGTCTGTGGCGCGGACGTATGGCGTCGGCCTGGCGACCGTCCAGCGCTGGCTCGCGCGGGCCGCTGACAACCGCCTCGATCGCGTCGACTGGAGCGATCGGCCGGACACACCCCATCGGACGACCCGGACCGACGCGGCCGTCGAAGAGGTCGTCCTTCGCCTCCGCTGGGAGCTGCGCGAGGCGAGCGTCCTCGGTGAGTACGGCGCCCCGGCAATCCGAGCGGCGCTCCTTGAGCAGGCCGATCTGCCGGGCCCGGTCCCGTCGCTCCGGACGATCGGCCGGATCCTCGAGCGGCATGACGTCCTCGACCGGCGTCGGCGGCGGCGCCCAGCTCCGCCAGCCGGCTGGTACCTGCCCGACCTCCGCGAGCGGCGGGTCGAGCTCGACAGCTTCGACACGATCGAGGGCCTCCGGCTGCGAGACGGCCCGGACATCACCGTTCTCACCGGGATCAGCCTCCACGGCGGGCTCGTCGCCGCCTGGCCAGAGCGGTCGATCACGGTCCGCCAGACGATCGACGCTCTCGTCGGGCACTGGCATGAGGTCGGACTGCCGGGTTACGCCCAGTTCGACAACGACGGCCGGTTCGTCGGCTCGACGACCAGGCCGGACGCGATCGGCGCCGTCATTCGAGCCTGTCTCGCCCTCGGCGTCAAGCCGGTCTTCGCGCCACCGCGAGAGTCCGGCTTCCAGGCTGCGATCGAGAGCTTCAACGGCCGCTGGCAGGCGAAGCTGTGGAACCGCTTCGCCGACGGCACGCTCGACGACCTCCAGGCTCGCTCCGAGACGTACATCGCGGCGAGCCGCCGGCGGACGGCAGTCCGGATCGAGGCCGCGCCGGACCGGCGCCCGTTCCCGCCGGACGATCAGGTTGATCTCGAGCGATCGCCGATCGGTCGGCTCGTCTTCCTCCGCCGGACGACCGATGCCGGGCTGGCCACCGTCCTCGGCCATCGCCTGCCGGTCGATCGGCACTGGCTCCACCGGCTCGTCCGGGCCGAAGTCGATCTCGACCGGGCTCGGCTCCGGTTCTATGCCCTCCGGCGCCGCGAACCGGAAGACCAGCCGCTCCTCAGCGAGATCCCGTACGACGCACCAATTCGCTGGTACTTGTGACCCGGACGTGGTGGCACTCGTCCATCTGGGCTGATTCCACCGGTCGCGACAGCGAATCCACGTTCCGGTGTTGCGTATTGCCCGCACCACGGGAATCTGGGGAAACTGGGAGGGCCCGAGCGGGCTGGCCGGCCGAGCGGGCTGCGCCGGCCGGGCGGCGACCGCATTTCGACCACACGATCCGGCGCAACAGGGCGGGCCAATCCTCTCAGACGACTCTCATCCCCATCGGCTGCAATGGGAACATCTCGCGGCGCGACATCGCGAGACAACAACCCGACTAGAGCCCATAGTGACCTCGCCCATGTCTGGCGACAAGGCTACCTCCCGACCGCCCTTCCGAAACCGATGGCTCCTCATCGGCGTCGCCGCGATCGTCCTCGCCCTGCTCGTCGGTGCATGGATGGGTTTCTCGTACCTGTTCCTGCGCGATCCGGCGCCCGCCGCCGTCGGGCTGCTGAGCGCGTCGCCGACGGCGGGCGCGACAGTCGAGTCGCCGCCCGCCTCGACCGACCCCGACGCAAGCGCGACTTCGCCCGCGGCGTCGTCGGCGACGACGGGCGACGGGCTCGACGGGACGTGGAACGTCGATCCGTCGGTCGGCTCGTTCTCCGACTTCAGCGGCTCGTTCGTGGGCTACCGGGTCGACGAGGAGCTCGCGAACATCGGCGCCGCGACGGCCGTCGGCCGGACGCCGGACGTGACCGGGAGCGTGACGTTTGCCGGCACGTCGATCACCGCAGTCGACATCAGCGCGGACCTCTCGACCCTCCAGAGCGACAAGAGCCAGCGCGACGGACAGCTCCACCGGCAGGCGCTCGAGACCGACCAGTTCCCGACGGCAACATTCAGCCTGACCTCACCGATCGACCTGGGTTCCGTGCCGACCGGCGGCCAGGTCGTCCAGGCGACCGCGACGGGCGACCTGACGATCCACGGCGTGACGAAGAGCGTCCAGATCCCGGTCCAGGCGCAGCTCTCGGGCGCGACCGTGACCGTGACCGGCTCGATCGACGTCCTGTTCGCCGACTACGGGATCAACCGCCCGGTGTCCTTTGCGGTCCTCACGATCGCCGACCACGGGACGATGGAGTTCCAGCTCCAGCTGACCAAGGGCTAGCGGCCGTCCTCCTCCGGCCGCCGACCCCCTGGAATCACGAAGCCCGGGCCCCGCGAGGGGTCCGGGCTTCTGTCTGGTCAGCGTGGTCGCTCAGCGCGGCTTCGTGCGGTTTGCCGCCACGTGCGCGCTCCACTCGGACGAGCGACCGTCCGGCGATGCGCTGGAGCCGTGCCAGCCGCAGACGCAGGTGATGGTCTGCGCCTGGTGCTTGTACTCGGCGATGACGTGCTTGAGCGGCTCCGGCGCTCGCGGCGTGACGCCGGGCCGCGGAGGCACGGTCATCGTCGCCGGTTGCGTGCGCGGTCGCTCGTCCGTCACGCCTCGCGCACCTTGACGGCGCGCGGCCCCTTCGGGCTCGCCTCGACCTCGAAGTCCACCTTCTCGCCACCGATGAGCCGATCGAAATCGAGCCCGCCCTCCAGGGCGCCGCGGTGGAAGAAGTAGTCCTTGCCGTCATCGGCGGTGATGAACCCGAAGCCGCGATCGGCGACGAGCTTCTTGACAGTCCCGCTGGACATGACGCCTCGTGTTTCTCTTCTCGAACCTGGTCGGCCGACGCACGGCCGGTTCGAGAGGAACCATCGACCACGCGGGGGACGCCCGGCTGTCGGGCGGACAGACATTGTACCCGCGATGCCCGGCGGCCGCCGGTTCGCGCCGCGAGTCCGTGCGTGGGCCCGATCGACGTCGGCCTGCTCAAGCGACCCAGGCAATCCGGCGGGTCCGCCGGAGGAGATCGGCAAGGACCGCCGGCGCCAGCGCCACGGCTGCGACGAGGAGCCAGTCGCCGCCGTCGAGCGGCGTGGAGCGGAACGCTTCGGCAAGGGGCGGAATCGACGGGATGAGCGCCTGGATCGCGATCGCCGCGATGCAGACGCTGAGAAGGAACCCGTTTCGCGGCAACCGGGCGACCGGCGTCGTCAGGCTGCGGTTCGCGTATGCCCGCACGGCCTGGCCGACGACGAGGGCCGTCAGTGCCAGCCAGCGGGCATGCTCGAAGCCCCCGGAGTGCCAGCTGATCAGGGCAAGGCCGGCAAGGGCGCTGAAGCCGCCCGCTCCGGCGATCCGGATGAGGAGCGAAGCGGGCAGGAGCGGACGGTCGCGGCGACGCGGCGGGCGGCGCATCGCATCCGGCTCCTCGGGCTCGCGTTCGAACGCGACCGAGGTGGACAGGTCGATGAACAGCTCGAGCCAGAGAATCTGGATCGGCAGGAGCGGCTGGGAGAACCCGGCGAGCGTCGCGACGAGGATGAACCCGAGCAGCGCGACGTGCGTCGAGACGAGGAAGACGAGCCCCTTCTGGACGTTCGCCACGATCCGCCGCCCGTCGCGGACGGCGAACAGCATCGTCGCGAACGAGTCGTCGCCCAGGACGAGGTCGGATGCACCCTTGGCGACGGCCGTGCCGCTCCCCATCGCCACCGCCACGTCGGCATGCTGGAGCGCCGGGGCGTCGTTGACGCCATCGCCGGTGACGGCCACCGTCCGACCTACGCGCCGCGCCGCGTCGACGAGCCGAAGCTTCTGTTCGGGGAGTGCCCGCGCCACGCCGTGGAGCGTCGCCAGCTCCGCGTCGAGCCGGGCATCGTCCCATCCGTCGAGCTCGCTGCCGAGGACGATCCGCTCCGCTCCGAGGCCTGCCTCGAGGGCGATGGCCTGGGCCGTCGCGGGGTGGTCCCCGGTGACGATGATCGTCTGGATCCCGGCCTCGCCGGCAACGCGCAGCGCCTCCCGGACTCCGTCGCGCAACGGGTCGGCAAACGCGAGGATCGCGGCCGGGAGCCACGGTCCCTCGCGCTCGCGACGGGCGAGGAGCAGCAGCCGGCTGCCGCGGCCGGCGTTCGAGGTGACGATGTCGTGCCAGCGACCGCGTTCGTCTGCCGGCACGCCTGCCGCGAGGTCGAGGACCGCCTCGGGCGCACCGAGCGCAACCTCGACGGTCTCGCCGTCCCGTCGGAACGACGTCCGGCTGAACGGCGCATGGTCGGTTGGCCGGGCCGAGGCCACAAGGTCGGCGGGATCCAGCTCCGGGTCGCCGCCCATCGCCTCGACCGCCATCCGGAGCCCGCGCGCGAACGAGCCCGGGTGGGCGCCACTCGCCGTGCGCCACGCGTCCTCCTCCGCCCGGAGCGCATCGGCGATCGAGTGCCAGCCGCTCCGCGGGATCCTCGACGGATTCGATCAGGTTGTGGGGTCCTGCCTCTGCCCCAGCGTCGGCGCCGGCAGGGGCGATGACATCGACGAGGGCGACACGGTTCTCGGTGAGGGTCCCGGTCTTGTCGGTGAGGATGAGGTCGACCGCGCCGAGCGTCTCCTCGGCGCTCAGGCGTCGAACGAGGACGCCGCGGCGGAGCAGGCGGTGGGCTCCGAAGCCGAGGACGACCGCGAGCAGGATCGGCGGTTCCTCGGGGATGGCGGCGATCGCCGCCGAGATTCCCGCCAGGAGGTTCGCGCCCGGCGCGTTGCCACGGACGAACCCGCTGCCGACGGTGATGGCGATCAGGCCGATCGCGACGACGAGGAGGATCCTGACGAGGCGATCGAGCTCGCGCTGGAGCGGCGAGCGCCGCCGCTCGGCGCCGGTCAGGCCACCGGCGATCCTGCCGGTCTCGGTCGCGTTGCCGGTCGCGACGACGATGCCTTCCCCGGCGCCGTGGACCACGCAGGAGCCGGCATAGGCCACCGAGCGCCGGTCGATGAGCGCCGTTCCCGGCGGATCCGCTTCGATCGAGGCCGCCTCCGCCACCGATTCGCCGGTCAGCGAGCTGCCGGTCGAGCGTCAGGCCGCCCGCCGCCGTCAGCCGGACGTCGGCGGGGACGATGTCGCCGGCCCGGATGAGGACGACGTCGCCGGGCACGAGGCCGGCGGCCGGGATGTCCGCTGCCTCACCCCCGCGCCGGACCCTCGCCGTCGGGGCTGCGGCGGCGCGCAGCTCGTCGAGGGCCTTGTCCGCCCGGTATTCCGTGACGACGTCGGCGCCGACGATCGGGATGAGGCCGCCCAGGACGAGCAGCCCGTCGCGGACCTCGCCGAGCGCGACGGCCGCGAGGCCTGCCACGAGGAGCAGGAGGACGAACGGCTCCCGGATGGCATCGACGATGAGCGCCGGCAGCGACGGGGGCGGGCTGGCCGCCAGCTCGTTCGGGCCGGCCTCCGCCAGTCGACGCGCGACTTCCTCGTCGGCCAGGCCCGTCCGCGGATCAGTATCGAGGGCCCGGGCGATGTCCGGCGCCGTCAGCTCGTGCGAGCGTTCGATCACGTTGGTGGGCACGGGCTCAGCCTCGGCAGGCCGGCGCGGCGTCGCGAGGGCCGAGCGTCACACGATCCCGAGATGAGCGGCCCCGTTCCACAGCTCGATGACCCGCCGTTCGCGCTCCCAGCCGAGCCGCGAGATCGTCGCGGTCGACAGCTCGAAGAGCGCCCCGGCCTCCGGCGCCAGGTCGAGCCAGCGGGCCGCGAGGATGCGGAGGGCGTGGCCGTGGCCGAAGACCGCGACGTCGCCGTCCACCTCGAGCACCTTCGCCAGGACACGATCGGTCCGCCGGCCGACATCCGCGACGGACTCGCCGTGCGCGATCCGGGCCGACCAGATCGTCCAGTCGGGGATCTCCGCCCGGATCTCGTCGGTCGTCCGCCCCTCGAACTCGCCATAGTTCCATTCTCGGAGGTCCGGGTCGATGACGGCGGCGCCCGCCAGCCCACCGATCCGGCACGTCTCGAAGGCGCGGGACAGGGGACTCGCGACGACGGCGGCGAAGGTGTATCCAGCCAGCCGCTCGCCGAGCCGCTCCGCCTGTTCGATTCCGTTCTCGTTCAAGGGGATGTCGGTCCAGCCCGTGTGCCGGCCGCTGGCGGACCACTCCGTCTCGCCGTGCCGGACGAGGAAGAGTCGCGTGGCGCCGGTCACGTCCGGGCCTCGAGCGACGTCTCCGGCCGGCCCCGGTCCGTCTCGGATGCCTCGAAGAAGGGGCGCGGCGCCCAGCCGAAGAACCCGGCGAGGAGGACCGCCGGAACCTGGGCGATTCGCGTGTTGTATCGATAGACCTGGTCGTTGTAGAGCTCGCGCCGATCGGCGATCAGGCTCTCGAGCCGCTCGATCTCCGCCTGGAGCGACATGACGTTGGCGGCGGATCGCACCGCCGGGTAGCGCTCGACGACAGCGAAGAGCGAGCGGACCGCCGCGGACGTCGCTTCCGATGTCGCGGCCTGCTCGGGGACCGCGGCGGCGGGGGAGTAGGCGGCGCGCGCCGTCGCGACGTCGGTCAGGACGTCCTGCTCCCAGGCCATGACGTCGCGGACGGCCTCGACCAGGTTCGGCAACTGGTCGAATCGCTGCTTGAGCGCGACGTCGATGTTCGCCCACGCCTTGTCGATCCGGAGCCGCAGCGCGACGACCGCGTTGTACGTCGCGAGGATCACGAAGGCGACGACGATGCCGAGGACCGCGACGGCGAAGAGCGCGGCCATGGCGGTCGGGGTCACGCCAGCCCGTCCCCGATCATGACCGCGAGCGCCATCGCCGACGCGATCGCGACGATCGCCCCGATGAGGCCGACGAGGAACTGGCGCTGCCCGCGGCCGGCGGCGACCGACGGCAGGCCCAGGGCGATCGTCAGCGGAGCGTCGGGCGCCGCCGCGAGGATCAGTGCGTCGGGCGCGATCTCGAAGGTCTCCCGGTAGCGTGCGGCGTCGCCCTCGGTCGCGAGCGGCGGGTCGGTTGCCGCATCGTCGAGGTCCGGCTGGCTGACCGGCCGGCCGATCCCGAAGCCCGGGATCGCGGCGTTGCCCCAGGCGTCCGCCGGATCGAGGAGCGTGCCCGCGGCCCGGGCCGCGTCCAGGTCGGCGGCGATCTCCGGATCATCCGCGGACGGCGAACCCGCGGCGAGGACGTCCGCCGCGCCCGGGTCGGCCAGCTGGTCGAACGGGAGGGCCCTGCCCATGACGGTGACGATGTCGCCCGGCTCCACCCGGGCCTCCCTGTAGCGCCGCGATCGGCTCCCCGTGCGGATGAGCCCTGGCCCGAAGCCTCCCCCGCGTCCGGCGTCGTCGTCCGGAAGGCCGCTGCCCGCGGGCCGGACGGTCAGCAGCGCCGCGATCCGAGCCTCGCGATCCTCGCCAGGCCCGTACGCCGGGCCGCTCCGAAGGCGGAGAGCGGCCGGCGCGTCGCCCATCGCGCCCGTCCGCTCGTCGAACCGGGGCGGCACGTCGAACCGGGCCGCCCCTCGGGAAGACGCGCAGCTCGCCGCTGTCGTCGCGAACGCGGAACCCGACCGCGGCCTCCTCGCGGAAGTCCGCCGCGCCGTCGTCGTCGCCGGACTCGATCCGCGATCGGTAGAAGACGCACGTCGCGCTCTGGAGCGGCGACACGAGCGTCATCTCCGCGGCCTCCACGACGCCGCTCACGAGGACCTCGCCGACGGCGATCGACGCGATCCGGGACGGCGACGTGTCGGCGATCCGGGCGGCGTCGCGGTAGCCCCCGAAGCCACGTCCGAGAAGCACGAGCCCGCCGGCGATGCCCCCGCCGGCGAGGACGAGCAGCTGCGGTTCCACCAGCGGCCTGCCCGTTCAGCCCGCGCAGGTCTGGCGCGGGTTCAGCGACATGCTCCCGGCGTTCGCAGTGACGTCGAGCACGATCCGGATGTCCGCGGTGGCGATGCCCGGCGTCTCCCAGCCGTCCTCGGTCCGAACGAGGCCCTGCTTGCCGAAGTCGTTCGACGAGATCGGATTGTCGCCGGTGTCCAGGCGAAGGCCGACGCCGTCGGGCGCGCAGATCGAGAGCGAACCCGCGTTCACCGTGAGGTCCCCATCGAGGGCCCTTGCGGGCAGCCAGACGACGGCGGAGCCGGCGTTGACCGTCCCATCGAGCGTTCGGACGGCCTCGACATCCCGCAGGTCGAGCCTGAGCGAGCCGGCGTTGACGGTGACGTCGGTGGCGTCCAGGTGGGCTCTCGCCAGCGTCAGCCGGCCCTCTCCCGCGTTGAGCGTGACGTCGAGGTCGATCGTCGGGTCGGCAGGCAGAGCGACGTCCAGCCGCTCGCGCTTCCCGGTGAAGCCGAAGATCCCGTTGCCCGACGCGGGCTCGAGACGGAGCCCGTTGGACCTGCGCACGATCACCGGCGGTTGGCCGTCGCCCGTCCGGCCGTCGACGCCCCACGCCGTGCCCCCGTTGGTCGTGACGGACAGCTCGCCGCAGCGGAAGTCGATGCTGACACTCGCATTCGGCGGCAGCTCGCCCGACTGGTGGGCGAATGCCGTGCCCTCGTCGTTCCCTCCGCAGCCGAGGAACGCGATCCCGCCACCGCTCGCAACGAGGCCGCCCGCGATCACGCCCAGACACGCGGCGGCGACGAGCCCGCCAACCCATGCCCCCGGCCGGCCGGAGAGCACAAGCGAGAGCCCGGCCGCGATGAGGAGGAGCGGCCAGACCTGCCAGGCGCGCCCCGCGAGGTCGGTCGGGATCCAGCCCTGCCGCACCGCCGAGCAGCACCACGCCGAACACGATGAAGAAGAGCCCCCAGCCGATGAAGTTGCGATTCGACCGCATGGCACGCCCTCCGTCCGGAACCGTACACGACTGTGCTAGCCTCGGCCCGGCGCCGACGCGACCGGCGCGAGTGGGCGGAGGGTGCGATGCGGCTCAGCGAATGGCGGGCGGCAAGCCCGCACAAGACGGCCGGCGGGGCGAAGATCGCCGCGATCGTCGATCCGGTCCTGCGGGCGCTTGGCGCCGAGCCGGACCCGCACTGCTGGGTCGCCTGGGGCGAGGACCCGAGCGTGCGGTACACGATCTTCGTTCCGACCTCTCCCGGGCTCATCGCGGGCTACGTCCGCGTCAACGTGTCGGGCGAGGGTCCGCGAGCGACCGCCAAGCTGATCCGCTGGGGTCGCGTCCAGCTCGGCGAGCTGTCGATGGAGACCCAGGGCGACCACCGCCTCCTGACGTTCCAGGTCGAGCAGCAGGTGCTCCGCGGCGCGGACGAGAAGGCCGACCAGATCGGCCGGTTCGCTCTCGAGCTGCTGGCCGCCGTCGATGGCCGCGAGCCCCCACCGGACCTGCTGCCGGCTCGACGCCCGTCCGGCAGGAAGCCGGCAGCGGCCGGCAAGGCCGGCGCCGGACGGCCGGCCGCCAAGAGCGCCCGCACAGCCGCCGCGTCGTCGCGCGCCGGATCGTCGCGGCCCGGGTCGGCCGCGGGCCCCGGACCCCGCACTCGCGGGACCCCGCCGTCTCCCTGATCGTCCAGCCGAATCGCGCGGGTGACGGGCCGTGAGCCGCGGTTCCGCCCTGCCCGGGGCGCCCCTTCACCCGGTCCGCCGGGCCTTCAGGGCGTGGCTGACGCGGGTCGTCGCGTGGATCCTCGTCCGGGCCTACCTCCGGCCGCGGCTCGAGGGCCGGGAGCGTCTCCCCGCGGGCCCGGCGATCTACTGCTTCAACCACATGAACTGGTCCGATCCGTTTGTCCTGATGGCGATCCTGCCGTTCCGGCCGCGCCTCTACTTCTTCGGACCGATGGAGGAGGACATGGCGATCGGTGGCCGGAACCGGCTCATGTCGTGGACCCGGTCGTCCGTCCCGTACCGCCCGGGCAAGAACGATCTCCTCGACGCGACGAAGGCGGTCAGCGCGATCCTCGCCTCCGGCGCGGTGCTCGCGATCGCCGGCGAGGGCCGGATCCACGCCTCGGAGCACGAGCTGCTGCCGCTCCGGGAGGGACCGGCCTACTTCGCCCTCCGGTCCGGGGTCCCGCTCGTGCCGATCGCGATCAGCGGCACGAGCTGGCTCCGGCTCGGCCGCCGGATCCACGTCGTCGTCGGCGAGCCGCTTCCGGCGACGGGCCGGCCGAGGCGCGCGGCGGTCGACGACCTGACGGCACGCTGCTGGACCGCGCTCCATGCGCTCGTCGCCGACCGCCCCGACTTCTCGCCGCCCGGGCCGATCGGGCGCTGGATCACCGAGGCCTTCAACGATTGGCCGGAGGGGGAGCGGCCGGTTCGACCGGCCGGCTGAGGCGCCGGTCTGGCATACTCGGCGCCGTCCCGACCGCACAGGAGACGACGTGGCGACGACCGGCCTGTCGGCCGACCCGACGGAATATCGCAAGCGACTCGCCGAGCAGGACGACGAGCAGATCGACGCCTGGGCCGCCGAGCTGATGCGCGACATGGCCATCCGGCGCGGGGTGGTCCGCGTGATCGACGACTTCCGCCGATCGGCCCGCCTCGAGGAAGCTGAATTCGAACGGGTGTTCGCTTCAGGCGGAGGCCCGCCCGCGGTCGTCGGACGCAACCGGGAGGGCCACCTGATGGTGCCGGCGATCACGCTCTTCGCCCTCGTCCCGGGGATCCGCGCCCAGGTCGCCGACGGGCGGGCCCGGCTCATCGAGTACCTCGTCGTCAACTTCAACGAGATCGTCTACGTCTGACACGGCCGATCGGGCGAGGACCGGCGGCGCGGGTCGCCGGCCTCATCCGCCTCGTCCACCCGTTCCCGTCGATTCTCGACGGCGTCGTCGTGGGCGCCGTTGCCGTTCTCGCCGGGGCCCCGACGGGCGAGGCGCTCAGGCTCGGCCTGGCGATGACGGCGCTCCAGTTCGGGATCGGGGCGACCAACGATCTCGTCGACGCGCCACGGGACGCGGGCCACAAGCTCGGCAAGCCGATCCCGTCGGGCCTCGTGGCCCCGGCGCGCGGCGACCGTCGTCGCCGTCGGCGGCGTTTGCGTCCGGCCTCGCGCTCGCGGTGCCGTCCGGGCCGGCGACGCTGGTGCTCGCCGGCGTCGTCATCGGGATCGGCCTCGCGTACGACCTCGCCCTCAAGGGCACCGCGTGGTCGTGGCTGCCGTTCGCCGTCGGGATCCCGATCCTGCCGGTGTTCGGCTGGCTCGGGGCAAAGGGCACGCTGCCGCCGGCGTTCGGACTCCTGGTCCCGGTTGCCGTCGCAGCCGGGGCCGCCCTGGCGATCGCGAATGCCCTCGCCGACGTCGAACGGGATCGCGGCGCGGGGGTCGGGTCGATTGCCACCGCCCTCGGGGCGCGACGGGCATGGGCCGTCCACGCCGGGCTTCTCGTGGCGATCGTCATCATCGCGATCGTGTCAGCTGGGATGCTCGGGGCGTCGGCCGGCCACGTCGTCCTGGTCGCCGCGGCGAGCTGTGCACCGATCACCGGGGTCGCCCTGGCCCGGGGTGGGGGACCGGCCCGCCGCGAACGCGCCTGGCAGCTCGAGGCGATCGGCGTCGCGGCCGTCGGCGTGGCCTGGATCTGGGCGCTCTACGGCTGATCGACCCGATCCGGGCCGGACAATCAGCCGCCGTCGCCGCTCCGGACCATTGCGATCGCGTTCTCCAGCTTGAGCTTCGCGATCGTCAGGTACTTCGCGAGGTTGGCCCGATCGACGTCCGCGATCCCGCGCACGACATCGGGAGCGTGGAGGACGGCGACGAGCTCCTCGACGGCGTCAGCGAGCTGGTGACGGGCCAGCACGAGTGCATCATCACTGAGGCTCGCGGTGGCATGGACTCGACGCTGGCCGGTCCACGCCGCCTCGCCGTCGGAGCCGTCATCGGTGGCCGCCGGTCCCGGGCCGACCGGGATCGCCTCGTCCTCGATGCCCTCGACGTCCTCGACCTCGAGCTCGTCCGGCACGGCACGCTGCCGCGGCGGGCGACCGTCGATCTTCTCGCGGAGCTTGACGAGCGACAGCTCGCCGCTGGCCACCCGGGCAGCCAGGCGGCGCCGCTTCCGCTCGTCGGTGACCTTGAGAAGCTCATACGCGTGAGACAGGGTGTCTTTGCGTACAGACACCAGCGCCCGGATCTCTTCCGGCGCGTCCGCGAGGCGAAGGCGGTTCTCGAGATAGCCCTTGTCCTTGCCGAGCTTCTCCGCCAGCTTGCGGATGCTGTAGCCGTGCTCCCTGACCATCCGGTCGTACATCGCCGCTTCCTCGAGCGGCGAGAGGTCCTCGCGCTGGAGGTTCTCGATGATCGAGATCTCGAGGGCCGTGTCGTCGTCCAGCTCCTCGACGAGGGCGGGGATCGTCTCGAGCCCTGCCTCCTTCGACGCGCGCCAGCGACGCTCGCCGGCGACGAGTTGATAGCGGTTGCTGCCCAGCGGTCGGACGAGGATCGGTTGCAGGACGCCGTGCTCGCGGATGGACGAGGACAGCTCGTGCAGCGCGTCGGCATCGAAGACCATCCGCGGCTGCTGGGGATTCGACTCGATCCGGTCGACCGGGATGACCCGGACACCGACGCTGCGCCCGGCGTTCTCGGACGAGAGCAGGCTGATGATTGAGGGCGAGAGCTCACTCTCCTCGGAGAGGCGTCGCGCTGCGGCGGCTCGGAAGTCAGGCCTGGCCAAGATCGATCACCTCCCGGGCGAGATCGCGATAGGTTCTCGCGGCTTCGGACTGACCGGCATAGCTCGTGATCGGCCGCCCGGCGAGCGGGGCTTCGCCGAGCTTTACCGTGTTGCGGATGATGCTGTTGAAGACGTGGTGGTCACCGACGACCCGCAACTCGTCGAGCATATCCCGGGCGAGGTTCGTCCGAGCATCGTAGAACGTGGGCAGCAGCCCGAGGATTTGCAGGTCGCGGTTCAACTTCATCCGGATCATGTTGATGACCTTGACGAGGTTGTTCAATCCCTTCATCGCGTAGTACTGAGTCTGGACCGGAATGATCACGCTGTTCGCGGCCACCAACCCGTTGACCGTCAGCAGGCCGAGGTTCGGCGGGCAATCGATCAGGACGTAGTCATAGGCATCGACACGATCCTCGAGTGCATCGCGAAGGACCTGCTCGCGTCCCAACGCGGTGAACAACTCTCCTTCGGTGCTTGCAAGATCGATGTTCGCCGGCGCGACGTCGATCCCGGCGCTCTCGGTCGGCCGGATGATCTCCGGCAACGTCGCCCGACCGTCCGCCAGGACGTCGGCCATCGAGCGCTCGACGGTGTTGAGGTTGATCCCGAGCCCGGCGGTGAGGTTCGCCTGCGGATCCATGTCGATACAGAGAATGCGAAAGCCCTCTTCCTCGAGCGCTCCGGCGAGGTTGATCGCGGTCGTGGTCTTGCCGACGCCGCCCTTTTGATTCGCGATCGCGATCACGTGCGTCACCGGGATATCACCTCGAAAACGTTGGTGGCGGGGCTCGGACCGTGAGGATCTGTCGTGGGTCGGCCCCATGCTAACCGAGGTTGGCTGTGGCTGACCGTCCGGGTTATCCACACAGTTTCCGAGTTGTTCACCGATTCTGTGGACAGGTGGCCGGGGCGCAAGCAGTGACGGAGCCCGGTTTCGCGGCCCTCTATCATGGCACGTGTCCTTGCGCAAAGACGGTCAGCGGAGAAATACGTTGCCGACAAATGACGAACGAATTGCGCGACTGCAGGCGATGCGGGCCGAATCCCGGCTCGGCGGCGGCGAAGACCGGATCGCCCAGCAGCATGGTCGTGGCAAGCTGACGGCGCGTGAGCGCCTCGACCTGCTGCTCGACCCGGGGTCGTTCGTCGAGCTCGACGCATTCGTCACCCATCGGTCCTCCGACTTCGGGCTCGACGCACAGGTGATTCTCGGCGACGGGGTCGTGACCGGACACGGACGGATCGATGGCCGGCTGGTGTTCGTCTACAGCCAGGACTTCACGGTATTCGGCGGATCGCTCAGCGAGGCATATGCGGAGAAGATCTGCAAGATCATGGACCTCGCGATGAAAGTCGGTGCACCGATCATCGGCCTCAACGATTCCGGCGGCGCCCGAATCCAGGAGGGAGTCGTCTCGCTCGGTGGCTACGCCGACATCTTTCTTCGGAACACGCTGGCGTCCGGCGTGGTGCCACAACTCTCCGTCGTCCTGGGCCCATGTGCCGGGGGAGCGGTCTATTCGCCGGCGATCACCGATTTCACGGTAATGGTCGAGGAGACGAGCTTCATGTTCGTCACCGGCCCGAACGTCGTCAGGGCGGTCACCCATGAGGATGTCGATGCCGAGCTCCTGGGCGGTGCGACGACCCACACGACGAAGAGTGGTGTCGCCCACCTCGCAATGGCGGACGAGGCGGAGGCGCTCGCCGTCACGCGCCGGATTCTCGGCCACCTGCCGCAGAACAACCTGTCCGATCCTCCGGTGCGGATGTCGACCGACCCTGCCGACCGGCGCGAGGCCGCGCTCGACGGCATCGTCCCCGACGATCCGTCGAAGCCATACGACATGCACGAGGTCATCGGAGCGATTGTCGACGACCGCGACTTCCTCGAGATCCAGCCGGGCTGGGCGCAGAACATCATTGTCGGGTTCGCCCGACTCGGCGGCACCAGTGTCGGCATCGTCGCCCAGCAGCCGGCGGTGCTGGCCGGAGCGCTCGATATCGACGCCTCGACGAAGGCTGCCCGATTCGTCCGGACCTGCGACTGCTTCAATGTTCCGCTCGTCACCTTCGTCGACGTCCCCGGATTCCTGCCGGGTGTCGGACAGGAGCACGGCGGAATCATCCGTCACGGCGCGAAGCTCCTCTTCGCCTACTGCGAGGCGACGGTCCCGAAACTGACCGTCATCACTCGGAAGGCATATGGCGGCGCGTACGACGTCATGAGCAGCAAGCACATCCGCGGCGACATGAACTTCGCCTGGCCGACCGCGGAGATCGCCGTGATGGGCGTCGAAGGCGCCGTCAACATCATCTTCAGGGATCGCATCGCCGAGGCCGACGATGCGGCCGGGGAACGCACCCGGCTCGTCGCGGAGTACGAAGCACAGTTTGCGAACCCGTATGTGGCCGCGGCGCGCGGTTACATCGATGACGTCATCGTGCCGTCCGACACGCGGCCGCGACTGATCGCCGCGCTCGAGATGCTCGCCGGAAAACGTGAGACCAATCCGCGCAAGAAGCACGGCAACATTCCGCTGTGACCGCGACGGCGCGGAATGATCAGACGGCGTCTTTGCGCAAAGACGGTTCGCCGCCGTTTACCCGGTTGCTCGTCGCGAACCGCGGCGAGATCGCGTTGCGAATCATCCGCGCGTGTCACGAGCTGGGCATCGAGGCGGTCGCCGTCTACAGCGACGCCGACACGACCGCCGCCCACGTCCGGGCGGCTGACATCGCGATCCGGCTGGGTCCGGCGCCGCCAGCGGAGAGCTATCTCCTCGGGGACGCCATTGTCGCCGCGGCGGTCGAGAGTCAATGCGAGGCCGTCCATCCCGGTTACGGCTTCCTTTCGGAGCGGGCATCGTTCGCCGCCGCCGTGGAGGCCGCGGGGCTCGTCTTCGTCGGTCCCTCCCCCGACACGATCGGGATGCTCGGCGACAAGGTGGCCGCGAGACGACTCGCCCGCGAGGCCGACGTTCCGGTCGTCCCCGGAACACTCGAGCCCGTGCTGGTCGGTCGCGCGGATGCGGTCGAGGCGCTCGCCGTCGTGGCCGAGAGGATCGGCTTCCCGTTGCTCGTCAAGGCCGCAGCCGGAGGCGGGGGACGGGGGATGCGCCGCGTCGTGGAGCCGAGCGACCTGCCCGCGGCCCTGGCCGCATGTGCCGCCGAGGCCCTGTCGGCATTCGGCGACGGGTCGGTCTACCTCGAGCACGAGGTGCTGCCGGCCCGCCATATCGAGGTCCAGCTGATGGGCGATGCCCAGGGCACGATCGTTGCCGTCGGCGAGCGCGACTGCTCGCTCCAGCGCCGCCACCAGAAGCTCGTTGAGGAGTCGCCGGCGCCGGGCCTGTCCGACGAGGAGCGCCGCGATCTTCACGCGACTGCCGTCCGGCTCGGGCGTGCCGCCTCCCTGCGTAGCGCCTCGACGGTGGAGTTCCTCTTCGGCGAGGACAGGAGGTTCTGGTTCCTCGAGGTCAACACCCGTCTCCAGGTCGAGCACGGCGTGACCGAGCTGGTGGCCGACGTCGACCTGGTGCGGGAGCAGATCCTCGTTGCAGCCGGCCGGCCCCTGTCCGCAGGCCTGATCGCCGCGTCCGCGGCCGCTTCACGACCGACTCGACATGCGATCGAGGTCCGGCTCTCCGCGGAGGACCCGGCCCGCGGCTTCGCACCGGCGCCCGGACGGATCGGGCGCTGGCGCATGCCGGCGGGGCCGTGGGTCCGGGTCGATACCGCCCTCGAGGCCGGCGATCGCGTCCCGCCGGACTACGACCCGCTGATCGCGAAGGTGCTCGTCGTCGATGTCGATCGGGATGCGGCGATCGCGCGGCTCGGCCGGGTCCTTCGGGAGGTCGAGGTCACCGGCATCCAGACGACGCTGCCCTTCCACCGCTTCGTGGCGTCGCACGAGGGCTTCCGAGCGGGGGCCCTGTCGACGGGCTGGGTGGCCGAGGAGTGGGACCCGGCCGCCGAGGGCGATCGTCGCGAGGCGCTCGGGATCGCCGCGACTGCCGCCGCGTCTCTCGCGGCTGGTCCCGAGCCGGTTGCCCCGTCCGCGTCCGGCGCTTCCCCTGGGGGCCGCAACGGGCGCGACGACGGCTGGGGTCAGGCTGCCCGCGACGAGGCCGTCGACCGGTGGCCGGGATGACCGACGGAGGCCCTCGCGGCACAACCCGGACCGTCCGCGTCGTGCCGGCGGCCGCCAGCCGGCTGCCGGGCGACCGACCGCTCGACATCGACCCGGACGCGGTCACCGTCGCGTCGATGGGCCGCGGTCGGGGTGTCGTTCGCGCGAGCGACGGTCGCGACGTCCGCGTCCTGATCGGCGAGGATCGGCCCGCCGGTCCGGCAGGACCCAGGATCGTCGAGGTCGTCGTCGACGGCTGGCGGTTCGAACTGGAGCTCGAGGATACCGCTCGCGCCGCCCTTCGAGCCCGAGCCACCCGTGCGCGCGTGCACGGGTCCGGGATCGGCCCGCTCGAGGTCCATGCCATGATCCCCGGGCGCGTCGCCGCCGTGGCGGTCACCGTCGGAGACACGGTCACGGCCGGCCAGACACTCATCGTGGTCGAGGCAATGAAGATGCAGAACGAGCTCCGGGCGCCACGGGATGGGATCGTCGAGCGCGTCTCGGTCGGGGTGGGGGAGACGATCGATCTCGGCGACCTGCTGGTGGTGCTCGCATGACCGACGCGGAGCGCGAGCGCTGGCGCGCGACGACACGGGCAAAGGCTCTCTCCCAGGCGCCTGAGCGACGGGAGCGGTTCGCGACATCGTCCGATCTCGAGGTCCAGGACCTCTACACGGCCGCCGACCTCGACGCGCTCGGCTTCGATCCGGCGGCCGACCTGGGCCAGCCCGGCGAGTTCCCGTTCACCCGGGGTGTCCAGCCGACGATGTACCGCTCGCGCTTCTGGACGATGCGCCAGTACGCGGGCTTTGCCACCGCGGAAGAGACGAACAAGCGGTTCCGGTACCTGCTCGAGCAGGGCCAGACCGGGCTGTCGGTCGCCTTCGACCTGCCGACCCAGATGGGCTACGACTCGGACGCGCCAGAAGCCCTGGGCGAGGTGGGCCGGGTCGGCGTCCCGATCAGCTCGCTCGCCGACATGGAGGTCCTCCTCGACGGCCTGCCGCTCGACGAGGTGAGCACGTCGATGACGATCAACTCGACGGCGGCGATCCTCCTCGCGCTCTACGTGGCCGCCGCGGAGAAGCGGGGTGTCGCCCGCGACCGGATCTCCGGGACGACCCAGAACGACATCCTCAAGGAGTACATCGCCCGCGGCACCTGGATCTACCCCCCGCGGCCGTCGATGCGCCTCGTGACCGACATCTTCGAGTTCTGCGCGAGCGAGCTGCCGCGCTGGAACACGATCTCGATCTCCGGCTACCACATGCGGGAGGCCGGCGCGACTGCCGCCCAGGAGCTGGCGTTCACGCTCGCCGACGCGATCGCCTATTGCGATTCCGCGATCGCCCGAGGCCTGCCGATCGACGAGTTCGCCGGCCGGCTGTCGTTCTTCTTTGCCGCCTGGTCGGAGCTGTTCGAGGAGGTCGCCAAGTTCCGGGCGGCGCGCCGGATGTGGGCCCGAATCGTCAGGGACCGGTACGGGGCCACGAGCGAGCGGTCGATGATGTGCCGCTTCCACGTCCAGACCGCCGGCTCCTCGCTGACGGCCCAGTCGATCGACAACAACGTCGTCCGGACGACGGTCCAGGCGCTGTCGGCCGTGCTCGGGGGCGCCCAGAGCCTCCACACGAATGCCCGCGACGAGGCGCTCGCGCTGCCGACCGAGGAGAGCGCCCGGCTCGCCCTCCGGACCCAGCAGATCCTGGCCTACGAGAGCGGCGTGACCGACACGCCCGATCCGCTCGCCGGCTCCTACTTCGTCGAGTCGCTGACGAGCCAGCTGGAGGTGGCCGCCCAGGGCTACCTCGACGAGATCGAGGCGATGGGCGGGACCCTCGCGGCGATCGAGGGCGGCTTCCAGCAGCGCCAGATCCAGGAGTCCGCGTATCGCGTCCAGCAGGCGATCGAGGCCGGCGACCAGGTCGTCGTCGGGGTCAACCGCTTCCGCGACGACGCGGCCCGGAGCGTCGCCCCGGCGATCCAGCGGATCGATCCGGAAGGGGAACGGCGCCAGATCGAGCGGGTCCGGCGGGTCCGAGCGGAGCGCGATCCAATCGCCTGGGAGATCGGCATGAAGCGCCTCGAGGAGTGCGCTCGCGGCGAGGTGAACCTCCTGCCAGCCTTGATCGATGCCGTCAACGCCTACGCGACGGTCGGCGAGATCAGCGACCGCCTCCGAACGGCGTGGGGCGAGCATCGCGAGCTGATCACCGTTTGATCGAGGCGCTACGCTCCGTGACGTGACTGACAAGCAGACCGCCGACCGCGTCCCCGACCAGATCCGCCGACTCGGGCGGATCCATCACGTGGCGGTGATCGTGAAGGACATGGCGCCGGCCCTCGCGTTCTGGCGGGACTCGCTGGGCCTCGAGCTCGATGTGGTCGAGGAGATGGCGCTTGACCGGGTCCGGATCGCCTTCCTGCCGGTCGGGGAGTCGAAGATGGAGCTCGTCGAGCCGACCGACGACACGACCGGCGTGGCCAGGTTCCTCGCCAAGAGCGGCGAGGGCGTCCATCACGTTTGTTTCGAGGTCGCAAACCTAGCAGAGACGCTCCTGCGGCTCGAGATCGACGGGATCGAGCTCATCGACACCTCGCCGCGGAAGGGCGCTGAGGGTCCGGTTGCGTTCCTCCACCCGCGGAGCTGCCACGGTGTCCTCGTCGAGCTGATCGAGGCTCCCGGCGGCCCCGCTTGGTCGGCCCTCGGCTACTGAGCGCCCGTCGCGGGCTTCGTGGCGAGGATCGAGAAGAACAGCGGCAGTTCGCCGGGAGTGCCGGCCGGGAGTCGCCAGTTCCCGTCGTCGCCTTCGACGAGGAAGTCGAGCCGCCACTCTGCGAACGGGTATTCGCGCAGCGAGTCGATCCGGAATCCGGCGTCGATCAGCGCCGTCACGATCTCGCCGAGGCCGTGATCCCAGCCGAACTCCGTCGGCGTCGCGATCGTTGCGGTCGGCTCCGCATAGGAGCCCTGGACGGGGAATGCGAGCGGCTCCCGATGCTCCCAATACGGGTAGGTGAGTCGGAGCTCACCGGGCTGAACGCCCTCGTTCTCGTAGGCGTTTGCGACCGGGTGGATCTCGGTGATGTAGAACCGTCCGCCGGGCCGGACGAAATGGGCGACGACCTGGGCCCAGCGCCGGATGTCCGGCAGCCAGCCGAGCACCCCGCGTGACGTGTAGACGAGGTCGAAATCAGCGTCGAGGATGTCCGGGAGATCGAACAGGTCGGACCGCACGAAGCGCGCGTCCGGATGGCCGATCTCGACCGCGATCGATTCGGCCAGGTCGACGGCGGCCTGGCTGAAGTCGGCCCCCGTCACGCGGGCCCCGAGACGGGCGAACGACAGGCTGTCGATCCCGAAGTGGCACTGCAGGTGGAGCAGGTCGAGTCCATCGACCGGCCCGATCTCGTCGAGCTCGTACTGGCGGATCCGCGAGCCGCCGCGCTTGAAGCCCTCGAGATCGTAGAACTCGGAGGTCTCGTGGATCCGGGTCCACTCGTCCCACAGCGCCTTGTTGGCGCGGACGGCATCCGCCGGGTCGGTCATGGCGAGCGGTCAGAGCGCCCAGGCAAACAGGATGTCCTGCGCGCGATCGGCCTCCCGCGCGAAGCGGACGATCTCGCCGGCGAGCTGCCGGATCCAGGGTTTCTCCTCGCGCGGCAGCTCGCCGAGGTCCTCCTCGACCAGGTCGATCCAGCGCCCGGCGACCGCGTCGATCTCCCGGTCCGCGATGAGGGCGACTGCCTCGAGCCACCTCGGGTCGACCCGCTCGATCGACCGTTCGGCAAGCTGCCCGCGCCCATCGAGCTCGACACGGGCATCGATGAAGTCGGGCGGCACATCGCTCCCGGTCACCGTCCGGACCGCCTCCGAGAAGAGATCGAGCCAGGTCGGGTCGAGGCCGCCGCCCAGCGAGAGATGCGCGTCGAACCGCGTCCGGTCGGCGAGCGCGGCCCAGTCGTCGATCGTCAGCGCGAGCAGGATCTCCCGCGCGTCGCCGGCGACCAGATCCATCAGGGCACCCATCAGCCGGCCTTCGCCAGCTCCTCGGCGAAGACGATCATGTCGAGGTCGCCCGGCGAGCGGCCAACGGCGGTCAGCAGCGCCGCGGCCTCGGAGCGGTGCTGGGTCCCGTGATTGACGACGTGGGCGAGCATCTGCCAGAAGGGGACGCCTTCGTCCGTGCGGAGGAGCCAGGCGTCGTCGAGCGTGCCGAGCCACGCATCGAAGACCTGCCACTCCACCTCCCAGGCGGCGCGCAGGGCCGCCGGCGTCGGCAGCGGGCCCCGCTCCGGGCGCGGCTTCTCGCCGGTCTCGGCGAGCCCGTGGCGCCAGCGCTGCGTGGACCCGAGCTGGTGGACGAGGATCCCGCCTAGGCCCCGTTCGTCGATCACGTTGGTGGCCGACCACGTCGCCTCGTCGACCCCGCCGTCACGCTCGACCGCGTCGAGGATCCTCCGCGTCGCCCAGTGGTCGAACGCAATCAGGTAGCGGACGTCGGCGAGCTGCATCGTCCGCCGCTCAGCCGCGATAGCCGGCGTCGCGCAGGATCGCCGGGAGCTCCGTCGGCGAGCCGGCCACGCGAATCCCGGCTGCCTCGAGCGCGGCGACCTTCGAGGCGGCGGTGCCGCGGCCGCCCGAGATGATCGCCCCGGCGTGGCCCATCCGCTTGCCCTCGGGCGCGGTCCGGCCGGCGATGAACGCTGCCATCGGCGTGCCCTGGAGGTTCTCGGCGGCCCAGGCGGCCGCCTCTTCCTCCGCCGCCCCGCCGATCTCACCGATGAGGACGATCGCGTCCGTGTCGGGGTCGGCGGCAAAGAGCTGGAGGACATCGAGGAACGTCGTCCCGACGACCGGGTCGCCACCGATCCCGATGCACGTCGACTGGCCGAGCCCCGCGTCGCTCATCGCCTGGACGGCCTCGTACGTGAGCGTCCCGGACCGCGACACGACCCCGACCCGGCCCTCACGGTGGACCGAGCCCGGGATGATGCCGACCTTGGCACTCCCCGGCGACGTGGCGCCGGGGCAGTTCGGCCCGACCAGCCGCGCGCCCGCCGCACGTACCAGCTCCACGGTGGGGACCATGTCGAGGGCGGGGATCCCCTCCGTGATGCAGAAGATCGCCGCGATCCCGGCGCTCGCCGCTTCCATCACCGCGTCCGGCGCGCCGGCGGCCGGGACGAAGATGCAGGACGTGTTCGCGCCGGTCTCGCGGACGGCGTCGGCGACCGTGTCGAAGACCGGGACGCGCCCGTCGAGCGCGGTCTGGCCACCCTTGCCCGGCGTCACGCCGGCGACGATCGGGGTGCCGTACTCGGCCATCGCCCGGGAGTGGAACTCGCCTTCGCGGCCGGTGATTCCCTGGACGAGGAGCCGCGTCGCGGGGCCGATGAGGATGCTCATGCCGGGTTCCCCGCCGTTCCCGCCGCGTGGGAGAAGTCGACGGCCTTCGCCGCCGCCTCGTCGAGAGTGGCGGCGGTTTCGAACCGCGCCTCGGTCAGCAGCGCCGCCGCCTCCTCCGCGTTCGTCCCGACGATCCGGACGACCATCGGGACATCCCGCTCCTGTTGGGCCCGTGCCTCGATCAGGCCGCGGGCGACCTCGTCGCCTCGGGTGATCCCGCCGAAGATGTTGACGAGGATCGCGTTCACCTTCGGGTCGGCCAGGATGATCCGCATCGCCGCCGCGACCTTGTCGGCTCGTGCGCCGCCGCCGATGTCGAGGAAGTTCGCCGGCTCGCCGCCCGCCCGCTTGACGAGGTCCATCGTCGTCATCGCCAGGCCCGCCCCGTTGACCATGCAGCCGATCGATCCGTCGAGCTTGATGAACGTCAGGCCCGCTGCCCGAGCCGCGCGGTCCGCCGGGTCCTCCTCGTCCGGATCGCGGAGCAGCTCCAGCTCCGGGTGGCGCGGGAGCGCGGAGTCGTCGAGCGTGATCTTGGCGTCGAGGCAGACGAGCTTTTCGACCGCCGTCCCGTCGGCGCCCGGCTCCCGGATGATCGCGAGCGGATTGATCTCGACGAGGTCAGCGTCGTACGCCTTCATCGTCCGGACGAGCCCCTTCGCGATGGCGACGGCCGCCTTGAGATGCCCGCCCAGGCCCATCGCAAAGGCGAGCTCCCGCGCCTGGAAGTCGAGGAGGCCGAGCATCGGGTCGGCGTGACGCGTGACGATTGCGTCCGGTCGCTCCTCGGCGACCGTCTCGATCTCGACGCCGCCCTCCGACGAGCCCATGAGGAGGATCCGCCCGGCCGCTCGATCGAGGACGGCCGACAGGTAGAACTCCTTGACGATGTCCGCGCCCGGCGCGACGAGCACCTTCCGGACGGTGATTCCCTTGATCTCCATCCCGAGGATCGAGCGGGCGACCGCCTCGGCCTGGTCCGCGAAGCCCGCGAGCTTCACCCCGCCGGCCTTGCCGCGACCCCCGACGAGGACCTGCGCCTTGATGACGACCTGGGCGAAGCCCGCGGCGAAGAAGCGCTCCGAAGCGGCGCGGGCCTCCTCCGCCGTGCGGGCGACCACCCAGTCCGGGACCGGCAGGCCCTGGGCGACGAGGAGCGACTTGGCGTCGGCTTCCTGGATCTTCACGCGACGGGCGCTCCATGGCGGGGATGGCGGCTGAGGCCGGGGAGGGAGATGGTAGCGCGCGCGGGCCACCTTCCGGGAGCCGGCCGCCGCTGTCCCACTCGCGTCGCTAGAATGGCCCCATGGCCCACCGTGTGACCTTGATCCCCGGCGACGGCATCGGGCCGGAGCTGGCGGAAGCGACTCGCCGCGTGCTCGACGCGACCGGAGTCGAGTTCGAGTGGGAGAAGGTCGACGCGGGAGAGGCGGTCATCGCGGAGTTCGGAACGCCGCTCCCTGAGCACGTCCTCGAGTCGATCAAGCGCAACAAGGTGGCCCTCAAGGGCCCCATCACCACGCCCGTCGGTTCGGGATTCCGGAGCGTCAACGTCACGCTCCGCCAGATCCTCGGGCTGTATGCGAACCTCCGGCCGGCACGTTCGATCAAGGGCCTGACGACGCGCTACGAGGATGTCGATCTCGTCATCGTCCGCGAGAACACCGAGGACCTCTACGCCGGCATCGAGCACATGGTCGGGCCCGACGCCGCCGAGAGCATCAAGATCATCACCCGGTACGCCTCGGAGCGGATCGCGCGGTACGCGTTCGACTACGCGGTCGCGAACGGTCGCCACAAGGTCACCGCGGTCCACAAGGCGAACATCATGAAGCTCTCGGATGGCCTCTTCCTCGAGAGCTGCCGGACGGTCGCCGCCGACTACGACGGCCGGATCGAGTTCGAGGACCGGATCGTCGACAACATGTGCATGCAGCTCGTCCAGAAGCCGGAGCTGTACGACGTCCTCTTGCTGCCGAACCTGTATGGCGACATCGTGTCGGACCTGTGTGCAGGACTCGTCGGCGGACTGGGTGTCGCGCCCGGCGCGAACATCGGGACGGAGGCAGCGGTCTTCGAGCCCGTGCACGGTTCCGCCCCGAAGTACGCCGGGCAGGACAGGGCAAACCCGACGGCGATGATCCTATCCGGCGCGCTGATGCTGCGTCACCTCGGCCATCCCGAGGTGGCCGACCGCCTGGAGCGCGCGATCCGCGACGTGATCGCTGCGGGCGAGACCGTCACGTACGACCTCGGCGGGACTGCCGGTACGAGTGCCTTCGCCGACGCGATCATCGCCCGGCTCGAACACGTCGCCTCGGCCACGGCCTGAGCGCCGAGCGGACCCAGCCATGACCACGATCAGCACGCCGCTCAAGCCGCCCGGAACTGCTCCTGCTGGCTTCGGGGCCACGACCCGGCGGGATGCCTGGTGGGCGTCGCCGCTGGGAATCGGGTTCTGGCTGGCAGTGCTCGTGCTCTACTCGGTGTTCAGCGCCCTCCTCTGGAAGCCGCTGTTCGGGGTCGACTACGACGCCTTCGGCTATACGTCGCCGTTCTTCGCCCCGTTCTTCCGCGAGACCGGCCTGCCGCCCTGGCTGTCGCCGGCGATCCTGACCCTCTGGATCCCGATCGGGTTCCGGGTGACCTGCTACTACTTCCGGCGCGCCTACTACCGGGCGTACCTCGCGGATCCGCCCGCCTGCGCCGTGGGTGAGCCGACGATCCATCGTCGCTACCGGATGGAGGCGGCCTTCCCGTTCATCCTCCAGAACCTCCACCGGCTCTTCCTCTACGGCGCGCTGCTTCTCCTCGTCGTCCACGTGGTCGAGGTCGCCGGCTCGTTCCTGCCGGACGGCAGGCTCCGCCTCGGGCTCGGCAGCGTGCTGCTCCTGGCAGACACCGTCCTGCTCGCTGGCTACGTGTCGTCGTGCCACTCGCTCCGGCACATCGTCGGCGGACGGCTCGACTGCTTCTCCTGCACGCGGGTCAACCGGACGCGCCACGCTCTCTGGAAGCGCATGAGCGCGCTCAACGAGCGGCACATGGTCTGGGCGTGGGCGAGCCTTGTCTCGGTCGTCGTCGCCGACCTCTACGTCCACCTGCTGTCGCTGGGCATCCTGACCGACCCGGCCATCCTGCTGTGAGCGACGGACCGGAGCGATTCCCGCACGACGTGCTCGTCGTGGGTGCCGGCGGCGCGGGCCTGCGGGCGGCGATCGAAGCGGCGTCGCAGGGCGCCTCGGTCGGGCTCGTCTGCAAGTCGCTGCTGGGCAAGGCCCACACGGTCATGGCGGAAGGTGGCGTGGCGGCCGCCATGGGTCACGTCGACGACCGGGACCGCTGGCAGGTCCACTTTCGCGACACGATGGTCGGCGGGAAGCTGATCAACAACCCGCGGATGGCCGAGCTCCACGCCCAGGAGGCGCCGGACCGGGTCCGCGAGCTCGAGTCCTGGGGCGCGGTCTTCGATCGCACCCGCGACGGGCGGATCCTCCAGCGCCCCTTCGGCGGCCACTACGTACCCGCGCCTTGCCCACGTCGGCGATCGGACGGGGCTCGAGATGATCCGGACGCTCCAGGACCGGGCCGTCGCGGCCGGGATCACGGTCTACATGGAATGCATCATCACCCACCTCCTGGCCCGGCCCGACCGGATCAGGGGGGCGTTCGGCTATCGGCGGACGACGGGCGAGCCGCTGGTCTTTCCGGCCAACGCGGTCGTCCTTGCCACCGGCGGCATCGGCCGGTCCTACACCGTCACGTCGAACTCCTGGGAGTACTCCGGTGACGGCCAGGCCCTTGCCTACCTCGCCGGCGCCGAGCTCATCGACATGGAGTTCGTCCAGTTCCACCCGACGGGGATGGTCTGGCCGCCCGGCGTCCGCGGCCTGCTCGTCACGGAGGCCGTCCGCGGCGAGGGCGGGATCCTCCGCAACAAGGACGGCGAGCGGTTCATGTGGAGGTACCTCCCCGAGGACCGCCGCAACGAGTACGCGGCGTACCGACGAGGAGGCCACGCGCTGGGTTGACGCCCAGAGCACCGGCGGCCGGACGGACGCGCGCCGCCCTCCGGAGCTCTCGACCCGCGACAATGTCGCCCGGGCGATCTACACGGAAGTCCGTGAGGGCCGGGGATCACCGCATGGCGGCGTCTTCCTCGACATCAGCTACCTGCCGCCCGAGCACGTCCGCCGCAAGCTGCCCTCGATGTACGACCAGTTCAAGGAGCTCGCGGACGTCGACATCACAACGGGCCCGATGGAGGTCGGCCCGACGACGCACTACATGATGGGCGGGATCCGCGTCGACGCCGACACGGGCGCCACGACGCGAGCCGGCCTCTTTGCCGCGGGCGAGGTCGCGGCCGGGCTGCACGGGGCGAACCGCCTGGGCGGCAACTCACTGTCGGACCTGCTCGTCTTCGGCCAGCGAACGGGAGCCGGGGCGGCGGCGTATGCGGCGACCCATGGCGACGGCGCCTATGTCGACCCGACGGCCATCCAGTCGGCCGCCGCGGAGCTGCTTGCGCCCCTCGAGCCCGGCACGGGCGAGGACCCGCATCGCCTCCACGAGGAGTTGCAGTCGGTGATGTCGACGTACGTCGGTATCTTCAGGACGGAGAAGGACCTCGATGAGGCGATCGGCCGTCTCGGCGACCTTCGTGCGCGCTGGTCGTCGATCCGGGTCTCCGGCGGCCGTGCCTACAACCCGGGCTGGGGACTCGTCCACGAGCTGCGCAACATGCTGATCGTGTCGGAGGCGGTCGCGCGCAGCGCAAAGCAGCGCCGCGAGAGTCGCGGCGCCCATAGCCGGCTCGACTTCCCCGAGCCCGACGAGAAGTGGTCCAGGCTGAACAGCGTCGTCCGGCGCGACGGCGACACGATGAAGGTCCAGACCTCGCCGCTGCCGGGCCTGCCGGATGACCTTCGCCAGCTCATCGCGATGGAGGTGAGCTGATGCCCGACGTCCACTTCAGCGTCTTTCGCGGGACGCCCGCGACCAAGGGCATCTTCGAGGAGTACGACGTGCCGGTGGAGGAGGGGATGGTCGTCCTCGACGCCATCCACTGGATCCAGGCCCACGAGGCGCCCGACCTCGCCGTCCGCTGGAACTGCAAGGCCGCGAAGTGCGGTTCGTGCAGTGCCGAGGTGAACGGACGGCCGAGCCTCATGTGCAAGACGCGCCTGTCGGACTTCGAGCCGGACGAGACAATCACTGTCGAGCCGATGCGCGCGTTCCCGCTCATCCGCGACCTGGTGACCGACGTCTCCTGGAACTACGAGGTCAACCGCCGCATCCCCCCGTTCCAGCCGCCGGCCGATCAGCCGCAGGAGACGTGGCGCTGGCAGCAGGAGGACATCGAGCGGGTCCAGGAGTTCCGCAAGTGCATCGAGTGCTTCCTGTGCCAGGACGTCTGCCACGTGCTGCGCAACCACGAGACGGAGCAGCCGTTCATGGGTCCGCGCTACCTCGTCCGGAGCGCCGGCCTCGAGATGCACCCGATGGACACCGCGGATCGAACCGGTCACCTTCGGCACGAGGGCGGGATCGGGCTGTGCAACATCACCAAATGCTGCACGGAGGTCTGCCCGGAGCACATCAGGATCACCGACAACGCGATCATTCCGCTCAAGGAACGGGTCGCGGACCGGTATTACGACCCGATCCAGTTCGTCTGGCGCAAGCTCCGCGGCGATCGCTCCGGCGACGCACCCGCAGGCGGCGGGCCGGGTGCGCTGCCCCCCTCGGACGGAGACACGACCTGAGCGCCCCCGATCGCGACCGCGAGCCGACGCTGTGGCCTGCGCCCTCCGACGACGCCCGGCAGGACGCTCTGCGACTGATCATCCGGACCGACGGGGCGGCCCGCGGCAATCCCGGTCCCGCCTCCGCCGGGGCCGTCCTCATCGATGCCTCGCGAACCGATGCCCGCGACCCACGGGCGCCCGCCGACGCCTCGATCTCGGACTATCTCGGCGTCCAGACGAACAACGTCGCGGAGTACACGGGGGTCGTCCGCGCGCTCGAGCTCGCCCGCGAGCTGGGGGCCCGCGAGGTCGCGATGTATCTCGACTCCAAGCTGATCGTCGAACAGCTCGCGGGCCGCTGGCGGGTCAAGGACGCGAAGCTGATCCCGCTCTGGGAGGCGGCCCGGTCGACGCTCCGGACGTTCGATCGCTGGTCGGCGGTCCACGTCCCGCGGGCGCAGAACTCGGCCGCGGATGCGCTGGCCAACGAGGCGATCGATCGTGCCCAGGCAGGGGGGCCGGCGTCGGTGGTCCGACGACCTGGAACATGAGCCGCGCGTCGGCCGTCTCGCGGCCATGAAGACGCCTGCCCGTCTCGCGATGCTCTTGCTCGCGGGCCTATTGCTGCTCGCGTGTTCTCCATCGGACCTCACGCGGGTGGCCCATCCCACGACCCTCACGGGCACCATCTGGCGGGCCGTCTCGGTTTTCGGAAAACCGCTGGTCGTCGGCGACGAGCCGACAATGTCGTTCTCGGCCGACCAGGTGAAGGGCTCGGGCGGCTGCAACTCGTATTCGGGGCAGTACAGATACGACCCGTCGACCGGCGCGATCACCTTCGACCTGCTGGCAATGACTACGAGGGCCTGCGTCGAGCAGGCGTGGGCGGCTGTCGAAGCGGCCTTCGGCACGGCGTTGACGCAGGTCACGTCCGCATCCATCGACCAGCATGGGCGGCTCGTGCTGAGCGGGCCGGGTGGCGAGATCGTCCTCGTCGTCGATGCCGTCCCGGCCTGAGGCTGGCCCGGCGGTAGACTGGGTCGGTCAGCGAGGCGGTCGGATGGCCGCGCGTGGCCGGGGCAACCCGGTCGCGTGAGGAACGTCCGAGCTCCTCAGCGCAGGGTAGCGGGTAACTCCCGTCCGCCGCGAGGCGAGGACCAGTGCCACAGTGACGATGCCGGCCCTTCGGGGCCGGAGTGAAACGCGGCAAACTCTACCCGGAGCAAGGCCAAATAGGAGGGCGCAACTCGTGCGGGGCAACCCGTTCGGGGGAGAGGTGCGCTGCCCAGCCCTCGGGTCGGCCGCACGAGCCGTCGGGCAACCGACGGCCATAGATGGATGGCCATCCCCGTGCGACGCTTCGGCGCCGCCGGGACAGAACTCGGCGTACAGACCGCCTCGCTGACGACACAACGCACGGGCCCTGGCCGGGCCGGCGCTCGCGGCGGGCGGCCTAATCCTCGTCCGGGCGGAACGTGTGGGCAGCCGTGCACGAGTTGCAGATCGGCGAGGCGGAGTCGAGGTCGCCCAGGGGGATCGGGACGCGGCGATCCGGGAGCAGGCAATCCACGTCGTAGAGTCGGTTGGCGCCTGCCTCGACCTGGATGAGGCGCCGGAACGTGCAGCGCTTGATCCGTTGCGGGGCGAGACGATACGCATCGGGGTCCGATGGCGGCAGGGGCAGGGGCAGGGCCATATTGCGAAACTGGGCCTCGGTCGAAAGAGGGCGCACGCTCGTGGGCGGCCGAGCCTAGCACCCGGGCAGTTGTGACGACAACCTGCCAAACGTACTAGACTCCGCGCCGACCGGTGAGGAGGAAAACGCGGAGGGTTCGTGCAGGAGGCGTACGGCCAGGCCGATCCGGGCCCGGAGCGCGCGTCCGGCCCGGCTGGCGGCCCCGCGAGTGGTCCGGCCGCATCGCCCGCGGTCATGGATCCAGCCCACCTCCGGCCCAGCTCTCACGAGCGCGAAACGTGCCCGTTCTTCCGAACCCATCGCGGCGGGATCATCGGGCCGCCGATCGATGCGCCCGACGACGCGAATCGCTGCGTGGCCGTCGGCGGACCGCAGCCCCAGTCCGCCCGCCAGCAGGAGTTCGTCTGCCTGACCTCGGGCCATGGCAACTGCCCGCTCTTCCTCCAGGGGGACCTCATCCGCCGGAAGGCAACGGCGCATGCGCCCCGCGATCGAGGCCCATCGACGGCGGTCGTGGTCGCCGCAATGACGTTGGTCGCCGCGGCGGCGGCGTCGGTCGGGTTCCTGCTCGTGCGGGGTGGCTTGACCATGCCGCTTGCCACGATCCAGCCGGCCGTGGCCGTCGTGAGCCAGGCCTCGGGGTCAGAGGCAGCGGCACTCGCGTCGCCGAGTCCGGGCCCGACCGTCGCGATCCCCACCGCCTCGCCGACCGCGACGGCCTCCCCGACGCCGTCGGCCACTCCCAGTCCGACGCCGTCCGTCACGCCGGCGCCGACCCCGGTGCCAACGCCTACCCCGGCGCCGACCGCGACCCCGCGGCCGACGAGCGACCGCTACGCGCTCCTCGTGCCGTGTCCGGGAACGAAGGACTGCTGGATCTATACGGTCCGGTCGGGCGACAACCTCAGGAGCATCGCGAACTACTTCGGGGTCGCGTACGAGACCGTGCTCGCCATGAACCCCCGGATCACGGACCCGGCCACCATCCGCGCCGGCGACAAGATCCGCTTGCCGCCGCCGACGCGCTGAGATGACCGGGTTCGACTTCTCGCGCTTCGAGGCGCTGACGTTCGACTGTTACGGGACGCTGATCGACTGGGAGGCGGGGATCTCGAGCGGCCTCGCACGGGTGCTCGCGGCCCACGGCCTCGCACCGGATGCGGAGGAGCTGCTCGAGCGCTACGGAATCCACGAGGCGGCGCTCGAGGCCGGTCCGTACCGGCGCTACCGCGACATCCTCGCCGAGGCGAGCCGGCGGGTCGGCCGCGACTTCGGGGTCGAGGTGGCGGACGACGGGGCCGCGAGGTTTGCCGGCTCGGTCGGGGAGTGGCCGGCGTTTCCGGACTCGGCTGCGGCCCTCGCCCGCCTTGCAACTCGTTTCCGGCTCGGCGTCATCACGAACTGCGACGACGACCTGTTCGCGCTCTCGAACCGGCGCCTCGGCGTGACGTTCGACTGGATCGTCACTGCCCAGCAGGCCGGAAGCTACAAGCCGGATCCACACAACTTCGACGTGGCGTTCGAGCGAATGGGCTGCCGCGGGACCGGATCCTGCATGTCGCCCAGAGCCTCTTCCACGACCACGTCCCGGCCAGGGCCCTCGGTCTGACGACTGTCTGGATCGATCGTCGCCGGGACCGCCCGGGCTCAGGGGCGACACCGCCGGCCGAGGCGACACCCGACCTGACGCTGCCCGACATGGCCTCCCTCGCCGAGGGCGCCGTCCCCGGTTGAGGGGTCGGCTCCTGCGGAGGGGTCCGGGGCGGACACGATTCGGAGCCGCTCCCGCGCGAGCCGCGGCCCGCCGCGAGCTCGCGGCCCGCCTGCCCGGCCCGCCGCGGTCCGCCCCGTCGCTGCCCGGTCCGCGCCGCTCCCGCCGCGAGCCTTGACCCACCCCGCTGCCGCGACGCCCGGCCGCCCCACGATCCAGCCATACGCTCCCACGGGGAGCATTAGCGGAGTCGCCGGGGCCGGCGCGCCGGTCGGCGCCTCCCGATGATGCGTGCGCGCGGCATCAATCGGGTGGCGGTGCGAGTTCGCGGCACGTCGGGGCGGGTCGAACTGTTGCCAACGCTCTCACCAGGAACGTATGAGCGAAACCGGGGCGGAAACCGGGGCCGCGACCGGCGGGCAGCGTCGGGGCCGCGACCGGGCCGGCCCGGACGGCCGCCGCCGCGGCGTCCAGCGTCGGGGCCGCGACCGGACCGCCGCCGCGAGCCCGCGACGTCACCGCTCGGGGCCGTACCACGCCGCTCTACGCAAAACAGCCCATTGACGGAGCACCTTTGCGCGCTAGAATGCGGGGATGTGGTGAGAAGTGGCCCAAAGTGGGGTAGATCCGAACCACGCGCCGCTTCCAGACCAATCCGCCAATGGGGAAGCCCGTCAAGTGTTCACCGGCGAGTACCGGCACTCGGTGGACGGCAAGGGACGGATCGCCGTCCCCTCGAAGTTCCGCGCCCAGCTCGACAGCGGCGCCGTCGTTTCGCGTTGGCTGGACTCCTGCCTCGCGATCCACACGAACGCCGGCTGGAACGCCCTGGCCGACAAGGTCGCGACGCTCCAGATCACGGACGATGCCGTCGCGGCTCTTTCAGCGATTCATCTTCGCCGGCGCCGTCGAGGCAACGCTCGACGGGCAGGGGAGGGTGCTCATTCCGACTTACCTGCGCGAGATGGTGGGCCTCCAGGGTGAAGCCGTCATCGTCGGCTCGCGCGACCACGCCGAGATCTGGGCCCCGGCCCGCTGGGACGACTACCGGCGGGACTCGAGGACCCCGACAAGCTCGCGAAGGCCCTCCAGGGCATCGGGATCTACAGGCGGACCACATGCGCTTTCAGGATCCGCTCGGGATCCGTCCGTCGATGGTGGAGGAGAGATGAAGGAACGGCATCATGCCGGTGCTGGCGGAGGAGGTCATGTCGATGCTCTAGCCCGCGTCCGGCAGCCTTCAGATCGACGCCACCGTCGGCGGCGGTGGGCATACCGAGCGGATCCTGGAGGCGTCCAACCCTGATGGCCGCCTCCTCGGTCTCGATGCCGACGGGGCGGCCATCGCCAGAGTCGGCGAGCGCCTGGCCCGGTTCGGCGACCGCGTGGTCCTTCGCCAGGCGAACTTCCGCGAACTGCGGACGGTTGCCCCGGCGGCGGGCTTCCCGGCCGTCGACGGCATGCTGTTCGACCTGGGCCTGTCCAGCTTCCAGCTCGCCGAGACGGATCGCGGATTCGGCTTCCGCGCCGGCGGACCGCTCGACATGCGGTTCGACACCCGTCGCGGCGTCCCGGCCCGGGACCTCCTCGCCAGCCTCGACGCGAGCGAGCTGACGGCGCTCTTCCGCCGTTTCGGCGAGGAGCCGCACGCGCCGCGCATCGCCCGGGCGATCGTCGCTGCCCGCGCCGTCGCCCCGATCGCCACCGCCGAAGAGCTCGCCGCACTCGTCGAACGGGTCGCCCCGCACGGCCCCCCGGGTCGCCGGCGGATCCACCCGGCGACGCGCGTGTTCCAGGCGCTGCGGATCGCCGTCAACGAGGAGCTCGACGCCCTCGAGGACGCCCTGGCAGCCGCGGTCGACCTCCTGCGGCCCGGCGGACGGCTCGTCGTCCTCAGCTACCACTCCCTCGAGGATCGGATCGTGAAGCGGTTCCTCGACGCCGAGCGGAAGGGCTGCATCTGTCCGCCGTCGGTGCCGGTCTGCGTCTGCGGCCGGCTGCCGCGTCTGCGCCTCGTCACGAAGCCGTCGCTGACCCCGACGGACGCCGAGATCGCCGCCAATCCACGGGCTCGAAGTGCGCGCCTGCGGGCCGCCGAACGCATCGCTGCCTGAAGCCGGATACCGGGAAGGAGGAGTCACGTGAGCAAGCGACACCAGGCCAACCGCCGCCGCTCGTACGGACGACGCCAGCACGAGCTGCACGAGCGCGACGTCCGCCGCCACTTCCCGGAGGAGGCGGAGCTTCCGACCGACGACGCCGCCGGTGCGACCTCCTCGAGCGATCCGTTCGCCTTCATGGACCCGCGGGCTCCACGGCTCCACTACGCATTGGGGGACTAGATGGCGATCTACGAGGGTGCCCGGCCCCAGTCGCCGCTCTTTCCCGGCCGCGTCCGGCGTCGCGAAGAGCCCGCGGCGCCGGCCAGACGCCGGGTGCGCGGTGCCGTGCGGGCTCGTCGCCGGACGAACCGCCTGTCGTTCCTGCTCGGCGGGATCGTCGTCGCGTTCGTCCTGGCGTTCTTCTCGCTTGCCCAGTCCGTCCACGTCGCGGCGACCGGCTACGACATCAACCGGCTGCTGACGGAGCGCGAGGCGCTCCTCGACCAGAAGCAGGACCTGCTGTCGGACCTCAACCGCCTCGGGCGCGAGCCGGCGATCCGGAAGCTATCGCTCGATGCCGGCCTCAACCAGCTCGGTGAGCCGCTCGTCCTGACCGGCCGCTGAACGGCCTCCAACCGAACGCCCATCGACGATGCTCGGACGCACCGACTCGCGCCGCCGCCTGCTCTTCCTCCTGGTGACGTTCGCCGTGGCGGGGGCGTCGCTCCTGACCCGCCTCGCGTACTGGCAGATCTCCCAGCGCGATCGGCTCGCCCAGGAGGCCTTCGCGCAGACGACGATGCGCATCGAGGCCCCCAGCCGGCGCGGCGACATCTACGACCGGAGCGGGGTCGTCGTCCTCGCCACGACCGTCGACCGGGAGCGGCTCGCGGCGATGCCGTCCGAGCTCACGGGGATCCGTCGCCGCGAGGTCGCCGCGAAGCTCATCGACCTGCTGCATCTCGAGGGCGACGAGGCGAAGGCGCTGACCCAGCGGATGTCGACCGACAAGAAGTACGTCGTCCTCGCCCACGGCCTCGAGCGCAAGACCGCCGATGCGATCCGCGCAGCGGTGGCGTCGAAGGATGTCGAGGCGGTCCTGCTCGAATCGGAGCCCCTCCGCGTCTATCCGCATGAGGGCGGCGGCCCCGAATTCGACGTTGGCCGCCCAGCTCCTCGGCTTCGTCAACCGCGACGGCGTCGGGCAGTACGGCGTCGAGCAGTACTACCAGGATCTCCTCGGCGGCCGACCGCGGATCGTCCATTCCCAGCGCGACGTCGCTGCCCGGGCGATCCCCGACACGATCGTCGTGGAGGATGCCGGCGCGCCGGGGGAGGACATCAGGCTGACGATCGACGCCGGGCTCCAGCTCGCTCTCGAACAGGAGGTCCTCGCCGCCTGGGCGGCGGACAAGGCCAAGAGCGTGTCCGCCGTCGTCCTGGATCCGTACACGGGCGAAGTCCTCGCGGAGGCAACGTATCCCTCGTACGACGGCAACGACTACCAGAACATCGCCGCGACGGACCCGTCACGGTTCATCGACCCGGTCGTCAGCTCCGTGTACGAGCCCGGGTCCGTCTTCAAGATGTTGACCGCGATCGCGGGCCTCGAGACCGGGACCGTCACGACCACGACGAAGATCAAGGACGTCGGGACACTCAAGCTCGATGGTGGGCGGACCCACGTCGACGATGCCGACCGGCACGGAATGGGCTGGATGACGTTCGAGGACGCGATCGCCTATTCGCGCAATGTCGTCGCATCGAAGGTCGCCCTCGGCCTCGGGAAGACCACCGCGGAGTCGTCGTCGATCCTGCACGAGGCGTGGACCCGGATGGGGTTCGGCCAGAAGACCGGCATCGATGTCGCCGGCGAGGTCCGCGGCCTGGTCAACGACCCGGCGATCTCGGCGTGGCGCCAGATCGACCTCGCCAACGGCGCGTTCGGCCAGGGCGTGGCGGTGACGCCCATCCAGCTCGCGACGGCCTTCTCCGCGATGGTCAATGGTGGGACGCTCGTCCAGCCGCACGTCGTGAAGGCGATCGGAACGACGGAAGTCGATCCGCAACCGCGCGGCCAGGTGATCGACTCGGCCCTGTCGACGACGCTCACGGCGTTGATGAAGCGCGTCGTCACGGAGGTGCCGTTCTACCGCGACCGGACCCTCGTCAAGGGCTACGACGTCGGCGGCAAGACCGGGACGGCACAGATCTGGGACCCGACGGCTCGCGGGGGACGCGGCGACTGGAAGCACAACCTCTTCAACTACAGCTTCGTCGGGTACATCGGGCGTGACACAGGCGTCCCGGACCTCGTCGTCTCCGTGAAGATCAACGAGGGGACGCCGACCATCGCCCGGATCGGCCAACTGGAGATGCCCGTCATGTCGTTCGAGCTGTTCCGCCGGATCGCGACGGACGCGATCACCCGGCCCGGCCTGCTGCCGGAGCGGCGCGGGCCGATCGGGCCGACGGTCGCCGAACGGTGACGACCCCGTATGCGACACTGGAGGCCGTGACCGATCCTGCGTCGCCGCCCCCGCAGAGCGGCGGCGCCGCCGATCCCGGACTGACCGCCGATGACCTGGCCTCCGCCACGGGCGGCCGGCTCCTCGCCCGCTCCACCCGACGCGTGCTCGGCGCTGCCGTCGACTCGCGCGAGGTCGTCCGCGGGAACCTCTTCGTTGCCCTGCCCGGCGAGCGGACCGACGGTCATGCGTTCGTCGGCGAGGCGATCGGCCGCGGCGCCGCAGCCGTTCTCGTGGCGCGGGCACCGGATGGACTCGAGGTCGCTTCGGCCGGCGTCACGGTCGTCGAGGTCCCGGACACGCTCCGAGGCCTCCACGCGATCGCGTCGGCATGGCGCGCTCGCTTCGACCCGCTGGTCGTCGGGGTGACGGGGAGCATCGCCAAGACGTCCGCGAAAGAGGCGATCGCGACGGTTCTCGCCAGCGAGCTCGTGACGCTCAAGAACGAAGGCAACCAGAACAACGAGGTCGGGCTGCCGCTGACGATCATGCGCCTGGGTCCGCATCACCAGGCGGCCGTCCTCGAAATGGGGATGTACGTCGGCGGCGAGATCGCCGAGCTCGCCCGGATCGCCCGCCCGGAGATCGGCGTGGTGACGGCCGTCCAGCCGGTCCACCTGTCGCGGATCGGGACGATCGAAGCCGTCGAGCGGGCGAAGGGCGAGCTCGTCGAGGCACTCCCCGCCGACGGCGTCGCGGTCCTCAACGCCGACGACGAGCGGGTCCGCCGGATGGCCGGCCGGACGTCCGCCCGGGTCATCACCTACGGCTTCGCTCCGGACGCGACCGTTCGAGCCGAGGACGTCGAGTCCGCCGGCGCGGACGGGATGCGTTTCAGCCTCGTGGCGGGCGGATCGCGCCGGCCGGTCGCGATCCCGACACTCGGCCGCCTCGCCGTTCACAACGCGCTCGCCGCCGCGGCGGTCGGCGTCGCATCCGGGATCGGTCCCGAGCGGCTCGCCGCGGCCCTCGCCGCCGGCTGGTCGGCCCCGCACCGCGGCGCACTCGTCCGCGCCGGCGACCTCCTGATCGTCGATGACTCCTACAACGCCTCGCCGGCTTCGATGATCGCGGCGCTCGACCTCCTGGGAGGCATGCCGGGCCGGCCCGTGGCCGTCCTCGGCGAGATGCTCGAGCTGGGTGACGGCGCCGCCGCCGGGCACGAGCGCGTCGGCGTCGCGGCGGCGGCCGTCGCCGAGCTGCTGGTCGTCGTCGGCGAGGGCGCCGCCGCGATCGCGCGGGGGGCGCGCGGCGCCGGGCTCGACGCGGACCGGATCATCGAGGTCGGGGACCGCGAGTCGGCGCTCGACGCCCTCGCGAATCGCCTTCGGCGCGGCGACGTCGTCCTCGTCAAGGCCTCGCGCGGCATCGCCCTCGAGCATCTCGTCGACGCGCTGGCCGATGCCGCGACGACGGGCCGGATCCCCGGAGCCGCCCGATGACCGTCGAGCTGATCCAGGGCCTGCTCCTCTCCTTCGCGATCGTCGTCATCCTCATGCCGCCGTACATCCGGCTCCTCCGCGAGACGGGTTTCACGAAGCAGATCCGGATCGAGGGGCCTGACAGCCACCAGATCAAGCATGGGACCCCGACGATGGGCGGGGCGCTGATCATCGTTGTCGTCGTCGCCCTCTACCTGCTCCTCGGCCGGCCGCCGGAGGGCGGCATCTACGCCCCCCTCGCCGCCCTCGCCGGCGTCGGCCTGCTCGGCGCGTTCGACGACTACCTCAACGCGAAGACCGGGCAGGGGATCCGGATCCGCCAGAAGCTGATC
Organism: uncultured Chloroflexia bacterium; assembly: GCA_963766655.1. GTDB lineage: Bacteria > Chloroflexota > Limnocylindria > Limnocylindrales > CSP1-4 > CF-46. The sequence continues at coordinate 1,062,203 of CAVYBB010000001.1, read as the reverse complement.
TGGCAGGTCGTCTTCGCGGTCGCGGCCGCGTTCCTCATCCAGCGGACCTACCAGATCGACCAGATCGCGGTGCCGTTCGTCGGGCCGGTCTTCGTCGATCCGGCGATCTACGTCACGTTCGCGGCCTTCGCGATCATCGCGGCGAGCAACGGCGTGAACATCACCGACGGGCTCGACGGCCTGGCCGGCGGGACCCTCGTCTTCGCCTTCGTCGCGTTCCTGCTCGTCGCGATCCTGAACGTGCCCTCTCAGCCGAACCTGGCGTTCCTCTGCGCGCTCATCATCGGCGCGCTCCTCGGCTTCCTCTGGTTCAACGTCCACCCGGCCCAGATCTTCATGGGCGATTCTGGGCTCCCTGTCGCTGGGGGCGACGCTCGCGGTCATCGCCCTGATCACGGGCCAGATCCTCGTGCTGCCGCTGATCGGGCTGATCTTCGTCATCGAAACGGCGTCGGACATCGTCCAGATCGGGTACTTCAGGCTGAGTGGCGGGAAGCGGATCTTCCGGATGGCACCGCTCCACCACCACTTCGAGCTGGCCGGCTGGGACGAGGAGAAGATCACGCTCCGCTTCTGGATCGTCGGGATCCTGTCGGGCCTGCTCGGCGTGACGCTGTTCCTGGCCTCGATCAAGAGGCTCGAGTGAGTCCCGCGATGACGATCCGACCGATCGACCTCGAAGCGCTGACGCTCGACGGCATCCGCCACGGCACCCTGCGCGGCGTGCCCGTGACGGTCCTCGGGTTTGCCCGGAGCGGGATCGCCCTCGCCCGCTTCTTCGCCGACGCCGGGGCCGATGTGACGATCTACGACGGCCGCCCGATCGACGAGCTGGCCGGCGCGGTGGACGCGCTGGACGGCAGGCCGGCCCGCATCCTCGCCGGTCCCGACATCGCGCCCGAAACCGCCTGGGAGGATGCCGCCCTGGTGGCGACGTCCCCGTCGATCAATCCCGACTACCCGACGACCGAGCCGCGACTGCGCGACGCTCTCCGCTGGCTCGTCGGGAGGCGCTCCCTCGGCGACGCCACTGTCCCGGCCCTCGTCTCGGAGGCCGACCTCTTCCTGCGCCTCTGCCCGGCACCGACGATCGGGGTCACCGGGACGAAAGGCAAGACCACGACCTCCTCGCTGATCGCGGCGATCCTCGCCGCCGATGCGGACCATCCGGTCGTCCTCGGGGGGAACATCGGCGTCCCGCTCGTCGAGCGGCTTCCGGAGCTGAGCGCGGAGCACCGGGTCGTCATCGAGCTGTCCGAGCTCCAGCTGCCGACCCTGTCGCGGGGAACGACCGTCGCGGTCTACACGAACGTGACCTCCGACCACCTCGATCGGCACGGCACGCTGGAGCGATACCGGGCCGTGAAGCAGCGCCTGGCCGAGCTTGTCGACCCGCGCGGCGCCCTCGTGCTGAACGGTGACGACCCGATCGTCGCGTCCTACGCCGACATCGGATCGGCGCGACGCACCGTCTACCGGTTCGGGCGGCCGGCGGCGGGCGGCGTCGGGGTCGTTGACGACTGGATCATCGACGCGGGCGTCCAGCGGCTGACCCCGCCATTGGTCCCGGACGGCAGCCACAGCCCGGCGGGCCGGATCATGCCGATCGGCGAGCTCTCGATTCCGGGCCGCCACAACGTCAGCAATGCCCTTGCCGCGGTCGCCGTCGGGCGGCTCTTCGGCGTCGCCCCGGAAGCGATCCGGTTGGCGGCGACCGCGTTCACCGGCGTCGAACATCGCCTCGAGCCCGTGGCGATCGTCGACGGCGTCCGGTTCGTCAACGATTCCCAGGGCACCCAGCCGGACGCCGTCGTTGCCGCCCTCCTCGCCTTCGAGCGGCCGATCGTCCTCATCGCCGGTGGCCGCGACAAGGGCGTCGACCTCTCGGCGCTCGGTCCGGTCGTCGTCGCGCGCGCTGCCGCGGCGGTCCTGATCGGGGAGAGCGGGCCTGAGCTCCAGCGCCTGTTCCGGGACTGGGGTCTGGCCCACACCCGCCGGGCCATGAGCATCGACGAGGCCGTCCGGATCGCAGACGGTCTCGCGCGTGCCCGGCTCGCCGCCGGAGATCCGGCGCCGGCGACCGTGCTCCTGAGCCCTGCGGCCGCAAGCTTCGACATGTTCGCCGACTACGCGGCTCGCGGACGGGCGTTCAAGGACGCTGTCGGCCGGCTCGCCACGGAGCGACAGCGAGAGGCACAGCAATGAGCGCCACCCTGCCCGTTCCGCGCGCGGATGTCCGGACCGTGCGCCCGCCGGCGAAACAGCGCACGGGCGTCCTCCAGCGTGAGCGCCACCAGGCCGACTACACGATCCTCGTGGTCGTCGTCGCCCTCATCGCGATCGGGATCCTCATGGTCTACTCGTCGTCGGCGATGAAGGCCTACCTCCAGGAGGACGACACCCTCGTCATCGTCGGGCCGCAGATCGGCTGGGCGGCCCTGGGGCTGGCCGCGATGGCGACGATGATGCGGATCGACTACCGCTACCTTCGCCTCGTCTCGGTGCCGGCCTACATCGTGGCGGTGGGCCTCCTGATCCTCGTCCTCGAGCTGCCCGAGACCGGATCGGTTCGCGCGATCTCGGTCGGCGGGTCCGCTCGCTGGCTCCAGATCGGGCCGCTGCCGGCTGTCCACCCGGCAGAGATCGCCAAGCTCGCAATGGTCGTCTACCTCGCCCACTGGTTCGCGAAACGCGGGACCAGGATCTCCCGATTCTGGGCGGGGACGATTCCGTTCCTGATCATCACCGTCCCGATCCTCGTTCTCGTCTTCCGCGAGCCGGATCTCGGGACGACGATGGTGCTCGGGCTGACGGCCGTGACGATGTTCTACCTGGCCGGGGCGAACCTCTTCCACCTCGCCGCGATGGGCGTGCTCGCCCTCGTCGCGGTCATCGGGGCCGGCCTGCGGGGCTACCAGATGGACCGGATCCAGGCCTGGCTCAACCCGTGGGCCTATCCGGACACCAAGGGCTTCCACACGATCCAGGGGCTGCTCGCGCTCGGCCTGGGCGGGATCCTGGGGGCGGGTCTCGGCGAGAGCCGCCTGGCCGGAGGGCTCTTCCTGCCGAACGCGAGCAACGACTACATCTTCGCGATCATCGGCGAGGAGTTCGGGCTGATCGGGGCCGCGATCGTCATCTGCCTGTTCGTCGTGCTCGCGTATTCCGGGATCCGGGTCGCCCTCGCCGCGCCCGACACGTTCGGGGCGCTGCTCGCGGCGGGCATCACGGCCTGGCTCTGCCTCCAGGCGTTCATCAATATCGGCGTCGTCGTCGCCCTCATCCCGGTGACCGGCATCACGCTGCCATTCATCAGCGCCGGCGGGTCATCGCTCACCATCAGCCTCGCGGCGGTCGGCATCCTGTTGTCGATCTCCCGAGAGACCGTCGAACGAGGAACCTGGAACGATGCGCCTGCTGATCGCGGGCGGCGGCACGGGCGGGCACATCTACCCGGCCCTCGCCGTGGCCCGCTCGCTCCGCGATCGACCGAACGCGCCTGAGCTCGTCTGGCTCGGCGGCCACCGCGGGCTGGAGGCCGCCCTCGTCCGGGCGGCGGGGATCCCGGTGCGACGGCTCGCGCTGCGCTCGCTGCGATCGGTCGACGTCAGCGTGCACGCCGTCCTCGACCCGATCCGGCTGGCCTTCTCGGTGCCCCAGGCGGCCGCGATCCTCGCCCGCGAGCATCCGGCGGTGATATTCACGACCGGCGGCTACGTCGCGGTGCCGACGATCATGGCGGCCGAGCCGCTCCGGATCCCGGTCGTTCTCTGGGACGGCAACGTCGTTCCCGGTCGTGGCGTCCGGCTCACCGCTCGTTTCGCCGACGCGATCGCGGTCTCCTACGAGGCGACCGGACGCGCCCTGGCACGGACGGGGCTCCCCTGGTACGTGACCGGGACGCCGATCCGCGACGTGCACGCGATCGACCGGGCCGAGGCGCGCGCGAGGCTCGACCTGCCGGCGGACGCTCGGGTGATGCTCATCTTCGGCGGTTCCCAGGCGGTCCGCCGCTTCAACGCGGCGGTCGTCGACTCCCTGCCGCGGCTCGTCGAGCGCGGCCATGTCCTGCACGTGACCGGCGACGAGGCGTACGCCGCCGCGCTGGCGTCCCGGCACGGGCTGCCGGAGGACCTGCGATCCCGCTACCGCCCGTACCCGTTCCTGCGCGACGAGATGCTGCCGGCGCTCGTGGCCGCGGACCTCGTCGTCGGGCGGGCGGGCTCCTCGACGCTGGCCGAGGTGGCCGCCCTCGGTGTCCCGTCGGTCATCGTCCCGTACCCGCACGCGGCCGGCCATCAGATGGCGAACGCGAGAATCCTCGCCGAGGCCGGCGCGGCGCGGCTCGTGCCCGACGACGCGTTCGACGCCGAGGTCCTCGTTGCCGCGGCCGACCTCCTCGCCGACGACCCGGCGCGGGCGCGGATGGCCGTGGCCGCACGGGCGTTCGGCCGGCCGGGAGCCGCCGCAGCGGTGGCCGCGATCGTGCTGGCAGCCGCCGAGCGCCGGCCGTTGCCCGACGCCGACGAGATCGAGCGGCTGTCGCGAAGGGCGCCCGGATGACGGCCGGGCCCGACGCCGCCTTCGACCCGATCGAGATCGGGACGGCGATCCAGCGACGGATCGGCGTCAAGACCGTCCGCGACGAGCCACTCGCGCGGTTCACGACGATGCGGGTCGGCGGTCCGGCCGACCTCTTCGCGACCGCTCACAACGTCCACGAGCTGCGGGCGCTCATCCGCTTCGCCAGGAACCGCGGGTTGCCGCACACCCTCCTCGGGCGGGGAAGCAACGTCGTCATCGCCGATGCGGGGATCCGCGGCCTCGTCATCCACAACCGGGCGGAGGGTTCCAGGGTGGACGGCGATCTCTACGCGGCGGAGGCCGGCGTCCCGATGGCCCGGGCGGCGACCGAAACGCAACAGGCAGGGCTGTCCGGCCTCGAGTTCGGGCTGGCGATCCCGGGCACGATCGGCGGGGCGGTCTGGGCGAACGCCGGCGCCCACGGCAACGACATCGCCTCGATCCTCGTGGCGGCCGACGTCCTGCTCGCCGACGGGACGGAGGCGCGGATGCCGGCGGCAGACCTCGAGCTCGGCTACCGCGAGAGCCGGTTCAAGCGGAAGGGCGCCGCGGCGGCCGGTGCCGGGGCCGGGGCGGGCGGGGCCGGCACCGGCACGGGAAGTCCCGCCACGGGAACGCCGGCCGATCTCGTCCTCGCCGCGACGTTCCGCCTCTCGGCGGAGCCCGCCGATGTCATCAAGGGCCGCCTCGACGAGATCCGCCGTTGGCGCCAGGCCCACCAGCCACTCGGGCTGCCGTCGGCCGGCAGCGTCTTCCGCAACCCGCCCGACGGTCCGTCCGCCGGGGCGATCATCGATGGCCTCGGCCTCAAGGGACTCCGGATCGGGGGCGCGGTCGTGTCCGAGAAGCACGCCAACTTCATCGTCAACGACCAGAAGGGGACCGCCGCGGACGTGCGTGCCCTCGCGGAACGCGTCCGCGCCGAGGTCCTGGAGCGAACGGGTACGGCGCTGGAGTTCGAGATCGTGTTCATCGGCGACTGGGACGCGAGGGCGGCCACGTGACGCGACCGCCGGTCACGGTTCTCCTCGGCGGGCCATCCGCCGAGCACGACGTCTCGATCGTGTCCGGGACTGCGATCGCGGCCGCCCTGTCCGGTGCCGGACTCGACGTCTCAGGGGTCCTCATCGATCTCGACGGCCGGTGGTGGCGGCTTCCGGCCGGTCACAGTCGGGACGACCGACCGCCTGCCGCCTACGACGATCCCGCGTCGCTCGGGGCGTCCGGGCCGGAATCCGCCGGCGCCGCCGTCGACCGCCTCGCCGCGGCGCCGGATGCGCCGGTCGTCTTCATCGCCCTGCACGGCCCGTTCGGCGAGGACGGCACGGTCCAGGCGATCCTCGAGGCGGCCGGGCTGGCATACACGGGATCCGGCGTGACCGCGTCGGCGCTCGGGATGGACAAGGCGATCTTCAAGCGACTCGTGCGCGGCATCGGGCTGCCGGTCGCCGACTGGCGCGAGGTCCGCGCCGGTCGCTGGGCGGCGGACCGTGCGGCGGTCCTCGCCGAGCTGGCGTCATTCGCCGCGGGCACCGGCGACGATCGGCTGATGGTCAAGCCGTCGCGGCTCGGATCGTCTGTCGGCATCAGCCTGGCCCATGGACCGGACGAGTACGGGCCGGCGCTCGACGCGGCGTTCCGCTTCGACACCGTCGCCCTGGCGGAGGCCTACCTCGCGGGCGCCCGCGACCTCGAGGTCAGCGTCATCGGCAACGACCACGCCCACCTCGAGCTGTACGGCCCGGGCGAGATCGTCGCGGGCCACGAGTTCTACGACTACGCCTCCAAGTACACGCCCGGCCTCTCGGAGACGTCGCGCCGGGCGGAGGTGCCTGCGGCGACCAGGGCGTCGCTGCTCAAGATCGCCCGCGACGCATACCGGGCGATCGGCGCCGAGGGGTTCGCCCGCGTCGACTTCCTGCTCCGCGGCGACGAGGTCTTCCTCTCCGAGATCAACACGATCCCGGGCTTCACCCCGATCAGCCTGTTCCCGACGTTGCCGGCCGAGGCGGGCTACTCCTTCGCCGACGTCTGTGTCGCGGTCGTCGACCTCGCGATCGAGCGTCACGCCGCCCGCGCCGACGGCCGGGTCACGCCCGGCGACCTGCCGCGATGACGCGCGGTCGCGGCGACGTGACGCAGCGGACGTTCCGGCGGGCCGGCGGCCACGGGCGGCGCACGCCGCGGATCCGGCGGGCATCGGCGGGCCTCACCCCGGTCCGGGCCGGCGCGGCGCTGGCGATGCTCCTGTCGGCCGGCGCCGTGTACGGCCTTGCCGCCACGTCGGCGTTCGGGTTCGCGAACCTCCAGATCCAGGGATCGTCGATCACCCCGGATGCCGCGGTCCGCGACGCGCTCGCACTGTCGCAGGGTGAGAACCTCTTCGAGATCGAGACCGATCCCCTCGAGGCGCGCCTCCGCGAGATCCCCGCGATCGCCGCCGTCGAGGTCTCGCTGGGCCTGCCGGACACCGTTGCGGTGCGAATCGAGGAGCGCCAGCCGATCCTCGTCTGGCAGATCGGGAACAGGCGGCTGCTCGTCGATCGATCCGGGCTCCTCTTCGCCCGCGTCGACGCCACGCCGCCGCCCTCGGTCGCCGAATTGCCGCGGATCGTCGACGAGCGGGCGGCCTCCGCGAAATTGTTCGTCGGCCGGACGGTCGACCCGGTCGACCTCGACGCGGCGACGCGGCTCGCCTCGCTGACGCCCCAGGCGGTCGGCAGCAGCGCATCCGGACTGTCGGTCGGCATCACCGACAAGAACGGCTTCGTCCTCGAGTCCGAGCCGAAGAGCTGGCTCGCGGTCTTCGGCTTCTACACGACGAGCCTGCGGACGACCGACCTGGTCCCGGGCCAGGTCCAGGCGCTCCAGAAGGTCCTCCTCGGGCGCGAGCAGACGATCGCGGAGGTCATCCTCGCCGACGAGCGAGCCGGCGTGTTCACCCTCAAGCCGTCACCGAGCCCCTCGGCGACGCCGAAGCCATGACGATCTCGATATCCGGTTCGGGTTGCCGCTCTTCGCTCGCGTCGAGTAGCCTTGCCGAAACGCACCGGAATGAGGGCGGCGCCGAGTGTTCCTACCCCTGGCGGGTCTCCTCGTGGGCGTTCTCGCCGGCCTGGTCCTCGACGTCAATGTCAGCTTCGAGTTCAGCCGCTACTCGGCCGTGGCCATCCTCGCCGCGCTCGACTCGGTCCTCGGGGCCGTCCGGGCCGAACTGGACGGCGTCTACGACAATCGGATCTTCATCAGCGGGTTCATCACGAATGCGATCGTGGCGGTGATCCTCACCTTCATCGGCGATCGGCTCAGCCTCGATCTCTACCTGGTGGCACTGATCAACTTCGGCTTTCGGATCTTCAACAACGTGGCGCTCATCCGGCGCCATTTCGTGTAGCGGGAGGTACGGACGACGGCGGTGGAGAGAGAAGCGGTCCTCGTCGGGGTCGACGTCGGCACGTCCAAGGTCTGCACGCTCATCGGCGAGGTGAGCCGCGAGGGCCGGCTGACGATCATGGGCCACGGGACCGTCCCGTCGTCGGGTCTGAAGAAGGGCGTGGTCGTCAACATCGACCAGACGGTCCGTTCGATCGCCGAGTCGGTCGAGCGAGCCGAGCGCCTGTCGGGCTGGAAGATCGACCGGGCATTCGTGGCCGTCGGCGGCCAGCACGTCGAGAGCCTGAACTCGCCCGGCCAGGTGGCCGTCAGCGGCCAGCGCAAGGAGGTCACCCGGGAGGACATCAACCGGGCGATCGAGGTCGCGCGGGCCATCTCGATCCCGTCGAACCAGGAGGTCCTCCACGTCGAGCGGCGGGGCTTCAAGGTGGACGGCCAGGAGGGCGTCAAGGACCCGCTCGGGATGAGCGCGCTCCGCCTCGAGGTCGAGGTCCACATCGTCACCGGCTCCGCCACCGCCGTCCAGAACCTGTCCAAGTGCGTCAACGCGGCGGGGGTCAAGATCGACGAGCTCGTCGCGTCCGGGCTTGCGTCGGCCGAGGCCGTCCTGTCCGAGACCGAGAAGGAGCTCGGCGTCGCCGTCGCCGACATGGGCGCCGGAACGATCGATCTCGCGATGTTCGCCGACGGGTCGCCGTTCCGGACCGCCGTCCTCCCGGTCGGCGGCAACAACGTGACGAACGACGTCGCGATCGGCCTCAAGACGAGCCTTCAGGTCGCCGAGGAGCTCAAGATCGAGCACGGGACCTGCAGCCTCGCCTCGGTCGGCGAGGACGAGGAGATCAGCGTATCGGTGCTCGGCGAGGAGTCGGGCCGGACGATCGGCCGGTTCGAGGTCTGCGAGATCATCGAGGCGCGGATGCGCGAGACGTTCGAGTTCGTCCGCGCCGAGATGGCGAGGGCGGGCAGCGGCATGCTGCCGGCCGGGATCGTCCTGACCGGTGGCGCATCGCAGCTCGCGGGCACGGCCGAGCTGGCCCGCGACGTGCTCCAGATCCCCGTCCGGATCGCGGCCCCGGCCGGCATCGGCGGGCTCGTCGACACGCTCCTCACGCCCGGCTATTCCACGGCAGTCGGCCTGCTCCAATGGGGCGCCGGCTCGCTGACCTCGGCCGAGCCGCTCCGCTACGAGTCCGCGCCGGCGTCGGGCGGGCTGGGCCGGATCAGGGACGCGCTGCGCAGCATCTTTCCCTAGAACGGTGAGCGGGTCGCCGGTTGTCCGGGGAGGGTGCCGGTTCCCGGTGACATGAAAACCACTGAGCTGACGATCCGCACCGGCAGCGAGCCGGGGCTGACGGACCTGACGCCCGCCTGCGGCCGCTTCGTCGACGGCGAGGGCGACGGGCTGCTGAGCATCTTCGTGCCGCACGCGACCGCCGGGCTGGTGGTCGTCGAGCTCGGAGCCGGCTCCGACGTCGATCTCCTCGACACGCTCGACACGCTGCTCCCGCGTGACGAGCGCTGGGTCCACCGCCATGGATCGCCGGGGCACGGAGCGGACCACGTCCTGCCGCTCGTCGCCGGCCCGTCCCTCACGATCCCGGTCGTGGGCGGCCGGCTGATGCTCGGCACGTGGCAGTCGATCGCGCTCCTCGACCCGAATCGCGACAACCCGACGCGGACCGTCCGGCTCAGCCTCCTCCCCGGCTGAGCCGCGCGGCAGGGATCCTCGCCGTTCTCCTCAGCCGACCGGACAGTTCACGAACGGCTCGCTCGCATAGCTCGTGCGCAGGATCAGCAGGATGAGCGGCCGCGACATGACCCCCACGGACTGGGCGATCCAGTCCTGGTACGTGATGCATCCCACGGCGTCGTCGGTCGCGGCTGATCGGTCGGCGCGAATGTCCAGGCGCACCGGTTCGGTCCCGGGGAGCGCCCGCGGGACGCCCGTGATCGTGGCCAGGCCGTTCTCGTCGGTGGTCCAGCTCCCGGCCAGGATCGCGTGGATCGGGTCGCCATCGCGATAGTAGAAGACGCGGACGCCTGCACCCGCCATCACGCCGTCGGCGCGATCCATCCAGAGGGCCTTGACGACGCCATCGAACACGATGCCGTTCGCAGGAGGATCGGCGGCGAGCGCAGAGCCGGCTCCAGCCATCGACAACAGCAATCCGGTGGTCAACGCCACGGCTCCGAAGCGCTGGTACTTAAGTCCCATGGTTCCTCTCCCGAAAGTCCTACTTCGTCTTGATCGCGAGGATGCGCCTCGATCGACCCGATGTCTCTACGTTGTACGCCCCATTTCCTGTCGGGCAGATCCGGTCCGCCTGGGGCATCGGTGCTCCCGTTCCGTGCACGCGACTGCGCACGACATCCATCAGGCACGCGTGTGCCGGGGGCTGAGGTCCGTGCTCTTCGGGCTTCGAGCGGTCGGCTCGGGGCGTCAGTTCCGGCGGCGCGGACCCGGCCTGACGCGGGCGACGGGAAGCGTCGCGGCCGACGTGAGGATGACGGCCAGGGCGACGAGCGCGAGGAGCGCAGGCACGAACGGCGACTCGGAGGGCGCTGGGTGCCCACCCGTCGCATCGGTCGCCGGCGGTGTGACCTGCGGCAGGCCGGTGGCGCCGAGCACATCGCCGCTCGATGACGGCGACGCCGTCGGCGTCGGATCGACCGCCCCCGGCGTGGCCGTGGGGGTCGGCGTCGGGGTCGGATCGACCGCCCCCGGCGTGGGCGTCGGCGTCTGCGCGGGGCAGTTCAGCTGGAGGCTCTGCGCCTCGGTCTCGAGGAAGACGTCGACGGTGAGATCGGCCGCGACCCCCTTCGACTGGGCCAGCCAGCTCTCGATCCTGGTGCAGCCGGCCTCGTCGATCGTCGAGGTCTGGAGGTCGCCTCGGACGTCGAGGAACAGGGGCGTCGCGCCCTCGGCAGGGCGAGGGACGCCGGTGATGACGGCGACGCCGTCGGCGTCCATCAGGGGGCCAAGGGGCACGATGCCGGGCATCTCGTCCCCGTCGTGGTAGAAGGAGATCCGGACGACTGCGCCCTCCATGGGGCCATGGTCGGAATCGGCCCAGTGGACGGTCGCCACGCCATCGAACACGACGTCGTTCGATTGCGGATCGGCGGCCAGCACCGCGCCGGCCGCCCCGGTGAACAGGAGCAACAGGGCCGAGAGCGCGACCGCCCCGAACCGCCAGTACTTGAGTCCCACGCGCGCTCTCCCGAAAGTCCCAGACCAAACACCCGTCGCGAGGATGTCACCTGGACCGGGCTGAGTCCATACGGCGTTCGACCCATTCGTGTATTGCTGTGCGTCGGCGCACCGTCGGCTGCCGGGGGCGACTGACTTTGATGCGCCGCCCTCGGAAACCCGGTGATAGACTCCGCCCAATCCGAGCGGGACCGTGCGCGTGTCGCTGGAGGGTCCTCGGTCGGTCATCAGAGATGACAACAGGTCCGGAAAGCCACCGGAGGAGTAGTCCATGCCGCTGCGTTCCGATTCCGAGAACTTCGCGTTGATCCGGGTCATCGGGGTCGGTGGCGGCGGCAGCAATGCCGTCAACCGGATGATCCGGGCAGAGATGATGGGAGTCGAGTTCATCGCCTGCAACACCGATGCGCAGGCCCTCCTCCAGTCCGACGCCCCGCACAAGATCCGGATCGGGGACAAGATCACCCGCGGCCTCGGTGCCGGTGGTGACAGCACGATCGGGCAGCGGGCAGCCGAGGAGGACTCCGAGAAGATCGCCGAGGCGCTCGTCGACTCGGACATGGTCTTCATCACGGCCGGCCTCGGTGGCGGGACCGGCTCCGGCGCCGCTCCGATCGTCGCCCAGATGGCGAAGGAGGCCGGCGCCCTGACGATCGGCGTCGTGACAAAGCCCTTCAGCTTCGAGGGCGCGAAGCGCAAGCTCGTCGCGGAGAAGTCGGCCGAAGAGCTCAAGGCCCAGGTCGACACGCTGATCACGATCCCGAACGATCGGCTCAAGGACGTCGTCCAGAAGAACACCTCGATCATCGACGCGTTCCGGGTCGTCGACGACGTCCTCCGCCAGGGCGTCCAGGGGATCAGCGACATCATCACGATGCCGGGCCTGATCAACCTCGACTTCGCCGATGTCCGGGCGATCATGAAGGACGCCGGGTCCGCGCTCATGGGAATCGGGCGCGCGTCGGGCGAGAACCGGGCAATCGAGGCCGCCCGCCAGGCGATCGCGAGCCCGCTCCTCGAGGTCAACATCCAGGGTGCCCAGGGCATCCTCTTCAACATCACCGGGTCGTCGACCCTCAGCCTGTTCGAGGTGACGGAGGCAGCCGAGGAGATCCGCGCCGCGGCAGATCCCGAGGCGAACATCATCTTCGGGACGAGCTTCAACGAGCGGCTCGGCGACGAGGTGATGATCACCGTCATCGCGACCGGCTTCGACGGGATGCGCAAGAAGGACTCGCCTCGCCACGCGGCGGCCGCCCAGCCGACCGACGCGTCCTCGTCGCTTCGCGCCCCGCGCGAGCGCGACTTCCTGGAGGAGCTCGAGCGCCAGCGCAGCCAGTCGAACGATGTCGGATTCGACATCACGCCCGCCGACGATCGGGGAGCGGCCGCGGCCACGAGCTCACCCCGCATCGAGCGGTCGGTCGGTGAGCCCGTGCCGGTCAAGCGCGCCGCGGCGTACGACGCCGACGACCTGGAGATCCCGAGCTTCCTCCGCCGAAAGTAGGCCGCCCAGCGGCCTCCGGCTCGTCGTCGGGTCGTGGACGAGACGGAGGTCGACGGAATCAGGCGAGCGCGTGATCGCGTCCTCGCCCGGATCGCCGATGCGGCGGCGCGGGCCGGCCGCGACCCGGCCAGGGTCACCCTGGTCGCCGTGTCCAAGACCGTTCCCGCGGAGCGGCTCGTCGCGGCTGTCGCGGCTGGACTGACGACCCTCGGCGAGAATCGCGTCCAGGAGGCGGAGGCCAAGGTCGCTGCCGTCCCGGGAGCCGCATGGCACCTCATCGGGCCCCTCCAGTCGAACAAGGTTCGGCGGGCGCTCGCAGCCTTCGACACGATCGAGTCCGTCGACTCGGTCGACCTCGCCCTCCGGATCGACTGGATTGCGTCCGAGGTACGCCCGGGGACCCGCGTCCCGGTTCTCCTCCAGGTCAACGTCGACGACGACACGACCAAGGCCGGGTTCGCGCCTGTCGCCCTCGAGGCCCGGATCGGGGAGATCCTGTCCCTGGTGCGGCTCGATGTCCGCGGGCTCATGACGATCGGCCGTCTCGTCGAGCGGGCCGACGACGCGCGCCCGACGTTCGCCCGCCTGCGCGAGCTGTCGCAGCGCCTGCGCGACGAACACCCGGCACTCGGGCCGGAGCTGTCGATGGGGATGAGCGACGACTTCCCGGTCGCGGTCGAGGAGGGGGCGACCATCGTCCGCGTCGGACGGGCGCTGTTCGGCGAGCGCGCCTGAGCGCGACCCCGCGGCGCCCACCGCCTCCGCGGGTGGTCATTCGGAAGGTCGGAGGGTAGACTCGGCATGTGGTCTACCTCCCCGGGGACCAGGTCCTCCAGGCAGCGTCGCGGCTGAGCCGTGGCTGACGCCGATGTTCGGTTCGCCGTCCGACTGACCCCTCGCGCGGGGTCGGACTTCGTCGACGGCGCGGTCGACGGCATTCTCCGGGCCCACGTCTCCGCTCCCGCCGTCGGCGGCGCCGCGAACCAGGCGCTGATCAGGCTCCTCGCCGACGAGCTCGGCGTCGGCCGCCGCTCCGTGCGCCTCGTCGCCGGGGCAGCCGGTCGCCAGAAGCTGGTCGTCGTCGAGGGCATCGAGGCGGAGTCGGTCGTTGCCCGGTGGCCGGGCCTGCGGGTATGATCGGCGCCGCGACACCGTCGGGCGATTGGCTCAGTGGTTAGAGCACGCGGTTCACATCCGCGGGGTCACTGGTTCGAATCCAGTATCGCCCACCATCGTGACCCCAACAGATCGCAGGGCCTTCGGGCCCTGTTTCTGTATCCGGCGTTGGCGAGTGTCACCTTGCCTTCGTCCGACGGCTCGGTCCGCTTCATGCACGGTCCGGTAGATGTGCTCGTTGCCGCGTTTCGCGACGCGCTCGATCAGTTCGAGGGCCGTCAGGCAGTACGCAGCCTGCTGCGCCAGGCGACGAGGCATGCGTCCCAGGGTTGCGAGGTCGGCGGACGTGAAGTCGGCCGGGAGGTCACCCGGGAGGAGCGTCAGCAGGTCGTCTGGCCGCCGGAACAGGTGCCGTTCCCCGATCGCCACGAGGCTCCTGCCCTCGACCACCCAGCCGCGCCGGCGCCATGCCTTGCCGGGCACGTGCCGGCGCAGCTCTTCCTCTTCTGTCAGGACAACTTCGAGCTCGAAGTTCGGGTGTGCCAGCAACGTGGGCAGCGCCACAAGTTCTGCGAAGAGGGACTGCAGACTGCCCCGCTTCGGGGAGCGGCGCCGGTCGATGCGCCCGTCCCCATGCAGCTTCACGATCCAACGACGGTCGGCGATGGGAAGGATGAGTCGCACGCGGTGCTCGGGCAGCAGCGCACCGAGCTTCGCACGCATGGCACCGAGGTTGCGCGTCTGCACCTCCACCAGCAGGTCGTCCGCGACGGCGTCGACGACGTACCCGCCAACCTCGACCTCGAATTGGCTGCCGGGCGGGGCGGCGTGCAGCTTCAACGCCGCGTGCAGAGGTGATTCGTTGAGGGAGCCGATGCCGGCCACCCGCACAGGATACCGGCCCAGGCTGCGTGGCCGGCTGCCCGGGCCCGGGTTCAACGGCCGGCTGCGTGAGGTCAGGCGGGCGAGATGCCTCGAACATTGCTGACAGGAGTTGGCGAGAATCGCCGAGTACGGTGGACGGCATGAGCAACGCCACGATTCGACCGGCCTACGGCATGTGGCCCCAGTACAACCGGCGCCTCCGCGATGTCGTCGCGGCGATGTCCGAAGAACAGCTCGCGCTGCGACTGCTCGGTCACGGACCGGGCCCGTCGCCCGAGCGCTGGCCGATCTGGGCCACCGTTGGCCACACCGCCTGCCAGCGGGTGTTCTGGCTCTGTGACTTCGCCGGTGAGCCCGGCGCGGAGACGACGCCGTTCACGAACGCCCTCTACAACTGCCCGGGGGACGACGACCTCGAGCGTGTGCTCAGCGCCGATGCCCTCGTCGAGGCGCTCGACTCGAGCTTCCGGATCGTCGAGAGCTGCCTGGACCGATGGACCCTGGACATGCTGGACGAGGAGCTGCGTCGCCCCGAGTGGGACGATTCCTGGGTGCACACCCGCGGCTCCGTCCTCCAGCGGGTCTTCAGCCACGACATCTACCACTGCGGCGAGCTGTCACAGACCCTCGGGGTCGCCGGCCTGCTGCAGATCGACCTCTGGGACTGAGGCTCTTCCGCCGCGACCCTCAGGGGCGAAGACGGAACGGCGGGTAGACGTCCGTCAGCATCAGGGTGTACGCCGCAACCCGCGTTCCCCAGCGGAGCGTGCCGCCCATCAGGTCGTACCCCCAGCGCGGCATCCGACCGCCGGTCAGGATCGGGATCCAGGAGACGAACACCGCGACGATGACTCCGATCCCGAGAATCCAGAGCGCGATCGCATGCGGGATCAGGATGATTCCTCGGAGCCAGTAGCCGAAAAATGGGATTCCCCAGGCCCGGTTGATCGGCTGGTCCGGGACGTAGAAGACCTGGACCGGGTGCGGCGCCTCGAGCTGGAACGGCGGATACGTATCGGTGAGCATGAGCCAGTACGCGGAGGCCCGGGTGCTGTACCGATAGGTGCCGCCGATCAGCCAGTACGCCCAGTGCGGCGCACGGCCATTGACGAGGATCGGGATCCAGAGGACCAACACCGACAACCCGACGGCGATGCTGAGGCCCCAGAGCACGATCACGTGCGGGATCAGGATGATGGCCCTCGCCACGTGCCCGACGATCGGGATCCCCCACAGCCGGTTGATCGGCTCCTGTTCATCGAACTCGACCAGGACGGGATAGCCGCCTGGCATGCCGGCGATCGCTGCAACCACGCTGTCGGTCCCTCGCGCTTCGGCCCTGTCCTAACCTACCTCACCCGCGCCCGGCCGGCGTCCCGTCGTCGATCCGCGACCTCACCGCCCTCCGGCAGGCGCAGCGGATGCACCGAGCGAGATGGCCGGAGCCGGCGGACCGGCGCCCAGCCGTCGCTTCACGCCGTCGACGAGGGCGTAGACCACCGGGACGACGAGCAGGGTCAGGATCGTGGAACTGAGCAGGCCGCCGATGACGACCGTCCCGAGTTCTGCGGCGATGATCGAGCCCTGGTTGAAGCCGGCGGCCAGCGGGACGAGGGCGAGGATCGTCGCGATCGCCGTCATGAGGATCGGCCGGATACGGGTCCGCCCGCCCTCGATCAGCGCGTCGCGCGTCGAATGACCGTCGGCCCGCAGGCGCTCGACGAGATCGAGAAGGACGATCGCGTTCGTCACGACGATGCCGATCAGCATGAGGAAGCCGATGAGGGCACTCAGCCCGATCGGGCGCCCGGTCAGGAGCAGCGCCGGGAACGCGCCGATCGTTGCGAACGGCAGGCTGAACAGGATGATGAACGGCGTCACGAGCGAGTTGAATGCGAGGGCCATCATCAGGTAGACGAGGAGGATCGCCACGCCCATCGCGGTGAAGAGGCCGCCGAACGCCTCGCTCTGCTGGGCGGTGACGCCGCCGAGCCGGACCTCTGCGCTGGGCGGGATCGTGCCGTCGGCCCGGAGGCGGTCGATCACGGCCTGGACCGCGATCGACGTCCCGCCCGTGTCGCCGCTCGTGATCTCGGCGGTGATCGTTGCCGACGGCTCCTCGTCGATCCGCGTGATCCGTCCCTGGACGTCGGCCTGGTCGACGCTCGCGATCGTCCCGAGCGGAACCTTGACGGTCGTGCCGACCGGCAGCGCACGGAGCGCCTCGAGCGAGTCGACGCTCGCCGGATCGAGGCCGACCACGAGCGCAACCGCATCCGCGTCGCCGAGCTGGACCCGTCCGATCGTCTGCGGCGTGAGCGCGGTCCGGATCTCGCCGCCGACCTGGGCGGCGGTGAGCCCGACGGCAAGGGCCCGGTTCGGATCGACCTTCACCTGGACCTCCGGGGCGGCCTTCACGAGGTCGCTCGTCAGGTTGGCGAGGCCCGCCTCTCCAACCAGCGCGGCACGAACCGCCTCCGCCGTTCCGGCGACGATCGCGGGATCCTCGGCGCTCACGACGACGCTGAGGCTGTTGGTGCTCCCTCCGCCCTGCTGCCCCACGGTCACCTTGTAGCCGTCGGTGCCGACCGGCGAAAGCTTCTCGGCGAGGGACGTGATCTTGGCCTTCAGGTTGACCGACGGGTCGAGCCGCACGACGACCTGCGCGCTGTTCCGCGCCCGGCCCTGGGTTGCCGCGAGCACTGTCTGGAAGCCCGTGTCGGCGTCGCCGGGGACGCTCGTCGCGACGAGCTTGACGTCGGGATCGGCGAGGAGGATCGCCTCGGCGTCCGCGGCGCGCGCGAGGACCTGCTCGGAGGTGGCGCCGGCCGGTGGGGCGACCGTCACCTGGGCGATCTTCTCGGAGCCCGAGTCGATGAACGCCGTCGGCAGGAGGGGCAGGATCGTCGTCGACGCAAAGAACAGGACGGTGGCGACGACGAGCGTCCCGACCTTCGTCCACCGGTTCAGGAGCACGAACCGGATCGCCGGGTCGTACAGCCGGACCCAGATGGAGTTCTTCGGCTCGCCGGTCTCGTCGACGGCGCCGGTGACGCCGCGGACCAGGAAGAAGGCAAGGACCGGGACGACGGTCAGCGCGACGACCAGCGACGCGAGGAGCGCGAACGTCACCGTCAGGGAGAAGGCCAGGAAGAACTGGCTCACGAACCCGCCGGCGAAGCCGAGCGGCAGGAAGACCGCAACCGTGGTCAGGGTGCTGGCTGTGATCGCCCCGGCGACCTCACGCGGACCCTGGATCACCGACGTCAGCCGATCGTGGCCGAGCGCCCGGTGGCGATAGATGTTCTCCAGGACGACGATCGAATTGTCGACGACCCGGCCGACGGCGACGGCCAGGCCACCCAGCGTCAGGATGTTCAGGGTGATCCCGGCGACCTGCATGATCACGAGGGCGGTCAGGATCGAGAGCGGGATGCTGACCGCGGCGACGAACGTCGAGCGCACGTTGAACAGGAACAGGAAGATCGTCAGGACCGCGAAGACGGCGCCGAGGCCACCCTCGCGCAGGAGGCCTTCGCTCGACTCCAGGATGAAGACCGACTGGTCCGAGACGGTCGCGATCGCGATCTCGCCCGGATGTCGGGCCGCGATCTCGTCAAGCTTCTCCTGGGCCGCCTGGGCCACCGAGACCGTGTTGGCGGTGCTTGCCTTGCTGACCGAGATCGTGACCGCGGGCTGGCCATTCGTTCGCCCGAATCCGGTCGTTGCGAAGCTCGCGACCTCGACCGTGCCGAGCTCGCGAAGAAGGATGGGCCTGGGGGCGGCCGGCGCAGCGACGATCGGCGATGCTGCGGGCGACGGCGCACCGGACGCCACGGGCGCGACACGCGCCCCGACGACGAGGTTCCTGATCTGCTCGATCGACTCGAACCGCCCGATCGTCGAGACCGGGATCCGGTCGCCCTCGACCGGCAGCTCGCCGCCCGGGAGGGTCAGGTTGTTGGCCTGGAGGATGCCGACGATCTGCTGGAACGAGACGCCCGCTTCGGCGAGCTGGTCCGGCCGGAGGGTCACCACGAGACGGTCCTCGAGGCCGCCGGCGAGATCGGCGCTCGCGACGCCGGGCAGCGACTGGAGCTCGGGGATGATCTCGGACCGGGCGATCTCCGCCGCTCCCGCGAGGTCCGTGCCGCCCTGGGCCGACACCGAGGCGATCAGGACCGGGGCAGTATTGAAGTTGAAGGCACCGACGGTCGGGTCGACTCCCGCCGGGAGGCCCGCGCTCCGGATGTTCTCCTCGATCTTCGCGACCAATTCCTTGAGGTCCGCCCCGTAGTCGAACTGGGCGACGATGAAGGCGAACGAGTTTGCCGATGTCGACTGGAGCTGGGTCAGCCCCGGAACGCCGGACACGGCTCGCTCGATCGGCTTGGTGACCTGCTCCGTGACGTCGGCCGCCCCCGCTCCCGGGTAGGTCGCGATGACCGACACGATCGGGAACGAGATATCGGGCAGAAGCTCCTGCTTGAGACTTCCCCAGGCCGAGACGCCCGCGATGAAGAGCGCCGCCGCGAGCAGCAGCGTCAGGCTCCGCCTCCGGAGGGCGATCTGGGTGAGGCGGCTCATGCGCGGCTCCTTGGTGTCGGCGTGGGGTTCGTTGCGAGTGCGGCGTCCGGGTCCGGTGCGGGCAGCGCGGCGCCCCGGTCCGCGGCGGTGGAGACGGCCATGGTCATGATCCGGGTGGCATGCTCGACGACCCCGAGGTCGGCGTCGCTGAGTACCCCGAAGAGTTCGCGCAGCTGGCGCGTGTTCAGCTCCCGCAGGTGCTCGAGCGTGTCGAGCCCGAGGGGCGTGACGGAGACCTGGACCTGGCGGCGGTTCGCCGGATCGTCGATCCGGGCGAGGTAGCCCAGGGCGACGAGATGGTCCACCGCACCGCTGGCCGTCGAGCTCGTCACGCCCAGGCGCTGGGCGATCTCCGACATCGACAGCTCGCCTGCGGCCGTGACGACGTACACGAGCTTCGCCTGGGCCATCGTGATGTCGAGCGCGGCGAACTCCGGCGCGTGGGCGCTCATCAGCCGCTGCTGGAACAGCTCGAAGGCCTCGAGGGTGCGTTCCACGGCTGGCCGGGATTGATTCGGCTTGGGCATATGGTTCGGCATCACCGTACGATTTGGAAGAACCGAAGAATGACTGGCGACCAGCGCCCCTGTCAACCGCGAGAGGTCATGGCGCAGGCATCCGAAGGTCAGAACCGGGAACGGGCGACCCATCACTCGTCCATGCGACCATTCGTCGGACCGCCGATGCGACGATGAACCCACCTGCAATCGAGACCCACGGCCTGCGCAAGGCGTACGGCCGAACCGTCGCCCTCGACGGCCTGGACCTGCGTGTCGGCGAGGCCGAGATCTTCGGCCTGCTCGGACCCAACGGCGCCGGCAAGACGACCGCGGTGAAGCTGCTCCTCGGGCTGGCACGGGCCACGAGCGGGAGCGGAACCGTGCTGGGCAGTCCGCTCGGGGACCGCGAGGCTCGTCGCCGGATCGGCTACCTGCCAGAGCTCTTCCGCTATCAGCCGTGGCTGACGGCCCGCGAGGTCCTCGCCCTCCACTGCGAGCTGGCCGGCCTGGCGCGGCACCGCTGGCCGGGGGAGATCGACCGGGTCCTCGCGACGGTCGGGCTGAGCGCGCGCGGCACCGATCGCGTCAACGGGTTCTCGAAGGGGATGCAGCAGCGGCTCGGCCTCGGCGTGGCGCTCCTCGGCGACCCGGCACTCGTCGTCCTCGACGAGCCGACGTCCGCCCTCGACCCCGTCGGGCGGGAGGACGTGCGCTCGATCGTCCGCGAGGCGAAGGCGCACGGCACGAGCGTCGTCCTCAACTCCCACCTGCTCGGTGAGGTGGAACGGCTGTGCGACCGCGTCGCCATCGTCCACCGCGGTCGCCTCGTCGCGTCCGGCGGCCTGTCCGACCTGCTCGGCGAGCCGGCGCTTCGCCTGCGGGTCACGGGGCTCGACGCTGACGCCGAGCGGATCCTGGGCGGCTTCGGGCCGCTGTCGACCGACGGCGAATGGCTCGTGATCCGGCCGCTGGCGCCCGAGCGTGTCCCCGACGTGATCGCGGCCGTCGTCGCCGCGGGCGGTCGCGTCCACGCGGTCGATCCGGGCAGGCGATCGCTCGAGGAGGCCTTCCTCGACCTCGTCCGCCCGACGGCCGACACCTCGGTATGACGCCTCGCCTCGTCCTCGCCATCACGCTGCTCACGATCCGCGAGATCGCCCGCCGCCGCGTCCTGCTCGTCCTCTTCGGCCTGTCGCTGCTCTCCGTCATGCTCGTCGGCTGGGGCACCGATCGCCTGGTCTCCATGTCCCGAGAGGACGGCGTCGCGGAGCTCCAGATCCGCGTCGGCGTGAGCCAGGTGCTGATCCTGATCGCGTTCATGTTCAGCTTCATCCTCGCGATGTCGGCCGCGTTCCTGGGGGCACCGGCCATCGCCTCGGACGTCGAGAGCGGAACCGCTCTCGCGATGCTCGCCCGGCCGCTTCGACGCGCCGAGCTGCTCGTCGGCCGGTGGCTCGGCCTGTCGATCATCGTGATCGCGTACGCGGCGCTCTCGGGGCTGCTGGCGATCGGGGTCGTCGCGTTCACGACCGGTCACACGCCGCCCCATCCACTGTTCGCCGTGGCCTTCCTGGCCTTCGAGGCGGTCGTGGTCCTGACGCTGGCGCTCGCCCTCGGCACCCGCCTGCCGAGCATGGCCGCGGGCGCGATCACGGTTGTCGTTTTCGCCCTTGCCTGGTTCGCCGGCGTCCTCGGCGGCATCGCGAGCGCGTTCGACGCCACCGGCCTCACCGCGGCGACGGAGGCCCTCCGGATCGTCATGCCGACCGATGCCCTCTGGCGGGGGGTCGTGTACGGCCTCGAACCCCCGCTCATCGACATGATCGTCGGCGGGCGGTTCGGCAACGCCCTCGATGCCAACCCGTTCTACGCGACGACCCCGCCGCCGATGGCTGTCGTCCTGTGGTCGATGGCCTGGATCGGGATCATTCTGGGTGCCGGGATCTGGCTGTTCCGGCGCAGGGAGCTGTAGCGGGGACCTTGCGCGCGGGCGCCTCGTCTGGCACCGTAGCGCTCGACGTGGCAGAGCACTGGTTCCTCAAGATCGACGGAGTGGACGGCGAGTCGACGGACGCCGTCCACAAGAACGAGATCGACGTGCTGTCCTGGTCGTGGGGGGTTTCCCAGACGGGTGTCAGCGCACCGGGCGGCGGCGGAAGCGGCGCGGGCCGGGCCCAGTTCCAGGACTTCCACTTCGTCGCGAAGCTCAGCAAGGCCTCGCCGAAGCTGTTCCTTGCGGCCGCGTCGGGC
Source organism: uncultured Chloroflexia bacterium (assembly GCA_963766655.1). GTDB lineage: Bacteria > Chloroflexota > Limnocylindria > Limnocylindrales > CSP1-4 > CF-46. Next base: position 1,040,167 of record CAVYBB010000001.1, on the reverse strand, counting down.
AGCCACTTCAAGTGGGCGGCACTGGCGGGCGTGCGTGCCACTGGCGGGGGCAAGGGCGCCGAGTACCTGAAGTACAAGCTGACGGACGTCCTCGTGACGAGCGTGAACCACAGTGCCAGCGACCCGGAGCCGCCCGTCGAGCAGTTTTCCCTGAGCTATTCCAAGTTCGAGATCGCCTACAGCCCGATGTCGGCCAAGGGCACTCTCCTCCCGCCCGTGACCGCGGGCTGGGACGTGAAGGCCAACAAGAAGATCTGATCTCAGGCGGCGACAGGCAGCAGGATCCCCGTCTCGACCAGTCTCCGGAGGACCGGCAGGGCGGCGCCGGCGAGCCCCGCGGCATCGACGCCGGCCGCGACCGCCGCGTCATGGACGACAGCGCCAACCGGACGCCCGCCGTCGCAGGCGGCAACGATTGCCGCCACCGCGGCATCGACCTGTCCCTCCTGGCGCAGGCCGGCGGTCTGTCGCAAGCGCCGATCGGTGATGGCCCAGCCATCGGGTGCCGGGCTCGCCCTCTCGTCGAGGACGACGTCCGGGGCGACCCGGAGGATCGCCCCGAGCAGGGCCTCGCCCGGATGCGCCTCGAGGAAGTCAGCCAGCTCGAACGCCGCCCCGAGACTGTCACCGCATGGCATCGCGAAATCCTGCGGCGCGTCCTCGATCCGAAGCCACGGGCTGCCGGTCGCGCGCTTGCGCATCGTGATCAGGCCGAAGCCGATGGCTTCGATCCGGTGCGCCTCGTCGTACTCCAACCACTCGTCGAACTCGGCCTGCCAGCGTTCCGGCGGTTCCGTCTGGCGCAGCCAGCTCGCTGCGTGGGCGGCCGGATCCAGCACCTCGCGCTCGAGCACCAGCGCGTCGCAGCCCGTCTCTGCGAACCAACCGGCCAGGCGGCGGCGCCAGTCCTCGCCCTCGACATGGGCCCACGAGGCAAGCAGCTCGCAGTGGCCGCCGGGCGCGAGATGGGCCGGCGCTGCCTGGACGATCGATCGAGACACGTCGTCGACCGGAAGCGGACTGTCGCGGAAGATGTAGCGACGGGCGGGCGAGATCACGAACGGTGGGTTGGCAACGACCAGATCGAACAGCTCGTCGGCGGCGGGTTCAAAACGATCGCCCAGCCGCACCTCGACGTTGTTGCGGTCGTTGAGCTCCATCGTGAACGTGGCGAACGCGGTCGCCCGTGGGCTCAGGTCCGACGCAACGACCCGCCCGCTGTGCGTCGAGGCGTGGAGCGCCTGGATGCCGCAGCCGGTCCCGAGGTCGAACGCCGCCTCGATCGGTCGTCGGATCGTCGTTCCCACGAGGGCCATCGTCGACGCGCTGATGCCGAGGACGTGATCGGCTGGCGTCGTGCCGCCGGCGGGCCCGACGATGTCGTGCGCGACCAGCCACGCGCTCCGGATCGTCGAGCGGCCGGATGGCAAGAAGGCCGGTGACGTCCTCGCCGTCCACCCGGACGGCACCCCCGGCAGCCCATTGGTCCAGCGCCAGGGGGCGCAGCGCGTTTCGCGCGGCTGGCAGCGGGACCGGCGTCCCGATCACGAACAGGCGCAGCAGCGTGTCGAGCGGATCGCCTGCCCGGGTCGCCCGGACCAGCGGCGCCAGCTCGCCCCGCGCGGCGTGCGCGAAGGCGTGCTCGCCGAGCCGCTCGGTCAGGGCGCCGAGCGTGAAGCCGGCCGCGTCGAACGCCTCGCGCGCCCGCCGGACTGTGTCGCGCCGGTCGAAGAAGCGCACCGCCCGGTCTAGGCTCCGCCGACCACCTTCACCGAGCCGACGCCGCCCGAGACGTCGATGTCGACGCGGTTCGCCGCGGTCGCGTAGTCGGGCGACTCGTACCCGCCGGCGACCGCCGGGAAACGCACCTGGTCGATCTGGCTGCTGCCGATCGCCATCTTCGTCCGGATCCGCGCGGCGACGCCGGCCGGAACCTCGAAGGTCAGGCTGGCGGCACCCGCCTCGGCTCGGACCGTCGTCGCTCCGGCCGCACGCGGCAGGAGGACGCGCGTGTCGCTCGCGCCGGTGTGGAGCTCGAGGCTGCGCAGGCGCAGGTCGCGGGCGTCGATGAGGCCACGGCTCGCGCCGCCGTCGAGTCGCAGGTCGAGCGGAACCTCCGCGGTCAGCCCGATGTTCCAGTCGGACCGGCGGTCGAGCCACGGGACCCCGAAGTCCGTTTCCTGCTGGAGCTCGACGCGACCCGGGCCGACGACCCGCGACCGGACGCCGCCCTCGAACTGCCCGTCAACGAGGTTGCCCGGGGCGGCGGCCCTGGTCGTCAGCCCGCCCGCGCCGAACCGGATCCGGATGCCCGCGTCGGTCGCGCCGCCGAGCGGGATGACGAGCGTTTCCTGGAGGCCCGGTCCCGGGACCAGCGCGCCGACCAGGAACCAGACCCCCAGGCCGACCAGGAGCCACGGCCCGTAGTCCGTGAGGATCTCGCCCGGACCCTGGGTGATCGAGCCGGTGGTGCTCGCGAGCAGGATGGCACCCCCCGCGATCCAGACGATCGGCCACGTCAGGCGCCAGATTCCGAAGACGTCGCGATTCCCGCCCAACGCCGTCGAGACGAGCGAGGCGACGCCGACGAGGATGACGAACATCGGCCACGCCTGGCTCCACGACAGGTCCATTGCCTGTCGTGCCAGGAAGATGACGCCCAGGCCGATGAGCCAGGTTGCCCCGATGAGGGAGCCGCGTCGCGCCGGACTGAACCCGCTGGCCGTCATGACGCGCCACCCCGGTCATCCGGCGGGCGACTCAGGGCCGAGACGAGGAGGACGACGCCGATCCCGACGAGGATCAGCGGCCAGAACCAGTCGAAGTCGAGCTGGGGCAGCCACTCCCGAGCGAGGAACCAGGCCCCGACCAGGACCAGGATGACGCCGAGGATCGCGGAGCCATGGAGGCCGCTCGCCCGGCGGGCGGCGCGGCGGGCTTCGCGCGCCTCGTGCCGCGCGGCGCGCGCCTGGTCGCGAGCGCCGTACGGGGATGTCCAGGCGGGAACAGGCGGGGCGGCAGGTGCGGCAAAGGCGCCCGCGGCCGGCGCGGCGGCGCCGGGCGCCGCCTGTGCGGCGTCCGTTCCGGCGGCGTCCGGTGGTACCGGCGCTCCCGGCGGTGGCGGCGGGGTCGGCCACTGGGTCCACGCGGCGGCGCCGTCCTCCTCGGGCACGACGATGGCCATCACGATGTAGACGACGAGGGCGATCCCGCCGGTCAGGAGCACGAGCACCGCCCAGACGACCCGCACGAGTGAGGGATCCGCGTCCCACATCTCGGCGAGACCGCCGGCGACGCCCGCGAGCATCCGGTCATTGCGAGACCGATAGAGCCGTTCCGTCATCGACAGCCTCCCTCAGGGTCGAGCACGAAGCTGGCCGCGTTGCCCTCGATCCTGAGGTCGACCGCATCCGCGCTCGATCCCGTCCGGGTCCAGGTCGAGCCTGACTGGGTCAGGCCGCGGCTCCGCAGGTTGTGGGCGAAAGTGATCTGGTCGTTGACGTTCAGGCGAAGGGTGGCGTCGCTGGGGACGCACAGCTCGAAGGCGCCGGCATTGAGGTCGACCGAGCCGGTCGCGGGCCCGCGACCGAGCGTGACCCTCACCCGTCCGGCGTTCATCGACACGTCGATCGACGCGATGCTGCCTTCGCTGGCATCGACCAGGAGATCGCCGGCGTTGACGTCGGCGGTCAGGCTGGCGAGCGACGCCCCCGGCAGCCGCAGGTTCGCCGCGGCCGCGTTCGCCTGGAGGTCGACGGCGCGAACGCCCGATGCCGGCAGCGCGATCGTCCATTCCTGGCGGCCGATGTCACCCTTGTCGGGGACCGAGACCGCCAGCTTCGACCCGGCGGCGTCGATCGTCGGGGCCTGGAGGCCGTACCGGGCGTCCACCCGCCAGGCGGACCCCGGCGAGTCGTTCACGTCGACCGACCCGCAGCGGACGTCGATCACGACGGTCAGGGGGTCGCCGATGGTCCCGTCCTGCTGGACGAGCTGAGTGGGCGCGCGGGTATCGCCGCAGCTCGCGAACGTGACCAGCCACCCGCCGGAGGCGAGGGCGCTGCCGCCCGCGATCCCGAGGATGACGGCCGCGACGGAGACGCCGAGCAGGCCCGCGTGTCCGCGGCCGAGCACGAGCGCCAGGCCGATCCCCACGAGGATGAGCGGCCACAGGCGCCAGGCCTCGCTGAGGACGTCGGGATCGAGGACCGCGGCACGTGTCAGCAGGGGGATCGCGCCGAGCGGGATGAGGAAGAGTCCCCAGAACAGGAGACCGCGTCGGATACGCATTCTCAGGCAGCCTTTCGGATCGCGGCGGAGGCGCCCGCTGGGACGGGCTGGGGCGACGCCTGCGCCGGATTGCCTTGCGTATTATCGACACGCCGCGCAACGAGGGACGTTCCGGACGTCACGTTTCGATCGTGCCGATCGGCCCTTCTCCCGCCCGCGCGCCGGACGGCCCGTTCAAGCGCTCCCCGGCCGCCCCCGACGGGGGCCGTCGTCACGAAGGCGCCGCCGCAGCGTCCGCCAGCGCGCAACGGCGCGCCGGTCTTCCCGCGCGGACAGCGTGACGCCGGCGAACCGAGCGAGGGCGTAGTCGGCGGCCAGGAGATCGAGCCCGAACGTGCTTCCGCCGGCGTCGCGGAGCCTGCGTGCGTGTTCGGCCGGCGTCTCGGCCACGTCGCGCCGGACATCTGGGCGCCCGGCCAGGTCATCGACGAGGGCGAGATAGGCCGTGACAGCATCTGTCGGTTCGAGGCGGCGCCGGCGACCCCGACGCCTGCCTCCCGCCGGTTCGCCGCCGCGATCGATCATCCGCGTCTCGACGACGTCGTCCACCACGAGCGGCAGCCGTCGCATCCAGAGTCGCGCCAGCAGGATGAGTGCGATCGCGGCCACGACCAGGAGCAGGCCTCCGCCCACCGCGACGACCTCTGCCGGTTGTTCGGCTGTGGGCTCCGACGGCGTGCCGCCGCCGATGCCGATCGTCAGGACGCCGCTGCCGCCGAGGATGTTCATGAGCCCGGCGAACACGAGCGCCGCCACCACGGCGATGGCAAGGATCCGGATCGTTCCCCGGTTGAAGCCGATCACGAGCGCGATCAGCAGCAGCGGGCCGATCGAGGCGCCGACGACGAACGCGATCACCGGCGCGGCGATCGATGAGGCGAGCAGCGCGAGTCCGGCCGTGGCGAGGACGAGCACCGTCAGCAGGCTCACCCACCACGGATTTCGGCGCCAGTCGAAGCCCGAACCGGCGCCGACCGCGGCCAGCCGGGTGAGCGCGAGGGCGAGAGTCGCGCTGGTCGCGAAGACGATCGCGGCCACGATCGCGTCGTTCAGGAACCGGCCGCGGAAGGGCTCGGCCACCATGCCGCCGGCGATCGCCGCGAACGCGAGCCCCGGCACCCCGACCCCGATGAGATGGCCCAGCGTCGGTTCGCTCAGCGGCAGCCGGGCGTGGGCGAACCCACGCGCGATCGCGATCGCCGCGAACCAGCCCGCGGGGTTCGCCGCAAGGGCATCGCCGGGTGCGCCGGCGAGCAGGAGCGTTCGAGCCTCGGGCGAGCTCAGCCAGCCAACCGCCCCGCCGGCGAGGCTGAGGCCGGCGGCGGCCAGCGGCCACCGCCCCCCGAGGCGGACGCCGACCAGCCGTGCTGCCAGGACGCCGACGGCAACGAACCCCGCGAGCGGGACGATGCCGAGGCTCGGCTGCCTGAGGGCGTATTCCTGGAACAGCCCGGCCGCGACCGAGATCCAGGCGGCCTCGGCGATGATGGCCAGGCCGAGCGGCAGGGCGAGAAGCACGGTCGCGACCGGCGGGCGCAGCCGATCCGCGCCTGTCATTGGGCCACGACGAGCTGTTCCGCCGTCCGCCACGTTCCGTCGAGCCGGGCACTGCGCGCCACGAACCCGAGGCCGCGGGCGCGGGCGGCGTCGGCGGCCCCTCGCCGGCCGCAGGCGACGACCACGACCCGGCAGCCGGACCGCTCGATCCGGCGGAGGTGGCCGGCGAACGGCGAGGGGTCCCGGGCGGTCAGGACGATGACGGTCGTCCCCGGGCGCGCGACCCGATGGACGAAGACGAGGAGCCGCTCGAACGGCGCCGAGGCGTGCGGACGAGAGTCGGGCGAGGAGGTCGAGCACGCGCTCGACCTGGCCGGGCGCCGCCGAGATCGGGATGTGGGCGAACCGTGCCTCCGCCCCCGTGTAGCCGGCGGCGGCGATCCCGAATGCCGCCCGCTCGGTCGCCAGCGACCGGGCGATCGAGGCGGCCACGACATAGAGGTCCTCGACGGCCTCGTCGTCATACGCCACCTCCCAGGCGGGGCCGTGGTCCGTCTGGACATCGAGCGCGATCAGCACCTCGCGGTCGCGTGACGGCTCGAACCGCTTCGTGACCGGGCGCCCGAGCCGGGCGCTGGCCCGCGGGTGGATCCGGCGGAGGGGATCGCCGGGGGCATACGGCCGGACGCCGGCGAAGCGCGCCGGATCCTCGGTCAGGCCGGCCCGGACCCGGTCGACGCCACCCCATCGCTCGGGCCGCTCGAGTCCCGGCGCGACGAGAGCCCGGGGGCGGACGAGGAACGTCTGGGTCGCCGGTCGCGTCTGCGTCGCCGCGCGGCGGGCCACGAGATCTCCGACGGCGAGGTCGACCGGCCCGAGGACGAAGACCCCGCGCCGCTCCGCCCCGACGTGGAAGTGGCGGATCACGCGCTCGAAGGGCGCGAGCGTCCAGAAGTTGCGCAGGACCTCGCTGCCCTGCTCGCCCTCGACGAGGGCTCGCTCCCGGACGACGACGCCGTGGGTCGTCTCGTCGTCCGCCCGGAGCCATGCCAGCGGCAGGCGCTTGCGATTCCAGACCTCGATCGTCATCGGGATCTCGTCGCCCCACGTCGTCCGGGTGGACGCGAGGTGACGCACGTACGTCACGTCGCGGAGCCCGTACCGTGCCCAGACCTGGCGGATCGTCTCGAGCAGGAGCGTGACGATCCCGAGGACCATGACGATCGGCACGTCGAGCGCGGTGCCGGCGAGCACCAGCACGAGCGCAGCGACTGCCTGCGCGGTCATCCCGGGGCCCGGCCACCCTCGACGACCGGCGGGACGGGCACCGCCTCGAGGATCGACGCGAGGGCCGATTCGGCCGTCGCACCGCGAAGGCTCCGGTCGAGATCGACGACGAGCCGGTGGGCGAGGACGGCGGGGACGACGGCCTTGACATCGTCCGGCAGGACGAACGACCGGCCGGCGAGGACCGCCGCGGCCTGGGCGACCCGGTAGAGGGCGACGGTCGCGCGGGGGCTCGCGCCGAGCTGGATGTCCTCGTGAACCCTGGTCGCCCGGACGAGCGCGACGACGTACGCCTCGACCTCGTCGCCGACATGGACCCGCCGAACCTCGTCCCGGAGGTCGAGCAGCTGGCCGGCGTTGACGATCGGCTCGATCCGCTCGAGGGGCTCGGCGTCGGCCTGGTGGCGGCGGGCGATCCGCCGCTCGCCTGCCTCGTCCGGGTAGCCGATCTGGATCCGGACGAGGAACCGGTCGAGCTGGGCCTGGGGGAGCGCGAAGGTCCCTTCGAACTCGATCGGGTTCTGGGTGGCCAGGACGACGAACGGATCCGGCAGCAGGTGAGTCGTTCCCTCGATCGAGACCTGGCGTTCCTGCATCGCCTCGAGCAGGGCGGATTGCGTCCGCGGGGTGGCCCGGTTGATCTCGTCGACGAGGAGGATGTTCGTGAAGACCGGCCCGGCGATGAACCGGAGGCCGCCGCCCTCGAAGATGCTCGAGCCGGTGACGTCGGTCGGCAGCAGGTCCGGTGTGCCCTGGATCCGGCCGGTCCGGAGGTGGAGCGCCCGGGCGACCGCCCGTGCCAGCAGCGTCTTGCCCGTGCCCGGCACGTCCTCGACGAGGACGTGCCCGTCCGCGAGGAGCGCCAGCGTGACGAACCGGAGCGGCTCGTCGGCCCCGACGACGGCCTGCGACACGGCTGCCCGGAGATCGTCCCAGAGCCGGCGCCCGGAGGCGACGACGCCGGGGCGGGGCTCGGGCCGGTCGGGGACCGTGATGGGCTCCGCCTCGGTCTCCACGACGGATCAGTCCTCGGTCGCGAGGCGGCGCAGGACCGCCGGCAGGATGCCGCCCTGCTCGTAGTAGACGACGTCGATGGCCCCGTCGAGCCGGGCGATCGCATCGAATCGCCGTTCGATGCCGCGCTCGTCACGGGTCTCGATCGTCAACCGCCGGCGCGGGCTCAGGCCTCCCGCGAGGCCGCGGATCGTGTAGGACTCGCGGCCGGTCAGCCCGAGGGACGCGGCGCTCTCGCCGGGCTGGAACTGGAGCGGCAGGATGCCCATCCCGACGAGGTTGGAGCGGTGGATCCGCTCGTAGCTCTCGGCGAGGACCGCCCGCACGCCGAGCAGCGCCGGACCCTTCGCCGCCCAGTCCCGCGACGATCCCGACCCGTACTCGCGACCCGCGATCACGAGGAGCGGCACGCCCTCGGCCCGGTAACGCATCGCGGCGTCGTAGATGAACTGCTCCTCGCCGTCCGGCAGGTGGAGCGTGAACGGCCCCTCCTTGCCCCCGACCAGCCCGTTGCGGAGCCGGATGTTCCCGAACGTGCCCCGCATCATCACCTCGTGATGCCCACGGCGCGCGCCGTACGAGTTGAACTCCAGCGGCCCGACGCCGTGCTCCTGCAGCCACGCCCCTGCCGGCGACGACGGCGATATCGAGCCGGCCGGGGAGATGTGATCCGTGGTGACGGAGTCGCCGAGCACGACGAGGACCCGGGCGCCCTCGATGTCGGCGACCGGACGCGCGTCCGGCGTCAGGCCCTCGAAGAACGGAGGTTTGGCCGATGTATGTCGATTCGGGATCCCAGGCGTAGCGATCGCCGGACGGAACCGGGAGGGCTCGCCAGCGGTCGTCGCCCTCGAAGACGACGGCGTAGGTGCGGCGGAAGAGCTCGGGATCGATCGAGTCGCGGATCACCCGGCGGATCTCGTCGGGCTCCGGCCAGACGTCGGCCAGGAAGACGTCGCGGCCGTCCGAGCCGGTCCCCAGCGGCTCGTGGACGAGGTCGATGTCGACCCGCCCGGCGAGCGCGAAGGCGACGACGAGCGGCGGCGAGGCCAGGTAGCTGGCCCGCGCGAGGGGGTGGATCCTGCCCTCGAAGTTACGGTTGCCCGACAGGACCGCGGCAACGACGAGATCGTTCTCCTCGACAGCCTGGGCGACGGCATCGTCGAGCGGACCGGAGTTCCCGATGCAGGTCGTGCAGCCGTAGCCCGCGAGCGCGAAGCCGAGCGCCTCGAGGGGTGCCATCAGACCCGCCGCCTCGAGGTAGCCCGTGACGGCCTTCGAGCCGGGCGCGAGCGACGTCTTGACGGTCGGGCCGACGCTCAGACCGCGAGCGACGGCATTGCGGGCCAGCAGCCCGGCTCCGACCATGACCGTCGGGTTGGAGGTGTTCGTGCACGACGTGATCGCGGCGATTGCGACCGACCCGGTCTGGATCGTGGCCTGCCTCCCGCCGACGGAGACCGCGATCGGGCGGTAGGAGCGCCGGTCGGTGTGGGCCGGCGCCGGGCCGGCCGGACCCTCGTCGGGCCACGACGGTGCCGGCGACGCAGGGGAGGCGAGATCCTCGGTCACGTCCACCGCGGTCAACGATGGCGGATCGCTCGCCGGGAACGACTCGGCCGATGCCTCCTCGACCGCGCCGCCGGCCGGGCGGCGCGCCTCCACGCCGGCGTCGTCGAGCGCCTGGAGGCCGTTCGGGAAGTTCGTCCGGAAGTTCTCGCGGAGGGCTGTCAGCGGGACGCGGTCCTGCGGCCGGCGCGGTCCGGCGACCGACGGATCGACCGACGCGAGGTCCAGCTCGAGCACCGAATCGAACTCGGGGCCCGCTCCCGGCTCCCGCCACAGGCCCTGTGCCCGAGCGTAGCGCTCGACGAGCGCGACCCGCTCCTCGCTGCGGCCCGTCAGCCGCAGGTACGTGACCGTCTCGTCGTCGATCGGGAAGATCGTCGAGGTCGCCCCGAACTCGGGGCTCATGTTGCTGATCGTCGCCCGATCGGCGAGCGACAGGCCGGCCAGCCCGTCGCCGGCGAATTCAACGAAGGCACCGACGACGCCGTACGAGCGGAGCATCTCGGTCACGACGAGCACGAGGTCGGTCGCCGTCGATCCCTTCGGCAGCGCCCCGTGGAGGCGGACGCCGACGATCCGCGGCATGGGCTGGTAGAGCGGCTGGCCGAGGAGGACGGCCTCGGCCTCGATCCCGCCGACGCCGTAGCCGAGGACGCCCAGCGCGTTGATCATCGTCGTGTGGGAATCGGTCCCGACGAGCGTGTCGGGGTACGCGATCCGGCCGGAGCCGTCGGAGGCCTCCACGTCGGTGACTACGGTGGCGAGGAACTCGAGGTTCACCTGGTGGACGATGCCCGTCCCCGGCGGGACGACCCGCAGGTCACGGAACGCGGTCTGGGCCCAGCGGAGGAGCTGGTAGCGCTCGCCGTTGCGCTCGTACTCGCGCTCGACGTTGAACGCGAACGAGCCCGGCGTCCCGAACCTGTCGACCTGGACCGAGTGGTCGATGACGAGGTCGGCCGGGACGAGCGGGTTGACCTTCGCCGGATCGCCGCCGAGGCTCGCCATGGCGTCGCGCATCACGGCGAGGTCGACGACCGCCGGCACCCCGGTGAAATCCTGGAGGAGAACCCGGGCCGGCATGAACGGCACCTCGGCCTCCGCCGCAACGCCGGCTCGCCAGGCCGCCAGCGTCTCGACCTCGCCCGGCCCGACGATCCCGCGGCCCGCGTGACGCAGGACGTTCTCCAGGAGGATCTTCAGCGTCACCGGCGCCCGCTCGAGATCGATGCGGTCGCCCAGGACGGCGAGTCGGTAGAGGTCCGGCAGTCCGGGGCCGAGGCTGGCCCTGGCGCCGAAGGGATCGGGGAGCGGCACGCCTTCTCCGTCGCTGCGGTCGGTACACTCGTGGGATGGAAGAGTACCGCGAGTCGCCGCCGCGACGGGTGCAGCCGCTGTTGAGGGGATGGGGCGATCCGGCCCCGGATCAGCCGGGTGACGGCGACGACCGCGCGGCCGACGACCACGCGGCCGACGACCGGGCGGAGACGATCAAGGCGATCGAGGACGCGGGAATCGACCTCGATCCGCTCCCGCCGGGGCACCACCGGCACGGCTCCGAGATCCACGAACACGATCATCCCCATCCGCACCTGCGGACCGGGCCTGGCGAGCCGCCGATCATCGGGATCATCGGGGCCGGGGCGGTCGGGACGGCCCTCGGGGTCGCCCTGTCGCGCGCCGGCTGGCCGGTCCACGCGGTCGCCAGCCGCGACGCCGGCCGTCGGGAGCGGTTCCGCGGTCTCGTGGATGTCCGCCGCGTGTTCAGCGAGCCGACGGCGCTTGTCGAGGAGGTCGAGCTGATCATCGTCGCCGTCCCGGACGACGCCATCGCCGTCGTCGCGGCGGAGGTCCGGATGTACGGGGGCCAGGCGATGGTCCATACGAGCGGCGTCCTCGGTCCGGAGGTCCTGGCGCCGGCGATGGCGGCGGGAACGCAGATCGGCTCGTTCCATCCGCTCGTCGCGTTCGCCGACACCGAGCGGGCGGTGGCGGCGCTCCACGGCGCGACCGTCGCCATCGAGGGCGACGACCAGCTGGCCGCGCTCCTCGCCGAGATGGCCGAGGCCATCGGGGCGGTTCCCGTCCGGCTCGCGGCCGGCGCGAAGGCCGCGTACCACGCAGCAGCGGTCCTCGCCGCCGGCGGGTTCGTCGCCCTGCTCGATGCGATCGCCGAGCTCGGCCGGGTCGCCGGCCTCGACGAAGCGGGCGCACTCGCGATCTACGGGCCCCTCATCGAGGGGACGCTCGGCAATGCCCGCGCTCTCGGAATCCGGGCGGCGCTGACCGGACCCATGACCCGCGGCGACAGGGGAACGCTCGAGGCTCACCTCGCGACCCTCCGCGAGCATGCCCCCGCGGTCCTCCCGCTCTACGTTGCCGCGGCAGAGCGCGAGATCGGTCTCGCCGAGGCCCGTGGCGCCCTGACACCAGAGGCTGCCCGGAACATGCGATCGTCACTTGCAACGCCCGCCTGACGCGGTACCATGACGCCCGTGGAGGACAGCATCGCCGCGAAGTACGCGGCCCGATCGGCGGCGCGATTCGTGCACCCCTCGTCGCGGGCACGAGAACGCCAGCTGGGCCTTCGCTCGGCCGGCACGTTCCAGGCGGCAACGACCCGGGCGACCGTCCTTCGACGCCCGGGTGGGGATGTCCTCGTGAGGCTCCGCGGCGGCTGGCGGGCATTCCGCGCAGCGCGGCCGCGTCGACCCACGGACGGCAGGCCCCGTCCAGCGATCGCGATGCACTGGGAGCGTTCCGGCCGCGCCGGAACGGACCGCCGGTCCAGCGCCGCCACGGCGCCGTGGCGCGGCTGAGGACAACGACCGCCACCTCCGCCGGCGGAATTGTCATTCGATTCGAGGGCGACGATCCGTACCTGGTCGTGGGATCGCGCCGCCGCGAGCGTGACATCGTCACGTGGACCCTGCCCAAGGGCACTCCGAACCTCGGCGAGACCCGCGAGGAGACCGCCATCCGCGAGGTTGCCGAGGAGACCGGCCTCGAGGTCAGGATCACGGGACCCTTCGACGCGATCGAGTACTTCTTCGTCCAGCGGGGCCTGCGGATCCACAAGACCGTTCACTACTTCCTGATGGAGCCGATCGGCGGAGACCTTGCCCGCCACGATCACGAGTTCGAGACGGTCCGCTGGCTCAGCTTCGCCGACGCACAGCACACGCTAACCTTCGAGACGGAACGGGCGCTCGTCGCCCGGGCGGCTGCGGCGATCGCTCACCGGCGATCCGGCCGGACGGATGGATCCGTCGTCCCAGGGAGCGCCCGCCGGTCAGGGGGATTGACATGGCCGAGACCCTCGACCTCAGCCTTCACCTGACGCCGATCCACGATCGACACGTCGCCCTCGGCGCCAAGATGATCGAGTTCGGCGGCTGGCTCGATGCCGCTCCAGTACGCGGGGATCCTCGAGGAGCACCGGGCCGTTCGTGAGCGCGCCGGACTGTTCGACCTGTCGCACATGGGCGAGCTGTTCGTCGAGGGCCCGGAGGCGGGCAATGCCCTCGCCTTCGCCCTCGTCACGAATCCGCCGGCCCTGGAGGAGGGTCGAGCCCACTACTCGATGATCTGCGCCGCCGACGGCGGGATCGTCGACGACCTGATCGTCTACCGGCTTGGACCCGGAACGGTTCCTCGTCATCGCCAACGCCTCGAATGCACCCGCGGTCAGCGACGCGATCGCGGAGCGCCTCACGACGTTCAAGGCGGTCCTCGACGATCGTTCGCTGGCGATGGGGTTGTGCGCCGTGCAGGGCCCGAGGTCGGTCGACATCCTCCGGCCGATCACGGACGTCGATCTCGACGCGCTGCGCTACTACGCGATCGCCGAAGGCACGGTCGCCGGCATCCCGAGCCTCGTTGCCCGCACCGGCTACACGGGCGAGGATGGTTTCGAGGTCTTCGTCGAGGGCGGCCGCGCCGCCGAGCTGTGGGACGCCCTGTCCGCGGCGGGTGCCGAGCACGGCCTGGCGCCGGTCGGCCTGGGCGCGCGCGACACCCTCCGGCTCGAGGCCGGCATGCCCCTCTACGGCAACGAGCTCGATCTCACGACGAACCCGTTCGAGGCCGGTCAGGGCCGGATCGTCAAGCTGGACAAGGCCGACGACTTCGTCGGCCGCGCCGCCCTGGAGAGGGTCTCGCACGAGGGCCCGGGCCGCCGCCTGGTCGGGCTGGTGATGCAGGGCCGCGGCATCGCCCGCCACGGCTACCCGGTTCATGCCGGCGAGCGTCGGACGGGCGTCGTGACGAGCGGCACGCACTCACCGACACTCGGCAAGGCGATCGCGATGGCGTATGTCGCTCCGGCGGATGCCGAGCCGGGTACGATAGTCGACGTGGAGATTCGCGAGCAGCGAGTGGCCGCCGAAGTCGTCGGCCTCCCCTTCTACCGTCGGCAGAGTCGAGGCTGACTCCCGGTAGCGACCGCCGAGCCCTCGGACCGATGGCTGGCGGAGCGTCGCCTCGGCCCTCCGAGGGCCGGGGGAGGCTCGCCAGGGAGCCCGACATCGGCCGCGAGGCCGGTTCACGAAGGAGGTAGCGCCCACGATGGTCCCAACGGATCGGCGGTACACGAAGGACCACGAGTGGGTCCGCGTCGATGGCGACACCGCGACCGTCGGCATCACTGAGTACGCGGCCACTCAGCTCGGCGACATCGTCTTCGTCGAGCTGCCGGAGCCGGGTCGAGCCCTCGAGCAGTTCGCGACCTTCGGCGTCGTCGAGTCGGTCAAGGCGGTGAGCGACATGTTCGCCCCGATCTCCGGCGAGGTCCTGGAGGCGAACGCGGACCTGACCGCCTCGCCCGAGCTCGTCAACGGCGACCCGTACGGCGCGGGCTGGATGATCCGCCTCCGCGCCGCCAACCAGGAGGAGATCGAGGCGCTGCTCGACGCCGCGGCCTACGACGCCCTGATCGCGGAAGGCTAGGCCCCCGATGCCGTACGGACCCCATACCGCCGACGACCGCGAGCGGATGCTGGCGACGATCGGCATCGCGAGCGTCGACGAGCTCTTCGCCGACATCCCGGACGACCTGCACGCCAGCCGCCTCGATCTGCCGGAGCCGGAGCCGGAGCTCGAGCTCGCGGCGCGGCTCGAGGGCCTGGCCGGCCGCAACCGGACCGACCTCGCATCGTTCCTGGGAGCGGGTGTCTACCGCCACTGGACGCCGCCGGCCGTCGATCAGCTGCTGCTCCGCGGCGAGTGGTACACCGCCTACACGCCGTACCAGCCGGAGGTCAGCCAGGGGACCCTCCAGAGCATCTACGAATACGAGTCGCTCATCGCCGAGCTGGTGGACCTCGACGTCGTCTCCGCCTCCCACTACGACGGGGCGGCCGCAACGGCGGAGGCCGCGCTCATGAGCTGCCGGGCGACGCACCGCGAGCGCGTCCTCGTCTCGCGGGCCGTTCATCCCCACTACCGGGCCACGGTCCACGCCTACTTCGAGGGCGGCCTCCAGGTCGACGAGATCCCGCTCGTCGCGGACGGGCCGGCCGCCGGGACGACGGACCTTGCCGCCCTCGAGCGACTGCTCGCCGAGACGGACGGTCACGTCGCGGGCGTCATCGCCGGCCAGCCGAACTTCTTCGGCCTGCTCGAGCCGATGGAGGAGATCGGACGGCTCGCCCACGCCGCCGGGGCGCTCTTCGTCGCGGTCGTCGAGCCGGTCTCGCTAGCGGTCCTCGCGCCGCCCGGAGCGTACGGTGCCGATATCGCCGCCGGCGAGGGCCAGCCGCTCGGGATCGCGCCGCAGTACGGCGGGCCGTACCTCGGCATCCTCGCAACGACCGACGCGCTCGTTCGCCAGATCCCGGGCCGGCTCGTCGGCATGACGGCCGACGCGGACGGGCGACGGGCGTTCGTGATGACGATGCGCGCCCGCGAGCAGGACATCCGCCGCGACAGGGCGGCCAGCAACATCTGCACGAACCAGGCGCTGCTCGCCCTGGCGGCGAGCATCTATGTCACGACCCTGGGACCGCACGGGCTGCGCGACGTCGCGGCCCTCGGGGCCGCTCGCGCCGCCGAGCTCGAGGCGGCCCTGGCCGCGATCGGCGTCCAGCGGCTCCACCCCGGGCCGTACCTCAACGAGTTCGCCGTGACGGTCGCAAACGCACGCGCCGTCCATCGCCGCCTGCTCGATCGCGGCATCCTTGCCGGCCTCGCCCTCGTCGACGCCGAGCCCGACGACGCGGCGCTCGCGGATGCCCTCCTCGTCTGTACGACAGAGCTGACGACGAGCGACGAGATCGCGCGGTTCGCCGCCGCGCTCGACGAGGTGATGTCCGGCCGGCCGCCGGTCGGGGTCGAGGCCGGCGCCGGCACGACCCGCCACGACGGACGGAACCCGACGGTTCCGTCGCCGGCAGCGTCCGGTACGTCGCGATGAGCGTCGTCGGCGAGCGCCTCCAACCGACGATCTTCGAGCGGTCGCGGCCGGGCCGCGGCGGCGGCAAGATTCCCCACCCGCCCAAGGGCGCTCTCGACAGGATCCCGGCCGCGGCACGACGGGCGACGCCGCCGGCCCTGCCGGAGCTCAACGAGCCGGAGGTCGTCCGTCACTACGTCAACCTCTCGCAGCTCAACTACGCCATCGACACCGGCTTCTACCCCCTCGGCTCGTGCACGATGAAGTTCAACCCGAAGTTGAACGAGTGGGCGGCCCGGCTGCCGGGCTTCGCATCGCTCCATCCGTTCTCTCCGGACGAGATCGCCCAGGGGACGCTCCAGCTCCTCTGGGAGCTCGAGGAGATCCTGGCCGAGATCAGCGGCATGCGCGCCGTGACGCTCCAGCCGGCCGCCGGCGCCCAGGGGGAGCTGACGGGAATCCTGATGATCCGGGCGTATCACCGGAGCCGCGGCGACACCCAGCGGGACGAGGTCCTCGTTCCGGACTCGTCCCACGGGACCAACCCGGCGACGGCGACGATGGCCGGCTTCCGGACGATCACCATCCCGTCGGCGGCCGATGGCGGCGTCGACGTCGACGCCTTCCGAACCGCCCTGGGGCCGCGCACGGCGGCGGTCATGATCACGAACCCGTCGACGCTGGGCCTGTTCGAGCACCGGATCGGCGAGCTGCTCGACGCCATCCACGAAGCCGGCGCGCTCGCCTACATGGACGGCGCGAACCTGAATGCGATCCTCGGCCGGTTCAAGCCGGGCGAGGCCGGCTTCGACGTCATGCACTTCAACGTCCACAAGACGTTCAGCACGCCCCACGGCGGCGGTGGGCCGGGTGCCGGCCCGGTGGGGGTGGGGGACCGGCTGCTGCCGTTCCTGCCGACGCCACGGGTACTCCGCGACGACGACGGCTCGTTCCGCCTGGAGAAGCCTGGCGAGCGGCCGACGTCGATCGGGCGCCTGCGGAGCTTCGTCGGCAACACCGGCGTCCTCGTGCGCGCCTACACGTACCTTCGGGCGCACGGCGGGTCCGGCCTCCGCCAGGTCAGTGACGACGCGGTGCTCGCCGCGAACTACCTGAAGGCGCGCGTCTCGGAGGCCTACGAGATCCCGTACGACCGGCCGTGCAAGCACGAGTTCGTCGCGTCCGCCGCCGCGATCAAGAAGCGGACAGGCGTCCGGACGCTCGACATCGCCAAGCGCCTGATCGACCACGGGTTCCATCCCCCGACGATCTACTTCCCGCTGATCGTCGAGGAGGGGATGCTGATCGAGCCGACCGAGACGGAGTCCGTCGAGACGCTCGATGCCTTCGCCGACGCCCTGAACGCGATCGCCGCCGAGGCCGACACCGACCCGGACGTCATCCACGGCGCCCCGCATACCGCCCCCGTCCGGCGCCTCGACGAGGCGATGGCGGCTCGCCACCCGAATCTCCGCTGGCGCGGGATGACCGGGACCGACACACCGTGCCCGGACTGAGCACGAGGCATCACGGCTCGTGCTGAACCTTTCGTCTCGCGGCCGCGTATTGTGTAGATAGGAGAGGCCTGGGGCCCAAGGCGCGCACGGAGATCCGAACGACGAACGACGTTGCGGGAGGCGCTACGTCGACGGCCAGCCAGAAGATGGATGCGGAGCTGTTGCGACGCGTCCAGGCCGACGACCTCGATGCCTTCGAGGAGTTTTTCGCTCGCTACCGCAACCCGATCTTTCGGACCGCCTACGGGCTGACCGGAGACCGGCATGCGGCCGAGGAGATCCTGCAGGACACGTTCGCCCGTGCCTACCGGCATCGGGGGACGTTCCGGCCGGGGGTCTCGCCGCTGCCGTGGTTGCATCGCGTTTCCCTGAACCTGTGCTATTCGCGGCTGTCGCGGCGCAGGCTCGACGCCCGCCCGATCGACGAGACCGCCGAGCACACCGTCCCGGACGATCGCCCGCTGCCTGCGGAGCGCGCCGAGCAGTCAGAGCTGCGCAAGATCGTCCGCGAGGGCATCGCCGCGCTGCCGGAGAAGCACCAGAACGTCGTCGTCCTGTACTACCTGCACCGGCTGTCGCTCCAGGAGACGGCCCAGGTGCTCGGCATCCAGCTCGGAACCGTGAAGTCGCGGCTCCACTACGCGCTGCGCAATCTCCGGGTGCAGCTCGAGGGCGATCGCCGGTTCGGCGGCGCCTACCTCCCGCTCCCCAGCGATGAGGCCGAGGTGAAGGCCACATGATCGAAACCGGCCGGATCTGCAGGCGCTACCGTCCTGCCCTCCTGGACTTCGTCGATCGTGGCGAGATCACGGACCCGGATACGAGCCTAGCCCTCGCTCACCTCGATCGCTGCGATCGCTGCACTGTGGAGATCGAGGCGACGGTGCTCGCGATCACGGCGCTGCGGCGGCTCGGCGAGGACGCAAGTCGCGCGGAGCCGGCACCCGATGCCTGGCCGCGTCTTCGCGCCCGGCTCGGTCGCTGGCGCCCGAAGCGATGGATGGTCCTGTCGCCGACCGCCGGCATGGTCATGAGCGTGGCCCTGGTCGCCGTCCTCGTCGCACCGCTGAGGATCGGGACGGCCACGTCGTCGCCCGCCCCGACGGCCGCCCCCGTCGACAGCAGCCTCGTGTCGATTAACGAGCGACGCGTCGAGGCGGCCTACATCCAGAAGGTCCAACACGGATCGTTCGACGACGACCAGCCGGTCGCCACGGAAGCCGGGATCTTCCCTCGCAAATACCCCGACAACTACCGTCCAGAACGGAAGGAGGTGAGCCCGGCCGAACCGAGTGGAAGGCCGTCGGAAGCTATTTGACACGTATGGGCGGTATGTCCATAGTACCCGGAGCGCAGGAGCCGAACGCTCACCGTGTGCCCGCGCGCATCCCACTGTTGACCATGGCCCGCAGGAACGCCTGATCGGGACGCAGGCGACTGACGGATGTGACAAGGGCACGGAACGCGGCCATTCTGCGACCGAGGTGTGGAGAGACACACTCAGTGGGAGGAGTATTCATGCAGAAACGTCTCGTGGGTTTGCTGGCGAGCGCGGTGGTCGTGTTCGCGGCATGCGGGACAGCGGCCAGCCCGTCGCCGTCGGCATCGACACCTGCCTCGGCACCGCCGGCGTCGGCGTCGACGGAGCCGGTCAGCCAGTCGCCAGAGGTCATCGACCTGACGAACACCACCTACAAGCCGGCAGACGGCAAGGACGGTGGCTCGCTGATCATCGGTGACTGGCAGGAAGCCAACCAGTTCAACCCGTTCTACCTCGGCCAGGTGACCGAGGCGAACGTCGCGTCGGCGGCGTGGGCGACCCTCGTGGTCTTCACCCACGATTACCGCTACGCTCCTGACCTTGCAAAGTCCGTCCCGACGCTCGACAACGGCGGCGTCAAGGCCCCGGGCGACGGCGGCGATGCGATGACTGTGACCTGGACGCTGCGCGACGGGCTCAAGTGGTCCGATGGCCAGCCCCTGACGTGCGACGACTTCAAGTACGCATATGAATGGGTCCTCGACAAGGACAACGTCGGCGTCGTCACGACGGGCTTCACGGACATCAAGGACTTCGAGTGCAAGTCGGACACCGAGATGGTCTGGCACTTCAGCAAGATCTATGAGGGCTACATCACCCTCATGAGCGCCCCGCTGCCGCGCCACTATCTCGAGAAGATCCCGATGAAGGATCAGACCAACGGCGCCGGCTTCCGGGCTGACGAAGTTGCCAACCTGCCGGTCAGTGGCGCGTTCAAGTTCGAGTCGGTGACCCCGCAGCAGGAGCTGCGCCTCGCCAAGAACCCGAACTACACGAGCTTCGCCACGGGCAAGCCGGCCCACCTCGACAACCTCATCTGGAAGTGGTACGGCGACGCCGACCTCATGATCGCCGGGTTCAAGGCCGGCGAGGTCGACTTCGCGACCGACCTCCAGGACAGTGACATCCCGAAGGTCCAGGACCTCGGCGACCAGGTCTCGGCGATCCCGTCGCTGACGTACGAGTTCCTCCGCCCGAACTGGTCCGCCGGTCCGTTCGACGCGACGAAGAAGATCGGTGGCTGCTCGCGCAATCCCGCGGTCGCCGACCGTGGCACGGGCTGCCCGATGGCGGACCCGGCGATGCGTGAGGCAGTCGCCTACGCCGTCGACAAGGACGAGATCAACACCCGGCTCCTGGGCGGGACCGTCCAGGTCGCCAACACGAACATCTCCCCCGGTGCGTGGTTCTTCGCGGACCAGACGCCGGCCACCTTCGATCCGGCCAAGGCCAACGAGATCCTCGACGCGGCAGGCTGGACCAAGGGTGCGGACGGAATCCGCGAAAAGGACGGCCTGAAGGCCAAGATCGAGCTCTGCACGACGACCCGGCAGACCCGGATCGACACCCTCGCCCTGGTCGCCGACTGGCTGAAGGACGTGGGCATCGAGGCAGTGCCGAACGCGGTCGACGCCGGTGCCATCTTCGCCGACTACAACGAGGCGACCGCGGACACGCCGTGCGCGCTCTCGACGAGCAACTTCGACATCGCGGAGCATGCCTTCTCGAGCTCGATCGACCCGCTCGGCAACTACTTCAGCTATCACAGCAGCCAGTTCGAGCCTGACGGCGCGAACGATGCCCAGGTCGTCGACTCGGGCATCGATGCGGCGCTCGACACGGTCAAGAACAGCGTGGACTTCAAGGTGAACAAGGACGCAATGGCCGAGTTCCAGAAGATCTACGTCGAGAAGACCGTCGAGATCCCGCTCTACTATCGCAAGCAGGTGGACCTGTTCTCGCCGAAGGTCGGTAACTTCTTCGCGAACCCGACCCAGGCAGGCCCCACGTGGAACGCCGTCGACTGGTTCGTCAACGGCTGATCCATTCCGACCCCTCCGGGGTCTGAAGGACGATGCTCTGTCTCGGGGCGCCCGCTCGACGCGGGTGCCCCGAGCGCTATCTGGACCGGCGGTGTGGCTTGTGCCACCATCGCCATAGCGGAGTGGCACGAGGCAGGCGGTGACACGATGACGAAATACATCATCAGGCGGTCGATCCAGGCGATCCCAGTCCTGATCGGCATCACGATCGTCGTCTACGCCATCCTCCAGATGGCTCCGGGCGGGCCGCAGGCGAAGTTCGCCCAGAACCCGCGCATGACGAATGCTCAGAAACAGCTGTTCCTGAAGGCATGGGGTCTCGATCAGCCCATCCCGATCCAGTACTGCCGCTGGATGGGCTTTTGCGACCCAAACGGCGAGGGCTTCGATCTCATCGGGCCGACCGGCTGGCCGAACTTCCTGCCGACCGGTATCAGCGGCTCGAGCAACGGGATCCTCCACGGTGACCTTGGCTTCTCGATCACCTCGGGCGAGAGCGTCAACGACCGGATCGTGCGCGCGGCCCTGCCGACGGTGATCCTGGCGACGTCCGCACTCATCCTGTGGATCGGAATCGCGATCCTCATCGGCGTCTACGCGGCCATCAGGCGCTACTCGCTGTTCGACAACCTCGCGACGGTCTTCGCCTACGTCGGCTACGCGATCCCGACGTTCTGGCTGGGGATCATGCTCATCTACCTGTTCGGCACCGCGAGGATCCTGCCGGTCAGCGGGATGGTCGACATCCGCACCTCACCGGCATTCGGCAACGATGCCTATTGGATCTACTTCGGGCAGCACCCGATCGACGCGATCCTCGACGTGGCGAAGCACCTGATCCTGCCGGTCGTCACGCTGGTCGTGGTCAATATCGCAGGGGACTCACGGTTCGTTCGGGCCAGCATGCTGGACGCCCTCAACCAGGACTACGTCCGGACGGCAAAGGCGAAGGGCCTGCCCGCGCGGTCCGTCACGTTCAAGCACGCGCTCCGGAACGCGCTCCTGCCGGTGGTGACCAATATCGGCCTGGAGATCCCGTTCCTGTTCACGGGGGCGATCATCACCGAGACGATCTTCTCGTGGCCGGGGATCGGCAAGCTGACGATCGACGCGACGACGTCGTTCGACTATCCCGTCCTGATGGGGGTCCTGCTGATCACATCGCTCACGGTCGTTCTCGCCAACCTCCTTGCCGACGTGGCCTACGCCGTCGTCGACCCGCGAATCAAGTACTAGGCGGGCTCGAGCAATGAGTCAGGATCTGCACACGGCACCAGTGCCGGAGGTCGCCGTCCTCGACCTGGAGAAGCGCAGGCAAGAAGCCGGCGAGGATTACGAGGTCGGTCTCGAATCCCTCAGCCAGTGGCAGCTTGCCTGGCGGAAGTTCCGCCGCCATCGGCTGGCGATGGTCGGCCTGCTCATGCTGTTCGCGCTTGTCGCGATCGCCGTCATCGGCCCGTTCATCTGGCCGTTCGACTTCCGTGACATTCCACGACCGGACCAGATCGTCGCGATCGGGCGCGGGCCGTCGCTCGCCCATCCGATGGGTGAGACCGGCGGTCTCCAGCGGGACGTGATGACGCTCATCATCAACGGCGCCCGAACGTCCCTGTTCATCGGTTTCAGCAGCATGGCGATCGGCGTGATCGTGGGGACGACGGTCGGCGCGGTCAGCGGCTTCCTCGGCGGCTTCATCGACAACCTCCTGATGCGCATCGTCGACGTCTTCCTGAGCCTGCCGATCCTGTTCGTCATCCTCGTCGCGGCGAACTTCCTGGGCGGCGGCAAGGGTTCGCCGCTCCTGATTGTCGGGATCTTCGGGGCGTTCAGTTGGATGGGGGTCAGCCGCCTCGTGCGCAGCCTCTTCCTGTCGATCCGGGAACGCGAGTTCGTCGAGGCCGCCCGGGCCGTCGGCGTCCGCGACCGGCGGATCATCTTCAAGCACATCCTGCCGAACGCGCTCAGCCCGATCGTCGTCGCCGCATCGCTCATCGTCGGCGCCAACATCATCTCCGAGGCCTTCGTCAGCTTCCTCGGCTTCGGAGTGAATCCCGTCGATCCGACCTGGGGCAACATCCTGGCGAACGCCAGGACGTTCATTCCGCAGGGCAACTGGTGGTGGCCGTTCTTCTCCGGCTCCGCCATCATCGTGACGGTCCTCGCCGTCAACTTCGTGGGTGATGGTCTGCGCGACGCGTTCGATCCCCGGTCCAGGGCATGACCGAGACGGTCAATGTTCCGGCTCCTCTCGGGGCGCCGCCATCACCTGACGCCCTTCTGGACGTTCGAAAGCTCAAGACGTACTTCCACGTCATGGATGGGGTCGTCCCCGCGGTGGACGGCATCTCGTTCAGCCTCGGCGCCGGCCAGACGCTCGGGATCGTCGGCGAGTCGGGCTCCGGCAAGAGCGTGACCGCGCTGACGATCATGCGCCTCCTCGACATCCCGCCGGCGGAGATCGTCGAGGGGGAAGTCTGGTTCGACGGCCGCGAAATCCTGTCGATGCCGATCGACGAGATGCGCAAGATCCGCGGCAACGACATGGCGATGGTCTTCCAGGAGCCGCTGACGAGCCTGAACCCCGTCTTCACGATCGGCGACCAGATCGCCGAGCAGGTCGAGCTCCACAAGAAGGTCAGCCGGAAGGAGGCGTGGGACCGGGCGATCGAGGCGATCAGCCTGGTCGGGATCCCGTCGCCCGAACGCCGTGTCAAGCAGTATCCGCACGAGATGTCCGGCGGCATGCGCCAGCGCGTCATGATCGCGATGGCGTTGTCGTGCGAGCCGAAGCTGCTCATCGCCGACGAGCCGACGACCGCACTCGACGTGACGATCCAGGCCCAGATCCTCGAGCTCCTCAAGACGATCCAGGAACGGACGAAGTCGGCCCTGTTGCTCATCACCCACGACCTCGGCGTCGTCGCCGAGATGGTCGACAACATCATCGTCATGTACGCGGGCCAGGTCGTCGAGCAGGGAACGGCCAACGAGGTCCTCCTCGAACCGAAGGCCCCGTACACGATGGGCCTTCTCGAGTCGATCCCGACCGTCGAGAAGCGCGGCGGTCGCCTGTCGGTCATCACCGGAACCGTCCCCAATCCGTTCCACCTGCCGCCGGGTTGCCGGTTCCAGCCGCGCTGCCCATATGCCTGGGATCTCTGCAGTCAGGTCGCTCCCGACCTCTACCGGGCTGGCGGCCCTGGGCAGCTGGCCCGGTGCCACCTCCACAGCCCGGCCGGCGCAAGCCGTCTCGGGACGACCCTCGGGGCCCACGCCGCGGCGATGAACGTCGGGCGCCGGATCGACGAGCGGTGACGGACCAGGGTTCGGCGCCGATGGCGCCGCGCGACCGTGACGCCGGTGGGGGCGGCGCCCCGGAGTCGCCGGTCGGAATCGTCATGCCGAGGATCCGCGGCCGGCTGCGGTCGCGCCTTCCGGGCCCGATACGGACTGCGCGCGGCCAGCTGATCGTGCTCGCCGGATACCTGTTGATCACCCCGCTCGTCTACGCTTTCATCGCGATCACCGGCGGGCTTGCCAAGCTCAACCTGTCGACCGCGAACCTTGCCGCCTCGACAGTGGGCAACCTCGTCGTCGTGGGTGCGTGCCTCCTGGCGGCCCGAATGCTGCTCGCGCGGGCCCAGGCGGGCTTCGTCCTCGCGGTCGCCACCGGGGTGTTCGTGACGGCGGCGGGAGCGTGGGCGATCCTGCGCGTCGTCAATGGCCAGTCGGGCCTGGCGGGCGACCCCGCGTTCTTCGTCGTCGTCTACCAGGGCGTGTTCCTGGTCATCGGCGGCGCGATCTCCATCAACCTCCTCCGCGTCATCGGGCCAGCCAGGGCGATGGCGGCGGAGACGGACGTGACGTCCGGCCACGGGCTCAGGGTGCCGCTCCGCGACATGCGGATCCTGCCCGGCAAGGCCGTGGCGCCGCCACCGGCGATCGAACGCGTCGAGGGTGACGCGGCCGCCGAGACCGGCCTCGACGCCGTCGCCGAGGGCATCGCCGATCCCCACGTCGCGGTCCGCGACGCCCGTGAGCCGCTCGTCGCCGTCCGCGGCCTGAAGAAGCACTTCCCGATCTTCGGCGGACTCCTGCGGCGCCAGATCGGGACCGTGTACGCCGTTGACGGCGTGGATTTCGATATCTTCCCGGGAGAGATCTTCAGCCTCGTGGGCGAGTCCGGCTGCGGCAAGACGACCCTCGGTCGAACCCTCCTCCAGCTCACGCCGCCGACCGCCGGCACGGTCGTCTTCGACGGCTACGAGCTTGGCGACGTCGATCCGGACGACATGCGGCCCCTCCGCCGCCGGATGCAGATCATCTTCCAGGACCCTTTCGGATCGCTGAATCCGCGGATGCCGGTCAGCGACATCATCGGGGAGGGGCTTCTCGCCCAGGGCGTCGTCGACCGCAAGACGCGGGACAAGCGGGTCGAGGACTCGCTCGAGATCGTCGGGCTGAGACGGGACTACACGCGCCGCTATCCGCATGAATTCAGCGGCGGCCAGCGCCAGCGGATCGGCATCGCACGGGCCCTCGCCCTTGGCCCGGACCTCATCGTCTGCGACGAGCCGGTATCGGCGCTCGACGTCTCGATCCAGAGCCAGGTGTTGAACCTGCTTCTCGACCTGCGCCGTGACTTCAACCTGACGTACCTCTTCATCAGCCACAACCTGTCGGTCGTCCAGTACTTCAGCGACCGCGTCGGGGTGATGTACCTCGGCAAGCTCGTCGAGGAGGGAGCCGTCGAGCAGCTCTATCGAGACCCGCGCCATCCGTACACCGTCGCGCTCCTGTCGGCGATCCCGAACGCCGACCCGCGCCGGCGCCGGAAGCGCCTCGTCCTGAAGGGCGACGTGCCGTCTCCTGCCGCGCCTCCGTCCGGCTGCCGTTTCCACACCCGTTGCTGGCTCCGCGAGAAGCTCGGCAACCCGGAACGATGCTCGACCGAAGAGCCCATCCTGCGGCCGATCGACGAGGCCGGCCACCGGACGGCGTGCCACTTCGCCGAGGAAGTCAGCGAGGGAGCGGTCGCGCAGGTCGTCGCGACCCAGTCCGTTGTCGAAACGGCGGTCGCCGACCCCGCATGACCCGGTTCACCATGGCCGGCCGCGGCGGCGGCCGGACCGCGTTCTCATCGGCTGCCCTGGTCACGCTGACCCTGGCGGTGGCGCTCGCGGCGGTCGCCTGCGGCGAGAGCGGAACGCGAACAGCGTCACCGCCCTCCTCGACGCCGTCGCCCGCCCCGTCCGGACCGTCGGCGTCGCCGGACGGGTCGGGCGGAGTATCGCCGGAGGCGACACCGTGGCCCGGGAACGCCGTCCTCGGGATCGAGGCGCTCGGCGCCGCGGACGGGCCGATCCTCGCCGCGATCAACGATCTCGGGCACGGGATCGACACCGAGGACCTCGCGCTCATCCGGCGGGCCGCCGACGGGCTCGCCGGCCTCGGCGTGCTGCTCCCGAACCTCGACAAGATCAACATCTACGAGCCGATGCGCTCATTCGCCGATCGCTACGGGGCCGCGATCCGCGGGATCGTCGCGGCCGCGAACGCCGTTCGCAGCGCGATCGACGCCAGGGACGCGAACGCGATCACCAGCTCGACGAACGAGCTGATCACAAGCCTCGGTGCCTACACGGACGTCCAGCCGGAGCTGGCGACGTGGGTCGAGCAATCGATCACGCAGCGGCGCCTCCTCGTCCGATGATCGCGGCGAGAGCTCACATGGCCGTCCCGCCCGTGAACCCGATGCGGTTCGCCGGGCTACTTCTCGGTATCACCGCCGTCTCCGGGTTGCCGGAGTCGGGGGATGCACAGCGGGCGAACGGCGCGCTAGTATTCGCGCCGACCGTCCCGACCATCGGAGCGACACGCGCACCGCGCGGCGTCATCGGCTGGTCGAGCATGGACAAGAAGGAGGAGGTTTCATGGTGCGTCTACGAATCGGGGCGCTAGCCGCCGCGACCGCGATCATGTTCGCGGCATGCGGTGGCGCGGCGTCCCCGTCGCCGTCGGCCAGCAGCCCGGGGGCCAGCTCGACGCCGGCCGCCAGTGCGGAGCAGCCGTCGCCGTCGGCCGGTGGCGAGATCAAGGAAGGCGGCTCCGTCGTCGTCGGCCTGCCGGGTGACATGGTCCTCGCGGACCCGTCCCTCGTCAGCGACAGCAACTCGTCGTACATCCAGCTCAACGTCATCGAGGGTCTCCTCGGCGTCAAGGCCGGGACCCTGAGCGACCTCGAGCCGGTGCTGGCCGAGAGCATTCCGACGCCGAGCGCGGATGGCTTGACCTACACCTTCAAGCTCCGGACCGGCGTCAAGTTCCACGACGGGACCGACTTCAACGCCGACGCCGTCGTCTACAACTACGAGCGCCAGAAGAACGCCCCTGCGGCGCTGCGCGACGCGTACAACTACTACTTCGGTGCGGTCTTCGGCTGGGCCGAGAACTCGAACCTCGAGTCGGTCACGGCCATCGACGCCTCGACCGTCGAGTTCAAGCTCAAGACGCCGCAGTCGAACTTCCTCATCTCCCAGGCCCCCCTGCCGCAGTTCGGGATCCAGAGCCCGACGGCCCTCAAGGCCGGCGACGCGGACAACCCCGATCCCAGCAAGAGCCCGTACGCACAGGGCCAGGGCAACGGCATGGTCGGCACGGGTCCGTTCAAGTTCAAGGAATGGGCTCCCGCCGATCACGTCACGATCGAGAAGAACCCCGACTACTGGAACGCCGATCGGATTCCGCACCTCGACGAGGTGATCTTCAAGCCGTACGCCGACCAGGCGGCGGAGCTCAACGCGCTCCAGGCGGGCGACATCGACTTCGCCCAGACGATCGCGCCGAACGACATCGCGTCGCTCGCGTCGAACCCCGACTTCCAGGTCGTCGATCGCGGCGAGTCGTGCAACTACGGCGGCCTGCAGATCAACCAGACCCACAAGCCGTTCGACAACGCCCACATCCGCAGGGCGATCGCCTACGCGGTCAACAAGCAGTCCTACATCGACACGTTCTATGCCGGCCTCGCCGTCCCGGCCGACAACTGGATGCCGCCGGCAACCCAGTACTACAAGGCCCTCGGCCTGCCGACCTACGACGTGCAGAAGGCCAAGGACGAGATCGCCGCATCCGGGTTGTCGGGCGACGCCCTGACGCTCGAGTTCTGGTATCCGTCCGATGTCGCCCGGCCGTACATGCCTGACCCGAAGGGCCTCGCAGAGGCGGTCGCCAGCGACCTCGAGGCGGTCGGCTTCAAGGTCAACTTCAAGACCGCCGGCTGGCGGACGGGCTACCTGGCCGACGAGGCCGTCGGGAAGTACCCGATGTGGCTCCTCGGCTGGACCTGCGACTGGCCGGGACCGGACAACTTCCTCGTCACCGCGTTCTTCCACTTCGACGGGGACAAGCCCGGACCCGAGTTCGCCTACGGTCCTCCGGCGCTCAAGGAGGCCTTCGACAAGGGCCTGTCGGCTGCCTCCGATGCCGACGCGAAGACCGCCTGGGAGGCTGCGCAGGACATCCTGGCGGCCGATCTGCCGACGGTTCCGCTCGTCCACTCGAAGCCGCCAGCGGCGGCCAGCTCGGACCTCAAGGGCTTCCTTGGGGCCGGCAACCTCAACGAGCCGTTCTATCCGGTCTGGCTCGACCGCTGATCAAGGGCGTCGCCGCCCGCCGGGCGGCGACGCCGGTGCGCTACAGTCCCCGTGGGGCCTCCGGGCCCCGCGGGGATTCGTCCATTCGGGAGAGGCCACCACCCGCTCGTGCTGAAGTACGTCGTCCGCAGGTTGCTCGCGGCGATCCCGGTGCTGTTCGGCCTGTCCGTCGTCGTGTTCGCGTTCGTCCACCTGCTGCCCGGCGACCCGGTCGCGGCGCTGCTCGGCCAGCACGCGACACCTGAGCTCCGCGAGGAGATCCGGACCCAGATGGGGCTCGACAAGCCGCTCTACGAGCAGTACTTCATCTACCTCGGCCAGCTCGCCCACGGCGACCTCGGCAAGAGCGTCATCAACAACCGCCCCGTCGTCGAGGAGCTCGGGCGGCGCTTCCCGGCGACCGTCGAACTCACCGCGGCCGCCCTCCTGTTCGCGATCGGGCTGGGCATCCCGCTCGGCAGGCTCGCGGCTCGCTTCCCGCAGCGCTGGCCGGACGCGGTCGTCACCGTCGTCTCGCTGCTCGGCATCTCGATCCCGATCTTCGTCCTCGGCTATACCCTCCAGTTCTTCTTCGCGGCCAGCCTCCAGTGGCTGCCGGCCAGCGGCCGGATCAACCCGCGGCTCGATCTCGACGTCGTGACCAACCTGATGCTCGTCGACACGATCCTGAGCGGGCAAGCTCGAGTGGTTCGGTGACGCGCTGCTCCACCTGATCCTGCCGGCCATCGCCCTCGGCTCGATTCCGCTCGCGATCATCACCCGGATCACGCGGGCGGCCGTGCTAGACGTCTCGAACGAGGACTACGTGCGGACCGCACGGGCGAAGGGCCTGGCCGAGAAACGGGTCGACAGCCGGCACATCATGCGCAACGCCTGGCTCCCGGTCGTCACGGTCATCGGCCTCCAGGTCGGCGGGCTGCTCGCGGGTGCGGTCATCACCGAGACGGTCTTCTCCTGGAACGGGGTCGGGAGCTACATCGTCAACGCGATCCAGGACCACGACTACCTCGTGGTGCAGTCGACGATCCTGATCTTCGCCTTCATCTTCCTCGTGGTGAACCTCGGCGTCGACATCGCCTACGCCTTCCTCAACCCGCGGATCAGGTACAGCTGATGACCAACCCTGCTGCGACCGTCGGATCCGTGGCCGCGACGCGCGCCAGCCGCGGGCTCTGGCACGACGCACTTCGCCGCCTGCTCCGCAATCGGCCGGCGCTCTTCGGCCTGGGGATCATCACCGTGTTCGTGGTCCTCGCGATCCTCGCCCCGATCATCGCGCCATTCGACCCTCTCGACCGTGATCCGGGCCAGGTGTTCAAGCCGCCGAGCGCCACCCACCTCATGGGGACCGACAAGCAGACCCATGACATGTTCAGCCGGATCCTCTTCGGGGCGCAGATCAGCCTCTTCGTCGGCGTCGTGTCGGTCGTGATGGGCCTGACGATGGGCGGAACGATCGGGGCCATCGCCGGGGCATTCGGCGGAAAGGTCGACGCGGTCCTCATGCGGATGGTCGACGTCCTGCTCGCGATTCCCGGCATCCTGCTCGCGATCGGCATCGTCGTCTGGCTCGACCGGGGGCTGCTCCAGATCATGTTCGCGGTGGCTGCGACGAACGCCCCGATCTTCGCCCGGATCCTGCGCGGCAGCATGCTGGCGCTGCGGGAATCCGACTACGTCATGGCCGCCCGATCGATCGGCGCGCCGACGAGCAGGATCCTCCTTCGCCACATGCTCCCGAACGCCCTGACGCCGATCATCGTCGCGAGCACGCTGGCGCTGGCGACGGCGATCATCGACGTGGCGGGCCTGGGCTTCCTCGGCCTCGGCCCGGCGGATCCCCGGACGGCAGAGTGGGGGACGATGCTGACCGGTGCGTCGAGCTACTACCGCCAGGCGCCGTGGATCATCTTCTTCACGGGCGCCGCGATCTCGCTCAGCGCGATCGGCTTCAACCTGCTCGGCGACGGCCTCCGCGAGTCACTCGATCCGCGGTTGAAGCGCTGATGGCCCTCCTCTCGGTCGATGACCTCGTCGTCCGGTTCCGCACGCACGAGGGAACGATCTACGCCGTCAACGGCGTGACGTTCGAGGTGGAGCCCGGCGAGCGGCTCGGGCTCGTCGGCGAGTCGGGCTGCGGCAAGAGCGTGACGAACCTCGCGGTCATGCGGCTGCTGCCGAAGCCGGCCGGCCGGATCGAGCGCGGATCCGTCGTGTTCGACGGGCTCGATCTCGCGACGCTGCCGGAGAGCGACATGCGGGAGATCCGCGGCCGCGACATCGCGATGATCTTCCAGGACCCGATGACCAGCCTCAACCCCGTCCTCCGGATCGAGGAGCAGATGGTCGAGACGATCCGGGCGCACAAGAAGGTCAGCGTCGCAGACGCCCGCGTGCGTGCCGCGGAGCTGCTCGGGATGGTCGGCATCCCGCGGCCCGAGAGCCGGCTGCGTGACTATCCCCACCAGTTCTCCGGCGGGATGCGCCAGCGGGTCATGATCGCGATGGCCCTGGCCCTCGAGCCGAAGCTGATGATCGCCGACGAGCCGACGACCGCCCTCGACGTCACGATCCAGGCCCAGGTGCTCGAGCTGTTGCGGCGCCTGACGACGGACTCCGGCACGGCACTGATCCTCATCACCCACGACCTCGGCGTCGTCGCCGGCATGACCCAGCGGATCAACGTGATGTACGCGGGCTATATCGTCGAGACCGCGACGACCGAGAATCTCTTCGCGACGCCGTCGCACCCGTACACGGTCGGCCTGCTCCACTCGATCCCGCGCCTCGACGAGGTTCGGCCGGAGGCGCTGATCCCGATCGAGGGCACGCCGCCCGATCAACGGCGGGAGCCGGTCGGCTGTCCCTTCGCGCCTCGCTGCGCATGGCGGCTACCGGTCTGCTGGACCGACAATCCGGAGCTCGTGCCGCTCGAGGCGGGGGCGTCGATCCGGACGTCCGGCCCGGAGGCCACCCACCGGGTCGCGTGCCACAACCGTCCGACCGCGGCCGAGGCGGAGGCAGGCCACCCGCTCGCGCGATGGATTCGTCCCGGCGCCGCCGCCCGGCTCGGTCATCGAGGAGCTCGCGCCGACCGAGGAGGTGGTCGCATGACGACGCCCGCCCCGGACCGTCGGCGGGGCTCCCCGCACGACCGCGGCAAAGGGCGAGACGCTCATCGACGTCCGCGACCTGAAGGTCTGGTTCCCGATCACCTCCGGCATCGTCTTCGAGCGCCATATCGGCGACGTCCGGGCGGTCGACGGGGTCAGCTTCACGCTGGCCCGGGGCGAGACGCTCGGGCTCGTCGGCGAATCGGGCTGCGGGAAGAGCACGACGGGCCGGGCGATGATCCGCCTGCTCGAGCCGACGGAAGGCTCGATCTGGTTCGACGGCATCGACATCGCGACCCTCAACAAGAGCGACCTGCGCAAGACGCGCCGGCGGATGCAGATGATCTTCCAGGATCCGTACTCGAGCCTGAATCCGCGGATGACCGCCGGCGGCATCATCGGCGAGCCGCTCGACATCCACGACATCGGCGACCGCCGCGATCGCCACGACCGGGTCCGCGAGCTGCTCTCGATCGTCGGGCTCAACCCGGACTTCGCCGAGCGATACCCGCACGAGTTCTCCGGCGGTCAGCGGCAGCGGATCGGGGTGGCCCGGTCGCTCGCCGTGAACCCGGACCTCATCGTCGCCGACGAGCCGATCAGCGCCCTCGACGTCTCGATCCAGGCCCAGATCATCAACCTGCTCGAGCGGCTCCAGGCGGAGTTCGAGCTGACGTACCTGTTCATCGCCCACGACCTGTCGGTTGTTCGCCATATCAGCAATCGGATCGCGGTCATGTACCTCGGGCGCATTGTCGAGGTCGCGAGCTCCCGCGACCTGAACCGGTTCCCGTTCCATCCGTACACGGTGGCGCTCCTGTCGGCGATCCCGATCCCGGACCCCGTCGTCGAGTCGCGACGACGCCGGATCATCCTGCGCGGTGACGTTCCCTCGCCCGTGGCGCCGCCGTCGGGCTGCCGGTTCCACACCCGCTGCTGGCTCCGCGAACGCCTCGGGAATCCGGAGGAGTGCGTGACCGACGACCCGGCGCTGCGCGTGATCGCGAGCGGCCACGAGGTGGCCTGTCACTTCGCCGAGAAGGTCGACGGGTCGGCCGAGCAGCTCCAGGCGACCGGCCGGGCGTCGGCGAGCGCCCCGGCGGCGCCCGGGATGGCCCCCGCCGCGGCTGCCTCCGACGAGCGCCCGTCGGACGCGACGATGGACCTCGGCGACGGGCTGCCGGGGGCCCCGGGCGAGATCGCGACGGAGCCGCCGGCCTAGTCCTGGCGAGACGGCACCGCGGGCCCCGCGACGTCGCGCCGCGCCGCGGTGTCCCGGGCTGGCCTCTGCCGCTATGCTCCGTTCGTGACGTCTCTCCGGATCGCCCTCGCGCAGATCGCGCCGCGGCTCGGGATGTTCGACGAGAACCTCGCGCTCCACCACGAGATCATCCGCGAGGCACGCGCGAAAGGCGCCGGTCTCGTCGTCTTCCCGGAGCTCGGGCTGACCGGCTACCTCCTCCAGGATCTCGCCTCCGAGGTCGCGATCCGGCTCGACGACCCGCGCCTCATGACGCTTGCCGCCCTGACCGACGGCCTCTCGGCGGTCGTCTCGTTCGTCGAGGAGTCGGCCGACCACCGGCTCTTCATCGCGGCTGCCCTTCTCGAGGACGGCCGGCTCCGGCACGTCCACCGGAAGCTGTTCCTGCCGACCTACGGCCTGTTCGACGAGCGCCGGTTCTTCGCTGCGGGCGATCTCCTCCGGGCGACGCCGTCGCGGCTCGGCGTCGGCGTCGGGCTGGCGGTCTGCGAGGACTTCTGGCACCTGTCCGTCCCGCAACTCCTCGCCCTCGACGGTGCCCAGATGCTGATCAACGTCTCGTCGTCGCCCGGCCGCGACCTCGCCGCAAAGAACGAGGTCGGGCTTGGGACCGCGACCTCGTGGCGGAACCTGATGCGCACGTATGCCCAGCTGACGACGTCGTTCGTCGTCTTCTGCAACCGCGTCGGGATCGACGAGTCGATCTCGTTCTGGGGCGGCTCCGAGGTCATCGCGCCGAGCGGCGAGGCCCTCTTCTCGGCGCCGTTGTTCGAGGAGGGCCTGTTCACGGTCGACGTCGCCCTCGCGGACGTCCGGCGCGAGCGGGTGGCCCTGCCCCTGCTCCGCGACGAGCGACCGGAGCTGGGCGTCCGCGAGCTGTCGAGGATCGTCGCCGAACGAGCCGGCCTCCAGCCGGACACGACCGCCGAAGATGGCGCGGAGCCCGGCCTCGATGTCGCTCCCGGCGACCCCATCCTGCGCCCGATCGGCTTCCGCCCGGGCGCCCGCCGATGACGGCCGTGCCTGTGTCGGTCGACACGGGCGGCCTGTACGAGTTGCCGTCCGAGCTGGCCATCGACACCGGCGTCGCGCGGCGGGTCATCGGCCAGTTCATCCGCGGGCAGCTCCGCCAGGCGGGCTTCGAGCGCGCCGTCCTGGGCCTGTCGGGCGGGATCGATTCGGCGCTCGTGGCGTACCTGACGGCCGAGGCGATCGGCGCCGAGCAGCTTCTCTGCGTGCTGATGCCGTATCGGACCTCGTCGCCGGAGTCGCGTTCGGACGCCGAGGACGTCGTCCGGCGTCTGGGTGCAGCCAGCGAGGTCGTCGACATCAGCGGCATGGTCGACGCCTTCTTCGACGTCGACCCGGACGCGGAGCCGCTCCGGCGCGGCAACTTCGCGGCCCGCCAGCGGATGGCGGTCCTCTACGACCGATCGGTCACCTGGCGCGGGCTCGTCGTCGGGACCGGCAACAAGACCGAGTCCCTGATCGGCTACACGACGTTGTTCGGCGACAGCGCCTGTGCGTTCAACCCGATCGGCGACCTCTACAAGAGCCAGGTCCGCCAGATCGCCGCGGCAATGGGCGTGCCGGACCAGATCATCACGAAGGCGCCATCGGCCGATCTCTGGCCGGGCCAGACCGACGAGGCGGAGGCCGGCTTCACGTACCCGGTGCTCGATCGGCTCCTCTTCTGGCGGGTCGACAAGCGGCGATCGCTCGACGAGATGGTCCAGCTCGGCTTCGAGCGGGACCTCGTCGAGCGGATCGACCGGATGATCGCGACATCCGAGTTCAAGCGACAGGTGCCGCCGATCGCAAAGCTCGGGCCGCGGACGGCCGGCGTCGACTACCTCTACCCGCGGCGACGGCCGGGTTCCAGGCGCGGGTGAGCGCCCCGCGGCGGACGGCCGGCGGCGGCCCGTGAGCGGCGGCCGGCTGTTCATCGTCGCGACGCCGATCGGCAATCTCGGCGACGTCACGCTGCGCGCCCTCGAGGTGCTGCGGGCGGTGCCGCTCGTCGCCGCCGAGGACACCCGCGTCTCGCGCCGGCTCCTCGATCGCCACGGCATCGAGGCCCGCACCGTCAGCTACCACGCCCGCAGCGGCCCGGGACGCGCGGCGGAGCTCCTCGAGCACCTGCGCCGTGGCGGCGATCTCGCCGTCGTGACCGACGCCGGGACCCCGGGCGTCAGCGACCCCGGTGCGGACCTCGTCGCGGCCTGGGCGGGCGAGGGCGGGACGATCGTGCCGCTCCCCGGCGCATCCGCCGTGCTTGCCGCGGTCGTCGCGAGCGGCGTGGCCGGCCCGCGCTGGTCGTTCGAGGGGTTCCTGCCGCGGAGCGGCCGGGAGCGCCGCGAGCGACTGGGACGGATCGCGGCGGACGAGCGCGGCACCGTCGTCTACGAGGCGCCGGGCCGCGTCGCCGGAACGCTGCGGGACCTCGCCGCCGCGTGCGGCCCGGACCGGGCGGCGGCGATCTGCCGCGAGCTGACGAAGCTCCACGAGGAGATCGTCCGGGCGACGCTCGGCGAGCTGGCGAGACGGGCGGCCGATGGGGAGCTGACGCTGCGCGGCGAGTTCGCGATCGTCATCGGGGAGCAGCCGGGCGGGCCGCCCCGGACGGCCGCGACCGAGGCCGCGGCCGGCGCCGCCCTCGAGGCGGCCCGGAGCGAGGTGGAGCGACTCATCGCCGCCGGCGCCTCGCGCGGCGACGCCGCCCGCCGGGTCGCCGCCGCGACCGGAATCCCCCGCCGGCAGCTCTACGGAGCCCCTGCCGATCGGTAGAATTCCGCGATGACCGAAGCCCATCCGCAGCCCCGCGGCGGACTCCCGATCCTTGGTCCGCTCGGTCCGGTGGCGCGGATCGCGCTGGTCGGGACCGTCGTGGTCGCCCTCGTGGCGATCGCCCTCGACTTCGTCCTCCACGTGGACCGGACCCTCGTCTTCATCGTGTCCGCGGCGGCGATCCTGGGGCTGGCGTGGATCGTCGGGCTCTCGACGGAGCGGCTCGGGGCGATCACGGGCCCCCAGGTCGGCGGCATCCTCAACGCGACGTTCGGCAACATCGCCGAGCTGATCATCGCCTTCTTCGCGCTCCAGGCGGGGCTGATCGAGGTCGTCAAGGCCTCGATCACCGGGTCGATCATCGGCAACCTGCTGTTCGTCCTCGGCGCGAGCGTCCTCCTCGGCGGCGTCAGGAACGGCACCCAGCACTTCAACCGCCAGATCGCCGGCTCCAACGCCGCCCTCCTCGTCCTCGCGGCGATCGGCCTCTTCATCCCGGCCGTCTTCGCGGCGAGCACGGCCCGGGCGACGACCGGAAGCCTCGTCGAGGAGTCGGTCCTCGTCGCGCTCCTGCTGATCGCGGGCTACGTCGTCTCGCTCCTCTTCCAGTTCACGAACCCGGCGGAAACCCTGGGCGGCAGTGAGCCGGCCGAGGGGCACGGCGGCCCTGCGTGGACCGGCCGAGTCGCGGTCGCCGTCCTGCTCGCGGCGGCCGGCCTGCTGGCGGTCCTCTCCGAGATCCTGGTCAGCTCGATCGAGCCGTTCATCACGACCTTCCACCTCTCGGAGTTCTTCGTCGGGGTCATCCTCATCCCGACGATCGGCAACCTCGCCGAGCACATCGTCGCGATCCAGCTCGCCTTCAAGAACAAGATGGAGTTCGCGATGGCGGTGGCTTTCGGGTCGAGCCTCCAGGTCGCGCTCTTCGTCGGCCCGGTCCTCGTCCTGCTGGGTCTCGTCGTCGGCCAGCCGATGGATCTGGTGTTCGAGCCGCTCGAGGTGGCGGCCGTCGGCGTCGCCGTCGGGATCAGCGCGCTCATCGCCCTCGACGGCGAGTCGAACTGGCTGGAGGGCGCGCTGCTGATGCTCGTCTACATCATCCTGGCCGTGTCGTTCTTCGAGTTCGTCGGCCCGCGCGTCTGAGCGGTCAGGCGGATCGGCCCGGCGGCGGGAGGGGAGACCGCCGCCGGACCTGTATCGGGGGAATCAGATCGCCGGCGCCGTCAGGCCGCGACGGTCGCGGCTTCGTCGGCCTCCTCGGCCTCGTCGGCCGCCAGTGGCTCGCCGGCGGCGGCCATGGCCGCCTCCTCGTCGTCGCCATACGCCGCGGCCTGGCTTGCGAGTGCGTTCGCGGCCGATTCGGCCGCGTAGTCCTTCTTCCGGCGCCCGGACAGCATCTCGACGTGATTGGCGACGACCTCCGTCTTCCAGTGCCGCACGCCGCGGTCGTCGTCCCAGCTCCGGGTCTGGAGCCGGCCCTCGACCGCGACCTGCTGGCCCTTGCCGAGGAACTCGCCGCAGGTCTGGGCCAGCCTGTCCCAGGTGACGATGTTGTGGTACTCGGCCTTCTCCTTGCCCTGGCCGATGTACTCGTTGGTGGCGATGCTGAACTGCGTCACGGCCTTGCCGCTCGACAGGCTTCGCATCTCCGGGTCGCGTGTCAGGCGACCGGTCAAGAGGACCTTGTTCACGGTCCGCGTACTCCTTCTCGGCCGGCCGACGGGGATCGGGCCGACCCTGCGTTGGTCCGGCGGGATCGACGCGGCGGGGCTGGGGCGGAATGCGGCGGGCAGGGCGAGGGCTTTGCCGGCCCCGACTGATCGGGGCCCGGGCGGGTCGGCGGACCTGCGAGTGGTCTGCAAACCGTCGGTACGGCGGTCGGCGAGGCCGGCTGGAGCCTGGCGGGCACAACGGACCGTATCAGGGGGCTCTGCACGGCGGCTCACCCGCGCCTTCACCGGGGATTGCGCCGGCAGGCGAGCGGCCGATTGTGCATGAACGGGCAACCCCGACTGCCCGCCGGTCCGCTCGGCCGCCGCGTAAGATCGCCCGATGGAGCACCTCCATCGAGAGCGGCGCGAGGCGGACCGCCCGCGCCAGCCGGCCCGCGCGCCCGCGACGGGCGCTTCGATCGGAGCCGCGACGACCTGGATCGAGCACCTCCGGCCGGCGGGCAACCGGGCCATCACGACTCTGCTCCGCGGGCCGATCCAGCGCGATGACGACGACGCACCGGACGCGCCGGTCGACGCGGCCCCCCTGCTGGACGATCGCCAGGTCGCCGACGCCCGGCGCTACTACACGACCCAGCCCGCCCGCTACACGCCGGCGATCCTCTCCCAGCTCCGGACGGCCCTCGGGCTCGACGCCGACGGGGGCGTGGACGACGCCCTCGTGCTCGCGGTCGCCGACTGGCAGTCGACGAAGGGCTCAGCCACGCTCCCGCTGGTAGTCGACGGGAAGGCCGGCCCGCGGACGCTGCCGCGGATCTTCCAGGCCGGCTTGAACGTGACCGGCGAAGGCGAGATCTTCGGCGGCGAGATGCAGACCGACGTGGTCGACGCGTGGGCCACCCTCGCCACGGCGGAGAAGCGCCGCGACAAGCTCGTCGAGCTCGTCAACAAGCGCCTGGACGAGGCGAAGGTCCCGACGGTCAAGCCCCTCTTCGACCCGAACCCGAACAACCTCGGCAGCTTCAACTTCCCGAGCTGGGGGATGCGGCTCGGGCGCAAGGCGCTCGACGCGCCATCGATGAGCGCGGCGGAGGCCAAGGACCTCGCCGACACCGTCTATCACGAGGCGCGTCACACGGAGCAGTGGTACCGGATGGCCCAGCTCCGGGCCGGCCAGGGGCTGGGTGCCAGGGCGATCACGACGGAGCTCGGCATCCCCGCCAGGATCGCCGACCTGGCGAAGAAGGCGCCCCTCGCGAAGGGCTCGATGGAGGCGCTGATCGCCCAGGGCTGGTGGGACAGCGTCTACGGCTCCGGTTCCGCCCATCGGGAGAGCGTGCTGACCGAGCTCGACCGGGCCGGGACCGCGAAAACCCAGGCGCAGGCGCGGTTCGACAAGAACCCGACCGCGGCCAACCAGGCGGCGCTGGACCGGGCCAAAGCTCGCTACGCGAAGGCGGTCCACGGCCACGAGGACCTGCCCGAGGAGAACGACTCGTGGGCCACCGGCCCGGCCGCGGCTGCCGGGGTCACAGGTGGCACGCCGGCGCCGGCGGGCACCCCACCGCCGGCCGACGGACCGGCACATGATGTCCTGCCCGATGAGAACCTGCCCGCAGGGGGCGGACCGTGACGGCAATCGGCGAGGCGATCGAGGCCCTCCGGGCCGCGGTCTCCGCGGGGGCTTCCGGCGATCGAGCAGCGGTCGGCACAGCGATCGAGGGGGGCGCGTTCGCCGATCCGGACATCGTTGCGGGCAACGGCGGACACGGGATCGATCACGTCTCGGTGCGGCCGGCGGAGCCGACGACCGTCGCCCAGCTCGAGGCGATCCTCGGGCCGGCGCGACGTCTTCCGCGCTCTCCGTCGGGCGGCCTGCGGACCGTCCTCTTCGGCGAGACCCTCCCGGCCGAGGGAGAGGCCGGCGCGACGGTCCTCGCCGAAATCGACGAGGACGATGAGGTCAGCCGGCTGATCGTCCGCGCCGACGCGTTCTAGGGGCACCGGACGCGTTCGAATCGGGACTTCCGGAGAGGGGCCCTGGTACTTCCGGCAGGTCCGGCGGAACGGGACCGGCCGGTACGCTTGCCCGGTGATGCGCCTACTCGGGGGCCTGGGCCTCGTCGCCCCGATCGTCCTTCTTGCCGTCCTGGTCGCGATGCCGACGGCGCTCGATTCGTGGTCGGCTGACGGGACGCCGTCGATGGTCGCGGCGGTCGCCGCGGGCGCGATCGGCGTGTCCCTGACCGCCGCGGTCTTCCTGCTCTACCTGCGCGTGGGCCTCGGGAAGATCGTCAACGCCTCCGAGCGGCTCGCCGGCGGCGAACTCGGTGTCACCGTCCGCGCTCCTGCCGCGAGCGGGGGCCTCGACGCGCGGCTGGCCCGGGCGATCAACACGATCTCCGCGTCGCTGTCCGAGACCACGGAGAACGCGACGATGGACAAGCTGACCGGCGTCGCCAATCGGCGGGCGCT
This sequence comes from uncultured Chloroflexia bacterium, assembly GCA_963766655.1. Taxonomy (GTDB): domain Bacteria; phylum Chloroflexota; class Limnocylindria; order Limnocylindrales; family CSP1-4; genus CF-46. Next base: position 1,000,275 of record CAVYBB010000001.1, on the reverse strand, counting down.
CCTGATCGAGCTGTTCAACGAGATCGAACGCGCGAACCGCTACGAGCGGCCCCTGTCCGTCGCGTTCGTCGACCTCGACCACTTCAAGGCGGTCAACGACACGTACGGACACGCGGCCGGTGACACCGTCCTGCGCGGCGTCGCCCAGGCGCTCCAGGCGAACCTGCGGGCGACGGACATGGTCGGCCGATATGGCGGCGAGGAGTTCATGCTCCTCCTCACCGAGACGGACGTGGAAGAGGGCGCCGTCCTCGCCGAGAAGCTGCGGACGATCGTCGCGCGCGAACGGTTCGATGTCGAGGGCAACCACGAGCTTACCGTCACCATCTCCATCGGCATCGCCGGTGGCATCGGAGCGCGCCTGGTGAGCGACGCCCTGGTCCGCGACGCCGACGCCGCGATGTACTCAGCCAAGTCACTCGGGCGGAACCAGACCTACATCTTCGCCGAGCCCGACGAGGACGCCCGCGTCCCGCGCGCTCCGATCTCCGCGGCGGGTCGCGCCCGGGCGATGGAGATCGGCCAGGCGGCCCGCGACGCGGCGACGGCCAGCCTGACCGCGGTCATCTCCCCGCTCCCGCATTCGGGCGGACAGCCGTCGGCACTCATTGCCTCGATCGTCGTCGAGATGGCCCGCAACCTCGGGCTTCCCCAGGCCGAGGTCGACCGGATCCGCGTCGCCGCGCTGCTCCACGACGTCGGTAAGGTGGCGATCCCGCAGGAGATCCTCGACAAGCCGTCGGCGCTCACGTCGGCCGAATGGCGCTCGGTCGTCCAGCACCCGCGAATCGGCCAGGTGATCCTCGAACAGGCCGCCGCACTCAAGGAGGCCGTGCCGATCATCCTCCACCATCACGAGCGTTACGCCGGACACGGCTACCCGTTCGGGCTGCGCGGAACCGACATTCCCCTCGGTGCCCGGATCGTGGCGATCGCCGACGCCTACCACGCGATGACCCACGACCGCCCGCACAAGCGGTCGATGAGCCACGACAACGCGATCATCGAGTTGCGTCGCCACGCCGGCACCCAGTTCGACCCGGAGCTCGTCGGCCTCTTCTGCGACCTGTTCGCTCACAACGCGCCGACGGCCGATCCGACGATCGTCGCGATGACCGCGATCGACACGGCGTCGATGGGGATCGCCATGGACCCGACGCCGCGCCGCCGCCGCTCGAAGACCTCGGCAACGACCCAGATCCCGCTCGCCAAGCAGCCCGGCCCGTCGAGCGGTTCCGCGGCGAGCTAGGTCCTCCAGGCGATCCGGACAGGGGCTCGCCCGGTGATTCCGCGTCTGGCGGGACTCCGCGTCAACAAGAAGCCGGATTCGAGACGGCACCGCGGTCCCTTGAGCGTCCGTCCAGGCCGCTGCGAGACCAGGAGTCACGTCGCTGCACCGGGTGACGCCTGCTGGCCCATCGCAGCGTCGTTCGGGCACTTCGTGTTGACCCACGGTCCCGCCCTGAAGCCCGGCCGGGGTCCGGATCAGCGCGCCACGTCGCCGGCCGGCAGCCGCCGTTCGTCCCCGCGATGCGCCCGGCCGCTGTTATACTCCGGCGGTCCTCGACAGCCCGCGGGTCACGCCCGCTTCCAGGAGGTCGGCCGTTGCTCGAGGAAGGCGCGTCGTTCGTCCCGTGAGGCGGACTCGAGTCTTCGATCAGCTCCGGCGCCGAACCGTCGGCGCGAGACGGGAGAGGTCTACCCAAGTCCCAGGCCCAGAGCCCAGGGGCTTTTTTCATGCTTTGGCGATGGACCGCCGCGCCAGTAGGGCGGTCCAGATCAAGGCGCCGACCGAGCACGCGATCGAAAGCACCACCCCCGGAGGTCCGAGGCGACGCTCCGCTATCCATCGGCCCGACGGTTCCTGCGTGAGCGAGCGGCGCAGGACGGCAACGCAGAGCTGGGCCGATCCTGCGGGTGCGGCCTAATGCCGGCTACCGTGATCGTCGGGCTGCAGTGGGGCGACGAGGGCAAGGGCAAGACCACCGACTTCCTCGCCGAGCAGGTCGCGATGGTCGTCCGCTACCAGGGCGGCGACAACGCCGGCCACACGGTCGTCAGCGGCGACGAGGTCTTCAAGCTCCACCTGGTGCCGTCGGGGGTCCTGTACCCGCACATCACGTCGGTCATCGGCAGCGGAGTCGTGGTCAACCCGGCGACGCTGATCAGCGAGCTCGACGCTCTCACGGCGCGGGGGGTCGACACGAGCCGCGTCCGCGTCAGCACCGCGGCCCACGTGATCATGCCGTACCACGTCGCCCTCGACCGGGCCATGGAATCGCGGCTCGGCAACGGCAAGGTCGGCACGACGGGGCGGGGGATCGGCCCGGCCTATGCCGATCGGGCCTGGCGCGTCGGCCTCCGGATGGAGGACCTGCTCGACGGCAGGCTGTGCCGGGCCAAGCTCCAGCACGTCCTGGCCGACAAGAACCTCCTGCTCTCGTCGCATGGGGGCAGTCGGACCTTCGGGGCCGACGAGCTCGTCGACCAGGCCGTCGCCTGGGGTGATCGGCTTCGTCCGCACATCGCCGACGCGACGTGGCTCGTCCAGGACGCCCTGCGGCGCGGCGACCACGTCCTGCTCGAAGGCGCCCAGGGGACGCTCCTCGACATCGACCACGGCAGCTACCCGTACGTCACCTCCTCGAACCCGGTCGCCGGCGGCGCCTGCACCGGCGGCGGGATCGGGCCGCTCCAGGTCGACGAGGTGATCGGCGTGATGAAGGCCTACTCGACGCGGGTCGGATCGGGGCCGTATCCGACCGAGCTGACCGATGATGTGGGCCGCGGGATCGCCGACCGCGGCCACGAGGTCGGCGTGACGACCGGCCGGCCGCGCCGGGTCGGCTGGTTCGACGCGGTGCCGCTTCGCTACGCCGTCGCCGTCAACTCGGCCAGCTCGATCATGCTCAACAAGCTCGACATCCTGTCCGGCATCGACCCGATCCGGATGTGCGTCGCGTACGAGATCGGCGGCCGGCGGGTGGAGGCCTGGCCGTCGTCGGCGACCGTGCTCGCCGATGCGACCCCGATCTACGAGGACTTCCCGGGCTGGTCGGAGCCGATCCACGGCGTCCGGTCGCTCGGCGACCTTCCGAGAACGCCCGGCGCTACGTGTCGGCCCTCGAGACCCAGGCCGGGGTGCCGATCGTGCTCGTGTCGGTCGGCCCGGAGCGGACCCAGACGATCGAGCGGGCCTGGCGTCCGATGCGCCACCGGCCCGCGGCCCCGTCGCCGGCGGCCGGCGCAACGGCCGCTGAGGTCGCGCGATGAGCCGGCCGGTCATGCCGACGCGGATTCTCGTCGTCGGTGGCGGCGGGCGCGAGCACGCCCTCGCCTGGAAGCTCGCCGCCGAACCGGGCGTCAACGAGATCGTGGTGGCGCCGGGATCGGACGGCATCGGGGAGGTGTCGCGGACCCGGATCGAGGGCGACGTTGCCGCGCTCGACGCCCCCGCGATCGTCGAGCTCGCCCGGCGGCGGGCCGTGGAGCTCGCGGTCATCGGCCCCGAGGCGCCGCTCGCTGCCGGCCTGGCCGATGCGCTGGAGGCGGCGGGGGTGCCGACGTTCGGGCCCACGGCCGCCGCCGCGCGGATCGAGGCGTCGAAGGCGTTCTGCCACGAGGTCGCCGACGCCGCAGGGGTGCCGATGGCACGTGCCCGATCGTTCGACGCCCCGGCCGCGGCGCAGGCGTACGCACGCCTCGAGGCGGACCGTTCCGGGGGCGTCGTGGTGAAGGCGGACGGGCTGGCCGCCGGAAAGGGCGTCGTCGTCGCGACCGGCGCCGACGAAGCGGCCGAAGCGGTCGACGCGCTGGCACGGGCCGGTGTCACGAGGTTCGTCGTGGAAGAGCGCCTCGACGGGCAGGAGGCGAGCGTCATCGCGATCTGCGACGGGCGCCGCGTGATCGCGCTTGCCCGCGGCCCGCGACCACAAGCGCCTGGCGGACGACGACCGCGGGCCGAACACGGGCGGCATGGGCGCCTACTCGCCGCTGCCGGACCTGTCCGACGACGACGTGGACGAGATCCTGCGGACCGTCCACCGGCCGCTGCTCGATGAGCTGGCGCGGCGCGGGACGCCATTCCGCGGGTTCCTCTACGCGGGGCTCATGCTGACCGCCGCAGGGCCGAGGCTGCTGGAGTGCAACGCCCGGCTCGGCGATCCCGAGGCGCAGGTGATCCTGCCGCGACTGGCAGCCCCGCTCGGCCCGCTCCTGCTCGCCGCCGCACGTGGCCGGCTCGACGACGGCGAGGCCCGGCTCCCCGTCCTGCCAGGTGCGTCGGTGGGGATCGTCCTCGCGGCGGCCGGCTACCCGGAGACTCCACGGCGTGGCGCGGCGATCGAGGGGATCGACGCTGCTCGGTCCACCGGCGCGCTCGTCTTCCATGCCGGGACGTCGCGCCCAACACGTCCCGATGACGGGTACAAGACGAGCGGTGGCCGCGTCCTGACCGTCGTCGGGCGCGGGCCGGACCTCGCGACGGCGCGGGCGGTCGCCGAGGCCGGTGCGAACGCCGTGACCTGGCCCGGCATGCAGCGCCGCAGGGACATCGCCTCGGTCCTCCCGGCCCCGCTCGTCCCGGCCGGAGCCGGCCGATGATCCGCCGCTACACGCTTGCGGAGATGGGCGCCCTGTGGACCGACCGGGCGCGGTTCGAGGCGATGCTCCGGGTCGAGCTCGGCGTGGCTCGCGCGCAGGCCGCTCGGGGCCTCATTCCCGCCGAAGCCCTCGCCGCGATCGAGTCTCGCGCCGCCATCGACCCGGACCGGATCGCCGAGATCGAGAAGTCGACCGACCACGACGTCATCGCCTTCGTGTCCCAGGTCGCGGAGACGGTCGGCAGCGAGGGCCGCTACCTGCATCTCGGCCTGACGAGCAGCGACGTCGTCGATACCGGGCTCGCCCTCCAGCTGCGGGCGGCCGGTGAGATGCTGCTGCGCGACTGCGACCGGCTTCTCGCGATCCTCGTGACCAGGGCGAGGGCAGAGGCAGAGACCCTCATGATGGGGCGGACCCACTCGGTCCACGCCGAACCGATCACGCTCGGCCTCAAGCTCGCAGGGTGGGCATTCGAGCTCGATCGCGGGCGCCGTCGCCTCGCCACGGCAGTCGACGAGATCGCGACCGGCAAGATCTCCGGGCCGGTCGGGACGTACAGCCACCTCGGGCCGGACATCGAGGCGGAGGTCCTCGCCGAGCTCGGGCTGCACGCCGATCCGGCGAGCACCCAGATCGTCCAGCGCGACCGGCACGCGGCGCTGCTGACGGCGATCGCGATCGTCGGCGGGAGCCTCGAACGGTTCGCGACCGAGATCCGCAATCTGCAGCACACCGAGATCGGCGAGCTTCAGGAGCCGTTCAAGGCCGGCCAGAAGGGCTCGTCCGCGATGCCCCACAAGCGCAACCCGATCCTCTCGGAGCGGATCGCCGGCCTCGCCCGGCTGCTCCGCGGCTACGCCCACACGGCGCTCGAGGACCAGCCGCTCTGGCACGAGCGCGACATCAGCCACTCGTCGGCAGAGCGGGTCATCCTGCCCGATTCGACGATCCTGCTCGACTACATGCTCGTCCGGATGGCCGGTCTCGTGGAGGGCCTCCTCGTCCGCGGCGAGCGGATGCGCGAGAACATCGATCGCGGCCTCGGGCTCCACTGCAGCAGCCGGGTCCTGGTCGCGCTCGTCGAACGTGCCGGTCTGTCGCGCGAGGAGGGATACGCGATCGTCCAGCGGGCGGCGCTCAAGGCGGCCGATGAGCGGCGCCCGCTGCGTGACCTCCTCGCCATCGACCCGACCGTCGCCAAGAAGCTCCGCCTGACCGAGCTCGACGCCTGCTTCGACGATTCCGCGTTCCTGCGCCACATTCCGACCGTCATCGCCCGACTCGACAGCTTGGAGGCCGAGGTCCATGTCGCCCGCTAACTCCCTCGCCGACTCGTTCCTTCGCTCCGGCAAGGTCCGCGACCTGTACGAGCTGCCCGATCACCGGATCGTCCTCGTTGCGTCGGATCGAATCAGCGCGTTCGACGTCGTGCTGCCGACGGCCATTCCCGACAAGGGCCGGGTGCTGACCGGGATCTCGCGGTTCTGGTTCGCCGAGACGGCCGGAATTGTCAGGAACCACCTGCTCGGGACGGATCCCGCGCCGATCGCCGAGGCGTTCGAGGGACCCGGCGGCGAGGACGGGGAGGTCGGGTCGCTCGACGCGCTGCGGGGCCGGGTCATGATCTGCCGCCCGGCGACCGTGCTGCCGATCGAGGCGGTCGTCCGCGGCTACCTCGCGGGCTCCGGCTGGAAGGAGTACAAGGACCGCGGCACCGTCTGCGGGATCGCCCTCCCGCCGGGCCTTCGTGAGAGCGAGCGGCTGCCGGAACCGATCTTCACGCCGGCGACGAAGGCGCCGATCGGCGAGCACGACGAGAACATCAGCTTCGAGGAGATGATCGACCACCTCGCGACGACCTGGATCCTCTCGCCCGAGAGCATCGAGTACGCGACCGCCCTCGCCGAGCGCGTCCGCGACCTGTCGATCCGGCTGTACAAATACGGGACGGCCGTCGCCGAGCGGAACGGCGTCATCCTCGCCGACACGAAGTTCGAGTTCGGCCTCGGCGGGGCGCTGAACGAAGAGCTGGTCGGGCCGCCGGAGGAGCGCACCGGTGAGCAGCGCGTCGAGTCCTGGTTCTCGTTCGGCGAGCCGGCCCAGATCGACGCGAACCTGATGCTGATCGACGAGGTCCTGACGCCGGACTCGTCCCGCTTCTGGGACGTCGCGGCCTACGAGCCGGGCCGCCCGGCGGAGAGCTTCGACAAGCAGTTCGTCCGTGACTGGCTCGAGGCCCAGCCATGGGACAAGACCGCACCCGGACCGGAGCTGCCACCCGATGTCGTCGACGGGACGCGCGCCCGCTACGTCGAGGCCTTCGAGCGTATCACCGGGGCGAGCTTCGAGCGGTACCTGGCGGACGACACGATCGCCCGATGAGCACCGAGTTCCGGTTCGCCGTCAACGTCACCCCGAAGGCCGGCATCCTCGATCCGCAGGGTCGAGCCGTCGAGGGCAGCCTCGGGCACCTCGGGATCGATGGCGTCTCGGCAGTGCGCGTCGGCCGCCGCGTCGAGCTGACAGTCGAGGCCGGTGACGCGGCGGCGGCCCGGGCGATCGTCGAGCGGCTTGCATCGGAGCTCCTGTCGAACCCGCTCATCGAGTCGTATGTCGTCGAGGAGACCGGCGCGACGTCGTCGATCGTGGGGACGCCGGCATGACCGTCCGGATCGGGGTCGTCGTCTTCCCGGGCTCGAACCGCGACATCGACGCCGTCAACGCGCTCGGGGTCGCCGGCGCGGAGCCGATCATGCTGTGGCACGAATTGGCGTCGCTCGACGGCGCCGCCGCGGTGATCCTGCCCGGCGGGTTCGCCTACGGCGACTACCTCCGGGCGGGCGTGATCGCGCGCTTCAGCCCGGTCATGCGCTCCGTCGCGGCGTTTGCCGGTGACGGCGGGCTCGTTCTCGGGATCTGCAACGGCTTCCAGGTCCTGACCGAGGCCCACCTGCTGCCCGGCGCACTCCTCCGCAATCGCGCCCTCCGGTTCGTCTCCCGCCAGGTGGCGATCGTCCCCGAGCGCCTGGACAGCCCGTTCACCCGCGCGATCGGGGAGCGCCGTCCGCTGCGGATGCCGGTCGCACACGGCGAGGGTTGCTTCTTCGCCGACGAGGCCACGCTCGACGAGCTCGAGCGTGACGGACAGGTCCTGTTCCGCTACGCGCGTCCCGACGGGACGGCGGCGGATGGCAGCGACGACCCGGCCAATCCGAACGGCTCCGCGCGGGCAATCGCCGGCGTCATGAACGCCGCCGGCAACGTCGCGGGGCTCATGCCCCATCCGGAGACCGCGGTCGAGGAGATCCTGGGGTCAGCGGACGGGCTCGGGATCATCCGATCGTTCGTCGAGAGCGCGGCCGAACGGGCGGCCGGCACGGCACCCGTGGAGGTCGGTGCGCGATGACCCTGGCGGAGCCCGTGGCCGATCCGGTGACGGAGCCGCTCCACCGTCGCCTCGGGCTGTCGGACGAGGAGCTCGATGCGATCCGCGACCGCCTCGACGGCCGCGACCCCAACGAGCTCGAGCTCGCGATGTTCAGCGTCATGTGGAGCGAGCACTGCTCGTACAAGAGCTCCAAGCCGCTGCTTCGGACGCTGCCGACCGCCGGCGAGGGGGTCGTCGCCGGCCCCGGCGAGAACGCCGGCGTCATCTCGATCGGGGGCGGCCTCGCGGTCGCGTTCAAGATCGAGTCGCACAACCACCCGAGCGCGGTCGAGCCGTACCAGGGTGCCGCGACCGGCGTCGGCGGCATCCTCCGCGACATCTTCACGATGGGCGCCCGGCCGATCGGCGTGCTCGACGCGCTCCGATTCGGCGATCCGGCGTCGGCCCGGACGCGGCACCTGGTCGACGGGGTCGTCCACGGTGTTGGCGGCTACGGCAACTGCGTCGGGGTGCCGACGGTCGGGGGCGAGCTCGTCTTCGACCCGAGCTACGAGGGCAACCCGCTCGTCAACGTGATGGCGATCGGCCTCCTCGAGGAGCGGCTCCTCACCCGCGCCGCGGCTCCCGGTCCCGGCAACCTCGCCGTCCTGTTCGGCTCGACGACGGGCCGCGACGGGATCGGCGGGGCTAGCGTCCTCGCCAGCGCGACGTTCGGCCAATCGGAGACATCCAAGCGCCCGAGCGTCCAGGTGGGCGAGACCTCGGACCGATGGCTCGCAGGAGCGTCGCCTCGGGCCTCGGTGGGTTCCGCGACGACTCAATCGAAGAGACCGTCGGTGCAGATTGGCGACCCGTTCGCAGAGAAGTTGTTGATCGAGGCGTCGCTCGAGTTGATCGAGCGCGGGCTCGTCGAGGGCCTCCAGGACCTCGGCGCCGCGGGGATCACCTGTGCGACGTCGGAGACGGCGGACCGGGCAGGGACCGGGATCCGGATCGAGCTGGGCGCGATCCCGCGTCGGGAGCCCGGCATGGAGCCGTTCGAGGTGATGATCTCGGAGTCGCAGGAGCGGATGCTCGCGATCGTCCGGCCGGATCTCTGGGACGCGGTACGCGGCGTCTGCGAGCGCTGGGGGCTGCCGGTCGCGGTCATCGGCCACGTGACGGCCGACGGCGACATCACCGTCGCCGACGGGGATCTGGAGCTCGCGCGGGTGCCGGCCCGCGCCCTCACGAGCGACGCGATCGTGCACGAACGGATCGGCAGGCCGCCGCACCGCAGCCGGCATGCGCCCGCGCCCGGCGCGCCGGCGGGTGAGACCGGGCTGCTGCCGGAGCGCGGGATGGACCCGGGCGCCGTCCTGCTCGCGCTCCTCGGGTCGGCCAACCTGTCGGCCCGCCGGCCGGTCTTCGAGCAGTACGACTCGACGGTCCAGGCGAACACCGTCGCCGGTCCGGGCCACGGCGCGGCCGTTCTCCGGATTAAGGGCACCTCGAAGGCGCTCGTGGCGACGACCGACGGGAACCAGGCCGTGAGCGTCGTCGATCCATGGCTCGGTGCCGCGCTGAGCGTCGCCGAGGCCACCCGCAACGTCGCGATCACCGGGGCACGGCCGCTCGGGGTGACGAACTGCCTGAACTACGGCGACCCGACCCGGCCGGAGGCCTTCTGGCAGCTGTCGGAGGCCGTCCGCGGGCTCGGCGACGCATGCCGGGCGCTCGGTCTGCCGGTCACGGGCGGCAACGTCTCGCTCTTCAACGAGTCGCCGGCCGGCGCCATCGCCCCGACGCCCGAAATCGGCGTCGTCGGCCTCATCGACGACGTCGGGCGTCTCATCGGCCCCGGATTCCGCGCCGACGGCGACATCGTGATCCTCGTCGGCGAAGCGACGCCTGGCCTGGGCGGAAGCGAGTACGCCCGGCTGGCCGGCGTCCCCTCGGAGGACGGCGCGCCGATGCTGGAGCTCGCGATCGAGGCGGCCCTCCAGGCGTTCGTCCGGGAGGCGGCGGATCGTGACCTCCTCGCGTCGGCCCAGGATGTCTCCGCGGGCGGCCTCGCCGTCGCGCTCGCCGAATGCGCCATGTGGGGCGACGGGGATCGCGGCCTCGGCGCCCGTCTGAGGCTCGGGGTCGCCAACTCCCCGGCGGTCGACCTGTTCGGCGAGAGCCCGACGCGGATCGTCGTGTCGACGCGGCGGCGCTTCGCCCCGGCCCTCGTCCTTCTCGCCCGGCAGCACGGTCTCGCCGTCGAGGAGCTGGGACTCGTCGAGGGCGATCGGCTCGTGATCGAGCTCGCCGGGGCGGGTGCGACGGGCGCGGCCGAGGCGCGCGGCAGCCGCGTCGCCGACGCCGTCGACGTCGCGATCGACGACCTCCGCCACACCTGGGAGACGGGGCTGTCGCGGGCCCTCGGCTGGGACGGCCACTGAGATGTGCGGCGTCTTCGGGGCGGTGATGCCGCCGGGCAGCGGCGCGGAAGCAGCGGCCGTCGCCTCCCTCGGGCTTTTCGCGCTCCAGCACCGCGGCCAGGAGTCGGCCGGGGTGGCCGTCAGCGATGGCGAGCAGCTCATGCTCTACAAGGATCTCGGGATGATCAGCTCGGTCCTCGACGAGCGTCGGATCCCGTCGCTCCGCGGCGACCTGGCGATTGCCCACTGCCGCTATTCGACGACCGGCTCGACGGTCTGGGAGAACGCCCAGCCGACCTTCCGCCTCGGGCCGCGGCGGGCGCTCGCGATCGGCCACAACGGGAACCTCGTGAACACCCGCGAGCTCCTCGCGACGCTGGCCGGCGGCCGCGGTCGCCTGCCGGCCTCGACCGACACGGAGTTGCTGACGGCGCTCCTCGCCGACGAGCCGGCCGTCGACACGGTCGACGCCCTCGTGCGGGTCCTGCCCCGCGTCCGTGGCGCGTTCACGCTCGTCGTCCTCGACGAGCGCCGGGTCATCGGCGTTCGGGATCCGTTCGGCTTCAGGCCGCTCGTCCTCGGGCGCCTGCCGGCCGCGGATCGCGTCGACGCCCCGGAACGACCGACGGGCCTCTGGCCGGAGGACGACAGCTCGTCGGGCTGGTGCCTGTCGTCGGAGACCGCCGGCCTCGACATCGTCGGCGCGGAGTACGTCCGGGACGTCGAGCCGGGCGAGATCGTCATCCTCGAATCAGGCAAGGCCCCGGTGTCGGTTCGCTACGCGGCGGCGAGCCCGGCGCTCTGCGTCTTCGAGCTCATCTACTTCGCCCGGCCCGATTCGTACATGGAGGGCCGCAACCTCTACGAAGTCCGTCACCGGATGGGGATGCAGCTCGCGGGCGAGCATCCCGCCGAGACGGATCTCGTCATGCCTGTCCCGGACACGGGTGCGCCGGCTGCCGCGGGCTATGCCGAGGCCTCCGGCATCCCGTACCGCGAGGGCCTCGTCCGCAACCGGTACAGCGGCCGGACGTTCATCCAGCCGTCCCAGGTGATGCGCCAGCGAGGCGTGACGATCAAGCTGAATCCGCTCCGCGAAGTCGTCCGGGGGAAGCGCCTGACCGTCGTCGACGACTCGATCGTCCGCGGGACGACGACCAAGCAGATCGTCTCGCTCCTCCGCCGGGCCGGCGCGGCGGAAGTCCACGTCCGGATCAGCGCCCCACCGATCTTCCACCCCTGCTTCTATGGCATCGACACCCAGGTCGAGACGGAGCTGATCGCCGCGACGCACTCGGAGGAGGAGATCCGGGCGTTCATCGGGGCGGACTCGCTGGGCTACCTGTCCATCCGCGGCGTCCTCGCCGCGCTGGATCTGCCGTACGAGCGCTTCTGCTTCGCCTGCTTCGACGGCCGCTACCCGGAGCCGGTGCCGTACGACGCCGCATCGCGGAAGTTCATCCTCGAGGAGGAACTCGGGCCGGTGGGGTCGCGGAGCTCCCGCGCGGATCTCGGTGAGCGTGTGACAGGGCGACGCTGAAGGTGCCCGCTCCATGACCCGTCGAGCGGCATACACGGCAGCCGGGGTCGACGTCAGCGCCGGTGAGCACGCAGTCGAGCTCATGCGGGCCGCGATCGAGAGCACCCGCCGAGAGGAGATGCTTGGCGGTATCGGCGGGTTCGCTGGCGCCATCACGATCCCGCCCGGGTTCCGCCAACCGGTCCTGGTCGCCTCCACCGACGGCGTCGGTACCAAGACGGCGATCGCGGGGGCGCTCGGGCGGTTCGACACGATCGGCCTGGACCTCGTGGCGATGTGCGCCGACGACGTCGTCTGCAACGGCGCCGAGCCACTCTTCTTTCTCGACTACATCGCGGTGGGCCGGCTCGACCCGCCGCAGGCGGCGGAGCTCGTCGGTGGCGTCGCGGCCGGCTGTCGCGAGGCAGGCTGCGCGCTCGTCGGCGGCGAGACCGCGGAGCACCCGGGCCTCATGGACCCAACCGCGTTCGACCTCGCCGGGTGCTGCGTCGGGGTCGTCGAGCGCAATCGGATGATCGACGGCAGCACGATCCAGCCGGGGGACGCGATCGTCGGCCTGACCGCGAGCGGCCTCCACGCGAACGGCTTCTCCCTCGTCCGAGCGCTTGTCGCCCAGTGGGACCTCGACCTCCTCCGGCCGTACCAGGAGCAGCTCCATCGCAGCCTCGGAACGCGCGTCGCCGTCCGCGCGATACGTGCCGAGCCGGAGAACGCCATGGCAACCCTCGGCGAGGTGCTCCTCGCACCCACCCGGATCTACGCCCGGGCGATCCTGGCCGTGCGGACCGCCCTCGCCGAGTCCGGTCACGACCTCCGCGGCGTCGCCCACGTCACCGGCGGCGGCCTTCCGGGCAACGTCCCGCGGGCGCTGCCGGCTCACCTGGGCGCCCGGCTCGACCCGTCGCTGTGGCGGACGCCGTCGGTGATGCGCCTGTTCGGGGCGCTCGGCGGGCTCGCCGACGACGAGCTCCGGGCGACCTTCAACGGCGGGATCGGCATGGCGATCGTCGTGGCCCCGGAAGCCGCCGACACGGCGATCGCCAAGCTCGGCCGGCACGGAATCGCAGCGTCGGTCGTCGGCGTCGTCGTCCCCACCGAGGATCTCGATGGTGCCCGCTACGCGGAGGGCCCGCTCACGTGAGCACCGGCGGTCGCGGCCGGGTCGCGGTCGGCGTGTCCGGTCAGGGCTCGAATTCTTCGGGCGCTCCACGCGGCCGCCGCCCGCGGCGAGCTCGGCGGCGACATCGTCCTGGTCTTCGCCGACCGCCCGTGTCCCGCGCTCGACTGGGCGGCGGGGGAGGGGATCGAGACCGCCCTCGTGCCCGGCGGCGACGACGCCGCGCTCGCCGATATCCTCGCCGCGGCACGGCCGGGCGCGATCGTGCTCGCCGGCTACATGCGTCTCGTCGGCCCGAGGGTCCTGGCGGCCTACGGCGGGCGGATCCTCAACACCCACCCGTCGCTCCTGCCCGCGTTCCCGGGAGCCCACGCGGTGCGCGACGCGCTGGCTCATGGCGCGGCGATCACCGGAGCGACCGTGCACCTGGTCGACGCGACACTCGACGGCGGCCCGATCGTCGCCCAGGAGGCCGTCCAGATCGTTGCCGCGGACACCGAGGACAGCCTCCACGATCGCATCCGCGCGGTCGAGCACCGGTTGCTCCCCCGCGCCGTCGGCCTGCTGGTCGCCGACGCCATCTCGGTCGAGGCAGGCGGCCGTCGCGTCGCGATCGACACGGCCAGGGCGGACGAACGGCTCCCGGTCCCGAGGCGGGCGCTGCTGTCCGTGTCGGACAAGACCGGTCTCGCGGAGTTCGGGGGTGGCCTCATCGCGCTCGGGTTCGAGCTCGTCTCGACAGGTGGCACCGCCCGGGCCCTCCGCGATGCGGGCCTCGCCGTCACCGACGTGGCAGCCGTGACCGGCTTCCCGGAGATGCTGGACGGCCGGATCAAGACGCTTCACCCAAGGGTCCACGGGGGTCTCCTCGCCGACCGGCGCCTGGCGGACCACCGCCGCCAGCTCGTCGCCGCCGCGATCGCCCCGTTCGAGCTCGTCGTCGTCAACCTCTACCCGTTCGCGGCCGCCGCCCAGCGACCGGGAATCACGCTCGACGAGCTCGTCGAGGAGATCGACATCGGCGGTCCGTCGATGGTCCGCGCCGCGGCCAAGAACCACGCGAGCGTCGCCGTCGTGACCTCTCCGGACCGCTACGAGGCCGTCCTGGCCGAGCTGCGGCGAGGCGGGCCGGTCACGCCCGGACTCCGGGCCGCGCTCGCAGTCGAGGCATTCCGCCACACGGCGGCATACGACGCCCGGATCGCGGCCGAACTCCCCCGCCGGATGGCCGCGGCCGGCGTCGACCTGCCGGACGAGCCTGGCCTGCCCGGAGCGTCCGACCCGTTCCCTGCCAGCCTGACGATCGGCCTCGAAAAGGTGGAGAGCCTTCGATACGGCGAGAACCCGCACCAGCCTGCGGCCCGCTACCGCCGGTCCGGCGCCCGGCCGGAGGACGGCCCGTTCGCGTCCGGCGGCGCCCCCCTCCAGGGCAAGCAGCTCTCGTACAACAACGTCCTCGATGCGTCTGCGGCCGCGGGCCTCGCGCGCGGGCTGGACGGTCCCGCCTGCGTCATCGTCAAGCACACGAACCCGTGCGGCGCCGCCCAGCGCGAGACGCTGGCCGCGGCGTGGAAGGAGGCGCTCGCGGGCGACCCCGTCTCGGCGTTCGGGGGCGTCGTCGCGCTGACCCGCGAGGTCGACGGGGTGACGGCGGCGGGACTTGCCGGCATCTTCCTCGAGCTGGTCGTCGCACCGTCGTTCAGCGCCGCCGCGCGCGACGTCCTGGCAGCCAAGCCGAACCTGCGCCTCGTCGTCGATCCGACGCTCGGCGCGGCGACGCGCGCGCCGGCCGACCCGCTGGGGGCGATCCGGTCGGCCGGCGGCGCCGTCCTCGTGACCGCGCCCGATACGGCACCGGACGACCCCGAGACGTGGCAGGTCTGCACGACCCGCCACCCGACGGACGCGGAGCGGCGCGACCTCGACCTGGCCTGGCGCCTCGTCCGCGGGGTCACCTCGAACGCGATCGTCCTCGTCCGGGACGGCGCGCTGATCGGCCTCGGATCGGGCCAGACGAGCCGCGTCGACGCCGCCCGCCAGGCCGTCGAGAAGGCCCGATCGATCCGCGGCGAGGGGGCGCTGCGCGGTGCGGCCTGCGCGTCAGACGCGTTCTACCCCTTCCCCGACGGCGTCGACGTCTGCATCGCGGCCGGCGTCGCGGCGTTCGTCCAGCCGGGTGGCTCGATGCGCGATGCCGAGGTGATCGCTGCCGCGGAGCGCGCCGGCGCAACGATGCTCGTCACCGGGGTTCGCCACTTCCGCCACTGACCGGGCGCGGAACGCTCAAGCGGGGGTTGCCAGCGTCGGTGGTCCGTCGCCTGTCCCGGTCCCCGCGCGGCGGCGTCGCCGTCGGGCTTCACCCAGCGTCGCTACGGCATCCGCGGCGGGCGCGATCTCGACGCGGTTGCGGCCGGACTCCTTGGCGCGGTAGAGCGCGGCATCGGCCAGGCCGATCAGCGCCTTCATGTCCCGGATGCGGGGTCCCGTGACTGGTCACCTGTGAATCGGCTGGCTCCTGCTGGCGGCCGCGCGGCCCACGCCCGGGCCAACGTCGGGATCTGACGTCCGAGACCAGTATTCCCCGCGCCCACCGACCGCTCGATCACCGTGTCGTTCGTCGGCGATCTCCGGTGGTTCGGATTGGTGTAGTCCAATAGGCGTAGCGGAGGAGCCTCCTGCTACCATCGCGCTCCCATGCCCCGCCCGGACCGCTTCTACCTGACCACCGCGATCGCCTACGCCAACAACAGGCCGGGCCTCCACACCCTGTACGAGGTGATCGGGGCGGACGTCATCGCCCGCTGGCACCGGATGCTGGGCGACGAGACACGATTCCTGACCGGCACGGACGAGCATTCCGTCAACATCGCGATGCAGGCAGCCGAGGAGGGCCGGCCGCCCAGGGACTTCGTCGACGAGAAGGTCGAGCTGTTCAAGGCCGCCGAGGACGCCCTCGCAATCAGCCCGGACCGCTTCATCCGGACGACCGACCCCGACCACATCCGGGCCGCCCAGGAGATGGTCCGCCGGGCGTGGGCCAACGGCGACATCTACCTCGGGACGTACGAGGGCTGGTACTGCCCGAACGAGGGGTTCCGCAACGCCACGGACGTCGTGGAGACCGCTCGAGGCACGATCTGCCCGAACCACCCCGACGTGCCGCTCCAGTGGCTGACCGAGCGGAACTGGTTCTTCCGCCTGTCGGCCTACCAGGAACGTCTCGAGCGCCACTACGAGGCGCATCCGGACTTCGTCCAGCCGGACTACCGGCGCAACGAGATGCTCGGGTTCATCCGGCAGGGCCTCGAGGACGCCTCGATCAGCCGGGCCGGGTCCGGCTGGGGGATCCCGTTCCCGATCGCGGAAAACGGCGAGACGGCGCAGCGCGAGGATGGCAGCTGGGACCCGGAGGCCGGGACGATCTACGTCTGGTACGACGCGCTCATCAACTACATCACCGGCGCCGGCTTCCCGGACGATATGGAGTCGTTCGAGAAATGGTGGCCGGCCGATCTTCACGTGATCGGCAAGGACATCGCCCGGTTCCACACGATCTTCTGGCCGGCGATGCTGTGGAGCGCGGGCCTGGACGCCCCGCGGCACGTCTGGGTCCACGGCTGGTTGCTCACGAAGGGCGGCGAGCGCATGAGCAAGAGCCGTGGCAACTTCCTGGACCCGCACGACGTGATCGCGGCTCTCGGCTCGGACGGGGCGCGCTACGTGACGCTTCGCGAGGTCGCTTTCGACCGCGACACGGAGGTGTCCTGGGACTCGTTCGTGCGGCGCTACAACGCCGATCTCGCCAACGACTTCGGCAACCTCGTCAACCGAACCGTCTCGATGGCCAACCGGTACCTCGGCGGGGAGCGGCCCGCGCCGATCGCCACGCTCGACGCCGTCTGGACCGAGCGGTTCGGCGCCTACCGCTCGGCGCTCGAGCGGCATCTCCTCCACGAGGCGCTGGCCGAGCTGTGGGAGGTCGTCGGGGCCGCGAACCGCCTCGTCGACGCTGAGAAGCCGTGGGAGCTCGCCAAGGCCGCGAAGGCGGGCGACGACGCCGCGGGAGAGCGCCTGCGCGGCGTCCTCGGCGATCTCGTCGAGGCCTGCCGGCTCATCGGTCTGGCGGCGGCTCCGTTCCTGCCGGGGACCGCGCCGCGCGTCCTGGCGCAGCTCGGATTCGACTACCCGTACGCCGCCGACGGCAACGACGGCCCGCCGCTCCTCGACGAGCTCCGCTGGGGCGCCCACGCAGCGGAGCCCGGAAAAGCTGGCGGCGCCCGAGCCGCTGTTCCCGCGCCTGGATGTCGAATCGGAGGCGTCCTGATCGTCGACAGACTGAGTCCATACGAAGGAGGCACCGCATGGCGCACGGCGAGTACAACCACATCGAGATCCCCTACGACGAGGAGGAACGGGCGAAGCGGTTCTATTCGGGCGTCTTCGGCTGGGAGTTCCGGTCGATGCAGGGATTCGACGGGTATGACCTGTATACGGCCGGACCCGGCGATCTCGGCGGCGGCCTCGGCAAGCGCGGGGAATCGGCCGGGACGACGACCCGGAACTACATCCTTGTCGACTCGCTCGACGACGCGGTGAAGAAGGTCGTCGAGCTCGGCGGGACCATCACCGAGCCAAAGAACGAGATTCCGGGCATGGGCTGGTTCGCGATCGCCACCGACAGCGAAGGAAACCCGATCGCGCTCTACGAGGCGGCTCCGCGCTGACCTGAGGCTATTCCGGGGCGCATCGGCGACAATCCGCGGATGCGCCTCGTCGACAGTCACTGCCATCTCCAGGCCGACCCGTTCGATGGCGATGTCGAGCTGGTCATCGGCGGCGCCCGCCTGGCCGGCGTCGAGCGGATCCTCGTCCCGGGCTGGAATCCGGCCTCGTGCCGGGACGCCCTGGTCCTGGTCGAGCGGTTCCCCTGGATGGATGCCGCGGTCGGCGTCCATCCCCACGACGCCGCAGCGGTCGACGACGACGGCTGGGCGGAGGTCGTCGCGCTCGCGGCGGACCCGCGCGTCGTGGCGATCGGCGAGACGGGCCTCGACTACGACCGGGTCTTCTCGCCGATCCTGTCGCAGCTCGCGAACCTTCGGCGGAACCTTCGCCTCGCCGTCGAGACGGGCAAGCCGGCGATCCTCCACTGCCGCTCGGCCGAGGGTCAGCGCGAGGGCCAGGACGCGCTGCTCGCGGAGGTCCGGGCGTTCGGGAGCGAGCCGCCGCAGGTCATCATCCACTCGTTCTCGGGCCCGCCCGACTATGCAGAGGCGATGCTGGAGCTCGGTGCCACGATCAGCTTCTCCGGGCTCGTGTTCCGCGCCGGGGAGGAGGCGTCGGCGGTCGTCGCTCGGCTGACTCCGGCCGACCGGATCCTCGTCGAAACGGACTCTCCGTTCCTGTCACCGCCAGGCGCACCGCGTCGCAGGAACGAGCCGGAGTGGGTCCAGATCACCGCCCGCTGGGTTGCCGAGCAGCGCGGCGAGGACCACGAGGCGTTCGGCGAGCAACTCGTTTCCACGTATGACCGACTCCTGTCGCGCGAGAGGTCGACCGTTTGAGCCGGCGCGCCGCTCTCCTCGCGCTCCTCCTGGCTGCGGTCGCGATCGGCTGCGCAAACCATGCACCGAGCGCGACCGGGCCGAGCGCGACCGTGCCGAGCGCGACCGTGCCGAGCGCGACCGCGCCGAGCGCGACCGTGCCGAGCGCGACCGCGCCGAGCGCGACCGTGCCGAGCGCGACCGTGCCAGGGGAGTGCCCGATCCAGGGATTCTCGGGCGCCCTGCCGTCGAATTGGCTGATCGACGTGACGGTCACGACTGGGGCCGTCTCCGACCGGGTCCTGTTCGTCTTCGGCAGCAAGGTGAGCTCGCCCGGCGGCGAACCGATGGGCAGTCTCGCGCAGGCGTCGCCACCCTTCAGTGCCGGGTCGAGCGGCGCCGTCATCGACGTTGCCGGGTCGCGATTCCTCGAGATCCGCTTCATCGGGATGGTGATCGCCAGCGAGAGCGGCGACCCGACCTTCATCGGCAAGCGCGACCAGGAGGTGGAGTATCCGGCGCTGCGCCAGGTGACCCTCTACGACGAGTCGGAGGGCGTCGTCGGGTGGTACGTGGGGTTCGACGGACCGGGCTGTGCGACGTTGACCTTCAACGCCGGCGCCGGCGCGGCGCAGCTCGAGATCGATCACGGCTGACGGACCGCCATTCTCGCGTCTCGGCCGCCTCCGCTCGACCCCGGCGCGTGCGACCTCGCCTCGCGTGGTCTCGCCTCGCGTAGTCCCGCGCCACGTGCGACCCCGCCCCGCCGGCCCTGAGCGATGCAGCTTTCCTCCCGTAGAGAACACAAACCGGGCCAGGGCAGGGATCTGCGGGCCCCACACTGCCCCAGCTGCCCCGTTTTCCTCTCGCGGGAGAAATCCGCGGCGCTCGCCGGGCCGAACGAGACCGCTGAGCACCTGGCGTTCACTCCGGGAGGAAACCTGCGGGACTCGGCGCGGCGGGCCGCGCGGCGGGCGGTAGGACTCGGCGCAGCGGGCCGGGCGCGCGACGGCCCGGAGCGGCGGGCCCGGAACGGCGGGCGGCGGGGCGGGGCGGGGCCGGAGCGGCGGAGCGGCGGGGCGGGGCCGGAGCGGCGGGCCCGGAGCAGCGGCAGACCCGGGGCGGCAGACCCGGGCCACCACCCGTCGCGCCGCGCTTGACATCGCCGCCGCCGCCCGGCTACAGTATTAGCACTCTCATATCGAGAGTGCTAAGCAGCATCGCTCCCCGACCCGGAGGAGCCCGAGGTACTGGGCCAGAGGTCGAAACGCGATCGCTGCGACGCACGAATCGTTCGGGTCGCGCATCCGGCTCCATCACGAGCGCGGCTGCCGTCCCCCGTCCATCAAGGCCCGACGGAGCCCCGGCTCCCGTCACAGGAGGAATGCACGTTGGCCACCGCCACCGTTTCTGCCACGAAGCTTCGCCCGCTCGGCGACCGCGTCGTGATCCAGCCATCCGCGCGCGAGGAGATGACCAAGAGCGGCATCGTCCTTCCCGACACCGCCAAGGAGAAGCCCCAGGAGGGAACGATCCTCTCGGCCGGCCCCGGCCGGGTTCTCGATGACGGCAAGCGCGAGGCGATGGACGTCAAGAAGGGCGACAAGGTCCTCTACGCAAAGTACGCCGGGACCGAGTTCAAGGTCGATGGCGAAGACCTGCTCATCGTGAGCCAGAAGGACATCCTCGCGATCGTCGCGGACTGACATCCTCCGGCCGATGCGCTCCAGCGAGCGCGCTCGGCCGTCGGAGAGCGAGTGATCGCTCAACACTGAGGTCGCCCAAACCCACACCAAGCCTCCAGGAGGACACCAACCTTGTCTAAGCAGCTCATCTTCGACGAGACCGCTCGTCGCTCACTCAAGCGCGGCATCGACAAGCTCGCTGACGCGGTCAAGGTCACGATCGGTCCGAAGGGCCGCAACGTCGTGCTCGACAAGAAATTCGGCTCGCCGACGATCACGAACGACGGCGTGACGATCGCCCGCGACATCGAGCTCGAGGACCCATTCGAGAACATGGGCGCGCAGCTCCTCAAGGAAGTCGCGACCAAGACCGACGACGTCGCAGGAGACGGCACCACGACCGCGGTCGTCCTCGGCCAGGCGATGGTCTCGGAGGGTCTCCGCGTCGTGACCGCCGGAGCCAACCCGATGGTCGTCAAGCGCGGCATCGAAAAGGCCGTCAACACGATCGTCGCCGAGCTCGAGAAGCACAAGGTCGACGTCAACAGCCGCGAGCAGATCGCGGCCGTCGCGGCGATCAGCGCCGCCGATCCGGAAGTCGGCGAGATCATCGCCGAGGTGATGGACAAGGTCGGCAAGGACGGTGTCATCACCGTCGAGGAAGGCCAGAGCCTGGGCCTCGAGAAGGAATACACCGAGGGGATGCAGTTCGACCGGGGTTATCTCTCGGCGTACTTCGTCACCAACCCCGATCGGATGGAGGCGGTTCTCGACAATCCGCTCATCCTGATCACCGACAAGAAGATCTCGAGCGTCCAGGACATGCTCCCGGCCCTCGAGAAGGCCGTCCAGCAGGGCAAGCCGACGTTGATCATCGCCGAGGACATCGACGGCGAGGCGCTGGCGACGCTCGTCGTCAACAAGCTCAAGGGGACGATCTCCGTGCTCGCCGTCAAGGCGCCGGGCTTCGGCGATCGCCGCAAGGAGATGCTGCGCGACATCGCCGTCCTGACCGGCGGCACCGTCATCAGCGAGGAGATCGGGCGCAAGCTCGACTCGGTCACCTTCGAGGACTTCGGATCGGCCCGTCGCGTCGTAGCGACCAAGGACGACACGACGATCGTCGACGGGGCCGGATCGGCCGACCAGATCAAGGCCCGCATGAGCCAGATCAAGGCCCAGATCGAGGACACGACGTCCGACTACGACAAGGAGAAGCTCCAGGAGCGTCTCGCCAAGCTGTCGGGCGGCGTTGCCGTGATCAAGGTCGGCGCGGCCACCGAGGTCGAGCTGAAGGAGAAGAAGCACCGCATCGAGGATGCGCTCTCGACGACCCGTGCGGCCGTCGAAGAGGGTCTCGTCGCCGGCGGCGGCACGGCGCTCCTGCAGGCTATCCCGTCGCTCGACTCCCTCAAGCTCGAGGGTGACGAGCAGGTCGGCGTCGACATCGTCCGCAAGGCGCTCGAGGCCCCGGCCCGCCAGATCGCCGACAACGCCGGGCAGTCCGGCGAGGTCGTCGTCAACGCGGTCCGCAACGCCAAGCTCGGCCATGGCTACGACGCGCTCAAGGGCGAGTACGGCGACATGTTCAAGAAGGGGATCGTGGACGCCCGCAAGGTGACCCGGTCCGCTCTCCAGAACGCGGCGTCGATCGCGGCGATGGTCCTGACGACGGAGACGCTCGTCACGGACATCCCCGAGAAGCAGCCAGCAGCGGCCGGCGGCCACGGCGGCCACGGCGGCGAGATGGACTTCTAGACCGCCAATCGCAAGACATGTGGCCCCGGGCCGGCAACGCCGGTCCGGGGCCCTTTCGTTCGTCGGCCCCGGGACCTCGGTCCTGTTTGACAACCGAGGGTCCGGCGGCGACCCTGTGGCCCGACACGCGCACAATCAAGTGGGGAGAACCTGTGACCCGTCGTTTCGCTCTCATCCTCGTCGCCCTGATGGCGACGGCCTCCGTCGTCCTCGCCGCCTGCGGCGCGGCAACGCCCGCTGCCCCGGCCCTGACCGATCCCAAGGAGATCCTGACCGCCACTGTCCTCAGCCTCAAGGACGTCAAGTCCGTCGAGTTCACCGGTTCCTTCACCGGGACGATCGACATGGCGGAGCTCGGCACGCCACTCGATCTCTCGACGATGAAGATGAGCGGCGCAGCCGACATCACCAACAAGAAAGCCAAGTTCAGCCTCGACGCGCCGACCCTGCTCGGCACGAAGATCGACGCGCTCCTCATCGACAAGACGGCGTACTACAAGATCGCCGGACCGCTTGCCGCGATGACCGGCGGCTCGGCCGACAAGTACACCAAGACCGACGTGCCCGAAGCGTCGGGCCAGCCGGTGACCGACCAGGCCGAGCTCGACAAGCAGATCGACGAGTTCAAGACGGCGCTCGACAAGCTGCCGAGCCCGCCGACGAAGGGTGCCGACGAGAAGTGCGGCGACACGGACTGCTATCACGTCACGCTCAAGCTGACTGCCGCGGATCTCAAGGCGCTCGATCCCACATCCACGACGCAGGGTGACTTCAGCCTCGACCTGTGGACCCGCAAGAACGACCGTCGCCCGGCGAAGATCGCCCTCTCGATCACGTCGCCGGACATCGGCACGATCGGCATGACGTTCGAGCTCAAGTACGACGTCTCGGTCTCGGTCGACGCCCCGCCCGCCGACCAGGTCGCGCCCTAGCCCGAATCACCGCCGCCCAGGCCCCGGGCCGGCAGCCGCCGGCCCGGGGCCTCTTCGCGCCACCTCATTCCGCGCCCGCGGCAAAGGCCGCGTGCAGGCGGCCGACCTACAATGGATCGGTGAGTCCCTCGACCCGCCGGCGTACCGCCGGCACCCCAACGGACGGCGTCCCGCTGGCCGAGGGAACCGCCTTCACCGACGAGCCGGACGTCGCGGCGCCGCTGCCGGCGGAACCCGATTGGCTGCGTGACGCGCCCCTCCCCGGCGACCAGCCACCGGAGCTGACGGCAGACGAGCGCCGGGCCCGCGACGCAGAGCAGAAGGCAACCCGCCGGTTGG
Source organism: uncultured Chloroflexia bacterium (assembly GCA_963766655.1). Lineage (GTDB taxonomy): Bacteria > Chloroflexota > Limnocylindria > Limnocylindrales > CSP1-4 > CF-46. The sequence continues at coordinate 976,966 of CAVYBB010000001.1, read as the reverse complement.
CCGCCGCGAAACGCGCCGCCGAGATCGTCGGCCACCTCAACCCCGAGCAGGCCCGGGCCGTGACGACGACGGACGGGCCGCTCCTGATCCTCGCCGGGGCGGGGAGCGGGAAGACGCGCGTCCTGGCCCACCGGATCGCATACCTGATCGGCGTTCACGGCGCGCGGCCGTGGCAGATCCTGGCGGTGACGTTCACGAATCGGGCGGCCGGTGAGCTGCGCGAGCGGATCATCTCGCTCGTCGGCGAGCCGGGCCGTGACGTCCAGGCCGGCACGTTCCATTCGATCTGCGCCCGCGTGCTGCGCCGCGACGGCGAGGCGATCGGGATCAGCCGCCGCTTCGTCGTCTACGACACGGACGACCAGCAGGCGCTGATGAAGGGCGATCCTCCGCGAGGAGGACATGCCGCTGACCGGCGAGTTCCGGCCGTCCGCGGTCCTCGGCGCGATCAGCCGGGCGAAGAACGAGATGCTCGACGCGACGTTCCTCGCCGACAACGCGGTCAACCACCACGAGAAGGTGATCGCCCGGCTCGCCAAGCGCTATCTCGAGCGGCTCAAGCAGGTCGGCGCCCTCGACTTCGACGACCTCCTGCTCGAGGCCGTCCGCCTGTTCGACGAGGCGCCGGACGTCCTTGCCCGCTACCAGGATCGCTGGCGTTACCTCCACGTCGACGAATACCAGGACACGAACCGGCCGCAGTACCTCTGGATCCGGGCGCTCGCCGCCAGGCACCACAACCTCGCGGTCGTCGGCGACGACGACCAGTCGATCTACCGCTGGCGGGGCGCGGACATCCGCAACATCCTCGATTTCGAGCGCGACTACCCGGACGCGACGGTCGTCAAGCTCGAGCAGAACTACCGCTCGACCCAGCTCATCCTCGACGCCGCCCATGCGGTGGTCTCGCGAAATTCGGAGCGGACCGACAAGAAGCTCTGGACGGAGCAGGCCGGGCGGCCGCCAGATCCAGCGCTTCGAGGCGTACAACGAGGAGGAGGAGGCGGAGTGGATCGCCCGCCAGATCGAGGGCCTCGTCGGCGGGCGGGGCTCCGTGCTCACCCGCCGGGCGGACGACGACGAGGAGAAGGTCCGGGCCCTCGACATCGCGGTCATGTACCGGATGAACGCCCAATCCCGGGCGATCGAGGAGTCCTTCCTTCGCTACGGGATCCGCTATCAGCTCGTCGGCGGGACGCGCTTCTACTCGAGGCGTGAGGTCAAGGACGCGCTGGCCTACCTCCGCATCCTGCGGTCGGACACCGACAGCGTCAGCTTCGAGCGGATCATCAACGTCCCGGCCCGGGCGATCGGCGACAAGACGATCGAGGCGTTGCGAGCCGATCGCCCGTCGCGACGACATCTCGACCTGGGAGGCGATCGAGCGGGCCGGCCGCGGCGAGGTCGAGGTCCTCGCGTCGCGAGCGCGGACGTCGCTCGCGGACTTCGCGGCCCTCGTCCGGCGGCTCAGGTCGCGCGTCGGCGTCCTGCCGCTGCCGGAGCTCCTCGACGACGTCCTGGAGGCATCGGGGTACCGGGCGATGCTCGCCGACGGCTCGGAGGACGGCGAGGAGCGCTGGGCGAACCTGCTCGAGCTGCGCTCGGTCACGACGCGCTACGACGACCTCGAGCCGGAGGACGCGCTCGACCGGCTGCTCGAGGAGACCGCGCTCGTCGCCGACCAGGACTCGTACGAGGGCGACGCAGACGCGGTCACGCTCATCACGCTCCACGCGGCGAAGGGGCTCGAGTTTCCGGTCGTCTTCATCGCGGGCCTCGAGGAGGGCCTCTTCCCGCACAGCCGCGCCCTCGACGACGAGAAGGAACTCGAGGAGGAGCGGCGACTCGCCTACGTCGGAATCACCCGCGCGAAGCGGCGGCTGTTCCTCTCCCACGCCTGGCGCCGCTCGACCTGGGGGATGGGCCAGGCCTCGGTGCCGTCGCGGTTCCTCCTGGAGATCCCGGCGGAGCTGATGATCGGGCCGGACCTGTCACCGGAGGGCCGCGAGCGCGACCCCGGGCTCGATCTCGACCTCGACCTTGCTTTCGGTTCGCGCCGGACCACCCGCTTCGGGACGCCGATCCGGGCTGGCGGCGGGGCCTTCCGCCAGGGCAGCGGCCGGCCCGGCGCCCCGCCGCCCGGCGAGTCATTCCGGCCGTCGCGCGACCTGGCGGCGAAACGGGATGCGTTCGCGTCGGGGGCGCCGTCCGGGTCTCTTGTCCGCGAATCGACGGGCCAGGTGACGCCCGCCCCGGCACCGCGCCCGGTGATCCCCGGTGAGCGCCAATTCCACGATGGCGACCGCGTTCGCCACGCCCGGTGGGGCGACGGGATCATCGTGACCTCGAAGCTGACCCGGAGCGACGAGGAGATCACGGTCGCCTTCAAGGACCCGGCGGTCGGTCGCAAGACGGTCCTCGCCAGCCTGGCGAACCTCGACATCGTCGGGTGACCAGTCGCGCCGCGCGACGGAAGGGCTCCGATCGCGCTCTTGCCGTCGCTCGACGGGCGCGTGCCCTCGAAAGCGCGGTGCAGGGAGTCGTTTCCCTGCCGGAGTTCCACGAGCTGGCGGCGGAGGTCGTCGAGCCGGCAGCGCTCGACTACATGGACGGCGGGGCATGGGACGAGCTGACCCTCGCCGAGAACGAGTCGGCCTGGCTGCGCTACCAGTTCCGGCCGCGGGTCCTCGTCGACGTCTCGATGGTCGACCCGTCGACGACCCTGCTCGGCGCCAGCGCGGCGATCCCGGTCGCGATCGCTCCGATGGCCGCCCATGGGCTGGCGAACGCGGCAGCGGAGCTCGGCGACCGCCCGCGCGGCCGGCACCGCCGGCGTCCCGTTCATCTTGTCAACGATGTCGAGTCGCCCGATCGAGGAGGTAGCGGAGGCCGCCCCGGACGCGGTCCTGTGGTTCCAGCTCTACACTCAGGCCGATCCGGGGCGCAGCCGCTCGCTCGTCGAGCGCGCCGAGACCGCCGGCTACCGGGCGATCGTCCTGACCGTGGACTTGCCGGTCCTCGGCTACCGCGAACGCGATCGGCGGAACGGGTTCCTGCTGGATGTACCGCTCGGGAACTTCGCGGACTCTCCGATCGGCCCGACCCATGCTGACCACGCTGCTCGCGAGCCGGGCTACGAGCTGCTCGACGATCGGCGGGCGACCACTCTGACCTGGGACAGTCGTCGCGGAGATCCGGAGCTGGTCGAGCCTGCCGCTCGTGCTCAAGGGGATCATGACGGCGGAGGACGCACGGCTGGCTGTCGACCACGGGGCGGACGCCATCGTGGTCTCCAACCACGGTGCGCGCCAGCTCGACCGCGTCCCCGCCGCGATCGACGTCCTCGAGGAGATCGTGGGTGCAGTCGGCGGGCGCACGGAGGTCTGGGTCGACGGCGGCGTCCGGCGCGGCCTCGACATCGCGATCGCGCTTGCGCTCGGCGCCCGTGGAGTGCTCGTCGGCCGGCCGATCCTGTGGGCGCTCGCGGCCGGCGGTGAGGCGGGAGTGGGCCGCGCCCTGGCGATCCTGCGGGAGGAGTTCGAGATCGCGCTGGCGCTCCTCGGGGCGCCGACGCCCGCGGATCTCGTCCGCGATCACGTGGCGGCCGGGCCGAAGATGTCCTGATCCCCGCGCGAGCAACGGCCCACGCTCGTGTCGCGGCCACGATGACAGCCCGGCGTCTCGCCGGTATCGTCCTCGGCGTGACCGACATCGCCGACGCCAGCGACCGGCTTCCCGTTGATCCGGCTCTCGTCGAGGAGCTCGCGGCCCTCGACGCCGACGCGGCCCTCGCGCGGCACGCCGACCTGGTGGCACAGGTCGAGCGCGCCAACCGGCTCTATCACCAGGAGGACAACCCTGAGCTTTCGGACCCCGAGTACGACGCGCTGTTCCGGGAGCTCGTCGCCCTGGAGACCGCCCATCCGGAGCTGATCTCGTCGGATTCGCCGACCCAGCGCGTGGGCGGGGCGATCAGCGCGACATTCGACGAGGTCCGCCACCGCCGCCCGATGCTGTCGCTCGGCAACGCGTTCAGTCACGACGAGCTGCGGGCGTTCGACACCCGCGTCCGGCGCGGGCTCGGGCTGGCGGCGGCGCCGGAGGACGCGCCGGACCTCCGCTACGTCGCGGAGCTCAAGATCGACGGCCTCGCGATCACCCTCCGCTACGAGCGCGGCCGGTTTGTCCAGGGCGCGACCCGCGGTGACGGGACGACCGGCGAGGACGTGACAGCCAACCTTCGGACGATCAAATCGGTTCCGGATCGCCTGAAGGAGCCCGCGACGCTCGACGCCCGCGGCGAGGTCTTCATGCCGAAGGCCGAATTCGCCCGGATCAACGCGGAGCGCGAGGAGGCAGGGCTTGCCCTCTACGCGAACCCCCGCAACTCGGGCGCGGGCTCGCTCCGCCAGAAGGACCCGCAGGTCACCGCGGATCGGCTGCTGTCTGCGTGGACCTACCAGCTCCTCGAGGAGGGCGGTCCGGCGGGCGTCGTTTCCCAGTCGGCCGCGCTCGATCGGCTGGCCGCCCTCGGCTTCCCGGTCAATCCGAACCACGAGGCCGGCCTCGACATCGAGGCCGTCATCGCCTTCACGGAGGCCTGGCGCGACAAGCGCCACGACCTGCCCTACGAGACCGACGGCGTGGTCGTCAAGGTCGACCGGTTCGACCAGCAGGAGCGGCTCGGGATGGTCAGCCGGGCGCCGCGCTGGGCGATCGCCTACAAGTTCCCGCCGGAGCAGGTCGAGACCGTCCTCGAGGACATCGTCGCGTATGTCGGGCGCACCGGAACCCTGACGCCGGTCGCGTACCTGCGGCCGACGAAGGTCGCCGGCTCGACCGTCGCCCGGGCGACGCTCCATAACATCGACGAGGTCCGCCGGAAGGACATCCGGATCGGCGATCACGTGATCCTCCAGAAGGCTGGCGACGTGATCCCGGAGGTGGTGAGGCCGCTGCCCGAGAAGCGGACCGGCGCCGAGCGCGAGTACGAGATGCCGGCTGCCTGCCCCGTGTGTGGGACGGCGATCGTCCGCGACGAGGGCGCGGTCCGTCACTACTGCCCGAATCTCGCGTGTCCCGGCCCGCGTCGGCCAGGAGTTCGGCCACTTCGTCGGGCGGGGCGGGATGGACATCGAGGGTGCCGGCTGGAAGGCGCTCGAACAGCTGCTCCAGACCGGACTCGTCAAGAAGCGCGGCGACTTCTACAGGCTGTCGGTCGAGGACCTCGAGGGACTGGAGCGGTTCGGCCGCAAGAGCGCGGAGAACCTCCACGCCGCGATCCAGAAGTCGCGCCGGCGACCGCTCGAGCGGATCATCGCCTCGCTCGGCATCCCGCAGGTCGGCTGGACCACAGCGATCGAGCTCGCGGCGTGGCTCGCGGCGGAGGTTCCGCCCGGCGAGGCGTGGCTCGTGCGGGCCGCGGAGCTCCTGCAGCGCGTCGCGACGGACGAGCCGGCGCGGTTCGAGGAGATCGAGGGAATCGGCCCGACGGTCGCGGCGAGCCTGGCTGCGTGGTTCGGCGAGGGCGGCCCGGGGCTGGACGTTCTGCAGGACCTGGCCGATGCGGGCGTCGAGGCCGAGCTTCCCGCACCACGCGCGGTCGCGGAGGCGGGACCGCTGAGCGGCCGGTCGCTCGTCGTGACCGGGACGCTCGAAGGCTTCAGCCGGGAGGAGGCGGAGGAGGCGATCCGGGCGGCCGGCGGCAAGGTCGCGGGTTCCGTGTCGAAGAAGACCGACTACCTGGTGACCGGCGAGAAGGCGGGTTCCAAGCTCGCGAAGGCCCAGGAACTCGGGGTCCAGGTCCTCGACGAGGACGCGTTCCGGCGCCTGCTCGACGGGGAGGAGCCATGAACGACGCGGAGCGCGAATTCGCCGTGCGATTGGCGGAGGATCTCGATCGCGTCCTCGGCATCGGGGTCGTCATCGACGACATCGAGCTGGTCGTCGGGGACGCGGGCGTCCATGTCGTGGCCACGCTGCTCGTCGAGGGCCGTGTCGAGGAGATCGTCGCGGACGGGCAGGACGTCGCCGGGCTCTACCGGCCGGTGGTCGAGCGGGCGGCCGAGCTTCGCCTCGCGTCCGCCTACTGGAGGATGATCGGCCCGGGCTGACCGGCGGGCCGGGGCCGAACGGCCCTTGACAGGCGCGCCTCAGCCACTACAGTGGTATCCGATACATCGGAATCCGAGGTAGCGCGAGGTCGGGATGTCGCCACGGTTCTTCGGGCCGCAGCTCCTCAAGGGGACGACGCCCCTGCTCGTCCTGACGGTCCTCGCCGATGGCGAGCTCTACGGCTACGAGATCGCATCGCGGATCCGCGCGCGAAGTGGCGGTGCGTTCGCCCCGTCGGAGGGGTCGCTCTATCCCGCCCTCCACGCCCTCGAGGCTGACGGGGCGCTCGAGGCGACGTGGCGCTCCAGCGACAAGGGACCTCGCCGACGCTACTACCGGCTGACCGAGCGGGGCCGCGGCCTGCTCGCGGAGAGCCGCGACCAGTGGGCGAGCTTCGTCCGGGGCGTCTCCGCGGTGGCGACCGGCGGACTCTCCGATGGCTGACCTGCGACCGACCGATCGCGAGCTGTATCTCGCCCGGGTTGCGGCGGCCCTGCGGATGCCGGACGCGGCGACCCGCGATATCACCGAAGAGCTCGCCGCGCACCTGGCCGACGCCAACGACGACCTCGTCACGGCGGGCCTGACCGCCGACCAGGCGGAGCGGGAGGCGCTCGCGAGGCTTGGCAACCCGGAGGACCTGGCCGGCGGCGTCCGTCGAGCGCACCAGACGCGGCGCCGGCTCGTGACCGCCATCGGCCCGGCCCTCGGCGCGACGATCCGCGGCGCGATCGTCGGCTACATCTTCGGGGCCGGCCTGATGACGCTCGCGTCGATCGTTGCGCTGATCGCGTTGAGCCTCGTCGCCTCGACGCTCCACCTGAGCCTGTCGAGCTTCGATACCGGCTGGTTCGGCGGGCCGATCGCGCTGTTCGTCGCGGCGTACGCCGGGCACGGCATCCCGAGGGTCGTTGCGGATCGCTCGATGCGACGAGTCGTCGACGTCCGCCTGATGGTCGGGCTGATCGGAGCGATCGGCGTGGCGATCGTGGCCTGGTTCCTGGTCCGCGTGTCGCTGGACCCGCTCATGGTCGCGATCCTTGCCGCATGCCCCGCCGTGTTCCTGGTCGGTGCGGTCGCGGCGACCGACCGTCCGCGTCGCCGGATCCCGATCGCGGGGTTCATCGGCATCCTGGGGGTCGCGACCGTCGCCAGCCTGGCGGTGGCCATCGTCACGGCCCAGTGGAACACTGACGACGGTCTCCCCGCCCAGATCATCCCGGACATCGGCACCTCGGCGTTCGAGGCGGATGTCCCTCAACCGGCGTCTGCGAGCGCGTCCTCGTTCGGTGGTCAGACGATCGAATTGTCGGCAGCCTGGGACACAGTTGCCGACCGCTCCGCGTGGCGGGACATCCGGGCCGAGATCTGGCGAAGCGGGCCGCCTGCCGATCCCCGCCTCCTCGACGCCGCACCGGTCGCAATCGTCGAGCCGACGGTGACGGACGAGTGGGCGTCGGCGACCGTCAACCTGCCGCTCGCCAGGGAGCGGACGTGGTACCGGGTTGCGCTGACGGGCGTGGCTCCGGACGGGCATCGATACGTGCTCTCCGAGGACTCGTCCGTCCACGAGGTCGACTTCATCGGGACGGGATGGGACTGGCTGACCAGCCGCTGATCGGCTGATCGGTCACTCAGCCGAGGGCACCGGTGACCTGACCCCAGACCCAATCGGGTCGCCAGTCGAGCGGCTCGCCCCGGATCATCCGCGTCCCGCCCGGCTCCTCGACCCAGCCCTCGGCGATGAGCCGGTCCCGGCCGGCGACATTGGATCCCGGCAGGCCCGTCGCCACCCGTCCATCGGGGCCGGCCCGCCGGCGGCGCCAGTCGAGCAGGCGGACGGCATCATCGGGATCGGGCGCGATGAGCCCGCCGCCGCCCCAAGGTCCACGGAGCAGGAACCCGCGGAGCGAACCGTCGTCGCCGACCGCGGCGAGCGTCGAATTCCGGTGTCGCGAGCGCGCCGATCACCGCCGCGCGATCCTCGCCGTTCGCCTCCCGGTCGAGCGCCAGGATGGCCGGCAGCATCTCGGCGCCGAACGGCCGAATGCGCCCGTCGTCGCCGCCGCCGGCCGATCCCGGCGCCGCGAACCGTCGATGAGGCGTCTGGACGGCGAACCCCTCGCGTTCGTACAGCGGTCGTCCGTGTTCCGACGCGATGAGCAGGAGGGTTCGGCAGCCCCGGCCCTCGAGGTCCTCCATGACGGCCCGGGTGAGGGCGCGGCCGAGTCCGCGGCCCCGCACCTCCGGGTCGACGAAGATCGTCCCGACCCAGCCGACCTGACCGTACGCGGTGGCGACGCCCGTGCCGACGGTCCGCCCGCCGGCCTCGGCCACGATCGGGTGACACGGCGGGGCAACGACGGCCCACGCGAGGAAGGCCGTTCGGTCGCCCCACTCGCCGCGCAGCATGATGTCGGCCGCCGGAGCGACGTCCGCGGCCTCCATCGGCCGGATGAGGATCCCTGCCATCAGCGCTCGACCGTCAGAAGTCGGCGATAAGTCGGGCGCGCTTCGCCTCGTACTCGTCGTCGCTGACGAGGCCGCCCGCCCGCAGGTCGTCGAGGGCCCGGAGCTTGGCCGCGAGCTGCTCCGTCTCGTCCGGCGGCTCGATCACGATGACCGACGGCGCACGCGTCGGCGGCGGTGCCGTCGCCCCGGCGCCGGGCGTCAGGGCCGGCTCGTGCGGGGTGACGTTCCTGGGCGGTGCCGGCGGGCGATCGGCCGGGCCCTGTCGCGTCAACGCCGTCCCGATGAGATCGCGGACGAGGAGGACGCCGACGACGACGAGGACGATCGTCAGGATCACCCCGGCCGGCCCGAGCGCTCTCCCGAATCGGCTCGCGACGAGGATGCCGGCGACCGCGGCGACCAGCAGCCACGCGCTGAACGAGGTTCTTCGCACCCGCTCACGATACCGGCTCCGGGCGGTTCGTCGGCTATCATCGGGCCCATGCCCGGTCTGACTCGTGCCGACGTCGAGCACGTCGCGCATCTCGCCCGCCTCGGCCTGACCGACGACGAGCTGGCCCTGCTCGAAGGGCAGCTCAACCACATCCTCGACCAGTACGCGATCCTCGCGCGGCTCGACACGGACGAGATCCCGCCGACCGCCCAGACGATCGAGCTCGAGAACATCCTCCGTGACGACGTCGTCCGCGAGTCGCTGCCGGTCGAGGCGGTCCTGGGCAATGCCGCGGAGCGCGAGGGCGACTTCATCGTCGTCCCGCCGATCCTCGGCGGCGACTGACGCCGAACCGGGACGCCCGACAATGCCGAGCCTGACGCGCCTCCACGCCCACGAGATGGCGGACCGACTCCGAGCCGGCGAGATGACGTCGCGCGAGCTCACCGAGGCCCACCTTGCGGCTGCCGAGCGCGACAACCACGCGCTCAACGCCTGGCTTGTGATCGACCGCGAGGGTGCGCTCCAAGGGGCCGACGCTGCGGACGCCCGCATCGCCGCCGCCCGGGCCGAGGGCGGCGCAGCACTCGCCGGGCTCCCCCCGCTCCTCGGGATCCCGATCGCCCTGAAGGACCTCATCTCCGTCGAGGGCGGCCAGTGCACCGCCGGCTCGAGGATCCTCGAGGGGTACATCGCCCCGTACGACGCCCACATCACGGAGCGGCTGCGCGATGCCGGCGCGGTCATCCTCGGCAAGACGAACATGGACGAGTTCGCGATGGGCTCGTCCAACGAGCACAGCGCTTACGGCCCGGTCGCGAATCCCTGGGATCTCGAGACCGTGCCCGGAGGCAGCAGCGGCGGCTCGGCCGTGGCCGTGTCGGCGTTCCACGCGCCGCTCTCGATCGGCACCGACACCGGTGGCTCGATCCGCCAGCCGGCGGCTCTGACGGGGATCGTCGGCATGAAGCCGACCTACGGCCGGGTCTCGCGCTACGGGATCGTCGCGTTCGCGTCCTCGCTCGACCAGATCGGCCCATTCGCCCGCGACGTCCGCGATGCGGCGACGCTCCTGCATGCGATCGCCGGCCGCGACGAACGTGATTCGACGTCAGCGCCCGTGCCCGTGCCGGACGCGCTCCTCACGTTGCCGAGTGGCAACGACGAGGCCGCGGCCGCGCTCCGCGGCAAGCGTCTCGGCCTGCCGCGCGAGTACTTCGTCGCGGGCATGGACCCCGACGTCGAGCGGCGGATCCGCGACGCCGTGGAGGCCCTCGAGGGCGCCGGCGCCAGGATCGAGGAGGTCTCGCTGCCACACACTGACTACGGCCTTGCGACGTACTACATCGTCGCCCCGGCGGAGGCGTCGGCGAACCTCGCCCGCTACGACGGCGTGCAATTCGGGCCGCGGCTGGGGGACGGGGACGTGCTCGGGAACTACCTTGCGACGCGGGGACGGGGCTTCGGGCCGGAGGTCAAGCGGCGGATCATGCTCGGGACCTACGCGCTGTCCGCCGGTTACTACGACGCGTATTACCTGAAGGCCCAGAAGGTCCGGACGCTCATCAAGCGCGACTTCGACGTCCTCTGGGAGCAGGGCTTCGACGCGCTCGTCGCGCCGACCTCGCCGTCGGTCGCGTTCCGCTTCGGCGCGAAGATGGCCGACCCGGTCGCGATGTACCTGTCCGATGCGTGCACGCTGCCGGTCAACATGGCGGGGCTGCCCGGGATCTCGATCCCGTGCGGCCTGTCGGAGGGCCTGCCGGTCGGGCTCCAGCTGATCGGGGCGCCGTGGTCGGAGGCGGAGCTGTTCTCGTTGTCGCGCGGCTACGAGGCGATCACCGCGACCGCGGACTGGCGCCGCAGCGAGCCCGCGCAGCTCGCCCTCGCCTCCGATCCGTCGTCCCCGACGCCCACCGATCGGGCCGCTGCCCACGCCTGATGGTCCCGCGGCGGGCGCCCGATCGGCGGCCCCCATGCGTATCGGCCCCCCAAGGGCGGGACCTGTGGCACTCGTCCACCGGGCCGTCGGACCCGACACTCGGCCAAGGAGGTGGTTCCGCCATGCGCACACCGGTCACCCTGGCTGCGGTCGGGGCAGTGACATCGTTGGCAGTCTTCGGAGCCTACCGGGTCGTCCGGCCGTGGTACGAGTCGTGGGGCGTGGACCCCGATGAGGCGCGTCGCCTGCTCCCGGGCGACGAGGTCATCGCCACCCCGACGGGCGGCCTGACCCGCGCGATCACGATCGAGGCACCCGCGGCAGCCGTCTGGCCGTGGCTCGTCCAGATGGGCTTCGGGCGCGCCGGCTGGTACAGCTACGACGCGATGGACATGCGCGGCAAGAGCGCCCTCGAGATCGTCCCGGAGTGGCAGTCGATCGGCGTCGGCGGGACGCTGCCGACCCATCCGGGCGGCGGTTTCGAGATCGTCCAGGTCGAGCCCGATCACGCGCTCGTGCTGTATCTCGATGACAAGATCGTCGAGCGCCAGCGCGTTGCCGTCCAGGCCGAGCCCGGCGCCGAGCCGGTTCCGGCCGGTCTGGCCGTCTCCGGTGCGATCCTCGGGACGCAGCCGTCGAAGTTCCGCGCGACCTGGTCGTTCGTCCTCGAGCCGATCGAAGGGACATCCACCCGGCTCATCGAACGCTGCCGGGTCGAGTACCCCGACGCCGGGCCGATGAGCCGCATCGCATCGACCGTATTCGGTTTTGGCGTCTTCATCATGATGCGCCGCCAGCTGCTCGGGCTGAAGCAGCGTGCCGAGCGCCTCGTCAACGACGGCCCCCTGGCCCCGGTCTCAGAGGAGTTGCCGGCCCAGATCGGTCGTCAGGAGCTCGTGCCCGCCTAGGGCGAGCTCCCGCCGGGACGGCCCCGCAGCCCAGCCTTCGACTCCAGCATCGAGCGAGGGCGACGGCGACGGGGCCGTCTCGTCATTTCACGGACTGGTGCCACCGAACCGCCGACGATCGGGCGATGACGTACCCTCTGGCGGATGACGACTGAAGCCGTTCGCCCGCCACTTGCCGAGCGTGCCCTCGCGGCCCGCGTCAAGGCCGTTCCCCCGTCGGGGATCCGGCGATTCTTCGACATCCTCGCGACGATGGACGACGTCATCAGCCTCGGGGTGGGGGAGCCCGACTTCGACACGCCCGAGAGGATCGTCGCCGCGGGCGTCCGATCGCTCCATGCCGGGCGGACGCACTACACCTCGAACTACGGGACGATCGAGCTGCGGCGAGCGCTGGCGGCCCATCTCGAGCGCCGCTACGGCGTCCACTACGACCCGGCGACGGAGCTGCTGATCACGGTCGGGGCGTCTGAGGCGGTCGATCTCGCCCTGCGGGCGACGTGCGATCCCGGCGACGAGGTGATCCTCCACGAGCCGTCGTACGTCGCCTACGTCCCCGCCGTCGTCTTCGCCGGCGGCGTCGTCCGCCACATCCCGACCCGGCTCGAGGACGACTTCGCCCTCGACCCGGCCGCCGTCGAGGCGGCCATCACGCCGCGGACCAAGGCGCTCTTCCTCGGCTATCCGTGCAACCCGACGGGCGCGGTCCTGCCGGACGACGTCCAGGACGAGCTGGCCGCGATCGCCGCCCGCCATGACCTGCTCGTCTACAGCGACGAGATCTACGACCGTCTCGCCTACGGCACGTACCGCCACCGGGCGTTCAGCGCCCTGCCGGGCATGCGCGACCGGACGATCCTGATGGGCGGCTTCTCCAAGGCCTATGCGATGACCGGCTGGCGAGTCGGCTATCTCGCGGCACCGGCGGCGATCCTCGAGGGGATCGTCAAGGTCCACCAGTACGGGATCATGTCGGCCCCGACCGTCGCCCAGGATGCAGCGCTGGAGGCGATCGTCGGCGGCGAGGCAGACGTCGAACGGATGCGGGCCGAGTACGACCGGCGCCGGCGCCTCGTCGTCGATGGCTTCAACGCGATCGGCTTGCGGACGTTCGAGCCACGCGGGGCGTTCTACGCGTTCCCGGAGGTGACCTCGGCCACCGGGCTGTCGTCGGAGGACTTCGCCCAGCGGTTGCTCGAGGAGGAGCGGGTCGCGGTGGTCCCCGGCTCCGCGTTCGGGCCGTCCGGCGAGGGCCACGTCCGGGCCTGCTACGCGACGTCCTACGAGCAGCTCGAGGAGGCGCTCGTCCGGATCGGGCGGTTCGTGGAGCGCCGGCTGTCCTGACCGAAGTGCGGGCCGTCAGCGGACGCTGACCGCGAACCGCTGGACGACGTTGTTGCCCATGCCCTGGTAGTTCCACGGGATCTCGCCCGGCTGCGTCCGTCCGGCCGCGTCCGTGGCGCGGCAGGCGAGTTCGTGGTCCCCGGGCGTTGCCGCCCAGTCGTAGGACCAGCCACGCCAGGCGAAGTCGCCGATGGCCGGCTCGAGCGCCGCCTCGTGCCAGTCCCCGTCGATCCCGACCTCGACGCGCGCGACGTCGGCGACGCCAGACCAGGCGCGTCCGGCGAGGCGCACCGTCCCGGCGTCGACGATCCGCCGCCGCGTGAAGAAGTCCGGGATCCCCGGCGGGATCATCAGGGAACGGACGCGCATGCGGGTGACCGGCTCCCCGGGATCGTCCTCGTCGCGCTGGTAGCGGTACGCGCTCGCCTGCTGGAAGCCCTCGAACGAACCGCTGATCGCCTCGATCGAGGTCAGCCACTTCACGCTCGTCATCCCGTACCAGCCGGGGACGATGAGGCGGAGCGGGTAGCCGTGCTGCGGCTCGAGCGGCCGCCCGTTCATCTCCCAGGCCAGGATGACCTCCGGCCGCCGAACCTCCTCGAGCGTGAGGGCCCGCTCGTAGTCCTGCTCGACGTCGCCCTGGATGCCGCGGTCCGTGCCCCGGAAGACGATCTCCGCCGCATCGGGCGCAACCCCGGCTTCCTCGAGGATCGGCCAGACCGATGTCCCGGTCCACGTCGCGGTCCCGATCGCCTCCAGCAGCCACGGTACGCTGAGCGGCCGCGGTTCGAGCAGGCTGCGGCCGTTGCCGGCGCACTCGAGCGTCACGGTCACCGTGCGCTGCGGCCGCGCGCGGATGGAGGCCAGTGACAGGTCGAGCGGACGCTCGACGCGACCGCCGATCCGGACGCTCCACGCGTCGGCATCGGCCGCCGGGATGTCCCAGTGGATGACGAGGTAGTGGAGCCCGGTCGGGGTGATGTCGTAGCGCAGGGCTTCGAGCGGCATGCCCCGGTTGCGGAAGGCGAGCTGGAGCTCTTCGGTCGTGAGCGGACCCTCGGTCGGGGCGGTGCCGTGGGCTCCGGCCGGGGCGACGGATTGGTCGGTCATGGCGGCACGATCCACCCTCGAGCGCCCGCCGTCAACGCCCTGCTCCCCATCGCTGCGTCGACGCAGAACCCTGTGCGAAACTTCGCCCGATGACCAGTTCGCCGCCCGTCCCGTCGACCCCGGCCCTAGAGCGCTACGAGGCCGTCATCGGGATCGAGGTCCACTGCCAGCTCAAGACCGCGTCGAAGATGTTCTGCTCGTGCTCGACGGAGTACGACGGCGCCGCCCCGAACACCCACGTCTGCCCCGTCTGCCTCGGCCTCCCGGGCGCCCTGCCGACGATCAACCGGCGGGCGGTCGAGCATGTCCTCGCCACCGGGATCGCGATCGGGGCCACGACGCCGGCGGCGACCCGCTGGGACCGCAAGAACTACTTCTACCCCGACCTGCCGAAGGGCTACCAGATCAGCCAGTACGACCTGCCCCTCGCGTCGGCCGGGCGGCTGACATTCGAGACGTCGGAGGGTCCGGTCACCATCGGCATCACGAGGGCGCACCTGGAGGAGGACACGGCCAAGCTGATCCACGCCACCGCCGCCGACGGTCGGAAGGTGAGCCTCGTGGACTTCAACCGGTCCGGAGCGCCGCTGATGGAGATCGTCACGGACCCGGACGTCCGCTCGGCAGAGCAGGCCCGACGCTACGCCGAGGAGCTCCAGATGATCCTCCGGGCAATCGGCGCATCGGATGCCGACATGGAGCGCGGCCAGATGCGGGTCGAGGCGAACGTCTCGCTCCGGCCGCGGGGCACCGAACCGTTCGGGACGCGGGTCGAAGTCAAGAACATGAACTCGTTCCGCTCGGTCGAGCGGGCGATCGCCTTCGAGATCGAACGCCAGGCGGCGGCCCTCGACACAGGCGAGACGCTGACCCAGGACACGCGGGGCTGGGACGAGAACCGCGGAACGACGTACGTCATGCGGTCCAAGGAGGATTCGCACGACTACCGCTACTTTCCTGAGCCCGATCTGCCGCCGCTCCGGGTCGCCGCAGCCTGGCTCGACGAGATCCGGGCGCAGATGCCGGAACTGCCCGCCGCCCGCCGCGAGAGGTACGTCGGCG
The DNA here is from genome assembly GCA_963766655.1 of uncultured Chloroflexia bacterium. GTDB lineage: Bacteria > Chloroflexota > Limnocylindria > Limnocylindrales > CSP1-4 > CF-46. Next base: position 961,581 of record CAVYBB010000001.1, on the reverse strand, counting down.
ACTTCGGGCTGTCCGCCTACGACGCAGCGGTCCTCGTCGGCGAGCCGCGGGCGACGGCCCTGTTCGAGAGCGTCCTGGCCGCCGACCCGTCGATCGAGGCGAAGGCCGCAGCCAACTGGGTCACCGGCGCGTTCCTCGGGCTCCTCAGGGCGGACAGCGACGCTGCCGGCCGCGTCTCCGCAGGCGAGCTGGCCGCGCTCATCGGGAAGATCGGGACGGGGGAGTTGTCCGGGACGAACGCGAAGGAGGTGTTCGCCGCCCACGCGGACACGGGCGACGCCGTGGCCGTGATCATCGAATCCCGCGGCCTCCGCCAGATCTCCGACAGCGGCGCCTTGACCGCAGTCGTCGACGACGTCATCGCGGCCAACCCGGGCGCCGTCGCCGACTATCGCGCCGGGAAGCCCGTCATCGGCTTCTTCGTCGGCCAGGTCATGAAGGCGACCCGCGGCCAGGCCAACGCGGCGATGGTCCAGGCGGCTGTTCGCGAGCGGCTCGACGGAGCAGCCGGTTCGTGAGCCTCGTGAACCTCGTGCTCTGGGCCGTGGGCGTCGTCCTGATCGCGGCCGGCTACCAGCGAGCGAAGGGGCCGTGGAGCCGCTACCAGGCGCTCAAGGAGCAGGACGAGAACATCGCCCGGTACGAGGCCTGGCGCGGCGGCGCACGCGACTCGTCACCGACCGGGGCGTCGGTCGCGATGATGATCCTCCGCCGTCAGGCGCAGCGAGCCGCGATCGTCGCGGTCGTCGGGTTCGTGCTGGTCTTCCTCGGCTTCCTGATCAAGTAGCCGCCGGGGCCTCGCCCAATTCGAGTCCGCACAACCCGTCGCGGAGGACGTGATACGTCGCGCGGGTCGACTGGCCGGCGACGAGGACGACGTCGAGGCTGCAGACCTGCGCCGGACCGAGCGTCGGCTGGGAGCAGCGGCTCCCGCCGGGCGCGGCCGGATCGGTGACGCATTCGATGACGTCGCCGACGAAGACGGTGAAGACGTCGAGCCTGTACGCGCCAGGGTCGAGCTCGGTGGACGGCGGCGCTGCCGCGGTCACTTCCCACTCGGCCGCCACGGACCCATCGGCTCTGACGAGCCGCGCACGGTGGATTGGCGCGAGGAACGACCCGTTGCTGCCCGGCGCCGTGGCCAGGGCTACCGTCACGTAGCCGCCGGTGCCCGGAACGCGCGACGGCGGCGGTGCAGTCCCACAGCCTGCCAGCGCCAGTACGAGGACGGCCAGCGCGCACGCCCGCTTCACGGTTTCACGGCGCCACGAGGTCACGGCGTCACGCACTGTGCCGGTCCGGGGCCGACGATTTCCAGTTCATCCGAACAGAATCCCCGCGCGGGCCGCCTTCGTCGTCGCCCGCCCTCCCTGCGGGCCACGAGCGGGCGGCCGCCGCACGGGGCCCACGCACGGCAGATCGCGCTCCTCGCACGATTGACGCGAATCGATCCTCGGATCGACCGTCGAGGGCGCCGCCTGTTCGAATGATCCGGAATACCGGCCTCGCGGGCAGCGACGCCGCCCGGTGACCGCCCGTGGAGACGGGACCGGCCGCGCACGCGGATCAGCGCGGCATCCGTCGGTGTTCGATCGCCGTGCAGCGATCCATCACGACGCCGAGACCCGCGTCGTGGGCGATCGCGGCCGCCTCCCAGTTCACGACACCAAGCTGCAGCCAGAGGCAGCCCGCGGCGGCCGCCACCGCCTCCCGCGCGTGCGGCACGCACAGCTCCGACCGGCGGAAGACGTCGACGATGTCGACGGGCCCGGTCGCCGCGACCGCGTCGGCGAGCGTGGCGAAGGCCGCGACACCGAGCACCTCGGTCTCGTTCGGGTTGACCGGGACGCAGTCATACCCCTGGGCGACGAGGTAGCGGAAGACGCCAAGGGACGGCCGAGCGGGGTTGGACGAGGCGCCGAGCACGGCGATCCGCTTCGCAGAACGGAGCGTGGCCGCGATCGCGTCGTCGTCGAGGAGCGGGACGGGCCCGCGCCGCTCCTCGAGGTCCAGATAGGCGATCGTCCTGGCACGGTCTGCGGCGCGTTCGGCGGCACGCTCGTCCTCCGTCATGCGCGGACCTGCAACGCCTCGAGGCCACGCACGACGAATCGCGACTTCCAGCGAGATTCCTCGAGCAGTTCCAGGGCGGGCAACCGGCGGAAGAGGATCTGGTCGGGCGTCATCGTCGGGCCGCCGCGGGGACGGCTAGGCCGTCGCCTCGCGTTGGTACGGCTGGCCGTCGGCCGCCGGCGGCGTGCTTCGACCGATGAGGCCGGCGAGAACGATGATCGTGACGAGGTACGGCAGGGCGCTGAAGACCTGGGCCGGAAGGGCGGCCACGACGTCCCCGAGCTGGCCGGACGGCGGGGCGAACGTGATCGTCTGTCCGATCGTGAGGAACAGCGAGAACAGCAGCGCCGCGCCCAGTGCCCCGATCGGCGTCCAGCGCCCGACGATCATCGCCGCGAGGGCGATGAAGCCGCGGCCGGCCGTGCCCCCTGCCTGGAACGAGTTCGACAGTTCGAGTGACAGGAATGCCCCGCCGAGGCCCGCAAAGACACCGCCGATCAGGACGTTCCGGTAGCGCAGGCGGATGACATTGATGCCGACGGTTTCCGCCGCCGTCGGATGCTCGCCGACGGCCCGCGTCCGAAGGCCCCACCGCGAACGGAACAGGAGCACCTGAAGGACGACCGCGCACACCAGCAGAGCGAGGGTCAGGGGTCCCTGGTTGAGGAGGGTCTCGAAGATCCAGCCGACAACCGGCAGCGATGTCAGCTCGGCCGGCGGCGTGATCTTGAGGAACTGGCCGGCGCTCGTCGGCGAGGCCGCGGAGATCACGTTGTTGAGATAGCCGGTCACGCCGAACGCAGCGATGTTGATGATCGTCCCGCTGATGATCTGGTCGATCCGGAGGCTGATGGACAGCCAGGCATGGAGGAGCGAGATCCCGACCGCCGAGAGGAGCGCCGCGACGAGTCCGATAACGAGGGCGGGCGTGATCCCGAGCGGACCGGGGTCCGCGGGGCCGAGGACGGCCACCGCCGCAATGCCGATCACCCAGCCGGTGAAGGCCGCCGTCAGCATCGTCCCCTCGATGCCGATGTTGACCACGCCGGATCGCTCGCAGACCACCCCGCACAAGGCGCCGAACCCGAGCGGCGTGGCCGCCCGGAGGATGATCGGCGCACTCGTCGGAAGGATGGCGATGAGATACCCGAACGTCTGGAAGACGAGCCCGAGGAGCGGGATCGAGTAGAGGAACTGGTCCATCAGGAGCCGACCGACTCGCTGGCATACGAGGCCGTGATCGTCTGGGCCTCCGCCGGGATGGCTCGAGACCCGCGGCCACCGAGCGCCCGGGCAATGACAGGCAGGACGACGAGGACGAGGAGGATGACGAACTGGAGAACGTCGACCAGCTCGCGCGGGATCCTCGCCTGGATCTGCATCTGCGATGCGCCGGCCCGCATGGCGCCGAAGAGGAGGGCCGCCGGGATGACCGCGAGCGGATTGGACCTGGCCAGCAGCGCGACGGCGATCGAGTCGAAGCCGACGGACGTCGCGAAGCTCGTCGTCGTCTTGTGGGTGACTCCCAGGAGCTCGTTCGCCCCGGCCATCCCCGCCAGCCCGCCGGACATCGACATCGTCAGCATGATCAGGCGGCGTGGTCGCATCCCGGCGTAGCGGGCCGCATCGGGATTCAAGCCGGCGGTCCGGATCTCGAACCCGAGCGTCGTCCGATACAGGAGCCACCAGACGATCCCGGCCGCGACCGCCGCGATCAGGATCCCGATGTGGCCGGTCGAACCCAGGAAGATCGGCAGCGCCGCGTGACCGACATCGTAGGTGACGGGAGCGGGCGCCTTCGGCACGCGCAGCGGGCCGGACACGAAGGCCGCCAGGATGTTCAGGGCAACGTAATTGAGCATGATCGTCGTGACGACCTCGTGGGCGCCCGACACGGCCTTGAGGAAGCCTGGAATGAAGCCGAACGCCGCCCCGCCGAGGGTTCCGGCCGCGAATGCCAGCGGCGCCCCGATGTAGACCGGCTGGTCGGCAAGCGCGACGCCGACCGCGACCGAGCACAGGACGCCCATCAGGAGCTGGCCCTGGACGCCGATGTTGAACAGGCCTGCCTTGAAGCCGAGGGCGACGGCGAGGCCGCCGAAGATGAGCGGGCTGGCGGCGACCAGGGTGTCGACGATCGGCCCGAATCCGAGCAGCGAACCGCTGATGAGCGCCGCGTACGCGGTCAGCGGCTTGCCCAGGTCGAGGGCGCCCTTGTTGGCGATCAGGTCGGCCGCGTAGATGAACACGGAACCGACGAGAAAGGCCATGGCCAGGGCGGCGAGCGGGAGCACGATCGCCGTCCTCAGCCCGGTCAGATCGCGCTCGCCGGGGGACCGCTTGGCAGGGGGGCCGCTCGGGGTGGGAGCCGGGACACCCGGCCGCGGGTCCGTCATGCCGGGCTCCCGACATCGCCGCTTGCGACGGCCGCATCGGCCCGTTTCCCGGTCGCCATCAGGATCCCCACGTCGTTGCGATCGGCGGTCCGGCCGTCGACGATCGCGACGATCTCGCCGCGGTACATCACGGCGATCCGATCGGAGATCTCGAGGACCTCGTCGAGCTCCGCGGAGACGAGCAGGACGGCCGTGCCGGCGTCGCGCTTGGCGATCGCCTGCTTGTGGATGAACTCGATGCTGCCGACGTCCAGGCCGCGGGTCGGCTGGTCGAGGACGAGCAGGCGCAGGTCGCCGTCGAGCTCGCGGGCGACGACGAGCTTCTGCTGGTTGCCGCCCGACAGGGTGCCCGCGATCGTCATCGCCGACGGCGTCCGGATGTCGTATTCGGCGATTGCTCGCGTCCCGCGCTCGAGGATCGCGGCGTCGTTGCGGACCATCCGGTTCGCGTACGGAGGCCGGTAGTAGTCGGTCAGGACCAGGTTGTCGGCAACGGTGAAGGGGAGAACCAGCCCGAAGCGGTGACGATCGGCCGGGACATAGCCCGCACCCAGGTTCGTCATCTCGCGCGTGCTCGCGTTCGTCACGTCCGTCCCATCGAGGGTGACGGTCCCGTCGGACGGCTTGCGGAGACCGACGATGGCCTCGACCAGCTCGTCCTGCCCGTTGCCGGCAACCCCGGCGATGCCGAAGATCTCGCCGGCGCGGATCTCGAAGCTGACGTCGCGCACGACCTCGGAGCCGCGATCGTCGCGGACCTTGAGCCCCGCAACCTTCAGCCGCACCTCGGCCGGATGTGACTCGCCACGGTCGACGACGAGCTGGACATCGCGCCCGACCATCAGCGCGGCGAGGTCCTCCTCGTCGGTCTCGGACGGAATCCGCGCGCCGACGACCTTGCCGCGCCGGATGATCGTGATGCGGTCGGCGATCGCGAGGACCTCGTACAGCTTGTGGCTGATGAAGACGATGCTGTGGCCTTCCTCGGCCAGCCGCCGCAGGACGGCGAAGATCTCCTCGGTCTCCTGCGGCGTGAGGACGGCCGTCGGCTCATCGAGGACGAGCACCTTGGCGTTGCGGTAGAGCGCCTTGAGGATCTCGACGCGCTGCTGCCAGCCGACCGACAGTTCGCCGACCTTGACATCGGGGTCGATCTCGAAGCCGAACCGCTGCCCCAGCTCGATGATGCGCCGCCGCGCTTCCCGCTTGTCGATGAAGATCGGGCCGGCCATCGTCTCCTCGCCGAGGAGGATGTTGTCGGCCACCGACAGGACCGGGACCAGCATGAAGTGCTGGTGGACCATGTTGATCCCGCGGGCGATCGCGTCCGTCGGACCGGTGATCCGGGCGGGCTGCCCGTCGAGGAGGATCTCACCCTCGTCCGGCCGGGCGAGGCCGTAGAGGATGTTCATCAGCGTCGACTTGCCGGCGCCGTTCTCGCCGAGCAGCGCGTGGATCTCGCCGGGCCGGACCTCGAGGTCGATGTGGTCGTTCGCGATCACGCCCGGGTAGCGCTTCGTGATCCCGCGCATCTCGAGGGCCGGGGCGCTGACGGGCTCGTCGTGGACCATCTCCGGGCTGGTCGTCACAGCGATCGCGGCTCCTGAGCGGGGAGGTCAGCTATGCGTGTCGCTCACAGGGTACAGAAACGCAGGCCGGTCGAGTTGCCTCGGCCGGCCTGCGGGGTGTGCCTGGGTCAGGCTACTTGAGGGTGCCGCACGGGTCGCCGCACGTCTTGAGCGAGCCGTCCTGCATGCCGGCGATGGCCGCGTTGAGCTTCGTCTGGGAGTCAGCCGCCCAGTCGCCGCTCTTGTTGTGGCCGACCGACACGCCAATTCCGCCGTTCTTGGCGTCGTAGAGCACGTCGCCCACGGTCGGCGTGCCGCCCGCGATCGCCTTGAGCGCGTCCGACACCGCGAGCTGCAGGTGCTTCTCGGCGCTCGTCAGGAGGCACGGTCCGGCGTTCGGATACGAGAGGAACTGGTCGACATCGACGCCGATGCCGTAGATGTTCGCCGCGCAGGCGGCGTCGAGGACGCCGTTGCCGGTGAGGCCGGCGACCTGGAAGAGGACATCCAGGCCCTTGTTCTGGGCGAGGAAGTTCTCGGCGAACGTCTTGCCACCGGCCTGATCCTGGAAGGCGGCTGGCGAGAAGTCGTTGGTCACGTATGCGGAGACGACCTTGATGTCCGGCTTGATCGACTTGGCGCCGAGTTCATACCCCTGGATGTAGCGAACGCACGGGGCGCAGATGCTGGTCCCGCCGATCGCGCCGATCGTTCCACTCTTGGTCGATCCGGCGGCGACGATCCCGGCGAGATAGCCCGCCTGGTCCTCCTGGAACCAGACCGAGATGTAGTGCGGGAGGAGTGTCTTGGCGTCCCCCGCGCACGCAAAGTTGGCGTCCGGCAGGCCTTCGGGCGTCACGCAGATCGGGCTCTGGTCGACCCCGATGAACCAGGTGTCCGGGTTGTCATGCGCGGCTTGGACGGTCGCGCTGGCAAGGTTGAACCCGACGGTCACGATGACGTCGAACTTCTGGTCGACGAAGGACTTGATCGAGGGGCCGTACTCCGCGGCGCTCGCGGGGACGATCGAGGTCGGTTCGCCGGCGCCGATCGCCGCCGCGCCGTCCTGGGCGCCCTTGAACGAATACTCGTTGAAGTTCTTGTCGTTGAGCGTGCCGATGTCGGTGACGACGCCGATCTTCAGATCGGACTGGGCCGCTGACGGCGACGGCTCCGTTGACGGTTCGACCGAGGCCGGGGCCGACGAGGATGCCGACGGCGCAGCCGACGACGCGGCCGGGCTGGGTGTGGCGCCACCGCCGCATGCGGCGACGATGATGGCGAGACCGCTGAACAGGGTCAGGCCAATCGAGCAATTCTTCATGTGTCCTCCTCCAGCAACGAGATCTGTCCGCGTCGGCCGATGGCGTTGACACGAGGTCCGGCGCGATCTCGAAGAACGTCGCTCCGCAGAGCGACCATTGGGGCGCATCCTACCGACGGTGGGGCGGCCGGGCAAGACCGAAGCTTGATGGTCCGCGTCCCGGGCCGATGACGGAGGCGTCCGCCCAAGGATAGGCCATGCGACGGGTCCCTGCGCATACTTCGGTCGTGTTCAATTCAGCCACGATCGGCCGTTTATCGATGGGTGCCGAGGCGTGAGCGCGGCCCTGCGCTACGTGGCGCTCGGGGACTCGTACACGATCGGGACCGCGACCCGCGGCGACGGGGAGCGCTGGCCGAACCAGCTGGTCGCCCGGCTGGGCGCCGATGGACCGGGCCTCGCGCTCGTCGCGAACCTCGGGGTGAACGGCTACACGTCGCGTGACGTGATCGATTCGGAGATGCCTCGGCTCGCGGCGCTTCGGCCGGGATTCGTGAGCGTGCTCGTCGGGGTCAACGACGTCGTTCAGGGTGTTCCCGAGGCAACGTACGCGCGGAACGCCGCCGACATCCTCGACGAGCTGGTCGCCGCCCTCCCATCGGACCGCATCGTCACGGTCGCGACGCCCGACTACACCGTCACGCCGCAGGGAGCGGCCTACGGCGACCCCGCGCTCCAGTCGGCTGGAATCCGGCGGATGAACGAGCTCCTTCGCGACGTGGCCACCGCTCGTGGGGTCGCGTTCGTGGACATCCACGACGTGTCGCTCAGGGCGGCGAGTGACCGGTCACTCGTGGCGGGCGACGGCCTGCATCCATCCGGTGCGCAGTACTCGCTCTGGGTCGACCGGATCGCGCCGGTCGTCGCCGATCTGCTGGCCTGCTGAGCGACGCCCCGCCACGGCACGCCCCACGTTCGAATGCGACCCGTTTGGCGAGGGCGCGGAGCCGGATGGGCCGGATTCGGGCTGCTCGGACCAGTTTCGGTCAATTCCTGCACGCCCGGCGTTCCAGATCTGCCTCCAGATGGCCCTCGAGGCGCCGCGCTCGTCGCACTCGCACGCCGGGCGTGCCAGAGACCCTCGAGCGGACCTACCGCTCCGCGTAGTCCCAGCTCCGCTTCCGGGGCAACGCCGCCCATTCCTCGCGGAGCATCGCCATCCGGATGTCGTCCTGGAAAATCCCATCCTGGTGGAACGCCCGGCGGAGTCGGCCCTCGTGGACGAACCCCGCCTTCTCGTACATGTGCTGGGCCCGCAGGTTGACCGAGTCGGTCACGAGCCAGACTCGTTCGAGCCGCAGCTGCCCGAAACAGAAGTCGACGATGACGTTCACCGCCTCGCTGCCGAGGCCTTGGCCGCGGAGGTCGTGCTCGCCGATCGCCAGGCCGAACCCGGCCGACCCGTTGTACCGGTCGATCTCGAAGATGTCGGCGCGTCCGATCGGACGATCGTCGGCGATCAGGCAGATGATGAACATGAACCAGTCCCTGCCCACCTCCCCGGTGGCTGACTCGGCGTCGGCCCTGCGGCGTGCCAGGCTGCGCGGCATCTCGCCCATGAGCCTGGCCGTGTCGGCGTGCTCGTACCAGCGGTGGACGAGCTCCGCGTCCGCCGGCTCGAGGGCGCGCAGGTAGACCCGCTGGCTGCGAAGGATCGGGTTCGGGCGGGGCTGGGTCCCCTCAGCCATGCCGCAGCTCGCTGAGACGTTGGTCGTCGATGCCGAAATGATGGGCAATCTCGTGGTGGAGCGTGTCGCGGATCGCGGCCGCGAGACGGTCCGGGTCGGGGTTCGCCCGCGAGAGTGCTCCGCGGAACAGCGTGATCTTGCTGGGGACCGGAGCGCCGTCGGCGCCCCATCGGGTCCGCGGGACGCCCTCGTAGATCCCGAACAGGCCCCGCGCCCGGACGGACTCCAACTGCCCGGGCGTCGGCTCGTCCTCGACGACGATCGCGACGGAGCCGAGCCGATCCGCGAAGGCCGGCGGCAGCGCGGCCAGTGCGTCGTCGATCACCGCGTCGAAGTCGACGCCGTCGGGTCGGTCCCCGGGCTCGTCCATGGCATGACCTTACCCGGACGTCGGGTGTACCGTCGGCGAGGACCAGCTGTCCAACGTAGCCGGAGACAGGACGATGACCGAAGATCGCGCGCAGGGTGAATGGGACCAGGCCAAGGGTGTGGTCAAGGAAAAGGTCGGCAAGATCACGGGCGACCGCTCGACCGAGATCTCCGGCAAGGTCGACCAGGCGAAGGGCAAGGTCGAGAAGAAGATCGGCGACGCGAAGGACGCGATTCGCCCGAAGGCCGATCGCCGGCGCTGAGCTCCGGGAAAGCCGATCCCCGTCGCGGGTCCCTGGTGCGGGCGAACAGGGCCTTCGGCTCTGGCGCGGGCCAGGAGCCGAGTGCACACTCGCCGGACAAAGGAGGTCGCCATGACCCTCGCGACCAGCGAGATCACCAAGCCGTTCAACGAGGACATCCTCGCCCGGGCGAAGCGCAACACCTACTTCCGCGAGGTCCTCTCGACAGGGCCGCACGCTCAGATCGTCGTGATGAGCATCCCGCCGGGGGGCGAGATCGGCGAGGAGGTCCATCCCGACGTGGATCAGGTCCTCGTCGGCGTCGAGGGCGAAGGCGTTGCCGTGCTCGAGGATCAGCGCAGCCCGATGTCGCCCGGTCGCCTCGTCCACGTCACTGCCGGCACGCGCCACAACTTCGTGAACGAGAGCTCGGTCGACCTCAAGCTCTACACCATCTACACGGCGCCCAAGCATGCCCCGGGAACGATCCACCGCACCAAGGCCGACGCCGACGCCGACGAGAAGGACGACTGAGCCGCCTGGCGCTCGAATCGGACTCGCGCCTGCCGCGATCATCGCGTGCTGCGGACTCCGGTCAAGCCCGTACCCCGCGGGACCATCGCCCCGAACGAACTTCGCGCACCTCCAAGTTCCAGTCCGAGTTCAGCCTTCTCGACGGGATCGGGCGGATCGCGGACCCGGCGTCGCGGGTCTTCAGGGATACGGGCGTGCGCTCGTGGGGAACGTGGAGCCGTCGAACAGGGCACGACCACCGAGCGGATCGCGCAACTGGACCGCCACCGGCAGGCCCCAGTAGTCATAGAAGCCGCGCCCGCACTCCCGGTTCTGGTAGTAGGAGTCCTTGATCCGCATGGTGATCGTGACCGACGACAGCGTGTAGGTGATGTCCGGCGTCAGCCACGAGCTGTCGGCGAACGGACCGGTGCTGTCGTCGTAGGGATGGCAGTAGGGCCACCAATCCGTCCTGAGGTAGACGACGGTCGCCGCCTTCGCCTCGTCCAGGTTGTCCCAGCCGCGCGGGCCGCCGATGGAGTGGAGGTTGGCCAACTGCCAGCCGATCGGCGTGCCCTTCGGGACGAGCAAGGACCAGATCCCGAAGACGACGGCAGCGGTCAGCAGAAGGATCCCGACGAGGAACACTCGAGGACGGTGGATTCGCGGCGCGGTCACCGCCACGCTCGGCCGCGATCGGCCGCTGCCTGCCTCCGCTGATTGCGGGCCCGACATCAGCGGAAGTAGCCGGTGACGTCGAACACGAGGTTGGTCGTCGAACCAGGGGCCCCCGTCCAGACGGCGGCCAGCTTGCCCTGTGTTGACAGCCGGACGGTCAGCCCGTTGGCGCGGGTGTCGCCCCTGGGCGCATTGAGCGACGAGGTCGTCGGACTCGAGCTCATCGTCGGACCGACGCTGACGTAGCCGGCGCTCGTCTGACCGGTCACGGTCAGGTTGCCGGTGACGGCGACGGCATCGGCCGGCACGTCGCCCTGGCCGGCCACCACGAACGTCCGCACGACGCCGGTCCTGAAGGTGCCGGCGAGGCCGTTGCCGATCCGGCTGTCGAGCAGGCGGACCGGGGTCAGCGGGACGTAGACGGCACCGGCGCCGGTCTCGGTGAAGTAGCCGGTGACGTCGAACACGAGGTTGGTCGTCGAACCAGGGGCCCCCGTCCAGACGGCGGCCAGCTTGCCCTGTGTTGACAGCCGGACGGTCAGCCCGTTGGCGCGGGTGTCGCCCCTGGGCGCATTGAGCGACGAGGTCGTCGGACTCGAGCTCATCGTCGGACCGACGCTGACGTAGCCGGCGCTCGTCTGACCGGTCACGGTCAGGTTGCCGGTGACGGCGACGGCATCGGCCGGCACGTCGCCCTGGCCGGCCACCACGAACGTCCGCACGACGCCGGTCCTGAAGGTGCCGGCGAGGCCATTGCCGATCCGCGTGTCGAGCAGGCGGACGGGGGTCAGCGGGACGTAGACGGCACCGGCGCCGGTCTCGGTGAAGTAGCCGGTGACGTCGAACACGAGGTTGGTCGTCGAACCAGGGGCTCCCGTCCAGACGGCGGCCAGCTTGCCCTGTGTTGACAGCCGGACGGTCAGCCCGTTGGCGCGGGTGTCGCCCCTGGGCGCATTGAGCGACGAGGTCGTCGGACTCGAGCTCATCGTCGGACCGACGCTGACGTAGCCGGCGCTCGTCTGACCGGTCACGGTCAGGTTGCCGGTGACGGCGACGGCATCGGCCGGCACGTCGCCCTGGCCGGCCACCACGAACGTCCGCACGACGCCGGTCCTGAAGGTGCCGGCGAGGCCATTGCCGATCCGCGTGTCGAGCAGGCGGACCGGGGTCAGCGGGACGTAGACGGCACCGGCTGCTAGCGGCCCGATCGGGATCACGGAACCTGATGGGGCGGATCGCGGTCCCTTCCCGGCCGCATTGGTGGCCGTCACCCTGTACGTGTAAGGAGTCCCGTTCGTCAGTCCGCCGACGGTGCAGGATCGGGCGCCGGTCGCGCAGGTCTTTGCGCCGGGCGACGATGTGACGGTGTAGGCGGTGATGGGACTGCCACCGCTCGAGGCAGGGGCGGTCCAGGAGACGAGCGCCGAAGCGTCACCGGGCGTCGCGCTAACGGCGGTCGGGGGACCGGGGATCGTTCGTGGTGTGACGGCGCCCGATGGCGCCGACGCGGGTCCGGGCCCGGCGGCATTGGTGGCGGTGACTGAGAACGTGTAGGGCGTACCGTTGGTGAGGCCGGCGACAGTACACGACAGCGTGCCGGTCGAGCAGGTCCTTGCGCCGGGCGACGATGTGACGGTGTAGGCGGTGATGGGACTGCCACCGCTCGAGGCAGGGGCGGTCCAGGAGACGAGCGCCGAAGCGTCACCGGGCGTCGCCCTGACGGTGGTCGGGGGACCGGGCGTCGTTGGCTGTGTGACGGAGGCGACGGCCCTCCCCGCGTGAACGATCCCGGCGCCGCAGCCGACGGACGCGCAGTCCGCATCCGAGGCAAAGGCCGTAGAGGTGGCGGCCAGCACCGACTCGATCTCGGCCGGCGTCAGCGTCGGCGCCGCGGCCACAACAAGGGCAGCGGATAGAGCGACGTGAGGGGCCGCCATCGATGTCCCGCTGTAGTAGGCATACCAGGAGCCTGTTGGGATAGTGGTCCCTGTGTCGATCGTGCTTAGGATCGAGACACCGGGTCCGGCCATCTCTACGGTCGCTCCAAAGTTCGAGAAGGAGGCACGTCGTCCAGTCGAGTCCGTCGCGGCAACGGTGATGACGCCGTCGCAGTTCGCCGGTGCGAATTGGCTCGCGTCCATCGCGGCGTTGCCCGCGGAGACGACGACAACGGCCCCGCGGCTCCGCGCATCCGAGATCGCCGATGACAGGGATGCCGGGCAACTTGGGCTGCTACCGCCGAGCGACAGGTTGAGCACCCGCGCCGGCGTCGGGTTCGAAGCAACGCCCGGGACGTTGCCCCCGGCGGCCCAGCGGATCCCGTCGGCGGCATCTGAGAGGTAACCGCCGCACGAGCCGAGTGCGCGGACGGGCTGGATCTTGACACCCGGCGCCCCACCGAAGACGCCGATCCCATTGTTGGACAGAGCGGCGATCGTCCCCGCGACATGCGTTCCGTGCCAGGAAGACGCGCGCGCGCCACACCAATCGCCCACGTCAGACCAATCGCCCGGGTCGGAAGCATCACCGTCGCGCCCATCGCCGTCGTTGGAGACCGCGACATCCGAGATCATGTCGTAGCCGGCGATGGCCTGACCGGCAAGGTCCACATGCGCGACCAGCCCGGTGTCGATGACTGCAACCACCACACCGTCGCCGGTCGTCGTCCCCCAAGCGCCGCGGGCATCGACACCGTAGTCGGACATATCGGCGGCGCCAAGCAGCCCCCAGAGCGACGCGGAATACGTATCGTTCGGCAGGGTGTCCGCGGTCATCCAGAGGTCGGGCTCGGCGGTCATGACGCCCGGCATCCGACCGATGGCTTCGAGGATGCGCCCAGCGTCTGCGCCGAGCGGCGCGCCGAGATCGTAGATGGCGGCACCGGAAGCGTCGACGCGCACGAAGGCCGGCTGTCGTCCGGTCGCGGATGCCAGGTCCGCGAGTCGCGGGACCGCGCCGGCAGACGTCGCGGCCAGTTGGGCGGACCAGCCAACCAGCACCCGATCGGTGCGACTGACGGCCTCCGAAGCCTGATCCGGCAGGACACTGCCGATCGCCAACCCCGGCCGCTCCGGGCGTCCATCGGCGGCGGGCAGGAGCGATTGCGCCGGCGGAGCCTGCGTGGCTGATGCCGCGTTCGCCGATGAGACACCGCCGAGCAGGCCTGCGCTGACCGCGAGGACGAGCAGGCCCCGCCTGCTCCTCGCCCGCACGGACCGGGCCTCGTTCACGCTCACCTGTCCCGCCTCTCAGTACGCCGATACGAGGCCGTCGACGACGACCCGTCCCCGATCGCGAGCGTTCCCTGCGGCCCTGCACCCGCGACGACGATCCTGACCGCGGATCGGTCGATGGGATATGGGCCATCCGGCTCCTCATTCGACGGGGCGGTGCCCGTGAGCACCAATGGGATTGCCGGAGAATTCGCCACAGCGTCCACAGCGCCGACAGGAACCTCGTGCCAAGGATCCAAATGGGTGGGAGGCTTCGATCGATCAGCGAAAGGCCGGGATGACCTCCCGGGCGAAGATGTCGAGCGACCGGCGGTCGTAGAAGCAGACCGCTACCGGGGTGACGCCTGCGTCGCGTCGGACCCGATCCGGTCGATCCCGGAGAACACGTCCGCGTAGTCGCGCACGCTTGTCGCAGGCCCCGCCGGATCCGTGGTCGGAGCGGCTCCGACCACTCGCGATGCCGAAGGGGCGGCCGCCGCGGCGACCCCGCTCGCCATCGTCGAGACGACCCCGGCGGCGTGGGCGATCCAGCGGGGAAGGAACGCCGAGGTCGGGACCGTCCCGGCGCTCATGCCGCTCGTGGTTCGGCGCAGGAGCGCCTCGATCTCGGATCGGAGCCCGAGCGCAACGCCCCAGACCAACGCTTGGTCGGGCGTTTCGAGCCACTTCAGGCCGGTAGCCGTGACCGCATCATCGAGCGTCGCCGACGTTTCGAAGGTCGCCCTGAGCGTCCGCCGATAGGCGGCGAGCTGCGCTTTCATCACGGCACCCTCGTGGGTCCGGGACGCCATGAACCGGGCCGAGAGCCAGGTCGCGACGCCACCGGCCGCGATACCGAGGCCCACCCCGTAGACGAGCTGCTGGTCCGCGGCGCCGGCAGATGCGACCACGAGGCCGATTACGACCTCGACGGCCGCGAGCCCCTGCCATTTCCAGCGGGCGATGAACGAGAGCCCGGTGATCCAGCCCTTGCGCCGGGCGTAGTTCTCGACGAACGTGGCGAACCCCAGGGGTGGGTGGAACCGCATCGCGCGGTCGCCCGGGATGTACGGCTCGGATGTCCCGCCGGACCCCGGCCGCGATGCGTGGCCCGATGTGGTCGGCGCCCGGTGCTTCCCCAGCCACGTCGTCAGCTCCGCCATCTCCTCGGCAGTCGCCGCGTGACCCGTCATCGCCTCGACGCGCTTGGCGAACGCCTCGGGATCGGCCGCCACCGCGTCGGGGTTGGCGAGCACTTCGCGCATGATGGCCATCATCGGCGCCTGCCCGCCTTCAAGGGTGCGCAGCGACTCCGGGACCGGCTTGCCCGCCCGGGTCAACGCCGCGATGAGCGACGCCTGGAGATCAGGCGGCGGGCCTGATGACATCCCCTCGGCAAGGTCGCGGGGAGCATTCCCCTCGGCAAGTTCGGTCGCGATGAACCCCGAGAACGCGGACATGGCCACCATGGCGCGCCCATCCCCGGAGTCCGCGTCGACGTCGATCGCTGCGTACGTCTTGATGTTGGCGAGCAGCCACGCCTCTCCCTCGCCGATGGGCCGGCGGCGGTTGAGCAGGATGCGGGCATCCTCCGTGTGACCTCCGTGGAGCTCGATCCCGACCCGGTGGGCGCCCGTCGCGTCCGGTGTCTCGTCCCGGAACGCGATCTCGTCGCGGCTCGCGAGGTCGAACAGGGCCGCCATGAATGCCGTCAGCGCCGACCCGCCATCGACGATCGTCGCCGTTGCCGCGGTCATTCCCTCGGGCGGTGCCGGCAGGAGGATGGAGGCATCGTCGAGGTACGAGGGGTCGCGGCCGGTCGCCCGCCAGCGCACCAGGACCCACCCCACGACGACCGCGAAGGCCACCAATCCACCGACAATCGCCTGCATCGCCATCTCCAAGCGAGCCCGTCCCGGGCAGGTCGGCGGCCCAGATCCCGACACGCCGCCCGGCGTCGCTCCGCGCCCGAAGAATGCCACGATCTTCCTCCGAGCCGCCGCGTCGCGAGCTCCTGCCCCGACACAACATCGTTCCGTGCGAGGTCGTCACGAAGGGTGTCCGCGTCGCCGCCGTCCGGCATTTTCGCGTAGCGTTGGACCATGAGCCGGGAAGCCGAGGAGTCGAACCGCCGCCTCCTCCGCGCCCGCGATGCCATGGACCGCGCCTACGCCGAGCCGCTCGACGTCCGCGCCGTGGCCTCGGTGGCCTGCGTCTCCGAGGCCCATTTCAGCCGCAGCTTCCGGGCAGTGTTCGGCGAGACGCCGCATCGCTACCTCCAGCGGCGACGGGTCGAGCGCTCGATGTTCCTGCTGCGCGAGACCGACCGGAGCGTCACCGACATCTGCCTCGACGTCGGCTTCACCAGCCTGGGGACGTTCTGTCGGATGTTCCGCGAGATCGTCGGCGAGACGCCGTCCGGCTACCGGACGGGGCATGGCCCGATCATCGCGCCCAACTGCGTCCAACTGGCGGCCATGCGACCGCAACGCCCGTCGGACTGAGTATGCAATCGAGCAGTCTTGGAGAAGCCACGGCCGAGGCGGCTGCCTAGGATCAAGGTCACGCCTCGAACTCGCACAACAGAGGAAATGCCATGATCACAAGGCTGAACGTCGCTTCGATCTATGTCCTCGACAAGGAGGAGGCGCTCGACTTCTACGTCAACGAGCTTGGACTCGAGGTGGGCAACGACATCCGGCAGGGTGACTACCGCTGGCTGACGGTCCGCGTCCCTGGCGAGCGGGCGACCGAGGTCTCCCTCGAACAGCCAGGCCCGCCGCTGCACGACGAGGCGACCGCCGCGCAGCTCCGCGAGCTGATCACCAAGGGCGCCTTGGGTGGCCTCGTCTTCATTACGGAGGACGCCCGCGGCATGTACGAGACCTTGAAGGCACGTGGCGTCACCGACTTCACCCAGGAGCCCACCGAGCACTTCTATGGCACCGACATGGGTCTGCGCGATCCGTTCGGCAACCACATCCGGATCCTGCAGCAAGGAAAGGTCGCGCAGCCCGCGACCACCTGACGGATTCTCGAGCGAGCCGCGAGCTGAGGAGAGCACACGTCACGCCTCCCGGCGCCCGAAGCGTGGGTCTGACCCCGGTACCATTGATGTCCCGTGACGACCCTCGGCCCGAATGACTTCACGCAGCTCAACCTGTCAATAGGTGGGAGTTCACGCAAGGGTCGGTTTCGGTTGCGGCCGGCCCGGGTCGCGGGCACCGGACGGCGCTGTCGGCCCTGGGGTGCGCCTCGTGACCCGTGACGCCGCTCCACCCGGTGCCGTCCGCGGGGTCGCGTCGTTCAGCACTGGACACGTCAAGATCCACCCACAGCACGCCCACGGCAGCCGGCTCCCGTCGCTCGTCTGGATCCTCCTCAGCCCGACCTGGGGCGATTGGCGGCCGATCCACGTCTTCGTCATCGAACACGACCGAGGATTGGTGCTCTTCGACGCCGGACAGGACCTCGCCTCGCTCGACCGAGCCCGACTACTACCCGGCGTCGCCGCTCATGCGCCTCATCTATCGTCGGCTCGCGCGTTTCGAGATGGGACCGCAGGAGACAGTGTCGGCGCAGCTGGGCGCCCTGGGGTACCGGGCCGAGGACGTGCGGTGGGTCGTGCTCTCGCACCTCCACCAGGACCACATCGGCGGGCTCCGGGAGCTGACCGGTCCCGGTTTGTCGTTAGCGCCGCCGAGTGGGAGGCAATGAACGCGCCGAACGCCGAGATGGCCGGCTTCCTGCCGCGCCACACCGACCTGCCCGGGGCAACCTGGGACAAGGTCACCTTTGAGGCGACGAGCGATCCAACCCTCGCCCCCTTCACGTCGGCCCACGACCTCGTCGGCGATGGCGCGCTGGTCCTCCTTCCCGACCCCCGGGCATACCCTCGGCTCGCTGTCGATGCTCGTCCGCGGGCGCGATGCGCCACTTCTCCTCGTCGGCGACATGACCTACGACGTCGAGGGGATGCGCCGCGGGCGCATTCCGGGACTCGGCAGCCGCCCAGCACTGCGCGAGACAGCGGGGCGAGTCCTTGAGCTGGAGCGGCGATCGGGCGGACTCGCCGTCCTGCCCGCCCATGACCGCGGTGCGGCGGGTCGGCTCGTCGGCGCCGGCGGTCGAGTCAGGTAACCGGCGCCGTTCCCGGGATACCATTGACGCCCCGTGACGACCCTCGCCCCGAACGACTTCACGCACCTCCATGTCCACTCGGAGTTCAGCCTTCTCGACGGGCTCGGGCGGATCACGGACCTCGTCGATTCGGCGGCCCAGCAGGGCTTCGACAGCCTCGCCCTCACCGACCACGGCGCCCTCTACGGCGCCGTCGCGTTCTACCAGGCGGCGACGACAAGGGGCATCAAGCCGATCATCGGCGTCGAGACGTACGTCGCCCGGCGGTCGATGACCGAGAAGGAGGGCAAGGCCGACGCCCAGCCCTTCCACCTGATCCTCCTCGCCAAGGACGCGACCGGCTACCGCAACCTCTGCCGGCTCGTCACCGACGCCCACATCGACGGCTACTACTACAAGCCTCGGATCGACCGCGAGCACCTCGCCCGCCACGCGCGAGGGCCTCGTCGGGCTCTCGGCCTGCCTCGGCGGCGAGATCGCCGCGCGCGCTCGAGGTCGACGACTGGGACCTCGCCCGCAACGTCGCCGGCGAGTACGGCGACATCCTCGGCAAGGGCAACTTCTTCCTCGAGCTCCAGGACCACGGGATGCCCGAGCAGCGGGTCCTGAACGAGCAAGCTCCTCCGCCTCGCGCCGGAGACGGGCCTGCCGCTCGTGGTCACGAACGATCTCCACTACGTCCACGAGACCCAGAGCCGACGCCCATGACGTCCTGCTCTGCGTCGGCACCGGCAACAACATCGACACGCCGAACCGGATGAAGTTCGACAGGCAGCGATTTCTGGCTGAAGTCGGCCGCCCAGATGGCCGCGCTCTTCCCGGACCAGCCCGAGGCGATCCGGAACACCCGGCTGATCGCGGAGATGACGCGACTCAAGCTGCCGCTCGGCCAGCTGCGGATCCCGCACTTCCCGGTGCCCGACGGCGAGACCGTCGAGAGCTGGCTGCGCAAGGAGTGCGAGGCGCGGCCTGATCCGGCGCTACGGCGACGGTGACGCCGGAGCTCCAGGCCCGGCTCGACTACGAGCTCGGCGTGATCCTCTCGATGGGCTACGCCGGCTACTTCCTCATCGTGGCGGACTTCATCCGGTTCGCCCGCGAGCAGGGGATCCAGACGACGTGCCGGGGCAGCGCGCCCGGCTCGCATCGTGACCTACACCCTTGGCATCACCCCGGTCGACCCGATCGCGTACGCAGCTGCCGTTCGAGCGCTTCCTCAACCCCGACCGCGTGACGATGCCCGATATCGACGTCGACTTCGAGGATGGCCGGCGCGACGAGGTCATCGCCTACGTCACCCGCAAGTACGGCGCCGACCACGTCGCCCAGATCATCACGTTCGGGACGATGCTCGCCCGGGCGGCGATCCGCGACGTGGGGCGGGTGCTCGGCCACAGCTACGGCGAGGTCGACCGGATCGCGAAGGCGGTCCCGAACCAGCTCGGAATCCGGCTCGACGAGGCGATCGAGACCTCGCCCGAGCTCCGCGGCATCGTCGAGGGCGACCCGGCCGTGAAGCGGATCACGGACTTCGCCCGCCAGCTGGAGGGCGTCGCCCGCAACGCCTCGACCCACGCCGCGGGCGTCGTGATCAGCCGCGAACCGCTGACCGAGCTGATGCCGCTCCAGAAGGCGACGAACTCCGACGCCCTGATGACCCAGTACGAGATGCACGGGATCGAGGCGCTCGGCCTGCTGAAGTTCGACTTCCTCGGCCTGTCCAACCTCACGATCCTCCGCCAGGCCGTCGATCTCGTCCGCCAGGAGCGCGGGATCGAGATCGACCTCGACGCGATCCCGCTCGACGACGCGCGGACGTTCGAGCTCCTCGCCTCGGGCGAGACCACCGGCATCTTCCAGCTGGAGTCGGCGGGGATGCGCCGCTACATCCGCGACCTCCGCCCGACGTCGGTCCTCGATCTCGCGGCGATGGTCGCCCTCTACCGCCCGGGCCCGATGGACAACATCCCCGCCTACATCCGGCGCAAGCACGGCCAGGAGAAGGTGACCTACCTCCACCCGCTGCTCGAGCCGTACCTCGAACAAGACGTACGGGATCTTCGTCTACCAGGAAGACATCATGGCCGCCGCGATCGCGCTCGGCGGCTTCACCGGCCCGGAGGCCGACACTCTCGGCTACGCGATCCGGAAGAAGAAGTCGGCCCTCCTCCGGGCCCAGCGCGAGAAGTTCGTCACGCAGGCCGCCGAGCGGGGCGTCGCGCCGCAGGTGATCGACCAGGTCTTTGCCGCCTTCCAGCCGTTCGAGCGCTACGGCTTCAACAAGGCCCACGCGACCTGCTACGGGCTCATCGCCTATCAGACCGCCTACCTCAAGGCGAACTACACGGTCGAGTACATGACGAGCGTCCTGACGGCCTTCCGGTCGAACGAGGAGAAGGTCGCCGCGGCGATCGCCGAGTGCCGCCGGATGGGGATCGAGGTCCTGCCTCCTGACGTCCACGGCTCCGGCGTCGAATTCACGGTCGAGGGCCAGGCGATCCGGTTCGGGCTGCTGGCCGGTGAAGAACGTCGGCCAGGGCGCGATCGAGTCGATCATCGCCGCCCGGGCGGAGGGCGGGCCGTTCCAGCTCGCTGAGCGACTTCTGCTCGCGGGTCGATCTCCGCCTCGCGAACCGGAAGGTCCTCGAATCGCTCGCGTGGGTCGGCGCGCTCAAGGCATTCGGCCACCCGGCCCAGATCCTGCTCGGGCTCGACGATGCGATGGCGGCCGGCCAGTCGGCGCAGCGGGATCGGCGACAGCGGCCAGACGTCGCTGTTCGACCTTGGCGCGGAGGACGCCGCGGCCTTCGAGCGGCCGCTCCCCGAGACGACCGAGGTCCCGGTCCGCGAGCGCCTCCGCTGGGAGAAGGAGCTGCTGGGCCTGTACCTCTCGGAGCACCCGATGGGCGAGGTCGTCGAACAGGTCGGCCAGTTCGTGACGGCCTACAGCGGCGACCTCAAGGATGAGTCGCTCGACGGCCAGCGGATCGTCGTCGCCGGCATCGTCACCGGCTTCCGGACCGTCATCACGAAGGCGAAGTCGACGATGGGCGTGGCCACGATCGAGGACCTGCAGGGGACGATCGAGATCGTCGTCTTCCCGCGGCTCTACGAGCAGACGGCCGGAACCTGGACGGAGGGCTCGATCCTGCTCGTGACCGGGCGAATCGACCACCGCGGCGAGGAGGTCTCGCTCCTCGCCGACCTGGTCGACCGACTGGGACGGCGCCGTCTCGCGGGGACCGGAGGCGTTCGCGCGCGAGGTCGCGGCCGGCGATCGGGGAAGGCCGTCACGCCGGCCAGCCGCAGGTCCCGGTGCCAGGGAGCCGCCGGAAACGGAGGCTATGCCGAACGGCAACGGCACGCGGCAACGGCAACGGATCTGGCGCGCCTGGCCGGAGCCGGTGCATGGCCGGCGCACGCCCGGAGATCCCGTACGTGTCGCCGCTCCGCGCAGAGGCGCGGCGCCCGGAGCCGGCGGGATCGCTGCCGGCCGTCGCCCCCGGCGAACCGATCCCCACGTACCGCGAGGTGCCCGACCTGGAGCGCCTCGCTCCCGATCGCGACATCGAGCCCGCGCTGCCCGACGAGGCGCGGGACCGGGCCGCCGGCGCGGCGAGGCGCGATCACGCCTCCGGTCGACGCCTCACCGGACGCCGTGCTGCACGTCCGGTTCGCCGGCGGGGCGGGGACGGAACGCGTCGTCGGAGCGATGGAGGCGTTCAAGGGGCTCCTCGCGGAGCGCCCCGGTTCGACCCGCGTCGTGCTCCACCTTCCCGCCCAGACCGGGGCCACGTCCCTGCCGATGGAGCTCCGCCGCGGGGTAGCCTACGACGCCGAGCTGCTCGCCGAGGTCCGCCGCCGCCTCGGTGAGGGCATCGTCGAGGTCAGCCTGGGCTGAGAACGGTGCTCCACGCCGTGGGACGCGTCCTGCGCGGCCCCAACATTCCTGCCAGACGTCGGCCAAGGGAACCTTGGGCGCAATTCGTGCCCCCAATGAGATGGACCCAGGCCTGGGCGAATGCTCCGGTCACGTTCAGGCGCCCGCGCCAGGCGCAGGTTTCGGCCGCCGACGGGGGTGGCGATCACCCCGAAGGTCGCGGGCACGGACGTCTGGCAGGAAACCCTCGCCGCCGGCGCGGGGCCGGGGACATAGATCGACTCTCACGGCCCTCAGGTGATGCAGCCAACGGCATCGCGCACGGCCGCGGGTCGTTCAAGGAAGCGTGCCGAACGTCGAGGCGCTAGCCGCCCCCGGCGCGCCGGAACGCCTGAACAGCGGAGAGCTGCTCGTGATACTCGGCCCGGATGGCGTTCACGACGTCCCGATCGACGTCGAGTTCGCGGGCGATCTCGTTCACGACTGACGCCTCCTCCGCGGTGATTGTCCCGTCCGCCGCCCCGATCGCGAAGCAGCAACGGATCAGCTCGACCCGCTGATCCGGGGTGGAGATGTCGCGGAATTCGCGGGTCACGACGAAGTCCTCGGTCGCGCCCTGGACGCGCGCCTGGACCTTCGCCATCTGGACGACGAGGACGGCCTGCGACGTGTCGAGCCCGCCGTACTGGATGGCGAACTGTTCCATGAGCGCCGTCTCCTCGTCGCTGATGTCGAAATCGGCAGCGGCGGCACGGCTCATGACGTAGGCGAAACAGGCCAGATAGCGCGCTTCCTCGGGAGGGAGCGCCTCGAGCCGGGCGACGATCCGGCGCGCCGTCGCCGTCTCCGCCGACGATCCGGGCAACGGGGCCTCGTCGTCTCCGACGGGCAGGCGCCGGTCCCGTTCCTGGTGACGTTCGAGGCCGATGAAGCGACGGAACATGGAGCTCTCCTTACCAGCGGTCGTGGGCGGGATGTCCCGGCTTCACGGCCACGAATGTTCCGCGAAACGTGGCGGTGACGTCGCCTCCGGCGGCGAGGGTCGCCTCGACGGTCGCCCGGTCATCACTCGACTCGACGACCCGCGCGGCGAGGTGCACGGGCCCGGTCGATGGGGTCGGTCGCCGCATCCGGACGGCGAAGTCGAGGGTGACGGTCGCCGGCGGCCGATCCGCCCCGCGTCCATGCATGAGCGCGATCGCGGCGGTCCAGTTCGAGTGACAGTCCAGCAATGCGCTGATGATCCCGCCGTTCACGACGCCGTCGAACGCCTCGTGTTGCGGTGAGGGCGTCCAGTCGGCGACGATCTCGTCGGGATCGGTGGCCGACGCGAAGCTCCTGATCCGTAGCCCCAGCGGATTGGCGGGGCCGCACCCGAAACAGCGACCCTCCGGATCGAAGCGCTCCTGGAGGCTCATGTCGCTCGGCTGGGTCATCGGCGCGAGTATCGCAGCCTTCGTCGCGGAGGGCAGCCCGAGCCGGCAGGGTGGTGCCGAAGGTGGGACTCGAACCCACACGAGCTTGCACTCAACGGTGTTTGAGACCGTCGCGTCTGCCATTCCGCCACTTCGGCGCGGCTCGCAATCGTAATCGACGCCGCCGGCGCGGCGCCTCAGCAGGGATCCGGTTCGCCCGGAAAGAGCGGTCGCGCGACGATGCCGTACTGCGCGTTGTTGTCGTCGGTCCAGCGCGTCAGCTGGTTCGCGGAGCCGAACGCCGCGAGCGCAGCAGCGAGGTCCGCGCCCTCGACGACGCCGCATCGGGCCGCCGGCGATCCACCGGACGGCTTGCCGAACTTCGCCATCTCGACGCTGAGTGGCCAGCGCGCGAACGACGGCTGGAGGCTCGCGTCGTCGACCGGCTCGGTCAGGAGGATCGCGAGACGATCGATCGTGAACGGCGTCTCGGCGCCGAGTTCGCCCCCCAGCCACGACTGGACATCGTGAACCTGCGCCCAGAACATGCCGAAGGCCTCGGGCGTCCCGGGAGGGGCCACGCACGGTGCCCGGACGCAGACGATCTGGCGCGTCGGATCGCCCACAACCTCGCGCTCGACGCCGTCGATCGTGAACAGGAGGTGGCCGGTCTGCGAGCCGGGCGGAAGGTTGCCGGCGAAGTCGGTCGGCCCGTCGAGGAGGCCGGCGGCACGTGCAGCGGCGACGATCGCGTCGATCCCGTTCTGACTGATCGGGCGCTGCAGCAGGTTCGGCAGGAGGGGACCGGGATAGATCTCAATCTGCGGCCCGTACGTGATGAGCCTGGCCTGGTCGATCGCCATCGACGGCCCGGCAGACCCAAATGCCCCGACGGGCGGCAGCGCCTGGGTGATCCACGCGCGAAGCGCGAAACCGGTCGTTGACGATGGGCTGGGTGCAGCGGCGGCACATCCGCCCGCGAGCAGGAGGACGAGAACGAGACTGGCGAGTCGGCGCATCTGGTGAGCTCCAGGTCGGGATTTGAGGGTAGACCTCTTCGTTGGTCCGGACGCTCGAGACCTCGGGGCGGTTGCCGTTGTCTGAGAGCAACCTCGAGCGGAACCCTCGCCCGACCCCCGGCGTCTCCGCGCGAACCGATGCTAGACTCGCCCAGCCTCAGAATCGCCGTCTTGAGGGACCCCCTGATCGTGGAGGACCTTCGCCCGACGACGGTCGTCGACGACCCCGTCCAGCGCCGAGACCTCATCCTCCTCGAGCGCGCCCGCGCGGGCGACCTCGATGCATTCAACGACCTGGTCGAGTGCTACCAGGACCAGCTCTTCGCGCTGGTCGTCCGCATGGTGCCCGATCGCGACCAGGCGTCCGACGTGACCCAGGAGGCGTTCTTCTCAGCCTTCCGGAATCTCGCCGGCTTCCGCGGCGGGAGCGTCAAGTCGTGGCTCAACCGGATCGCGGTCAACGCCGCGATGGACATCCAGCGCGCGAAGAAGCGCCGCCCGGTCCAGCCCTACCCGGAGCTCGAGGACGAGAGCTGGCAGCCGCCGGCTGCCGAAGACGCCGACCCGGTCCACACGGCGCTGACCTTCGAGCGATCCCACGCCCTGAACGCGGCGCTCGCCGCCATCACCCCGGATCAGCGCATGGCGATCGTCCTGTTCGACGTCGAGGGTTACGACTATGCCGAGATCGCCGGGATGACCGGCGTCTCGCTCGGGACGGTCAAGTCCCGCATCCATCGCGGCCGGCTCGCGCTGCGCGACCTGCTTGTCGATCGCATGGACCTGTTCCGTGGCTGAAGGGAACCTCGTTCGCATGGAGCTCGTCTGATCCACATGCCCCACAGTCCAGAGCAGCACGCTCAGCACGACCCGCTTCTCGTGGTCTCGCTCGCCGCCGGTGACCTCACCGGCGCCGACCGCGACCTCGCAACCTCACTCATCGCCGACTGCGCCGAGTGCGCGACCCTCCACGCCGACCTTCTCGCGATCGCGCGGGCGACGGCCGCTCTCCCGACCGCCGTCCGCCCGCGCGATTTCCAGCTCAGCCCGGAGCAGGCCGCCCGCCTGCGTCCGTCCGGCTGGCGGCGGTTCGTCGCAGCGTTGGCGTCGCCCAATCTCGCGATCACGCGCCAGCTCGGAATTGGCCTCACGACCCTCGGGCTGGCCGGGCTTCTCGTCAGCGTCCTGCCGACGGTCCAGCTGGGTGCCGGCAGCGCCGCGGCTCCGTCCGCCGCCCCGGTCGCGGCCGCGGAGGAGACGACGCGCGACACGAAGAATGGCGACTTCGAGGCGGCGGCATCGGGCGCAGCCTCGGCGGCGCCATCAGCGTTGAGCGACTCACGAGGGCCGGCGAGCCTCACCGCCGGGCCGCTGGCGACTGAATCGGCCGTGTCGGTGCCCAATGCGAGCTCGTATCCCGGACGAACCTCGGCGAGCGGCGATGGAGCCGGCGGCGGCATCACCGCCCAGGGCTCCAGCGGCGAGAGCCCGGCTGCCGTCCCCGCCCCGGCCGAACGGGCGCTACTGGCTCAGAGCGCGGGCGAGGAGCCCGGCCTGTCGCTCGTTCTCGTCGCGTCGGCGATCCTGCTCGCAGCCGGCGTCGCGCTCCTGGTCGCGCGCCGAATCGCCAGGAGCATGACGAGCGGCTGACCTCCGTCGGGCCGAGCGCCGGGCGGTCCCCGGCTACACTCTCCTCGTGCCCACTGAACGCCTCATGCTGCTCGACGGGTACGGGCTCGTCTATCGCGGCTACTTCGCGCTCCCGCCGCTGACGACCTCGCGAGGCGATCTCGTGAACGGCGTCTTCGGCTTCGCAAGCATCGTCCTGCGAGGCCTCCAGGACCTCCAGCCCGACTACCTGGCCGTCTCGTTCGACCTGCCCGGACCGACGTTCCGGCACGAGCAGTACGCCGACTACAAGGCGACGCGCCAGCGGATGCCGGACGACCTCCGGGATCAGTTCCCGAAGGTCCGCGAGGTCGTGAAGGCCCTGAGGATCCCGATCTACGAGATGCCCGGCTACGAGGCGGACGACGTGATCGGGACCATCACCGCGCAGCTGGACTCCCGCGACGACCTCGAGACGACGATCGTCACGGTCGATCTCGACATGCTCCAGCTCGTGACTCCTCGCGTTCGGTTGATGACGACGCGATCCGGGGTCGAGAACACGGTCATGTACGACGTCGCGAAGATCGACGAGCGATACGGGCTTCGGCCGGACCAGATGATCGACTACAAGGCGCTCAAGGGCGACCCGACCGACAACATCCCGGGTGTCCCCGGAGTGGGGGAGAAGACGGCGGCGAAGCTGATCCGCGACTTCGGGACCCTCGACTCGATGTACGCGCGGATCGAGGAGGTGACGCCGGAGAAGCTCCGCGCCAAGCTCATCGAGTATCGCGACCAGGTGCACATGGGCCGGGAGCTCTCAACCATCGTCCGCGACCTCCCGATCACGATCGACCTCGAAGCGGCACGTCTCGGGGACTACGACCGCGACACCGTCGTCCGCCTGTTCCGTGAGTACGAGTTCCGGACGCTGATCGAGCGGCTCCCGCAGATGGCCGGCGAGTCGGCCGAGCAGCGGACGGAGAGCCTGCGCTCCGTGGCCGAGAGCGGCTACGTGCCGGCGGCCCGGGTCGCGGGCCGGCCGGAGGGCTGGGGTCCCAACCGCTCCGGCGTTCGGCAGGAGAGCGGAGAGCTCCAGCTGCGGCTCGATTTCGACGCCGTGGGTGGACGGGCCGCCGCGACGGGGGCGGATGCGGCCGACGGCGCCGGGCGCGACGGACAGCCAGTTGCCGCCCCCGAGGACCTGCCATCCGCGCTCGCCGCGGCGATCGCCGATCCCGGTCGGATCGAGGTCTGCGGTGTCGGCGGCATCGCGGGGCTCGAACCCTGGCTCGTCGGACAGCCGGCGCTTGGCGTGTCCCTCGTCCTCGACGACCCCCGGCCGCGGCGAGGCACGCCCCTGGCCCTGGCCGTCGCGGGCGCCGACGGACGCGTCGTCGCCGCTGAGGGCCACGAGGCGTCGGATGCCCTTCGCCGGTTGCTGACGCGCCTGGCACTGCCCGTCGTGGGCCACGAGGTGAAGCCGGTCCTCGTCGCGCAGTACGCCGACGACCCGGACGGCCCGACCCAGCCCATCGCGTTCGACACACAGGTTGCGGCCTACATCCTCAATGCAGCACTGCGGAGCCAGACGATCGCCGACGTCGTCGCGGAGAACCTCGACCAGATCCTGCCGCCGGCCACCGAGCTCCCGGCCACGGCCCGCGCCGGTCTCGAGGCCCTGTCGGCGATCGCCGTCCGCGACCCGCTCGAGCGACGGCTCGGCGAGGTCGGGCTCGACCGGCTCTTCCGCGAAGTCGAGATTCCGCTGATCCCCGTCCTCGCCCGGATGGAAGCCGTCGGCGTGGCGCTCGATCTCGATGCCCTCGGCGTCCTCGATCGCGAGTTCGCCGCCGAGATCGAGCGGCTCGAGGCGGAGATCTACCTGGACGTCGGGCACGAGTTCAACCTCGGCAGCCCGAAGCAGCTCGAGCAGATCCTGTTCTTCGAGCTGAACCTGCCGAAGGGGAAGCGGACGAAGACCGGCTACTCGACGGACGCCTCCGTCCTGGAGGAGCTCCGCGCGGCCCACCCGATGATCGACAAGCTCCTCGAGTGGCGCGTCTACACGAAGCTCCGATCGACGTACGTCGAGGCGCTGCCATCCCTCATGGCCGCGGACGGCCGGCTCCACACCACGTTCCACCAGGCGGTCGCCGCGACCGGACGGCTGTCGTCGTCGGATCCGAACCTGCAGAACATCCCGATCCGGACTCCGCTCGGGCGGCGGATCCGCCGGGCGTTCGTCGCCGGCGCGCCGGACGTCACCCTGCTCACCGCGGACTACAGCCAGATCGAGCTGCGGATCCTCGCCCACGTCTCGGGCGACGAGCACCTCAAGGACGCCTTCGCCAGGCAGGCGGACATCCATCGCGAGACGGCCGCACGGGTGCTTCACAAGGCGCCGGAGGACATCACCCACGACGAGCGTTCGATGGCCAAGATGGTGAACTTCGGGCTGGCCTACGGCATGAGCGACTTCGGCCTCGCGTCGCGGGCGAACATCCCCCGCAAGGAGGCCCAGGAGTTCATCAACAGCTACTTCGCCGCGTACTCCGGAATCAGCTATTACATGATGGCGATCAAGGAGCAGGCGAAAGCGCAGGGGTTCGTCGAGACCCTCCTGGGCCGCAAGCGCCAGATCCCGGAGCTGCGGGCGTCGAACCCGGCCCTCCGCGGTGCGGGCGAGCGGATGGCGATCAACATGCCGATCCAGGGCACGGCAGCGGACATCCAGAAGATCGCGATGATCCGCGTGGCGGATCGTCTCGCGAAGGCCGGGTCGCACGCGCGGCTGCTCCTGTCCGTCCACGACGAGCTCCTGTTCGAGGTGCCGCGCGACGAGGTCGGCGACCTGGCGGCGATCGTCCGCGAGACGATGGAGGGGGCGATGCCCCTGTCCGTGCCGTTGATCGTCGACATCAAGGTCGGCGACGATTGGGAATCGATGACGCCGCTGACACGAGCCGACGAGATCGCCGCCGAGGCCGACGAGATGCCGCTCGAGGCGCCGATCGCACCGCTCGCGGGCTAGGTCGCCGCCCGTGCCGGAACTCCCCGAAGTCGAGACGGTCGCGCGCGACCTGCGCGGGCTCGTCCTCGACGCGACGATCGTCGGCGCCCGCTCGTCGTGGGCGCGGACCCTCCGGAACGCCACGGGGGACGAGTTCGCGGCTGCCGTCGCGGGCCGGCGGATCGAGGCGATCGGGCGGCGGGCGAAGCTCATCGTCGTGGAGCTGTCCGGCGGCATCGCCCTGACGATCCACCTGAAGATGACCGGCCAGCTGTTCGTCGTCCCGGCCAGCGCGCCGGAGGATCCGTACGTCCGGCTCGTCCTGGAGCTCGCGGATGGCCGCGAGATTCGGTTCCGCGACATCCGCAAGTTCGGCAAGGTCGGGATCTACGGTCGCGACGAGGCGTCGGGCGACCTGGTCTCGGAGCCGGGCGGAGCGGCGGTCTTCGCCACGATGGGGCCCGAGCCGCTCGACGACGCCTTCACGGTGCGAGCCTTCCGGGACCGGGTCAGGCGCCGCAAGGGCCGCCTCAAGCCGCTCCTCCTCGATCAGTCGTTCGTTGCTGGGATCGGCAACATCTACGCCGACGAGGCGCTCTGGGCGGCCCGCCTCCACCCGCTCCGCTCGGCCCGCTCGCTCCGGCCGGCGGACGAACGGCGGCTCCATGCCGAGATCCGGCGGATCCTCGCGGAGGCCGTCAGCAGGCGTGGCTCGTCGGTCGACGACTACACGGCACCCGAGGGCGACGGGTCGATGCAGGAGCGGCTGCTCGTCTACCAGCGGGCCGGCGAGCCGTGCCTCCGCTGCGGACGCCCGGTCCGGCGGATCATCGTGGGTGGTCGGGCGACTCATTTCTGCTCGTGGTGCCAGCGCCTGCCGGCCGCCGACCGGACCGGCGCACGGTCGATCCTCCGCTCGATGGCGACGCCCAAACGGACCGGCGGGCGCTGGTCGGAGCTGGGAGGAGACGGCGGCCTCGGAGCGGCGAAGGCGGAACGGACGCGCAGGGCGGCCGCGACCCGGCGTGCCGCCGCGCGCGCGTCGGCCGGGGGCTAGCGATGTCGATCCTCCGGCTGATGGACGTCCATCGCGAGGTCGGGACCTTCGTCATCCTCGACAGCATCACCGCGGCGATCGCGGTCGGCGACCGGATCGGTCTGGTGGGTCCGAACGGCGCCGGCAAGACGACGCTGCTCCGGATCGCGGCCGGCCGCGACGAGCCCGACACGGGCGAGGTCCATCGCAAGCGCGGGCTGACGCTCGGGCTTCTTGCCCAGGAATCACACTTCGACGCGGAGTTCATGGCCGCCCCGGATCTCCGGGCCGCGGTCCGCCAGGGCGCGTCGCATCTCGACCGGATGGCCGCGGCGCTGGCCGCCTTCGAGCGCGACCACCGCGTCGAGGAGCACGCCTACGCCGACCTCCAGCACCAGTTCGAGATCCTCGGCGGGTACACGCTCGACCAGCGAGTCGACGAGGCGCTCTCCGGTCTCGGGTTCACCCGCGACGAGTGGGTGAAGCCGCCGACGGCGTTGTCGGGAGGGGAGCAGACCCGCGCCGCGCTCGCCCGGCTGGTGATCGCCGATCCCGACCTGCTCCTCCTCGACGAGCCGACGAACCATCTCGACATCGCCGCGCTGGAGTGGATCGAGGAGCATCTCCGCCGGCGCCGCGGATCGCTCCTCGTCGCCTCGCACGACCGCGCGTTCCTCGACGGGACCGTCAACCGGATCTGGGAGCTCCGCGACCGCCGGCTGACCGTGTTCCGCGGCGACTACAGCGCCTACCACCGCCAGCGGATCGAGCGCGACGCGCGCGGCGCCAAGGATGCGGACACGCAGGCGGAGTCGATCGAGCGCGAGAAGGAACTGGTCCAGCGCTACCGGTCGCACCGCAAGTTCAGCAAGATGCACGAGCACGAGGCGCGGCTCGAACGGCTCCAGGCGGAGCGGATCGAGGCTCCGAAGAGCTCGCGCAGGCTCCGCCTGCCCACCGCGGCGCTCGCCGGCGGCGGGCCGTCGCGCTCCGGCGAGATCGTCGTCCGGATCGAGGACCTCGTCGTCGGCTACCTTCCGGGTCGCGGCGCGGTTACCGCCGACGGGTCTCCGGCCACGGAGATCCACCGGGTCGCGCGCGCGCCGTTCCTGGCGGCCCAGCGCGGCGATCGGATCGGGATCGTCGGGCCGAACGGAGCCGGCAAGACGACCCTGCTGCGCACGATCGCCGGCGACCTGCCTCCGATCGACGGGCGGCTGTCGTTCGGCAACGCCGTCCAGATCGGCTATCTCGCCCAGCTGCGGGGCGCGGCGATTCCCGGCGCGACCGTGATCGACGCGCTGCTCGAGGTGATCCCGATCACTCCGGGCGAGGCGCGCGGCTACCTCGCCCGGTTCCTGTTCCGGGGCGACGACGCGTTCAAGGAGGTGCGTTCGCTGTCGGGTGGCGAGCGCTCGCGGCTCGAGCTGGCGCTCCTCGGGATCATGCCGTCCAACCTGCTCCTCCTCGACGAGCCGACGAACCACCTCGACATCCCGGCCCGCGAGGCGATCGAGGCGTTCATGACCGGGTCGCCCGCGACGCTCCTTGTCGTCAGCCACGACCGGCGGCTGCTCGAGACGATCTGCTCGAAGCTGTGGGTCGTCGACGGCGGCCTGGCGGCGGCGTTCGACGGTGGCTACCGCGAGTGGCGCGCCGCAGTCGCACAGGGCTGGACCATCGCCGAGGCCGCGACCCGATTGCCGGCCGGTGCCGGGGCGATCCGCCGGACGCCGTCTATAGTCGCGCCGACGGCTCCAGCGCCCGGAGCCGGACGTCCGTCGTCGCCCCGCGCTGGGCGACGCGACAAGCTGTCCAAGGACGCGTACCGCCGCCAGAAGGCCGCGGTCGATGCCGACCTCGGGCGGCTCGGACTGCGCAAGAGCCATCTCGAGCTCGCGATGGGCGACCCGTCGGTGGCATCGAACTTCGTCGAGATGCGTCGGATCACGAGCGAGCTCAGCGACGTCGAGCGCGCCCTGGCCAGTGCCGAGGACGCGTGGCTGGAGCTCGAGGAGCGCCGACCATGACGATCAGGATCGGGATCACCGGGCCGATCGGCTGCGGCAAGTCGACAATCGCGGGCTGGCTCGGCGAGCTGGGTGCCCGAGTCATCGACGCGGATGCTGTCGCTCGCGACGTCACGGCACCCGGCGAGCCGGCCCTTGCCGCGGTTCTCGACCGGTTCGGCGATCGGTACCGGCTGGCCGACGGCTCGCTCGATCGGGCCGGGCTCGGGCGGCTCGTCTTCTCGAATCCGGGGGAGCTCGATGCGCTCGAGGCGATCGTCCATCCCGCGGTGCGTTCACGTGTCGAGACCGCGATCGCGGCAGCCGAGGCCGACGGCGTGCCGGCCGTCGTCATCGAGGCGATCAAGCTCGTCGAGGGTGGACTCGCCGCCGCCTGCGACGAGGTCTGGCTCATCACCTGCGACCCGGCGACCCAGCGAGCGCGTCTGGTCGGTCGCGGTTCGACGATCGCCGACGCCACCCAGCGGATCGGCGCGCAGGAGGATCCGGCGACGCGCCTTCGCGCCGCCGCCTCGTTGGTCCTCGACACGTCCGGCGGGATCGCGGAGACACGGCGCCGCGTCGCCGATGCCTGGGCGGCGGCGCTGGCGGGCTGACGTCCAAGGGAGACAGAACACCCGTTCGCTATCGGCGAATCCATGTATCCTTGGCTCCCCATGCCCGACTTCAGGTTCGTCGCCCCGTTCCAGCCCACCGGCGACCAGCCGCAGGCGATCGCGAAGCTCGTCGACGGCCTCAGGCGCGGCGTCCGCCACCAGACGCTCCTCGGCGCCACCGGAACGGGGAAGACGGCGACACTCGCGTGGACGATCGAGCAGGTCAACCGTCCCACCCTCGTCCTGGCCCACAACAAGACGCTCGCCGCGCAGCTCTACGCCGAGTTCCGCGAGTTCTTCCCGGACAACGCGGTCGAGTACTTCGTCAGCTACTTCGACTACTACCAGCCGGAGGCGTACCTGCCCCGCAGCGACACGTACATCGAGAAGGACTCGAGTCGCAACGACGAGATCGACCGGCTGCGCCATGCCGCCACCCACGCCCTGTTCGAGCGCCGCGACGTCATCATCGTCGCGTCGGTGTCGTGCATCTACGGCCTCGGCGCCCCGGTCGACTACGGCGCCACCGTCCTCCGCCTCCGGAAGGGCGGCCAGTACCGGCGGGACGCGGTCCTGCGGCACCTCGTCGATCTCCAGTACCAGCGCAACGACCAGGCCCTCACCCGCGCGCGCTTCCGCGTCCGCGGGGACACGCTCGAGCTGCAGCCGGCGTCTGAGGAGCATCTGGTCCGGGTCGAGTTCTTCGGCGACGAGGTCGAGCGGATCACGGAGCTGGACCCGCTGACGGGTGAGCTCCTCGCCGAACGAAACGAGGTCAACGTCTACCCGGCGACCCACTACGTGACGCCCGCGGACAAGATGAAGGTCGCGATCGTCGCCATCGAGGCGGAGATGGAGGAGCGCGTCGGGGAGCTCGAGGCGGAGGGCCGGATCCTGGAGGCCGCCCGCCTCCGCCAGCGGACGACGTTCGACCTCGAGATGATGCGGGAGCTCGGCTTCTGCACCGGGATCGAGAACTACTCGCGCCACCTGTCCGCGCGCGAGGCCGGCTCGCGGCCGTGGACGCTCCTCGACTACTTCCCGCCGGACTGGCTGCTCGTCGTCGACGAGTCGCACATGTCCGTGCCGCAGGTCGTCGGGATGTACAAGAACGACCGGACCCGCAAGGAGATCCTCGTCGACTTCGGGTTCCGGCTCCCGTCGGCGCTCGACAACCGGCCGCTGACGTTCGAGGAGTTCGAGGGCCATCTCAACCAGGTCGTCTACATGAGTGCGACGCCCGGTCCGTACGAGCTCGAACGGAGCGAGCAGGTCGTCCAGCAGCTGATCCGGCCGACCGGCGTCGTCGACCCGACGATCGAGGTCCGCCCGACCGACGGCCAGATCGACGACCTCCTCGAGGAGATCAGGCTCCGCGTCGAGCGGGGCGAACGGGCTCTCGTCACGACGCTGACCAAGAAGATGGCGGAGGACCTCGCCGACTACCTGCGCGAGCTCGGCGTCAAGGTCCAGTACCTCCACAGCGAGGTCGATACGCTCGAGAGGGTCGCGATCCTGCGGGACCTCCGGCTCGGTGTCTTCGACGTGCTCGTCGGCATCAATCTCCTCCGCGAGGGGATCGACCTGCCGGAGGTCACGCTCGTCGCGATCCTCGACGCCGACAAGGAAGGGTTCCTGCGGAGCTCGTGGTCGCTGATCCAGATGATCGGTCGCGCGGCGCGCAACATCGGCGGCAGGGTCGTCATGTACGCGGACCGCATCACGGAATCCATGGCGGCGGCGATCGAGGAGACGGACCGGCGGCGTTCGGTCCAGGAGGCGTACAACCTCGAGCGAGGGATCGAGCCGACGACGATCATCAAGGGGATCCACGACATCAACGAGCGGCTCCGGGCGGTCGCGGAGCGGACGGTCGTCTACACCTCGGAGCGGGACGAGCTGACGGGTCGAGCGCTCACGCTGGAGAACACCGCCGCGATCGAGAAGCTCGTCGCCCGGATGGAGGCCGAGATGAAGGCCGCGGCCAAGCAGCTCGAGTTCGAGCGCGCCGCCGCCCTGCGCGACGAGATCCAACAGATTCGTCTCAGGGTCCTCGAACAGGACCAGTCGCTCGTCGTCGGACGCGCGGCGGAGCGGGCCGGCCGCGCATCGGGTCCTGGCAACGACGGTCGCGGCAGGCGTGGCGCCGCGGAGCCGACGGGTCCGGCATTCGAGGTGACGAGCGTCACGGTCCTCCCGGCGGAGGAAGAGCCGGCCGACACGCTGGACGGCGTTCCGGCCATCGACGAGAACACGGCCGCCGACTGGCTGCCCGGCATCCGCGACGAGCACGACGATGATCCGGGCTGGCAGGCGCGCTGGCTCGACCGCCCGACATGGGACCGCACGGTCACGCCCAATGTCCGCAAACGGACGGGAACGCGCCAGGGCCGCCGTCGCCGCTGAGTCGCGGAATCGAAGACGCGCGGTCGCGGCCGATGGTCCAGACTGTGCGTCGGCTCGAGGCGTAGCGCCGCCGGCATCGGTGGGGCCCCGACCAGGGAGGGTGCGATGCAGTCCAGGTATCTTCGGTCGGTGGCCTTCTCCGCGGCACTGATCATCGTCCTCGTTGGCGTGCGGGGGAGGAGCCAGCCAGAGCGATCCGGCGGGCGCGGTCAAGGCGGCGCTCGACGCGGCCCAGTCGGGCGGGATCGCCAAGCTGGCGGACTACGCCTGCGCCGCCAAGAAGGACGACATCTCGGGCCTGTTCGGCGGTGGCTCCGCCGACCTGGCGACCCTGGGCATCACGGCCGATGAACTCGCCGGCGCCATGAAGATGGAGTTCAAGGACATCCAGACGTCCGAGAAGAGCAAGTCCGGCGACAACGCGGTCGTTCACGTCACGGGCAACATGACCATCACCTTGGATCCGGCCAAGATGCGCGACCTCATGAAGAAGGCGATGGGGGCGGCGGGTCAAACGGTTGATGATGCCCAGTTGGACGCTCTCATGACCTCGATGGCCGGGTCCCTGACCACGACGCAAGCCCTCGACGATGACATCGCCGTCGTCCAGGAGAATGGCAAGTGGGTGCTTTGCGAGTAATCGGCGACTGGTCGGCGATCGGCTGACATAGGCGTCGCAACGAGCGCCGGCCGGCGAGGGCCGGCCGGCGCCACAGGACTCCTGCCGCAAGAACACCTGTTCGATTTGTCCCGTTTCGCGTACACTTGACGGACGATGCCCCAGGATCAGCTTGTCGTTCGTGGTGCCCGCGAACACAACCTCAAGGACGTCACCGTCGCGTTCCCGCGCGACCGGCTCGTCGTCATCACCGGTCTCTCCGGCAGCGGCAAGAGCAGCCTCGCGTTCGACACGATCTACGCAGAGGGACAGCGCCGCTACGTCGAGAGCCTGTCGGCGTACGCCCGCCAGTTCCTCGGCCAGATGGAGAAGCCGGACGTCGACCAGATCGACGGGCTCTCGCCGGCGATCTCGATCGACCAGAAGGGCGCGTCGCGTAACCCGCGGTCGACGGTCGGGACCGTCACGGAGATCTATGACCATCTCCGGCTGCTGTTCGCCCGCGTTGGCCACCCGCACTGCCCCACCTGCGGGCGCGAGATCGAGCGCCAGTCGGTCCAGCAGATCGTCGACCAGGTGCTCGCGCTGCCGGAGGGCACGCGCCTGCTGGTCCTGGGCCCCCTCATCAAGGACCGCAAGACGGAGGGTGACCGCGTCTTCGAGGGTGCACGCCGCCAGGGATTCGTGCGCGTCCGCGTTGACGGCGAGATGTACGACCTCGCGGAGGCGCCCACCCTCGACAAGTACAAGCGCCATTCGATCGAGGTCGTGGTCGACCGCTTCGTCGTCCGCCACGCTGAGGCGCCGGACGGAGCGGCCCGGGCGCCGGATGGGCGGCCGATCGATCCGGCGACCGGCGAGCCGCTCGCCGATCCCGACGCGTCGCGCCTCGCCGACTCCGTCGAGACGGCGCTCCGGCTCGGCGAGGGCGTCGTCCTCATCGCCCCGGTCGCGCGCGACGGCGAGGGCCCGGACTTCGAGGAACGCCGCTACAGCGAGCGGTATACGTGCCCCTACGACGGCACGACGATCGATGAGCTCGAGCCGCGCAGCTTCTCGTTCAACTCGCCGCACGGCGCCTGCCCGGCCTGCACGGGTCTCGGGACGAAGCTGGAGATCGACCCGGACCTCGTGATCCCGGATCGCTCCAAGAGCCTGGCCAAGGGCGCCCTCGTGCCGTGGGCCAAGATGCCGACGGACGCGTCGTGGCGCCTCAAGATCCTGGAGGCGATCTGCCAGGCCCACGGCTGGTCGTACACGGCTCCCGTCCGCGACCTGCCGCCCGACGCGATCGACTACCTCCTCCACGCATCGAAGGACGAGAGGGTGCTCGTCCGCTACAAGCACGAACGGGGCGAGAACACCTACAAGGCGACCTTCGAGGGGGTCGTCACGAACCTCGAGCGCCGCTATCGCGAGACCGACTCCGAATACATCAAGACGGAGCTAGAGAAGTACATGGTCACGAGGCCGTGTCCCGTCTGCCAGGGACGGCGGCTCAAGCCGGAGATCCTCGCCGTCACCGTCGACCGCCGAAACATCTGGGAGGTCTCCGTGATGTCGATCACGGAAGCCCTCGCCTGGATCGCGGCACTGCCCAAGAAGCTGACGGAGCGCGAGAGGACGATCGCCTACCAGGTGCTCAAGGAGATCACCGCGCGGCTCGGGTTCCTCGTCGACGTCGGGCTCGACTATCTCGCGCTGGACCGGACGAGCGTCACCCTATCCGGGGGCGAGGCCCAGCGGATCCGGCTGGCGACCCAGATCGGGACGACGCTGATGGGCGTGCTCTACATCCTCGACGAGCCGTCGATCGGGCTCCACCAGCGGGACAACGCGAAGCTGATCGCGACGCTGACGCGGCTCCGCGACCTCGGCAACACGGTCCTGGTCGTCGAGCACGACGAGGAGACGATCCGGACCGCCGACTGGGTCATCGACATCGGGCCCGGAGCAGGGGAGCACGGCGGGGAGATCATCGCGAACGGGCCGCTCGAGACGGTGCTGGCCGAGCCGCGCTCGATCACCGGGGCGTACCTTCGGGGCGAGCTGCAGGTACCGATCCCCGAAAAGCGGCGCAAGGGCAACGGCAAGAAGCTGATCGTTCGCGGGGCCCGCGAGCACAACCTCCGGGACATCGACCTGCGCCTGCCGCTCGGGACATTCACGGCTGTCACCGGCGTCTCGGGCAGCGGCAAGAGCACGCTCGTCACGGACGTGCTGTACCGGGCCCTCGCCCGGGAGCTCAACGCGTCGCGCGAGCCGGTCGGCGCCCACGACAAGCTCGAGGGCGCGCAGCACATCGACAAGATCGTGGAGATCGATCAGAGCCCGATTGGGCGGACGCCGCGATCGAACCCGGCGACCTACACCGGACTGTTCGGGCCGATCCGCGAGATCTTCGCCGGCATCCCGGAGTCGCGCGTCCGTGGCTACGCGCCGGGCCGGTTCAGCTTCAACGTCAAGGGTGGACGCTGCGAGAACTGCAAGGGCGACGGGATCCTCAAGATCGAGATGCAGTTCCTGCCGGACGTCTACGTGACCTGCGAGGTCTGCAAGGGCAAGCGATACAACCGCGATGCGCTGGAGATCCACTTCAAGGGCCGGTCGATCGCCGACGTCCTCGAGATGACGATCGCGGAGGCGCTCGACTTCTTCTCGGCCGTTCCCAATGTCAAGAACAAGCTCCAGACGCTCAACGACGTCGGCCTGGGGTACGTCCACCTCGGCCAGCCGGCGACGACGCTGTCGGGCGGCGAGGCGCAGCGCGTGAAGCTGGCCACCGAGCTGTCACGGCGCGCAACGGGGCGCACGCTCTACGTCCTGGACGAGCCGACGACCGGGCTCCACTTCGCCGACGTCGAGAAGCTGCTCGAGGTTCTCCATCGGCTCGTCGACGGCGGCAACACGGTCCTCGTCATCGAGCACAACCTCGACGTGATCAAGACGGCCGACTGGATCGTCGACCTGGGCCCGGACGGGGGACATCGGGGTGGCCGGATCATCGCCGAGGGAACCCCGGAACAGGTCGCCGCCGCCGCCGGGTCGGCGACCGGCGAGTACCTCGCCCGGGTGCTGCGCGGCGACCCGCTCGTGCCGCTGTCCGACGTGACGTTCGCCGAGGCCTCGGGGCGCGGGAACGGTGCCGGCAACGGCCGGCGTCCGGCAGAGACGGCCGTCCGGATCGCGCCGAGCAGGAAGCGCGCGGCCGCGGTCGTGACCGGAAGCGCCGGGCAGGACTGAAGGCGGCGACTCCACGAGACGAACCCTGCTGTTGCTGGCGGCGCTTCTCGGGTTCCTGGCCGCTGGGTGCGATCCCGCCGACTGCCGCGTGATCCTGAGTAACCCCGCACCAGGGTGCCCAAACGACGGGAATAGTCCGACACCGCAGTAGGCCCCGGCGGCGCGCGCCACTTTCAGCCGGGCACTGGCACGTCCCACGTGCGAATGCGACCGGTTTGACCGTCCCGATCGGTGGAATCCGGGCCGTTGAGCCGATTCCGGTCGGATATGGCACGCGGGGCGTGCAACGGCGACATTCCTGACCACGAAAGTGGCTCGGTTCGTCACATTCGCTCGCCCCACGTGCCAAGGGGCGGCGCGGGTCGGGTCCACGCCACCGACGCGGCACCGGGACGGCGGTCGCTCGTGGCCGCCTCGCAATCGTGAAAACGCTCTCTTGACAACGTGTGGTACGGTTCGCTTGGAAACCGTGAGAGCGCTCTCACAACCAACGGGCAACCGCACGACAACGGACCGGCGACCGCGCAGCGGATGAATGGACGGGCCAGTGACGGATCGGATCGCGACAAACGGCCGCGGAGTGACCCTCGAAGAGGTCGCCCGCGTTGCCGGGGTGTCCCGAGCGACGGTCTCCCGGGTGGTGAACGGCAACCCTCGCGTCACGCCCGATGTCCGACGCACGGTCGAACGCGCGGTCGACCGCCTGGGCTACATCCCGAACCCGGCGGCCCGCAGCCTCGTCACGCGAAGGAGCCAGTCCGTCGGCCTCGTCATCGCCGAGCCGACCGGCCGGCTGTTCGAAGACCCCTTCTTTCCGCGTCTCCTCCGCGGAATCGGTGCGGCCCTCTCCTCCCGCGAGCTGCAGCTTGTCCTCCTCATGCCGCAGTCCTCGCTGGAGGAGAGCCGGGCCGAGCGCTACCTCACCGCCGGTCACGTCGACGGCGCGCTGCTCGTGTCGCTGCACGGCAACGACCCGTTGCCGGCCGCCGTCGCTCGACGCGGAATCCCGGTCGTCGTCGGTGGACGCCCGCCCCGGCGCACGTCGGTGAGCTACGTCGACATGGACAATGTCCAGGGCGGGCGTTCGGCAGTCGAGCATCTCATCACGATCGGACGCCGAGTGATCGCCACGATCGGCGGCCCGTCCGACATGTCGGCCGGCCTCGACCGCCTCTCCGGCTACCGCCAGGCGCTCGACGCCGCGAGCCGTGAGCGCGATCCGCGCCTGGAGGGCATCGCTGACTTCACCCAGGCGGGCGGCGCCGAGGCGATGCGCCAGATTCTCGCGGCCCGCCCCGACGTGGATGCCGTCTTCGCCGCCTCGGACCTGATGGCCGCCGGCGCCCTGCAGGTGCTTCGGGCGGCAGGCAAGCGGATCCCGGAAGACATCGCCATCGTCGGGTTCGACGATTCGCCGATCGCGAAGACGACCGATCCGCCACTGACAAGCGTTCGACAGCCGATCGAGGAGATGGGCGCGGAAATGGTCCGCCTCCTCCTCGAGCACGCCGCCCATCCCGGCGCCGTGCCACGGACCGTGATTCTCGCCACGCAGCTCGTGCGACGGCGGTCGAGCGAGGGGGTGACGAAGGGATAAGCGAGGAGTGGCGTCAGCCGACGCATTCGATCAGATGTGGTGTTGAGGAGAAGAAAGAGCATGGACGGAACGTACAGGCCGCTCAGGGCGAGGATGCCCAGGGCCTTTGGATTGATCGCCGCGATCGCGCTTCTCGCGACCGCCTGCGGCGGCGCAGCCTCGCCCGCCCCTGCGACGGCAAGCGCGTCAGCCTCGGCGGGCGCCAGCGCCACGCCAACCGCGCCGCCCGCGGTGACACCGGAACCCCTCCCCGAAACCGGTCCCGGACCGAACGGTGGAGTCGTCGTTCGCTGGTTCGTCGGTCTCGGCGCCGGTGGGCAGCCCCAGCAGCTGCAGGCGGAGTCGGAATTCGTCAACACGTTCAACGCGTCCCAGAAGGACGTCTATATCGCGCTTGAGATCTACAACAACAACGTCGCCGCGAACATCCTCAAGACCCAGATCGCCGCTGGAAACGCGCCGGACATCATCGGGCCGGTCGGCGTCGAGGGTCTCAACCTGTTCCGCGACCAGCTGCTCGACCTCGCGCCGCTGATCACGAGCACGGGCTACAGCGTCGCCGGCGTCGACCCCAAACTCGTCGAGTTCTTCAAGCTCGGCGAGAACAACGCGACGGTCGGCGTCCCGTTCGCAACCTACCCGTCGTTCCTCTACTTCAACAAGGACCTCTTCGACGAGGCCAAGCTGCCGTATCCCCCGACCAAGGTCGGCGACCTGTACCAGGGCAAGCCGTGGGACATGGACGCGGTCCGCGAGCTTGGGATGAAGCTGACTGTCGACAAGAACGGCAACGACGCGACCAGCGCAGACTTCGATCCGCTCAACGTCGTCCAGTGGGGCTTCGACATGCAGTATGCGGACAACAGTCCGCTGGCAGAGTCGTCACTCTTCGGCGCGAGCTCCTTCCTTGCATCCGACGGCAAGACCGCCCAGATCCCGGAGCAGCTTGCGACCGGCGAGAAGTGGTTCAACGACGGCGTCTGGAAGGACCATTTCATTCCGAACGCCAACCAGATCAACAGCGACCTGCTCGACAAGGGCAATGAGTTCGAATCGGGCAACCTGGCGATGAACGAATCGCACAGCTGGTTCACGTGCTGCGTCTACCCGGCCGCGCCGGCCAAGCCCAAGATCAAGAACTTCGGCTTTGCCATCGCCCCGGCGTACAACGGCACGATCACGGCCAAGCTCCATGCCG
Source organism: uncultured Chloroflexia bacterium (assembly GCA_963766655.1). Taxonomy (GTDB): domain Bacteria; phylum Chloroflexota; class Limnocylindria; order Limnocylindrales; family CSP1-4; genus CF-46. The sequence goes on along the minus strand of CAVYBB010000001.1, from coordinate 919,715 downwards.
ACACGTTCAGCCTGCTCAAGAGCGACCAAGGTGCCGGACGCGGCCTTCAAGGCCATGACCGCGCTTGTCGCCTCGGGCGAGCTGCTCACCCTCTACGGAGCATTCCCGGCTGATCCCGCCCAAGCAGGACGCGTTCTTCAAGGCGACGAACGCGAACTTCCCGGGCGTCACCCTTGACTGGTCCGTCCCGCAGGCGATGCTTGCCTATCCGGACATCCCCAACCATCAGTCGTTCGTCCCGAACTACGCGAAGGCCAAGAGCGCCTGGCAGGCCTTCCAGAACAAGTACCGGACGACAGACGGCGGCGTCGACATCGATGCCGAACTGGCCACTCTCAAGACGACCCTCCAGGGCATCTTCGACGAGGTCGCCCCGTAGGCTTAGGCTCCTCGCCACACGGCCCCCTCGATCTTCCCCCAGGCTCGAGGGGGCCAAACCTCTCCCGGATGGAGCGGCTGACCGAGATGGCAGACACGACGACGCCCTCGTCGTCCCCGTCACCAGGCTAGGGCGGCCGCGCTGGTACACGACGCCATCCGGTCGCGAGAAGCTCTGGGGTTTCATCTTCATCGGACCGTGGCTCATCGGGCTCGCGCTCCTCACTGCAGGGCCGATGATCGCCTCGCTGATCCTGTCCCTGACGGACTTCGACCTCGTCCACCCCGACGCCGTCAAGTTCATCGGGATCGACAACTACGTCCGGATGGTCTCGGACCCGAACGTCGCTGAAGTCCCTCCTCGTCACTTTCAGCTTCGCCATCATCGCGATCCCCGTCACGATGCTCGCCAGTCTCGGCGCCGCGTTGATCCTGAACAGCCCGAAGCTCTTCGGGCGGAGCTTCTTCCGGACGCTCTTCTACATGCCGATCCAGATCCCGCTCGTCGCAGAGACCCTCGTCTGGATCGGCTTCCTCAACACCGAGACGGGCTGGCTGAACGAGATCATCGGGTTCTTCGGGGTCAGCGGGCCCGGACTGGATCAACAGCGAGACCTGGATCTACCCGGCCCTGTCGCTCATCGGCCTGTGGGGCATCGGCAACTTCATGCTGATCAACCTCGCCGGGCTCCAATCGGTGCCGACCGAGCTGTACGAGGCGGCACGCATCGACGGCGCGGGCGCCTGGAAGTCGTTCCGGCGAATCACGATCCCGCTGATGTCGCCGATCCTGCTCTACAACCTCGTCATCTGCCTGGTCGTGACGTTCCAGTACTTCACCCAGGCGTACACGATGACGAACGGCCGCGGCGACCCGAACAACGCGACGCTGTTCATCAACCTCGATCTCTTCCGGCGAGGCGTTCACCTTCAACCGGATGGGCTACGGGGCCGCGATCGCCTGGCTCCTGTTCGTGATCGTCATGGGCCTGACGCTCGCGATCTTCCTCATCGCCAGGAAAAAGTGTGTACTACGCGGGCGAGTGACCGATGACCGCGGCGTCCCGGCGCAGCGACTCCGCTCGTTCGGAGACAGCGGCCCGGTCGCGAAGAGCTACCGACGATTCCTCGGGCGGGCGTCCCTGACGATGTTCGCGCTGATCATCCTGAGCGCCTACCTGCTGCCGCTGCTCTACATGGTCACGACCGCGTTCCAGCAGCCCGGCCAGGCGTCGACCCCCGGCGCCCCGGTCTATCCCGCCGCACCGCTCACCGCCATCTTCCAGGGCGAGTCGTACCCGATCTACGCCGTCCCGATCGACGGTGTCACCCGGAACCTCATGCTCGTCGTCAAGGGTCGCGAGGACAGCACCTTCGTCGACCCGGCAGATCCGACGGCCACGCCGATCGAGTGGCATGGCCGCTGGCGGACGCTCACCCAGGCGTTCACGTTCGCCCCGAGATCGCGAACTTCACGACGGCCTGGTCGCAGCTCGAACTTCCCGCGGCTGCTGTTCAACACCGCCGCGATCGCGTGCTCAGCACGCTGCTGCCGTCGTCTCGTCGGCGCTCGTCGCCTACGGCTTCGCGCGGTTCCGCTTCCCCGGCCGGAACGCCCTGTTCATCGTCCTGATCGCGACGATCATCCTGCCGTTCCAGGTGACCCTGCTGCCGACGTACGTGATCTTCACGAAGCTGGGCTGGAACGGGACGTGGCTGCCGCTGATCGTCCCGCACCTGTTCGCCAACGCCTACAACGTGTTCCTGCTGCGGCAGTACTTCATGTCGATCCCGCGCGACCTCGACGAAGCGGCGATGATCGATGGCGCGGGCCCGTTCCGGATCCTTCGGTCGGTCATCCTGCCGATGTCCGTTCCGGCCATCCTCGCCGTCACCCTCTTCCACTTCTTCTTCGCCTGGAACGACTTCTTCGTCCCGCTGCTGTACCTCGCCGCAAAGCCTGAGATCCAGCCCCTGTCGATCGCGATCCAGCAGTACAACGCGCTGTATTCGACGCAGCCGACGCTCATCCAGGCGGCCGTCCCTCATGACGATGGCGGTGCCGGTTGTCGTCTTCTTCCTCGCCCAGCGGGCGTTCATGCGCGGCGTCGTCGTCACCGGGGTCGAGAAATAGGGCGATGCGCTACGGCCACTTCGACGATGACCGGCGGGAGTACGTCATCACCCGGCCCGACACCCCCCTCCCTTGGATCAACTACCTCGGCAGCGAGGACTACTTCGGGATCATCTCGAACACGGCCGGCGGCTACTCGTTCTACCGCGACGCGCGCCTGCGGCGACTGACCCGCTACCGCTACAACAACGCGCCCCTCGATCTCGGCGGACGCTACCTCTACCTCCGCGACGACGACACCGGCGCGTACTGGAGCCCGAGCTGGCAACCGACGCTCGGCGAGCTCGACTCGTACGAGTGCCGCCACGGGATGGGCTACACGACGATCACGTCGCGGCGGGCCGGGATCCTCGCCGAGACGTGCTATTTCGTGCCCCCGGGCGAGACGCTCGAGATCTGGCGGGCCCGCATCACGAACGAGCGGTCGGAGCCTGCCCGGGTGTCGCTGTTCGGGACGATCGAGTTCTGCCTCTGGGACGCGAACGACGACGCGACGAACTTCCAGCGCAACTACTCGATCGGCGAGGTCGAGGTCGAGGACGGCGTCGTCTACCACACGACCGAGTACCGCGAGAGGCGCGACCATTTCGCCTTCTTCGCCTGTTCGGACCGATCGGCAGGGTTCGACACGTCGCGCGACGCGTTCCTGGGACCGTACCGGGGGTGGGACAGGCCGATTGCCGTCGAGCGCGGGACGATGTCGGGCTCGATCGCCCATGGCTGGCAGCCGATCGGGGCGCACCAGGTCCAACTCGCCCTCGCACCGGGCGAGACCCGCGAGGTGATCTTCGTCCTCGGCTATGCCGAGAACCCCGTCAGCGCGAAGTTCGACCCGCCGGGCTCCGGGACACTCGACAAGCGCCGCATCCGCCCGATCATCGCCCGCTACCTCGAATCGACCGTCGTCGACGCCGCGTTCGCGGCCCTCCGCGAGCGCTGGGACGAGCTCCTCGGATCGTTCCAGGTGACGTCCGGCAACGAGCACCTCGACCGGATGGTCAATGTCTGGAACGCCTACCAGTGCATGGTGACGTTCAACCTGTCGCGCTCGGCTTCGCTGTACGAGTCGGGGATCGGCCGCGGGATGGGCTTCCGGGACACGACCCAGGACCTGCTCGGGTTTGTCCACATGGTCCCGGGGCGTGCCCGCCAGCGGATCCTCGACGTTGCCGACACGCAGCTCCCGAACGGCGGCGCGTACCACCAGTACCAGCCACTGACGAAGCGCGGCAACGACGCCGTTGGCTCCGGGTTCAACGACGACCCCGCCTGGCTCGTGCTGGCGGTGGCCGCCTACGTGAAGGAGACCGGCGACCTGGCGATCCTCGACGAGCCCGCGACCTACGACAACGAGCCGGGGAGCGATAAACCCCTCGCCGACCATCTCCGGCGGGCCATCGACTACACCCTCGAGAGACTAGGGCCGCACGGGCTGCCGCTCATCGGTCGCGCCGACTGGAATGACTGCCTCAACCTCAACTGCTTCTCCGACACTCCGGGCGAATCGTTCCAGACGACCCAGAACCGCGAGGGAGGCGTGGCCGAGTCGGTGTTCATCGCCGGCCTCTTCGTCCTCGCGGCGAACGAGCTCGCCGCGATCGGCGATCGGCGCGGCGATCGAGCCGAGAGCGAGCGTCTCCGGGCCGCCGCGGCGCAGATGGTCGCGGCCGTCGACGCCCACGGCTGGGACGGCGCGTGGTTCCGGCGCGCCTACGACTTCTTCGGTGAGCCGATCGGATCGGCCGCCAACGACGAGGGCCAGATCTTCATCGAGCCGCAGGGCATCTGCATCATGGCCGGGATCGGGCTCGAGGACGGGCGGGCCGGGAGGGCGCTGGCGGCCGTGCGGGAGCGCCTCGCGACCCCGCACGGGATCGTCCTCCAGCAGCCCGCGTTCTCGGCCTATCAGCTGCGGCTCGGCGAGATCTCGTCGTATCCGCCCGGATACAAGGAGAACGCGGGGGTCTTCTGCCACACGAACCCGTGGCTGATGATCGCCGAGACGCTCGCCGGCAACCCCGACGGCGCCCTTGACTACTACATGCGGATCAACCCGTCGGCGCGCGAGGCGATATCCGAGATCCATCGCTGTGAGCCGTACGTCTATGCCCAGATGATCGCCGGCCGTGACGCGCCGACCCATGGCGAGGCCAAGAACTCCTGGTTGAGCGGGACCGCCGCCTGGAACTACGTCGCGGCGACCCAGTGGATCATCGGGATCCGGCCGGAGCTCGACGGGCTGCGAATCGATCCTCGGGTCCCTGCCGGCTGGGGTGACTTCCACGTGACGCGCCGGTTTCGCGGGGCGACATATCGGATCCTCGTCCGGCGCTCGCCGGAGGCCGGCGCGGCGGCGGCGTCCGTCACCCGACTCGTCGTCGACGGGCAATCGATCGACGGCAACCTTGCGCCGCTCCCGTCGCAACCCGGTGTCGACGTGCTCGTGGAGGCTTTCGTCGGGGCGCCGATCGGCGCAGCGACATGACGGAGCCCGATCCCGGGCCGGATAACGGGGATTCGGCGGACACGGACTATTACGGCCGCGCGGTCCGACGGCTCGGGAACGAGCACCTCTGGGTCGACGTGCTCACGACGGCCGGACCGCGGATCATCAGGCTCGGCCTGGCCGGGTCGCCGCGGAACCTCCTGGCGGAGACGCCGGACATCGGCTGGGAGACACCGAACGGCCACTACGACCTGTTCGGCGGCCATCGACTCTGGTTCGCGCCGGAGGATCCGGACCGGGTGGCCGTGCCGGACGGAGAGGGCCTGCGGGTCGATCTCGAGCCCGACGGCCTCCGCCTCACCGGTCGGGACGAGGAGCCGACGGGCCTCGTCCGGTCGATGACCCTGCGGCTTCCGCCGGGGCGGGCCGCCCTTGAGGTCAGGCACGAGCTGTGCAACATCGGCAGGGTGCCGGTCGAGCTCGCTCCGTGGTCGATCACCCAGCTGCCGCTCGGCGGGACGATCCTGCTTCCGCAACCCGCGGCGTCGCCCGGTCACCACGTCCACCCGAACCGTTCGCTCGTCCTGTGGCCGTACACGTCATGGGAGGACCCGCGCCTCCGACCGCGGGACGGGCTGCTGACGCTCGATGCCCAGGCCGGGACGAGCCTCAAGGTCGGCTACTTCAACGTCTCGGGCTGGGTGGCCTATGTCCGCGACGGCGCCCTGCTCGTCCGCCGGTTCGAGCCGCAGGCCGGCCGGCCGCATCCGGACCTCGGCTGCAATGTCGAGGTGTTCATCGGCGGTCGCTTCCTCGAGCTCGAGGTCCTCGGCCCGCTCGGCGAGCTCGCGCCCGGCTCGACCGTGGCGCTCGTCGAGCGCTGGGAGGTCGAGGAGGCCGATCGGGCGATCGACGAAGCGGGCCTCCTGGTGCTGGCAGAGCGCATCGCCCGGGTGGATCAGCCCTCGACAGGGCCGACGGTCGCCGCCGCGGGAACGGCCGCCCTACCGGCGCGCCACGGCGTGGGCGGCGGGGTCGGGTTCTAGTCGGAGGATCCGGAGCAGACCGACAGCCGACGTCGCCCGGGGCCGCGGGTACGATTAGGTCGATGCCCGACATCGAGTACGCCTTCCTGGCCGACGCTGCAGAGGCCCCTCCCGGCCAGAAGTTCCACGTCCTCGGCGGCGGCATCGCGCGGATCGGAGGCCGGTCGTTCCCGCTGCGGCATCCGCACATCGCCCTGGTCATGGGACTGCTCGTGACCGCTCCGGAGACCGAGCGTGAGCACGAGATCCGGTTCGTCCTCCTCGATCCGGACGGAGCCGAGGTCGCCGGGGCGACGGGCAGCCTGACCGCTCGCGGGTCGCACGATGGCCGCGACAGCATCCTGACGTTCTCGATCGACCTGTGGAACGTGACGTTCCCGGCGCCCGGCGACTACTCGTTCCGGATCCTCGTCAACGGCTCGGAGCGCAAGCGACTGCCGCTGCTCATCGCCGGGCCGGATGCCTGAGACGGCGCGGCCGATCGGGCCGGCGCGGCACGAGGTCCCGGCGATCGACGAGGCGGCCCTCGTCGCTGCCCGCCTGGCGGATCGGCTCCTCGCGGCGGCCGGCGACCGCGGGCTCACCCGATGGGCGACCTATCTCGGACCCTTGCCGGACCGGCTGCGCGACGGCGACATCCGCGACGTCCGGTTCGCGGCGATGCGGGCGAGGGCCGCCTACGGCCCGAAGGATTCGATCCGCGACGCGCTGCCCGCGGAGCTGACGGAGCCGTTCCTCGAGTCCGTCGACCGCCTGCTCAAGACCATCGCCCGCCGGGAGCTCCGGTCGGAGGCCTGACCGCGGCGTACGGTCAGCCGGGGGCCGCTCCGGCGCGCGACGTCCACTCGTTACGAAGGATCGCCATCCGGTAGTCGTCGATGTACTGGCCGTGCCGGTACAGGCCGTGACGGAACGTCGCTTCGTGGACGAACCCGAGTCGCTCGTACACGTGCCGCGCCCGGCCGTTGTCCGCGTAGACGTCGAGCCAGATCCGCTCGAGACGAAGCTCGCCGAACCCGAAGTCGAGCAAAGCGGCGATCGCATCCGAGCCGTAGCCCTGCGATGTGTCCGCCGGGTCGCCGATGAGGATGCCGAGGCCCGCGCTGCCGTTCTGGAGGTCGATCGCGTGGAGATCGATCGACCCGACGGCGCGGTCGTCCCCCAGCCGGCAGATCACGAAGAACCAGCGGTCGCGCCCGTGCTGGTCGAGCATCCCGTCGAACCAGCGCTCCTCCATCGCGTGGCCGATCGGGCTTCGGAGGGCGAGGTACTCGGTCGTCCGGGCATCGGTCAGCCACCGGACGAAGATCGGGATGTCGGTCCGCTCGCCGGGCCGCAGGTAGACAAGGCGGCCGTGGATCAGCGGCTCCGGGCGCGCGGCATCGGCGGCGTCAGCGTGCACGACGGAAGTCTAGACGCGCCGTCTCGCCGCGATTGGCAGCCTGCCCCGGACGCTCCAGCCGGCGACGCCCCGTGCGAATGCGACGAGTCGTACACCAGTCCGGGCTCAATTGCGCTTCTGGAACAGCCAGTGCCACCTCCAGCTCGCGCAGACGTGGGCCTGCACGGTCGGCGGTATCCTGCGCTCATGCGGTTCTTCGGCTTGGGTACGCCAGCCCGAACGGTCGTCAAGTCGTACGGCCGCGATAGCCTGCTGCTCTGGATCAACCCCCTCCTATCAGCCATGCAGACGTCGCTGGGCCTGCGGGTGGGGCTTCGCTCCCAGGCCAAGGTGCTCGACCGGATGCAGAAGGATGTTCTTGCGATGGCTGATCGCGGCTATCGGGTCGTCTCATCTGATGAGTACGACTTGCCGGTCATCCTCGCGCCCGGCCACCGGGCGAGCTACTACCGAGTCACGTACGAGCTGATCAAGCCGCCTTCCACGTGACGGTGGATGTCCCAAGGTCGATACGACCAAGTGGACGTCAATCCCAGGATCACGCCGGTTCGACGCCCAGCTCGTCGGGGCTGAACGCCTCGAGCAGGAACTGGGACGGTGCCAGCGGGTCGTAGACGAGGGTCAGCGACCTGCGAGCCCGGGTCCACGCCACGTACGCGAGGCGGCGTTCCTCCTCGAGGGCTCTGGCGGGATCCTCCGCGTCCGTCACCGCCCGGCGGCTCGGAAAGCGCCCGGCGTCCATGCCGATCACCGCCACGCGGTCGAACTCCAGGCCTTTCGTACCGTGCGCGGTCGCCAGCGTGAGCGGAGCATCGTCGCGGCACAGGTGCGCCAGGGCGGTCCGTCGCGCGGCGACCGCGTCACGGACCTCCGCGACGCTTGAGTACGGGACCGCCCAGGCGAGGAGTGCCGCCGCGATGTCGGCGGGCCGCGGCGCGTCGGGATCCGCGTCGCCGTCCGGAAGCGACAGGCTCCACCTGGCCCGGACAGTCTCGAGCCGGGCGAGGAGGGGCAAGCCAGGGTCGGTGGCCTCGTCGGCCTCGTCGAGCGCCGCGTCGACCGACGGCGACGAGACCAGGAGCTCGATCGCCGGCGGTCGGAACGGGATCCGGCGGTCGAGTGCCACGGAGATGGCCGGGAGCAGCTCGCGGTTCGTTCGCGCGAGGATCGCCTGGGTGGCGCCGTCCGCGGGCCAGTGGTCGAAGACCCGCCCGATGCGGATGGTCTCGTCCGACGAATCCGGAGCAAGGACGATCGGCCCCGCGGCAGCCGGACCGGGCCGGATCACCTTCGCGAACCGCTCGCGGTTGCGCTCGACGAGCCGGACCGCACGCTCCACGACCGTCGGCGGGCACCGGTAGTTGACCTCGAGGTCGACCCTGCTCAGGTCGGGCAGCATCTCGGCAAGGGAGAGCACGCGACGCACGTCGGCGAGCCGCCAGCCGTAGATCGATTGGTCGTCGTCGCCGACGAAGAAGACGCGATTGGCCGGTGCTGCGAGGAGGAGGGCCATCCGGAGCTGGGCCCGATCGAGGTCCTGCGCCTCGTCGACGAGCAGGTGCGCGCAGCGGCCGCGCCAGCGCTCGAGCAACGCGGCGTCGGCGTCGAGGACTCGGAGGGCCCGGGCGACGAGATCGTCGAAGTCGAGCCCGCCTTCTGCCGCGATTGCGGCCTCATACGCGACGAAGGTCATGGCGATCGGCCCCGCTTCGCTGTCTGCGGCCACGGTGGCGGCCTCGACGCACAGGTCGAGCTTGAGGCGAGAGATCGCGGTGTCGAGCTCGCGCCAACCCGCCGGGCCGGCCGCAGGCGCAACACGGCGCAGGACGGCCATCCGGTCGACCAGCGGCTCGACGGCCTGACCCGCGTCGCGCAGCATCTCCAGCCCGAGAGCATGGAACGTCCTGACGCGAACCTCGCCACCACCGGCGGCCGGCACGCCCAGCGGTGCCAGGGCGGCCGCCAGCCTCTCACGCAGCTCCTCGGCGGCGCGCTTGTTGAACGTGATCGCGGCGATCTCGCCCACGGTCGCCGCGCCGGACGCGATCAGCCAGGCGACCCGGGCGACAAGGGTCGTCGTCTTGCCGCTGCCGGCGGGGGCAACGCACAGGATCGGTCCCGGAGGGGCCGTGGCAGCGCCCCGCTGGTCCGGAGCGAGCCGGGCGAGCCGGTCGGCGACCGACGGGTGAAAGGAGCGATCGAAGGTGCCGGGCATCGGCCCGATGATGCCGCCGGGCTCTCATCCGGGGCTTACGCGAGGACGGTGCGCGGACGCACCACCAACGCCGGATGCGTCTTCGCTCTCCCCACACGAGGGATTTCACTGAGAGGTGGCATGACCGTTGATGGGGCGTTATCGTGTGACGTCCAGAATGGCAGTGTGCGGTCCATGGAGGATGCGACCGCCTCGCCAGCGATCAGGAAGCCGCCATCGCTCCGCGCCCGATCCCGACCAGCGACAAGCCCCAGTCCGTCGAGAGGAGATCATGGTGACGTTGCACCTCCGCGCCCGTTCCATCGTCCTGTTGAGCGTCATTGCGCTCCTGTTCGGCCTGATGGCCGCGCCCGTGGCCGCCGCCCCCGGGGTGGACCACCACTCGCGCGGTGGCCACGACAGCAATCCGCCGACCGACAAGGCCGTCTTCTTCGCTGCGGACGGTATGCGGCAGGATCTCGTCGAGAAGTACGCCGATCGCGGACTGATGCCCACGATGCGCGAGTTCCTCAGGCACGGGGCGTCCGCGACGGGCGGCGGGCTCCTGACCGAGGCCCCACCGAACACAGGTGCCGGCTGGTACACCCTCGCGACCGGTGCGTGGTCGGCCGTCCACGGCTCGACGAACAACACGTTCCACATCAACGGACAGCCGTTCGCAAACCGGACGGCGGCGTTTGACGCCAATGTCCTTCAGGCTGAGTCGATCGCCCAGTCGGCCGAGCGCGGCGGCCTGAAGGTCGCCCAGGTCGAGTGGGCCGGGGGCCGCAACGCGACGATCGCGGGTCCGACGATCGACTTCCAGGCGTTCTTCTCCGGTCGCGGCGTCGCGACGAACTTCATCGGGAGCGCCGGCCAGGCCCTGTTCGATGACGCTCCGTTCATCGCCTCCTTCGGGCTCCAGTTCGACCATCCGGCCGGATACGCCGGCCAGGCCGCCTTCGCCGGCGCTGCGCCGGTGGCGGCGACCGGTTGGACGGGTGCCCTGCCAGCGACGTTCAGCCCCGCGATGGAGATGCGCCTGCGGGTCCTCGACTTCGGGGTCGACAAGTACGGCCTGAACGCCTGGATCTTCGACAGCACGAATGACCATCGAACGAACTACGACAAGGTCCTCTTCTCGCGGACGAAGGATGCCGCCGATTCGGTCGGGGATCCTCAAGAAGGGCGAGACCGCCGACGTCAAGGTCAAGATCGTCGGTGGCGCTTCTGAGGGCCTGACGGCCGGCATGCTCGTCAAGGTGGAGGAGCTGACCGGCGACCTGTCCCGCGTTCGCCTCTTCCACACGTCCGTCAGCCGCGCCCTGGCCACCTGGCCCGGGTTCAGCGAGCCCGGCTTCACCGGCGACTTCGCCGAGTACCTCGCCCAGAAGTTCCCGACCTCGACCGCGGCCGACTTCGCGATCCTCGAGGCGGGGGTCACGAGCGAGGAGACGTACGTCGAGCAGGGCCTCTACTGGGCCACCGGCCACATCCCGATGCTCAAGTACGTCGCCAAGAAGTACAAGCCAGATCTCCTCCTCGTCGGGGTCCCGACGACGGACGAGTTCCAGCACCAGTTCCTCGGGCTGGTTTCGCCGAAGCTCCCGAACGGCGCCAAGAACCCGGCTTACGACGACGTCGACCTGAACGGCGTGCCGGACGGTCGAGTCGCCCAGCGCGAGAAGTTCATCCGGACCGCCTACCAGGAAGCCGACGAGACGCTGACCATCGCCCGGAACCTGATCGGCAGGGACCCGACGACGTTCGTCTCTTCCGACCACGGCTTCGCACCGCAGTTCCTCGCGATCGACGCGAGCATGCCGCTCGTCGAGATGGGCCTCCTGTCCAAGCCGCAGACGACGAACTGCCGTCCGGCAACCGGCGAGACCATCGGCAAGGCGAAGGTCTGCTGGGCCGGCGGCACGGCCCAGGTCTACCTGAACGTCGCGGGGCGCGATCCCGCGGGAGGCGGCCTGACCCAGGTCGCCGCAGTCGACGTCGACGCCACGGTCGCCGCGATCAAGGCGAAATACCTCGGCCTCGTCGACCCGAACGACTGGACGCACGACAGCGCCGCCGAAGGCTGGAAGATGATCGATCGGGTCTTCTCCAAGGCGGAGGCCCGCTACATCCCGAACGGACCGGGGACGACGGCCGACATGTCGAATCCAACCCGGACCGGCGACGTCGTCGCCTTCGCCTTCCCGCCCTACCAGTTTGATGCCGAGACGCCTGGCGTCCTCGTCGCCCCATCGCACTTCTTCGGCCAGCACGGTTACGTGCCGGACGTCCAGGACCTCAAGGACAACGTCAACATGCGGGCGACGTTCCTCGCCGGCGGCAAGGGAATCGACAGGGAGAAGGTCAAGGCCCGGTCGATCGACCTCGCCCCGACGCTCGCCTACATGCTCGGAATCCCCGAGCCGCAGTTCAGCCAGGGCAAGGTGCTGCTCGACATCATCGAGGGCAGCCATGACGTCACGCCGATCTCGATCGTCGGGCTCAGCGATTTCCATGGCCAGCTCGATTCCACGAACATGCTGTTCGACGGGATCAACGCGCCGGTCGGCGGAGCCTCACTCCTCGCGACGATGTTCGACCAGGAGCTGGCGTCGCTGCCCGGGCCGGGCCTGATCCTCGCCGGCGGCGACAACGTCGGTGCGTCACCGCCCAACTCGCTGCTCCTCGAGGACAAGCCCGCGATCGACGTCGAGAACGCCTGGGGCCTCGACGCGACGTCGTACGGCAACCACGAGTTCGACTACGGCGTCGCCCGGCTGCAGATGCAGCAGGCACGCGCCCACTTCCCGTTCCTGGCCACGAACATCGTCGAGACGGCCACCGGCAAAGCCCCGAGCTGGGTCAAACCATCGGTCGTGTTCACGATCCACGGCGTCAAGGTCGGCGTCATCGGCGCCGAGCTCCAGAACACGCCGGAGCTCGTCTCCGCCGGCGCGACCGCCGGGCTCACCTTCCTGCCGGAGGGCGCCCGGATCAAGGCCGAGTCGGAACGCCTCCGGCGGCAGGGTGTCAAGGTCCAGATCGTCGTGATCCACCAGGGCACGAACGTCGGGAAGAACACCATCGGCAACGCTGCCGGTGTGACCTGGCAGGGCCCGATCCTTGACATCGCCGACCAGCTCCAGGACACGACGGTCGACACGATGATCGTGGGTCATACCCATCGCATCTCCAATCTCATGCGCGGCGACATCCTCATCACCGAGGGGATGAACGCCGGTGCGACCTACTCCGTCCTGCAGCTCATGGTCGAGAACGGCGACGTCCAGTGGGCGGGAGGGGCAACCCGGATCGCCAAGGACATCGGCGTCGCGAAGCGGGCAGACGTCCAGGCGATCGTCGACGACGCCAATGCCCAGACCGCCGTCCTGCGGAACCAGGTGATCGGCACCCAGCTCAACGACATCACCCGTGCCCCGACCCGGCTCTTCGAGTCGGAGATGGGCAACATGGTGGCCGATTCGATGCGGGCGAAATATCCCGGCGTCGACGCGGCATACACGAACTCCGGCGGTCTCCGCCAGGACCTGCTCTTCACGCCACCGAGTGCGGGCGAGCAGCCGGGCGAGATCACCTGGGGCGAGGTCTTCTCCGTGCTGCCGTTCGGCAACCGCTCGACGATCCTGACGCTCACCGGTGACCAGCTCCAGACGGCGTTCCTCAACGGGTTCGCGCCGTTCTGCGATCCGGCGTTCACAGGCGGGACCGGCCGCTTCCCGCAGATCTCCGGCCTCAAGGTCCAGTTCAGCTGCAGCGGGACGACGCCGGTCGTCGACGGCATGTGGAAGGCCCCGAACGGCGTCGGCGGGACTCTCACCCCGATCGGCGCGGCCGACTCCATCCGGATCGTCACCAACGACTTCATGTTCGGTGGTGGCGACGGCTACACCATCTTCGCGAGCGGGACGAACGTCGCCCAGCCGGGCGACGATCTCCTCCAGGTCACGATCGACTACATCACGGCCAATTCGCCGGTCGACCCGATCGTTGACGGGCGGATCGTCGGGCCGTAGTCCGTCGCCAAACCCGCAGCAGTGTCGAACGAGCCGGCCCAAGGGGGCCGGCTCGTTCACGTTCCACGGCCATGTGCCATAGGATCGGCGGGTGACCCCGGACCTCCAGGCAACCCTCGCCAAACTGCCCGATCGGCCGGGCGTCTACCTGATGCGCGACGCGCGCGGCGAGGTCGTCTACGTCGGCAAGGCGCAGAGCCTCAGGCACCGCGTCCGGAGCTACTGGCAGAAGGCATCGTCGGGCCCGCTCGAGGGGCACCGGATCCGGGCGGTGATCGATCGGATCGCCGACGTCGAGTACACGATCACCGACTCGGTCAGCGAGGCGCTCCTCCTCGAGGCGAACCTCATCAAGCGCTACCGGCCGCGCTTCAACGTCCGCCTCAAGGACGACAAGAGCTACCCCTACATCAAGATCACGATGGCCGACGACTTCCCGCGGGTCGAGAGGACCCGCAAGCTCGTCGACGACGGCAGCCGGTATTTCGGCCCGTATGCGTCGGCGAGCAGCGTCGACGAATCGATGAACCTGGTCCGCCGGCTCTTCCCCTTCAGGACCTGCACGATCGACATCAGGGACGGGGAGCGTGCCCTCCAGCGGCCGTGCCTGCTCTACCACATCAAGCGCTGCCAGGGGCCGTGCATCGAGGCGGTCTCGAAGGCTGACTACCGCGGCCAGATCGAGCAGATCGAGCTCTTCCTCGAGGGCCGCCAGGAGTCGGTCGTCAGGGCATTGACGGCGGACATGCGCGCGGCGTCCGCGCGGACCGACTACGAACAGGCGGCCGGCCTCCGGGACAAGATCCGGGCAATCGAGCGGACGATGGAGAGCCAGAAGATGGCCGCCTTCCGGCGGACCCAGCTCGACCTCGTCGGGCTCGCCCGGCAGGACAACCAGGCGGCGATCCAGTTGTTCGCGATCCGGAACGGGTCGATGCTGGGCCGCGACGTGTTCCTGCTCGAGGCCGTCCACGACGCCCCGGACCAGGAGGTGCTCTCGAGCTTCCTCGAGCAGTACTACGCGCGGGCGACGTCGATTCCGCACCAGGTCCTCGTCCCGTTCGCACTGCCCGAGGTGACGGACCTGGAGGCGTTCCTGTCCGCGCGGCGCGGGGGCCCGGTCCGGCTCCTCGTCCCGCAGCGCGGCGAGAAGCGCGAGCTGATGGCCCTCGCGACGCAGAACGCCGCCGAGACGCTGGCGAGGGAGCAGGCGCGCTGGCTCGCGGACCAGGGGAAGACGCTCGTCGCCCTCGAGGAGCTCGCCGATGTGCTCGGGCTGGCGGGGCCGCCGATGCGGATCGAGTGCTACGACATCTCGAACTTCCAGGGCGCCCAGTCCGTCGGGAGCATGGTCGTGTTCGAGGAGGGCAAACCGCGATCCGGGGAGTACCGGCGGTTCCAGATCAAGACGGTCGTCGGGGCGAATGACTTCGCGTCGCACCAGGAAGTCCTGCGCCGCAGGTTCCGGCGGGCCCGATCCGGCGAGGAGGGCAACGCGGAAGAGCTCCGCTGGGCGATGCCCGACCTCGTGATCATCGACGGCGGCAAGGGCCAGGTCGCCGCGGCCAAGGAAGTCCTCGACGAGCTCGGGCTGCACGACCTGCCGGTCGCGGGGCTGGCCAAGGAACGCGAGGAGCTGTTCCTGCCCGGGTCGTCCGTCCCGATCGTCCTGCCGCCCACGTCTGGTGCCCTCTACATGGTCCAGCGCCTCCGCGACGAGGCCCACCGGTTCGCGATCACGTACCACCGGGACCTGCGGTCCAAGCGCCAGGTCCACTCGGCGTTCGACGATCTGCCCGGTGTCGGGCCGAAGCGTCGCCGGGCGCTGCTGCGGGTCTTCGGCTCCGCGAAGCGCGTCCGGGAGGCGCCGGTCGAGCAGATCGCCGCGGTGCCCGGGATCGGCCCGTCGCTGGCGGCACGGATCAAGGAAACGCTCGAGGCCTGAGGCCGCAGGCGGGCCGCTGGTCCCGCCGGCGCAGGCCCGCGAGGCCGGTGGCCCCGCCATTCCCGCCCCCGGCACCATGGCACGCCCGGCGTGCAGATGTGACCGGTTTGACCCCTCCCGGTCCCGGTTTCCCCGGATTCATGTCGGTTTGGAACGCCCGGCGTGCGAAACCGGACGGATTCGGGTCCCTGGGTCGTTGCGGTGGTCCCATACGAACGTGGGGCGTTCCACGACCCGGTTGATCGTCGGTGAAGGGTCGGCAGTCATGATCCACCGGTGGTCACGAGAGAGCGACGCGTCGATCGCGGCAGGTTGCAGGCTCGCAGGCGACTGACCGCGATCGGGGAGGAGCTTCGCGAGGCGCGCCTGTCCGCTGGGTTGAGCCAGCGCCAGGTTGGTGTGTCGGCCGGCATTTCGCACGCGGAGATCGGTCGGATTGAACGCGCCATGTCGCCGCGCGTCCCGTTCGACACGCTCGCCGTTGTCGGGGCGGTGCTGGGCCTCGATGTGTCGATGCGCGCTTATCCGGACGGCGACCCGATCCGCGACTCGGCGCAGATTGCCCTTCTCGCGCGGCTCCGGATTCTCCTGCCGGCGACGGTCAGATGGCGGACCGAGGTGCCGCTCGACCTGCCGGGCGACCGTCGCGCGTGGGATGCCGTGATCGTGGGCAGCGGCTGGCGGGTGCCCGTCGACGCCGAGTCGCGGCTCCGTGACGTTCAGGCCTGTTCACGCACGGTCGCCTTGAAGAGACGGGACGACCGAAGCGCGGTTGTCATCCTGCTGGTGGCCGACACCCGGCACAACCGGCGAGTCCTGCGGCTCGCTCGAGCGGACCTGGTCGCCGACTTCCCGATCTCGGGGTCCGTGGCGCTCGCGTCGCTCGCGAACGGCGAGCCACCGGCGGGGAGCGAAATCGTGCTCCTCTGACCACATCAGACGGGCCAACGGACGGGGCGGGGCACACAGTGGGGCTCGCGACCCCGACCGGCGCTCCGACGGCGCGAGCACCTTCCCTGTATCATCCGCCGTCGATGCGCAAAGCCGGCCCCATCCTCATCCTCATCATCGGCGTGCTCGCCCTCATCGTCGATTTCGTCCCCGGCCTCAGCATGCCGGACAGCACGAGCCCCGACGGCACGCGACCGATCGAGACACGGCTCGGGCTCGACCTCCGCGGCGGCCTCCGGGTCGAGTACCAGGCGAAGCAGGTCGGCGACAAAATCCCGCGGCCCGAGGATATCGAGGTGATCCGCCAGATCATCGAGCGGCGGGTGAACTCGACCGGCGTCTCCGAGCCGGTGATCACGACGCAGGGCTCCGACCGGATCGTCGTCGAGCTGCCGGGCGTTTCCGACCCGAACGCGGTCCGACAGCTCGTCGGCCAAACCGGGCGCCTCGACTTCGTCCCGCTCGGCACCATCTCGAAGCAAGCGGGCGAGACGATCGACCTCCAGCAGTTCCCGCCGCTCTTCAGTGGCGAGGAGCTCGCCAGCGCGACGATCGGCCAGGACCAGACCCGAGGCCGGGTCGTGAACTTCGTGCTCAAGGAACATGGTGCGCAGCTCTTCGACACCTACACGAGCGCCCACGTCGGAGAGTATTTCGCGATCGTTCTCGACTCGCGCATCATCTCGGCGCCCGTCATCAACCAGGCGATCTCCGGGGGGAACGTCCAGATCTCCCAGGAGGGCACGATCGGCGGCTACCCGCTCAAGGAAGCCACGGAGCTCGTCACCGTGCTCCAGTTCGGCTCCCTCCCGTTCCCCATCGAGGAGCTGTCGAATACGACGATCTCCGCGACCCTCGGTGAGCAGTTCCTCACCCAGAGCCTTCGCGCGGGCGCGATCGGGATCGGGCTCGTGATCCTGTTCATGCTCGTCTACTACCGGTTGCCCGGATCGATCGCGAGCTTCGCCCTCGTCTACTACACGCTCGTCGTCCTGTCACTCTTCCGCCTCATCCCCGTGACGCTCACCCTCGCCGGCGTCGCCGGCTTCGTCCTGTCGATCGGCATGGCGGTTGACGCGAACATCCTCATCTTCGAGCGGATGAAGGAGGAGATGCGGCTCGGCAAGTCCCTGCCCTCGGCTGTCGAGGCGGGCTTCGGGCGAGCCTGGAACTCGATTCTCGACTCGAACGTGTCGAGCCTCATCACCGCGACGATCCTCTACCTGTTCGGGTCGTCGGTGATCCGCGGCTTCGCGCTCGTGCTCATCATCGGCGTCCTCGTCTCGATGTTCAGCGCGATCACGGTGACGCGGACGATCCTCCGGGTCGTGGTGACCCAGAACTGGGCTCGGCGGGCGTTCCTGTACGGCGTGACTGAAGCGGAGTTCGTCGCCCGGGGCCAGGGCCGCACGGCCCTTCGCCGCGAGGCCCGCTCACGTGTTTGACATCATCGGGAAGCGCCGCTGGTACTTCCTCCTCTCCGCCCTCGTCACGCTGCCCGGCCTCTTTTTCATCTTCGTCGCTCCGATCTTCAGCAAGGACGCCGGCCTCCAGTTCACGATCGACTACACCGGTGGCACGAAGTGGGAGATCCGCTTCGAGGATCCGGCGGTCACCGCCGACCAGGTCCGTGCCGTGTTCGCCTCGAACGGCCTCGAGGCGTCCGTCATCGCGACCGGCGACGGCTTCCTCGAGGTCAAGACGGAGCCGATCGGCCTCCGCCCGCCCCCTCCGTCGCCGACACCCGTCCCGACGATCGCCCCGTCGGCCAGCGCGAGCAGCGGCGAGAGCCCGTCCGCGTCGGTGGCCCCGTCCGCATCTGCGGCCTCTCCCTCCGCGTCGGCGGCGTCGCCGTCGGCATCGACCGCGCCGAGCGCCAGCCCGACGCCGAGCCCGACGCCCAGCCCGTCGCCCAGCCCGACGCCGAGCCCGACGCCCAGCCCATCTGCGAGCCCATCGCCGAGCACGAGTCCGGGTGCCAGCGGCTCTCCGGGCGCGTCGCCCTTACCGTCCGCCTCCGCCGTCGTCGGCAACACGGAGCTGCCGACCGAGGGCCGGCTCGCCGAGATGGTCACCGCCCTCGAAGCCAAGCTGGGCAAGATCGAATCGCAGCGATCGCTGACGACGATCGGCCCGGTCGTCAGCTCCGACCTCATCCAGCAGGCACTCATCCTCATCCTGGTCGGCTCGCTCGGGATCCTCCTCTGGATCACCTTCCGCTTCCACGACGTGAAGTTCGGCGTGACGGCGCTCGTCGCGCTCGTCCACGACGTCATCGTCGTCGTTGGCATCTTCGCGGTCCTCGGAACCTTCTTCCACGTCGAGGTGGACGCGCTGTTCGTCACCGCGATGCTGACCGTCATCGGATTCAGCGTCCACGACACGATCGTCGTCTTCGACCGGATCCGGGAGAACCGGGCGCGCCACGCCGGCGAGCCGTTCGCGGAGGTCGTCAACCATTCGATCCTCCAGACGTTCGCCCGCTCGATCATGACGAGCTTCACCGTCGTCCTGACGCTCCTCTCGCTCTACCTGTTCGGTGGATCCGCGATCCAGAACTTTGTGCTCGCGCTGCTCCTCGGGATCATCTCGGGGACGTACTCGTCGATCTTCAACGCGAGCCCGCTCCTCGTTGTCTGGCAGGAATGGGACGATCGACGGCGCGGCCGGGCCGTGTCGACACGGGCGCCGCGGACCCGACGCGCGGTCTCCTGACGCCAGATGGGGGGTGGCAGATCATCCGCTGGTTGGCGCCGGTGCAGCCACGGTGAAGCGGGTCGTGGCATCCTGACATCGTGATCGAGCCCCGCTACCGCTGGCTGTTTCCCGAATCGATCGCCATCGACCCCGCCGTCCGCGAGGCAGGGGAGCGCCACGGGATCGACGAGCGCGTCACGAGCCTCCTCGCGAGGCGGGGACTGCTGGACGGACCCGCCTTCGACGCCTTCTTCGCCGATCCGCTCGATGGGCTCCACGACCCACGGCTGCTGCCGGATGCGGATCGCTTCGCGGGCCGGATCGGCCGGGCGCGGGCGGCTGGTGAACGCATCCTCGTCTTCGGCGACTTCGATGCCGACGGCCTGACCGGGCTCGCGATCATGACGATCGCCCTCCGCCGGCTCGGCATCCGGGTCACCACGTACGTCCCGAGTCGCCTAGACGAGGGCCACGGCCTGTCACTCGCCGCTGTCGCAGCCGCTCGCGAGGCCGGCGCGTCGGTCATCGTGACCGTCGACTGCGGGACGACCAGCCTGGCGGAGATCGCACAGGCCCAGTCGCAGGGAATCGATGTCCTCGTGACCGATCACCACCGCGTCCCGCCGGAGCTGCCGGTCGCGGTCGCGGTGGTCAATCCGCAGCGGGCCGACAGCACGTACCCGGAGCGGCGGCTGGCGGGAAGCGGCGTGGCCTTCAAGCTGGCCCAACTGCTCCTCGCCGATGAGCCCGGCGGCCCCGAGGCCGCCCTTTCCCTGGCGGACCTCGCGACGATCGGGAGCGTCGCCGACGTCGTCCCGATCCTCGGCGAGACCAGGGCGATCGTCCGGCTCGGCCTCGAGCGACTCAGGACGCAGGCCCGGCCCGGCATCGTGGCCCTCCTGGCGACCGCCGGAGTCGCGGGGAAGGCGATCGACATGGAGACGATCGGCTTCGTGCTCGCGCCGCGCATCAACGCCGCCGGCCGCGTCGGCGAGGCGCTCGTCGCGGCCCGCCTGCTGCTGGCCGAGGATGCCGGCGAGGCCGCGGCCCTGGCCTCGGAGCTCGAGGCGGCGAACCTCACGAGGCGGGACCTGACGAAGCAGGCCATCGGGGAGGCGCGGGCGTGGCTTGCCGGCTCGACGCCGGGCGAGGAGACCGGGATCGAGGTTCCGGGGGCGCCGCGGCCTGGGACAGGGCTCGCGGATGCGCCGCCCCCCGACGCGCCGGCGACGATCGCCCGCGGTCCATGGCCGGTCGGGATCGTCGGGCTCGTCGCCTCGCGGCTGGTCGAGGAGTTCGGCCGGCCCGCCGTCGTCGGAGCAGAGCTGGGGCCGGTCATCCGGGCCTCGTGCCGGAGCGACGGCAGCCTCGATCTTGGCGCCGCCCTGGAGGCCTGCGCCGACCTCTTCATTCGCCACGGGGGCCACGCCGGCGCCGCGGAATTCGAGATCGCCACGGAACGGTGGCCGGCGTTCGTCGAACGGTTCACGGCGATCGCCATGGCCCGGAGCCCACGCGATCCGCGTCAGGCCGTGGCGATCGACATCGCACTGCCCGCGCGCGCCGTCGACTACGCATTCCACAGGAGCCTCGCCCGCCTGTCGCCGTGCGGGACCGGCAATCCCGAGCCTGTCGTCGCCGTCCTGGGCATGACCGTCACGCGATCCCGCGAGGCGGCCGGCGGCCACAGCCAGCTGACCCTCAAGCGCGACCTCGACGTGCTCGACGGAATCGCGTTCGGGCGCCCGGACCTGGCGATGACGGTCAGCGAGGGCGACCGGGTCGATGTCGTGGGCCGCCTCACGAGCCGCCGGTTCGGCGGCTTCGAATCGCTCCAGCTCGAGATCCGCGACGTCGCAACGTCCGCCAGTCACCGGGAAGCGGCCGCGATCCTCGGGATCGCCGTCGTCACCGAGGCTCCCTCCGGCGACGGGATCGCGCTCGCGGGAGCATCGGCATGACGCGCCGCGCGGGCGCGGTCCGCGGGACGCGGGACCCGTACGGCCTGGGACCGGCGCGCGGCTATGTGGCTCCGATCGTGGCCGGCATCGCGCTCGTCGTCGTGGCGGCCATGACGTTCAGCCTCCTCAACGGCCAGATCCCGTTCCGTGGCGGCCAGACTGGAAACGGCAACCAGCCCGGGCCGAACCGGACTGTGGCGCCGTCGAGCGTCGTGATCGTCGAGCCCGACGTGACGTTTCCCGGTTCGATCGTCTACGCGAAGGCCGGCAACATCTGGGTCCAGACCGGCAAAGACGTCCGCCAGCTGACCAACTCCGGCCTCGAATTCGATGCCGAGCATCTCGCCGGACGGGGACTGGGTCTACTTCATCCGCCAGGTCCCGGGCAAGGGCCTGTTCCCCGTCAGCGGTCACCTCAACTGGTACGACCTCGCGACGCCCGGCGTCTACCGGGTCAAGACGGCCGGATCAGGGGAGCCGGAGGGGATCGTCGGCGGCCGGGTCAAGAACGGCAAGTCGCTCTGGTTCTTCTGGATGCGCCAGCCGGTGCTCTCGCCGGACGGGCACACCATCGCGCTGGTGTCGGACGGGACGGATCCGACGAAGAACGACGTCGTCGCCCAGTTCTACGACATGACGACGAAGAAGTTCTCGAAGCTCAAGCTCGCGAACACGGCCGGCCTCGGCCACCAGGACCCGGTCTGGATGCGTGATGGGAGCTACCTGCTCCTCGTCAAGAACGGTCGCGACGGCACGCGCGGCGCACCGCAGATCATCAAGTACAACCCCGAGAACCAGAAATCGTTCACCGTGACCGGACCCGGCTACCTGTCGCCGTCCCCGTCGCCCGACAACAAGTACATCGCGGCGACCCGGACGGACAGCTTCGGGACCGACGTGGTCATCCTCAATGCGGCGACCGGGGCGGAGCTCCTCCGCGTCACCGACGACGACAGCTCCTTCTCGCCGGCCTGGTCGCCGGCGGGCGACGCCATCGCGTTCCTCCGCCTCGACGGGACGATCGTCGACCTCGAGATGGCGAAGCTCGACGGCCCGGCCGGCAGCTGGACCGTCGGCGACACGATCGCCCTGACCGAGGTCTCGGGACTCGACGCGGCGTCGCGGCCCAGCTGGTTCATCCCGGCCTCCGAGCTCCCGGAGCCGAGCCAGAGCGCCGTCCCGAGCGGATCCGGGGCAGCGTCGTCGGCACCCGCGTCCACCGCCCCGTGACCGTGGAGCCGGCGAGGTCCGGCCCGCCTGCCGATGCTCAGGTCCGCGACCCGTACCTGGAGCGATTGTCCCGCCGGTCCGTGGCGACCGGGACCGTGCTCTGTGTCGGCATCGATCCGGACCCGGCGAGCCTGCCGGACGGATTCAGCCCCGATCTCGCGGGGATCGAGCGCTTCGCGCGCGTCGTCCTCGAGGCCGCGACGCCGTTCGCCGCCGCGGTCAAACCGAACCTCGCCTTCTTCGAGGCCTACGGGTCCGCCGGCCTTGCGGCGCTCGAACGGCTCCGGGCCGCGGTCCCGGCCGGCCTGCCTGTCGTCATGGACGCGAAGCGCGGTGACATCGGGACGACCGCAGCACGGCAGGCGGCCGCGCTCTTCGACGCCCTCGGAGCGGATGCCGTCACCGTGAACCCGTACCTGGGCGGCGAAGCGGTTGCCCCGCTCCTGGAACGGCTCGACCGGTTTGCATATGTCCTCTGCCGGACCTCGAACCCGGGAGCGGCCGAGTTCCAGTCCCTCGTCGTCGCTGCGACTCCCCCGGGCGACGACGGCTCGCCGGCCCCGGTCGAACCGCTCTACGCGAGGATCGCCAGGCGGGTCGCGGCGTGGGCGCCCGGCGGGACCGCCGGGCTCGTCGTGGGTGCCACGGCGCCGCTCGAGCTCGCGGCGGTCAGGGCGATCGTGCCGGGATTGGCGTTCCTGGTGCCCGGAGTCGGTGCCCAGGGCGGCGAAATCGCCCCCACCCTCGAGCACGGCCGGGCGACGAGCGGGCCCGCCGGTGGCCGGCCCGGGGGCGGCCTGCTCGTCAACGTCTCACGCGGGATCTCGAGTGCGCGCCCCGGCGTCAGGGAGGACCTCGCCGACGCCATCGGGACGGCTGCCCGCGACTGGGCGGAACGACTCCCTGTGCTACCCTAGCCGCCCAGCGACCGCACGTCCGCCAGCACGAATTTCGAGCGATGCCCGTCGCTCCTGGAGCCATCCATCATGCCTCTCCCGTCCGGATTCGAATGGATCGTCATCCTGGTCATCGCGCTGCTGATCCTCGGTCCCGGCAAGCTGCCGGACGTGGCCTCGGCGGTCGGCAAGAGCATCCGCGAGTTCCGCAAGGCATCGTCGGACGTGCAGGAAGCGGTCAAGGTCGACACCTCGCCGTTGCCGGCCGCGCCCACGGCCGCGCCCGTCCCGAACGTGCTGACCCAGGCCCCCGCCGCCCCGCCGGCTCCAGCTGTCCCGCCGCCCTCGGCCTCGGAGATTCCGGCGGCACCGCCGGCCGTTCCGCAGCCCGCGCCCAGCGAAGCCTCGACAGAGTCCCACTAGGCGCCCGTTCGTTCCGCTGATGACCGACGCCGACGCGCTGCGTGAGGGCGGCGGTCCCGGAGGACTTCCTTCGCCCGCCCAGAGTCCCGGTGCGACCTCGCCCGACGGCGAGAAGGTCATGTCGCTCGTCGACCACCTCGGCGAGCTGCGAACCCGCCTTGCCAAGTCGATCCTTGCCATCGCCGTCGGCAGCGTGGTCGGGTTCTGGCGCTCCACGGAGATCCTGCAGGTCCTGGCGAAGCCGGCCGGCGGCAGCCTCCTCAACCTCGGCCCGGGCGACGCGTTCGCGATCACGCTCCGGGTCTCGCTCGTGACGGGGATCGTGCTCGCGATGCCGGTCCTGCTCTACCAGCTGTGGGCGTTCATCGCGCCGGGCCTGACGGCCGCGGAGCGGCGCGGCATCCGGCCGTGGATTCCGCTCGCGCTCCTGTTCTTCGCGGCCGGCGTCGGCATCGCGTATGTCGTCCTGCCGTACGCCATGGCCTTTCTCCTGAGCTTCGGGACCGGCGTCTTCGCGAACCAGCTCGCGGCCGGTCCCTACTTCGACTTCGTCACGACGATGTTCCTGGGGTTCGGGATCGTCATGGAGTTCCCGATCCTGCTCGTCGCCCTCTCGAAGGTGAAGATCGTGACGTCGGCGCGGCTGCGCGCCGCTCGCCGCTACGTGATCCTGGGAATCACGATCTTCGCCGCGGTCGTGACGCCAGGCGGGGATCTCGTGAGCCCGTTCGTCCTGGGAGCGACGATGTACGCCCTGTTCGAGCTCACGACCCTGTTCATCGCCCGCTCCGGCCGGTGAGTGGCCCGGCGCTAGACTGATCGTCATGGCCACCGCCCGACGGTCACCAGACGACGAGCCCGACCCGTTCGCCGACGCCGACCCAATCCCCGAGCCGGCCCCGGGGCCGGCACCCGACCAGCACGTCGTCATCGTCACGGGCCTGTCCGGCGGCGGCAAGACTGCCGCGGCGAAGCTGTTCGAGGATCTCGGCTACGCCGTCGTCGACAACCTGCCGGGTGAGCTCCTGCCGGATCTGGCGGAGCTCGTCTCGGACGACCCGGAGCGCTTCGACAAGGTCGCCATCGTCCTCGACGTCCGGGCCGGGGACGTGCCTCTCGCGTTCGGCGCCATGCGCGGAGCGCTGGAGGGGCGGGGGATCCGGCCCCAGGTGTTCTTCCTCGAGGCGCGCGACGAGGTGCTCATCCGTCGCTTCTCCGAGACGCGCCACCGGCACCCGCTCGCCGACCAGCGCGGGATCGCGAGCTCGATCGTCGAGGAGCGCCGGATGCTCGATCCCATCCGCGGCGAGGCGGACGTCGTCATCGACACGTCCGATCTCTCGCTCCGCGAGCTGCGCGAACGGATCTTCGCGCGGCTCGGGGACGCCGCCGACCCCGATCGGCTGTCGATCCAGCTCATCAGCTTCGGATTCAAGTACGGCGTGCCGCTCGAGGCGGACCTCGTGTTCGACGTCCGATTCATGCAGAACCCCTACTACGTCGACGGGTTGCGCCAGCTCTCTGGCCTCACCGAGGCCGTCCGCGAATACGTTCTCAATCAGCCGGTGGCGGTCGAATTCCTGCGCTACCTCCATGAGTTCCTGTCCTTCGCGGTACCGGCCTACGTCGGCGAGGGCAAGACGAGGCTGACGATCGCCCTCGGCTGCACGGGCGGCTACCACCGGTCCATCGCCCTCGCCGAGGAACTCGCCCAGTGGCTGCGCGACGAGGACCTCGGTTCCGTTGCCGTCTTCCACCGCGAGCTCGAGCGGGCCTGACGGGTGAGCCAATCGAGCGGCCACAACCTCCGCCGCTGGCTGACGCCGGGAATCGGCGTGAAGCGCTGGCTGGGCGTCGTCTTCGCCGGGCTCCTCCTGCTCGCCCTCGGCGTGGCACACCTCATCCGGCAGGCGAGCCGCGATCTCCAGCCGGGCGGCGTCGCCCAGGTCGTCCTTGATGCGGTCACGCTCCAGTTCCTGCCGTACCCGCTGCGCGGCCTCATCGTCGGCGCCCTGGGTCTCGGCCTCGTGGCCATCGGCGCGTACCGGGCCGCCCGGGCACTGACGGACCCGTTCCGGTCGGCGGAGGGCGGCCCGCTCGTCGAGCTGATCTACCAGAAGCGGTTCCTGGCGCGCGGGCCGCGGATCGTCGCGATCGGCGGGGGTACGGGCCTCTCGACGCTCCTGCGGGGCCTCAAGGAGCACACGAGCCACCTCACGGCGGTCGTTGCCGTCGCCGACGATGGCGGGTCGTCCGGCGTGCTGCGCGAGGAGCTCGGCATCCCGCCGGTGGGGGACATCCGGCGCTGCATCGCCGCCCTGGCCGACGCAGAACCGCTCATGAACGAGCTGCTCGAGTACCGCTTTCCCGGCACGGCGACCGACTCCGCGCCGGCGGCCGGCGGCCCGCTCGGCGGACACGCGATCGGCAACCTCCTGATCGCGGCGATGACCGCGGTCGAGGACGGCGACTTCGAGGAAGGGGTCCGGCAGATGAACCGGGTCCTCGCCGTCCGCGGCCAGGTCCTGCCCGCGACGGCGACGCCCCTCACGCTGCACGCCGAGCTCGCCGACGGGACCATCATCGACGGCCAGTCGCGGATCGCCCGAGCGTCGGCGATCGTCCGGGCCTGGGTGACACCGGAGGGCGTTCGTGCCTCGGAGGATGCGCTCGCGGCGATCGCCGAGGCCGAGCTCATCATCGTCGGGCCCGGCAGCCTCTACACGAGCCTCCTGCCGAGCCTGATGCTGCCCGAGATCCGCGACGCGATCGCCGCCTCGGGAGCGGTCCGGGTCTACGTCTGCAACGTCGCCACGCAGGCCGGCGAGACGGCAGGCTTCGACCTCGCGGCGCACCTCGAGGCACTCGTCGCCCATGTCGGCGGCGGCGTCATCGACGCGGTCCTCGCCAACAGCCAGTTCGGGGCGCGCGTCCCGGACGACTATCCTGCCGAGCCGGTCCGGCTTCGCTGGCCGCCGTCCATGGCAGCGCCGCCACGCCTGGTCCTCGACGACGTCGTCGACCCCGACAACGGCCACCACCACGAACCGGCCCGGCTGGCGGCCGCGGTCCTCCGCCTGTACGAGCGCGAGAGCGGCGCGCGCCGGCGGTCAGGCGTCGCCCGGACCGCGTGACGTGAGCCGCTCCGAACGGGACCTGGTCAGCGCCCTCCGGGCAGAGCTGGCGGCCATCGACCCGGCGCGACCGTGCGATCGACGGGCGGAGGCCGCCGGGCTCGGCGCGACCACGCCGAGTCGCGAAGGGCCGGTGGCGCGACTGGCGTTGCGGCTCGGGCGCGTCCGCATTCGCGGTCGCGGCGCGTCCGGGGGGCCCGCGGGCGGTCCCGAAGCCGCGTTCGACTGGCCATCGGCGGCCGAGCATTGCCGGATGGCCTACCTTCGCGGCCTGTTCCTCGCCCGGGGCTCGCTCAGCCTGGCGAGCGGGCGGACGCACCTCGAATTCGTCGTCGCGCCCGACGACGCTCCGGGACTCGCAGAGCGCCTGGGCGAGGTCGCCCTCCCGGCCTCGTGGCGGCTCCGGCGTGGCCGGGGTGTCGTCACCTGGAAGAGCGGCGACACGATCGGGCTCTTCCTCCGGCGGATCGGCGCCGGCGGCGCGCTCCTCGAGCTCGAGGCGCGCCAGGTCTCGCGTGCGCTGCGCGGCGACCTGAACCGCGTCCTGAACGCGGAGTCGGCGAACCTCCAGCGCGCCGTCGGTGCGGCCGGCAGGCAGCTCGCCGCGATCGGCGAGCTCGAGGGCGACGGGCGCCTGGCCGAGCAGCCGTACGTCGTCCGGCTCGTCGCCGAGGCGCGACGGGAGACGCCGGAGGCCACGCTCGCCGAGCTGGCAGAGCGGCTCGGCCTGCACCGCTCCGCCGTCCAGCGAGCCCTCGAGCGGGTGGAACGGCTCGCCCTCCATCCCGGCGAGGACACGGGCATCCGATCGGGGCCGGCCAGGCGGCGCCGCCGCGATCGAGGGATCAGACAGCCACGCGCCTTGGTATAATTGGCACGATGCGACCCGTGATCATCGCCTCGAACTGGAAGATGAACACCACGCCGGCCGATGCCGGCGACCTCGCCCTGACGATCGCCGCCCGGACGCGGGAAGCGGGCGTCGTCCGGGTGATCTGCCCGCCGTTCGTCTGCCTCGCGGCGGTTCGCGACGCGCTCGCTGGCGCGGGCGAGGACGCAGCCGTCGGCGCGCAGGACGTCCATCACGAGTCCGCGGGCGCGTACACCGGCGACATCAGCGCACAGATGCTCGTCGGGCTTGCCAGCTGGGTCATCATCGGCCACAGCGAGCGCCGCCGCGATCACCACGAGACGGACGCCCAGATCTCCGGCAAGCTCCGCCGGGCCGTCGAAGCCGGGCTTCGCCCGATCCTCTGCGTCGGCGAACAGCTCGCGGAGCGCGAGGCCGGCGACGCGGAGCCGGTCGTGGCGACCCAGCTCTCGGGCGCGCTCGATGGCCACGACCCGGACGCGCTGCAGGCAGCGGGCCTCGTCGTCGCCTACGAGCCGGTCTGGGCGATCGGGACCGGACGGAACGCCCGCGGTGCGGACGCCGCCGCGATGGCGACCGCGATCCGCGCGGCCGTCCGATCCGTCGGCTGGGCGGCGAGCGCGGCCGATGACCTTCCCGTCCTGTACGGCGGCAGCGTGACCGCCGCGAACATCGCGGAGTTCCTGGCCGAACCGTCCATCGACGGGGCGCTCGTCGGCGGCGCATCGCTCAAGCCCGACGAGATCGCCGGGATCGTGGCTCGCGCCGGCGTCACCGCCACCGCGCGCAGCTCGGAGACCCGGGGATCGTGACGTCCGGCGGGCTCGCGACGTCCCGCTCGTCCGTGACAGAGGCCGTGTGACCGACGCCGGCGCCTCGTCGGGCGTCGCATCACCCCGCGCTCGGCCCCGGCCCGTCGTCCTCGTCATCCTCGACGGCTTCGGGATCGGTCGCGACCCTGCGGCCGATGCGATCGCCGCGGCACCCATGCCGGCGTGGCGCGGGCTCCTCGCCCGCTGGCCCCACGCGAGCCTGCGGGCCTCGGAGGACGCGGTCGGGCTGCCGGCCGGCCAGATGGGCAACTCCGAGGTCGGGCACCTCAACCTCGGTGCGGGCCGCCCCGTCCTGCAGGACCTGCCGCGCATCGACGCCGCGATCGCCGACGGGTCGTTCTTCGAACGCCCGGCCCTCCTCGCGGCGTGCGACCAGGCCGCCAACCCGGGCGGCCGCCTCCACGTCGTCAGCCTCGTCGGGCCCGGCGGTGTCCATGCCAACGATCGGCACGTGGTCGCTCTCGTCGAGCTGGCCGCCCGTCGCGGCGTCCCGTCGGTGCGGGTCCACGCGCTCCTCGACGGTCGCGACACGCCGCCACGCTCGGCGATCGCCTTCGTCGAGGATCTCGAGCGCCGACTCGCGGCAGCGCACCCGGACGCCAGGATCGCAACGGTCGGCGGGCGGTACTACGCGATGGATCGCGACAAGCGCTGGGAGCGGATCGAGCGCGGCTACGACGCGATCGTCCGCGGGGTGGGGGAGCGAGCGGGCTCCGCGGTCGGCGCGATCGAGGCCGCGTACGTGCGCGGCGAGAACGACGAATTCGTCCTGCCCACGGTCGTCGAGGGCGTCGACGGGCGCCTGCGCGACGGCGACCCGATCGTCTTCGCGAACTTCCGGGCCGATCGGGGTCGGGAGCTGACCCACGCCCTGGCCGACGCCGAGTTCACGTCGTTCGACCGCGATCGGCTTGGCTCCCGGCCGCGCGATCTCCTCGTGGTGACGATGACCGAGTACGAGTCCAACCTGCCGGTCGCCGTCGCGTTCCCGCCGGAGGAGGTGCGATCCCTTGCCCACGCGGTCTCGGACGCGGGCTGGCGCCAGTTCCACGTCGCCGAAACCGAGAAGTACGCCCACGTGACGTATTTCTTCAACGGAGGCAGAGAGGCGCCCCTGCCGGGCGAGGATCGCGAGCTCATCCCCAGCCTGAAGGTGGCGACCTACGACCTGGCCCCGGCGATGAGCGCGGACGGCGTCGCGGACGCGCTGGTCCGGGCGATCGAGTCGGACGCCTACGACTTCATCGTCGCCAACTTCGCCAACCCCGACATGGTCGGCCACACGGGCGTCTGGGACGCGACGGTCGCCGGCCTCGCGACGATCGACGCCTGCATCGCCCGGATCGCGGCCGCGGTCGAGGCGCTCGACGCCGCGGATCCGTCGGGTCCGGGCTCCGTCCTGATCATCACCGCCGACCACGGCAATGCCGAGGAAATGCGCGACGCAGAGGGCCGCCCCGTGACGGCTCACTCGCTCAACCCGGTCCCGATCGTCGCCATCGGGAAGGCGATGGACGGTCGCCGCCTCCACGACGGCGTGCTGGCCGACGTCGCCCCGACGATCGTCGAGCTGACCGGCCTGGCCCGCTGGGAGGGCATGACGGGGCGCTCGCTTCTCGATCGGTGATACCATCGGCCGCCGTACCGTCTGGAGGTCCGTTCGCGTGGATCCGTTCCTGGCGATTGGCCAGATCATCGTCAGCGTCGCACTGATCGCCGCAGTCCTGTTGCAGGCTCGCGGCACCGGCCTGTCCGGCACGTTCGGTGGCGACTCCGCCGTCTATCGCAGCCGGCGCGGCGTCGAACGACGGCTGTGGCAGTTCACGATCATCCTGCTCGTCCTGTTCGTGCTGTTCTCGCTCGCCTCGTTCATCTTCACGCCGGTTCTCTGAGGCCGAGCCGCTCCACCCGCCGGTCATCGCCCGGCCGGCCGCAGCGAGATCAATGAACCGCATCGACCACGCCGTCATCGGCGGCCTCGTCCTCGTCCTCGCCGTGATCGCGGTCGCCATCGGCGTGCCCGCCCTGATCCCCTCGACGGTGACGCCGTCGGCGATCCCGAGCATCGAGCCCCCGGTCCCGTACCGCGAGGGCACGATCGGCCAGCCGGTCTCCGTGAACCCGCTCGCGGCACGGACGCAGGTCGATCGCGATCTCGTCGCGCTGACGTTCTCCGGGCTCGTGAAGCTCGGCCCCGACGGCATGCTCATCCCGGACCTCGCGAGCCACTGGACGACGGACGAGACGGGCAAGTCGTGGACGTTCACGTTGCGGCCCGACACGCGCTGGCAGGACGGCGAGCCGTTGACCGCCCGCGATGTCGCATTCACGATCGACACGATGCGGGACCCCGAATACGCGGGTCCCGGGGCGGGATCCTGGAGAGAAGTGACCGCGACCGCGCTCGACGCCCGGACCGTCCGCTTCGACCTGACGACGCCGCTCGGTGGGTTCCTCCAGCTGGCGACCCAGCCGATCGCGCCCCAGCACCTGCTGGGCGGCGTGCCCGTCACCGAGCTCGCGAGCGACCCGTTCGGGCGTGCCCCGGTCGGATCGGCGGCGTTCGCGATCCTCGAGCTCGACGACGGTCACGCGGTCCTCGAGCCGGCGGCAAAGTCGCTCGTGCCCGCTCCAGGTGACTCTCCCGCGAGCGGTTCCGGTGCCGCGCCGACGGACGCTCTCGCCACACCGGCGCCAACGAAGCGCCCGGCGGTCGCAGAGCCGCGCCTCGGGCGGCTCGAGTTTCGCTACTTCGACGACGCGGCCACCCTGACGCGTGCCTTCGAGGCGGGCGAGATCGACGTCGCGTCCGGCCTGTCGCCCGTCCAGGCCGCCGACCTGGTCCGAGCCATCGACGGGACGCGCGCGCTTCGCTCCCCGGGGACGACGCTCACGACCGTCCTCCTCAACCTGCGGCTCGACCATCCGGAGCTTCGCGACCCCGCAGTCCGAACGGCACTGCTCGCGGCGCTCGATCGCACTGCGATGATCCGTGACGTGTTCGGGGGGATGGCGACCAGGGCGGACTCGCCGGTTCCACCGACGTCGTGGGCCTTCGACTCGACCGCGAGCAAGCTCGTCGTCCACGATGCGGCGGCGGCGGCTACGGCCCTCACGAAGGCCGGCTGGACGAGGGTCGACGACCGATGGCGGCCGGCGAAGGCCACGAAGCCCTACGCGATCGAGCTTCTCACGCCGACCGCCGAGGTCAACCCGACCCTCCACGCGGCCGCCGAGCGTGTCGCGGCCGACTGGGACGCCCTGGGCTTCACGGTCCAGCTCGCGGAGCTCGATCCGGGCGCATCGCTGACCGATCGCCTCCGCGAGGGCAAGTTCGGCGCGGCCGTGATCGACATCTCGATCGGCCTCGATCCCGATCTCTATCCGCTGCTTGCCTCGAGCCAGACGCGCTCCGGCGGCCTGAACCTGATCGGGCTCCAGGACCCGACCCTCGACGGGTTGCTGTCGGCAGCCCGCAAGCCCGGCGATGTGGATGCCAGGAAGGCGGCCTACGCGGCCCTCCAGACGGGGCTGACCGCAGGCCAATTCCTGCTCCCGCTGGCGTTCGCGGACGAGGTCGTGGTGGCCAGAACGACGCTCGAGGACGTCGTCGTCCAGCCGGTCGGCGACCCCTCGGATCGATTCTGGGATGTGCTAACATGGCGCCTCGCCAACGACCGGTGAGCACGTGCAAACCGATCGCTACGGGTCGACGCCGAGGTGGCGAAATTGGCAGACGCGCTAGCTTCAGGAGCTAGTGCCCGCAAGGGCGTATGGGTTCAAGTCCCTTCCTCGGTACCACCTCACCACCGAACCCGTT
The DNA here is from genome assembly GCA_963766655.1 of uncultured Chloroflexia bacterium. GTDB lineage: Bacteria > Chloroflexota > Limnocylindria > Limnocylindrales > CSP1-4 > CF-46. Next base: position 887,317 of record CAVYBB010000001.1, on the reverse strand, counting down.
GACAGTCGCGAGCACACCTGCCCAGGTGGCGGAATTGGTATACGCGTACGTTTGAGGGGCGTATGAGGCAACTCATCCGGGTTCAAGTCCCGGCCTGGGCACCACGACCTCATCTTCACGACCGCCTCGACCGGGCGGTCGTTCTGCGTCCCGCCCAGGGATTCTCGTGGGGCGGGCACATGCGACGAGCTCGACATCGGATCGGTCGTTCCTGCCCGTCCGGCGAGAAGCCCGGGCCGAATCCGCCCTCGAAGGTGCCCCGGGCGCCCCGTTCGCCGCGCAGCATGTCGCACGTGCCCGTGGGGCGAGAATCCGGGCTGCCCCGGGACGTGCTCGGGTACTCTGCGGCGTGGGCGGTTAGCTCAGTTGGTCAGAGCGCCTCGCTTACACCGAGGAAGTCACTGGTTCGAGTCCAGTACCGCCCACCAGCAACCCGCATGGTGGACACGGTCGACTGAACCGTGGTGCCTGCTAGAATCAGATGAGGACCGGCGGGGCGTCGCCACCGGCCGGCCAGCGGAGGGTGCGCATGGATAACCTCGGACTGATCATCGTCATCGCCGTCATCGTCCTGATCGTCGTCTTCGTCATCGGGATCTACAACGGTCTCGTGCAGCGGCGCCTGCGGATCGACGAGGCGTTCGCTCAGATCGAGGTCCAGCTGAAGCGGCGGCATGACCTGATTCCGAACCTCGTGAACGCGGTCAAGGGCTACATGGGCTTCGAGCAACAGGTCCTGACCGACGTCACGAATGCCCGAGCCGCGGCCGTGGCCGCCGGTGCGCAGGGACCCGCCGCCCAGGCCCAGGCGGAGAACATGCTGACGGGCACCCTGCGATCGCTGTTCTCCGTCGTCGAGAACTACCCCGAGCTCAAGGCGAATGAGAATGTCCTCTCTCTGCAGGAGCAGCTGACGACCACAGAGAACCAGATCTCCTTCTCGCGCCAGCACTACAACGCGACCGTGCTCGACTACAACACGTCGATCGCGACCTTTCCCAACGTCCTGATCGCCGGTCCGTTCGGCTTCAGCAAGCGCGAGTTCTTCGACGCCGAGCCCGAGGCCGCCAACGTTCCAAACGTGGACCTGACGCTGAGCTGAGGCGCGACGCGGCGTCGCCTCCGAGGTCCCCGTGGCCGAAACGTTCTACAACCAGATCGCAGACAACAAGCGGAAGTCGTTTCTGCTCAGCCTGCTCGTGGTCGCCCTCTTCATGGCGCTCGGGTTCAGCATCGGCTTCGCGATCAGCGGCGAGCCGTCGGGCGCGATCTTCGTCATGGTCATCGCCCTCGCCGTCGGCGGCGCGCTCGCCCTGGGGTCCTATTTCGGCGGAGACGCGCTCGTCCTGCGCGTCTCGGGCGCAAAGGAGGTCGATGCGACGACCGCGCCGCAGCTGATGAACGTGGTCCAGGAGCTCGCGATCGCGGCGAACGTCCCGATGCCGAAGGTCTACACGATCGACGACACGGCACCCAACGCGTTCGCGACCGGACGCGACCCGAAGCACGCCTCGGTCGCGATCACGACCGGCCTCCTCGAGAAGCTCGACCGCGAGGAGCTCCAGGGCGTCCTCGGCCACGAGCTGTCGCACGTCCGCAACTTCGACATCCGGTTCGCGATGATCGTCGGGGTCCTCGTCGGCTCGATCGCCCTGCTCGCCGACTTCTTCCTGCGCTTCTCGTTCTGGGGCGGCATGGGCCGCGGCCGCTCGCGGGATCGTGACAGCGGCGGCGGCGGTCTCCAGGTCGTGTTCTTCGTCGTCGCGATCGTCCTCTCGATCGTCGCCCCGATCGTCGCCCGCTTCGTCCAGCTGGCCGTGAACCGCCAGCGCGAGTACCTCGCCGACGCGTCGTCGGTGCAGCTCACCCGGAATCCCTACGGCCTGGAGCGGGCGCTCGCCAAGATCTCGGCCGATCCGGAGGTCCTCGAGGTCGCCAATCGGGCGACCCAGCACATGTACTTCACGAACCCGATCAAGAAGTTCGAGGACCGCTCGAAGGGCCTCTTCTCGACGCACCCAGCCACGGTCGATCGGATCAACCGCCTCCGCGAGCTGACCGGAGAGCAACCCCTCGAGGCCTCGGAGAGCGCGCGGCTGGCGGAGCTCGAGTAGGAACCGGCGTTGGCCCCGCAGCCGCCGGTCGATCCGATCTATTTCGAGAGCGCCGCGGAGCTGCGTGACTGGTTCGACGCGAACCATGCAACGGCGACCGAGCTGTGGATCGGGTACCACCGCAAGGCCACCGGCCGACCGAGCCTGACCTGGTCGGAGGTGGTCGACGAAGCGCTGTGCGTCGGCTGGATCGACGGCGTCCGCTACTCGGTCGACGCCGATCGATTCACCCAGCGGCTCACGCCGCGTCGCAGGGGAAGCAACTGGAGCGCCATCAATATCGCCAAGGTCGAGGAGCTGATCGGCCAGGGTCGGATGCGGCCGGCCGGCCTGGCGGCCTTCGCTGCGCGATCCGAGGAGCGCTCGGCCATCTATTCGTACGAGCAGCGACATGCGGCGACGCTCGAGGCGGCGGAGGAGGCGGAGTTTCGGGCGAACGCGGCAGCCTGGGCATGGTTCGAGGCGCGGCCGCGGTCGTACCGTCAGACCGCGACCCACTGGGTCGTCAGCGCCAAGCGGCCGGAGACGAGGGCGAGACGCCTCGCGACGCTCATCGAGGACTCCGCCGCCGCCCGCCCGATCGGGCCGCTGACGCCCCGGAAGGCACCGCCGGGGGCCCTCCCTCGTTGAAGCGTCGAGGGGCCTCGTGGTATCCTGCGGCACGCCGACGGGTGACCAAAGCCTGGTTGGCCATCGGGCCGAGATAGCTCAGTTGGTAGAGCACGCGACTGAAAATCGCGGTGTCGCCAGTTCGATTCTGGCTCTCGGCACCACCGCAGTCGGTGGTCGTGGGATCTTCGAGCGGAAGTGGCTCAGTTGGTAGAGCATCACCTTGCCAAGGTGAGGGTCGCGGGTTCGAGTCCCGTCTTCCGCTCCATTTTCTTGCCCGGGGAGTTTCCGGGTGGCTCTCGAGGAAGCTGCCGCTGCCCCTTCGTCTAGTGGTAGGACAGCGGACTTTGGATCCGTGAACCGAGGTTCGAATCCTCGAGGGGCAGCCACCGACACGGGGATCGACCCCCCCGAGCCGCGGGGCGACGTGGTGAAGTGGTTCAACACGGAGGTCTGCAAAACCTCTATTCACCGGTTCGAATCCGGTCGTCGCCTCCACACTCTGAGCACGAAACGGCCCGCCGGGCGATCCCTGGCGCGGCCGTCCGGTCCGCCCGGCGGACCAACGGGCGAACGGACGCCGCCAGACAGCCTCCGGAGGCCACCTCCGCCGCTGAACGGTCCGCGTGCCGGACCATCTGGCGGAGGAAAGCCCCAGATCCCGGGATCGACGGCTCGTCCACCGCTGGTTGGTCCGCCTGCAGGACCAGGAATTGAGGAGTCGGGCCGACGGCCCAGCGTCCGCGCAGTCGGTCGGCGGGTCTGGGTTCGGTCAGCAGTCTGGTCGGTAGCGGAATGATCTCGCTGCGGGCTCGCCCCCGGCTCATACGTCCCCTCAGCCTGCCGAGACCACCTCCACGGCTCGCGGCTCCTCGATCGAGAGCGACTCCGCTCCCGTCGCGCCAAGGCCGGCAACGTTCGTCGAGAGTGTGCGCAGCGTGAGGTAGTGGAACCCGAGGGATGCCATCAGGCGCCGGACCGGCCACGGCAGGTCGCCTAGCTCACCCGCAGGCACCATCGCCGGCTCGTCGAGGTCAATCACCTCGTCGTGCAGGTGGAGGCGGCACTGACCGGCTGCCAGGACGTTCCGCGCCCACTCCGACTTCATACCCAGCGGCACGAGCACACGGAACCCCTCCGTTGTCGTCTCCGGGTGCACCGGTGTCAGACGACGGATGCCGGACCTCCGCCCGACATGCTCGATTGTGCCGATCTCCGACGCGCCCCCGCCCGCGAGCCCGCGACGGAGCAGGGCGGGGTTCACGACCGAGTTGACGAAGCTCGTCCCGAGCCTCGGATTCCGACGCCAGGCTCTCACCGCGCCGCCGATTGCCGCCGCAAGGCCGATGACCAACACGATCTTGCGCATCGCGCGCCTCCCTTGATCCAATCGTGTCTGCCATCGCGCCTCGGCGCCAGAGCCGAATCGCCCGAAGCGCGCGTCTACCCGCTGCGGGCCGCTTCCAGCGACGCTCGTTGCGCGCCGCTCACCTGCACCCGCATCAACGCCGCGGCCGACGCGGGGCTATTGGGACCGCCGACGTGCCGCCCACTCAGCGATATCGATCATTCCGTCGCGGCGATCACTGCGACCCCGCGCGGCGCGAATTCGAATGATCCGAACGGATCGTGGTCCCGGCGGCGGATCGCCTCGCCGAGCGGATCCAGCTGATGCTGCATCGAGCCCGACGCCGCATCGCCGACCCGCTATGACCGCAGAATCCGGGATGCTTCGCCGCGACGGCGCGCGAGCGTTCGGATCAACCGAAAACTCACCTCGAGACCCCTGTCCTCCTGTCGCGGGAGCCACCCGGCCCGTTCGCGCGGCAGCGGCGCGACGGCAGCCGCGCGCCGGCGAACCTCGGGCTCGTCCACCCGGGACAGCGCGCCCGGGTCCGGTGAGGCGGACGGAGCTACCGCCGGATCACGCGGCGAGCGCCGGGTGGCCGAACAGGAAGCCCTGGCCGTAGTCGATGCCCAGGGCCTGGAGGACGTCCGCCTCATCGTTCGTCTCGACACCCTCGGCGATGAGCTTGCAGCCGGTGCGGAGCGCGAAGTACTGGAGGCCCGCGGCGAGCGCCTGGCGGAGGTCGTCGCCGTCGATCCCGTGAACCAGGCTGATATCGAGCTTCGCGTAGGTCGGTCGAAGCTCGAGGATGTGACGGAGGCTCGCGTAGCCGGAGCCTGCGTCGTCGGCGGCGAGGCCGACATTTCCGAGCCTCGCCAGGGCCCGGCGGACGAGGGCATAGTCGTCGATCGGCACGTGTTCGGTCAGTTCGAGGACGAGCGGTCGCGTCGAAGCCTTGATCAGCTGGTGGAAGCGGCGGTCGCCGTTCAGCACGAAGCCGGGCGACAGGTTGAGCGACAGGAAGCTCTCTTTCGGCAGCCGCCGCCCGCCGTCGAGTGCGGCGCGGATCGTCGCCAGCTCGAAGTCCGCTCCGAGCCCGGCGTCCAGCGCCTCGGTGAACCGGACGTCGGGCTCCGTGCCGTCGTGGAAGCGGGTCAGGGCCTCGAAGCCGATGACGGCTCGCGTCTCGAGGTCCACGATCGGTTGGTAGACCGGGTGAAATTGGTGCTCGGTCAAGACGAGCTGTAATCGAGCGCGCGTCGCTGCGACGTCGCGCCGATCGGCGAACGCGGGGCCGACCCTCGTGCTGAGAACGTTCGCGTAGTCGATGGCCGCGGCAAGCAGCTTCGCCCGTCGGACGAGCGGTGACCTACCCGCCTCGGCCGTGATGCCGATCGTCAGGATGCCGACCAGGTCGTCACCGGCGTAGATCGGGGCTCCCGCCGCGAGTTCGGGAGCGGAAGCGGTCGACGCGGTCGGCACGTGGGCGACGAGACCGTCGACTTCCTCGACCCACGGTCCTCCTCTGGCACGGGTCAGGAAGTGTCGGGCGCGGGAGGCCGTGAGAACGTGCCCGCCGCCCCGGACCCCCGACGCGCGGTCATAGGTCGCGAGCTCGTTCAACTTGCCGCCAGGGCCGAGCTGGAGCACGGACACGAAGTCGCTGTCGGTCCGTCCGGCCAGCTCGCGGACGACCGCCTCGGCGGCTTCCTCCGGGACCTGCGACAGGCTGATGCGGCCGAGCGCCGCGACCACGCTCGAGCGGTTCCTGAGCTCGTTCTCGACCACGTGCGACCAGGCCGCCTGCTTTCGCAGGTGGGCGTTGACGCGCGCGACGAGTTCGTCGAGCCGCACCGGTTTCGGCACGAAGTCGTCGGCGCCCGCGGCGAGGGCTTCGATGACGCTGTCCACGTCGCCGGAGCCCGTCATCAACAGGATCGGCAGCGTCGCCGTGTCCGGGCGGGCGCGAAGCGCCTGGACCACCTCGGTCCCGGACATCCCGGGCATGGCCATGTCGAGGACCACGAATCCGACCGTTTCGCCTTCGAGGTCGGCCAGGGCCGTGCGGCCGTCCGCCGCCTCGATGACCTCGAAGGCCGCCCGACGCAGGGCAAACGCCACGAGTCGACGCGTGATCGAATCGTCGTCGACGACGAGCACCCTTTGTGCGGGACCGGTCGAGATCACTGGCCGTCCGCCGCGGAACGACGGGAGGACCTGGCGTCGAGGATGGTCTGGAGCAGCTGGTCCGAGGTGACCGGCTTGGGCACGAACTTGGCGCCCCTCCCCGTGACGCGCTCGATGTCGAGGGTCTCCTCCGTGTACCCGGAGAGGAGCACGACGCCGAGCAGGGGGTACCTATCCATCAGCTGTTCGGCGAGCTCGATGCCGGACATGCCCGGCATGACGACGTCGGTCACCAGGACGTCGATCGGCCGGGCCAGGTGGGCGATGGAGACCGCCTCAACGCCGTCGCCGACCGCCAGAACGTCGAAGCCCGCTCGGTCGAGGAGCTTGGTGACCATGTCGCGGATCGTGGGCTCGTCCTCCACGATCAGGACCCTGCCGCTCCCGCGCATCGCCGTGACCGGCGCTGGCCGCGGTTCGTCCACCGCGTCCTCCACGCGAGGGAAGTACAGCTTGAACGTGGAGCCGTACCCGGGTTCGGAGTAGACCCAGATGTGGCCGCCTGCCTGGCGGACGATGCCGTACGTCGTCGCCAGGCCCAGGCCGGTGCCCTTGCCGACTTCCTTTGTCGTGTAGAAAGGCTCGAAGATGTGCTCGCGTGTCTGGCGATCCATCCCGACGCCGGAGTCGCTCACCGCGAGGAGCACGAACGGCCCCGGCTTCATGTCGAAGTTGTCGACCCGGTAGGGCGCCTCGAACGAAGCGTTGCCGGTCTCGATCGTCACCGTTCCCCCGTCGGGCATGGCGTCGCGGCCGTTGACGACCAGGTTGACGATGATCTGCCCGATCTGCCCGGCGTCCGCCCGGATATGGCCGGCTGCCGGGTCGAGCTTCATGACGAGCTGCATGTTCTCGCCGGTCAGCTGATCGAGCATCGGCTCGACGCCCATCACGGCCGCGTTGATGTCGAGCACCTTCGGGCTGACGATCTGTTGCCGGCTGAACGCGAGCAGCTGCGCCGTCAGCGTGGAGGCACGCTCGGCAGCCTCGGTGATCGCACGGACGCTCGTCAACATGCTCTCGGGATCGAGGGCGGCAGAGTCCTGCCCGGCGATGTCCTGGGTCAGGAGCTCCGCGTAGCCATGGATAGCGAAGAGCATGTTGTTGAAGTCGTGGGCGATGCCGCCGGCCAGTCGCCCGATCGAATTCGAGCTTCTGCCCCTGGAGCTGCCGGCTCTCCGTGACCCTGCGACCTTCATCGAGCAGCTTGCGCTCGATGGCGTAGCGCATCGCTCGCAGGAGACCCCGCGTGTCGATCTGGCCCTTGACCAGGTAGTCCTGTGCGCCTTCCTGCAGGGCCTGTGCCGCGAGCGACTCGTCATCCAGTCCGGTCAGGACCACCAGGGGAATGCCGGGTGCGGCCCGGTGGGCCCGTCGGACGGCCTCCAGTCCCATGGAGTCGGGCAGCCCCAGGTCGAGCAGGATGATGTCGACCGGACGCTCCGACAGGTGTCCCTCTGCCTGGTCCATCGTGTCGAACTGCGTGACTTCCGTCTTGTGCGCCACGTCCTCCTTGAGGATCTCGCGCAGCAATCGGACATCGCCGCGGTTGTCCTCGACGACCAGCACGCGCCTCGTAATGACCGCGAGGCTCATGGGCGCGGCCGTTCCGGGAGGTCGCGGACCGCGTCAGCGCGCATGAGCTCGGTCGCCTCCGCGCCCTGTTCGCTCAGCATCTCGCGGAACAGCCGGGCGTCGCCGGGGTTGTCCTCGACCAGGAGCAGGACTCTGATCGTCCGTTGCTTCGCATCCATGGCGTTGATCAGCGACCCTGCTGCTGCGGCAGCTTGACGCGCATCAGCCAGAAGTCGTTGATGCTCGAGACGAGGCCGACGAAGGCGTCCCACTTGGCCGGCTTGGTGAGGTAGGCGTTCGCCAGGAGCTGGTAGCTCTTCACGATGTCCGCTTCCGCATCGGAGGTCGTCAGGATGACCGTGGGGATCATCTTCAGGCCCGGGTCCGACTTGATGCGGGCGAGCACCTCGCGGCCGTCCATCCGCGGAAGGTTCAGATCGAGAAGGATCAGGTCCGGTTGAGCGGCGCCGGCATAGTCACCCTCGTGCCGGAGGAAGGCCATGGCCTCCACGCCGTCCGCAGCAATGTGCAGATCGATGTCGGGATTGGCCTCGTGGAAGGCCTCCTGGGTGAGCCGGACGTCACCAAGACTGTCCTCGACCAGGAGCACCCGCCGTGGCGCGCTTGCCGGCTTGTTCATGGCGGCATCTCGGCGCCGATCAGCACGAAGGAGAACGTCGAACCATGTCCGGGTTCGGATTCGACCCACATGGTGCCGCCATGCCGCTCGACGATCTTCTTGCAGATCGCGAGGCCGATGCCGGTGCCGACGAACTCCTCCCGCTTGTGGAGGCGCTGGAACATGCCGAAGATCTTGTCGAAGTACTCCGAGTCGATGCCCAGGCCGTTGTCCTGGACGGAGAAGGTCCACTTCCTGCCGCTCCTCGCGGCGGAGATCTGGACGCGCGGGATGCCGGGGTCCTGGTACTTGATGGCATTGCCGACCAAGTTCTGGAACAGCTGGATGAGCTGCGTCTCGTCCGCGAGAACGGTCGGCAGGCGGCCGTGAGTGACGATCGCGCCGCTGCCTTCGATGGCACCGCGCAGGTTCGTGAGAGCCTGCTCCAGGGCCTCTTCGCTCGATGTGGGAACCATCTCCAGGCCGCGGGACCCGACGCGCGAGTAGGCCAGCAGGTCCTGGATCAATCCCTGCATCCGGGTTGCACCATCCACCGCGAACGCGATGAACTCATCGGCGTCGCTGTCCAGCTTGCCCTTGTACCGCCTCGACAGGAGCTGGGTGTAGCTGGCCACCATTCGCAACGGCTCCTGGAGGTCGTGCGAGGCGATGTAGGCGAACTGCCCGAGTTCCTCGTTCGACCGGGCCAGGTCCTCGACCTTCTGAAGGAGATCCGCCTCGGCGGCCCGACGGACGCTGATGTCGCGGATGGCGGCGGTGACGAGGGTGCCCTCGGGGCTCTCGAGCGGGCTGAGCATGATCTCGATCGGGAACTCGCTGCCGTCCTTGCGCTTGGCGACGAGCTCGATGCCGGTCCCGATCTGCTGGGCCAGGGCGTCCTCGGCGGAGCGCAGCTCGTCGGCGATCAGCCGCTCGGCGAAGCCCTCGGGAATGATGTTGGTGACCGGCTGGCCGAGCAGCTCGTCGCGGCGATAGCCGAACTGCTTCTCGGCCTGGAGATTGAGCAGGACGATCTCGCCGCCCTGGTTGACGACGACCATCGCGTCCGGGGCCGCCTCGAGCAGCCCGCGATAGCGGGCCTCCATCTGGGCGAGATGCGCCTCGGCCACCTTGCGCGCGCTGAAGTCGCGGTTGATCTCGAGGATCGACCGTACGCGGCCGTTTGCGTCTCGCTCGACCGACTGCCTGCTCTCGACGATGAGCTTGCGACCGTCGCGGGCCGTATGACCGAGTTCGCCTTTCCAGTCGCCGTCCGCCTCGAGGGCGGCCGCCACGGCAGCCCGCGATCCCGGGAAGACCGAGTGGAGCAGTTCGTGCGTGACCTCGCCGATCGCCTCTTCAGACGACCACCCGTACGTCGCCTCCGCTCCTTTGCTCCAGTACATGATGTGGCCGGCCAGGTCGCGGACGACGATGGCGTCGTGGGCCAGATCCAGCAGCCGAGCCTGCCCCTTCAGGGCCGCCTCGGCGGCCCGTCGGACGCTGATGTCGCGGATGGCGGCGGTGACGAGGGTGCCCTCGGCGCTCTCGAGCGGGCTGAGCATGATCTCGATCGGGAACTCGCTGCCGTCCTTGCGCTTGGCGACGAGCTCGATGCCGGTCCCGATCTGCTGGGCCAGGGCGTCCTCGGCGGAGCGCAGCTCGTCGGCGATCAGCCGCTGGGCGAAGCCCTCGGGAATGATGTTGGTGACCTGCTGGCCGAGCAGCTCGTCGCGGCGATAGCCGAACTGCTTCTCGGCCTGGAGATTGAGCAGGACGATCTCGCCGCCCTGGTTGACGACGACCATCGCGTCCGGGGCCGCCTCGAGCAGCCCGCGGTAGCGGGCCTCGGCGGCCCGACGGACGCTGATGTCGCGGATGGCGGCGGTGACGAGGGTGCCCTCGGGGCTCTCGAGCGGGCTGAGCATGATCTCGATCGGGAACTCGCTGCCGTCCTTGCGCTTGGCGACGAGCTCGATACCGGTCCCGATCTGCTGGGCCAGGGCGTCCTCGGCGGAGCGCAGCTCGTCGGCGATCAGCCGCTCGGCGAAGCCCTCGGGAATGATGTGTGTCACCTGCTGGCCGAGCAGCTCGTCGCGGCGGTAGCCGAACTGCTTCTCGGCCTGGACGTTGAGCAGGACGATCTCGCCGCCCTGGTTGACGACGACCATCGCGTCCGGGGCCGCCTCGAGCAGCCCGCGGTAGCGGGCCTCGGACTGGACCGCGGTCTCGCCGGCGGGCAGGCTCAGCACGTCACGCTCCCGGATTCCGCGGTGAGCGCGCGCCAGCACGGCCCCATGCGCGACGCGGCCGCGGATTGGCGGTCGGAGGCGGATAGGCCGTTCGTCGGAGCCTCAGTCCCCGGTCCGAGTCGGCAAGGCGGGCGAGCTGTCCGCTCGGAGCCGCCGCCGTATGCGCATCACGAGGTCTCCTTCGTGCGCGAATGCGGCCGGGCATTCGGGGGTGCCACACGAGCGTAGATGGCGCCATGTCGAGGCGTCTTCAGCTCCCTGACCACCCTCCGGGTCTCATCGGTCTGATCGCGGTCCGCTCGGGCGGCAGGACCACACGACGTGCCCATGTGTCTATCGTGATCCTCACGGGGTGCGGGTCTGAGGATGAAATCCCGCATGAGGGTGCACGTGCACGCCTGGGACCGACGTGGCAGCACCGGTGACCGGTACGATGCGGCCGGGCCGGAGTGGCGGAACAGGCAGACGCGGCGGACTTAAACTCCGCTGCCCGCAAGGGCGTCAGGGTTCGAACCCCTGCTCCGGCACCAGCGATCCTGGTGCGGCCGGTCGGCGCCGTCGCGCGCCATGCGGCTCGCCGGTCCAGGTCAGCGGTGGATCAGGCCCCCGAACAGGCTCGTGCGCTTCGGGGGCGTCTCGCCGAGAACGGTGATGCCGTCCAGCCCGAACGCGGTCGCCGCCAGCTTGGCGAATCGTTCGGCGGGCAGCGAGCGGGGAGCCCCGAGGATGACCGGGACGCCCTCGTTCACCGCCTTCAGATAGAGGAACGGGTCGTACGGCAGCTCCGACGCGATCTTCGTTCCAAGGGCGGTCTCGACGTCGCGCAGCTTCAGCACCTCGCGGGCGAACTGGTTGTTCAGGACGAACGTCGACTTCTCTGCGACGGACCCCGCTTCGTTGAGATAGTCCAGCAGCCCATGGAGCGCCTTGAGCGCACTGATCTCCGGGCAGACAACCAGGATGACGGTCTCACTGTGCTCGAACACCGTCATCGTCCGCTCGTCCAGCCACGAGCCGGCGTCGATGATGACCGACTCGTAGGACTCGAGGAGCGTCGTGAGGATGCGGTCGACATGTTCCGCGGTGATGAGCTCGGCGAGCTCCGGGGACGTCGGGGCGGCAAGCACGTGGAGGCCGCTGTCGTGGCGGGTGGCGTACGTCCGGAGGAGTTCGGGCTCCCGCATCGCGGCGTCGTCGCGGGCAACATCGGCCAGCGACTGCTTGACCTGGAGGTTCAGGTGGGTCGCTACCTGGCCGAACTGCAGGTGGAGGTCGACCAGGACCACTCGATCCGGTCGCTGGCGCGCCATGACCATCGCGACGTTCGTCGCGATCGTGGTCGTCCCCACGCCGCCCCGAGGGCTGTGCACCGAGACCGTGCGTCGCTGCTTGGTGACGGTGAGCCCGTCGGGCGACAGGACGGTCATGTCCTTCGATCGCTGGAATCGCAGGAGGAGCGCCTCGACCCGGGCCTCCAGCTCGCGGGCATCGAAGGGCTTCGCCATGACGTCGTCGGCGCCGGCCTCCAGGAACCGGATCCGGTCCTCGACGTCGTCGGTCTGGCCGACGCACAGGATGGGGATCCGGGCGAGGGCGGGTGTCGACCGCATCTCGCGACAGATGTCGACGACCGATCTGGACCCGGAGACCACGTCCAGGATTGCGAGCTGATGCTCGACGACGCTCGGGATGGCCTGGGCTCCGTCGGCGACCGTTGTGACGGTATGGCCGACCTTCGTCAGGACGCCGGTGATGACCTCGCCGGCCACCGGGTCGGCCTCGATCAGGAGGATGGTGCTGGCAGGCAAGAAGCCTCCGCGGTCTGGGGGAATGCGTGTGGACCATGAGAATACTGGCCGAGAGGATACCGTGGGCCCGCGCCCGGCGGCTCAGCGGAAGGGGCCGTGGGCTGGACGGGACTCAGGGTCAACACCGAGCCCGCGTGCCGGCGACGGCAGCACCACTGAGTGTCGTTCCTGAGCTGCTTCGTGACTCCGGGTCACAGAAGGCGACCGTAGGGCCGGGGCGGGCACCATCGAGCGCATCGAACGGGTGATGCTGTTGACTCACGGTCCCGGGTCCCGGGTCCCGGGTCCCGAGGTCCCGAGGTCCCGAGGTCCCGAGGTCGCGACGGGCCGCTCGCGTGTCCGCCTGCTCGCTCGCCGGGGAGCGGGCTCCCGGGCCCCGGGGTCGTGATAGACTCCGGGCCGTTTCCTTTCGGCTCCGCGCCGGCGATCGCCGTCAGCGGGGCAGATCCCATTGGAAGGAGTGTCCTGGCGCATGCGCCGATACGAACTGATGCTGATCCTGCGACCCGATGTCGCAGACGACAAGGCCCAGGCGGTCATCGACCGCACGACCCGGCAGGTGAGCGCCGGAGGCGGGCAGATCGTCAAGGTCGCCCCCTGGGGCCGCCGCCGCCTCGCCTACCAGATCGACCGGTATCGCGAGGGCTCGTACCATATCGTGCTGTTCGAGGCTCCCGGCGACGTGATCGTCGAGCTCGAGCGGAGCCTGCTGATCACGGAGGAGGTCCTGCGCCACCTCGTGACCCGCGTCGAACGGCCGACGAAGGCGACCCGACCGGACGGCTCCGACGAGGACGTCGTCGACGATACCGGCCTCCCACCGGCCGAGGACGAGATCGAGGACTACGACGACACGGAGCGGATCGACGAATCCGAGACCGAAGCGGCCCCGGCCGCGATCGACTGAGGGCGGACGACGATGGCACTTTGCAAGGCGATGATCATCGGCAACCTGGGCGCCGATCCCGAGATGCGCTACACGCCGAACGGCCGCCCGGTCACCCAGTTCAACGTTGCCGTCAACCAGAGCACGAAGAACCAGCAGACAGGCGAGTGGGTCGAAGCGACCGACTGGTTCCGCGTGAGTGTCTGGGGCGATCGGGCGGAACGTGCCGCCGAGAACCTCCGCAAGGGCAACCGGGTCTTCGTCGAGGGTCGCTTCAAGACCCGCGAGTTCGAGGGCCGCGACGGCAAGGCTCGGACCTCGCTCGAGATCACCGCCGACAGCGTCGTCAACCTGGAGAAGCGGACTCGCGAGGACGGCGAGGGCCAGTTCGCGGCTCCGGCGGCGAGCGGGGCGCCCTCCGGTGCACCGCGAGGCGGCGGCGGTGGTGGCGGCATGGACGACACCGAGCTCGACGACCTGCCGTTCTGAACGCCCACCTGACCGACCACTGACGCGCCTCCGGCACACGCCGACCGGCGCCCCGAGGAGAACAACAGATGCCGCCAGCACGATCGAAGAAGCGCGACGACTACTACCGCGACCGACGCCGCCGGAAGGTCTGCGCGTTCTGCGCTGACAAGACCGTCGCGATCGACTACAAGGAAGTGAACCGGCTGCGCCGCTACCTCTCGGAGCGGGCGAAGATCGAGCCACGCCGCAAGACCGGCACCTGTGCCGCGCACCAGCGCGAGCTGGCGGTCGCGCTCAAGCGAGCCCGGATCGTGGCGCTCCTACCCTACGCCCCGCAGCACCTGCGGCCCTAGCGGCCGCCCGTTCGCGGCGAGGCGACGCTGACCTGATGGCTCGCCCCGAGCGACCTCGCCCGTGATAGACGGCCTCGTCCTCATCGGCGGGGGGATCGCGGCCGGGCTCTTCGGGTCGCTCCTGGGCCTCGGCGGCGGAATCCTGATCGTTCCGCTCCTGACCCTCGTCTTCAACCTGCCGCTCCTGACCGCCGTCGGCGTCAGCCTCGTCTGCGTCATCGTGACGAGCGGAGCGTCGGCGGGCGTCTACCTCGAGCGACGTGTCGCGAACCTCCGTCTCGGAATGATGCTCGAGCTCTTCACCGCGACCGGCGCACTCGTCGGCGGCCTCCTGGCGTTCATCCTGCCGGAGAACGGCCTTGAGCTGCTGTTCGCCGCGCTCCTGTTCTATGTCGCGGTGACGATGGCGCGGCGGCGCGACCCAGCGCCGGAGGACGGCGAGGCGACGACCGGCACGGCGCCCACGGCCGATGACGGCTCGCTGCTCGCGCGGCTGTCAGGGCCCGGCTACCGGGTTCGCCACCTCGGGTTCGGCGTGGTCGGAAGCATCTTTGCCGGAGTCACGTCGGCGCTGCTCGGGATCGGCGGCGGGCTGGTCAAGGTTCCCGTCATGCACGTGGTCATGGGGGTCCCGCTCCGCGTCGCGACCGCGACGAGCAACCTGATGATCGGGATCACGGCATCCGCGAGCGCGATCATCTACCTGCTTCGGGGCGGGATCGACCCGTATGTCGCGTCGCCGACCGCGATCGGCGTGTTCCTCGGCGCCAGCCTCGGATCGAGGATCGCGCACCGGATCCAGCTGCGGGTCCTGCGCGGACTGTTCGTCGCGATCCTCCTCTACACTGCGTGGCAGATGCTCCAGCGAGCCCTCGGTTGACCGCTGATCCCGGTCACAGGCAACCCGCCGACCTCGATCACTCGATCGCTCGCCTCCTGACGTACGGCACGTACGTGTCCGTCGCCCTGCTCGCGGCCGGCGTCGTGCTCCTGTTCGTGAGACAGATCGATCCCCTCGCCGGCGGCCCATCGTTCCAGCCTGACCTGATCGTCGACGACCTGATCCACGGCCGCCCGGCGGGGTTCATGTGGCTCGGGTTGGTCGCCGTCGTCGCGACACCGTCCGCCCGGGTCGTCGCCGCGCTCATCGGGTTCGCCCGACAGAGGGAGCGGACCATGACGATCGTGTCCATCCTGATCCTGATGGTCATCGGGCTGAGCGTCGCCCTGGCCCGCGGCCTGGAGGGCTGATCGGGTGGACATCCTCATCCTCGTGGCCGCCTTCATCATCATCCTCGCCGGCGCCGAGCTGTTCACCAACGGGATCGAGTGGTTCGGGCGCAAGCTCGAGCTTGCCGAAGGGGCCGTGGGCTCGGTGCTCGCGGCCGTGGGCACCGCTCTCCCCGAAACGATGATCCCGATCATCGCGATCCTGACCGGCGGGGGATCGGCCTCGTCCCACGGGATCGGCGTCGGCGCGATCCTCGGTGCGCCGTTCATGCTCTCGACGCTCGCGATGTTCGTGACAGGGGTCGCGGTGCTCGTCGTCGCGCGGAATCGTCCGGCCCGCGACGTGATGCCGGTCGACACCGTCGTCCTCGCCCACGACATGCGCTATTTCGGGATCGCCTACGCGCTGGCGATCGGCGCGGCGTTCCTGCCGCTCGAACCCGCCTGGCTGAAGTGGATCGTCGCCGCGATCCTCATCGGCATCTACGGCTGGTACGTGAAGGGTCATTTCGAGGCCGATCCGGATGTCGACGCGGAGGATCTCGCTCCCCTTCGGTTCCGGCGCCTCGATCGACGCGCCCATGCCGCCGATCCCCGCGTCCCGCGCCTGCGGATCGTCAACGTCCAGGTCCTCGCATCGCTCGCCCTGATCGTGGCCGGGGCGTACTTCTTCGTGGGCTCGGTCGAGCACCTGGCGACCTCGTTCGGGCTCGACGAGGCGCTCCTTGCCCTGGTGATCGCGCCCATCGCGACCGAGCTGCCCGAGAAGTTCAACTCGGTCATCTGGGTCCGACAGGGGAAGGACACCCTCGCGATGGGCAACATCACCGGAGCGATGGTCTTCCAGTCGACGATCCCGACCGTGGTTGCCCTGCTCTTCGCCGCCGATGCCTGGCATTTCACCGACGGCAGCCGCCTGGCGTTCGCGTCAGCGGGGATCGCCTTCCTGTCGTCGGCCCTGATCTTCGTCCCGATGGCCAGGGCCGGCCGTCTGACCGGCCGCCGACTGCTCGTCGGCGGGGCGTTCTACCTGGTCTACCTGGTGACCGTGATCGCGGCCCTGGCCGGGGCGGTCTAGGGGCCGGTCCGCGGCGCGGCTGTGGTCCGCCCGCGGCTTTGGTCCGCCAGCCGGACCAAGTGACGAACGAGACCCCTCGATCGGCCCCAAGGGGGGCCGGCGTCGTCATCGTGGTCCGCCAGGAGGGCCAACGGGCAAACGACCAGGCACGCGGCTGTCGACGCGCCCCGATTCCGGCCCCTCCTCCGCTCGTTGGTCCGCGATCCGGACCGGATGACACCCGGCACGCCCGAGTCGCCCGGTCGCAGACCCCTCCTCCGCTCGTTGGTCCGCCAGCCGGACCGGACTCGGAAGGGCCGCTGGTATACTCGGCCGACCGTCCGACGACCGCTATCGCGGCGTTCCGGCGCCGCCGATCCACGCAGGAGCGCCGTTCACATGCTGACCCAGAAGACGTCCACAGCACCGGCAGCCGAATCGGCCTCCGGCGCGGCCCCGGCGCCATCCACCGGCTCCGCGCCCGCGCCGGATCTCGAGAGCCTCATCTGCTACTTCGAGGGCAAGTACGTCCCGATGCGTGAGGCGAAGGTCAGCATCATGACCCACGCGTTCATGTACGGGACCGCGACGTTCGAGGGGATCCGCGCGTACTGGAATCCGGAGCAGGGCAAGCTCTACGGCCTGAAGCTCCGTGAGCACGTCGAGCGGCTGCGCCAGTCGTGCCGGATCCTGCTGATGCAGAACGTCCCGTCGGTCGACGAGCTGACCGGGCTGATCGTCGAGACGATCCGGCGCAACGACTTCCGCGAGGACGCCTACATCCGGCCCGTCGTTCTACAAGTCGACGAAGGCGATCGGCGTCCGGCTCCACCACCTCGAGAACGAGCTGTACATCGTCGCCCTGCCGTTCGGGAACTACATCGACACCGAATCCGGCGTGCGCGTCATGTCGTCGTCCTGGCGGCGGAATGCGGACGAGGCGCTTCCGGCGCGCGGCAAGATCGTCGGCGGCTACGTGAACATGGCCTTCCAGAAGTCGGAGGCGGAGCTCAACGGGTTCGACGAGGCGGTCGTCCTCACCGCCGACGGACACGTCAACGAGGCCTCGGCCGCCAACCTGTACATGGTCCGCGACGGTGTGGCGATCACGCCGCCCGTGACCGATGACATCCTCGAGGGCGTGACCCGGAAGGCGATGGTCGAGCTGCTCCGGAACGAGAAGATCCCGGTCGAGATCCGGTCCATCGACCGCTCGGAGCTCTACATCGCCGACGAGATGTTCCTGTGCGGCACGGGCGTCCAGATCTCGCCGGTCATCGAGATCGACCACCGCCCGGTCGGGTCGGGCGAAGTCGGCCCGATCGGCCGGCTGGTCCGCGAGCGATATTTCGACGCCGTCCGCGGGCGCTTGCCGGAGTACAGCCACTGGCTCACGGAGATCACCCAGGCCTGAGCGTCGCCGCGACCGGGGCTATGGCGCCGTCGGCGGAACGAGATCGGCGGTCGACTTGGCCGTCGTGACGACGATGTCGACGCGGACCGCGGGGTCGTTCTGCAGGACGACGGTCGTCTTGAAGAGCGCCTCGAGGAACTCGATCGTGGCGGTCAGGTTCGCCTCGGCGCCGTTGTAGACGACGATTCGCGTGGCGGGCGGAATCGCGTCGGGCTTCTGGTTCGGCGCCGATGCGGTGATCCCGTAGTACTCGAGATAGGCCGCGACGTTGGTCGCCTGTGACGGCCTGCCCGAGCCGTTCAGGACCCAGACGGATCCGCCCTCCTGGCCGAATGCGTCGCGCCGGTCCTCGAGCTGCGGATCGACCTTGAACGCGTTGGCGACGGCTTCCCGGATTGCATCGACCCGTGGCACGACGATGTAGCCGCGCGAGCTCTGGGCGTGCTCCGTCTGGTAGCGCGGAGGCGTGAACACATAGGACCGGATGTTCTTCGTGTCGACGCTCCCCGCGAGGCCGGCGAGCTTCGCCAGCTCCGACTGCGGGATGTCGGTCCGGACGGTCGCCGCGAGAGCCTGGGTCAGGTCCGGGATCCTGGGAATGAGGTTGCCGATGTTCGCCTGCTCGCGCAGCGACGTCAGGACCCGCTGCTGGCGGGCGCCACGGTCGAAGTCGCCCTGGCCGCTGTGGCGGGACCGGGCGTAGACGAGGGCCTGGGCCCCGGTCATGTGCTGGAGCCCGGCCGGGATGTAGACGCGGGACAGGCGGCCCGTGTCGGACGGGTAGGTCTCGTCGGTGACGGGGATCTGGACGTTGATCGTGACCCCACCCATCGCATCGACGACCTGCTTGAAGCCGTCGAAGTTGACCTCGACGAAGTACTTGATGTCGAGGTCGTAGAGGTTCCCGAGGACGAGCTTGAGCCCGTTGTAGCCGCGCGTCCGGTCCGTGCCGGCGACCAGGTCGGCCCGATTGCGGACGGACGTGAAGAACGCGTTGATCTTGCGCGAGTAGACCGACCCGAACGCCTGGCGCAGCGGTCCCGACGGCATCGGAACGTCGACGGTGTCGCGTGGCAGGCTGAACATCGCGACTTGCTTCGTGGTCGGGTCGATCGAGACGACGATGAGGGTGTCCGTGTTGTAGGTGCCCTGCTTGGGGCGCTGGTCGCTCCCGATGAGCAGGATGTTCAGGCGCTCCTTGCCGTCCCATGGCGGGATCGTCGCGTTCGGCAGCGCTGTGCCCTGGACCGGCGGCTCGGTGACGCTGGGTTCGGCGCTGGTGCTCTCCGCCGGCTCATCCGTTGGCCCGACGCTCTCCGACGGGGACGGCTCGTGGCACTCTTGGTCGCTCGTGATGAAGATGCAGCCATTGCTGAGCAGGTCGAGCGCCGCCAGGTCGTAGCGAGCGACCACGATGTGGCCGCCGGACATCACCAGGATCACGGCCAGCAGGCCGCCGATCGAGACCGGGTTGAAGACGATCCGCGGCTTGCCGAGCCGGCCGCCGCCGCTGACGGCAAGGGCATTGAGGAACACCGTCACCCGGTAGGCATCGACGATCGCCGCGAGGCGATAGAGCAGCGCGATGAGGTTGAGGACGAAGACGCTCGGCAGGACCCACGGGGCCAGGAGCAGACCGAGCAGCTCGGCCTGGTCGGCGCGGAGCACGACGCCGGCGAGGAGGGCGAAGAGCAGGATCGGCGCAGCGGCGAAGCCGAGGGCGCGGTGGTAGGCGCCCGCGTACGCGTGACCGAGGCCCGGAAGGAACACGGAGAGCACGGCCGCAACGAACGGCGAGCGGGCACGCGGACCCGCCTCCTGCGCAGATTGCATCGCGGGTAGGATACTCGGACGCCCGTTCTCGGTGGCCCGCGCCACCCCGTCGCAGCCGAGGCCCGATGTTCCGACCCGTCAGCGCGAAGCCCGATCTCATCGCCCAGGAGCACGAGATTCTCGCCGATTGGCGAGAGCGACGGACCTTCGCCCGGCTACGCGCCCAGAACGCGAGCGGTCGCAGCTGGAGCTTCCTCGACGGGCCGATCACGGCCAACAACCCGATGGGCGTCCACCACGCCTGGGGCCGCGCGTACAAGGACGTCTTCCAGCGCTTCCACGCGATGCACGGCGAGAGCGAGCGCTACCAGAACGGCTTCGACTGCCAGGGACTCTGGGTCGAGGTCAACGTCGAGCGCGACCTCGGCTTCACGAGCAAGCGTGACATCGAGGACTACGGGATCGCCGAGTTCGTCAGCCAGTGCAAGCAGCGCGTCCTGACGTACGCCGCCCGCCAGACCGAGCAGTCGATCCGGCTCGGGATGTGGATGGACTGGAACGACCCGCACGAGCTGCGCCGGCTGCGCGATCTGCTGGCCGCCGACCCGGGCCAGGTGACGACGACCGAGGGCCCCGATGGCCCGGTCACCGATACCGTCGAGATGCTCGTCGGGCGGCTCGGGATGAAGGACACCGGTGGCAGCTATTTCACGTTCAGCAACGAGAACAACGACCTGATCTGGGGCTTCCTCGCCGAGTGCCACCGGCAGGGCCTCGTCTACAAGGGCCACGACACGATGCCCTGGTGCGCCCGCTGCGGGACGGGCCTCTCCGAGATGGAGATGAACGAGGGCTACGCGGATCGCGAGGACCCCGGCCTGACGGTGCGGTTCCCCCTCGTGGACCGGCCGGGGGAAGCGCTCCTCGTCTGGACCACCACGCCCTGGACGCTGACCGCCAACGTGGCCGCGGCCGTCGGCGTGGACCTGGCCTACGTCCTCGTGCGCCAGGGCGAGTCACTCCAGTGGCTGGCGAAGGGCACGCTCAAGACCGCGCTCGAGGGACCGTTCGAGGTCGTCGAAGAGCGGCCCGGCGCCGACCTCGTCGGCTGGCGCTACGAGGGGCCGTTCGATCACCTCACTGCCGTTCGCGCGGCATTCGCCCTTGGGACCCGCGACGCTCCTGAGGTGCCGTACGAGCACCGCGTCGTCGCGTGGGACGAGGTCGGTGAGGACGAGGGCACCGGCATCGTCCACATCGCGCCCGGCTGCGGATCGGAGGACTTCGCGCTCGGCAAGGAGCTGGGGCTCCCCGTCATCGCCCCGATCGACGAGAGCGGCATCGTCATCGACGGCTTCGGGTCATTGTCCGGACGTGACGTGCGCGACGTCGTCGACCCCATCGTCGAGCACCTCAGGCGCGAGGGGCGCTTCTACCGCCTCGAGCCGTACGTTCACCGCTACCCGCATTGCTGGCGCTGCCAGACGCCACTCGTGTTCCGGCTCGTCGACGAGTGGTTCATCAGCATGGGCCCGTCTACGACAAGCCCCGCTCGGAGCTGACGAGACAGGAGGTCGACGCGAGCCTCCGCTACCGGATCATGGAGATCGTCGACCAGATCCGCTGGATCCCGGGCTTCGGCTACGAACGGGAGCTCGACTGGCTCCTGAACATGCACGACTGGATGATCAGCAAGAAGCGCTACTGGGGGCTGGCGCTGCCGATCTACGACTGTGGCGCCTGCGGGACGATCGAGGTCATCGGCGGGCGCGACGAGTTGCGCCGGAGGGCCGTCGAGGGCTGGGACGCGTTCGAGGGCCATACCCCCCACCGGCCATTCGTCGACGCGGTGAAGATCAGCTGCCCCTCGTGCGGCGGGACCGTCGAGCGGATCAAGGACGTCGGCAACCCGTGGCTCGACGCCGGCATCGTGCCGTTCTCGACGCTCCACTTCCGCGAGGATCCCGGCCTACTGGGCGCAGTGGTACCCGGCCGACTTCATCACCGAGAGCTTCCCCGGCCAGTTCCGCAACTGGTTCTACTCGATGCTGGCGATGGGCACCGTGCTCCGCCGTGAGCCGCCGTTCGAGACGATATTCGGCTACGCGCTCGTCTACGGCGAGGACGGCCGGCCGATGCACAAGAGCTGGGGCAACGCGATCGACTTCGACGAGGCCGCCGAGCGGATGGGCGTCGACGTCATGCGCTGGCTGTTCATGACCGCCCGGCCGGAGGAGAACATCCGGTTCGGCTGGCACGCCGCCGACGACGCCCGGCGCGAGCTGCTCGTGCTCTGGAACGTCTACTCCTTCTTCGTGACGTACGCCCGGCTCTATGGCTGGTCGCCTGAGCCGAGACAGGATTCGCCCGCGGCGGCGGGCCGCCGGTCGAGGAGCGCTCGCCGATGGACCGCTGGATCCTGTCGCGGGCGGCCGCGCTCGCCGAGGAGGCGGGAGCCCGACTGGCCGACTACGACGCGCTCGGGGCCACCCGCCGGATCTCGACGTTCATCGACGACCTCTCGACCTGGTACCTCCGCCTGTCGCGGCGGCGGTTCTCGCGGAGCGACGAGCGTGCGGACCGCGACGCCGCGTTCGCCACGCTCCACGAGGCCCTGGTCAGCCTGGCCCGGGTCCTTGCGCCACTCCTGCCGTTCCTCGCGGAGTCGATGTACGGCAACCTCGTCGCGGCGGTCGATCCCGACCGCGCCCGACTCCGTCCACCTGACCCGCTGGCCGGCCGACGAGCTGGCAGCACGCCGCGCGCCGGGCCTCGAGGGGGCGATGGAGACCGCCCGCCACGCGGTCGAGCTCGCGCGGACGCTCCGCGGGACGGCCGGGCTGAAGGTCCGCCAGCCGCTCGCCCGGCTCTGGCTCGCGCTGCCCGGCGGCGACCTGCCGGAGCGGGAAGCGCTCCTCGCCCTCGATCCGCGAGGAGGTCAACGTCAAGACGATCGAGCTCATCGGCGACGAGTCGGAGCTCGTCGAGCGGCGGGTGAAGCCGCTCCTGCCGAAGATCGGCAAGAAGCTCGGACGCGGCGATCCCTGCGGTCATGGCGGCGGCCCGCGAGGGCGCCTTCGAGATCCAGCCCGACGGCTCCGTCACGCTCGCCGGCGTCACGCTCGCACCGGACGAGGTCGAGATCCAGGCAACCCCGCGGCCCGGGACGGCCGTCGCCAGCGACGAGGGGCTCGTCGTCGTGATCGACACGGAGCTGACGCCGGAGCTCGCGAGCGGAGGGTGACGCCCGGGAGCTCCAGCGGGCGATCCAGGACCTGCGCAAGGATGCCGGGCTCGCCCTCGACGATCGGATCGAGGCTCTGGGTCGACGGCCTCGTCGCCGGCGGTCGCCGCTCACCTCGCCGACGATGGCGCGCCGACGTCCTCGCCGACTCGATCGCCTCGGCTCGCCCCGCGACCGGCCGGACGGTTCCGGCGCATCGACGACCGGCTCGATCGACGCTGACAGACGGCACTGGCCTCGATCTCCGCTCGCGACGGCAGGGCGGGTGATGACGGCACGACCGCGTCTGGCCGCGTCTTCGTCGGGCTCGCTGCCGGCATCGTCGTCGCCGACCAGCTGACCAAGGCCTGGATCGTCTCGTCGACTCGCGCCCGGCGACGTCGGTCGCAGTCGTCGGTGACTACCTGC
Organism: uncultured Chloroflexia bacterium; assembly: GCA_963766655.1. GTDB lineage: Bacteria > Chloroflexota > Limnocylindria > Limnocylindrales > CSP1-4 > CF-46. The sequence continues at coordinate 863,969 of CAVYBB010000001.1, read as the reverse complement.
GGCTCGTCAACAGCCAGAACAACGGCGCGCTGTTCGGGATGTTCCGCGAGAGCGCGGTCCTGTTCGGGATCGTCTCGCTCGGCGTGATCGGCGCTGATCGTCGCCTACCACGCCCGGTCGGGCCGATCGCTGTACATGTCGGTCGCGCTCGGCCTGCTCCTCGGCGGCGCGCATCGGCAACCTGATCGACCGGCTCCGCCTCGGCTACGTCGTCGACTTCGTCGACGCCGGGATCGGCGACCTGCGCTTCTACACCTTCAATGTCGGCCGACTCGGCGATCAGCCTGCGCGATCCTGCTGCTGATCTCGCAGCGCTGCGCCCGTCGCTCGCCGAGCAGCGGCCGCGCCCGAGCCGGCGGCGGCGATGCCTGACGACCGGACGCCCGTCCTGAGCCGGCCGTTCACGCGACCGCGCCGGGCACGCGCCTCCTCCGCGTCCCCGACGACGCCGCCGCGCAGCGGGTCGACCGCTACCTCGCCGATGTCACCGGCCTGTCGCGGAGCCACGTCCAGAAGCTCATCTCGGCCGGGCACCTGACGTCGGACGGCGTCCCGCTCAAGGCCAATGCGGTCGTCGGCGCCGGGACGCCCCTCCGCCTCGTCGTCCCGGAGGCCTCGCCGCTCGACCTCAGCCCGGCCCGGAGATCGACGTCAGCGTCGTCTACGAGGACGCCGACCTGCTCATCGTCGACAAGCCCGCGGGACTCGTCGTCCATCCGTCGCCGGGCCACAGCGGCGACACGCTCGTCAACGCGCTGCTCGCCCGCGGCGGCGGCGTCGGACGTTCGGCGGCATCGCCGGCGTCCAGCGGCCGGGCATCGTCCATCGGCTGGACCGCGACACGAGCGGCCTGCTGATGGTCGCCAAGAACGACGCGCGCGCAGCACTCGCTGATGGCCCAGCTCAAGGCGCGACGGGTCAAGAAGACGTACCTCGCCCTCGTCCACGGCGAGGTCGCGGCCGCGCGTCGGCCGGATCGAGGCGCCGATCGGCCGGGACCCGAAGCACCGGACCCGGATGGCGGTCGTCGCCGACGGCCGGCCTCGACGACCGGCTACCGGGTCCGCGAGCGGTTCGCCGGCTGGACGCTCCTCGAGCTCGACCTCGTCACGGGCCGGACGCACCAGATCCGCGTCCACCTCGATGCGATCGGCCACCCGGTCGCCGGCGACCCGGTCTACGGCACGGGCACGTCGCGGCGCGGCCCCGACGTCCCGGCGGCCTCGGAGCGGCTGTTCCTCCACGCCTGGCGTCTCGAACTGACCTCGCCCTCGACGGGCGACCTGATCCGCGCGGAGGCGCCGCTGCCGCCGGAGCTCGAGCGGGTCGTCGAGGGTCTTCGCGCGATGGCAGCGATGCCCAGATGACAGGTGACACGGATCCGCTCGGTTCGATATCTCCGGATCCCGGGCGGCCCGACTTGTCGTCGAGGGCGCGCCGGGGGCGATGCTCGTCATCATCTCGGGCCGTCGGGCGTCGGCAAGGACACGATCATCGACGCGCTCCGACGCACGCGAGCACGAGTCCGGCCGCGACGGGGATCGCCACTACGTCGTCACCTGCACGACCCGGACGCCACGCAATGGCGAGATCGACGGCGTCGACTACCACTTCCTAGCCGTGACGAGTTCCTGCGGCATGCGCGCGCAGCGGCGGCTTCCTCGAGGCGAACGAGGTCCACGGCAACTGGTACGGCTCACCGCGCGACCAGGTCCGGAGGCGCTCCAGGCCGGCCGTGACGTGATCCTGAAGATCGATGTCCAGGGCGCCCGGGTCGTCAAGGACCAGGTGTCCGAGGCGCTCCTCATCTTCGTGATCCCGCCGTCCCTCGAGGAGCTGTTCCAGCGGCTCCGCGACCGCGCAACGGAGAGCGCCGACGAACTCGAGCTCCGCCAGCGCAAACGCCGCCATCGAGCTGGCCCGCCAGGACGGATTACGACCACGTCGTCACCAACGAGACCGGCCAGGTCGAGCGCACCGCCGAGCGGATAGACGAAATCATCGCGGAAGAGCACCGCGCATCCGGAGCGGCGCGTCCGCGTCTGACCCACCGGCTCGCCGGCCCTGCGACAATCGGGCGGTGGCGGTCGGGCAGCCGAAGCTGATGGCGCGGCCGTCCGCGACGGCGGAGGCGGTCGAGGTCGCGATCGACGCGGCCGGCGGCGGCGGGCGACCGGACGTACACCTACAGCGGTCCCCGCGCGCCTCGCCGACCTCGTCGCCGGGTGAGGCGGTCCTCGTCGAGTTCGGGCGGCGCCAGGCGCTTGGCGTCGTCCTCGGCGAAGCCATGCCGGCCCGACGGCGATCGCACTCAAGCCGATCGCCGCCCGCGTCCGGAGCGATGGACCGCTCCTGCCGCCGCTGTCACTCGCGTTCGCACGCTGGATCGCCGACCACTACCTCGCGCCGCCGGCGCATCGTGATCCGGGCGATGCTCCCGCCTGGCCTGCTCGAACGGCTCGACCTCGTTGCCGAGCGCCAGCCCGGGCGACCTGCCCGACGATCTCGCCGCCTCCCGACCGCGACCTCCTCGAGCAACTCGACCGCGGCCAGCGGGCGGTCCGCGATCTCGTCGCCCCGGAAGGCCGCGCCGGCTTGATCCGGCGCCTCCGCGGGCTGGAGTCGGACGGCCTGCTCACGCTCGACTGGACCCTGCTCGGTCGCCGGCGCCGGTCCGCGCTACGAACGCTGGCTCCGGCTGACCGACGACGGCAGATCCGCGGTGATCGCGCTGGAGGCCGTGCGCGCCGGGGGCGACCGGCCGGCAGGACGCCCGCTCGGACCGCGGCAGGTCGCGGCCCTCCTCGAGCTGGCGGCCATCCGCCGATGCTCGGACGATCGGCACGCCGGGCTCCGGCGTCTCGGAACGCCACGGCCACGGGGCGATCGCAGGTCTGGCGCGTCGCGGGCTCCTCGCCGTCGACGTCCGCGAGCGGCCGCGCCTGCCCCTCGCCAGCCGGCCGGTCGGGCTGCGCGGCGGCCGTCCTCCCGGGGCAGCGTTGACCGGGCCGCAGGCCACCGCCGTCGCGGCGGCCAATGCCGCGATCGCGGCCCGCGACCCGACGCCGCTGCTCCTCGACGGCGTGACCGGCGGAGGCAAGACCGCGATCTACGTCGAGGCCATCGCCACGTCGCTGGAGCTCGGCAGGCCGGCGCTAGTGCTCGTCCCGGAGATCGCACTCGCGATGCCGCTGGTCGATCGCCTCCGGGCGGATCTCGCGGCGCGGGTCGCGGTGCTCCACTCCGGGCTCGGCGAGGGCGAACGAGCCGACGAGTGGCGCCGGATCCGCGCCGGCGACATCGACATCGTCGTCGGGACGCGCCTGGCCGTCCTCGCCCCGCTCGCCGACGTCGGCGTCGTCATCGTCGACGAGGAGCACGAGGGGACCTACAAGAGCGATCGGACGCCGCGCCTCCAGGCACGCGATGCCGCCCTCCGCCTGGCCGAACGCGCCGGGGCCGCCGCGATCCTCGGCAGCGCGACGCCGGCGGTCGACAGCATCGGTCGGGCCCGCGCCGGGACGTACCGGCGGATCGTCCTGCCGTCGCGACCGACCGGCAGCCGGCCGACGGTCGAAGTCGTCGACCTCAGGATCGGAGCTTCGCGAGGGCAATCGCGGCCTGCTCTCCGGCCTGCTCGTCGCCGCGCTGGGGTCGCTCGATCTCGTGGCCGGCGACCAGGCGATCCTCGTCATCAACCGGCGGGGGACGGCGTCGGTCGTCCTGTGTCGCGATTGCGGCCACGTGCAGGCTTGCCCGGAGTGCGAGCGGCCGCTCGTCTACCACCAGGCGGGCACCACGCTGCGCTGCCACCACTGCGGTCGGGCGACCCCCGTCGCGAGCCGCTGCCCGGCCTGCGGGTCGGCCCGGATCCGGTACCTGGGGGGTGGTACGGAGCGGGTGGAGCGCGAGGTCCGGGATCGCTTTCCGACGTTCCGCGTCGGCCGCCTGGACCGCGACGTCGTCGAGCGACGGGGTGGCGCGGAACGGGTCCTCGACGCATTCCAGAATCACGGGATCGACGTGCTCGTCGGGACGAGCCTCGTCGCGAAGGGAATCGACGTCCCGAACGTCACGCTCGTCGGCGTCGTGTCTGCCGATGTCGCGCTCAACCTGCCGGACGAGCGCGCGGCGGAGCGGACGTACCAGCTCCTGGCCCAGGCCGCGGGACGGGCGGGTCGCGGTGACCGGCCCGGCCGGGCGATCATCCAGTCCTACCAGCCCGATCACCCCGCGATTCGAGCCGTGGCCGAGGACGACGCCTCGGCGTTCTACGACGCCGAGCTCGAGCTGCGCCGCCGGTTCGGCTCGCCGCCCTTCGGCCGGCTCGTCAAGCTGACCGTCGGCCTCACCGATCGATCGGCCGCCGAGGCGGAGGCGATGGCGATGGCCGTTCGCCTCCGCGAGCGAGCCGTCGAGCGCGGCAGCCTGGTCGCCGTCATCGGGCCGGCTCCCGCGTACATCGCCCGTCGCGCGGAGCGCTGGCGCTGGAATGTCGTGCTTCGCGGTGAGGATCCGGTGGCGCTCCTGGACGGCGGCCTCGACGCCCCGTGGTCGGTCGACGTCGACCCGGAGTCGCTCCTCTAGCACGGGCGACACGGCGACGTCTGGGCCGCGCGCGCGACGCCAGTCGGGCAGGTTTCCTGCTCGAGTGAACAGAATCGGCGTCCCGGCGCCCGGAGGTGCCCAGGATTCCCTCGGGAGTGGAAATCTGCCGGGCTACCGGGTCGGAGACCGGCTCTGAGGACGATCCCGTTCTCTGTAGAAGGAAAGCCGCTCGCCTCGGACCAGATCCGGGGCCCGCGTGAGCCGCGCGTCGTGCCCCTCGCGCGGCAGCGTGCCGGTTGGGGCCGATTGGCGCCCCGCCTCGATCCGGGCGAGAATGGACGGCCCGAACAGGAGACGCACGATGGACGAGCAGCAGAATCCACCAACCGACGCGCCGGCCGACGATTCGGCCAACCCGACCGCGGCGGCGCCCGCCGCGGACGAGACGTTCGGCTGGAAGTCCGACGACGCGACCAGCAGCCAGGCGGGCACCGGCACGACCGCCGAACGGATGGTCGCCCAGTTGCAGGCGATGATCGACACGATCGCGACGCAGGCGGGTCCGGTGGTCCGCCAGGTCGGAATCAAGGCAGCCGAGCTTGCAGCTGCGGCAGCCGACCGCGCCGGCCCCATCGCCCACAAGGCCGCCGACGCGACTGCGGACGCCAGTGTCAGGATCGCCGAGCGGTCCCGCGTCCTCGCGGCGGACCTCCGCCGTGACGTGGCCGCGGCCGCGGCCGGCAGCACGAACGGCAACGACAGCGCCACCGCGACGGCCGTCGCCGATGCGGTCGATGACCCGTCCGCTCCCGCGGCCGGTGACGACCCGGCCGGTGACGACCCGGGCGAGGACGCCCGCTAGGCGCGACGCCCGCGAGGCGCGACTCCCGCTCGATATACTCCGGGCCATGAGTGTCCGACAGATCATCCTCCTCGGCGATCCGCGCCTCAGGCTGAAGGGCCTGCCGGTCGACAGCTTCGGGAAATACCTCCATGAGCTGCTCGACGACCTGACCGAGACCATGCGCAAGGCGCCGGGCGTCGGGCTGGCGGCGCCGCAGGTCGGCGAGGCCGTCCAGGCCTGCGTCATCGAGGTCGGCGGGGAGCTCCACGAGCTCGTCAACCCGCGGATCGTGCGGGCGTCGGGCGACGACCGCGACCTCGAGGGCTGCCTGTCGCTTCCCGGCTACTACGCCTACGTCACCCGCCGCGAGAAGGTGCGGGTCGTCGCCCAGAACCGTCTCGGGAAGAAGGTCAAGGTGTCGGGCTCCGGGCTCCTCGGCCGCGCGCTCCAGCACGAGCTGGACCACCTCGAGGGCAAGCTCTTCATCGACTATCTCGACTCGATGGATGAGCTCATCCCCGTTGGCCAGGGCGACGAGGACGACGCCGAGGAGGCCGCGAAGGCCCTCGCGTGACCGGCGCGCCTCGAGCCAGCCGGCCGAGGACGATCTTCCTCGGCAGCGGCCAGTTCGGGGTCGGGTCTCTGCGGCGTCTCGCAGGCACGCCGGAGGTTGAGCTCGTCGGCGTCGTCACTGCGCCGGCTCGACCGGCCGGCCGAGGCCGCAGGGCGACCCGGACTCCGATCGAGGTCGCGGCACGCGACATGGCCGTGGGCGCGATCCTCACGCCGGAGCGTCTCCGCAGTGGCGAGGCGATCGAGGCAGTGCTCGCCCTCGAGCCCGAGATGCTCGTCCTCGCGGACTACGGCCGGCTGGTGCCGTTCGAGCTCCTCGAGCTGCCTTTCGGTGCGCTGAATCTGCATCCGTCGCTCCTTCCCCGGCATCGCGGTGCATCGCCGATTCCCGCGGCGATCCTCGCTGGCGACGCGGAGACGGGCGTCACGTTGATGAGGATGGACGCCGGTCTCGACACCGGTCCGATCGTCGCCCGGTCGCGCGTCGGGCTGGCCAGTCGCGAGACGGCGCCCCTCCTCGAGAAGCATCTCGCGCGCGAGGCGGAAGCCCTGCTCGCTCGGTCCCTGGGGCCATGGATCCGCGGCGAGCTCGACCAGGTGCCCCAGCCGGACGAGGGTGCGACCCTGACGAAGCCACTCAAGCGCGGCGACGGCCTGCTCGACGCTTCCCGACCGGCCGCCCTGCTCGAGCGCCAGGTCCGTGCCTACCAGCCCTGGCCGGGATCTTTCCTCGACACCCCGCACGGACGGCTGATCGTCCTGCGGGCGACTGTCGTGCCGGGATCGGCCGGCCCGCCGGGGCGTCTCGTCGGCGGCGCGGACCTCCGGCTCGCCACCTCCGATGGGTGGCTCGTCCTCGACGAGGTCCAGCCCGCCGGAAAGCGACCGATGAGCGGACCCGACTACGCACGCGGCCGGCCCGAGCTGCGCCCGTCGGCGTGATGCGCGGCCTCCGGCCGATCGCGGACGTCACCTAGACTTGTGCCGTGACCCCGACGCCGATTCCCCTCCGCCCTGAGTCGACCGTGACGCGTGACTCGCGACCCGGACTGTCCGGACTCCGCCCCGGGATTCTCGAGGCGTGGTTCGCGGCGCGCGGCGAGCCCTCGTATCGCGCCCGCCAGGTCGCCGATGCCGTCTGGGGTCGCCGGGCCGGGTCGGCTGAAGAGATCCGGACAATCCCGGGTCCGACTCGCGACGAGCTGGACGCCGCCTTCCGTTTCGACACCGTCGGCGACACGGAGATCCGGCTCGCCGACGGGGGCCATACGGAGAAGGCCCTCCATCGCCTGTCGGATGGCGCGCTCGTCGAGTCGGTCCTCATGCACTACCCGGCCAGGGGCGATCAGCGTGAGCGGCACACGCTGTGCATCTCGAGCCAGGCCGGCTGCGCGGTGGGCTGCCCGTTCTGCGCCACCGGCGAGCTGGGGTTCACGCGCGATCTCGAGGCCGCCGAGATCGTCGACCAGGTTCGTCACGCGGCGCGCCGGCTTGCGGCGGACGGGAGGCGCCTGAGCAACGTCGTGTTCATGGGCATGGGTGAGCCCCTGCTCAACCTCGACCGGGTCCTGGAGGCGGTCGACGCCCTGAACGACCGGCGGCGGTTCGGACTCGGGGCGCGGCACATCACGGTCTCGACATCCGGGGTCGTCCCGGGCATCCGCCGGCTCACGGCCCTCGGGCCGCAGTTCACCCTGGCGGTCTCCCTCCACGCAGCCCGCGACGCGCTGCGCGACGTCCTCGTGCCGCTCAACCGGCGCTGGCCGATCGCGGAGGTTGTCGGCGCCGCGCGCGATCACGCGCGGGCGACGGGCCGGCGCGTCAGCTACGAGGTCACGATGATCTCGGGCGTCAACGACACCGAGATCGACGCCCGGGCGATGGCGGAACTCCTTCGGGGCGATCACGCCCACGTCAACCTCATCCCGATGAACCCGGTCGCCCACACGCCGTGGACGGCGAGCCCCATCGACGTCATCGAGCGGTTCGCCGCGACGCTCAGCGACGCCGGCATCGCCACGACGATTCGCCGCAACCGCGGTGCGGAGATCGGTGCCGCGTGCGGTCAGCTCGCGGCGGAGCGGGCCGGCGAGCCGCCGGCAGCTGCGGTTGCCCGGCGCCGCGAGCGGCTGGTCGGCGAGAGCGCCGCGGCGCTCCGTGGCGAGCGCAGCCACGAGCCGTCGCCGGTCGGGCTGGGGGAGTAGCGGTGGGAACCGGCCGAGCCCGGATCGCGGTCAGCATCCTCGATGCCGACCACTCGAACATGGCCTACGCGGTGGGCCGAGCCCGGCGAGAGGGCGCGGACCGGATCCACATCGACGTCATGGACGGCCACTTCGTCCCGAACCTGACCTTCGGCCCGAAGATGGTCGCGGGCCTGCGCAAGCGGACCGAGCTGCCGCTCGATGTCCACCTGATGATCGCCGATCCCCTCCAGTACATCGACGAGTTCATCGACGCCGGCAGCGATTCCCTGTCGTTCCACGTCGAGGTCGAGGCCGCCCAGATCGAGCCGACGCTCCTGAAGATCCGCGCCGCCCGTCGTGCCGCCGGTCTCGCGCTCAAGCCGAAGACGCCGCTGACCGCCCTCGAGCCGTACCGCAAGCTCCTCGACATCGTCCTGGTCATGACCGTCGAACCGGGCTTCGGTGGCCAGTCGTTCATGCGCGACGTCGCACAGGAGAAGCTGCTCGCGGCGCGCGACTACCTCTCCCACAAGGCCCACGGGGCCGAGGTCCACGTCGACGGCGGCATCAATCGCGAGACGGCCGAGTTCGCCGGCGGGCTCGGGGTCGACGTGCTCGTCGTCGGATCCGTCCTCTGGATCAAGGGGCGGGACATGGGTCGCGAGATCCGGCTCGTCAAGGCGCTCGCCGACGAGGGATACCAGTACAAGCTGAACAACGGCAAGCCGCCGATCCCGCGCGACAAGATGGTGACGTTCACCCAGCTCCCCAAGCACCTCGCCTGGAAGTTCATGGCGGAGATCGAGAAGGGCGGGATCCCGGTCATCCCGCTTCGTGGCTCGGGCCGCTTCAACCCGGACGGGGTCCGCGACTTCGACCTCATGGTCCCGGCGACCGTCGAGAAGCTCACCACGAAGCGTCACGCAGCGGCGCGGGCGAGGTACGCAGCCGAGGCAGAGGCGTGGCGCGAGGAGTACGCGCGGGAGCACGGCTGGACCGACCCGCCGAAGTTCTGACCGGATCGTGCGAGCCCTCCTCCAGCGGACGACAGGCGCGCGGGTGCGCGTCGCCGACGACGTCGTCGGCGAGATCGGGAGCGGGCTCGTGGTCCTGCTGGGCGTCGGTCCGGACGACGACGAGGCGGTCGCGGACGCGCTTGCTCGCCGCGTGACGGAGCTGCGGATCTTCGACGACCCGGAGGGCAGGACGAATCTCTCGCTGATGGACGTCGGCGGGGCCGTCCTGGTCGTCAGCCAGTTCACGCTGTACGCCGACACGCGGCGAGGCCGCCGGCCGGGCTTCACCGGCGCCGCGGCCCCGGAGCTCGCGGAGCGCCTCTACCTGCGGTTCGCGGCTGCACTCCGAGGGTTGGGGGTCGAGGTCGCGACCGGCCGATTCGGCGCCGTGATGGCCGTCGAGTTGGTGAATGACGGCCCGTTCACGATCTGGCTCGACACGGCGGATCGCTGAGGGCGGCCGCGGCGCCAGGCGCGCTGGGGCCGCCGCCCGGCTACCCTGCCGCCCCGCGGCCTGCCGCCCCGCCGCCCTGCCGCGCCGACCGTGGCAGGTTTCCTACTGGAGTAAATACGATCCGGGTCTGGGCGGGCCTAACCGCCCCGATTTCCGATGCGCCAGGAATTCGGAGAGCCTAGGCCCGCTGCCGGTGCGCCCAGGAGACAAATCGTTCACCACAAGAGGAAACCTGCCGGGTTCGAAGAAACCAGCTGGGTTCGCCCGACCCGGGCGCGAACAGGACCCGCTCCCCCCCAACAGAAAACCGGCCGCCCCTCGGCGACCGGTTGAGATTCCCTGCGCCGGCCCTCCGGCCCGCGGCGGGACCGCTACTTGGCGCTCTTCACCGAGGTGCGCCGGCAGCGCGTGCAGACGAGTGCCTTCGTAGCGGCTCCCGCCTTGACGATCGTGAAGGGCTGGAGATTCGGCTGGTAGCGGCGATGTGCACGGACGCGGTTCATGCCGGATGACTGGGGATTGAACCCACCCATCGACACCTTGCCGCAGATCGCACAGGAACGGGCCATGCTGGTCCTCGGAGCGGAACTGGTCTGAAGTCACAGGAACGCCCGACCCGGTGGGGGACGAGCGGGGCGGTATGATAGCACCGCCCCCGCGGGAACCGCCAGACGTCTACCGCACGGATATCGGAGGTCACCGCCCGCGTGCCCAGCGCATCGACGCCCGGTCGATCGATCGTCAGCCGCCGAGCTGTCGTCGACATCGTCCGGACCGCGACCCTCGGGTCGTACGGGGTGACCGGTTTCGCCGGCGGAAGGATCAAGCGAATCCTCGGGCGGCTCGGATTCACCCAGCCAGGGATCCGCGTCTCGTTCGGCGACGGCTCGATCGACGAATCGGCGCCCGAGCGAATCGGCGCCCGACGAGCCTCGTTCGGTCGCCGTCGATCTCGACCTGACCGTGGCCTACGGCGTCCCGATCGCGGAGGTCGCCCGGCAGGTGGATTCGGCCATTCGCTACGCGCTCGGCAAGGCGCTCGGCCGCGAGGTCTCCCGGCTGACGATCCATGTCGACGGCCTCCGCTACCAGCCCGGCGACCTGCCGGCGACCCCGGTGGAGCCAACCGGCGTCCGGCCCGACGACCTTGCCGCCAGCGGAACGGACGTCGCCTGATGGTCCGCCGCGCCTGCGATGGCGCCGGCCTCCTGGAAGCGTTCCGCGCCGCAGTGTCCAACCTCGAGGAGTATGTCGACGAGATCAACAGCCTCAACGTCTACCCGGTCCCCGACGGCGACACCGGCTCGAACATGCACGCGACCGTGAAGGCCGCCCTCGACGAAGCGGACGCCGTGACAGAACGCACCGTCGAGCGCATCGCGGCGGCGATTAGCTTCGGGGCGCTGATGGGGGCGCGCGGCAACTCCGGGGTGATCACCAGCCAGATCTTCCGGGGAATGGCGGAGGCCCTCGGCGGCAAGTCCCGGTTCAACGGGCTCGACCTCGCCCACGCCCTGTCGCAGGGCGCGAAGACGGCCTACAGCGCGGTCGCCAAGCCGGTCGAGGGGACGATCCTGACCGTCATCCGCGAGTCGGCCGATGCCGCCGTCATCGCCGCGGAGAGCGCGAACGACATCGAGACCGTCCTCGTCGCGACCGTCGAGGCGGCGGAGAAGTCCGTTGCCCGGACACCGACCCTGCTCCCGATTCTCCGCGAGGCCGGCGTCGTCGACTCCGGCGGCCAGGGCGTGTTCCGGCTGTTCCAGGGCGCGCTGCTCCACCTCCGCGGCCATGCGCCGGCGGCAGCGGCAAGCGGGCGGGCACGGGTGGCGCCCAGGCCATCGGCGGTCGTCGCCCACGCCGACGAGGGATTCGGCTACGAGACGATGTTCCTTCTCCAGGCCAAGCCGGGCCGCTCGCTCGACATCGATGCGATCCGCGACCACCTCGAGTCGATCGGCGAGTCGGTCCTGGTGGCCGGCGACTCGCGGGCCATCAAGGTCCACGTCCACAATGAGCAGCCGGACGAGGTGATCTCGTACGGCCTGTCGGTGGGCAGCCTGAGCCGGATCAGCGTCGAGAACCTCGACAACCAGGCGCAGGACGTCCGCGAGGCGCGGGCGACGGAGTTCACCGGGACCCCGGCGTCGGCCGACCTCGATCAGCCCACGTCCCGGCAGGCGGCCGTCGATGCGCCAGCGACCGAGCCCCCAGCGACCGAGCGCCCGGCGACCGAACCCGCTGGCCCGGTGGCCATCGCCGGTGTCGCGACCTCGACCAACGGGTCGTCGCCCGACACGCCGCTCCGAGCCGGTCCGGCGATCGTCGCCGTCGTCGCCGGTGACGGCCTTGCCAAGGTGTTCGAATTGTTCGGTGTCGATCAGATCGTGAACGGCGGACAATCGGCGAATCCGAGCACCGGCGAGCTGCTCCGCGTCGCCCGCCTGGCGCGGTCCCGCGAGGTCCTCCTGCTGCCGAACAACCCCAACGTCCGGCTCGCCGCCGAACAGGCGGCGAAGGTCTGTGACGACAAGCGGCTGGTCGTTGTCCCGACCCGGAACGCCGCCGAGGGGATCGCGGCCCTCCTTGCCCTCGACCCAACCCTCGATGCGGCCGCCAACGCCGGCCCGATGACAGAGGCCGGCCGCGGCATCCAGTCAATCCAGGTGACGGAGGCCGTCCGCAACGCGACGATCGGTGGCAAGAAGGTGAAGCACGGCCAGACGATCGCCCTCGATCCGGACGATGGCCTCGTCGCGTTCGACAGCAACCCGGAGAAGGCCGTCCTCGGCGCCGTCGCCTCGTTCAAGCCCGGGTACGAGCTGATCACGCTCTACTACGGTGCGGACGCCACCCTCCGCGAGGCAGAGGAGCTCTCGCGGAAGATCGCGGCGGCGTCGCAGGGCGTCGAGGTGGAGGTCGTCCACGGCGGGCAGCCGCACTACCGCTACCTCATCTCCGCCGAGTAGGCGCGTGGCCGGAACGACGGCGCGCCGTTCGACGAAGCCGCCCCCGCCGCCACCGCCGCCGACCGATCCGGCTGCCCTCCTCGACACCGACATCGCGGGCTCCGGGCTTGCCGCGGCCAACACCCTGCGACGGGCCGGGCGCCGGCTCGGCTTCTACACGATTCGCGAGTTGCTCTTCCACCTGCCGCGTCGCTACGACGACCTGCGCGAGATGCGGCAGCTGGGCGAGCTGACCTGGGTGGAGGAGGGGACCGTCGTCAGCGCCCGCGTCCGCGTCGTCGATGTCCGGGTGGAGCCGTCGTTCCGGCGCCGGATCCAGCGGACGATCGCGGTCCTCGAGGACGGCACGGGGTCGATCGAGGCGACCTGGTTCGGGCGGCGCTACATCGAGCGGCGCCTCCACGTGGACGATCGGGTCGTCGTCTCCGGCAAGCTCAAGCGATTCGGCCGGAAGCTGACCCTCGACAACCCCGACTTCCAGCCAGAGGGCAACGACGACGAGATGCTCCATGTCGGGCGGATCGTGCCGGTCTACCGGCTGACGTCCGGGCTGACAGCGACGCGGCTGCGGATCGCCATGCGCGACGCGCTCGATCGCGCCGGCGATGCCTACCCGGAGTACCTGCCGCAACCGATCCGCGACGGCGATGAGCTGGTCCCGATCGGCGCGGCGCTCGAGGAGGCCCACTATCCGGCCTCGTTCGAGGGGCGCGACGCGGCGCTCCGCAGGCTCGCCTTCGACGAGCTGCTCGCGCTCCAGCTCGGGATGGTGGGCCGCCGCCGGCAGCGCGGTCGCGACGCGGCGCGGCCGATCCCGGTCGACGACCCGACGGATGACGGCCCTGCGGGCAACGCTAATCGGATCCCTGTCGCGGAAGCTCGAGCGCGACGTCGCCCTGACCGACGATCAGTCGGCCGCGATCGCGGACCTCCGCACCGACCTCGCCCGGCCGACGCCGATGCTGCGCCTCCTCCAGGGCGACGTCGGGTCCGGGAAGACCGCGGTCGCTGCCTACGCGCTGGCCGCAGCGGCACGGGCCGGATTCCAGGGCGCGCTGCTCGCCCCGACGGACCTCCTCGCCCGTCAGCACCACCGGACGCTCAGCTCGCTGCTGGAAGACGCCGGGATCCCGGTCGAGCTGCTCACCGGGTCCCTTTCGGCGAGCGCGTCGCGACAGGCCCTCGAGCTCGTCGCGTCGGGCATGGCGCCGGTCGTCGTGGGGACGCACGCGCTGATCCAGGAACGCGTGACGTTCGCGGCTCTGGGCGTCGTCGTGATCGACGAGCAGCACCGCTTCGGGGTCGAGCAGCGCGGCCAGCTCGAGGCAAAGGCCGGCGGCCACGCGCCGCACGTCCTGCTGATGACCGCGACGCCGATCCCGCGGACCCTCGGCCAGGTCCTCTACGCGGATCTCGACGTCACCGATCTGCGGACGGCGCCGGAGGGCCGGATCCCGATCCGGACCGGGATCCGCAAGCCGGACGACCTCGGCCCGACCTGGGATCGCGTCCGCGCCGAGGCCGCCGCAGGACATCGGACGTTCGTCGTCGTCCCGCTCATCGACGAGGCGGAGGCCGACGCCGATTCCGGAGAGTTGTTCGCGGACACGTCCGCGGTCGCCGCCGAGGCCGAGGCGGTCCGCCTCCGGGCGCTCCTCGCGCCACTCCGGGTCGGCATGGTCCACGGCCGGATGAAGGCCGCCGACCGCGACGCGGAGATGGCCCGCTTCCGCGACGGCGACCTGGACGTGCTCGTCGGGACGACCGTCGTCGAGGTCGGTGTGGACGTCGCGGAGGCGACGATGATGATCGTCGAGGGTGCCGATCGGTTCGGGCTGGCCCAGCTGCACCAGCTCCGAGGTCGGGTGGGTCGCGGAACGGCCGAGTCGTACTGCGTCCTCGTCTCCGACACGACCGACGAGGTCGCCCAGGCACGGCTCAAGGCCGTCGCCGAGATGCGCGACGGGTTCGAGCTCGCCGAGCGCGACTTCGAGCTGCGGCGGGAGGGCGACGTGCTCGGGCTGGCGCAGAGCGGGTTGCCGCGGCTGCGGGTCGCGTCGCTCCAGGACAAGTCGCACGTCGCGCTGGCGCGCCGGGCCCGCGAACACGCGGAGTCGCTCCTCGACGATGGGGGCGCGCTGCCGCCCGGCGAAGCGGCGCTCGCCCGTGAGCTCGAGCGTGGCTGGCTCGCCCGCGTCTGGGCCGGCGATCCGGCCAGTGGCGCCTGAGGCGGCGCGATGTCTGACGCGGGGCGGGTGATCGCCGGCTCGGCGCGAGGTGTCCGGTTGCAGGCGCCCGGTCCGGGGACGCGCCCGCTCGCCGATCGGGTGAAGCAAACCTTGTTCGCGATCCTCGAGCCTGACCTCGACGGAGCGCGGGTCCTCGACCTCTTCGCCGGCAGCGGAGCCGGCGGGATCGAGGCGCTGTCGCGCGGTGCCGCGTCCGCGACGTTCGTGGAGAAGGACCAGGGCGCAGCGTCGGTCATCGCCGCGAATCTCCGGGGCCACCGGTCTCGCGGGAGCGGCCGCGACCGTCGTCCGCTGGGACGTCGTCCGGTGGCTGGCCGAACCGATCGCGGGGGATCCCTTCGATATCGTCCTCGTGGACCCGCCATACGCGGAGACGGAGCTCCTCGCCCGGGTTCTCTCCATCCTCGGCCGGCCCGATGCTCCCCTGGCGTCGGGCGCACGGGTCGTCGCGAAGCACTTCTGGCGCGATCGCCCGCCGGACCGGATCGGGCTGCTAGCATCCGAGCGCGACCGGCGGTTCGGGGAAACGGCCCTCACCTTCTACCGGCGCGAGGAGGGCGAATGAGCATCGCGGTCTACCCGGGCTCCTTCGATCCGATCACGAACGGGCACCTGGACGTCATCGGCCGGGCGGCGTTCGCGTTCGACACGATCGTCGTCGGCGTTCTGGCAAACCCGCGCAAGCAGCCGCTGCTGTCGGCCGACGATCGGGTCCGGATCATCCGCGACGCGCTCGGCGCCGCCGGCGCCCCCTCGCAACGGGGCAGGATCGAGGTCCAGTCGTTCGACGGCCTGACGGTCGACTTCTGCCACGCCGTCGGGGCCGAGTTCATCGTCCGTGGGCTTCGTGCGATCAGCGACTTCGAGTCCGAGATGCAGCTGGCCCACAACAACCGGAAGCTGGCCGGCGACATCGACACCGTCTTCTTCATGACCGCCCTCGAGCACGGCTACGTCTCGTCGAGCCTCGTCAAGGAGATCGCGACGTTCGGCGGCGACGTGTCGGCCATGATCCCGCGGGCCGCCCTCGGGCCGCTCTCCCAGGCCCTCGCCCCTCGGGCCACCGGGAGCTGACGGCCGTTTCCTCGGCCTTGGTCCGCCTGCCGGACCACCCGACGCCCGACGGAGCGCCCCTCCGCCCGTTGGTCCGCCTGCCGGACCACCCGACGCCGGACGGACCACCCGCCCGCCCGTTGGTCCGCCTGCCGGACCACGCGACGTCGGAGACGCGCGATCCCAACCGGTCCTCCGCCCGTTGGTCCGCCTGCCGGGCCACTCGACGCCCGACGGACCGCCCGCCGGCCCGTTGGTCCGCCTGCCGGACCACTCGACGCCCGACGGACCGCCCGCCGGCCCGTTGGTCCGCCTGCCGGACCACTCGACGCCGGACGGAGCGCCCGCCCGCCCGTTGGTCCGCCTGCCGGACCACCCGGACCACTCGGACCACTCGGACCACTCGGACCACCGTCGGACGCCGCATCCCGAACTTCCCGCGTCGATGAACGCGACACCGTGCCATAATCCCGGCCAACGACCCGCCGTCCCGGTCGACCGCCACCGGAGGGCATTCCGATCGACATCATCTTTCTCGTCGAGCGCCTCGAGTCGATCATCGCGAACGGCCGGCGCCTCCCGCTCACCAACAACGTCGTGGTCGATCAGGCCGCCGCCCTCGGACTCATCGATGAGCTGCGGGTCGCGGTCCCCGAGGAGGTCCGCGCAGCAAAGCGGATCAACTCCGAGGGCGAGCGGATCATCGAGAAGGCCCAGGAGGAGGCCGAGCGGATCGTCGCGCGCGCCCAGGAGCAGGCCGCGTTCCTCATCGACGAGCGCGGTCTGACCCAGCAGGCCGAGGCCGAGAGCCGACGGATCATCGGCGAGGCACAGGACGAGGCCGAGGATGTCCGCCGCGGCGCCGACGAATACGCCGTCGGCGTGCTGGTCGGGCTGGAGGGCGAGGTCGTCAAGACCCTCCAGAGCATCAAGAAGGGCATCTCCCTCCTCGACGAGCGACATGCCGAGATCCCGGCGGCGTCGACCGACGGGACCGCGCCGGACGAGGCCTGGAACGGCTTCACGGACGACGCACGTGACGTGGACGACGATGCCGAGGAGGATGCCTCGCTGCAGGTGCGGCGGTGACCTCGAGAGGCCCGGTCGTCGCGCCTCTCACCTGGAACGTCGCCGGCCTGCTCGCCGATGAGCCGGGCGCCACACGCGACTACGAGGTCGCCGGCGTGACGATCGACCTCGGCGAGGAACTTCGCCAGGCGGATCCGATCGAGGGCCACGTCAGGCTTGCCCGGACGAACCGCGGACTTCTCGTGATCGCCGACCTCACGACCAGCCTCCAGGCCGAGTGCAGCCGCTGCCTCCGCGAGATCGAGGTCCCGATCGAGATCTTCGTCGAGGAGGAAGCGCTTCCGACGCTCGATCTCCACACGGGTCACCCGGTCGAGCTGGAGCCGGGCGAGGAGGAGGTCCTTCGGCTGACCGATCATCATGAGCTCGACCTCGAGGCACCCGTCCGCGAGGCGATCCAGCTGGCCGAGCCGATCGCCCCGCTGTGCCGCCCGGACTGTCCCGGCCTCTGCCTGGTCTGTGGTGAACGCCTCGAGGAGGGGATCCACGACCACCCGACCGACGACATCGACCCTCGCCTCGAGGCGCTCAGGGCATTCAAGTCGGACGACAGCTGACGCGCTCGCGAGCAGTGCCGGTTCTGGCGTCGCTCCTCGCTGCAGCCATCGGTGCCTGCGGGCCGCCGGGGCCGCCGAGCCCGATCGAGTCACCGCCAACGGCTCCCACGATTGTGCTGGGCGACTGGCAGGCGACAAACGGGAGGTGGACCTTCACCGCGGTCGTCAATCCGAGGGGCAGCCCGACCGACGTCGTCCTCGAGTACGGATTCGGCGGCGAGGCGGCACCGGTCTTCGACAGGAGCCTGACGGTGGAGACGGAGCTTCTCGATGCCAAGGCGGTGACGGCCAACCTCGAGCTGCCCGAGGACGCCGAGTTCTGTGCTCGCTTCACCGCGACGAATGAGATCGGATCGACGTCGACCGAGTCCCGCTGCCCGCTCCCTCGACCATCCGGGTTCCTCCTGGTGCCCGTCCCGACGGCTTCGTCCGCGGCGTCGGCCTCGCCATGGACTGCCGGCCTGGTAACCACCCGGGCGACTCATGAGCGGCCCCGCCCGCACGCCGCCCCGCGTCGCCCGGACGCCGACCAGCCCGTCGACTTTCCTCCCGGAGAGAACAGGATCGAGGCGTTTCGGCCCGGATCCACGCGACTTTCCTCCAGGACCGGAGAATCGCCGCGATAAGGCGCGGAATCGTGCCACCGACGGGCATTCCGTTCACTGGAACAGGAAACCTGTACCGCTGGCGTCCGCGGCGCACTCGAACAGCCCGGCCTGGCGTGGCGCGGCGGCGTGCGCGGCGCCGGCCGGCCGACCCGCAGGCCCCGCGAGTGGCACGCCCGAGCCCGGCGCGGTACACTCCGCGATCGGCTCCGCACACAGGTCGGGGCGTCTCCGCGCGACCAAATCGGGCGCCCGGCAACCACAGACTGACCCCATCGAAGGAGACCACAGACCGTGGGAGTTCCGAAGCGACGTGTCTCGCACGCCCGCAAGGGCGAGCGCCGCGCCCACCTCGCACTGAGCGTGCCGAAGCTCGTCGAGTGCGACCACTGCCACGAGCAGAAGCTGCCGCACCACGTCTGCCCGAACTGCGGCTGGTACCAGGGCCGCCTGGCGGTCGAGCCGAAGCAGTCGACGAACGAGTCCGCCTCCTGACCGTGGTCGACCAGATCGGCCACACGACGCGAGCTGACGGCGGAGGGGAACGCCGCGGCGTTTCGATCGCGGTGGACGCGATGGGTGGCGACCACGGGCCGTCGGAGATGGTCCCCGGCGCGCTCGACCACGCGAGGGCCCATCCGGAGGACCGGGTCCTGCTCGTCGGTGATGAGGCGACGATCCGTTCGATCGCCGGCGACCTGCCCGCGAACGTCGAGATCGTCCACGCCGCCGAGGTGGTCGGGATGGACGAGCACCCGGCGAAAGCCCTCCGCGAGAAGAAGGACTCCACGATCCTCGTCGCCACCGACCTCGTGAAGAGCGGCCGCGCCGACGCCCTCGTGACCGCTGGCCACACGGGCGCCGGGATGGCGGCAGCGGTGCTCAAGCTGGGTCGCCTGCGCGGCGTCGACCGGCCGGCCCTGGCGGTCCAGATGACGACCGAATTGGGTCCCGTCGTCCTGCTCGACATCGGCGCCAACCCGGACTCGACGGCCGAGAACCTCGCCCAGTACGCGCGGATGGGCGCGATCTTCGCCGACCGGGTCCTCGGCGTCAGCGACCCCGCCGTCGCCCTCCTCTCGATCGGCGAGGAGAAGGGCAAGGGGGACGCCAGGATCCAGCGGGCGACCGAGCTCATCGACGCGACGAACCTTCGCTTCGTCGGCAATGTCGAAGGCAAGGACCTCGTCAAGCACATGGCGGACGTCGTCGTCTGCGACGCGGTCCTCGGCAACGTCGTCATCAAGTTCTTCGAGGGCCTGTCGGGCTACATCTTCGACCTGTTCCGCAACGAGTTCCGCGGCTCGTTCCGGGGCAGGCTTGCCTACCTGCTGCTCAAGCCGGGTGTCGCGCGCATCCGCGGGGCGTTCGACTACGAGCGGGCCGGCGGCTCGCCGCTGCTCGGCGTCCGCGGGACCGTGATCATCACCCACGGCCGGGCGCGCCGGCGGATGGTCGGCTACGGGGTTGCGGTGGCCGCGACGATGGCCCGGACGCGGGTGCCGGAGCTCATCGCGGAGGCGCTCGCCGCGGACGCCGGGGCGACGAAGGCGGTCGACACCGCGACCGACGATGCCGCCACCCCGCGCGAATCCCTGGAGACGGTGTCATGAGCGGCCCGGACCTGACCGTCAGCCGCGGCGTCATCGCCGAGATGGTCCGCCTCGCCGCGTTCGAGGTTCCCGGCGTGAGCCGGGTCGGACGGGGCGGACCGCCGTGGCTCGCGTTCTTCGCCGGGCCCGGCGTGGTCGCCCGCGTGTCCGGCAACGGCGTCAGGATCCGCGTCTGGGTCGTGGCCCGACCCGGCCACGCGCTCGTGCCGCTGACGCGCCAGGTTCGCTCGGCCGTCGCTGCGACCGTCGAGCGCCTCCTCGGCCTGCAGCTCGAGTCCGTGACCGTCACGGTCGATAGTGTCGGAGGCTAGCAGGGGCTCCTCGGGCCGATGGCCTCACGGAGCTCGGCCTCGGACCTCGGAGAGCACGTGACCAAGGACCGGGGAGTCGGTTCCGACCGGATCAGGGCGTTCCGGACCGGACGACGCCTGGCTCTTGCCGCGATCTTCGAGGCGGAGTTCGGCCAGCGGACGCCGGATGCGATCCTGGAGCGGCACCTCGCCGAAACCGAGGGCAGCCCCGCCGCCGCTTCGCTGGCGCGATCCCTCGTTGCAGCCGTGGTCGCGCATCGCGACATGATCGATGCCGAGATCGAGCGCACAGCGCCCCAATACCCGGTCGTGACGCTGGCCCGGATGGACCGCGCGCTGCTCCGTACCGCCCTTGGTGAGGTGCTACACTCGCCGACGCCGGCCCGGGTGGCGATCGCCGAGTGGGTCGAGTTGGCACGGATCTACAGTGGAGACCCGATGCGACGCCTCATGAATGGCGTGCTCGGGCACATCGCGGCCCGATCGAACGGCCCGTAGCCGTCGGCAACGCCCACTCCGAGGAGGGAGTCAGTTGGCCACCACGTACGAGCGCCTCAAGAAAATCGTCGTCGAGCAACTCGGCGTCGAAGAGGATGAGGTCAAGCCCGAGGCTTCGTTCGTCGACGACCTGAATGCGGACTCGCTCGATCTCGTGGAGCTCATCATGAGCCTCGAGGAGGAGTTCGGGACCGAGATCTCCGACGAGGACGCCGAGAAGATCCGGACCGTCGGCGACGCCGTCGACTACATCGAAGAGCGCGCGACCTAGCGCAGCGCCCCGGCGAGGATCGGCGACGGGAGCGGTGCGCGCGGCAGCGACACTCGCGGAGCGTCTCGGCCTCCCCGTTCGTGACCTCGACCTTCTCGAGCAGGCGCTCATCCACAGCAGCTGGCTCCACGAGCATCGCGAGGCGGCCCGCGGCGACAACGAACGGCTCGAGTTCCTCGGCGACGTCGTCATCAACCTCGCGATTTCCGACGCCCTGTTCGGTGCGTATCCGACCGATGACGAGGGCCTCCTCTCGACCCGTCGCGCATCGATCGTCAGCACGACGGGCCTGGCCCGCCTGGCACACAGGATCGACCTCGGATCGCTGCTCATGCTCGGCGAGGGAGAGGCGCAGCGCGGCGGGCGGCGGCGCCCCTCGCTGCTCGCCTCGTCGTTCGAAGCGGTCGCCGGCGCCGTCTACCTCGACCTCGGCTGGGAGGTCGCCCGCGGCTGGCTGACGAGCCTCGCGGCGCCCGAGCTGGCGAACGATTTGCCCAGCCTGCTGCTCAAGAGCCCGAAGAGTCGGTTGCAGGAATACACACAACGGCGGACGGGTGAACGGCCGGACTACCGGATCGTCGACGCCACCGGTCCCGATCACGAGAAGCTGTTCCGGATCGAGGTCTGGGTCGACGATCGGCGGCTCGGCCTGGGCGAGGGCCCATCGCGGCGGACGGCCGAGACCGCGGCGGCGGGCCAGGCGCTCGAGGCCATCCGGTCCGAACGAGCGGAGCGGGCGAGCACGGCCGGCGAGGCGACCGGGATGTCGGCGACGCCGCACGCGGAGGAGGTCGGGTGAGCGCCCCCGCGCGTCTCATAGCTCTCCGGCTCCAGGGCTTCAAGTCGTTCGCCGAGCGGACGATCGTCGAGTTCGGCGGCGGGATCAGCGCGATCGTCGGTCCCAACGGCTCGGGGAAGAGCAACCTCGCCGACGCGCTGCGCTGGTCCCTCGGGGAGCAGGGGCGTGCCCTGCGCAGCCGCAAGTCCGAGGACGTGATCTTCGCCGGATCCGACAAGCGGGCGGCGCTGGGCATGGCGGACGTGACGCTCGTCTTCGACAACGCCGACGGGCTGCTCCCGGTCGACTTCAGCGTCCTCGAGCTGGGCCGGCGACTCTATCGATCGGGCGAGAACGACTACCTGCTCAACAAGCAGCGCGTCCGGCTGCGCGATCTCGTCGACCTGCTCGACGCGGGGCACCTCGCCGACAACGCGTTCCTGTTCATCGGGCAGGGGATGGTCGATCAGGCACTGGCACTCCGGCCCGAGGAGCGCCGGCCGCTCTTCGAGGAGGTTGCCGGTGTCCGCCGGCACGAGCGGCGGCGTCGCAAGGCCGAGGATCAGCTCGCCGAATCGGAGACGAACCTCGCCCGTGTCGAGGACATCGTCGCCGAGCTCCGACCCCAGGCACGCCGGCTCGCCGCGCAGGCCGAGCAGCAGTCGACCCGGCTGACGGCAGGCGAGGAGCTCGCGGAGGCCCTGATGGTCGCCGCCCACGCCCGCTGGTACGAGGCGGCCGGACGCGCCTCCGAGACGGCCATCCGGCGCGACCGGGAACGGGCCGAGGCCGACCGGGCGATGAGCGCACTCCAGGCCGCCGAGGATGCCGCTTCGACGGTTGCCGCGGAGCTCGCGGAGCGGGCGGAGGCCGAGCGATCGAGCCGCGAGGCCCACGACGCGGCGCGGACGCTCCTCACCAACCTCCAGCTCCGCGCGGCCAGGCTGGCAGGCGACCTCGAGGCAATCGATCGCGACCGGGCGCGCCTCACGGACGAGCGGGCGGCCGCCGATGCGGACCTCGCGATCCAGCGTCGCGCGCTCGCCCAGCCCGTGCCGCCGCGCCAGCTCGACGTCGACGCAGCCCTCGGCGAGGCGGAGCGGGCCCTTGCCGACGCCCTGGGTGAGCTCGGCGCGCTCCGGGCGGCTCAACAGGCGCATGGCGACGAGGCGGCCGCGTACCGGCGCGCGGAGGCCGCTCGCCAGGCGGAGGGCGAGATGGCGCGGCGCCGGCTGGCCGAGGCCGAGCGGCGGGCCGCCACCGAGGTCGAGGCCGCCGCGACGACGGCGAGCAGGCGCGCCGACCTGGAGCAGAGGGCGGATGCGGCCCGATCGGCGCTCGAATTCAGCGGCGGAATCGGAGCGTCGCGCCGGGGAGCTGCGCGAGGCCGCGCGAACCGCTGCGGACGCGGCAGAGGCGACGCGGCAGGCCGCGCAGGAGCGGGCGGGGACGCTCGGGTCCGCGGTCGCCGCGCAGCGAGGCCGGCTCGAGGCGATCGCCGCCCGGCTGGCCGACGACGAGTCTCGCGGGATCGCCCGCGCCGCGAGGCGCCGCGGCGGCCGCCGGCTCGACGAGGACCTGGTCGTGGACCCCGCATTGCGGGCGGCGGTCGAGGCCGCCCTCGACGAGGCGGCTCGCGCCTACGTCATCGAGCGCGGTGCGGTCGGCGAGCTCGCCACGGAGCGAGGGATGCTCGTGGTCGCAGAGCGGGCGGCCGGGTCCGCCGCCACGGGGCCGGCTCCGACGGGGACCGCGGCCGGCGGCGTCGCGGAGCGCCGGCTGCTCGATCGGGTCGCCGACGTCGGCGGGTCGGCCCTCGTCGACGCCGTGCGGCGCGATCCCACGGGCGCCGTGACGCGCCTGCTCGCGCGCGTGGTCGTCACGCCTGACCTCGACACGGCGCTCGCGCTCCAGCCGTTTCTTCCCGGCGGCTGGGTGGCGGTGGTCCGCGACGGCTCCGCGGTGATCGGGGAGCTGTCCGTCAGGTTCGGCCGCGGCGACGCCCCGCTCGAGCGACGAGCAGAGGCCGAGCGCCTCGCGATCGAGGTCGAACATCTCGAGTCGGAAGCCGCCGCCGCCGCCGAGGCGTCCGCGACCGCGACGCTGAGCGCCGCGGAGGCCAGGACCGCGCTCGATGGGGCCCGCGCCGAGGAATCGCGGGCGGCCGGCGAGCGGCGCCTCGCCGAGGAGGCGGAGCGAGCCGCGGCGCGAGCCCTCGAGGCGCTCGTTCGCGAAGCGGGCTGGCAGGAGGCCCAGGCGGAGCGGCTCGGGGCCGAAGTCGCGCGGCTCCGGGATGCGCTCGCGGCGCACGAGGCCGCGGCGGCGGAGCGGCGGACGACCACCGCGGCCGGCGCGGCGAGCGACGGGGGCGCGGCGATCGCCACGTGGGAATCGCGCGTGGATGAGCTCCGGCTCGTGCGAGACCGGCTCGCGGCGGACCAGGCGGCGTTCGATACAGCGCATCGCGATGCCGAGACGCGACGGGCGCGGGCCGAGGCGACCGCCGCGCTGGACGAGGAGCGGATCGCGCGGGCGGAGCGCGATGCGGCGTCGCTCGGCGGACGATCGCGATCGCTGGTCGCGGAACGGGAGCAGACTCGGCGCGGAACTCGCGGTCGCCGCCGACCGGGAGGCATCGGCGGCCTCCGCCCTCTCCGAGCTGCGGGCTGCCGACGCGGCCGCTCGCGATCGCCTTGGTTCCGCCGAGCGTGACGCCGCGGCGGCGCGCGAACGCCTGCGGTCGGCCGATGACCGGCTTCGATCGGCGGACCGGGCCGACCTCGAGGCCCGGCTCGGTCGCGACTCGCTCCGGGAGCAGCTCCTCGTCGAGCTGGCGGGCCTCGGCGAGCTGGGGCTCCGCCGGCTCCGGGCGGAGGCGGCCGGGGAGGACCGGCGCACGGCGCCCACGCCGGCGGGTGCGCGGTCGGGCGAGAGCGAGGATGACGCCGATGAGGCGGCGGCGCTCGAGTCTGCGCTCGCGGCCGTCGCCGATCGCTGGGCCGCCGTCCCGCCCGCCGATGAGGCCCCGAGTCCCGGACGGCTCGCCACGCTCCGTCGTCGCTACCACGAGCTCGGCGCGGCGAACCCGTTTGCCGTCGACGAATACGCCGAGCTGAAGGCCCGCCTCGAGACGCTCGAGACCCAGCGGACCGACCTCCGCCAGGCGATCGTCCGCACCCGGGAGTTGATCGCCGAGCTGAACGCCATGATCGCCGACCAGTTCGCGTCGACGTTCCGCGCCCTCGAGACGGCGTTCGATCGGCGGTTCCAGCAGCTGTTCGGCGGAGGCTATGCCCATCTTCTTCTCACCGACCCGGCGGACCTGTCGGCGACCGGGATCGAGATCGTCGCCCGGCCGCCCGGCAAGAAGCAGCAGGCCCTGGCGATGCTCTCCGGGGGCGAGCGAGCCCTCACGGCGGTGGCGCTCCTGTTCGCGATGCTGGAGGTCCGGCCGGTCCCGTTCTGCGTGCTCGACGAGGTCGACGCCGCGCTCGATGAGGCCAACGTCGGGCGGTTCACGTCCGCCCTCCAGGAACTCGCCGCGCGGACGCAGTTCATCGTCATCACCCACAACCGCGGCACGATCGAGGCGGCCGATGCGCTCTACGGGGTGACCGTCGGCGACGATTCCGTCAGCCGCGTGATCAGCCTCCGGCTCGACGAAGCGCACGCGATCGCCGACCAGCAGCGCGACGGCTCGCTCGCCGAGGTGTCCTGATGTTCTGGCGGCGCAGGAAGGACGACGACGCTGAGCCGGCCAGCGTCGATGAGCCACGACCCGACGCGGCCGAACCCGCGGCGACCTCAGCGGCCGATGGTGAGCCCCCGATCGCCGCTCCGACCCCGAAGCCGGGTGCCCTCTGGGGGCCGGGCATCGGTCCGTCCCCGCTCGAGGTATCCGCGGATCTCGACGCCGGCCTCGCCCGGACCCGGGGCGCCTTCGTGTCACGGCTCCGCGGATTCCTCGGCGACGGCGACGGAGAGACATCGTGGGATGACGTCGAGGAGACGCTGATCGCCGGGGACGTCGGGGCGTCGCTCGCGATGGAGGTCGTCGAGCGAGCGCGCAGCCGGCGCGATCCGGGCGGCGCCGAGGCCGCCGTCCGCGCGGAGCTCGCGTCCCTGCTCGTGCCCCGCGACGCGGGCTGGTCGCCACAGCCGTCGGTCGCGGGGGGCCCCGCGGTCGTCCTCGTGGTCGGCGTCAACGGAACCGGCAAGACGACGACGATCGGCAAGCTCGCGGCCCGCTACACGGCGGAAGGCCGCCGGGTGCTCCTTGCCGCCGCCGACACGTTCCGCGCGGCCGCCAACGACCAGCTCCGGATCTGGGCGGAGCGGGCCGGCGTTCCGGTGGTCGCCCACGCCCCGAATGCGGACCCCGGCGCGGTCGTCTACGACGCGCTCGACGCCGCCGTCGCCCGCGGTGCCGACCTCGTCATCGCCGACACCGCCGGCCGGCTCCACACGAAGTCGAACCTGATGGACGAGCTCTCGAAGATCCGCCGGATCATCGACAAGCGGTTGCCCGGCGCGGTCCCCGAGACGATTTTCGTCCTCGATGCGACGACCGGCCAGAACGGGCTCGCCCAGGCGCGAGCCTTCCACCAGGCCGTCGGGCTGACCGGGATCGTCCTGACCAAGCTCGACTCCACGTCGAAAGGCGGCATCGTCTTCGCGATCGAGCATGATCTCGGCGTGCCGGTACGGTTCGTCGGTGTGGGCGAGAAGGCGGGCGATCTCCTTCCGTTCGACCCGGACGCGTTCGTCGCGGCACTGTTCGGCTAGGCACGTCGTCGGCCCCCGCGATCACTCCGCGAGCGGCACGTCCTCGCCGGCGATCACGGCGGCATCTGGCTCGCGAAGGCCGGCCGGCACCTCACGCATCCGGCGGATCGCCGAGAACCACAGGATCACGATGGCGATGAGGCCGCCGAGCCCGCCGAGGACCAGCGCCGCCCGGACGCTGACGGTCTCCGCGACGATTCCGCCGGCGACCGTCCCCACCAGCATCGCCGCCATCGCCAGGACATGGAAGCTGGCACCGACCCGGCCGAGGAGCCGATCCTCCACCGTCGCCTGGCGGATCGAGACCGCGACGACGTCGAATGCCGTCAGCGAACTGTCGGACAGGAGCTGCTGGACGAGGAGGCAGGCCAGGCCGAGGAACGCCGCATCGGGTGTCAGCGCGATGAACGCGTTGCCGATCGTGACGAGGACCATCGCGCCGATGAAGAACCGGGCGACTCCCAGCCGCCGGACCGCCCGGCTGGCGACGGTCGCCCCGACGAGCGAGCTGAGGCCGCCGACGGCCGCGACCAGGCCGATCACACCCGGCTGGAACCCGATCTGCGTCGCGAACACGAGATAGACGGCCCCGAACACGCCCCAGAAGCCGGCGACCGCGGCGTCGGCGAGCGCCAGCGGCCGCAGGATCGGGTCACGAAGGGTCAGGCGCAAGCCATCGCGGATCTCGCCGACGACGCTCGGTCGGCCGGTCGCGGGCGGGGGTGCCGGCTCGGCGGCCCGGATTCCGCGCAGCAGGAGTGCGGAAACAAGGAACGAGACGGCGTCGACGGCGATCGCGAACGGAGCCGTCAGCAGTTGGATCAGCCATCCGCCGGCGCCGAACCCGACGAACTCCGCCGCCGAGCTGCTGCCGGTCAACGTCGCGTTTGCCTCGACGAGCCGCTCACGACCGATGACCGTCGGCAGGAAGGCGCGGTCGGCCGTGTCGAAGAACGTCGTCAGGACCGCCGCCCCGAACGCAACGGCGACGAGTTGGGCAAGCGTCAGTGCATCGAAGGCGAACGCAACGGGGATGCTGGCGAGCAGGATTGCCCGGCCGATGTCCGCCGAGACGAGGATCGGGCGACGGCGGAGCCGGTCGACCCAGGCGCCCGCAACGAGCCCGACAGTCAGCCCGGCAACGAGCTCGGCGGAGCGAAGGATCGCGACCTCGCCCGCACCCGCCCCAAGGACGAGGATCGCCGCGAACGGCAACGCCGTCCGCGTGACGAATGAGCCGAGCATCGAGACGGTCGTCGCCGCCCACAACCGGGCGAAGTCAGGCTCGCGCCAGACGCTGGGCACCGTCGGCATCGGCGGAGCATAGCGGCACGCCGGCGGCGCGAAAGCCCGGTGGCCGCGCCACGCCGGGCGCCCAGCGGGACTCCCAGTCAACACGCGGTCCGTCTGCCGTGTCGATCCGACCGTCCGGGCTTTGCTCGAGGGCCATCCGTGTCGGTCAGTCACGGAGGAGCGACAAGAGGCCACCGGGACGGAGCCAGGCACTCGCTCAAGGTCATCTTGTTGACTCCGAGTCCCGGAACGGAGGCGGCCGCGCCCGGCGATTCGATGCCGACGACCGGGACCATCGGAACCGCACACGGGGAGGTGTTCGGGTACACTGCCCATCGCCTCGGTGCGTCAGAATCCGCGCACCATCCGATCGCCGGCGTCCCGTCCGGGCTGGTGGTCGGCCCTCCTATCCGCCACGGAGCCGTACCCGAACTGTGTTCGACAGCCTGAGCGAGCGCCTTCGCAAGACCCTCGCCGACCTGACCGGCCGCGGCCGCGTCAGCGAGGCGGACGTCGACGCCGCCATGCGCGAGATCCGGCTCAGCCTCCTCGAGGCGGACGTCAACTTCAAGGTCGTCAGGGACTTCGTCGCCCGCGTCCGCGAGCAGGCCATCGGAGCGGACGTCATCGGCAGCCTGACCGCCGGCCAGCAGGTCGTGAAGATCGTCAACGACGAGCTGGTGGCGCTGCTCGGCGGGGGAGACCGGGTCTTCCATCTCCAGGGCAACCCCGCGGTGATCGCGCTCGTCGGGCTCCAGGGCTCGGGCAAGACGACATCGGCCGCCAAGCTCGCACGCCACCTCGTCAAACAGGGCCGTCGGCCACTCCTCGTGGCCGCGGACCCGTACCGGCCCGCCGCCGCCGACCAGCTCGAGACGCTCGGCAAGGCGCTCGACATCCCGGTCCATCGGGCCCCCGCCGGCACGCCCGTCGTCGACATCGCCCGCGGCGGCCTCGACGCCGCCCGCAGGCTCGTCCGCGACGTGGTCATCATCGACACGGCCGGCCGCCTGACGATCGACGAGGAGCTGATGGCTGAGATCGGCGCCGTCACCGCGGCCGTCAAGCCGGCCGAGACGCTCCTCGTGGTCGACGCGATGACCGGTCAGGAAGCAGTCACGGTCGCCCAGGCGTTCAAGGACGCGGTGCCCCTCACCGGCCTGATCCTGACCAAGATCGACGGTGACGCCCGCGGCGGCGCCGCCCTCTCGATCAGTGCCGTGACGGGGCTCGCGGTGAAGTTCATGGGGACCGGCGAGAAGACCGACGCTCTCGAGGTCTTCCATCCGGATCGCCTGGCCGGCCGGATCCTCGGGATGGGCGACGTCATGACGCTCGTCGAGCGGGCCCAGGAGCACGTTGACGCTGCCCAGGCCGCGAAGATGGAGGAGAAGCTGCGCAAGGCGCAGTTCAGCCTCGAGGACTTTCTCGACCAGATCCAGCAGGTCCAGAAGATGGGCCCGATGGGTCAGCTCATGTCGATGATCCCCGGCATGGGCAGTATGGCGAAGGATGCCCAGGACGCCGTCGATCGCGGCGACCTGAAGCGGATCGAGGCGATCATCCGGGCAATGACGCCGCGCGAGCGGCGCGACCCGGGCGTCATCAACGGTTCGCGCCGCCGACGGATCGCCACAGGCTCAGGGACCACCATCACCGACATCAATCGACTGCTCAAGCAGCACGCCGAAATCCAGAAGCTCATGAAGCAACTCGCCGGGGGCGGGCGTCGCGCGGCGATGGCCGGCCTCATGGGGCGGCGGTAGGGAACGGAGATCGCACGATGACCGACGAGACGAACCCGGGCACGAGCCCCGACGCGGCCAGCACCGTGGGGTTCACGACGCCCATCGATCCACCGACACCGGTCGTCGAGCCGGTCGAGTCCGACCCCGGCGTGGCGGCGCTGGCGGTCGCACGAGATCCGGGCCCGCTCGGCACAGAGCATCCGACCAGCCGTCGATCGTCCGGTCTCCGCTGGGCGATCGCCCTCATCGGCGTGGCCGTCATCGTCGGGGCGACGGCGGCGATCATCGCCCTCGCAAGTGGACGTCCCAGCCCGTCCATCGCGGTCGGCTACATGCCGGCCGACACGATCTCGTACGGCGAGTACCGCCTCGACCTGCCCGGCGACCAGCGGGCCAAGATGGGGACGTTCCTGGGCAAGTTCCCCGGGTTCGATGATCCGGCCAGCACCCAGACGAAGCTCTACGAGGTCTTCGATCGGATCGTCCGGGCCATCTCGAAGGACCAGCAGAGCTACACGGCCAACATCGATCCGTGGTTCGGTGGCCAGATCGCCGTGGGATCCGGGTCGGTCACGGCGAACAGCCCGACACCCACCGCTCTGACGCCTTTCGGCAGCGGCACGCCGCTGGTCGTCATCACCGTCAAGGACCAGCCGAAGGCGGTCGCGTGGCTCAAGTCGATCCTGACTGACTCCGTGACCGAGACGCCATACAACGGGACGACGATCTACGGCGTCAGCCATGCGATGGGTGACGCCGGCTTCGGGATCATCGTCACCGACAAGGTGATGCTCCTCGGAACGGACACCACCGTTCGTGCCGCCTTCGACTCGAAGGGCCAGGGCAAGCTGGCCGACGACGCCGAGTTCAAGGACGCGTTCGGCACGGTCTCACGCGACTACGTCAGCTTCAGCTACACGGAATACCGGGCCCTCCTCCAGTCGGTCGTCTCGATGGCCGGCGCGGGCAGCGGGCTCGACAAGACCACGATCGACGACGAGCTTCTCTCGATGGTCCCGGCTTGGGAGGCGAGCAGCTTCCGGTTCGAGGACGACGCCCTCGTCGGCGAGACGGCGTTCCCCTCGATCGACATCGGCTTCGACGCCAAGAACAAGAAGAGCAGCCTGATCGGCCATGCGCCTCCCGGGACGATCGTCTACACGGAGTCGCACGACGTCGGCCCGGCCGTCATCGCGCTGGTCGATCGCTTCCGGAAGATGCCGGACCTGCGCGACGCATTCGGGCAGATCGACTCGGCGGTCGGCGTCGCCGGCGGCTTCGACGGCCTGTTCGGCTGGTGGGGCGACGCGGCGATCGTGGTCTCGAAAGGCGCCGACGGCTCGATCGGCGGCGGGCTGCTGATCCAGCCGACCGACGTGGCGGCCGCGACGAAGACGTTCGACACGCTTCACGGCTACCTGCTCCTCGCGGGAAGCGGCTCCGGCATCGAGCTCCGGGAGGTCGATCACGCCGGCGCGACGATCACAGTGATCGATGCCAGCGCCGCCATGTCGTCCGGCTCCCTGCCGCCGGGCACGAAGGCGGAACTCGCGTACGCCGTCACCAAGGATGTCGTCGTCATCGGCTACGGCGAGGACTTCGTGGCGTCCGTGCTGGACGCCGGCCCGGGGCCGTCGCTCGCCGACGACGGCCGCTTCACGGACCTCGTCAAGCGGGCCGGCGAGGAGAACATCGGCCTGTCGTTCGTCGACGTCAAGGCGATCCGGGAGCTCGTGGAGCCCCTGGTCAAGAAAGACATCCCGTCCGACACGTGGGCGTTCTACGAGCGCGAGATCCGGCCCTACCTGCTCCCGTTCGACGCGGTCGTGTCGGGGGTCCGGGTCGACGGCGACCTCGACCGATACACCCAGGTCGTCACCGTCAAGGAGTCCGCAGAATAGTCGGCGGCTCAGCCAAACCCAGGAGGAGGCACGAGAACACATGGCAGTCCGAATCAGGTTGACGCGCGTCGGCGCGACGAAGCAGCCCAGCTATCGGGTCGTCGTCGCCGATGGCCGGAGCGCGCGCGATAGCCGGGCGATCGAGACGATCGGCCACTACAACCCGCGCACCGATCCGATCGAGGTCACCATCGACGCCGACAAGGCGAAGTCCTGGCTGGCCAAGGGTGCCCAGCCGTCCGACACGGTCCGCCGACTGTTCCGGAACGCGGGCATCGTGCCCGCCGAGAAGTAGGAGTCACGATGGCAGCAGCCGAACTCGTCGAGTACGTCGCGAAGTCGCTCGTCGACGATCCCGACGCCGTCAAGGTCGAGGTCGTCCGGGACCAGGGCGGGACGGTCATCGAGCTCCACGTGGCGGAAGAGGACATGGGCAAGGTCATCGGTCGGAACGGCAGCGTCGCGAAGGCCCTTCGAACGCTGCTCAAGGTGACGGCCGCCCGAGACGGCGAGCCGGTCTCGCTCGAGATTCTCTGACGAGCGAAAGCCATTCCGCCCCGAGGGTTGTCGGCGAGCGACTCGTCGTCGCCCTCGTCCGCGGCGTTCACGGCCTGCGTGGCGCCGTTCGCGTCGAGATCCTCACGGATCGACCCGAGTTCCGGTATGCGGCGGGCCAGGTCCTCTTCGCGGAAGGCTCCGACGATCCGCTGACCATCGATTGGTCGTCCGCGATCGCCGACGGTCCCGGTTGGCGGTTGCGCTTCAAAGAGGTCACCACCCGCAGTGGCACGGAAGCGCTGATCGGAACCTATCTCGAGTGCATCGCCGGGCCGGAGGCGGAGCCGCCGCGCGGTGCCTACCTTTGGCATGAGGTCATCGGGACAACCGTGACCGGCGTCGATGGGACCGTGCTCGGGACGGTCCAGGACGTCTATCGCTCCGGCGGCGCGGAGGTCTACACGGTCACCGGCGGGCCGTACGGGGAGTTCGACGTGCCCGGTGTTCGGGCCTTCGTCCGGGTCTTCGCGCCACGGCGCGGCGAGATCGTCGTGGATGTGGAGGCGCTCGATCTGCGGCCGCCCCGGTCGCGGTCCGCCGATCCGAACCGGCCGAAAGCGCCCCGCCGACGCACCCGATCGCCCAGTGCCCCCCGGCCGACGGATGGTGGCGCCCCGGGCGACGCCGACACGGAGCCCACCGCGTGACCCTCGAAATCGAGCTCCTGACGCTCTTCCCGGCGATGGTCGAGGGGCCGCTCGCCGCGAGCATCCCGGGCCGGATCCAGGAACAGGGCCTGGCGACGATCCGGATCCACGACCTCCGCGAGTGGGGGATCGGCCGGCACCGCAGCGTCGACGACGCCCCGTACGGCGGGGGAGCGGGGATGATCCTCCGGCCGGAGCCCGTCGCCGCGGCGCTCGACACGCTTCGCCGTCCCGACTCGACCGTGATCCTCCTCGACCCGGCCGGCGAGGTGTTCACCCATGACCGCGCCAACGATCTGGCCGGGCGGCCCCACATCATCTTCGTGTGCCCGCGCTACGAGGGCGTTGATGAGCGGATTCGCGGGTTGGTCGACCTGGAACTGTCGATCGGGGACTACGTCCTGACCGGCGGGGAGCTGCCGGCGCTCGTGATCGTCGATGCGGTGATTCGGCTGCTTCCCGGGGCGATCGATGCGGCCTCAACGGACGAAGAGTCGTTCGCGAACGGGCTCCTCGAGTACCCGCAGTACACCCGCCCGCCGTCGTTCCGGGGCGAGGACGTGCCGGCAGTCCTGTCGAGCGGCGACCACGGTGCGGTCCGCAAGTGGCGGCTCCGCGAATCGCTGCGTCGCACGCTCGAGCGGCGGCCTGACCTGCTCGCCGGCCGCGAACCCAGTAAAGAGGAGTCGGCGCTGCTCGAACCTCTGCGCCGCGAGCGCCAGGATCAGTAGCCCCAGGTAAACCTCGAGAGCGCGAAGCCGCCGATGGCAACGACGCAGACGAGAACGACTGTGGCCACGATCACGCGATTTCGAAAGCGCGCATCGGCGACGACCGAGACGGCCGGGTCCGGACGAATGGGCGCCGGAATCGTGATCCTGACGACGGCCACGGTGACCAGGGCCGCCACGAGCACGAAGGGCGCCACCGGACCGGCGACGATCAGGCCAAACGGCGTGAACGCGTAGGCAGGCAGGAGACTGCTCAACTGGTCCCTGGGCCCCGCCGTTCCGACGAAGGGAGCGTCGACGTGCGCGATGCCAGCGAACAGCGGGAAGAGAAGGACGCCGAACACATACGTGGCCAGGCTCAGGGCCAGCCAGGCCGCGGACCGACGCTCCACGATGGTTGGCGCCAGCCATGCGCCGGCAAGACCGGAGGCGGTGGCAGCGAGGACGGCGAAACCGACGACCGCGTCGAGCGACAGCACAATTGCCGCAACGAGACCGACGAGGGCACCCGTCACAGCCGAGATGCCACCGACCTTGAGTCGAACACGTCTCGGTTCGGTCATCGCGTGTGCGTGGCCTCTGGCGCCCGATACCCGGCGGTCGGCTCGGCTGCAGCCCATGCTATACTCCGCCGCCGGTCGCCCCCATCGGCCTCTCCTTCGCCCATCTCGCGGCCGCCGGCTGCGCAAACGAGAACAGGATCGCCCGTGAACGTGCTCGACGAAATCGTCTCCGACCAGCTCCGAACGGACCTGCCCGAGCTCGCATCGGGTGACACGGTCAAGGTCTCGGCCAAGGTGGTCGAAGGCAACCGCGAGCGGATCCAGGTCTTCGAGGGCGTCGTGATGCGCCTCCGCGGCGGCGGCATCACCCGTTCGATCACGGTTCGCCGCATCGCCAGCGGCGTCGGCGTCGAGCGAACGTTCAAGATCCATAGTCCGCGGATCGAGAAGATCGAGGTCGTCCGTCACGGCCAGGTTCGCCGGGCGCAGCTCTACTTCCTCCGCAAGCGCGTCGGCAAGGCCGCGACCCTTCGCGAGCGTCGCCCGAAGTCGTAGGCCGCCCGAGCCGCATTCGACTCCGCCGACCCCGGTGATTGCCGGGGTCGCTCGATTCCCGCCGGAGTCGGCTACCCTAGACGCCGATGACGGTCATCGTCCCCACGCTCCGCTTCGAGCGCCGCCTCTGGCGTGACGGCCTCGAACGCGTCGTCGGTGTCGACGAGGTCGGCGTCGCCCCGACGTGTGGAGCGGTCGTCGCCGCCGCGGTCGTGATGCGCCCGAACTGTCACCGGATCCCCGGCGTCCGCGACTCGAAGACCCTGTCGATGGCCCAGCGGGAGCGCCTCGAGCCGCTGATCCGGAGGCGGGCTGTCGCGATCGGCGTCGGCGCTGCGTCCGTCGCCGAGATCGATCGGTTGAACATCTACCACGCCACCCACCTCGCCATGCGCCGGGCCATCGCCCGGATCGGCGGGCACGAGCACGTGCTGGTCGACGGCAATCGGATCGCGAACTTCGAGCAGCATGTCGGGGCGTACACCTCGATCGTCGACGGCGACGCGCTGTGCTACTCGATCGCCTGCGCGTCGGTCGTGGCGAAGGTCGTCAGGGACCGGATGATGACCCGCCTCGCCGCTCGCTACCCGGGCTACGGCTGGGAGCACAACCAGGGCTACGCGACCCTCGATCACCGCACTGCCATCCGACGCCTGGGACTCACGCCGTTCCACCGGCGCAGCTTCCTGGCACTCCAGCGGACGCTCGCCGGCGACCAGCTCGACCTGGACCTGCTCGGCGATCCCGCCGCATCGCCGGCGACCCACGAGCTCCTCGAGCGCGAGCTCCTGCCGGTGATGGCAGACGACGCGACCCTCGACCTCGCCGATCTCGATGCCCTGGAGCTCGCGGCCACGTAAGTCGGAGTGAAGGCTCGGGTGGGGGCGAGGTGAGCCTGCGGTGAGCGCC
The DNA here is from genome assembly GCA_963766655.1 of uncultured Chloroflexia bacterium. Taxonomy (GTDB): domain Bacteria; phylum Chloroflexota; class Limnocylindria; order Limnocylindrales; family CSP1-4; genus CF-46. Next base: position 828,725 of record CAVYBB010000001.1, on the reverse strand, counting down.
GCCTGCGACCATCCACCCGTGGATTGCCGACCCTCCGTTCGGACGCGCACGACGGCGCAGATCGCGGGTGACACCGCCGAGGTGCTCGTCAGTGCACGGCTGATCGAATTGGGTTGGTCGGTCCTCGCCCGGAACGTCCATGTCGGTCGCCACGAGCTCGACCTCGTGGCGGTCGACCCGGGTCCGCCGCCGGCGCTTGTGATCGTCGAGGTTCGCTGGCGACGTCGCCGCGACTACGGCCTGCCGGAGGAGACGTTCGACCACCGCAAGCGCGGCCACCTCCGCGCGGCCGTCGGCCGGCTGCTCGAGGACGGCCTGCCGGGCGGCGCCGCGCTACCGAGGCTGCCGGTCCGGGTCGATCTCGTCGTGGTCGAACCGGGCGAGATCGCAGGATCGCCGCCCAGGATCCGCCATCATCGAGACGCGCTCGCGGGCTGAGCTCGGTCCGCGCCTCGGCGATTTCACCGCGCGTCCCTGGTCCCCCTCGCGGACCAACGGGCGAACGGAGACCGCGAGACAAGGCGATTCCCCGCGTTCGGGTGCCAATTGGTCCGGCTGGAGGACCAACGGGCGGTGGAAGGGGCGGATTCGGCGCCTTGGCGCCCGGCCGTTCGACGCTTGGTCCGGCAGGCGGACCGCGAGGCCAAGCTCGAGCGCCCATTTCACCTCGCCGCGGACGGATGGTAGACTCCGCCGGGCCCGGAGCCGCAACAGTGCGACGCCGCGCAACCGGAACCACACCCGCGTCCGATCCGGACGACGGAGATCACACGCGGACCGTTCCGACCGGGACGGTGCCGGCAGCGAGGCGGAAGCGCCACGAGGCCGGTCCCCGGCGACGAGGTCCGCGGCGGAACAGAACCGACAGGAGGTCGCTCACCGTGCCGTCCGTTTCGATGCGGCAGCTGCTCGAGGCCGGAGTCCACTTCGGCCACCAGACACGCCGCTGGAATCCCAAGATGCGCCCGTTCATCTTCGCGGAGCGCAACGGGATCCACATCATCGACCTGGCCCAGACCGTCAAGCACCTCGAGTCCTCGCTCGAGTTCGTCAGGGACACGGTCGCCCGCGGCGAGTACGTGCTGTTCGTCGGGACGAAGAAGCAGGCCCAGGAGCCGGTCGCCCAGGAGGCGACGCGGGCGGGCCAGCCATACGTCAACAAGCGCTGGCTCGGCGGCATGCTGACGAACTTCACGACGATCAAGAAGCGGATCGGCCTCCTCGAGCAGCTGGAGGCGCGCCAGCAGGCCGGCGACTTCGAGCACATGTCGAAGAAGGAAGCGGCGAAGCTCCAGGAAGAGCTTGCCAAGCTCCAGGTGACAGTCGGCGGCATGCGCAAGATGAAGCGGGTCCCGGGCGCGGTCTTCATCATCGATCCCCATCGCGAGCGGATCGCCGTCACCGAGGCGAACAAGCTCGAGGTCCCGGTCGTGGCGACCGGCGACACGAACGTCGATCCCGATGAGATCGACCACATCATCCCGGCCAACGACGACGCGATCCGGGCGATCCGCCTCCTCTGCACGCTGATCGCCGACGCGTGCATCGAAGGCCAGCAGGAGCGGGCGGCCCGCGCGACCGCCGAGCCCGAGCCGGAGGTCGTCGTTGCGGCCGAGCCCGAGTTCGATGAGACCGCCGCGGACGAGCTCGTCGCGGCCCTCGCCGGTGGGGCGGCGCTGACGTTCGAGCCCGATGCCGACGAGGACGACGGGCTGCTGCCCGGCGGCCGGCCGCTCGCCGAGCCGGTCGCGCCATCGAGCGAGGCGACACCGGACGAGATCGCCGCCGAACTCGCTCGCGAAGCCGCGGAGAAGGAAGAGCCGGCCGCCGCCGGCTGACGGCGGGACGACCACGAACCCAGGCCCACATCGCGAGCCGGATCGGCTCGCGCGACACAGGAGCATCGAAACCAGATGACCACGATCACCGCCGACGCGGTCAAGGAGCTGCGCGAGAAGACCGGCGCGGGCTTCATGGACTGCAAGCACGCGCTCGTCGAGTCGGACGGCGACATGGACCGCGCGGTCGCGCTGCTCCGCGAGCGGGGCATGGCGGCAGCCGAGAAGCGGTCGGGCCGCGAGGTCCGCGAGGGCATCATTTCGAGCTACATCCACACGGGCGGCCGGGTCGGTGTCCTCGTCGAGGTGAACTGCGAGACCGACTTCGTCGCGCGCACCGATCAGTTCCAGAAGCTCGTCAGGGACCTCGCGGTCCAGATCGCGGGCCTCGCGCCACGCTACGTCGCGCTCGAAGACGTGCCCGAGGCGGACATCGCCGCCCAGCGCGCCGAGCTCGCGGGCGATGCTCGGACCAGTGGCGACGTCGACTCCCATCTCAAGCGGTGGCTGAAGGAGGTCGTCCTTCTCGACCAGCCGTTCCGCGACACGAACATGACGGTCCGCGACCTCGTCGCCGAGGCGATCGCGACGATCGGCGAGAACATCCGCGTCCGGCGCTTCACCCGCTACGCGCTCGGGGAGGAGCTGTGAGCGAGGGCTCGACGGCCGGACATGAGGGCCTCCGCTACGGGCGGATTCTCCTCAAGCTGTCCGGCGAGGCACTCCTCGGCGACCGGACGTACGGCGTCGATCCCTCCTTCTGCGCGTTCATTGCCCGGCAGGTTGCCGAGGTTCACGCCCTCGGCGTCCAGGTCGGCATCGTCGTCGGGGGCGGCAACATCTTCCGTGGGCTCGCGGCGGCCGCCCGTGGCATGGATCGGGCGACGGGCGACTACATCGGGATGCTCGCGACGGTGATGAACGGTCTCGCCCTGCAGGATGCTCTCGAGCACGTCGGCGTCCCGACCCGGGTGATGAGCGCGATCGGGATGAACGAGGTCGCCGAGCCGTACATCCGCCGCCGCGCCGTCCGCCATCTCGAGAAGGGTCGGGTGGCGATCTTCGTCGCCGGGACCGGCAACCCGTACTTCACGACGGATACGGCCGCCGCGCTGCGGGCCGTCGAGATCGACGCCCAGGTGCTGCTCAAGGCGACGAAGGTCGACGGCGTCTACGAAGCGGACCCGCTGACGAATCCGACGGCGAAGAGATACGCTCAGCTCCAGTACGCCGACCTGCTCCGCGACCAGCTCAAGGTCCTCGATTCGACGGCCGTCTCGCTCTGCATGGAGAACGACCTGCCGATCGTGGTCTTCGATCTCAACAAGCCCGACAACATCACGAGGGTGGCGGTCGGCGAACCGGTCGGTACCCTCATTTCCGGCGCAGCGAGCGCCGTCGGAGGGACGCGCGCATGAGTAGCGAGAGCCTGGCAGCGGCCGAGCACAAGATGGCCCGCGCGGTCGAGGCGATGGAGCGCGACTTCCAGGGGGTCCGCACCGGCCGCGCGTCCACCTCGCTCGTGGAGCGCCTCCAGGTCGACTACTACGGCACCCAGACGCCGCTCAACCAGCTGGCCGGCATCAGCGTTCCGGAGTCGCACCAGATCGTCATCCAGCCCTGGGACCGTGGTGTCCTTGGCGCGATCGAGAAGGCGATCCAGAAGAGCGACATCGGGCTCGTCCCGAATGTCGACGGGACCGTGGTCCGGCTCAACATCCCGCCCCTCACCGAAGAGCGTCGCAGAGACCTCGTCCGGGTCGTCCACAAGCGGATGGAGGAAGCCCGCGTCGAGATCCGGAACATCCGTCGCGACGTGGCCGACGACCTCAAGAAGGAGGAGCGCGAGGGCGAGGTCGGTGCCGACGAGACCCGACGGCAGCTCGAGGCGCTTCAGAAGACAACGGACCGGTTCATCGCCGAGGTCGACCGACTCGGCGGCGTCAAGGAACAGGAGGTCCTCGAGGTCTAGTGGCTCGCACACCGCTGGCCCGGCCGACGGACGCCCCGCCGCGGGCCCATCTCGTCGATCAGGCGGAACCGGCTGCGCCGGTGGTCGGCGGCGCGGACGACGCCCTGCTCGATCCGGCCGACCTGCCACGGCACGTCGCGATCATCATGGACGGGAACCGGCGCTGGGCGCGGCTCCACCATCGCGCAGAGCTCGAGGGCCATGCGGCCGGGGTCGAGGCGATCCGGATGCTCCTCCGTCACGCGGTTCGCCGCGGTGTCCGGGTCATGACCCTCTACGCATTCAGCCGCGAGAACTGGGCGCGATCGGACGACGAGGTCGCGGGCTTGTTCGGCCTGCTCGAGCAGGCGATCCGCAGCGAGACCGCCGAGCTCCGAACCGAGGGAGTCCGCATCCGGCTCCTGGGCCGGTTGGAGGAGCTGCCGGAGGACACGCGCCGTTCGATCGACGACGCCCTCGCCCAGACGGCCGACGGCAGCCGGCTCCTCCTCAACGTCGCGTTCAACTATGCCGGCCGGACAGAGCTCGTCGACGCGTTCCGGCGGCTCGCCGAGAAGGGCGTCGCCCCAGAGGCGATCGACGAGGATGCGATCTCGGATGCGCTCTACACGGCCGGCCTGCCCGATCCGGACCTCGTGATCCGGACCGGCGGCGAGCAGCGGCTGTCGAACTTCCTCATCTGGCAGTCGGCCTACGCCGAGTTCTACTCCACGGAGGTTCTCTGGCCCGACTTCGGGGCGGATGCCTTCGACGCCGCGCTGCTCGAATTCGCCCGGCGGACGCGCCGATTCGGGCGCTGACGCTCCGCTCGATTCACTCGGGCGGTCCCTAGGATGCTTCGCCAGCGCGTGCTCAGTGCCGCCGTCCTGGTCCCGCCGCTCCTCCTCGTCCTGTTTCTCGGCGGCGCCTGGATCGTTGCCCTCGTCATCGTCGCGACCGCCCTGGCCGCGGTCGAGGTCTTCCGGCTGTTGCGTTCGGCGGGCTACCCGTCCGTGCCGGCGCTCGGGATCGTCCTCGCCCTCGGCATCGTCGTCGACGCGGCCGCCCCCGTCGAGCTGGAGGGCAGCGGCCTGATTCTCGTCGCGATCGGGGTCATCCTCACTGCGGTTGGCGCATTCGCGAAGGCAGATCCGCGCGACGGGCTCCCGACGTGGTTCTCGACGATCTTCGGGGCGCTCTACGCGTCGCTTCTCGCGTTCGTCGTCCGGCTCGGCCAGGCCGCACCGGAGCCGCCGGCCGGCGCTCCGCTCGCCGTCCTGGGCGGCGAGCGCGGCTGGATCCTGCTGCTGCTCCTCGGGGTCTGGGCGTACGACACCGGCGCCTACTTCGTCGGCCGCCGGTTCGGACGTCGGAAGTTCCTCGTCCACATCTCTCCCTCCAAGACGTACGCCGGGCTCGTCGGCGGTCTAGTGGCCTGCACGGTCGTCGTGACGGCGATCGCCACGGGGCTCGGCGAACCGCCGCTGATCGGGCTCCTGCTCGGACCCCTGCTGGCGGGCGCCGCACAGGCCGGCGATCTCGCCGAGTCGCTGATCAAGCGGGCCGCCGGCAAGAAGGACTCGGGGCGGCTGATCCCGGGTCACGGCGGGATCCTCGACCGCGTCGACTCGTTCCTGTTCGCCGCGCCGGTCGTCACGCTGTTCGTCCTTGCGGCGGTTCGCTGAGGTGGGTTCCTCAACGGATGTCAGCCCCCGGCGGGTCGTGCTGATCGGCTCGACGGGTTCGATCGGGCACCAGGCGGTCGACGTCCTCGCGGCGATGCCGGACTCGTTCCGGGTCGTCGCCCTGGCAGCCGGACGCAACACCGCCCTCCTCGCGGAACAGGCGCGCCTGCTCAGGCCGGCGATCGTGGCTGCGGCCGCGGACGCCGACGTGTCGGGGCTCGACCTTCCCGTCGGAACCGCGCTGCTCGGCGGCGACGAGCCGCTGGAGGCGCTCGTGACACGAGACGACGTCGACCTCGTCGTCGTCGGGACCGGCGGCATCGTCAGCCTCGGGCCCGTGATCGCCGCGCTGCGGGCCGGCAAGATCGTCGCGACGGCGAACAAGGAGACGCTCGTGGCCGGCGGACACCTCGTCATGCCGCTCGCGCGCGGACTCGCCGCCGATGTCGCGCGCTCTCATCCGACGGATCCGTACGCCAGCCCGCTCGCCTGGCTCCGCCCGATCGACTCGGAGCACTCGGCGATCTGGCAATGCCTCGTCGGCGAGAGGATGGCCGGAGTTGCGGCGCTCGTCCTGACGGCGTCCGGCGGACCGTTCCTCGACGCGCCGCTCGATCTCTCCGCCGTCCGTCCGGACGCCGCCCTCCGTCACCCCACGTGGTCGATGGGGGCCAAGATCACGATCGACTCGGCGACGCTGGCGAACAAGGGCCTGGAGGTGATCGAAGCGCACTGGCTGTACGATGTCGATTACGACGCGATCGAGGTGCTGATCCACCCGCAGAGCATCGTTCACTCCGCCGTCCGTTTCGTCGACGGCTCCCTGAAGGCCCAGCTGGGCACCCCGGATATGCGACTACCGATCCAGTACGCGCTCACTCACCCAGACCGCCGGGCCTCGGCCTCGCTCGCAGTCGACCTCGTCGCCGCCGGCCGGCTCGACTTCCGTGAGCCAGACGAGGTTCGGTTCCCCGCACTCAGGATCGCCCGGGAGGCCGGTCGGATCGGGCAGCGGGCAACGACCGCGCTGATCGCGGCCGACGAGGTGGCCGTCGGGCGGTTCCTCGGCGGAAGCCTCGACTTCCCCGGCATCCCGCGCCTCCTCGAAACGGCTGTCGGGCGCTTCGGCTCCGGCACCGACCAGGCGCCGGACCTCGACGCGCTGATCGCACTCGACGCCGAAGTCCGCGCGGCCTACGCGACGGGTCCGATCGGGAGCCGCTCGTGACCGAGATTTTCCAGGCGGCGATCACGATCTTCCTGTTCTTCTTCATCCTGGGCGCGCTCGTCCTCGTCCACGAACTCGGGCATTTCGTGACTGCGCGGCTCGCTGGTGTTCGCGTCCTCGAGTTCGGCGTCGGCTTCCCGCCGCGGGCGAAGATCCTCCGCGCGAAGGGGGAGACGCTCTACACGCTCAACTGGCTGCCGATCGGCGGCTTCGTCAAGCTCGAGGGCGAGGATGGCGACGAAGCCGACGACCCTCGATCGTTTGTCCGCGCCCGGTTGCCGGTGAAGCTCGTCATCCTCGCGGCGGGCGTCCTGATGAACCTGCTCGTGGCGCTCTCGATCTTCACGCTCATCGCCTGGCTCGCCACCCCGGTCATCGGGATCAGGTTCCCGGCGGTCGATCCGGGATCACCCGCGGAGCACGCCGGGCTCATGGCCGGCGACGCGATCGTGTCGGTGAACGGGCGGACGTATGAGTACTTCAACGGGGACCAGTTGCTCACGGACCTGCGGGCGCATGCCGGCGAGACGGTCACCCTGGGGATCGACCGGGCGACCGGGCCCGACGGAGACGTGACGGTCACGCTCCGGACCCCTGCGGAGATCGCCGCGGGCAAAGGTGCGCTCGGCATCCGCACGACGGACGCACAGCCGTTCTTCGAGACCCACTTCACCGGCCAGTACACAGGTCGCGACCTGCCCGCTGCCGTCGGCATCGGCGCCGGCGAGACGTTCCGCTGGTTCGGGCTGATCCTCGCGGGGCTCGGCAACCTCGTCGGCGACTTCGTCAACAACCCGACGGCGCCGCCGGCGGTCTCCGGGCCGGTCGGGATCGCGACCCAGATCGGGCAGGTGTTCTTCGGCGTCGGGCCGATCATGACGCTCTACGTTGCGGGCATCCTGTCTGCCAACCTCGCGCTCGTGAACGCGCTGCCGTTCCCGCCGCTCGACGGCGGCCGGGCGCTCATGATCGTCCTGAAGGCGATCTTCGGGACGCGGATCAGCCTCCGCGCTGAGCGGCTGACCTACTTCGTCGGGTTCATCTTCCTGTTCGCGTTCCTGATCTGGGTGACCGGGTTCGACCTGCTCAGAATCCTGGGCGGCGGGACGTGACGGTTCGGTGATGCGCAGACAGACCGTCACAGTCGACGTTGGTGGAGTCCTCGTCGGGAGTGCTCATCCGGTCGTCGTCCAGTCGATGACGAACACGGATACCGCCGATCCGGACGCGACGGCGATCCAGGTGGCTCGACTCGCCCACGCGGGCTCGCAGCTCGTCCGGATCACCGTCAACACGGAGGCGGCGGCCGCAGCCGTGCCGGAGATCGCCCGGAAGCTGGCGGGCCTCGGCGTAGCCGTCCCGATCATCGGCGACTTCCACTACAACGGCCACAAGCTGCTCGTGGAGTATCCCGAGACGGCGCGGATCCTCGCTAAGTACCGGATCAACCCCGGGAACGTCGGTGCGAAACGTCACGACGAGCACTTCTCGACGATCGTCCGGGTCGCGATCGACAACGACAAGCCGGTTCGCATCGGCGTCAACTGGGGCTCGCTCGACCAGGCGCTCCTGACGGAGCTGATGGACGCCAACGCGCGGGCCGCGGCCCCGCGCGACGCTCGCGACGTGATGATCGAGGCGATGATCGAATCCGCCATGCGGTCAGCGGAGCTCGCCGAGGCGACCGGCCTGGGCCACGACCGGATCATCATCAGCGCCAAGGTCTCGCAGGTCCGCGACCTCGTCGACGTCTACCGGCTGCTGGCGAAGCGATCGGACTACCCGCTCCATCTCGGGCTCACGGAGGCGGGCCTCGGGTCGAAGGGGATCATCAGTTCGACGGCGGGCCTCGCGATCCTGCTCGACGAGGGGATCGGCGACACGATCCGCGTCTCGTTGACCCCGGCGCCCGGCGGAGACCGGACCGAGGAGGTCGAGATCGCCCAGCAGGTCCTCCAGTCGATGGGGCTGCGCTCGTTCCTGCCGCAGGTCTCGGCGTGCCCCGGCTGCGGCCGGACGACGTCGACGTTCTTCCAGGAGATGGCCCAGCAGATCCAGACCTACCTGAAGGACCGGATGCCCGAGTGGAAGGAGATCCACCCGGGCGTCGAGGACATGCGCGTCGCGGTCATGGGTTGCGTCGTGAACGGCCCGGGCGAGTCGAAGCACGCCGACATCGGGATCTCGTTGCCGGGCACGTTCGAGGAGCCGGTCGCGCCGGTCTTCATTGACGGCCAGCTCGACCGGACGCTGCGCGGCGAGGGCCTCGTGGACGAGTTCGTCGGGATCCTCGAGGAGTACGTCGCAACGCACTACCCGTCGGAGGTGCCGGCTCCGACGTCCTGACGCCCCGCGCTCCGCATAAGGGCGTTGTTCGAACCTATCGAACAGGTCCCTGCTCTTCGGGCAGACCGGGTCCTCACAGAGGGGCCACCGTGGGCCAGATCGTGCATGGCGCCCGCTCGATCGGGGGATTTTCGCCACGCGCCGAAGCGCCGGCGACGGACGAATCGCCACCGCGAACGCCGGCGCGTTCGAATGTTCCGAAAGTCCGACAACTCGGGGCGGGTGCGAGTAAGTGGTGCTGCCGGGACGTGCTGCGGGGACGCGCCGCCACGCACGATCCCTGTTTGAGCGTCCACGCTCCCGGGTGTATACTCCGCCGGAACTTAACGGCCGCTCCGTGACGTGGGTGACCCCCACGTTTCTTTATGTGGCCCAATACCGAGATCATCGAGTCGGAGGAGCATCGTGAGTCGAGACTTCGTCGGTGCCCTCCTTCAGCTGAACGCGGAGAAGCAGGTCTCCCGTGAGCAGCTGATCCACGCGGTGGAGGACGGCATCCAGTCGGCCTACCGCCGCGTCGCCGGCGACGAGGACATCCACGTGCGGATCGACCCTGAGACGGGCAAGATCCGGGTCTTCCGCGCGCGGATCGCCGTTGTCGAGGTCGAGGACCCGCTGGTCGAGTTCAGCCTGGATGACGCCCGCATCCACAAGCCGGACGCCGAGGTCGGCGACCTCGTCGAGATGGAAGAGCTCGACGGCGACGTCTTCGGCCGGATCGGCGCCCAGACGGCCAAGCAGATCGTCCTCCAGCGCATCCGCGAGGTCGAGCGCGACCAGGTCTTCGACAAGTTCGCCAGCCGCGAAGGCGAGATGATCACGGGCGCGGTCAACCGGGTCGAGCCGCGGGCGATCATCCTCGACGTCGGCAACAACGTCGAGGCGATCCTCGCCACGTCGGAGCAGTCCGCCGTCGAGCACTACCGGATCGGCCAGAACGTCAAGGCGTACGTCCTGGAGGTCCGGCGATCGACACGCGGTCCGCAGATCCTCGTGAGCCGCACGCACAAGGGCTTCCTCAAGCGCCTGTTCGAGCTCGAGGTCCCGGAAATCCACAGCGGCACAGTCGAGATCCGGGCGATCGCCCGCGAGGCGGGCAGCAGATCCAAGGTGGCCGTCGCCTCTCGCCAGGAGGGCCTCGACCCGGTCGGCGCCACGGTCGGCCAGCGGGGCGCGCGCGTCCAGGCCGTCGTCGCCGAGCTCGGTGGCGAGAAGATCGACGTGATCCCGTGGAACGACGACGCCGGCGTCTTCGTCGCGAACGCGCTGAGCCCGGCCCAGGTGATCTCCGTCGACATCGACGAGGAGCACCGGATCGCCAGTGTCACCGTGCCCGAGCGGATGCTCTCCCTCGCGATCGGCCGCGAAGGCCAGAACGCGCGGCTTGCCGCACGGCTCACGGGCTGGCGGATCGACATCCGGAGCGATGTCTCGGTTGCCGAGGCGAAGGCGGCCGCCGCCGAGGCCGCGAGAATGCCCGTTGCTCCCGCCACGGAGCCCAAGGCCGCGGCGACCGAAGAGGCCGCCGTTGGCGATGCATCGCCGGCGGCTGCTGAGCCGGTCAAGAAGCCACGTGCCAGGAAGGCTGCCGCGGAGGAACCCGCGACGCAGGTCGCGGCGTCCATCGCGGCTGAGCCGGCGACCAATGCGCCGGTGGAGGCGCCCGCAGCGTCGTCTGCCAAGAAGCCTCGCGCGACGAAGCCGGCGGCGACGAAGCCGGCGGCGACGAAGGCAGCCGCGACCAAGGCCGCGACCGCAAAACCCGCGGCGACGGCCAAGGCGGCGACGGCCAGGGTCGCGGCAGCAAAGGCCCCCGTTGCGAAGGCAGTGGCCACGAAGAAGCCGGCGAAGAAGGGCGCACGGGGCGCCGACGAGGAGACCTCGTCGTAGCCCGGCGAATGGCGGGCGGCGCAGCGCGGCGGGCCCCGGCCCGTTCGTGTGTTGCCTGCCGAACGAAGCGGGACAAGCACGAGCTGGTGCGCGTGGTGCGCGCTCCGGACGGGCGCGTGACGATTGACGAATCAGGCCGCCTGGCAGGCAGGGGCGCATACCTCTGCCGCGAGGCAGGCTGCTGGACAACCGCTCTCGAGCGGGGCGCCCTCGGGCGCGCCCTCGAGACATCGCTTCCGGCGGAGCTGCGCGAGTCGCTCCTTGCCATGGCGACGACGATGACATTGACTGACGGAGGAGGAGCCCATGGCCAGGAGTAGGAGCGGAACCCGCGGGCGGCGCGGGCCCAGGAAGCCACCGCGGCGCGACGGAAGTGGCGTCCCGGCACAGGTGCAGGTCGCGGACCCGCGCGAACGCGGCGCGATCGAGCTGCCGGCGACGATCACGGTCAAGGAGCTCGCCGAGCTGCTGACCGTCAATCCGGCCGACGTGATCCGCGAACTGATCAAGAGCGGGATCTTCGCGACGATCAACCAGCTGATCGACCGCGACACGGCGTCGCTCGTCGCCGGCGAGCTCGGTTACGAGGTCGCCGAGGCGGTTGCGCCGGCGCCCGGTGCGAGCGGCGAGAGCGACGACGAAGGCGCGCCGGCGGCGGCAACGAAGGAGGTCCTCTTCGAGGAGGACGATCCCTCGCTCCTCCAGCCGCGGGCCCCGATCGTGACCGTGATGGGCCATGTCGACCACGGCAAGACGAGTCTTCTCGACGCCATCCGCACCACCGAGGTCGCGTCGGGCGAGCGGGGCGGCATCACCCAGCACATCGGGGCGAGCGAGGTCGTCCGGGACGGCAAGCGCGTCGTCTTCCTCGATACGCCGGGTCACGAAGCCTTCACGGCGATGCGCGCTCGCGGCGCGAAGGTCACCGACATCGCGATCGTCGTCGTCGCCGCGGATGACGGCGTCATGCCCCAGACGCTCGAGGCGATCAGCCACGCCCGAGCGGCGAAGGTGCCCATCATCATCGCCCTCAACAAGATCGACAAGGCCGATTCGAACGTCGACCGGGTCAAGAACGAGCTCTCTGAAGCGGGCGTCATCGTCGAGGAGTACGGCGGCGACACGCCGCTCGTGCCCGTCTCCGCGAAGACGCGCGTCGGGCTCGACGAGCTGATCGAGATGATCATCCTCGTCGCGGACCTCCAGGAGCTGAAGGCCAACCCGAAGCGCGCCGCCGTCGGCACGATCGTCGAAGCCCAGCTCGACAAGAACCGGGGCGCGGTCGCCACCGCGATCATCCAGACCGGCACGCTTCGCGTCGGTGACGTCATCGTCGTCGGCGAGACGTTCGGCAAGGTCCGGGCACTCGAGAACGACGAGGGCAAGCGGGTCACGAAGGCCGGCCCGTCGAGCGCGGTCGTCGTGCTCGGGCTATCGGCGGTTCCCGAGGCCGGCGACATCCTGCGCGCGGTCCCGGACGAGAAGGCAGCTCGGTCGATGGTCGGGGCCCGCAAGGCGGAGAACGCCGCCAAGAGCGGGGAGGGGAGCGGGCGGGCGACGCTCGAGGACCTCTACCGGCAGATCCAGGCCGGACAGGCCAAGGAGCTCCGGATCATCCTCAAGGCCGACGTGTCCGGTTCACTCGGCGCGATCACGCACGCGCTGGACCAGCTCAACCAGGAGGAGATCCGGATCAACGTCCTCCACGAGGGCGCCGGCGACATCACCGACAACGACATCATGCTCGCCTCCGCCTCGGACGCGATCATCGTCGGCTTCAACACGAAGATCACCGAGACGGCCCGCCGGGCGGCCGATGCCGAGGGCGTCGACGTCCGTCTCTACGACATCATCTACAAGCTGACCGACGACATCTCGGCCGCGCTCCAGGGCCTCCTGGAGCCGGAGATCGTCGAAGTCGTCGAGGGTCGGGCAGAGGTCCGCCAGATCTTCCGGGTCGGCAAGAGCACGGTCATCGCCGGTGCGTTCGTGACCGACGGCCGGATCCTGCGCGCCAATGCTCGGGTCTGGCGCAACGGCAAGGTCATCGCGACCGACCGGATCGAATTGCTTCGCCGGTTCCGCGACGACGTTCGCGAGGTCCAGCAGAACTACGAGTGCGGGATCGGGCTCGCGAACTTCCACGACCTCGAGGAAGGCGACATCATCGAGTGCTTCAGCTCGCAATCGGTTAGTCGCGTTCTCGCCAGCTGAGGCTGATCGTGACGACGGCCCGCAACGGCGCGATGCGAGCGCCGCGATGACCGCCCGCACGGATCGGGTCGATGAGCTGCTTCGGCAGGAGATCGGCTCGATCATCGCCCGGGAGATTGCCGATCCGCGGGTGGGGTTCGCAACTGTAACGAGCGTCGAAACGACGCCCGATCTCCGCCATGCCAAGGTGTTCGTCAGCGTCATCGGCCAGGCCGAGGATCGGAAGGCGACGCTCACGGCGCTCGGCCGGGCGATGCCGTTCATCCAGCACGAGCTGGGCAAGCGGCTCCGCATCAAGCGGATCCCGCAGTTCCACCTCGAGCTCGACGAGACTCTCGAGCGCGGCACCCGCGTCCTGCACCTGCTCAACGAGCTCGAGGCCGGTCACGAGCCCACCGAGGACCCCGCCGCCGGCGAATCCCTGCCGACGCCTGTCCCGCGCCTCCCCCACGACGGGGACGCCGAGGTGCCGCTCGCCGAACTCACCGGCGCACCCGCGTCCGGGCCGCAGCTTCCCAAGCGGCGCGTGTTCAAGCACGCGCGGAACCGTCCCGTGCCTGGCCGCCGACGCCGATGATCGACCTCGCTCCGTGGGCGGAGGCCGTTCCGAACAGCGTCGTCGATCGTCTCCGCTCCGCTCGCCGCGTGCTGGCCGTCGGTCACGAGAACCCCGATGCCGACACGCTCGGCTCCACGCTCGCGGTCTGCCGCATCGTCGAGCGGGCCGGCGGCCGCGCGGCCGCGGTCTTCACGGATCCCGTTCCGCCGCTCTACGCCTTCCTGCCCGACGTCGGGCGCGCCCTCACCGATCCGGAACCCGGCGCCGACTACGACCTCCTCGTGGTCTCGGACTGCGGGAGCCTCGAGAGGATCGGGCCCGTGGCGTCGCGGCACGCCGACCTCTTCGAGCGTCTGCCGCGACTCATCCTCGATCACCACGCGTCGAACGGCGGAAATGGCGAGGCGGACTGGGTCGATCCGGTCGCGGCCGCGACCTGCGAGATGACATCGCTGCTGGCGGTCCGGCTCGGCGTGCCGCTCGACGAGGGCGGCGGGACCCTCGCGACCCTCCTCATGGCGGGCATCGTCATGGACACCGCGACGTTTGCTCACCCGAACGCGACGCCGCGGACGCTCGCGGTGTCGGCCGCGCTCGTCGAGGCCGGTGCGCCTCTGTCGGACATCTCGCGGCGCCTCTACCGGGTGAAGCCGGAGGCCCAGCTCCGACTGTTCGGCGTGGTTCTCGCTCGCCTCGCAGTCGCGGCGGGTGGAGGGATCATCCATACGAGCCTGTTCGACGCCGACCTGGCCGAGACGGGCGCGATCCCGGCTCATTCGGAGGGGATCATCGACCTCCTCGCCCAGGCGGACGAGGCCGAGGTCGCGATCGTGTTCAAGGAAGCGGGCGCGACCACGCGGATCAGCGTTCGGACGAAGCCCGGTGGTGTCGACGCGACGGTCCTGACGGGAGTCTTTGGTGGCGGCGGCCACGCTCGAGCCGCGGGTGCCACCGTCGCCCTGCCGGTCGTCGAGGCGCGGCCGGCGGTCCTCGCCGAGGCCGAGCGACTCGTCGTCGCCGTCCGTCGCTGAGCGCCGGCAGGTCGTGGACGGGATTCTCGTCGCCCTCAAGCCGGCCGGTCCGACCTCGCACGATGTCGTCGCGCTGATCCGGCGGCTCACGGCGACCAGGCGCGTCGGTCACGGCGGGACGCTCGATCCCTTCGCAAGCGGTGTCCTCCCGATCTTCCTGGGCCGGGCGACCCGCGTCGTCGAATACCACCTCGGCGACAGGAAGGGATACCGGGCAACGGTCTGCTTCGGTGCTGCCTCGACGACCGACGACCTCGAGGGCGAGCTCACGCCATCTTCCGGCGCCGCGCCGGCGCGCGCCTCCGTCGAGGCCGCCCTGGACGGTTTCCGCGGCTCGCTGTCACAGCGCCCGCCGGCTTACAGCGCGATCAAGGTCGCCGGCCGCCGGGCGTACGCGATGGCGCGGGCAGGCGAATTGGTCGAGCTGGCGTCGCGCGACGTGACGATCCATCGCCTCGACCTCGTCACCTGGGACGGCTCGGACGCCGAGCGCCCGATCGCGATCCTCGACGTCGACTGCTCTGCCGGAACGTATGTCCGGGCACTCGCTCGCGACCTGGGGGAGTCGGTCGGCAGCGCGGCCTATCTCGGTGCCCTGAGCCGGACGGCGAGCGGCCCATTCCGCCTCGACGAGGCGATCTCGCTCGATCGCGTCCGGCAAGCGGCGGCGGAGGGGCCCGACGCGCTCGGCTCGCTGTTGCGCCCCATCGATGCCGGACTAGAGGCATTGCCCGAGCTCACGGTCACGGACGCGGAGGTCACGGCCATCTCGCGCGGCCAGTTCATCCGGGCGGCACTGCCGCCGGGTGACGGCGGGGCGCCGATCCGGGTCCGGGATGGGAGTGGCCGGCTCGTCGCGATCGCGACGGTCCGCGACGGCCGCCTTGCGCCCGACAAGGTCCTCGTCGACGCGCTCCCCGCCGGCGCGGCCGATGCCTGACCGCCCGATCGAGGTCCACGGCGGCGTCGATGCGCTCCAGCCGGAGCACGGGCCGCTGTTCGCGGTGATCGGCGTGTTCGACGGAATCCACCTGGGACATCAGTACCTGCTCCGCCATCTCGTCGACGAGGCGCGCGGACGTTCCGCGAGGCCGTCGGTCGTCACGTTCGATTCGCATCCCGACGAAGTCATCCTCGGCGTTGCGCCGCCGCTCATCCTCGACCCGATGGAGCGGGTCCGGATGCTTGAGGACGCGGGCGTCGAGGTCGTCGTCATCCAGCATTTCGATGCCGCGCTGCGCTCGACGGAGTACGACTCGTTCATACGCCGGATCAGCGCTCGGACACGCCTGTCCGGCCTCCTCATGACTCCCGACGCGGCGTTCGGCCACGACCGACGCGGGACGCCGGAGGCTGTGCGCGCCCTCGGCGAACGGGACGGGTTCGACCTGGTCGTCGTGCCCACGTTCGCGCTCGACGGTCGCTCGGTCCGCAGCTCGGACGTCCGTGCGGCGATCGTGGCCGGCGACCTCGAGGCCGCCGAACGGCTCCTCGGGCGGCCGTACTCGATCGTCGGCGAGACTGGCCCGAGTGGGACCCTGCGGTTCGAGATGCCCGTTGCCACTCCTCCGGCCGGGGAGTATCGGGTGTCTGTGAAGCAGCAGCCAGGGACCATCCGCGTCAACGAATTGGGGACCATGCAGCTCGAGGCCCAATCGGTCGCGTCGCAGGGTGAGCGGCTCCTCGTCGAATTCGCGGCTGGCTGAGTACGGCATCGCGGCGAGGCGGACCCGTCTTAATGCCGCGACTCGTGCTGAGTTCGTCAAACGCCACGGTGGGTATCGTTAGGGCAGCGAACGGGCCCGATCAGCCTCGAAGTGGCAGTAATCGAGGCGAATCAGGGCCTAACTCCAGCGTCGGTGGCGTACGGCGGAATCCCACCCCTGGTGGCGGCCCGCCCAGTCGATAACGCCACCGCGGATGGAGTCTGGCGGGAATCGGCCCGCGCGGGCAGTCCTAGGGTGCGCCGTCGGTCCTGAGCTTGTGGCTTCCCAGGGCGACATAGAACCGGTTGCCCGGCGCCAGCATTGGCCTCTGGGTGAGCGTGCACGATCGGCTGGAGGTCATTTCGCGGAGACGGAGGGGATCACCGGGCGTTTGCCGCACAACGACAGACCCTGCTACCATCCGGCGGTCATAGAAGAAGGTTTAGAACAGAGTTCGTGTCGGAGGACCGAGTGCCGCTCGCGCGGGAAGAGAAGCAGGAGATCATGTCCGGGTTTGCCACCAAGGAAGGTGACACCGGATCGCCGGAAGTCCAGATCGCGCTCCTGACAGGGCGGATCAAGGGGCTGACCGACCATCTCCGAAGCTTCCCCAAGGACAATCATTCGCGCCGCGGCCTCCTCAAGCTCGTTGGCCAGCGCCGTCGTCTCCTTGCTTATCTGATCAAGAAGGACAACGCGCGCTACCGGACCGTCATCGGACGGCTGGGGCTCCGCCGCTAGGTTCGCCGCTTTTGGAACCTCGGGTCCTGCCCGAGGTTCTCGCGCGTTAGATGCCTTTCGGTCCGGCCGGCCATCGCGCCCGCAGGTCGTCTCCTCCTCCACGATCAAGGAGGATCCCATTCCCGTGTCTCAGACATTCGAGACGCAATTCGGTGGCCGAACGCTGACCATCGAGACCGGCAAGCTCGCGCGGCTCGCCGGCGGTTCCGTCACCGTCCGCTACGGCGACACCATGGTGCTTGGCACGGCCAACCGGTCCGAGCCCCGCCCCGGCCTCGATTTCTTCCCCCTGACGGTGGACTTCGAGGAGCGCATGTATGCCGCGGGCAAGATCCCGGGCGGCTTCATCAAGCGCGAGGCGCGACCCTCGGAGAACGCCATCCTTGCCGCCCGCCAGACCGACCGGCCGATCCGGCCGCTCTTTCCCGAGGGCTACAAGGACGACGTCCAGCTCGTGATCACGGTCCTGTCGACCGACCAGGAGAACCTCCCCGACGTTGTCGGCACGATCGCCGCATCGGCCGCCCTCACCATCAGCGAGATCCCGTTCAACGGCCCGATCGCATCGGTCCGCGTCGGCCGGATCGATGGCGAGTTCGTCGTGAACCCGACCTTCACCCAGCTCAAGGACTCCGAGCTCGACCTGATCGTGGCGGGCACCCGCGACGCGATCATGATGGTCGAGGCCGGCGCCAACCTCCTCCCGGAGGAGGTCATGGCCGAGGCCATCCTGTTCGGCCATCGGTCGCTCCAGCCGATCATCGATCTCCAGGACGAGCTCCAGAAGGCCGTCGGCAAGGCCAAGCGCATCCCGTACCTGGAGCCCTCGACCGGCTCGGTCCTCGACTTTGCATCGGCGACGGACGCCAAGCGCGAGATCGTCGTCGTCGACGTCGAGACGACAGGCACGGACCCGAAGATGTCGGACCTCGTCGAGGTCGCCGCGGTCAAGATCAAGGGCACCGCGATCGTCGACCGCTGGTCGACGTTCGTGAACCCGGGACGACCGATCGTCGGCAACCAGATGCACGGCATCACCGACAAGGACGTCAAGGGTGCGCCCAGCCCGAGGGAAGCGGCGGACAAGCTGCTTGCCTTCGTCGGCGACGCCATGGTCGTCGGCCACAGCGTGGGCTTCGACCTCGGCTTCATCGAAGAGGCCAGGGGCGACGGCTTCCGCTTCAAGCCAGGCACGTACCTCGACACCCTGATCATCGCCCGCGAGGGCTATCCCGGTGCCGAGTCGTACAAGCTGGGTGACCTGGCGCGCTTCTTCGGTGTCGACCTGACCCAGAACCACCGGGCCCTGCCCGACGCCGAGGCGACCGCGAACCTGCTGCTCTGGTTCGCAAACGACCTGCCGGCCCGGATCTCGACCCTGCGAGAGTCGATCGGCGCCGCGGTCCGTGCCCAGCGGACCGGTGGCGACACGACGGCGCTCCTCGAAGCCGCCCGTCGCGAGGCGCGCGTCAGCAAGAGCCTCTTCAATCTCGTCCAGAAGCAGACGGTCCGCCGGATCGTCCTGGACGAGGGTATCCGCATCGACGGCCGCGGCCTGTCGGACATTCGACCGATCACGGTCGAGGTCGGGCTCGTCCCGCGCGCGCACGGCTCGGGTCTCTTCACCCGCGGCGAGACCCAGGCCCTGACGGTCGCCACGCTGGGATCGTCCTCCGACGTCCAGCGGATCGACACGATCAGCCCGGAGACCGAGAAGCGTTACCTCCATCACTACAACTTCCCGCCCTACAGCACCGGCGAGAACAAGATGATGCGCGGGCCCAGCCGGCGCGACATCGGCCATGGCCACCTCGCCGAGCGCGCGCTCGTCCCGGTCCTGCCCAGCCACGACGACTTCCCGTACGTGATCCGCCTCGTCAGCGAGTGCGTCACCTCGAACGGGTCGACATCGATGGCCTCGACATGCGGCTCGACGCTCGCCCTCATGGACGCCGGCGTGCCGATCACGGCACCGGTCGCCGGAGCGGCGATGGGCCTGATCACGGAGCCCGACGGCCGCTTCGTCGTCCTCACCGACATCCTCGGCAAGGAGGACTCGATCGGCGACATGGACTTCAAGGTGACCGGAACGCGGACCGGTGTCACGGCCCTGCAGATGGACATCAAGGTCCAGGGGATCAGCGAGGCGATCATCCGCGAGGGACTCAAGCAGGCGCTCGCTGCCCGCCTGACGATCCTCGACAAGATGGCCGAGGTCCTCCCCGAGGCTCGCGCCGACATGAGCGACTTCGCACCCCGGATCATCACGATCAAGATCAACCCCGAGAAGATCCGCGAGATCATCGGCAAGGGTGGATCGATGATCCGCAAGATCCAGGAAGAGACCCAGACCGAGATCAATGTCGAGGACGACGGCACGGTCGAGATCGCGGCCGTCTCCGGCGAGAACTCGCGCAAGGCGATCACCTGGATCGAGAGCCTCACCCGCGAGGTCGAGATCGGGGCGCTCTATCTCGGCAAGGTGACCCGGATCATGGGCTTCGGCGCGTTCGTCGAGATCCTGCCGGGCAAGGAGGGCCTGGTCCGGATCGGCGAGCTCGCCGACTACCACGTGCCGACCGTCGAGGACGTCGTGTCCGTCGGCGATGAGGTCATGGTCGTCGTCACCGAGATCGACCGCCAGGGGCGGGTCAACCTCTCCCGCAAGGCGGCCATGCAGCGTCACCTCGCCAAGGAAACCGTCTGAATCGTCGGGCGGATGCCTCCCAGAGCTCCGCCTGCCACCTCCGAGGGCTCCCTGCCGAACAGGCGGGGAGCCCTCTCGGCGTTCCGGCTGACCCAGCCGGCGCCGGAGGGGCGGTAAAGCGCTGGTATACTCCCGCCGTGCCCGGACCAGTGACAGTGATTGCGGAGCCATGCCTGACATGACACGCCAAACCCTCACCGTCGCGGTCGTCGGCGCCACCGGCGTCGTCGGGCGGACGATGATCCAGGTCCTCAGCGAGCGGGAGTTCCCGGTCGGGGAGTTGCGCCTTCTCGCGTCCGGCCGGTCGGCCGGCCGGATGATCTCGATCGAGGGGCGAACGCACGAGATCGTCGAGGCCGTCCCGGACGCCTTCGACGGCGTGGACATTGCCCTCTTCTCGGCGGGCGCGGACATCTCCCGGGATCTCGCTCCCCAGGCGGCTGCGCGCGGCGCCACCGTCATCGACAACTCGAGCGCGTGGCGGATGGATCCGTCGATCCCGCTCGTCGTCAGCCAGGTCAACCCGGACGATCTGGAGGGACATCCGGGCATCATCGCCAACCCCAACTGCTCGACGATGCAGCTGGTTCCGGTGCTCATGGCGCTCCGCGATGCCGTCGGGCTCGAGAGGGTCATCGTCGACACGTACCAGGCGGTCTCCGGGACGGGCGCGGACGCGATCGCGGAGTTCGAGGCGCAGATCCGTGCTCACGTCGCGGGCGAGCCGAAGCAGGTCAGCGTCTACCCCCATCCGATCGCGTTCAATGCGCTTCCGCAGGTCGACGACTTCCTCGAAAACGGCTACACGAAGGAGGAGTGGAAGGTCGTCAGCGAGAGCCGCAAGATCCTCCATCTCCCGGAGTTGCGCGTCTCCTGCACGGCCGTTCGCGTGCCCGTCTTCGTCTCGCACTCGGAAGCCGTCCATGTCGAGACACGGGACGCGATCACGCCCCAGCGTGCCAGGGCGGTCTTCGCGGCCGTCGAGGGCGTCGTGATCCAGGACGACCCGGCCTCGTCGCGCTACCCGCTCGCGAGCGACGCTGCCGGGAGCGACGACATCTTCGTCGGGCGGGTCAGGCGGGATCCGTCGATCGCGGACGGTCGCGGTCTCGCGTTCTGGGTCGTGAGCGACAACCTCCGCAAGGGAGCCGCGACCAACGCCGTCCAGATCGCGGAGGTCCTCGTCCAGCGCGGCTGGGTCCTGGCGGCCCGCAGCCGCGGCGTCGAGCCGTACTCCGCAGAACGCGACGATCGTGCCCGGGTGGTCGCCGGGGGAGTGGCGTGACCCAGGCCGAGCGCGAGGCGGCGCTCGATGCCGTCGCGAGCGAGGTCCGCGCCTGCACCCTCTGCCGCCTCCACGAGACACGGACCCTGGCGGTCCCCGGTGAGGGGAGCCCGGACACGGAAGTCGTTTTCGTCGGGGAGGGCCCCGGGTTCAACGAGGATCGCCAGGGTCGCCCGTTCGTCGGCCGCGCCGGCGACCTGCTGACGAAGTTCCTCGCTACGCTCCGCTGGAAGCGAGACGAGGTCTTCATCACGAACATCGTCAAGTGCCGTCCGCCAGACAACCGGGACCCGGAGCCCGACGAGATCGCTGCCTGCGCGCCGTACCTGAAGCGGCAGCTCGAGATCCTCGATCCGGCGCTCGTGGTCACGCTGGGGCGCCACTCGCTGGGACGATTCATGCCCGGCGAGCGCATCTCGCAGGCGCACGGGACACTCCGCCCGGTCGATCCGGCGACGGGTGCCGCGAACGCGATGGCGTTCGCGCTCTACCATCCCGCGGCGGCGCTCCGAACACCTGAGATCGAGCGGACGAGCTACGCCGACGTCGCCCAGGTCCCTGCCGCGCTGCTCGAATCGCGGGCCCGTCGCGAGGCAACCGCGGAGCCGTCCGGCCCCGCGGGCCCGCCAGGCGAAGCCCAGGCTCCGTCGGCGGCGAACGCGACCTTCCCGTCCGCGGCGAACCCGACCGCGTCGCCGGCGAGCGGGATCGCGGTGATGGCGACGATCGACGAGGTCGCGCCGGACGTCGAACCCGACTTCACGCTGTTCTGATCGGAATCGAGACCTTGATGGCTGACTCCTCCCAACCCCTTCGCATCATCCCGCTCGGCGGTGTCGGCGAGATCGGCAAGAACATGTACGTGTTCGAGTACGGCGACGAGATCGTCGTGATCGACTGCGGCCTCATGTTCCCGGACGAGGAGATGTTCGGCATCGACCTCGTGATCCCGGACATCACGTACCTCAAGGAGAGGAAGGCGAACGTCAAGGCCTTCCTGATCACCCACGCCCACGAGGACCACGTCGGCGCCCTGCCGTACGTCCTGCCCGAGTTCCCGGGCGTACCCGTCTACGCCTCGACGCTCGCTCGCGGCCTGCTCGGCAACAAGGTCAAGGAGCACAAGCTCCACAACAACCCGCTGAACGCGCTTGAGCCCGGCGATGAGCTCCAGATCGGGCCGTTCACCGTCATGCCGTTCCGGATCGGGCATTCGATCCCGGACGCGATGGGAATCGCGCTGCGAACGCCCGTCGGGGTCGTCGTCCACACCGGGGACTTCAAGTTCGACCACACGCCGGTCGACGGCAAGCTCTCGGACTTCGCGATCCTCGCCAAGCTCGGGGCCGAGGGCGTCATCTGCCTCCTGTCGGACTCGACGCGGGCAGAGAACCCGGGCTACACGCCATCCGAGCGGACCGTCGGCGAGGCCTTCCGCGAGATCATGGAACCGCTCGACGGCCGGGTCATCGTCGCTACCTTTGCCAGCAACATCGCCCGCGTCCAGCAGGTCCTAGATGCGGCGGCGTCGTTCGATCGGAAGGTCACGGTCATCGGCCGGTCGATGGAGCAGAACTTCCGGATCGCGACGGACCTCGGCTACCTCAACTTCGACCCGACCCAGATCGTCGCCAAGGATCGCCTCGGCGAGGTCCCCGACGACAAGCTCGTCATCTGCACGACCGGTGCCCAGGGCGAGCCGATGGCCGGCCTGGCGCGGATGGCGAACCGCGACCACCGCTTCGTCGAGATCAAGGCCGGCGACACCGTCATCGTCAGCGCCAGCCCGATCCCCGGCAACGAGGAGTACGTCAGCCGGACGATCGACAATCTCTTCAAGGCGGGCGCCAACGTCTTCTACCACACGATCAAGCGCGCCCACGTCTCGGGCCACGCCAGCCAGGAAGAGCTCAAGCTCATGCTCGGGCTCACCAAGCCCCGTCACTTCATCCCGATGCACGGGGAGTTCAGGATGCAGGTCCAGCACGGTCGCCTCGCGATCGAGACCGGCGTCCACCCCGAGAACGTCTTCATCATCGAGAACGGGACACCCATCGAGATCGCCGCCGACGGCAGTGCCCGGCGTGGCCAGCCCGTCCAGGCGGGCTACGTCTACGTCGACGGCCTGTCGGTCGGCGATGTCGGTGAGATCGTGCTCCGCGACCGGAAGGCGCTCGCCAATGACGGGATGTTCATGGTCGTCGTCACCGTCGACAAGCAGAGCGGCAACATCGTCGGCCGGCCGGAGATCATCACCCGCGGCTTCGTCCACCTCAACGAGCAGGACCCGCTCATGGACGAGGCGATCGAGCGGATCATGACCTCGATCCAGAACCCAGGCGACCACATCAGCGAGATCGGCCTGCTCAAGAGCCAGATCAAGGATGGCGTCTCGCGGTTCCTGTACGAGCAGACGAAGCGGCGTCCGATGGTCTTCCCGGTCGTCGTGGAGGTCTGAGGATGGCAACACGCCGCCGGCCGCCGAGCCGGCGAACGGCTCGGACCCGACGCCGCGGGAGCGGGTTCGGGGTGCCCGGCTTCAGCGTCAGTCCAGACGTCGCACGCTCGCTGTTCGGCCTGACCCTGCTGGTCCTGGGCGTCATCACGCTGATCATGATCTTCCTCCCGGCGAGCCAGGGCAGCCTGACCGATTGGGCCCAGCGCACGGTCAACCCGTTCTTCGGAACGGGCCGCTGGCTGCTGCCGTTGCTCCTCATCGCGGCGGGGGCCTACGTGGAGTGGGGTGGCCCGCCCGCCCCGGGCTGGCAGTGGCGGCTCGTGGCCGCCACTGCGGCCTACATGGCCTTCCTGGGTACCCTCGAGTACCTGCCGGTCCGCGGAGGTGGTCGCATCGGAACGGCTCTGGCCGACACCCTCAGGCGCGGGATCGGGAGCGATCCGGTGGTCTTCGTGATCCTGGCCGGCATCGTGCTCGGCGGCATCGTCATCGCCGTCCAGCGCCCGCTCCGCACGCTGTTCCGGCCGGTCACGCACGGTGCGCGGGCGATCGGCTCCAGCATCACGGCCGGCCGGTCGGCACAGCCCCCGGACGATCAGCGCACGGCTGCGGGAGGGCGCGGGGGGCGTCGGGCGCCGATCCCCGTCGGCCCGGCGTCGCCTGGCCAGACCGGCTTGTGGTCGAAGGGCGTCGATGGCGACGGCGAGGCGGGCCGGATCCCGGCGGCGGTCCCGAACACCGCCCCGACGTCCGCGACGTTCGCGCCTGCCCGGAATGGTGGGGGACTCGCCGTGTCGGCCACGCTCGTCGCCGACCCGCCGCGTGCGCTCCGGGACCTCGACGACGTCACCGATGCGAGCGATTCGCCACCGACCAGGGAACGGATCGACTACGTCCTGCCGCCGCTCGCCCTTCTCGAGGACATCGCCAGCCCGACCGAGCCCGGCGGCAGCCCGGCCGCCCACGCCCGGAACGAGGAGATCATCATCAAGAAGCTGGCAAGCTTCGGGATCACGGCCCACATCGACAAGCGCAACGCCGGTCCCGTCGTGACCCAGTACGAGATCCAGCCGGCGGTCGACGTCCGGGTCTCGCGGATCGAGGCGCTGGCCGACGACCTCGCGATGGCCCTCGCCGCGCGGTCGCTCCGGATCGAGGCACCGATCCCCGGCAAGAGCGCCGTCGGGATCGAGATCCCGAACAAGGATTTCAACATAGTGTCGCTCCGCCGGATCCTCGAGGAGGTCGAATTCACCGTCGCGGAGTCGAAGCTGACGTTCGCCCTCGGGCGGGACGTGTCGGGCGCCGCGAAGGCCGTCGACCTGGCCAAGATGCCGCACCTCCTCATCGCGGGTGCGACCGGCTCCGGCAAGAGCGTCATGGTCAACGCCGTCATCACGAGCCTGCTCTGCAAGACCACGCCGGACGACGTCCGGATGATCCTCATGGACCTCAAGCGGGTCGAACTCGCCTCGTACAACGGTCTGCCCCATCTCCTCGTCCCGGTCATCACGGAGCCGGAACGGGCGAAGGCGGCCCTGAAGTGGGCGGTCAACGAGATGGAGGGCCGCTACCGGCGGTTCGCCGGCGCCAGCGCCCGCAACATCAAGGGCTACAACGAGACGCGCGCCGATCCGGACGACCGGATGCCCTACATCGTCATCATCATCGACGAGCTCGCCGACCTCATGATGCGAGAGGGCAAGAACGTCGAGGACGCGATCGTCCGCCTCGCCCAGAAGGCGCGAGCGACCGGGATCCACATGGTGCTCGCCACCCAGCGGCCGTCGGTCAACGTCGTGACCGGGCTCATCAAGGCCAACTTCCCGAGCCGGATCGCGTTCGCGATGGCCTCCCAGATCGATTCGCGGACGATTCTCGACACGCCGGGCGCCGAGGACCTGATCGGTCGCGGCGACATGCTCTACCAGCCGTCGGACCTGCCCCGCCCGATGCGCCTCCAGGGCGTCTTCGTGTCGGACCCGGAGATCCACCGGGTCACCCAGCACTGGCGCGACCAGATCGAGAACCCCCACTACGACATGGGGATCATCGAGACCGACGAGGACGGCTCGGGCTCGGTCGACGATCTCACCGACGAGGAGGCGGATCGCCTCCTGCCCGATGCCGTCGAGGTCATTCGGGAGTACGATCGAGCCTCAGCGTCGCTCCTCCAGCGGCGGCTGAAGGTCGGCTACGCGCGAGCGGCGCGGATCATCGACCAGCTGGAGGCGCGGGGCTACATCGGTGCGTTCGACGGTTCGAATGCCCGTGCCGTGCTTCGCCGCGATGGCGCGGGATCCACGGGCGGATCGGCGAACGGTGAGGACGCCGCCGAGGACGGGGATCGATGACGACACGCGACGAGGCACGACGGGCGACCGGCGAGACGCGGGCGGACCCCGCCCGGCCCGGCGTGCCCGTCATCGAGTCCAACCCGTCGCTGCCCGAGCGTCTCTACGCCGCGCGGGAACGGAAGGGCGTCGACCTCTACCGCGCCGAGCGCGACACGAAGATCCGGGCACGCTACCTCGCCGCCCTGGAGCGGGGCGACTATCGCGAGCTGCCCGGCGCCGTCTACACGAAGGGCTTCCTCCGCAACTACGCCCTCTATCTCGGCCTCGAGCCCGAGGAGATCCTCTCCCAGTGGCGGCGCGAGCGCGGCGACACGGGTCCGCCCCTGCCGGTCATCTCGGTCCCGCGACCGATCACGACGCCGCGGCGCGGCCTGACCTTCTCGCCGGGCGTCATCGTTGCCGCCCTGTTGACCGTCGCCGTGCTCCTCGTCGGGGCGTACCTCGCGGTCCAGGTCATGCGCTTCGCCAAACCGCCGACGCTCGACGTGACGGATCCGAAGGTCGCGACGCTGACCGTCGATGAATCGACGTCGTCCTATGTCCTGCGCGGGATGACGATCCCGGGCGGTACGGTCACGATCGAGCTCGCCGGCGGCTCGCGCCAGACATCGGCCGACTCGACGGGCGCCTGGAGCCTCGAGATCGATCTCCGGCGGGGGAAGAATCAGATCCGGATCGACGCCACGGATCCGGATACGGGCAAGCACGCGGAACAGGCGGCTCAGGTCGTCATCACCGTGCCCTTCGCCCAGATCGAGGTCCCGACGCTGACCGTCGACCAGCCCTCCGACGGGGCGACCTTCCAGAACGGGGCCATTCCGGTGCAGGGGATGACGGCGAACGCGACGAGCATCTCGGTGACCGCGACATACGATGGACCCGTCGATGGCGCCCCGGCTGTCGCAGGAGCCAGCCCGCCACCTGCTGCGGCCCCGGTGAGCGTGGCGGTTGCGGACGACGGGACGTTCGCCACGCCACTTCAGCTCACGTCCGGCCGCTGGTCGATCATCGTCACCGCGACCGGTGCCGCGGGCAAGACGCAGTCCCTGACGCGGCACGTCTCCGTCGCCTACAAGGGCGTCAACCTCGTCGTCGAGATCAAGGGCGGACCCGCGTGGCTGAAAGTCTGGGTCGACGGAAAGCTCGCTCCGGGCGTGGCCGGGGTGACCGCGGCGAAGGGCAGGACGTACACATTCAACGCGGAGACCTCGATCGAGGTCCGGACCGGCTCATCGGGTGCCACGTACTTCACGCTGAACGGCCAGTCGCTCGGGCCGCTTGGAAAACGCGGCACGCCCGAGACGTGGCTCTTCCAGCCACCCGACGCGCCCAAGAAGACGACGCACCAATAGCGGTGGCCGGCGATTCGCTCGTCGGGCTCGCCGAGCGCCTCCAGGGAGCCTGCCTCGCCCGCAGCCTGACGGTCGCGCTTGCCGAATCGTGCACGGGCGGGCTCGTGTCGGACGCCCTCACCGACGTGCCCGGATCGAGCGGCTACTTCCTCGGCGGCATCGTCTCGTACGCCGACACCGCGAAGGAACGGCAGCTCGGCGTCTCGGCGGAGCTC
Organism: uncultured Chloroflexia bacterium; assembly: GCA_963766655.1. GTDB lineage: Bacteria > Chloroflexota > Limnocylindria > Limnocylindrales > CSP1-4 > CF-46. The sequence goes on along the minus strand of CAVYBB010000001.1, from coordinate 801,162 downwards.
ATCGCCGCGCACGGCGCCGTCAGCGCGCAGGTGGCGCGGGCGATGGCCGAGGGAGCCCGGACCATGTTCGGCTCGGGGATCGCCGCGGCCGTGACCGGCATCGCGGGACCCGACGGTGGCAGCGACGCGAAGCCGGTCGGCCTGACCTACGTGGCAGTCGCCGACGAGCGCGGCGTGGACGTGAGGCGATTCGTCTGGACCGGCGATCGCGGCGCGAACAAGCAGTCGAGCGCGGAGGCGGTCCTCCAGCTCCTCGTCGAACGCGTGGGCGGTCCGTCTCCGGCCCCGGATCGATGACCGCCCAGGCCGCCGTCGGGGCCGGCCTCGCGCCCGCTCGCGCGGCCCGACCGATCCGACCCGGCGAGCGGATCCACGTCGTGGGTGTGGCCGGGGCCGGAGCGAGCGCGGCAGCCCTCCTCGCGCACGACGCGGGCGCGGAGGTCAGTGGCTGCGATCGGGGTGGCCCGTCGCCGTACACCCCCGCGCTCGAGGCCGCCGGCCTGTCGCTCGCCTGGGAGCACGACCCGGCCCACGTGACCTCCGGGCTGCCGCCCGACCGTCTCGCGGTCACGAAGGCCCTGACGGCGATCGCCCCCGACCACCCCGAGCTCCTCGCCGCGCGCCGGGCGGGCATCGCGATCGAGCCGTGGCAGCAGGTCGTGGCCGACGCAGCAACCGGGCGGACGCTGATCGGCGTCGCGGGGACCCACGGCAAGAGCACGTCGGCCGGCTGGCTGGTCCACGTCCTGGTCGAGGCCGGGGCCGATCCATCGGCGTTCGTCGGGGCGCTGCTGCCGCCGGGTCTGACCGCCGGCATTGCGGCGACAGCCCGCTGGGGGCGGGGGCCCGCGTTCGTCGTGGAGGCCGACGAGTACGCCGGCAACTTCGACGCCTACCACCCGGCGATCGCGATCGTCACGTCGGCGGAGTGGGACCATCCCGACGTCTTCGCGGATCGAGCCGCCGTCGTCGCGGCATTCGATGGCTGGCTCCGCGGCGCGGCGGATCCGGCGTCGGGCGGCGATCCGCCGGTCCTCGTGGCCAACGTCGCCGATGCCGGCGTCGCCGCGCTGGTGACCGGCCTTCGCGACTGGCCCGGGAGAGTGGTCGCAACGGCGCTCCTCGACGCCCCCGCGCAGCGCCTCGCGAGCTTCGGGCGGGGCATGGCCGAGGAGTTCCGGTCTGCGATCGGCCCGGCGACGGCCGTCCTCGGCCGCATAGCGGGGTCGACACCCGCGTCGACAACGCTCGAGATCCAGGGCCTCGACCCGCTCCGCGGGCCGATCCCGGTCCGGCTGACGACGGCCGGCCGCCACAACGCCGCAAACGCGCTCGGCGTCGCAGCGGCCGCGCTGGCGGCCGGTCTGGACGGGGCGGCGATCGCCGCGGGTCTGGCGACGTTCACCGGCGTGGGCCGCCGGCTCGAGCGAAAGGGCGAGGCCGGCGGGGTCGCCGTCTATGACGACTACGGCCACCACCCGACCGCGATCCGCGAGACGCTCGCCGCGGTGCGCCAGCGGGAGCCGGGGCGCCCCGTCTGGGCCGTCTACGAGCCGCTGACCTACCACCGCACGGCGGCGCTCCTCGAGGAGTTCGCCGTCGCGCTGGCCGAGGCGGATGGCGTCGCGATCGCCGACATCTGGGCGGGCCGGGATCCGGACACGACGGTCGCCTCGGCCGAACGCCTGGCCGAGGCCGTCGGCAGGCGGCGGCCGGACATGACCGTGGCCGCGCCCGGATCGGTCGAGGCGACGGCCGCGTGGCTTGCCAGCGCGGTCCGCGCGGGGGACGTCGTCCTCGTCATGGGCGGCGGACGGAGCTACCGGATCGGCGAGCTGCTGCTCGACGAGCTCGGGCATCGATGACGATCGACTACGCAGCGGCCGGGGACGTCCTCGCGCGCTACGGGCGCGCCTGGGAGACGTTCGACGGGGACGCCTGGGTCGATCTCTTCACGGCCGACATCGAGTACCGCGGGGACCCGTTCGAACCGCCGCTCGTCGGACACAACGCGGTCAGGGCATACTTGCTCACGGCGGCCGAGCTCCAGGAGGAGGTCAGCTTCACCGTCGAGCGCCACTGGGTCGTCGATCCGACGATCCTCGTCGCATGGCAGGCCGCGTATATCCAGCGCCCCGATCGGGCGCGAGTGAGACTCGCGGGCTTCATGACCCTCGAGATGCGCGACGGCAGGATCGCCCGACTGCGGGAGTGGTACCACCGGCGATCGTCGCCGTCAGGCTAGTGGAGGCAGGGACAGGACACCGATGGCAGGAGACGTGTCGTTCGACGTCGTCAGCGACTTCGACGAGCAGGAGCTTCGCAACGCGCTCGACCAGGTCCGTCGCGAGGTCCAGCAGCGGTTCGATTTCAAGGGCGTGACGGTCGACCTGAGCCAGGCGAAGGATGAACTCGTCCTCCTGACTGACGACGAGCACCGCGCCGCGGCGATCAAGGACCTCATCGAATCGAAGGCGATCCGTCGTGGCCTGTCGCTCAAGATCTTCGATTGGGGCAAGGTCGACCCGTCCGGCGGAAACAAGGTGCGCCAGACGATCGCGCTGCGCCGGGGACTCCCGGACGACCTCGCCAAGAAGCTCTCGAAGCTCATCCGCGACGAGTTCCCCAAGGTCAAGTCGCAGATCCAGGGCGACGCGATCCGGGTCTCCGCCAAGAGCAAGGACGATCTCCAGAGGGTCATCGGCCGGCTGCGCGAGCTCGACGAAGCCGTCCCGCTCCAGTTCGAGAACTACCGGTAGCCCCGGCATGCCCGGCACGAGATACGCCCGCATGGCGATGCTTGTCGTCGCGGTGGTCGTCATCCTCGGCATGATCCTTGCCATGGTCGCCATGCCCGGGGTGAACTGACCGATGACGCTCGAGCGTGAAGCGATCGACCCACTGACCGCACCGGACGGCGCCGTCTCCGAGACGCCGCCCGACGATTCGGTGGTCGATCCGCCCGCCGGGCAGATAGCGGAGCCCGAGGCCGAAGCCGAGCCCGCAATGGCCCCCGAAGAGCAGGCGGAGCCGATGCTGGCGCCTGAGCCTGAGCCCGAGCGCGATGCGCCGGAGTCCGAACCTGAGCCCGAGTCCGATGCGCCCGAGCCCGAGCCGGAAGCGGAATCCGAGCCGAAGGCAGACCTTCCTCCCGAGCCGGCCCCGGCGCCCGAGCCGGCCCCGGCGCCCGAGCCCTCCCGAACCGTCGGTCGCTACATCGCCGACGCGCTCCGGGCCGTCGGCGTGCGTTACGCGTTCTGCGTGCCCGGCGAGAGCTTCCTGGGGCTTCTCGAAGGGCTCGACGCGGCTGGAATCCGTATCGTCAGCACCCGCCACGAGGGAGCGGCGGCATTCATGGCCGAGGCCCACGGCCAGCTCACCGGCCGGCCGGCCATCGCCATCGGCACCCGCGCCGTGGGTGCGGCCAACCTCGCGATCGGAATCCATACTGCCCGCCAGGACTCGAGCCCGATGTTCGCCCTGGTGGGACAGGTGGAGCGGCAATTCAAGGGCCGCGAGGCCTTCCAGGAGGTCGACCAGGAGGTCACCTTCGGCGGCCTGGCCATCCACGCGACCGAGATCCGGGACGCCGCCCACGTCCCGGCCGCGGTCGGTGACGCGATCCGCGCCGCCCTGACCGGCAGGCCCGGGCCGGCGCTCCTCGCCCTGCCGGAGGACCTCCTCGACGAGGTGCTGCCGACCGGGACGGTGCTCGACACCGCGCGCCCCACCCCGGCGCGCCCCGAGCCCGACGAGGTTCGCGCTGTCCTCCAGTTCCTCGCCTCGGCGGAGCGGCCGGTCATCCTCGCCGGTGGCGGCGTCCTCCGTGCCCGCACCTCGATCCGACCTGATCCGGCTCGCGGAGCTCCTCAGCGTCCCGGTCATCGCCGGCTGGCGGCGCGCCGACGTCGTGTCCAACGACCATCCCCTGTACCTCGGGATGGCCGGCCACGGCAGCCCCACCGCCGTCCGCGAGCGCCTGGACCGCGCCGACGCGATCCTGGTCCTTGGCTGCCGGCTGTCGGAGATCACGAGCTTCGGCTATACCGTGCCGAGGCCCGACCAGCCGTGGGTCCACGTCGACGTCGAGCGCCTCGCCGGCCGAGGCGGCCTGCCGGCGCCCATGTTCTTCGTTCATTCGGATGCCCGGACGTTCCTTCGTGCAGCGGTCGTCCGGCTTCAGGGCGCCGTGATCGACGCGGCGCTCGCCGATACCAGGCGTGCAGCGAACGAGGTCGATCGCCAGGCCTGGGAGGCCGCGAGCGCGGTCGACGACACCGCTTGGTCGGGCCCGGGTGTTCATCCGGGTCATGCGATCGCGACGCTCCGCCGGGTGCTGCCCGACGATGCGATCGTCGCGACTGACGCGGGCAACTTCGGGCTCTGGCTCGCGCGACACTTCCGGTTCCGCCGACCGGGCACGTTCCTCGGGCCGACGTCGGGGGCGATGGGCTACGCGCTCCCGGCTGCGATCGCCGCGGCCCTCGTCCACCGCGACCGTGCCGTCGTTGCCGTCGCGGGCGACGGCGGGTTCGCGATGACGATGGCGGAACTCGAGACGGCGGTCCGCGAGAAGGCACGCGTCGTCGCCATCGTCTTCGACAACGAACGCTACGGGACGATCCGGATGCACCAGGAGCGGCGCGGCGCCGGGGCCGGCCTCGCGACCGACCTCGGGCCGATCGACTTCGTCGCCATCGCCAGGGCCTGCGGCGCGCGCGGCGTCAAGGTCGAGAGCGATGCCGCCCTGGAGCCGGCTCTGCGGCAGGCACTCGCCGCCGACCGTCCAACCGTCCTTCACCTGACCCTCGATCGCCGCTGGGTCTCGCCGGACCAGCCCGCCGAGTGAGCGGGGCCGGCCCCGCGACCGAGACGTCCTACCGGGCCCTCCTGGCCGTTCCGTGGCTGACCCGGATCCTGGGCGCGATGATGATCGCGAGGATCGCCCAGTCGATGGTCGCCATCGCGATCGTCCTCTTCACGCTCCAGGAATACGGCTCACCCGCGTTGACCGGGATCGTCACCCTGGCGGCGACGCTGCCCGGCCTCGTCGTGAGCCCGATCGCCGGCGCCCTGCTGGACCGCCACGGACGCATGCGGCTCGTCCGGCTCGACTACGTCGTCGCGATGCTCGCACTCGCGCTGATTGCCGTCCTCTCCCTGCTCGATGCGCTGCCGGCCTGGCTCCTTGTCCTCATCACGGGTTTCTCGTCGCTCACCGCAATTCTCAGCGTGACTGGATTGCGGAGTCTCTTCCCGATCATCGTTCCCGAGCACCTGTGGGAGCGCGTCAATGCGGTCGATTCGAACGGCTACGTGATCGCGACGATCTTCGGGCCGCCGCTCGCGGCGACCCTCGTGACGGTCTTCGGCGGCCCTCTCGCGCTCGTCGGAACGTCGGTCGCGTTCGGACTCGCGGCGCTCGCGATGGTCGGGATCCCGGATCCCGCGACGGTGGTCGACACGACCGGGAGGCTGCTCACGGACGCGCTCGACGGCCTCCGCTACGCGTGGCGGAACCCGACGATCCGCGGGCTGGCCTTCTCGATCTCGTCGCTCAACGTCGCCGGCGGCATCACGACGATCGTCGTCCCTCTCCTCGTACTCCAGCGGCTCGGGTACTCGGAGGCCCTCGTCGGGGTGATCTTCGCCCTGTCCGGCGTCGCCGGGATGGTCTCTGCGCTGGTCTTCGGCCGCATGGACACGCGCGGTCGCGAGTGGCCGCTGCTCGTCTACCCCATGCTCGCCTTCGCTCCGGCCGTGGCGCTGCTCGTGCCTCCGGCGATCGTCGATGGGCTCGATCCGTTCACCGGGCTCCTGTTCCTGGCCGGCTGGGCGATCGTCCTCGGTCTCGCGAACGGGCCCCTCGACATCGCGCTCTTCACGATTCGCCAGCGACGGACCGACCCGGCGTGGACCGGCCGCGCGTTCGCCGTGTCGATGGCGATGAACTTCAGCGGCTTCCCGATCGGGGCGGCGATCGGCGGCGCCCTCGCCGACCGATCGATCGCCCTCGCGCTCGCCCCGGCGATCGCGGCGTCGGCTGTCGGTGTCGTGTTCGCGGTAGCGATGGTGCCCCGGACCGATCCGACGGATGCGTCGAGGGTCTCGTCGAGCATGGCGACGGAGTGACCGCATGCGCCTGACGTATCACCTCGTCCCGGCTGAGGTCTGGGTGGCGTCGGATCCGGGCCAACCGTACGAGGCGGCGTCGCTCGCCGTGGAGGGGTTCATCCACTGCACGGACGGAGCCGACGAGATGGTCGCGACGGCGAACCGCCACTACCGGGGGGACCCGCGCGCCTTCCTCGTGCTCGCGATCGACCTGGACGAAACCGGCAGCCCGTGGCGGATCGAGGACGAGCACGGCATCTACCCGCATGTCTTCGGCCGGATCGATCGGACGGCAGTCGTTCGCGTGATGCCGGCGCCACGGGACGCAGACGGGACGTTCCTGACGCTCGACGGGTGACCGAGGCCCGTTCGTAACAGTCCCTGGGAGACTGCTATGAGAGCCGGATTCCGCGGCGTCGGCGCCGCCGTGCACGAGGCTCATGCGTAGCCGTCCCTGGGGAACTGCAACGGATGCCGGCTGCCGCTGGAGGTCCATACCAGTCGCCACCAGACTGGTACGAACGATGGGGCGGCGCCCGCGGGCGGCGACAGTCGCCCTCAGTCGTCCTGGGACAGGATCACCGCGGAGTACGGCCCGAGACCGACCTCCAGCGAATAGCGCAGGCCATCGCGTCGCTCGCGGGTTGCGTCTGCATCGACCAATTCGACCGTCTCGAACTCAGGGTCGTAGCCATCCCAGTCCGAGTTGAAGCGGACCCGCCAGCGACCGGCCCGCGGGACGCCGACGCGATATGCGGGGTGGGGGATCGCGGAGAGGTTGACCATGACGATCACGTCGTCACGCGGTCCGCCGTTCTGCCAGCGATGGAAGGCGAGGACGCGCCCGGCCTCGTTCAAATGGTGCACCACCGTGTTCGGGCCGCGCAGGCCACGGCTGACGTCGACGACGTTGCGACGGAGGCTGATCAGGTCGCGATGGAGCTGGAGGAGGCCGGCGTGGCGGTGGCGAAGGCCCCAGTCCACGCCTTCCTCGTCGGTGAACCACGCGCCCTCCACGAGCTCCTGGCCCTGGAACAGCATCGGGATGCCGGGAGCGGTCAGGACGAGGGCACTGCCGAGTGTCGCCCGCTTCTTGGAGGCCCAGCTGTCGGCGTAGCCGGGCCAGACCTCTTCCGGGACCCGAGCGGCGCCGTTCGCGTTCTCGTCATGGGACTCCGTGTAGATGACGCGCTTGAAGGCGTCCGTCGGGTCGACGACGAGAGTTCGGGCGACCGCCGCCACATCTCGATCCGCGTCGGAGCTGGGCACCAGCGCCGCCCGAACGGCGGTGACGAAGCCGCCGTCCCATTGGGCCCCGAAGCCGGCGCCGCCCTCGGCAGCCGGCTTCGTGACGGCCGGGTCGGCCTGCATGTCCTCGGCGATCATGAGGCGGCCCGGGTAGCGCTCCGCCATCTCCCGGTTGACCTCGCCCATGAAGCGCCAGCCGTATTCGATCCGATCGGGCGCCCTGTAGCCGCCGCCGCGGATGCTCGAGATGTAGGAGGTCGCGTCCCACCGAAGGCCGTCGACACGGAACTCCTCGAGCCACTGGGCGGCGTTGTCGCGGAGAAACGAGCGGACCTCGGACCTCCCGAAGTCCGGCCGGGTCTCGCCCCAGGGAGTCGTCGACCGCTCGTCCTCGTAGAAGTAGATGCCGCCCTTGCCGTTCTTGGACCATCCATCGAACTGCCAGAGGTCGAGATCGGACGGGCCGAGGTGGTTGTAGACCACGTCGAGCAGGACCGCGATGCCGGTCTCGTGGGCCGCCCTGACGAGAGCCTTGAGGTCGTCGGGAGCGCCGTAGGTCGTCTCGACGGCGAACGGATGGGCGGGGTTGTAGCCCCACGACCGATCGCCGGCGAACTCGAATGGAGGCATCAGCTGGATCGCACCAACCCCCAGGCTCCTGAGGTGCTCGAGGCGACGCCGGACGCCGTCGAGCGTCCCCGGCCGGCCGTGCATCCCTTCTGTGAACGTGCCGACATGAAGCTCGTAGATGACGAGGTCGTTCCAGTCGGGGGTGCGGAACTGCATGTCGCCCCACGAGAAGGTGTCTGCCGCATAGACGATCGCGTTCCCGACCGAGTTCGTCAGCCGGCGCGCCCGCGGATCGATGCGGATGAGCTCGCGATCGCCCGTCCGGATCAGGTACTTGTATTCGTCCCCGTTGCCCGCCTCGGTCACGTCGACGGACCAGGTCCCGCCGGACTCGGCCGCCATCGGATGGCGCGCGGCGTCCCAGCCGTTGAACGAGCCGACGACCGAGACGCGGTCGGCATGCGGGGCCCAGACCCGGAACGTGACGCCCCCCTCGAACGGAATCGCCCCCATCCCGCCGCGGGTCGAGGCGCGCGGGGCATCCTTATTCGCCATCCGCTCGATTGTGCGGTGTCCGGGCGCCGCGCGTGGCGCCATTCGGCTAGCCTGATCCAATGGCGACGAAGAAGGCCGCGGACGACCGTTCCCTCAAGCGCCTCGGTGGCGGCCGCTGGCAGACCCACGACGAACGATTCACGATCGAGCCCCAGTCCGGGACGTGGGCCATCGTCGACGCTGACCAGGTGGACGATCTCGGCCTTCCGCTCGTCCGCGGCCCGTACCGGTCATTGACCGAGGCGAAGGTCGCCGTCGACGCAGCCCGCGGCACGGACCCGCCGAAGTCGCCGCTGGCGGATCGTGTCGTGACAGGACCCGCGCGAAGGCCCGGGACCCGGGCCACCACCGCAGCGGCGGCGGGCGCGGCGGGAGGCGCAGATGCACCGGCCCGCGGTCGGGCGGTCTCGCCGGCCGGGGCGACGCGGCAACGGCCGCCGAAGCCGGAGCCGACCGAGCCGAGCCGCCGCCGGAGCCGAAGCCGGAGCCGCGCTGGATTGGCGAGCTGTCTCCAAGAGACCGCGGTCGGGCCCGGCGGCTGATCGAGCAGCTTGGCGGCGCGGGCGTTGGAGATGCCGAGAACATCGTCCGCAGGGACCTGGCCGGCGGCGTCCCCACGATCGCCAGGCTTGCGGCCGCGGGGCACCTTGCCGTGCTGCTGCCGGGCGGCGGCGAGGCGGACCGCGCGGTCGAGAACGTCATCGGGCGGCTGGTGACGGCCCTGGGCGACGGGGAGGACACGAAGCTCGGCGTTCGCTGGCGGCTCGTCGACGGCGAGGGCCGCCCGATCGGCCTGACCGGCGAGGATCTGCGCGCGGCGATCAGGCGGCTGGCTGCCGCAGAAGAGGAGAAGAACCAATGACGGACGCGGGCATCCCGGGCGGTGTCGCAATCGAGACGGTGTATGTCGTCGAGGTCAGCTATACGGCCGACGCGCCGGAGAAACGACCCGCCGTCCGCCCCGAGCACCTGACGCGCATCGCGTCGCTGCTCCGGGAGGGCCGCCTGGTCGAGGCGGGCGGGTTCGCGGACTTCAAGTCAGCTCTGCTGATCGTGCGGGCCTCGGACGAGGCAGAAGCCGTCGCGCTCGTCCGTGACGATGTCTACATCCGGTCAGGAGTGTGGGTCGACGAGGTGACCGCGAGGGCGTTCGGCCGCGTCGTGGCCGCTGCCCTGGATACATAGTTGCGTAAGCAATCATCTTGTGGGATGATACCCGGGTCATGAACCCGAGGAGCCCCGCATGCCTGCCCTGACCGTCGACGACATCACCGTCCTGCCGAGGATCCCGGAACCGGATCCGGTCGTGGCACGCCAGCGCCCGGTCCAGAGCGTGACGGTGGCGCCTCACGGGCTCGAGGGCGAGGGGTTCCCGGTTCGTCGCGCATTCGCCGGGGTCGACCTGGCGGATCTCGATCCGTTCGTCCATCTCGACCAGATGGGCGAGGTCGAGTACGCCCCCGGCGAGCCGAAGGGAACCCCGTGGCACCCGCACCGCGGCTTCGAGACCGTCACCTACATGATCGACGGGACGTTCGAGCACAGCGATTCGAACGGCGGTGGCGGGCTGATCACCAATGGCGACACCCAGTGGATGACGGCCGGCGCCGGGATCCTCCACATCGAGAAGCCGCCGGAGGCGCTCGTCGCCAGCGGCGGCCTTTTCCACGGGTTCCAGCTGTGGGTCAACCTACCGCGCGCCCAGAAGTGGCTCGCTCCGCGCTACCAGGACCTCCGCGCGCGAGAGGTCGCGCTGATCTCGTCGAGCGACGGCGGCGCGCTCGTCCGGGTCATCGCCGGCGAGGTGGCCGGCCACACGGGTCCGGGCTCGACGTACAGCCCGATGACCCTCGTCCACGCGACGCTGAGCCCCGGCGCCCGGCTGTCGATCCCCTGGCGCTCGGACTACAACGCCCTCGCCTATGTCCTTGCCGGCCGTGGCACGGTCGGCGTGGCGGCGAGGCCGATCGAAGGCGGCCAGCTGGCGGTGTTCGGGCCCGGCAACGCCCTGACGATCGCCGCGGCGGGCGTCCAGGAAAGCCGGAGCCCCACGCTCGACGTGCTCCTGCTGGGCGGGCGTCCGATCCGGGAGCCGGTCGCCTGGATGGGCCCGTTCGTGATGAACACGCGGGAAGAAGTCATGCAGGCGTTCGAGGACTACCAGGCCGGCCGGCTCGGCAGCATCCCGGCGATCCACAACGCACCGACGACCGTCGTCGAATTGAGTGGGGGAGCGGCCCCCGAGCGCTGAACGGCCACGGGCGGCCATGCCTGCCGGCCGTATCCTGTTGACGTGCACGCGCTGATCTTCGATCTCGATGGGACGCTCGTCGACACCGTCTATGCCCACGTCTTCGCCTGGCAGCGGGCGCTGCTCGATTTCGACGTGCCGATCGACGGCTGGCGGATCCATCGACGCATCGGGATGAGCGGCGGGCTCTTCGCTCGAGCGGTCGCCCGCGAGATCGGGCGCGAGCTCTCGGACGGCGAGGCCGAGGCGCTCCAGCGCCGTCACGGCGAGATCTTCCGGGAGATCCTGCCGGCGCGACGTCCGCTGCCCGGTGCGGTCGAGCTGCTCGCTGCGCTGCGAGCCGCCGGAGTCGTCCACGGCATTGCCACCTCCGGCCGGCGGCCGGAGATCGACCTGTCGCTCGTCGCGCTCGGAATCCCGGAGGGCATGGTCGTCGTCGAGCGCGGCGACGTCCTGCGAGCCAAGCCGGAGCCGGACCTCTTCCTGAACTGCCAGCAGCGCCTCGGGGTCGAGGCGGCCGATTGCTACGTCGTCGGCGACGCGGTCTGGGACCTGCTCGCGGCCCGCCGCGCCTCGATGCTGAGTGTCGGCCTGCTGACCGGCGGCTATGGCGAGGACGAGCTCCGCGCAGCGGGTGCGTTCCGTGTCTACCGCGATGCTGCCGAGCTTCACGACTCGCTCGACGAGCTGGGAATCGCCCTGCCGCCGGGCTGACGGCCGCCCGCTGACCGAACGCGGTTCCCGTGAGGCCGCGACAATCACGGGGTGATGCCCATCACGAGCCGCGACTCGCCGATCCGCGCCGTCTCGATCCTCCGCGATCCCGCATTCGGGCGCCTGTGGTTCGTCCAGGCCGCGACGCAGGTGGGCGGGAACATGGCTCTCTACGCGCTGACCGTCCTCGTCTTCGCCTCGACCCGCTCGAACGCGGCGGTCAGCGCGCTGGTCATGTCGTTCCTGCTGCCGACGATCGCGCTGTCGGCGGTCGCGGGCGTCGTCGTGGATCGGCTGAACGTGCGATGGGCGCTCGTCGGACCGAATACGGTTCGCGCGGTCCTGACCCTCGGCCTCGCGCTCGCCGGGGCCAACGTGCCGCTCCTGCTCCTGTTCAACCTCGGCGTCAGCCTGACCACCGTCATGCTTACGCCGGCGGAGGCGGCGATGATCCCCCGGATCGTCGGCCGGGAGCAGCTCGAGACGGCGATGGGCGTGTTCAACCTGACGCTGCAGGGTTCGTTCGGGATCGGGTTTGCGCTCCTCGGTCCACTCGTCGTGACGGTCGCCGGACCGTCGGTCACTCTCGGTGTCGTGACCGCCCTCTATGTCGCGGCGACGGTTGCCTGCTTCCTGCTGCCATCCGCGCCGCCCGTCCCGGTTCCGCCGGGCCTCGCCGGTCGAGCGCTCGATGAGCCCCTCCGCCAGCTGCGCGAAGGATTCGAGGCGATCCGCGGCAACCGGGAGGTGAGCCGGCCACTGCTCCACCTGGCCGCTGCGGCGTCGCTCGTCGGCGTCCTGGGCGTTCTGGGCCCGGCCCTTGCAGCTTCGATCGGCCTCGAGCCGACGCAGCTCGTCGTCGTGGTCCTGCCGCTCGGGGTCGGGGTCATCGCCGGCGTGCTCGGCCTCAAGCGATTCGGGGGCGGCGTTCCGCGGAGGAGGGCAGCGGAGGCCGGCCTCGTGAGCTTCGGGCTGCTCGCGATCGGGGTCGCGCTGCTCGGGTCAATCGGCCGCGACATCGCGCCGGCCGCCGTCGTGAACGGGGGAATCGGCGACCTGGGGATCGCGATCCCGATCGTCATCGTGCTGGCGTTCTGCGCGGGGACGGCCTACGCGACGACGACGGTCTCGGCCCAGACCGCGCTGTTCGAGAACATGCCGGAGCGGGTGCGCGGGCGGGTGTTCGGGGTGCTCGCATCGATCGTGAGCGCCACGAGCCTCCTGCCGATTCTCGTGTCCGGCCCCCTTGCGGACAAGGTCTCCGCACCCATCGTCCTGGTGATCGTCGGAGGCGCCGTCACCGCGACCGGCGTCGTGTCGGCTCGGCGCCTGGGTCCGATCTCGCCAGTGTGAGGGACCCCGCCCGGACCTCAGTCGCCCTCGCCGCTGGCCGCGGCGCCGTCTGCGGCCGGCGGCGGAGCAGCCAGGCCGTCGACGACCTCCACGTTCGGCAGCGCGAGCAGGATCGCGGGCGGCGCGATGACCTTCCAGCTGCGGCTGCCACCGCCGAGGACCACCCGCGGTCGAGCCATGACCGCGGCGTCGACCCAGATCGGGAGATCCGGCGGCAGCCCGAACGGGGTCACGCCGCCGATCTCCATGCCGGTGAGGTCGCGCGTCTCGTCGGCGGCCGCGAACGATGCCTTGCGCGACCCGAGCCGGGCGCGCACGGTCCGGTTGACGTCCAGCCGGTGGGGCGCAAGGACGATGCAGGCGGCGTAGGTCCGCGGCTCCGACTTCCCGACGACGACGATCGTGTTGGCCGACTCGTCGAGCGCGAAGCCGTAGGCGGCACAGAACTGGGCGGTATCGGCCAGGGCTGGGTCGCACGGGAACAGCGAGAAGGGAGAGCCGAGCCCGGCGAGGATCGTGTCGAGCCGCACGCCGGCTGCGTCCATCTCCATCCCCGAACGGTACCCGAGCCGGAGCCGGCCGGCTGTACCATCTGGACCCCGTCAGCTGGGGCGACCGACATGACTCTCGAGCAGCTCGACTTCGTGTACATGCCGAGCGAGGACGTCGCCGCCGACATGACGTACTTCTCGGACGTCCTCGGTGGCCGGCCGATCTTCGCGATCGACGCCATGGGGATCCGCGTCGCGATGCTCGAGATCGGCGAGGGGTCGCCGCGGATCCTCCTCGCCGGTCATCTCGAGGGCGAACGCCCGATCCTCGTCTATCGCGTGGCGAGGTTCGAAGACGCCATGGCGGAGCTCGCGTCGCGCGGCTGGCAGCCCGAGGCGACGTTCGAGATCCCGCAGGGACCGTGCTGCTCGTTCCGGACGCCGGGAGGCCACCGGGTCGCGATCTACGAGCTCAAGCGGCCGGAGGTCGTCGCGCACTTCGCCGGTCGCCGCGACTTCGGCTAACCCACGCGAGGATTCCTCGACTCACACGAGCGTGTCATGTCCGAAAACGGCGAGACGCGCCGCCCGGGCAGTGACACGATGTCTCCCCGTGGAGCTCGATCGGATCGCCTGTTACCGCGCTGCCCAGGCCCGCGATCCGCGATTCGACGGCCGATTCTTCACGGCGGTCCGAACGACCGGCATCTACTGCCGGCCGATCTGCCCGGCGCGCACGCCGAAATTCGAGAACGTCACGTTCTTCGCGAGCGCCGTCGAGGCCCAGGACGCCGGGTTCCGGCCCTGCCTGCGTTGCCGGCCGGAGGCGTCACCGGACCTCGATGGGTGGCTCACTGCGCCGGGCGTGATCTCGCGTGCGCTCGAGCTGATTGCCGCCGGGGCGCTGGACGGCGAGCACAGGGTCGGAGGCCTGGCGGCGCGGCTCGGGATGACTGAGCGCCACCTTCGCCGGATCTTCCGCGACGAGCTCGGCGTGCCGCCGACGTCGGTGGCCCAGACGCGGCGCGTCCTCTTCGCGAAGCAGCTCATCCACGAGACGCGGCTGAGCATGACCGACGTCGCGTTGGGATCCGGATTCGGCAGCGTCCGCCGCTTCAACGTCACCTTCCAGGCGCTCTACCACCGGCCGCCGTCGGCGCTCCGTCGCCAGGCGTCCTCCGCCTCCGTGGACGACGGCCGGGGGTCGGCCGTCACTCTCCGCCTGAGCTACGCGCCCCCGTACGACTGGCCCGCGGTCATCGAGTTCCTCGCGGCCCGGGCGATCGCCGGGATCGAAGTCGTCGAGCCGGATCGCTACCGCCGTTCGATCGAGGTGAACGGGCACCACGGGACCATCGAGGTCAGGACCGCGCCCGGGCGCGATGCCCTCCTCGCCACGATCCACTTTCCCGACCCGCGGGCACTGCCGACCATCGTCCGGCGCATCAAGCGCGTGTTCGATCTCGGCGCGGACGTCCGGGTGATCGCGGCGCAGCTCGAGACGGACCCGCTTCTCTCGCGACTCGCGCGGAGCCGGCCGGGACTGCGCGTGCCCGGAGCGTGGGACGGCTTCGAGCTGGCGGTTCGGGCGATCGTCGGCCAGCAGATCACCGTGACAGGTGCTCGCCGCCTGATCGCCCGGCTCGTCGAGGAGCACGGCGTCCCCCTGCGACGCATCGATGGTCGCGAGGACGACGGTGGCCGTCCCGCCGGGCTGACGTCCGTCTTCCCGACGCCGGAGCGCCTCGCCCGAGCCGACCTCGGCTCCTTGGGGATGCCGCGCGCGCGTGCCGCGGCAATCTCCGGCGTTGCCGCGGCCGCGGTCGCGGATCCGGACCTGTTTCGCCGCGGCGACTCTCTCGACGCCTCCGTGGCGCGGCTCTCCAGCCTGCCGGGGATCGGTGAGTGGTCTGCCCAGTACATCGCGATGCGCGCTCTCCGGGAGCCCGACGCGTTCCCGGCGGCGGACGTCGGGCTGCTCCGGGCGCTCACCGGGCCGGACGGGCGCCGCCCGACACCGGCAGCCGCGCTCGCCCGGGCGGAGGCGTGGCGCCCGTGGCGGGCGTACGCGGCGCAGCACCTCTGGACGTCGCTGACGGCCGGCCCACCCGCCTCCCGCGACGTCGCTCGCGTGGCGGTTGCCTGATTGATCCACCACGCGAGAATCCCGGGTCTTGCCTGATGACGCATCGACTGGTCAGAATGCCGGCCTGATGAGCGTCACGCATCAGGATCGTCGGAGGGACGCCATCTCATGACCACGGAGCAGCCAGTCCCGGGCGCGACCGGCCCCACGATATCGATCAGCCAGATCTTCGATCGACTCACCGATCCGGACCTGACCATCGTCGACGCACGCCCGACGGCCGCCTTCAACGGCTGGCGACTCCGGGGTGAGTCACGCGGCGGCCACGTTCCCGGGGCCGTGGCGTTCCCGTCCGCCTGGCTGGCCAACGTCGACGAGGCCGAGATCGATCGGCAGCTCGGCGAGCGCGGGATCGTCGCGGGCCGAAGCATCGTGCTCGTATGGCTACGACCCGGCTGATGTCACCGACCTGGCCGCGCGACTCGCCGGACGTGGACTGGCCGACGTGCGGATCCTCGATGCCGGCTGGGCCGCCTGGGCGGCGGATGCGGATCTCCCGGTTGATCGGCTCCCGAACTACGACAAGCTCGTCCATGCGGAGTGGCTCCGCCAGGTCCTGGGTGGCGGGCGGCCCGAGACGTACGGCGGCGGTCGGTTCCTCCTCTTCCACGTCAGCTTCGGAGCGCCCGAGGAGTACGAGGAGAACCACCTGCCGGGTGCGCTCCACCTCGATTCGAACTGGCTCGAGGACCCGGAGAACAGCTGGCAGCGCCGATCTCCGGCCGAGCTCGATGAGGCGGTCCGCTCCCTCGGTATCACGAGCGACACGACCGTCATCCTCTACGGCCGCGATACGGAGAGCCAGGCAAACGAGAAATGGCCCGGGCGACGGGCAGGACAGATCGCGGCAACTCGCGCGCTGGCGATCCTGCGCTATGCGGGAGTCGAGGACGTGCGGCTGCTCGACGGCGGCTACGACCGGTGGGTCCGGGACGGCTATCCGCTCGAGACGATCCAGCATCAGCCGACGCCCGTCGCGAATTTCGGTGTCTCGATCCCGCAGCGCCCCGACTTCATCGTCGACATCGACGAGGCGAAGTCGATCCTCGCCGACGCAGCGGGCTCGGCCCTCGTCAGCGTCCGGACGTGGCACGAGCACATCGGCGCAGCCAGCGGCTACGACGACATCGGCCCGGCGGGCCGGATCGCCGGCGACGTGTGGGGCAACTGCGGCAGCGACGCGTACCACATGCAGCACTACCGGACGGTCGACAACACGATGCGACCGTACCCGGAGATCGTCGCGAACTGGGAGGAGGCGGGCATCACCGCCGACAAGCGGATTGCGTTCTACTGCGGGACCGGCTGGCGAGCGAGCGAGACGTGGTTCTACGCCTACCTGATGGGCTGGCCGAGGATCGCGGTCTACGATGGCGGCTGGTACGAGTGGAGCCAGGACCCGATCAACAATCCGATCGAGGTCGGTGAGCCCGAGGACGAGTTCGCCGCCTAGGCCCGCCCGATCAACGCGAGCGGCGTTTCGGCGGCTCCTTGCCGGCCTTCGCCTGGGCGTCGAGGATCTGCTTGAAGACCTTGCCCATTCCCGGCCGCATCAGCTCGCGCCGCTCCGCCTCGGCTTCCCGGTCGCGGCGGCGGACCCGCTCGGCCTCGCGCGGGTCCAGGTCGTCGTCCGTCATGGCCGAGATCGTCGGGTCAGGAACCCGCCGCCGTCAAGCCGGTCGTCTCGGGTGTCAGGCCGTCGGCGGATACTCCGCCGGGTGGTCGGCGCGGTCCTTGTCGGCCGTACGGGCGATCATCGCGAGCGTCTCTTCGACGGTCATCGCGTTCGCCTCGGCCGCCCGCTGGACGTCCTCGTAGGTGATGTTGACGCCGGGCTTGCCCATGTCGTCATGAGCACGCATGCAACCGCAGTTCAGGCACATCTTGCTACTCCTTCGTGCCCGGTCAGGGTGTGACCGTGACCGAGCCACGCATGTTCTGGGGGTGGAAGTGGCATTGATAGTGAAAGACACCGGCCGCCGCGAACGTGAAGGTCGCGGTCGCGCCCGGTTCCATCACCAGCGGGTCCGCCGGGAGGTTCCCGTCGAGGAACTGGACCGAGTGGGTGAAGTTGTCATGATTGGTCCACGTCACCGTCGTCCCGGTGCCGACCGAGATGTCAGGCGGGGCGAACCGATAGGACGCCGGCAGATCGACGGCCGACGTTGCCACCGGCGATGACGCCGATGACCCCGCCGGCGCGCAACCCCCGAGGACGGCGAACGCGACGGTCGCCACGAGCGTGCCGCCGCGCCTCGTCACGCCCGGGCCGCCCCGGCGGAGCGGCTGAGGATCGTCCGGCTCGCTGCCACGAAGACGAGCGTGAACGCGAGCAGGTCTAGGACCTCGCTGATCGTGTGCGCGAACAGGAACACGGTCCAGTCGAGGTGGTAGGTCATGTAGCTGATCTCGGCGAGGGCAAAGAGCGAGAACGCCCAGCCGAGGGTGCTCGCCCCGGCACCGAACGAGCGCCACGCGAAGTACGCGCCGGCGGCGAACAGGACGAGATGGACGACGAGGAACCCGAGCGGCGGGATGGAATTGACGAAGTCACCGAACGGCATCGAGAGGACTCCCTTCCTGCCGGTCATGCCGGCCTGGCGAGCGGACCCCGTCGGCGATCACGCCGAGGAGGATGACGACCATGCCGATGAGGACCACGAGGTGCGCGGCATGCTCGCCGATCGAGAATCCGGCGCCTGCCACCGAACCCGACGCGGCGAACGAGTGCTTCGCTCAGGTCGAAGACCAGGCCGAAGACGATGATCGCCATCCCGAGCTTCGCGGCTCGCGGAACCGCACGGCCGCCGGACACCCTGTCCAGGAGCCTCGAGCGCGGAACGATCGTCGTCATGTGGCCACCTGTGTTTCTATCGCTAGTCTCGCCTATCTTTAGCCGCGACGACAGGAAAGTCAAGTCTTTCGTTAGCGCTGATATGCGATACAGTTACGGCCATGAATGAGAGACGCGCGGAATCGCTCGACCAGCTGGCGGTGCTTGCCGAGCCTGTGCGCCGGCGGTTGTACGAGTTCGTGGTCGGGCAGGGGATCCCGATCGATCGCGACGAGGCGGCGCGCGCACTGGAGATCGGCAGGCCGCTGGCGGCGTTCCATCTCGATCGGCTCGTCGATGGGGGACTCCTCGAGGTCGAGTTCCATCGGCGCTCGGGCCGGACGGGGCCGGGCGCCGGGCGCCCGGCGAAGTTCTACCGGCGGGCTGCGCGGCAAGAGCTCGAGGTCTCGCTGCCGCCCCGCCGCTACGGACTTGCGGCGGAGATCCTGGCCGACGGTCTCGATTCGGCGAGGGAGCCCGCGGCCGTGCAGGCCGTCCTGGACGCAGCCCGGGCCGTCGGCGACCGACTCGCCGGTTCGGTGGCACCGACGGCCGGGCGCGACGGCCTGATCGACGTTCTCCGGGAGACTGGCTACGAACCGTTCGAGGACGGCGGCGTGCTCCGCCTCGGCAACTGCCCGTTTCATGCCCTGGCCGAGTCGCATCGGCAACTGACCTGCTCGATGAACCTCGCCCTGCTGGGCACGGTGGCGGCGCGACTCCCGTCGGCAGGCGTCGCGGCCGAGGCCCTACCGGAGGACGGCTTCTGCTGCGTGGCGTTCGTCCCGGCTTCGTAGGCCCGGCTGCGGCCTGTCGGGAGTCCGGCGCCGCTCCCGCACCCCTCGCCCTGCCCGCCACATACGACCCCCGGTGGTGAGTGGGACCCGTTTGATCCGGATCCGGGCTCCGTGATGCCTGTGCGTGCGGGCGCCCGCATAATTGGCCGCCGGATGGACCCGAATCGGCGGCGATCACTACGCGGTGGGGTATCTCGCGGGGATCGGCCGGGGAATCGGCCGTCCGCGATACCCGCTACCGTCGGGACCCGAAGATGCCGTGTCACGATCGCGTCATGCACGAGGGGTAGCATTCCGACCATGAGCGACATCGACACCAGATCACCGCAAGCGAAGACCGACGCCGAGTGGCGTGCCGAGCTGACCCCCGAGCAGTACCGGGTCCTTCGGCAGAAGGGCACGGAGCGGGCGTTCACCGGCGAGCTCTGGGACGAGCATCGGCAGGGAACCTATGTCTGTGCCGGCTGCGGGACGCCCCTCTTCAACTCCGAGACGAAGTTCGAGTCCGGGACGGGCTGGCCGAGTTTCTTCTCCCCGGCGGACCCTGACGCCGTCGCGACCGAGACCGACCGGATGCTCTTCATGACCCGGACCGAGGCACTCTGCGCGACGTGTGGCGGGCACCTGGGCCATGTCTTTGACGACGGGCCCAACCCGACCGGCCTCCGATACTGCATCAACTCGGCGGCGCTCAAGCTCGACCCGAAGGAGTAACCGCCCGGGCGGCGACGAGGCGCGACGATCGGATGCTATCGTCGGCCGGTGAGCATCGAGATCCGCCGAATCCACGATGACGAACTGCCCGCGTACGTCGAGACGATGACAACGGGCTTCCTCGAGCGACCGGACATCGACAAGATCGCCGCGGAGTTGCGTCCGATCTGGGACCTCGAACGAGCCTGGGCCGGGTTCGACGGCGGCCGCATGTGCGGCACGTTCCGATCGTGGGGTACAGAGATCACTGTCCCGGGTGGCCAGCGGCTTCCGGCCGCCGCGGTGGCCGCCGTCACGGTGCTGCCCACCCACCGTCGACGCGGCATCCTGAGCAGCATGGTCGCAGCCGAGCATGGGGCGATCCGGGAGCGGGGCGAAGCCGTCGGCCTGCTCTACGCGTCGGAGTACCCGATCTACGGCCGGTTCGGATACGGCCCGGGCATCCGGGAGGCCAGCTGGGCGCTCGACACGCGGGGGAGCGAGTTCCACGTGAAGGCGAGCGGCTCGGTGGAGCTCGTCAAGCCGGATGCCGGCGCGGCGGCGACGATCAAGGCCGTCTTCGAGGCGTGGCGTCCCGGCCAGCCGGGCGAGATCTGGCGGCGCGACGTCACCTGGGACTACGACCTGGCACTGCGAGAATCGGCGTGGGGCGCTGCCTGGAAGGGCTTCCTCGTGGTCCATCGCGACGCATCCGGGGCCGTCGACGGCTACGCCCGGTACCACGCCGAGGAGAAGTGGGAGCAGCGCCAGCCGCGGAGCATCGTCATCGTCGACGACCTTCATGCGCTGACCGACGACAGCTATGCGTCGCTCTGGCAATTCCTGGCTGCAATCGACTGGGCGGCCACGATCAAGGCCGAGCGCCGGAGCCCGGCCGAAAGACTCCCGTGGCTCCTGAAGAACGCCAGGGCGGCCGAGGTCTCGAACGTCGGTGACGGCCAGTGGGTCCACCTGTTCGACATCCGCCGGGCGCTCGAATCACGGACCTATGAACGAGAGGCGAGCCTCGTCCTCGAGGTCGTCGACCGGGAGGTGGTCGGTGGGCGGTGCCGTTTCGCGCTCGACGCTGGGCCCGCCGGCGCGACCTGCCGCGAAACGGATCGATCGGCCGACCTCACGATCGACGTGTCCGCGCTGAGCGCGGCCTATCTCGGCGGGACGTCGCTCCTGCATGCCGCGCTCGCGTCCGGCAGCGACGAGCATCGGCCCGGTGCCCTTGGCGCGGCGGATGCCCTGTTCCGAACGCTCGACGAACCCTGGTCGTCCACCTTCTTCTAGCGCAGCGGCCGTTCCGGCGAGCCGTGGACTGCGCCCGGGGGCTGGTCGCGGCCACGTTGCTGCGCTACGCTCCGTTCACCTGAGAGAGGCCCCCGAAACCGGGCTGGAGGAGGAACCGTGAACAGACACGCGATGGTGAAGGGATTCGCCCTGGCGGCCGTTGCCGCACTTGCCCTCGGAGCCTGCAGCAGTTCGCCATCGGGCTCCGGTGCCGGCGGTGGCACGATCACGATCGGCGGAGGCTTCGCCCTCACCGGCGGTGAGTCCGCCCTCGACCTGCCGGCCGCGAATGGCGCCAAGCTCGCCGTCAAGGAGATCAACGCCGCGGGCGGCGTGCTCGGCAAGCAGATCAACTTCATCGTCCACGACAGCCAGTACAAGATGGACGTCACCGCGCAGACGGCCAAGCAGTTCGTCGAGCAGGACAAGGTCCCGCTCTTCATCGGCTACACGGACACTGACTCCGTCCTCGCGTCCGGGCCGACCTTCCAGGCAGCCAAGATCCCGTTCATCACTGTCGGCGCGACGTCGCCGAAGATCCCCTCGCAGGTCGGCGACATGATGTTCCTCGCCTGCTTCGGCGACAACGTCCAGGCCGCGGTCGGGGCGGAATACTCCTACGGCAAGTTCGGCCACAACGCCTACTTCCTGTGGGACAAGGGCGTCGAGTACACCACCCTGCTCGGCCAGTACTTCAAGTCGCGCTTCACGGAGCTCGGCGGAACGATCGCCCTCGAGGATTCCTACGAGGACAGCGCAACCGACTTCTCCGCCCAGATCACCAAGATCAAAGCGCTCGCGACCAAGCCTGACTTCTACTATGTCGCCGCGATGCCGAACAACGTCGGTCCGCTCGTGAAGCAGTTCCGCGCTGCCGGCATCGACGGGCCGATCGTCGGTGGCGACGGCTATGACACGCCGGACCTCATCTCGGTCGCCGGCGATGCCGCCAACAACGTCTTCTTCACGACGCACGCGCTGATGGACGCCACCGGCGGCACGGACGGGATCAAGAAGTTCATGGGGGCCTACAAGACCGAGTACGGGCACGACCCGGAGAACGCGTTCGCGGCCCTCGGCTACGACACCGTCTACCTGCTCGTCGACGCGGTCAAGCGAGCCAACGGGACCGATTCGGCGGCGGTCAAGACGGCACTCGAAGCGACCAAGGACTTCAAGGGCATCACCGGATCCGTGACGTTCAGCGCGGACGCGCACGTTCCCCAGAAGGGCGTGACCATGATCGCCATCGCGGGCGGCAAGCTCACGCTCGGCGCGGAGGTGGTACCCGAGAAGGTGCCCGCGCCGTAGCTCGACAGCGACACGATCCTGGCCGCCGGGCCGGGGCCCTCGGGCCCGCGTCCGGCGGCCATCCCTGTCCCACCGACACGATCGAGGCACGCCGATGACACCAGATGAGATCGTCGCCCAGGCCACGGACCGCGGAGTCCAGCTGGTCCGCTTCCTCTATTGCGACAACGGCGGCGTGATCCGCGGCAAGAGCACCCACGTCGGGGCGCTGGCCCGTCGGATGGCGAGCGGAATTGGCCTCGTCAAGGGAATGCAGTCGTTCACGAGCCTTGACTTCCTTGCCCCGGACGCGACCTACGGCCCCGTCGGCGAGATCCGCCTCGTCCCGGACCCCGAGACGTTCGTCGTCCTGCCGTACGCCCCTCGCAGCGCCCAGATGGTCGTCAACATGGTCGAACTGGACCACTCTCCGTGGGCGCTCGATCCGAGGGCCTTCCTCCAGCGGATGGTCGCCAGGGCGGCCGCCAGCGACCTGGCCTTCGATGCTGCGTTCGAGAACGAGTTCTACCTCGCGATGCGGGCGGACGGCGGCTACGTGCCCGTCGATCGGAGCCTCTGCTTCAGCGCGATCGGGATGGAGTCGACCGAGCCGGTCATCCAGGACATCATCGCGGCGCTGACCGACCAGGGACTGACCGTGGAACTGTCGCACCCCGAGCTGGGCTGGGGCCAGCAGGAGCTCTCGATCCGGCACGCGCCTGCCCTTCGAGCCGCCGACAACCAGATCACGTATCGCCAGACCGTCCGGGCAGTGGCGGGCCAGCACGACCTCGTCGCCTCGCTGGCCCCCAAGCCGTTCGCCAACCAGGCCGGCAGCGGCGCCCACCTCCACTGGAGCATCTGGGACGCCGCCCACCGGACGAACCGCCTGACCGATGCCCAGGACCCGAACGGCCTGAGCGCGCTCGCGAGATCGGCGATCGCGGGCGTGCTCGACCATCTCCCGGCCCTGCTCGCGCTCACCACCCCGAGCGTCAACTCGTTCCGCCGGCTGCAGCCCCATTACTGGAGCTCGGCGTACACCGCCTGGGGGATCGAGAACCGCGAGGCCGCCGTCCGCGTCCCGAGCCGCTACTGGGACGATGCCGAAGGATCGGCCAATCTCGAGCTCAAGGCGAGCGACGCGAGTGCGAACCCGTACATCTCGCTGGGCGGGGTCATGGCGGCCGCCCTCGACGGGATCGAGCGGAAGCTCGACCCGGGCGAGCCGGTCGACGTCGACCCGGGCAACCTCGAGCCCGACGAGATGAAGCGTCGCGGGATCCGGCGCTTCCCCGAGACCGCCCAGGAGGCGCTCGACGAGCTCGAGCGCGACAGCGTCCTCGTCGCGGCGCTCGGCGAGCCGCTGGCGACCGAGTACCTGAAGGTCCGGCGGGCCGAGGCCGCCGCGTACGCCGAGCACGACGACGCCTTCGAGCTCGAGAACCACTTCTTCAAGTACTGAGCACGCTCCCGTGCCGCTCGACCTCTCCGGCATCCCGATCGTCGACCACCACTGCCACTCGCTCCTCCGGCGACAGCCGCCCGACGACGACGCGTTCCGGATCCATCTGACCGAGACGTACTTCGACGAGATCGCCCGCGACCACGTCCAGCACTCGCTCGTCTACCACTGGGCGATCCGGGAGCTGGCGCGGTTCCTGGGCTGCGAGCCGAGTCCCGACGCCGTCCACGCCGCCCGGCGCGAGCGTGGCGTCGAGTGGCTGGCGCGCGAGGTGGTCGAGCGGGGGAACTTCAAGACGTGGCTCATCGACACGGGCTACGGCGCCGACGCGACCTACGAGCTCGCCGAGCTCCGCTCGATCGTCCCGTGCCAGGTCCGGGAAATCGTCCGGCTGGAGCCGCTGATCGAGCGGCTGATCCTCGACGCGGAGAGCTTCGACGGATTCCTCGATGCGTACAGGGCCGCGTTGTCGGATCTCCGCGGCTCCGGCTACGTCGCGATGAAGTCGGTCATCGCCTACCGGACCGGCCTCGGGGTCGAGAAGGTCGACCGGTCGACGGCGGCGGCCGCCTTCGGCCCGGTCCACGACGCCGCTCGCCGCGACGGCCGCCTTCGGATCGAGTCGAAGCCGCTCCTCGACTTCCTCATCGTCGCGGCCGTCGAGGAGGCCGCCCGCCAGCAGGTCCCGATCCAGTTCCACACGGGCCTGGGCGATCCGGACCTGGACCTGACGAAGGTCGACCCGGCGGCGCTCCGGCTGATCTTCTCGGACCCATACCGTCGCGCGCCGATCGTGCTGCTCCACACGGGTTACCCGCGTGCCCGGTCGATGGCCTATCTCGCGGCGATGTTCCCGAACGTGTACGCGGACTTCGGGGAGGTCCAGTTGTTCGTGGCGGGCCGTGACCTGCGAGCCGTCCTCCGCGAGATCGTCGGGCTGGCTCCGGCCAGCAAGATCCTGTTCAGCACGGACGCGTCACTCGTCCCGGAGCTTTACTGGCTCGGCGCGCAGGCGGGCCGGCGGACACTCGGTGCCGTGTCTTCGACGAGAACATCGCCGACGGGCTGATCGACGAACGGACGGCGCTCGAGATGGCGGAGATGATCCTCTGGCGGAACTCCGAGCGCGTCTACGGGCTCTGACCTGACGGGCGGGCCGCCCGATCGGGCCCACGGCAGGCGCTCCCGCCAGCCGGGGGCAAACAGCCGATCGAGCGGCACCTCCCGCCCTCCGAGGAGGCCATCGCGACGGAAGGTGATGATCACGATGAAGATCACCGCGAGGATGATCTGGCTCATCCCGTAGAGGAGCGTCGTGTCCTCGATCCGGCGGAGGCCCTCGGCGAGCACGGTGATCGCGACGGCGCCGACGATCGACCCGCTCACGGAGCCCATGCCGCCGATGACGAGCATCGTGATCACCCGGAACGTCAGGTCGAAGTAGAAGACGGTCGGCGAGAACGACGTGATGAAGTGGGCATACAGGGCGCCGGCGACGGCGGAGAAGAACGCGCCGACGACGAAGGCGAGCAGGCGCGGCTCCATCACCCTGATGCCGACCGCCTGGGCCGCGATGCGATCCTCGCGCTGGGCCAGCATCTCCCGGCCGAAGGGCGAGCGCTTCAGTCGCCAGACGACGTAGACCGCCACGAGCGCCCACGCGCCCGCCCACCAGACAGTTCGTGTATGGGCGTGACGTTCGAGAACGTGCGCGAGCCGCGCGTGAACGAGTCCGCGTTGAACAGGACGACCCGGACGATGACGAGGAACCCCGAGCGTCGCGACCGCGACGAAGTGGCCCGACAGTCGCATCAGGACTCGCCCGACGAGCCAGGCGACCGCGGCGACGAGGACGCCGGCGATCAGGGTCGCGACGAGGAACCCGACCGGGATCGGGCCGACCTGGTTGTCGAGGTGGATGCCGGCCAGCCAGCCGGGGAGATTCGGCAGGTAGTCGCCCTTCTCCCGCAGTGGCAGCGTGAGGATCGCCGAGACGTACGCACCGAGCGCCATGAACCCGATATGCCCGAGCGAGAACACCCCCGTGAAGCCGCTCGACAGGTTGAGTGCCACGCACGAGGATGAGGAAGATCGCGAGGTTGATCACCAGGCCCTGCCAGAACGCCTGGCCGCTCGCTTCGAGGAGGGCAAACAGGGCGGCGACGCCCAGGATCGACACGGCCGGTCCGGCGAGGCGCCTGACCGTGCTCACGGGATCGGTCGCAGCCGTCACAGCGACTCCTCGCGATCGCGACGCCCGAGGATGCCCTGCGGTCGGACCAGCAGGACGAGGATCAGGGCGATGAACACGAAGGCGTCGCGGTAGCTGGCCAGCGAGCCCGGCAACCAGGTCTGCAGGAACTCCCGCACGGGATCCGGCACTGAGCCCGGTGGGAGCAGGTCGCCGAGCCCGGTCAGGGCCGTCGCGAAGACCTCCAGGAAGCCCAGGACGTACCCGCCGACCACGGCTCCCGTGATGCTGCCGAAGCCGCCGATCACGGCCGCGATGAACGCCTTGAGGACCGGCGTGAAGCCGATGTACGGGTTGATCTGGCCCGCCTGGACCGCGAACAGGAGCCCGGCGACGCTCGCGAGCGCCCCGCCGATCGCGAAGGCGGTCGCGACGACCCGATTCACCTTGATCCCCATCAGCTGGGCGGCGACCAGGTCCTCGGCGGCCGCCCGCATCGAGAGCCCGAGCCGGGTCCGCGTCACGAAGATCGTCAGGAGCGCCGAGCAGGATCGTCCCGGCGACGAAGCTGATGATGTTGACCTGCGGGACGGTGATCGATCCGATCGTCGCCACGCCGCCGAGGCCCTCCGGACTGGGAAACGCGATCTGCTGGGGCTTGTCCGCGAGGCGGGTCGTGAGGAGTGTCCCGTTCTGGAGGATCTGGCCGACCGCGAACGAGGTCAGGAGCATCGCGACGTCGGGAGCGCCACGGATCGGCCGGTAGGCCACCCGCTCCATGAGGAGCGCAACGAGGACCGTCCCGGCGACCATGATCGGGATCGCGATGATGCAGCGGCAGTCCGGCTCCGAGCGAGAACGCCGCGATGTAGGCGGCGATCATCATCAGGTCGCCATGGGCGAAGTTGATCAGGCGCAGGATCCCGAAGACCATCGCCAGCCCGACGGCCATGAGCGCATACAGGCTGCCCGCGCTCAGCGCGTTGACGAACTGCTGGAGCGACGTACTCGCCCATGCCTATGCGCCCAGGTACGACCGCTCGACCTGGGGATCGCGCCGGAGGACGTCGGCCGGACCCTCCAGCGTGATCCTGCCCGTCTCCATGACGTAGGCCCGGTCGGCGATATCGAGTGCGTGGTGGACGTTCTGCTCGACGAGGAGGATGGTCCGGCCCTGGTTCTTCAGCTCCGCGATCGTCTCGAAGATCCGTTCGACCATCAGCGGCGCGAGCCCGAGCGACGGCTCGTCGAGGAGCAGGAGTCGCGGCCGGCTCATGAGCGCCCGCCCGATCGCCAGCATCTGCTGCTCGCCGCCGGACAGGGTGCCGCCGGCCTGGCGGAGTCGCTCCTTCAGGAGCGGGAAGAGGTCGAAGACGTTCTGCTCGTCGGCCGCGATCTCTCCGTGATCCGTCCGTGACACGGCGCCCAGGATGAGGTTCTCACGGACCGACAGGCCCCCGAAGATGCGCCGGCCCTCCGGACAGTGCGAGATGCCGAGGCCCACGATCCGATCCGTCGAGGCGCGGTGGATGTCGGTGCCTTCGAAGGTGATCGTGCCCGGCGATGGCCGCAGCAAGCCGGAGATCGTGCGGAGCGTCGTGGTCTTTCCGGCCCCGTTCGAGCCGATGAGGGCAACCAGCTCGCCCTGATCGACGCGCATCGACACGCCCTGGAGCGACCGGATGTTGCCGTACTGCACATGAACGTCGGTCAGCTCAAGCATGGCGGGCCTGGCCGAGGTAGGCCGCGATGACGTCCGGGTTGGCCCGGACCGACGCCGGATCGCCCTCGGCGATCAGCTTGCCGTAGTTGAGGACCTGGATCCGATCGCACAGGCCCATGACCAGCGGGATGTCGTGTGCGACGAGGATGATCGTGATCGAGAGCTCGTCGCGAAGGCGACGGATCAGGCCGAGGAGCTCGCTCGTCTCGATCGGGTTCATGCCGGCATTCGGCTCGTCGAGGAGGAGGATCCGGGGCCGGAGGCCGACGGCGCGGGCGATCTCGAGTCGCCGCTGGTCGCCGTACGGCAGGCTCCGGGCCGGGCGGTCGCGGGCCGCGGCGAGACCGAACAGCCCGAGGAGGTCGAGGGCCTCGTCCCGCAGCTCCGCCTCGCGGCGTCGGAATGACGGAGACGAGAGCAGGGTCGCCACGACCGACGGCTGCTTGCGTCGCTGGATCGCGACCATGACGTTGTCGAGGACCGACAGGTCGCCGAACAGGCGGATGTTCTGGAAGGTCCGGCCGATCCCGAGCCGCGCGACGCGATAGGCGGGCGAGCCCGTGATGTCCTGGCCGTCGAACCGAACGGTCCCGCTCGACGGGCGCAGGAAGCCGGACAGAAGATGGAACAGGGTCGTCTTGCCGGCGCCGTTCGGCCCGATCACGCCGTGGATCGTGAGCGGCGCGAGATCGACGGAGTAGCCGTCAAGGGCCTGGAGTCCGCGGAATGCCTTCGACAGTCCGCGCACCTCGAGCAGTCCGGGCGTCGCTGGGTCGGCACTCGGGAGCGTCGCGTGCACCGTTTCCTCGGCTCGGGGGATCGAGAGGGAGAGCCCGCGTTCGCGCGGCATCGCGGACGTGCGCTCAGGATACGTCACCACCTTGCGGCGTTCGTCGGCGCTGGCCACACTGATCGGCAACGAAACGAGAGGAGCTCACGACGCGCATGGCGGTCAACGAACGCGCCGGGCGCCCGGCCGACCCATCGATGCTGGTCGACACGGACGGGCTGGTCGCGGCCTACTACGACGAGCGGCCCGACCCCGGCATCCCTGCCCAGCGAGTTGCCTTCGGGACCTCCGGGCATCGCGGCTCGTCGTTCGCGACCTCGTTCAACGAGGCACACATCGTGGCGGCGAGCGCCGCGGTCGCCCGCTACCGGCGCGCGAATGGGATCGACGGGCCGCTGTTCATGGGCCGCGACACCCACGCGCTTTCGGAGCCGGCCTTCCGGACGGCGCTCGAGGTGCTCGTCGCCGACGGCGTCGAGGTTCTCGTCGACCCGGCCGATCGGTTCACGCCCACGCCTGCGCTGTCCCACGCGATCCTGACCTACAACCGCGGCCGGACCGACGGGCTGGCCGACGGCATCGTCGTCACGCCATCGCACAACCCGCCCGAAGACGGTGGCTTCAAGTACAACCCGCCGAACGGCGGACCGGCCGACACGGATATCACCGGCTGGATCCAGGACGAGGCGAACCGGTTGCTCGAGGATGGTGTCGACGCGGTCGCCCGGACGCCGTACGAGCGGGCGCGAGCGGCCGCCGGGCCACATGACTTCCTCGCGGGCTACGTCGGCGACCTCGGGGCGGTCATCGACATGGAGGCCATCCGTGGCTCCGGGCTGCGGCTGGGGGCGGATCCGCTCGGCGGGGCGAGCGTGGACTACTGGCCGGCGATCGGTGAGCGGTACGGCCTCGACCTCACGGTCACGAACACGCTCGTCGACCCGACATTCGCGTTCATGACCGTCGATTGGGATGGGCGGATCCGGATGGATCCGTCGTCGCCCTACGCGATGGCGGGCCTGGTGGGGCTCCGCGACCGCTTCGACGTCGCGTTCGGGAACGACACGGACGCCGACCGGCACGGGATCGTGACCCGAGGAGCCGGGCTGATGAACCCGAACCACTTCCTCTCGGCTGCGATCGCCTACCTGTTCGGCGGGGCGCGCGACTGGGCGCCCGCGGTGGCCGTCGGCAAGACCCTCGTCTCGAGCGCGATGATCGACCGCGTCACGGCCGACCTCGGACGCCGGCTGCTCGAGGTCCCGGTCGGGTTCAAGTGGTTCGTCGCCGGGCTCGTCGACGGGTCGGTCGGGTTCGGCGGCGAGGAGAGTGCCGGCGCCTCGTTCCTCCGCCGCGACGGGACCGTCTGGACGACCGACAAGGACGGGATCATCGCCTGCCTGCTCGCGGCCGAGCTGACGGCCCGGAGCGGTCGCGACCCGGGTGATGCCTATGCCGAGCTCACCCAGCGATTCGGCGCTCCCTCCTACCGCCGGATCGACGCCCGGGCGACGAAGGCCGAGAAGGCCGTTCTCGGCCGCTTGTCGGCAGACCAGGTGATCGCGACGTCGCTCGCCGGCGACGAGATCAGCGCGATCCTGACCACGGCGCCGGGCAATGGCGCCCCGATCGGCGGGCTCAAGGTCGTGACGGCCAGCGGCTGGTTCGCTGCCCGGCCGTCGGGCACGGAGGACGTCTACAAGATCTACGCGGAGAGCTTCCGGGGCGACGAGCACCTCGGTCGCTTGATCGAGGAGGCACAGGCCCTCGTCTCGGCGGTCCTCGCCGCCGCGAGCAGCGGTTAAGGGCGACATGTCGCACCGGCATGCCCGGCACGACCAGTACATCGGCCGGTGACTGAGCGGACCTTGACCCGACGGCACCTGAACCGGGCGCTGCTGGACCGCCAGCTCCTGCTCGAGCGGGCGAAGGTATCGATCCCCGAGGCCCTCGTCCAGGTCGGGGGGCTCCAGACGCAGTACGCGCCGTCGGGGTATGTCGGGCTCTGGACGCGACTCGCCGGCTTCCGCCGCGACGCACTCACGGCTGCGCTCGAGGACCGGAGTGTCGTCCAGGCGACGTTGATACGGACGACGATCCACACGGTCTCGGCGGGCGAGTTCTGGCGCTACGCGCTCGGCGTGCGGCGTGCTCGCCGCGCCTGGGCCCTCAGGATTTCGGGACGGAGCGCGGACGAGGCGGCCCTCGCCGAGGCCGCACTCGCCGAGGCCGCACTGAGGATGAGGGCCGCTCTCGCGGATGGGCCGCGGACGGTGAAGGAGCTGGGCGACCTCGGGTCTGGATTCGTCGGCAACCTCGGGCTGTGGGTCGACCTCGTGCGGGTCCCGCCGTCCGGCACGTGGGAACGGCGACGGGCGGACCGCCTCGCCCTCGCGGAGGACTGGGTCGGGCAGCCCGATGCATCGGAGGACGAAGGGCTGACGCACCTGGTCAGGGCCTACCTGCGCGCGTTCGGCCCTGCGGCGTGGCGGGACATCTCGGCGTGGGCGGGGATTCCCGTCGCGGATGCGAGACGAGGCGGGGAGGCACTCGATCTCGTTCGCTACCGCGACGAGGACGGTCGCGAGCTCGTCGACCTCGATGGTGCGAGCCTGCCGGACCCTGACACGCCGGTGCCCGTCCGGTTCCTGCCCCACTGGGACGCCAATCTGCTCGCCCATGCCCGACGAACCGCGATCCTCCCGGAGCAATACCGGCCCCGGGTCTTCGGCGTCCGGATGCCGTTCTCGGTCGGGACCTACCTGGTCGATGGCGCCGTTGCGGGGGCGTGGTCCGTGCGCGACGGTCGGGTCGAGCTGGATCCGTTCGAGACACTCGCGGCCAGGGACCGGCGGGCGGTCGAGTCCGAGCGCGACGCGCTCGAGGCATTCCAGGCCTGACGCCGGCCGGGCTTACGGAGTGCGCCCTGTGCCGGGTCGGCGGCTACCGTGCCCTCGGCCAGTGGAGCGCCGGATCGGCGTGTCAGCCGAGACGGATGCGCCGCGGGGTGATTCGGATCGGCACGCAGTACTCGCGTGCCGTCTCCGCCTCGTCCATCCCCCAGTGGATGAACGGCTCGCGATACTTCGCCGTGTATATCGCATGCTCGTCCGACGGGGCGACGTTCGGGTCTTCCGCGGCGGTCCCCTCGATGATGAGCATCTGGTCGCCGTACGGGTCGGACTGGAGGTGGAACGAGACCAGCGGCGATCGGGCGATGTTCTGGAGCTTCGGCGTATCGGGCCTGCTGTAGAAGAAGATCGTGTCGCCGTCCCACAGGAAGCAGATCACGGACGACTGCGGCATCCCGTCCGCGGCGACCGTGGTGAGCCACGCGACGAGGTCGCCGGCCAGGTGCTCGCGGGCCCAGCCGGCGTCTTTTCGCTGAAACGCCACCCTGAGCGCGTCCGATTCCATCGCTCCTCCTGTGTCCTGTCCGTTCACGACAGGGCCCGCAGCGCCCGGGCCTCCACGGCAGCCCGTTTGCCCTTGACGCACGTCCGGCCAGGGGCGATCCACCATGCCGAGAAGAGTACGAGTCGCGACAGGCGACGGTGACTACGAGCCGGACAGGAGGCCGCCGACTGTCTGGCCCAGGGCAAGGCCCAGGAGGAACAGCAGGAACCGGATCGCCCACGTGCCGGCGCTCCCTTCCCTGTCGGCGACCTGTCGGGGTGCGAAGACAAGCATCACGTAGAAGACCAGGATGCCCGCGCCGCCGATGACGACGAGGGCCGCGGTCCCGGCGAGATCGCCGGGGTTCGCGATGGCGGCGGCGAGCTGCCGAAGATCGAAGATCCCGGTCAGGCCTGACAGGAAGTCGCCGAAGAACCGGCTGGTGACGAGGATGAACGGCGTGACGAGCGCCCGCCTCTGGACGGCGGACAGGGGAGGGACGAGTAGTCGAACCATGATCGCTACCGCGACTCCGGCCACGATGGGAACGAGCGCGAGGTTCCCCTCCAGGCCGAGGTTGCCGCTCGTCTCGTCGAGGGTGAACGCCAGCGCACCGACCAGCGGCCCAACCGCGTAGAGAAGATCGTTCCTGCCGACGAGCCCGCTGACGACTCCGGGGCCGCTTCTGGCGGCGAGACACGCGACGAAGGCAAGGAGGCCCGCGAGATCGAGCAGGCCGACGAGCGGGTCCGGGCCGGCTGGGGCCGAACCCCCCTGCGGCCCGAAAAGGATCGGCTCCACGACGACGAGCGCGACGAACAGGAGTGCGTCCTCGAGACGCAGATGCCGGCGCAGCCGGCCTCCCTCGACCGGTGGTGCCGGCATCACCGGCGGACTCCCTCTCTCCACGGAACGCTCCTCTGTCAAGCCGCGGCGACGCGACCCGATGGTAGCGGGCATCGTGGACGGCCGAATCTCGTCAGATACCACCACCCGTTGTGATCGCCCGCGATTCGGGGTCCATCCGGCGGCCGATGATGCTGGCGGCGCCCTTCTAGCGGTGTGGGATGACAGATCCTCGGGCGATGGAGCTCGGGGCCGGGCTCGTCTTCTTGAGCTGGTAGATGCCGGTCCTCAGGTACGCCGTGAACGGAACCGTCAGCGACTTCACGCCGTGGACGCGAACGCCGCCGCGGAGGGTGCTGATCGCCAGGCCGCCGCCAAGGTAGATCCCGATGTGGCTGCCGTTGCCGTACACGACGAGATCGCCCGGCGTCGCGGTCGTGGTGCTCGTCTTGCCGCGGCCGCGGAAGTACTGGTAGAGCGCTGAGGCCGACCGGAGGTTGCCCCCGCCGATGAGCGACAGGTCGCCGGCCGCCTTGTACGCGTAGATCACGAGTCCGGAGCAGTCGAACGCGGATGGTCCGGTCGCGCCGTATCGCCAGGGATCGCCGATCTGCGCCCGGGCGATCTGGATGACCTGGCTCGCCTCGCTGGGGTCGGCGGCGGCTGCCGGCGCGGCCGGCGCGGACGAGATGAGCAGGGCGGCCGCGAGAGCCGCCGAGACGAGCGCCGGGGCGCCCGGGATCGGGAATCGCAAGGTGCTCCTTTCGACCAACGCGCCCTCTGGGGTGGGCGGCGGCGGGGAAGCCATTCCGGGGCACGCGCGGCGTCGGCCGAGTGCGGGCCATGGAGCAGCAACGGGTTTCTGGGATGTGGCCGATCGCGTGGGGGAACGAAGGTGCGATCCGCTCGGTCAGGCTGGCGGGTCAATCGACAGTCCGACACCCTGACGATCGTTCGCCCATGCCTCCGCGAGGCCATGACGAACGGACCATGCGGGTCCCATCACCTTGCCCGGATCAGCGGGTGCAGTCCGGTGGACTTGGGTGGGAAATGGTACGGACGACGTATTCACGCGGCCGCATCGCGGTCCTACGCTCGTTGCGCGGAGAGGGAAGTCCCGCACGACCGGACGGCCGGCACTTCGCAGCCGCCCGCCATGCGACGCCGAGTTCATGAACCCACGCCCACTGTTCGGCGTGAACTGTCGGTCGTTGCCGCACCAGAGGGATCGCGCATTCCGGATGCCGGATGCGCAACGGTGGCGGCGGCCCACCGCGTTCGTTCACGCCCAGCCTGACGCCCATGGGGTTGAGCACAGCGAAGGAGGATGGACCGTGAAGCGGTTCCTTATCGCACTCGTGGCCGGCTCGGCCGTGTTCAGCATCGCGTTCGCCTCGGCGGCCGCGCTGGACGTCAACGGCGGTACGATCCAGTACGGCCAGGACAACGCGCTGACCTGCACGGCCAGCGCGACCGTGGACGGTTGGGGCGCCGATGCCGACACCGGCACGACGACCTACGTTCGGATCAACTACAACCCGGCCTGCGCGGGCAACGACATGTTCGTGCGGATCACGACCAACGGCACGGTCGTCCGCGCGTTCTCGAAGTCGCCTCTCGACGCGACCGGCTCGACGGGCAACCTCCCGTTCGCAGCCCTCGCCAACGTGGACATCACCGACATCCACATCCTCATCGAGGGTCCGGTCGGCGAGTTCAACAACTGATCTGATCCACGCGTCCAGGCGTCGGTCGACCGCTTCGCGGGGACCGACGCCCACCCGCGGCCCAGGCATGTCATGAAACGCATTCGACAACTGCACCTGCCGCTCCTGCTGACCATTGCAGCGTTCGTCGGCTGGTATCTCGTGTTTGCCCCGACGACGATCGGCGGGCCGGCATCCTACGTCTGGGTGAGCGGGACCAGCATGGAACCCACCCTCGTGGGCGGTGACTTCGTGATCCTCCGGCGATCCGAGGCCTACGCCGTCGGCGACATCGTTGCGTATCGCGTGCCGTCCGGCGAGCCAGGGGCCGGCATCCTCGTCATTCACCGGATCATCGGTGGATCGGCCGCGGATGGCTTCGTGATGCAGGGTGACAACAAGTCCCAGCCCGACCCGTGGCGCCCGACCCCGTCGGACATCGTCGGAAGCCAGTGGCTCTCCGTCGCGGGGGGCAGCAAGTATGTCGGGATGCTGCGTGCGCCGGCCGTCGTGGGGTCGCTGGCCGCCGGGCTCGTGGTCTTCATGATCATGGCAGGTGGCGGCACGAGGTCGGCTGCCGGGAGCCGAGTCATCTCGACATTCATGCGGCGGCTGAGGCCGGCGCGCATATCTCGCGCGACGCCCCGGGCGCAGGACGGCGGGGGATCGTGATTCGGCAGCTCGCGCGTGAGCTCGGAGGACGTCTCGGACTGGCACTGGTGATCGGGGCCGTCGTCGTCTCGGTCGCGGCGGCGTCGGCCGCGGCGCTGAACGTCAATGGCGGGACCCTCCAGGTCTTCACCATCCAGGGCGGCCCGGGCGTCGCCGCCCTCGCTGCCCCGCCAGGGCCCGAGGCGTCGGGCAACCCCGAGGCATCCGCCCTACCCGACGAATCTGCCCTGCCCTCGATCCTCCCCCGCGCCACCCCCACGGACGGAAGCCGCCCGACGACGGGCCCCACAGGCGATCCAGCAGCCAACCGCGCCGACCTCATCGTGCCGTGCCCCGATGGCGCGGACTGCGTGATCTACGTCACCCGCGCCGGCGACAACCTGCTGAGCATCGTCCGCTTCTTCGATGTTGCGATGAGCGAAACGCTGGCCCTCAACCCCTGGCTCGACGAGGCGCCACACCTGCCGGTCGGCGTGGACCTGAAGCTGCCATGGCCCGACTGGCTGCCGGGACGACCCGGTCAGATCACGCCGGCCCCGTCCTCCGGCGCTCCGTCTCCAGACCCGACGCAGGCTGAGCCCACTCCGGATCCGGCGCCGGGCGACGCGTCGCCGCAACCGGATCCGACCGTGAGCCCGGAACCGAAGGTAGAGCCGGGGCCGACGGCGAGCGCTTCCCCGACGGAGAGTCCCGGTTCGACGGCGGAGCCGTCACCGGAACCCTCCGACTCTCCCAGCCCGCCGACTCCCTGAGGCGGTCATCGACGACTCGCCCGCTCGGATGTCGTGAGGGCGCGAACCTACGGACGAAGCGGCAAACGCGTGATCCAGTAGTCGGTCGTCGTGGTCGGCCGCGTGGCGAACCTGGCATTCACGACCCACAGCGCACCGAGCGTCCTCGTCGCGGTCGTCGGCACGTCAAGATCGGCCGAGGTGATCTCGCCGGCAAGGCGAGCGCGCCGCGAGTCGTTCGAGAGCCGCAGGACGGCAACCAGGTTGAGCTGATTGCGGACGACGTACAGGCTTCGACCGTTCAGCTCGAGTCCGTCGCCGAACGTGACGCTGTATCCGCCCGTGTCGATCGCCTTCGCCTCGCCGGTGCGGGGATTGACTCGGAACAGCAGCCCGGTATTGGATTGGACCAGGATCAACCAGCCCCCGCGCGCCACGATTCCGTTCGCGTTGAAGCCGGTCGTGTACTGGATAGCACCGCCGAGCGGCAGTGTCCTCGCCGCGGATGACGGCGGGAGCTTCCCCCAGTGGCGAAGCGGCACGACGGCCAGCTGTTGATTCACCGAGTCGGTCGCGTAGACCCCGTCGCGCGTGATGGTGAGGTCGTTGATGAACCCCGTCGTCGGGAACGTGTAGGTTCGCAGGAGGCGACCCGTCCGCGCACCGTAGACGCGGACTGTCTGGTCGGGCCCGCCGGCGACCCATAGGCGACCCCACGCATCGACGTGCATGCCCGCCGCCGCGTGGCCGGCGACACCCGGAACGAGGATCCGGCCCTTGCCGCTCCGTGCGTTGGCCTTCCAGATCGCACCGTCGACGAGCGATCCCGTGTAGAGGCTGGTGCCCCACGACTCGATTCCCTCGGGCTGGAATCCGTCGGGCAGGTCGATCCGGGCAGGTAGGCCGCCGGGGCCGCCCTTGCCGCCATGGGCCGCGGCTGGCGCGACGGCGGCGGTCATGAGAAGGATGAGGCTCAGGAATACCGCGGACAGGCGGGACGTGGACATGGAGCGAACCTCCGTGTGAATCGACGACCAGCCGACCATCGGGGGGCAGGGCAGGCTGTTCGTCGCGTCTGGGGAGTCGCGCGAAGCGCGGCGTGGACGGATACCCCGCTGGAGTCGTTCCTGTCACCGTCCGCCCGGCGGGGTGAACAAACCGTTGCCGTCTCACCGGCGGGCATGACATCCGCATATCAACCGCGAACGCCGGGACGGTCCGCGTCTAGCGGGTCACAACGACCGATCCGACGGTCGGCACGGCCGGGATCGGCGGCCCGGAGCCCTGCGGCACGATGATGACGAACTTCCTGTACCAGGCCCGGTCGTACGACGGTGTCGCATCGAGTTCGAGGTATGTGTCGAGTGGGCTGCCCGCCGGCGTGTATCGATGGTGGCTCATGCCGATGGGATCGGCGATCCAGACAGCGGTCAGCGTAAAGTCGCCGTCACGCGGGTCGCGGGTCGCCTCGAAGCCCGTCATCACGACGGCGTGCCGGCCATTCCAGACCTCGAGCCCGACCGGCATGCCGGTGAGCGCGATCTGCCTGGCGGCACGATTGAGGGCGGCGGTCTTGGAGGTGCGGGCCTCCCACATGTAGGTGAAGTCCTGGCCCGTGCGCGTGTCGAAGTACGACAGCGCCTTCGACCAGCCGAGCGGATCGGAGCCGTTCTGCGTCGCGTCGTTGAGTGCGTCGCGGGGTTGGGCGTACCGGAGGATGCTCAGCTGGTTGAGCTTCAGGTCCCTGCCGGCGATGAAGTTCAGCATCATGGCCGTCGACGCCGCGGTGCACGTCCGCCCGTCGACCTGGCGCTCGTAGCCACCCGTGAAGTAGAGATCCATCTTGAATGGCGTCGCGGCCGCAGTTCGGGCCGGGGCAGCGCCGGCGATCAGCGCGAGTCCGAGGATGAGTCCGACGACACGGGGAACGTGGTGAGCGAAGTTCCTGAGCATCATGGAGTCCCTGGTGCGGTGGCCTGAGGGTGAGCGGCTCGTCGGCAACCGACCCCACCATCGTGGCGAGCGCCGCGGCCCGGCGCACCGTCTCCGATGGCCGCAGGGACCGATGAATTCGTCCTAGGCGTCCCTACGTGAGATGCGCGGGAACGCTCGGGGATTTCCGCGGTGCTTCTCTGTCAAGACGCGGCCAGGAGCCGTGTCACGTACCACCCCCCGTGGTGATCGCCGCCAATTCCGGTCAATCCGGCGGCCGATGATGCGGATGCCTGCACGCAGCGGCATCACGCAACCCGGATCAGCCTCAAACGGCTCCCACTCACCACCGGAGGTGGTATGTGGCAGGCAGGGTGCGGGAGGGGCCTGCGGGCGGTGGCGCGCCCGCTACCCGCCGCGCGTCCCGCCCTTGGCGTTTTGTCCGCCAGCTGGACCAAGCGACGGAGGAGGGCCAAGTCCAGGCCCGAATCGGGATCGTCGTTCGCCGGTTGGTCCGCAAGGCGGACGAAGCAGCGGAGGAGGCGGCTCTGTCGGGTCTCACCGGGGCTGCCGTTCGCCCCTTGGTCCGCCAGCCGGACCAGGGCCGAGGACGCTGACGACGCTGACGACGCGCCGGATTCCCCGACAGCTGACACTCGGGCTGGTAGCCTAGGGTCATGGGATTCCTCCGTCGCTTGCTCGGTGGGGACGCCCCGGATCCCGTCCCTGAGGTTCCGGCGGATCCCGCCGAGTTCGATGCCCTCGAACGCGAGCACGAGCGCGACCTCCGGACCGGCGAGGAGGAGCGCCTCGACGACCTCCAGCGACGCCAGCTCCGCTACGCGGAATACGCCTGGGAGCCGCCGGCGCAGGGTGGCGAGCGCCGCGCCGAGGACACGGACGGCTCTACGCGCGACTGAGCCGCCTCGCCGTGTCACGCCCGTCGCGACGAGTGCCGCGAAGGGTCAGGCTTGACAACAGAGCGTGGCGGGGCCACGGTGCGTGTCAAAGGGACAGGTTTCTTGCCACATGACAGCCATCGTCTGGACAGCTCGCAAAGTGCGAGTCATCCTCTCGTACTCGAGGCCTCGCCCAACGCGATCGTCGGCGTGGATCGCGAGGGACGGATCACCTACGCAAACGCCCAGGCGGCAGCGACATTCGGGTATCCGCGCTCTGACCTGATCGGGAAGCCCCTCGAGCTGCTGATCCCGGAGGGGGTCCGCGACCGGCACCGCGACCACCACATGGGCTTTCACGCCAGCCCGCGTGCGCGGCCGATGGGCATCGGCGTTGAGCTCGCCGGCCGGCGGAAGGACGGGACAGAGTTCCCGGCGGAGATCAGCCTCACGCCCGTCTCGAGGGACCCCGGCATGGAGGTCTACGCGACAGTCGTCGACATCACTGTCAGGAAAGCCGCGGAACGCGGGCTTGCCGAGAGCGAACGGCGTTTCCGGGCCGTGCTCGAATCGTCGCCGAACGCGATCGTGGGAGTGGATCGCAGCGCCAGGATCATCTACGTCAATCCGCGGACCGAATCGGCGTTCGGGTACGCGCATGACGAGCTCATCGGACAGGCGATCGAGCTGCTGATCCCGGCGCGGGTCCGGGACCAGCACGTCGGCCATCGCGACGATTTTCTGGCAAACCCGGTGGCCAGGCCGATGGGAATTGGGCTCGACCTGGCCGGTCGACGCAAGGACGGCTCCGAGTTCCCCGTCGAGATCAGCCTCTCGCCCCTCTCGACCGACCACGGTATGGAGATCTTCGCAACGGTCGTCGACATCACTGCGCGCAAGGCTGCCGAAACCCAGCTGCTGCAGGCTCAGAAGCTGGAATCGATCGGCCGCCTGGCTGGCGGGATCGCGCACGACTTCAACAACATGATGTTCGCGATCCGCGGGTTCGCCGACATGCTGACCGAGGACCTGTCACCGGACCGACGGGACACGTTCGACTTCGGCGCAGCGCTCGCGAGCGTCGACACGATCGCGGTTGCGGCAGAGCGGGCCTCCGCGTTGACGGCCCAGCTGCTCGCGTTCAGCCGGCGACAGGTCGTCAGCCTGCGGCCGCTCGACATCAACACGTCCGTGCGCGCGATCGAACCGATGCTCCGGCGGTTGATCGGTGAGAACATCAAGCTTTCGCTCGCGCTCGATCCGGGGATCGGCGCCGTCTTCGCGGACCCGGGCCAGATCGACCAGATCCTCATGAATCTCGTCGTCAACGCGCGCGATGCGATCTCGGAGGGCGGTTCGGTCACCATCGCGACCCAGAGCGTCCTGTTCGACGAGGCGTACTCGTTGGAGCACTTCGAGGTGGTCCCCGGATCGTACGTGCAGCTCGCCGTGAGCGACTCCGGCGCGGGATGGATCGCGAGACCCGCGAGCACATCTTCGAACCATTCTTCACGACGAAGGATGTCGGCAAAGGGACCGGGCTCGGACTGGCCACGATCTACGGGATCGTCCGCCAGGCGGGAGGCCACATCTGGCTCTACTCGGAGCCCGGCCAGGGATCAACCTTCAAGCTGTACTTCCCCAGGCACGACGCATCGGCTGAGGAGATCGTTGCGCCGGTGAATGCGCCGCCGAGCGTCGCGACGGGAGGATCATGCTCGTGGAAGACGAGCAGACCGTGCGCGACATGACGACGAGACTGCTCGAGCGGGCGGGCTACACGGTCGTCGCGCTCAATGACGGAGTTGCCGCTCTGTCCTCCGTAGCGGCGGGCGAGCACGACATCGATGTCCTGGTGACCGATGTCGTGATGCCGGGCATGTCGGGGATCGCGCTCGCCGAACGGATGATCGAGCTGCTTCCGTCGATCGGCCTGGTCCTCGTGTCGGGATACCTCGCGGAGACCCTCGACATCGGAAACCGTGACGAGCACGCGGCGCGCTGATTCGTGTCCAAGCCCGTCGCATCGCGCGACTTCCTCGCGGCCGTCGATCAGGCGATGCGACTCTCGGCCGGTCGCAACGCAGAGCTGAGGATGTGACCGCGGCGTCCCCTTGCGTCAGATGTGCCAGGTCCTCGGGCGGCGCGGGCGACCGTACAGGTAGCCCTGGGCCAGCTCGATCCCCAGGTGCTGGAGCGTACTCGCCTCGGCCGCGGTCTCGACCCCCTCGGCGATCAGGCGGCAACCCGTCCGGAGACCGAAGAAGTTCAGGCCGGCGGCGAGCGCCTGGCGAAGATCGTCTCCATCGATCCCGCGGACGAGGCTGATGTCGAGCTTTGCGAACGAGGGATGGAGTTCGAGGATGTGCCGCATGCTGGCAAAGCCCGCGCCCGCATCATCGACGGCCAGCCGGACGTCCGGGCCCAGGACCAGGACCGCTTCCCGAAGGCCAGGGTAGTCGTCGATCATCACGTGCTCGGTCAGCTCGACGACCATCGGCCGCCCGGCCGCCGCGAACACGTCCCGGATCTCGCCGGCTTGATCGATCACCGATCGCGGCGAGAGATTCACCGACAGGAAGGCACCCGCCGACAGCTTCCGGCTGTGCTGGATGGCCGTCCTGATCGCCGCCAGCTCGAACGGCGATCCGAGATCTGCTCGCGTGGCCTCCGCGAAGCGGGCGTCCGGCGCCGTCCCATCGTCGAACCGGCTGAGCGCCTCGAAGCCCACGATGACCCGCGTCTCGACGTTGACGATCGGCTGGAAGACGACGTGGAATTCGCGCCGTACGAGGATCCCCTGGAGGTGGCCGCGAAGCGCGGCCGCGTCTCGCTGCCCGGCGATCGACGACCCGGCGATCGCACTCAGGACGCTCGCATAGTCGATCGCTGCGGCGAGCAACTTCGCCTGCCGGCTCCTTGTCGACCGGGCGGCGTCGGCGACGGCGCCGATCGACAGCAGTCCGACGAGATCCTCTCCGGCGAAGATTGGCGCCGATGCAACGAGATCGAGATCGGCATTGCGGAGCGCCGTCGTCGGCTCGGCCGGGCCGCCAGCCCTGACCTCCTCGACCCACGGCCCGTCTCCCGCCCGGCCGAGCAGGTACCCGGCGAGATCGGCCGAGAACAGGTCACCGCCGCGTCGGACGCCGTCGCGTCGGTTGAAGGTCGCGAGCTCCTGCATGCGGCCCTCCGTCGTGACCTGCGCCACCGACACGAAGTCGCTGTCGGTCTGCCTGGACAGCGCCGCGACGACGGTCTGGGCCGACTCCTCGGGCACGCCCGACAGCTGCATCGACCCGAGGGCCGCGACGACCCCGGCGCGCGCCACCAGCTCGTCCTCGAGGACCACGGACCACGCTGCGTGCGTCCGCAGGTGGGCCCGCACGCGGGCGACGAGCTCATCGATCCGGACGGGCTTCGCCAGGAAGTCATCCGCGCCGGCTTCGAGCCCCGCAAGGACCGTCTGGTCGTCGCCCGAGCCGGTCACGAGGATGATCGGCAACGTGGCGGTCTCGGGCCGGGCCCGAAGTTCGCGCGCGACCTCGATCCCGCTCATGCCGGGCAGCCGGACGTCGCAGACGACGATGGCGACAGTCTCAGTCGCGACGATCTCGAGCGCGGAGGGACCGGTGCCTGCTTCGATCACGTCGAACCCCGCCCGTCGGAGGCCGATCACGAGCACGTGCCGAACGTCGGGATCGTCATCGACGACGAGGACCGACAGCGCACCGGTGGTCGGAAGGTCCGTCACCGCACGT
The DNA here is from genome assembly GCA_963766655.1 of uncultured Chloroflexia bacterium. Taxonomy (GTDB): domain Bacteria; phylum Chloroflexota; class Limnocylindria; order Limnocylindrales; family CSP1-4; genus CF-46. The sequence continues at coordinate 758,696 of CAVYBB010000001.1, read as the reverse complement.
TCATCGTCGTGGCATGGCCTTGCCGGGGCGCCGACACGCGACCGCGGCCATCAACTCGCCAAGCGACCGCTGATGGTCTCCGCTGCGGTCCGGCCGTTCCGGTCGGCTCATGCTCGACTCGCCCCCGGTTCGACGTCATTCCGAATGACGCGCCGTCACACTAGCACGCGGAGTCCTATATCCAAACACGGAAATCAACTCCGAGTTTACGGGAGGCTGTCGACGGCCATCCCGTGATCGATCAGGCGCCGGCGCGCGGTCCCGCGCTCCTCGAACGTGAAGAGCGGCGCGAAGTCGCGCTGCAGGACCAGGTATTCCACCGTGAGCTCGAGCCTGTCGGCCGCTTGCAGCTTCGTGAACGTTGACGACACGTCCGGATTGCCGAGGAGGCGGCGGGCCGTCTCCACGCCACCACGCTTGTCGAGCGTCTGACGGAAACGGGTCGCCGAATGCCTGATCTCGCGCCTCCAGGCCTCATACGCCTCGAGCATCGCGGCGTCGAACCTGCGCGCGCTCCGGGAGGGGTCGTCCATGCGGGCCTCACATTGATCGTTGCCTGCGCATCGTAGCCGCACCGTTCTCAGTCGGCGTACGATCGCATCCGATGGCTTCCCAGGATGACGTTCGGCGCATCGCCCTCTCACTCCCCGAAACGACCGAAGACCCGGACACCTTCCGCTTCCGCGTCGACGGCAAGGCCTACGTGTGGACCTGGCTGCGGCGAATCGATCCGAAACGGGCACGTGTTCCCAGCCCCGACGTCGTCGCCGTCCGGGTCGGGAACGAGTACGAGAAGGAGAGCCTCCTCGACATGGACCCGGAGGTCTTCTTCACGGAGCCTCACTACGACGGCTACCCGGCGGTGCTCGTGCGCCTGGCGACGATCGATCCGGACCTGCTGCGGGTCGTGATCGGCGACGCCTGGCGTTGCCGAGCGCCGAGACGCCTGCTTACGGATCGAGGAGAGCCCACGCCATGACTGCCGACGACGGCATCGCCCAGGTGGATGCGTTCCTCGGCGGCCTCCCGGAGGACACACGGGCTGCCCTCGAGGTGCTCCGCGACATGATCGCCGTCGCGGCACCGGAGGCCGTCCAGGGCATCAACTACGGCGTCCCCGCCTTCAAGTACCGCGGTCGGCCGCTGGTCTCGTTCGGGGCCGGCAAGAGCCACTGCTCGTTCTACGTCCAGAGCCCGGCCGTCATGGAGGCCCATCGCGCCGAACTGGCCGGCTTCGATACCTCGAAGGGGACGGTCCGATTCCCGGCGACCACGCCTCTACCCGCTGGCCTCGTGAGCACGCTTGTCCGCGCCCGGATCGCGGAAACCGACGGGAAGCACGGATAGGGACCTCTCCGGGCGACCGCACCCGCCTCTCGCCAGATCGGTTTCGCTTGCGTCGGGTGCTGTCGGAAGACCTGACGACACAGGAGACCGCGGCAATCCGCGCGGTCATGGACGCCGCCTTCGGGTCGGACGATGACGAGCGATTCACCGACGACGACTGGGACCATGCCGTCGGGGGCGTCCACGTCGTGCTCGACCTCGATGGCGCGATCGTCGCCCACGCCTCCGTGGTAGAGCGCGAGCTGCATGTCGGCGGCCGTCCCGTCCGAACCGGCTATGTCGAGGCTGTCGCGACCGCGCCCGCCCACCAGGGTGCCGGCTTCGGCTCCCTGGTCATGGCAGACGTCACGGCATACATCCGGGAGCGGTTCGAGCTCGGCGCCCTCGGCACGGGGCGGCATCGGTTCTACGAACGACTCGGCTGGCGAACCTGGACAGGTGAAACGTCCGTTCGCACCGGCGATGGCGCCCGCCGGACGCCCGACGAGGACGGCTACATCCTCGTGCTCACGACGCCGACCTCGCCGCCGGTCGACCCGGCGGACCCGATCAGCTGCGAGTGGCGCTCGGGCGACGTCTGGTAGCGGCCAAGGATCACGGTCGAGCAATGGGTGCCGGCCATCGGCATCACGAGAGGAGAGTGAACCAGATGGACTTCACATTGGAACTGGTCGTGGTTCCCGGTCTCCGACGTCGACCGCGCCAAGGCGTTCTACAGCGAAACCGTCGGCTTCAACGTCGACGTCGATCATGCCGTCGGCGACGATTTCCGGGTCGTCCAGCTGACGCCGCCGGGCTCCGCGTGCTCGATCTCGGTCGGCAAGGGTCTCTCGACGGCGGAACCCGGCTCCGTGCAGGGCCTCCAGATGTGCGTCACCGACATCGACGCTGCGCGCGCCATGCTGGTGGCAAGGGGCCTCGACATCACGCCGGTCCGGCATTTCGAGAACGGCGAGTGGCTCGACGGCCGCGGCGGACCGTGGAACTCGTTCATGTTCTTCAGCGACCCGGACGGCAACGGCTGGGCGATCCAGGAGAAGCCAGCACCCGAGGGCTGACGGCGACGGACGGCCCACCGAGGAGCGCGATCGCTTCAGGCAACCCAGAAGTCGAACGTGAAGAGCATCGCCAGGAAGCCCATAACGAGGGTGCTGGCGATGAGCCAGCCGCGGTCGATCGCCGGCCACCCACCCAGGCGGGCAAGCAGCAGGAAGATCGCCGGCACGGCAAGCACGTAGCGGATGATCGACTGCTGGGCGCCGCTCGTCAGCGGGACAAGCAGCGCGACGAACCCGAACAGCGCGATGCCGGGAGCGCGGCGCAGGGCCCAGATCGTCGCGATGACGGCGAGGACGATCGCGGAGATCTCGAGGCCGTAATAGATCTGGGTGGTCGCGGGAGCCTGGCCGAGCCCGCCGAGGATCGATGTCCAGGCGTCCCATGACTCGCCAACGTCGAGGAACTGCTGGCCGAAGAACTCGTGCTCGACGACGGCGAACCGCGCGCCGAGCGGCGACAGCGCCCAGACGGCATAGGCCGCGAGCGGGCCGAGAACCGCGACCACGCCCATGGCCAGGGCCCGGGGCGAACGGGCCCCGAGCGTCCCGGCATCGGAGCCGCCACCCGCGCCCACGCCCGCACCGACGCCGGCGCCCACGCCCGCGCGCACCTCACGCCAGATCGGCTCGATGACCGCGAGGGCGATCGGGATGACGAGGGCGATCCCGATCGGGCGGGTCCAGACGGCGAGGACCGCGAGTCCAGCCGCGAGCAGGATCCGACGCTCCGCGAGGAGCGCCAGGCAGCCGAGGGCCAGGGCGAGGAACAGCGCCTCCGTGTAGACCTGGGCGAGGAAGAAGCCGCTCGGGAACACGATCAGGTAGGTCGCCGCACGAATCCCGCCACCGTCGCCGAAGAAGCGTCGCGCCAGGCTGAACAGGGCGACCATGGCCGCCAGCGCCGAGAGGAGCGAGATCGCGACCCCGGCGACGACTGCGGTCGCGATCGGCTTGAGGCCGAGGACGCCGATCGGCACGGCGACGGCGCGCATCAGCGTCGGATAGAGCGGCATGAAGGCGTAGTTCAGCGAGATCGGCGACGAGCCGTCCCGCGGGTTCATCGTCCTGACGAATTCATCGTCGTAGCCGGCGGTCGCGATCGAGATGTAGAACTCCGAGTCCCAGGCGACCTCGCCCGCGAACGTCGGATCCAGGAGGTTCAGCTGCGCGTTGTGGCTCTGCGGACCGGTCTCGTTTGCCGTCCACTCCAGCACGTCGTCGGGCCGGACGAGCGAGATTCGGCCGGGGACGAGCGCCTGGAAGGCCAGCAGCGCCGCCGCCCAGGCGAGCCAGATACCGACGACCGTCAGGAGGGCCGCGCGCGGCGCTCGACTCCCGGGCGTCACGGGGTCGTGGCTGTCTGCGCCCACGGCATCAGGGGCGGCGGCACGAACGTCGACGTGATCGCGACCGGCCGCCCACCGTCGGCGATGGACCCGAAGGCCCCCTCGAGGATGTCGACGACGTGAGCGGCCTGCTCGGCGCTCGCCCGATGTGGTCGGTCCTCGGCGATTGCGTTCGCCATCTCCGCCACCCCGCGGGCCCAGGCCGTGCCGCGGAATGCCGGCCTGACGTGGGCCACCGGCTCCAGGGTCTTGTTGAACGCACCGACCTCGACCGTCGCGTCGAAGTCCTGGAAGCTGCCCAGCGCCAGCGACGCGTCATCGCCGTGGAACTCCAGGCCGCCTGTCAGCTTTGCCGGGCGGCCGACATAGAAGCTCGCCGTGAGCCGGACGATCGCTCCGCCGTCGAGCTCCACGGCGGAGACGATCAGGTCCGGGCTGCCGATCCGGAACCGGGTCCCGTCGAGGGTCTCGCGCTCCGGCTTCAGGTCCCAGCCCCACGCCCGGACCGACCGGGCAGGCCCCAGCATCGTCGTGACGAGCGTCAGCGGATAGACACCGACGTCGACCAGCGGGCCCACCTCGTAGAAGGGCGCAGGCGCCGGATGCCAGGTCTCGATCCGGCCCCAGTTGACCTCGGCGTAGACGGCCCGAACGGTCCCGAGGCGGCCGCCTCGGATCAATGCAGCGGCGGTCTGCTGCGCCTCTCCGAGAAACGTCGATGGGGAGCAACCCGAGTCGTCGTCCGCGCGCCGCTGCCAGCTCGACCAGTTCCCACGCCTCGATCGAGCGGAGTGCCAGCGGCTTCTCGCTGTAGACGTGCCGCCCGGCTTCCAGGGCACGCGTCGTGACCTCGTGATGGGCCTGGTGGACGGTCAGGTTGACGACGATGTCGACCGAGTCGTCGGCGAGGAGGTCGTCGAGCGAGGCATGGATCCGGCAGGCGTGCTCCTGGCCGAAGGCGGCAGCGCGGACGGAATCCAGGTCCGTCGCCGCAACCAGCCGAATCTCCGGATGGGTCAGGATGTCGCGCGCATATCCGCCGGCGATGTTGCCGGTTCCGACGATGCCGATGCCGAGCGGCTTCATGGTCCATGAGGCTACGGCATCGGGCCGCATCGCGACGGGCCGTGCCGCACGGGCGCGGAAGCCCTATCGTCAGGGGATGCAGGAAGACCAGATCGCACTCCAGCTCTACACGGTTCGCCGGCTGATGGCACAGGACCTCCCGGGCACGCTCCGCGCGGTTGCCGCAGCCGGCTATCACGCGGTCGAGCTCGCAGGATTGCCGGCGACCGCGCCCGGCGAGCTCGCCAGGCTCCTCGTCGAGACGGGGCTACGAGTCGCGGCCTCGCACGAGAGCATCGACCGCCTGCGCGACGATGCAGACGCGGTCGCCGACCGGCTCGCCGAGGTCGGCTGCTCGCGGGCCATCGTGCCGTGGCTCCCGGAGGACGAGCGGCGGACCGTCGACGACGTGCGCAGGTTCGCAGACGTCCTCGGCGGGTTCTCGCGACGGTTCGCGAAGCGTGACATCACGCTTGGCTATCACAACCATGCCTTCGAGTTCGAACCCTTCGGCAACACGACCGTCTGGGACGTCCTGCTCACCGAGCTCGCGCCGGAGATCGAGATCGAGCTGGACCTCTACTGGGCGTCGGTCGGGGGTCGCGATCCGGTCGCCGAGATCATCGCCACTGCCGGACGGGTCCGCCTGCTCCACATGAAGGACAGGGCGCCGGGAGCGGAGCCGCACGACACCCCCGCGGGGGACGGGATCCTGGCGTTCGCCGAGATCGTCCAGGAAGGCCGGGCCGCCGGGATCGAGTGGTACGTCGTCGAGCAGGATGAGCCGCGCGATCCTCTTGGCGACGTGACCCGCGCCCTGCGCTACCTCGAGTCGCTCGCCGCCTAGTATCGGGGCGCTGTGCCTCTGTGATAATGGCCCTGGAATGCAACTCCGTCCCAACCCGCCGCGCCTGATCACCGTCGGCATCGCACTGGTCCTCGGGGCCATCGGCTTCATCGCGCTGTGGCCCGTCGATCCGCTCCTCCCGGTGCTGGAGCCCGTGAAGTCGGCGCTCGCGACGATCGGGCTGACGCTGGACCGTGAGATGGGCTACCTGTTCCTGTTCGCCTGTCCGTCGCTGCTCGCGATCGGCTCGCTGCTGCCCGGGATCTGACCGATGAACCGGACGAACTTCGCCCCGACAGCCCGGACGATCATCGTCGCCCTCGTCCTCATCCTGGTTGGGCTGCTCGGGACGTACGGGACAGTCGTCTCCGACACGATCGGGATTTTGGCGTTCGTCGCTGCGACGGTCGTGCTGCTCCTGGGGATGGTCTTCCGCGGGATCTGATCCCGGATCGCGCGTCTGGTCCGTTGGATCGAGTCAGGGCTGGGCAGATCGTCAGGCTGGTCAACGGGACCCGCTCAGCAGGACGATACGGGCCGGTGGTCGCGATCGACCGCCTCGCACGTTGGAGGGTTTCGATGATCGGACGACATGGAATCCCGCGCGATCCGTTCGAGGGCAAGGGCGCCCGGCGAACGCACATCCGGCTTCGGCTCGAAGGTGCCGTCGCGCTGGCGATGGCGATCGGAGCGTGCGGCCTGACCGCGGCCGTATGGCTGCGGACTCTGGCACCGTTCGCGCAGCGATTCGGCCTGGGCTGACCGGTCGGACGTCGCGCGCCGCATCGCGTGCGACGGGCACTCGACACCCGTCCCGATTGTCCCGCATACTCCGGGCTGACGGCGCGTCCCGCGCCGAACCCCGCTCCGGCACTCACGCTGCCGGCATCGAAGGGGCAAAGGGGAACTCGCTTTCCCGGGACGCATTGTCCGCCCTTCTCCGGCGGGTCGCGAAAGCGTGAGTTCCGTGGCCGCGTCGAACGAGAAGGATGTCGAGACGATGCCGACCCAGAAGATCTTCAAGCAGCGTGTCCGCGCGCGTATGACCAAGACCGGCGAGTCCTACACGGCGGCCCGTTACCAGCTCCTGCGGAAAGCCGGCGAGCCGGAGGCGACAACCGTCGAGTCCCCGGCTATGGCTGCCTCGCAGGCCGGCGCAGCGGAGCCGATGACATCGGATGCGGCCGTGCGACGCGCAACCGGCAAGGGACACGACGAGTGGTTCGCCCTCCTCGACGCGTGGGGTGCGACCGACCACACCCACACCGAGATCGCCCGCTGGCTGAGCGAGACACAGGGCGTTCCCGGCTGGTGGACCCAGAACATCACCGTTGACTACGAGCGGGCGCGGGGCATGCGACGTGCCCACGAGATGGCCGATGGCTTCAGCGTCAGCGTGACAAGGACCGTCGCCGTCGAACCCGAGCAGCTCCTTGCCGCCTTCACGGACCCAGGGATCCGGCGCCGCTGGCTGCCCGATGCCTCGATGACTCCTCGCCCGACCCGGGCCAGGCTGACGGCCCGGTTCGACTGGCCGGATCCGGCGTCGCGCGTGGTCGTGACGATCGTCCCGAAGGGAGACGGCAGGGCGCTCGTGGCCGTCGGGCACGAGAAGCTGCCGGACGCCGGTGCCGCGGCGGCGATGAAGGTCGCCTGGCGCGAGGCGCTCGGTGCGCTCAAGGCGTTCCTCGAGCACGGCTGAGCGACGTCCCCCAAGAGGCTGAAAAGGAGACTGGACATGTCGCAGCACGACCCTCGGACGCGCATCACACAGGTCGGGACCATAGGCGTTCCCGTGGCCGACCAGGACCGCGCACTCGCGTTCTATCGCGAGAAACTCGGATTCGAGACCCGCATCGACTATCCGTTCGGCGACGGCCAGCGATGGATCGAGGTGGCGCCTCCGGGCGCTGCGACGACGATCGCACTCGCGCACGCAGGCGATGGTTTCCCCCCGGGCGTCGACACGGGACTCCGTCTCACGACCGAGGACGCGGCCGCGGACCACGCCGCCATGCGCGGCAGCGGCGTCGACGTGGAGGGGGACCTCATCCCGTACCCGGTTCCGATGTTCACCTTCCGCGACCCCGACGGCAACCGGCTCTACGTCGTCCAGCGGCCGTCGGGTCAATAGCCGGGTCATGAGCCGGGCTGGCACGGCAGGGTCGTGCCGGCCCGGACCTGCCGAAACCGGCGACGGTTACGGCGCTCGCGGGACGAGCAGGCCTGTGCTCCCATCGATGACGGTCCGATTGCCGATGGGGTCATGCAGCGTCACGCTCACCTCGATGAGGATCGCCTCGGCCGTTCCCGGCCCGGGGCGAAAGGCCAGCGAACTCACCGTGATGGTGACGGCGGAGGTCGTCTCGGCGACATTGGTGACGCGCGTCCACGCGCCCGGGCTCTCGCCGACCTGGACGACCAAGGTGTGGTCATCAGTGACCCGGTACGAGGCGATCGCCAGCGTGCCGTCCAGGGCGCGGACGGACAGGACGATGAGAAGCAGGACGATCGCCAGCGCGACCCAGCGCCGACGCAGCCCGAACATCCTCATCCCGACCCCTTCACCACGCCGATCTGGCCGTCCCGCCCATCATGGTGGCCCGTGCCGCGACGGCCCGCGTCAGGGAAACGCCGCCGAGTCCACCCTCGAGCCGCCTGCATCTAGGAAATCGATCGCCGCCGGGTTCGCCCCGGGGCCCAGGTTCGCCACGGCAATCTTTGCGCCCGGCACCACCGGTCCGACCGCGAACAAGGTGAGGGGCGTTATCAGGCCGCTCGCGTCGCGAACGACGGCGGTGACGGCCGACCTCTCGGCAGTGATGCCATGGACGACGACTCCGTGGTCGTCTCGGCCCACACCGGCCCCGACGGGCGTGCCGCCGGCCGGGTCGCAGCCGCCGTTGGAACCGTTCCCCGAGTCGACCTCAATGCAGGTCCACCCAAGGGAGGTGCGGAATGCCCAAACCCTGTAGGTGCCGGCCGGCCCTGTGCCCTCGGTGACCAGTGCAAAGGGAGCGACTGCGTTGGGATTGCGGGGCCGGTCGGGCACCGATTGACACGCGCTGACCACCGCGGCAGCGATCATGGCCGACCAGGCCAGGCAAACCTGGGACTTCACCGCGAGACCCTCCCCGGCGCGTGACGGACGCTCAGGGAGAGCGTGGTCCACTGGATCGCGAAACGCAAACTCCCCGCGGCCTGGAGCCGCGAAGCCGTCGTCCGCGCCCGGCGGATGATCTCGCTATCTGGTCACGCGGTAGCGGAGGTAGACGACTCTCGAGCTGAAGGTGCGGGTCTCGACGAGTTCGAGATCCACCCGGCGCTCGCGCTGCGGAAAGTACGGAATGCCGCCGCCAACCAGCACCGGGTGGACCATGAGCTGGTACTCGTCGATCAAACCCAACGCGGCCGCCTCGGCGGCGAGCGTCGCGCCGCCGATCGCGATGTCGCCCTCCCCCGGTTCGGCTCGCAACCGCTCGATCTCCTCCGCCAGGCCGCCGGAGGTGAGGCGGGCGTTGCCCTGTACCGCCGACAGGGTGGTGGAGAACACCACCTTTGGGAGCGGATTCCAGAGCGCGGCCCACTCGAGCTCTGCGGCGTCGAGCGATGGATTCTGGTCGGCCGTCTCCCAGTACAGCATCGTCTCGTACAGCCGTCGTCCCAGCAGGTGGACGCCGACCCCTCGGATCTCGTCGATCCAGAAGCGAAAGACCTCCTCGTCCGGCACCGTCCAGTCGAAACCGCCGTCCGGCCCGACGATGTAGCCGTCAAGCGAGACGCCCATCGAATAGGTCACGCTGCGCATCAGAAGTCCTCCTCGGTAATGGGTTCGACGATACGACCGCCGGACGCCTCAAAACTCATCGCGGATCGCGGTTACACCCGCGCCAGGCTCGAGATCGGTTGCTCGCTCTGCCGACGGAGGGCGAGGGCCGAGGAGCGACGAGCCGCCTGATCGAGGGCTGGCCGGTCAGCTCTCCTCGGGAAGCAGCACCCTCTCCCCTAACTCGACGCTGATCGCTGCGGGATCGGCCGGTTCCGCGAACGTCAGCACCATCCCTCGCCCGACGGCCATCGCATCGCAGCCCTGGCGGGGCACGGGCGTGACCACGAGCCGTCCCGGCGCGATTGTCAGTGTCGCCTTCACATCGCAGACGGTTCCGATCCAGCCGAGGACGAGGTCGCGAGCCGACAAGCGGCCAAGCACGATGTCGGTGTCGCCACCCCACGCGATTGCGGCAAGGTCGCGGTCACCCGCCGCTCGCCACGCGACGACGATCCCAGGCTCGCCGACGATGGTGACCTCCATCTCGCGGTTCGCGAAGGGGATCCGAAGTGAGCCAAGCACAGGGGCGGACGGATCCGGCACGTCCGACAAAGTCGCTGAGGGCGTCTGCGCGGGTGATGCCGGAGCGACCGTCGAGGCAGCAGGCGAGCCGGCCGGCGTCGCTTGAGGCGGTGAGGACGCCGGTGTCGACGGCGATGGCTCCGTCGCCCCGCACCCGCACGCAGACAGAGCGAGCGCCACGGCCACTACGCCAGCGCGATTGAGCCTCATCCCCACCTCTCGAAGGAAACGCCGCCTACGTGACTGGGACGGTCCTGGCTGGGAGAGCGTAATGGGGCGAGTGGCTCTGACTCGACCTACCAACCGGCCGTGACGCGCAAGATCGCGGGACTCGCTTGACAGGCAAGTAGCCACTTGCCTATCATCGACGCGGTGGGCGATGTCTTCAAGGCCCTGGCCGACCCGACCAGGCGCGCCATCCTCGACGAGTTGCAGGATCGGAGCGGCCAGACACTGTTTGAACTGTGCATCCGGTTGACCACCAGGCATGGACTCGGGTCGACGCGCCAGGCCATCTCCCAGCACCTCGACGTGCTCGAGGCCGCCGGGCTCGTCAGCACCCGGCGGGACGGCCGCTACAAGTTCCATGACCTCGACACGTCGCCATTGCGACAGATCACCGAGCGATGGCCCGATACCGACGAGAGGAGTCCCGGGTGAAGATCGTCGTCACGAGCGTTTTGGTGGACGACCAGGAGAAGGCGCTCAGGTTCTACACGGACGTCCTGGGATTCGTGAAGAAGAACGACATCCCGATGGGGGAGGCCCGCTGGCTCACGGTCGTTTCGCCGCAGGACCCCGACGGAACCGAGCTGCTCCTCGAGCCCGACGGGCATCCAGCGGCAGCCCCGTTCAAGGAGGCACTCGTGGCGGACGGGATTCCGTTCACGTCGTTCGGCGTCGACGACGTCAACGCCGAATTCGAACGGCTTCGAGCGCTCGGCGTCCGGTTCACGCAGGAGCCGCTGGCCATGGGGCCGGTCACGACGGCGGTTCTCGACGATACCTGCGGCAACCTGATCCAGATTGCCCAAAACGGCTAGGGTTCGCCGGCTATGAGAACGGCACCCTCGCTGCCGAAGGGGATCGCCGGCATCGACGTCCCGCATGACGACGTCTCGGATGCCACGTGGCGCTGGGCCCAGCGAACCCTTCCCGACTACCTGCTGACGCACTCGATCCGGGCCTATTGCTGGGGCGCGACGATCGCGGCGGGGGAGGGATGGACCTTCGACCCCCGAATCCTCTGGACGGCGTCGCTCATGCACGACGGCGGCCTCACCCGGATCCCCGACAACACGATGTGCTTCGAGGTCGAAGGCGCCGAGTTCGCGCGCCGATTTCTCGAGCGGCGCGGAATGCCCGCCGACGATGCTGACTGCGTGGCGATCGCGATCATCCTCCACATGCAGCCGTCGGTGACGCTCTCGGACGGCGTCGAAGCCGTCCTGCTCGATCGCGCAACCGGACTCGATGTCCGCGGTGACGGCTACGCCCTGGTCGAGGCGGTTCGATCGTCGGTCATGGCCGCGTTCCCGCGGCGTGCATTCGATCGCCACTTCCTGGCCGCCATCACGCGCGAGGCCACTATTCGCCCCACCTGCCAGAGCGCACGGCTGCTGCATGGCACCGGTCTCGCCGGCTGGATGGCGCGGTCGCCCTGGAGGTCGCCTACAGCCCGGCCTTGAGGGTGACGATCCGGTCGTAGGAGGCTCGGAGCGCGGTCTTCGAGATCCCGCCGCCGTTCCCTTCGTCGAGGAGCGACGAGTACACCCCGCTCGTCGCCGCCTCCGATCCGGTGAGCAGGATCATGTCCGTTCCGGCCCGCGCGGCGAGGATGGCAAGGCTCGCCGTCGAGACCCCGCGAGCATGAGCCGTGCCGTCCAGTGAGTCCGTGATCGTCACGCCTGCGAAGCCCAGGTCGTGCGCGGAGCAGGGTGGCGACGATCGCTCGGGACCAACCCGCAGCCGAGCCGCCGTCGTAGGCCGCGTACGTGGCGTTCGACAGCATGATCAGCGGGATGTCGTGCCCGATCGCGGCCTGGTAGGGCATCAGCCCCGCCGCCAGCGCGGCCTTCGACGCTCCGATCGTGACCACGCTCGTGTCCGTGTTGTGTGTTGCGAATCCGATCCCCGGGAAGTGCTTCATGGTCGGCAGGACGCCAGCCGACAGCGAGGCCGGATGAGAACGCATCCGCCAGCGTGGCCGTCGTCGCGGCGTCGAACGAGAACACCCGCCCGGCCTTGTACATGAAGGACGATGTCGAGGCTGGCACGTCGGCGACCGGGGCAAAGTCGATGTCGATGCCGAGGTCGCGCAAGGCCACTCCGGTGCTCGCACCCTGCGTTCGGGCGCCCGACGCACTCCCGGTCCGGCCCATCTCGGGCACGGAGATCGTCGGCGGTGCCCATGGATCCGCTTGATCGGGCCGCCCTCCTGGTCGACCGCGATGAGGAGGGGCCGCTGGCCACCCGCCGCCGCCGCGGCATGCAAGGTCGCGGTCAGTTGCCGCAGCGCGCTCGGCGTGGTGATGTTGGAGCCGAAGAGGATGACCCCGCCGATCTCGCCGCGGCCGATCCTCCGGAGCAGCGCGGGGCTGGGCGTGACGCCATCCATCCGGACGATGAGCTTCTGGCCGATCATCTGCGCGAGCGTGGGCTTGGCCGCCACGGTCACGTGCCTCGCGGTCGACACGGCGCCCGGCACCGGGACCCGCGCCGCCGATCCCGTGGGCGTGGGCGCCTGCGGGCCCGACAGGGCCGAGATCGAGGCGGGACTGCGTGCCCCCACGGTCGCGATCACGACCGCCGCGGCGAGAACGATGCCGATCCGCCTCGAAGGCCTCACGGCGCCCACGCCTGCATCTCGATGTCCGGGGCCGATCCGGACCCGCCGAGGCACGGCGGGACGGTCGCGTCGTCAGGAGCGGCCGGGGCCGCGACGAGCCTGCGCCCGTCGCCCAGGACGAATGCCACGGTCACGGGCGGGGCGGGAGTCGAGCCGCAGTAGTTGCCGTCCTGGACGAGCGTGGTGAGGACGGCGCCCGGCGCAACGGTCAACAGCCTCGGGGAGGCCGGGTCCGAGCCGTCGATGAGGACCGCTCCGGCGCCGTCCACGAGCTGCGGTCGCGCCATCTCGGCAAGGAGGCAGGCTACCGAGCCAGCGTTCGTCAGCTCGACATCCGCAATTCGATGGCCGGCCGCGCCCTCCCACATCGTGATCCGGGCAGGCAGGATCGCGGGGTCGCACGGTCCGATGGTCGGCACCGGGGTCGGTGCCGGTGTCAGAGTCGGTGTCGGCCCGAGTGTCGGTGTTGTTTCGACGGCCGTCGGCGAGGAAGATGCCGGCGGCGTCGGTGACCCGTTTCCGCCGGCGCCGTTCGGACTCTGCCGGCCGAGCCACATGCCGCCGAACACGATCGCGACCACGATGAGCGCAGCGCCCAGCAGGCTGGCAGCCGGGAGGCCGCCCCGGACGACGACACCGTGCGGCGGCGCGGCCGGGCGGCGGGCGGTAGCCGCTACCCTGTTCCAGTCCTCGAGAACCCGGTTCACGCGTGACGGCTCCATCAGGCGGCCTCCAATTTCGTTCGGGCGCGACTGACCGCGGCGCGCAGTGCCCCCGCCGTCGTCCCCAGCACCCGTGCGGCCTCCTCGTACGAGGCGCCCTCGAGGGCGGTCATGACGAGGGCCGTTCGTTCGAGCGGCGAAAGCCCGGACATCGCCGTGCAGACATCGAGCCAGCGCGCCCGGAGGGCCGGGTCCGCGTCGAGCGTCGAGGGCTGCTGCGGATGCAGGAGCCTGCGGCGGAGTGCCCGGAATCGGTCCGTCGCGAGTCGACGCGCCGTCACCAGCAGCCAGGGGAGGACGGGGCGCTTCCAGTCAAGCCGGTCGCGGTGGCTCCACAGGCGGAGGTATGCGTCCTGGGCGAGGTCCTCAGCCGCCGTCCAGTCGTTCGTCCACGCCAGCGCGAAGCGGAAGACGTCGGACCAATGGTCGACGTAGGCGCGGTCGTAGGCGATCTCGGTCGATTCGGCGATCGCCACGTGGGTAGTCACACCTGTATACACGGCGCAGAGGCGCCAAACGCACGGTCGCCCTCACGGGAGATGCGTTGTCGGGCCGATGATCGCTCATCGGCCCGCCGGCCGCGGCTATTCGATCTCGAGTCGCTCGTAGGCGAGCGTCAGCTCCTCCATCGCGACGTCAGTGCCCTTTCCGTTGAGCGGCCCGCTCGTGTACTTGATGATCCGAGCGCGGAGGAGCTTCCACGTCATCACGATCGCCGTGTGATCCTCGTTCTGGAGGTAGATCACGACGGTGCGGAGGCCGGACGAGTCCCCGTTCCGGATCTGATCGAGCCACGTGTAGAGGAACAGGGACCCGATGATCCCGCGCTTCAGCGTGACGTCCGCCACTCGCGACAGGCCGGCGAGCTTGCGCGGGTTGTTCTCCTTCTCGTTGCCGTTCCGGTACTCGATGACGTCGATGCTCGTGCTGATCGGGCCGCATTCCTGGAAGCCTGCCTCGGGCCCGTCCGTCTCGCCGGTCCCGAGATCGACGAGGAAATTGAACTGGGCGTACGGGCGGTCGCGAAGAATCGCCATCTCAGCCTCCTGGGGTCCTGGGGTTGCGGTCGAGCCAGACCAGATCGTCGAAGCTCAGCTCGAGCTCCTCCCACGCGATGTCGTTGCTCGTTGCATCGAACGCGGGCCCAGACCAGCGGCAGGGCCAGGCGCGGATCAACCGCCACGTATGCACGACCTTGCCGCCGGGAGCCGACAGCTGGCGGATCGTGACGTCCCGCCGATCGTCCTTGCCCGCGAAGATCAGCCGGCGCCAGTCGTACAACTCGGTCGAGCCCGTCAGGGCGCGCCTCAGGACCACGGTCGCGAAGCGATGGACGCGCCGTTCCGGCGGCGACTCGAGATCGGTCTCCGAGGTGAGGCGGCCCACCTCCGCAAAGCCGATCTCCTGGTCCCCGATCAGGACCTCGAAACAGTTGACGCGGAGCAGCGGCTCCGGCTGGTTGGACGGCATCCTCGGCCGATGCTACCGCGGGGCGCAAGGGCCCCGGGCGGTGGGCCGGCGGCAGGCCCTTGAAGATGCCCACAGGACGTACGCTGATGCCGTGAGCCGCGTCGTCGATCAGCCCGCCACTGTGCTCGAGCCCTTCGACCAGCGCCACGTGGCGGCGGCCGCGGAGCTTGTCGCCGGGCGTGTCCGCGGGGACCTCGCCGCGACCACGATCGTGCCAGCCCGCCAGGCGGAGCCGGGCGTCCATGCGGCTGTCCTGGAACAGCTCGCGGCGCGTGGCTCGGGGGTCGCGGCCATGCGGGATGGCCGGCACTTCTCGCCCGTCACCCTGTCGTTGCTCCGGCGCGTGCGGTGACACTGCGGGACGATCTCGATGCACTGGCCGAGGCCCGGGACTTCTCGGGCGTTGTCACGGTGTCCCGGAACGGCGAGCGCCTCGCGGCTGTCACGCGCGGATTTGCCGACCGCGCGAACGGTCGGCAGAACACCCTGGACACGCGGTTCGGGATCGCCAGCGCAACGAAGGGCCTGACCGCCCTCACCGTGGCGTCGCTGATCGAGTCCGGGGAGCTGCGCAGCGACACGACCCTGCGCAGCCTGCTGCCCGACGCCCTGGCGATGGTCGACCCCGCGGTCACGATCGAGCACCTGCTGGGCCATACATCGGGCGTCGGGGACTACCTCGACGAGGAGGCGATCGGGGACGTCGACGACTACGTCATGGGCCTCCCGGTCCACCGGCTGGACGCGCCCTTCGCTTACCTCCCGCTGCTCGAGGGGCATCCGCAGCGATCCGCGCCGGGCAGCCGGTTCGCCTACAACAACGGCGCCTACGTGCTGCTGTCGATCGCGGTCGAGGTCGCGAGCGGCCGGAGTTACTACGACCTGGTCCAGGAACGCGTGCTGGACCCCGCCGCGATGATCCACACGGGCTTCGACCGCTCGGACGACCTGCCAGCGGGCACCGCGATCGGCTACCTCGCCGACGGACGCTCCAACATCCTCCACCTGCCGGTCCGCGGCGCCGGCGACGGCGGCGCGTACTCGACGGCCGGTGACCTCGAATCCCTGTGGCAAGCGCTGTTCGCCGGCCGGATCCTGCCGATCCCGGTTGTCGATCGCCTCGTGGAGCCGCGCAACGCGCTGCCGGACGGAGGCGATCGCTACGGCCTGGGCTTCTGGCTTCGCTCCGATCGCGAGACCGTCATGCTCGAGGGCAGTGACGCCGGCGTCTCGTGTCGTACGGTCCATGACCGGCCCTCGGGCCTCACCTACACGGTGATCTCGAACATCTCGTCCGGGGCGTGGCCGCTGGTGCGCTACCTGGACGAGCACCTGCCGAGCATCGCCGGGTAGGTCACGCTCCTGCCGACGTCGCCATCGGCTCGAGCACGAAGACCGGGATCTGGCGGGCGGTCCTCGCCTGGTACGTCGCATAGTCGGGCCAGGCCTCGACGGCTCGTTGCCACCAGAGCGCCTTCTCATCGCCGGTGACCTCGCGCGCCTGGTAGTCGCGCTTCGACGGCCCGTCCTGGAGCTCCACGTGGGGGTTCGCCTTGAGGTTGAAGTACCAGACCGGGTGTTTCGCGGCGCCGCCTTTCGAGGCGACGACCGCGTAATGCGCCATCGTGCTCGACTCGCATCAGCGCCGTCTTGCGGAGCTTGCCTGACTTCGCGCCCACCGATGTCAGGATGATCACCGGACGCCCACGCAGGTCGCCGGCCTCGGCCCCGTTCGTCGCCTCGTACCGCTCGGCCTGTTTGCGCGCCCAGGCGCCGTGCTCGGCGCGTACTCCCCGGTCAGTGGCATGCCGCAAGCATAGGTGACCCCGCATCGGCTGACCCCCGACGGCCCGCGCACGCGCGGGCGGCGGCGTCGACAGGGGCTACGATAGGGTCGACTCGAAACCCGCAGTGAGGCCAGCGTGAGCCAGCCGCCGATGAGGTTTCGGTTGGGCTCGATCCTTGGCCTGGCCCGGTTCCACCGCGACGCCCGGTGGTTCCTCGTGACGTCGCTCGTGGCGGGCGCGGCACTCAGTCTCTACTGGGTCGACTTCAACCTCTACCTCGCATCTCTTGGCCTGTCGACGGCGACGATCGGGCTCGTGTCGACCATCGCCTCGCTTGCGGGCGCGCTCGTCGCGTTCCCGGCCAGCGCTGCATCCGATCGGTTCGGCCGTCGCCTGGTCATGGCCTGGGGGATCGGGCTGGGCATCGCGGCCCTGCTCGGCCTGCTCGCGGTCGACGCCCTGCCGGCGATCGTCGTATTCGCGGCCCTCTGGTCGTGTGGCCAACAGGCGTTCGGGGTGGTCATGGCCCCATACCTGACCGAGCACAGCGACGCCGAGCATCGCAACGAGCTGTTCGCGCTCCAGTTCGCCATCCAGAACGCGACCAACGTCGTGGCCGCGGTCGTCGGCGGCGTCGTCGCCGTCGGCGTGGCGTCGATCATCGGCCTCGATCCCGGCGGCCCGGGGACGTATCGGGTGATCCTCGTGATCATGACCGGGCTCCTCGTCGCCGGCCTGGCCACGATCGGCCTGCTGACCGACGACCGGCCACGGACGGTCCTGATCCCGCGCCTCATCCGCCTGGGCGAGCCCGCGGCCTTCCCGGCCGCTCCCCGGCACGGACGCGCGCGCCTCGGGCTGGTCGTGCGCGACCGAGGCCGGTTCGTCCGACTCGTCTTGCCAGGCTTCCTCATTTCGATCGGTGCCGGCCAGGTGATCCCGTTCCTGAACCTCTTCATCCAGCGCAAGTTCGGGCTCGATCTCACGTCCCTGAATGCGGTCTTCGCGCTGACGAGCCTGGGCACCCTCGCGGCGATCCTCGCCCAGCCGCGCCTTGCCCGTCGGTTCGGCCAGATCACGTCGGTGGTCATCGTCCAGGCGGCGAGCATCCCCTTCCTGATCGTGCTCGGCTTCTCACCGGTCCTGTGGACGGTCATCACGGCCATGGCGGTCCGGAACTCCCTGATGAACGCCGGGAACCCGATCTTCACCGCCTTCGCGATGGAGCAGGTGACGAGCGCCGAGCGAGCGACGCTGTCGGCGGCGATGAGCGTCCTGTGGCAGGCCGGCTGGGTGATCGGCGGGACCTGGTACGCGGTGCTCCAGGCGTCGCTCGGCTTCGATCGCGGGTACGCCGTGAACTTCGTCACGATCATCACCCTGTACTCGATCGCAACGGGCCTGTACTGGCTGTGGTTCCGACGGGTGGATCGTCGGCTCCTCGCAGCGCGGCTGGCGGCCTGAGGCCCGGCGTGTCAGTCGTCATCGCCCGGGAGCGCCCGGATGCTCCTGACGCCGTGAGCCTGATCCTCGAACTGGAGGCCCACCTCGAGCCGCTGTATCCGGCGGCGAGCCGCCACGGGTTCAGCGTCGAGCGGCTGCTCGCGGAGAACGTGGACTTCTTCGTCCTCCGATCCGACGGGGCGCCCGCCGGCTGCGGCGGGATTTGCTCGTGGACGGGACGTACGGCGAGATCAAGCGGATGTACGTGCCGCCGGCGTTTCGCGGGTCCGGGTTCGGCAGGCTCCTGCTGGAACATCTCGCCGACCACGCCCGCTCGCAGGGCATCAGGCTGCTGCGTCTCGAAACCGGCATCCACCAGCGCGAGGCGATCGGCTTGTACGAGCGGGCGGGCTTCCGACGCATTCCGCCGTTCGGCCCCTACACGAACGACCCGCTCAGCCTGTGCTACGAGAAGCAGCTCGGCTGAACGCGATCGCGGCATCGGTTCAGGCATCGGCGCCGGCCTCGGCCCGGTCGGCGCCTCGGCCTCGTCCTGACTGCGCTCGACCCCGCGAGCGACGATCCTCCCCGGGTCGGGGCAGAATGGAACTCGATCTTCCCGCGCAGGAGCATCCGATGCCCGTCTGGTTCGGCTACCACATGCCCAACTTCACGTTCCCGGGCGTCCCTACCGGTGGGCTGTTCGACCACGTCGCGACCCTTGCCGGCGCCGCGGAGGAGGCCGGCTTCAGCCTCGTGACGGTGATGGACCACTTCTACCAGATTGCCGGCGTCGGGCCGGAGACCGATCCCATGCTCGAGGCATACTCGACGCTTGCCGCCCTGAGCCAGCGGACGAGCCGCGTCCGGCTCGGCGCGCTCGTCACCGGCGTCACCTACCGCAATCCCGCGCTGCTTGCCAAGACCGTGACGACGCTCGACGTCCTGTCTCGCGGGCGAGCGCTCCTGGGCATCGGTGCGGCCTGGAACGAGAGCGAGCACGTGGGCTACGGCTTCGACTTCCCCCGGGTTGGAGAGCGGATGGACCGGCTCGACGAGAGCCTGGCGATCATCCGGGCCATGTTCACCGAGGACCGCCCGAGCTTCACGGGCAATCACTACCGGATTCGACGACGCCCGGAATGTGCCGCGGCCCATCCAGGCCGGCGGACCGCGAATCCTTGTCGGGGGAGGAGGCGAGCAGCGCACGCTCCGGATCGCCGCCAGGCACGCCGACCTGACCCACTGGTTCCCGCTCGGGCTCGAGGTCCTGCGCCGGAAGCGCGAGGTGCTCGAGGGCCACTGCGCCGAGATCAACCGGGACCCGACGACGATCGAACGAACGATGGCGACGCCGGTTCTCGTCGCGGCGACCGCCGACGCGGCACGGGCGATCGTCGAGCGCCTGCCGCCGGAGCGCCGGGCGCACGTCCAGGTCGGCACTCCCGAGCAGGCCGCCGATGTGCTCCGACCGTACATCGATGAGGGATTCACGGGGTTCACCTTCAACAACCCGGCTCTGTCCACGCCAGAGGCCATCGCCGCCACGGGCGAGCTCCTGCGGCTGGTCGCCTGATTACCCCGTGGAACCCGCGTCGCTGCGCGTCGTCATCGCCGAGGACTCGGCCCTCATCCGCGAGGGCATCGCCCGGCTGATCCAGGAGTCCGGCGGAACGGTCGTGGCCAAGGTCGGGGACGGACCGTCGTTCGTCGACGCGGTCGTCACCCATCGCCCGGACGTGTCCGTGGTCGACGTCCGGATGCCGCCCAGCCAGCGGGATGAAGGACTCCGAGCCGCGATCGAGGCGCGCCGCCGGGTCCCCGGCACGCCGGTCCTCGTGCTCAGCCAGTACGTCGAGCGGCAGTATGCGACCGAGTTGCTGGCGGACCGCGCGGGCGGCGTCGGCTACCTGCTCAAGGACCGCGTCGGCGACATCCGCGAGTTCATGGATGCGCTCCGCCGGGTCGCCCGCGGCGGAACGGCCCTCGACCCCGAGGTTGTCGCGCAGCTCATGGTCCGGAGCCGGGCGGATGATCCGCTGTCCGCGCTGACGCCGCGCGAGCGCGAGGTGCTCGCGGCGATGGCCGAGGGTCGGACGAACGTCGGCATCGCCGGGCTCCTCGGTATCACCGAGGGCGCGACGGAGAAGCACATCAGCAGCATCTTCGGCAAGCTCGAGCTGCCCGACTCGCAGAACGATCACCGCCGCGTGCTCGCCGTGCTGACGTACCTGGGCTCCTAGCGCCGTCGCTGGTTCGTAACAGTCTCCCGGCGACTCGTCTGAGAGTCAGGTTCCGCGGCGCGGGCGCTGCCGTGCACGATGCACGTGCGTACCAGTCCCGGCGAGACTGCAGCGAATGCCCGGCCGCCACGAGAGGTCGATACCAGTCGCCACGCGACTGGTACGAACGTCGGGCGGGGCCGCGAGCGGGACGTTGGGGTCAGGCCGGCGGGCTGGCGGGGGACCGCGCGGGCGGGGGGACGCTCGTCCTAGATCGGCATATCCGCGCGGACGAGAGTCGGGCCGCCGGCGGGACTGGACACGGTGAGCGTTCCGTCGACACCCGCGACGCGACTCGCCAGGCCGGCCAGGCCGCCACCGGGCTCCGCGGCGGCGCCCCCGACGCCGTCGTCCCAGACCTCGACGATCAGCCGCGCCCCGTCGCGGCGGCAGCGCACCTCGCAGCTCCGCGCTCCGCTGTGCTTGGCCACGTTCGCCAGCGCCTCTGCGGCGACGAAGTAGGCCGCCCGCTCGATGGCCGGCCGAAGCCGCTCGTCGGGAGCAAGCTCGCTCCGGACCGCCGTCGGCACAGGTCCGCGGGCAGCGATCGAGCCGAGGGCCGCCACGAGGCCCCGGTCGAGCAGGATCGATGGCGCCATCCCGCGAACCAGGTCCCGCAGCTCCGCCAGGGCCTGGCGCGCCTGGTCCTGCGCCTCGAGGACGAGCTGCTTGGACGCCGCCGGATCCGTGTCGATCCGCTCGCTTGCGAGGCCAAGGTCGATCGTCAGCATGACGAGGCGCTGCTGGGCGCCGTCATGGAGATCCCGCTCGATGCGGCGCAGCTCGCTGGCCTCGACGTCGAGGACCGCCGAGCGGCTCTCCTTGAGTGTCTCGACCTGTCGTCGCAGCTCGCGGCTCTCGGAGGTGCACAGGAGCCCTGAGACGACCGCCCGATGGAGGGCCATGACGAGCTGGGAGATCGATGCTGCGACCGGCAGCAGCGCGGCGCCGGCCAGGGAGCGAAGGACGACGAGAGGCGCGTCGTGCCCGGCCACGGGGGCGAGGTAGTCGGGCAGGGTCGCGCCCGCGACGGCGTCGTACCAGAGCGGCATCGTCAGGAGCGACAGGGCGAGCGTCCAGACGGTCGCGATGACCACGAACTCGATGATCGCGAGCGGGAGGTTGACCGCGACGTAGAGGACGTCGCGCCAGCGGTTCTCGTCGGCGAATTCGGCCCGGATGATATCGACCACTCGGCCGCGCAGCGGCCGGTACGGATGCGGCAGGAGGCGGTCCGAAGCGCCCAGCGCGGCGCGCCGCCGTTCGATCCGCGCCACCAGCCGCGAGCCCTCGATCCCGACCGCGATGAACACCAACCCGACGCCGAAGAAGATCGTGGCGAACCCCGCCGACGCGATGGAGACGAGCGTGACGAACGCTCCGACGCCCACGACGAGGCCGAGACCGATCGACGCGTTCGCGTACCAGGTGGCCGGATGGATCGGAGACAGAAGGAATGCCCTGATCGGGTTGCGGGCGAGCCTGGCGAGGCCGAGCGGACCCGACCCCGCGCCGTCCGTCTCGGGGGCAAGAGCGATCCCCGGCGAAGCGAATGCCGCTCCGCCGGGGATCCGGGCTGACGCCAGCCCGGCAAGGATGAGGAGCAGTCCAATGACGAGGACTGCGCCGCCGATCACGGTTCAGTCGGTTGGCGTCGCACGGCGGTCGCCACCAGGAGCGCCCCGATCCCGACGATGAAGGCAGGCCACAGGAAGCGCCCGCCGTCCGCCCACGCCGGCAGGAACGCATCGACGAGGGCGAGGGCGCCGAACAGGATCAGGATGATCCCGGCGATCGTCGCTCCGCGGCCATCGCCGCGATTGGAGCGACGGTGGCGGTGCTCCACCGGCGCCGAGTGCCAGCCCGTGCTGCCCGCGACCGGTGAGCCGGCGGGCGCCTCACCGGTCGTGCCGATGGCCTGGTCGGCGGGCGCCACGCCCCCTTCGGGCTCGAGCGGCACGATGATCGCCATGGCGATGTACAGCAGGAGCCCGAGGCCCCCGAAGAAGATCGACAGGATCCACACGATCCGGACGAGGGACGTGTCAAGGTCGAAGTACTCGGCGAGGCCGGAGGCGACCCCGGCGATGCGGCGGTCGTGGTAGCAACGATAGAGACGGCGGTTCACTTGCATCCTCCAATCGGATTGATCTCGACACTACCGAGATTCACTGTGATGTCCAGGTCGGCGCGGTGGGTCGCCGAGGCGTAGTCCGGGCTCTGCCATTCCGTGCCGTTCTGCCGCAGCCCGTTGACCGACAGCCCGCTCAGCGCGCCGTTGTGGTGGACGCGCAGGCCGAGGCCGCTCGGAGCGCACACCTGCAGCTCCCCGGCATTGGCCTCCAGCGTGCCGGCGACGTCGGCGGTCGCGGAGAGACGGAACGACAGCCTTCCGGCGTTCACGTTGCCCGACAGTCTCGCCACGGTGGCGGCCGAGAGGTCGACGCTCGTCTGGGCCGCGTTGGTCGTGACCCGGAGCTCGCCGATCTGGGCATCTGCGAGGTTGATCCGGCCCTCGCCGGCATTGACGTCGAGGGACAGGTCGTCGATCGCGCTGGTCGGCAGGGTCAGGCGCCACGTGTCGCGGCCGCTGTCGAAGCCGTGCCAGTTCCCGTTGCCGCCGGCATCGATCGAGAGCGATCGATTCGACGAGTCGATCGTCGGCGTCCGGTTCGCGGTGTTGCCGGCCTCGAGCTCCCAGCCACTGCCCGGAGCGGTGTTGACGACGACGACACCGCAGGCCGCCGTCACCGAGACGCGGGCGGGGCCATCGAACGTGCCCTGGCTCGTCGCAGTGCTCGACGGGCCGCCGCTGGCGCCGCAGTCAATCGCGAAGTTTGGAGCGACGGCGAACGCCCCGCCCAGAACGAGGCCGGGGACGGCCGCGGCCAGCATGCCGCCCGGGAGGCTGAACTGCGTCCGGCGCAGGACGAGGCCCAACCCGATCGCCACGAGCGCGAGCGGCCACAGCCGCAGGGCGTCGGAGATGGCGGCCGTGTCGACGCCACGCAGATCGGAGGCCACCAGGACCCCGCCGATGGCGACGAAGAAGACCCCCCAGTAGAGAAATCGGCGGTTCACCCGCATCGCTGATCCATCCCTTCTGACGCCACGATCGGATGGGAGTCGCGGCGCCTCTGACGCTCGTTCGAGCGCACTCCTGGCACGACGGCCGCTTCGGGGATCCGTTCGGTCCGGCTCGTGCCTGATGTGCTCACGCTACGGGCGCCGGTACCCGCTCGCCAGCCTGCCACCCGGCATGTTCAGGATGGGGTTAGCCGCACCCCAAACGGAAGGGTCAGCCGGAACCATGTCCGGCGCGCGGGTCTCACTCTCGCGCGACGCTGAGCTCGGCCTCCGCCGGCGCGGGACGCGGCCCCTGGACCGCCTGCGAACGGCGAGTCGCGAGTGTCGAGCCAAGGATCACGAGCGCGAAGCCTATTCCCATCGGGACCGTGAACGTCTCGTTGAGGACGAGCACGCCCAGCACGGCGGCCACGGCCGGGTTGACGTACGTGATGACCGTCGCCCGGACCGGTCCGATCTCGTCGATGAGGGCGGCGAATACCAGGAACGCGGCGGCGGTGCAGACGACCGCGAGGATCACCACCGAAGCGAGGACGTTCGTCGATGGCACCACCGACGGCCACTGGGCGGCGGCGATCGGGACGTACACGACGGCGCACAGCGCGAGGGACAGTGCCATCACCCCGACCGTCGGCAGGCCGCCCAGCCTGCGTGCCAGGATTGCCGGCCCAACGGCGTAACCGACGACGACGACAGCGATCTCCAGAAGCGCTGTCGTGTCCGACGTTCCGAAGTCGCCCCCGACGATGGCCGCGACCCCCACCAGCCCGACGAGCAACCCGACGAGGGCACTCCGGCCGAGCCGGTCCGCGCCACCGGTGGCCAGGGCAATAGCGGTGCCGACGAGCGGAACGCCCGCGATCAGCAGGCCGCTGAGCGAACTCGAGAGATGCTGCTCCGCTGAGCCCAGCATCACCCACGGGATGGCGATCTCGACCGCGGCAAACGCGACGACCCAGCGCCAGCGCGCCAGCACCGGCCGGAGGTCGACGCGCAGGACGGCGATCGGCAGCAGGATCGCAGCTGCGATCGCGGTCCTTCCGAGCACGAGGGTCGCCGGCGTGATCTCGGCGACGGCGACCCTGATGAACAGGTAGGGGATGCCCCAGATGACCGACATCAGGCCGAACAACACGAGCCCGCGTCGCGTCACCTCGGCACGCCTCGGCACCACGTCATGAGAGCGATCTTCGCAGACATGACCGGATCGACGTGGCGCAAGATAGCGGGCGCAACCGCAGGGAGGAACCAGCCGTGGCGATGACGACGGGCGAGTCTCCGATCGAGACGAACGACTGGCAGAGACGCTTTCGTGCCCATGCGATCCTGCTCAGCGCGATCGCGATCGACCGTCCCGACGTCGGCCTCGTGACGTCGAATGAGTCCGGACTCGCCCAGCTGTACCGCTGGGACACCCAATCGAATACCTTGACCCAGCTGACGTTCGAGCCGGGCGGCCGGATCGTGGGGAAGCTCTCGCCCGACGGTCGCTGGGCGTGCTACCTGCGCGATACCGGCGGCAACGAGATCGGCCACTGGGCTGTCCTGCCGATCGACGGCGGCGATGAGGTCGACCTGACGCCGAACCTGGCGCCGTACGCGTCGGAAGAGTTCGCCTTCAGTCGCTACGGCGGTCGGGTGGCCTTCGCGACCGTTTCGGACGATGTGTTCGCCCTCCGCGTCGGGCGGCTCGAGGACGACGGGCGGATTCCCGACCTGCGGACCGTCCACCATTCGGCGGCGGCTCTCGAAACGCTTGCCCTGAGCGCGGACGGAGCGACGGTGGCCGTGTCGTCCGCGCACCGATCGACGGGCCTCGAGTACAGCATCCTCACGTTCGATGTCGACACTGGCGACCCCGGCCCGGATCTGTGGGACGGTCCGGGAACGAGTGTCCGCGTCTTCGCCTTCGCGCCTGGACGTGACGACCACCGGCTGATCGCGACGACGAACGCCGCCGGACCCGAGCGGGCAGTTGTCTGGGACGCGGCCTCTGGCGCCCGGCACGACCTGCCGGCGGATGCGCCTGGTGGCGACATCCTCGGTCTGGACTGGTCGCCGGACGGCCGCCAGGTCCTGCTCCTCCAGGTCGACCAGGCGGCTCAGCGCCTGCTGATGTGGGACCTCACGACGGACGCGATCAGAACGCTGGACCACCCTGATGGCGCCCTGATCGGCTACATGCGAACGAATGCGTCGTACTTCCGCCCGGATGGCGGCGAGATCATCTGCCGGTGGGAGGACTTCGGCGAGCCGAGGCGGCTGATCGGCCTCGACCCCGTCAGCGGCCGCCAGACGCGGACGATCCTCGCCAGCGGCGACGTCCCGCCCGGCCACGCGCTGCGGAGCGTCACGTTCCCGTCGGCCGACGGCACCCCGATCCAGGGCTGGCTGGGGCTCCCGGACGGGGAGCCGCCGTTCGCCGTCATCCTCGAGACCCATGGCGGCCCGACGGCCGCGACGTTCGCGACCTTCCACCCGCAGGCCCAGGCATTCCTCGACCACGGCTACGCGTTCCTGTCGATCAACTACCGCGGGTCGACGACGTTCGGGCGTGAGTTCGAGCAGGCGATCTGGGGTCGGCTCGGCGAGCTCGAGATCCAGGACATGGCCGCCGGGCGGGACTGGCTGATCGCCAGCGGAACGGCTCGACCGGACCAGGTGCTCCTGACCGGCTGGTCGTACGGCGGGTATCTGACGCTGCTCGGCCTCGGACGGCAGCCGGACCTCTGGGCGGCCGGTCTGGCGGGGATCGTCGTGGCCGACTGGGAGATGAACTACGAGGACTCGAGCGACATGCTCCGCGCCTATCAGCGGATGCTCTTCGGGGGCGGACCCGAGGAGCGCCGCGACGCCTACCGAGCAGGCTCACCGTTGAGCTATGTCGACGATGTCCGTGCGCCGCTGCTGATCATCCAGGGTCGGAACGACACGCGAACCCCGGCGAGGCCGGCGACGCGCTACGTCGAGCGACTACAGGAACGCGGCCATCCCGTCGAGATCGACTGGTTCGACGCCGGCCATATGGGCGGTGCATCCGACGACGAACTGGCGGTCTCGCAGATGGGCCGCATGCTCGAGTTCGCCGAAAGGGTGGTCCGGCCGCGCTAACGCCCGGCCGTACCGAAACGGCCGCGTTCGCGCGTCAGGGCGCGGGGGCTAGAACGGCAGGAGACCCGCCGGATCCGGGACGATGTCGTAGGACGGGCCAGCCTGGCTGACGCCCAGGAGCAGCGTCGCGGCGATCATCACGACGATGACCGCAGCCACGATCAAGAGGGCACGGACGAGATCCTCGTAGGCTGCCGACCGCAGGCCGGACGTTGTCGGATGGAGCGCCATAGCGCGCCTCCTTCGGGTCGACGAGACGAGGATTCGCCACGAGCACCGCGCGATTTCGGCGACCCGATCGACTCGCGCGCCGGTTTGCCCACGGCATCAACACGCTTACGCCACGAAACGTGCTCGTTCTACTCAGTAGTTTCAAGTGCCATTCGGCCGCTTTTGCGCCGGAGCCCGAGGCATTGACGGCGCCGCGCAGAACGCGGCACAGTTCCCCCGATGATCCGCGTCGGTTCCATCGTTCTGCGCGTCGACGATCTGCAGCGCCAGGCACGGTTCTGGGCCGCCGCTCTCGACTACGTGCCGCGCGACGGCCCCAGCGACGACGACTTCATGCTGTTGCGGCCGCGCGACGGGGTCGGGCCGAACCTCTCGCTCGACATGGTTCCATCCAAGGTGCAGGTGCCGCCCCGTATCCATCTCGACCTGTACGCCGAGGACCAGGCGGCGGAGGTCGAGCGGCTGCTCGCGCTGGGCGCGACCGAGGTCCACTGGGACAAGCGACCGCCGGACGCCGACTACGTGATCCTCGCCGACCCGGAGGGCAACCGCTTCTGCGTCGTGGACGCGGGCTAGGCAGGTATTGCTTATCCCGCAGGGTCAGCAGGGGGTGCAGCGCAGCCGTCGGGCACCCCTCAGCGGTAAGCGTAGAGGTCCAGGACCAGCCATGCCTCGCCCGCGTGGAAGAGCAGCTCCTTGCTGACCCACCACACGATCTCGATCAGCGGCAACTCAGGGTCGAGGCCACCCGGGTAGGCGCTCCGGCCGACCGTGTCGAGGTCCTCGTCGGTCATCTGGGCGAGCCCGTCTCGCCACGCCTGGAGCCCGGCCCGTGCGAATGCAACGCTTTCCGCCGCCGTCATCGGCCAGACGAGCTCGCCCTCCCTGAGCGAGTGACTGCCGACCAGCCAGTCCGCGCGCGTCGCCGATCCGGCGCCGAGGTGGCCGAGGGTCCACGCGAGCGTCCTGGGTGGTGCCGGGGACCCATCGGGTGGCCAGGACTCCACATCGGGCGTCGGGCGGCCATCCACAAGGCGGACGCTCCAGGCTTCGGACCCCGGCTCCCAGAGCAGAGCGTCGTCCGTGAGGCCCCCGAGACGTTCGAACAGAACGCTGGTGACGTAGTCCCATTGGGCGAGAAACGGGGCGAGCCGTGCGGGGACGGCCGGCGTGTCGATGTCGGTCATGCGCTGATCGTCGGGCGCTATGTCAAGCGGTCAGGCGGGCGCGATCCTCGGGGCTGACGTGGCCCACAACAGGTGGAGGCTGTCGCGCGTCGTAGGGCGGTCGAACGAGGGCTTCGAAGACAGGGGGTGTGGTTGTGAGAGCCACGAGTTCGTCCGCAGCGGCGATCCTGGTGATCTTGGTCATTGGCGGTTGCTCCGAGCGGACCCGCGGTGCCTACAGCACCGGCGAGCGCTTCCCAGCCGGCGTCCCCGACGCTGGACGCGCCGTCGGTCGCTCCGCAAGCAGGTACGACGCAGGACCCAGGAGACGCCGACAAGGCCGCCGGGCTGGCGGACAACTACGAACGAGCGCTCGTTGACGGCCGCTGGCAGGCGGCCTGGGACATGCTCTCGCCGGCGGACCAGGCGCTCCGAGGGACGTTCGCCGACTACACGAGCGAGCGGTCCGCCTACTTCCACAGCGTCGCCGGTCGCTACACGCTCTCAGCGCCGACGCACGATGCCGCGGTCCTCACGAACTGGACCTCCAGTCCCGATCTCGTTCGCGGTGCGGATCTCTCGCGCGCCTTCATCGTGCAGGCCGACTACCCCGCACTGGCCGGCAACAACGCCGGATTCGAGGTCCTCCTCGTCGCGCCCGGCTCAAGCGGCGCATGGCAGATCTGGGTGGTGCGGTAGCGACCGCACGGAAGTCCCGGCTGATGCGCGCACAAAAACCAATCGCGGCGCGTCGCTTCACAACGGGATGAGCTTCGCGAGGGCGAGGTCTATGCCGACATGGTCCAGGAGAAGCTGATCCCGTCGAACGCCGCCAAGGATCCGCAGTCTGCTCTGACGCGAGGCTGGATTCAGTCCGAACGCCAGAGATCGATCTGGGGCAGCCCGTGGATCCCGAGCGTCTGAGACAGCTCGCCGCAGTGGTAGGCCTCGTGGGTCAGCAGTCGCTGGACGATCGACCCGCGCGAGTGCACCTGGCGCCGGTCGCCGTACGATCGCTCGACCGTCTCCTCGAGTAGCGCCGGCGTCCATCGATCCAGACACCCGTCGACGATCGCCCACGTCGTGTCGAGGGCCATGACGAGCTCATCGGCGGACCGCGGGTGGTCGAGGTCGTCCTCCCAGCCTTCGCCGGTCAGGGGATCGGTGAACGGCGTCGCCTCTGCGCCTGGCTCGCCCAGGACCCCGCAGAGCCAGTAGACGCGGGCTGCCGCCGTGTGCCCCACGATCGCCCAGATCGGCCAGCCATCCGGCGCCGGGCGGATTGCCAGCTGCTCAGCGGACATGGCCCCGACGATCTCGGTCAGGCGCCGGTTGTACTGCGGCCACCGGTCGTAGAACGGGCGGATCGACATCGGCCCGACCAGTGTAGGAGAGCGCGGCGGGCGACGCCGCACGGTTGGTATCCTCGCGCCGGTGCGATCCCTTCTCGCCCGGATCACCGAGACCATCGCGCCGGCCAGGCTCGGCCGGTCATTCCGCTGGCTCCTGTCGGCGACCTTCGTCAACAACGTCGGTGACGGGGTCGCGCTCACGGCCGGCCCGCTGCTCGTCGCGTCCCTGACGCGCGACCCGTTGCTTGTTTCCATGGCTCTCCTGAGCGAGTACCTGCCTGTGCTCGTGTTCGGCGTCCTGGGCGGCGTGGCGGCCGATCGCTTCAATCGGAAACGCATGGTCGTCGTCGTGAACATCGGGCGCTCGTTCGTGCTGGCGGCGCTCGTCGCGACGATCGTGGGCGGCGCGGTCAACATCGCCCTGGTCCTCATCGCCCTGTTTGTCCTGGGGACCGCGGAGACGTTCGCCGACTCGGCCAGCAGCACGCTGCTGCCCGGTCTCGTGGCCCGCGAGGATCTCGGCATCGCCAACGCCCGGATGCAGGGCGCATTCCTGCTCACGAACCAGCTGCTCCTGCCACCCGTCGGGGCGTTCCTGTTCGCGGTCGGCCCGGCCATTCCGTTCGCCGCGAACGCCGCGGGCTTCGCGCTCGGCGCGGTGCTCGTCTCGCGGGTCGTCACCGACGTCCGCGATCTCCAGCCCGACCGCCCGGGCGTGCGCGCCGAGATGCTGGAGGGGTTCCGCTGGCTCATGGGCCATCCGCCGATGCGGACCCTGGCACTCACGATCCTCACCTTCAACGTCACCTACGGGGCGGCGTGGTCGGTGCTCGTCCTGTACGCGGGCGAGCGTCTCGGCATGAACGAGGTGGGTTTCGGCCTGCTGACGACCGCGGTCGCGATCGGCGGCGTCGTCGGCACGGTGTCGTACGGCCGCCTGGAACGGCGCTTCTCACTGGCCGACATCATGCGGGTCGGGCTGCTCATCGAGACGTTCACCCACCTGGCGCTGGCCCTGACGACGTCCTCCGCCGTCGCGCTCGCGACCCTCGTGGTCTTCGGGGCCCACGCGTTCGTGTGGGGCACGACGTCGACGGTCGTCCGGCAGCGCGCCGTCCCCGACGCCGTGCTCGGCCGCGTGACCGGCGTCTACCGCGTCGCGATCGTCGGTGGCCTCGTCATCGGGACGCCGATCGGCGGCCTGCTGGCGCGGACATTCGGGATCACGGCCCCCTTCTGGTTCGGATTCGTGGGCTCCGCACTGCTCGTCGCGATCCTGTGGCGGCAGTTCGAGCACATCGTCCACGCGGGCGATGGCTGAGAGACACAGCGCGACGCGGGCAGTGCGGATTCGTGCCGTCCGGCTCTTGTCGTGCCCGGGGGCCGTTTGCTAAGCCTCGTGCGCGGACCCACACGAGGAGGCGAGAGGTGAAGACCACCATCCGGCAGATCGAGGACTTCCTGGCGCTCAAGCGCGTGGCTGTCGTCGGCGTGTCGCGCGATCCCAAGGAAATCAGCTACACGCTCTGGCAGGAGCTGCGGCAGCGACGATACGAGGCCGTGCCGGTCAATCCGGCGACATCCGAGATCGATGGCCAGCGCTGCTACGCGAGCGTCGCGGAGATCGAGCCGCCCGTGGAAGGAGCCCTGATCATGACGCCGCCCGCCGTCGCGGAGCACGTCGTCGAGCAGTGCGTCGAGGCCGGCATCACCCACGTCTGGCTGTACGGCGGGATCGCCGGATCGGGCGCCACCAGTGACAGCGCGATCGAGTATGCGGAAGGCCACGGGGTCGACGTCGTTGCCAAGCTCTGCCCGTACATGTTCCTGCCCGGGACGCCGTTCTTCCACGGTGTCCATGCCTTCGGGAAGAAGCTGACCGGCAGCTACCCGGCGCGAGGCTGAGGCCATGCCGACGGCGACCATCGTCTACCGGAGCCGGACGGGCACCACCCGCCGGTTGAGTGATGAGATCGCGGCCCACCTTCGGACCCGCGGGGTCGAGGCAAGGGTCGTATCGGTCGGCGACTGCGACGTCGGGTCGCTGTCCGACGTCGATTTCCTCCTGCTCGGATGCTGGACGAACGGTCTCTTCGTCATCGGCCAGCACCCCGATGAGCCGTGGCTGGCGTTCGCCCGCGACCTCCCTGCGCTCGGCCACCCGCGCGTCGGGCTGTTCACGACGTACAAGCTCGTGACCGGCTCGATGTTCGCGCGGATGCGCCAGGCGCTCGCGGGCAAGATCTCGCGCATGGACCTCGAGCTGAAGTCACGGAGCGGTCACCTGTCCGCTGCCGGGCGCCTCGCGCTCGACCGGTTCGTCGGCATCTCGTAGACGATGCCTTCGCCTGTCGCTGCCGCGCGGTCGCGGGTGGTCGGCGTGCTCGATACGGATCGCCGGCGGATTCCCGCGTCCCATCTCGACCTGGTCGAGTGCCCGCCCGTTGCGGCACTCACGACGGTGATGCCTGACGGCTCGCCCCAGACATCGGTCGTGTGGTGCGACTTCGACGGCGAGTCCGTCCGGGTCAACACGATGCGGGGCTTCCAGAAGGAGCGGAACATGCGGCGCAATCCGCGGGTGACGCTGCTCTGCTACGACCCGTACGACGACGGCCGCTACCTCGAGGTCCGCGGCACCGTCGAGGAGATGACGGAGCATGGCGCACTCGAGCACCTCGATACGCTGACCTCGAAGTACGCGGGCCGGCCCATCCACTACTTCGGCGGGTGCGTCCCGGTTTCCCTCGCCGATACGGAGACCCCGGTCCTGTGCCGGATCCGGCCGACCCACGTCGTCCCTCTCGACGCACATGTCGGCGGAGCCTCGAAACTGTGAGCACGGCACCCAGCGCGGCGGCGGTCGACGCCTCGATTCCCGCGTCCCACCTGGACCTGCTGGCACGCCCGGTCGTCGGCGTATTCACGACGATGCTCCCGGACGGGCAGCCGCAGTCGAGCCTCGTGTGGGTTGACCACGACGGCGAGTGCGCCCGGGTCAACACGACGCTCGAGCGCCGGAAGGGTCGCGACATGCTCGCGAATCCGAAGGTGACCCTTCTGGTCGTCGACCCGGACGACACGAGCCGGTTCGTCCAGGTTCGCGGCGACGCGGAGCTGGTGACGGACGGCGCCGTGGAGCACCTGGACGAACTGACGCGGCGGTACACGCGTCACCCGGCCTATTACGGATTCATCTATCCGCACGACCAGCGGGAGCTCGAGACCCGCGTGATCTGCCGGATCCACGCCCGGCGGGTGACGCTGGACGCCATCCACAGCTAGCGGAGGGCACCCGCTGGTCGCGGTCCGGTGGCCGCGCTCGCCGCGCTCGCCCATTTCGTCCATGCTGGCGGGGTGAGCGACGCATGACGGACGACGGCCGCTTCGGCGAAAGGGTCGCTGCCCGCTACGACGAGACCAGCGACAGGATGTTCGACCCGGCGGTCGTCGACCCGGCGGTCGACTTCCTCGCCGGTCTCGTCGGCGACGGTCGTGCGCTCGAGCTTGGGATCGGGACAGGGCGGATCGCCCTGCCGTTGGCCGCCCGCGGGATCGAAGTCGCCGGGATCGACCTCTCGAGCGCCATGACAGGTCGGCTGCGAGCAAAGCCGGGAGGCGAGAGCATCCGGGTCACGATCGGCGACTTCTCGACCGCGAGGGCGGCGGGCACGTTCCGCCTCGCGTACCTCGTCTACAACACGATCATGAACGTGACGACCCAGGCGGCCCAGGTCGCGTGCTTCCGCAACGTGGCGGCACATCTCGAGCCCGGCGGCTGCTTCGTCATCGAGGTCGTGGTGCCCGACCTCCAACGCCTGCCGCCAGGCGAGCGGTACGTCGTCTTCGACGGGAGCGAGACCCACTGGGGCATCGACGAGTACGACATCGCGAACCAGGGGCTGATCTCGCACCACTTCGAGATCCGCGGCGCCGACGTGCAGAAGTCGTCGGGACCATTCCGCTACGTCTGGCCGGCCGAGCTCGACCTGATGGCCCAGATAGCCGGCCTCGAGCTCCGCGAACGCTGGGCAGGGTGGGGTCGAGAGCCCTTCACGAGCGAAAGCCGCCAGCATGTCTCGGTCTGGAAGAAGCCGCCGGACTGAATTGGCGCCACCGATGTCCGACGACCCTGATGTCCCCGCGACGTCAAGCGAGCGCGTGACCGCGGTCGAACTGGCCACCCTGGTCGGTGACCCGGTCGAACGTGTCGAACAACTGACCGCGCGCGGCGTTCTCGTTCGCGGTGACGACGGCCGATACACCCCCGGGGACGCCCATCGGATCCGCGTGATCGATGGATTCGAGGCGGCGGGCGTGCCGCTTGACGTCCTCGTTCGAGCACAGGATGCCGGGCTCATCAGCGTTGCGTATTACGACCAGCTGCATGCCGGGCCCGGACGCCCGTCACCGCACACCTACCAGGCGTTCCAGGAATTGCTGGGGCCCCGTGGGCGCCTCCTCCGCGGGATGTTCGGCGCCTTTGGCATCGCCGAACCGGACCCGACGTCCCATTTGTCGATGGAGGACGAGGCCGTCATCGGCGAGTGGGCGGCACTGATCGAGGCGACAGGGCAGGCCGATCTCACGTCGCGAATCCTTCGCCAGTTCGGCGAGTCGACCCGTCGAGCGTCCGTCGCGGCCCTGGAGGCGTACGCCCAGGCGACCGAGCGGATGGGACCGGAATTCGCCGGCGTGCCGTCACAGGAGATCTACGACCGGGTGTTCCTGCCGTGGGCAACGGCGGCTCGGACCTTGCCGGCCCTCGCCGAATGGTTGACGCGCCACCACATCAGTCGGGCGATCGACGACTACAGCATCAGTGCGACCGAACAGGTGCTGGCGGACTCCGGCTACGTCCCGACCCGCCCGGACAAGGATCCCGCCGTCGCCTTCCTGGATCTGACGGGCTTCACGAGGCTGACCCAGGAGCGCGGCGACACGATCGCCGCAGAGGTCGCCCTTCGGCTGGCGGAGCTGGCGTCACAGACCGCGTCCGAGCACGGCGGTCGGGTCGTCAAGCTGCTGGGGGACGGGGTGCTGACCCACTTCCCGGACGTCGTCGATGCCGTCGACGCCTCGCTCGAGCTGCTGGACCGCCTCGGCGGATCCGGCCTGCCGGCCGGCCACGCCGGCGTCACCCGCGGGCCGATCGTCGCGCGCGACGGCGACGTCTTCGGGCGCACGGTGAACCTTGCCGCACGGATCTCCGACGTGACCCCCAGCGGCGAGCTGTACGTCCCGGCGTCGATCAGCGGCGCGCTGGAGGCCCGATTCCGCGTGGAGCCGGTCGGTGCGACGACCATGCAGGGGGTCGGCGCCATCGCGCTTGCGAGGGTCTCGCGACCGATCACCTGACGGCGCGAGTGCCCGGCACGGCTGCTCCTCAGCGATGGGCGTCGATCGGCTCCGTGTCGTCAGGGCCGGCCGCATAACCCGTCCGATGCCACACCGCGTAGTCGATCACGAGGCCGAGATCGTCGACCGTGAGGTCCGCCTCGAAGGTCCCGCTCGTGTAGCGATAGGTGAATTCGTCGAGCCGGCTGTAGGTCTGCGGCGCCTTGACGACCGACAGCTCGGGGAACTGGACCCACGCGGCCTGGATGGTGTGCGACGCGCCGATGGCGAGTCGGAGACGGCGGATCGGCAGGGTGTTGGTCGAGGGGCTGCAGCCGAGATCGACGTCGGTGCATCCCTTCAGTGCCCGCGCAGCCGCCCCGTCGATCGTCCATCCGCCCTTGGCAGTGCGCTCGAGCACCCGCGTCCTCGTCGCGAACCCGCGCAGGTCTCGGACGTGTGCGGCGGTCGTCATGCCGGCGTGATCGGCAAGGACGCGATACTCGATCCGGACGGGTAAGCCGCCATCAGCCCCGATCACCGTGCCCACGAGCGACAGGCCGGCATCGCGGAGCGACAGGGTGCAATGCTCGTGGCCTGCCGCGTCGTCGGACCGCTGCCACGCCACCCGCGTCGTCGTCATGCATCCGAGTGTAGGCGAAGTTCAAAACGATCCTCGAACGGCCCCGCGGTACAGTTTCAGCCTGTGTGGGTCATTGGAGGCAGGAGACGAGCGCGATGACAGACGACAACAGTGCCATCCGGCTTCGCTATCACGACGCGTGGAATTCCGGCGACACGGACGCCCTCGATTCGATCATGGCGCCGGACGTGGTCAACCACTCGCCCCTCCAGGGCCAGGCGGCGGGCGTCGATGGGTTCAAGCAAGCGCTCGGGTGGATGCGAGCCGGGGTTCCCGATCTCACGATCACGATCGACATCTCGGTGTCCGAAGGCGACATCGTCGCGACCCGCTGGACCGGATCCGGTACCCACACGGGCCCGCTGATGGGCATTCCGCCGACCGGCAGGACGGTCACCGTATCGGGGATCGACATGTGCCGGGTCGCCGGCGGGCGCATCGTCGAATACTGGCAGGAGCTCGACACGCTCGGGATGCTCCAGCAGGTCGGTGCGATCCCGGCGCCACAGGAGTCGGCGGCAGCCCCGGCCTGACGGGAGCCGCCTCCGCGTCGAATCGGCCAGCGCAGCACGACCAAAAATGATCTAGCGCAATTCCTTGCGCATGAACAGCTGTGGCTCGCCGGGCGGGTAGTCCTCGATCTCGCCGAACCGCTCGTAGCCGAGCCGGCGATACAGCTCCGGCGCCTGGAACGTGTGCGTCTCGAGGAAGGCGTGGCGGGCACCCGCTGCTCGACCCTCCTGCTCCGCCGCCAGGACGAGCTGCCGCCCGAAGCCGCGTCCGCGCAGGTCCTCGTCGACCCAGAGCGCGACGATGTGGAGCCAGCCACCCCAGATGCCGCCCGTCACGCCCCCGCGGATCTCGCCACTCTGGTCGCGCAGGAAGATTGCAACCTGGTAAAACTCGCGAACGCCGGTCGTCTCCATGTTCCACTGATCGAGGGCGTCGCTGATGCGCGCGACGTCATCCGCCCCGGCGTCGGGCTCGGAGCTGAGTCGGACGGGAGACCGATCTTCGCCCAGCCTTCGTGGCCGCTGCTCTGATGGCATGACCGTGCCCCTTCAGATGCCACGTGGCCCCGCCGCGCTGACGCAATGCGGTGCGAACAGGCTGCCCCGGCCTACCAGTGGATGGGTGGTTTCGGCGGGCGATTGATCGCCGCGACCACGACGATCGCCAGAGCGACGCACGACAGGGTGAACGCAAGGACGTAGGCGAATGTCGGCAACGGGTCGGCCGAGCGACCGGCCAACGTCGTCGAGGTGAAGAGGGACATGCCGACGCCGCCGACGATTCCCCGCTTGAAGCTCAACCTCCGCATCGCCATCCCCCTTCCATGTGCCCGCATCGACCGGTCGGATGAGGTCCAGCATGTTGTCGGACAGGGCGACGGTCAAGAGCCAAATGGGCCTGCTCAGGGGGTCTCGCCTGCCAAACATCGGTACCCTTGAACGATGCCAGCCGAGTTCATCTACAGCACATACAAGCTCGCCCGCCATTACCCGCCGGACCGGACGGTGCTCGAGGACATCTCGATCTCGTTCTACCCCGGCGCCAAGATCGGCGTCATCGGGCCGAACGGGGCGGGGAAGTCGAGCCTCCTGCGGATCATGGCCGGGCTCGACGACGGCTTCACGGGCGAGGCCCGCCTCACGCCGGGCTTCACCGTTGGCTATCTGAGTCAGGAGCCGCAGCTCGATCCCGAGAAGTCCGTCAAGGGCAACGTCATGGACGGGGTCAGCGAGGTCCAGGCGCTCCTCGATGCGTACAACGCCGTCATGGCGAAGTGGGCCGACCCCGACGCCGACTACGAGAAGATCGGCGCCGAGCAGAGCCGGCTCGAGGACAGGATCAATGCCGCGGACGCGTGGAACGTCGAGCGGAACGTCGAGATCGCGATGGAGGCGCTGCGTTGCCCGCCTGACGAATCCGACGTCACGACACTCTCCGGCGGCGAAAAACGCCGTGTGGCACTTGCCCGGCTCCTCCTCCAGCACCCGGACCTGCTTCTCCTCGACGAGCCGACGAACCACCTCGACGCCGAGTCGGTCGAGTGGCTGGAGCGCTTCCTCGACGAGTACGCGGGCACGGTCGTCGCGGTCACCCACGACCGGTACTTCCTCGACAACGTCGCGAAGTGGATCCTCGAGCTCGACCGGGGGAGGGGAGTGCCGTTCTCCGGCAACTACTCGAGCTGGCTCGAGCAGAAGCTCGAGCGCCTCGGGCGCGAGCAGAAACAGGTCGACGCCCGCCAGCGGACGCTTGCCCGTGAGCTCGAATGGGTCCGGATGGGTCGCGAAGGCGCGCCAGGCCAAGGGCAAGGCCCGGCTGTCGGCGTACGAGCGGCTCCTCGCCGAGGCGAACGATGCGACAAGGTACGGCCCGCGAGCTCGAGATCGCGATCCCGCCGGGGCCGCGGCTCGGTGACCGGGTCATCGAGGTCAAGAACCTGCGCAAGGGCTATGGCGATCGGCTGCTGATCGAGGACCTGACGTTCTCGCTGCCGCGATCCGGCATCGTCGGGATCATCGGCCCGAACGGGGCCGGCAAGACGACCCTCTTCCGGATGATCGTCGGCCAGGAACAGCCCGACGCCGGCTCGATCGAGATCGGCGAAACCGTCCAGCTGAGCTACGTCGACCAGGACCGCGACGAGCTGCAGGCCGACCGAGACCGTGTTCGAGGAGATCACCGACGGCGTCGAGGCGATGAAGGTCGGCAATCGCGAGATCCCGGCCCGTGCATATGTGTCGTCATTCAACTTCCGCGGTACGGACCACCAGAAGCTCGTCGGCACGCTGTCCGGAGGCGAGCGGAATCGCGTCCACCTGGCGAAGCTTCTCCAGTCGGGCGGCAACGTCCTGCTCCTCGACGAGCCGACGAACGACCTCGACGTCGACACGCTGCGGGCCCTCGAGGCGGGCCTCGAGTCGTTCCCCGGCTGCGTCGTCGTGATCAGCCACGACCGCTGGTTCCTCGACCGCATCGCGACCCACATCCTCGCCTTCGAGGGCGACAGCCAGGTCCGCTGGTTCGAGGGCAACGTCAGCGACTACGAGGCCTTCCGCCACAAGGAGCTCGGCACCGCCGCAGACCAGCCGCGCCGGATCCGCTACAAGCGGCTCGTGGCCTGACGCGCCATGCGGCGGAGCTACCCTGCGCGGATCGGCATCAGCCGCCCAGGACGCGGACCTCGGCGCCCGGCAGCCCTTCGTCCACCAGTGGCCATATCGTCGGTAGACGGAGGGGTCACGGGCGGCCAGGAACGCCCGCATCGCCCGGGCCTCGGTCTCGAGGTCCGGCCCAGTCTCCGTCCGCGAGCGCATGGAACGCCGTCGCCTCGATGCCGCCGTCGACCGGGCGCCACACCCCGGCCACGTGGCCGTCGACGAGGAGGGCCGGCAGGACGTCGCCGTTCTGGCGGATCACCCGGCGCCGGTAGTCGGGCGGGATCATCCGGCTGCGATCCGCGTAGGCGAGCAGCATGCTGTCCCACATCGCCAGCAGGCGCGGCGGGGCAGGGGAGTCCTCGGGCGGGAACAGGCCGCCGGGGATGTCGTAGAACTCCTCGCCGTCGGGCCCTTCGAGCCGACGAACTCGTCGCCCAGCGCGGCGATGGCCTCCCTCACCGGCGGCGGTACATCATCGCGAACTGGGCGATGTCCTGCCGCCGTCGCCGGGCCGAACCCCTCGAGGTAGCGACGGACCAGCCGCCGGATCGGCTCCGTCGGCGTTCCCTGACGCTGGCATCCGGCGCCGCGACATACGAGGGCCGAGGGCCGAACGACCACGGCCCACCGGTCGGGTGTGTGACACAGGGGGCCGTACTGGCGGAACGCCCACCACACGCGCGGCTTCGGTCCGCCGCCGAGCCGCTGGTCGAGCCATGCCTCGCGCTTCGGCGTTCTTCCGCGGCGTCGGGCGGCGAACTCGAGGAGCTCCGGGCATGAGGGCATCGGCGTCGGCCCCGAGAGGCCCGCCCGGGTGAAGCGGCGGTCGTTGAGGCGAGCCGCCCGGAGCGTCCTCTGCATCGCCTCGTGCAAGGCCGGGTAGTCGGTGGCGTCCACGGCGTGGAGGGTGACGCGCATCAGCTGGCCCTTGACGATCGTGTGGCCGGCGAATGCCCTGTCGAGGTCCGCAGGGTCGAAGTCGACCAGCCGATTCCACAGCGCGACGTACGGCGACGCAGCCTCCTGGGCCTGGAGCGCAACGACGCGGCGCATGGCCCCGACGACGTCGAGCCGCGCGCGGCGGAGCAGCAGACTGCCGGCCCAGCGTGGCGCGATTGAGCTGACGGGCGGTGAGCCTCATCCCGACATCCTATCGGCGACCCCCATCATGGGGTCCTCGCTCGGTTCCGCGGCACTGAGATCTGACCCGAATCGCCCTTGACACGAGCGTGCAGCCCGTGCACGGTGCCCCTCGTGTGGAGGAGGCGCGCGTGAACGATCGACGTCACCTGCGCAGAGACGAAGACGCGACCCAGCAGCAGGCGTCTGCGCCCCGGCGCGAGCCGCGTGAGAGCCCCGAGGCCGCCTCGATCCTCAATCTGCAGGGCCAGCGCCGGGAACCGCGCGGTCGCGCAGCTTCTCGAATCGCGCGAGGCCGATCCCGCGCGTGTACCCCTCCAGCGACAGCCGGCGGATCAGGCGCCGGGGGCGGAGCGGACCGACGGCAGGACGTCAGTGGTCGGCACGATGACGATCCCCGACATGGAATTGGTGGTGCCGATCCACTCGTTTTCCCAGCAGATCAAGGGGGCGGGCCGGCTCAAGGACTCGTCGGGCGACGTCACAGTGACGATTCCGCTCGACGGCTTCAGCCCGCGGATCGCCGAGGCCGTGTCCAAGGGACGGCACTTCGACACGATCACCGTCACGATCGGTTCGCAGTTGTTCACACTGCACGGCGTCGTTATCGAGAGCCTCCAGATGACCATCGAGACCTTCGCACTCTCACTGAACTTCACCTCGATCGAGGTGGGCAAGGGCGGATAGCTTCCCGCGCTCGGTCGGCAGGGCAGCAGGCACCTATCCTGACGGTATGACCGATACCGCCGTCGACGAGCGTCCTGACCGCGCCGCCGCCAGCCTTCACCGAAGAGGAAGCGGCGGGCCTCGCCCGCGACCTGTTCGGCGTCGACGGAGCGGCGAAGTCCGTGGCCAGCGAACGCGACCAGACGTTCCTCATCGACGGCGACCGCCCGGCCGTGCTGAAGATCTCGAACGCTGCGGAGGACCCCGTCGCGGCTCGACCTCGAGGCGCTCGCCGCCCAGCGCGTGGCCCAGATCGACCCGGAGCTGCCGGTTGCGCTTCCGTGGCTGGTCCCGGGACGCCGCACGCGAGCCGCACGACCCGGCCGCCTACCGGGCGCACGATCGCGCCGAGGCGGCGCCACGCACCACGTCCGAATGTACGACCGGCTGCCGGGTCGGGCGTGGGTGCGCGGCGCGAGCCTGAGCGACGACGCGATTCGCGACTGGGGGACGATGGCCGCGCGCGTGGGGCGGGCCCTGCGCGGCTTCTGGCACCCGTCGGCGGCGCGGGTGATGCTCTGGGACGTCCAGCACGCGCTGCGGCTGCGGCCGATGCTCGGCGCCGTGCGCGACCCCGAGGTCCGGGCGCTGGTCGCGGCGGCACTCGACCGATACGAGCGCGACGTCACCCCTGTCTGGCCGAGCCTCCGCGCCCAGGTCGTTCACACGGACCTGTGCGCCTCGAACGTCCTCGTCGACGACGACGGCCGGGTGACCGGGATCATCGACTTCGGCGACGCCAGCTGGTCGGCGCTGGTCGTCGATCTGGCGGCGGTCCTCGAAACGGTCGTCGACGGCCGCGAGGAGCGACGAGTTCTTCCGCGCCGCCCGCCTGGTGCTCGACGGCTACGAGAAGGTCACGCCGCTCGAGCCCGGGGAGCGCGCGATCCTCGGCGAGCTCCTCGCCGCGCGGATGTGCGCCGCCGTCGTCGTTCCCGCCTCGCGCGCCGCGCTGTACGACGATCCGGAGCGCTCATGCCCGGCCTCCGCGGGCGGGGCGCACGGTCCTCCGGCTGCTCGAGTCGGTCGGCTGGGACGAGGTCCGCGCGGCGCCTCGGCGGCCGCGAGCCGGGGAAGGGCTGGTCGGTGCCGGCGCTGGCGGAACGCCGCGCGCGGGCCATCGGCCCCGCGATGACCGGCCTCAGCTACCGCGAGCCGCTCCACCTCGTGCGTGGCGAGGGCGTCTGGCTGATCGATGCCGACGGCCGCCGCTACCTCGATGCCTACAACAACGTGCCGGTCGTCGGGCCACGGGCACCCGCGGGTCGTCGAGGCGATCGTCCGCCAGGCTCGGCGCCTCAACACGAACATGCGCTACCTGCACGAGACGGCGCTCGAGGTGGCCGAGCGGCTGATCGCCTCGACTGGCGGCGCGCTCGACGTCGTGATGTTCGTCAACTCGGGCTCGGAGGCGAACGACGTCGCCTGGCGCATCGCGCGGGCCGTCACCGGTGGCAGCGGCGGCATCGCGACCGACTTCGCCTACCACGGCATCACCGACGCGATCACCGCCCTGACGCCGGAGGAGTGGGGGAGCCGCCCCGGCCCCGACCACGTCCGCACGTGGCGTCCGCCCGATGCGCTTCGCGGCTTCGACGGCAGTCGTCGAGGAGTTCGAGCGGCCGTCCGCGCGCTCACCGAGAGCCGGCCACCGGCCGGCGGCCGCGATCCTCGACGGCGTCCTGACGAGCGACGGCATCATCGATCTCGAGCCGTCCCTCGCCCAGGAGCTCGTCCAGCCGCACGCACGACGCCGGCGCGCTGTGGATCGCCGACGAGGTCCAGGGCGGCCACGGCCGGACCGGTGCCGCGATGTGGTCCTACCAGCGCCTCGGGATCGAGCCCGACATCGTCACGCTGGGCAAGCCGATGGGCAACGGCCACCCGGTCGCCGCGGTGATCACCCGGCGCGATCTCGCTGAGCGGTTCTCACCGGAGGGCGAGTTCTTCAGCACGTTCGGCGGCAACCCGGTCGCGATGGCCGCGGCGCTCGCGGTCCTCGAGGTCATCGATGACGAGCGGATCATCGAGCACGCCGCCGACGTCGGGGAATACCTGGCGGGCCGCCTGCGCGAGGTCGCGGCCAGGGCGCCGCTGATCGGCCAGGTCCGCAACGTCGGCCTCGCGATCGGCGTCGAGATCGTCCGCCCCGGAACGACGGAGCCAGACCCGGCGGCGACGAAGGAGATCGTCGAGGGGATGCGCCAGAACGGCGTCCTGATCGGCACGACCGGCCGACACGGCAACACGCTCAAGATCCGACCGCCGCTCGTGTTCGGGCGTCAACACGCGGATCTACTCGTCGCTACGCTGGGCGAGGTCCTCGCGAGCGTCTAGACCTCGGCGCGCCGTAGCAACCGAACCGCAAGAAGGACCATCCACGCGAGGCCCGCGACGATCGACAGTCGCTGAAGCAGCCCGGCGACGTCCGGAACGAACGGATGGCCCTTCGGATCGGCCGAAGACGCTGCGAACATGGCCACGACCACGACTGCCGACACGATGGAATAGGCCGCCCATGTCGCACTCCCGTGGCTGCGAGCGGCCCTCGCGAATGCGAGGCAGGCGGCCGCCATTCCGCCGAAGAACAAGATTGCGCCGAGGAGGTGGAGGTACGCCAGGGTCGGTGGGTTCGCGGGGAACCCGTCGGGTGTTCCTGGCGGGAACCCGAACGCCGGCACGGTCGGAAAGAGGCCAGCGATCGCCAACCCGGTGCCGGCCGTGCCGACCGCAACTGGAACGCTCGTCGCGCCACCAGCGTCGGCGTCGCCGAGCAGCCTTCGCAGGCCCACCGCGAACCAGATGATCAGGAGGCCGGACACGACAAAGCTGGCCACCTGAATCGATCCTCCATCCCCCAGGCTCAAGTAACTCACCGCGAGACGTAGGGGGTCGTACCCGTTTCGCGTGGCTCCCCCAACGAGGAAGACGGCGACGAAGATCACCGGCCCGATGACGCCCGCGAGCAGGGCCGACCGGATGGTCATCTGCTCCAGCGGGCGCGCGAGAGTCGACTCACTTGCCCGTCGCCTCGCCCAGGACCTGGACCATCAGGTCGTCCTGGGCATGAGTTCGCGTTCACGCCGATAAGTCTGCCCGACGGCGCGCGGCTCGTGACGCGTGCAGGCGCACCCGATTCCTGACATCCGCTGCCGTCGCGGCGGGCGACAATGCCCGGATGCGCCGCTACATCGACCTCCTCCGACAACGGGACTTCGCGCTCCTGTGGGGCGGAGCCACGATCTCCGCCCTCGGCGACGGGATGTCGTTCGTGGCGCTCCTGTGGCTGCTCATCGAGCGAGGCGGGACGCCGGCCGACGTCGGCTGGCTGGCGGCGATCCACACCGCTCCGGTCATCATCGGCGGGCTCGCCACCGGGGTGATCCTCGACATGTTCGACCCGCGACGCGTCCTCGCCGCCGACAATGCGCTCCGCGGCCTGGCGATGGCGAGCGTCCCGATCGCATCAGTTCTCGGGGTCCTGACGACGCCGCACCTGTTCGTCGTCGCGGCCGTGTACGGCCTCCTGTTCATGACGAGCGCGGCCGGCATCCCGAGCCTGATCACCCGCCTGATCCGCGGCCAGGACCTGACGACCGCGAACGCGATGGAGTCCCTCTCGTTCAGCCTGTCGGGGCTGATCGGCCCGGGTGTCGCGGGGCTCCTGATCGCCTTCGTCGGGGCACCGTTCGTGCTCGCGATCGATGCGCTGACGTATTTCATCTTCGTCGGCTGCCTCCTCGCGATGCGCGAAGGGGGCAAGGGAGGGGACCCGGTGGCCGCCCACGGCGCCGGCGGAGCGC
The DNA here is from genome assembly GCA_963766655.1 of uncultured Chloroflexia bacterium. Lineage (GTDB taxonomy): Bacteria > Chloroflexota > Limnocylindria > Limnocylindrales > CSP1-4 > CF-46. The sequence goes on along the minus strand of CAVYBB010000001.1, from coordinate 714,364 downwards.
CCTCGAGCGCGGCGGCGACCTCGAGGGGTCTCGGTCCGGCGATCCGGTTCATCTTCAGCGCCCCGGCGATCGTCGCGATCACGCTCTTCTACATGTCGGTCAACATCGCCGGCGGGATCGTGACCGTCGTCATCCCGCTCTACGTCCGCGACGTCCTGCACGCCGGATCCGAGACCTTCGGGCTCCTGCTCAGCGTCCTCACGGCGGGCGACCTCGCGGGCCTCCTGGTCGTCGGCGCCGTGAACTGGCGCTGGCCGCTCGGGCGCTCGATCGCCTGGGCGCTGTTCACGAGCGGCCTCGTGCTGCTGCTCTGGCTCCTCCAGCCGCCGGTGATCGCTCTCTGCGCCGTCCTGTTCGTGTGGGGCTCGCTCTCGTCGTCGCTCACGCCGTGGGCCCAGACGATCCGGATGCGCCTGATCCCGCCCGAGATGCGCGGCCGTGTCTTCGCGCTCCTGCGGACGAGCATGCAGTCGACCCGCCCGATCGGGGCGATCGCCGCAGGCCTCCTCCTCACCCGGGGCGACCTCACGATCGCGATCGTGGCGATGGCGCTCCTGTTCGGGATCCCCGGCTTCATCGGGACCTGGCTGCCGGCCCTCGGCCGTGGCCCGACGGCTGAGCCAGACCGCGCCTAGAAGCCGATCCGCTCAGCGTTCGGGTTTGCGGAGCTCGTAGCGTTCGTCAGGGATCCGGCCGAATCGGAGGAGCATGCGAACGATGTCCAGGGCGCCCGCAACGTGGTGCTGCGCAGGGGCATGCTGGCCTTGTGACGAGCCATCGGCAGGCGCAGGCGCACCGTGCGGCGACACGACGTCCCAGATGATCGCCTTCGCCCCGGGCTTGAGCACCCGCATGATCTCGGCGCGCGCGGCGTGGCGGTCGGGGAGGTGGTGCACGGCGTAGGAGCTGACCACCAGATCGACCGACTCGTCCGGGAACGGCAGCGCAGCGGCGTCGGCGATGACGAACCGTGGCGGCCGCCGGCCCGCCCCAGGCAGTCTGCGGGCGGCCCTGCGTTGCGCCCGAGCGACCATGTCCGCGTCGACGTCGATGCCGGTGAGCTGGAGAGACGGCGCCAGGGCCGCCAGGCGCACCAGGACCTCGCCTGGCCCACTGCCCACGTCAACGACGGTCCCGCCCTCGGGCGCCTCCGCGGCGATGGCCAGGGCGATCGCGTCGTATCGCCGGCCGAAGACGAGGTGCGTGGCCAGATCGTAGACACCGGCACTCGGCATCGAGTACCTCCGCATGTTCGCCGGCGCTTCGCGCAACCGGTGGGCCGTCAGCAGCGCGGCACCGGCGACCACTGCGACGCCCATCGCGGCGACCTGACGTGCTCTCATCGCTGCTCCTTCCTGGTATATGATCATGTGATCATGAACAAGCGCTCATACTACCAGCCATGAGTCCTCGCCGCGCGGCGGTGCTTCGAACCCTGGCGCCGGACCAGACCGGGACGCTCCGTGAGCACCTGGTCGCCGCGACGGAGATTTTCCTCGAGCACCATTCGCTGGGGGAGATGACGACGCGCGCGATCGCACACCATGCGGGCGTGTCGGACGGCGTGCTCTACAACCACTTCGCCGACAAGGCGGACCTGCTGATGGCCGCCATGATGCGACGGTACGGCCGGCTGGTCGGGCGGTTGGAGGCGGCCGTGCCGAGGGCAGGGGAGGGGACGCTCGTCGCGAACGTGCAGTCATACGGCCGGGCCCTCAGCGAGATCGAGTCGGATGCCCTGCTCCACGGGGCAGCGTTGCTGGCGCATCCGCCGCTGCTCCGGCGGTTCTGGGACGAGATCCATCGGTCGCCGTTCGGCATCGACCGTCTGCGACGTCCATTCGCGGACTACCTCGCCGCTGAGCAGCGGCTCGGCCGAGTGACCGACGGGATCGACATCGAGGCCGCCGTGACGGTCGTGTTCGGCGCCTGCGCGATGGTGGCCCTCACCCGTCGACTGAATCCGGCCGCCGACGGAGCCGGCCTCGCCGGCCACCTCGACGCGGCGCTCGCGGCCGCCGTCTCCGGGTTCGCGCGGCCAGACCGCCCCTAGCCTAGAAGTCGATCCGCATCACGACCCGCCGGAGGGTCGGATGGGCGACCTCGGTGAACCCTGCGTCGGCGAAGATGCTCCGACTGCCGACGTTGAGCTCGCCCCAGGTGACGTCCTGGCCCGGTTCGACCAGCATCGGGTAGCCCTCGAGTGCCCGGGCGCCGCGCTGCCGCGCGTACTCGACGGTGGCCCGGGCCAGCGCCCGGCTGACCCCGCGGCGCCGGAAGCCGGCACGCGTGATGAGGCAGGGGATCGCCCAGACGCTGTCGTCTGTCTTGTCCTCGTCACGGCCCTTCCACGTGACTGGCGTGCGCAACAAGCGGGCATAGGCCGTGCGGGGCTCGACCGCGCACCAGCCGACCGGCTCGCCGTCGAGGTACGCGACGAGCCCGGTCGTCGTCCCCGAGCTCGGAAAGCCGCAGTGGGTTTGTTCCCGCAGGCGTTCCATGCGTCCGGCGAGCTGGAGCGACTTCCACTCGGCCCAGCTCCGCATCTTGGGTCGCTGGCACTGGCAGTAGGCCGCATAGCCACGCATCACCGAAGATGGCTCGCAGGTCTTCCCACGACGCCTCGTTCGCGGGAACGATGACGATGCTGGCTTCCTCCGCCAATGGTCGTGGACGATGCACTGCTCGCGACCTCCCTGAGTGGAAGTGGTGGGACAGCAACGTGGGCCACCCGAGCAAGGGTGGCCCACGACTGGGCTATCGGAGGTAGTAGTCGAGGTCGCCGTCGAAAGCGCCCCGAATTGCGGCAGCAGGCCGCATATCGCCGACCCGAACCGCAGGGGCACGGATCATTCCGGCCGAGCTTCTCGGTGGAAGCAACTCCTTGTCGCCGTGGACGACGCGGTCGCCGCGCTTGACGTTCGCCTCCGACGGGAACCCGCGGCGACGCTTACTGGTCGGCTCGAAAGCGCTCCTGCGACTCGATGTCGCGATTCTCACGAGGCACGATGCACCTCCTTGATGTTCAGGCCTCGAGTTGAGGCCGGCGGCCGATGGTACTCGATCATCCCCCACTGGACACCAGCGAAGGCTCACGCGCCTCTTCGGCCCAGCGCAGCACGCGCATCGCGCGCAGGGTGATCCAGCGGCTCGGCTTCCCGATGCCATCGTCCATGTCGAAGTGGACCTGGCCCTCGTGGATCTTGTCCCGATTCCAGCGGCCGTCGTCCCGTCGCTTCTGCTCGACGAGCTCGATCGCCTCGGCGACCCGCGCGTCCGGCACCACGCCGGCGGCGCGCAGGTACTCCAGCCCGCGGAGGACGTCGTAGTGGTAGTACGTGGGGTGAGCGAAGCGCGTCCAGTCCTCGTCGATCACTTCGCCGGTCGACTTCCGACGGAACAGCCGGCGCTCGAGCATGTATTCCTCACCGCGGCGGCGTGCCTTGCGCACCGCGTCCGAGCCGTCGGTCGCCCGCTCGTGCTCGAGGAGGCCCTCGAGGACGTTGATCGTCGTCCCGAACGACGACACCGTGGCGCCGTTCTCGACCTCGCAGTTCCAGCCGCCGTCAGGGAGTTGCTCGCCGAGGAGCCGCTCGACGAGCGGCGAAACGTCCACGCCGAAGTACGAGCCGGTCGCGACGACGTTGCCATTGATGCATGGCTCGACCTCACCCTCGAAGAACCGGTGGTCGGACCATGGCGTCTCGAACTCGGGGTCCCTCCAGGTGACATGCTCGCGGACGAGACCGACAGCCTGGCGGGCCCCCTCGCTCTCGGGATGGAGTCCCAGGCGCAGCAGGAGCTCCAGCACGTTAAATGTGTCCGTCCATCCGTGCGACCATGGCCGGCCGCCCCATTGGCCGTCCGGCGCCTGGAGCGCAAGCAGCCTCGCGCCCCAGCCCTCGGTCGCGACCAAGGACCGCTCAGCGGCGATGACGTCCGCCGGCTCGTGCGCCAGGTCCTGCATCACCTGCCAGCGGATCGCGGGGTCGGAGTCGAGCAGCCAGTCGATGACGGCCATGGTCGTTCCTCCAGTGGCGTGTCGCAGTCTCGGTCGGGTGTCGAATGTGGCCCGCGTACTTGACAGCTTCCGTCAGGAATCGCCGCGAACACTTGAGTCCGCGTGGGTCGGACGCCGCGTACAGTGGCGTCGTGCTCATCATCGTGCCGCCGTCCGAGTCGAAGCGACCTCCGCCCGCGACCGGTGGGCCGGTCGCTCTCGAGGAGCTGTCGTTTCCGGATCTCACGGCGACGCGGAGCCGGATCCTCAACGCGCTCATCTCGACGAGCACCCGACCCGACGCCTTCGGGCGACTCTATGTCGGGCCGTCGAAGGCGGCCGAGGTCGCTCGCAACACCCGGCTCCTGGAGCTGCCCGCCGTGCCGGCGTCCGAGGTCTACTCCGGGCCGCTCCACGAGGGCCTCGGCGCGGCGACGCTGTCGCGTGCCGCCCACGAGCGCGCCGAGCGCAGCCTGGTCATCGCCTCGTCGCTGTGGGGCGTCCTTCGGCCCGTTGACCGGATCCCGTCGTACCGCCTGCATATCTGCTCGCGGCTCGTCGGCCTGGACCGTCTCGAGCCGATCTGGAGGACCGTGCTGCCGGAGGTCCTGATGGCGGCTGCCGGACCCGATGGCGTCGTCCTCGACCTTCGCTCGCCCGCGTACCAGGCGATCGGGATGCCGACCGACCTCGGCGACCGGACGATGACGCTCCGCGTCGACCAGGCCGGCGGCGCCGGCCGCCGGATCGGCGACGTCGTGGCCAAGCGCGTCCGCGGTCAAGCGGCGCGCCACCTTCTCGAATTGGGCGCAGAGCCTGACGACCCGGACGCCATCGCGGAAGTCCTCGCCGAGCGCTGGCCGGTGCGCCTCGAGGCTCCCGTGCGGTCCGGTAAGCCCTGGACGCTGACCCTCACGACGGACGACTGATTCTGGGCGTCAGGGCCTGTCGGCGGGCAAGAGCCGGAATGGCTTGCCTCCCGGCCCCCTGATTGCCCGGAAGTGGCGCTCGTCCAGCGTCAGCAGGTCGAGGGTGCCGTGGCGCTCGGCCAGGACGACCAGGGATGCGTCGGCCAGACCGATCTGGAGGTCGCGGTACTTGACGATGACCTCCGACGCCCGGGCGACATCGTCGGCGGCAATCGGTTCGAGTCGATAGGCGCCAGTCGACACCTGGTCGAGCAGGGCCACGGCAGCCTGCTGCGAAACTTTCGTAGAGAGGAGGTAGTCCAGCTCCGCAAGGACGAATGGCGAAAGCAGGAGGGGAGCGTCAGCCCCGCGCAGTGCGGCCACCGCGGCGCTGTGCTGGCGCTGGCTGCGGTCGATCGCGGCAAGGAGACCGCTCGTGTCGAGAACGATCACCGCTCGCCGAACCCGGTGAGCTGCTGGTCGACATGCTCGGCCAGGTCAGGCAGGCCGCTCTCGAACAGGGGCAGCACGGGTTCGGCGACCTGAAGCCGGCTGGTCACGACGTCGATCCCCTCGCGGATCAACTCGGCCTCGCTCCGGCCCTGCGCCTTTGCCGCGCGCTGGAGGGCGCGCTTCTGCAGCGCGGAGAGGTAGACGGTCGTTCGCTCCATGACATACACGATACCATACGTTGGCGCTGGCACGGCCGAGCGGTATGGTGGCCACCAAGATGGATCGTGAACGTTGGCTGGCAGCCCGGCGGGCCGCGGTGGAAGCGGAGTACGACTCGGAGGCACCTAGTTACGACGACCATCCGTACCCGACGACATCGCACGCGTCGTTCGTAGAGCGCTTGCTCGACAGGTGCCCGCCAGGCGGGGACATCCTCGACGCCCCGTGCGGGACCGGCAGGTACTTCGCACTCGTCCGTGCGTCCGGTCGCACCGTCGTCGGCGTCGACCAGTCGGCGGGCATGCTCGCCCAGGCGCGGGCAAAGGGCATCGCGACCCGGCTCGAGCGGATCGGCCTCCAGGAGATGGCATTCGATCACGAATTCGATGGAGCCATGACCATTGACGCGATGGAGAACGTGCCGCCCGAGGACTGGCCCGGCGTGCTTGCCAACCTCCATCGGGCGATCCGCCCCGGCGGCCATTGCTACCTGACGGTCGAGGAGATCGACGAATCCGACATCGATGATGCGTTCGCCGCGGCCAAGCTCGCGGGGCTGCCCGCTGTGCGCGGCGAGGTCATCGAAGGCGACGTTGCCGGCTATCACTACTATCCCGGTCGCGAGCGGGTCCTCGGATGGTTGGCGACCGCAGGTTTCGAGATCATCGCCGAGGAGTTCGACCAGGAAGACGGCTGGGGCTACCGACATCTGCTCCTCGCGCGATAGGCGACAGTCGACCCCGACCCCGCGACGCGCCTGTCTACGCGATGTCGTCTTCCTCGGATCGCGCCCCGGCCGCGACCGCCGGCTCGAGCACCACCACTTCGGTCCGCCCCGGTCGCCGATGCGCGTAGTCGTCGGGGTTATCGCCGAATTCGCGGAACCTCGCCCAGAGGCGCTCGCGCTCCTCGCCCACGGCGGCCCGGGCACGGACTGCGCGCGTGCCGCTCTTGAGCTCGACCTGGGCGTTCGGTTGAGCCTGCAGGTTGAGCCACCATGCTGGGTCCGGAGCCCCCCAGCCGTTCATCGCCATCGTGACGAGGTTCGGGCCGTCCTCGTAATAGCCGAGGATCGCCTCGCGCGTCTTCCCGGTCCGGCGGCCGACGGTCGTGATCCGCATCGTTCCCCAACGTCCAGGCCTGACGAGCCACAGCCCGCGCCGCCCACGGGTGAGCCGGTGGATTGCTCGGTGGACCGCCCAGGCGATACGGATGAACCAGCGGGGCGGGAGCCGCCCCGGCTTGCCGCTTGTCGCCTCCATGCATCGCCTCCTCGCAACGATCCCGTCCCTCGGTGGCCCGAACGAACGATACACGTGCCCGGCGGCGCTCCGGGTCGCGGGGTGGCTCCCGCCGTCAGGCCCCGCTGAGGACCTCGCGAAGCTTCGCGGCGAAGGCATCCGGCTGCCCTGCCTGGCCGTACTCGCCACCGAGGAAGCCGCCGTGGTCGCTCGGGAAGCGCACCGGCTCCGTGCCGAGCTTCTCCGCGACCGCGAGTGCGCCGCGGCAGGCCAGCTGGCCCTCCGACTCCACGCCGGCGGCCATCACGATACGAGTCGAGGCCGCGCGCAGCGCCTCGAAGTCGGGCTCGTAGTGCGTGCACGACACGATGTTCTGTCCAAGCAGGGCGTCCGTCCGGTTGCCGTCGTCCCCGGCGGGCATCCCGAACATGGCCGGATCGGGACCCGGCTGCGCGGCGAAGTCCGCGGTCATCGGCCCCTGGTGGCTCACGACCACGATGAAGTGCGCCATGCCGGCGCCGAAGCCGCGCTGCATGTACGTTTCGTGCACCGCGCGGGAGACGGCCAGGGCGCCCTCGCGATCGGGCACGATCGAGGCCAGCGGCGGCTCATGCGCGACGAGCGTCCGGACATCTTCCGGGTGCCTGGCCACGAGCGCGAGCGCGTTCACCGCGCCGCCGCTGCTGGCGAACAGGTCGACCGGGCCCGTGCCGAGCTCGGTGATGATCCGATGCAGGTCGTCGGCGTGCTGCTCCGGCGTGGACGGGCTGGTCGGATCGGCCTTCGTGCTGCGCTCGACGCCGCGCGGGTCGTAGGTCACGACGGTGCGATCGGGGAAGTGCCCGGCCAGCGTGACGAACCCGCCGGCGCCCATCGGCGACCCGATCAGGAACAGCACCGGGGCAGGGGAGTCGGCCTTGCGGACGTCGTAGGTCAAGGTGGCGCCGGGGACGTCCAGGGTCTTGGTCGTCGGTTCGGTCATCGTGGCCATGTCGCGGTCTCCTCGTCGTGCTTGCCGGCATCGTGCACCTACCGGGGTCGTCCGTCCTACTTGCGCGCGTAGGTGATCGGGAAGTCGATCTGCCACTCGTCGCCGGCGTCGCCCAAGCCGCGCTCCCACCGGCCCTCGATCGCCTTGCCGTCGGCCGAGATCTCGCCGATGAAGCGCTGGTTGAAGCCCGGGCCGTCGGGGCCGTTCCAATCCTCACCGGGGGCCCGCCAGATCTTCCAGGTCGAGCCTTCGACGGCCATCAGGAACAGTCGCTTGACGCCACGAGAGTCGAAGTAGTGCATCGGCTGCGGCTCCCCGACGGGCGCGCCGCCGACGACCGAGAGTGTGTCGGGCACTTCCGCGGGCTCGCCGGTCGAGCGGATGACGATGAACTCGCCGAGGCGTTCGATCGTGGTGTCGGCGGTGACCGTCATCGGCGGCTCGATCGGCATGTGGCCTTCGCCGTGCCAATCGCCGATCAGCGGCTCGAACTCGTCCATCATCGGTTCCTCGATGGCCGCTACGTGGAGCGGACGGCGTCCTCGGCGAGGATGGCGTCGATCTGGCCGACGGCCTGGGTGAGGCCCTCTTCCATGCCCATGGCCAGGACCTGTTCCATGGCCTCGGTGCTCGGGAAGCGGCTCTCGATGGACATCCGGGTCCGACCGGCATCGATCGGCTCGATCGTCACGCGCCCCTCGTTGCGCGGGAAGTCGTCGTTCGGCGTGCCGTCGTCGTGCGCGAAGCCGTCGAGGAAGACGAGTCGGCGCGGTGGATCGGCCTCGAGGATGTCCCAGAAGCCGCGCGGCTGGTCGCCACTGGGCCCGGTCATGTGGTATTCGACGTGACTGCCGGGCGTCAGGTCGTGGGTCGTGAAGGTCGCGGGGTAGGTGGGAGGACCCCACCAGCGCTCGAGCTTGCGCGGGTCGGCCCACAAATCCCACACCCGCTCAGGCGACGCGTCGAACTCGGCGGTCAGGACCATGGTCAGGGTGTCCGGATCCTTGCGGACGGCGGTGACAGTCATGCGGGGGCCTCCTCTGTGCGGCTGATGAGATCGGTCATGCGGTCGATGCGACCGCGCCACAGCGCCTCGTACTGGTCGAGCAGGCCGCGCGCCAGGCGGAGCCCCTCGATGCTGGTGCGCACGACCTTGCGGCGGCCGATGCGCTCCTTGGTGATCAGGCCGGCTCGCTCGAGCACGGCGACGTGCTTCTGGACCGCCGCGAAACTCATCGGGTAATGCCCGGCCAACTCGGCGACGCCCTCGCGGCCCGCGAGCGCCCGCAGGACGATGTCGCGGCGCGTGGCGTCCGCCAGGGCTGCAAAGACGTGGTCGGCGTTGAAGGTCGCGGTCATTGATACAACCATACGGTTGTATGAGGGAGCTTGTCAAGACGCGAGGCAGAAGCTTGACGGGCGTGCGACCCTCAACGAGCGCAATTGCGCCAGTCTGCGAGAAGGGAGCGTCATGGGAGCAGTCATGTCCAGCCAGAAGGTGACTACCTCCTTGGAAGGCATGAGGCCCCATGCGAACGCTCAATCTTGGCATTCTCGCCCACGTCGACGCCGGTAAGACCACCCTCAGCGAGCGACTCCTCTTCACCGCCGGCGCGATCGACCACGTCGGCAGCGTCGACGCCGGCACCACCCAGACCGATACGCTCGACCTCGAGCGCGAGCGCGGGATCACGATCCGGTCTGCGGTCGCCTCGTTCCTGGTCGGCGACCGCGCGGTCAACCTGGTCGACACGCCCGGCCACCCGGACTTCATCGCCGAGGTCGAACGCGTCCTGGGCGTCCTCGACGGCGCAGTCCTCGTCGTCTCGGCGGTCGAGGGCGTCCAGCCCCAGACACCTCTCTTGTTCCGCGCCCTCCGGCGACTCGGTGTCCCGACCCTGATCTTTGTCAACAAGATCGACCGTGCCGGCGCCGACGACGGGCGGGTCGTGGAGGCGATGGCGCGTCGTCTCTCGCCCGCGGTCATCCCGATGGAGCGGGTGGTGGACGCGGGCCGGCGAACGGCATCGGTCATCCCGCTCACCTCGGACGATGCGGGTCACCGGGCGCAGCTCATCGAGGGGCTGGCCGAACACGACGAGGTGATCCTCCGTGCGTACGTCCGGGACGAGGGGTCGCTGTCGTACCCGCGGTTGCGCGTGCAGCTTGCCGATCAGACGCGCCGCTGTCTCGTCCACCCGGTGTTCTTCGGCTCCGCCGCGTACGGGACCGGCATCGACGAGCTCCTGGCCGGCGTCGAGGAGCTCCTCGGAGCCGCGCGCGGCGACCCGGAGGCCCCGGTGTCGGGCCGCGCGTTCAAGATCGAGCGGACCGCGTCGGGCGAGCGCGTCGCCTACGTCCGGATGTTCGCGGGCACCCTCCATCCGCGCGATCGCGTGCGCGTCGGCGGGGGAGAGGAGGCGAAGCCGACGTCGATCCGGGTGTTCGCTCCCGCGGGCGCGCCGCGGCGCGACGTCGTCACCGCGGGCGAGATGGCGACCGTCCGCGGACTCGGCGCGATCCGGGTTGGCGACGCGATCGGCGAACCGCCGGAGGGCCACGAGGCGAGCGCACGGTTCCCACGCCCGACTCTCGAGGCCGTCGTTTTCGCCCGGAAGCCCGAGGAGCAGGGTTCGCTTCGGGCGGCCCTGGCCCAGCTCGCCGAACAGGATCCGCTGATCGATGTCCGCCAGGACGACACCCGGCACGAGATCTGGGTCTCGTTGTACGGCGAGGTCCAGAAGGAGGTGATCGGCGCGACCCTGGAGCGCGACTACGGGATCGGCGCCGACTTCCGCGAGACGACGACGGTCTGCATCGAGCGACCGGCGAGGGCCGGCGAGGCGGACGAGGTCATCCGAGCGAAGACGAAGACGAACATCACCGGCCGGAATTCGCCGCTCAGCACGAATCCCTTCGTCGCGACGCTCGGCCTCCGGATCGAGCCGGCGGCGCCGGGCTCCGGCATCGCGTATCACCACGACGTCGAGGCCAGGCTCATCCCCCTCTACCTGTTCAGGACGCCCGAGGTGTTCGCGACCCAGATGGAGGCATTCGTCCGCGAGGCGTTGACGGAGGGGCTTGCGGGCTGGCAGGTGACCGACTGCCGGGTCACGATGACCGACTGCGGCTACGCCTCGCCGGTCACGTCCGCGGCCGACTACCGGCGGCTCACGCAACTCGTGCTGATGACCGCGCTGGAACGGGCCGGGACGTGGGTCTGTGAGCCCCTCTCCGACGTCACGCTGGAGGTGCCGGCGTCGACCGCGCCGGGCGTGGTCGCGGCGCTCGGCCGCCTCGGCGGGCGCGTGACCGGCCAGTTCTCGGCGAACGGCCTGTCAACGATCGGGGGCGTCCTGCCGGTCGCCCGCGTCCGCGGGATGCAGCACCAGCTGCCGGGCCTGTCGATGGGGGAGGGGATCCTGGAAACGCGCTTCGGCGGCTACCAGCCGATCGGCAGCGATCCGCCGCGCCGTCCACGGTCGACTCCCAGCCCGCTGGACCGGGATGCGTGGCTTGCCTCCCTGACCAAGCGGGGCTGAGGGCTGTGCGCGCCACGCGACTCGGCTAGCCTTCGGGAGTGCCGGAGCCTCGAGAATCGCCTCGCGAATCGCCTCGCGACGAGCCCCTGAGCCGGAACCGCGACTTCTCGACGCTGCTCGTCAGCCAGAGCGTGTCGGCGGCCGGCGACGCTGTGAGCGCGACGGCGCTGCCGCTCCTCGTGCTCGCGCTGACCGGATCGGGGCTTGCGATGGGGATCGTCGGGGCGATCAACACGGGCGCCGATTTCGTCATCAGCGCCTTCGCCGGCGCCATGGCGGATCGCGGGGACCGGAAGCGGATGATGTTCATCGCGGATCTTGGCCGGGCGATCTTCACGGCCCTCATCCCGCTCAGCGACCTCGTCCACGGACCGACGATGGTCGTGCTCCTGCTCGTGACCGCCCCCCTCGCGATCCTCCGCGGGTTCTTTCGCGCCGGCTACCTGGCGTCGATGCCGAACCTTGTCGGGCGGTCCCAGCTGGCGCGCGGCAACGGGATCCTCGAGACCGCGTATTCGGCGTCGTTCATCCTCGGGCCCGCGATCGCGGGGTTCCTCGTGACGGTCATCGGCCCAGGTCCCACCATCGCCGTCGACGCCGCGTCGTTCGCGATCGCGTCGCTCGGGCTGTTCCTCATCCGACGCGATCTGAAGGCACCCGCGGATCGCCCGCCGTCGCGGATCGTCGACGACATCCGCGAAGGGATCGTCTATGTCGCTCGGCATCCGGTCCTGCGGACCGTGATCCTCCTGTTCGCGATCGCCTCGGCCATGCTCATCTCCGTCGGGGCGGCGATGACGTTCCGGATCGTTCGCGACCTCGGCCAGAGCCCCGCCGTATTCGGAATAGCACTCACCGGGTTCGGCGTTGGGACGTTGGTGGGATCGCTCTTCGCGACGAGGCTGGGCCCCGGCACCGATGTCGGCCGCGTCCTGGTCCTCGCCTTGCTCGTCATGGGCGGCTCGCTCATCGGCATCGGCGCGATCGGGTCGCTGCCGGTGCTCATCGCGATGGCCGCGCTCTCGGGCGCCGGCGAAGCAGCCCTGGCGGTGGCCTACGTGAGCGTGCGGGCGGCGAACTCCCCGGACGAGCTCGTCGGGCGGATCGCCAGTACCGCGCGAGCCACGGCACTCGGCGTGATGCCGATCGGGAGCCTCATCGGCGGCATCCTCATCGACGCGGTCGGCGGGACAGGCACGCTGGTCGTCCTCGGCGTCGCGATCTGCGTCCTCGCGCTCGGCTTCAGCCAGGTCCGGTCGCTGCGTGCGGCATCGTTCGCTCCGCCGTCCCTGCGGGTTGCCGAGCCGCTCCTTCCGATCTCAGACGGCCTCGAGCGGTAGGCAGACCGACGACCTCGAGCGGGGAGTGGCGGGCAAGACGGATCGCCGGACCATGCCGGGGGACGGATCACCGGGTCCCGACGAAGCCTGAGACCCGGGCCGACGACGCGCTCGATTCCGCGCCCGATCGGCAGCGACCCCCCGCGCCGTGCGACCATCTGATCCGTCGACCGGACAAATCAACAGGGAGGGACAGGGATGGTCGAGGCCACCGCTCGGATCGCGCCCAACCACCTCGATCAGCTGCGCCGTTCGTGCGCCGAGGTCATCACGCCCGAGGACGCCGGGTACGACGACGGGCGCCGCCTCTGGAACGCGATCCACGATCGCCGGCCGGCGGTCATCGCCCGTCCGTCGAGCGCCGAGGAGGTCGCCACCGCGGTCCGCTTCGCCCGCGACCATGACCTCGAGATCACGGTCCGATCCGGCGGCCACAGCGCCGCAGGCCTCGCGGGCGCAGACGGCGGCCTGCTCGTCGACATGTCCGCGATGCGCGGCGTCGAGGCCGATCCGCGAACCCGGACCGCCCGGGCCAACGGCGGCGCGCTCCTCGGCGAGCTCGACGTCGCCGCCCAGGCGCACGGGCTCGTCTGCCCGATCGGGGTCATCGGCCACACCGGCGTCGCCGGGCTCACCCTCGGCGGCGGAATTGGCCGCCTGCAGCGCCATTTCGGGCTCACGATCGACAACCTGGCCGCCGTCGAGATCGTCACCGCCGACGGCCGGCTCGTCCGCGCGACCGAGACCGACGAACCCGAGCTCTTCTGGGGCCTGCGCGGGGCCGGCTGGAACTTCGGGATCGCGACCGCCTTCGAGTTCCGGCTCCAGCCGTTCGGCCCCGACCTCCACCGCGGCGTCCTCACGTTCCCGGCGAGCCGGGTCCAGGAGATCTGGACAATGTTCCGCGAGTTCGCGCCCAGTGCGCCCGATGCGGTCGCTGTGATCTTCGGCATCGCCCTGGCGGGACCCGACGAGGGCTACCCCGAGGACACCGTCGGCAAGCCGATCGTCTACCTGGCCTGGAACCACAGCGGATCCGCCGAGGACGTCGCGCGAGATACGGCCGGCCTCCGCGTCGGGCCGGAGACGCTGACCGCGACCATCGGTAGCGTGCCGTACCTCGACGTCCAGACCGCTCACGACCTCGCGTTCGCCTGGGGCAGCCGATCGTTCATCAACGGCCACAACGCGAACGACGTCCGCCGCGAGGCCCTCGATGAGCTGGTCGAGCTCGTCGCGACTGCGCCGGGGGAAGGGACCTTCTCGGTCACTGCCCTGGGCGGCGCGATCGGCCGCGTCGCCGAGGACGCGACTGCATACGCCGGTCGAGCGTCCGCGTTCGACCTCAGCGCCGACGCGGACTGGACAGACCCGGCCCTCGATGAGGCGAACGCCGACTGGTGCCGGCGGGCCCTGGCCGTCGTCGAACCCGACCGAGCCCTCGGCGCATACGCGAACGGCAACTCCGACGCCGGCCCAGAGCAGTCGCGCCGGATCTACGGCGACGCCAAGCTCGCCCGCCTCGCCGCCCTGAAGCGCGAGTGGGACTCGGACAACGTGTTCCACGTCAACCCGAACGTGGCGCCGGCCCCATAAGCGTTTCTGACGACGAGGCCCCGTCCCGGCGACGTTCGGCGCCACCGGGGATTGATCGACGGCTTCCGCAATCGGTAGAGTGGAGGGCCGGATGAACGAAGTCCTGTGAACATGGCCGAGCGCCTCCGGATACTTGGGGATCTCGAGCCCATCCTTGCGGCGCCTGACACGGACTTCGGGCACTGGGAAGTGACGCCGCCAACCCATGGCGTGCAGCAACTCCCGTGGTTCGAGTTCGGCCCAGCAGCCGATGCGTTCCGGGCGGCCGTCGGCAGCGGCGGCTGGATGATGATGGGCTTCGACTGGGGGACGTGGCTCCAGACCCCCGAAGGACAGGCGCTTCGGGACGACCCCGACGCGCTCGCCGCGGCGACTCCGGATCAGCTCGCGATGCTGCTCACCGCGGTCATCCGTTCGGACCGATTTGTCGAGGGATCGATTGAAGGTGCATACGAGTCCGGCCTCCTCCTCCGGATCGCCCGTCGGGCCGGCGCGCTGCTCGCGGAATTGACCTGAGGCGCGTTAGTCGCCGACGACGCGCCTACACTCCGCTGATGGCGCAACGCCCGAGCCATCGAACGGCGCTCGTCGCCTTCGCCGCGGTGGTAGCGATCGTGTCAACGGCGTGCGGAGTTGACTCGGCACCGACGCTCCCGACGCAATCGATCGAGCCGTCCGTCGCCGTGTCCAGCCCGACGCCGCCGTCGGTCAGTCAGCCGGCTGCGAGTCCCACGAGCCTCAGCCCTTCGCCGACGCAGGTGTCCGTTCGGCTGCCGCCGCCAAACGCCGGCTTCGACTACCAGCTCGGCGGCGCATACCCGCCACCGGCCGGCGTCACCGTCGTCTCGCGCGACCGCACCGAGGCCCCGGAGCCCGATCTCTACAACATCTGCTACGTCAACGGCTTCCAGGTCCAGCCCGACGACGTGGCGCTGTGGAAAACGGAGCACCCCGACCTGATGCTCCGCGACAAGGACGGCAACCTCGTCATCGACCCCGACTGGGACGAGATCATGCTCGCCCCAACGACGCCCGAGCGTCGGACCGCGCTTGCCGAGGTCATCGGGGAGTGGATCGCCAAGTGCGCCGCCGACGGCTTCGACGCGGTCGAGATCGACAACCTCGACACGTTCACTCGCTCGGATCGGCTCATCAGCGAGGACGACGCCGTGGCCCAGATGCGCCTCTTCGCCGATGCCGCGCATGCCCTGGGGTTGCCGATCGCCCAGAAGAATTCGGCTGAGATCGTCGGCCGGCAGGCCGAGATGGACACCGACTTTGCCGTTGCCGAGGAATGCAACCGGTACGAGGAGTGCGACGCCTACACACGCGGATACGGCGACCACGTGCTGGTCATCGAGTATCGCCGCCCCGACTTCGACGCCGCCTGCCACGCATACCCGAACCTGTCGATCGTCCTGCGCGACCTGGACCTCGTGACGCCGACCGATGCGGGCTATGTCTTCGGCAGCTGCTGACGGGCAGCCAATCCGCGCGTGCTGTCACAGTCGGTGCCCGCCGGGTCTCCATCGAGTATCGCCATGACAGAGATCGAGGGCATCGAGCCCCGAATCATCCCAGTAGTCCGCCGCGCGTTGATCGACGTGGACGAGGCGTTCGTCGCTGCCCGCCCACGGCTCGAGCGGATCGCGATCTCGCTCGTCGGGCAGGCGCTCGCAGAGGACGTCGTGCACGACACGTACCTCATGGCACGGGCACGCGCCGGCCAGCTTCGTGACCCGCTCGCGGCCGAAGCCTGGCTGGTCCGGATCTGCGTCCACCGGAGCTTTCGCGTGAACCGCCGAGGCCGCCGCCTGCGCGAGCTGCTCGACGGGCTCGCCGGTCGGGAGCGGCCGGCCCCGCGAGCCTCCGGCCTCGAGCTTCGCGAGCTGATCGACGGACTCGCGCCGCGCGAACGCGCCGTCGTGATCCTGCAACACGGCTACGGATACTCGCTGATCGAGGTCGCGGAGCTCGTCGGCGTCAGCCACGCCAACGCCCGCAAGATCGCCTCGCGGGCGCGCGCCCGGCTGCTGCGCGCCTGGCAGGACGCCGAGCGATGACCGATCGCAGCGAGGCCGCGTTCGATCGCGGGCTGACGGCCGCGGCGCGGTCGCTGGTCGTCGCTCCGCTGCTCGCGGACGTCCTGGCAGCGCCGCCACCGGTCGCGACGCGAACCCGGATTCGATCCGAGGCGCCGCTCGCCGCGGCCGCCGCGATCGTCATCCTGGCGTTCGCCTTCGCGATCGGCGCCCCGCGAGGCCCGGGGGCCAGCCCGGCGCCCGTGTTCCGAGCCGGCTCCCAGATCTCGTACGACCTGCGCAGCGCTGGATACGCCTGCCGATCAGGCGCCACTGCGTCGCCCGGCCAGCCGCGCATGGACGCGATCGTGTGCACGACGACAACGACGCAGATGCTCGCGCTCGCGATGGTCGTCTCCGAGGATCGCGACGGGCGCGTCGGGGAGATCCACGTCACCGCGGACCCGCCCGGAACGCCAAGCGTGGCGTTCGACCGCGACCGATCGGACCGGCTCCGGGAACTGATCGGCCTGCCGTTCGCCGATCCGTCGGACGCCGCCGCCGCTCGCGCCTGGCTGGCCGATGAGCTGACGCTCGATGCCGGTGGTCGGGTCAGGTCGATGGTCGACGGGACGCCGGTCGTCCTCGAGCGAGTCGCGGGCGGCGGGTACCGGATCGTCCTCGGCGACCTCCACGCCGGCCCGTCGGGGGTGCCGTCGGGCTGAGCTGTCACAGGAGCGGGGCGCCGGGTCTCTACCGGACATGAACCGACGCCCTCTGTCGCTCGCCGCCGCGATCGTCCTCGTCGCATGCCAAGCCGCCTCGCCGGCGTCCCACGGGCCGGCCAGCCCCTCGCATGCCCCTTCCGACTCGCGGCCGCCGACCATCGCGCCCGGCGTCTCCCCCTCGCGATCGCCGGTCGCGCTGGCGTCCGGCCCGGCGATGACCGTTTCGCTGGTCGGTGACAGGCCGGTCATCGTTCGCGGCGACGGCCCGCCGAACCACGCTGCGGTCATGCCGGCCGCGACGGCCGTGGACGCTGACGGATCGCTCGTGGCGTTCCTCGTCTGGTTCGGGTCGGCGCGTGGGGACCAGCTGGTCACACTGGCCCGATCCGCCGACGGGCGTGCCTGGTCGGTCGACCCGGACCCGATCTATACCGACCTGGGCATGAGGACTTCACCGCCCGGTCCGATCCCGGGGGCTGCGCTGCGCGCGGCCGACGGGACGTGGCTGCTCTACGGCTGGGCCGCGACGCCGGCGGCCCGCACGAGCTTCTCCACCTGGCGCGCGACGGCGCCGGCGGCGGAGGGTCCGTGGACGGTCGCGGCCGGCGAGGAACGCGTGCTGCCCCCCGGGCCGACCGGAGCCTGGGACGACCAGACCGCGGCGGTCTCGGCGGTCCTGCCCGAGGGCTCGGGCGATGCGATGTGGTACGAGGGCCAGCGGCCCGGGACGACGGTCCGGGGCGGGATCGGCTACGCGTCGTCCGACGACGGGGTGACCTGGGCCCGCTACGACGACCCGGCGACGGCCTCGGCCGGGAACCCGGCGCAACCGACCGATGGCGATCCCGTCATCGCGCCGGGGGCGTGCGGCCCGGCGACGGCCGCGGCGGCCCTCGGGCCCCAGGTCTGGCGCCGTGGCGACGGCTACCTGATGCTGTTCGGCGGGAGCCCGGCCCCCGACCGCGAGAACGATGTGCTCGGGGCGACGAGCGATGACGGGATCCACTGGTCGTGCACCGGAACGGTTCTCCTGCGAGCGGAGGACATCCCCGGCAGCGAGGGCATCCACACGATCCAGGGCGCGACGCTCGCTGGCCAGCCCGTGCTGCTCGTCGAATCGCTGATCGACGGCGGTTCGGAGATCTGGCTCGCGAGCGTGTCGGTCGGCGGGTGAAGGGCGCGAGCGCCGAAGGCCCGGAGCCGCTCTCGAAGGATCGGATCGGGTGATCGCGAGCAAGCCCTAGAATCCGCGAGATGAGCGACGTCCTCGCCGACACCGTCGACGTCCCCCGACGCACGCCCGTCGTCGGCCACGCGATCTCCGCCCCGCGCTGAGGGTGGCCGCCATGCCGATCGGGGGTGCTCAGGAGTCGGACGTCCGGGTGACCTGATCGGCCGCCGAGCGGAGCTCGAGGCGGTCGACCGCTTCGTCGAGGCGCGCGCGCGGCGGCCTTGCGAGCCTCCTCGTCATCGGCGACGCCGGCATCGGCAAGACGAGCATCTGGAGCGAGGCCGTCCGGCGGGCCGGCAGCGGCGGCGCCCGCGTCCTCCGCTCGGCGCCGGCGGAATCGGAGCGGAGCCTGGCCCTCGGCGGACTGACGGATCTCCTCGCCGAGGTTTCCTCGGACGAGCTGGCGCGCCTTCCGGCCGTCCAGCGCCATGCCCTCGAGATCGCGGTCCTCCGGGCCGAACCGACCGGGCAGCTTCCCGACCAGCGAACCCTCTCCGTCGCGACCGCGACCCTCCTGCGACAGCTCGGCGCGGACGGCCCGCTGATCGTCTCGATCGACGACGTGCAATGGCTCGACGACGCGACCGCCGCGATCCTGGCCTACGCCGTCCGACGGCTCGTCGACAGGCCGATCGGCCTCCTCCTGGCCGCCCGGGGCTCGCTCGATCCCCGCGCGAATGGGCTGCTCAGCGGTGTGCCGCCGGATCAACGAGATCGCCTGGAGGTCGGACCGCTGCCGCTGGCGGCGCTGCACAGGCTGTTCCTCGCGAGGTTCGGGCGCTCGTTCCCGCGGCTCGCCCTCGTCCGGATCGAGGAGGCCTCGGCCGGCAACCCGTTCTACGCGCTCGAGATCGCGCGTGCCCTTGGCGACGCGGGGCCCGGCCTTGCGCCCGATGGGCGCGTGCCGATCCCGGACACGCTCGGCAGCCTCCTCGAGGCACGTGTCGCGGCACTGCCCGAAGCGACTCGCTCGGCCCTGCTGCTGGCGGCCGTCGCCGCCGAACCGACGATCGACGGGCTCAGGCGTGCCGATCCGAACGCGCCCGATGCGCTCGGCCCCGCCTTCGACGCCGGGGTCGCCACGATGGACCGCCGCGCCGTCCGGTTCACGCACCCGCTCCTTGGCCAGGCCGTGCTCGCGGCCGCGGACGGCGCCGCGATCCAGCGTGCCCATGCCGCGCTCGCCCGGACCGCGACCTCGGACGAGATTCGGGCGCGCCACCTGGCCGGCGCCACGGAAGGCCGTGATCCGGACGTCGCGGCGGCGCTCGAGGCTGCCGCGGCAACGATTCGCGACCGCGGGGCGACCCTCGATGCTGCGGCACTGTACGAACGAGCGGCGGCGCTCACGCCGGTGAACGACTCGGACCACGCGATGCGCCGGGCGAGGCTCGCCGCCGAGACCCTCTTCATCGACGTCTCGGATTACGTCCAGGCCGACCGGATCCTCGACGTCGCCATCGCCGGCGCGTCACCCGGTCCGGAGCGAGCCGAGGCACTCAGCCTGCGAGCGTTGATCCGCTACTACCACGGCCAGACCCCCGATGCCGTCCGACTCGGGCAGCAGGCCGTCGACGAGGCCGGCGACGACCCGATCCTCCGGGCCAGGGTCATGGGTCGGGCAGCGTTCCTCGTGATGCAGCTCGACCTCGAAGGCGGCAACGCGATGGTCGCCGACGCCCTCGCGCTGCTCGATCGGGTCGGCGATGGCCGCCAGGTCGACCCCGACCTCCGGGCGAACCTCCTGCTGCTTCACGCCAGTTCCGAGCTCGGCCTCGTCCGCGGGTATCGCGCCGACGAGGCGGAGGAGGGGTCCGCGCTCATCAGCGAGCACGGCCGTTCGTGGGAGCACGACGGCGCGGACGGGATCGCGTACGGGCTCGCGCGCCAGCTCGACCAGGTCGATCGCGCGATCGAAATGACGGAGCGGCTCATCGAAGCGAAAGCCGGCCCGGGCGGCGACGATCCCTTCAACTTCGTCTCGCTCTCTGGCCTCCAGGTGCTCCGCGGCGACCTCGACGCCGCCGAGGCCTCTGCCCGGGCCGCGGTCGAGGGCTACGCCCACGAAGGCGCGGACGTCTTTCCGTCGTGGCGGCTCCGCGGCATTGCCCTGGTCGCCGCGCATCGCGGCCGACTCGACGAGGCGGAGCGCCTGTCCACCGAGGGCCTCGCGCTCTCGCTGGCGAGCGGCGATCTCGCCCTCGAGGTCTACCACCGCCACATCCTCGGCTTCGTCGCGCTGTCGCGCGGTGATGCCGCCAACTCGCTCGCGCAGCTGACGCGCGCGGCCGCGGCGGCCGAGGCGAGCGGGACCCGCCACCCCGGGCGCTTCAAGCTCGACGGCGACCGGGTCGAGGCAGCCGTCGGCGCGGGGGACATCGAGCAGGCGGAGCGAATCGTGGAGTCGCTCGAATACGCGGGCCGGGTCGCGCCGACGCCATGGACGCGGGTCATGGCCGCGCGCGGGCGGGGCCTGCTGCACGCGACTCGAGGCGACCTGGATGCGGCCATTGCCGCCCTCGAGCGAGCCCTGCAAGCCCACGACGAGCTGGCGATGCCCTTCGAGCGCGGCCGGACCCTGCTCCTCGCGGGCACGATCCACCGGCGCAGGAAGGAGAAGCGGCTCGCCGACGAGCGCCTGCGCGAGGCCCTGGCCATCTTCGAGCGCATCGACACTCCCGTCTGGGCCGAGCGGGCGCGGGCCGAGCTCGGCCGCGTGGGCCGCCGGCCTCGGGCGCCCGGCGAACTCACCGAGACCGAGCAGCTGGTCGCCGAGCTTGCCGCGGCCGGGCTGTCCGCCCGCCAGATCGCCGAGCGTGCGTTCCTGGCGCCGAAGACCGTCGGGAACGTGCTCGGCCGCGTCTACGCGAAGCTCGGCATCCACACCCGCGCGGAGCTCGGCGCCCGGATGGGGGAGGGGACCGCCCGGCACAGATCGGGGTAGCTGCCTCTTTCGTCCAACGGGGCCCGCGGTGGACCCTCCGGATCGATGGACAGCACGGTTGACGCCCCGCCCGAGTCCCGCACGTTCCTCGTGGAGCGCTACTGGCCGGACATCGACGAGGCTCGGGCGCGATCCCTCGCGGCCAGCCTCGAACGGGCGGCGAGGGCCATGGCCGCGGAGGGAATCGCGGTCGAGCACGTCGGCTCGATCCTCATGCCCCGCGACCGGGTCGTCTTCTCGCTGATCGCAGCCACCGATGAAGCGTCTGCCCGCCAGCTCACTGCGCGGGTCGGGGCGCCTGCTGACCGGATCGCCGTCGCGATCCGGCTGACGGACGGAGATCGATGCTAGACAAGGAGGTCTCGACTCTCATGCGCTGGAAGCCTGCAATTGCCCTCATCTCGATCGCCGCCATCGCACTCGGCGCCTGCACGACATCGGCGGCCACGCCGTCCGAGCCCACTGCGACCCGGGCCCCTGTCGCGACGCTCACCGCCACCGCGGTCCCCGAAACAAGCCCAAGCCCTGACGCCTCGCCGACCGAGGAGCCGGGCGCGAGCTCCGCCGACGGCGGCCAACCGACCCCGGGTGCGATCGACCCGTGCACCCTCCTCACCGCCGCTGAGGCCTCGACGGCCATGGGCAAGAAGCTCAGCGATGGCGTCAGCGAGACGCTCGATCCGGATCGCGCCTGCACGTTCAAGAGCGGCCTGACCGAGGTGAAGGTCATCCTTGCCCCGCCGGCACCGGACGCCGCGACCGCGCAAGCCTACTGGGACGCGGCGCGCTCAGACGTCCCGGCCGACATCCCGGTCACGGACCTGACCTACTTCGATCGGTCGGCGTACGGCTCCGGCTCGGCCGGCGGTGTCTCGTTGAGCGCGCTGTTCGTGATCGACGGGACCAACTTCTTCGACTTCTACTGCGGTTTCCCCGCGTGCAGCCAGGATGCCAGCGTCACCGCTGCGCAGCTCATCGTCGGCCGCCTGCCCTGAGAGGGTGAAGGCGGCAACGTAGCCGCGTTGATCAGGGCTCGACCGTGAGGGATCCAGCTTGAAATCGCCTGAAGGACCGAAGCACAGCGGCGTCTGTGCGCCCGGCCGATGAGTTTCCGTTCTGCCGACGGTCTGACCGTCATCGACCCCGATGCGAAGGAGCGATGACCATGAAACTGACTTCAACGATGATGCGGAGCGTGACGCCGGCTGAGTGAGGCCGGTGCTGAGTCGACAGCCCGCCGGGACGAGGAGACATGAGATGACGCGGTACCTGATCTCGTTCAGTGAAGGCGCGATGACCTTCCCCGCGGAGGAGCTGCCCGCCGTGGCCGAGGCTGCGCACGCGGTGGCCCGGGAGGGCAAGGACGCCGGCGTGTGGGTGTTCGACGGCGGGCTGACGGACCACGAGGAGGCGAGCGTGGTGGCCACCGACGGGACGGTCACCGACGGCCCGTACCCGGCGAGCAAGGAGTACCTCGGCGGATTCGCGGTCGTCGACGTGCCCTCACGCGAGGAGGCGCTGGAGTGGGCTGCCAAGATTGCCGTCGCCTGCCGCTGCGCTCAGAAGGTCCGTGAGTTCATGCCCGACCCGACCGTTTGATGACGGTCAGCTCCGCCACGCGGCCAGCTGCTCGGCGATCCGCTCGACGTCCCGAAACCCGGCCGTCGGCGACGGCCGCGATCAGCTCATACACACCGTCGACCGGCGGCCGGACATCCGCATCGTTGAGCAGGTAGAAGAGACGCACCGCGACCCAGCCGGAGATCGATCGGGCGCGATCCGCGTCGAGCCTACGGAATCGTCAGGACGACATTCCCGGCCTTGTGCCAGGCCTCAACGTAGCGATGGGCCTCGGCGACCTCGGCCATCGGATAGGTCCGATCGATGATCGCCCGATACTCGCCCGCCTCGACCAGCTGCTTCAGGAGCTCGACGTCCTCCTTGCTCCGGCGACCTGCCGCGAACCGAAGTCGCTTGCGCCCGACAAGCCGCATGACGACCCACACCAACAGGTTCTCGAACCCGTCCGTGGCGACGTACACGCCGCCCGACCCCAGCGCGCGCCGGCCGTGGCGGAAGGTCTGCTTGCCGACGGCGTCGATGATCGCGTCG
Source organism: uncultured Chloroflexia bacterium (assembly GCA_963766655.1). Taxonomy (GTDB): domain Bacteria; phylum Chloroflexota; class Limnocylindria; order Limnocylindrales; family CSP1-4; genus CF-46. The sequence continues at coordinate 691,038 of CAVYBB010000001.1, read as the reverse complement.
TACGTCTGGCCGGCCTTCGCGTAGTCCTGCCGTGTGTAGTCGATCACCTCGTCGGCACCGAGGGATCGGACGAGATCGACGTGTTTCGTGCTGGTCGACGCCGGTGACATGCACCCCGAAGTGCTTGGCGAGCTGCACCGCGGCCGTGCCGAGTGATCCGGATGCCCCGTAGATCAGTAGACGGTTGCCCGGCTGCACGTCGGCCTGCCGCAGCGCCGCCAGGGCCTGCGATCCCCCGTCGTAGACCGCGGCGGCCTCCTCGAACGTCATCGCGGCTGGCTTGAGGGCCAGCGCCCGGCCCGTCCGCGAGCAGACGTACTCCGCATGGGAACCGAGGTACGACGACGGGCTACCGAAGACCGCATCGCCGACATGGAATCCGGTCGCCGCCGAACCGACCGCCTCCACTTCGCCGGCCAGGTCGACCCCGAGCGTGCGCCACTTCGGCCGCCGAAGCCCGCCGATGAGCCGCCAGAAGAACGGATGGGCACCCCGAACGTGCGTGTCGGTTTGCGATACGGTGCTGGCGCGGACCCGGATGAGGATCTCGTCGGCCTTGGGCACGGGCTGGTCGACGTCCTCGATCCGGAGCACATCGGGCGGCCCATAGCGGTCCTGGACGACTGCCTTCATCACGTCACACCCTACCGCGCCTTGGTCCGCGGGACCACTGGACGGGCATTGATCTCGTTGAGATGATCGTGCCCATGATCGATCCCGCGCCTGCCGCCCTGCGATCGTCGCTCGAGCGGCTCCTGGCGAACCCGACGCCCGACGACCTCTGGCAACTCCAGAAGGCGCTGGTGGCCGTCGGCGGCGCGGAGGCCGCACGAGCGCGCGGCGTCGCGCGTGCATTCCATTCGTGCCTGCGGACACTCGAAAGCAAGTCAGCCTCACGCACGGCGAGCCGCTGGGGTGCCGCGCTGGGAACGGCCGCCGTCGCCAGCGTGAGCCTGCCGGAGATGCGCAACCGCCAGGAGCGTGGCCTCGGGGAATTGCTGGAGCGCGCGCTGCCGGCTGTCCTGGAGATCGGCGCCGCTTTGCAGTCGGCGGAGGCCTGGGAGATCGAGGCGGGTCTGATCTACGACGAGTTCGCGTGGTTCCTCTACGAGGAGCTGTGGGACATCTCGCTCAGCGTCCGGACCGAGCTGACTTCGGTCGAGCGCCGCCAACGCATCGACCAGGTGCTCGACCCGCTCCTCGACTCTGACCTGCCGGACAAGGACCGGGCCGCGCTCGTCGTCGACGTCTTCCGATCAGTCCTCGCAGCGCGCGTACTGCCGCTGTGCCTCGGCACCGCCTGAGTCGCTCCCTCTCTTGGGCCGGACTCTAGGCGGTCGGACTGGTGCCCCGCGCGGCCCAGGCAACGGCCTCAAGTGAGAACGAACCGCTCGGCAACATCGTCCGACATCGGTCGCGCAGCTCCACCTGCCGGTCCGGTCCAAGACTGGCCACGTAGGCGCCGGCCGGCCCGACGCCCTGCGTGTACGGAGCCCACCACTCGTCGAACGACCCGAAGTCGCGGGTGACCGACAGCTCGGTCTCCATCGTCTCGCGCATGCCCGCCGCCTCGAGCAGCTCGACCAGGTGACCCGCGCGGGCGCCCGCAAGCCGGGATTCGTCGGTGGCGTTCGGGTCAAGGTCGAGGGCGGCCCGCCAGAAGACACTCAGCGGGCCACGACTCGAGCTGTGGTCCCAGACGCAGGCGGCGACAACCCCGCCGGGGCGAGTCACCCGTGCCATCTCGCGCAGTCCGGTGATGGGATCGGTCATGAAGTGGACGACGAGCTGGGCAAGCGCGGCGTCGAAGGCGTCGGCAGAGTAGGGGAGAGCCTCCGCGGTCGCCGGTCGCACGTCGACCCCAGGATGGCGCTCCCGAGCTGCGGCAACGAAGGGCTCGGACGGATCCACGGCCGCCACCGCATCCGCCCCCAGGCGGTCGACGAGTTCCGAGGTGAGAATGCCCGGGCCACAGCCAACGTCGAGCACGCGATGTCCGCTCCCGACCCCGGCGAAGTCGGCGAAGGGCGCCGAGAGCTGCCGCGACCAACTGCCCATGAACTGGTCGTAAGCCTCAGCGGCGACGTTGAAACTCATTGCGCCACTCTAACTCCGCAGGTGCACGACCCCGGCCGTTGACACCGAGACGAGTGACGCCGTGGCGCGTCGCTGCAGCCGGCCGTCGAAGACCCTACACGTGGATGACGGCCAGTCCAGGGACCTCGACGTAATCCTCGTCCTGGGTGACGACCGGCACCCCGAGCGCGATCGCCGTCGCGGCGATCCACGAGTCGTTGACCGGCATCCGAAGGCCGTGGTCGCGGAGTCGGACGCGCAGGCTGGCCCACGCCTGGGCGACGGCGTCATCGATCGGTACGGGCTCGAGGGCGAGGGCGCTTGCCAGTGTGTCGAGGCGTCGGGCTCGAACGTCGAGGTCGGCCGCTGCAAGGACGCCCGCCCTGAGTTCGCCGATGGTGATGACCGAGACGGCGAGTCGATCAGGCAGCGCGTCCTCGCGGATGCGGCGTCCGGACTCGGCGGCGATGAAGACCGTCGTGTCCGCGAGCCCGTCGCTCACAATGGAGGCAGGTCGTCGGTCGTGTCCGGCGTCAACGCCCCGAGCTCCTCGAGGAGGGCAGCGTCTGCCTGATGGGCCACGACCCGTCGGACGAACTCATCGCGCGAGATGAAGCGTGGCCGGCGTTCGATCGGCTCAAGACTCGCCACAGCCCGCCCGGCCACCGTGATCGTGATCGATTCACCGGCCTCGACGCGGTCGAGGAGGGACTTGGTGTTGTTCCGAAGCTCGCGCGATCCGATATCCATGTGCGAACTGTAGCACATGTGCGACAGGCCCGACGTGGCAGGCAGGCGAGGCCTATCAGCGTGAGCTCGACGAGCGTGATGCCGGGATCGTTGTCTGTACCCTCGGTCCTGATCGGTCCCACGATGCCCATCGCCGCGCGGTTGCCGTCCCGAACCGGTTCGCCCCTAACGCTTTGGATGGTCGACCAGGAAGGCCATGACCGAGTCCGCGAACGACGCCGCGATCACGGGTGAGTGGCCGCCGCTCGGGATCGTCCAGAGCTGGACCACCGCACCTGACCTGCAGCCCGACCACTCCGCGACCGACGTCTCGGCCGGATCGGCTCCGTCGGTCAGGATCGCGTCGACATCGACCTTGGCGCTGAGCGGCGACGGGGTCTCGCCACAGCCGTCGTACGTTGCCCACGTCTGGGCCGTCGTCTCGGCGCCCGGGTAGGTCACGTCGTTGATGGCGTCACCACCCTTGTAGCGAATGACGCCGTCGGCCGTGCCGTGGATCTGAGCGACCGACACGGGTTCGCTCGGCGCGCAGTCGGCCGGGTCGTCGAAGGTGGCGCCGGCCAGGCTCACGATCGCCGCAATGGTGTCGGCTCGATCGCAGGCCATCCGATACGACATGAACCCGCCGTTCGAGTGGCCGACGAGAGCGATCCGCTTGGGGTCGATGGCGAGCTTCGCCTGGATCTCGGCGATGACGCCGGCGAGGTAGGCCACATCGTCGACGCGGGACCTGTCGAAGTTGCAGCAGGCGTCGGTCGCATTCCAGAACCGGTTGCCGTTGCTGTCTTTCGTCCCGTCGGGGTAGGCGTAGACATAGCCACGTGCGTCCGCCGCCCGAGCCAGGCGGAAGTAGTCGTCTGTCCCCAGGCCGGATGCCCCGTAGCCATGCAGGAGGATCACCAGCCCTGCCGGCCGGCTCGCGTCGTACCTCGCCGGTACATGAACGGTGACGGGGCGATTCCGACCGACGACCAGCACCGCTTGGGGAGTGGCGGTCGCGGTTGGCGTGGGCGGCGACGGTGTGGCGGGCGTGGGGGAGGGGACCGATGGAGACGCCCCACCTGCGCAGGCTCCCGCGATCAGGCCGACGATGGTCGTGAACGCGAGCAGGTAGCGTCGCATGCTCGGAGCCGGCTCCTGCAACGTCCCCATCGACTCCAGCCTCCTGACTGACCAGCGCTGGACGACCGTTGGCCGTGACGATAGGGCACGCCCGCCGTCACTGCCGAACGCGAGCGGGCCGGCTCGACCAGAATCTGATCTCAGAGACCGAACATGAGGCCCTGAAAGCGAAGGTTCTCGCCGTGGTGCACCAAGATATGCGGGTGGACGCAGGACCCAGCGAGACAATCGCGCAGATCGTCGGGCGCGATCACGAGCTCGCGACGATCCAGGACCATGTCCTTGCGATCGAATTCGCTGCCTGCGCAGTGCCTGATTGTCGGCGAGGCCGGCTCGGGGAAGACGACTGTCTGGCGGTCCGTCGTCGACGCGGCACGAGCGGCGGGCAGGCGGGTGATCGCGACGTCGGGAGCAGAGGCCGAATGGCAACTCTCGCTGAGTGCAGTTCGCGACCTTGTCTCCGCGGACTTCCAGCGTGTTGATCGGGACCTTCCGACCCCCCAGCGCCGCCTCCTGCGGGTCATGCTGCTGCTCGACGAGCCGACCGACCAGCCACCGGACCCGGGTGGTCTCGCCGCTGCCGTCCTCGGGTTCATCCGGGTCCTGGCCGCAAGCGAACCCATCCTCATCGCCATCGACGACATCCAGTGGCTCGATGCGGCGTCGGCCGCCATCCTCTCGCACGCACTCCGACGGCTCTCGAACGAACGCGTCGGGGTCCTGCTCGCTCGCCGTGACGGCCCCGCGAACGCGGGCGATTCCCTCGCCTCCGCCGGCGGAGAGCGGGACCTCGTGGTGCAGCTCGGACCGTTGAGCATCGGCGCCGTGGGCGCCGTCCTGCGGGACAACGTGGCCGCCCCGGTCGCTCGGCCGACCCTGCGTCGGATCCACGAGGCGGCGGCCGGCAATCCGCTCCTCGCGATCGAGCTCGCACGGGCCGTGACCGACACCGATCGATCGTACGCGCCCGGCGCGCCGCTTCCGGTGCCGGTTTCGGTCGGGGAGCTCCTCCGGGCGCGGCTGGAAGGTCTCGACCGATCCACGCTGGAAGCCCTCGGCGTGCTCGCCGCCCTGGCCTCGCCGGGGATCGACCTCCTCGGATCCGCGCTGGGCCGCTCGTCGCAGCGCGACCTGGAGACGGCGATCGACGCCGGGATCGTCGTCGTGGCCATCGATGGCGTCCGATTCCGGCATCCGTTGCACGCCTCGATCGCCTACGAGCTGCTCGGTCCGACGCGCCGGCGGGACATCCACCGGCGCCTCGGCGATCTCCTCGAGGACCCGGAGGAACGGGCGCGCCATCTCGCGCTCGGCATCGACATGCCCGACGAGGCCGCGGCCGCCATCGTCGAAGCCGGCGCCCGGACCGCCTTCGGCCGCGGTAGCCCGTCCGCCGCCGCCGACCTCGCCTACCACGCCGGCCGCCTGACGCCGCCCGACGACGCGATCGCTCGGTATCGCCGGGCCCTCGTCGAGGTCGATGGCGCATTCGCCGCCGGCGAGACGGCTCGCGCGGCGGTTCGCCTCGACGCGCTCATCGCGACCACGGCTCCCGGACGCGACCACGCGGTGCTCCTCGCCCGCAAGGCCCGCCTCCAGTCGTTCGCCGCCGATATCACGGCCAGCGTCGACGGCCTCCGGGAGGCACTCGCCGAGGCGGGCGATGACGACGCGCTCCGCGGCGGGATCGAGGAGGGGATCGCCTGGGGGCTGATGCTCATCCGGCGGGACCTGGTCGAAGCGCTTGCCCACGCCCGTTCCGCGGTCGAGATCGCTCGGCGAGCTGGCGACTCGGTCGCGCTCGCCGAGAGCCTCGCCACCCAGGCACTGGCCGAGTGCCTGACCGGTCGGCCGTGGAGGGCGACGATCGAGGAAGGTCTTGCGCTCGAGCCGATCCTCGGGCGGGTCCCGGCGACGAGGCGCCCGGCGTTCGCGCACGGCTGCTGCCTGACCTGCGTGGGTGACCTGGATGGCGCTCGCGCAGCGTTCGAGGGGCTCGCCGCCGACGCGATCGCGAACGGCGACGAGGCGCTGCTGCCGTCGATCCTCAACCGGCTTGCCCGTGTCGAGCTGCAGGCCGATCGATGGGACACCGCCGGAAGGCACATCGAGGAAGGACTCGGACGGGCCACGGAGTCGGGGCACGGGCCGTCGATCGCCTCGCTCCTCGGCAAACGCGCGGTCCTCGCGGCGCGGCGCGGCGATCACGAACGCGCCAGGGCGGACGCGGCGAGGGCGTTGGAGCTCGCCGTTGGCGGACCGTTCGACCCGACGCTGAGCGAACGGGCCGTCGCTCGGGGAGGGGAGAGCGCGCTGTGGGCGCTCGGCCACGTCGCGGTGGCCGAAGGGCGCCCGGAAGCGGCCGTCGAGCTTCTCGAACCGATGACGCGGATCCTCCGCGCGGCCGGCGTCGCCGAACCCGGCGAGATGCCCTGGCTCGCGGACCTCGCGGAGGCCTGGACACTCACTGGGCGGCTGGACGAAGCCGGCGAGACCGCCGGCCTGTTCGAGCGGGTCGCCACCGAGTCGGATCGGGCCGGCGACGCCGCCACGGCCGGCCGTCTGAAGGCCCTGATCGATACCGCCCGCGGCAATCACGAGGCGGCTCGCGACGGCCTTCTCGCGGTCCAGGCCCGGGATGCACAGCTGGATCGCCCGTTCGAAGCCGGCCTGACCGATCTGGCGCTCGGCGGTGTGCAGCGCCGACTCCGCGAGCGACGCGCGGCCCGCGAGACGCTCCAACGTGCGCACGCGACCTTCGAGCGCCTCGGCGCGGTCGCGTGGGCGGAACGCGCGACGGCAGAGCTCGCGAGGATCGGCGGAAGGGCGCCGGCCGGCGACGAGCTCACCGCGACGGAGCGTTCGGTTGCAGCGCTGGTCGCCCGGGGCCGCACGAACCGCGAGACGGCGGCCGCCCTCTTCCTCTCGATCAACACCGTCGAAGCAGCCCTCACCGCGGTCTACGGCAAGCTCGGGATTCGTTCCCGGACGGAGCTCGCGCGACGGATCGACGAGATCGCCGGGGGCAATTCCTAGGGTTTTCCGGGTTTCGGTGCCTGGCCTGCGGCCCCGACGATCGGTCCGTGGCGATCTATCTCATCGAGGCCTACCTCGCGAATCATCCGAGCGCCGTCGAGGACGCGCGCTCGGCGGCTCGTCGGGCCGCGGACGTCGCGCCCGGGATCCGTTACCTGCGGACGACGTTCCTGCCGCGCGACGAGACGGTCTTCCACCTGTTCGAGGCGCCGTCCCAGGAGGCCGTTATGGCCGCTGCGACGGCCGCCTCGATGCCGATCGACCGGATCACCGAAGCACTCGACGGACCCGAACAGGGGGATCAGCAGTGAGCCATCGCCTGGCAATCGTTTTCGTCCTGGTCTCGGCCGTGACGGTCGCGTGCAGCGGCGGCCCGGGCGCGACCGCGTCCGCGTCGGCGCCAATCGGTGCGGCGTCATCGCCCGCATCCTCGGATGCCTCCGCGAGCGCGCCCGCGCCTTCGCCGACAGACAGCCCCGTCCTTCCGGATCCGAGCCCGATGGCCAGCGCGGGTTCCGCATCGGGCGGGCCGGACTACCGCGGCGACGGGTCGAGCCGGACGCTCACCTACAGCGTCGCAAAGTGCCACGGGCCTACCGGCGGCAGCTGGAACGTCGACATCCGGGAGTCCTCCGGCGGCGGCGCGTTCACGTTCTACGAGATCCCCGAGGGCTCGGACGACGCCCCCGCCCAGGTCGATTACGAGATGTTGCTTGGGGATCCAGATCACCTCGAGGGCACCGGCACATTCGTCGCCGGCGACCCGCCCCACTTCGTTATCGAGAACGGCGAAGGCCGCACCGACATCGAGCTCGAGGTCGGCACCTTCTGCCAGTGAAACCTCGCAGTCGCAGAGAAGGGGATTGAACGATGAAGCGACGTGGAACAGCCCGGCGCGGGCGCCTGATCACCGCGATTCTCGCAGGCAGCCTGGTCGCCGCTGCGTGCAGCGGGGCACCAACCGCCTCCACGGGGACTGGGGCGCCCCTCGCGTCGAGCTCGGCGCCCGCCGACGGGACAACGGCACCCGCCGCCTCGCCCGTCGACGGCAGCGCTGTACCCACCGACCCGGGCGGCGGGTCGACACCGCCCATCGACCTGACGACGGATGTCTGCGCGCAGTTCGCAGGCGGTGCCGAGCCCCCAGTCACTGCCGAGGTGAAAGCGCTCCTCGAGACCTTCCCCAAGACCGTCGACGGCGAGCCGGTCCAGGACCCCAAGGCCAACCCGGGGATGCAGACCTTCTGCTCGGGCTCCGATGACGGCAACGAGCTCGTCCGAGTCATGGCGGAGGAATTCGGGTTCGACCTGCGGACGGTCGTCCTGGGCCGGTTCGGTGCCACGGTCGACTCGTACACGACCCTCGTCGAAGCAATCCATGCGCCGGGTCAGGACGGAAACGTGTTCCTCCCGGTATTCATCGTCATGGGAGTCGCCTTCCATCCCACTGAGGCCATCAAGGCCAGCGTGGGCGGCAAGGACGTCGCGTACCGCGAGGTCAACGGGGGGAGGCGCTACCAGTACATCGCCGGCGACACGATCTGGCTCTTCAACGTCAAGACCGAAGCGCAGGCCGCCTCGATCATCTCCGCACTCAACTAGGCCGGGTTGATGACCCTCCGTGCCGTGACTGCGAGATCCCTGGCCGCGGCCGGGCTCACACTCAGCCTCCTCGTGGGCGCCTGCGGGCCCGCCGCCGTGGGGAGCGGCAACCCGCAGGCGTCGGGGAGCTCGGTGCCGGGCGCATCGACGACCGGCGCGGCGCCGTCGCTCCCCGCAACAGAGAACGCGACGTACCTCGCCGCCGCTGAGACAGAGCTCACGCTTCGTCGCCAGCTCCTCGCCGACGTTCACGCGGCTGAGGTCATCGGCCCAGGTGGCGCCGCCGTCCTCGCCGAGACCGAGAAGCTCGAGACGGCATTCGGCGAGAAGTCGATCGCGGAGTTCATAGCCGAGATGGAGCTCGACCTCAGCGCAACTTCCGGCGACGCCGCGCGAAGGATCGCGGCCGTCGGTCCGGCTGCGCCACCTCCCACGGTGCGCGACAACGAGTGGTCGGGCAGCCTGTTCGGCGCGACCTCGTTCATGGTCTCGACCTGGATGAGCTTCGCTCCGGAGCTGATCGCGAATGCCAGCGGCAACCAGTTCGTCACGGAGTCCCAGAACCGGAACGAGAACCACGACACGAACCTCGACGGCGGGCTCAAGGAGCAGCTCACCCTCACCCAGCGGCTGACTCTCGGCCAGGGTCGGGGCCGGATCGTGTTCGACGTCGTCATGACGTCGGCGGCGGTCATCACGAAGGCGGCAACCGGCGAGGAGGTGGCCCGGCGCATCTCGACCGGCAACGGCCACTTCGAGGTCAACGCCTGCCCGGATGCGAACGGCGTCGGCGAAGGCAAGTACCGGATCGTCAACCAGGAGCTCGTGACCCGACCTGACGGCATGCAGAACGGCGGCGCTTCCACGACCGAGGCGACCTTCAAGGTCATTGACGGTGAGGACGCCCACCTCATCCAGACCGAAGTCCAGGCGGCGGTCTCGTCCGGCGTCCACGGGACAAGCGCGCCGGCGGACGGCACGCCGGGCGCGCCGATCGACTGGAACGCCCAGGCGAACTTCACGGTCGTCATCCCCGCCAGCGGGACGGCCCGGATCGGTGACGTGACGGGTCAGCAGTCGAACAACGCCACGGACAGCAACCGCGGGCAGCCTGACCACTCAGATCGCCATGGCCGACTACTACCTCGCCGAGGCGGCCAAGAAGGCCGAGGCGTTCTGGCGCTCCGGCGAGTGCATCGACATGAAGACCTCCGAGGAATCGAAGCAGGTCCAGCCGGCCCAGTCGCTGACGATCACCGTCGACCCGAAACACAAGTTCGACGGCGCCCAGGTCAAGGCGCCCGTAACGGCCGTCCTTCAGCGGGAAGGAGAACCTCGAGCCACGGGACCGCGCCCAGGACCCGCCCGTGTCGCTGACATTCAAGGCGGGCCGGGATGAGGGCGACAAGGGCACGATCGAGCTCAAACAGACCGGCAAGCGGGGGATTGGCAAGAAGACGCTCGAGTTCACGGTCGGGGTTGCCGACTACAAGATCGACGTCGTCGCGCCCGGCCTGGGCGGACTGAGCGGCATGAAGTGCAACGGCAAGGAGGGTGCCTGGACGATCGCGATGGGCGCACGTGGCGCGGTCGGCTCGATCAGGTTCACCCTTCCGAGAGGCGGAACGAGCGCCGAGGCTCATGCCGTCTACGACGTGGAATCAGGCGGCGGCACGGCGCATTGGGACGTGAGAGGTCCCGTGACCTTCGTCGAGGGCGACCCTGCGAAGCTCAACTTCGGCACGCTCCGCGGCAAGGTCACCGTCAAGGGCCTCGGCCAGTCGATCACCGTGGACAACGAGGTCGCGCCTTTCTCGGTGCCCCTCGAGGCCGGCAAGTTCTGCACCTGATCACGGCCCGCCGGCCGGAACCGCGGTCAGCCGAGCGGCTTGAGCCGGGCGATCGGGATGATTCGGCTGGTCTTTGAAGGGTATTCAGCGAACTGTGTGTGTTCTGCCACGTGCCGGTCCCATAGGGCGTCGCGGTCGGCCCCTTCCGCGACCGTCGCGCTGGCTTGGAACTCCAGGCCGTCGGCTTCGACCGTCACGACCGGGTTCGCGACAAGGTTCGTGAACCACGCCGGATCCTTGGGTTCGCCGCTCTTCGACCCGACCACGACGTAGTCGTCCCCATCGCGCGAGAAGGTCACGACGGCCGTTCTCGGTTCGCCGCTCTTCGCCCCGGTCGTCGTGAGGACCATCACGGAGCGCCCTTCGAAGTAGCCACTCGTGGGGCGGCCGTTGGCGCGTATGTCGGCGATCAGGTTCTTCGTCCAGTCGGCGTAATCGGTCATCGGAGATCCTCGGGCTCAACGGCGATCTTCGGTTGCGTGATGCAACCATCCCACAGGTCGGCCGTTTGTGCTGGAGCGGCGACCTCGAGCTAGGACGCCGGCCGATCAGCGCGGCGCTCGCCCCGGCGGGTCCGGAGGTGCTCGGCACCCGCCGATGACACGGAGACGCGCGCCGGACTACCCGGCTGGTGGCGGCGCTCGATGAAGCCCAGATCCGTCGCGTCCTCCCAAACGGGCAGTCGCGGGCACGAGGTCCGCCACGCCTCCATGGTCTCGGGTACGGGCGCTCGCCCGGGCCGATCCATTCGAGGAGGTCAAGGATCAGGTTGTCGATGGTCTCGGACACGGCGATGGTGTACTCCATGTGGCCTGGTGGACAGCGACTAGTGTCCCGAATTGTTGTCACGCGGGCCACGGGCAAACGTCGATGAAACCCGAGTAGGGGATCCAGATGAGGGCTGCCACTGCTGGGCTGAGCCAGAAGAACCCAGAATCACGCGTCGTCCTCGGGCGCCTCCATGCGCTCGAGCAACGCCAGCGTCGTCGCCCAGCTGCGGATCGTCATCGCCTTGTAAGCCGGCGTCCCGACGATCTTGCCGAGTGCGGCTCTTCGTCCGCTGGGCGCTGAGCCGCTGCGAGTAGATCACGCCCTTGCCCGGCCACACCTCATCGACGCCGGGTCGCGGGTCGAACACCTTCATGGCCGTCGGCGCGTCGATCCCCATGATCGTGAGATCGTGGCCCGGACACGAACAGGGGAGGAGACGATGCGTACCCAGGCCGAGCAGATCGCCGCGCTCCGAGCCGACCAAGAGTTCTGGCGAGCCCTCGCCGCCGAGGTCGGGCCGGCGCGCTACGCCCAGCCCGGCCCGATGGGGGAGTGGAGCTTCGCCGACATGGCGGGTCACCTGACCGGGTGGCGGGAGCGAACGATCAACCGCGTCCTGGCGGTGGCACGTGGCGAGCCCGAGCCCGCGCCGCCGTGGCCCGCGGACCTCGATGCCGACGACGACGTCGACAAGGTCAACGACTGGATCCGCGAGCAACACGCCGGCCGCGCTCCGGAGCGGCTGGTTGCCGAGTACGACGCGTCCTATGAGCGCCTGATCGAGGCCCTCGAAACCGTGCCGGCCCACCTGCAGAGGGCAGTGGTGGAGTGGGCCGACCAGCCGCTCGTCGAGGTGGACTTCACGGGCCATCTCCACGAGGAGCATGTCGAACCCGTTCGGGCCTGGCTCGACGGCGAACGTGGTTCCCGACCGAGCTGATCGCCTCCGCCTGAACCGGAGCAAGTCCTGTGAACATGGCCGAGCGCCTCCGGATACTCGCGGATCTCGAGCCGATCCTCGCGGCGCCTGACACGGACTTCGGGCACTGGGAGGTGACGCCGCCGACCGGTGGCGTGCAACAACTCCCGTGGTTCGAGTTCGGCCCAGCAGCCGATGCGTTCCGGGCGGCCGTCGGCCGCGGCGGCTGGATGATGATGGGCTTCGACTGGGGGACGTGGCTCCAGACCCCCGAAGGACAGGCGCTTCGGGACGACCCCGACGCGATCGCCGCGGCGACCCCGGATCAGCTCGCGATGCTGCTCACCGCGGTCATCCGTTCGGACCGATTTGTCGAGGGATCGATAGAAGGTGCATACGAGTCCGGCCTCCTCCTGCGGATCGCACGTCTGGCCGGCGCGCTACTCGCGGAATTGACCTGAGGCGCGGTCGATCGTCCTGCGCGACCTGGACCTCGTGACGCCCCGCCGGTGACGAACCCGCCGGGCGTCTTCGAAGCCCCGGCCTATTTGGCCTTCTCGTCAAGCTGAGTCTCGACCCACGCGTCCAGGTCGCTGGCAGCCATAGCCTCAATGCGCTCCGCGAGCAGTCGGTCCGGATCCTTTGTCCTCGCATACGGGCCGGCCATCGCCCTATAGAGTGCCTCCTCGCGTCTCAGTTCTTGCTTCGTCTTGGAGAAGGCGACCGAGTTCGTATGGAACTGGAACAGGGCCTGGACACCTTCCGTCACGACCACAACGGCGCCCAAGCTGGCGACGAGCATGGCCGGACCCGACGCCGCAGCCAGGACGGTGACGACGGCAGCCGCGGAGATCGAAACGACCTTCAATCCCTTGTAGCTCCAGTTCTCCAAGCGCGCGTGCTTCCCGTACCAATCCGTCAATTCCGTCAGGCGCGCGATCGTGGCGGCCCGTCGACCGTCTTCGCTGCCGAGTGCGGCAGGCAGCTGGATGCGTTCCACCCGGGCACCTCCGTCTGACTGACCTGTATTCTCCTCCGGACACCGTTCGTCGAGGCACGAACGTCGATCATAGGCCTCAGCTCATTTGACTCGCGGCGCGGTGAAGCTCGGGTCGGAGCGCCAGGCGCCGCCATCGTTGAGCAGGCGCGCGATCGCCAGGTGCGCGGCTGGCAGGTCCTCGGACACGGCGACCGCCGCTGACTCCTCGATCCGCGAAGACTCGCCGTCAGGCGTCGGGCTCGTGGGTCGCTCCGCGAGCGCGATCGTGACGTAGCACACGGATGAGCCCCGGCACGGGTCCATGTTCGCCGGCTCGCACACGACCAGCTCCTCGCCGTTGGAATCGATTGCGACGCCCGGAGACACCACGATCGTCGAGTCGCCACCGTCTGGACGCTGCTCCAGGCCAACGGCGAGGCCCTCGACGATCCCGACCCCGTGCAGCAGCCGGTTGTGGCGTCGGTGCTTGGTCCGGTGGTAGGACTGCTCCTGCTCCAGGTCGTCGACCGTGAGCAGCTTGCCGGTGAAGAAACGACTCCGGGTCAGCGTGCCGTCCTGACAGTCTGAGTTGTTGGCGCGCTCGAGCCGCTCGAGGACTTCCCGCACGCGGGTGCGGGCGCGCGGCGACACGTCGGCTCGAGAGGAGCGACTCGGCGAGGAACCCGAACAGCTCGACGAGCGTGATGCCGGGATCGTTGTCATTCGCGTCGGTCCAATCCGGCGCGAAGGCAGCCACGCGGGCCGAAAGGTCGCGCGTGAGCTCCTCCCGACGAGCATCCGACAACTTCGCCACGGTCCTCTCCTCCCATCGCGACCTCGATCCCGATGCGTACACGATACGCACCTCGATGTTCGAGCGCGCGGATGCGCTGCTCCCTCGGACGCAGCACCTGGGAGATCTGGGAGCCGTACTGGCCGCAGCACGCTCGGCCGTGCCATCAGGCCACGATCAGCGTCCGCTCCGGCGTGGCGACGCCGTCGCGCGTGCGCTCGACGGCCGTGGGCCGCCAGGCGCCGCTCTTGGCGTAGTCGCGCACGTCGCGGACCGCCTGCCGTTGAGCGGCGACGCGCAGCTCGTGCGACATGTCCATCGGCTGCACGTTGAAGAAGCGGATACCCGTGATCCCGACGAACCCGAAGATCGCCCGCAGGTAGCACTCGACGAAGTCGAACGCCTTGTACGGCTCGCTCGAGTAGTCGCCGCCCCGCGACGAGACGCAGATCATCTTCTTGCCGTGGACCAGCCCCTCGGCGACCCCGTGCTCGTCGTACCGGAAGAGATAGCCGGGCTGCACGATCGCGTCGATGTAGTACTTGAGCGCATATGGGATGCCGAGGTTCCACATCGGAACGGTCAGCAGGTACACGTCCGCCTCGAGGAACTGCTCGATGGTCCGCTCGATCTGTCGCCACGACGCCTGAGCCGTGTCGTCGAGGACCTGGCCGGTCATGAGCATGTACTTCGATTCGATGTTCTTGCCGGCCACCGAGGGCAGGTCGGCCTTGAAGAGGTCGAGCGTCGTGACCTCGAGGTCGTCGTCCTGCTCGCACAGGGCCTCGAGGAGCGCGTTCGACACGCGACCGGTGTTGGACGCGAAGCCCCGGGGGGTACTGATCACGTGAAGGAGGTTCGTCATCGGTCGTGTCCCTTCCGTCGTTCGATCGTCCGATCCAAGGCGTGGGTGATTCGTGGCGAGTGGATGACGTCGAGCCGTTGGCCGAGTACCATTTCCCGGGCGGTCGCCAGCGAGGATGCCGCGCTGCCCCGGTCCAGTCCGTCGTGTCCGGCGCACGTGACGTGGTTGTCGGTCCCGAGATCGACGACCGTCCTGCACGCGCCATGGAAGACCGTGTCGTGCGTGGCGTCGTCCAGGAACACGTCGGCGAACGCCGTCGCCATCCCTGTGATCCGGTTCGCCCGGAAGTGATTTCGATCCCAGGTCGCTGGGCGCCGCAGGATCGAGGGCCAGGTCGAAGAGGCTGAACGCCGTTGCGCCGGACCCCTCGATCGTGTTCGCGGACACGTCCGCACCTGCGACCCGGCCGGCGAGGTCGATACCGTCGTCGTACAAGGCGCCATCGACCGTGCCCACGGGTCGCAACACGACGTGGTTGTGCGCGATGACCGGGTCTACGACCTCGCCGAAGCCGTTCCCGAGCGCGCCGAAGGCCCAGATGCCGATGCTCGTCGGGCTTTCGACGAGGACGTCGTTGTCGCGGATCAGGAACGTCCCAGGCCCGTTGACCTCGATCCCGAACCCCGGGAAGGCGTCTCTGGTCGTCCCCGGCCGCAGCACGTTTCCGGCGATCCGGACCGACCCGGGGCCGGACGCCTCGATCGCGTGCATGCTCGTCCCGCTGACCCGGTTCCGCAGGATCTCGACGGGGCCGGATGATCCGAATTCGCTGATCCCGCTTCCGGCATCAGCGTCGACCTCGGTCACCGCGTTGTCGTCGATCGAGACGATCCCACCACTGACGACGATCGCCTCGGCGGTTGTCCGGTCGGGCGTGCGGTACGCCCCGACGACATGCGAGACGCGATTGCCGGTGATGAGCGTCCGGGCCGTCCCGGGCACGATGAAGAGGAGGGCGCCGTCGAGCGGGCCCTTGAAGTCGATATCCCGTACGGATACTCGGGCGGAGCTGAAGCCCGACACGGGATCCCAGCCACCTTCGATGGTGGTCGCCCCGCGACGCGTCCGCTCGCCCACGAGGTCGACGTTCCGGCCGATGACGACGTAGCCGGGCCCTTCCACGGCGGGACCGAAGTCGAACGGGGTAGCCATCCCGGACCTGTCGACCGACTTGAGCAGGACCTTCCCACCCCGATCGATGGCGGCTTGCACGTTCGTGACATCCTGCGGAAAGGTCCCGGTCGGGTAGACGACCGTGGTCGTCGGCTGCGCCGCCAGGACGGCTGGAGTGGCGGCCGTCAAGCCGGCGATCAGGATGACGCCGACGGCCACGACTCGTGGCCGAGGCAGGCCTGGTCGTGGCGGTCGGCTGGACGGACGGCGCATCTCACACCTCGACGGTGAGTTCGTAGATCTCCGACGTCGGATGCCCTGCCTGCTCGTGGATGCGCAGGACGGCTTCGCGCGAGGGTCCGGTCGCAAGGCAGAAGACCTTCCCGGCCTCGGGATCGAGCCAGGCTTGCTGGAAGTGCACGCCCTCGCTGCGCTCGATGTCGAGATCGGCCTTGTGGGCCGCCGCCAGCTGATCGGCGGTCACGCCGAAGAAACCCGAGTGGACATCCATGTACTTCGCCATCTGAGCCTCCAACGCTGTTCGTCGGACCGAGCGGTCGCGACGGGCCGCAGCATCGACCCGCGTTCGGGGGGCGTCATCGGTCGAATGACCGATGACGCACGACGGTCTCGTCCTACACTTCGGTGGCGATGGATGCCACGCTAGGTACGGTCCGCTGTCCCCTCCTGATCGGTCGCGACGACCTCCTGGAACTGGTCGATCGGCGCATCGCCGATGTCCTCGACGGCCGCGGCCAGTTCCTGCTGATCTCCGGCGAGGCCGGCATCGGCAAGACGCGGTTCCTCCACGCCGTCGCCAGGAAGGCCACCGAGGCCGGCTTCGCGCAGGTCTGGGGGTCCGTGGCACCGCAGGATCGCGACGTTCCGGCGGCATCCGTCCTCGATCTCGCGCGGACGATGCTGCGCCTGCCCGCGTTCGCGGATGCGGGTCGTGACGTCCTCCGGCTGTGCGCGGCGACCGTCGAGGCAGAGCACGTCACGCGGCGTCGACTCGTCATGGACGTGGTCGAGCGCCTGCTCGCGGGAGGCCCGGAGCCGGTCCTGTTCGTCTTCGAAGATCTGCAGTGGACGGACGACCTGAGTCTCGAGGTCATCGCGGAGCTCGCTCGCGGCTCGCGCGATCGCCCGATCCTGCTCTGTGGCGACTACCGGACCGACGAAGCGCCCGTCGGCACGAGCCTCCGCGATTGGCGTGCTCGTCTGCTGACCCAACGGATCGCCGAGGAGCTTCGCCTGACGCCCCTCTCGGCCGAGGACACCGCCCTCGTGACAACGCTCATCCTCGATACCGGACTGCCCGCGCCGCGCGACGTCGCAGCAGCCGTCTATGACCGCACGGACGGGATCCCGCTCCACATCGAAGAGCTCCTCGGCGCCCTGAGCGCCGATGCGCGGGCCAACGGCGTCGCGATCCGGGAGGCGACCGTCCCCGACACCATCGAGGACGCCGTCATGAGCCGGCTCTCACACCGGTCCCCGGAGGCGCAGGCGGTCGCTCGCACCGGCGCGATCATCGGCCGCTGTTTCGTCACCGACGTTCTCGCGGGGATCATGGACGTCCCCGCCGACTCGATCGACGCACCGCTCCAGGAATTGGTCGACCATGCGGTCCTGTGGCCGCCGGGCGACCGAGGCCTGTATGACTTTCGCCACCAGTTGCTCCGCGACGCGATCTACCGCAGCGTGCCGCCCAGCGACCGGCGCCGGTACCACGCCCGTGCGGGCGAGTTCGGCGCGCAGCTCGAAGGCCAGTCCGAGGTCCATTCGTCCGTCCATTTCGAACGGGCAGGCCTCGGTCGTCGCGCGTTCGAGTCGGCGTTGGCCGGCGCCCGCGACGCCGCCCGGCTCTCGGCGCATCGTGAGGCGTACGCGCTCTACCGGCGGGCGGTTGACCACATCCCGGACGACCTGCCCGCCGCCGATTGCGCGCGCATCCTGGAGGCCTACGGCGAGCAGGCCAGCGACATCGAGGAGAACGAGGTTGCCGAAGCCGCCCTCACCCAGGCGGAGGCACGATATCGGGAGGTCGGCGACCCGCTCGGGGTCGCCCGAGCGCGATCCGGGATCTTCGTCGCGTGGGCACGAGCCGGACGGCCGCTGAGCGAGCGCACCCCGGCGATCCGGGCGGCGCTCGATGAGCTCGCGACGCTGCCGCCTGGTCCAGGATTGGACGAGACCGTCGCGTGGATCAAGATCGACCTCGCCTCCGCGCTCATCGATGGGCTGGAAGGAGCCAAGGCGAAGGCGACCATCGATGACTACATCCGCCTGTACGACGGCCTCGGTGATACCGCGGGAGCCAGCGATGGCGCCTACCGCCGCGCGATGGTCGACGTCCTCGACGGCGACATCGACCGCGGGCTGCGCGAGATGGCGCGGGTCGCCCGCGCCGCCCGGATCGACGGTGAGGAATCACTTGGCGTCACCGCCTATCGCGAAGCGGCGATGTGGGCGGCTCGCTCGATGCGGTACGGACTGGCGATCGAGTATCTCGGCGAGGGACGCCGGTACGCCGACGAGATCGAGCAGTCGCACTGTGCCCACTTGATGCAGGCGACATCGGCGATGGTCGCCTGGGCGGGCTCCGACTGGACGGGCGCCGTCCTCGAGGCCAGGCAGGCGATCTCCGACCGCGGGTGTCGGCGCGCCACGAACATCGCGCGCTGTACGGTCGGGTTCGTGGCCCTCGGACGCGGCGACCTCGGCGAGGCGGAGGTTGCGCTTGCCGAGTCTCTCGCGTTCGGCGAGCGCAGTGAGCTCGTCGCCTACACCCTGCCACCGATCTGGGGCCTCGCTGAGGCCGCCCTTCAGGCCGGCGACGCTGAGCGTGCGCGATCGCTGTGTCGACGCGCGCTCGAGGTGGCACGGACCGGCGAGCGACTCCTGTTCGTACCGTTCGTCGTCACGGGCACTCGCGCCATCCTCGCGACGGACCGCCCCGATGTCGCCGGTGCATGGGTCGACTCGTGTGCCGACCATCTGGACGCCGTCATGGAGGTCGCCGCCCCCGCGATCGCGCATGCGCGAGGCCTCGTGGCCCTCGCCGACGGTTCGACCGGGGTCGCGCGAAGCGCGCTCGAGGAGGCGGTCCACGGCTGGGACGCTCTCGGCCGGACCTGGGAGGGCGCCTGGGCACGACTCGATCTGGCCACCTGCGGCGTTCGGACGAACCGCTTCGCTGAGGCGGTCGGCCTGGCCGGCGAGGTACGCGCGCTTGGAGATCGGATCGGAAGCCGCCCGCTGGCAGAGCGGGCCGAGTCCATCCAGCGCCAGGCCCGGGGTCGCGGCGCGCTCGACGAGCCGTGGCGGCCGCTGACGGCCCGAGAGTTCGCCGTCGCTCGGCTCGTCGCCGAAGGTCGGACGAACGTCGAGATCGCCGATACGCTCGGGATCGCGGCTAAGACCGCGAGCAGCCACGTGGAGCACATCCTGGCCAAGCTCGGGGCCTCGCGGCGGGCCGAGATCGCGACCTGGGCGACCGGCGTCAACCGGAGCCCGGCGCCGCACTGAGTCGGGTTCTGGCGCAACTACCACCTGCGGGCCAAGCTCGGTCGCTCCGTGGAGGCACGAGGCCGAGCGCGCACATCTGCTCGGGCGGGCCAGCAGCACGCGACAAACCCGGCAAGGTCGGTCGCCGCGATAATGGCCGACGTGGAGGAGGTCGAGGTCGTCGTCGCCCATCGCGAGCGCGCGACGCTGCGCGTCGGCGACGTGTTCCTGAAGATCGACGCCGATCAGACGCGCACCGACGTCGAGGTCGCGGCGATGGCGATGGCGCCGGTCCCGACCCCGGAGATCCTGTGGCGGAAGCCGCCCGTGCTCGCCCTCGCCGCCCTCCCGGGGACGGCACTCGGCCGCCTCCAGGAGCCGTCCACCGCGTCGTCGGCGGCGTGGGCCGCGGCGGGTGCCGCCGCACGGAAGCTGCACGACGCGCCGCTGCCGCCATGGCCCGGTCGGAGCCTCGACGAGTTGACATCGCGCCTCGATGGCGAGTGCGAGTGGCTCGTCGCCAACGACGTCCTTCCCACCGACGTGGTCACGCGCAACCGCCGCGTCGCCGAGGCTGCGCTCCGGCCGTGGACACCGGTGTTCATCCACGGCGACCTGCAGATCACCCACGTCTTCGTCGACGGTGACGAGGTCACCGGCGTCCTCGACTGGTCTGAGGCGTCCCAGGGCGACGCGCTGTACGACCTCGCCACCCTCACGCTCGCACACGAGGAGCACCTTGGCGACGTCGTCGCCGGCTACGGCACTGACGTCGACCTCGACGTGATCCGCGCGTGGTGGTCGTGGCGAAGCCTGGTGGTGGTCCGTTGGCTGGTCGAGCACGGCTTCGGCCCGCTCGAGGAGATGCCCGAGGTCGCCGTGTTGAGATCCCGGCTGTGAGGCCGCGCAGAGTCCTCCGATCAGTCCTCGCTGCGCGCGTGCTGCCGCTGCTGAGCTGAGCCAGAAGAACCCAGAATCACGCGTCGGGGTCGGGCGCCTCCATGCGTTCGAGCAATGCCAGGGTCGTCGCCCAGCTGCGGATCGTCATCGACTTGTAGGCCGGCGTGCCCATGATCTTGCTGAGGCGGCTCTTCGTCCGTTGCGCGCTGAGCCGCTGCGAGTAGATCACGCCCTTGCCCGGCCACACCTCATCGACGCCGGGTCGCGGGTCGAACACCTTCATCGCCGTCGAGGCGTCGATCCCCATGAGGAAGACCGCGTCGCTGTGGTACGTGTCCGGCTTGTCGCCGAAGCCCTTTGGGCGATCCTTGACGACCGCCCGGAGCTCCGCCCGCGTCAGGACGAGGACCGCGATCAGGTCGCTGTCGAGCTTGAACGTCTTCGGCAGCGCGTCCTCGAGCTCGCCCTTGATCGCGGCCGCCGACTGGTCGGAGCTGAGAATCACATTGCCGCTGGCGATGTACGTGGAGACCTTCGTGTGGCCGTGCGACTCGAGAAGCTCGCGCAGCGCCGCCATCGGCACCTTGTTCCGGCCGCCGACGTTGATCCCGCGCAGGAGGACGAGGTATCGGGTCATCGCGTCTGAACAGGATGCCATCATCGACCCGACACGACGGAGGCCGCTTGAGAGCGAACGATGCCCGACGACACGCGAATTGACCGCTGGTTATGCGCGGTTCGCCTCGTCAAGACCCGGCAGATGGCAACCCAGCTCTGCGATGGCGGGCACGTCCGCGTCAACGGCAACCCGGCCAAGCCATCGACAAAGGTTCGTGCCGGCGACGTCGTCCATGCCCTGATCGCCGAACGTGAGCGCATCGTCGAAGTCGTCCGGCCGATCGAAACGCGCGTCGGCGCGCCGGTCGCTGCCACGTGCTACATCGACAACAGTCCGCCCCCTGTCATCCGCGAGATCGCGCCGGGCATCAAGGCGGTCCGTGGCGAGGGCCGGCCGAGCAAGCGTCTTCGCCGCGAGCTCGAACGGATGCGACGGGCCGGGCCGCGCTGATCGCCGACGGACCGGCCGTCGACCTCTTGACAGGCTCGACGGCTCGCCATATCGTACGGACATTATCCGTACATGGAGCCGATCATGACGCTCGCGCGGGGAGCAAGGCGCAAGGAAGATCGACTCGAACTACGCCTTGAGCCGGCGAATCGGCGCCTGCTCGACGAAGCCGCCGCGGCGAGCTCGATGAGTACCAGTGCGTTCGTTCTCACGCACGCGAGCGCGGCCGCCCGGGAAATCCTCGCAGACCGGACGACGTTCGTTCTGCCCGAAGACCGTTGGGACGCGTTCGTCCAGCTGCTCGAGCGTCAGGAACGGCCGATGCCTGGCCTCTCGGCTTTCCTGGCTCGACCGAGCGTCCTCGACGAGGAGTGACGCGATACGGCCCGATCGAGTCGATCGCGCCCGACCACGACACCCGGTCGTTTGACTGCGGTTCCGAAGAGCAGACCAATTGGCTCCGCCAGAGTGCCCTTCAGGCCCACCAGTCGGACACCGCGAAGGCCTACGTCGTCTGCCTAGCAGGGACGCGAACCGTCGTTGGCTACTACGCCTTGGCTGCCGGATCGATCGAGCACGCTGAAGCACCGGCGAGGCTGACCAAGGGCGTCGGTAGGTACCCGGTTCCCGTCGTGATCCTCACTCGCCTCGGCGTCGACCTGGGCGAGCAGGGGCGTGGGCTTGGCTCCGCGCTCGTCCGGGATGCGTTTCTCCAGTTCGCCGCAATCGCCGAGGTCATCGGCGTGCGTGGGCTGTTGATTCACGCCGAGACGGAAGCGGCAGCCGACTTCTACTACCGCCTCGATCCCGGGTTCGAGCCATCGCCCACCGATCCACTCCACGTCCTTCTGCTCACCAAGGATCTGCGGCGGGCCATCCGCGATGCCGCCGGAAAGCCCAAGGCAACCGAATCAGACGCCGGCAACGTCACCGAGCTCCTCGACGCCATCCCGGGCGCCTTCGAGCGAGCCGAAACTGGAAGGGCAGAGGCAGCGGCAGGAGCTGGGACACCCATCGAGGACCTCTGAGTCTTGGCCCACGTCGTCCTCACCCCGACGGCGGCGGCCGATCTCGCGCGCATGATCCGGACACATAGCCTGCCGGCCGACACGACGACGAGGTTCAAGCGCTCCGTGGCGGCTTTGTCGCGGTTCCCGTTGCTCGGCTCGCCTCTGCACGGCCGCTGGTGGGACTACCAATTCGTGCTCGGGCCGTGGCGCTGGATGATCATCGTCTACGTGTTCGACGAGCGGGCCGATCGGGTCACGCGAGAACCCCGACCGTGAGATCGTGTCGGGACAGCAGGGAGGAGACGATGCGTACCCAGGCCGAGCAGATCGCCGCGCTCCGAGCCGACCAAGAGTTCTGGCGCGCCCTCGCCGCCGAGGTCGGGCCGGCGCGCTACGCCCAGCCCGGCCCGATGGGGGAGTGGAGCTTCGCCGACATGGCGGGTCACCTGACCGGGTGGCGGGAGCGAACGATCAACCGCGTCCTGGCGGTGGCACGTGGCGAGCCCGAGCCCGCGCCGCCGTGGCCCGCGGACCTCGATGCCGACGACGACGTCGACAAGGTCAACGACTGGATCCGCGAGCAACACGCCGGCCGCGCTCCGGAGCGGCTGGTTGCCGAGTACGACGCGTCCTATGAGCGCCTGATCGAGGCCCTCGAAACCGTGCCGGCCCACCTGCAGAGGGCAGTGGTGGAGTGGGCCGACCAGCCGCTCGTCGAGGTGGACTTCACGGGCCATCTCCACGAGGAGCATGTCGAACCCGTTCGGGCCTGGCTCGACGGCGAACGTGGTTCAGGACGCGCCTGATCGCTTCTTCCCTCCGAAACCGGGGATGGCGGTGGCCTGTTTCATCCACGACGCGACTTGGCGCTCGTCGATGTCGTCCACTGACTCGAGGTCCACGCCGCGCGTGTCCTTGCCCATCCCGATCGGCGTGACCGGCGGGACGGGCGTGAGGGACGTGCCGCGTCCGAACGCGAGCTTGACGTGGCCGACGAATCCGCCGCAGGCGAAGCACCAGCCGTCGCCGACGCCGTACCACGCCATGCCCCACTTCACGGAGCGCTGCAGGTCCGGCAGCGTCTCGGCCGCCAGGGCATCGACGCGTTCGGCGATGGAGCGTTGCGGCTGCGGCAGGCTGCTGATGTAGGCGAAGACCGGCTTGTCGCCGACCGCGGCCTTCGCGGGGCTTGCCCTGCCAGTCATGGCGGCCGGCAGGTCCGCGAGAACGCTGCCTTCCGCGGCCGTTCGCTTGGCGGGTTTGGGTGCCTTCGGCGTCATGGTTGATTCCCCAGCTGCGGCGTGGTCCGTCGAATGATGGACGGCATTTCGGCTCGAAACTCATCGGTCCGTTCGGACAATGCGCGTGAGCGTCAGTCGCCGGTCTCAGGTCGGACGCGTCTCCAGGCGGCTTGGAGGCCGAGCGCCTCGACCCACCGTTCGATGTACGCCAGGTCGACGTCGCGTGCGATCGCGAGCATGCCGGCGACGTCCTCGAGCTGGCGTTCGGAGCCAGATGCAGCCGCCCACTCCAGCTTGGCAATGACGAGATCCTCCGCCGTCACAACGAAGCCGCGAGTCCCGAGCAGGTCCGCCTGCTGCCGGCGACCGAACTCCTCGATCGAGAACGGGCGGTCTCTCCGGATGATGAAGTCGACCTTGGTGACATCCGGACCGATCGCATTGAACTGCGACCGGCTCGCGAGTGCGGCCAGCGCAACGTCGCCATCGACGGAGAAGCCTGCGCCCGTCAAGCCCACGACGAGCGCTCGAAGCGAACCTGCATCCGGATCGATGACGATGTCGATGTCGCGGGTCGTCCGCGGTACGCCGTGGTACGAGCTCGCCATCGAGCCGCTGACCATGTACGGGATGCTGGCCGTGTCGAGCAGCCCGATGACCGTGGCGAGGAGGTCGGCGAAGGTCACTACGGCTTGATCGGCCGGCGTTCGCGAGTCGCCGCGCGACCGTCGGATTCCCGCAGGATCCGCACGAGCTCCGCGTCGACTTCTTCCTCCCCGAGCAGGCCGCCGGCCCGCGCGCGTATCCCGGCGCGCGCCAATGCCAGGGCGTCGGCGCTCATCTCGTCGGCCAGGCGCAGTCGTTGCTCGGGGGTCATCGCCCGGTAGCCGTCGAGTTGGCGCCGACGTGCCTCGGCGGACGTATCGATCGGTCGCCCCATGCCCGGAACTGTAGCGGAGGTGGCCTGGTGCGGAGAAGTCTCCCGACACCCTCACGCCAATCGCGAGCCGTGGACCTCCGGTCACCTCCTTCGGACCTGGCCCAGGACGGCGACCAGAGCCGGCTGAGCCGGCTTGACATGTGCGTCGTGTGCCGTATTGTCACTGTATAACGCATTTATCGCACGGAGCGGATATGGCCGAGCGCTGGTACAGCATCAAGCAGGCCGCCGACCAGCTCGGGGTCAGCCACGACACGGTTTCGCGCCTGGTCGACCGCGGCGAACTACCCGCGATCCGAGTCTCGAAGCGCATCGTTCGCATCCCCGTGCCGGCCTTCGAGGTCTACGCGAGTGGTCGAAAGCCGACGCCTCGGCGGGTGGTGCGGCGCCAAGTCACGGAGGGCGCTCGCTTCGCGGCGGGCGAGCGCGCCGCTGAGCTCGAACCGGCCTGACTCCGAGCATGAGGGGGACATCGGAGGCGATCGCCGATTACCTGTCGGCCATCGCGACGCTGCTGGAGCGCCACGGGGTGAGCCTCCGGTCGCCATCAGGATCGTCCGACCTCGAGCTCATGGAGGACCCGTCCGGCAACCTCAGCTTCGAGTTGCTTGGGACCCTGCCGGACGACGTGACGCCGGCTCGATCGGAGATCGCGATCCGGGAAGCGTTCGAGCCGATCGGGGAGGGGCGATACGAGCGCACCGAGTACGAGTACGAGTTGCTCGACCGGGAACGCGGCTACCGCCGCGCCTTCCACCTCCATTTCGCCGACTGGTTCAGAGCTCGGTACCTGGTCCTCGTTCACGAGCACTGCGAGCGACCGATCGGGAGGATCGCCTGTGAGCACTATGAGGGCTCGCCGCTCAAGGACGCATTCGCCGGGGTTGTCGCGCTCATCGACGTCTGGACTGACGAGCCTCCCGAGTGCTCGGGTCTGCGATGTCTCGAACCGGCTCTGGGCGTCGGCTGAGCCGCCGAGGCCAAGAGATCACGGAATGCGACCGGGTACGGAGACTAGTGGCGCAGATCCGCGACCCGCATCCCTACAGGCGGGCACTCGTGGAGCGCTCGAGACAGCCTAGCGGGACGTCGACCCGTTCCCCTGGTAACCAGCGCCTGCCGGCCGGCTCGAGTCGTACGTCGCCGTCACACTCGGCGTCGCACGTAGAGGTGCTCGTCCACTAGCCGGCCGTGCTCGTCCTCGCCGTGCGCCGCCAGCACGCCTTCGTGGCGGAAGCCCGACCGTTCCAACGTGCGGCACGAGCGCTCGTTCCCCACGATGACCGTCGCCTCCAGCCGGGCAGTCGTTGGGCCGCGTTGCCTCGCGCAGAAAGTACTACCCCTAAATGCTCTCTGCTATACAACGCTGACGGCGCGCATGATCCGCCGCCCATGGCTCCTCACGCAGCACGCGCAATTCAGGCAGGCACCATCTACTGCGATGACAATCGGTCGCGCATTGCTTCGTTTCCGTCTGAGTCTGTGGACCTAATCTACCTCGATCCTCCGTTCTTCTCCAACCGGAAATACGAGGTCATCTGGGGAGACGAGGCCGAGCTTCGATCGTTCGAGGACCGCTGGGAGGGCGGAATTGCGGTCTATATCGCGTGGATGAAGGACCGTTTGATCGAGTTACACCGCGTACTCAAGCCGAGCGGTTCTCTCTACCTTCACTGCGATCCAGCAGCGAGCCACCATCTCAAGCTGCTCATGGATTCGGTATTCGGTTCCAATTCCTTCCGTAGCGAGATCGTCTGGCGGCGCACGTCTGCTCATAGTGACGCCGCCCGGAACTACGCCGCGGTGCATGACCTGATCTTGTTCTACACCAAGGGCAAGACGTGGACGTGGAACAGGCAGTACGAGCCCTATACGAGCGACTACATCGACACGCACTTCGTTCATAAGGACTCGGACGGGCGACTCTTCAGACGCGTCGATCTCCGCAGCCCGAGTTACCGCGCCAACCTTGTCTATGACTACAAGGGGTACAAGCCTCACGCGAACGGCTGGGTCGTTTCGCTGGAGAAGATGGAACAGCTCGATGCCGAGGGCCGGCTGTTCTTCCCAGCCAAGGGCACGTCCGGGCGCATCCGCCGCAAGCTCTATCTCGAGGAATCGCTCGGTGTGCCAATAACGGACGTATGGACCGATATCAAGCCGATCTTCTCGACCGGCAGCGAACGGCTCGGGTACCCGACTCAGAAGCCGATCGCATTGCTCGACCGGATCATCCAGGCATCCTCCAACCCGGGCGACCTCGTGCTAGATCCATTCTGTGGCTGCGGCACAACGCTGGCATCGGCGGCGCAGCTTGGCCGCCGATGGGTGGGCGTCGACATAAGCCCCACGGCGTGCGACCTCATAAAGCGCCGACTAGCGAAACAGGGCATCGAAGTCCAGGTCGAGAATATGCCCGCGTCCGAGGCGGCGCTGCGCGGGCTAAAGCCGTTCGAGTTTCAGAACTGGGCAATAGCCGCGATGAACGGGACTCACTCGCCACGGAAAACGGGCGACATGGGGATCGACGGATTCACGTGGTTCGAGCACCTTCCGGTCCAGGTGAAGCAGTCCGACTTCGTAGGTAGAGAGGTCGTCGACAAGTTTGAGACAGCCGTGGAGCGGAACGGGACCACCAGGGGCGGCGTAATCGTCGCGTTCAGCTTCACCCGCGGGGCGCGCGAGGAAGTCGCTCGTGTCCGAGCGACGAAGGGCATCGAGATCAGGCTTATGGAAGTCGGCGACCTCTTGGAGCGGTCCGACCCGGATGCAACGCGGGACTATCCGATCCATTCGCGCCCGGTAGTGGTGCCGGATGCGGCTGCGCTTGTCGAGAGCATCCGTCGTGGACTCTCGGCGACCATTGAGGAGGAGGACGCGGCTAGTCCAGAAGGCCCGCGACCTCTTCCAGCGACCAAACGTGGTCGGCGAGTCCCGCAGCCATTGCAGGGGTCCGGGGATACGGACTAGCGAGCTCTTGGGGGCCGAGCGAAGTTGTAGTGCATGAAGTCGATGGCTTGCGCGGCTGCGTGATTGACGAGTTTCTCGGAGTGGCCGTTGATGGCGCGCGTGAAGCGCCGCATCCCCATCCGCATCGTCAGGTTCTGTCGCTCGACGAAGGCCGTGTTGATCTTGCCAGGGTCGGGGTCACCTGAGACGACCTTCTAAACCGGGCCGATAACCTCGCGCCGTCCGCTCGTCTGCTCCCACTTGCTTCGAACCCAACCATCGCGGGGCGGCACGGTCCCGTAGATTCTGACGAACATCGCGAGTCAACGTCTTCAGAACCGGCTGCCGCTGCTGTCGATCGTCCCATCGGGGTAGGCGTAGACGAACCCACGTGCGTCCGCCGCCGGAGCCAGCCCGAAGTAGTCGGCTGTCGCTGGCGGAGGCCGTGTAGCCATACAGGAGGATCACCAGGGGCGCTGGCCGGCTCGCGTCGTACGACGCCGGCACGTGAACCGTGACGGGGGCGATCCCCACCGACGACCAGCTCCGCTTGGGGAGTGGCGGCCCCGGATGGCGCAGGCGGCGATGGTGATGCCGTCGTGGGGGAGGGGACCGATGGCGACGCCGCACCTGCACAGGCTCCCGCGATCAGGCCGACGATGGTCGTGAATGCGAGCAGGCGGAGTCACATGCTGGGAGCCGGGTCCTGCATCGTCCCCATCGACTCCAGCCTCCTGACTGACCTGCGCTGGACGACCGTTGGCCGTGACGATAGGGCACGCCCGCCGTCAGTAGCCAGCGTTCCCGCGCGGGGCTGGCGCCTCGGGACTGTGCCGAAGGCCCTCGCCACAGACCGTCCTTTCAGGTGCGGAACGAACGAAGACACGCTCATGCGGCGTCGCGCCGATTCCGGTAGGACGTGACGGTCAGGGATTTGCTGCTCGACTCGGAACCCTCGATCCTTTCGAGACGGCGGCGAGACCCGGGGGCTGTAGGCTCGCCACGAGCGAGGGAGGAATCGGTGTTGTCCGGTCTTGCAGCTTCAGGCGCGAGTCCGTTGCTGGACGCCTACAGGGCAACGGTGCGGGCCGCCGACCAAGTTGACGTCATCGAGAAATCATTGGTCGTGAACGTCATCGTTTCTAGCGGGCGGGCCGCCGCCGCGCGGTTGCGGACCAGAGCGATCGACGGAGATGGGGACGCAGCGCGCATTGAGGCATTTACCTCGGCATTGGCAAGCGAGGACTACCTTCGTCAGGGAAGCAGCCTCGCGAAGACCTATCAAACCCACGTTTGGACATTTCTTGGGGCCGTTGGAGCAGTAATCGGCGCGATTGTTGCTTTCATCGTCGCCGGCTGCCGGCGCGGATGGTGGGGTGGGATCCACAGTGCCTCACCCAGCGGCTACCTTCAGTCTGTTTTCGTTCCGACCCACTCCGATTTCGCCAGGCGCAATGTCCGCCCTTGCACATTACGCCCCGCAGATCGCGGTCGGCACGATCAGCGCGATCACTGCCCTTGTCGCCTGGTGGAACAAGGAGCTGAACAGTCTCATGCAAGTCGGAAGCACAGCTCGCTCTATCCTGGCCGCGAACCTCGATGCGCGGGAACGGCAATTCTTCACCGCGACCGGCGGACAGCCGCCGGTGCGACCCGCGACATCACTCGCGGGCCCAGCAGGCGGGCTGGTCTGGATCGCGGCTTCTGCGCTTGTCGTGGGCGTACTCGTCCGCGTGGCTGTGAACGAGCTGAAGTTTTGATCCCGTGGCGCGATCCTAGGACGTCAGGGTGGGGAGTGGTCGATGCCCTGGAATGCGAAGTCGGAGGCGCGAAGGCTCGGCCCCGGGATCCCGAAGTCGGACTTCTGGGCGAGCGCGAAGGAGGGGATCGAGCAGGTCGGCTGCGTCTACACGGCGCAGGGCTTCGAGTTCGACTACGTCGGTGTGATCTTCGGCCCCGACCTCGTCTACCGGCCAATGGATGGGGGATGGGTCGGCCAGCGCGACCAGTCGCACGACCGCGTCGTCCGCAGCGGCGTCACCGAGCAGCAGTTCACCGACTTCGTCAAGAGCACCTACCGCGTCCTTCTGACCCGCGGCCTCCGCGGCTGCTATGTCTACTTCATGGACGCCCCGACGAGGGACTTCTTCCTGAGCCGCACTGAGCGATCGGCCGCGGCGATGTCTAGAGCCGCAGAGCAAGAGGCAATCTGCGAGCCGTGAGCTTCCTTCGGCGTCTACTCGGCGGCGAGCGAGCAGCTCAGGTCGAGATGAACGTCAGCTACTTCAAACGGATCCGCGATGACGCGACCCTCGATGTCGTTGGCGAGGCGTACCGCCAAGCAGGTGTTCTAGCTGCGCGGCCACCAACCGGTGATGACCTGCCTCCAGGCCTACCCCGCCCCGCCGCCCGGCTACTACAAGGCCCTATTGGTGCCTGAGCCGACCAACCAGTACGACCGCAACGCGATCAAGGTGGCGCTATGGGCGGGTAGCAGCTGGAGCATGGCCGGCTACCTGTCGAGGTCCGACGCTGTTCGCTACCAACCGCTCTCTGCTCACCTTGCGAGATCAGCTGGCGGCGCCCAACCCGCGGTGGCATGCGATGCGGCGCTCACGAGCGAGCGCGGCGGAACGGGCGTCGTTCTTCATCTAGGGACGCCGGGCGAATGCGCAGCCGAGATCGCGACGGACGACATGACGCCAGCCGCCCACCGTTGGGTCGGCAAATACATCGTCTTCACTGGCCAGGACGAAACGGCCCTCCTCGGTGTACCACTTGAGCGCGAAGCCCAAGTCTTCCTAGCCCGGTGGGCTGGCTGCGAGGTGCTTCCCAGACTGACGAAGAAGACGGATGCTCTGATAGTGGCTGACAGCGAGCAAGTAACGGGGAACCTTCAAAGAGCGAGAGACTATGGCGTCGAAACTGTCGACGAATCGGAATTCCTCGTCGGTATCGGCATCTCGCGAGACTCGATTGATCGAGTCACGGGCCGGTGGACCCGCCAGTGAACTGCCCCGACCGCGACGAGGTTATAAGACTGGACTCCGCATGGCTGAAGCGACGGACGTCTGATGACAACGATCTGGACTGAAAGGAAGGGCGACTGGGAGATTCTCGAGCCGAGTGGGTTTCCGAGTGAAGCTGTGCTACACGAGCTGATCGCAAGATCTCCGCAAGTCCTGCCTCTTTCCGGAAGCCCGCAACTCGTAGTTCTCGGCACCGAGGTGCCGCTCGGGTCGGGATACGCGGACATCGTTGCCGTCGAGATGTCCGGCCGTCCTGTCGTGATCGAGGTCGAAGCTGGCGAAGAACCCTGAGTCCCGCCGCGCCGTGATCGCCCAGATCCTGGCCTACGCCTCAAGCATCTACCGGACGTCGCTCGATGAGCTCTCCACGGCCCTTGCGGCCTCTCTCGCGAAAGCCGGCCGCTCGTCAGTCGTTGATCTCGTTCAGTCCGTTGATCAGGACGGGACGGTTGATCCCGTCGCATTTGCCGATGCCCTTCAGACGAACATGGCGAACGGCGACATTCGACTCTAGGGTTTCGACGCGTGTCGCCGAGGGCTTTTGAACTCACGGTGGCGGATGCCGCGACTGCTGCCGCTTGGCGCGCTGAGTCGGCCACTGACAACACCTTGTTCACGCTCTACGGCGGACGGGAGTGGGGCGTCCTGCGGTAGGCAGACATAACTCAGATCGCAACCGGAAGTAGCTAGGGTGCCACGCTTGTCGGAGGGCTGTAATCCACGCTGTTTGGGTCGTAAGTACGCTTGACTAAGGTGGTGGATTGCGTAACACTTCGCACATACTCACGCAGTCCACGCTCAGGCAACCACGCGGGTGAACGAGATGAAGACCCATACGACCCTCGACCTTGACCGCGACCTCCTCGTTGAGGCTGCCGCAGCGCTCGGCACGACGCGTACGACGGAAACCGTCCATGCCGCGCTCCGCGAGGCGGTCGCCCGGCAGTCGCGCGTCCGGCTGATGGCCCGCGACTGGAGCAACCTCAAGGTGCTGATGCCTGAGATGCGCGCGCCACGCCCGTTCCTGCCCCAGGCCGAGGAGACGACCGCGCAGCTCGCCGCGGCGAGTCATCGTTCTGAGCCAAGAACCTCTAAGGCAGCCATCCCGTCTCGCCGATAGTCCGCCGGCACACCCGCGTGTTGTCGATGGAAATCGCCGATACCTCGGTATGGGCACACAAGGACGAACTCCCAGAGTTTGGGATGCGGTTCATTGCCGGTCTCGTCGGGGTGACCGACATGATCGTGATGGAGTTGCTTTACAGCGCCCGCGATGCGGCGGACTACGACCAAATTGAGCAAGATCTGCGCGGTTGCGCGCTCTATCGCGTGGAGCCGCAGGACTGGGATGAGGGGCGGCGCGTGTGGCGGGAGCTCCTTCGACGAGGCGGTGGTCCCCAGCACAGGCAGGTTGGTCATCAGGACCTCCTCACGGCCTCGGTCGCGGCTCGGCATGGGCTCACTGTCGTTCACTACGACGCGGACTACGACCTCATCGCCTCTGTGACGGGCCAGCCCGTCCGGTGGGCAGCTCAGCATGGAAGCCTCGAGTAGAAGGACTGCGCGTCTTTCGACGCCGAGCATGCTACGTCGCGATCACGGCAGACATAACTCACCTTATCGGAAGTAGACGGGATCCCGCACGACACCCCTCGCGCGACGCGGTCCACACGCCAGGACCTACGCCAAGGACGTAGAGGCTGCCGGCAGAGTGGCGACTACGGTCGACACGTATCTCCGTCACGCGATGTTCTTCGTACGCTGGCTCGACGGCGACTTTGAGCCAGGTGCTCGGCTCACCGGACTTCGCTGACCGTCGGACATAGCTCGTTCGTGACCGGGCGTAGGCGCTGACCCGTCGAGCGGGTCAGCGGAGCCAGCTGCTGCTGCGCATGGTGTCGATCCCGCCCCATGATTGACATGCCGGACGCATGAGTTATGCTGCTGCGCATGAAGCAGGCACGAATCTCACGTGGCGGGCAGGTGTCGATCCCGGCCGACGTCCGACATCGCTGGAAGACCGATCGCATCATGATTGAAGACCGAGGGGATCAGGTCATCGTCCGACCCCTGCCCGACGACCCGATCGGCGCCGCGCGAGGGTACCTCAGGCCGTTTGCCGCCGAGGACGCGATCACCTCGGACGCGGCCCGTGCACGTACCCGTGCCGAGGAGGCGGCCAGCGGTCCAGGAGCGATCCGCTGACGGTTTTCGACGCCCAGGCGATCATCGCGTTTCTTCGGGACGAGCCGGCCGCGCCCGAGGTCGAGGTCGAATTGCGTGACACGTCACGACCGGCACGAGTCAGCGCGGTGAATATGGCGGAGATTCTGGATGTGATGACCAGGATCTATGAGCGCCCAGTGACTGCAACGATCAACGCACTGGCGATGCTCGAGACTGCCGGCCTTCAGACTCACGTCGTGGACGCCGCGATCGGCCTGTCGGCAGGCGAATTGCATGCCCGTCACTACGATCGGAAGGCCAGTCCGCTGTCGATGGCCGACTGCATTGCGCTGGCAACCGCCATCGTCCTCCAGGAGGCATTGGCGACATCCGACGGTCCATTGGCCGCGGCAGCCGTGATCGAGGGTGTCGACGTTCTCGCCTTACCGAGTTCGACCGGAGATCGGCCGCCGACCTGACGTGCCCAATCACCGGTTTGATCCTGCGCAGACATCATTCGTTCGTGACCGGAAGTAGACGGGATCCCGCACGACACCCTCGCGCGGTTCGCGCGCGAGGTCGCGGCCCGGAACGCGCCCGGGGTCACCCGGTGGCGACGGCCCCGATCGCGCCGCCTCCTTGTGAGCGAAACCGCGAGATCGTCGACGTCATGACCGTCCCACGCTCGCGCCCAGGGTGAGGAGAAGCTCGTCCAGTTGCGCGAACGTCTCTCCCATCGCATCCGCCGCGCCGGTGCCGGCAGCGTCGAGAGCTTCCTTCGAGGAATAGAGCTCGTGCATGACCAGCAGCGTCTTGCCACCCTTTTCCTCGAAGGTCACCGTGGTGACAGGCCCACCCTCACCATCTTCCTCGTTCGTCCACACGAGGCGCGAGTGCGGTGTCACTTCGAGGTACGTGCCGAAGAACGCCACAGCATCGGGTTCGAACTCGAGACGGTACTTGCCCCCGACACGAACATCCATCTCGCAGGAACGTAGGGACATTCCCATCGACTTCGGCACCCACCACTGCCTGAACAGCTCGGGCTTGGTCCACGCCTCGAACACAAGGCGCGCCGGGCCGTTGACGGTTCGCGTGACGACGAGCTCACGCTCGGACTTCCGCTCCACCGTCGTACGGTTCGTCATGGGGGCAACCTCACTCTCTCTTCTTGCGTCCACCGGCCTTCTCCTTCCGTTTCAGTTCCTCGACAACCTTGTCCAGCTCGTCGAACCGTGCATCCCAGAGCTGGCGATACCTCTCGATCCATGCCGCCTCTTCATCCAGTCGGCGCAGGCCGAGCCTGCAGGTCCGCACGCGCCCGACCTTCTCCGTGGTGACGAGCCCCGCCTGCTCCAGGACGCCGACGTGCTTCCTCATGCCCGTCAGGGTCATGTGGAACGTGTCGGCAAGGTCCGTGATCGAAGCGTCTGCCCGCCCGAGCTGCTCCAGGACACCGCGTCGGGTGGCGTCCGAGAGCGCGGCAAACGAGGCATCGAAGTGGGTCCGCACATACTGAACCATGTGGTTCAGTGTATACCATCCGGATTGGCGGCATGCAAGGCGAGGCGCCCACCCGCTTGGTTGAGCGCGACGCTGCCGAAGATCCTGTCCAGGCCCGGATGTTCTGCTCGCCCCGGCCAGCCTCGATCAGTCCTCGGCGATGTGATGGATCGGATCCTGGCGGGGCCGACCGCAGGCTTCGAGGTTGCAGCGGATCGCCGGGACCGTCAGGGGCTCAGCGGCCGGCCCGCCGCGGCTCGGCTGGGTCGGGAGGAGCGCCATCGAGGCCACGAATGCGTGAGGCTTCAGCGGGGGCGCGGGTGGTCGACCGAATAGGCGGTCGAAGCATGTGCCGCCATCCTTCCAAGGCTCAAGGTTCCGCCGCGCGTCTCGCAGCCTCTGGCACGGTCGGCATCGTCGCCTCATCGTAGTTGCCTCCGACAAGACACGGAAGGCTGGCGCCTGTCGGGACGGCGACACCACACGGACACCATCGGAGCGCACGAGCCCGAAACCATCGTTTCGAGTCGGGACGTATACGGAGTGTCGGACGAGCAGCCTGCCGACAGAAACTCCGTAGAAGAGGTCCCGCACATGCGCTCCAGACTCCTGATCGTCGCCACGATCGCCATCGCCGCGTTCACCGCGGCGTGCAGCAGCTCCGGCGGTGCCACCCAGGCGCCGGCCGCGACCGCGTCCCCGGCCGCGTCGACCCCCGCCTCCGCCGAGCCACCGGCCGCCGGGAGCGACCACCGTCGAGGCCAAGGAGGTCGGCTCGATCGGGACGGTCCTCGTCGCCGGCTCGAACGGCATGACCGTCTACACATTCACGAAGGACGCCAAGGACAGCGGCACCAGCGCCTGCACGGGCGGCTGCATCACGAAGTGGCCCGCGCTGACCGTGGCGGCCGGCGAGACGCCCAAGGGCGGCACGGGCGTGTCCGGCACGCTCGCGACGATCACTCGCGACGACGGCACCCTCCAGGTGACCTACAACGGCCTGCCGCTCTACTTCTTCGCGAACGACAAGGCCCCAGGCGACGCCAACGGCGTCTACGAGAACTGGGAGGCCGTCAAGCCCTGACCGGCACGGCCTTCCCGCCCCCGGCTCACCGGGCGCCTCGTGCGCCCGGCCGAGCCGGGTCGATACCCTGTGAGGAGGATCCCAGTGTCCCGACGATCTCTGACATTCATCGTGCTCGTGGCGATCGCGGCGCTCATCGCCGCGGCCTGCTCGACGAGTGGTGGCGGAGCAACGGCGTCGCCGTCCGCCGCCGCCACAGCATCTCCGTCCGCGGCTTCGGTCGCGCCCTCGGAGTCGGCCTCGCCATCGGCGTCCGAGAGCGAGGAGCCGTCCGAATCGGCGTCCGCCGAGGATGAGGCGACGGTCGAAGTCACGCAGCTCAAGGACTTCGGTCCCGCCCTGTACGCGGGCGAGAACGGCCTCACCGTCTACACGTTCACGAAGGACGTCAAGGACAGCGGCAAGAGCGCCTGCTCCGGCGGCTGCATCGCGACGTGGCCGGCGCTGACCGTGGAGGCAGGCGAGACCCCGAGCGCGGGCGACGGCGTGACCGGCACGCTCGCGACGATCACTCGCGACGACGGCACCCTCCAGGTGACGTACAACGGCCTGCCGCTCTACTTCTTCAAGAACGACAAGGTCGAGGGCGACGCCAACGGCATCTACGAGAACTGGAACGCCGTCAAGCCCTGACCCCAGGGCTTCGCGTTCGGAACGTGAACCGGGCTCGCCGGCCGCGACGTGCGGCCGAGGGGCCCGGTCCTCATGAGCCGGCGGCCGCGGCCCGCACCCGTCCGAGGGCCTCCCCCACTCCGCCCGTCCACGGCTGGCCGTGGCCCGGCAGCAGCAAGCCGGCCTCGATCCCGCCGAGCCGGCGCAGCGACGCGAGGGCCTCCACCGGGTCCGCCGTGAACGGCGCGATCATCGGCCCGGTTGCGCCGGTCGTGACGGCCAGCGTCGCGATCGCGTCTCCCATGAAGAGCGCGTCGTGCGATGGGACGTGGAGAGACGGCGCTGCCGGGTGTGTGACCCGGCACGAGGATGACCCGCGGCGAGCCCGGGACGTCGAGCGTGGCGCCATCGCCGTACGTCGCGACCTCGCCGAGATGCTTGGTCCGCAGGGCACCGTGGCCCATCGCGAACAGGAGGAACCGCAGGAGCGGCACGAACCGGGTCCGGCCCATCTTGGCCGGGTTGGGAACCTCGCCGCGGGCGAGGGCCGCGTCCAGCTCGTGGACGCTCACCGGCAGGCCTCGTTCGGTGCGGGCCCGCTCGGCGAAACCGATGTGGTCGGTGTGGCCGTGGGTCAGGACGATCGCCCGGAGGTCCTCGAGGCGGCGGCCCATCGCCTCGAGCTCGGCCGGGAGGTCGCCCCAGTAGCTCGGCACGCCGGCATCGATGATCGTGACCTCGCCGCCCTCCTCGACGAGGTACGAGTTCGCGATGCCGTTCCCGAGGCGGTGGATCCGCGGCGCGATCCTCATGGGCCGATTGTCCTCCCCGCAGGCACCTGTTCCGCATTCGATCCGGTGATGATGACGAGCGCCGGGCCGTCGAGCGAGCCGTCGGCGGCCGCGGCCAGGATCCCGGCCCATGATGCCGCACCGCCACCCTCGACGGTCACCCCGAGGGCGGCCGTCAGCTCGGCCTGGGCGGCCCGGAGAGCTTCGTCGGACACGAGGACCATGTCGTCGACCCGGCCCTCCATCTGCTCAAGGGCAGCGAGGATCGGCACCCGGGTCGCGATTCCGCCGGCCCACGTGTCGGCGGCGTCGGTTTCGATCGGGCGCTTCGCCCGCCACGACAGCGTCATCGACGGCGCCCGCTCCGACTGGACGCCGACGACGCGGCACGACGGCCGGACGTCCCGGAGCCAGGCGCCGACGCCGACGATGAGCGCCCCGTTGCCGACCGGGACGAAGGCGGTCGCGAGGCGCGGGAGCGCGCCACGCGACGCGCCGTCGGTCAGCTCCATGGCGAGCGTCGCGGCGCCCGTCGCGACCCACGGGTCGTCGCCGTCGACGAGGAGGACGGCCCCCTCTCCCGCCGCGTAGCGCTCCGAGGCTTCCCGCGCGGCGTCGAAGTCGCTCCCCTCCTGGACAACCGTAGCCCCGAATCTCCTGATCCGCCCGAGCTTCAGCGCGTTCGCGTGCTCGTCGGCGAACACGACGACCGGGACCCCGAACGCCCGGCCTGCGAACGCGCAGCCCTGGCCGAAGTTCCCGGTCGAGGCGACGACGAGCGGCCGGCCCTCCCCCACTCTGCCCTCCTCGGCCAGGCGCCGGACGGCGAGCCACGTCCCGCGGCCCTTGAAGGCGCCGATCGGGTTCGCGCATTCGAGCTTGACGACGACCTCGACACCGGCCCGCTCGCTGAGCGTGTCGCTGACGAACTGGGGCGAGCCCACGAACGCCGGGTGGATGAGCTCGCTGGCGGCCCGGATCGTGGTGGCGGCGAGCGCTGGGCCGAGGGCAGCGACGCGCGCGGGCACAGCGTCGGTGGCGGTCTCGTCGGGCGTCATCGACCGGCCAGTGCCCGGAGGCGGGCGAGCAGCGCATCGGTTGCCGCCGATGCCGGGGCGACGACGATCTCGTCGGCGAGGCCCGCTGCCGTCGCCTTCCCGGTCGCGCCCGCGGCCTCGAGCGACGCGACGAGCCGGTCGAGCGCCTCCGCCGAGACGTGGAGCCGGTTCGTCGGGAAGTCGAGCGCGGCGGGATCGATCCGGTAGATGTGGAGCCCGATCGGGACCGTCGGGGTGGGCCACGACCAGCTCGCGGCTTCCTCGACGCCCGGAACGCCGACGAGGGCATCGACGATCTCCGGGGCGCTCGTCGCCGCCTCCGTCGCGTAGATCCAGATGGTCGCGCCGCTCTCCCGGAGGTCGCGGGCGAGCGTCGCGGCGGAGAATGCCTGGTATTCGTTCACGTTTCGCGGGGCGACGTCGATCGAGATCCAGTCGTCGGTCGCGGCCTGGCCGGAGACGCGGATCCCGTCCGCTGCGCTCGGGTCGCCGATGACCAGCTGGTGACGGACCTGGGCGGTGGGGTTCGCGCCGCGCAGCCCGAGCGAGATCTCGTAGCTCAGGAACGAACCGATCGCCACCTTCTCGCCCGCGGGGCACGTTGGCCCGGACCCAGCCGACGGCCGTCTCGATCGCGGCCTCCCGGGACATGCCGCTCCGCGTCTCCCGGAACGTCAGGCTGTGCTCGGCCAGGACGGCGCTGCTGGCAAGGACGAGGCCTGCCAGGGCGATCGGCACCGCCGCGGCCGCCTTCCGCGCGGAGATCCGCCCGCTCCTCGCCAGGCGTCGGAGGATCGCCTCGCCGAGCCAGAGCCATCCTGCGCCGGACAACGCGGCGAGGATCCCGAGCTGGGCGAGGTAGTTGCGTGGCGGCTCCCCCACCTCGACGACGAGGAGGATGAGCGGCACGCTGCAGATCGTGGCCAGCCAGAGGTCCGCGATCGCCGAGCGGGCGGCTCCGGACGCCGACCGCCAGGCGGCAACCGACAGGAGAACGCCGGCCGCGCCGGCCGCGGCCACGATCTTGAGCGCGCCGGGCAGCCAGGTCGCCGCGTATCGAGTGAGCTGCGGGATGTCGATGACGTCCGTCCCGCGGACCCCGAGGGTCCCGGCGAAGACCCAGGTCAGGGCCGCGCACCAGGCGATGGTCAGGCCGGCGGCGATGACGAGCCGGCCGCCCCGATGCGCGGCCCGACGACGGTGTCCGGCCGGTCCGCCGTGTCGACGCCGACCGGCGTGTCGGCGCCGGCCCGCGTGTCGCCACGCCCCGCGATGATCAGCAGGACGGCCACGATCGCGACCCCCGCCCCGATCGGGACCAGGGTCCAGGCCGGGGTCCCGAGGCGGTACACGACGCCGGACAGGTCCGCGACGAGGACGAACCACCACGAGAGCCCGATCGCCGCGGTGATGAGGGTCCAGCCGGCGACCCCGGCGATCCGCCGCCATGGGGTCCCCCACAGGATCGCGGCGATGAACGCGACCGGGGCGAGCGGTAAGGCGATCTCCTTGACGAGGAACGCCAGGGCAAACAGCGCACCCGGCGGCGATGCCCCAGCGCGCTCCGCCCCGGCGGACAGCAACGAGCGCGAGCGCGAAGGTAGCCGAGCGCCAGCGCCGCAGCCGGGACGTCGAGACGCGCGGTCCGGGTCAGGTCGTGGAGATATGTCACGCCCAGCATGCCCGACCGCCGCGATCCCCCCGACCGCCGGCCGGATGCGCCAGCCAAGGGCCGCCGTGATCGCCAGCAGGATCAAGCCGGAGATCCCGTTCAGGACGTGCCCGGTGTCGAGCGGATCGATTCCGAACCAGGCGTCCGGGATGACCACGACGGCCGACCAGACGGGCGCGTGCGGCAGGAAATAGTCGCCGAACGGTGTCCGCGGCCCCAGTCCGTCGAGGAGGTTGTAGCCGATCCCGATGTACTTCGCCTCGTCGAACGAGATGAAGAACGGCGGGACGAGCAGCAAGAGCACGCCGAAGACCGCGATGCCTGCGGTCGCGACCGCGATGGCGACTCGGCGCTCGATGGCGCTACCTGGTATCTGGGGCTCCACGGGGGCGATGGTCCCACAGTCGATCCGGGCGCAACAAAACGCCCAAAGGAACCTCGCTCACTAGATGCTCCAACCAATACAAGTACCGGTCAGATCACTAGATGTGCGACGCCCCTTCGGGCAAGACCTACTGTACGGTGCCCGCCCGACGCGTGCCTAGTGGTTTATCCACGACTTGTTGCAATCGCGTGGCGATTCTCGAGGGCTTGTCCACAACTTTCCCACGATGGACCCGTCCCGTGGGCGCCCGGCCCAGGGAATGAAGCGCGGGAAATGAAGCGCGCCCTCCCGCGATGCCGTTGGCTGCATCACCTCGGAGCGAAACGGCATCTCGGAGCCAAACGGCACCACCCGGCCGCGAGAAGGGCGCACGACCGGCGCAGGACCGGCGCGCAGGACCGGCGCGAGATCGGCCGTGGACAGCGGCGCCGACCCGGCCATCGTCCGGGGTGTCGGCACCCGGAATGCCGCCAAGATGCAGCCAACGGCATCAACCAGCGATAGGTCTGATTTCGCGAAGGAGCTCGCAGCCTGCCCCTAGTCGCGCCGGCCCCGCTGGAACGCGCCGGCGCGCGCCAACGCGACACAACAAAACGCCCGAAGGAACCTCGCTTCCGTAGCCTCCAACGTTGATGCAAGCACCCGCGTCGTCGCTTTCGGACTCGTGGCCCCTTCAGGCAAGACTTACATTAGCCGGGCATGCCGGGGCGGTGCCTAGAGGGTTATCCACGAGTTTC
The DNA here is from genome assembly GCA_963766655.1 of uncultured Chloroflexia bacterium. Lineage (GTDB taxonomy): Bacteria > Chloroflexota > Limnocylindria > Limnocylindrales > CSP1-4 > CF-46. The sequence goes on along the minus strand of CAVYBB010000001.1, from coordinate 650,506 downwards.
GAATCTCGCGGCCCCATTTCACGCTCGTTGTCCACAGGCTTCCCACGTTAGGTTGCGACAGGCCCCCGGGACGAGCGTGAAACTCACTCCTCCAGTGGCCAATCGGCGGCCATCGGCAAACGCGGCATCCCGTCTTCCGCAACCTCGAGCGGGTCCTGTCCCTCGAACACCCAGCTCCCCTCAGCGGTGCGCGCGACCCGGCAGCGCCGGCGGTCCAGGGCGAGGTCGAGGCCAATGATCAGCGCTTCGATCTCGGCCGAGGCCCCGGGGCCCAGCGATCCCGCGATCCGCGCGACGGCAGCTGCCCGTGCGATCGCCGACCCGTCGAGCAGGACGACGCCTTCGGGCGACCACGCCAGGCCGGCGACGTGACGGACGCCGTCCGCGACGATGCTGTTGCCATGCAGGGTCCCGTCGGTCTCGGGATGGAGGGTCAGCAGGCCGGCGGCCGTCGACAGCTCCATATGGCTGAACCGTCCATCGGGTTCCAGCTCGAGGAGCAACGAGCTGATCACCGCGCCGTCGCGGACCCGTACCTCGCGCCAGCGACGGCCTCGACGGCCCTCCGCGACCGACCAGGTCACGCCCGTGCCATCGGGCCCGACTCCGTGGCCCGCCCGCCGGAGCCAACCGGCCGCCTCCGTCATCGACTGCCGTTCGAGCCGTTCGCCTCGTCCGCGAGCAGCGACTCCGACCAGCGCTCGCCTGCCGACGACAGCTCGCCGGCGAGAACCGGCGCGGCCCGGCCGTGCACCCGGACGTCGCGCTCGCCGTAGTCGAGTTCGACCGTGCCGCGTTCCCGGGTCCGGGCGAGGAGCTCGCCGGCGGTGTACGGGACGCGGACGTCGACCTCGACCCAGAGCGTCGCGAGGAGTGCCGCGATCTCGGCCCGGAGCGTGTCCAGCCCGAAGCCGGTCAGCGCACTGACGAGGACGCTTCCTGCAAGAGCGGGTGCCGGGGCGTCTCCGTCGCGCGCCGCGGCCTCCACGAGATCCGCCTTGTTGAACGCCACGAGCCTGGGCTTGTCGCCGGCCCCGAGCTCGTCGAGGACGGTCTGGACCGTCGCCCGGTGCTCACGCAGGTGCGAGTCGGACGCGTCCACGACCTCGATCAGCACGTCGGCGCGGTTGACCTCCTCGAGCGTCGCCCGGAAGGCGTCGACGAGCTGGTGGGGCAGCTTGTGGATGAAACCGACGGTGTCGGTGACGACCGCCGTCTGGCCGTCGCCGAGCTTGACCTGGCGCGACGTGGGGTCGAGCGTCGCGAAGAGCTTGTCCTCGGCCTTGGCGACCTCGCTGCCGACAAGGGAGTTGAGGAGGGTCGATTTTCCTGAGTTCGTGTAGCCGACGATGCCGACCGTCGGGATCAGCCGCCGGTCGCGGCCCCGGGCGGCGGTCGAACGTTGCTGGCGGACCTGCTCGACCCGCTCCTTCATCTTCGCGATCCGGGTCCGGATGATCCGGCGGTCGGTCTCGAGCTGGCTTTCGCCCGGCCCTCGCGTCCCGATGCCGCCGCCGGTGCGCGACAGGTGCGTCCACAGGCGTGTCAGCCGCGGCAGCTGGTATTCCAGCTGGGCAAGCTCGACCTGGAGGCGGCCCTCGTGGGTCTGGGCGTGGAGCGCGAAGATGTCGAGGATCAGCCGACTGCGATCGATGACCTTGACGTTGAGCAGGCTCTCGAGTGCCTTCTGCTGGCTCGGCGAGAGCTCGTCGTCGGCCACGAGGAGGTCGAACCCCGTCTCGCTCTTGGCCCGGGCGAGCTCCTCGGCCTTGCCCTTGCCGACATACCAGTTCGGGTCGACGTGGCGCCGGTTCTGCCACTCCGCGCCGACGACCTCGGCCCCGGCGGTCGTCGCGAGGTTCGCGAGCTCGGCGAGCGAATCCTCCGCGCCCCAGCCCGAATCATCGCCGGTGTCGACGGCGACGAGGAACGCCTTCTCGGCGGGCGGGGCGAGATCGATCATGTTGGTTCGTGCGGCGGTTTTTGGCACGGCGGAAGGATACCCGTTGCGATCGGGACGGAGATCGACACGATCGGAGTTCGAGGCTATCGCGCGGTGGGTGCCAGTCTGATCATGGCCGCGACGCGGCCGATGAACTCGCGAGCTGCGGCGCGAGTCCGCTCGTCTTCGAACCCGAGTGTTCCGCGTGAGAGGCGAGAGCGGAGCGCGGCGTCGATGAGCCAAGCCGATTTAGGCAACCGCTCCCGCGCCCACGCAGCCGCTTCCTGTTTGGAGCCCTGTGTCTGCGTCTCGACGGTTCTGAGAGCTCGACACATCGTCAGGATGCTGTAGGCGAGCTGGCCCAGCCCCAGTCCGCCGAAGTCCTGCGCTGAGACTTGACCGGCGTAGCGCTCGGTTGCGGCAACGAACTCGGTCCAGGCCACGGGCGGGAGCACCGCAGCCGGAGGCGGTCCATACAGGGTGATCCCGGTCTCACGAACGAGGTACCAGTTCTGGAGCCACTCGTCCACCTGGTCGTCGCGGACGTGGAACGGCTCGCCCGGACTGATGACGGCAAGATGCCCGACGCTGGTCCGAAATGCCTTGAGCACGGCTCGGCCGATGTAGACGACTTCGATCCGGTCGATCCAGTCCGGATGCCGGTCGACGAATTCGCGATGCACTTCTTCGAGACCGGCCAGGTCGATCCCTTCGACTGCGGACGAGGTCACCACGAGCAGATCGAGATCGCTGACGCCCGGATCGAAGCCGCCTGATACATACGATCCATAGAGGTACGCCCCGACGAGGCCGTCGCCGAGCAACCTGTGGATGCTCGAGGTCAGTTCTCCGAGCAGCACATCGACCGACGAGTCGGAGCGGTCCATTACCGCCTCACGTCGCTCAGGCACCGTCGCCGACAACGAGACTCCGTACCGCGCTGAGCCCTCGTGCCAGAGTCTCGTCCGCGTCGCCGGTCGCATCGAGCCACTCGATCCCGGGCTCCGAGCGGAACCACGTTCGCTGGCGCTTGGCGAAGCCGACGTTGCGGCGGGCGTCCTCGGCGATCGCGGCCTCCCGGGTGCTCGCACCGTCGAGCACGGACCACGCCTCGCGGTAGCCGATCGCCGAGAACGCGGGAAGGGCGGGGTCGAAACGATCCCGAAGCGTGCGCGCCTCCTCGACCAGGCCGGCATCGAACTGGGCTCGGGCTCGTGTCGCGATCCACTCACGATGAGTGGCGTGATCCACGCGGAGGCCGATCCAGCGGCTCGGGCCTGCGTAGCCGATGGGCCGCGGCGTCTCGCGGTCTCCCTCGAGCGTCGCGATCTCCAGCGCCCGCACGACGCGGCGCGGGTTGTGGAGGTCCGTGCGGGCGGCGCGGCCGGGAGCGATCGCCTGGAGCCGGACGACGAGCGGGTCGATGCCATCCCGCGCGAGTTCGGCCTCGAGCGAGCCGCGCAGCTCGGTGTCGGACGGCAGCGCCGCGGTGTCGATGCCACGGGCCACACCCCGCAGGTACAGGCCGGTCCCGCCGACGAGGATGGCGATGGCGCTGCGCTCGGCGATCCCGGCGAGTGCGTCGCGAGCGTGCCGCACGAAGTCGGCGAGCGTGAACGGCTCATCCGGGTCGACCAGGTCGAGCCCGTGGTGCGGGATCCCGGCTCGATCAGCCGGCGACGCCTTCGCCGTCCCGATGTCGAGGCCCCGATAGACCTGCCGCGAGTCAGCCGAGATGATCTCGGCCGCGACGCCATCGCGCGCGAGGGCCCGGGCGGTCTCGATCGACAGGCCGGTCTTTCCGGTCGCCGTTGCCCCCGCGATCACGAGGAGCGGTGGAAGGCTCACGCTCCGACGAGCGTGCCTCGCAGCGCGTACGGGCCGGCGTGATCGACCCTGACCCGGACGGTTCGGCCGACCAGCTCCTCGCCCCCGGCCACGTGCACGAGCTTGTTCTGGCGCGAGCGCCCGGACACCATCGGGCGTGCCGGGGTCGCAGGTTCGGCCTCGTGGTCGTGGATCCGCCGCGCGGTCACCGTGTCGACGAGCACCTCGACCTCGCGCCCGCGCCACGCCTCGTTCCGCTCGAGCCCGATCCCCTCCTGCAGCGCGAGGAGCTCGTTCAGGCGGCGGCGCTTGACGTCCGCGGGCACGTCGTCGGCGAGGTGAGTCGCCGGCGTCCCCGGCCGCTCCGAATAGGCGGCGGCGAAGACGACGTCGTAGCGCACCGTCTCGAGGAGGCGCAGGGTCGCCTGGAACTGGGCCTCCGTCTCGCCGCAGAACCCGACGATCACGTCGGTCGAGATCGCGATCCCAGGGACGGCGTCGCGAATCCGGGCGAGGCGTTCGAGGTAGTGCTCGATCGTGTACTGGCGACCCATCCGCCGCAGGACCGCGTCGTCGCCGGACTGGACCGGCAGGTGGAGGTGCTCGCAGACCGACGGACAGTCGGCCATCGCGGCGATCAGCCGATCCGACAGGTCCCACGGGTGCGACGTGACGAACCGCAACCGCTCGATGGCGGGCCTGCCGTCGGCGGTCCGGATCCCGTCGATCGCCCGGATGAGCTCCGCCAGGTCGGGCCGGCCCTGCAGGTCCAGCCGCCGACCCGCCCAGCGGTCGGCGTCGACGTGATCAAAGCGGGCGTCCGGGACGAGGTCGTGGCCATAGGAGTTCACGTTCTGCCCGAGCAGCGTGACCTCGCGATACCCGGCGGCGGCGAGCGACCGCGCCTCGTCGACGATCTCGTCGAACGGGCGGCTCCGCTCCGGGCCGCGGCTGAACGGCACGATGCAGTACGTGCAGGTCTTGTCGCAGCCGTAGATGATCGGGAGCCACGCGCTGGTCGCGGATCCGCGTGCGATGGCGCCGCCTGCGACGGCCTGCGCACGAGTCCCCGCCAGGTGATCCGCGACGCCGACGACCGACCGACCGACGACGGTCGTCGCGCCAACGAGCCCGACCGGCGCCTGGGCCGAGGCGAGACCGAGCCGGTCGATGAGCTCGGGCTCCTCGTCGGGCCGCAGGAACAGGTCGACCGCCGGGTAGCGCTTCCTGAGGCGGGCGCGATCGGCCTCGCGAACGGAGCAGCCCGTCAGGACGATGCGCAGCGCCGGATTGGCCGCCTTCAGGCGGGCGAGATGGCCCTGGCGGCCGATGACCTTCTGCTCCGCGGCCTCGCGGATCGCGCAGGTGTTGATCACGATGAGGTCCGCCTCGTCGAGGCCCGACGCCTCCTCGCAGCCGGCGACGAGCAACCGGCCCTCCATCTCCTCCGAGTCGCTCCGGTTCATCTGGCAGCCGAGCGTCCAGACGTGGAATCGGGGGAGAGACCGCGCCTCCGGGCGATATTCGGTCAGGCGGGCATCTCCCGGCGCGCTCGGTTGACGCGCGGCCGAGCGCGTTGGCAGCGGCATGTCGAGGACGGGCAACGCGCGAATGGCGGTCGTGGTTCGCTCGGTCATCGGGGCCATGGTACGGCCGTGGCGGCCGATCGGCCGTTGTTCACGGGCTATTTCGTCGTCCAGTTGAGTCCGCCGAGCAGCTCAACGAGGTTGGTGAGGACCGCCTCGTCGTCGTCAGCCGGTACGGACGCGATCCACGCTCCGATGCCGTAGCCATCGCGGACGAGAACCTGGCGGGCGAACAACGTGTTCCCTTCGCACCGTTCCCTGAACGCAATACCTACCGCGATGAACGCAGGAAACGGGGTTTTGGCGGGGACGAGGCCGTAGTAGGCGCCAATGCCGTTCCTGAATCGCGCGCCCTCCACGCAGTCCCCAAGCGCTCCGACCGATCGCTCGAAGCGAGCCAGGAACCCCTCGAGGCCGTCGGGGGCGGGCGCCCCGATCAGGAACAGATCGCCGTCGGCAACCACCGTCCGATCGACGTCCGGTCCGTCCATGTCGATCTGCTGCTTTCCATCCCACGCGTGTTCGGCTGCGTGCCACGGGCCGAGCAGAGTGCCCGGCAAAGTCGACATCGTGTACGCGTACTCGGTGGACTCGAACGTCGTCACCTCATTCGTGGCCGCTGTGGTCGGGGATGGCGATGGCGGTTGGAGCGAGGCGCTCGCTGCCGGGGTCGGCGATCGCGCTTCCGTCGGTGGTGGGACGCTGTTGCCGCATGCCGCGACGACGCAAGCGATCGCGATCGCGAAGATGGGACGAAGCATCAGCGGCCGTCGGAGGGTCATCGTGCGATCGCCGCGCGCACCGCCTCCGCGACCGATGGCGGGACGTTGAGCGCCGCGTGGGCCTCGGCGTACGTCATGAGGTCGCCATGGTAGTCCGAGCCACCCGTGGCAACGAGACCCAGCCTTCTTGCGACATCCGCGACAAGCATCACGGTGGAAGGCTCGAACGATCGGTAGTACACCTCCAGGCCGCCCAGCCCGATCTCCTTGAGCTCGGCGATCAACCGAACGGCTCCCGGCGCCTCCGAGAAGTGAGCGAGCACCGGCAGGCCGCCAGCCGACTGGATCGCCTTGATCGCGTCCCGCGGCCCGAGTCCCTCGCGCGGGATGTACGCCGGAGATCCCCAGCCGATCAGGCGTCGGAATGCATCTTCGACGCTGTCCGCGTAGCCAGCGGCGATCAGGGCGCGCGCGATCGTCGGCCGGCCGAGGGCGTCGTCCCGAGTCAGGTCGACCCACTCGACCTGGGGATCGATCGGCAACCCGATCTCCGCCAGGCGGGCGACGGTCTGTTCGAATCGCGTCCGCCGTGCCGCACGCTGGAGCACGAGAGCTGACTCGAACGCGTCGTCGTCGGGGTCCATCCCGAAGCCCAGCATGTGGAGCTCGCCGTCGACCAGCGGGATGTCGCGCGAGATCGCGTTGATCTCGATGCCGGGGATGAGCTCGAGGCCGAGCGGGAGAGCCGCTCCGCCGGCCGCCCCCGCCAGCTCGCGATAGGCGGCGAGGGAGTCGTGATCAGTGATCGCGAGGTAGCGGACGCCGGCGGCGGCGACGTCGCGGACGAGCGCGGTCGGCTCCAGGACCCCGTCCGACCTAGTCGTGTGGGTGTGGAGATCGACGATCGATGTGCCGCCGCCGGCGACCACCCCCGTCGTGGCTGCGTGTCGGCTCCTGCGTCGGGGCACCGTCAACAGGCAAGCTCCCCGAGCAGCCGCTTCTCGCTCACCGAGGTCTGAGGCGACGCTCCGCGAGCCATCAGCCCGAGGTTTCAACGAGGCGCTGGATACGCTCGATCGCGAGCGCCCGGCCCGTCGCGGTGTCGATGTCGATCTGCGTCGCGTTGAAGACGACCGCGCCGTCGCCGACCTCGAAGCGAGTCGGGAGCGCGTTGATGAACCGCGGCAGGACGGTCTTCGGGGCGAACCCGATGACGCTCCAGATCGGCCCGGTCATCCCCAGGTCGGTCTGGTAGGCGGTCCCGCCCGGCAGGATCCGCTCGTCGCCGGTCACGACGTGAGTGTGCGTCCCGACGACCGCCGAGACGCGGCCGTCGAGATAGAGGCCGAAGGCGTTCTTCTCCGAGGTCAGCTCGCAGTGGAAGTCGACGAGACGGACGCGCGGCAGCGGCTCCGGCGACTGGTCGAGGAGCCGGTCGGCGTCGGTGAAGGGGTTCTCGATCTGCTGCATGTACGTCCGGCCCTGGAGGTTGATCACCGCGAGTTCCGTGCCGTCAGCGGCGTGGTACGTGCCCCATCCGCGCCCGGGGACGCCGGTCGTCCCGTAGTTGAGCGGCCGCAGCACCCGATCCGAGGACTCGAGGTACGGATAGATCTCGCGCTTGTCCCAGATGTGGTTGCCGGACGTGATGACGTCGACGCCTGACGCGAGGATCGAGTCCGCCGTCGAGGGCGTCAGGCCCATCCCGCCCGCGACGTTCTCGCCGTTCGCGGTGACGAAGTCGATCTGGCGGGCGTCGCGCAGCTCAGGGAGCAGCTGCTCGACGGCGACGCGCCCGGGCTTGCCGATCATGTCGCCGATCATCAGCACCCGGCAGGCACCGCGCGGCCGCGGCGTGTCGCTGTTCGCGACGTTGCCGAGCCGGGTCCGCCCGAGCGACTTCCCCGTCCGCGTCCGAGCCGGCTACTTCGCGTACTCCACGGCGCGCGTCTCGCGGATGACCGTGACCTTGATCTGGCCCGGGTACGTCAGTTGCTCCTCGATCTTGCGAACGATGTCGCGGGCGAGCCGGGTCGCGGTGAGGTCGTCGATCTCCTCGGGCCGGACGAGGATCCGCACCTCGCGGCCCGCCTGGACGGCGAATGACCGCTCCACGCCGGAGAAGCTCTCGGCGATCGCCTGGAGGTCCTCGAGCCGCTTGACATATGTGTCCATCGTCTCGCCGCGGGCACCCGGCCGCGATGCGCTGATCGCGTCGGCGATCTGGACGATCGGCGCCTCGAGGCAGGCGTACTCGACCTCCTGGTGATGGGCAGCAATGGCGTTGATCACCTTGGCCGGCAGGTTGTTGCGCTGGGCGACTGCCGCCCCGATCGCCGCGTGCGGGCCCTCGACTTCGTGGTCGATCGCCTTGCCCATGTCGTGGAGGAGGCCGCCCATCTTCGCGATCTGGATGTCGGCGCCGATCTCCGCGGCGACGACGGCCGCCAGCCTGCTGGTCTCGATCGAGTGGTTGAGGACGTTCTGGCCGTAGCTCGTTCGGTACTTGAGCCGGCCAAGCAGCTTGATGATCTCCGCCGGCAGGCCCGGGACGCCCGAGTCGTACGCCGCCGTCTCGCCGGCCTGGCGGATGATCAGGTCGACCTCGGCCTTCGCCTTCGCCACGACCTCCTCGATCCGGCCGGGGTGGATCCGGCCGTCGCCGATGAGCTTGGTCAGGGCGACGCGGGCGATCTCGCGGCGAACCGGGTCGAAGCCCGACAGGATGACCGATTCGGGCGTGTCGTCGATGATCAGGTCGACGCCGGTGGCCTGTTCGAGAGCCCGGATGTTGCGGCCTTCACGGCCGATGATCCGGCCCTTCATCTCGTCGTTGGGGAGGTGGACGACTGTCACCGTGTGCTCGGCGGTGTGGTCGGCGGCGACGCGCTGGATCGCGGTCACGATGATGTCGCGGGCCTTCTCGTCGGCCTCGTCGCGGGCCTTTCGCTCGATCGCCCGGCCAAGCTTGACGGCATCGTGCTCGGCCTCCTCGCGGACGGCCTCCAGCAGGAGCGCCTTGGCATCGGCGGCAGACACGCTGCTCACCCGCTCGAGGGCCGCGACCTGCTCCTGGTGGGCCTTGGCGACCTCGTCGCGGGCCCGATCGATCTCGCGCTCGCGCTCGAGGAGCTTGCGGTCGCGCTGCTCGAGCATGTCCGTCCGCTGATCGAGCTGCTCGTCGCGCTGGAGGAGGCGTCGCTCGAGCGCCGACAGCTCGTTTCGGCGGGCGCGAGCCTCGTCCTCCGCCTCGCGCTGCATCTTGAGCTTCTCGTCCTTGGCCTCGAGGATCAGCTCCTTCTGGCGAGCGCGCGCCTCGGCCTCGATCCGGCGCGCCTCCGACTGCGCGGCCTTCATCGACTGCGATGCCCAGAAGCCGCGCGCGAGCATGCCGATCACGGCTCCGCCGACGGCGCCCAGCAGGAGGGCCACCGCGACCAGGACCGGTTGTTCCATTCTTCGTCCTCCCGTCCGGCCGATGTGCGGCCGGAGGAACTTGTGCGTGAGGACGGCGCATTCGTGGCGTTCGTTCTGACGACGGGAACGCGGTGGCTCCCCAGGAGTTGCACCGTTGGGTCACGATCGCGCCGTTTTCTCGTTGCAGGCGCCGCTCGGCGACGCGTGGATGATCTGCGGCGTAGCCTACGACCGGCCGGCGGCACGGGTCAAACGAAGGTGCGCCCGTGCACCAGCCCGTCCCGTTCGGCTCGGAACCCGGCGCGGCGTGCGCCTCACGCCCGTCTCGTCGTACCGCAATTGCCCGGATTCTCACCCGGGGAGCATTAGTCCAGACGGAGGGTGACTGGCCCCTGCTCCAACCCGACTTGATGCCCAATTGCGCATCACTCGGCCGGGAATCACGCTCCACCGACGTCTCGAGCGCCTTGGAGCGTGACTTACGTTCCCCGGGTGTGCATTTGAGCAGTTACGGGCGGCGGGCAACCGGCCGGCGGGCGGGCGGCGGGCGGGCGGGCACCGGCGGGCGGCTGGCACCCGGGCACCAACCCTCATGCCGGCCGTGGTTGCGCCCGGGGGCCATGATGGGTCCGTGCCGCTTCTTCCGCACGTCGCGCGAGCCATCCTCCCCCTCGCCACAGCAGTCGCCATCTCCTTCTCGCCGATTGCGGCGCCGTCGCGCGTGGCGCCGATCGTCGTGGGCGAGGGGCCCCTGGCGGGCGCGGTCATCGCCCTGGACCCGGGCCACAACGGTGGCAACGCCGCTCACGCCGCCGAGATCCGACGCCGGGTCTGGATCGGCAACGGCTACAAGCCCTGCAACCAGGTGGGGACGTCCACGCGAAGCGGCTACCCGGAGCACCGCTTCAACTTCGACGTCGCGCTCCGGGTCAAGGCAGGCCTCGAGAAGCTCGGTGCCACGGTGTATCTCACCAGGCCGTCGGACACCGGGTTCGGCCCGTGCGTCGACATCCGGGGCAAGTTCGGCGAGAAGGTCCACGCCGACCTCGCGGTGAGCATTCACGCCGACGGTGCAGGGGCAACCAGCCGCGGCTTCTTCGTCATGAAGCCGGGTCTCGTCGCCGGCTACACGGACGATATCCGGTCGGAGTCGGGCGTCCTCGCGACCGCGGTCCGCAACGGACTGACGGACGCCGGCCTGAGCGTCGCCAACTACTACGCGAAGAACGGCCTCATCACCCGGACCGACCTCGGCACGCTCAACTGGTCCGACGTGCCGATCGTCATGGTCGAGCTCGGCAACATGAAGAACGCGACCGACGCCGCCCGGATGACGTCACCGAGCGGGCGGACGCGGTACGCCAACGGCATCGTCCTTGGCATCCGGCGGTACCTCGGCCGGTGACGCTCGTCATCGCCCCGAACCCGGCCAGATATGCGTGGACAGACTCTGCGGTCTCAGTCGGTCAACGCAACGACCCTGGCGAGTGCCTCTGATGGTTTCATCCAACCGAGCGTCTGTCGAGGTCGTCCGTTGAGCTGACGGGCGACGGCATCGAGCTCGGCCTGGGAGTGGACCGACAGGTCGGTGCCCTTGGGGAAGTACTGGCGCAGTAGGCCGTTGGTGTTCTCGTTGCTGCCCCGCTGCCAGGGGCTGTGCGGATCGCAGAAGTAGACGGCCACGCCCGTCTCGACGGTGAACCGCACGTGCTCGGCCATCTCCTTGCCGCGATCCCAGGTGAGACTCCGGCGGAGCTCGCTCGGCAGGCTGAGGATGCGGGCCGCAAGGGCGGTCCTCACCGCCTCGGCCGTCCGGCCATGGGGCAGCGCGACGAGCATGACGAAGCGGGTCTGGCGCTCGACGAGGGTGCCGATCGCCGAGCGGGTGCCCTTGCCGATGATGAGGTCGCCCTCCCAGTGCCCGGGCACCGCCCGGTCCTCAACCTCCGCCGGACGCTCGCTCAGCAGGACCATGCCCCGCAGCTCACCGGAGGGCTTGGCCCGGCCGGCCGGGCGACGGAGGGCGCGCCCGCTGCGCAGGCAGCGGTGGAGCTCGGCCCGCAGCGCGCCTCGGCCCTGCACGAACAGCGACTGGTAGATCGTCTCGTGGGACACCCACATCTCCTGATCGTCAGGATGATCCTGCCGCAGCTGCCAGGCGATCTGCTGGGGCGACCAACGATCGAGCAGGAGCCGCTCGACTGCCCGCCGCAGGCGCGGGTTGGCGGCGAGCTTGGCCCGTCGCGGCCGGCGGGCAGCACGGAACGCCCGGTCCTCGGCAGACCAGGCCCGATACCTGGGGCGGCCGCCGTTCGCCGTCACCTCGCGTGAGATGGTCGACGGGGCTCGGCCGAGGCCCGCCGCGATCCGGCGCAAGGATTCCCCACCCCGCAGGCCGCGGCTGATCTCCTCCCGTTCCGCGCTCGAGAGCCGGAGCGTCGAGCGGACGTCGATCCGCGGCTGGATCCCGCCGAACCGGTTGGCGACCATCTGGACGAACCGCTTCGACCGACCGACGCCCTGCGCGACGTCGTCGATCCGCTCACCGGCCGCAACCCGCCGCCGGACCTCGACCCGTTCCGCCCTCGTCGACCAGCGCCAGCCACCACGCCTGCCCATCAGCTCGCCTCCCTCGTCCGACCATCCCGCCCGAAGGAGATGTTGCATTGGTCGCTTGAGACCGCCCACTTAGCGGCGATCCGAGCGGGATCGTCAGCGGGCTGGGCTGCCGCCCACGCTCGCCGTCGCCACGCCTGGAACTGGATACCGCCTCAAGACCCCCCTCATTCGGGCCGTAGAGTCCCCGGGCGAAAATCTGGCCAGCTGGCGAGGGCCGTCGCCTCGTCACTCGTCGTCGGACGACTCGGCGAGGAACCGCGACGCCACCGCCGAGCACACACCCGGGTCGAAGCCATTGCGGGCCAGCAGTGCGTATGCGCGCTGGCGGCGAGCGCGTGGATCTGCGACTCGCTCGAGGATGCGTGCGCTCCGCGCGAGGAGACGCTCCGCGGCGACCTCGTCGACATCCCCGGCTTCGGCGGGCCGGTCTGCCCGCCGATCGGCGAGGACCTCGTCGAGCAACGCCCGATCGATGCCCTTCAGCGACAGCTCCTGCCGCAGCGCCCGCTCCCCCCTGGGCCTGGCCCGATCGCGCGACTCGATCCATGCCCGCGCGAACGACGCGTCATCGAGCATCCCGAGCTCCGTCAGGCGCACGATCGCCGCGTCGACAAGATCCGCACGGTAGCCGGCCGAGCCGAGCCGCCGCCGCACTTCGGCGATCGACCGGGCACGAACCTCGAGGAATCGGGCGGCCGCCTCGAGGACGACGGCCGGATCCTCGATAGCCGCCCGTCGCTCGCGCCGCTCGGCGAAGCTCTCCCGCCGGCGTTCGCTCACTCGGCCTCGGAGATGCCCTCGACCGGAACCGGGACCTCGTTGATCTTGCCGCGGATCCGTCGCTCGATCTCCGCCGCGATGTCGGCGTTCCCCTTGAGGAACTCCTTCGACGCCTCACGGCCCTGGCCGAGGCGCGTCTCGCCGAACGTGAACCAGGCGCCGGTCTTCGACACGACGTCCATCGCCACGCCGACGTCGAGGAGGCCGCCTTCCTTCGAGACGCCCTCGCCGTACATCACGTCGAACTCGGCGACCCGGAACGGCGGCGCGACCTTGTTCTTCACGACCTTGACCCGGACCCGGTTGCCGACCGATTCCGTACCGGTCTTGATCGTCTCCACCCGCCGGATGTCGAGGCGGACGCTGGCGTAGAACTTCAGCGCCCGACCACCGGGCGTCGTCTCCGGGTTGCCGAACATCACCCCGATCTTCTCGCGAAGCTGGTTCGTGAAGATCAGCGAGGTGTTGGAGCGGCTCACGGCTCCGGTGAGCTTGCGGAGCGCCTGGCTCATCAGCCTTGCCTGGATACCGACGAACGAGTCGCCCATCTCGCCCTCGATCTCCGCCCGCGGCACGAGGGCCGCCACGGAGTCGACGACGACGACGTCCACGCCGGCCGAGCGGATGAGCGTCTCGGTGATCTCGAGGGCCTGCTCGCCGGTGTCCGGCTGGCTGACGAGCAGCTCGTCCACGTTCACGCCGCAGGCCCGTGCATAGCCCGGATCGAGGGCATGCTCGACATCGATGAAGGCGGCGACGCCGCCGCGGCGCTGGGCCTCGGCGATGACGTGCTGGCAGACGGTCGTCTTGCCCGACGACTCCGGCCCGAAGATCTCCGTGATCCGGCCGCGAGGGATGCCGCCGACCCCGAGGGCGAGATCGAGGGCGATCGAGCCTGTCGGGATGAAGTCGACCTGCTGGCGCGAGACCGCGCCGAGCTTCATGATCGAGCCGATCCCGAACTGCTTCTCGATCGAGAGCACAGCCGCGTCAACGGCCTTGCCACGCTCCGCCGCGGCCCGCTCTGCGGTCCGGTCGGTGTTGCGGTCCCCGTTCCGCTCGTCCACGCCCCGTTGCCCGGTCATCGCCATCGTGTCGTCACGCTCCTGTCGCTCCAACCATCAGCCGACAGGCCGTGCCACGGGCCTCACGTCGGGCAGTCAGCCCTCGTCGGTCTCTTCCTCCACCGGCTTCGGCTTTCGAGGCTTCCGGATGAGTTCCGCCTGCTGGGGCGGAGGCTCCGAGAGCGACGTCAGCTTGGGCAGGCCGAGCTTGTCCTTCGGCTTCTTCTTCGCTTCGCGGTGGGGACGATCTCGCGAGCCCATCGATGCTCCTCCGCGGTGGATTGCAGGTTACCGATCGGCCATTCACGCCGACTTCTCCGCCACTGCATCGCCGCTTATCCGGCCCGCGCGCGATCGAAGTTCTGGCATGTCCGCTGGGAACGTACCGGTCCGGATTGCTGCCCGGATCCTGTCCATGAAGTCTAGGGTGAAGGTGAGGTTGTGACAAGTCGCAAGCCGGTACGCGAGCAGCTCCTTGGCCCTGAACAGGTGGGCGATGTAGGCCCGTGAGAAGCCGCGGCAGAGGATGCACGGGCAATCGGCCTGGACGGGTGCCGGATCGTCGAGGAATCGCTGGTTTCGCAGGTTGAGCCGGCCACCGGGGACCCACAGCTGGCCGTTCCGGGCGACGCGGGCCGGCAGGACGGAATCGAACAGGTCCACTCCCCGGTGAACCGCCTCGAGGAGGTCCGCCGGCGAACCGAGGCCCATGAGGTAGCGAGGCCGGGGATCCTCGTCGAGGATCGGGACGGCGATGTCGAGGGTCGCGTCGCGCTGCTCCGGGGTCTCGTCCCCGGCGAGGCCGCCGAAACAGATCCCGTCGAACGGCAGGCTCGCGATGAACCGCGTGCTCTCGGCCCGGAGGTCCGGCTCGAGGCCGCCCTGGACGATCCCGAACAGCGCCTGGTCGCCACGGGAGTGCGCGGTCAGCGAGCGCTCCGCCCAACGGTGGGTCCGCTCCGTCGCCTCCGCCACGACCGCCCGCGGCGACGACGGCGTCACGGGCTGGTCGAACGCCACCGCGACGTCCGAACCGAGAGCCTCCTGGACCCCGATCGCGACCTCCGGGGTGAACCGGTGGAGCGACCCGTCGAGATGGCTCTGGAACGTCACGCCGTCGTCGTCCACGACCCGCAGGTCGCCGAGCGAGACGACCTGGAAGCCGCCCGAGTCCGTGAGGATGGGCCCGTCCCAGCCCATGAACCGGTGGAGGCCGCCCAGCCTGGCGATCCGCTCGTGGCCGGGTCGCAGGTACAGGTGGTAGGTGTTCGACAGGATGATCGATGCGCCGGTCGCGGCGATGTCCGCCGGATCGAGGGCCTTGACCGTCGCGTTGGTTCCGACGGGCATGAACTGGGGCGTCTCGACGACGCCGTGGGTCAGCTCGAGCCGGCCGAGCCTGGCGCGCGTGGATCCATCCGTCGGCGGCGGAACGAGAACGTCGTACGTGGCAGCGCCCGTCACTCCGCGGGGACGTCCCAGAAGCCCGGCATGTCCGGCTCACCACGGCGCGGTGGCGGGATCTCGTAGCCGAGCCCGGCGAGATGGGCGCGAGCCGCCTCCGTCGCGATCCGTCCCTGCGGCGTCCGATCGAGGAAGCCGAGCCGCAGGAGGAACGGTTCGTAGACGTCCTCGATGGTCTCGACCTCCTCCGACAGAACGGCCGCGAGCGCCTGCACCCCGACCGGGCCGGAGGCGAACTTCTGGACGATCGCGGCCAGCAGCTTGCGGTCCGTGGAGTCGAGGCCCTCGTCGTCGATCTCCATCTGGCGCATCGCGGCGGTCGCCGTCGCCTCATCGACGCGGCCGTCGCCGTGGACCTGGGCGTGGTCGCGCGTCCGCTTGAGCAGCCGGTTGACGATCCGTGGCGTCCCGCGCCCGCGAGCCGCGATCGCTCTGGACGCCGCGGCCTCGATCTCGACGTCCAGGATCCGTGCGGAACGCTCCACGATCGCCGTCAGGTCGTCCTGCTCGTAGAAGTCCAGGCGGTACGTCGCCCCGAAGCGATCCCGGAGCGGGGAACTGATTCTCCCCGCCCGGGTCGTCGCACCGATCAGCGTGAACGGCTTGAGGCTGAGCCGGAGGCTTCGCGCGGACGGGCCCTTCCCGATCATCACGTCGAGCGCGAAGTCCTCCATCGCCGGGTAGAGGATCTCCTCGACCGCGCGGTTGAGCCGATGGATCTCGTCGATGAAGAGGACGTCGCGATCGTCGAGCGCGGTCAGGATCGCGGCCAGGTCGCCGGCCCGCTCGATCGCCGGCCCCGAGGCATACCGGACGTTCACGCCCAGTTCCCGCGCGATGATCGTGGCGAGGGTCGTCTTGCCGAGGCCCGGAGGGCCGTAGAGGAGGACGTGATCCGCCGCCTCTCCCCTCCCCTTCGCCGCACTGAGCAGCACGGAGAGGTTCGCCTTGACCTCACGCTGGCCGATGTATTCGTCAAGCGTGCGCGGGCGGAGGGCGCCCTCGACGATCCGGTCCCCCTCGTCGACGAGGTCCGGCGCGAGGATCCGGGAGAGGTCGTCCGCCATCGGGCGCGAGTGTAGCATGCAAACTGCCATTTAGCACGCCTGTTCGATGAACGGAATCCCCACCCCCGTACTAGGGGTTCCTGTCAGAATGCCGCTCATGCGGCTCTCGCGGCGCTCCGAGTACGGCCTTCGGGCCCTGACCGACCTCGTTCGAAGCGGGCCCGATGCGACCGTGCCACTCGCGACGCTCGCGCGGCGAAACAACCTGCCGCCGAAGTTCCTCGAGCAGATCATGGCGACCCTCAAGCGCGGCGGCATCGTCGGGACGACGCTCGGGGCGCATGGCGGGTATGCCATGGCCAGTGATCCGGCGACGATCTCCATCGGGCGGGTGATCCGTCTGCTGGACGGTGCGCTAGCCCCGCTCCCTTGCGTGAGCCTTCGCTACTACGGGGCCTGCTCCTGCCCGGATCAGGCGACCTGTGCGCTCCGGGACGTGATGCTCGACGTCCGCGACGCGACCCTCGCGATCCTCGACGAGCAGTCCCTGGCCGATCTGGCCGGTCGCCCGGGTCGGGCCTCGATCGATCCCCGAGGCATCCACGCCGACGCGCTTGCCGGCCGGCGCCCCTGAGCCCTCGATCTCGCCACCCCTGGTCCGGCGGACGGCCCTGAATCCTCGATCCCGCCACCCCTGGTCCGCCACGCGGACCAACGGGCGGACGAAGGTCACGTCCGGCACCCGAATTGGTCGTTCCTCCGCCGTTTGGTCCGGTTGGCGGACCATCCAACGCCCGAAGGCCGCTTGTCGTCCGTGATGCGCCGAGTCCTCCGCCCGTTGGTCCGGCTGGCGGACCACGCGCCGAGGGAGCGAGTGCGCGGAGCGAGTGCGCGGAGCGAGTGCGGCTAGTCGCGGAGCAGGGTCCGCAGCGCGGCCTTGACGCGGTCCTCCAGCGTCCCGCCGATCGTCGCGTCCGCCAGCGCGATTCGCGACGCCTCGCGGGCCTCCGCCAGCGAGTAGCCGAGCGCCTGGAGCGCTCCAACGACCTCCGACTCGGCCGCCCCGATCCCGGCGACGGATCCGACACTCGCCGCGATCCCGGCCGCGGCCACCTTCTCCTTGAGCTCGAAGATGACCCGCTCGGCGAGCTTCTTGCCGATGCCGGGGATCGACACGAGGACCGCCTGGTCCTGGGCCAGGATCGCGAGCTGGAGGTCCGCGGTCGGGCGTGAGCCGACGATCGCCAGGGCCACCTTCGGGCCGACGCCGGTCACCGTGAGCAGCAGCGTGAAGAACCCGAGCTCGTCGGCCGAGCGGAAGCCGTACAGCGCCTGCTGATCCTCGCGGACGAGGTGGTAGGTGTGGAGCTTGAGCGTCGAGCCGGGTACGGCCGTCGAGAGGATCGCCGGCGATGCGAACACCCGGTAGCCGATGCCGCCGACCTCGATGACGATCGAGTCGAACGCGACCGCCCCGACCCGCCCCTCGACCGAGGCGATCATGGCGCCAACCCGCCAGACACCACCCGGAGAGGTGAGTGTCCGCATCGGGGCCCGGACCGATCGCTACCCGGGGTGGTCGTTGTCCGTACCTGGGTGGCGCGGACCCGTCGCACGTTCAGGAGGCCGTCCGCTCGTCGCGGCGCTTCTCTCGCGCGATCGCCTCGCGTACCGCCCGATCGTAGGCCGACCCGCCCCGATCGATCGGAGCATTGGCGGCACGGTCCAGGACACCCGCCCGCGACCGGTCGAGCTGGCCGATCCGGTTCGCGATGCAGACCGCGATCGCCAGCGCATCGGCTGCGTCGTCGGGCCGCGGCAGCTCGGCCATCCCGAGAACGAGCTGGACCATCCGCTGGACCTGTTCCTTGTCGGCCGCGCCGTAGCCGGCGATCGCACTCTTGACCTCGTTCGGCGTCGCCTCGCGGACCGGGCGCTCGTGCTGCGCTGCGGCCAGCAGGACGACGCCCCGCGCCTGCCCGACCGCGATGGCGGTCTGGGCATTCCTGCTGAAGAACAGCCGCTCGACGGCGACGACGTCCGGGTCGTGGAGTGAGATCAGGTCGTCGACGAACCCGTGGATCGCGAGAAGCCGCTCGGGCATCGGGAGGTCCGGGCTCGTCTCGAGGCAGCCGTGGTCGATCGCCCGGAGGCGTCCGCCGATCCGTTCGACGACGCCGTAGCCAAGGGCGGCGGTCCCCGGGTCGATCCCGAGGATGATCACCCGGCAACCTCGGCGAACACGTCCTCTGGGATGTCGAAGTTGGCCGTCACTCGCTGGACGTCCTCGAGGTCCTCGAGCAGCTCGACGAGCCGCAGCGCCTGGCGCGCCTTGTTCGAATCGAGTTCGACGGTCTGCTTGGCGACCATCGTGTTCTCCGCCGACTCCACCGCCACACCCGCGCCGTCGAGGGCCAGCCTGACGCGCTCGAGGTCGTGGGGGCTCGTGTAGATCTCGATCGTGTCGGGATCCTCCGTGTCGACGTCCTCGGCGCCAGCGTCGATCGCGGCGAGCGCGACTTCGTCCGTGTCGACCCCGAGCCGAGTGACCGCGATGTAGCCGCGCGGTTCGAACTGCCAGGCGACCGCGCCGGAGCCGGCGAGCTGGCCGCCGGTCTTGGTGAAGATCGACCGGACCTCGGCGGCCGTCCGGTTGCGATTGTCGGTCGCCGCCTCGACGAGGACCGCGACGCCGCCCGGGCCGTAGCCCTCGTACACGATCTCCTCGAACTGCTCGGCGTCGCCGCCGCCGGTCGCCTTGTCGATCGTCCGCTTGATGTTGTCGGACGGCATGTTCACCGATCGGGCTTTTTCCATCGCCAGCCGGAGCCGGTAATTGGCGTCAGGATCTCCGCCGCCCTGGCGCGCCGCGACGCTGATCTCGCGCGCAACCTTGGTGAAGAGAGCGCCCCGTTTGGCGTCCGTGACACCCTTCTGGCGCTTGATCGTGGACCACTTGGAGTGTCCTGACATCGCGGGCCGGAGTATAGCCGACTATCATGGCCCCACCGCGGCTCGCCCCATTCCAGCGAGGCCGTCCGAGAGCCCAATCAAGCCGATCGTCCCGGCAGTCCGCGCAATCGTGAGGTACGCCCGTCGATGACGATGAAGAACGTGGACCCCGCACATCTCCGGAGCATCGTCCTCGCGGGGCATGCCGGCGGCGGAAAGACCACCCTCGCCGAGCATCTCCTCTTCCAGGCCGGTGCGATTCAGCGGCTCGGCCGGGTCGACGACGGGACGGCTCATCTCGACTACGAGCCGGAGGAGCAGAAGCGCCGCGAGTCGCTGAGCCTGGCCGTTGCCACGTTCGAGCACGACGGCACGCGGATCACGCTCGTCGACACGCCCGGCTACCCGGACTTCGTCTCCGAGGTCGTGGAGGGCTTCGCCGCCGCCGATGGCGCGCTGTTCGTCGTCGACGCATCGGCCGGCGTCGGGGCCGGCCTCGAGACGGCCGTCGCGCTGGGGCGGGCGACCGGTCGGGCCGCCTGCTTCTTCATCAACAAGTGCGACCGGGAGAATGCCAACCCGACGGCGGCGCTGGACGCCCTGCGGACCGCTTTTGGCAACAAGGTTGCGCCGCTCCACCTCGCGATCGGGAGCGCGGAGGGATTCGAGGGCTACGTCGATCTCGTTCACCGCAAGGCCTGGCGGTTCGACGGCAAGACCGAGGTCGAGATCCCGATCCCGGACGGCATGGCCGACGAGATCGCCCGACGCCGCGACCAGCTCCTGGAGGCCGGCGCGGAGGCCGACGACGACGTCCTCACGAAGTACCTCGAGGGCGAGGAGATCAGCGACGCGGAGCTGGAAGCCTGCCTCCATCGCGGGGTCCGGGACTCGATCTTCGCGCCGGTGCTCGTCGGGAGCGCGGCGAAGGGGATCGGGATGGGAGCGCTGCTCGACGCATTCATCCGCTACTTGCCCACCGCGGCGGAGGAGCCGGCCGTCCCGGCCAAGCACGGCAAGACCGGCGCCGAGGTCACGATCAGCCCCGACCCGAAGGACAACCTCGTGGCCCGGGTCTTCAAGACGGCCGCGGATCCGTTCGTCGGCCGGTTGACGTACCTGCGGATCATCTCCGGGACGCTCCACAGCCAGGGTCATGCCTGGAATGCGGGTCGCGAGGAGGACGAGCGCATCGGCCAGCTGCTGCTGCTTCACGGCAAGGACCAGGAGCCGGTCGGCGAACTGGTGGCAGGCGAAATCGGCGCGATCGCCAAGCTCGCGACGACCGAAACGGGCGACACGCTCTCGACGAAGGAACACCCGATCATCCTGCCGCCGCTCGTCTTCCCTCAGCCGACCCTGTCGGTCGCGATCGAACCGCAGACGAAGGCGGACCTCGACAAGATGGGCGCCGCGCTCCAGCGGATGCTCGAGGAGGAGCCGTCCGCCCGCGTCGAGCGGTCGCCGACCGGAGAGCAGCTTCTCGTCGCCACGGGCGAGGCCCACATCGCGGTCATCGGCGAGCGGCTCAAGCGCAAGTTCGGTGCGGCGATCCAGACCAAGACGCCCAAGGTCCCCTACCGGGAGACGATCCGCGGAACGACGAAGGTCGAGGGCAAGTATAAGAAGCAGACCGGCGGCCACGGGATGTTCGGGCACGTCTGGCTGGAGATCGAGCCGAACCCGGGCGGCGGCGTGGAGTTCGCCGAGAAGGTCGTCGGCGGATCGGTTCCCAAGGGCTTCTTTCCGGGGATCGAGAAGGGCATTCGCGAAGCGGCCGCGGAGGGGGTCCTCGCCGGCTATCCCCTCTCCGACTTCAAGGCGACGCTCTACGACGGCTCGTTCCATACCGTCGACTCGAACGAGCTGTCGTTCAAGATCGCGGCGTCGATGGCCCTCAAGAAGGGCGTGATGGACTGCCGGCCCGGCCTTCTCGAGCCGATCATGGCGATCGAGGTCAGGGTGCCCGAGGCGTACATGGGCGACGTCAACCGCGACCTCAACACCCGGCGCGGGCGGGTCCTCGGGATGGACACGCTGGGCGACGGCCTGCAGGTGGTCTCGGCCCACGTCCCCCAGGCGGAGATCTTCACCTACGCCACGGAGCTACGCTCCCTGACCCACGGCCGCGGCACGTTCTCAGCCGTCCTCGACCACTACGAGGAGG
Organism: uncultured Chloroflexia bacterium; assembly: GCA_963766655.1. Classification (GTDB taxonomy): domain Bacteria; phylum Chloroflexota; class Limnocylindria; order Limnocylindrales; family CSP1-4; genus CF-46. The sequence goes on along the minus strand of CAVYBB010000001.1, from coordinate 628,959 downwards.
TGCCGAACCACGTCGCGGAGAAGGTGATCGAGTCGCATCGCAAGGAGGCCGAGACCGCCGGGCACTGACCCGATCGCGACCTTCAGGGTATTCATCGCTTACGCCCGACGAGGGCGCTCGATACCGTCGTCGCCATGCGACTCGCTCGATCGACGTTCCTTGCCGCGAATCTGATCGTCGGCTGTTCGACCGGCCTCCAGGTGATCGATGGCCACGGAATAGGGCCGGTGATTGGGTGTCCGGCGGCTGCGTGCGACGCGGCCGTGGCGGCGGTGGAAGGCAGCGTGTCCCGACCGATCGCGAGCTTGTCGTGGCACGAGGAGGTCTTCCTCGATCGGAACGGCTCTCCAATCGTCGTGGACGTGGGCGGCATGAGCAGGCCCGTTGGAGTGGCGGTGGTCACGCTCGACGATGGCCGGGTAACGGCTGTTTCGGTCTCGTGTGGTCCCGGCGGATGTACTGCGTACCCTTGACCCGCCGAGCTCAGGCGCGTAAGGCCTCTTTGACGTTCAGCGAACCGTCGTAGAGCGCGCGCCCGACGATTGCTCCGGCGCAACCCAGTGCTCGTACGGCGGCGAGGTCACCGGCTGAGCGGATCCCGCCCGACGCGATGATTGCGCCCCGATCGAGGGCGATCAGCCTCTCCAGCAGGTCCCTATCTGGTCCGCCCTTCAGGCCGTCACGGTCGACGGCGGTGACCTCGAACGTCGTGACACCGATGTCGGCGAGGCGATCGATCAGCTCTGCGGGATGCACGCCCGTCGCGCCGGACCGCCATCCCTCGCCCACCGCGAGGCCATCGCGAACATCGACGGCGACGACAACGCTGTCCGCGCCGTACTCCGCCACGATCGAAGCGAGGAATGCAGGATCGGTGATCGCCGCCGTTCCGAGGGCAACTCGTGCAGCGCCCAGGGCGATCACGCCCGCGACATGTTCGGGCGTCCTTAGCCCCCCACTCGCTTCAACACGAGCCGGGCCCGCGCTGCCCACGATCGCTGAGATCGCCGCCGATTGGACCGGCATCCCCGCACGGGCCCCGTCCAGGTCCACGACATGGAGCCACCTGGCGCCCTGGTCGACGAATCCTCGCGCCACGCCCGCCGGATCGTCCGCGAACACGGTCTCGCGGCCGAAGTCACCCCGCTGAAGCCGGACGACCCGGCCGCCGCGGAGGTCGATCGCCGGCAGGAGATCGAAGGAGCTTGCCAATCTCGTATCACCGTGCTAGCGTGCTATCACAGTACAACGCTACCACACCCCGCGACGAAACCGAGGGCGAGCATGGCAGACGACTGGAAGACCGACGACGCCGAGTCCCTGTTCGACGCACTCCTCCGGCTCGAATCCCGCGAAGAGGCAGAGCGCTTCATCCGGGATCTCTGCACGATCAACGAGATCCGCGACCTGGCCCAGCGCTGGGCTGTCGTCCGGCTCCTCGACGCCGGCATGCACTACGCCCAGATCTCCCGGGAGACCGGTGCGAGCACCGCGACCATCACCCGGATCGCGTCGTGGCTCAACCACGGCGAGGGCGGCTATCGCGAGGCACTCGAGCGATTGCGAGCAGCAGGAGCGGCCGGCCTCCCCTACCCGGTCGCGGGCGACCGATGACCGAACGACTCCGCCTCGCGATCCCGAACAAGGGTCGGCTGGTCGACCCGACGTTGAGCCTCCTCCATGACGCAGGTCTCATCTTCGAGGAGCATGAGCGGAGCCTTGTCGCGCGGGTCCAGAACTTCGATCTCGACATCCTGTTCGTCCGCACGAACGACGTCATCGAGTTCGTGGGCGACGGCGTCGCCGACCTGGGCGTGACCGGCGTCGACCTGCTGGTCGAGACCGGCGCGGAGCTGCCGCGGGTCCGCTCGCTGGGTTACGGCCGTTGTCGCCTGGCCGCCGCCGTCCCGAGCGACTCGTCGTACCGGTCCGTCGAGGACCTCGCCGGCCTCCGCGTCGCGACGGCCCACCCGAACGCGTCGCGGCGGTTCTTCGAGGAGCGCCGGATCCCGGTCGACGTCATCCCGATCTCGGGTGCCGTCGAGGTCGCCCCGCGCCTCGGCCTGGCGGAGGGGATCGTCGACCTCGTCTCCACGGGCTCGACGCTCGTCATGAACGGCCTCCGCCAGATCGGGGACGTGCTCGCCTCGGAGGCGGTGCTCGTCGCGAACCCGACGGCCCACCAGCAGCGCAGCGAGGAGATCGCGGCGATCGACACGATGCTGAGCTCGGTCATCGCGGCACGCGGCCGGAAGTACCTGATGATGAACGCCCCGGCCGCCAGGCTGTCCGCACTGGAGGCGCTCCTCCCCGGGCTCGAGTCACCGTCGGTGATTCCGCTCGCCCACGAGGGGATGATCGCGATCCATTCCGTCGTCGGCGCCGACGAGGTCTGGGGCCTCCTTCCGCGCCTCAAGGCCGCGGGTGCGTCGGGGATCCTCGTGCTTCCGATCGAGAAGATCGTCCCATGACCGCGACCCGGCTCTCACCCGCCACGGCGACCTTCCGCTTCCGGCGTCTCGACCTCGCGTCCGGCGACCCGGCAACCGCGGCGACCATCCACGGCCTGGTCCGGCGCGGAGCGGTGCCCGATCCGGGCGTTCGCGACGGCGTGCGCGAGATCCTCGAGGACGTCCGGCGCCGCGGCTCGACGGCCGTTCAGGCCGCCGCGGCGCGGTTCGGCGGCGGCCGCGCGGGCGGCGGCCGCGCGGGCGATGCCCGCAACGCAGGGCTCGTCATCGAACGAGAGGAGCTTGCCGCCGCTGCGGACCGACTCCCGGCCACGGTCCGCTCCGCCCTCGAGCAGGCGATCGCCAACGTGCGCCGCTTCGCCGAGCCCCAGCGGCCCACCTCAACCCGCACGTCGATTGCGCCGGGCATCGAGATCGAACGCCGCTGGACGCCCCTCGCCAGGGTCGGCGCGTACGTCCCCGGCGGGTCCGCTCCCTACCCCTCGACGCTCGTCATGACGGTCGTTCCGGCGCTCGTCGCCGGGGTCGGCGACATCGTGGTCGCGTCGCCGGCCGACCGCGACGGCGGCATCGATGAAACCCTGCTGGGCGCCGCCGGGATCCTCGGCGTCGGGGCGCTGCTCGTCGCCGGAGGGGCCCAGGCGATCGGAGCACTCGCATTTGGACTGGCGGACATCGGGTTCGGCCCCGTCGATCGGATCGTCGGGCCCGGCAACGCGTGGGTCACGGCCGCGAAGATCGAGGTCAGTGCGGTCGTCGGGATCGACCTGCCGGCCGGTCCGTCGGAAGGGATGGTCATCGCCGACACGACCGCCGATCCCGTCCTCGTGGCGGCGGATCTCGTGACCCAGGCCGAGCACGGTCCCGACTCGCCCGCGATCCTCGTGACCCCCGACGCCCGCTTCGCCGACGCCGTCGAGGCCGAGGTGAACGCGCTCCTGCCCCGGCTCGAGCGCCGATCCATCCTCGAGTCCGCCCTGCGCGACCACGGCTGGATCGTCCTCGCCCCGGACCTCGACCGGGCCATTGCGTTCGCGAACGCGTACGCCCCCGAGCACCTGTCGGTCGACGTGGAGGACGCCGAGGCGGCCGCCGGACGACTGACGAACGCCGGCTCGATCTTCGTCGGCCCCTGGGCGCCGGAGTCCGCCGGCGACTATGCAACCGGCGCGAACCACGTCCTCCCGACGGGTGGCCTCGCCCGTTCGTGCGGTCCGCTCTCGGTCGAGGCCTTCGGCCGTTTCAGCCAGGTCCAGCGGATCGACCGCGAGGGCCTGGGTGCCATCGCCGACACGATCCGGGTCCTGGCCACCGCGGAGGGCCTGACGGCCCATCGGAACGCCGTCGACGCCCGTTTCGCGAGCCCGCGTCCAGCACCCGCGACGGCGCCCGCCACGACGCGCGCGACCGGGCCCGCGGCGGAGCCCGCCAGATGAGCCCCACCCCCGTCAGCTTCTCCCCGCCGACGCACCCCGCCTCGTACACGTGGGAAGCAACCGACGAGGAAGTCGCGGCGCGCTTCGGCGTCCCGATCGATTCGATCGTCCGCTTCGACCTGAACACGTCGCCTGTGCCGCCCGATCTCGTGGCGGATCTCCTTGCGGCCGGCCGGTTCGAGTCGCCGCTCTCGGAGTACCCACCCTCCGACTACCGGCGGCTCGTCGCTGCCGCGGCGGCGACCTACGGCGTGAGTCCCGACGAGCTCCTCGTCGGCGCGGGTGCGGACGAGATCCTCGACCTTGCCGGCAAGGCGTTCCTGCCGGCCGGCGGAACGGCCGTCATCCCCGTCCCGAGCTATGCGATGTACCGCGTCGTCACCGAGCAGCGCAATGCCGCCGTCGTCGCCGTTCCGCGCCGATCCGCCGCCGAGGGCTGGGCGATGGACGTCGGCGCCGTCCGCTCCGCCACGCGGGCCGCGGATCTCGTCTGGCTCTGCAGCCCGAACAACCCGACCGCGCTCCCAGAGCCAGAGGGTGCGATCGAGGAGCTCCTCGACGGGATCGCCGCCGACGCGGCAGCCGACGGGCGCCCACCCGCGATCGTGGTCCTCGACGAGGCCTACGCCGAGTTCGTCGAGGCGACGCTCATTCCCCTCCGCATTCTCCATGCGAACCTCGTCGTGGTCCGGACCGCGAGCAAGGCGTATGCCCTCGCCGGCCTGCGGGTCGGCTTCGCGATTGCCGCTCCGGACACGATCGCGCGGATCGCCCCCTACCGGCCGCCGGGCTCCGTGTCGACGGTCAGCGTCACCCTCGTGACGGCGGCCCTCATCGACCCGTCCGCGATGCGGGCGAACGTCGCGCGGGTCGAGGGCGAGCGCGATCGCCTGGCCGAGGGGCTCCGGTCGGCGGGCTGGGAGGTCGGTCCATCGGTGACGAACTTCCTCCTCGTCCGGTTCGGCAGCCCGGAGCGAGCGACGGCGACCGCGGAGGCACTCCTCCGCCGGGGCATCGTGCCCCGGACGTTCGGGGCGGGCCATCCGCTCGCCGACGCGCTGCGGCTGACCGTTCGCGACGTCGCGGAGAACGATCGGCTCATCGCCGCGGCCCGCGAGGCCGCTGCGGAGGCCGGCCTGGGGACCGCCGAATGAGCACGCCACTCGGGTCGCTGACCGTGTCGGGCCGCGACTGCCGGCGGGTGACCGTGTCCCGCCAGACCCGCGAGACGAACGTCAGGGTGACGCTCGACCTCGACGGAGCCGGCGTCGCCGCAGTTTCGACGGGCGTTGGCTTCTTCGATCATCTGCTCGGCTCGCTTGCGCACCACGGGTTGTTTGACCTGGAGATAGCCGCGACGGGCGACCTCGAGATCGACGAGCACCACACCGTCGAGGACGTCGCGCTCGTGCTGGGCTCGGCATTCGCCGAGGCGCTCGGCGATCGCGCCGGGATCATACGGTTCGGCGAGGCGACGGTCCCGATGGACGAATCGCTCGCGTCGGCCGTCATCGACATCGGCGGGCGGCCGTATGCGGTCGTCGATCTCCCGTTTCGCGGAGAGCGGGCGGGCGGCCTGCCCCTCCAGCTCGTCGACCACGCCCTCGAGGCGTTCGCCCGGACGGCCGGGGCGACGCTCCACGTGCGCGGCTCCGGGCGCAACGACCATCACCTTGCTGAAGCCGCGTTCAAGGCGCTCGGGCGGGCGCTGAGGGCCGCCTGCGAGGCCGATCCCCGGCGGGTCGGAGTCGCGTCGACGAAAGGCTCGCTCGGGTGACCACCGCGCCGCTCGTCGCCGTGGTCGACTACGGCGCGGGCAACCTGGTCAGCATCGAGCAGGCCCTCGTGGCCGTCGGAGCGCGCGTCGCCATCGCGGATGGTCCCGCCGCCCTGTCGGGCGCCGACGCGCTCGTCGTCCCGGGCGTCGGAGCGGCCGCACCGGCCATGGACCGGCTCGAGCGCCAGTGCCTCATCGATCCGATTCGTCGATGGATCGGCGACGACCGGCCATTCCTCGGGATCTGCCTCGGCCTCCAGCTGCTGTTCGAGGGCAGCGACGAGGACGGCGCGGAGAGCTTCGGCATCCTGCCCGGGCGGACGGAACGGCTCGCGGACGCCCCGACGCTCCCCCACATCGGCTGGAACCAGGTGGAGCGGCGTCGCAGCCACCCGATCTTCGACGGGATCGCCGACGCGGCAGACTTCTACTTCGTCCACTCGTATGCCGGGGTCGTTGGCGCGGGGGCCCGTGAGGCCGTCCTTGCGGAGACGACCCACGGCCGGCCGTTCGTCTCCGCGGTCGCGGCAGGTGCCCTCGTCGGCGTCCAGTTCCATCCCGAACGGAGTGGATCCGACGGGTTGCGACTCCTGTCGAACTTTGTCGGCCTGGTCAGGTCGGGCGGTCGCGAGGCCGCTACCGTCACCGACACCGCCGAGACGACCCTGGCGGGCCGGCGCTGATGCTCCGCCTGCGGGTCATCCCGTGCCTCGACGTCGCGAACGGCCGCGTCGTCAAGGGCACCCGATTCGTGGACCTTGTCGACGAGGGCGATCCGCCCGAACTCGCCGCGCGCTACGCGGAGGAAGGCGCCGACGAGCTCGTCTTCCTCGACATCTCTGCGGCGCCCGAGGGCCGGGCGACCCTGCTCGACGTTGTCGAGCGAACGGCCCGCCGGGCGTTCATCCCGCTGACTGTCGGCGGCGGCGTCCGGAGCGAGGACGAGATGCGGGCCGTTCTTCGAGCGGGCGCGGACAAGGTCTCGCTGAACACCGCCGCCGTCGCCGATCCGTCGCTGATCTCGCGCTGCGCGGCGCGATTCGGATCGCAGGCCGTCGTCATCGCCATCGACGCGAGGCTGACCGGGCGCGGTGGCTGGGAGGTCCTCGTGGCCGGTGGCCGGCAATCGACCGCGCTCGACGCGATCGCCTGGGCGCGGGAGGTGGCCGAGCGCGGCGCAGGCGAGCTGCTCGTCACATCCATCGACCGCGACGGCACGCAATCCGGCTTCGACACTGACCTCCTGAACGCGATCTCGTCGGCCGTCACGGTCCCGGTCATCGCCTCGGGGGGAGCCGCGGGCCCGGCGGACTTCGTGTCGGCCGTAATCGACGGCGGCGCCGATGCGGTCCTCGCGGCCTCGATCTTCCATCGCCGGATCCACTCGATCCGCGACGTGAAGGCCGCGATGGCCGCCGCGGGGCTGCCGGTCAGGCTGGCGGAGACGGCGGCGTGACAGGGGCCGCGTCCCCGGGCCCCGACGTCCGCTACGGGCCGGACGGGCTCGTGCCGGCGGTGGTCCAGGATGCCGCCGATGGCCGCGTCCTGATGGTCGCCTGGATGGACGCCGAGGCCCTGGCCGCGACGCTCGCGACCGGCGACGTCCACTTCCATTCGCGGTCGCGCGGCCGCCTCTGGCGCAAGGGCGAGACGAGCGGCAATGTCCTCCGCCTGCGATCGATCGCCACCGATTGCGACCGGGACGCGATCCTCGTCACGGCCGACCCGGCCGGGCCGACCTGCCACCGCGGCACGCGCAGCTGTTTCGATCCGGACGGCGGTTCGGCGGGCGCTCAGAGCGAGGGATTCGCGTTCCTCGAGACCCTCTGGGAGACGATCGCGGCGCGCGCCGCCGGGCGCCCCGCAGGCTCGTACACCGTCTCCCTGCTCGAGGGCGGCGTGGATGCGGTCACCCGGAAGGTGACCGAGGAGGCCACCGAGGTCCTCCTCGCCGCCAAGGACGATGCCGCGGCGCAGGCCGCCGGGCAGGATCGCGCGTCAACGCGTCCGGCCGTGGCCGAAGAGACCGCGGATCTGATCTACCACGCCCTGGTCGCTCTTGCCGAACGCGGTGTCAGCCCCTCGGAGGTGATCGCGGTCCTCCGCCGCCGTCACGCCTGACGGACGAGGCGCCCCACGCGCAGCTTCCGTTTCCCGATCCGGACCGGCAGCCACTCCCCGCCGAGCGGCTCAGGGACGGCGTCGTCGGGCGACGAGACACGGACGTCCGCCACGGTCAGGCCGCCGCCGGCGATGAGGCGGCGCACCTCCCCGAGCGAGCCGAAGAGCCCGGCGGCAACGAGGAACCGGGCGATCCCGTCGCGCCGCTGCTCGTCGCTGAAGTCGAAGCCGTCCGCATCGCTGTGGAGCGTCCGGAGGACGTCCGGATCGTCGAGCGGCCCCGGCGCGAACGCGGCGTCGGAGGCGGCCACGACCCGTCGCGCTTCCGCCTCACCGTGGACGCGGGACGTGACGTCGAAGGCGAGCGCCCGTTGCGCCCCGCGCCGCTCCGGTGCGTCGGCGAGCAGCCGATCGAACTCCGCGACATCGTCCCGGTCATGGAGCGTGAACCACCGGAGGTACGTCCCGACGTCGCGGTCGTCGGTGTTGAGCCAGTACTGGTAGAACGCGTACGGCGACGTCCGCTCGTGATCGAGCCAGACCGACTCCCCCTCCTCGCTCTTGCCGAACTTCGTGCCGCTCGGCGACAGGAGGAGCGGGTAGGCCAGCCCGTGCGCGAGCTCCTCGCCTTCGCCTCCACCGGACCGCCGCCGGATCAGTTCCAGGCCCGCGGTGATGTTGCCCCACTGGTCGGCGCCGCCCATCTGGAGCTCGACCCCCATCGTGCGATAGAGGTGCTCGTAGTCCGCGGCCTGGAGGAGCATGTAGCTGAATTCGGTGAATGAGAGGCCACGATCGAGACGGATCTGGACGGAGTCCTTCGCGAGCATGTACGGCACGGTGAAGTGCTTGCCGATATCGCGGAGGAACTCGATGAGCCCGGTCTCGCCGAGCCAGTCCAGGTTGTTGACGAGCAACGCCCCGCCCGCACCGGGCGTGAAGTCCAGGAACCGCCCGAGCTGCGCCCGGATCCCCGCGACATTCGCCTCGAGTGTGTCGCGGTCGAGGAGGTTCCGCTCCGTCGACGTCCCTGACGGATCCCCGATCATCCCCGTCCCGCCGCCAAGGAGCGCAACCGGGGTCCCCCCGTGTCGCTGGAACTGGAGGAGTCCGAAGATCGGCACGAGATGGCCGACGTGGAGCGACGGACCGGTCGGGTCGAAGCCGTTGTAGCCGGCGATCGGGCGGCCGCCGGCAAGCCGGGCCGGCAGGCCCGGCGTCGTCGCGTGCAGCATGCCTCGCCAGTCGAGCTCGCCCAGGAGCGCGCCGAGGTCCCTCGCGGGCGTCACACCGGCCCCGGTCGAGCCGTCTCGACGCCTGAAGACGAGGGGGTCACCACGACCCCTATGCTATCGTGCGGCCAGATATGCATACCAGCCTCGCGCGGCGCCAGCGCCATCGACGTGCCGGCCCCCGAAGGCGGCCCCGCGGCTCGACGGCACTCCGGCGGACCGCAATCGCCATCCCGATCATCCTCTTCGCGGCGTTCCTCGGCGTGGGCCTCGCGGCGTTCCTCGGCGTGACGGCCGCCTACAGCTACTACAGCGAGGGCCTGCCGGACCCGAAGGCGCTGCTCACCGCCATCGAGTTCGACCAACAGACCGTCGTTACCGATCGGACCGGCGAGGTCGAGCTTGCCCGCCTCGGCGAGCGCAAGCGCGAGGTCGTGACGTACTCGGACCTGACCGCCGAGGTCATCGACGCGACGACTGCCGTCGAGGACAAGGACTTCTGGGTCAACCCGGGGTTCGACCTTGGTGGCTTCGTCTCGGCGACGGTCGACACCGTCAACGGCAATCCGCGCGGCGGGTCCACGATCACCCAGCAGCTCGTCCGGGCGCGCCTCCTGCCCCCGAGCGCCTTCGACGGCAGCCGCGAGGAGCGCAAGATCCGCGAGATCATCCAATCCCTCCGCCTGACGCAGGAGTTCCCGGGCAAGGCCGGCAAGGAACAGATCATCACCGCCTACCTGAACCAGAACTTCTACGGCAACCAGTCGTACGGCGTGAAGGCCGCCGCCAAGACGTACTTCGGCAAGGAGCTCAAGGACCTGACGCTGGCCGAGGCGGCCATCCTCGCCGGGATCCCCAAGTCGCCGACGAACTACGACCTGGCGAAGGCCGCGGAGCAGGTCTGCGTCGAGGAGGTCGCCGACGGCGTCGACTGCCCGAAGTTCCAGCTTGTCGTCCCGGCCGATTCGCCCATCGTGATCCGACGGAACTACATCCTCGACCTGATGAAGACCCAGAGCCCGCTGAGCGGTTCTCGGCACACGGTCGACGAGTACGAAGCGGCCAAATCGGAGCCGGTCATCCTCGCGCCCCAGGTGAGTGTCCGCTGGCGGGCCCCGCACTTCGTCTGGCAGGTCCGGGACGAGCTCGCGGGCATCCTCTGCCCTGAAGTCGCGGTCGACGCGTGCGACAAGATCGACACCGGCGGCTACCACGTCACGACGACCCTGAACTGGTCCATGCAGAGCACGACGGAGAAGTGGGTCTACGCGGCATCGCGAGCGACGAACTTCAAGGACACGACGACGTACCTGAAGAACCTGAAGATCCCCATCGAGCGACTACAAGCTGGCTCCTCAACCTCAAGGGCAAGAACCTCCACAACGCCGCGGCGGCGGTGATGGACTACCGGACCGGCGAGGTGCTCGCCTATGTCGGGTCGGGCAGCTATACGAGCCCGGGTAACCCGACGTTCCAGCCGCAGTTCGACGTGCTGTCCGACGGCTGGCGCCAACCCGGTTCATCGATCAAGCCGATCAACTACGCGATCGGCATCGACGACGGGACGATGACCGCGGCGACGATGTTCATGGATGTCGTGACCGATTTCGGGCGCGGATTCACCCCGACCCAGGCGGATCACGTGGAACGTGGCCCTGTCCGGCTGCGCTCCGCGCTCGAGTTCTCGCTCAACATCCCCTCGATCAAGGCTGGCCTGATGAACGGCCTGGATCACTTCTTCGAGCGGTCGCGTGACTTCGGGATCAAGTACGTGCCGGGCGCCATCCCGGTGACCTCGATGTCGATCGGGACGCTGGAGCTCCACCCGATCGACCTGCTCGGCGCGTACGGGGCCATCGCCGATGGCGGCGTCCTGATGCCGCGAACGACGATCCTGTCCGTCACCGACTCGGACGGGAAGACGGTCTGGCCGGTCGCCGGAGCGGCCAAGAAGGGATCGACCGTGATCAGCCCGCAAGCGGCGTACATCATCACCGACATCCTTGCCGGCAACACGGACCCGAAAGTGAACCCGTTCTGGGGCGAGTGGGCGGTCTACGACGGCCGGTCACGCCGCCCGGCCGCGTACAAGACCGGAACGACGAACGACAACCGCGACGTCCACGCCTACGGCTACCTGCCTCCTCCCAAGGACCCGAAGGCCCCGGCGCTCGCCGTCGGTGTCTGGATGGGCAACAGCAACAACGCCCCCAACACGGACACGCTGTCGCTCGCGTCGTCGGCCCCGCTCTGGTCGCGGATCATGCGTGACGTCAGCAAGGGCACGCCGATCGCGACCTGGAAACCGCCGGCCGGGCTCGTGACCGCGACGGTGGACGCATTCAGCGGGATGAAGCCCGGTCCGTTCACGACGAAGACCGTCAAGGAGATCTTCATCAAGGGCACCGCCCCAACCGAGGTCGACGACCTCCACCGCTCTGTCACGATCGACGGGGCGACCGGCGGGCTGTGGCGGGACGGGTGCGCCGGACCGAAGGAGACGGTCGGAGCACTCGACTTCAGCCGGGTCGAGGAGAACTTCCCGAACTGGGGGAAGTACACGCGCGGCTGGGTCAAGCGTGCGTCCCGCGGCGCCGGCGTGTCAGGCGGGCCGGAGGGGACGAGAACGGCCTACTTCTACGGCAGCAACTTCTACCCGTACGGCAGGACCTGGGGTGGCAGGTTCGCACCGACGGAACTGTGCACGTTCCCGGTCGCGACCCCTCCGCCGTGCGGCGGGCTCTTCGAACCGCCATGCTCGACCGACCAGCCGCCCGGCAACAAGACGCCCAAACCACCCAAGACGCCGAAGCCGACGCACCCGTGAGGTCTCGCCGCGCCTAGAGCGTCACGATCGAGGCTCCGTCGCCGCCCTCACCCCGTTCGCCGGCGCGGACCCCCTTGACCAGCGGGTGGCTGGCGGCCTCGGATCGGACCGCATCCCGCAGGGCGCCGGTCCCGAGTCCGTGGATGATGAGGACCTTGTCGAGTCCGGCGAGCGAGGCGTCGTCGAGGTAACGCCCCAGCGCCTCGATCGCCTCGTCGACACGTGCGCCGCGCAGGTCGAGCGACGAAGCCACGCTCCGGGCCCGATCGAGTCGCAGCGAGCTCGAACTCCCGTCGCCGGTGTTGGACGCGGCATCTCCGGACGCGGGGCGCGGCTCGCTGTATTCAAGATCGTCTGTGTCGACCGACACGCGCATCCCGCCCGCCTCGAGGGTGGCCCGCCGCCCGCCACGCTCCAGGGCCGCGATGCGGCCCTCCCAGCCACCCGTCCGGCTGCGGGCGCGCTCGCCGAGCCTCCACTCGTGCGCCACGCGTTCCGGCTCCGCGGGTGCCGGAGGGCCCTCCGGCAGGTCATCGAGGCGGCCCTCGGCTCGCGCAACTGCCGCGTCCAGCGCCGGAGCCGTGACCGTTTCGCGCTCGAGGTTCCGGCGCGTCTGGGTGACATCGTCGCGCAGGTCGGCGACGAGCCGCTCCGCCTCGTTTCTCGCGACTCGCACGAGTTCCTCCCGCTCGCGAGTCGCGCGCCGCCGCTCCTCGTCGGCCTGGCGCAGGGCCTCGGCCGCGCGGAGCTCGGCCGCGCGGGCACGGTCGAGCGCCTCGCTGGCCTCCCCCTCGGACGCGCGGATCCGGGCGAGTGTCTCCTCGAACGCCCGCTGGTTCTCCGAGAGCCGCGACCGGGCGTCGGCGACAATCGCCGAGTCGAGGCCCAGTCGCTCCGCGATCGCGAACGCCTGGCTGCCGCCGGGCAGTCCGATCGTCAGCCGGTATGTCGGCGACAGGGTCTCGAGGTCGAACTCGACCGAGGCGTTGCGCGCTCCGGACGTCGTATGGGCGTAGGCCTTCAGCTCGGCGTAGTGGGTCGTTGCCGCCACGAGGGCCCCGGTCCGGATGAAGTGATCGAGCAGCGCCTGGGCCAGCGCCGATCCCTCCGTGGGATCGGTCCCCGCGCCGAGCTCGTCGAGCAGGACCAGCGTGTTGGGCCCGGCGGCCTCGACGATCCGGGTGATCGAGCGAAGGTGGCCGGAGAACGTCGAGAGCGACTGGGCGATCGACTGCTCGTCGCCGATGTCGGCGAAGACGTCACGCAGGATCGGGAGACGGCTGCCGGCGTCGGCGGGGACGTGGAGGCCGGCCTGGTGCATGAGCGCGAGGAGGCCGAGCGTCCGCAGCGTGACCGTCTTGCCGCCGGTGTTCGGGCCGGTGACGACAAGCGCGGTGTAGCCGTCGCCGATCCGGATGTCGATCGGGACGATCCGGCCGGTCAGGCCCGGGTGGCGGGCACCGAGGAGGATGATCTCGGTTCGATCGGTCGTCTCGGCCCGGATTCCATCGAGCTCAGCGGCCAGCTGCGCCTTCGCGGCCCAGAAGTCGAAGCGGGCCAGCGCGTCGAGGGTCTCCCGAAGCGCATCGACGTTGGCCGCGACGAGCGCCGACAGCTCGTCGAGGATCCGCTCGATCTCCTCCTTCTCCGCGACCTGCGCCTCGCGCCAGGCGTTGCCCAGCTCGACGACGACGAGCGGCTCGATGAACAGCGTCTGACCGCTGCCCGAGGCGTCGTGGACGATGCCCTTGACGCGTGCCCGCGCCTCCGCCTTGACCGGCACGACGTAGCGACCGTTGCGGAGCGTGATGATCGGGTCCTGGAGTGCACCCCCAAGCTCCGACCCGACGAGCGCGTCGAGCCGGCGTCGCAGGCGGTCGTAGGCGACGCGGACGGCCGCTCGGAGCCCGCCGAGGCGCGGCGATGCCGTGTCGAGGATCTCGCCGGTCGCGTCGAAGCTCCGGGCCAGGGTCGAGCGCACCGCCGGCAGCGGGTGGATCTCCCGCGCCAGCTCGTGGAGGAGCGAACGGCGATCCTCCGCGAGCGCGGTCTGCAAGCGGGCGGCGGCGTCGAGCGTGTCGGCGAGCTCGAGGAACTGGCCCGGATCGAGGCGGCCGCCCCGTGCGGCGCGCTCGACGGCCGGGCCGATGTCGTGGGCGGCACCGATGCCGACCCCCGCTCGTTCGCTCAGGAGGACTCGCACCTGGTCCGTCTCGTCGAGGGCGCGCGCGACAACGACTGGATCGGACGACGGCTCGAGGGCCTCGACGAGACGCCGCGACGGCGGGAAGGACGTCGCGTCTGCGAGGCGCTGGCGGATCAGGGGGAATTCGAGGAGCGCGGTCGACCTGGCGTCCACGGCGGATCAGCCGCTCCGCTGGGAGCGCACTCCCGAGACCGACGGATGTCCGGCGATCGCGAACCGCCAGGGGACCTCGGTCCAGGGACTCCCGGCATAGTCGATCCCGAGACGCGGTGTGGCCACGACCTCCACGCGCGGATCGTCGGGCGGCGCCGGCTCGAGCCGGACCGCGCCGCCGGGCGCGAGCAGGTCCGCGCCGGTCAGGGTTCGGTCGATATCGAAGACAGCCGCCACGAGCCCCGGTCCGGCGGCCAGCCGAACGCCCGGAAGCCGGGCCAGGCGCGCCGCGCTGGCCGCGTCGGCGGCGGGACTGCGAGCGCGCCGCCGGGCGATGGTCCGTTCGAGGCGCGCCGTCCGCATCGCCGTCTCGCCCTCGATCGGCTCGACCGCGCGGACCAGGACCGCGGCTGGGCTGCCGACCGGCTCGGTCACGATGTTCAGGCAGTCATACATCCCGTAGACAAGGTACACGTAGGCGATCCCCGGCGGCCCGTACATGACCGCGTTCCGGGCGGTCCGCCCGAACCGCGCATGCGACGCGCGATCGCCTCCGCCGATGTAGGCCTCGACCTCGACGATCCGCCCCCGCCGCAGCGATCCGTCCGAATCCGTGCGAACGAGGTGCGCGCCGAGCAGCCCAGGAGCGACCTCGAGCGTCGGCCTCGCGAAGAGCGCCGGGAGGTCGCTCAGGAGCGCCCCACGAAGTAGGACTGCAGCTCGCTCGGGATGAGGATGCCGAAGACGCTCATGAAGCCCGGGATCAGGCGGGAGCGGAGCACATCTGCCGTGAACGAGTTGTCATAGAAGTCGTGGAGACCGCGCAGGAACGCCAGCTCGTTGGGGCTCTGGGGGAGGCTCGTGACCTCGAAGTAGGTGTCGAGCACGATCATCACGAAGCCGATGAAGAAGAGTCCCTGGACGATCCCCAGCAGGCCCCCGATGACCTCATCGGCAATCGTCGCCTTCGCGAACAGGTCCTGGTGGTGATAGAAGCCCTGGATGACCAGCGTGAAGGCGATCGTCGCCGCGATGAACACGATCCCGAAGCCGAGCATGACGGCGTACTGATCGGGAAACTGGTTCCAGTACGTGGCCAGGAATGAGCCCAGCGGGCCCCGCAGGTTCGCTGCCACGAGGAACGAGAAGAACATCGACAGCAGCCCGAGAACCCTGCGGATCGTCCCCTGGAAGAAGCCGAGGACGAACATGCCGAGCAGGAACAGGGCAACGAGCAGGTCGAATCGGTTGATCGCGGTGATGAAGTCCACGGTGTTCTGGAATACTCCTCGGCGAGGGCGGGTACTGCCACTCGACGAGCGAGTCGCGCCACAGGGTAGCAGCGTCGAATCGGCGACCGCAATGTGACTCAGGTCCTGATTCGACCACTGACCTCCGACGCGATCGCGCGGGTGACGGCCTCGACCGCGGTGTCCACCTCCGTCTCGGCGAGCGTCCGATCGGGCGCCCGGAACGTGAGGCGGAACGCGAGACTCTTCTCGTCGGCCGCGAGGGGGGTGCCGCGGTAGATGTCGAAGAGCGTCACGGATTCGAGGGCCGGGCCGCCGCTCGCCCGGACCGTCGCCGCAACCTCGCCCGCGGTGCGGGCCTCGGCGACGACGATCGCCAGGTCACGGTCGGCCGCGGGGTGTCGCGACGGCGCCGTGGCAGCGATCGCCGGCATCCGTCCGCCGCCCAGGCCGGACACGTCGAGCTCCGCGACGACGACCCGGGCGCCGCGGAGGTCCCACTCCTCGGCCACCGACGGATGGAGCTCGCCGACCCAGCCGGCAAGCGCGAGGTGGTCGGGGCGATCATGGCGACGGCCGCGGACCCGCGCGGCACGGCCGGGATGGAGGAGCGGCTCGCCGGTCAGTGGCTCGAACCCGACGGTGTCGATCCGGAGCCGGCGCGCGACGAGCTCGATCGCGCCCTTCGCGTCGTCGATGTCGTACGGTCGGGCCGGTCGGTCCCACGAGGCGGGCTCCCCTGCGCCCGTTCCAGCGAGGGCGAGCCGCCACCACTCACGGACCCGCTCCCCGGAGCCCGCGGACGCCGACTCGACGCCGTAGCCCTTGCCGATCTCGAAGATCGTCACGTCGTCGGTGCCGTGCCGGACGTTGGATGAGACGACCTGGATCAGGCTGCCGACGAGCGCCGGGCGAAGGACGGAGTGATCGCTCGACAGACGGGTTGGTGACCGCGAGGATCCGGCCGCCTTCCTGGGTGCCGCCGTCCACCGGCGGCATCACCGACTCCCAGCGGAACGCGTCTGCGAGTCGCGGCGACACGAGCGCGTGCGTGACGACCTCCGTCAGTCCCGCCCCGGCGAGCGTGTCGCGGACCTGGTCCCTGACCTCGAGTGGCGGATGCCGGTAGGCGGGCATCGGCGTATCGGGCAGGACGTTCGCGATCAGCTCGTAGCCGCGGACGCGGGCGACTT
This sequence comes from uncultured Chloroflexia bacterium, assembly GCA_963766655.1. Classification (GTDB taxonomy): domain Bacteria; phylum Chloroflexota; class Limnocylindria; order Limnocylindrales; family CSP1-4; genus CF-46. The sequence continues at coordinate 612,293 of CAVYBB010000001.1, read as the reverse complement.
CCTCCGCGAGGTCGGCCTCGATGGCGATGTCCCGCCGCCAGGTCGGGACGATGGCGACGAGCGCCCCGTCGCCGGCGGGCACGCTGAGCGGCTTCGGGGACGCGGAGACGGTGATCGCGGTGGCTGGCGGCGCCGGCTCCGTCTCGACCCCGACGCGGGCGAGGAGCGATCGCTGCTCGTCGGCCGGCAACGTCGTTCCGAGGAGGCGGTTGACGCGAGCCGGCCGAAACGCGACGCGGGCGGGTGGCGGTTCGTCTGGGGCGGTGTCGATCGTCCCGGTGGCGACCGCGCCGCCGGCCCAGCTCGGCGATGAGGCGCGCCGTCCGGTCGGCCCCGAGGCGGGCGAGGCGGAACTCCTGGCCCTTCTCGAACCGCAGACTCGCCTCGGAGCGGAGCGCGTAGCGCTTCGCCGTCCGGCGGATGCTGATCGGGTCGAAGATCGCGGACTCGACGATGACGTCGGTTGTGGTGTCCTTCACTTCGGATGGCGTGTCGCCCATGATCCCGGCGATCCCGACGGGTCCGCGCTCGTCCGCGATCAGGAGCGTCTCAGGATCGAGGGCCCGCTCGACGTGATCGAGGGTCTCGATGCGCTCGCCGGCGACCGCTCGCCGGACGATGAGCCGTCGCGCGCCGTCCGACTCCGCGACGCCGGCCGCGTCGTACGTGTGGATCGGCTTGCCGAGCTCGAGCATCACGTAGTTGCTCGCATCGACGACGTTCGAGATCGGCCGCACGCCGGCGGCCCGCAGCCGCATCTGGACCCGATCCGGCGACGGCTCCCATCTGCACGCCGCCGACCCAGCGGCCGACAAATCGCGGACAGAGATCGGGATCGCGGACGTCCACCGCGAGCAAACCGTCGATCCGTGGACCCGTCTCCGGTGGGTCGGTGTCCGGGAACCGGATCGGCCGGCCGTCGATCGCGGCGACCTCGCGGGCGAGCCCGACGAGGCTGAGGGCATCGCCGCGGTTCGGCTTGACGTCGACGTCGAGCACCGTGTCGCCGTACAGGTCCGTCAGGGCCACGCCGAGCGGAGCGTCCGGCGGCAGGATCAGGATCCCGTCGGCGTCCCCGGTCAGGTTCAGCTCATCGCCCGAGCAGAGCATGCCGTTGCTGACGACGCCCATCTTCTCCGTCCGCTCGATCCGCCGATCGCCGGGCAGGACCGCGCCGGGGAGCGCGACCGGCACCCGCTGGCCGGGAGCGATGTTCGTCGCCCCGCAGACGATCTCCAGCGGCTCGCCCTGGCCCAGGGTCACGGTCGTGAGCGACAGCCGATCGGCACGCGGGTGCTTCTGAACCGTCAGCAGCTCGCCGATGACGACGTTCTGCCAGTCGCTCCCCCACCGCTCGATCGACTGGACCTCCATGCCGAGGAGGGTCAGCCGCTCGGCGAGCTGCTCCGGCGAGAGGTCGATGTCGACGTAGTCCCGCAGCCACGACAGCGGCGACTCTCACGCGAACTGCTCGAGGAAGCGGAGATCGTTGTCCATGTACAGCCGCAGGTCGCCGACGGAGTGGCGGAGGTTGGCGATCCGCTCGACCCCCATCCCGAACGCGAAGCCCTGGTACCGCTCCGGATCGAGGCCGCCGTACTGGAGGACGACCGGGTGGACCATCCCGGCGCCGAGGATCGTCATCCAGCCTGTGCGCGAGCAGGCCGGACAGCCCGACCCGCCGCAGACGAGGCACTCGACGTCGAACGCCACCGACGGCTCCGTGAACGGGTAGTAGCCGGGCCGGAACCGGGTCCGCTTGTCGGCGCCGTAGAGGGCCTTGGCGAACTGGTCCAGCAGGCCCTTGAGGTCGCCCATCGTGGTGCCCTCGTCGACCATCAGGCCCTCGACCTGGAAGAACTCCGATGCGTGGCTGGCGTCGATCGCCTCGTAGCGGTAGCAGCGTCCGGGCAGCAGGGCCCGGATCGGCGGCTTCTCCTGGTGCATGACCCGGATCTGGCCGGGCGACGTGTGGGTCCGCAGAAGATGGCCCTCCACGTCGACGTAGAGCGTGTCCCAGAGATCGCGCGCCGGGTGGTCCGGCGGGATGTTGAGCATCTGGAAGTTCGTCAGGTCGTCCTCGACCTCCGGGCCTTCGTAGACGACGAATCCGAACTGCCCGAAGACCTCGGCGATGGCCTCGATCGTCGCCGGGATCGGGTGCAGCGCGCCGCGACGGATCGGGCGACCCGGCGTCGTGACGTCGACCGCCTCCGCCCGAAGCTGCGACTCGAGCGCCGACCCTCTGAGAACGGTCCCGCGCTCGGCAAGGGCGGCCTCGATCGCCTCGCGGACGGTGTTCGCGACGGCCCCGACCCTGGGCCGATCCTCCGGCGGCAGCCCGCCGATCCCGCGGAGCATGGTCGTCAGCCGACCCTTCCGGCCGAGCACGTCGAGTTCGATCGCCTCGAGCGCTGGTACATCGGCGGCGCCGGCGATCGCGGCAAGCGCCTCGTCGCGCAGGCTCTCGAGATCGCGGGTCAGGTCTGTCAGGTTCACACGTCCCTCATCGTACGAATCATGAACCCTCGACCGGTGAACGATCGAGGGTTCCGGGATGGCTGTGCGACTCAGGCGCCCCGAACGGCCTCGACGATCTTAGTAAACGTGCCAGCGTCTCGGATGGCGACGTCGGCGAGGACCTTGCGATCGAGCTCGATCTCCGCCTTGCGCAGGCCCGCCACGAACGCGCCGTAGGTCATCCCGTTCTGGCGGGCTGCGGCGTTGATCCGGATGATCCACAGCTCGCGCATCTGGCGCTTCCGCTGCTTCCGGTCGCGCGTGGCGTAGGCCATCGCATGGAGGCTCGCCTCACGGGCCGGCTTGATGAGCTTCGACTTCGTGCCCATCCGGCCTTCGGCCGCGTTGAGGAGGCGCTTGTGGCGCCGGTGGGCGGTGACGCCTCGCTTGACTCGTGCCATCTGGTTCGATCGCTCCTAGAGATAGGGAAGCAGGCGACGGACCTGCCGCTCGTGAACGTCGCCCATCAATGCCTTGCCCGCGTAGCGGCGGGTGCGGCGCGACGACTTGATCTCGAGGTGGTGCCCACTCCAGGCCTTGACCCGGATGAACTTCCCGCTGCCGGTGACCCCGATTCGCTTCTGGGCCGCCTTGTGGCTCTTGATCTTGGGCACCGTTGCCTCACTCTCCTGTCGCTGCCGGCGGGCTCGCAGCCGGTGTCTCGCTTCTCTTCTTCGGAGCGGCGGGCTTCGGCGCCTTCACCGCTGTCGTTGCTGTCTCTGTCGCGGCCGATGCTGTCGGGGCCGATGCCGGCGCGGTCGCTGTCCCTGTCGCTGTCGCTGGCTCTGGTGTCGCCGCTGCCGGCGCCGTTGCCTTCTGGGCTGCCGGCTCAGGCGTCGACGTGGTGGCTGCCGCCGTCGTGGTCGGCTGCGTTCTCTCTGTCGGTTCCTTCGTGGTGGCCGCCGTGGCCGGAGTCTCCGTCCTGGCGGGCGCGGGCTTCGGCGTCGCGTCCGGTGCCGTCCCGTTCACCGGGGCCTCCGCATCCTCGGGTCGAGGCGCCTTCGTCGTGACGTCGTGCTCCTTGGGCTTGTGGACCGATGCGACCGTCAGGTGCATCGACTTGCCCTCGAGAAGCGGCGCCCGCTCCGGCGTTCCGTGGTCCTTGATCCTGTCCGTGAACCTCGCAAGCATGTTCCGACCGAGCTCCGGGTGCGTCAGCTCCCGACCTCGGAAGCGGACGGTCACCTTGATCCGGTCGCCGTCCTCGAGGAACTCGATCGCCCGATGGACCTTCGTGTCGAAGTCGCCCGTGCCGATCTTCGGCGTCAGGCGAACCTCCTTGAATGTCACCGAGCGCTGCCGGCGCTTGGCCTCCTTGTCCCGCTTCGTCAGCTCGTACTTGTACTGGCCGAAATCGAGAAACTTGACCACCGGCGGGGAGGCCATGGGGGCGACTTCGACAAGGTCGTACCCCCGCTCCTGCGCCATCGCGAGAGCCTGGGCCGTGGGCATGACACCCAGTTGGGCTCCCTCTTCATCGACGACCCGGACCTGTGGGATTCGGATCATCTGGTTGACGCGCAGGTCTCGTGCTATGGCTGACCCCTTCGAGCTTGTTTCGGCATTCCTACGACCGAAACGCGGGTACGCAGCGGCCCGGGCGCAGTCGCCGCGGGACTATAGCACAGGCCCCGAATCACGGGCAATCGCGCCCCGCCGGCCGGGGCTTCGGAGGCGGACGCGGACGCGGATCATGCGCTCTCCGGGTGAGCGCTAGCGAGAGTTCTCGTCCTGGCGACGTCCCCAGCGCCGGGGATTCGTCTCATACGCTCTCCCGAGGAGCAATGGCCACGCGCCGGGCCCGATCTGAGACTCCGCGGCGGCGTCGCACGCGTTGGCGGCCGACCGCCGCGACGACTACCGCTCCCTCCGCGAGCGTATGCGAGAAACAGCAGCCCGGACATCGGCGCCCGAGGGTTGCGCAGCCATCGCCGCAGCTCGGGACCGCGCATCGGGAATGCCGCGGCGTAGGTCGCGTCGAGCCTGGCGCACTCGACGCCGCGACGTGGCGGACGCTCCGATGACCAGCAGCCGTGCCACGCCACGACACTCCCAGCCACGATCCCGGGCGAGCTTCGCCGCCAGGCGGGTCTTGCGATCGAGTCCGTGGATCGTGGCCTGGCTGTCCGGCACGACAGACTTGACCTCGACCACGAGCACGATGCCGGTGAGGCGGTGATAGGCGAAGACGTCGATCGATCCTCGTTCGCCCCATTCGGAGAACGAGACCTCGACCGCTACGTCCCAGCCGGATGCTCGCAAGCGATGACGACCAGCTCGACGAGTTTCGCGTGGGCTTCGTCGAGAAGGCGGTCCAGCTGGACGCCGTTCCACCGGAGGCGGACATCGACCGTGGCACCGAGCGCCGCGGCGGCTCGAGCAAGAGTTCCAACCGTCACAGCCTCCGTGAGCCCTCGCTCGATTCGGGAGATCACCGCCCGTGACACCCGCGCGCTGCGGCCGACATCCTCCTGGCGGAGCTCCTTCTTGATCCGCAGCGCGCGGAGCTGCCGGCCGAGTGCGATCGGATCCATCCGGCGATCATGGCCGGCGCCGCTTACCCGCCGGTAAACGAACCCAACGAGTCCGACCCTGACCTAGCTCACCTCGCGCCGGGCCGCCTCCGCCGCCAGGCGATCCGCGAACGTCTCCCACGGCTCGGCTGGCTGCTGCTCGCCGGCGCGCGTCCGCGGCGAGGCTGTGCGTCGCCTCGATCTCGCGATCGCCCAGGACGACCATGTACGGGACCTTCTGCTCCTGGGCGAGCCGGATCTTGTTCTGCATCCGGTTGTCGGAGCGATCGACGTCGACCCGGAGGCCGCGCGTCCGCAGAAGGACGGCGAGCTCGTCGGCGGCCTCGATGTGGCGGTCGGCAATCGGGATGACGACGGCCTGGACCGGCGCCAGCCAGAGCGGGAACGCCCCGGCGAAGTGCTCGACCAGGATGCCGATGAACCGCTCGAGCGAGCCATAGATCGCGCGGTGGATGGCGATCGGGCGCTGCGGCTGGCCGTGCTCGTCGATGTAGGTCAGGTCGAAACGCTCCGGCAGCATGACGAGGTCGGCCTGGATCGTCGCCATCTGCCATTCGCGCCCGAGGGCGTCGTCGATGTAGATGTCGATCTTCGGTGCGTAGAAGGTCCCGTCCTTCGGCTTGACCTTGTAATCGCCGCCGGCCCGATCCAGGGCCTCCTTGAGCAGCGCCTCCGCCCGCTCCCACAACGCCGGGTCGCCGATCGCCTTGTCCGGCTTCGTCGCGAATGCGAAGCGCGGGGCCAGGCCCACCCACGAGTACGCCTCGCGCACTTCGCCGATGAGGGCCTCGATCTCGTCGGCCAGCTGGTCCGGGCGGACGAAGATGTGGGCATCGTCCTGGATGAACTGGCGGACCCTGGTCAGACCGCTCAGGGTCCCGGATCGCTCGTTGCGATGAAGCCTGCCGTACTCGTTGAGCCGGAGAGGCAGGTCGCGGTACGAACGCACCTTCGATCGGTAGATGTAGGTCGACTCCGGGCAGTTCATCGGCTTCAGCGCGAAGTCGTGACCCTCCGACGTGAGCCGGAACATGTTCGCGTCGTAGAGGTCCCAGTGGCCGGACTGCTGCCAGAGCTTCTTGTCGACGAGGATCGGGGTGCTGACCTCCTGGTAGCCGCGCCGCAGCTGGAGCTCGCGCATCGCGCCCTCGAGCGTCCGCCAGATCATCTGGCCCTTCGGGTGCCAGAAGGCCGAGCCCGGGCTGACGTCGTGGAAACTGTAGAGGTCGAGCTGGACGCCGAGCCGGCGGTGATCGCGCTTCTTCGCCTCCTGGCGGCGCCAGAGGTACTGATCGAGCTCTTCCTGGGTCGGCCAGACCGTGCCGTAGATGCGCTGGAGCATCGGGCGCTTCTCGTCGCCGCGCCAGTAGGCGCCGGCGACCGCCAGCAGCTTGAACGGGCCGAGCTTGCCGGTGCTCTCGACGTGGGGCCCCTTGCACAGGTCGACGAACGCCCCGTGCTCGTAGACCGAGACCGGCGGCATCGGCGCGCCCTCGGCCTTCGCCTTCGCGGCGAGGTCGTCGAGGATCTCGACCTTGAACGGCTGATCGCGTTCGACGAAGAAGGCCCGGCCCTCGTCGGGCGAGAGCTCGCGGCGGACGAACGGGTGGTCGGCGGCGACGCTCTCCGCCATCCGCGCCTCGATCGCCGCCAGATCGTCGGGCTTGAGCGGACGCTCGAGCTGGAAGTCGTAGTAGAAGCCGCCGTCGATCGCGGGGCCGATCCCGAGCTTGGTGCCCGGGTACAGGTCGAGGACGGCCTCCGCCATCACGTGCGCCGCGGAGTGCCGCATCGGGTCGAGCGGGTCGCCGGCGCCCGCGTCGAGCAGCTCCTCAGCGGAACCGCGCTCGGGCGCGTCGAACTCCTCGGCGATCTCCTCGACCGCATCGACCGCTCCTGGACTCTTCGATTCTGTCATTGCTCATCCTCCGAGAATCACGAAACCCCTCGCCTGCCGACAGGACGAGAGGTTCGATCTCCCGCGGTTCCACCCGCCTTCGCGGTTCCGTGCCGGCTGCCCGGCGCGTCTCCGCGCGCTCTTGCCGCGGTATCGGGCGGAACCCGGGCCGGTTCGCCGGCCGCTCACGGGTGGTGCGTCGTCGTCGGTGGTCGCCGGGCTTCCAGCCGTGGCCCGGCTCTCTGGTGACTCCGTCTCGTCGCCGCGTGTCCCGTTCGACGCGTCTTCGGTTCAGATGGTGGGCGACACTGGACTCGAACCAGTGACCTCGTGCGTGTCAAGCATACAGGCGGATGTGGCGTGAGTCGCGCGTGATCGCGCACGCCGGATGCTGCGGTGTGTGCCTTGTTGTCGCCTGGGCGGTTGGTCGAGCAACAACCCGCGCCTATTGGCGGCCCTTCGTGAGCTACGAACGGCAGACGCCGACAGCGACGTGACCTTGGGATGCTTGCGGTTCGACATCCGGACGCTCATCGTGGCTGAGCGGGATCGGATGGTTCGCGATGCGGCCAGCCAATCTGAGACGACGAGCGGCTCCAGATCCCGCAGTCCCGGTCGCGGTCGTGAGGCGGTCGTTCCTGGGTGACGCGGATCGGGACAGGTATGTCACTCACAGGTTTCTGCAAGCACGGCAATTCCAGTTGATCGAGATCCGCGCTGGGGATTACTTCGCTATCGCTTCCACTCCCCGGTATCGCGCCTCACGGCGACGACGGGTCCGGGCGGCGTCCAGGCACTGGTTGATCCTGGCCCTCAACGCGACGATCGCTGTCGTCGCCGCGGGCGGCTTCCTGGCACTCGGGCTGGCCAAGACCAACGACCGGAACCGTTCCGAGGTAGAGCTCGGCGACGCGAACCGGGACGGTGCCGACCGCTGGGGTCCCCCGGCCGATCGTGGGCATCGGGGCGCCATGCCGCCAGTTGCTTGGGCGACGGCAATCACGCGGCCGGCTCAAACGGATCGGCAGGCTCGGCCAGGCGGCCGCAGATGAGCCTCCAACCGCTGGCCGAACCGCTTCCCAAGTCGCGACCCGATCATCAGCAATCGGCTACCCGTCGGTGGATCCTCGCTCTGACCTCGGTCGGCGGCACGAGGCTCGTCCTCTGGGTTGCGACGGCCTTGACCCTGACGGCGTCGGGGATCGCGATCCTGGGCGGACCGGCGGCCTTGCTCTTCGACAACATCCAGGAGCTCGCAGCCCTGACCGGCGCTGTGGCTGGTATCGGACTCGCCAGCCGGGGCAAGAACGGCTCAACGCGCCGGTTGCTCGTTGCCTTGACCCTGTCGATGGCCGCCGCCGCGCTGGGCATGCTCGCCTGGGACGTATCGTCCGGCAACGATGCGGCGCTCGCCGCGGTCGGTGATGGCCTGTTCGTCCTGTGTGTGGTCATCGGAATCGCGGCGATCGTGCCGGCCATCTTCGGTGGCCTCGAACGCGCTTTGTTGATCGGCATCGCCACCGATGCCCTCATCCTCTTCCTGACAGGGGTCGTGCTGGTCGCCTCGACGACGGACCTCGACGCGACCGATGGCCGCACAGGGCTGATCGGCCTTGTCCTGCTCCTCGCGGCAATCGCCGCATGTGCGTTCGCGCTCGTGGGCCGGCGCATCCGGCCGACCTGGGGCGGTCCATGGACACTGCTCGCGGGCGGCGCAATCGTCGGCGCTTCCTGGTTGGTCTGGACTGGCGACGCCAGTGCGCCGACGATGGTCGGCCCGTCCGATTTCATGTTCAGTGCCGGAGTCCTGCTGATCGCCTTCGGTGGGGTGACCTGGAGCACGCGCGCGTCCCATAGCCCCGGGTTCGAGCGGGTCGCGCCGATGCTGGCCTGGGTGATCCCGGCGGCCGCCATTCTTGCGAGTCTGGCGACCGCGGCGTTCTACGATGGCGCAGCCGTTCGTAACCTCGTCGGCGTGGCAACGGCGGCCGTGATCGTGACCGGTGTCGCTCGCCAGGTTCACCTCTACATTCGCGAAACGCGGGCGCTGGAAGCCGAGCGCCGCGCGGGAGTCGGCCTCGCCGCGGAGATCCACGAGCGTGCTGCGACCTTGTTCTCCCTGCAGCGCCTGACCCATGGCGCGTCCCTCGAGGACACCGCGCACGAGATCTGCCAGGAAGCCCTTCAGCTCGATGGGATCGATGTCGCTGTGATTCGGATCTATGGCCCCGATGACAGCGTCGTGCCTCTCGCGGTCGAGGGACTGGGGTCCCGGGCAGCCAAGCTCGTCGGCCACGCGCTCACGCCCGATCACGCGGCTCGGGTCAGGGCGCGCGCGGTAGATGGCTCATGGGAGCGGTCGTGGGACCAGATCGACAACCCGTATCAGCAGGAACTGCGCGACCTTGGGGTCCATCGGACGGTCAACGCGGCCTTGCGCTGGCATGACGCCATCATCGGCGACATCGGCCTCGGAACCTGCGAGTCGACGCTGTCGCTGTCGGATCGGCTGTCGACGGTCGAGGAGTTCGCCGTCGTAGCAGCCGCGCTCATCGGCCCGGCAATCGTCGAGCGCGACCACGCAGATGCCCTTCGACGCTCCATCCGGGGCATCCTCAAGGCATCCTCGTTCCATCCGGTCTTCCAGCCGATCGTCGAGCTCGCGTCGAGCGAGGTCGTCGGCTACGAGGCGCTCACCCGTTTCAACTCCGGTCAGCGTCCGGACCTGTGCTTCGCCGATGCCTGGTCGGTCGGGCTCGGCCCAGAGCTCGAGCTGGCGACCCTGGGTGCGGCCGTTAGCGCCTCCAGGGGCCTCCGGTCGGGCGTGTTTCTCGACCTCAACGCCTCACCACGACTGCTCGCCCATGCCGAACAGCTGCGCGCTGTCCTCTGCACCGCCGGTCGGCCGCTCGTGTTGGAGATCACCGAACACGAGACGGTTGACGACTACGAGCGGCTCCGCGACGCCATCCGAACCCTCGGTCGCGACGTCCGCGTGGCCGTCGACGACGCGGGCGCGGGCGTCGCCAACTTCGGGCACATCGTCGACCTGCGACCGGACTTCGTGAAGCTCGACATCAGCCTCGTTCGTGGAGTCAATGCCAATCTCGGACGGCAAGCGATGGTCGTGGGCATGCGCCACTTCTCGCGCACGGCGGGCTGCCGTTTGATCGCCGAGGGCGTGGAGACGCGCGAGGAGGCAGACACGCTCACGTCGCTGGGCGTGGAGTTCGGCCAAGGCTACCTGTTCGGGTACCCTGAGCCGATCGACGCGTGGGTTGCCGACGGTCGCTGACGAGCTCGCGGGAAGGAACCATCGGGGCACACGGTATCGCCTGTCCCAAGCGGGAGAAGGTGATGTGGTGGGCGACACTGGACTCGAACCAGTGACCTCTTGCATGTCAAGCAAGTGCTCTAACCAGCTGAGCTAGCCGCCCATCGGAATTGTCAGTCTCGTGTATGGCTAAACCCGATCCCGCCAATTCCTTCCATCGAGCCGTCGACTGCGCCGCTCCCCCACCCTATAGCTGCGGGGTGTTCCAGTCCCCACACGAGGTGAAGCAGCGTGGCAGCCTTCGACGCGACAGCACCGCGCATTCTAGCCGAGGGTGAGGTGGCCGACAATCGTGCCGGAAGGACGCATCCGGATCGCTAGCCCTGCGGGCCGCACCCCGCGCACTGGTCGGGGACGTTCGGCGGCGTGAAGGTCTGGGGCGTCGCTCCGACCGTGGACGCACCGGCGTCGTTGAAGATGCCGCCCCCCTGGCCGTCCCCGCCCGCCGTGTTCTGTCCGATCCGCGACGGTCCGTCGACCGTCACGACGCCCTTGTTGTAGACACCGCCGCCGAAGTCCGCGGTGTTGATCGTGACCTTCGAACCAACGAGGACGAGGTGCTCGCCGCCGTCGCCTTGGGCGAAGGCCGGTCCGTTGAGGACGCCGCCGCCGCCGAACTCGCTGCTGTTGTGCGTCACGGTCGAGCTTTCGAGACGCGCCGTCCCCTCGTTGAGGATGCCGCCTCCCCAGACCGACGAGTTGCGGCTGACGTCCGAGTGGACGAGCGTGAGGTCGCCATGGTTCTCGATGCCCCCACCGCTGAAGGGAAGGGCGGGATCACTGTCCGTGACGCTCGTGCGGACGAGTCTGGCCGTGCCGGTGGTCCCGTTCCAGAGCCCCTGGCCGAACCGCCCTCCTCCGCGCGTAATGCCGGAATCCTTCACGACGAGCGTCCCCATGTTCCAGAGGTTGCCGCCCTCGTAGAACCCGTTGTGGTCGATCGTCGAGTTCAGCACCGTGGCCTGGCCGAAGTTCGCGAATTCCGCCACCTCGCTGGGCGCCATTGTCGACGACGAGCGAGCGGCTCACGGTGAGCGTGCCCTCGTTGAGGATCCCGCCACCGCCCTCGTCCGAGGGCCCGGCGAAGCCGCCGGTGATGATCAGGCGCTCAACCGTGAGCGTCGCCCCCTGCCTGACGCTCAGGACAGGTCCGCCGAAGGCGGCGTCCAGGGTGGCTCCGTAGAGCGCTCGGGCCGGGGCGCCGCGGATCACGACGTCCTTGTCGACCACGATCGTGCCGACACACGTCCCCCGGACGAACAGGGTTGCACCGGCAGCGGAGTGATCGAGCGCCGCCTGCACTGTTCCGAAGGCGATGTGGGCGCCCGGTTGCCACACGATGCACCAGGGAACCGACGCGGCGGACGCCGCTGCGATCGGCAGTGCGAGGAGCGTCGCGGCGACGAGGGCAACGATGAGGCGGTGCGCGACCCGGCCGGCCTGTCGCGGCTGGTCGAATCCCCGTCCGTTCACGGTGTCCTACCTCCCCGCGGCGACGGCCGGGTCCGGGAAACGCGTTGCGCGGTCCGCCGATGCCACCAGCCCCGCGACCGGACCCGCTCCTGCCGCGCGACCACTGTAGTCCGTCTTGTCCATCGTGGACGGTCGGTCGGACCCGGAGGTCACGGTCGGGCTGGTCAGCTCAGTAGCCGCTGCTCGCAGCCGGTGCGGGCGTGCCGGCCGGCCCGCCGGGCTGGGCCGGTCCGCCGCCGCCGGGGCTGCAGGCCGCGAGGGCCAGCGCGAGAATCAGGCTGAGCGCGAGTCGGGTGAGTCGAGTCATGGGCAAACCTCCGTGTCTCCCGATACGCCGACCCGGCAACGGAGGTTCTCCCTGCTCCATGATGTGGCGATGGGAGACGGCGCCGGGTACGAGCTGATCGATGCCGGGGAAGGGCGGCGCTTGGAGCGGTTCGGTGAGCGTCTCGTCGACCGGCCGGCCGCGATGGCGGAGGAGGCCCGCCGCGCCCCCGCTTCATGGGCTGACGCCGACCTGCGCTACGACAAGTACGCCGGCTGGGGCGGAGCGACGACGACTGACGGCACGACAGAGCCGTGGGTTGTCGACGAGAACGATCTTCGGTTCGAGCTTCGGGCGACCGACACGGGACAGGTCGGGCTGTTCCCGGAGCAGGAGGCGAACCGCATCTGGGTCCGAGACGCGATCGCGACATTCGGCGGTGCCGTGCGGATGCTCAATCTGTTCGCGTACACGGGTGGCATGACCCTCGCCGCGGTCGCGGCGGATGCGTCCGTGACCCACGTCGACGGATCACGCCCGACGGTCGCCTGGGCCCGGCGCAACGCCGAGCTGTCCGGCCTGTCCGATCGGCCCGTCCGCTGGATCGTCGACGACGTCGAATCGTTCGTCGCCCGCGAGCAGCGACGCCGACGCGAATACGACGCAGTGATCCTCGACCCGCCGAGCTACGGCCACGGGCGACGCGCCGGAGGCGGCGGCTGGCGCATCGAGGACCGACTCGACGCACTCCTCGGCCGGTGCGCCGACCTGACAGGCGACGACCCGGTTTTCGTCGTCCTGACTGCCCACACGCCGGGATTCGGTCCGGATCGCCTGGCGGCGGACCTCGCCCGGGCCTTCGGGAGGTTCGAGCACGAGGTTGACGCCGGCGAGCTCGGCATCCGGGCCCACAGCGGGGCGCACCTGCGGCTGGGAGCGTACGCGCGCATCATCCGCGGATGACCTCTCCTAGCCCGTCGATCACGTCCCTGACAAACCCGCGGGTCAAGGCCGCCGTCCGTCTGCGCGATCGACGCGAGCGTGACGAGACCGGCACGACGATCGTGGACGGGCCGCGCGAGCTGCTCCGCGCGCTCGATCACGGCGTCGCGGTCGTCGAGGCGTTCGTCTGCGACGAGCTCATCAGAACCAGCGAGGCACTGGAGGCGGTCCGTCGCTTGCAGGTCGCCGCCGTGAACGCGAACCTGGTGTCCCCGGCTGTGATGGCCAAGGTCGCGTTCGGCGATCGGGCGGACGGCATCGTGGCGGTCGTCCGGTCACCGGACACGCGCCTCGAACGCCTCGCGCCGGGTCGCCTCCCGCTCGTCGTCGTCGTGGAATCGGTCGAGAAGCCGGGGAACTTCGGGGCGATCCTCCGGACGGCGGACGGTGCCGGCGCTGATGCCGTCATTGCCGCCGATCCGCTGATCGACACGTTCAACCCGAACGCGATCCGAGCGAGCCTCGGGACGATCTTCAGCATGCCGATCGCCACGGCCACGTCCGGGGCGACCATCGAATGGCTCGCCGCCAACGGGATCCGGGCGATCGCCACACGCGTCGACGCCCCCAAGCCCTACACGGAGGCGGACCTTCGCGGACCCATCGCGATCGTCCTCGGCAGCGAGGCCGGCGGACTCTCGGACGCGTGGGATGCCGCGCGAGCCGATGCGGTCGCGATCCCCATGCTCGGCGCAGCCGACAGCCTCAACGTGTCCGTCGCGGCGGCCGTCCTGCTCTACGAGGCGCGCCGGCAGCGCTCCTCCGGCCCGGAGGCGTAACGAGCGGTCCACGGAGGTGCACTATCGGGTCATGGATACCTTCGACTTCGTGATCATCGGTGCCGGCCCGGCCGGCGAGGCGGCCGCATACAAGGCGCGCGAGCGCGGCGCGTCGGTCGCGATCGTCGACCGAACGTGGTTCGGCGGCAGCTGTCCCCACATCGGCTGCCTGCCCTCCAAGGCGCTCCTGTATGCCGCCGCGCAGCATGCCGCGAACCCGGCGTCCTTTTCGTGGGCCAGGGCCTCGGCCCATCGGGACTTCATGATCAACCGACCGGCCGGGGCGGCCGAGCCGGACGACAGCTCCCACAAGCAGGCGCTCGAGAAGGCCGGCGCGGTGGCATACCGGGGCACCGCCCGAATCGTGGGGCGGGGTCACGTCGAAATCAGCCACGACGACCAGGTCCACGTCCTCGACGGCACGAACATCGTCATCGCCGTCGGCTCGTTCTCGAAGGCGCCCCCGCTGCCCGGGCTCGACCAGGTCAAGCCCTGGACGAACCGCGAGGCGACCCTCGCTCGGGAACTGCCCAAGAGCCTCCTCGTCCTCGGCGGCGGGCCGACGGGCTGCGAGATGGCCCAGGTGTACGCCCGCTTCGGGGTCCCGACGACGATCGTCCAGTCGGGCGATCGGCTGATGCCAACAGATCATCCCCGCAACGCAGAGGCGGTGTCGGACGGGTTGCGTGCCTCGGGTGTCGAGATCCGGCTCGGCGTCAGGGCCGTCGGGGTCCGGCCGTCGGCCGGCAAGGATGGTGCCCACGTCATCGACCTCGACAACGGCTCGACCGCCGAGGGCCACGAAATCCTCCTCGCGGTCGGGCGGGCGTTCCCGCTCGACGACCTCGGGCTCGAGAGCTACGGGATCGACACGAGCGGCCGGACGGCGATCCCGCGGGACGGCCGGCTGCTGATCGCGGAGGGGCTCTGGGTGATCGGCGACCCCGCGGGGCCGGAGCTCCACACCCACCAGGGCCACTACCAGGGCGAGATCTGTGTCCGGATGGCGCTCGGCGACGACGTCCGGCCCGACTACCGCGCCCTGCCGCGGGCGACATACACGGATCCGGAGGCGGCGTTCGTCGGGCTGACGCTCGACCAGGCGCGGGCGGCCGGGCTCGATGCCTTCGAGGTCGTCGCGGACTACGCGACATCGACGAAGGGCTACGCCGTCGAGGCGAAGACGGGCCACGTGACGATCGTCGTGGACCGCGCCTCGCGCGAGCTCGTGGGGGCGGCGATGGCATGTCCGGACGCGTCGGCGGCGATCCATGAGTGCGTCGTGGCGATCAGGGCGCACGTGACGATTGACGTCCTGGCCGACACGATCCATGCGTTCCCGTCGACCTCTCGGATCTTCAACGGGCTGTTCGCAGATGCGTTGCGCCAGCTGGACGCGACCGCCGGGAGTCGCTGACGCGCCCCGATTCCTGCCACACAGGCGTAATCGACA
The DNA here is from genome assembly GCA_963766655.1 of uncultured Chloroflexia bacterium. Taxonomy (GTDB): domain Bacteria; phylum Chloroflexota; class Limnocylindria; order Limnocylindrales; family CSP1-4; genus CF-46. The sequence continues at coordinate 597,036 of CAVYBB010000001.1, read as the reverse complement.
GTCGCGGCATCATGAGCGGGCGTTCTGTCCCGCCGCACGGGAACGTTCGACCGATCAGCCGTCGAATCGGTCATTCCTGTCCTGTCCTGCAGGAATCTCCGACGGGTTTCGCGGGCGTTCGGTCGCGTAGTCCTATGACATAGGAATCCGGGTCGAGGCGGAGGCGGAGGCGATCGAGGGCTACGCCTCGGGTCGCCCGCCCTGATTCCCGCCACATAGGCGTTTCGACAGTGGCGACACCACCAGCGGCTGTTCTGTCCCGCTGCACGGGAAGGTTCGTCCGATCGGCGGCCACATCGGGCATTTCTTCCTGTCATGCAGGAATCTCCGACGATTTTCGCGGGCGTTCGGTCGCCTACTCCTGCGGCATAGGAATCCGGGTCCAGGCGTAACCGGCAGCGGCGGCTACGCCTCGTAACCCACCGCGCCGTCCACCAGGACCAGGCGCGGGCGTGCCGTCGCGAGTGCGCCCCCGGGCTCGACGGGCTCGGTCAGGGCGGCGATTGGCAGGACGACGAGATCGGCGCGCTGGCCGGGAACGAGCCTGCCGCGATCCGATTCACCGGCCGTCACCGCGGGCCCGACGCACGCGGCCCGGATCGCCCGCTCCAGCGTGAGCGCCTCGTGCGGACCGAACGGCGGCGCGCCCGGCGGCCAGCCCGCGTCGGAGCGGGTGACGGCCATCGCGAGGCCGGGCCACGGGTCGATCGGTTCGACCGGCGCGTCCGTGCCGAAGGCGACCACCGCGCCGCTGTCGACGAGCGTTCGCAGCGGGTAGCCGTTCGCCTCCGCCCGATCGCCCCACAGCCTGCGCGCGGCCGCGGCGTCGGCCCGGAGATGGATCGGCTGGACCGAGGCCGCGATCCCGGTCCGGGCGAACCGGCCGCGGTCCGCGGGATCGAGCAGCTGGACGTGCTCCACGCGGGGCATGAGCGGGGCGCTGCCGGCGGTCGGCTCGAGCGCGTCGAGGGCGGCCCGAACGCCGCGGTCCCCGATCGCGTGGACCATCGTCGAGATTCCCGCCGCCGCTCCCCGCGAGGCGAGCGCGGCAAGCCGCTCCGGCGGTGTGATGAAGACGCCGCGCTCCGTGCCGGCGGGGATCGGGCGGCCGGGTTCGGGCTCGATCGGTTCGAGGAGCGCCGCAGTCCGTGACGCGAGGGTCCCGTCGGCGAAGAGCTTGAGCCAGCCGAACCGGGCCCGGTCGATGCCCGGCCCCAGCGGGTCGCCGCTCCGCAATCGCTCCTCCACGGCCGCGGCGATCTGCTCCTCGCGGATGCAGGCGTGGACGCGCAGGGGCAGCCGGCCACGCTCCGCGAGGCGCCGGTAGGCCCCGATCGCCGCCCCGAGCCCACCCTGGACGGCCAGCGCGCCGGGGTCGTGGACGGCCACGACGCCGAGCGTGACGAGCGCGTCGGCGAGGGAGGCGATCAGCCGCTCGTACCTCTCGTCGCTCGGCCGCGGGACGTGGTCGGTGGCGAGCCGGGCGGCCAATTCGTGGAGGACGCCCGTCGCCTCGCCGTCGTCTCCGCGGCGGATGATGCCGCCCGGCGGATCGTCCGTGTCGCGCGAGATTCCCGCCGCCACGAGTGCGGCGCGGCTGACCCACAGGGCGTGATGGTCGTGAGCCCAGATCGCCACCCTCCGGCCGGGCGCGGCGGCGTCGAGATCATCGGCGGTCGGCCAGCGCCCCCAGCGATCGGCGTCCCAGCCGTGGCCCTCGATCCAGTCATCGGCGGCCAGCCCGGCGTGAGCCGTGGCGACCGCGCGCGAGGCCCTCGTCGAGCGACCGGACCCGCGACAGGTCGATGTTCTCGAGGGCGATCCCGCCCTCGGCCAGGTGAATGTGCGCATCGGTCAGGCCCGGGATCGCGACCTCGTCGGGGTCAAGCTCGAAGCGAACTGTGAACGGATCGGCGCGCGTCTCGAGCTCCACGGCGGAGCCCGCGAACGCGACGCGGCCGCGGGTGATCCCGACCGCCTCGACCCAGCCGAAGCCGGCGTTCCCGGCAAGCGTCGCGATGCGACCCGTCACGAGCGCCTCGAGCGGCATCGCTCAGCCCGCCGGCCCGAGGGAGGCCAGGTGGGCGGCGAGGTGCTCCGGGTCGACGATCGGGCCGGGATCGGCGAGGAGTCCGGCGAGCCCGTCGGCATCGAGCCCGGCACCGATCCCCAGCGCGAGCGCGATCCGCGCCTTCGGCCCGCCGAGGTGCCCGACCAGGATGGCGCCCGCCCGCACCCACGTCGCTCCCCCGCCCGGGAATGCATAGGCGTCTGACGCCGCGCCGGCCGGGCAGCGCGTGGCCAGGGCGACCGGCAGCCCGCCGGCGATCGCCCGTTTCGCGGCGTCGAGGAGCCCGGCCGACGTGTTGCCGGCGCCCGTCGCCTCGACGACGAAGCCGTCGGCCCCGGCCGCGCGGAGTGCATCGATCGGCGTCCCGTCCATCGCGACGACCGCCGTGACGAGATGGACCCGCTCCGCCGCGCGCGTCGCCTCGACGTGGCGCCGCGGCCCGCGCTCGCGTACGACGACGACGTCGCCGTGTTCCCCGATCCGCCCGAGCGGCCCGGCATTGAGGCTCCGGAACGTGTCGAACGCGGTGGTGTGAACCTTCATGACGTCGTCCGCCGGCTCGATCGTGTGGGCCAGCACGACCGTGACGCCCATCCCCGCGAGCGCGGGGTCCGAGGCGGTCCGGACCGCGTCGCGCAGGTTCTCCGGGCCGTCGAATGCGGGGTGTTCGGACGTGCGCATCGCCCCGGTGACGACGATCGGCTTGGGGCCGCGGTGGAGGAGGTCGAGGAAGAAGGCCGTCTCCTCGATCGTGTCGGTGCCCTGCACGACGACCGCGCCGTCGGTCCCAGGATCGGCCAGTGCCTCTTCGACGACCGACTGGATATCGAACAGGACGGGAAACGTGAAGTGGCTTGCCGGTGTCATGCCGCGGTCGATCGCGACGACATCCGCGATCGCCTCGAGGCCCGGCGTCGTGGCGAGGATCCCCTCCCCCGTCAGGGTCGGGACGTTTCCGCCGGCGACCGGGTCGCGGCGCATGCTGATCGTGCCACCGGTGAACACCACGGCGATCCTGGCCATCCGTGACGGACCCAGTCAGCCGGCGCCGGGCGGATTGGCCGGTTCGTCGACCTGCTCCGATTCCGCCGACAGGATCGCTTCCTTGGTGGCGGGGTCGACGACTCCCGGGTTCGCGATCTCCGCTGCTCGCAGCGCGGCGACGATCGGGTCGCGCGAGCCGAAGTCGTGGCGTGACGCGGTCTCGGCGGGCTTGAGGCTGCCGCGAACGAAGATCGAAGCCGCTCCCGCCGAGACGATTCCGATCGCGACGAGGGACAGGACCAGCGTCGTGCCGATGACGTCGGCGATCGGCCCGACGATGAGGATCGGCAGGAAGCTCGCGACCGAGACCAGCATGTTGAGCACGCCGAAGACGCGTCCCCGGACGTCCGGCGGCAGATCCTCCTGGAGCTGCGTCTGGGCCGGGATCGCGACGAACGCGTAGGCAATGCCCGCGAAGAACGCGACCGCCACGACGATCGACAGCAGCGAGGTCAGAAGCGACAGGTCTGGCAGCCCGGTCACGGTCTGGGTGGAATGGAGGAAGCTGCTGATCCGGCCGGACAGGGCCATGGCGAGGATGAGGAACCCCAGCGCCACGAGGCCGCCCTCGATCACCCGCCGCCGCGGAAGGAACTTGCCGTACGTGTTCAGCAGAAGGATTCCCATGACGATGCCGATCCCGAGCGGCAGGACGACGACGACGAAGTCCTCCTGCTGCAGCCCGAGTGTCGTCGTCGCGAATGCGGGCCCGAGGACGCCGAGGACGCCGACGAGCGAGGCGGCGACTCCGAGGTAGATGAGCGACCAGCGGATCTCACCGTGGACGCGGATGTAGCCGAGCCCCTCGTTGAGCTGCGAGAAGATCGACTCAACGGCCTGCTCGGTCTCGCTGACGGTCTCGCGGCCGAACGTCTTCGGCGTGGCCGGCCGCGCGGCCGGCAGGGTCGAGCAGAAGCCGGCGGCGATGAAGTAGAGCACGGCCACGAGGATGAGCAGGACCTGGGGACCGGCGATCTTGACGACGAGCGGGCCGAGCAGCGCAAATCCGAGCGCGAAGGCCGCGTTGAGCGTCAGCGTGAAGATGCCGTTCGCCGAGAGCAACTGCCGACGCGGCAGGAGGTTCGGGATCATCGCCGCTTCGGCGGGAGCGAAGAACACGGTCACGGTCGAGATGAAGATGTTCAGGACATAGATCGCGATCAGGTTGTTGCCGACGAGGAACACCGCGACGAAGGCAACACCGCGCAACAGGTTCGTCACGACCAGCACCGTGCGCCGGTCCATCCGGTCGACGAAGACTCCCGCGACGGCGGAGAACAGCACGGCCGGGACGAGGAACGTGAGGATCAGGGCGCTGACCGCGGTGGTCGAGCCGGTCGCCTTCGAGATGATGATGGTCAGCCCGAAGATGACCATGTTGCCGCCGATCTGGGTCGCGGCCTGGGCGAGCCAGAGCAGGAGGAACGGTCGATTCCTGAAGACCGCGAGGGCGCCCTCCGGCTCCTCCTCCGGCTCGAGCTCCACGTCCGTCACGACGGCTCCCCGTCGCCGGACTCCGGTTCCATGGTGCGCGCCGGGGGCACGACCGCCGCGCTCATCGCCGCGTCGCCCCGACTCACGAAGGCCGCGAGCCGGCGCTCGACCGTCCGGCGTTCGACGAGAACATGGCGCGCGCACGTCCGGCAGCGCAGGCCGATGTCGGCTCCGAGGCGATCAACCAGCCACTCGCTCCCGCCGCACGGATGGGGTCGCCGGAGCCGCAGCACGTCGCCGAGGAGGAGCTCGAGGGCGGGTCTGTCTGACATTCGGTGGGTCAGCGTATCAAGCGCGGGGCCTGCCGTGGCTGGGAACCAGGTTGCGCGTCGTTGCCGGCAGGATCATCCGATCCGTCTCCTCGACGTCGATCGTGGCGTCCGGATCCGTGGCAGCGAGCTGGGCGATGATCCCGCCGGCCCGGGCCAGGGAGCCGGTCAGCGTCTCCGGCGCGCCGATGGCGCGGATCGTCAGCGGGTCGACCAGCGCCGTGTCGTCCACCGAGAGCGATCCGGGCAATCCGCCGATGACCGTCCCCGGGACGACACGGATCTCCTCGATCGCGATCGCCTCGGCACCCGCGTTCCGCAGCTCGTTGACGAGATCCTCGATCGCCCGTGGCCCGATCGGGCCGCTGATCGTGATCGCGATCCCGTCGCCTGAGATGCGATCGAGCCCTGCCCATGCCCGGATCCGGTCGAGGTCGGCGCGGATCTCCGTGACCGACGATGCGCCGCGTGTCCCGCCGAGTTCGAGGGTCGCGAGTTGCCGTTCGAGCGTGGAGATCTCGGTCCGGAGCTGCTCGTTCCGGGTGTTGAGGTTGGCGACGAGCAACGTCAGGTCCTGCGACGACAGCCCTGCGAGCGTCTCGTTGCCGGACTGCGCCCGGATCTGGGCGACGACGAGCAACCCCAGGATGAAGGCGACGGCGGCGACCAGCAGCTGGCTGCGCGGCGCCCGGAGGGAGCGGCTCATTCGACCGGTTCGTCCGACGGCACGGCATGCGACTCCCGCAGGTTCAGCCCGCCGGCGAACGCGGGGACATCGACCTCCTGGGGCTCGGCGAACGCGATCTCGAGCCCGAACGTCCCTCCTCGCGTCTGGATGAAATCACGCCAACCCTGGGACAGTCCGAGCTGGTCGATGAGGTCGGGCGGCCCGATCGCCGCGACCTGGTACGGCGGCGCGAGGTAGGCGGAGTTGACCAGGATCGAGCGGCCGATATCGAGGACGCCGGTCGATGTCGTGACGCGCTCGCCGTTGACGGCGACGGCCTCCGCACCGGCGAGCCACAGCTCATCGATGACGGTCCGGATGTCGCGCGCCGTGACGAGGTAGTCCGCCTCGCTCGCCCCGGCCGGCACGGGGTGGGTCGAATCGGCGAGGCGGAGGACGAGACCGGTTCCCCGCAGCGGGATCAGGCCCGCGGCGATGCGCGCCTGTTCGAGGCGGCCGTTGAGGTCGCGGACGGTCGCGGTCGTCCCCTGGCCCTGGTTCTCGAGGGTCTGGATCTGATCGCGGAGGTCCACGATCCGGGCCTTGAGGTCATCCTGCTGACGCTGGAGCTCGAGCGCCGTCCCCACGAGCGGCGACCGCTCCTGGGTCGTGTAGCGGACGCGCGGGCCCTCCGCGGCGAGCTGCGCCGCTATCAGGAAGCCGAGGGCGAGGAGGGCCAGACCGAGGGTGACCTGCCAGGTCGGGACCGAACGGAGTCGCCCCACCCACGCCGTCACGGCTCGGGCGGGGCGGAACGCCGCCGGCGGCCGAGCGCAAGCAGCACGATCGCGGCGGCAGTGACGGCCGTCAGGGCCAGCGCGACGAGGATTGGCCCGAACCCCGAGTCCGACCCGGTCGCCGCGGTTGGCGGCGCGTTCGTCGCAGCCGTCGGCGACGACTCCGCACCCGGTGCGACGCTCGGATTGGGAGCGGCCCCGCTCCATCCGTCCGGCACCGGGCCCGGGGGCGCCGACTCCGGCCCGTGCCGTACCGGAGCGGTCGCGCCGAGGCTCGCGAGCCACTCGGCCTCGAACCCATCCATGTCGACACCGAGGGCAGCGGAGAAGGCCTCGTCATCGGTCACCCCGGTGGCGTACGAGCGGATCAGCGCCACCAGGTCGTCCCGGCTGTTGGTCTTGATGATGTGGTCGACCGCCGAGACACTCTCACCGTACGCGAGGACGAACCGGTCATAGGTTGTCGGAAACGCACCGGCGAGGCCCTCGAGCGGGATGATCGTCCCGTCGCCGACGACCTGCTCGACCGCGGCCCGGTACGACGCCGTGTAGCCCTCGGAGAGGTAGACGGCGAGGCCCTCGTTGAGCCAATGCGGCGGCTCGTGGAACGGGTTCTCTGTCGCGGTGGCGAAGACGAGATGCGTGAGCTCGTGTGGAACGACCACGTCGACCCACGTGTCGTCGATCTCGGCCGGGGTGATGAGAGCGAACATCGTCCGGATGTCGGCATGAGCCTGGCCGCCGACGTTCTCGCGTGTCCCGGGCCCGAGCGCATCGTAGAACTTGTCCTGGTCGGCGTAGATGTAGAAGTCGATCGGATCCGTCTCGGTCACGCCGAGCAGGGCCGCGGTGTCCGAGACGGCCTTGTCGCCGATGGCCAGTGCCCGCCGGCCGAAGTCGTCGCCGCCCTCGTACCAGTGGACCCGGACGAGACTGCCCGTGAGTGACCTCCAGTCGACGCTGGTGTCCGCATAGGTCGTGCTCACCTCGGGCCCGAGCCAGGCCTTGCCGGCTGCGTCGGTCACGCGCCAGCGCGCGGCGAAGGTCGTGTTCGGGACGATATGGCCGTCGGCAAGGTCGAGCTGGAAGTGGAGCGTCCGATCGCCGGCCGCGGGCGCGTCGATCTCGGTGACCCCAGGGCCTGCCGATCCGGGAGTGCGCAGGAGCAGCTCGACGCGGCGCGGAGCGGCCGACAGGGCGACGGGCTGGTCGAACGCGATCGACGTTCCGTAGACGGAACTCGCGCGGGGTTGGCCGAACGTGACGGCATCAGCGGCGGACGCCGTCCCGACCCCGGCCGTCGAGAGGACCAGGAGCGCGGCGACGACGATCCGCCCGATCCGCCGATCCGCCGCTCCGCCCGATGCCCCGCATCATGGTCCGCCCAGGCGAGGCCCGCCATCCGGGTGATGCCCATTCCGTTGTCGCCGGCCCCGAGCAGACCGTCCCGGGCAAGGGTCCACCCGACGTCGTAGGACAGCGGGATCACCGGCGCGTCGTCGCGGACGAGCGTCTCGGCGCGGTCGAACGCGGCACGAACGGCAGTCGGGTCCGTCGCCTCGAGGGCGTCACCGATCGCGGCATCGAAGTCGGCGGAGCTCCACCTGCCGTAGTTGTTCGACGATCCCGTCCCGAGGAGGATGCCGAGGAAGTCATTCGGGCCCGGGTAGTCCGCGACCCAGCCCATCGACCACATCTGCGGCGGATCCTCCGCGAGCCGGGTGAAATAGTCGCCGCTGCTCGTCTCGTAGTTCAGTTCGACGCCGAGGACGCGTTTCAGCTCGGCGACGACCGCCGGGTCATACGCGGTCCCGAACGTCATGAACGTCGTCTCCGGGAATCCGCTGCCGCCCGGATAGCCCGCCCTCGCGAGGAGTGCCCGCGCACCGTCCGGGTCGTAGGTCGGCAGGAAGTCGCGCTCGCTGCGGCCAGGGACGCCGGGCGGGACCATGCTGGTAGCGACGGTCGCGGTCTGGGCGGCCACGAGCGAGACGACGCGGCGCCAGTCGACGGCCTTCGCGAACGCCTGGCGGACGAGGACGTCGTCGAACGGCGGCCGGGTCGTGTCGAAGCCGTAGTAGCTCAGCGACAGCGCGGCACCCTGGCGGAGCTGCGGGCCGAGCGTCCTGTCATAGGCGATCCACGTCGCGTCGAACGGGAAGATCCCGGTCAGGTCGAGATCGCCGTCCTCGAACGCCGCGACGGGGCTCCGACCCGCGATGTCGTGGACGAGCTCGACGGTCGGGATCGACGGAGGCCCCGCCCAGTAGTGCTCGTTGGCCACGAGCGTCGACATCTGGTCGGTCGCTGCCTTCAGGACGTAGGCACCGCTGCCGACGAAACCGGCCGGGAGAAGCGCCGCGGGATCCTCGCCGACCCGCGGCGGGACGACCGCGAACGTCGGGCTTGCGACGATCGCCACGAAGTCGGTCGCGGGCCGCGTCAGGCGGACCTCGACGTCGAGGCCGTTCGCCGTGAGCCCCACGGACGCGGGGTCCCGGCTCACGCCATGCGCGAAGTCGAGCGCACCCTCGACATCGGCGATGAGCGAGACCAGCGGTGAGGGCGCGGCCGGATCGATGAGCCGCATCCAGCTCCGGACGACGTCGGCGCCGGTCAGCGGCGAGCCGTCGGAGAACGTCAGGTTCGGCCGGAGGTGGAAGACGACCCGCCGACCGTCGTCGAGGAGGTCCCACGACCCGGCCAGCGCGGGCCGCACCTGGAGCTGCGTGTCGAAGGCCGTCAGGCCCTCGAACAGCTGGGCGGAGACCGCGGCACTGCCGATGTCCCCCTGGGCGGCCGGGTCGAGCGTGGTCGGGGCGCCGATGAGAATCCGGACTGACTCCGGCCGGGCCGCGGCGGCGCCGCCGTCGCCTGGAAATGCCGGTGTCGCCCGAACGGAGAGGCCGGACAGCGCAACGAGGATCGCGGCCACGATCCCCAGGCGCCGGCGGTTCGGCCGGGACCGGGTCGCGCTGGTCAGAGCCGCCCCCACCAATCGGGCGTTGGCCGAAGTCCGGAACCCGCAGAGGAGCGAGGCGGCGTCGTGTCGAGCCGACGCTCGATCGGCACGGGGGATCGGGGTCGCAGGGTCCACGCATAGCCGTCGGCGGAGAACCCCGCGAGCAGCGCGATGATGCAGACCCAGCGGCGCATGGCCGGAGTATAGGGCGACGCCCCTGTGGGCCCCAGCGACGGACTGTCCGAGGCTGCAGCGGTAGGCTATCCGACGTGACCCTGACGATCCGGAACACCCTGGGCCGCTCCGTCGAGCCCGTCGAGCCCAGCGACGGCCAGCGGGTTCGGATGTACTCGTGCGGCCCGACGGTCTATCGCTACGCGCACGTCGGGAACATCAGGACATTTCTCCTGGCGGACCTGATTCGCCGGGCCCTGCTCTACCACGGACTCGACGTCCTCCACGTCCAGAACATCACCGACGTCGGCCACCTGCGGGATGAGCGCTTCGACCGGGGCGAGGACCGGATGCTCGTTGCGGCCGGCCTCGAGGACAAGACACCGGCCCAGATCGCCGACGCGTACGAGGCCGCGTTCCATGCCGACGAGGCGATGGTCAACATCCTGCCGGCCCATATCTTCCCGCGGGCGACGGAGCACATCCCCGAGATGATCCAGCTCGCCGAGAAGCTCGTCGACGGCGGCCACGCCTATGCGAGCGACCACCGCAACGTCTACTTCTCCGTGGCCTCGTTCCCGGAGTACGGGCAGCTGTCCGGCAACAGCCTCGACGACCTGCGGGCCGGTCATCGCGGCCACGTCGAGCACGACAAGCGCGACCCGGCCGACTTCGCCCTGTGGCGGGCAGCCGGCGAGGGCCGCCTCCTCAGCTGGCCGACCGACCGCTGGGGACAGGGCTTTCCGGGCTGGCACCTCGAGTGCTCTGCGATGGCGATGCGCCACCTGGGCCCGCGGTTCGACCTCCACACCGGCGGGATCGACAACGTCTTCCCCCACCACGAGGACGAGATCGCGCAGTCCGCGCCGATCGTCGGCGGCCCGCCGGCCCGGCTCTGGGTCCACGGTGAGTTCCTCCAGGTCGGCGGCCAGAAGATGGCGAAGTCGGCCGGCAACATCGAGCGGGTCGCCGACCTCGCCGAGCGGGGCGTCGATCCACTCGCGTTCCGCTACCTCGCCCTGACCAGCCGCTACCGCCACAAGCTCGAGTACACGCCGGATTCCCTGGCCGGGGCGGCTGCCGGCCTCGACTCGCTTCGATCGCGGCTCCGCGCGTTGGGGCCGCCGCCCGCCAACGGACCATGGGCCGCGCCGCCGGCGGTCCGCGCCGGCACCGCGGGCGACCGGCCGGTCGGCCTGGCGACGGGAGCTTCCGGGCACGGTGGCCGCGGGAATGCCGGGAACGCCGGGGATGCCGCGCGCTCGGATCGCGCCCATGCGCCGGCCGCACCCCTCTCGACGGCGGGCCGCGACCTCCACGAGCGGTTCGTGGCCGCGGTCGACGACGATCTCGACCTGCCGACGGCGCTGACCGTGGTCCGTGAGATCGTCCGCAGCGCACTCCCCGACGATGAGCGACGCTGGCTCGCCCTCGATGCGGACGCGGTGCTTGGGCTGGGCCTGGACGGAGTCCGGGCGGACGCCCCGGCGCCGGAGGCGCCTGCTGAGATCCGAACGATGCTGTCAGACCGGACCGCGGCCCGGCAGGCCGGCGACTACGCGCGGGCGGATGCCATCCGGGCCGAGATCGCCGAACGGGGCTGGGATGTCGTCGACTCGGCCGGCGGGTCGGTCGCCCGGCGGCGTGCCGTCCCGGAGGCAGGCCGTCCCCCGATCACTTGACCGTGAATGGGATCGTCACGACCTCGCCGCTTGGCTCAAACGTCAGCGTGGTCACGTAGTCGCCGGAAGGGAACGTGCCCGCCGAGTTGATCTCGAAGTCACCCCAGCTGTTGCCGGTGCCGTAGGCCAGCGTGATCGGTTCGACGGCCTTCGTGCCGTTTGCGGTCATGTCGCAGATGACCTTGCCGGTGAGGCCGGGCCGGAGCGCGAAGACGACATAGAGCGTCGGAGCCGTCGGCTCGAACGTGTCGGTGAAGGTCGTAGAGTCCGGCGCCGACTGGGTCGAATTCGGCAAAGGTCGCCATGCTCAGGAGGGTGAAGGCGCTGGTCCCACTCGGGACCGGCGTGGGCGAGGCAGGAGCCTTCCGCGGGCCGGTGACGGTGAACGGCAGCGTGATGGTGGCACCAGTGTCGAGCAGTGTCAGGACTTCCTCGTAGTCTCCCGGGATGAATCCTTGCTGGTACGTGAGCTCGAAGTACGCCCACGGGGCGTCCGCCGGGTAGTCGAGGCTGAACGTGTTGACCACGACGTCGCCCTTCTTCCACGTGGAGACAACCTTGCCCGACCCGCCGGGGCTGAGCTGGTAGAGGACGTAGATCGCCGGCGTCTCCGAGGCGAAGCTCGTCGCGAAGGTCGTCGGGTCGATGGTCTGGGCAGGCTTGTCGATGACGGAGCTGAGGCCGGCGAGCGCGATGGAGCCCGAGCCACCGATCGTGGACGCGGACGGTGACTCCGTCGGTTGGGCGGTCGCCGATGGCGACGTGGATGCGGCGACCGATGCGGCGCCGGACGCCGGCTGGGAGCCCGGGCTCGTGAGCGACCCGCCGACCGAGCCACAGGCGGCCAGGATCATCCCGAGGACGAGGCTCCAGGCCATGGGTCGGCGCGCTCGCAGGACATCAGCCCGATACCTGGCAACGCGTGGCCCGCGGCGCATGCTCATTGGGTCTGCCCTCCTCCGCGGATGGTGGGATCGCGGTGACGAAACGTCAAGACTCTGGTCCGGCCCTGCGCGGCCGAGCGGAGTGTCGCCGCCGGCTCAGGCGTCGACCGAGATCAGAAGGTCGCGACGCGAGCCGAATCGATCGATGATCCGGTAGAAGTTGCGCTTGCTGAGGCGATCCCGTTCCGCCTCCGGGAGACTCGACCAGCCGCGGTGCTCATGGCGGATCGCGGGCAGATCGACGGCGACGGCGCTGCGCGAGGGCCGCCCCTCTCCCCCGTCGCGCAGGGCCAGGCTCCACCAGAGGTCGAGGTTCCGGTAGAAGCGGAAGCGCTCGTCGAGCGGGCCTCGGGCGAAGGCGTCGGCTCGTCGAAACGCGATGGCGTAGCCCTCCACGGCGTCGACCTTCCCCGACGGCGCGTCGCGGAACCGTCGGAGGTCATCGCTCACCACCCCCCAGCCACCGGCCACGGCAACCGCCGGATCGTCGAGCGCCTCGACGAGCGGCGTCACGACGTCGCCCGTCGGTTCCACGCTCGTGTCGAGGACGACGATCACCGGAGCGGTCGCGCGCCTGATCCCGATGTTGATCGCGGCGGCCTGGCCGAGTCGCTCGGACGTCCGCACGATCTCCGCGTCGATCTGCCCGAGGGCGAGATCCTGCTCCGCGGACGGGCCGTCGGCCACGACGACGACGTTCAGGCCATCGGGCCGGTGAGCGTCGAGGCCGGCCAGCGCCCGTTCGAGATCGGCCGGCCAGTCCGTGGCCACCAGGATCACCGACGCGAACCCCGTCGGCGCCTCCGCTTCGAGAGACGGGACGTCGTTCGTGGAGCCGAAGCGCACGATCCCATCGGCCTCGACGGTCGGCGGGCTCGCCGGCGATAGCGCGAAGTCCGTCCCGCGATCGGCGATCGTCCAGCCGGCCTCCTCGATCAGGGCGCGCAGGCGATCAGCCTCCGGCCAGTTGCGTTCGGAGCGGGCTCTGGCCCGCTCGTGGGCGAGCGACAGGATGTCGTCGGGGATGTGGCGCCGGCTCATGGAGGGCGTGCCCGGCTAGTGGATCTTGCCGGCGCGCAGGCTGCGCGGTCCCTGTCCGTCGCTGAGGACGTGGCGGCTCTCGATCCGGGCCTCGCCGACCATCCGCTGGAGGCGCTTGTGCTCCTCCCCCTGGACCGATTCCAGGTCGATCCCGTCCAGGCCGGCCATGATCTGCTCCGCCTCGCCCCGGAGCTCCTCGCGCGGCGCCGTCCCGCGAATGAACGCCGTGATCATCGCCAGGGCCCGCCGGTTGAGCTGCTGCACCTGCGCCTTGCTCACTTGATCTTGATCATTCCCCGGGCGCCCGCGAGGTCGCCGCTCTTGACCTTCTTCTTGAACTGCGCCCATGTCCCGGCCAGCTTGGCGGTGACCTCTGTCTTGAATGCCGTGTCGCCCAGGAAGTACGCCTTCTTCAGGGCCGTCAGCGACGAGGCCTTGCACATCCTTCGGACGAGCTTGGCCTCGTCCGGGTACGAGGTCGAGGGCTTCCGACCGGACTTCGTCGCGGCGATCTTCGTCAGGATCTCCGTCGCACCCTCGCCGATCGCGCTCATATCGTCGTTGTAGGTCATCGCATCCCAGTCGTCGTGTTCCTGGGAGTGGAGGCTCTCGTGGATGACGGTGTCGACCGATTGCTCCGCCGCGTTCAGGTAGTTGACGCCGTCCTTCTCGAAGCCCTCGAGCGGCCCGTCCTTCGCGTAGGACCCGGCGCCGTAGAAGCCGTCGTACTTCGTCTTCATCTGCGCCGGCGACAGAATCTCGAGCTTCGCCATGACCATTGGCTTCAGGTCGCCGAACGACTCCGAGAGGATCGCGAACGCGCGGAGCCCGCCCGCCCACTTCTTCGGGAGCTTGCCCTTGCCGGCCTTGGCGCGGACGGCGTCCTCCTCGGACTTGTAGAGCATCTCGAAGAACTCGCCGAGGAATCCGCCCTTCGTCAGCTGGATCGTCGGCGGGCCGTCGCGCAGGATCGAGGTCGTGACGGCGTTCCCTGCACTCCGCTGCAGCGCGAGCGTGGAGTCGATCCATGCGGGCGTCGACGAGGCCGTTTCCCTGGACCTCGCGGGACGACCGGCCCCGGGCCGGCGCTGCTGTGTGGCGATCGTGTCCTGGAGGTAGGACATGGTCAGGAGGCGCTCCTTCGTTCGCTCGCGTCAGCCTACCATCGGCCGGCGCCCGAGCCGGCCGCCGCGCCCCGGTGACAGCGGGCACCGTGGCACGACTGATGGGGGATGTGCGGGACCACGCGGGCAATCCAGTATTGCTTGACATGGCACGACGGATCGACCCCTCCACGACGCTGCAATCCGATCTCCGATTGCTCCAGCTCGAGCGCGCTCGCCGGCGGCGCGACGACGCCGCCCAGGGCAGCCCGGACTGGGATGCGGCATCAGAGGCGGTCATCGAGCTCGAGGCGGAGGACCCGACCTCGCGCGCCGAGGTGCGCGGCCCCAGGCTCTACCTGGTCAGGCAGCCCCGGGCGGGCTGACGCTCCCTCGCGGCCCCAGGCGGGCTGACGCTCACGCGCAGACCATCCGGGTTCAGGCGATGAGACTGCCGAGCCGTGCCGGTTGTCGCAGGCCCCTACGCGAGCGCGACGACACGCGCATCTCCTGGACGTCGGACGGGTGACCAAGGAAGAACCCCTGCCCGAAATCGCAGCCGAGTTCGGCCAGCTGGGCGTGCTGCGCCGCGGTCTCGATCCCTTCACCGATCGTCTGGAGGCCGAGGCGCTTGGCGAGCGCGATGATGGCCGAGGCGATTGCCTCCTCCGGCCCCTGTTGCTCGAGGGCGACGACGAAGGAGCGATCGATCTTCACGATGTCGATCGGAAGCCGAGCGAGATAGCTCAGGGCGGAGTAGCCGGTTCCGAAGTCATCGATGGCGACACGAACGCCGACGGCGGACAATCGCTCGATCGCCGGCCGCGCGACGCTGATCTCGAGGAGCGATGACTCCGTGATCTCGATGACGAGCCGGTTTGGGGTCAGGCCGGTCTTCCCGAGCGTCCGCGACAGGCGGGCGACGATGTCCGCTCGGACGAGCTCGCTCGATGGCAGGTTGACGCTGACCCACGGAGCCGCGCCCGCCTTGCCCGTCCGTGCCGTGGTCCGACAGGCTTCCTCGACCACCCAGTCCGTCAACGGGCTGATGAGCCCGCTCGACTCGGCAATCGGGATGAAGTCCAGAGGCGCAACGAGCTCGCCATTGCGCAGCCATCGGACGAGGGCCTCGAAGCCGATCGTCTCGCCGGTCTGAAGATCGACGACGGGCTGGTAGTGAAGACGCAGGTCGCCGCCTGAGATGGCGGCTGCGAGATCGGTTCGGAGCTCGAGCTGGGTCATGGCGGCCGCCTGCATCGACGGTTCGAAGACCTCGTAGCGGCCCTTGCCGTGGCTCTTGGCCAGGTACATCGCGATGTCGGCGTTCCGGACGAGATCATCGGCGGTCCGGTCGTCGGTGCCGGCCATGGCCACCCCGATGCTCGCGTGGACCGTCAAGCGGTGGCCGGCGACGTCGAAAGGCTCGCGCATCGCCGCGAGAACGCGCTCGGCGACGCGGACCGGAACCGTCGCATCCGCGCAGGTCGGGAGTGAGATGACGAATTCGTCGCCGCCCAGGCGTGCCGCGGTGTCGCCGTCGCGGATGGCCGCGCGGAGCCGCTGGCCGACGGACGCGAGGAGCGCGTCGCCGGTCACGTGACCGTAGGTGTCGTTGACGGCCTTGAAGTCATCGAGGTCGACGAGCAGGACGGCCAGCCGTCGCTCGGATGAGTGGCTCGAGTAGTCGGCTGCCAATCGCTCCGTGAAAAGGCTTCGATTGGGCAGCGTCGTCAAGGCGTCGTAGAGCGCCTGGCGGCGGAGCAGCTCCATCAGCGAATTCGCGCTCGCGAAGGCTGTCGCCTAGCTCGCCAAGGGCATCGCTCAATCGAAGGACAACGAGGACGCCGATCAGCACCCCGCCGATCACGTACGGTGCCGGATCGACGTCTCGCCCGCCCGCAGCCTCGATCGCCAGCGTTGCCGGATTCACCAGCAGCGCGGACGCCAGCGCCGCGATCCGGCGACGGCTGATCGGCCGGAGATCGAAACGCTGGCGATCCGGTGCCAGCGCCATCGAGGGATGCAGGGCTGCCGCGCCCGCGAAGGCGACGGAGGCGAACATGGCGAAGAGATACGGGCTGACGAGAGTGTCGTAGCCGATCTGGCGCCGCAGCATGTCGAGAATCGTGATGCCGTTGGTCGCAAGGGTGAGCAGGACGAGCAACCTCGTCGCCGGGCGCTGCGGCCCTTCGAGGAACCACACCCGGGCCACGATCGCCGAGGCGATGAGCGCGGGGTAGAAGAACGCGGCGGTGGCGGCGGAGCTCCCTCCGGGACTGTCGACGATCGGTGCGACCCCGAAGGCCCAGATCAGGACTCCCGTTCCGGAGGCAAGGATCGCCGCATCGAGATAGGCGCCGCGATCGCCGCCCGGGACACGGCCGCAAATCAACATGACGAAGCCGACGAAGCCCGCCAGGTAACCCGCGCCCGTCAGGGTCGGGGCCAGCGCGGCGAGTTCGCTGACCTTGGGCAGGATGCCGATCCCGATCGTCGACAACAGCACGCACAACGCGACGAGTTGCCAGGGAAGCCGCCGGACCGGGTGGTGGACTCGAACGCCGACGAGGATCGCGGCCGTGGTGGCGAAGCCCATCACCGTCACGAGCGGCTGGACCGTCTTCTCGACCCCGACGATCGCCCCCCACACCCCCAGGCCCAGTCCCACCGCAAGGAACACGAACCAGGCTCGCGCGCGCAGCCAGATCAACCCACCGCGACGCGCGGCAAGCCGAGGTTCAACCGAGGAGGTCGAGCCGTGTGGACCCATCCGTCCAAGTGTCCCGTTCCCAGGGACGGACCGCTATCGACCGAACGGCTGCCTTGCTTCTGACCTCCGCCGGATCGAGACCGCGTGCGACGGCGCCGCCGCGAGGTCAGCCCGCTGCGGCGGCGGGATCCTCCCGCTCATCGCCGGCGCGGTACCGGAACCAGCCCCAGGTCGCGATCGTGAAGACGACGAAGGCGCCGACGAGCCCGAGGGCGAGGATGACATTCGTGTTCCTGAACGCGTCCAGGTAGCTCGAATCGGGGTTGATCACGAGCTCGAAGAACAGGAACGTCGTCGTGCCGAACAGCAGCGCCCAGGCGGCCCGGCTCTATGCGACGACCGTGGCGCCGTCCATGAACGTCAGCGGGATCATGCTGTAGAACAGGCCCTCCAGTCCGGCCAGGAAGACCATCGCCGCGACCGATGCCAGGAGGACAAGCGGCCAGTCGCCGCTGGCTTCGGCCGCGGGGCGGAGTGGCAGGAGCAGCCAGCCACGCCACGAGGCTGGCCGCCAGCAGCAACAAGGACGGGACGATCACCGCCTCGGCCGACTGGCGGCGGCTCAGCGACCCGACGACGACCGCGGATGCCACGAAGCCGTACAGGATCCCAGGCTGGAAGTCGAGCGCCCGCGACAGGAAAACGCAGATGAGCGCGATCACGATCGCCGGCCCAAAGAGCTCGACCGACGAATGGGCGTGGAGCCGTCGCGACGCGAACTGGGCGGCGACACCTTCCGACAGGTAGGTCACGAGCGCGAGGCCGACGAACAGGGACACCAGGAGTGCGATGCCCTTGCCGTCGAGGGCGAAGTCCTCGCTGAGGAAGCCGTAGATGAGAGCCGTCAGGAGGAGGACCGCCGTGAGCCGGACCATTCGCGACGAACCGGGGCGTCGCGGGAGCCGGCCGCCGAAGCCGGCCGCCAGCGCAACGACCGGCGCGGCGATCGATCGGAGCGGTCCCAGGAACCGATCCATGGTGGCATCCAGGGCCGCCCGGTTGCCATCGATCGTGCTGTTGAACAGCGATGACGACAGCCCGAACAGCAGCACCACGAACAGCGTCAGGACGATGTTCGTGACGATGACGGCGAGGTCGATCGACACATCCGTCCGCGTGACAACGGATCGAACGAGCTCCGGCCAGGGATCGAGGAGTGCGTCCGGTGACTGCCCGGGCACGGCTCCGGGGACGGCTCCGGGCCCGCCCGGCGCCACCCCGCCGGCTCCCCCGGATGGAGCCGGCGTCCCGACGACGCCCGCGACTCCCCCGCTCGGATTCGAGCCGGGCGGCGAGGTCGGTGTCGCGCCGGGGGCCGTCGTCGTGCCGGGGGACCCGGTCGTGCCCGGGGACCCGGTCGTGCCCGGGGACCCGGTCGTGCCGGCCGACGGGCTCGGCGAGAGGATCGGGCCTGGTTGCGGGGTCCGCGTCGGCCTGGGTGTCGGCGTCGCCGCGTTCGGCTTCGGGGTTGGAGGCCGCGGGGTCGGTGTCGGGACCGGCGGTTTCGGCGTCGGCGTCGGCCTGATGGGTATCGGCGGCGTCCCTGTCGGCGTCGGCACGGGCGTCGGGGTGGCCGTGGGCGTCGCAGTCGGCGTCGCGGTGGCGGTCGGGGTCGGAGTGGCGGTCGGGGTCGGAGTGGGAGTCGGTGTCGGTGTCGGGGTGGGAGTCGGCGTCGGTGTCGGTGTCGGCGGCGGTGGCGCGGCACCGACCAGCGGCGTGGCGAAGGCGGTGACGAGGAGGGCGATGCCGGCCGCCGCGCAGACGGTTGCGATCAGGCCGCCGAACGGGCCGCGCGCACGCCTGCGAAGTGTCGGCCGCCCGCCGGTCATGCGCCCGAATCGCGACACGTCGTCCTCGAGCGCTGGCGGCCTGTCCCCACAATCGCGCCAGCATACGGGTCCGGTGCAAGCCCCATGCGACGGTGGCGCACCTCACGCGCGGCCGCACCGCGGCCGCACTCACGCCCGCACTCGCACCCGCGTCCCGTCGAGCCGCGCACCTTTCCACCTGGAGTGAACGGTACGGGCGTCCAGGGGCCTCTCGACGGCTCTAGCCGCCCCCGTTTCCTCTCCGGTCGGAGGAATGAGGAGCTCAGGCCGTCCGTTGGTCGTTCGCGTTCTCTCCAGGGAGAACCGCTTGGGCCTCAGTCGCCGGCGGACATGGCGCCGGGCGGCGTGGATCCATGGTGCCCGCGTGGGCGCTCGCCCTGGCGTGATCGTGCTATGGCGCCTGCTGTGGCGTGTAGAGGACGCGAAGCCTCTGCTCCGTCGATCGGTCGTCGCCGATCCGGAAGACCAGATCGTTCTGGCCCTCGTCCAGGCCGACGTTGATCGCCCAGTGGCCGGTGCCATCGACCGTGGCGTGCTGGTCCAGGCCGAAACTCACGTCGCGGGTGATGGTCAGGCCCGGCGGCGCCAGGCCGATGACGGTGACTTCCTTGCTCGCAACGGCATCACCGTCGTGCGGGCTCATGATTGACATTCCGACGATTGGAGCCGAAGGGCCCGCGGAGGATTCGCCCTGCGGCGAGCCGCTGCCGCCCGACGAGGGGCGCGTAACGACGTCGAAGATGACCAGGACGGAGGTGATCACCAGCGCGGTGACGACGATGGCGATTCCCGGCGTAACTCGATCTGCAAGCTGGCGACTGAAACGTTGCTCCGGGTCAGTCATGGCGCGGCAAGCCTAAACCGAAGCCTCCCACCCGTCGAACTCGCCACCGAGTCGATCGGCGATGCCCTGGAAGAGGTCGTCCGCGCGGATGACGCCCTCGATGTCGAGCAGCGCGTCGTGTCGCTCGCAAACAAGGGACCACTTGCCTGGATACGCAGGCAACGGGTCTCTTACAGAACAGGAATAGCCCGCCTTCTGCCCATCGTCGGCGCCACTGGCAGCCACGTCGGCGCTATCGAAGTACAGGAAATACAGGGCATGGCGCGGCTTGGTCAGGTCGGCACCTTGTTTCATCAACTGCCCGAGCAACGCGATGTCCTTGTATCTCAGGCCAGTCTCGGGCGACCTGGCTTCCATATCGACTGGCTCGTCATCGTCTTTTCGCTTCCGCCGCCTGAAGAGGAACATCCTGGACTCCTGGCGCCCCCGGACGGATTCGAACCGCCGACGCCGGCCTTAGGACGGCCGCGCTCTATCCACTGAGCTACGGGGGCGCGGGCTTCATCGTACCGCGCCGCCCGGCGGGGGCCGAGACTCTCCGCCGGATTCCCGTGGTGCGGGTAGTACGAGACGTCATGTGGCCGAGCCGGGCCGAGGTAAGCACGGGCAACCGCGCAATCCGCCTGTAATGCCCGCGATGCGGGCGATATGGACGATCTTGTCGCCTACTACCCGCGGTGCGGGAATCTGGGGACATGGCGGGGCGGCGACAGGCGCCGCGGGGCCGGAGCGGCGTGCTGGCCGGGCCAGGCTTCCGGCGCGGCCGGGCCGGGCCGCCGCCAGAAACAGGGCGCCGGCGGGGCGGGGACAGGCCGCCGGCGGGGCCGGGCTGCCGGCGGCGACGGAGCGACGCCCGGCCACTCCCCGGTGTCTCGCCTAGAATTCCGATCGAGATGGCAGCGGCTCCCCTCCCCGACCTCATCCTGTACACGCGCCCCGGCTGCGGCCTGTGTGACGAGACGCGCCAGGTGCTCCAGGGCCTCCTCGAAGACCGAGCGGCCCGCGGCGCGCGTCTCGCGCACCTCCGCGAGCGGGACATCGCCGCGGAGCCAGCCGTCGAGCGCGACCTCTTCGATCGAATCCCGGTCGTCGAGCTCTTCGGCCGGCGCCTGGAGCTCGCCACCTCGGCGTCGCGGCTGCGCCGCTTCCTCGACGACGGCCTTGACGGCGCCCTGGCATGAGCAGCACCGATCTCACGATCCTCGTCGCGGTCGCGGCCGGGCTTCTGAGCTTCCTCTCTCCGTGCGTGCTGCCGCTCGTCCCCGCCTATCTCGGCCAGCTGACGGCGGTTGCCGTGGCCGGCGGATCCGGCGGGACGGCGGGTCCCAGCCGCTGGCTCGCATTCCGGCACGCCCTCGCCTATGTCGTCGGGTTCGGCTCCGTGTTCACGCTGCTCGGAGTGACCGCGACCTACGTCTGCGGGCGGCATCTCCGAGTACCTCCCGACCCTCCGCCAGGTCGGCGGCGTCATCCTGATCGTCCTCGGGCTCAACCTCGCCGGCGTCCTGAAGATCCCGCGCCTCGAGCGCATCTGGCGCCCGCTCGACGCGGGCGCTGCCGGGTCCGTCGCGACGGCGACCGGGACCGTCGCGCTCGCATCGACGGGCGGCGGGCCGGACCAGGGACCGGGTCTCGGCGAACGCCTCGGCGGCCGGATCGTGAGCTCGCGGGGCGGCTGGCTCGCCTCGTTCGGGCTTGGCGCGATCTTTGCCGTGGGCTGGACGCCGTGCGTTGGCCCGATCCTCGGCGCGATCCTCGGCCTCGCGGCGACGTCGCAGACGGTCGGCCAGGGCGGCCTCCTGGTCCTCGCCTACTCGATCGGTCTCGGATTGCCTTTCATCGCGATCGCCCTCGTCTACGACCGTGCCCCTGCGCTCCTGCGGCCGCTCGTTCGCCACGGCCAGGCCGTGTCGGTCATCGGCGGTGTCCTCGTCGTGGCCGTCGGCATCGCGATGGTGCTGGACCTCCTGGTCTTCACGTCGACGTGGTTCGGCTTCGGTGGCATCTGAGTGACCGAACGTCCCGGGTTCACCCATCGGCAAAGAGCGGCACGGACTGGTCGGGCCGTTCAGCGGTCGGCAGCTCGCCGCACTGGCGATCGCGGTCGTCGTCGTCGGGCTCGGCCTCTTCGTCGCCACCCGGCCCCTCGGCTCGACCCAGGCGCTCGGCCCGGACGACCCCCGCGCGACCCCCTACATCCTGGGCCCGGCCCCCTCGCAGGGCCTTCGGCCGGGCCAGCTTGCCCCGGAGTTCAGCGTCGACCGCGGCGACGGCACGACGTTCGGGCTGACCGACCTCGACGGGCGCCCGGTGCGCCTGGCCGACCTGCGCGGCAAGGCGGTCTGGGTCAACTTCTGGGCTTCGTGGTGCCCGCCGTGCCAGTCGGAGACCCCGGTCCTGCGGGACATCGCCGAGCGCTACGCGGATCGAGGACTGGTCGTCGTCGGGGTCAGCGTCCAGGAGACGAACGACGACGATGTCCGGGCCTACGCGGAGCGCTACCAGCTGGGCTACACGATCGCCCCCGACTTCTCCGGGTACATCTTCCGCCTCTACCGGCTGTACGCCCTGCCGACCCAGTTCTTCGTCGGCCCGGATGGCGCGATCCGCTCGGTCGTCCTCGGCGCGATGACCGACGCGACCGCTGCGGCCCAGGTCGAAGCGATCCTGCCCGGGGCGGCCGCGATGCCGTCGGCGTCAGCCTCGACGTCGCCGTGACCGAGCGAAATGTCGAATGCGCGATGCCCAATTCGTCGCCCCGCTGAACCGCCCATCCGGGGCGGCCGATGGAGGACCCCGACGTGCGCTACATCCTCATGACGATCCAGGGCCCGGACCACGTCGCCGCCTGGAATGACAGCAGCGGGGCGCAGAAGCACGAGGAGATGGACGAGGTCATCGCCTGGTTCAAGGAGCACGGCGCGGCCGGGCGCATCGTCGGCGGCGAGGAGCTGGGCTGGCCGCACCAGGCGCGGACGGTCCGCAAGAAGGGCATCAGCGACGGGCCGTTCGTGGAGACAAAGGAGATGATCGGCGGCTTCGTCGACGTCGACGTCGCGTCGGAGGCCGAGGCGCTCGAGATGGCGGCCGCCTGGCCCGGCCTGCGGTGGGACGACGACGCCGTCGAGGTCCGTCCGGTGGGCTCCACACCCGACGAGGTCGCGGCGCAGGAGGCAGCCGGGCGCTGACGGACGTCACCCGCGCGGCATCACCGGGAGGGCGGAAGGGGAAGGGTTCGGGACGGACCGCCGAATAAGCGACTGATTGTCAGCTCTGCCGCCGCCCGACATCCCGCCGGAGGGTCAACACGCCGCCGACGAGTGTCTCGATGTCGGGCGGTCCGTTCCGATGACCCTGACAGTAGCCACCCGCCGGATGGACGCCATGGGCCAAGTGTCACAAAGTGTGTACGTCATCTGACAGAGCACGCTCGTGGACGCCCGCCCGATCGGCGGTCAGGCGACCTCGAAGCGGAATCGGTCGCGTTCGCGCTCCAATCGCCCGATCGGCGTGAGGGGCTCATGCGAGAGGGCCACGACCCAGGCCTCGTCGGCGGCACGGGCAAACAGCGAGCCCTTGACCTCGACCGATCGAGCGGGAAGTCGTCGAACGCGGTCACCCAGCGCGGATTCGCCGCCCACGGCCGCATGCACAGGTCGCCGAAGAAGCCCAGGGTCCTGGCCCCGGCTCCCCCACCCCGGACGACGATCGCCTGGTGCCCGGCCGAGTGGCCTCCGGTCGGGACGACCGAGACGCCGGGCAGGACCTCGCGCTCGCCGTCGGCCCAGCCCTCCTCGCCCCACGAGCGGACGAGTCGCACCTCGGGCTGGTCATAGGAGGCGACGAGCCGGGAGTTGTCGCCGAGCGCGATCTCCCACTCGGCCCGCTGGGCGACGATCGTCGCCCGCGGGAACGCCCGCGCTCCGTCCGCGAGCAGGAACCCGCCGGCATGGTCGAAATGGAGGTGGCTCATCGCCACGACATCGACAGAGGCCGGCGTCGAAGCCGGCCGCCATCGAGCGCCGGAACGATCGGCGAGCCCTCGTAGCGGCGCATCTCCCGGACCTTGTCGCTGACCCGCTCGCCGATCCCGGTCTCGACGAGGACGCGGCCGGCCGGCGTCTCGATCAGCAGGCAGTTGAGCGCCTGGAGGAGGCGGTGCTCGTGGTCGATCTCCTCGGTCACGAGCGACTTCCAGAGGACCCGCGGCACCGGGCCGAACAGCGCGCCCGCATCCGACCGGAACGTTCCCGCCTGGATCAGCGCGACCCGGACGCCGCCGCCAAGCTCCAGCGACCAGTCGACCGCTGTCGTTCATCGCCACGAGCGGCGCCCTCAGCCGCCCGGCTTGCGGCCGTTCGCGAAGTCGCGATGGAAGGCCGAGGCCGTCGGCTCCGACTGGCCCTGGTACTTCGACCCGAGCTCCGGCGAGCCGTACGGCCGATCCACCGGGCTCGACATCTTGAAGAACGAGATCTGGCCGATCTTCATCCCGAAGTATAATGCGATCGGCAGATTCGCAACATTGGATAATTCCAGGGTTAAATTGCCCTTCCAGCCCGGATCCACGTAGCCCGGCGGTCGAATGAATGAGGAGTCCAAGACGGCCCAATGACGATTTTCCTTCGAGCCTGGCGACGAGATCGACCGGCAATTCCACCCATTCGAGGGTCTGGCCGAGGACGAACTCGCCGGGATGGAGGATGAACGGCTCGTCGTCCTCGACCTTCAGCAGTTCGGTCAGGTCCGGCTGCGGCGAGCGGACGTCGATGAAGGCGTAGCGGTTGTTGCGGAAGACGCGGAAGCTCCGGTCGAGGTGCAGGTCGACCGAGCTCGGCTGGAGGTCGGCCGGGTCGTAGGGGCGGATCCGCGACCTCGCCGGCGTCGATCGCCGCACGGATGTCCCGGTCGGACAGGACGCTCACTTCGGGATGGCCTTTCCGCCGCCGCCACCGCGCAGGTCGACCGCGATCGAGCCGCGCTGATTGAACAGGGTGTCGACCTCGCGCTTGAGCGCCTCGAGGTCGTCGAAGCTCTGGTAGACGCTGGCGAACCGGATGTAGGCGATCTGATCGAGCTCGCCGAGGGCCTCCATCGCGAGGGCGCCGATCCGCTTGGACGGGACCTCTGTTGCGCCTTCCGATCGCAGCTCCGCCTCGATCCGGTCCGCGGCCTGCTCGGCGGCGTTGTCCGCGACCGGACGTCGCGTCAGCGCCTTGCGCAGTCCCGACGCCAGCTTGTCGCGGTCGAATTCCTGGCGCGTCCCATCACTCTTGACGACGATGAGCCTTGCGGCCTCGACGCGCTCGTAGGTGGTGAAGCGGGTCGCGCACGACGCGCATTCGCGGCGCCGACGGATCGTGGCCGCGTCGTCGAGGTCCCGGGAGTCCACGACCCGTGTCTCGCGCTCACCGCAATGGGGACAGCGCATCCGTCCTCCTGATCGCTGGTACCACAAGAACTTGTGGTGCACAAGGAGGATACCACTACATACGGTGGTGTCGGGCGCCCGCAGGGCACATGTCGGGGACGATTCGGACCGTTCAGACCGTTCGGTGCGCCGGCGGCCGTCGGGACGGGTCGATGGGGACCAGGGTCGCCGCCTCCTGGGCGTAGCGGGCGATTGCCTCCCGGGCATGGAGGAGATTCAGGTAGCCGCGCTTGATCGCAGTCTGCGCCTCCAGCCCCCGTGAACCGGCTCGCACGGTCGCCTGGATCGTGCAGCCGTGCTCGACCATCTCCAGTGCCCGCCTGGCTCGCTCCAGCTCGGCGACGATGGCATCGCGAATCGCGTCGCCGTCTTGTGGCGCACGCAGCCCGCGGCCCTCCTCCGCGTATCGCTCGACCGCATCGAGCGATGCCGTCAGGTCATCGGCGAGCGCCGCCGCCGCAACGGAACCGCGCCGAACCGCATCGATCCGGCCGCTCATCTCGGCAAGTGACACCTCGACCCTCGCGGCAAGGTCCTTGACCTGGCGGCGGAACCGCTCCACGTCCCTGGTCGCCGCCCCGAGACGTCCAGCCCGCCGGAGGAACAGGATGAACACCACGGCCAGGACGACGAACGCGACCAGCGGCAGCACGACCGCAGCTTCGATCATCCGTCCGCCCTCGCGCCCCGGCCGCCGTTCTCAGCCGGAACCCTGCCGAGCGCGGAGCTCAGCAAGGATCGCGGGACCGACCTCGAACAGGTCGCCGATGACCACGAGGTCGGCGAACTCGGCGATCGGGGCATCCGGATCGCGGTTGACCGCGACCACCGTCCCGGCCGTCTGCATCCCGACCTTGTGCTGGATCGCGCCGCTGATGCCGAGTGCGAGATACAGCTGCGGCTTGACGATCTTGCCGGTCTGGCCGATCTGCCGGGCGTACGGGATCCAGCCGGCGTCGACCGCGGCCCGGGTGGCGCCGACGACCCCGCCGAGCTCGTCGGCGATCTCCTTGACCATCGTGAATCCATCCGGCCCACCGACACCCCGGCCGCCCGAAACGATGATCCTGGCCTCCTCGATCGGCGCAGCGGCGCCCGCCTCGGCGACGCGCTCGAGGACGGTGACGGCGGGCTGGGCGAGGTCCGCGGCCGGCTCGACACGCTCGACGGTGCCGGCCGACGCGGCGGGTACGGCCGACACGACATTGGGCCGGACGGTGACGATGCCTGACGAGCCGGTGAACGCGCTCGTCGTCGTGAGCTTGCCTCCGAAGACGCTCACCTCGATCGCGGGGCCGCCGTCGGACCACGAGGCCGCGACCGCGTTCGCGAGCACACCCTGGCCCGTCAGCGCGGAGAGCGCGCCGGCGACGTCGCGGCCGTCCGGTCCCGCGCCGACGAACTCGAACGCGTCCGCCCCTGGTTCATCGAGTCGGGCGATCCGTTCCGCCGCGACCATCGACCATGGCCGGCCTGCGGCGGCCGGTTCGGCGACCGCGAGGACGCGGGGCAGATAGCGTGCGAGCTCCGTGGCGGCGGGAAGCGGGTCGGCTGCGACGACGATTCCGACGACCTCCTGCCCCGCCTCCGCGGCGAGCGTCCGCGCCAGCGTCGCGACCTCGGTCGAGATCTTCGCGAGTCCGCCGTCGGACGTGACCTCGCCGATCACCCACAGCTCCGGCATCAGACGAGTCTCCGCTCGGCGAGGAACGCGACGAGCTCCCGCGCGGCCTCGTCCGGCGCTCCCCGAACGACGCGCGTGGCCGCGCGCGGCGGCGGTGCCGCGGATGCGAGCACCTTCGTCGTCGAGACGGTCCCACCGACCGTCGAGGCGTCGATTCCGATGTCGGACAGGGACTTCGTCGCGATCTCCTTCGAGCGTGCCGCCATGATCCCCTTGAGCGACGGGTAGCGCGGCTCGCCGAGGACCTGGGTGCAGACCACGAGCGCGGGCATCGGCGCTTCGAGGAGGTCGAAGCCGGTCGGGCTGATCCGCCGGACCTTCACCCGGCCGGCGGCGGGATCTGGCTCGATCTTCGCCGCGTACGACAGGTACGGCAGGCGGAGGAGTGCCGCGACGCCGGCCGGGACGACGCCGGCGAGTCCGTCGGACGTGTCGGCACCGGCCAGGACGAGATCAAAGTCGACGTCCTTGAGCGCCGCGGCGAGGACCCGCGTAGTTGAGACGTGGTCCGAGCCCGCAAGCGCGGCGTCGGTGACGTGGATCCCGCGGTGGGCGCCCATCGCGAGCGCCTTGCGCATGGTCTCGGGACCCGTCTCGGGCGCCATCGAGACGATCGTGACCTCGCCCCCGTGCGCCTCGGTCAACTTGAGCGCAGCCTCGAGCGCGTACTCGTCATTCGCGTTGATGACCGCGGGCAAGACCGTCCGGTCCAGGCGCCCATCCGGCCCGAGGCGCTCACCACCCGACGCGGGATCCGGAACCGGCTTGAGCAGGACCACTATGTGCACGACGCGCGACGCTCCTCTTGTCTGCGGCCCTCGAGGTCGGGCCGCATCACCCGCTGCGACCGGCGAGGGCGCGGGCGATGACCAGCCGCTGGATCTGCTGCGTCCCCTCGTAGAGCTGCGTGATCTTCGCGTCGCGCATCATCCGCTCAACAGGAAACTCGTCGATATAGCCGTATCCGCCCAGAACCTGCACGGCATCGGTCGTGACCCGCATCGCCGTGTCGCCGGCGACGAGTTTACACATGGCCGACCAGCGGGCGGCATCGCGGGCGCCCGCGGAGATCTCCGTGCAGGCCTTGTAGAGGAGCTGGCGCGCCGACTCCGTGCCCGCGTCCATGTCGGCCAGCATCGCCTGGATCATCTGGAAGTCCGCGATCGGGCGCCCGAACTGCTTTCGCTCCAGCGCGTATCGAGCGGCAACCTCGAGCGCCCCCTGGGCGATGCCGACCGCCTGCGCGGCGATCCCGGGCCGGCTCCGATCGAGCGTTCGCATCGCGATCGCGAACCCGTCGCCCTCTGCCCCCACGCGATTGCTGTCCGGAATCCGCACGCCGCGGAAGCTCAGCTCGGCCGTCGGCGAGCCGCGGATGCCCATCTTGTGCTCGATCCGGTCGACGCCGAAGCCGGCCATCGACTTCTCGACCATGAAGCAGCTGAGGCGCTTGTGGCGCGGGGTCGCGGGGTCATCGCTCGTGACCGCGAACACGGCGATGAGATCGGCGACGCTCCCCTGGCTGATGAAGCGTTTCGAGCCTTCGATCAACCAGCCGTCCCCGTCCCGGATCGCCTTCGTCCGCATCGCCGACACGTCGCTGCCCGCCTCGGCTTCGGTCAGGGCGAAGGCGATCAGCGTGCGGCCGGCTGCGAGGTCCGGGAGCCAGCGATCCTTCTGCTCGTCGCTGCCCGCGAGCAGGAGCGGCAGTGCTCCGAGGCTGTGGACCGCGACGATCAAGCCACTCGTCGCGCAGACGCGGCTGACCTGTTCGATCGCGAGGCAGAGCGTCAGCAGATCCCCGCCGAGGCCACCGTACTTCGTCGGGAACGGCAGGCCAAGGATGTCGTGCGAAGCGAGGAGCTCCTTGACATCCCACGGGAACTCGGCCGTCCGGTCGATCTCCGCCGCGCGCGGCCCGATCTGCTCATCGGCCAGCACCCGCACCGCGTCGCGCAGCATGAGCTGCTCTTCGGTGAGGCGGTAGGTCCCGGAGGCTGGGGTGGCGGACGTGGGCTCGGTCACCGCGGGTCATCGTAGCAGCGTCGGAGCCTGCGTCCCCAATTGGGGCCGGTGCGGCGCGGCGCGCGTCCCTCCTCCGCGGTCCGCATCACGCGTCCCGTCGAGCCCCGGGCCCTCGTCTCGGTGAGCCCCGCACCTTTCCACCTGGAGTGAACGGTACGGCCGTCCAGGTGCCTCTCGACGGACCTAGCCGTCCCCGTTTCCTCTCCAGTCGGAAGATTGACTGGCTCAGGCCGCCCGATGGCCGATCTCGTTCTCTCCAGGGAGAAACCCGTGGGCCTCAGCCGCCGGTAGCCGATTGCGGACAGCGTAGGATCTGGCGCATGAGCTGGGAGCGTGCGAGCGTGCGGATCGTGCTGTGCGCCATCGTTCTGACCTCGATCGCCGCGTGTGAAGCGGCGAAGGTCGTCACGGTCGGGCCCGGTCCCGACTGCCCGAAGGTCCAGGTGCAGGCGGTCCTCCACGTGAATCCCAACGACCCGCGTCAGGTCTGGGCGACGGACCTCGCCACCGAGCACGTTCTCGCCGTCCGACCGCGCGCCGAGCTGGGGTGGAGGGTCGATCCTGCGTCCGACCGAGGACAGCTCGTCGCGGCCAACGGGCAGGTAGTCACGTTCGAGGGCGAGATCTTCCGTCAGGCGTGCTTCGACGCGGTCTCGAACACCTACTACATCGGGCCGGAGGACCTCCCCGAGCCGAACCGGGGACCCAACTGACGAGGCGAGACTCTCACGTCGACTCGCGACCCGCGGCCCTCGTCCGGTCCAGCCCCGCACCTCCGTCAGGTCCAGCCCCGCACCTTTCCACCTGGAGTGAACGGAACGGGCGTCCAGGTGCCTCTCGACGGCTCCAGCTGTCCTCGTTTCCTCTCCAGTCGGAAGATCGACTGGCTCTGGCCCCCCATCGGCCGATCTCGTTCTCTCCAGGGCGAAACGCGTGGGCCTCAGCGGCCGACGACCGCACGGATCGCCTCGAGCGCGTCGGCGTAGCCTCGATATCGGCCGCGAATCGGTCCCGCTTGATCGAGCCCGACGAACCTCCGTCGGTCGGATCGTCCACCACCGATGGGGTCGAACAGCACGAGTGAGCTGGTGACGCCGGCCGCTCGAGGAAGCGCGCCGCTCCACCAGGCGGCGAAGTCGTCGGGCGGATCCGGGCAGACGGCGCGAAAGCTGGCTGGATGAATCCTCAGATCGTGCAGGATTTCCGACGACCACAGCGCGGCGACGACGTGGGTGACGACCTGCCAGCCTCGCCGCAGCCCGATTCTGTCGGCCACGATCGCAGAGAGGTAGCGTCGCTTGACGTTGTAGCTCCCGAACGCTTCCTGGATGTTCGGGAACCGCGTTCTGTTCTCCACGTGGAGGAGAGCCCGCCGGTCGATCGACCAGGCGAGCAGATCGGCGCGGCCGGCGAACTGGAAATGCTGGAACGGGTCATCGAGGGCGACGTCGAGTCCGAACGACCCGAGGCGCCCGGCGATGGCCTCGCCCATTGCGGCGTGAACCGGGTCCTCCTTGCGGGTCAGTCTCGTCGTGCGGCGCGAATCGACGAGATCGAACTGCGGTTCGAGTCCCAGAGCGGAGGCGATGGCGGCGTACGCGGCGAGACCCGCTGGCCGCCCGTGCTCGACGGCGTGCACGAAGCTGACCGACATGCCCGATCGCGCCGCGACCTCGCGCAACGGCCAGCCGCGCCTGACACGTTCATCACGTGCGAGTGCGCCCAGGTGTCCGGCGAGTCTCGCGGCGGTCCGATCGGGAGCGGAGATTGGCGACATTCCTCCGACAGTGAACAACGAGGCGGTCGACGGGCCGTTATTCGCCCCCAAACCGCCGGTTGCGGCACCCAAGCAATCGGCTTTGCCGTGGTAGAGGAATTCAGGAGGCCTCAGGAGGAATCCGTTCACTGGGGGAGGAAACGCGCAGCGCTCGTGGGGCAGCGTTCGTGGTGCGGCGCGGGGTGCGGGGCGCTGGACGCGGGGCGCGGGGCCCGGGACGCGGGACGCGGGTCCACAGCGCGGGGCGCGGGACGCGGGGCCGGGGCCGGGACGCGAGTCCGCTACTGCAGGACCGGCAGCTGGCGGCCCGTCGGCTGGGTGGGGGCGAGCGAATCGGCGAGGATCTCGGCGATGTCGCGGGCACTAACGGTCCCGCCCTCGGGTGCTGCCGACGACGCGGCATCGGCCAAGCCGTCCTTCATCATCACCATACAGAAGGGGCAGCTCGTCGCGACCGTCTCGGCGCCCGTCGCCAGGGCCTGACGCGTCCGTTCGGCGTTGATGCGCGTGCCGCGCGTCTCCTCCATCCACATTCGCCCGCCGCCTGCCCCGCAGCAGAACGTGTTCTTGCCCGACTTCTCCATCTCCCGGAGCTCGACGCCCGGCACGGACCCCAGCACGTCGCGCGGCGCCGCGATCACCCCGTTGTAGCGGGCCATGTAGCACGAATCGTGGAACGTCACGGAGCTCGCAGGGCCCTCATCGGCAACGCGCAGTCGCCCGTCCGCGAGGAGTCGCTGCAGATAGACGGAGTGGTGGACGATGGAGAACGAACCGCCGAGCTGGCCGTACTCGTTGCCGATCGAGTTGAAGCAGTGCGGGCAGGCCGTGACGATCGTCCTCTCCCCCATCCCATACCGGTTGAGGGTCTCGACGTTGCCCGCGGCGAGGATCTGGAACACGTAGTCGTTGCCCATCCGCCGCGCGGGATCGCCCGTGCACGACTCCTCCTGGCCCAGGACCGCGAACCGGACCCCCGCAGCCGACAGACACGTCGCGAATGCCCGGGCGACGCGCTTGTTGCGCTCGTCGAAGGCGGCCGCGCAGCCGACCCAGTAGAGAACCTCGAGCTCGTCGAGACGACCGTCCGACGCCATCGACGCCACCGTCGGCACGTCGAACGGCAGGCCCTTCGTCCAGTCGAGGCGGGTCGACGCCGGCTGGCCCCACGGGTTGCCCTGCCCTTCCATCCCGCGGAACGCGCCCGCCAGCTCCGCGGGGAACCGCGAGTCCTCGAGGACGAGGTTCCGCCGCAACCCGACGATCTTGTCGACGTGCTCGATGAGCACGGGGCAGGCCTCGACGCAGGCACCGCACGTCACGCAGTCCCAGACCGCGTCGTAGGGGATCGCGTCGTCGACGATCGCGGCCGCCATCCGGTCCGCCGCTGGGACGGCTCCGCCCAGGCCGTACGTCTCGCGGACGATCGGGCGAATTCGGGATCAGGTCGAGCCCGTGCTCCGCATCGACCGACATGTGCCGGATTCCCATGATGAGTGACTTCGGGTTGAGGGGCTTCCCGGTGTTCCAGGCGGGGCAGGCCTCCTGGCAGCGGCCGCACTCGGTGCACGTGAAGCCGTCGAGCAGGTCCTTCCAGCCGAGGTCCTGGAGCGACTTGAGCCCGAACGTCGCGTCCTCGCGCTCGAGGTCCATGGCCGGCAGCTCGCCGCGCGGGCGTAGCTTCCGGTACCAGACATTCGGGAAGACGGTCGCGATGTGGAGGTGCTTCGAGAACGGCAGGTAGACGAGGAACGCGGCAACCAGGACGATGTGCGCCCACCACAGCACGGCGAACCCGATCTCGAGCGCCTCCGGCGAGAGCGACCGCAGCGGTCCGGCGAGGGCTGCCGAGACGAACGCACCCGGCTGGTCGCCGTAGCGGGCGAACTCGAACACCTCGGCGAAGAGCTCCGCGGCAACGACGCCGCCGATCATCGCCAGGATCAGGAGGGCGTCGCGGTTGAGCGTCAGGCGCTTCGGCCTCGTCACGAGCCGTCGATAGAACGCCCACAGGATCGCGACGATGACGATCACCGCCACGACGTTCTGCATCGCCGAGATGGCCGCCCAGATCACGCCGTCGAGCGGCGCGGTCAGGACCGTCTCGATGATCCCGCCAGTCACGACATTCGCCGTCCCGATCGTCAGCAGGACGAATCCCCAGAAGATGCCGGCGTGCATGACGCCCGCCCGAAGGTCCTTGAACATTTTCGCCTGGAGGATCGCGTACTCGACCAGGCCCGCGAGCCGTGTCCCGATCTGGCCGAACGGGCGCGGCTGCTCCACCGACGGCTTCGTCGCAACGAAGACGCGGAGGTGGCGAGCCATCGCCAGCACGAAGATGACCGCCGCTCCCCAGAACACCGGGAACACGAGCGGGTAGCCCGGGACATTGGCGAAGACCGGGAACATCACTCGTGCTCGTCGGGTGAGGCGACAGGGTGCGAGTCCGCGGCTGCGCCCTCATCCGCGGCGCCATGATCGAACGGTCCGGCGAGCGTCTCGAGCGCGTGATCGAGGACCGGGACGATCGCCTCGAGCGACTCGATCGCGCCCTTCGGGCTGCCCGGAAGGTTCACGATGAGGGATCCGCCACTGACGCCGACGACGGCGCGGCTCAGGTCCGCCATCGGCGTGTGGCGGCGCCCCTCCGCCCGCATGGCCTCGGCGAGTCCGGGCACCTCGTAGTCGACGACGGCCAGCGTCGCCTGGGGCGTCACGTCGCGCGGCGTCAGGCCCGTGCCGCCGGTCGTGACGATCGAGCGGGTGGCGCGCGGCGGCCGCTCGCAGCGCCGATTCGATCGTCGGCTGGTCGTCCGGGACGACGGCACGTTCGACGGCGAACCCGAGCGCGTCCGAGCCGTGCTTCGATCGCCGCCGCCGCTCGAGTCGTCGCGTTCGCCTGCGGCGCCCTTGTCGCTGGCCGTCAGGACGAGGGCCGAGCGCGCGGCCCGCGAATCGCTCACGCCGGCCCTCGCCGCTTGCCCCGATTCGTCCGGCGGCTCGCTCACCCGGCTTCCGCTGGTCCGGCACGCGATCGGCCTCCGGGTCCGGCGGGCGATGCCACTCACCGCTCCGTCCTCCGCTCTTGGAGAGGAGCCGGACCGATCGCACCTCGACGCCTCGCTCGACGCCCTTGACCATGTCGTAGATCGTCAGCGCGGCGACGGACGCGGCGGTCAGTGCCTCCATCTCGACCCCGGTCGGAGCGGTGGTCGCCGCCTCCGCCCGGACGCGCAGCACGCCGGCCGCCCGGTCCGGCGTCACGGCGACGACGAGATCGGTGAGCGCGATGGGATGGCAGAGAGGGATCAGCTCGCTCGTCCGCTTGCCGGCCATGACGCCGGCGAGCTCTGCAACGCCGAGGACGTCGCCCTTCGGCCCGCCGCCGTCGATCACGAGGCTCATCGTCTCCGGCGACACGGCGACGAGCGCCTCGGCGACGGCCCGCCGCGCCGTGACGGCCTTGTCGGTGACGTCGACCATCCGCGGGCGTCCGCTCCGATCCACGTGGGTCAGCCGGCGACGCTCGGTTCGCGGGGGCGGTTTCTGGGCCATCGATCCTCCGAGGGTCAGCCGGCGTCGAGCCACCAGAGCTCGAGCTCCGCACCGGCGTCGAGCGTATCGTGCGCCTCCGGGACGATGGCGAGGGCGTCCGCTGCGGCGAGGGCGGACATCACGTGGCTCCCCTGCCCCGCCGCGCCGCCCGCCAGCCGGACCTGGACCCGGCCGCGCTCGTCGCGGATCGGCGAGCCCACGGCGTCGCGCTCGGCGATGACCCGGATGAAGGCGCGCCTGCCCTGGCTCTTGGACACGGCCTCGGCCAGGACGGCGCGATCGACCGGTCGGCGGAGGCGGTCGGCGCTGTAACCCGCGAGGGACCGGATCGCGGGACGGACGAACAGCTCGAACGTGACGAAGCTCGAGACTGGGTTGCCCGGCAACCCGAAGAGCAGCGTCCGGCCGCCGTCCGGCCGATCGGCGACGCCGAACGCGAACGGCTTGCCCGGCTGGACGGCCACGCGCCACAGGTCGATGCGACCGACCTTCTCGAACGCGAGCTTGACCACGTCGTACGGGCCGACGGAGACGCCGCCCGAGACGACGATCGCATCGGCCCCGGCGACGAGCGCCGCGCACAGCCGCGACTCGACGTCCTCCAGCCGGTCCTTCGCGATCCCGAGGGCCATCGGGCGACCGCCGGCGGCGGCGACGAGGGCCGCCAGGCCGGGCCCGTTGGCGTCGGGGATGCCGGCCGCGCCGAGCTCCTGGCCGGCCGGTCGCACCTCGTCGCCGGTCGCGAGGACGTGGACCTGCGGCTTGCGGCGGACCGACAGCTGCGGCACGCCCGCGCCTGCCGCGAGGGCGACCCCGGCGGCCGTCACGACCGTCCCTGCCTCGAGGATCGTGACTCCGAGGGCGAGATCGCTGCCGGATCGGCGGATCGACCCTCCCGGCCGGATCGCCTCGTGGACGAGGATCGCCGCGGGGAGTGGCCCCGTCGCGTCCCGACCGCGCGGGCCGGCCGGCGACCCCGTCGCATCGAGAGAGGTGGTCAATTCGACGGGGACGACACCATCCGCGCGGGCCGGGATCCGGGCACCGGTCGCGATCCGGACGGCGCCGCCGCGAGGGACCTCGACCTCCGGCGCCAGCCCGGCGCGAACCTCGCCGACGACGTCGAGGCGGATCGGCGCATCTTCCGTCGCGGCGGCAGTGTCGGCGGAACGTACCGCGTAGCCATCCATCGCGGAGTTGTCCCATGGAGGCAGAGCCGTCGTGCTGATGACCGGCTCGGCGAGGACGCGGCCCAGGGCGTCGGAGAGGTACACGATCTCCGTCGCGGTGGGGCCGGCGACCGCGGCCAGGACCGCGGACTGAGCCTCCTCGACGGACAGCAGCCCAGCCTGGGCGGACGGCGCGGTCACAGGGTCACGCCGCGCAGGTCCGCCTTGGCGCGCAGGGTGATCGCGATGGAGCGCCGTGTCAGCACGCCGCGGAGCGTTGCGCCGTCGCGGACGGGCAGGCCGTCGAGGCGGGAGGTCCGGAGCCGCTCCAGGCCCTCCGAGAGCGACTCCGCCGGCCCGACGAGCGGGAGATCGGCGACCTCGATCATCACGTCTGCCGTCCGGGTCGATGGCCAGTCGCGCTGGGGAACGGCGCGGAGCTGAACGGCGCCGATGATCCCGACGAGCATCTCGTCGTGCATGACGGGCAGCGCCGGTCCGAGCGTCCCGTCGAGCACTCGCGCGGCGAACGTGTCGAGCGTCAGCTGGGGCGTGATCGTCTCGAACTGGGCCTCCATCGCCTCGTCGACGCGGAGGCCGGTCAGGAGGCCGTCGAGGAGCAGCCAGCGGTCGACGGATCGCGCTGATGCGCCAAGGAACCAGCCGATCAGCGCGACCATGGCGCCGTTGACGGTGTCGCCGGTCAGGATGATGACGAGACCCATGGCGATCAGCACCCAGCCGACCCACCGCCCGACCATCCCGGCCGCCGCCGCGCCACGGCGCTCGTCCCCGGTCCTCGCCCAGACGATCGCCCGGACGACGCGGCCGCCATCGAGCGGGAACGCCGGAACGATGCTCACCGCGGCCAGAACCAGGTCGAGGACGCCGATGATGAACACGACGTCACCGGCGATCCGGAGCGGCGCGACGCCGGAGGTGATCGAGAGGACCGCCAGGCCGATCAGCAGCAGGCCCTGGATGAGGCTGGCTGCCGGGCCCGCGAGCGCCACGGCCGCCTCGGCCCTGGGGGTCGCGGCCCGGATGTCGACCGTCGCGGGCGAACCGACGAAATGGACCGAGATCGCCTCGACCCGGAGGCCGGTCCGCCGGCCGACCAGGGCGTGTGCGAGCTCGTGGACGACGACCGTCACGAGGAATCCGAGCGATGCCACCGCCCCGATGACCCATGCCAGCGGAGCGTCGGCGACCGGCTGGAGGCTGTTCAGGCGTCCCCCGACCGTGACGGTGATGATCGCGATGATGAAGATCCACGACAGGTGGAGCCGGATCTCGATGCCGAACAGGCGCGCGACCGGTACGCCGCTCATCGAGCTGCCTCAGGGTTGGCGACGCCGGTGGCGGCTCCGGCACGCTCGAGCCGCGGCTGCGCTCGGCGACCGGCGAGCAAAGCGACGACGAGCGCGATCCCGATGATCAGCGCCCCGACCGCCATCGTCGTTTCGGACCAGAACGCGAAGGGGAAGAGCTGGACGAGACGATCGGTGCCCGGATCGAACAGGTACGTGCCGCCGGCGAAGAACAGCCGATGGAACACCTCGAACGCCGCGTCGAAGGCGAAGAACGCAACGACGCCGGCGACGACGACACCGATCGCGAGGCCGATCGCGCCCGTCCGGATCGCCGACCAGGCGCGTCGCGGCTGGCCTCGCCGACCGGCAACGATGAAGGCCGCCGCGAGGACGGCCGCAGCCACGATGGCGACGAGGCCGAACCCGGCGAAGACACCGCGGACGTCCCGCATGTGTGCCCGCTCGCGCTCGTTGAGCACGGCGGCGCCGTCAATCGCCACGTCGAAGTCAGGCGGGCCCAGGACGAGGTCGGCCAGGATCGCGTCGGTCGCCGTGCGCAGCTGGTCCGTCGTGTAGCCCGTCAGCTGGGTCGCACCCGTCCGCCCCTGCTCGAAGGACACCCATGCCTGTGTCAGGAACGGGACGATCGCGATCGCGGTGATGACGATGGCCGTCGCCACGGCCGTCAGGACGCCGGCGGCACGCTCGGGCACGGTTGAGTTCACGTCCGTCATGGTAGTGCCGCCATCACGGAGGCGCGAACGAGCGTCGGGTCAGGCGTCTTCCAGGGTCCTGGCCTGCTCCCACCAGCCGACGACCGTCAGGTCCGCGGGCGGCTCCATCTTCAGCTCCGTCGCCGCCGGGATGATCGCTGCCCGGAACTCGTCGAGGCTGAGCTTGAGGATGTCGCGAAGGCCCTCGATGCGCGCCTGCATGAGGAGCTGGTGCTCGTCGGGCCCGAAGCTCGCGAGGTTGAGCATCAGCGCCTCGTCCCGCCAGGCGAGGACGTCGTTCGTCGTCGCATCGACCTGGTCGGCAAGGGTCTGGCGGCGCGTCGGCGTCTCGGACACCTCGATCAGGAGGCCCGTCGTGAAGACGCCCTGGCGCTCGAGGCGCCCGAGGTGGACGGGCTCGATCCGGGTGAGCTCGATGATCGGCGGCACGGCGGGCGACTCCTCCTGGGCGTGGTCGTCCGGGGCATTATCGCTCGCGGCCGTGGCCACTGGGGCTGCCGCCCCGCGACGGACCCGCGGCGCCGCGTCCCGCGGCGCCAACCCCAACCAGTTTCCTCTCCGAGAGAACACGAGTCGCTCATGCGGGTCAAACCAGGGCCTTCGCCACCCTCGATCGGGGCAATCTGCCGATCGAGCAGGAATCTCGTCGGGCTGGGAGCGTGTCAGGCACCTCCCGGGCCCGGATTGGTTCACTCCGGGAGGAAAGCCGGCCGGATACGGCGCGCGCAGGCCAGGGCGTCCCGTCCGGACCGCCGACGCTGACCCGTTTCCTCGTACAGAGAACAGAACCGCGGCCGGGCCACGATTCCGAGCCCCTGCGCGCTCCGAAAGGTCCCGATTTCCCATCCGCCGGGAAATCGGAGAGCCTCACGGCGAATCGTGTTCGCTCCAGGAGGAAAGCCGTCCGGGTCCGGCCGCGTGAGCCGGATGCAGGCTAGGTGGTCGGCGGGCCGTCGAGACCCTCGAGCGGTCCGGAGCCGTGGAGCTCGACGAGCGTCTGGCCGCGCGGGCCGCCGGGGCCCATCTGCCGGTTGGCCACGTCGACCTCACCCGAGATGTGCCGACCGTCCTTCATCCGTCCGGCCAGCCGGCCGCTCTCCGCGACCTGCGTGGCGGGCATCAGGGCGCGCGCGGACCACCGCGAAACGCCGCTGTCGTCCTCCCAGATGTCCATCGTGGCGCTCGGCAGTGGGGCGCCGGCAAACGTCACGTCGAGCAGGGCGAACCTGCGGTGGCTGCTGGGCATGACTCCACGGTAACAGGCCTCCACGGCGGGCACGCTCGGGTCAACTCTCAATCGTCCGGAAACGCCGGCGGGAAGTACGCGGTCCCACGCAGCGTGGGCGTCCAGGCCGGAAGCCGGAGCGCCAGCCAGCTGGCGTCTGGCCACGGCCGCGGCGGTTCGATTCCGAGCGACCGGGCCGGCTCGAACCCGAATCTGGGGTAGTAGGACGCGTGTCCGAGCAGGCAGATGACAGGCTGCTCGCGTCCGGTTGCCAGGGCGATCGCGGCCCTCATGAGCACGCCGCCGATCCCACGCCTCTGGTGCTCAGGACCAACGGCGATCGGGCCCAGCATCCAGATGCGTCGAACGGTCCCGTCGGCGGCGACCAGGTCGCCCTCGCTGAGAAGGACGTGGCCGACGATCGCCCCGGCGGGGTCTTCGGCGACGAGCGACCCGCCCTCGATCCAGCGATCGGTACCGCGGATGTCGTCGACGATCCGCCCTTCAACCGTCCCGCCGAACGCGGCGTCGTTCAGGGCCCGGATGTCGTCGGCATCGTCATCGCGTTCCGGCCGGATCATCACGCCGGGCACGGGATCAGCCTTTCGCGTCGCCGAAGATCGTGTAGTGCCAGCCCTTCTCGGGCTCCCCGGTCAGCTCGATCATCACGTGCTTGACCTGCGTGTACTCCTCGAACGAGTACGACGACATGTCCTTGCCGAATCCCGACTGCTTGAAGCCGCCGTGCGGCATCTCGGAGGTCACCATCAGGTGGTCGTTGACCTGGACGTGGCCGAAGTTCAGGACACGCGCCGCCTCCATCGCCCGGAACACGTCGCGGGTCCAGATGCTTGCCGCGAGGCCGTACTTCGTGTCGTTCGCCTTCTCGAGGGCCTCCTCCGGCGAGTCGATCGGCAGGACGGCGAGGACCGGGCCGAAGACCTCCTTCTGGACGATCTCGGAGTCCTGGGCGCAGTCGGCGACGATCGTCGGGGCGTAGAAGGCGCCGTTCGGCAGGCCGGGAACGTCCGGCCGGAAGCCGCCCGTGACGATCGTTGCGCCGTCGGCGCGGGCGCGCTGCACGAAGCCGTCGACGCGCTCGACCTGGGCGTCGCTGATGAGCGTGCCGAGATCCGTCGAGGGGTCGAACGGGTCGCCGACCCGGACGCTCTCGAAGAGCTCCTTCGTCCGCGCGAGGAACGCGTCGTACACGGGTCGGGCCACGTATGCCCGGGTCGCCGCGGTGCAGTCCTGCCCGCCGTTGATGAG
The DNA here is from genome assembly GCA_963766655.1 of uncultured Chloroflexia bacterium. Taxonomy (GTDB): domain Bacteria; phylum Chloroflexota; class Limnocylindria; order Limnocylindrales; family CSP1-4; genus CF-46. The sequence goes on along the minus strand of CAVYBB010000001.1, from coordinate 557,160 downwards.
CGCCCCGGCGGTCGCGCCGCGGGCGGCCGCCTCGAGGTCCGCGTCGGCGAGGACGATGAACGGCGCCTTGCCGCCGAGCTCGAGGTGGACCCGCTTGACGTTCCCCGCCGCGAGCGCCTGGATCCGGCGGCCCGTCTCGGAATCGCCGGTCAACGAGATCAGGTCGACGTCCGGATGAGCGGCGATCGCCGAGCCGACGACGTCGCCGCGTCCCGTGACCACGTTCAGCACGCCCGCCGGGATGCCGGCCTCGAACGCCAGCTCGGCGAGCCGCACCGTCGTCAGCGGCGTCGCCGACGCGGGCTTGAGGACCACGGAGTTGCCGGCCGCCAGGGCCGGTCCGATCTTCCAGATCGCCATCCACAGCGGGTAGTTCCAGGGCGCGACCTGACCGCAGACGCCGATCGGCTCGCGCCGGACCATCGACGTGTGGCTGCCCGTGTACTCCGCGGCGGCCTTGCCCTCGAGGTGGCGAATCGCGGTCGCGAAGAACCGCAGGTTGTCCGAGGCGAAGGCGAAGTCGGAGTCGCGGCGGAGCTTGTATGACGGTGCCCGTCTGGAGCGTCTCGAGGCGGGCGAGCTCGTCGGCGTGCTCGTCGATCAGCTCGGCGAGGCGCTCCATGATCGCGACGCGCTCCGCCATGAGCTTGCGATGCCAGCGCCCGTCGGCGAACGCGGCACGCGCGGCCGCGACGGCAAGGTCGACGTCCGCCTCCGTGCCGGCCGGGACGCGCCCGACCAGCTCCCGGGTGGCCGGGCTGCGGACCTCCAGCCACTCGCCGGAGCGTCGAGGCGACCGGCGCCCCGTCGATGAACATCAGGTAGTCGGTGGCGACCTCGACGGCCATGGCTGCGGTCTCCCCTGCTCGGTGGCGGTACGTCCGGCGAGTCTAGCGCGGGGGCGGCTACTTCTCGTCGAGCGGACGGGCCTCGAGCGGGACGTCCCAGTGGGCCTCGAGGAGCTCGAAGCGGCGCTGTTCCTCCGCCTTGAACTTCTTCTGGTCCGGGTAGAGGCGCTTGGCGATCTCGGCCTCGGTGTGCGCCTCCATGGCGGCCCAGTCGCGATACGTGATCGAGACCAGCACGTCCCAGTCGGCCCGGCCATCGCCGTGGAAGCGCGGCGTTGCCATGTGGACGTCGAGGAAGCGACCGTTCGCCAGGTCCTCGCGCAGGATCGGCCAGTGGTTCTTCCGGAACAGTGCGACCCATTCGTCGTGGGCGCCCCACTTCGTGCGGTAGAAGTAGAGGACCTCGATCGGTCCGTTCGGTCCAGTCATGGTGCCTCCTCGCGTGCCGCCGCCCGGAGCAGCTCCCAGGCGCGCTCGACGTGGCGTGATTCCGTTCGCAGGTTGCCGACGGCCAGCCGGATCGTGAACCGGCCGTCGAGCCTGGTGTGGGACAGGAACACCTCGCCTGTCCGGTTGACCGCGTCCATGATTCTCGTGTTGCGCTCGTCGAGCGCCTCCTCGCCGCCGTCGAACCCCGCCGGTCGGTGGCGGAAGCAGACGGTCGAGAACGGGACCGGAGCCAGCCGCTCCCAGTCCGGGTCCGCGTCGACCCACGACGCGAACGCCGCCGCGAGCTCCAGGTGGCGCCGGATCCGGCGCCGCAGCCCCTCGAGCCCGAACCAGCGGAGCTGGATCCAGAGCTTGAGCGCGCGGAACCTCCGCCCGAGCTGGGGCGTGTAGTCGTTGTAGTCGCGAACCGGTGTCTCGCGATCCAGCGTCCGCAGGTACTCGGGCACCAGGCTGAAGGCCGCTCGCAGCGTGTCCATCCTCCGCGTCAGGAGGAGCGAGGCGTCGAGCGGCGTGAAGAGCCACTTGTGCGGGTTGATGACGATCGAATCGGCTCGCTCCCAGCCGCGGAACGGCTCGCGCAACTCGGGTGCGATCGCGACGGCTCCAGCGTAGGCGGCATCGATATGGAGCCAGAGCCGCTCGCTCTCGGCGACGTCGGCCGACGCGGCGACCGAATCGACCGATGTCGACGAGGTCGTCCCGACCGTCGCCACGATCGCGATCGGTCGGCGGCGGTCGACGCGATCGCGGGCGATCGCGTCATGGAGGTCGTCGATCTGCATCTCGAACCGCTCGTTCGTCGGAATCCGGACAAGGGCGTCGCGCCCGAGGCCCAGTGTCCTGCACGCCTTCTCGATCGACGAATGGGCCTCGGCCGAGGCGTAGACGCGCATCCCGGCGACGTCACCGCCGGCCGCCTCGCGGGCGCCGGCCAGGGCGATGAGGGACGACATCGAGGCCGTGTCCGTGATGAGCCCGTCGAAGGACTCCGGCAGCCCGACCGCCTGGCGCAGCCAGCCGACGACGACCCCCTCGAGCTCGGTCGCGATCGGCGACGTCCGCCAGAGCATCGCGTTCTGGCCGAGCGCCGCGGTCAGCATCTCGCCGAGGATCCCCGGCCCGGACGCGGTCGTCCCGAAGTACGCCAGGAACCCCGGGTGCTGCCAATGGGTGGCGTTCGGCTCGACGAGCCGGCGGTAGTCGTCGAGGATCGCCCCGATCGGCTCGGGCCCCTCAGGCGCGGCCGATGGGAAGGCGGGCGCGATCGATCCGGGCTCGACCGGTGGGAACACCGCGAACCGCTCGACCGAGGCCAGGTAGTCGGCCATCAGGTCGACGACTTCGTGGCCCGCCGCCCGGAAGGCCTCCGGATCCATGTCCAGTAAGCCCTCGGTCTGCTCGATGTCGAGCGCGGGGCGGTCCGTCGTCGTCACGCTTCGAGTGTAGCGGGGACTGGGCCACGGACAGTGCGAGGCCCCGCGACAGAGGGATGTCGCGGGGCCTCGAGCCCCGGTGAGTCTGTGGTCGAGAGTGCTCATCGATGCATACGCAGGGCAGCGCGAATTGGATCGCCGGAGGAGGGAGGGCGTGTCGATGCGCGCGGAGTGGCGCGAAGCCCAGACGTCCTGTCACCGGTCCGAGAATTCGGATCAGTCATCGAGGCTTCGCCATTCGACGATGACGGGCGTGCTCCATCAGTTCAATGCCCCGGGGTACATACGGGTTGTCCGGGCGCAACGAAAAGCGCGACCGCGGCCGAACGCCGGCTTCTCGTCATGGTCATCCCGGGACCACTGGGCCCTGAGGGACCCCGAACCCTGTCCATATCCTGTGCCTGAGCCCGCGTCTTTGCGTCCCATCGATGCGGCCACGCAGGAGTTCCATGCCCTCACGTCCCGTAGCCGTTGCCCGACGCCTGATTCATGGTTCCCGCCGCGCCGTATCGGCGGTGAGTGGAGCCGCCACGATCGTGGCGATCGTCGCTATCTCGATCGTGGTCTTCAACGCCCGATACAGCGGAAGCGGTTCAGGCGCGGAGCCCACGCCGACTCCTGGCGCGACTGCCGACTCGCCAGTGCCCACCATCGAAGTGGCGGGCCTTGATCTCGAGCCGACACCGAGCCCGGTCAGTTCAGCGACCGACTCGCCCGCAGAACCTCAGCCTACCGAGGCCGTCACTCCGAGCCCGACGGCGAGTCCGACACCTCGTCCGACGCCTCGTCCGACCCCCAGGCCCACGCCGAGGCCGACACCAAAGCCCGTCGCCGATCCCCGGCCCGAGCCGACACCGAAGGTCGCCTCGGTTTCAGGTTCATATGGCCAGACATTGAAGCTCAACGGAATCAGGGTGACGATGTCGCCCCGGGATCCCGTCCCCGGTTTCAAGTGCGTGACCGACGACCCGGAGATGCAGGGATGGACGGAGAAGGTGAGTTTCGACCTCAAGATCACGTGGCCCGACCCCTCGGACGCGGACGAGCCGTACATCACGATTGGCAAGCCCTGGTACGTCCTCGAGTTCGACGGGCCCCGTCCCTGGAAGAGCGGCGCATCATACGTGTTCAGCACGTGTCATCGACCGGGCGACTCGATGAAGGCAAAGGTTCAAATCGCCGTCGACCGGGGCATGGACACGAACATCTGGTTCTTTGACTGACGCTCCGGTCAGCCAAGCCAAAGACGGCGATGTTGTGTGGGGGATTTGGTCGGGGCGGCCGGATTTGAACCGACGACCACCAGTCCCCCAGACTGGTGCGCTACCAGACTGCGCCACGCCCCGACGAGGTGGCCAGTCTAGCACCGCCCCAAGGCCTGACCCGTTCCGGGACTCCGGGTCAACAGGAGGCGCCTGGGCGAGGCCGGCGATGCCCTTGACGGGGCGGTTCGACCCGATCTGTTGACCCCGAGGCACGGATCGGCGCCGAGGGCGCGCGCTTGGACGGGCTCGTCGAGCCAGACGGGCATCCTGTTGACCCAGGGTCTCGCCGGGCGGGACGAGGCGGGCGCGGCCAGGCCGGGCGGATGCCGTCGGCCCGCCCCTCGCGCCCCGGCCCTACCGCCGCCCGAACTCGATCCGGCGCTCGGTGCCGGCCAGCAGACGCTGGATGTTGTCGAGGTGGAACAGCCAGATCAGGCCCGCCGCCCCGATCGCGTACGCCGCGTAGAGCCCTGGCAGCTCGAACAGCACCACCGTGACGACGATCACGGCCGCCCCCACGGCGGTCGCCGTCAGCGAGGCCACCGACGAGTAGCGCGTGATGAGCAGCACGGCCGCGAAGAGCGGGATCGTCACGAACGCGGCGATCGGATGGATGACGATCAGGCCGCCGAAGCCGGGCGCGATCCCGCGCCCGCCCGAGAATCCGATGAACGGCGAGCGGCTGTGGCCGAGGATCGCCGCCAGCGCGGCCAGGGCCTGCAGTTCGAGGCCGCCCCCCACGGCGATCGCGATGAGCACGGCGACGATCCCCTTCAGGACGTCGAGCAGGCCAGACGCCGCCGCAGCTCGCGGCCCGAGCGCCCGCATCACGTTCGCCCCGCCGGTCCGGCCGCTGCCGATCGTCCGCGGGTCCGGGCCGCCGGTCACCCGGGCGATCACGACTCCCCACGGAATCCCGCCGATCGCGTAGGCCGCCAGCACCACGAGGGCGTCGAGCGCAACCTGCGGGATGCTCATCGGTCGCGAGTATACCGACGGGGAATTGCCGGCACGGGGCCGTCCCGTGGGCTCAGCGTGTCCCGCCCGCGATCGCCACGTTGACAGCGTCGACCAGCCGGTCCAGCCTGCCCCGGAACCATGCCCGTCGCTCCGGATCGGCCACGACCTCGTCGACCAGGTCAGCGAGACGGCGATTGACCGGCGCCGCCAGCCCGAGCCGATCCGCCGCGCGGGCCACCGCGCCGTTCAGCCAGTGGACCTCGGACGGCCCGGATCCGGAAGCCGCGTGCAGCCGCAGCGACGGATCCTTGCCGCCCCGCGCCGCGGCGACGACGCGCCGCATGATCGGCCGCCCGATCCACGGCGGGAGCCGGACGCCGAGACTGAGCAGCCGGACGTCGGCGCCCGGCAGGGCGACGACCCGCAGGTCCAGGCCCCGCATCACCGCGAACGCCTCGATCAGCTGGCGGCGCTCGATCTCGAACGCCGCGACTTCCGCGTAGATCGCGGTCGGCGCCATATCGACGACGGCGCTGGATGCGTTCCCCACGAGGTTGGCCGCGAGCTTGGACCATTTCATGGCGACGGGGTCGGCGAGCCGGCGGGAACGGAAGCCTGCAACGGCGAAGGCCCGGACCAGGTCGTCGATGAGCGGGCCGACATCCCCGACAACCGGCGCGAGCGCCACGCCCCCGCGATTGAGCCTCGCGACGGTCCCCTCCCCGACCGTTTCGACCGACGCGGTCACCGAGCCCGCGATCAGTGGGGCCCCGCGCCGGACCTCCGCCACGATCTCCTCGGCGCCGACGCCGTTGGCCACCGTGACGGCGGGCGCCGCCGGCCACGTGGCGCACGATGCCGCCGCCGCAGCAAGGTCGAACGTCTTGACGGCAAAGACGATGACGTCGGGGGCTGATTCCAGGTCGGCGGGGCTCGCGATCTCGGTGACGCTCGAGGTCGCCCGACTCCCGTCGCGATCGACGACCGTCACCTCGGCCGGTCGTGGCGGCCCGGCCAGTCCCCGGCGGACGACCGCAACCTCGCGACCGCCGGCCACCAGGGCCCGGGCGAGCAGCGTGCCAACCGCTCCTCCACCGACGATGAGGTCGGTCATCGACCCGTTGCGACTGGCTCCGATCGGCGTGACTCCGGGGCGGCCGCTGCGGCGGCCGCATCCTCGGCGGTGTAGGCCGCGTAGGCTGCCGCGATGATCTCGATCGGGTGCTTCACCGGCCGGTCGGTGGCACGCTCGATCTGCCAGCGACACGTCTCCGAATCGCACGCCGCCCGGGCGGAGTCGGTGGCGCGGACGCGCTCGAAGAGCGGGTCGCCGACAGCCATCGCGATGTCGTACTTCTCCTTCTTGAGCCCATACGTCCCGGCGACCCCGCAGCAGTCGTGATCCATGTCGATCGCCTGGAGGCCCGGGATCATCCCGAAGAGGTCCATCGCCGGGATCCCGATGCCGTGGCCCTTCAGCTGGCACGGCGCATGGTAGGGCAACCTCTCGTCGAGCCGGCCGAAGTGCGCGTCGAGCCGGCCCTGCTCGTGAAGGTCGACAAGGAACTCGCAGATGTCCCAGGTCGCCTGCGCCACGACTGTCGCATCGTCGTCGTCGACGTCGAGCATCTCGCGGTACTCGGCCTTGAGAGTGTGGGTACACGACGTCGACGTCCCGACGATCCGGTAGCCGCGCCTGGCGTAGTCGGCCAGGACGTCGATGTTCGACGCCGCGCGGCGGCGCGCCTGCCCGTAGAGGCCGTTGTTCATCAGCGGCAGGCCGCAGCAGACCTGCTCCGGCACGATCGTCTCGTATCCGTTGCGGCGGAGGACATCGATCGCGGCCATCGCGACGTGCGGCTCGTAGTAGTTCGCGGCACAGCCGTGGAACAGGACGACGGCACGGTCCGGCGGCGGTTCGGCCGCACGGGCGGCGGCGTCGTCGTCGCGCGGGCGAGCGTCGCGACGTGCGAGCGCGACAGCCGCGAGCGCAGCGTCCGCGACGAGAATGCCGGCAGCGGTGCGTTCCGGTGGATCCCGATCACGAGCTCGATCATCCGCCGGCTCAGCCGGTTGCGGAGGCCCCAGTTGGCGATCGGCGAGAAGATCACCCCGAGCCGCCCGACGAGATCGGTCTGGCCGAGCAGCCAGTCGCGCAGCTTCGGGCGGTGCCCCGCCTTCATCTCCGCCCGCGCCCGATTGTTCATCTCGGCGATCTTCACGTCCGCGGGGCATGCGATCGTGCACATCCCGCAGCCGGAGCAGTAGTCGACGCTGTGATCGGGCGACGCGATCGTGGGGGGCGATGTCGCTCGCCGGCGGCAGCGTCGTCGCCAGGCGGAAGCGCTGGGCCTGCGGTCCCGAGTATTTCGGTCCCGGGAAGAGGTCCGTCACCCGGGCCACGGGGCAGACCGTGTTGCAGACGTTGCATTTGAGGCACTCGTCGGCCGACAGGGCCACCTCGAGGTAGGTCGCCTCGCGGACGAGCTCCTGGATCGTCATGCCCCGCTCCCGGCCCTGACCTTGTGGCGTCGGTCCGCCGTCCCGCCACGGGTCGAGGCCGTGTCGGGCTCGCTCCGCCCGACCGTCGCGGCCGCTCGCCGCCCGCTCGCGATCGCGACACCGTCGCCGCATCGTTCCGCGAGGTACCGCTGGCCGGCCAGCAGGGAGCCCGCCACGGCGAGGTTGTCGTAGATGACCTTGCCCTTCGCGTCGACGGGGCGAAGGTTCGTGTCCGTCCGGATGCCGGCACGTTCGAGAGGATGGCCGTCGCCGCCGAGCGGTCGATCGGCGAGCCACTCGTCGACGGCTGGGGCCTCGACCGGAAGGCCGAGCAGCGGCTCCTCGAGCCGGCCGTCCGCCCGCCCGATCAGCCCGCCGCCGGCGATCCCGCCGGTCGCGAGGATCACCGCCGCAGCGCCGAATTGCCGCTCGCGGACGGCCGCCGACAGGGCGACCGTCGTGATCCGACGGCCGGTGGTCTCGATCCGGATGACGGGCTCGCCGATCGAGATCCGGCCACCCCGCCTGCGGAACGCGGCCCGCAGCGCCTGGTAGAGCCGGACGCCCGGCACGCTGGGTGGGACGAGCGCCACCTCGAAGATCGGGATACGGCAGGATGCGAGCGGCATCGTCGAGGACCGCCGCGTGATCGGCCAGGCCCAGGACCGCTGGAAACGCGATCCGGCCTGCGCCGCCACCCGCCGCCTCGACGGATCGGGCGATCCGTTCGAACGCCTCGCGGCGCCATGCCGCGTCGTCGAAGGCCCTTGCCAGCTCCATCGGGTTGATGTTGTGGCGACCGGCCTGGCCCGGAAGCGCGACGCTGACGGCATCGACGTGCGCCGGGCGCCCGCCCTCCCCCGCCCCGACCCAGACCGCCGGACGGGCGAGGCTCGCGGCGATCGGCATCGGCCAGAAATCCTTGAAGCCGTCGATCCCGCAGATGACCAGCCGCTCGTCGGCCGCCCACGGATCGAGCGCCGGCCCCTGTCCGAGCTGCACGATGCCGACGCGGCGGGTTCCGCCGATCGCCGTGGGGATGGCCCGAAGGGGATCGCCCAGCTCGCCCCGATACGTGAGTCCTTCGGCGGCAACCGCGGCCCGGACGAAGGCGAGAGCGGGCTCGACCTCCCCGCCGAGGAACGCATATGGATGTCCGGACCGCGCCGCGAGCGACGCGATGCCCTCCGCCGAGGTCCCGGCACCCGGCGGTGCCGCACAGTCGAAGCCGCCCGGTGTCCAGTGGGTCGCCGCGTGGCCGCGTGCCACGACCTCCACGCGGGCGCCGGAGTCGGCGGCAGCGATTCCCGCGGTCAGCCCGGCGAGGCCGGCCCCGATGACGACGACGTCAGCGGTTGGCATCGACGACGTCCTTCCTACCACTGGCCGCGGACTTGCCGTTGCCACTCGTCGACGAGGCGGCCGACGCACCGGGCTCGTCCGAGGCGGCGGGCGAGCGATTCCGCGCCGAGGACGCCGGCGTAGAGCCCGGCCGTGATGAAGAGCTCCTGGAGCTGGCGACCCCAGGCGATCGGGCGCGTCCCGCGGTAGCGCTCCGCGAGGAAGTCGAGGAGGACGCGATCGACCGCATCGGGCGGGAGTGTCGCCCCGGCGCCGTTCTGTGCCCCGTCCCCGCCCGCGGGGAGCGTTGCCGCCCGCTCGGCAACGATCCCCGCGGCCCGGAATGTGCAGAAGGCACCTTGGCACGGTCCCATCCCGAGACGGGTCCCGCGCCGGACATCGTCGAGGCTGCACGGCCAGCGTGCGTCGAGGAATCGTTCCAGCGAGGCGCGAGTGAGCATCTCGCACTCGCAGATGAGATTCGCGTCGCCGCCGCCGTGCTCCTCGTGCTCCGCGAGCCGGTGGCCGAGCCAGTAGGTGGGGCCGTCGCCCTGGCCGGGCAGCATCTCGTCGGCGGTCGTGCACGGCGCGTCGCACCCCGAGCTTGGCGCAGACCGCGTCGGCGGTCTGCTCGGCCATGAGCCGGTGGGTCGTGATCTTGCCGCCGACGATCGAGACGAGGTTGCCGACGCCGTCGCGGGCCTCGTGGTCGATGATCAGGTGGGCCCGCGAGATCTCGCGGCCGTCCTGGACCGCAGCCGCCGGCTGGTCGTCCTTGTAGAGCGGTCGGACGCCGGCGTACGCGCGCAGCAGGCGCATCTTCGGCAGGTCCGGGAAGAGCTTCGTGCCCTCAACCATCAGCTTCGCGACTTCCTCGCGGCCGATACCGTAGACGTCCGGATCCTCGACGGTGATCTCCGTCGTCCCGAGGATGGCGACCTCGTGGACCGGCACCATGATGTCGCCGTCGGCCGGGCGGTGGCAGCGATTGATGACCGCATCGGTCATCCGCTGGTTGAAGATGAGCATCGTGCCCTTGCCGGGCGCCATCGCGAGCTTGATCCCCGCAAGCGCGGCCACGCTGCCCGCCCACGCACCCGCGGCGGAGACGACGAATCGCGGCGCGACGCGGGTGACGGTGCCGCTCCGCCCGTCAGCGAGATCGACCGAGACGATCCGCTGGCCGGCGGTCAGCTCCATGGCGACCGCGCGGTGATACGGCCAGACCAGGGCACCTCGCGAGCGCGCGTCGGCGACGGCTCCTTCGATCAGCTGCCACGGCTCCAGCGCGCCGTCGGGGACGCGGAAGGCGCGGCGGACGGCGGGGTTGAGCGCAGGTTCGCGGCGGAGGAGGTCGGCGACATTGACGTCTTCGCAGGGGACGCCCGAGGCGACGCACGCCGCGGCGAACCCATCGAAGTACTCCTCGGGATCGTCCGGCGTCGCGACGAAGTAGCCGCCGGTATCCTCGATGCAGGCCGGGGCGATCCTCCGCAGGATCCGGTTCTCGGCGATGCACTCGCGGGCGGCGGCGGCGTCCTTGACGACGTACCGGCCGCCCGAATGAAGCAGGCCGTGATGCCGGCCGCTCGTCCCGCTGCCAAGGTCGCCCTTGTCAACGAGGAGGCAGCGGAGACCACGACGGGCGAAGTCTCGAACGAGACCCGCCCCCGTGGCTCCGCCGCCGATGATGAGGACGTCGACCGAAAGGGGTGAGCTCATCGGTCGACCGTGGCGGCGCGAGTGCAGCTCACGCCGCCACCCCTACTGCTGGTGCTCGAGACGCGCCGGTCAGGCCGGCACGGCCTCGCGCTCTTCGGCCTCGACCCAGTCGAAGGTCCGCGTGACGGCCTTCTTCCAGAGCTTGTACTCCTTCTCCCGGACCTTCTCGTCCAGCTTCGGAGTCCACTCCTTGTCCTTCGCCCAGTTGGCGCGAAGGTCCTCGACCTCGGCCCAGAAGCCGACGGCCAGGCCGGCCGCATAGGCCGCCCCGAGGGCCGTCGTCTCAGCGACCTTCGGTCGAATGACCGGAACGCCCAGGACATCGGACTGGAACTGCATCAGCAGCTCGTTGAAGACCATGCCGCCGTCGACCTTGAGCGCCGTCAGCTCGACGCCGGAGTCGGCGTTCATCGCATCGAGCACTTCGCGGGTCTGCCACGCGGTCGCCTCGAGGACGGCACGCGCGATGTGGCCCTTGGTCACGTAGCGGGTCAGGCCCGCGATGACGCCACGCGCCTCGTTGCGCCAGTACGGCGCGAAGAGGCCCGAGAACGCCGGGACGAAGTAGACGCCACCGTTGTCCTCGACGGTACCGGCAAGCGCTTCGACCTCTGCGGATGAGGTGATCATCCCGAGGTTGTCGCGGAGCCACTGGACGAGGGCGCCGGTGATCGCGATCGAGCCCTCGAGGGCATAGACCGCCGGCTTGTCGCCGATCTTGTAGCCGAGCGTCGTGAGCAGGCCGCTCTTCGACGGGACGACCTTCGTGCCCGTATTCATGAGCATGAAGCAGCCCGTGCCGTACGTGTTCTTCGCCTCACCCGGCGAGAAGCACGTCTGGCCGAACAGGGCCGCCTGCTGGTCACCGAGGTCCCCGGCGATCGGGATGCCGGCCAGCGAGCCGACACCGGCGCCGTAGACCTCGGACGAGGCCTTGATTGCCGGGAGCATCGAGCGCGGGATGCCCATGAGGCTGAGGATCTCGGGATCCCAGTCGAGGGTCTCGAGGTTCATCAGCATCGTGCGGCTGGCGTTCGTGACGTCGGTGACGTGAACGCCACCGTCGACGCCGCCCGTCAGATTCCAGATGCACCACGTGTCGATGTTGCCGAACACGAGGTCGCCGGCATCGGCCTTGGCCCGTGCACCCTCGACGTTGTCGAGGATCCACTTGACCTTCGGGCCCGAGAAGTACGTCGCGAGCGGGAGGCCGACCTTCGCCCGGAGGCGATCCTGGCCACCCTCACGGGCGAACTCGTTGACGATCGTGTCGGTCCGGGTGTCCTGCCAGACGATCGCGTTGTAGACCGCCTTGCCGGTCTTCTTGTCCCAGACTACCGCCGTCTCACGCTGATTTGTGATGCCGACGGCGGCCAGGTCCGTAGCCTTGATCCCGGCCTTGTCGAGCGCACCGGCAATGACTTCCTGGCAGCGCGCCCAGATCTCGGCGGGATCGTGCTCGACCCAGCCGGGCTTCGGATAGATCTGCTCGTGCTCCTTCTGGTGGATCGCGACGACCTGCCCGCTGTGGTCGAACACCATGAAACGGGTGCTCGTGGTGCCCTGGTCCAGGGCTCCAACGTATTGCGCCATGTATTCGCTCCTATCCTCTCTCGACCGACTGCTCCTCCTAGAGCATGAAGTTGGTGAACGTCACCTTGTAGACGACCGCGGCCAGGGCTCCGCCGATGAGCGGACCGACCACGGGAATCCACGAATAGCCCCAATCCGAGTCCCGCTTGCCGGGGATCGGAAGGAGGAAGTGGGCGATGCGCGGTCCGAGGTCTCGGGCCGGGTTGATCGCGTATCCGGTCGTGCCGCCGAGGGCAAGACCGATGACGAGGACCACGAACGCGACCGGCAGTGCGCCGAGCGAGGCGAGGCCTTCGGCCGGGCCCTTGTTGTTCGCGAACGCGAAGATGGCGAACAGCAGGACGAATGTCCCGATGATCTCGCTCACCAGGTTCCACAAGGGGCTGCGGATCGCCGGGCCGGTGCAGAAGACGGCCAGCTTGAGGTCGGCGTTATCCGTCTCCGCCCAATGCGGGTAGTAGTGAAGGAAGACCAGGACAGCGCCGATGAACGCGCCGAGCATCTCGCCGGCGAAGTAAACGGGCACTTCCTCCCACGGGAGGCTGCCATTGACCGCAAGGCCGACGGTCACGGCCGGGTTGAGATGAGCCCCGCTGATCGGGCCGGCGATGATCACGCCGGTGAAGACCGCGAATGCCCATGCCGTGGTGATGACGATCCAGCCGGAGTTTTGAGCCTTGGACTTCGCCAGCAGGACGCCGGCCACAACGCCGTCGCCGAGCAGGATCAAGGCACCCGTGCCCAGGACCTCCGCCAGGAACTTCTCAACCATGTTCCACTCCTTCCCTGCCAGGCAGCGACAACTTGTCGCGGCCCCTCCTGCGTCCCGCTCGGGAGGACTGGGGGCAACAAAAAATCCCGCGCCTCGGCACAGCTGCCGAAGGCGGGACTTGTCGACTCATCGTCCCGAGTTAGAGCACGACCGTTGTACTCGACGCCGCTCAGCATTGTCAAGAGTCTTCGGACATGTTGCGATTTGGTACCGGATGGCGGGTCGCCGAAACTCAGTCGCTGTGGCCGTTCGCGGCGAGCCGGGCGGCGATCACCGGCCGCACGACGATCGCGTCGGCCAGGGCAAGGCAGGCCTTTGCGTCCGTGACGTCATCGATCAGGCCGTAGGCGAGGAGTGGCCGCGGCAGGCTCGCGAGCTCGTCGGGCCGAAGGTGCGGGATGACGAGGCCCGGCGACAGGACGCTCCCGACTCGATCGATCCCGGGATGGCTTTCGAGAGAGCGGGACATCCCGGTGGAGTCGTAGCCGTAGACGTGGACGAGGCCCAGGTGCCCGTGCTCGGCGACCCGGGCGGCGAGCGATGGGCGCCGCGTCAGGACGATCCGGATACCGAGCCGGCTGGTGACGAAGTCGACGGCCTCGTCGTCGCCGCCGAGCCCGGCGATGCTGTCGATGTCGACCGCGTCCGGAGGGCAGTCGGACCCGACGCGATGGATGAGGATCGCCAGCTCCGAGTCGCGCACGAGGACGCCGGCGTCAAGCTCCGGCGGCGCGTGGACCGCGTGGCGCCCGTCGCTGGCCAGGAGGACCCGGGGGAGGCGCGACCGGAGGTCAGCCGACACCCGTGCCCCACAACGCGGCGCTGCTCGTCGTCACCCCAAGCGCTCCGGCGCTCAGGACCGCCCGGACGTCCTGCTCGGTCCGGATGAACCCGCCGGCGAGGACCGGCATGCTGAACGGCGGAATCCTGTCGACGATGGACGGAAAGATCACGCCGGGCAGGATCTCGACGATGCTCGGCGCGGATCTGGTGATCGCGCCGACGGCGCTGTCGAGATGGCTCCGCCGGGCGAGGAGCAGCCGGTGGATGGCCGTCATCCCGTCGCTCCGGATCCCGGCCATGAGCTGACCGTGCGAGCTGATCACGGCGTCGACGCCGGCCCCGGCCAGCCAGGCCACGCCGGCGCGGTCGGGCCGCAGCCCGCCGACGAGGTCGATGTGCACGGCGACGAGCTTCCTGGAGTCGTGGATCCGCCGCACCAGCGGCATGAGCGACAGGCCGTTCCCGCGCAGGATGAAGACGACGGGCGCCAGGCTCGCGAGGGCGGCGTCGACCGGCGTGTTTCCCGTGATCGCCGCGCAGCGCGGGTGTGCCGCGATACGGGCGATGAACGCTGACGGGTCAGGTGGGGAGTAGGTCACCGCTCACTTTCTGGGGTAGGGCGCAACCCGAGCATAGGCCGCGACGACGGGTCGGCGTCAAGCCGCGGCGCGGTGCGGGCCCCCGGCCGTCATCGTTTCGCGCGCTTGCTCCCGGCGGCGGTCCGCCGCGCCGGTGCCGCCGGCTTCCGGCGGCGCGGCAGCTTCACGGACTCGCGGTCGCGGAAGACCAGCTTGATCGGTGTGCCGTGGAACCCGAACTCGTCGCGGATCTGGTTCTCGAGATACCGCCGGTACGAGAAGTGGATCGAGGCCGCGTCGTTGGCGAAGAAGACGAACGTCGGGGGCGCCACCGCCGCCTGCGTCCCGTAGAAGATCTTCGGGCGGCGATTCTTGACGACCGGCGGGATCTGGCGCTCGACGGCCGTCCGGAGGACGCGATTCAGCTCGGCCGTCGAGATTCGCTTCCGCCGCTCGCCCCAGATGTCGACCGCCATCTCGAGCACCCGCCCGACGCGCTGACCCGTCTTCGCGCTGATCGAGACGAGCGGGGCGAAATCGAGGAACGGGACCTCGTTGTGGATCCATTCGACGTACTGGTCGAAGGTCCGGTCGGTCTTGTCCTCGACGAGGTCCCACTTGTTGACCGCGATGACGAGGCCCTTGCCCTCCTCGACGACGAAGCCCGCGACGTGGGCGTCCTGGGCGGTCAGGCCCTCGACCGCGTCGATGACCAGGACCGCGACGTCCGCCCGCCCGATCGCCTTCATCGCCCGGAGCGTCGAGAATCGTTCAGCCAGGGGACCGGACGCGACCTTGCCGCGGCGCTTGATCCCGGCGGTGTCGATCAGGACGATCTCGCTCCGGCCCCAGGCGAGGGTCGTATCGATCGCGTCGCGGGTCGTCCCCGGCACCTCCGAGACGATCGCCCGATCCTCCCCGAGGAGCGCGTTCAGCAGCGACGACTTGCCGACGTTCGGCCGGCCGACGAAGGCGATCGCGGCGGGCTCCTCGTCATCGGACGCGGCGATCGCGGCGTCCCAGCGGGCGGCTGCGGAGGGATCGATCCCCGGGTCTGCGTCCGACTCGTCGAGATCCTCCTCCTCGTCGCCGACCACGAACGGCTCGAGGCGCCCCCTGGCGACCTCCCTCGCCCACTCGTCGGCTTCCTCCTCCTTCTGCTTGCGGGCGATCTCCCGCTCCGTCTCCGGGGGGAGGGCCCAGACGATCGCGTCGAGGAGGTCGCCCGTCCCGCGACCGTGCGAGGCGGAGATCGGGTAGGTCTCCTCCCAGCCGAGCGCGTAGAACTCCGCGGCGTCCGCCTCGCGCTGGGTGTTGTCGGTCTTGTTGACCGCGACGATGATCGGCTTCGTCGCCCGGCGGAGCAGTGCAGCCGCCTCCTCGTCGGCCGGCGTCAGGCCCGTCACGGCATCGACGAGGAAGACGATGACGTCGGCCTCCCGGATCGCCAGCCGGGCCTGTTCCTGGACCTTCAGCTCGATCGGGTCGGCCGTGTCGACCTCCAGGCCACCGGTGTCGACGATGATGAATCGGCGGCCATTCCAGTCGGAGTCGCCATACATCCGGTCGCGCGTCGTCCGCGCCCGGTCCTCGACGATCGCCTGGCGCTTGCCGACGATCCGGTTGAAGAGCGTGCTCTTGCCGACATTGGGGCGGCCGACGACGGCGACAACAGGCAGACCCGCAAGACTGGAGGAGGCCACGAGTCCTACGCTGCGCCGTGGGTCTGAGTGGCGCCCTCTGCGTGGATGAACGTCGGCAGCGAGGTCGTCCGGCCCGCCGGCGTGGCGGCCCCGGCGAGGGCATCCTGGGCGAGATCGGCGGCCCGGGCGGCAACCGCCGGCGTACCGGCAATCTCGAGGACCCGCCGCGCGACGTCTCGCAGGTCCTCGATCGGGGTCGACGTACCGCCGGTCACGCCAACGACCTTCTTGCCGTCGAAGACCGCCGCGTCATCGAGGTCGGCCGCATGCTCGATCTGGAGCGCCGGCGTGCCGACGATCCCGCACAGGCGGGTCAGCTCCTTGGTGTTCGCGCTGGAGCGCCCGCCGACGACGACCATGAGATCGACCTCGCGGGCGGCCTCGACCGTGTCCTCCTGGCGGCGGATCGTCACCGGGCAGACGGTGTTGACGATCTTGAGCTCATGACTCCGGCCGACCATGAACGCCGCGAGCTTCTCGAACTTCCAGGGCGGCTGCGTCGACTGCGAGATGAGCGCCATCCGCTTCTTGCGCGGGACCTTCGCCTCCCACTCCTCTTCCTCGTCGACGACGATCGCATCCGGGGCGAAGCCGAGGAGGCCGACGACCTCCGGGTGGTTGGGCGTCCCGAGCAGGACGATCGTGTGGCCCTCGTCGACGAGCCGCAGGAGCTCACGCTGCTCCTGGATGACCCATGTGCAGGTGCCGTCGATCACCTCGAGGCCTCGGGCGTTCGCGCGTTCCATGACGTCCGGCCGGACCCCGTGGGCGCGGATGACGACCGCTGCGCCGCCATCGACGTCGTCGAGCGTCTCGACCGTCCGGATGCCCATTGCCTGGAGATCAGTGACGACGCCCTCGTTGTGGACGACCTGGCCCAGGGTATGGGTCAGCTTGCCCGCGGCCGACGACTCCTTGGCCTTGTCGATCGCCTCGCGCACCCCGTAGCAGAAGCCGGTGCGCTTCGCGATCCTGATCGTTTCGACGGTTCCCATCTCACGGGCAAGTATCGCATGAGGGCTCCGAACGGCCGGTTGAGCGCCCGTGTGGCGCGCCTCGCGGACCGGCGTGTCGCAGACCGGCCTCACTCGTTCCCATATGCCCGCCACGCGGGCATTGGCGAATGCGAACGGCCCAATCGGCCGCCGAATTGCCGTCGCACAGCCTGATTTGCCCGTGCGTTAGTCCTCGATGTCGTTCCCACCAACGTTGTCGACAGATGAGATGTCCCGCCCCACGGTGTGGAGGTGTCTTAACACCACGCCTTGGGAGGGACTCTCGTGGCCCATGCTAACGCGCGGCTGACGACGTTCAGCCGGCTCGCTCTTGCCGAGCGGGTCATCAACGAGGGCTGGCCGGCGAGCGAGGTCGCCCGGCACTTCCAGGTCAGCCGCTCGACCGCCTACAAGTGGGTCCGCCGCTACCGGGCCGAGGGTGAGGCCGGGCTGGCCGACCGGAGCTCGCGACCGCAGCGCCAGCCACGGGCCCTGCCGGCAGAGGCGATCGCGGTCATCCTCGATGCCCGTCGCCACCGCCGCTACGGCCCGCACCGCCTGGCGCCCCTCACCGGCCATCCCCGCTCGACGATCTACGGCGTCCTCTGCCGCTACCGGGTCAACCGCCTCGACGGGCTCGACCGGCTGACCGGCCGACCTGTCCGCCGCTACGTCGCACCCTATCCGGGCGCGCTCATCCACCAGGACGCCAAGCCCCTGACCCGGGTCCCGATCCGGTATCGCGAGCGGGCCAAGCCGTGGTCCGGCAGCCGTCCGCGAGCACCGCCGGGCACGACCAGCTCGAGGTCTTCGTCGACGACCACAGTCGCCTCGCCTGCGTCGTCGTCAGCCGGAGCGCCGGCGCGATCGACACGGTCGGGGCCCTCGACGTCGCGATCCGCTGGTTCGCCGGCCACGGGATCACGGTCGAGCGGATCCTGACCGACAACGGCGCGGCGTACTGCTCGCGGGCCTACGCGGCGCGGCTGGCCGAGCTCGGGATCCGTCACAGCCGGACCCGTGTCCGCCGACCCCAGACCAACGGCAAGGCCGAGCGCTTCATCGGGACGCTCATCCACGAATGGGCCTACGCCCGGCCGTATCGGACGAACAAGGAGCGGCTGCGCCGACTGACCCACTATCTCGACTTCTACAATCGACGCCGGCCTCACACCGCGCTCGATGGACGGTCCCCGCTCGACGTGCTGTCCGCAACGTGAGTGGGAACGACATCGAGCGCTAATTCCGCGATGACGCCACCGTCGGTGAGGTTATCGGTTTGTCGAATGCCCGCACGACGGGCATCTGGGAAACCGCCGGCGCGTCTGGGAAACCGCCGGCGCGTCAGGCCTCGCGCCTCAGGGAGTCGGCCGGACGGGCGAGCGTGGCGTCGACGACGGCGAGTCACCGTTGGGCAGGGCCCGCTGGGGCGTGGTGCAGCCGGCCATGCCCGCCAGCGCGCTGAGCAGGACCAGGAGCGCGAGGAAGCCGTGCCGCGGTCGCTTCATCGCAGGAACGCTACCCGACCGCGCCCGGCTCTGCCTCCTCGCCGTACGGCCCCCGGTGACGGGGCGGCAATTCCGCGGCGATCCGTCGCATGATCAGGTCGGTCGCGAGCGTCTTGGCGCGCTTGCGATCGAGGCCCTCGGGCAGCTCGTCGGCGAGCCGGAACGTCCGCCCGACCCGCATCGTTGCGTGGCCGCCCGGGCGCGGCAGGAGCCGGCCCTTCGGCCAGACCCTGTCCGTGTTCGCGATCCCGATCGGGACGATGGGAGCACCGGTTCGCAGAGCGAGCATCGCGAGGCCGTCCTTCGGCTTCTGGAGCTCGCCCGTCGGGCTGCGCGTTCCCTCAGGGAAGACCATCAGGACGTGGCCCTCGTTGAGGACCCGCTCCGCCATACGGAAGGCGTCGACGTCGGCGGCCCCGCGATCGACCGGATGGACGCCGCCGTTACGGGCGATCCAGCCGACGATCGGCCAGTCGAACATTTCCTTCTTGCCGAGCCAATGGATGCGGCGGCCCAGCCGCTTCGTCAGCCAGGCGCCGAGGATGACCGCATCTCCATTGGAGATGTGGTTCGCAGCGAGAATGACCGGGCCGTCCGGCGGGATACCGTCGATCGCGCCCTCGACGCGGACTCTCGTGATGCTGCGGGCGATCGTCCGCGCCCCGAGGGCCACGGTCCTGATGAGCGGCGTCAGGTGGCCATCGAGTCGTTCGGGCGCCTCGTCGTTCATGGGCGTCCCGCCGTAGCGTCCGCGGCTCGCCGATCCGCCTCGCGGATGACCGCCACGACGGCCGTGACGGTGTCCTCGAACCGATTGCCGTCCGTGATGATGTGGACGGCGTCCGGGGCCGGTCGGAGGGGCGCGACGGCCCGGTTCCGGTCCAGGTCGTCGCGCCGGCGGAGCTGCTCCAGGCTGTCGCGGGCCTCGGGACTGTCCGGCTCGAGGCCGCGTTCCTCCGCCCGCCGGCGGGCCCGCTCCTCGACCGAGGCATCGAGGAAGACCTTCAGATCGGCGTGCGGCAGGACGACCGTGCCGATGTCGCGGCCGGCCATGATGATGCCGCCTCCGATCGCGAGGGCCCGCTGCCGGTCGAGGAGGGCGGCCCGAAGCGCGGGAACACGAGAAACGGCCGAGACCTGCTCGTCGACGCGCGGCGTGTGGACCTGGGCGGTCACATCGTCGCCGTCGACCGTGACGTGGGCGACGCGCCCGTTCGCGTCCGGGACGAGCTCGATCTCCGGGACCAGCGCGACCAGTCGGCCGACGTCGCCGTCCGGGCTGATGCCCCGCTGGAGCGCCAGCCAGGTCGCGGCGCGATAGAGAAGGCCCGTGTCGCAGAACCGGTAGCCGAGCTCGAGGGCGGCGGCGGCCCCGACGCTGCTCTTGCCCGAGGACGCCGGCCCGTCGAGGGCGACGACCAGTCCGCGCGCTTGGGTGCTCACGCCGCCGAGGATACCGCCCCGGGCCGGGCCGCCCGAGACGGTGCCCCGAGACGTCGCCCCGAGCCCGCGCCCCGAGCCCGCGCCCCGAGCGCGCCCAGATCGGCCGACGCCGGGCGACCGTCCGCTCTACGATGCGACCAGGAGGCACCACACCCGTGTCGACCGCCATCGACGCTGCATCGGGAACGCGTCCGCGATCGGGCGATCCCACCATCCGGGCGACCAACCTCGTCAAGTCCTTCGGTCCGATCCGGGCCGTCGACGACATCAGCTTCGAGTTGACCGCCGGTCGGATCTTCGGCCTCCTCGGCCCGAATGGCTCCGGAAAGACGACGCTGATCCGGCTCCTGACGGGTCTTGGCCGTCCCGACGGCGGGCATGCCGAGGTCCTCGGCGTGGCGATGCCGTCACGGGCCACCCTCGCCCGGATCGGCTACATGACCCAGTCGGACGGCGTGTATCCCGCGCTGACCGTCCTCGAGAACGTGCGGTTCTTCGGAACCGTGTACGGGCAGCCTGACGTCGCGGCCGCCCGCGCGGCGCTGTCCGTGGTCGATCTCGCCGATCGCGAGGCGTCGATCACCGCGACCCTGTCCGGTGGACAGCGCCGGCGCCTGTCGCTCGCCTGCGCCCTCGTCCACGAGCCGCCGATCCTGTTCCTCGACGAGCCGACCGTGGGTGTCGACCCGCTCCTCCGCGTCGAGTTCTGGAGCCATTTCCGGCGCCTCGCCGATGCCGGAACGACGATCCTCGTGTCGAGCCACGTCATGGACGAGGCCGACCGCTGCGACGAGCTGCTGTTCATGCGCTCCGGGAAGGTGATCGCCCGGGGGAATGGCGCTGCGCTGCGGGCGACGGCGGGCACCGACGATCTCGAGGCGGCGTTCCTCCACTTCAGCGGCGATGTCGAGGCGACGCGATGAGCGGCCGCCGGATCGGCGCCCTGTTCCGCCGGGTCGTGGCGGAGATCCGGCGCGATCGCCCATCGCTTGGGATCCTGTTCATTGCCCCGATCCTCCTGACCGGTCTCGTCTCGTTCATCCTCCGCGAGAGCCAGCCGCCTGAAGTCACGGCGGTGATCGTCAGCGATGGCGGCCCGGGGACCGGCGCCGTCGCAACCGCCCTCGAGACGGCCCTGACCGCGAGCGGCGGCGCGGTGTCGATCGAGAGCAGCGAGGCTGTGGCGCGATCCGCTGTCGCCGATGGTCGTGCGAGCCTCGCGATCGTCCTCCCGCAAGACCTCGCGACCGGCGCGGGAAGTGGCATCGTCGTGATCACCCTCGGGCTCGACGCTCCCGGTGAGGGATCGCAGATGGAGGTGGTCCAGCGATCGCTCGCGACGGCGATCGCGTCGGTGACCGGGGCGCGGCCGCCGGACGTGACCCACGAGACGATCTACGGCCGGCCGACGGACGACCCGGTCGCGAGCTTCGCGCCGGCGATCGTCGGCTTCTTCGCGTACTTCTTCGTCTACGTCCTGACGGGGGTCAGCTTCCTCCGCGAGCGGACCGGCGGGACGCTGGAGCGGCTGCTCGCGACCCCGGTCGCCCGGGGCGAGATCGTTGCCGGTTACACCCTCGGATTCGGGCTGTTCGCCACGATCCAGGTGATCGTCCTGCTCGCCTGGGCCCTCGGCACCATCCAGGTTCCGGCGATCGGCCCGTTGCCCACGTTCGCGATCGGCCTCGGCGTACCGGCGGTCGGCAGCCCGGTCCTCGCGTTCCTCGTCGTCCTCCTCCTCGCGGTCGGCGCCGTCAGCCTCGGGATCTTCCTGTCGACCTTCGCCCGGACAGAGCTCCAGATCATCCAGTTCATCCCGCTCGTCCTCGCTCCGCAGTTCCTGCTGTCGGGCGTGATCTTCCCGGTCAGCTCCCTGCCCGCCGTGCTGCAGCCGCTGGTCGAGTTCATGCCGCTCAACTACGCGGTCGACGGCCTCCGTCAGGTCTTCATCCGGGGCGCCGACCTCGGCGTCGGAGCGCTGCAGCTGGACCTCGCGATCCTTGCGGGGATCGCCCTGTTCTTCGCGGTCGTGGCGTCGCTGACGATCAGGCGCGACATCGTCTGACGCCCGCCGCATGTGCGCGGGTCAGCCTCGCGGCGCCGGTCAGCCTCGCGGCGGCACCCGCCGTGGGGTGGGACGCCTCGCGGCCGGGTGCCGCCCCGGCGGGCGTCCTGCGCCTTCGTCACGGGACCGGCCCGCTCCCGCACCCAGCCCGCGGACCTCCGGCGCCTTGAGCGACCTGGTCCGGCCGCTCCGCAGGCCATCGATCCGGACGGGCCCGATCCGGACGCGGACGAGCCGATCGATCGGCGCGCCGACGGCGGCGAACATCCGTCGGAGCTGGCGCTTCCAGCCCTGGCGCAGCGTCGCGCGGTACCAGGCGAGGTCGCCCGGACTCGGCAAGAGGAGCTCGGCGAGACGGCGCGTTTCGATCTCGGTCATCGACCGGAGGTGGAACAGCGTCGCCAGGCCCTCGTCGAGCGGGATGCCCGCGTCGAGAGCCCTGCGCTGGTCCCCGTCGAGCGGGACGCGGAGCCCGATCGCATACTCCCGCTCCACCCCGAACCGCGGGTGGAGCACCCGCTCCGCCCACTCACCGTCGTTCGTGAGGATCAGGAGCCCTTCGCTCTCCTGGTCCAGCCGCCCGACCGGATAGATCCGGGCGCCGTCCGGCACGAGGGCGGTCGGCAGGAGGTCGAGGACCGTCGTCGCCGCGTGCCGGTCGTGCGTCGTGGCGGTGACCCCCGCCGGCTTGTGGAGGAGCAGGTACGTCGTTCGCGCCGCCGATCCGATCGGCAGTCCGTCGACTTCGATCGTCGCCGTGTTCGCGTCGACCTGTTGACCCAGGGTGGCCCGCCGACCGTCGACTGTCACCCGCCCCGCCGCGATCAGCTCCTCGCTCTGTCGCCGGCTGGCGACGCCCGCAGCCGCGAGGACCTTCTGGAGCCGCTCGGGCGGCATCAGGCGGGCTCTGTGGGCGTGTCGCCAAGGTCCGGGTCGAGGTCGCCCGCTGACTCGCGCCCGCCCTCGTCCGCGAGGCGGGCGGCGACCTCCACATCGAGCGGTGGCAGCTCGTCGAGGCTCGTCAGGCCGAACCGCTCGAGAAACTCGAAGCCGGTCCCGTAGAGATAGGGACGACCGGGCGCGTCGGAGCGGCCCAGCTCGACGACGAGCCGGCGGTGGAGCAGCGTCCGGATCGTGTAGTCGGAGTCGACGCCGCGGATCCGCTCGATCGCCGCCTTCACGACCGGCTGGCGGTAGGCAACGATCGCGAGGGTCTCGAGCGACGCGGGCGAGAGGCGAACCGCATCGGCGCCGACGTATCGAGCGATGAGCGCACCGGCTTCGGGCGTCGTCGCGAGCTCGACGCGGTCGCCGGACAGGAGGAGGCGGATCCCACGCGCGGCGAGCGCGACCTCGAGGTCCCCGAGCCGCGCGTCCACGGTCGCCCGGTCGACGCCGGCCAGCGACGCGATCTCGCGCCGGCCCAGAGGACGCTCGGCGACGAACAGGAGGGCCTCGAGCTGGGCCTCGGTCAGTTCGCCCGGCGGCGGGCTCGACTCCCCTTCCTGGGGGGCAGCCGCCGTGTCGCCGGCTCCCCCTGCAGCGGATGGCGCAGACCCATTCGCGTCGAGCTGGCCCGGACCGACCGCCTGGAGCGCCTCGTCGCTCACGAGAACGAGGCCAGGGATTCGTCGAGCGGCGCGTCACGGTCGATCGCGCTGTCGACGCCGCGCTCGTCGGGCGTCGTCGCCCGGGCGACGATCGGACCCCACGGGACGTCCTGGGTCACGACGATCTCGCGCCGCTTCATGAGTTCGAGCATCGCGAGGAAGGTGACGGCCAGGACCACCCGATCGCGAACGCCGCGCAGGAGATCCTGCAGGACGATCGATCCGGCCCCGGCGCGCCGGATCGCCTCGCGGATGATCGCCGCCCGCTCACCGAGGGTGATCGTCCGCGCCATCGCTTCCGGCGGGCGCGGCGGCAGCGGCGCGAGCCGGACGATCCCGTCAAGGGCGCGGGCGAGGAGATCCGGGTCGAGCGGCGGCGCGTCCGGCAGGCCGGGCGCCCGCCAGCCCGGCGGCCAGCGCCGCGGATGGCTCCCGCCGGAACAGGCCGAGCCGCGCCTGCGCGATGGCCTGGAGCCGCAGGCCCGCGTCGCGATGGGCCCGGTAGAGGATCAGCCGGGCCCGCAGCTCCGCCTCCGGATCGGGCTCGTCCTCCGGGAGCAGGCCCGGCGCAAGGTCCGGGTGACGAGGAAGCATCGCCCTGCTCTTGATGAGGATGAGCTGGCTCGCGATCGCGACGAATGAGCTGATGTTCCCGAGCCGGTCCGCCTCGAGCGTCGCCAGCGCGTCGAGGTAGGCCTCGGCGAGTGCTCCCAGGGGAACGGTGAGGACGTCGAGCTGGCGGGCCTCGATCAGGGCCAGCAGGAGCGCCAGCGGCCCGTCGAACTCCGCGACCTGGACCCGGGTTGCGGCCTCCGGTCGCCGACCCTCACCGAAGACGACGGCAGGCACGCCCGCGGCCGTCGCGTGGACCTCCATCAGTTCGCTTCGTCGGCGAGGCGGAGGCGTTCCCCGGCGTCGCTGTCGCGCGGCGAGTCCTGGTGACGGATCAGCTCGACAGTGCGCGGCGAGCAGCCCGCAGCCGCGGCCAGGCGGGCGCTGGACTCTGCATGGTCCCTCAGGCGCTCGAGCGGGCTCCGAACGCCCGGCACGAGACCGGCCAGCCGCCAGATCCATGTGCCGTACTCCTGGCCGAGCGAGTACGCCACCCGCGGCCACAGCCCGGTGTCGCCCTTGCCGGCGTCGTGCAGCAGCCCCGCGATGAGTAGCTCGTCATCGACACAGCCGTCTGCGCGGAGCGTCGAGACCACGTCCAGGCCGTGCCGGCGATCCGCGACGTGCATCGCATCGAAGACGGCCACCTGGTCGATGGTCAGCCACGTGAGGAGCGCCGTCCGCTCGGCGGCCGAGACCCGGGCGCGCCTGTGGGCGCGGAACTGGCGGACCTTAGAGCCCCAGAAGGATGTTTGCGACATTGCCGATCAGGAGGCCGAGGGGCCGTGAGAGGGCGACGATGACGACGATGAGGATCAGGAACCCGTACTGCTGGAGGACCGGCCGCCACTGCCACGCCTGCTGCGGCGACATGAACCTGAAGAGCAAGTTCGAACCGTCGAGCGGCGGCACCGGGATCAGGTTGAAGACGGCCAGCCCGACGTTGAAGACGACGAACAGGTACAGCACGTCGTACGCGAACGACGGCAGCTCGACGCTTGCCGCCACGAGGACCCGGAACACGACCGCCACGATGCTCGCCATGATCAGGTTCGACGCGGGCCCGGCCAGCGCGACGAGCACCTCCCCGTTGCGCCTGTCCCGCAGGTTCGACGGGTTGACGGGCGTCGGCTTGGCCCAGCCGAAGATCAGCCCGCCCCCGAGCAGCGCAGTGATGACGAGGAACAGGCCGCCGAACGGGTCGAAGTGGACGATCGGGTTGAGCGTCAGCCGGCCGAACAGCTTGGCCGTCCCATCGCCCAGCCGGTAGGCGACGAAGGCATGGGCGAACTCGTGGACCGGGAATGCCACGAGCAGGAAGATGGCGATCAGGAGGAGCCTGATCGGGAGTTCGCTGGGATCGATCACTGTCGCCTCTGGAGCGTTGGCGGGACGCGCTTATCCTACCCGGGCAGCCGGTGCCGCCCGAGCCGCGACAGCCAGTGCTCGTCAGAGGCGGCCGAGCAGGTCCGCCTTCTTCGCCTCGTATTCCTCCGGGCTGATCGCGCCGCGGTCCCGGAGATCGGCCAGGTTCGCGAGCGTGCGCGTCAGCTCGTCGGGCGACATGTCGGCGCGCGACGGGGCCCCCGGCGGCGGGGTCGCAATCGCCGGTGCGGGCGAAGGAGCCGGAGCCGGTGCAACGGCCGCTGCCGGAGCTGGGCCGGCTCGGACGGAACGCGGAGCGGCGGCGACGGGAGCGGCTTTGCGCCCGACAGCTCGAGCTCCAGCTCGTGCTTCGACTCGAGCATCGCCCGCTTGAAATCGTCCGCGTCCTTCAGCATGCGGAGACGCGAAATTCCGGTCTCCGCCGCCGTCAGGATGTCGAGGTCGCCGAACCCGAACATCCGGCCGAACAGCGACTGGGTCAGCACGGCGTCGTTGATCTTCTCGAGCGAGCTGTCCAGGACCCGCTTGTTGATGACCCCCTCGAGCTGGAGGACCCGGCGGGTCGTCACGACGTACTCCTCGTTCCGCCAGCGGAGGATCTGCCAGCCGATGTAGAGGAGCCCGCCCACGACGAGGATCAGGACGATCCAGCCGATGGCGCTGTCCAGGCCACCGGTGATGTTCGCCACGCCGCGCAGGATCAGCAGCAGGATGGCGACGACGATCGCGAGGATCCCGTAGCGGGCGTCGGCAACCAGGACGAACCAGTGCTGGTGGTCGCGGCGGAGCAGGCGCTCTCCCGATGCGAGCATGTTGTCGATGTAGGCCATCGGGCGCGTGCCTCCCTTTCAGGCTCGCGGATGAGCGCGAGCGTAGACCTCTTTGACCCGTTCACCGGTCAGATGCGTGTACAGCTGGGTCGTGCTGATACTCGCATGTCCGAGCAACTCCTGAACGATGCGCAGGTCGGCGCCGCCTTCGAGGAGATGCGTCGCGAAGGAGTGGCGGAGCGTGTGCGGGCTGACCCGATCGTTGAGCCCGGCCGCTCGGGCCGCCGCCTTCACGACGCCGAACGCCTGCTGGCGCGCGAGCCGGCGTCCCCGGTCGCCGATGAAGAGCGGGCCGCCACGGTCCGGCGACGCGTTGCCGATCGCGAGCAGCGCCGGCCGGCCTTCGGCCAGCCACCGGTTCGAGCCAGTCGAGCGCGACGTCGCCCACCGGGACCAGCCGCTCGCGATCGCCCTTGCCGATGACCCGGACGAACCCGCCGTCGAGCGACAGCTCCTCGACGTCGAGCCCGAGCGCCTCGCTGATCCGGAGGCCGGCGGCGTAGAGCAGCTCGAGGAGCGCCCGTCCGCGGAGATCGGGCGCCGCCTCGAGCAGCCGATCGACCTCATCGACGGTCAGCGTCTCCGGCAGCAGGCGGGGCTGGCGTGGCAGGTCGATGTGCTGGGCGACGTCGACGCCGATCAGCCCCTCCCCGAAACAGAAGCGGTAGAAGCCGCGGATGCTCGCGGCCCGGCGGCGAAGGCTCGTCGGAGCGAGGCCCGGATCGTTCCGCCGGCCGCGGCGCGTCCTCGCCGCGAGATAGCGCAGCGCCGCGTCCGGCGTCCGATCCCACTCGGCGGCGCTGCCCCGGGCGGCCGCGAAGTCGTCGAGGTCGCCGCGGTATGCGCGGATGGTCGCCGGGGAGAGGCCGCGCTCGACGCGGAGGTAGGTGAGGAAGTCGTCGATCGTGCGGTCGAGCGTCGTTCCGGCCGGCACGTCAGGCGTCGGTCCGGGCCGGCGACGCCGACCGCCACGCCTCAGCCCGATCGAGCAGTTCGCGGGCCGAGGCGAGCGCGGTCGACCCGCCGCCGGCCCCGGCCAGCATCTGGGCGAGCTCCGCCGTCCGCCCGTCGCGGTCGAGCGAGGCGACCTCCGTGACGGTCCGCCCGTCCCGCTCCCGCTTCGTGATCTGGAAGTGGGCATCCGCGTGGGCGGCGATCTGGGGGAGATGCGTGACGCACAGGACCTGGTGGCGGCGGGCGAGCGTCCAGAGGCTCCGCCCGATCGGATCGGCGCTGCGTCCACCGATCCCGGTGTCGACCTCGTCGAAGACGAGCGTCGGGGTCTCGTCCGCGGCGGCGAGGACCTGCTTGATCGCGAGCGCGACCCGGCTCATCTCACCGCCCGACGCGATCCGGGCCAGCGGCCGTGCCGGTTCGCCGGGGTTCGGGGCGAGGCGATAGACGACCTCGTCGATTCCCGACGCGTCGAAGGCGACTGCGTCACCGCCGATCTCGACGGCCGGCTCGTCGCGGCCCGCCGGCCGGCGACCGAGGACGGCCTCGAAGACATCGGCGGCAAAGCCGAGCTCCTCGAGGACGGCACCGACCTGGGCGGTCAGCCCCGACGCGGCCTCGCCCCGGGCGCGCGACAGCGCCTGACCGGCCTGCGCCACCTCGACGAGCAGCCGCGCTTCCTCCGCCTGGCGCGTCGCCCGCTCGGCGTCCAGCCCGCGCAGCCTCACCGCCTCCGCGGCAGCGCGCTCGCCGTGGGCAAGGACCGCGGCTTCGTCGTCGCCGTAGCGGCGCTGGAGCGAGTAGATCGTCGAGAGGCGCTCCTCCATCCGTGCCAGCTCGGACGGGTCGTGGTCGACCGTCTCCGACAGCTCGCGCGCCGCGGACGCGACGTCGGCGACCTCCGCCTCGAGGCCCGCGAGGCGCTCGGCGAGCGGTTCGAACCGCGGATCGATGCGGGCGAGCATCCGTGCCTCGTGCAGCGCCATCGCGACCGCTTCCCGGGCACCGCCCTCCTCTGCAGCCAGCGCATCGACGAGCGTCGCTGCACCGCGAGCGATCGCCTCGCCATGCTGTGCAGCCTCGAGGCGCCCGCGGATCTCGGCGGCTTCGCCGGGGCGCAGGCGCGCGGCCGTGATCTCCGCCGTCTCGTGCTCGCTCACCGCCAGACGCCGCGAGATCTCGCGCGGGTCGAGCTCGAGCTCCGCGAGGGCCGCCCGGTTCGCCCGCCAGCGATCGACGGCGTCCGCCATCGTCGCGCGCATGGTGGCGTGGCCGCCGAACGCGTCGAGCAGGTCGCGCTGCCAGCGCTCGTCCAGCAGCCTCTGCTGGTCGTGCTGGCCGTGGATCTCGACGAGGGCTCCGCAGACATCGGCCAGCCGGGCGGCCGTGACCGGTTCGTCGTCGAGGCGTGCGGTCGATCGGCCGTTCACTGCGACCTCGCGGACGGCGATGAGCGGCTCCGGAACGCGGTCGAAGAGCGCGGTGACCCGGGCAGCATCCGCGCCGTGGCGAACGAGGGTCGTGTCGGCACGCACGCCCGTCGCGAGACCCAGGGCGTCGATCAGCAGGCTCTTGCCGGCGCCCGTCTCACCCGTGAAGACATTCAGGCCGGGGGCCAGCTCGAGCCGTAGCCGCTCGATGAGGGCGAGATCGGTCACGGAGATCTCGAGGAGGCGGCCCGCGCTCACGATGGCAGCAGTTCGACCTTCTGGCGGAAGAGGTCCCAGAAGGGCTGCGCGCCCTGCGGCTCGACCAGCCGGATCGGGCGCTCGAGAGCCCGCACCTCGACGACGTCCCCCACGGCGACCGGCACGTCTTCGCGGCCGTCGATGCTGACCAGTGCCTCGTGGGCGTCCACGACCCGGCACCGGACGATCTGCTTGGGGCTGACGACGACCGATCGGATCGCCGAGAGGTAGCCGGAGATCGGGGTCACGATGAGGTTCCGGCTGAGCGGGTCGACGACCGGGCCGCCGGCGCTGAACGAATAGCCTGTCGAACCCGTCGGGCTCGAGACCACCAGGCCGTCGGCGATGAACGTCGCGAGGTGCGATGGACCGATCTCCACGTCGAGGCGGCAGACGCGAGCGAGCGCTCCACGAGCGACCACGACGTCATTGAGGGCGTAATGGGGCTCACCGGATCCCTCATGCCCGGCGGGCAGGATCCGGGCCTCGAGCGCCATCCGCTCGTCGATCGTGTATTCGCCGGCGACCAGACGGCCGAGAACGGCCTCGAGCTCGTTCGCCTCCGCCTTCGAGAGAAACCCGACCTTGCCGAGGTTGATGCCCAGCAACGGCACGTCGACGGCGATGACCGCCCGCGCTGCCCGGAGGAAGGTCCCGTCGCCGCCGAGGACGACGAGGATGTCGGTCGAGGGGAGCTCCGCACAGAGCCCCTCGAAGTCCTGGGCCTGCGCCGCCCAGTGATCGATGCCGCGCATCAGGCACCAGCCGGCGGCCCGTTCCCGGAGCTCGACCGCCGCGTCGCTCGTCGGGTTGTACGCGAAGCCGATCCGCCTGACGCTCACGACCGCGACGCCTCCCGGATCCGATCACCGATCTCCGCGCAACTGGGACCGGCCTGGAAGTGGACCAGGAACTCGCGGTTGCCCTCCGGCCCGAGGATCGGCGAGCGGATCACGTCGCGGGCGCCAAGGCGCAGCGCCGCGGCCGCGCCGACGACCCGCTCCAGGACCTCCAGGTGGATGGCCGCGTCGCGGACGACGCCGTGATCGGTCCGGCCGCGGCCCGCCTCGAACTGCGGCTTGACGAGGGCCACGATCGGCGCATCGGCGCCGGTGCGAAGCGTCAGGGCGACAGGCCCCAGGACGAGTTCGAGGGAGATGAACGACACGTCGATGACCGCGAGATCGATCGGCTCCGGCAACACCCCGGGCCCGAGCGTTCGAGCATTCATGCGCTCCATCGACGCGACCCGCTCGTCGTGGCGGAGCGATTCGGCGAGCTGGCCGCGACCGACGTCGATCGCGTAGACGCGCCGGGCACCGCGCTGGAGGAGGACGTCAGTGAACCCGCCCGTGGATGCGCCGACATCCAGGCAGATCCTGCCGGCCGGCTCGATCCCGAACGCATCTAGTGCCGCGGCCAGTTTGTGGCCACCACGGCTGACGTATGGATCGCGCTCCGTCAGGGCCAGCGGCGTCGTCGCGTCGATCAGGTCACCGGCCTTCCGGTCGAGACGGGCTCCGTCCCCCTCCCCCACCCTGACCCGCCCCGCGAGCAACAGGGCCTGGGCCTTCGCCCGTGTCTCGGCGAGACCGCGCTCGACGATCAGCTGGTCGAGGCGCCTGCGCGGCGACTTGTGCGGCGACGTGGAGGTCGGGCTCACCCGACTATCGTGGCACAGCCCGCTTCACCGCGGCTCACCAATCGTCGCCTGCGGGAGCGACGGACGGACGACTTAGCCGGCCGTGGCGTGCTCCACCGCGGCGTTCTCCACCGTGGCGTGCTCCACCGCGGCTACCGGGGCGGCCGCTCCAATCTCGAGGAGCGTCTCGGCCACCTGTGCCGCCATCCCGACCGCGTCGAGCCGAAGCAGAACGCGGAGGTCCGCGACGGACCCGTGGTCAACGAACCTGTCACCGGGAATCCCGATGATGCGAAGCGGGACGTCACGGAGCGACGGGTCGGACAATCGGGCCTCCTCGAGCGCCTCGAGCACGCCTGAGCCGAAGCCGCCGGTCTCGACGCTCTCCTCGAACGTCACGATGAGCTTCTTGCCCCGGGCCCGGTCGAGGATCAGGTCCGCGTCGAGGGGCTTCGCGAACCGCGCGTTGATCACGCCGGTCGACCAGCCGTCGACCGCGAGCAGGTCGGCCGCCTCGATGGCCCGGGCGACGATCGGCCCGAACCCGACGAACAGCAGGTCAGTACCCTCGCGCAGGACTTCACCCCGCCCGATCGGCAGGATCGCCGGTTCGACCGGCGGCAGCCCGAATCCCGCGTCACGCGGGTAGTGGAGCGCGAACGGGTGATCCTGGGCGAGCGCGGTCCGGAGCAGCGAACGCAGCTCCTGCTCGTCCTTCGGCGAGGCGATGATGAGGTTCGGGAGCTGGCGCTGGGCCGGGATCGTGAACATGCCCTGGTGGCTCGTCCCGTCCTCGCCCACCAGGCCGGCGCGATCGACCGCGAGCAGGACCGGCTGGTCGTTCTGGCAGACGTCGTGGACCGTCTGGTCGAACGCGCGCTGGAGGAACGTCGAGTAGAGGGCGACGACCGGCCGCATCCCGCCCATCGCGAGTCCGGTTGCGAGGGCCATCGAATGCTGCTCTGCGATCCCGACGTCGACGAACCGCTGCGGGAACTTCGCCTCGAACTTCGACATGCCCGTCCCGGTCGGCATGCCCGCGGTGATTCCGACGATCCGCCGGTCGGCCCCGGCCATCTCGATGAGCTCGGCGGCGAAGACCGCCGTGTAGTTCGGGTGCTTCGTCGGACCCGGGACGGCCGTCGGCGGGGCGGCGTCATCGGCCATCGATTCGGTCGGCATCGACAGGTTCGTGGCCGGTCCGACCGCCCCCGCCGCAGCCGCCGCCGGCACTGGCTCTGCCTCCCTGCCGCTTCCGTTGCCGTTGCCGTTGATCGATGCGGGGACCGTCATCGGAGGCAGGGCAGCCCCGTGGAAGCCGACCTGGTCGGTCTCCGCCGGCGTGAACCCGCGGCCTTTCTGGGTCCGGACGTGGACGATGACCGGGCCCTTCAGCTCGAGTGCCCGCCCGAACGTCGAGAGGAGGACGCGGATGTCGTGACCCGGAATCAGCCCGATGTAGGTGATCCCGAGATCCTCGAACAGCCGGCCGGGCTGGGCGAAGTTGACGACCGACGCCCGGAGGCGCTGTCCGAGCTCGCGGACTGTCGGGCCGATCACCGGGATGCGGCCGACGAACTCGTCGTAGGCGGTCTTGCCCGACTGCCACGTCCCGGACAGCTTGATCTGACTGAGGTACCGCGACAGGCCGCCGACCGTCGGGCTGATCGACATCTCGTTGTCGTTGAGGACGATCAGGAGCTGGGTCTTCCGCTGGCCGATGTCGTTGAGCGCCTCGAGGCTGAGCCCGCTCGTGATGGCCGCGTCGCCGACGACGACCGCGATCCGCTCCAGGCCGTGGCGCAGGTCGCGAGCGGTCGCCAGTCCCTGCCCGATCGACAACCCGGTCCCGGCGTGACCGCCGTCGAAGACGTCATGGGGCGACTCCGAGCGGCGCGGAAACCCGCCGATGCCGCCGAGTGACCGGAGCGTCCCGAACCGTTCGAAGCGACCTGTGAGCAGCTTATGCGGGTAGGCCTGGTGGCCGGTGTCCCAGACGATCCGGTCGCGCGGCAATTCGAGCAGTCGATGGAGGGCGATGGTCATTTCGACGACGCCGAGCGAGCTGCCGAGGTGACCGCCGGTCGTGGCCACGGTCGTGATGATCGTGTCGCGAAGCTCGGCCGCCAGCTCCTCGAGCTGTGGCAGCGTCAGGCCGCGAAGGTCGGCCGGGCCTTGGAGCGTCGGGAGGATGGGCACTCGGGCTGGCTCCTGGGGGATGTTGCTGCGGTGCTGCGGTACGGGACGGGTGGACGGCGGCCCGCGTGATGGACGGGGCGGACGACGGTGATTCTAAACCTGTTCGGTCCAAGTCGCATGTTTCGGCCGGATGCCTCACATCTTGACACCGTTCGGCATAGATGCATCGATATCGGCATGACCATCATGGAGGGGTCGAACGGAACCCCGAGCGCCATCCTCATTCGCCGGGGTGACCCCGGATGGGACGACGCGCGCCGCTCGTTCAACGGCACGATCGATCGCCATCCGGCGTGCATCTTCTCGTGCGCCACGACACGCGACGTCATCGGCGCGGTGCGGTATGCCCGGTCCGTCAGCCTTCCCATCGCGGTTCGCGGCGGCGGCCACAGCGTCGCGGGTCACTGCGTCGCGGACGATGCGGTCGTCGTTTCCCTCGACCGGATGCGGGGCGTCACGCTCGACGCCGAGCGGAGGATTGCCCGGGTCGAGGGCGGGGCCCTCTGGGAGGACGTGGACCCGCCGACCCAGGGAGTCGGGCTGGCGCTGCCCGGCGGGACGTTCGGCGACACGGGGGTGGGCGGGCTCACCCTGGGCGGTGGGCTCGGCTGGCTCATGGGGATCGCCGGACTGACGTGCGACAACCTCGTGTCCGCCGAGGTCGTGACGGCGGCCGGAGACGTGGTGACCGCCGCCCCGGACGGCGACCCGGATCTCCTCTGGGCGCTCCGAGGCGGCGGAGGCAACTTCGGCGTCGTGACGCGGTTCGACTTCGGGTTGACGCCGGTGACGAGCGTCTACGGCGGGCACCTCCGCTACCCGATCGAGGCGGCGGACGCGGTCCTGACGCGGCTGCTCGACGTCCTCGACGACGGCCCTCCGGCATTCGCGCCGATGATCTCGTTGGGACAGGACGGGACCGGCGAGCTTCAGCTGTCGATCGGCTTCGGTTTCCCGGGTACTGTCGAGGAGGCGGAACGGGCGATCGCGCCCCTCCGCCGCGACCTCCCGATCATCGAGGACGATGCACGACCGATGTCGTACATCGAGCTGCAGGACATGAACGGCCGCCTTCCCTTCGGGCTCCGCCACTACTGGAAAGGCCACTTCCTCCGGGCCCTCGACACGGAACTGCTGGCGCGGCTGATTGACATCCAGCGGGCAAGCCCGGTCCCGGATGCGTTCTTCCTCCTGGAGTCGATCGTCGGTGCCGCCCGACGCGAACCGTCGGATGGGGCGGCATTCGGGCAGCGCGAGGCGACGTGGAACGCAACGGTGCTCGCGATCTGGGAGTCCGCCGCAGACGACGACCGGGCGATCTCCTGGGCTCGCGGGGCGGCCGATGTCCTTCGCCCGTGGTCGCTGAGCGGGGCAGGCTACGCGAACTACGCGTCGCCCGATGAGTCCGCCGAACGGATCATGGCGGCCTTCGGCCAGGAGCGATTCGCGCGGTTGGCGGCGATCAAGCGCCGCTACGACCCCGACAACGTGTTCCGCTTCAACCTGAACGTTCCGCCGGCCGCCCGCTAGGACGTCGGTTGGTCAGTCCGGCGCGGCGTCCTCGGCGGTAGCGAGTTCGCGCGCCTCGAGGCCGCCGCCCGGCCGCGTGAGGAGCTGCTTGACGCGGAGCTCCGCATCGTTGAGCAGCCGCTCGCAGTGCCGCTGGAGTGCGACGGCCCGCTCCGTCCGGGCGATCGATTCCTCGAGTGGCAGCCCGCCCGCTTCGAGCTCCTCGATCGCCTGCCGCAGCTCCGCGAAGGCGGCATCGAACGGCAGGGCGGCAATCGCGGCGTCGACGGTTTCAGCCTGGTCCGTCGTCACGTGGCTCCTCTTCGTCAGGCTCGGTCCAGCGGTCGAGGCGGGGCGCGACGAGCATACCAAGGCGGATCCCGACCACGAGCACGATCACGGCGCCGACGACCAGGACGAGGAGTTCCATCACCCGAGCGGATCGACCGTCGCATCGAGCTGCCCAGCCGCCACGCGGAGCCTCAGTCGCGTCGCGGGCGGCGCCTCTCCCGGCGCTCGGACGATGGCCCCGTCCGCCGCCCTCCGGACGATCGCGTAGCCGCGCTCGAGGGTCCGCTGAGGGTCCAGCACCGCGAGCGCGGCGCCGGCCGCGTCGAGTTCGGATCGCGCCCGCCCGAGGCGCGCCGTTGCCAGCTGCGGAAGCGCCGCCGATGCGGTGTCGAGGCCGACCCTGCGCCGGCCGAGCATCCCCTCGACGGCCCTGACTCCCCGGTCCAGCAGCAGCCCGACCCGCTCGCGCGACGCGGCGAGCTGGGCGAGCGGGTCGAGCCGGTCGAGGGCGCGCCGTTCGGCGTCGAGGTCGCGCCGGAGCGCGCCGAGGTGGGCGCTCGCAGCCGAGGCGATCCGCTCGCTCGCCCGGCGGAACGCCTTCTCCCATTCGGCGCGGTCCGGCACGACGAGCTCCGCGGCGGCAGACGGCGTCGGCGCCCGGACGTCGGCGGCGAAATCAGTGAGCGTGACATCGACCTCGTGGCCGACGCCGCAGACGACCGGGACGCTGTGGGTGACGACCGCGCGGACGACGCGCTCGTCGTTGAACGACCAGAGGTCCTCCAGGCTCCCGCCGCCACGCGCGAGGATCGTCACCTGCGGCGCGTCGTCCGGCCGGCCTTCGCTCCGGCACTGGTCCATCCAGCGCTCGAGCCGGCGGAACGCGGACACGATGCTGGCGGGCGCCTCGTCGCCCTGGACCTGGCAGGCCACCAGGACGACCTGCGCCAGGGGCCAGCGGCGGGCGAGCACATGGCCGATGTCGCGCCAGACCACGCCAGTCGGGCTGGTGACGACCGCGATCGTCGTCGGACGGGGTGGGAGCGGCCGCTTGCGGGCCGAGTCGAACAGGCCCTCCTGCGTCAGGCGCGCCTTGAGCGCCTCGAAGCGGAGCGTCAGGTCGCCGAACCCGGCCGGCTGGATCGACTCGACGTAGAGCTGGAGCGCGCCCTGTGGCTCGAACAGGTCGACCCGGCCGTGGGCCACGATCCGGAGGCCCGCCTGCGGCTGGAATGCCGATCGGACCCGGTCGTCCCGGAACCAGACGCACTGGAGCGCGTTGCGCTCGTCCTTGAGCGTGAAGTACGCGTGGCCGGCGGAGCTGACCGTCACCCGGCCGACCTCGCCTTCGACCCAGACGTCGCGAAGCCCTTCGTGAGCCCTGATCGCCTCGCGGACCGCGCGCGTGACCTCGCTGACTCCGAGGATCCGAAGGCCGAAGGTGCCGGACGGCGTGCGGGAGATGGACGGCCTCGGACCGACCCGGTCGGGCGCGTCGTCGTCGGCCGGGATCGCATCCCAACCGGGGAGCAGGCCTTCGGGACGGTCGGGGCTGGTCACCGGGACATCATGCCCGCTGCGGGGCTCCGGTGCGCTTGGTCCGGCTGGCGGACCAACGGGCGGAGGAGAGGCTCCGATCGGACCTCCCGGCCTGGCGTCAGTCGCCACGCGGTCCGGCTGGCGGACCAATGCGCGGGGGAAGGCCCAGAATCGTGGCGAATTCGGGCCGCGGTGCGAGCTCCGTCGCTCGTTGGTCCGGCTGGCGGACCAGCGGCGCGTGACCCGGCAGCGGGGCTCAGACCCGGGTCTGGTAGTCCCCGGTCCGGGTGTCGACCCGGATCGTGTCGCCGGTCTCCACGAAGATCGGCACCTGGACGACGAGGCCCGTCTCCGTCGTTGCGGGTTTGCGGGCGCCAGTCTGCGTGTCGCCCGCGAAGCCCGGCTCCGTCTCGGCCACGACGAGGTCGACCGTGACGGGCAGCTCGACGCCGATCGTCTCGCCCTGGTAGCTCGTCCGATCGAGCTGGAGCCCGTCCTTGAGGTACTGGGCGACGTCCTCGAGCTGGTCGACCGTCAGGTGGAACTGGTCGTAGGTGTCGAGGTCCATGAAATGGAAGTCGTCGCCGTCGCGGTAGAGGAATTGGACCGGGCGCTTCTCCATCGACGCTCGCGGCCACTTCGTCCCGGCCTGGAACGACCGCTCGACCGTCTGGCCGCGCTTGATGTTCCGAAGCGTGATCCGCACCTGGGCCGAGCCCCGGCCCATCTTGATGTGGTGGTAATCGAGAATCTGCCAGAGCTCTCCGTCGAGCTCGATGGCGATGCCCTTGCGCAGGTCGCCGGTGCTGATCATGTCGTTGACGGGCTCCTGTTGCGCAGGCGCGCCGAGCCTGCGTGATCGTCGATTCGGTCGCCAGATTGTAGCGGACGGCGATTGGTCAGCCGCCGACGACCACCACGTCCGACGGGAACAGGGTGAGGCGCTCCACCCGCCCGGCACCCGCGTCGAGCAGGACCAGGTCCTCGATTCGGACGCCCGTCTCGCCCTCGAGGTAGATGCCGGGCTCGACGGAAAAGACGGTCGGTGACGGGAGCGGCGCATCGGTGGCCGAGCGGCTGAGCGATGGCCCCTCGTGTGTCGCAAGGCCGATCCCGTGCCCGAGGCCATGGCCGTACGGCGGGAACCGCCCATCGTCGTCGATCACGCCGCGGGCGATCGCATCGAGGTCGCGGCCGGACGGCAGGTCGAGATCCGCCCCCACTGCGGCCTCCAGCTGGGCGATCGCCGCCGCCTGCGCCGCGCCGACGAGCTCGTAGACGGCCAGGTCGCGCTCCGCCGGCTCCCCGACGAACAGCGTCCGCGTCATGTCGCTCCGGTAGCCCGCAACCTGCGCCCCGAAGTCGAACAGGAGCACGGATCCCTCGCGGACGGGCAGCTCGCCCGGCGAGCCGTGCGGGAGGGCGGCCTGCGGCCCCGCGAGGCACGTCGGGTCGAAGGCGACGGCCTCCGCTCCACCGGTCCGGAGGAGCCACTCGAGCCGGAGCGCCAGCTCCCGCTCGCTGACGCCCGGCCGGATCTCCGGCAGCAGCACCGCGAGCGCGCGATCCGCGACGGCGCATGCGGCCGCCACCCGCTCGAGCTCGGCCGGCTCCTTCGTCGCCCGGTCGGCCTCGATCCAGCCCTCGACCGGCACCAACTCCACGGTCCGGCGCCGCCGCCTCGAGGCGCCGCCAGAGTGCGTAGGGCACGAAGCCGGCCTCGATGGCGATGCGATTCGCCCCCACGGACGCTGCGAGTCGAGCCCAGGCCCCCGGGAGGTCGTAGCCCGTGTCGTCGATCCGGGCGCCGGGCGCCTCCCGGTTCGCCTGGATCGTGTACCGGGAATCGGTCAGCACGACCACCTCGTCCCGGCCGACGAGGAACTGGCCGGAGTGCCCGGCGACCTTCTCCTCGCCCTCGCCGAGGACGAAGCCCGTCAGGTAGCGCGTGTTCTCCCGGCGGACGCCGAAGTACGCGTCGACCCCGTGGCCCTCGAATCGAGCCCGGAGACGGGCGAGCCGGCCCGGCTGGGCCGCCCGGTCGGCCTCTGCCCAGCGGACGAGGTCGGCAGGCGTCGGCGGCGGCGCAAAGTCGGCGGGTGTCGGCAGGGTCATCGGTCGGATCAGCCGCCGTACTTCGCGACGTTCGCGTCGTGCTCGGCCTTGGTCTTGGCGAAGGCGGTCTCCTTCGACCCGTCCTTCTTGGCCAGGAAGTACAGGTAGTGGTCCTTCGTGTCGGGATTGAGGGCAGCGTCGATCGAGGCGAGCGTCGGGGTGCAGATCGGCCCAGGCATGAGGCCCGTCCGGGTGTACGTGTTGTACTCGGCAAGGTGGTCCGGCAGCTCGGCCGGCAAGCGGATCCTTGATCGGCGCCCAGAAGAGGTACTGCGTCCAGTCGGGCAGTGGCAGCTTCTCGAGCTGGATCGTGTCGTTGACGTAGAAGATCGTCACGTCCGAGCCGAGATGCCCGTTCGGGAACAGCTTCGGGTCGAGGCGGTTCTGGAAGACGCCGGCGATCAGCGGTCGCTCCTCGTCGAGGACGGCCTCCCGCTCGACCAGGGAGGCCAGCGTCAGGACCTCGTAGAAGGTCATCCCCCGTGACGCAGGCACCTTCATCCGGTCCTCGATCGCGGTGTGGAACCGGTCGAGCATCAGCCGGATGAGCTCCTCCCCGGTCGTGTCCGGCAGGACGCGGTAGTTCGCCGGCCAGAGGTAGCCCTCCAGCGATGCTCCCTCCGGGAGGTCCAGCCAGGAGTAATCCGCGAGAAGCTCCGCGCTCGGCTTCTTGGCCAGGTCATAGAAGTCCTGGACGTTCATCGTCAGGCCATCGATCGTCTCGAGCTTGGCGGTCATCTGTTCGAGACGGAGCCCGGTCCGCAGGTCGATGTCCACCTGGGCCACCGTGGGCGGGTCGAGGAGGGCGGTGACCAGCTCGTCTGGGGTCATGGAGCGGCGCAGGATGAATTCGCCGGTCTTGAGACGGCCGGTCAGGTCACGTTCGACCGCGACGAGGACGAAGGCACG
Source organism: uncultured Chloroflexia bacterium (assembly GCA_963766655.1). Classification (GTDB taxonomy): domain Bacteria; phylum Chloroflexota; class Limnocylindria; order Limnocylindrales; family CSP1-4; genus CF-46. The sequence goes on along the minus strand of CAVYBB010000001.1, from coordinate 517,915 downwards.
CCGATCCTTGAGGAAACCCTCGTCCTCGAGTTGCTCGGCGATCGACGTCGCGCTCTGGCCGGCGCCGATGACGAATCGGACCTGGTCTGTGTCGTCCGAGGCGGGCTCCGTCAGCCTCTCGCCGAGATCCTCGCGGACGAGATCCGCAACGAACGGCACCGCCAGCGCGCCCGGCGAGTCGGACGCCCAGTCGATCACCGCGCCGCGGACGACCGGCCGCAGGACCGTGAGGAGGATCGTCAGCACGATCGCGGCCAGGATCAGCGCGAACAGCAGGAACCTGAGCGCGCCGCCGATCCCGCCGCCGCCTCGCCCGCGGCGCCCGGAGCCATTGCCGATCGAGCCGTAGCCGTTGCCCGCGGGTCGGCGGTAGTCGGGCTCCCACGGCTCGTCGCGCGCCTGCTCGGCGAGCGGGTGTGCCTGCCGTGCGTCGCGAGGTCGTCCGCCGGAGCGGATGGTCATCGTGTCGTCTCCATGCCGTCGTCAGTGCGCGAACCAGGATCCGAGTCGGTCGCCGCGCGGGCGTCGAGCTCGTCCTGGAGGATGATCGCGGCCGCTTCGCGATCCACCCGGGCTCGGTAGGCGTCTCGCTGGGTTCGGGTTGGCGGGCCGCCGGAGCGCCCCCGCTTCATCGGGCCGAGGCGCTGCTCCGCGAGGTGGCTGCTGAGCCGCTCGTCCCGCAGCGTCATTGTGAGGCTAACGAGCGGTTCGAGTGCGGCGACCCAGGCACGCGTGATCTCGGCCTGCTCGCCGTGCTCCCCGGACGCGTGCAGCGGCAGGCCGACGACGAGCTCGTCGGCACCCTGTTCCGCAGCGATCTGGTTGATGGCCGCCGCCTCCCGGGCGGGTGTCGACCGCCGCAGCGTCACGAGGGCGACCGCCATGCCGCCGTCGAGGTCCGCCACCGCCAGGCCGATCCGTCGCCCGCCGAGGTCCGCCCCGAGAATCCGGCTCACGGCGCAGGACTGGCGACAGGCGCAGCCGCGCCCGACGGCGAGTTCGACGCGGACGGGCCGGCCGTGCCTGTCGGACGCGGGGTCCCCGTCGGTTTCGCCGTGCCCGACGGAGATGGCGACCGCTCACCCGCCTGGTCCGCCTGGCCGACGATCTCGAGCGTCACCCGGGAGTCGATGCCGGGGATCGTCGTCACCCAATCGGGCCACGGCGTCACCGTCACGTCGCCGAACTCGCCCAGGAGCGTGCGCGCCTGATCGATGGATTGGCCCTTGATGAGACCGAGGAGCTCCGCTCGATCGAGTATCCGGACGCGCGCCGCCTTCGCCGTCACCGGGAACGTGACCTCGCCGTTCGTGACCGTGGGATCGCCGGGCACGATCTTGATCGACCCGTCCACGAGACGGTGGTCCGCCCCGACGGTCGCGAGGAGCCGCGTCTCGGCGATCTTGACGACCGGCGAGGCATCGACCGCGGTGACGGTTCCTGTTGCCGCGAGGCCGAGCTCGAAGGTCGCCTGTTCCTTGCCGACAAGCGTCGCCGGGTCCGTGCTGGGCGTCGGCGCGCCGAGGATCGCCGTCTCCGCGAAGACCGTCGCATTCGGCGGCGATCCGGCACCCGATTCGATCTGGGCGGCGAAGGCCTCCGAGAGCTTCGTCGTGAGGGACGCGACCGCCGCGTCGACGTCCTTCTGGCCGATCCGCGGGAACTCGTCATGGGTCCCACCGCTCGTCTCGGCCACATTGCGAACCTTCGTGATGGCCGGGTCCTCCCCGGGTGGAATCACGAGGATCGAGTTCTGCGGCACGTTCCCGCCGGTCCCGGGCTTGAGCGCGACGATGCCGACCGTCCGCGACGACTCCCGGACCTCATTGGGCGGGATGAACTGCGCCCTCGGCAGGGTCACGCTGGCCGTCGTCTTGAACTTGATGCCTCCCTCGGTCGAAACGATGCTGCCCTTGGCGATCGTGTTCGATGCGCCCGTGTCGAAGCTCCGGAACTCCACCTGACCGCTGGCGGTCTCCTCCTCGACCCGTTTCTCGCTGGCGTTGAACGTGTCGGAGACATCGACCGGGACGTCGAGCAGGAGCGCCGGGACGACATTCGCGGTCGCATCCGGAGCGGCGGCCTCCGGGTCGGCGCGGACGACGAGGTCGATCGACATCGCCTCCTGGCGAGGCGTCACCACGATCTCGACCGACGGCAGGAAGACATAGGCACCCACACCCGCGACGACGATCACGAGCACGAGGACCGCGGCGACGACGATCGCGAGCCCGCCGATCCGCGGCATCGACCGGCTCCCGGCGACCGGGAAGCGGGCCCCCTGGGTCGATCGCGAGGCCGGCGCGACAGGGCCCGTCGCGGCAGCCGGCGGAGTCGCGCCGCCGCGCGGAGCAGATGCCATGCCCGCCGCTGCGTCCGCCGCCGCTGCGTCCGCCGCCAGCGGCAGGCCAAGCGTCTGGGCCTCGTCCATCGACGGCCCGACGGGCTTCCTGCGCGATCGGGAGCCGGTCGTCGCGGGACCCGGTTCCCCGGCGGCCGGCGGTGGAGGGGCAAGCCCGTCCGCCTCGGCTGGCGGCCAACCGAGCGCGGCGGGTGCGCTGCCGGCCGCGTCGCCCGTCGGGGGGGTCGTGGCCGGAGCCGCCGCCGCCGCGTCCCACTCGGCGACGCTCGCGAACACCGGGAGGCCCGCTGAGGCAGCGAGAGCCCGGGTCGCCGGATCGGCAGCGACGATCGACAGGCGCCGGTTGTTGACGAGCGCCTCGCGCGACAGCAAACGGAAGTTCATCCGCGACGTGGCGATCCGCGAGCCGTACGGCACCACCAGCGCCACCTTGGTCGCCTCGGACCCGCGGATCCGGGCGGCGGCGGAGGTGATCTCGTCGTCGACGTCGAGGTAGACGGTGCCGGTCGCCATCGGAATTGCAGCCTAGACCTTCATCGCTCTGAGGACCCGCCGAAGTGCCGCGTCGAGCGGATCCTCCGTCGTCTGGAGCTCGATCGCCTGGTACGCGAGCCCGAGCGGCGTGACGTCCTGCTGGTCGACCAGCAGGTTGGTCGCGTCTGAGATCGTCTCGACCAGGGCGGGCCCCATGACGACGATCTCCGGCGGACGGGCGAACGAGAGCCGCTTCCAGAACCGCTCTGCGGCGAGTGCCTCGCGGACCTCCGGCAGCCTCGACCCGCCGCCGCAGATGTAGATCCTGCTCGGGAGGAGATCGCCACCGCCAAGCTCCTCCATCACGAGCTCGACTCCGGCCGCCCAGACCTCGACGTCGTCGGCGACGATCTTGGCGATCTCGTCGTGCCGCTCCACGGGCAGCCCACGGGCGTAGTCCACCTTTTCTGATTCCGCGCGCGGGAACGGGAGATCCAGACGATCGGCCAGCGACTTCGTGAACGCGCGCCCGCCAAGGGCGAACATCCGGGTGCCCTCGATCCCGCCGGAGCGGACGAGCGCGACGTCCGTCGTTCCGCCACCGACGTCGACGAACAGGGCGCCCGCCTGGCGGACCGCGTCGGAGCCGAGGACGCGGGCGACGGCATACGGCTCGGCGACCACCTCGAGCAGCTCGAGGTCGAGCTGGCTGGCGACACTCTGAAGGGCACCGAGGTGCACGAGCGGGGCGAAGGCGTTGAAGATGCCGATCTTCACGTGGCGGCCCTGGAACCCGACCGGGTTGGTCAGCGCGTAGCCGTCGATCGAAGCGCCGACGACGGCCGCGTGGACAAGCCGGACGTCGACGTTGGGGAGGCCGGTCTCCCAGGTGATCGACCGCTCGGCCTCGCGCAGGGCTTCGCGCTGGACGATGTCGATGAGCTTCTGGAGCTCGCCCTCGGTGATGGGCTGATCGGGCTTCTTGCGCTCCTGGCTGTGGGTCGTCGTGAAGCCCTTGACGAGCTCGCCGGCGATCCCGACGACCACCTGGCTCGGCCGGAAGCCGGCCATCTCCTCGGCTTCCTGGAGAGCGACGGCGCAGTTGTCGACGACCGCGGCGATGTCGGCGACCGTGCCGGACTGCATGTGGCTCAGGCCCTGGCGCTTCCGCCCCACGCCGCGGACCGTGCCGTGCGCATCGGCGCCGATCTCGAAGACGAGCGCCTTGGCGAACTCGGTCCCGATGTCGAGCGCGGTACATGCGGCGAGTGCCTCGTCCTTGTCGCGCTGGAGGATCTTTCGCCAGAAGGCCATTCAGGCGTCCGGCTCGGCTCGTGCCCGAATCTCGGTGGCAATGGCGGCAAGGCCGTCCGGCAGGCCTTCGCGCCGGGATCCCTTGCCCTGCGCCATCTCGGGTCTCCCGCCGCCCTTGCCGTCGATCGCGCCGACTGCGACGCGGACGAGGTCGCCGGCGGAGACACCGCGGACGACCAGGTCGTCGCTGACCGTCACGAAGATCTGGGGCTCGTCCGCGTCGAGCCCGAGGGCAATGACACCACTCGGTAGGGCGCTCCGCACGTTTTTCGCGATCTTCTTGAGGTCGTCAATTGACTCCAAGTTGGTGAAGGTCTTGCTAGCCAGTCGCACCCCGGGTGCGATCTCCTCGGCATTTGCCGCAAGCTCGCTGGGATTGGTGACGGTGCCGGTTCCCTGGATACGACTCGATCTACTACGCCGTAGATCCGCCTGGAGTGCCTGGATTCGATCCGCGAGCTTCTCGGCCGACTGGGCGCCCGCGGCCTCCGTCGCTCGTTCGAGAAGCGCGATACGGTCGTCGAGCCAGGCGTCCGCGCCGGCCCCGGTCAGCGCCTCGATCCGGCGCATCCCCGATCCGATCGACCGCTCGCCGGTGATGACGAACGCCCCGATCTGGCCGGTCGCCCGGCAGTGCGTGCCGCCGCACAGCTCGTGGCTGTAGCCATCGACGCGGACCGTCCGGACCGTCTCGCCGTACTTCTCGTCGAAGAACGCGTCGGCGCCGGCGGCGATCGCCTCCGGCATGCTCATGTAGCTCGGGGTGACGATCCGATCGTCCCGGATGACCCGGCGAACCTCAGCCTCGATCGCTCGCACTTCCGGTTCCGTGAGCCCCCGGTCGAACGGGAAGTCGAAGCGCAGGCCGTCGGTCGTGACGAGCGAGCCCGCCTGCCGGGCGCCTTCGCCGACGACGTTGCGGAGCGCGCGGTGGAGCAGGTGCGTTCCCGTGTGGTTGCGCATCGTGTGGGCGCGGCGCTCGGCGTCGACGACCGCATCGACCGTCTCGCCGACACGGAGCCTGCCGTGGAGCGTCCCCCGATGGACGATGAGCCCGCCGAGCGGCCGCTGCGTATCGTCGACGCTGAAGAGCGACGACCCGCCGCCGGCCTCGCGGAGCTCGCCCCGGTCGCCGATCTGGCCGCCGCCCTCGGCGTAGAAAGGCGTCCGGTCGAGGACCACCTCCGCCTGGCCCTGGCCCGTCAGCTCGTCGTACTCGGTGCCGTCGCGGACGATCGCCACGACCCGGCCCTGGGCCTCCGTCATCTCGTAGCCGAGGAACTGGCTGTCGCCGCTCCGGGCGTGGATCGCGCCGTACAGGGCCGTGCTCTCGGCGTGCCGCGAGAGCTCCGCCTTCGTGCCGCTGCGGCTCCGCTCGCGCTGCTCGGCGAGGGCGGCCTCGAAGCCGGCCCGATCGACCGCGACGCCGTACTCGGCCGCCAGCTCGACGGTCAGGTCGAACGGGAAGCCGAAGGTGTCGTGGAGCTTGAACGCGACGTCGCCCCGCAGGACGGGGGCACCGGCCGGGAGGTCCTCGGGGCGGCGGCCGATCGACCGCTCCGTGGCCGCGATCCCCGTGAGCGCCCCCTCGAGCAGCTTCGTGCCCGCATCCAGGGTCCGGCCGAACTGGGCCTCCTCTCGCCCGATCGCGGCGAGGATCTCCTCGCGTCGTTCGACGAGATGCGGGTATGCGTCGGCCATGGTGTCGATGACGACGGTCGCCGTCTCGGCCATGAACGGTTCGCGACGCCCGAGCAGGCGACCGTGTCGGACGGCGCGGCGGAGGATCCGGCGGAGGACGTAGCCGCGGCCCTCGTTCGCCGGCAGGACGCCGTCGGCGACGAGGAACGTGACTGCCCGCGAGTGGTCGGCGATCACCTGGTAGCTGAACCGCTCCGCCTCGAAGTCGCCGGGGTCATGACCGAGCAGCTCCCGCATCCGGGCGTGGATCGGGGCGAAGAGGTCGGTGTCGTAGTTCGTCGGGACCTGCTGGAGGACGCTCGCCAGCCGCTCCAGGCCAAGGCCCGTGTCGACGCTCGTGAACGGGAGCGGATACCGGCCGTCCGGCCGCTGGTCGAACTCCATGAACACGAGATTCCAGATCTCGAGCCAGCGCGGGCAGGTCTCGCTGTGGTCGGGGATGCACTCCGGCCCCTCGGAGAACTGCTCCCCGCGGTCGAAGTGGATCTCGCTGCACGGGCCGCACGGCCCCGTCTCGGCCATTCGCCAGAAGTTCCTGTCGTCGCCCGCGTCGACGTTCCCCCACTTCGCCATCCGCTCCGGTGGCAGCCCGATCTCGTCGCGCCAGACGTTCCAGGCCACCTCGTCGTCGGTGTAGGTCGTCGCCGCCAGGCGCTCAGGCGGGATCCCGAGGTCCTTGGTCAGGAAGCCCCAGGCCCACAGGATCGCGTCGCGCTTGAAGTAGTCGCCGAAGCTCCAGTTGCCGAGCATCTCGAAGAACGTGTGATGCCGCGGCGTCCGGCCGACCTCCTCGAAGTCGTTGTGCTTGCCGGCGACGCGCAGGACCCGCTGGTAGTCGACCGCCCTCGTGTACGAGCGCTTCTCGGCGCCGGTGAACACGTCCTTGAACTGGACCATGCCGGAGTTCGTGAAGAGCAGCGTCTGGTCGCCGGCGGGGACGAGGCTGGCGCTCGGAACGATCGTGTGGCCGCGCTCGGCGAAGTAGTCGAGGAAGCGACGCCGGATCTCGGCCGCGGGCAATGCCTTGATCCGCGGGTCGTGGGTGGCAGGTGGACTCGGCATCGGCCGCAATGGTACCGAACGGACGGTTCGCCGGACCGAGATCAATGCCGAGAACAGTGCCCGGCCGCGGGCGCGGGCCGGATTGCCGGCCGCGCCGCCTCCGGGTCCGGAATTCGGAAGGATCGAAGACGCGGCGACGATGGGGCCGGTCTGGCGCCGACTCCTGTCCATGAGGCCCGAACGCGGTCTGGTTTGATGCCACTCCCCGCACGAGCGAGCATCGGCCTGCGGACCTGGGCGCGGGTACAGCCGGAAACGGAACATTCGTGTTCGATCCCTCCGGAAACGGAGACGTCCGGCGAGGCGCTCGGCACATTGCTGCTGCGCGCGCGCACCGACCGGGCGCTGCGCGCTGCTACGCTCGACAGTGGTCGCGACGCACGAAGGTTGAAGGGCAGCCCATGAACGGATCCGACGAACCGCCGACGGCGGACGAGCCCGCTCCGTTCGGCCAGCCCGTCGACCTCGGGTCCGGTCCCAGCGCCGACCCGACGGTGGCGCCGCCGCCGGCACCGCCTCCCTTCGCGTGGGGACCGCGTGACGAATCCATCACCCGCCCGACGGCGCGACCGGCAACGCGGTTCACGCGGGCCGTCGAGGCGGTCGCGTGGGTCGTCGGCATCGCGGCGGTGCTGTTCTTCGGTCGCGTCTACGCGATCCTTCGCGGACCGATGGCGCCCACCTCCTACGAGATCGGCGTCGTGATCGGGACCATCGCCGCTGCCGTCATCGTTGCCGCCCTGGTCCGCTGGGTCGTGGTGAAGATACGTGGCCGCGGCGGCCTCCGGTCGCCGTGGATCCTGGTCGTCGCGGCGCTGATTCTCCTCGTCGGCGTCGGTCGCCAGGCGGGACTCGACGCATCCGTCGGGCCGGGCAGGCCGATCGACTCGTACCTGGAGATCGCCGCGCCGTTCTCGCTGTCGCTGCCGACCGCGGGTGAGAAGGAAGAGCTCAGGACCGCGATCGCGGACGGCCTTGGCACCTACGAAGTCCGGCGGGTCCTCGACGGCGGTGGACTGGTCGGGTTCCTCATCGTCGGCGACATCAACGTCGGCCCATCTCCAGACTGGGGAGCCCTTGAACGAGGGTTCGAGGGCGGCTCCGGGGGCGATGCGCAGCGGACGACCGTCGCGGGCAGGACCGCGATCGTCGGGTCGGCATCGTCGGCCGCGACGGTCATGTGGATCGAGTCGCCGTACATCCTGGTGGTGTACGGGATCGACGCTGATTCGGCCCGCCTGATGGCGGAATTGGTCATCGCGAGCTACGACCGCGCGGCTGCGTGAGCCCCATCGGGACGCCGCTGCCCGTCGAGGCTGGTCGCCTCAGATGCGGACCTCGACGAGGTTCTCTTCCCGATCGAGCGCCTCGCTGAAGGTCTTCCTCGCGATGAGCATGCCGCCGGGCCGGTAGGGATTGTCCGCGTACCTGTCGGCCGGCATCAGCCGGCCATTGACACGCACCTCCCGTGGCGAGAAGCCGTCGCCGGTGACGCGGAAGAGATAGCGGACCCGCCGGCCCTCGTACGCGAAGTCGAACGTCAGTCCGTCCGCGCGCCGCGGCAGCACCGGGTCGAGCACCACGTCGTCGAAGGACATCCGCACGCCGATCACGTTCGAGATCAACTGGTTGAGGTAGATCCCGGGTCCGCTCGAGTAGACCCGCCAGCCGCCCTTGACCCCCACCCGCCCGCTCCTGATCCTGCCGAACTGACGGCGTGCCTGCCGGCGGTCCAGGAACGCGGCATCGGAGCTGCTGAAGAAGGCGTTGCTCTGGCGCGGGAATGCCGACGGAACGTCGAGCTCGAGGCGGATCGGACAGACTGCGAGCAGTCCCCGGAACGCTTCGTCCGGCCGGCCGATCCTGGCCATCGCCTCGATGTAGCGGATGTGGGCGTGGACGTATTGGAGCCCGATCTCGCGCCCGAAATTGGCCGCCGACTCGGCGCGCTTGAAGGTGCGGGACGGCCCGCCCCGGTACTCCATCGGACGGTTCATCAGCCGCACGCCGTCGGGAAACGACAGGTGACGCTCGATCAGCCCGGCGTGACGCCTCGCCTGCTCGACGCTGAACAGGCCGCTGATCATGCCCCGCGTCATGGGCAGCAGCCGGTAGGCGACACCGGTCGTCCGATCGCGGGGATGGAGGAAGTACTCGATGCCGTCGGGGCCGAAGTCGGCAAGTCCCGCGACGACGCCGTCGGGTACGAGATAGCGGTCGAAGTCCGAGCGCATCCGCTCGCACAGGATGCCGAGCCGGGCTGCCATGACCGCCCTTCCGGCGCGCTGGCAGACCGTCCGGTAGCGGTCGAGGGTCTGGTAGGCGAGCTCGACCGTCCAGCTGCTGACGAGCCGGCGGGACATTGCCGGATCGACCGGCTGGAGGGTGTCCTCCCAGTCGCCGCGGCCGAAGATCGGGAGGGCGGTGCCCGGGATGCAGTCGCGCTCGATCGTCGCGACCTGGCGCTCGGTGTGGGCGAAGATCGTGTCGGTCTCGGCCGTCGGCGCCATTGTCGTGTCGTCGGTCCAGGCGACCTGCTCGTCGAGGATCGAGACGTCGCCCGATGCCTCCACGTAGTCGCACAGCGCCTTGATCGGCCAGTAGATGATGTCGGCGTGGCTTTCGGCCGCCTGCACCTCGCGGAACCGGTCGAACATGAACCACTGCGGCCAGTCGCCGCTCAGCCGGTACTGGTGCTCGTAGATGATCCGGAGCACCTCTCGCAGCGGGCCGGGATTGCCGGTGGCGACGAGGAGCTCGACCGGACCCTGGCACACGTCGCGCAATCCCCACGCCGCCCCGCTGTACTGCTCGAGTCCATGCGGCGTCGTGTAGTGGACGATCGCGTCCTGGAGGTACAGCCGCAGCACGTCGTTCAGCCGGGCGAGGTCGCCGGCACACCGCCCCGTCGCGCCAGCCAGGGTCGCCCGCCGCCCGAGTCCCGGCCAGAAGCCCTCCTCCAGCGCCCGGTCGGCGCCGGCGTCCGGACCCCGCGGACGGGGAGCCGTCGCCTGGCCGTTGGTGGCAGCCAGCTTCTCGGCATGCCGCGCGTCCAGGAGGCTGCCGGTCAGGACCAGCGAGAAGCGCCCGACCGGCTTCGTCTTCACGACGACGAACGCAGCCCCGCGATCGGCTCCATCGGCATGGAGGAGCCCGTCGCGGCCGATCGACTCGATCTGCGCGGGGTCCGGTGCGGCGATGAAGAACGTCGCCTCCGGGTAGTGCCGGGCCAGGAGCCCGTCCGGCGCCGGATGCAAGGCGGCGCGCGCCGCGGCGGCGTCGATGACCACTCGCCCGGCCGCGTCGTACTCGTTCGAACCGATGACGAGGTTGTGGCTGACGAGGAACTCGAGCGGTCCGCCCTGCTCGACATCCACGCCGAGGCGGCAGACAGGGGCGTCCAGCGAGGTCTCGACGCGGATCACCAGGGTCCGGCCATCACCCACGTAGATCCAGCGCGCGCTGTTGGGACCCATCTCGAAGGCCGACGGCAGCCCGAGCAGCTCGTAGCCGCGGGCCGTCCTCACGAAGATGCGTTGACCGCTCGCCTTGAGCACGTTGAGCGGGTTGCGGCAGACGCTGAGGAGCTTGTTGAACGACGTGTTCCCGATCGTGAGCTGGGCCCCGAAGACGCCGAACATCCAGGCCGTCACCGACAGGATGTCGTCGCTCGGGAGCAGGTCCAGGCCGGAGCGCATGATGTGCCCGGTCGGTCGCTCCATGAGGAGTTCCTTGGCCCTCAGCACGACGTGCTGCTGATGGCCGTGGAAGAACGACAGGAGCACGCCGTCGCGCTGCTCGACGTGGCGTCGCTCCGAGCCGAAGAACCGGTCGAGGTCGGCGGGTCCGAGATCCTGGCTCTCGAACATGACCGGCGCGGCGAAGAGCCCGGCCGGCGGGGAGGCCGCCGGTCCGTCGATCGCGGCGGGGCCCAGGCCGCGGAACATCTTCACGGCGGCCCGGGCGTGTCTCGTGTCCGCGATGCTCGTGGCCGCCGGGTGATCGGCCTCGAAGGCGGCGAAGAACGTGATCTCGCCCGAGGCTCCCGGCCGGAGTGACAGTCCCCGTGATTGGAGCGTCGGCATCGCGAACTCGTACTGGTAGTTCCGGTTCGGCAGCGTCCGTCGGTCGAGCGCAGCCGGCGCGTTGGATGCCTTGTAGCCGAGACCGTAGAACTGGAAACCGTCGGTCAGGAACCCGACGGCCCCGTCGAGACAGCCGTGCATGATCCAGGGAAACGCGCCGGCCTGGGGCAGGTTCTGCCGCGAGCAGATCAGGAAGCCGAGGCCCTCGTCCCGCAGGGTCGTGTGATCGATGTACTGGCTCGTGTACAGCTCGCTGGTCCGGACGGCCGCTTCGTGGGCGATCCCGAGGTCCTGCGAGAGCACGGCGTCGAGGCTCAGCGGCCTGGCCGTCGCGTTTGCGAACCTGAGCGTCCAGAACCACATCGGCTGCGCCGGAGCGAGTCGGAGAGTGCACGAGTAGTCGAGGCCATCGACCGATCCTTCCCACACTGCGCCATCGACGGAGGTCCGGAAACGGCTCGGCGCGGCCGGCCCGAGCACCGGGAATGAGGAGATGCCGTTGCGCCGTCGCCGTCGGACCCAGACGTTACCGAGACCGCCCTCGACGGGGCTGCCGAGGACCTGGTTGATGAGCACGTCGCCGTGGCGAATCGCGAACAGCGAGCCGTTGTCGAGAAGCTCGATCACGAGGCCCGCCCCGTTCCGGAGCTCGGCCGCGGCCGGCCCCTGCCGGTCGCGCGTGGCCGGCCCGCTCGTCGCGGTCGTCAACCGGGCACGAGCTCGATGAACGACATTGCCGGCATCGGCAGGTCGAACGCGAGCTCGAGGCGGCCCCCGTCGGCGCGGACCCGGCGGGGCGGCTCGAGGGGTTCGAGGCGGTCGGCTGCGCGAAGGCGCAGCCAGCCGGCGTCATCGGGCCAGTCAGGCCTGCCGAGTCGCTCCCACGTCCGGACGATGTTCGAATGGCCCGCGTCGACACGGTGGTGGGACAGCTCGTACGTCCCGGCAGTCAACCCGCTGATCTCCACGGTGATCGCTCGGTCGAGCACGGGGTCCCCGTCCGCCTTGGACTGGTCGAGGGTCCCATTCCACGCCGCGATCGCCACCCGGCCGTCGGGATCGCGGGACGCCCACGCCTCGACGAGCGCCCCCGCGCCGTCGCCTTCGATCTCGCTGGCCAGCTCGTCCTCGCCGAGTCGCTCGAGGATCGTCAACGCCCAGAAGCGGGGCTTGCGGAGGTTGCCGATCGTGAGCAGCCCGAAGCCCCCGTGGAACAGCGCCGGCGCCTCGCCGAGCTCGACGAAGTGATCCGATGCGACCCAGTACGCGAGCGCGTCGAGGCGGCCGGCCGCCGAGCGCATGCCGCGTGCCACCAGCGGCGCGGCCCACGCGCTGTCGTTGATCGCCGCACCGTGACTCGAGCTGACGCCCCATTCGGTCCACCAGAGCGGCAGGTCGGGTCGACCGAAACGGGCGGTGATCGGACGGAGGTCGAGCGGCGCCATGCCGTAGGTGTGCGTCGAGATGAAGTCGAGCGGCACGTCGCCGGCACGGCAATGGTCGAGCAGGTCGTCGATCCAGCCCGCGGCCGCGGTCGCCGGGCCGCCGACCCGGAAGGTCGGGTCGACCGACTTGACGGCGCGAACGCTCGCGTCGTACAGGCGGAGGTAGTCGGATTCGGCGGCGGACCAGAACAGGCGAGAGATTCGGCTCGTTCCAGACCTCGAACGCCCAGTGCCGCAGCTCGTCGCGTCCGTACCGGTCGGCGAGATGGGCGACCAGGTCGTGAACGAGCGCGGCCCACCGTTCGTAGTCGCGCGGCGGCGAGATGATCGCTCCATAGTCGAACACGGTCGCCGCCGGCGCGGTCGCGAGGTCGCGCGGCATGTACGAGAGCTCGACGATCGGCCGGCAGCCGGTCGCCAGCAGCCGATCGAGGACGGCATCCACCTTCGAGAAGTCGTGGATCGGCCCGTCGCCCGCATCCCGATAGACCGCGAGCGTGTCGTCGAGGATCGCGTGCGCCCGCACGGCCTCGACGCCGAGCTCGCGCCGGACGATCCCGAAGGCCTCGGCCAGCTCTGTGCCCACGTCTCGCCCGCCCGGGCCCGCGCCGCGGAGGAGGAGCGCGAGATGCTCGGAGCCGATGATCGGGCGCCAGGGTCGGGCGACGCGACCGAGGGTCAGGCCCGCGTCGACGCGGATGGCGATGGTGGCGTCCGCGGGACCTGCCCGGGCACTGACCGGAGGAGAGAGCGCGCCGCCCTCGGTCTCGATCGTCGGCACGCTCGAGACCGCGTAGCAGGGCTCCAAACCGGGCGCACTCGCCGTGTCGACGTACGGGCCATGGGGTACCGCGAGGACGTCGCCGCTGTCCTGGTCGATAGCCTCGAACGGGCCGTCGGACGTGTCCGCCCTGTGGACCAGGTAGCCGGCGGCGCCGGCGACCGGTGACCAGTCGATCGTGACCTGGCCGCGCCCGCGGACCGCCCGGACGTTCCGGGGCGGCGGAAGCGAGGTCGGCGGTGCGGGTCGGTCGCGGACGGTCTGCGAGGCGCCGGTCGCGAACCAGGCGATTCGCGCCGAGCTGGCCGGGCGTTGCCCGGTATCCGACGCCTCCCGGACCTCGATATCGGGGATCCGGTCCGAGATGGGCACCTAGCGGCGGTCGAGCGGACCGGCGTTGAATGTCTCCATGCCGATCAGCGGCTGGAGCGCCTTCCGGAACGACTTGGTCGCGAACGCATCGCGCAGGACGTCGTGTGCCAGGGCGTTGCCGACGGCGGCCATGACGATCCCCTGGTCGAGCGACAGGTACGACCCGGAGACGGTGCCGGTCTGCACGTTGACCGAGTCGCGGAAGCCCCAGTGACCGTAGATGTCGAAGTCGGCCTTGAGCCTGGCCAGGTCGTCCATGACGGCCTTCGGGGCCCAGCGTAGGGCGAGGAAGGCCGCGTGGGGAGTGACGACGCCATTCGTGTACGCCGAGGGCGCCGGGTCCGGCTTCGGGTCGCGTCCGCAGCCGGCGAAGCCGTGGTCGACGAACGTGTTGTCCTCGTTCGACGGGTACCCCTCCGGGTTCATTCCGAGCGCATCGACACCGTAGACGCTGTAACCGCCTTCAGGCGTGTTCGATGGCGAGAAGCCCCAGTAGCCGTAGTCCGCCTCGACGAGGCCATGGTGGATCTGGGCGGCGACGGTCAGTGGGTGGTTGACCGCCCAGCTGCGCGGCCCCCACTTCTCTTCCGGGACGAACAGCGTGGGCATCAGCGCCTCGAACATGCTGCCGCCCCAGCCCGGCACGATCCGCGCGCCGTTGACCTCGTAGGCACCCTCGAACACGTCGACGCCGAGATACGTTCGGTGGAAGCCGACCGGCTTCGACTCCTGCCAGTTCCAGTCGCACGTCTCGGGGAACGTCCGCCACGAGCCGAAGTACTCCTTGGCCGGCAGCTCGCCGGTGGCGATCCCGATGTAGCTCGCGATCCGGCTCTCGCTCACGATCGTGTCGTAGCAGCACGGTGACTCGCCGGTGTCGGGCGCGACGTGGAAGGCGATCCGGTTGACGTCCGGCCGGTAGTAGAAGCCGAAGTGCATGCTGTCGAACAGGCGCGACGCGCGCTTCGACACGTCGGGGACGGTGTTCGCCACGACGTGGAGCGCGGCTGCCAGCCAGCCGTTGTCGACCGACGACAGGATCGGCGTCAGGGGCTCGCCGGTCGACGGCCAGGTGGTGAGCTTGGCACCGGTCGTGTGGTCGTACCAGTTGTAGTACTGGCCGCTCGGCTGGTGACGTTCCATCGTCTCGAGCGAGTGGAGGGTCACCTTCAGGCGGGCGACGGCCTCCCGATGGCGGATGATGCCCAGCCGCTCCGCGACGACCGTGCTCCACATGTACGCGCCGATGTTGGTCGTCGAGGTCTGGATGCTCGTCGCGCCGTCCGCATCGAGGCTGTCCGCCGGCAGCCCCGTCCTGGGGTCGGTCATGGCCACGAACGATGCCCAAGTGGTGCGGGCGTAGCCGAGCAACGTCTGGCGATCGCGCTGGCTCAGGCCGGACGAGCCGCCGGCCGGGCCGCCGGTCGAGCCGCCCGCCGACACGCCGACCGGGGCGACGACGGCCGCGATCACGAGGGCAATCAGGGCGGTGACGAGGCGACTTGGACGTCGTGGGCGCATGTCGATACCTCCGAGGTCAGCCTTTGAGTCCTGTGGTGGCGATCCCCTCGGTGATCCAGCGCTGGAAGAGGATGAAGATGATCAGGACCGGAACGACGAGCACGACCGAGCCGGCCATGAGCATGCCGTGGTCGGCCTGGTACTGGCCGGTGGCGAAGGTCGCGAGCGCGACCGGCAGGGTGTACATGTTCGGTTCCTGGGCCATCACGAGCGGGTAGATGAAGCTGTTCCAGCTTCCGAGGAACGTCAGGATCCCGAGCGTCGCGAGCACCGGCACCGTGATCGGCATGAAGACCTGCCAGAAGATCCGCCACTCGTTCGCCCCGTCGATCCGGGCGGCCTCCAGGAGCTCGTCCGGGATGCCGTACATGAACTGGCGGGTCAGGAAGACGCCGAACGGGCCGACGAGGAACGGCAGGATCAGGCCCGGATACGTGTTGACGAGCCCGAGGTTCGCCATGAGCACGAAGTTCGGGATCAGGGTGATCCCTGCCGGAACCATGAGGGTCGCGAGGACGAGACCCATGATCACCCTCTTGCCGCGCCACTGGAGCTTGGCGAGCGCGAAGCCGAGCATCGGGCAGAAGAGGACATTGCCGACGGTGACGACGAGCGCGATGACCGACGAGTTGAAGAAGAAGCGCGGGAAGTCGAGCTGGCTGAAGAGCCGCTCGTAGTTGTTGGTCGTCGGCGCCTTCGGCAGGAACGTGGGTGGATTGACGAGGAACTCCGCCTGCGGCTTGAGGGACCCGAGGAGCATCCACAGGAACGGTCCGACCATGAGCAGGATCCCGAGGGTCAGCAGGAGATAGACCCACCACACGCTCGAGGAACGCCCGCTCGAGGCGCCGGACGGAAGCGGTGCCTCCGAGGATCGCGCCTGGACGGCCGTCATCGCCCCGTCTCCATCACGAGTCCGACCGCAGGAAGCGGAACTGGAGGAACGCGATGACCGCGACGATGACGAACAGGACGTACGCGATCGCGGACGCGTAGCCCTGGTGGAAGAACTCGAAGCCCTGCTGGAACATGTACATCGTCACCGAGAGCGTCGCGTCAAGCGGCCCGCCGTCGGTCATCACGAACGGTTCCTCGAAGAGCTGGAGGTAGCCGATCGTGGTGATCACGAGCATGAAGAGGATCGTCGGGCGGAGCATCGGCAGGGTCACCCAGCGGAATGACTGCCAGCGCCCCGCCCCGTCGATTTCGGCCGCCTCGTAGAGGATCACCGGGATCGCCTGCATGCCCGCAACGAACACGACCATCGCGAATCCGAGGTTCCGCCAGACGGCCATGGCGATGATCGACGGCATCGCGAGGGCAGGGTCCGCGAGCCAGTCCGGCCCGGTGATGCCGATGTCCTTGAGCAGCATGTTGATCAGCCCGACGTCCGGGTTGAGCAGGAACCGCCACACGACCGCGATCGCGACGATGCTCGTGATCACCGGCAGGTAGTAGCCGACCCGGAATGCGGTCCGGAACCTCGTGATCCCGCGGCTGAGTGCGTTGGCGACCACGAGGCCCAGGATGAGCGTCAACGGAACGCCGACGCCCACGAAGTAGAACGTGTTGATGAGGGACTTCCAGAACTTCGGGTCGCCGAACAGGTCGGCGTAGTTCTGGACGCCCACGAACGTCGTTCCGATCGGGTTCTGGAGATCGCGCAGGCCGAAGCTCGTGAAGCTGAGGACGAGGGCAGCGATGATCGGCAGGGCCAGAAAGACCCCGAACAGGAGGACGAAGGGCAGGGCGAACGACCAGCCCACGAGGTCCTGTCGCCACCCGTGGCGCGGGGCGACCGGGGCCGCTCGCTTCTCCGGGACAGTCCGCCGGACGAGCGCCGGAGCCGTCATCTCACTTGGTCCCGATCGACTCCGCCGCCTGCTGCATCTGATCGGCCGCGGCCTGTGGCTCGATGCCACCGGTCGTCATTTTCTCGAGGGTGTCGTTGATCGCGGACGCGAGTTCGCTCCAGGTCGCGCTGACCGGCTGTGCCCTCGTGTCCTTGAGCTGCTCGCCGAACATGGCGACCTTCGGGTCGGCCTTGACGGCGGCTTCCTCCCAGCCCGCCTGGACCGCCGGCAGGTCGGTCGCCGTCGTGTACCAGAGCGCCTGGGTCTTCGGGTCGGACAGGAACTTCACGAACGCCCACGCGGCGTCCTTGTTCTTGGAGTTCTTGTAGACGACGAGATTGCTGCCACCGAGGAACGACGTGGACGACGCCTGCTTCGGCATCGGCGCGATCGCCCACTTGCTGTCGAAGTCGGCTCCGCCGGCGGTCTTGATCAGGCCGATGTGCCACGGTCCCGAGAAGAACATCGGGTTGTCGCCCTTGACGAAGGCCGGCGTGATGTCGAAGCCCTCGGGCACGGATGTCGGGGTCAGTCCCTCCTTGAAGAAGGAGTCGTAGAACGTCAGCGCCTCGACGGCCTGCGGGCTGTTGAGTGTCGGCTTGCCGCTCGCGTCGACGACGTCACCGCCGTTCGACCAGAGGAACGGGAAGTACTCCTGCCAGTTCTTCGTCCCGAGCGAGATCCCCCACTTTGCGCCGCCCGTGGCCTGCATCGCCTTGGCCATTGCCTTCAGGTCGTCCCAGGTGGCGGGCGGTGCGGTGATGCCGGCCTTCTCGGCGATGTCGCTCCGGTAGTAGAGGAGACGGGTCTCGACGTACCAGGGCACGCCAGAGGCGACGCCGTCCACGATGTTCGTATTCCAGGCGCTCTCGAAGTAGGCGCTCGGGTCAACGTCCGACGGAACGGGCTCGAAGGCGCCGGTCGCCCCGAACTGGCCCATCATGTCGGTCCCCATTTGGCTGACGTCCGGCGTCGTCCCGCCGGCGATGGCGGTCTGCAGCTTGGCGACGGCCTGTCCCCAGTCGACCGGCGTCACGCTCACCTTGACGCCCGGGTTCTCCTTCATGAACGCGTCGGCGAGGGTGCCGAGCATGACCCCCTCGTTGCCCATCGCCCAGACCGTCAGGTCACCCTTCAGGTCCGCCGCGGGCGCGCTGGGGCCGGTCGAACCGGCCGGCTGGCTGCCCCCGGCCGGTGAACCGCTCACCCCCGCACCACCCCCGCTTGGATTGTTCGTGCCGCAAGCGGTGATGCCGAAGGTCAAGACGAAGCCCGCGGTCAGCACGGCCGCACGAGAGGCGTGTCGCATCGGAGTCCTCCTCGCTGGCGAAAATCGCGTACGCGATCTCGCCGCGCCTTGACGGTACGCCTGCGCTGCTCGCAGCGTGAGAGGGTAACCTCGCCCTCGGATTGCAGCGGCGTGTCATCCCGGTCGCGGGCCGGGAGGGACGGCCGATCAACGTCCGACTGAAGCCCCGGAATTCGGGTCATCCGAAAGATGACCCGGGTCAGTCGGGGAAATCGAGCCGAGAAACGGTCTGCACTTCGTCCCGGGCAAGGTGCCGATGCGGGTCCGAGGGTGACCGAGCATCAATTCGTGGCGGTCGGCTGCCGACCGACCTCGTCGGGCGCCCCGTGTTCGGACTATTCGAAATGGGGCGGCGTGGTGGGCGGCGTGGTGGTCTCCGTGGTCGCGCCGGGACTTGCCACTTCGCGGCGCCGGCTTCGCGGCGAGACGGGTCTGGCGCCGCTGCCAGATCGTCGAGCCTGCGATCGCGGCGCCGACGAGCGCGCCGAGCACCAATCCCCGGGCGAACGTCGCCGCCCGCTCGTCGTCGCCGGTCGCGGCCTCAGCGGCCCGGCTGAGGCGCTCGAGGAGCGGCGGTTCGCCGCTCACGGACCGGCCTTCCTGCGGGTCGGGCCGAGGATCGAGACGATCGAGACGAAGCCGATCCCCACCCATGCGACGAGCGATGCCGGCACGAGCCGGAAGTCGCCGATCCGGAGGATGTCGATGCCGAGACGGGCGCCGAGCGCGTCCCCGGCCCACGCCCCGAGCACCGCCGCAACGAACAGCAGCGGCAGCTGGCCGCCGGCCGACCCGCGGGCGAGGACGTAGAGGCTCGTGTGGAAGATGCCGACGAGAAGCGCGAGGATCGGCGCCGGGCCGATCATCACGCGCTGGCCCGGAGGTTGGCCGATGCCCCGTCCGGCCGGGAGATCCGGCCACCGCCGAGGACGATCTCCCCGTCGTAGAGGACGCAGGCCTGGCCGGGCGCAGCCGCCCAGACCGGTTCGTCGGTC
Source organism: uncultured Chloroflexia bacterium (assembly GCA_963766655.1). Taxonomy (GTDB): domain Bacteria; phylum Chloroflexota; class Limnocylindria; order Limnocylindrales; family CSP1-4; genus CF-46. The sequence goes on along the minus strand of CAVYBB010000001.1, from coordinate 498,641 downwards.
TCGACGATCCAGCGGCCGCCGCGCGCGGGTTCCGACGCGCGTCAACGGGCGAACGGTGGCAGGGATTGGGGTCGCGCGGTGGCGAATCCGCGCCTCCGCCCTGAACGACGTCTCGCCCATCGGCGGGCCCCCCGCCACGAAGCTGACTCGCTCGAGCGCGATCGATGTCGTCTCCAGGTCCTCGCGCCGGCCGAGCTGGATCGTGTTGGTCAGCGGATCGATCCGGCTGACGTAGCGCGGCTCCCCGAGCGCGACCCCGAGGCCCTGCCGCTGGCCGACGGTGTAGGCGGCCGCGCCACCGTGCTCCCCCACCCGATCGCCACCGACGTCCAGCAGCGGCCCGGGCTCCGCCGTCCAGCCGGCTCGCACGCGAAGCGCCTCCCGGTAGTCCCCGCCGGGGACGAAGCAGATCTCCTGGCTCTCGGGCTTGTCGGCTGTGACGAGATCGAGCGATCGGGCGACGGATCGGACCTCCGACTTCGTCAGCTCACCCAGCGGGAACCGGGCATGCTCGAGCTGATCCTGGCGGAGCCCGTACAGGAAGTAGGTCTGGTCCTTGTCGGCGTCACGAGCCCGGGCCAGTCGGGCGGCGCCGTCCTCGCCGACGACCCGCCGCGCGTAGTGGCCCGTCGCAACGGCGTCGCAGTCGTACAGGTGGCGCGCCCGGCCAAGCAAGGCCCCGAACTTGACGTAGGTGTTGCAGTCGACGCAGGGGCTCGGCGTCCGGCCGTCGAGGTAGGCATCGAGGAACGGCTGGAGCACGCCGGCGTCGAACTCCCGCTCGAGGTTCATCACGTAGAACGGGATGCCGAGCTGGCCGGCGACCCGGCGGGCGTCGTCTGCGGCATCGAGCGTGCAGCAGCTCTTCTTGAACTCGGAGTAGGAGTCGGCCGCGTCGTGGAGGCGCATCCAGACGCCGACGACGTCGTGGCCCTGTTCCGCGACGAGCGCCGCCGCGACGGAGGAATCGACGCCCCCGGACATCGCGACGAGGATCCGGCTCACACCGTGACGCCCTGACCGAGCGGATCGGCGGCGACGGCCGCGGAACCCAGGCGCATCGACGCGATGACGCGCGGGACGATGTCGCAGGAGGTCTCGATCTCCGCGTCGGTCGTCGTCCTGCCGAGCGACATCCGCAGGGCGCCCCGCGCCTCCTCGTCCGGATAGCCCATCGCCGAGAGGACGTGCGAGACCTCCGTCGAGCCCGCGGTGCACGCCGACCCGACGGAGCAGGCGATGCCCTCGAGGTCGAGCGACAGGGCGACGGACGCGCCGTCGGTATCCCGGGCGATGATCGAGAGGAGGCCCGGCAGTCGCTCCTTCGGGTGCCCGGTCAGCTCCGCGCCGTCGACCGCGAGAACGGCTGCTTTCAGCCGGTCGCGCTGCCGGCGGAGCTTCCGGACTGTATCGGGCCGCTCGTCACACGCGAGGTCGTACGCGGCGGCGAGACCCACGGCACCCGCGACGTTCTCCGTGCCCGCGCGGCGGTGACGCTCCTGCGTCCCTCCCTGCTGCTGGGAGAGGATGTGCGTGCCGTGGCGGAGGTAGAGCACGCCGACCCCCTTCGGACCCTCGAACTTGTGGGCGCCGATCGAGAGCATGTCGATGCCGAGCACCTCGACGTCGAGATCGATGTACGGCGCGCCCTGGACGGCGTCGACCGACAGGAGGACCCCCTTGTGCGTCCGGACGCGGCGGGCGATCTCGGCGATTCGCTGGACGGTGCCGACCTCGTTGTTCGCGAGCATGATCGTGACGAGGATCGTCTTGTCGGTGATCGCGGCATCGAGCTCGTCCGGATCGATCCGGCCGTATCGATCGACGGGCACCTCGAAGACCTCGAAGCCGAACCGCTCCAGGTACTTGAGGGTGTGTCCGACCGCGTGATGCTCGACGGTTGAGGTCACGATCCGGTGTCCGCGGCCCTTGCCGGCCCAGGCGGCGCCCTTGATCGCGAGGTTGTTCGCCTCTGTCCCGCCGGAGGTGAAGATGATCTCGCGCGGTTCGGCATGAAGCCGCGCCGCGACCCGCTCGTGGGCCTCGTCCAGGGCCGCCCGTGCCACCCGCCCGAAGCCGTGGGCGCTCGAGGGGTTACCGAAGGACTCGGTCAGGAACGGGAGCATCGCGTCGAGCGCCTCGCGCCGGAGGGGCGTCGTCGCGGCGTGGTCGAGGTAGATCGCCATGGGTCGCGATTGTACGCTGCAGGCTCGGGGCGGCGGCCGCGGAGCGGCTCCGACGGGTCCGCATGCGGCTGCAATACTCCCGTCATGGTCGAGTTCACGATCGAGCCACGCGGCCGATTTAGTCTCGCCGCCGCCCAGCGCTTCCTCGGCGGTTTCACCCCGGCGGCGGGCACCTTCGGCAGCGACGAGACCCGGCTGGCGATGGCGTTTCCGGTCGATGGCTGGGCCGGGTCGGCGGCTGCGGTCGTGTGGCAGGACGGCAATGTGATCCGGGGCGAAGCCGAGGTGTCGTCGCCAGACGTCTCGCTTGACGCCGTTCGTGACCAGGTCGCCCGGACCCTGTCGCTCGACCACGATGGGACCGGCTGGGACGAGGTCGGCGAGCGCGATCAGGTCATCGGCCGGTTCCAGGCGGAGTTCGACCACCTCCGGCCGGTCTGCTTCTATTCGCCGTACGAGGCGGCGGTCCAGGCGATCGTCGGCCAGCGGATCTCGATGCGCCAGGCGGCGACGATCAAGACGGCCCTGGCGAGGGAGCATGGGGAGCCGCTCGAGATCGGGGGACAGCGGCTGCACGCCTTTGCCCTCCCCAGAACCTCACCGACGTCAACGAGGCGCATGGTCTCAGCCCGGAGAAGCTTCGCCGCCTCCACGAGGTCGCCCGTGCCGCGCTCGAAGGCCGCCTCGACACGGCGCGCCTGCGGGCGGTGCCGTACGACGAGGCCCTCGCCGCTCTCCGCGAGATCCGCGGCATCGGCGAGTGGTCGGCCGGGCACGTCCTGCTGCGGGGCGCCGGGCTCGCCGACGCCGTGCCCCTCTCCGATCCGCGAACACGCACCGCCATCCGCGCCGCATACGACCTCAAGGCGCAACCCGACGAGGCGACGTTGATGCGAATCGCCGACTCGTGGCGCCCGTTCCGGATGTGGGGCTTCGTCCTCGTCCGCCTGTGGCACAGCCGGACCGTCGGCGGCAGCCTGCGACAGGAGCCTCGGTAGTCTCGGGCCGGGCCCGGCACCCTCGGCGCTTGGTCCTGCAGGCGGACCAACCAGCGGTGGACGAGCCGTCGATCCGCGGCTTTGGGGCTCTCCTCCGCCAGATGGTCCGGCACGCGGACCGTTCAGCGGCGGAGGTTGCCGTTGGAGGCTATCTGCCGGCGTCCGTTCGCCCGTTGGTCCGCCTGGCGGACCGGAGGCCCCCGCCGGGGACGGACTGAGCGGACGCCAGGCCGCAAGGCCGTCTCCTCGGCGCTTGGTCCTGCAGGCGGACCAACCAGCGGTGGACGAGCCGTCGAACCCGGGATTCGGGGCTCTCCCCCGCCAGATGGTCCGGCACGCGGACCGTTCAGCGGCGGAGGTGGCCTCTGGAGGCCGTCTGGCGGCGTCCGTTCGCCCGTTGGTCCGCCTGGCGGACCGGACGGCCGCGCCAGGGATCGACTTCGCGGAAGTTACGCTGTCGGCATGTCAGCTCCAACGGTCATCGCCCGGACCGACCGCCTGACTCTCCGCGAGCTGACGCTCGACGACGTCGATTCGCTCCTCCAGGTACTCGGCGACCCGGTCGCGATGGAGCACTACCCGGCGCCGAAGACCCGTGGCGAGACCGAGGGCTGGATCCGCTGGGCGCAGGACAGCTACGAGACCAACGGGTTCGGCCTGTGGGCGGTCATCCGATCGGCCGACGGCGTGTTCCTCGGCGACTGCGGGCCGATGCTCCAGCCGGTCGATGGCGAGCTCGTACCGGAGATCGGGTACCACGTCGTCCGGCGCGAGTGGGGCCGCGGCTACGCGACCGAGGCCGCGATCGCCTGCCGTGACATCGTCCTCGGCCGGCTCGGGTTCGGGCGCGTCGTGTCGATCGTCGCCCCGGAGAACCTCGCATCTCGGCGGGTGGCGGAGAAGGTCCACCAGGCGATGCGCGAATTCGTCTGGGAAAAGAGCGGCCGACCGATGTGCCTCTTCGAGTCGCGAACCTGACGAGCGAGACGACCCTGCCGATCAGGCGGGCGCCAGGCTCCGACCCTCCCCTGCCACGCCGGCCGAGGATCCCCACGATCACCCCGACGATCACACCCCCGAGGAGCGCCGCCAGCGGCGTGTTCTCGGCCAACGGCATCACCGAATGCGTGATGAACAGCAGCGCCAGGCCGAGGCCCAGGACGACGCCGCCGACGACGGACGTGATCACGTGGCCGCGGGCCCCGGCGACCAGGCCGAGCGCGCCGAGCAGCGTCATGATGACCCCGGCGATCCAGGGCACGGTGCCGATGGGGTTGCCGAGGAGCTGGAACCAGCCGCTGCCGGCACACTCACCGCCGGCCCCCGTGTACGTTCCGGACACGTAATAGAGGCCCGCGACGCGGAACGGCGCGTTCGCGCTGACGCTGACCGAACCGTCGCCGTCGGTGGTCTCGTCGTCGTTCGCGTCGCTGCCACGAAGCGGCGTTGGGACGCCGAACACCGACACCTGGTAGCTGTAGTCCTTGATCACGACGGTCGTCGAGCCCGTGTACCCGACCTCACCGTCCCAATCGACCTTGAACGGATCGGATGCCGTCGAATCCGAGGCGCCAGACTCGGCGGTATCGAGTGCCGCGCCGCCCGCGTCGGTCGACTGGATCGAGAGCGTGCAGGTCGTCAGCGGGAACGCCGCCACCGGGGCGGCGAGGACGGGCAGGAGACACGCGGCCAGCAACGCCGCGATTGCGAGGGATCGACGCATCGTCAAACTCCACGGCGAGGGGCGGCGAGGGAACCTGGGCGGGTTCCGAGCCGAACGGTAGCATCCGGCGACTCGCGCGAAAAGGCCCTCAGCCGACGACAGTCGCCCCCTCCCCGCCGCGGCGGAGGTCCTCCTGGCGACCCTTCTCGCGGCGGCGGTCAAGCTCCGAGAGCGCCCGCTTCCGCAGGCGGATCGAGACCGGCGTGATCTCGACCAGTTCGTCGGCCGCGATGAACTCGAGTGCCGACTCCAGGGTGAGTGGCCGCGGCGGCGTGAGGCGCAACGACTCGTCGTGGGAGTGGGTCCGGATGTTCGTCAGCTGCTTCGCCTTCGTCGCGTTGACGTTCATGTCGCCGGAGCGCGAGCACTCGCCGATGATCATCCCCTCGTAGACCTCGACGCCGGCCCCGATGAAGAGCTCGCCGCGCTCCTCGAGGTTGAACAGCCCGAAGGCGTTCGACGTCCCGCTGCGGTCGGCGACGAGGACGCCGTTCGTGCGGTGGGTGACCTCGCCCGCCCACGGGCCGTAGCCCTCGCCGATCTGGTGGAGGAGGGCCGTCCCGCGGGTGTCGGTGAGGAGCTGCCCGCGGTAGCCGATCAACCCGCGGACCGGCAGGACGAACTCCATCCGGACGCGCGCGTCGGCATCGGTCGTCATCTGCTCGAGTCGTCCCTTCCGGTCGGCGAGCGCCTCCTGGACCGCACCGATGTACTCGGGCGGGATGTCGATCGTGATCCGCTCGTACGGCTCCTGCCTCTCACCGCCGATCGTCCGCAGCAGGACCTCCGGCCTGGAGGCCGAGAGCTCGAACCCCTCGCGCCGCATCTGCTCGAGGAGGACGGCCAGCTGGAGCTCGCCCCGGCCGCGGACCTCGAAGGTGTCGCCGCTCTCGGTCGGGTAGACCTCGATCGAGACGTTGCCGAGGGTCTCGCGATCGAGCCGGGCCTTGATCTGGCGCGAGGTGACGTACTTGCCCTCGCGGCCCGACAGCGGCGAAGTGTTCACCCCGAACGTCATGCTCAGCGTCGGCTCGTCGACGTCCAGGCGCGGCAGCGGGCGGGGATCGGCGGGATCGGTGAGCGTGTCGCCGATCGTGACGTCGGGCAGGCCCGCCACCGACACGATGTCGCCCGGGCCCGCCTCAGCGATGTCGATCCGGTCGATGCCGTGAGCCGTCTGGAGGGCCGTGACCGAGCCGGACAGGGTGACGACCCGGCCAGGTTCGACGGAGCCCGCGGTGTCGTCCGGTTGCTCGCGCAGGACGGTGATGCGCTGGCCTGTCCGGATCGTGCCGTTCCAGATCCGCCCGACGGCCATCCGCCCCACGTATTCGTTCGCCGACAGGTTCGTCACGAGGAGCTGGAGCGGGTGGTCGGGCGTGTACGAGGGCGGCGGCGTCACCTCGACGAGGATGTCGAGGAGGGCTCGCAGGTCCGTGCCGGGCTCGTCGAGCGACCGCGTCGCCGTCCCGAGCTTGGCGTTCGTGTAGACGACCGGGAACTCGATCTGGCGCTCGTCGGCGCCGAGGTCGATGAAGAGCTCGTAGACCTCGTCGAGGACCTCGGCGGCCCTGGCGTCCGAGCGATCGATCTTGTTGAGCGCGACAACGACCGGCAAGTGGCGGGCCATCGCCTTCTGGAGGACGTAGCGCGTCTGGGGCAGGGGCCCCTCCGCGGCGTCGACGAGGAGCAGGACCGAATCGACCATCAGGAGAGACCGCTCGACCTCTCCGCCGAAGTCCGCGTGGCCGGGGGTGTCGACGATGTTCAGCCTGACCCCGCCGTGATCGACGGTCGTCTGCTTGGCGAGGATCGTGATCCCCTTCTCCCGCTCCAGGTCGCCCGAGTCCATGACGCGGTCGACGACGGTCTCGTTCGAGCGGAACGTCCCGGTCTGACGGAGCATCGCATCAACGAGGGTCGTCTTGCCGTGGTCGACGTGGGCGACGATGGCGATATTGCGCAGGTCGCTGCGGATCGCAAGGTTCGGGGCGGCGGGCACGGTCGAGCGGGACTCCAGGGCGTATCGGGCGGCCATTCTCGCATGGATCGCGATCCGGCCCGGCGCAGAGGGGCGGCCCGCGCTAGCATCGGGCCGTGACCGTCGCCGCGATCATCCTCGCCGCCAGCCCCGAATTGGCCCTCGCCGACGCGGATGGGCTGCCGTCCGTCCGCCGCATCGCCGACATCGCCTGGGCGGGTGGCGCCACTCCGATCGTCGTCGTCGCCCACGATCCGGATGGCGCCGTCGCGGCAGCGCTCGCGGGCTCGCCGGTCACCCTGGCCGAGCCCGCTCCCATCGAAGCAGGACCCGCAGGTCAGATGATCCGCGGCATCGAGGTCGCGGTCGCGACCGTCCACGAAACCGGCGGAGCCCTGGTCTGGCCCGCTCGCCTGACGTGGGTCGGGCCAGAGACGATCACCTCGCTCATCGAGGCTTACGGAACCGCCCGCGAGCCGCTCCTCGTGCCGACGTTCGACGACGAGCCCGGCTGGCCGGTCCTGCTCGGCATCACGGGGTTCGACGCCCTTCGGGCCGTCGCGCCGGACCGCATGCCGAACGATGTGGTCGACGACCTGGCGACGGCGCTCCCGAGCCGGCGCATCGCCCTGGGCGACCCCGGAGTGACCCACGATCGGGACCAGCCCCGATCGGCGCTGCCCGCCTACGTCGGGCCGGCGGAACCGGCCGGCGGCCATACGCACGAGTGGGGCGCCCAGGTTGCCGACGAGCCCGACGAGGGGCCGCTCGAAGGACCGACGCTTGCCCCCTATCCGCCCGCCGGGGCGACCGACGCCGAGGCCTGACGCTCAGGTCGCCGGGCTGCTCCGGAGCGAATCGCGAAGCCTGCCGACCGGCAGCGTCGCGACCGCGATCCCACCGATGACGAGGCCGACCCCCGCCAGCTGGGCGATTGACGGCGCCTCCCCCAGCAGGACGATCGACAGGCCGACGGTCGCCACGGGCTGCGACAGAAGGATGATCGAGGTCACGACGGCCGGCAGGCGGGGAAGTGACAGCGAGATGAAGAGGTAGCCGAGGGACTGGGAGGTCAGGCCCAGGAGCGCCAGCCAGCCGAGGCTCGCGGCCGCCGGCGCGACGTCCAGGTCGCCGACCAGGAATCCGAACAGCGCGGCGATGACGGTCGTCGAGGCCGTCGCAACCGCGACCGGACCGGCGGGCCTCCGCAGATCGCGACCGCCGCGGCGGATGACGATCAGGTAGGCGGAGTAGCAGAGGGCCGTGGCCAGCCCGAGTGCGACGCCGAGCGCGGGTGCCGAGCCGTAGGCGTCACTCCCGACGGCCCCCGAGATGAGGACGACGCCGGCGAGGACGACCGGCAGGGCAATGAGGATCGAACGCGACGGCCGCTCGCCGAAGACGGCCCATGCGACGAAGCCGACGACAAGGACCTGAAGGTTGCCGAGGACGGTCGCGAGGCCCGCACCGACCGCTTCGATCGCGTGGTGCCAGAACGTGAGGTCGCCGGCGAAGAAGACGCCGGCGACTGCCGCGATGCGGATCGTGGCGATCGGCATGGGGCCGAACCGGCGCCGCTCCAGCCAGGCGACGCCGACCAGCACCGGCAGTCCGAACAGGCAGCGGAAGACGGTCCCGGTCGAAGGCGACACCTCGGCGTAGCGATAGAAGATCCCGGAGAAGGCGATACACATCGCCCCGAGCAGGGCGGCGAGCCGCGGTCGCATCGCGATTGCATCGAGTGGTCTGGGAAGCGCCGTGATGGCTGCCGCGCTCGGGTCGCCGCGGGACGCGCTCAGGTGTAGACCTCGCCACGGAGGTACTTGAGCCCGCTGTCGACGAGGATCGCCGCGACCCGTCTGCCCGGGCCCAGCCGGCGGGCGACGCGGAGCGCGGCAACGATGTTTGCGCCGGTCGACGGGCCGGACCAGACGCCTTCCTCGCGAGCCGCCCGGCGAGCCATCGCGATCGCGTCCGCGGTCGAGACGATCTCGACGCCGTCGAAGTCGTCCGCCGACAGCTGCGGCGGGATGAATCCGACCCCGCCGCCCTCGATCCGGTGCGTCCCGGCCGGACCGCCGGACAGCACGGCCGACTCGGCGGGCTCGACCGCGATGCGCTCGATCGCCGGGTTCCTCGCCCGAAGCGCCCTCGTGACGCCGAGGAAGCAGCCGGCCGTGCCGACGTAGCCGACGAAGGCGTCGATCCGGTCATCGAGCTGGTCGGCCAGCTCGTCGCCGAGGCGGACGTACCCCTCGACCATGTCGCGGTTGTTGAACTGGTCGGTCTGGTAGCCGCCGACCTCGGCCGCGATCTGGGCCGCGCGCTCGCGCATCCGCGGGATGAGCGAGGGCGTGATCCCCTCGGGGCTGCGGATCAGCTCGACGTCGGCCCCGAACGCCCGCATCGTCCGGATCTTCTCGTCCGCATAGGCGTCGGAGCTGACGATCCGCAGCGGGTAGCCCTTGATCGCGCAGACGAACGCCAGCGAGCTGCCGGTGCTGCCGCCGGTGTACTCGACGACGATCTGGCCCGGTCGCAGCCGGCCGCTCCGTTCGGCGCCCTCGATCATCGCGAGTGCCATCCGATCCTTGTACGAACCGGTCGGATTGTGGGACTCGAGCTTGATCCAGACCTCCGCCATGTCCGGCTCGACGAGCCGCGACAGCCGGACGATCGGCGTGTTCCCGATGATCGCGAGCGTCCCGGGTCGATCGGTCATGGGACGGGCTTTCCGGGCACGCCGACGAACCGCAGGCCAAGCTCCTCGAGCTGGGCCAGATCGGGTGGCGACGGCGCGTCGAGCATGAGATCGGTGCCCGACTGCGTCTTGGGGAAGGCCATGACCTCCCGGATGTTGGTCTGGCGCGAGAGCAGGGCCGCCCAGCGGTCGATTCCGAGGGCGATCCCGCCGTGCGGCGGCGGGCCGTAGTCGAAGGCCTCGAGCATCGCCCCGAACCGCTCGCGCATCTGTTCGAGGCTGTAGCCCTGGAGGCCGAAGCTGCGCTCGAGCAGGTCGCGCCGCCAGATCCGGATCGAGCCCCCGCCGAGTTCCCAGCCGTTGAGCACGACGTCGTACTGGAGGGCCCGCGCCCGTCCGGCCGGGTCGTCCGGGCTCGGCTTCGATGGGTCCCCGGAGTTCGTGACGAGCAGCTCCTCGTCCTCCGGGACGACACCGCTGAACGGGTTGTGGGTCGCGTCCCAGCGGGCCCCGTCGGGATCCCACTGGTACATCGGGAAGCGGTGGACCCAGCCGTACGCGAGGACGTCCGGATCCGCGAGCCCGAGGCGCCCGCCGAGCTCGACCCGGAGCCTGCCGAGCACATCGGCGACGATCTCGGCACGATCGGCCACGATGAGGATCAGGTCGCCCACGCCGGCCGAGGCCCCATCGACGATCGAGCGGGCCGTGTCCCCCGCCAGGAACTTCACGATCGGGCCCTTGACCTCGCCGCCGGCCTCCACCGCGAGGTGCGCCAGACCCTTCGCGCCGAGGCGCTTCGCCAGCTCGGTCAGCTCGTCGACCTCGCGGCGGGTCACGCCCGCCATTCCCGGGGCGACGATGGCCCTGACCCTGCCGCCGGCCGCGAGCGTGTCGTCGAACACGCCGAAGCCGGAGGCGGGAGCGCCGCCCGGATCGACGAGCCGCGGGCCCAGGTCGACGATCTCCATCCCGAATTGCAGGTCCGGCTTGTCCGACCCGAAGCGATCCATCGCTTCCTCGTAGGTGAACCGCGGGAATGGGTCGTCCCGGATCGGCCGGTCCGGGACCGTTGCCCGCGACACCTCGATCACCATCCGCTCGACGAAGTCCATCACCGTCGCTTCCTCGACGAAGCTCATCTCCAGGTCGAGCTGGGTGAACTCCGGCTGGCGGTCGCCGCGGAGGTCCTCGTCGCGCAGGCACCGTGCGATCTGGAAGTAGCGGTCGATGCCGGCGACCATGAGGATCTGCTTGAGCTGCTGCGGGCTCTGGGGGAGGGCGTAGACCGTGCCGGGCTGGAGGCGGCTCGGGACGATGAAGTCGCGGGCGCCCTCCGGCGTGCTCTTGATCAGCAGCGGCGTCTCGACCTCGACGAAGGCGTTCGCGTGATGGACTTCGCGGATGGCCTGGACGAGGCGGCTCCGCAGGAGGAGGCGGCGCTGCATCGGCTCGCGGCGGAGATCGAGATAGCGGTACTTCAAGCGCAGCGATTCGTCGATCGACGCATCGGGCTCGTTGACCGGGAAGGGCGGCGTGCTCGCCTCCGAGAGGATCGTCACCGCGGAGGCCCGCAGCTCGATGTCCCCGGTCGCCAGCTTCGGGTTCTCCGTCCCGGCGAGGCGGAGTGCGACGTCGCCTCCGATCGTGACGACGAACTCGTTGCGGACGCGGCTCGCGACCTCGTGGGCTCCGGGTTGTTCCGTCCGGTCCACGACGACCTGGGTGATCCCGTGGCGATCGCGGATGTCGAGGAAGATGAGGTGGCCGAGATCGCGCCGGCGATGGATCCAGCCGGCGAGCCTGGCCGGCGAGCCCGCGTCCGATCGCCGAAGCTGGCCGCAGCTGTGGGTCCGGTAGGGCGTGGCGAGGCTCGGCGTCGGGTCCGTCATGGTCCGGGTATCGTATCGGAGCCGGAGGGGGCGGATCGCGCGGTCGGGCTCGCGTGGTCCTTCAGGCAGCGCAACGAGGGGTGAGCGTGGGCACGGACGGACTTCCGCGTCGGGTCGAGACCGTCGTCATCGGCGCAGGCCAAGCCGGGCTCGTGATGAGCACGTTCCTGCAGGACGCGGGGCGGGAGCACGTCCTGCTCGATCGGCGCGAGGCGCTCGGCGGCGGCTGGCAGGATCGCTGGGACGAGTTCTGCCTCGTGACCCCGAACTGGGTCACGTCGTTGCCGCGCTTCCCGTACGACGGGCCGGATCGTGACGGATTCATGCACCGCGATCGCGTCGTCGAGCGACTGCGCGTGTACGCCGAGGCGATCTCGGCACCCGTCGAGCTTCGGACCGACGTCCGCCGCCTGAGGAGGCGCGGCGCGGGCGGATTCCGCATCGACACGAACAGGGGCGCGATCCACGCCGACGAGGTGATCGTCGCAGCGGGCGGATTCCAGGCCCCTCGGATCCCGGCGATCGCCGCCGACATTCCCGAGCGTGTCTCCCAGGTCCATTCGCACGCCTATCGCAACGAGGCCTCGCTCCCACCGGGGCGGGTGCTCGTCGTCGGAACCGGCCAGTCCGGCGTGCAACTCGCGGAGGAGCTCCACGAGGCCGGCCGGGACGTGATCCTGTCGGTCGGCCACACCGCCCGCATGCCTCGCCGCTATCGGGGACGCGACATCTTCGTGTGGATCGTCGAGCTGGGTTCGCGCGACCGGCTCCCAACGGTCGACACGCTCACGGACCCGAAGGCTCGCTACGGCGGCAACGCCCACCTCTCCGGCCACCACGGCGGCCACGACACGAACCTTCGCCAGTTCGCGCTTGACGGGATCCGCCTCGTCGGGCACATGGACGGTGTCGATGGCGAGCGCGTGCGGTTCGCGCCGGACCTCGCTGCGAACCTCCGGTTCGCGGACACGTTCTTCGACGACCGGATGCGGGCCGGGATCGACACGTTCATCGCGGAGACCGGCATGGAGGCCACGCCCGACGAGCGCGAGACGGTCGACTTCGAGCCGCCGGAGGTCCCCGAGCTCGACCTTGCCGCCGAGAGCGTGTCGACGATCCTCTGGACGAGCGGCTACCGCCTCGCCTTCGACTGGATCGACCTCCCGATCTTCGACGAGATGGGCATTCCTCGCCACGTCCGGGGCGTCACCGAGGTACCCGGCCTGACCTTCATCGGGCTCCCGTGGCAGTACTACCAGGGCTCGCACGCGTTCTTCGGCGTCGCCGCCGACGCGCAGTACCTCGCCGAGCGCTGGTAGGCAGTCGGCTCCGACCGTCAGCCGTGATGGTGGGAGGCGCTTGCCCGCGCCAGCTCGCGCTCCAGGTCGGCGATCCCGACGACGCGTTGCGTGCCGGCCTGGAGATCCTTGAGCTGGACCTCGCCGTCGGCAAGCTCGTCCCCCAGGATGATCGCGAAGTGGGCGCCTTCCTTGGACGCGGCCTCGAGCTGGCGGGCCAGCTTGCGGCGCCCGAGATCGGCCCGGACGGCGAGACCGGCCGCGCGCAGCTCCGTGGCGATCCGCAGGCGCTGGGCCGTTGCGACCGGGTCGGCCCCGACCACCACCGCGACCGGTCCCGTCTCCGCCGGTCCGGCGACCCCCTCGGCCTCCAGGGCGAGGAGGACGCGGTCGAGCCCGACCCCGAACCCGATCCCCGGGGTGGGCCGGCCGCCGAGCAGCGCCACGAGGCCGTCGTAGCGCCCGCCACCGCCGAGCGCCGACTGCTGGCCCTCCGCGCCGCGCGGGAAGAACTCGAATGTCGTGCGGGTGTAGTAGTCGAGGCCGCGGACGAGGGCCGGATCCAGCACGCAGGCGATCCCGAGCGCCTCCAGGTGGTCCCGCACCCCCGCGAAATGCTCGGCGCAGGCGTCACAGAGGCGGTCGGTGATCCTGGGTGCCGCGGCGTTGAGCTCGACCATCACCGGGTCCTTCGAGTCGAGGAGTCGGAGGACGTTTCGCTCGAGGCGATCGCGCTCGATCGGCGGCAACCGATCCAGATGACCTCGGTAGTAGTCCGTCAGCTCGGCGACGTAGGCCGGTCGACAGGCCTGATCGCCGATCGAATTCAGCCGTAGCTCCAGGTTCGCCAGCCCGACCTCGCGGTAGAACCGGAGCGCAAGCTCGATGAGCTCGGCGTCGACCGCCGGGCCGGGGTCGCCGATCGCCTCGACGTCGAACTGCCAGAACTCCCGGTACCGGCCGGCCTGGGGCCGGTCGTAGCGGAACATCGGCCCGGTCATCGTCAGCTTCACCGGTTGCGGCAGCGTCTGCATCCCGTGCTGGACGTAGGCCCGGACGATCCCGGCGGTCGGTTCCGGTCGGAGCGCCCAGGACTCGGACTCCTCGTTTCGCGGGGCCAGCCGGAACAGCTCCTTCTCGACGACGTCCGTCACCTCGCCCACGCCCCGCTCGAAGACCGCGGTCTGCTCGAGGAGGGGCGTCTCGATCTCACGGTAGCCGTAGCGCTTCGCCAGGTCGGTCGCGACTGTCTCCAGCCGGCGGAATGCGGCGCGCTCGGTGGGCAGCAGGTCGCGCGTCCCGCGTGGAGCTCGGAAGACCGTCACGCGCCGAAGTCTAGCCGCCGCCCGTGGAAGCCTCGGGTCGATGCCGTCAGCGCGCATCTCCGGGATGGTGGGTACGGTGGGCTCCGGGTACGTCGGGTGCAGCATGCCAGGGCTGGACCACCGTCCCTACCCATCCATGAATCCGGCCGATGGTCGTCGGCCGCGTCCCGGCCTAGGTTGTCCCCAGCACCCGGCCACCGCGTCGGACGAGGCGAGGCACCAGATGAGCAGGTACGAACGAGGCCGGTACTTCGAGGCCCTCTGCGGGCTGCGGGACGCCTATGCGGAGCGGTCCGACGACGATCGCCGCTCGTCGCTGCTGATCAACGACGCCATCACCTATGCCGAGGCCGTCATGCGGGCGCTCGACGACGACGAGACGGCGGCCATGCTGGCCGAGGAGGCCGCCATCGCCGCCCAGTCCCTGCCGGCCGGCGACCCGCGCGACTGACCCGGCGGGCGAGGCGCCTGCCTCCAGCCAACGCACGGAGACCGCTCATCCGCCGGCCCGGCTGCGTACGATGCAGCCGATGGAATCGCGCAGCTACGGCATCTCGGTCGCGGGCTACCTCGGCGGCGTCGTCCTGGGGTCGATGGCACTGACACTCGTCTTCCTCGGCATGCGGTCCGTCATGGACGTCGGCGGTGCCTGCGCCGACGGCGGGCCCTATCTCTCCTCCCAGTCGTGCCCCGCTGGATCGACACTGGCGCTGGTCGGCGGCATCTTCGCCCTCTTCGGGGCGGCCGGCCTGATGATCTGGTTCGGGACGCGGCTCGGCGGCCGCTACGTCGCGCTCGTCGCGCTCGGCTGGCCCGCGATGTTCATCAGCCTCGGGGCGAACTTCCTCCAGTACGGGATCGATCCGCCGGGTGACGGAGCCGGACCCATCTGGGGCTGGCTCATTCCCGGCATCCTGTTCTGGATCGTGGGTGGGGTTCCCCTCCTCGTCGGCATCGCCGGCTGGCGAGGCAGCCGGAGCACGAACCCGACGACGCTGTTCCGCACATCCACACGCGCAGACCAGTCGACGCGGATCGAGTTCGCTCCGAACTGGTCCGGCGCCCCCAGGCCCGCGCCGGCGTCCGATGGCGCCGATCCCGCCGATTCCGCCGATGCCGCGCTCGACGGCATCGACGAGGACCTCGTCTCCCGGCTCGAACGGCTCGCCTCGCTCCACGCCTCGGGGGCACTGACCGAGGAGGAGTTCGCCGCCGCGAAGGGTCGGCTCCTCGCACATCAGCGGCTCGACCCGTGACCGACTCCCTCCGGCGAGCCTTGCCCGTCCTGGTCGTCCTGGCCGTTGCCGTTGGGATCTGGCTCGGCGCCGCGTTCTACGCCGCGATCAGCTGACGCCGCGTCTGGTACGGCGGGCGCGTGGCGCTCATGCCCGACCCACGTCCACGCTTTTCGGATCAGTGGTCAGGTGCCATCACCTCCAGGTCACTTTGGGTGTCGTGACATCGTGGAGTGTCAGCACCTCCGAGTCGGGTGGACGTGCTTCGTGACCGGCTCGTAGCGGTGGACGGCGAGTAGCGGCTGCTCGGCTGGCGCCCGTCGGCGGAGGGCGAAGAACGACAGGCTGGCGGCGTCGAAGTCGAGCTCGGCCCGGACGAGGCGATACGGCCAGCGGGGGTCGACGTCGTAGGGGCGGCCCAGCACGGTCGCCCGGCCGGCGTCCGTCGTCCGCCGCAGGAAGACGATCCGGCCATGCGGCGGCCCGTCCGCCGGCGGCACGGCCGGTGGCATGCGCGGACGATCCGGCGCGGCTTCGATGCGACTCGCGCTGCGGGCCCGATGGGCGACCAGGTAGCGGGCCGACGCGGCGACGAGATCGTCCATCGTCGGGTAGTGGCGGCGGGCCCAGACCTTGGCCTGCCACTGGCCGTTGAAGCGCTCGACCGCCGCCTGGAAGCCGTGCTCCCTGGGCGGCGCGAAGACGGGCACGACCGACAGGGCCAGGCACAGCCGGACGACCGGTCCCAGGATGTCCGGATAGGCGTGGCTGCCGTGGAAGCGGGTGTCGTTGTCGAACTGGGCGTAGGCCGGCCGACCCACCAGCTGCCAGTGCTCGACAAGCCGGGCCAGGGTTGTGCCTGACCTGACCGGTGGACCGGGCCAGGCAGCGACGAGCCCCCCGTGGAGCGAGACGCCGGTCAGGACCTCGACCTCGATGCCGCCCTGGAGGTGGTGGCCTTCGACGACATCGAAGCTGTCGAGTTCGGCCCGGCTGGCGGCGACGTCGGGCAGGTACCAGCCGCGTGGCGGTGCCGGCCGACGGACTCGCCGCTGACCGTCGAGGACGCCATGCCGTTCGAGGATCCGGGCGATGGTCCGGACCGCCGGGACCTGGCCGGCGACACGGGGATCGTCGCGCAGGGCGCGCTGGATGGCCAGCGGGCCGTACTCGCCGAGGACATGCTCCTCGCGCAGGAAGGACCGCAATCTGACCACCTCGTCCTCGATGGCCGCCGAGGTGTGCCGCGTCCGATGGGGGGTCGACGGCCGATCGGACCAGTCGACCTCGTCGAGCCGTGCCGTCCCGGACCGTTCGACCCAGCGCTGGACCGTCAGCAGGCTCGTCCCGAAGCGGCGGGCCGTGGCCCGCATCGAGGCGCCGCTGCGGACCTCCTCGACCAGCCGACGACGGGTCGCCTCAGCCTGACGCTCGCCAACAGTTTTTCGCCACCGCCCTCACCTCGTCCCGTTTCTGATGAGCGTACCGACTTGGAGGCATTGGCACGCCGTGACTTGGACGTGTTGGCATCTGACCGATGATCCGAACACATCGCATCAACGAGCCACGGTTGGGCTGCCCTCAGGCCCTGGCGTCGAGCGTGTCGTGCACAGGCCACGCTCGCGCCTCGGGCGAAGCGGACGTCGACCGACCCGTCCCGGGCGCAACCGGCCCAATTCGTTTCGATTGATCCGAAATCCCGGCTGGAATCGGGCGGTTCAAGGGCGGGGCGGCGCGGCCGCGTCGGGCGGGTACGGGCGCGGCGGGGCGTGGGAGCCGCGGCGGAGAGCGGCGGCGCCGCAGCCGGAGCTCTCAGCCCAGGTCGCGCTGGACGCTCAGGACGTCCTTGAGACCCTCGATCCGGCTCATCACCCGAGCGAGCTGCGAAACCGAGGCGACCTGGAGGGTGGCCGTGACGATCGCGGTGTGGTCCGGGTCCACGTTGACCGCCGCGGCGACGATGTTGACCTTGTTCTCCGCGACGACCTGGGTGATGTCGTTCAGCAGCCCCGTCCTGTCGTAGGCCTCGACCCGGATCGCGATCGGGTAACTCTGGGCCGGTGCCGATTCCCACTCGACCTCGATCAGCCGCGGGACCTCGCGCTCGTTCAGGACCGTCGGACAGCTCTGGAGATGGACTGTGACGCCCTTGCCGCGCGTGATGAACCCGACGATCGGGTCGCCCGGGATCGGATGACAGCACTTCGCGAAGCGGACGAGCAGGTCGCCGACGCCCTTGACCCTGACCCCGCCGGTGCGCGCCGGGATCGTCGCGGGGGCGACGGTCGGCAGGCCGACCTCCTCGTCGTCCACGACGCCGAGCCGGCTGACGACCTGTTGCGCGCTGATCGCCCCATAGCCGATCGCCGCGTAGAAGTCATCGAGCGACTCGAGGTTGTACTGCTTGACGACCTCGCCGATCTTGTCATGCCCGACCGACTGGATGCTCTTGCGCGCCAGCCGCCGGAGCTCGCGTTCGAGTGACTCGCGACCGTGGCTGATGTTCTCGTCGCGGTCCTTGCGCTTGAACCATTGACGGATCTTCTCCCGCGCATGCGAAGTCCGGACGACGTTCATCCAGTCGCGTGACGGTCCGTGGGCGCCCTTCGTCGTGACGATCTCGACGATGTCGCCGTTCTTCAGCCGGTAGTCGAGCGGGACGAGCCGGTTGTTGACCTTGGCGCCGATCGTCCGATGCCCGACGTCGGTATGGATCCGGTAGGCGAAGTCGAGTGGCGTCGCGCCGGCCGGGAGATCCTTGATGTCCCCCTTGGGCGTGAAGACGAAGACCTGGTCCTGGAAGATGTCGAGCTTGATCCCCTCGACGAATTCCGTGGCATCGCTGACGTCGCGCTGCCAGTCCATCAGCTGCCGGAGCCAGGCGAGCTTGGCGTCGTACTCGCGGTCGGACTTCGAGCCCTCCTTGTAGCGCCAGTGGGCGGCGATGCCGACCTCGGAGACCTGGTGCATGGTGTGGGTCCGGATCTGGATCTCGAGCGGCTTGCCGTCGAGGGCGATGACGGCCGTGTGGAGCGACTGGTAGAGGTTGTTCTTCGGAACGGCGATGTAGTCGTCGAACTGGCCGGGAATCGGGCGCCAGAGGGCGTGGACGATGCCGAGGGCCGCGTAGCAGTCGCGGACGTCGTCGACGAGGATCCGGATCGCGTAGACGTCGTAGATCTCGCCGAACTCGGCTCCCTTGCGCTGCATCTTCTTGAAGATGCTGTAGATGTGCTTCGGGCGGCCCTGGAGGTCGGCCTCGATGCCGGCCGCATCGAGCCTCGGGCTGAGTTCGGCGATCGCCCGCTCGATGTAGCCCTCGCGTCCCTTGCGACGCGTATCGAGGAGGTTGGCAAGCTCGCGAAAACGCTCGGGCTCGAGGACCTTGAAGGCGAGATCCTCGAGCTCCCACTTGATCTGCCAGATCCCGAGCCGCTCGGCCAGCGGTGCGTAGATCTCCATCGTCTGGCGGGCGATCCGGAGCTGCTTCTCGGACGGCAGCGCGTACAGCGTCCGCATGTTATGGAGTCGATCGGCGAGCTTGATCAGGACGACCCGGATGTCCTCGGCCATCGCGAGGAGCATCTTCCGGATGTTCTCGGCCTGCTGCTGTTCGTGGCTGTGGGTGCTGAACTTCGAGAGCTTCGTGACGCCGTCGACCATGTGGGCGACCTCTGCGCCGAAGCGCTCCTCGAGGTCCGGCAGGTCGTATTCGGTGTCCTCAGGGACGTCGTGCAGGAGCGCCGCCTGAACGGCGACCGGGTCGATCCCGAGCTCGGCCGTGATCTGGGCCGAGGCGATCGGATGGGTGACGTACGGCTCCCCTGTCGCCCGCGACTGCCCCGCATGCGCCTCGACGGCGAGATCGAAGGCGGCCCCGATCGGCGTCAGGTCGGCCTGCGGGTAGTGCTCGGCGACCGTGTCGAGGAGCTGCGACCGCAGGGCGACGAGATCCGGATCCTTCGACTGGACCGTCGGCGGCGGCGTCCGGCGCGGCCCGGTCGGCTTCGCGCGCTTCGGACGGGCAGGCCGAGGCGGCCGTGGACCGTCGGATGCGGGCGTCGTGCGAGGCTGGGCCATGTTCGAAGGATAGCAGCGGGTCGGCCGGCTCCCTCACCCCGCATCGGACCGCTGAATCCGCCAGTCGGCCGATCAGGCGTGGCGGGCGGGCGGCCCGTTCCGGCGGCTCACCGGAGCAGCGACTGCAGATCGATCGTTCCGCTGAGCTCGAGTGCGGCCGGGGTCGCCGATACCGCGGTGAGCCGCACCGGCATCGACGGATCGGGCTCGACCAGGCGGACGGTCCCCAGGGTCGTTGCGACGACCAGCGCTCCGTCGGCCTCGACCTGCAGCGTCCCGGTCAGCGCGACGTCACCGCGCCGGATCAGGATCCTGTCCGGCGCGACGAGCTCGGCCGCGTCGATCGCGGTGCCGAGCTTCGACTGGAACGCGGCGCGGGCGATCCTGTTGACGGTCGCGGCATCGATCTCGATCGTCGTCCGGGCGCGCTCGGCGGGCCCCTCGATCGTGACCGCGGCAAGGGCCGGCTCACCCTCGACCCCTGGCAGCTCGACCTCGTCGAACCGACCATCGGCGGTGGAGGCGGTCTTCTGCAGCAGATCAACCCCACCGAGTTTCAGGTTCACGGACCCCGCCCGCAGGGCGTTCCACCTGACGCCCTCTCCGACGATCACCACCCGGTCCGCCCGCCCCAGGGCGAGCAGGAGTGGCGGATCGGCACGGACGCGTGACGTCGACCTCCTGGGCCCTGAAGCCCGCGCTCGTCAGGCCCGCCTCGACGAGCGCCGCGGCAAACGGTGGCCCGCCGAACCAGACGAGCCCGATCACGAAGGCGGCGGCAAGGACCAGGACGCTCAGGCAGCCGCGCAACGGATCACGTCCGCGTCGCGCCGTAGCCCAGGTCGAGCAGCGCCTCGAGAGCCGTTCGACGCTCGTCGTAGGCGACCGGCCCGCCCGGGCCGATGATCGAGTGCTCGTGCCCCTTTCCCGCGAGGAGCACGATGTCGCCGGGCCGTGCCCGCTCGAACGCCGAGGCGATCGCCGCCGGCCGGTCCGCGATCAGCAACAGGTCCTGGCCCCGACGCCGGCCGGCGGACTCCGCGCCGCGGGCGATCTCGTCGAGGATCGCGTCCCGGTCCTCGCCCCGCGGGTCCTCGTCCGTCGCGATCACGAGGCGGGCGTGCTGACCGGCGATCCGGCCCATGATCGCCCGCTTCTCCACGTCCCGCTCCCCCGCCGACCCGAATACCGCGATCAGGCCGCCGCCACGGGCGGCCGCGACCGGGGCGAGGATCCCGAGGACCGCCTCGAGCGATGCCGGGCTGTGGGCATAGTCGATGACGACGCCGAAAGGCTGGCCGGCATCGACCCGCTCCATCCTGCCGGGGACCCCCTCCACGGCTTCGAGACCGGCGCGGACCGCCGCCGGATCGAGGTCGAGTGCCTCGCCGAGGGCGACGACGGCGAGGGCGTTGTGGACGTTGAACCGCCCGGCGAGCCGCAACTCGATGCTCGCGGGGCCCGACGGTGCCTCGTAGGTCACTCGGAGACGTCGCGCGTCTTCCTCGCTGCGGGTGGCCCGGACGTCGGCGCGCGGGTCCGTGCCGTACGTGACGATCCGTGCGCCCGCCTCCTGGGCGACCCCCACGAACAGCCCGGCGGCCGGGTCGTCGATGTTGACGACGGCGCTCTTCGGCCACACCGGGTGTGCCTTGCGCGGATTGCGGTCGGAGGCGGCGAGGCGCTCGAAGAGCGACAGCTTTGCGTCCCGGTACGCCTCCCACGTCCCGTGGAACTCCAGGTGCTCGTGGGTGAGATTGGTCACGATCGCCGCGTCATAGGCGATTCCCCGGACGCGATCGGCTGCCAGGCCGTGCGACGTCGTCTCGACGACCGCGGCGACGTTGCCGGCGCGGACCATCGCCCGCAACGCCCGCTGGAGGTCTGGCGCGCCGGGCGTCGTCATGTGCTCCGGGTTCGGCTCGCGCCGCGTCCCGATCTTCGTGTCGACGGTCCCGACCAGGCCGGTCGACAGGCCCGCTGCCTCCAGCGCCGCAACGGCAAGAAAGGAGGTCGTCGTCTTGCCGTCCGTGCCGGTGATCCCGACGACGCCCAGCCCGTGGCTGGGGTCGCCATACGACCACGCCGCGGCGTCGGCCAGGGCGGCCGTGGTCCGTCCGACGACGAGCTGCGGGAGGCCGAGCTCCGGCAGCGGTCGCTCGACGATCGCGGCGACGGCACCGGCCGCAAACGCCTGCCCGACGAGGTCGTGGCCGTCGACATGGACACCTCGCACGGCAACGAAGAGGTCGCCCGCCGCCAGGCGACGAGTGTCGTCGGACGCGGCACGCACCCGGATCGCCGCGAGGGCCGCAGGCCCGATCGCCCTCCCACCGTCCCGGGCGCCGCGGAGCGACCCGTCGGCGGCGAGTCGGTCGATGAGCTCGCCGAGCGGACGCGTCCCGGTCGGCTCCGCCGCAGCCAGGAGCTCGGCGATCGTCGGGGTGGTCACGACGGCCCTGCCGCGCGCCCCGCGGCGCGCGCGAGGCGCGCCGCCAACCGCCCGATCCGGTAGCGGTTCGGCCGGATCACCTTCTCGTGCGCCCCGCTGAGCTCGAGCCAGTGGCCACCGAACGACAGCTTGTGCTGGTAGAGGCCCCACATCGGTTCGCCTTCGCGCGGCTCGCGGCGGGCACCCGCGACGTCGGCGCCGCCGAGATCCATCTCGTCGCGCCCCTCGCGGATCGCGAGCTGGATCGCGCGCCAGCGAAGGAGGTGGAGCGCACCGGGATGATCGCGTCGTGCCGTCGCATGGTCGCCGGAGTGGACGGTCGACAGTCGCTCGCCGTGCCGGTAGAGCAGGAGACCGGCCAGCGGCTCGCCATCCGCAGCGCGCGCCTCGAGGTGGACCAGGTGGCCGGCCAGGTGCGCCGCGCGCCACCAACCGACGAACGACCCGCGTGGCCCGAAGGAGAACTGCCGGCGCTCACCCGTCTCGAGGAGCAGGTCATAGAAGCGGTCGAGGGCGGCGTCGGTCGATTCGGCGGGGGCCGTGAAGCCCTCCCCCACCCCGTCCGGAGGCAGGCGGCTGTCGTGCCGGACGACGGTGATCCCGTCACTCTCGGCCTTCCGGATCCGCTGGCGGGTCGACTTCGCGATCGCCCTCGAACGCCGTCTTCCTCGTCCGAGCCCGGCGAGCGGCAGCGAGATCCTGTGGCGCGACGGCTGGATCTCCGCGATCGGGCTGGAAGCCGGCCTCGCGAAGTGCGATCCCGGTAGCCGGTCGCGGCCGGGATCTCCGCGTCGCTGGCGACGACGTCGATGCCGCTCGCGGCAAGGTGCTCGGTTGACCGCGACGAGCCGGCCGCGACGCCTCTGGCGCGGCGAACCGCGCCGAGACGGGTCCGCGCGGGATGTAGGCGCTGCCACCGCCGACGACCGGCCACGGCCGGCTAGGGCGAGGACGCCGAGGTCGCCCGTCAATGACGAGGTGGTGCGGCCGTCCAGCCGCTCGCTTCCCGGTGCGCCGCCCAGGCGAGTGACTGGTAGACGTGGCCGCCCGGCAACTCGACCGTTCGGTGGTCCCAATCGGCGAGCTCGTCCGGGGTCGCAGGCCGGATCCGTCAAGCCGCGTCGCCCCCGGCATCGCCGCTGAAGGCCGCGGCGTTTCCCTCGCCGCCGACGCCCGTGGCGTCGACGCGCCCAGAGCGACCCGGCCGCGCTGCGCGGCCAGGTAGACCTGGCGCCCGAGCGGATCGAGGACGAGGTCCCATGCGCCGATGTAGCGGACCTCGCGCCCGCCGAAGCCGGTCTTGAAGTGGGCGATCCCGCCGGTCGCGAGTCCCCACAGGTCGTAGCTCGTGGCGCCCTGCTCGCGCGAGGAACGGATGGCCTCCCACTTGAGGAGGTAGTTCGCCCGCGACTCGCCGCCAGCGCGGGTCATCCCGCCGTATGGTTCGACGACTCGCGTGCCCGCTGCGGACGAGGAACAGCGTCGCAACCGGTTCGCCGTCGGGAGTCGTGGGCGAAGAGGAGCCGGGCACGACCGTGCGGGCGGAACGCCTCCCAGACATCGCGGTACGCCTGTTCGGTCCGGATCAGGAACCCGGCCCGATCGGCCGTCTCGCGGTAGATCCGGTAGAACTCGCCGAGCCGGTCGCCCTCGGCATCGACGACGACGATCCCGGCCTTCCGCGCCTTGTTGACGTACTGCCGCCACTTCTTGCGGAGGTCGTCCCAGAGACTCGCCTCATCGGCGGCCAGGTCGATGATCCGTGTCGAGTTCGGCTGGATCGGCGCGGCCGGCCGGAAGTCCGCGGCGCGGAGCGCCCGCCGGAGCACGCCGTCCTGGTCAAGGGGTCCGTCGAGTCTCGATCTCCGGGTCGATCCTGATGTGCGAGACGCGGCCGGCTCTCTCCGGAAGCGCGGCCCGCAGGACCGCGGCGAACTCGGCAATGGCGTCCGGCGACCAGGCGTGCGCGACGGGCCCGCGCGGGCTGTAGGCAAAGGCCCACGGCAACGGCCGCGGTCGCCGGACGAGAACCTGGGCACCGATCCGACCCGCGTCGCTCGCGAGCCGCACGGCCGACCACCCATTCACGGCCTTGACCTGGGCCCACGGCGAGAGCTGGAGATACGAGCCCGGATCGGCGGCCGAGACGAATGCGTCCCAGGCCGTCGGATCGTCTGGATCGAGTCGTGTCGGCGGCTGGCTCACGCTCGGCGCGGGCGTCGGAGCAGGTCGGCCATGACCCCGACGATAGACGTCAGCTCCGGGATGCGCAACGTCGCGGCGAGGACCGCGTAGACGCCGACGCCGACACCGCCGACGATCAGGAAACGGGCGAGCAGCGAGAACGTGCCCGGCTGGCTGCCGCCGACGAGCTCGAGGCCGCCGCGCAGCGCGAATGCCACCGCCGAGGCGCAGGATCGTCGCGAAGAGCGACCGGAACGCGACGAGGAAGACGGGCCGCAGCGACAGCGCGGGCAGGCGCCGCCGCAGCAGCACGAGCAGGATGGACATCTCGATCCACGCTCCGATCGCGATCGCCAGGCCGATCCCCGGCAGGCCGAGCGGTCCGGAGAGGATGACCGACAGGGTCGTGTTGACGACGACCGAGACGATGCCAGCCGCCACGGGCGTCCGGGTGTCCTGGTGGGCGTAGAACGCCCGGGCGAGGACGGCGATGAGCGCGTGGGCGGCCAGCCCGAACATGAACGTGAAGAGGGTGGCCGCGGTCAGGTCGATCGCGGTGGCGTCGAAGCGGCCGTAACCGAAGAGCAGCTCCGTCACCTCGCGGCGCAGGACGATCCCGAAGCCGGTGATCGGCAGCATCACGAAGAGCAGGAGACGGAGCGGCACGCGAGACGAGTGCGGCGAACTCGTCCGCCCGTCCGAGGGCGGCCTCGCGCGACAGCGCCGGGAACACGACGACGCCGAGAGGCACGCCGATCACCCCGATCGGGATCTGGAGCAGCGTGAACGCGATGTTGTACGCGGTGATCGCGCCCGTCCCGAGCGTCGACGCGATCGAGGTGACGACGACGAACGTGATCTGCGCCGCTCCGAGGCCGACGGCGCGGGGCGCCATCAGCGTCGAGGGCCTTGCGCGCCTGGGGGTCGGCCAGGTCGATGTCGACCCACGTAGCGGAAGCCGACCGCGAGGACCGCCGGCAGCTGGACGACCAGGTGGCCGATCGACCCGAGGACGACACCGACGGCCAGCCCGGTCACGCCGAGCGGCGAGGCGAGCAGCAGCGCGGCGCCGATGATCGCGAGGTTGTAGACGATCGGGGCGACCGCCGACGCCGCGAACCGGCCCTGGGCGTTGAGAAGGCTCGTCGCGACCGACCCGAGGGCGAGGAAGATCGGGGCGAGGAGCATGATCCTCGTCAGGTCGACGGTTCGCGCCACCTGCGCCGGGTCGAAGCCGGGCGTGATCGCCGGGACGATGATCGGCGCGAAGACAGCGATGATCAGCGCGAGCACGACGAGTCCCGCGAGCATGAGGTTGGCGACGCGTCGAGACGACGCGCCAGGCCCGCTGATCGCTCATTGGTCGTGAGCAGCCCGGCGACGATCGGGATGAGCGCCGACGACAGTGCGCCGGCGGCGACGAGCTGGAAGATCAGGTCCGGCAGCCGGAAGGCCGCGAAGAACGCGTCCAGCTCCGGGCCCGCTCCGAACTTCGTGCCGATGACGGCGACCCGGACCCAGCCGAGGACGCGGGAGATCGAGGAACGCGCCCGGAGACGACGAGGCCCGCCTGGGCGAGGGCGCGGTGCGTCACCGTCGGGTCACGCCCGGGTCAGACGGCCGGCGGGCGCGTTGCCCGCGGGTGGGCGCCGCGATAGGCCGCCCGGAGCCGCGTCGGCGAGACGTGGGTGTAGACCTGCGTCGTCGCCAGGCTCTCGTGTCCGAGCAGCTCCTGGACGACGCGGAGGTCCGCGCCGCCGTCGAGCAGGTGCGTCGCGAACGAGTGCCGGAGCGTGTGGGGCGAGACGCCTTCCGGCAGGCCTGCCCGGCGGCAGAGGAGATCCAGCCTGTAGCGCAGGCCGCGGACCCCCAGCGCCGCGCCGCGGTGGTTGAGGAAGATCTGGCTGGGCTCATCGCGCCCCGGTCCGGCCACGGGCGAGGAGGGCCGGCCTTCCGTCCTCGAGGTACGCCGCGAGCGCGGCGCGGGCCGGCCGTCCGAGCAACCCGACCCGCTCCTTCCGTCCCTTGCCGAGGACGCGGATCTCGCCGCGTCGCAGCTCCACCGACCCGAGATCCGCGGCCGCGAGCTCGCTGATGCGCAGGCCCGCGGCGTAGGCCGTCTCGACGAGGGCCCGATCGCGGAGGGCAAGGGCGGTCAGCGAGCCCCGTGCGAGCTGGAGCGGCCGTGTCGGCGCTGGCCAGTTCCTCGTCGACGATCGCGAGGAGCCGCTCGACCTGTTCGATCTCGAGGACACGGGGCAGCCGCCGCGGCAGGCGCGGCGTCGCGATCGCGCCCCACGGGTCACCGGCCGACAGTCCTTCACGCGCAGCGTGCCGGTGGAACGAGCGGATCGCCGCCAGCCGCTGGGCGGTCGAGCTCCTCGCACCCCTGGCCCCGAGATGGGCGAGGTACGCGCGGAGGTCCGCCCGCCCCGGAGCTCGCCAGTCGACGCCGCGCTCCGCCAGCCAGTCGAGGTACGCCCCGATCGCCGTCCTGTACGAGCGCTGGGTGTGGAGCGACGCGTCGCGGGCCGCGAGACCGCGGAGGAACCGCTCGAGCGCGGGGTCGGCCGCCGGCGCCCCGCTCACGCGTCCGGGGCGCTCTCGGTGGTTCGCGTCCGCCGGGCCGTCGCCCGCGTGCCGGCCGGCCGCCCGGAACCGGCGGGCCGTCCCCGGCCTGCGCCACCCGCGCCACGACCACCGCCGCCGCGACGCGCGGCACGGGCCGGCTTCGCGAGAGCGTCGGGGTTCGGCGGGCCGCCCGCGAGTCTGGCACCGACGAGGTCGACGTCCCCCGGCAGCGGCACGTCGGCGCCACAGCGCAGGCAGATCCCCGATTCGCCCTTCCGCGCGACCGGCCCGTCGTCGGCATCGTGGAGCGCCCCGACCGGCTCGAAGTTCGTCGTGAAGTCGCACTTCGGATAGGCCGAGCAGCCCCAGAAGACGTTGCCGGTCCGGCGGGCCCGGCGCGCGACGAGGTGGCCATCGCCGTTCTTCGGGCAGACGACCTCGAACGGAAGCGGATCCGGCGGAGGCGGGCCCTCTCGCTTGATGTAGGTGCACTCCGGGTAGCGGGAGCAGCCAACGAACGGCCCGAACCGGCCGGTCTTCCCGACGAGGGTTCCCTCGCCGCACTGCGGGCAGACCTCGCCCTCGCCGGCCTGGGGCGGCTGCTCGTCACCGGGCAGCGGCCGGGACTCCTTGTGCTCCGGGAACAGCGAGCACGCGAGGAACCGGCCGTTCCGCCCGAGCCGGATGACCATCGGGTGACCGAGCGAGCAGACCTCGTCGGTGGCCTCGGTCGTGAAGTCCGCGCGGCGCAGGACCTTGCGCTTCTCGTCGACCCGATCGCGGAGCGGCCCGTAGAAGGCACGGAGGAGCGGCACCCAGGCGCGCTCGCCGCGGGCGACCTCGTCGAGCTCCTCCTCCATCCGGGCGGTGAACGCGACGTCGACGTAGTCGCCGAAGTGCTCGACGAGCAGGTCCGTGACGATGCCGGCGACGATTTCCGGGTGGAGCCGCCGCTCCTGATGACGACGTAGCCGCGGTCGACGATGGTCGAGATCGTCGCCGCATACGTCGAGGGGCGCCCGATCCCGTGCTCCTCGAGAGCCTTGATGAGGGTCGCCTCGGTGAAGCGGGGCGGTGGCTCGGTGAAGTGCTGGCTCGGCGTGACGTCGACGACGGTCGTGGCATCGCCCTCGGCAAGCGGTGGTAGGCGGCGGTCCTCGTCGGTCTCCTCGGCCTCGTCGTCGCGGCCTTCCGTGTACACCCGCGAGAAGCCGTCGAAGAGCGTTCGCGTCGCGCTCGCCCGCAGCTCGTACGAGCCGGCCGCGAGCTCGATCGAGGTCGTCTCCATCTCCTTTGCCGCCATCTGCGAAGCGATCGCGCGCTGCCAGATGAGGCGGTAGAGGCGGAGCTCCTCCGGCTTGAGGGAACCAGCGAGCGAATCGGGATCGCGCTGGAAGCTCGTCGGGCGGATCGACTCGTGGGCCTCCTGGGCGCCCTTCGCCTTGGTCTTGTAGACCCGGCCTTTCGGCATCGTGTATGGCGCGCCAAACCGGGCCCCGATCACCTCGCGCGCCTCGCCCATCGCCACGCCGGCGATCGCCGTCGAGTCGGTCCGCATGTAGGTTATGAGCCCGACATGGCCGTCGGGGGTGTCGGCGCCCTCGTAGAGCCGCTGGGCGATCGACATCGTCCGCTTGGGGCTGTAGCTGAGCTTGCGGCTCGCCTCCTGCTGGAGCGTCGAGGTCGTGAACGGCGGCGCCGGACTGCGCGTCTGCTTGCGCGTCGCGACCTTCGTGACGAGCGGGGTCAGCGCGCGCAGCGCGGCCGCGTGGCGCTCGGCGGTCTCACCGTCGCCCACATCGAGGGCCGCCCCGTCGATCCTGACCAGCTCGGCTGAGAAGGTCGTGCCGTCCGCCGTGGCGAGGCTGGCCTCCAGCGTCCAGTACTCGCGCGCGGTGAACGCGTCGATCTCCCGTTCCCGCTCGACCACGAGCCGGACGGCGACCGACTGGACGCGGCCCGCGGACAGGCCCGACCGGACCTTCCGGGACAGGAGCGGGCTGAGGGTGTAGCCGACGAGGCGATCGACGATCCGGCGCGTCTGCTGGGCGTCGACGAGGTTCGTGTCGATCTGGCGGGGGTGTGCGAATGCGTCGCGGATCGCGCCCTGGGTGATCTCGCTGAATGTCACCCGCTGGGTCTTGGAGGCGGGAACGTTGGCGGCCTCCGCCACGTGCCAGGCGATCGCCTCGCCTTCGCGATCGAGGTCCGTGGCGAGGAAGACCATGTCCGCCGCCTTGGCGGCCTTGGTGATCTCGGCGACCTGCTTGCGGCGATCGTCGGAGATGACGTACTCCGGGGCGAAGTCGTTGTCGACGTCGACACCGAACTTGCCCTTGCCCGGATTCTCCGGCAGGTCGCGGACATGGCCGTAGGAGGCGAGGACCCGATAGTCGTCGCCGAGGTAGCGTTCGATCGTCCTCGCCTTGGCAGGCGATTCCACGATCACGAGGTTCTTTGGCACGGCGCGGAGTGTAGCACCGGCTTCTGCACGCTCAGTTGACCGCGAATCAGACCTCGCGGATGCGGCGGAGGAAGTCCTCGTCCAGTTCGACGTCGGGCTCGGGCTCCGCCTCCGGCAGTGGCTCGCCCGTCCCGCCGGCCGTCGCGTCGATCTCCGGGAGGCCGGTCGAGCCCGTCGGGATCTCCAGGAATTGAATGTGGAGATAGGGAAAGAAGAAGACGCCCTCCATCCGGTCGATGAAGACGGGACGCTTGCCGTCCAGCGTCCGCACGTTCGTGCACAGGACTCCGGAATCCCGGGGCTGGGGCATCTCGTACAGGTCGGCGATGACCGGCTGCTCGTTGAGGAGGTGGACGACGGCGTTCCGGATCATCGAGGCCGGCCGCCGGTCATCGCGGGTGGTAGAAGTCGATCACGAGGCGGACCCGGCCGCCGGACACCCACACGCCGATGCCGACCCGGTCGTACTTGGCGTTCATCAGGTTCACGTAGTGACCGCCGTTGTACGACCGCTCGCTCTGGAAATAGAGGTGGGAGCCGAGGACAGCGGTCCGTGGATTGCCGGACCGGCAGCCGAGGTTCTCGGCCCAGATGTAGCTCGTGTAGCCGGCGTGACTGAGCCGGTCGCCCGGCGTCCCGCCAGAGAAGTGGCTGCAGACGCCCGACAGCGCAAGCTTCTTCGCGTACGGGCGGGAGACCTTCGACGAGATGCCCGAGTCGAGCCTCAGCGGCGCGACGCTCCGACCACCCGGGCTGCTGCACTTCCCGGACGATGTCACCAGGCCGCCGGTCCGGGTGCAGTTCATGAGCCCCAGGTAGTAGGTCTCGACCGAACCCCAGCTGCCGCCGCCGACGGCGCCACCGCTCGACCCCGACGAACTGCCCGAGGAACGGGTCGTCGACACTGCCGCGGTCGGCTTCGCTTCGACGCCGATCCGAACGCTGGTGGCGGCCCCGAGCCGCACGCCGAGCCTGGACGTCGCCGTCCCGTTCACCTGCATCGTGACCGACGCGCCGTACGGCAGGAGCGCGGTCGGTCGGAACACGAGGACGGTGTCGTTCTCGGCGAACGTCACGGTGCCGGCGATCGCCTTGCCGTCGATCGTCGCGGTGAAGGCGGACTTCGCGCTGCGACGATCCATCGATTCGCTGAACCGGACCGACAGGACGGCGGCACGCGCGACGTCCGTGGTGCGGTTGAGCGGTCGGAAGCGGATGACGGTCGGCGGACCGGCCGTCGAGACGGTGAGCGTCGGCCCGGCCGAGAGATGTGCTCCGGACGCGTCAACGAGTCCTTTCAGAGCGATCCGGTAGGTGGTTCCCGGCGCGAGCGGGGCCGCGGGCGCAAAGCTGAACGCCGACGCACCGGCCGGCGACGCGACGGCGGCGAGCGCCCCGACGAGCGGCGGATCGAACGTCAGCGCATGCCGGACGGCGTCGATGTCGACGGGGTGGTCGAAGCTGATCCGGAACGACGTGGACACCATCGCCTGCGAACCGGACAGGGCGGTGGCCTCGATGCTGCCGACAGTCGCGTCACGGGTGAGGAACACGGCCCGGGCCGGCACCGCCATCGGCCGGCCGCTCGTCCCGAGCGCGCCCGGCTTGACAGTGATCGTGTGATACGTGGCGGGCGACCAGCCCGACTTGGGCGTGATCGTCAGGCGCGTGCCGCTCGCGTCCCAGGCGAGATCGACGTCGACGGCCGGATCGATGGCGAGCGACGCCGCCACGCTCGTCCTGTCCATCGGGGCGCTGAACGAGATCGAGACGGCTGCGTTCAGGTCCGTGCCCGCTGCGATCGTCGAGCTGAACGCCGCGTTCGTCAGCGGCACGATCGGCGCGAGCGGCGGGGTCGCCACCGTGGTGCTCGGCGTCACGAGGCCGAATGCACCGACGGCGATGAGGCTACCGACGCCGAGGGCGATCCCGATGCGCGCCGCGATGGAGCGGCGCAGCAGGACCGGGACGTAGAAAAGCGCCAGGACGGGCACGGCCAGAACGGCCGCGGCGATCTTTCGCAATATCGAGACAGTCTCCTGGCCTGGTTCGCTGGGGGACGACACAGCATCCGGGCTGTCTGACCGTCCGGGAGTTCGGGCGGCCCGCGGCAGCCTAGCACGGCGGGTCGCTGCCGGGCAAACTCGGGAGGTACTGGGCTCAGGCGGCCGATGGTCGGGGTGGGTCCGCTGTCGCCAGGCGGCCGGCCGGCCGGTAGCGCCCGTAGGCGCTCGTCGCGAGGCCACGGAGCTCCAGGAGCGTGAGGGCACCCAGGGTCGTGGCCACCGGCTGGCCCGTCACCGCGACGAGTTCATCGACCGTTCCGCGCCCGCGGACGAGTTCCACCGCGACCCTTCGGGCCGTCCCGCCGAGCTCGATGAGCTCCGCCTCGAGCGACGGCCGCGCGCCCGGCTTCGTCGAAGGCTCCGCATCGAGCAGGCCGAGGTCCTCGATGAGCTCGGGGATCCGGGCGACGATCCGGACCTCCTGGGAGTACTCCCGGAGCCAGAGCAGGCACCCCTCCGAGCGTGGCTCGCCGACGGGGCCCGGGACGATGAAGCACTCGCGGCCCTGCTCCATCGCCCATCCTGCCGTGATCAGGGCACCGCTCTTCTCGGCAGCCTCGACGACGATCGTCGCATCGGCCAGGCCACTGATCATTCGATTGCGGCGCGGGAACGCGCTCGCGGTCGGCGTCGTATCCGGCGCGAGCTCCGAGATGATCGCGCCGCCATGGTCGACGATCGAGCGAGCCAGGTTGGCGTGGGCCCGGGGGTAGAGCCGTCCGTGGCCGGACCCGAGAACGGCGACGGTGATCCCGCCCTCCGCGGTGACCGCCGCCTGGGCCGCGCCGTCGATGCCGACTGCCAGGCCCGAAACGACAACCGCTCCGGTCCTCGCGATCGCCGCGCCGATGCGGGCGGCGACCAGGCGGCCATTCTCGGTCGGGCGCCGGGTCCCGACAACGGCGACGGCGTGTCGCGCCGACATGGCGGCGGCATCGCCACTGACGAAGAGCACGTGCGGCGGCATCTCGATGGTCCGGAGCCGATCCGGGTAGGCGTCGTCATCGAGCGTCAGGATCGTCACGCCGGCCGCGAGGATCCGCCGGATCACAGGTGCCGGGTCCCGGGCGACCTTGGCGATCTGCTCGGCGACGGGCGCCCCGAACGACTCGCGGCCGTCGTTCACGCCGGCGGCGACGAGCTCCGCGGGGCCGCCGGGTCGGATCGCCCGGTCCAGGATCGCGACGCCCGTTCCGAAGCGCCTGAGGAGCGCTCCGAAACCGACAGGCCCTAGCCCCGACACCGACACGAGGACCGCCCACGCGTCGCGCTCCGTCAGCCGTCCCGGGCCGGAAGTCGACGCTCCGGACGGAGCCCCCGATGCCGAGGTCGCGCCGGCCGATGCCGAGGACCCGTCGTCCGGCGCGACGGACCCGCCGTACGGCCCGGCCGTCCCGACGCCGAGCATTCAGCTGGCCTCGCGGGCGCCGAGGCGCGATGCCGGCGACCGGAAGCGCGCTGCTTCCTCGAGGTGGTCCCCGAGGACGGCCGCCATCCCGGCAAGGTCCGCGATCGTCCGGGCGACCCGCAGGAGCCGCTCCGTGCCGCGGCCGCTCAGACCCTCGAGATCTCGCCAGCTCGACCGCCCGGCGGGCCGACACCGGGTTGAGAGCGCAGACCAGCCGGAGCTCCCGCCCGGACACCTGGCCGTTCAGCCGCCCCCTGCCGCGTGCCCGCTGGATGCTCCGCGCGCGGGAGATCCGCTCGGCAACGACGGCTGTGTTCTCGGGCTCATCGCCGGCCATGAGGGCCGCCGGTTGCACCCGCGGCATCGTGATCCACAGGTCGATCCGGTCACGGAGTGGCCCGGACACCCGACCCGCGTAGCGCTCCGGCACGCCCGGACCGCAGCGGCACCGGCCGGAGTCGTCGCCGGCCAAACCGCATGGGCACGGGTTCATCGCCGCGACGAACTGGAAGCGGGCCGGGAACGTCGTTGCGCGGCCGACCCGGGCGACCGAGACGCGACCCTCCTCGAGCGGCTGGCGGAGAGCCTCCAGCACGTCCCGCGAGAACTCCGGCAGTTCGTCGAGGAACAGGACGCCGTGATCGGCCAGTGTCACCTCCCCCGGCGACATCCGTGGCCCGCCGCCCACCATCGCCGCGTACGACAGCGTGTGGTGGGGAGCCCGGACCGGGGCCTGGCGAACGAGCTCGCGCGGCGCGTCGCCGGCGACCGAGGCGACGATCGTTGCCGCGAGCGCCTCGGCATCGCCGAGCGGCGGCAGCAATCCCGGGATCGTCCGGGCGAGCAGTGTCTTGCCGGAGCCCGGGGGCCCGACGAGGAGCAGCCCGTGACCGCCGGCCAGCGCGATCTCCAGCCCGCGCCGCGCCTCGAGCTGGCCGCGGACCTCGGCCAGGTCGGCCACGTCCAGCGGGATCGCGCCGCGATGGGGTGACGGCGGCGGTGCGGCGACACACGGCGCGCTGTCCGCGGGCTCTGGACTCGCGGCCCCTGATGAGCCGGAATCGACCTCGAGATCGACCCGCGGAGGAAGCGTGACGATCCGCCGGCCCGACCGGCGCCGGACCGCCTCGACGGCATCGCGGAGCGTCGCCACTCCGATCGCCTCGATCCCGCCCGCGAGCGACGCCTCATCTCTCATCGTCTCCGGGACGACCACGCGACGCAGGCCCCGCCGACCCAGCGCCGCTACCATCGGCAGGATCCCCGGCACCGCCCGGACCTCGCCACCGAGCGAGAGCTCCCCGATGAGGCCGATGCGTCCGGGCGCGGCACGCACCTGTTCCGAACCGAGCAGGATCCCCAGCGCGATCGCGAGGTCGAGCGACGCGCCTGCCTTCCGCTGATCGGCGGGAGCGAGATTGACCGTGATGCGCCGGGGCGGATGGACGAAACCGGCGTTGCGGATCGCACCGCGGACGCGCTCGCGGGCCTCCTGGAGAGCCGCGTCGGCGAGGCCGACGATCGTGAACCCGGGCAGACCCCCGGCGACGTCGACCTCGACGCGGATGACGCGACCATCGAGACCGACTAGCGTTGCGGAGAGGAGGGTCGCGAGCACACGGGGACGGTAGACGGAGTGCCTCACCCCGGGCTCAACTGCCGATTAGTCTGCGGCTCACCTGGGTCCCGGCACCCCGCACGCGCAGCGCCGGGCCCGCTGACTAGTGCCCGACCGCGGCCGCCTGCGCCGCCGCCGGCAGCTTGTCGACGACCCGGGCGAAGTCGAGCAGCGAGCGCCCGAGCAGCGAATCGGCCTTCGTGAACATGAACGGGGCGCCGGAGTTCAGGGCGCTGATCGCGCCGCGGTACTCGTTGACGATCTGGTGGTCGATCGTCCGCTTCAGGGCCCCCTCCGCGTTCTTCACGTTGATCCCCGTGAAGGCGTTCGAACGGTTCAGGACCAGCTGGACCTTGCCGGACTCGTAGCCGAGGTGCCCGATCGTCTCGAGGACGAGGCGGACGTTCTTGAGGCAGGACAGGTCGGCCGTCATGACGACGAACATCGTGTCGGCAACCTCGAGGATGCCCAGGTTGACGTCGTCGAGGCGCTTGTCGATGTCGATGAGGATGTAGTCGTAGAGCCCGCGGAGCTGGTCGATGATCGCCGGCAGGTGCTCCGGCGTCACGAGCTCGGCGGTCTCCGGCGACGGCGGCGCGAGGAGGAGATCGATCCCCGAATCGTGCTTGACGAGGACCTGGCGGATGAGGTCCTGATCGATCGACGGGGCCGTGACGACGTCGACGATCGACTTCTTGTCGAGCCCCAGGTCGAGGAAGACGCGATGGTCGCCGAACTGGAGGTTGCCGTCGACGAGGCAGACCTTGCGGCCGAGCTCGCGATGGAGGGCGATCGCCGCGTTGATCGCGATCGTCGTCGTCCCGACGCCGCCCTTGGCGCCGTAGAACACCTCGACGCGGCCCAATGGCGGCCGCCCGACGAGGGCATCTCGCGGTGCGAACCGGGCGAGGAGGCTCTTGATCCGGGCCATCAGCTCGGCCGGGTGGAACGGCTTGATGAGGTAGTCGTCCGCGCCGGCCCGCAGGCCGCGAACCTTCTGCTCGACCTCGCGTTCGGCGGTCAGCATGATGATCGGGACGTGGGCGGTGGTGCCCTCCTCCGTCCGGATCTTGGTCGCGACCTGGTAGCCGTCGAGCTTCGGCAGCATGACGTCGAGCAGGATCAGGTCCGGAGCCTCCGTGCCCCAGAGGCGGAATCCCTCAGCGCCGTCCGACGCCGTGACGACCTCGTAGCCCTCCTGCTTCAGCGTGTACTGGAGCAGTCGCTGGACATTCGGATCGTCGTCGACGACGAGGATCTTTGCCGCCATCAATCTCCTTCCCGGCGCTCGGTGTCGGGGGCATTCTCGGACATCGGCGGCTCGATTATAGGCACGC
The DNA here is from genome assembly GCA_963766655.1 of uncultured Chloroflexia bacterium. Lineage (GTDB taxonomy): Bacteria > Chloroflexota > Limnocylindria > Limnocylindrales > CSP1-4 > CF-46. The sequence continues at coordinate 463,122 of CAVYBB010000001.1, read as the reverse complement.
CGTCCCGTCCATCCGCGAAGATCCGGCGAAGGAAGGTCTCGACTCGGTCCTCGTACGTGCGCGCGTCGGTCGCGTGACTCGCGCTGTGGCCCGCACCGGCGACGACCATGTGCTCGACGTTCGAGCCGGCCGCCGCCATGAGCCGCTCCGCTGCGGCGAGAGGGATCGTCGTGTCTGCGCCGCCGTGGATGAGCAGGACCGGAACCGGTTCCGTCAGGGCGATGATCCGGATCGGCTCCGTGGATCGCATGTCTCCACCGGCGCGCCGGGCCGCGGCCTCGAACATCTGGGCGGCGACGAACCCGCGGAACGGAACCCGCATCCGATTGGCGACGGCCGTCGGCAGCTCCGGGGTCACAGAATCGGCCACGACCGCCACGATCCGCGGGCGTGGTGCCGACGGATCGTGGGCGAGCGCGTCGGGGTCGACGTCCGCGCCGGGCAGCGATCCGTCGCCGAGGACCACGATCGAGGCGAGCGCCGTGATGCCGCCCATCGACGTCCCGAGCATCGCGACCTGGGTGATCCCGCGCTCTCCCAGCCAGGCCAGGGCACCCGCGACGTCCTCGACCTCACGGAGCCCGAACGTGGTCGGCCCATCCGCGGAGTCACCGTGCCCCCGGAAGTCCAGCCCGAGGACCCCGGCCGTCCGCCGCAGGAACGGACCGTACTCCAAGAGATCGGGCGCAACAGATCCCGACCAGCCGTGGAGCAGGAGGATCGCGTCATGGGGATCGGGCGTCCAGGACGCGAATGCGCCGGCGTTGCCCGAGGGATCGGCAGCGGCGTCGTCCGTGCGGCGGTCGGCCGGGAGCCAGCGGCCGGAGAGCCGGAGCCCGTCTCGCGATCGGAGCCGGACGACCTCGCCGCCGAGCGCGTCGAGCTGCGGTCCCAGGTCCGATTCCGCGGGAGTCGTGCGCGGAGCATCGAGCAGCCGGTTGGCGCCCCGACCGATGACGAGCCGGACGGCGGCAGCCGGCAGCGTGGCCAGGCCGGCGACGACCGCCAGCCGCCGGATCAACGAGCGGCTTCGGGTGGGCGGCCTTCGGACGAGCCCATGCCGCGCTCGACGTAGCCCTGGATCGGCTCGAGCAGGCGGGTGAACTCCGTCGGGATGACGAACTTCGTCGACGGGCTCGCGCCGAGCGCCTTGAGCGCCTCGAGGTACTGGAGCGCCATCGTCTTCGCGTCGATGCCCGACGCTGCTCCATAGATCCGGGTCAGCGCCTCGCTGAAGCCCTCGGCCCGCAGGATCGCGGCCTGGCGGTCGCCCTCGGCCTTGAGGATCTCGGCCTGCTTCTGGCCCTCGGCGACGTTGATCGCCGCCTGGCGCGAACCCTCGGACTCCGTGATGACGGCGCGCCGCGTGCGTTCGGCGGAAAGCTGCCGGTTCATCGCGTCCTGGACGTCGCGCGGTGGCGTGATCTCGCGGATCTCGACGGTCGTGACCTTGCCGCCCCAGCGCTCGGTCACCTCGTCGAGCTTGACCCGCAACACCTCGTTGATCTGCTCGCGCTTCGAGAGGACCTCGTCGAGGAGGATGTCGCCGATGACCGCCCGCAGCGTGGTGGTCGCGACGCCTTGCAGGGCGCCGGGGAAGTTGACGACGTTGACGACGCTCTTGAGCGGGTCGCTGATCCGCCAGTAGATGAGGAAGTCGACGTTGATCGGGGCGTTGTCCCTGGTGATCGTCGTCTGGCTGGGAACCTCGATGAACTGCTCGCGGACGTCGACCTTGACCGGCCTGTCGATGATCGGGATCAGGAACCGCAGGCCGGGATTGCGGACCATCAGTTCGTTCGTCCGGCCGAGCCGGAAGACGACCATCTTCTCGTACTGCTGGACGACCCTGATCGACAGGTAGACGATGACCAGGACGACGACGATGATGAACGCGAAGGCGGCGACAGCCGCGATAGCTCCGGCTTCCATGCTTCTCCGATTGGCCTCAGGCCTGTGACGGAAGTGGGTCGGGTTCGACGAGCACCGTCAGCCCGTCAACCGATACGACCTTGACCGGCGTTCCCCGCTCGAGCGGTCGGTCGTCCGCCGATCGAGCCGTCCATTCCTCGCCCTCCGCGTGAATCGAGCCGATCGGCTCGAGTGGCTTGCGGACGACACCGATAGCGCCCGGCAGGAGCGCGGTCGTGGAGCCGACGACGCCGAAGGGCGACGTCATGCTGCGACTGCGAATGGCACCGTACGCGATCAGGACAATGAAGATGGCCGCGGTCACCGTCGTCGTCACGATCACGGGCGTTGCCACCCGCGCGAACGGCTCGAACGGGTCGACCGGTGCCGTGAACAGCGCAGACGCGCCCAGCGCGAAGCAGACGACTCCCCCGAACCCCAGCAGGCCGTGACTGGTCACGGTCAGCTCGAGGCCGATCAGGACGAGGCCGAGGATGACCAGCAGCAGGCCGCCCACGTTGAGCGGCAGCGCGCCGAGGCCGATGAACGCGAGGATCAGGGCGAGCCCACCAAGGATGCCGGTGACGAAGTTCGGGCTGTACAGCTCCGCGAGCAGGCCGGCCGAACCGAGGCTCAGGAGCAGGAACGCGATCGTCGGGTCCGACAGGAGGCGGATGAACGAGAGGAAGGCGCCCATCGGCACCTCCGTCGTCGTCGCCCCGGTCAGGTCGAGGGTCACCTTCTGGCCCGCAACTTCGACCTCGCGGCCGTTGGCGAACGCGAGCACCTCGTCGAGCGTCGCGGCGATGCCGTCGACCGCACCAACCGACACCGCCTCGCTCGCGGGCGACGACTTCGCCTCCGCAACCGTGGACACGGCCCATTCGACGTTCCGGTGACGCGCCTGGGCGATGGCGGTGATCTTGGCGATGGCATCGTTCCGGACCTTGTCGCCGAGCGTTCCACCGATGTCCTCGCCGCCGTTCCCGACGGGCGATGCCGCGCCGATGCTCGTTCCCGGCGCCACCAGCGCGATATTCGCCGAGAGCGTGATGAAGGTGCCCGCGCTCGCCGCGAATCCGCCCGCCGGCGCGACCCAGACGATGACCGGGACCTTTGCCTCGAGGATCGTGCCGACGATGTCGTTCGTCGAGGTCAGGTATCCGCCGGGGGTGTTCAGCTTGATCACGACCGCGGCCGCCCCGACGCTTTCCGCTCGAGCGACGCCATCGGCGATGTACTGGGCCATGCCCTGGTCGACGACGCCCGTCGTCGGCAGGACGATGACCTCGCGTTCGCCCGCCGCCACCGTCGCGCTGGCTGCCAGGGCGAGAACGCCGAGGCCCAGCGACAGGCCCGAGAGCAGGCGGGTGACGCGACGGTTCACGATGGAGATACCTCCATCGCGGATTATGGCACCGGATCGCCGCTTGGCCACCCGCGGGCGTTGCCGGCCGTCGCCGCCTCGAGGTGCTCGAAGACCAGGCGGCTCCAGGTCTCGAGATCCGGGGCGACCGCGTCGACCTCGGCGGCAGTCGCAAACCCGCCGCTGAGCTTGTCGGTCTCCCGGATCGCGACCGCACGGCCGGCCGCGTCGGCGACGAACACGGCGCCCAGGTGGACCCGCCCGACCGGAGTCGTGTCATCGTTGAGGAGTCCGACAAAGTGGAACTCGGGCCTGAAGTCCGTCACGAGCTCCTCCGACCACTCGCGCCGGAGTCCGCCGTCGAGATCCTCGTCGCCTGGGTTCAGGTGCCCGCCGACCCCGATCGACCAGCGGTCGTGGAGCCGGACATCGCCGCCGGCACGCGTTCGGCGCATGAGGAAGTACGCCTCGCCGCTCCGCAGCACCAGGTACGGGATGATCTGTTTGAAACCCGGGTCCTCCTCCATCTGCGGTCGCGGCAGGAATTGCCCGTGGCGCTCGATCGTCTCCACGAACGCATGCAGGTCGGCGGATCGGAGACCGTACCAGCCGTCGGCCGCGATCACCGTGCTGCGAGGGACGACGAAGACGCGTTCGTCGTCGCTCAATCCTGCTCCTCCAGGCGGCGCCTGGCCGCTCCCAGGCGAGCGGCGATTGCCGCTGCGTCGGGTCCACCGTCGCGTTCGAGCGCAACGACCCACTCGTCGATCTGGCGTCGGATCTCCCTCAACCGCGTCGCGATGGCCGGACCGTTGGTGGCCATGATTCCGGCGCCCATCTCCTCGTCGCCGCGCGCGAGTCGGGTCATCCCCTGCCATCCGCCCGCGGCAAGGCGCGCGGCCGTCGCCCAGTCCGGTCGATCGCCCGATTCGCTGCGGCCGGCAACGGCCTCGACGAGCGCCGCAGCCAGGACGAGCGGCATGTGGCTGATCGCTGCGACTGCCGTGTCGTGCTCGGCCGCCGTCATCCGGATCGGCCGGGCACCCGTTGCCGTCGCGAAGGCCTCGACCCGTTCTCCGTCCCCCGGCCGGGCGTTCGCACCGGGAACGACGACCCACGGACGGCCGTCGAACAGGTCCGCGCTGGCCGCCTCGTAGCCGCTGGCCTCGCGACCCGCCATCGGGTGGCCGCCGACGAAGCGAAGCCCGGCCGCGTCGGCGCGGCGGACGATCGCCCCCTTCGTGCTCGCCACGTCCGTCACGACGGCATCCGGATCGAGCGAAGCGGCGGAGGGCCCGGCGAGCTCGTCGATCAGGGACAGGCAGGCAAGCGGCGGAGCGGCGAGGACGACGAGATCCGCGCCCCGGATCGCATCGGCCGGCGATTCGCTTGCCTCGTCGACGACGCCGTCCGAGAAGGCGCGCCGCGACCCGCCACGCGATGGGCTCCACGCGGCGACGCGCCAGGTGCCCGGTTCGCGCCGCAGCGCACGACCGATCGACCCCCCGATCAGCCCGAATCCGAGGATCGCCACCTTCATCGCCCGAGTATCGCAGGGCGGGCTGGCTGCCGGCGTGGTCAGATACCAGCGCGACGCCCCCGGCCATTGCGCGAATCCGGCGGTGCTAGACTCCGGGGCAATCAGATGTTGATACCGCAGATGACAGGCTGACCTTGGACGCGAAGCGCATACGCGTCCTCCTCGTCGAGGACCATCAGCTGCTTGCAGACGCACTGTCGGCACTGCTTGCGCGAGAGCCAGACTTTGAGATCGTCGGCGTCGCCGGCACGGTCGCCGACGCGAAGCTCCTCGCCCGCGAACGGCTGGACGTCGTCCTCATGGACTACCGCCTTCCCGACGGCACCGGAGTCGAGGCAACGAGGGCGATCAAGGCCCGCTGGCCGGGAGCCCGGGTCGTGATGGTGACCGCCCTGACCGACGATGAAACCGTCCTCGAGTCGATCCAGGCCGGCGCCGACGGCTACATGACGAAGGACCAGGCGGCAGACGAGGTCGTCGCGGCCGTCCGCGCGGCGTACGCGGGCGAGACGCTCCTGCCGCGGTCCGTGATCATCGAAATCGCGCGGCGCGTCGCCGCAGCCCGGGAGCGCGGCGACGAACGGCGAGTCATGGAACCGCTGACGCCACGCGAGCTCGAGATCCTCCGCGCCCTGACAGAGGGGATGTCCACCCCGGAGATCTGCGCGAAGCTCTTCATCGCCCCGAACACGCTCCGGACGCACGTCCAGAACATCATGGGCAAGCTCCGGGTCCACTCCAAGCTCGAGGCGGTCGCGGTCGCCCTCAAGTACCGCCTCGTCGAACCGCCGAAGACCGAGGACGCGCTCGCCTCGCGCTGACGGCAGCGTCCCGCCCCGCCGCGCGACTCCGGGCGACGCCCCTCGCCTAGTCGGTCCAGCCGGGTTGGTCGCGCACCACTGATCTGGGTGTTCCGTCACTCGGGGCGCGCCGGCGGCCGGCCCGTCGGTCGGCCACCCGTCGCTCCTTGGGTCCGGCCGGCCCCGGTTCCTCGAGCGAATCGCCGCGACGAATCGCCGTCCGGCGGTCCGTCTCGCGACGATCCACGTTGAGGAGCGCACCGCAGCGAGGGCAGCGCCGCTCCTCGGCGAAGAGCGATTCGAGCGGCGAAACGGTGTAGATCTGGCGTCCGCACGATCTGCACGCGAGCTTGGGCATGGAACGATCCTAGCGCCGATGCGTTCGATTGGCGTTCACGGGTCCCCGGTCAGACCTGCGGGAGGCTCTTCAGCGCCTCTGCGACACGTTCCGCCGGGTACTCGAAGTCCTCGAGGGACCCGTTCAGATAGCGTTCGTAGGCCGACAGGTCGAAGTGGCCATGCCCGCAGAGGTTGAACAGGATCACCCGGGCCTCGCCGGCTTCCCGCGCGGCCAGCGCCTCGTCGATCGCAACCTTGATCGCGTGCGCCGGCTCCGGAGCCGGCAGGATCCCCTCGGTCCGGGCGAACTGGACGCCCGCGGCGAAGGTCGCCCGCTGGTGGACGCTCCGGGCCTCGATGTAGCCGTGCTCCTTGAGGAGCGACACGAGCGGCGACATGCCGTGATAGCGGAGTCCACCGGCGTGGATCGGCTCTGGAATGAAGTCGTGGCCCAGCGTGTGCATCTTGGCGACCGGCGCCATCTTGGCGGTGTCCCCGAAGTCGTAGGCGTAGATCCCGCGAGTCAGTGACGGGGCGGCCTCCGGCTCGACGGCGATGATCCTGTGCTTCGCGCCGTCGCGGAAGTTGCGGCCAAGGAAGGGAAACGCCATCCCACCGAAGTTCGACCCGCCGCCGGTGCAACCGATGACGATGTCCGGCGACTCGCCGGCCATGCCCATCTGCTCGATCGCCTCCTGGCCGATCACGGTCTGGTGAAGGAGAACGTGATTCAGCACCGATCCGAGCGAATACTTCGTGTCCTCACGAGTGGCGGCGTCCTCGACGGCCTCGCTGATCGCCATCCCCAGCGAGCCCGGACTGTCCGGCGTTTCGGCCAGCACCTTGCGCCCGTAGTTCGTCGTTGTCGACGGGCTGGGGACGACCTCCGCCCCGTATGTCTCCATGAGGATCCGGCGGTACGGCTTCTGGTCGTAGCTGGCCCGAACCATGTAGACCTTGACCTCGAGCCCGAAGTACGCGCCCGCGAATGCCAGCGCGCTCCCCCACTGTCCGGCCCCCGTCTCGGTCGCGAGCCGCGTGACGCCCTGCTCCTTGTTGTAATAGGCCTGCGCGAGCGCGGTATTGGGCTTGTGGCTGCCCGCCGGGCTCACGCCCTCGTACTTGTAGTAGATGTGCGCCGGCGTATCGAGCACGGCCTCGAGCCGATGGGCGCGGTAGAGCGGCGTGGGCCGGTAGAGCGTGTACGCCTCGCGGACCGCCTCGGGGATCTCGATCTCGCGTTCGGCGCTCACCTCCTGGCCGATGAGGGCCATCGGAAAGAGCGGGGCGAGATCGTCGGGCCCGATCGGCTGAAGGGTCGCCGGGTGGAGGTACGGCTGGGGAGGGACGGGCAGGTCGGCCGCGATGTTGTACCAGGCGCGAGGGATGTGGTCCTCGTCGAGCATGAACTTCGTCCGTCTCGTCATGACGTGAGCCATCGCGGAGCCCTCCCGTGTCCTGCCCGTTCCCGTGCTTCAGCCGGGACGCGAGCCTACCGCGCAGGCGTTACCTGCGCAACGAGCCGCTAGCGCGCCGGTGAAGCCGGCCGGTCACCCGACGTCGCAGCCGGTCCGCCGCGAGCGCCAGCGCCAGCGGCAGCAGCACGACGATTCCGCCCTGAACGTCACCCCTGGTCCCCTGGTCCCCGCAGGCGTGACTCGGACCATGGACACCAATGATCGGTGTCTCGGTCGGAGCAGGGGTCGGGGTCGGACACGGGGTCGACGTCGGTCGCGGAGTCGGAGTGGGGGTCGGGGTTGGTGTCGGAGTTGGCGTCGGGGTCGCAGTCGGAGTGGGCGTTGGGGTTGGCGTTGGCGTTGGCGTCGAGAACGTCGGGGTCGGGGTGGGGGTGGGGGTCGGCGTCGGCGTCGGAGTCGGCGTCGGAGTCGGCGTCGGAGTCGGGGTCGGGGTCGGGGTCGGGGTCGGGGTGGGGGTTGGGGTCGGGGTCGGCGTCGGAGTCGGAGTCGGGGTCGAGAACGTCGGAGTCGGGGTGGGCGTCGGAGTCGGGCTTGGCGGCGGCGGCGGGGTCGAGAACGTCGCAGTCGGGGTGGGCGTCGGAGTCGGGATGGGGGTCGGCGTCGCAGTCGGCGTCGCAGTCGGGGTGGGCGTCGGAGTCGGGATGGGGGTCGGCGTCGCAGTCGGCGTCGCAGTCGCAGTGGGAGTCGGAGTCGATGCCGGGGTCGGAGTCGGGGTCGGCCTTGGGGTTCGTGTCGGAGCGACCGTTGGATGAGCGACCGACGGGCGCGGTGTCGGGCGCGGCGTCGGGCGCCCGCCGACGGTCACGCCGCTCGGCGACGGCGACGGTGACGGCTGTACGGAGGCCGTGGCGATGACTGTCGGGCTCGGAGATGGAGATGGCGACGCCGTTGCGGACGACAGCGGAGCAGTGGTCGGCCCGACCGTCGGCTGACTCGGCTGGGCGGTCACGACGGGCGTCGGCGTCAGCACCGCCACCTCGCTCGGGGTCGGCTGAACCGTGCCCAGGCTGATGGCAAGTGCGAAGCCAGCGAGGACGAGATTGAGGACGCCCAGCGCGACCACGAGCCGGGCGCGCTGGGAGGAGGTCACGTCCCTTGTGTTCCTCTCTGTCCGTCGCCCTTGGCGGGCAAGAGAAGTGCTCTCACGGACTCCCGGATGGTAGCACCCGAAGACGCTTCAAACGCCTTGCAACCCACGTGGCGAACCTTTCGGCGTCATCCGAACGGTGCCTGATGGAGGGGAACGTAGCGGGCCGGTCCACCCCCAGAGATGCTCTCGAACAGGACGAGCGACTCGGCACGAAACGGTTCGCGGACGTCAGCCGCGGCAGCGATCAGCCGTCTCGCGACGACCGGTCCGGCACGCACGCCGTCCGAGCGCGCCAGCGTTAGGTGCGCGCGATGCGGCCGCTCGTCGCGTGGCCAGCCGAGGCCGGACAGCTCGTCGTCCAGCTTCTTCGCGACCGCTGCCAACTCCGATGCGCCGTCACCGACGTCGAGCCAGAGTGCCCTGGGTCTCCCGACGGACGGGAACGCGCCACCGTTGGCGATGACGACGTCGAATGGCACGACGCCGCGGGTGGTCCGATCGACGGCGGCCGCCACGTCCGCGACGCGCTCCTCATCGGTCGGCCCGATGAACCTGATCGTCAGGTGGAGGCCGTCGAGCCGAACCCACCGAACGTCGCGAACGGCGGGGTCGCCGGCCGCTCGAACGGACTCGACCAGGGCGGTGATGGCTTCGCGAACGGGCGCCGGTATCGGGACGGCAACGAAGAGCCGGCGGCCGGCGGCGAGTTCGATGTCGTGGCGGTAGGCCATACGCGGCACGCGCGGCCTGCCTACGCCATCGCGGTCAGCGGCATGTCTCCGGGTCTGCGGGTCGTTGGACCCGGTCGGCTTGCGATCACGTCCCCTCCGGCTTGGCCCTGGCGCGGTCCTCGAGGAGGATTCGGCGAGCCTCAGTCGCGTCGCGCCAACCGATCACCTCGACCGCCTTGTCCTCGAGGAGCTTGTACGTCTGGAAGAAGTTCTCGATCTCCACGAGGCGGTGCGGCCGAACCTGCTCGAGCTCGTCGACGTGTGCTGGTGCGGGTCGCCAAGGGCGACGCACAGGACCTTGAAGTCGACGCCCTTCTCGTCGCGCATCTCGAGACCGCCGATCGGTCGCGCCCAGACGTGGCAGCCGGTGAACGTTGGCTCGTCGATCAGCAGGAGGATGTCCGTCGGATCTCCGTCACCGGAGAGCGTATCCACTCGTGAACCCGTAGTCGAAGTTGTAGTACACGGCCGACGAGAGGACCCGGTCGAGCCGGAAGACTTTGGCCCGGACATCGAACTCGTACTTGTTCCGCTAGCCGCGCGGGATCTCGACGACGACCTCGATCGACGTCGGGAAACGTGTGTGTCCATCCACCGAACGATAGCCCGTGGGCGTCGAGGACGAGCGGCAGGTTGGGGGCCGATCGCGACGCGGGACAGCGAAACGCCCGAAGGAACCAGTAGAAGCGATCGCGATGCCGAGACAGACGAGCCTTGATGTGATCGCGGCCGGCCACGTCCCGGATCGGCGGTCGACCGAGGTCCGTGCCGTGAAGCACGATCCCGATCAGACCGGCGGCGCTGCGGGGATCACTCCTCGCCTCGCCTGACCGTTCCGACGGCCCCTTCGGGCAAGACGAACCTTAGGGTGCGCGCCGGGGCGACGCACAACGGCTTGTCCACGAACTTGTGCTCGACCCGCACGAAATCGTCCACGAATTCACTCGGCCTGTGGACGGTCTGGGGACAAGTCTGTGGAGAACGCTCGGGGAGAGGCCGGGGCCCTGAATCGAACGGCCCGACCTGTTGGCCGGGCCTTCGTGTTGAGCGGAGGCGCGACCTCAGTCGTTGTAGAGGCGTTCCTCGATGAGCTTCTCCTGGACCGTCCGGCCGTTCGGGTCGAAGCAGGAGAACTCGAAGTGCTTCTCGAACTCGAGGTCCACGTTGTCCTGGCCACCGCGGTTCTTCTCGACCGAGATCACGACCCAGTCGCGGAAGCGCTGCGCCTGGTACGGGTTGAACTCGATGTTGACCTTGGCGACGATGTGGTACTTCTCGTTGAGGATCAGGATGATGTCGGCCTCGTAGTTGATGGCCGAGCTGCCGCGCAGGTGGTAGTTGCGGAGGCGCGACGCCTTCAGGCCTTCCTTGTCGGCGGCGACGATGCTGATCATCGGCACGTCCTCGGACAGCGCGACGTCCTTGAGCCCGTTGACGACGTAGGTGACCTTCTCGGTCTCGCCGCTCGGCTCCGGGATCTGGGGCACCTTCTGGAGGTAGTCGACGAACACCACCAGCCGCCGGTCGCCCGACAGGACCCGGTGCTGCTGGACGAGCTTGCGGATGTTCTCGACCGTGCTCGCCGTCTGCGAGCCGCGGAGCAGGAACAGGTTCTGGCCGTAGCGGGCGATGCGGTCGAGCGACGGGCGAAGTCGCGGGTTGCTCGCGAGCTGCGTCGCGCCGCCACCCTCGGCGACCCACGATCCCGAGGATCTCCTTGCGGACGTCCTGGATCTTGATCGCGCCGGTCTTGTGGGGCAGGTGGGCGAGCGCCGACTCCATCGCGATCAGGCGGTTGAGGAGGTACTGCTCGTCATGCTCGAAGCAGATGTAGAGCACGTTGGCCTGGCCGCCGGACGCGATGTTGCGCGCCATCTGGAGGGCCATCGTCGTCTTGCCGGTGCCCTGGGCGCCGCCGATGAGGAGCAGCTCGCCGGCCCGGAGGCCGGTGCCGATCGTCTTGTCGAGCGGCGTGAAGCCCGAGCGGGACGGGCTGATACTCGCCGACATCGCCCGTGGTGACCTTGTCGTTGAGGTCGACGAGGACGTCGAGCGCCGAGCGCGGGGCCATGCTGCCCGTGTCGGAATCGAGGCGCCAGGTCGGCGCTACGGCGGCTGGGTCGATGGTTTCGGTCACGTAGGGATCGTCCTCCGGTGCGCTGACGGGTGCATCGTAGCACCGGCAACGCCTGACAGCCGCGCCGAACAGCCCCGTCACCGGTGGTCCGAAAGTACCCCGCCGTGCGACTAGCGAATCGTCGCCGGAGGCTCGACCGGTCCAGCTCGGCGACCTCGTCCCACAGCCGGACGATCGCCCGGATGCCCCGTCTCGTAGTTGTCGAGGTCCATCCACTCGTTCGGGGCGTGGGCGTGCTCGTCGGGCGGGTCGAACCCGAGCAGCACGACCGGCAGGCCCAGGATCTGCTCGAAGCTCGCGCAGACCGGGATCGATCCGCCTTCGCGGATGTAGACCGGCGCCCGCCCGAACGTCGCCTCGAGCGCGCGCGCGGCGGCCTGGGTCGCCGGGTGGTCGATCGGTGTCAGGCTCGGCGGCCGCCGTCCCGAGCATCGTGACGGTGACGTCGACGCCGGGCGGCGCGATGTCCGCGACGTACGCCTCGAAGCTGCGTCGAAGATCCGCGTCCGGATCCTGGTGCGGCGACGAGGCGGCAGCTGACCTTGGCGTGGGCATGGGCCGGGATGATCGTCTTGGTCCCCTCGCCCTTGAACCCGCCCCAGATGCCGTTGACGTCGAGCGTCGGCCGGGCGCCGCGCGCTCGAGGGTCGAGAAGCCGGCCTCGCCGACGAGGGCCGGCAGCGCCGAGCGTCTGCGCGGTACGTCCTCCTCGTCGAAGGGCAGCGCGGCGAGCTCCGCCCGTTCCTCGTCGGTGAGCGGCGACGACGTCGTCGTAGAAGCCCGGGATCCGGATCCGGCCGTCCGGCCCCTTGAGCGCGGCGATGATCTGGGCCAGGGCGTTGGCCGGGTTCTGGACGGCCCCGCCGTAACTCGCCCGAGTGCAGGTCGACCGGCGACCCCGACGACGTCGATCTGGGCGTACATCAGGCCGCGCAGCGCCGACGGTGATGGCCGGCAGGTTGCCCTCGAAGAAGCCCGTGTCGCTGATCACGACGAAGTCGGCCGCCGAGGCGGTCCCGGTTGGCGTCCAGCCAGGTCTCGAGGTGGTCGGCACTCGACTCCTCCTCGCCCTCGAAGACGAACTTGAGGTTGACCGGCAGGCTCGCCGCGGGTGGCGAGCAGCGCCTCCGGCGCGCGCAGATGGATGTGGAGCTGGCCCTTGTCGTCGGACGCGCCGCGGGCGAGGATCCGATCGCCGACGACGACCGGCTCGAACGGCGGCGAGGTCCCACAGCTCGAGCGGGTCGACCGGCTGGACGTCGTAGTGGCAGTAGACGATGACGGTCGGAGCGCCGTCGGCGTGGAGCCAGTCGCCGTAGACGACCGGGTGGCCGCCCGTCGCGTCGACCTCGACGTGCTCGACGCCGATCGAGCCGGAGGTCGCGCCGCGATCCAGTCGGCGGTGGCGCCGGCAGTCGTCGGCGTGCTCCGGCAGCGCCGAGATGCTCGGGATCCGGAGGAGGTCCTTGTACGACTCGAGTCGCGCCGTCGTGCGGTCTGGTCGAGGAAGCGCCTCGAGGGCGGCGTCGGTGATGGTGGTCATCGGCGATGATAGTCGCGGGCAAGGGACCGCGGAGGGCCTGGCCACCCGGGAGCGCCTCCTCGACGCCGCGCGACGCGCACGGCACCTGCCGATTGGACGGAGTGCACGGCCCGCGGATCGGATGGGAATCGACGAGCGGACCCTGCGGGTCCGCTCAGTCGCGGTCGACGGCCGTCAGGCCGGCTGTGGGTTCGCGGCCGGGACCGGCGTCGGCTGGCCCGGGCCGATGATCTGGGGTCGGGCGGCGTGGGTGTCCTCCTTCGGCGGCAGGTCGCTGAACAGCTTCTCGAACTCCTCGGCGTCGACCGTCTCCTCGGCGACGAGCTTCTCGGCCAGGGCGTCGAGCTTGTCGCGATGCGTGACCAGGATCTCCATCGCCCGCTCGTAGGCCGTGGTCGATGATCGCCCGGACCTCCTCGTCGATCTTCTTGGCGACCTCGTCGGAGTAGTTGCGCTGCTCGCCGATCTCGCGGCCGAGGAACACGAGCTCGTCGCGCTTGCCGAACGACAGCGGCCCGAGACGGTCGCTCATCCCGAACTCGGTGACCATCCGGCGGGCGAGGTCGGTCGCCTTCTCGATGTCGTTGCTGGCGCCCGTCGTCGTGTCACCGAAGACGAGTCGCTCCGCGACGTTGCCGCCGAGCAGGCCCGCGATCTTGTCCTCGAACTCGGTCTTGCTCTGGAGGTAGCGATCCTCGGTCGGCAGGGCCATCGTGTAGCCGAGCGCCATGCCGCGGCTGATGATCGTGACCTTCTGGACCGGGTCGCACTTGGGCAGGATCCGCTGGACGACGGCGTGACCGCCCTCGTGGTAGGCGATGATCGCCTTCTCGGCGTCGGAGATGATCCGGGACTTCCGCTCCGGGCCGGCGACGATCCGCTCGAGCGCCTCCTGGAACTCCGACATCCCGATGACCTTCTTGTTGCGCCGGGCCGACAGGATCGCCGCCTCGTTGACGAGGTTGGCGAGGTCCGCGCCGGAGAAGCCCGGCGACTGGCGGGCGACGTCCTCGACGTCGATGCCCTTGTCGAGCGGCTTGCCCTTGGTGTGGACCTTGAGGATCGCCGTCCGGCCCTTCATGTCCGGGCCGGTCGAGGATGACCTGGCGGTCGAACCGGCCCGGGCGCAGGAGCGCCGGGTCGAGGACGTCCGGCCGGTTGGTGGCGGCGACGACGATCACGTTCGTGTTCGTGTCGAAGCCGTCCATCTCGACGAGGATCTGGTTGAGGGTCTGCTCGCGCTCGTCGTGGGAGCCGCCGAGGCCGGCGCCGCGCTGGCGCCCGACCGCGTCGATCTCGTCGACGAAGACGATGCACGGCGAGTTGCGCTTGGCCTGGTCGAACAGGTCGCGGACGCGGCTCGCGCCGACGCCGACGAACATCTCGACGAACTCGGAGCCGGAGATGCTGAAGAACGGCACGCCGGCCTCGCCGGCGACGGCGCGGGCCATCAGCGTCTTGCCGGTGCCCGGAGGCCCGACGAGCAGGACGCCGCGCGGGATCCGCGCGCCGAGCGAGTTGAACTTCTCCGGGTACTTCAGGAACTCGACGACTTCCTGGAGCTCCGTCTTCGCCTCGTCCACGCCGGCCACGTCGGCGAACGTCACGACCGTCTTGTTGCCGAGGAACATGCGGGCCCGGCTCTTGCCGAAGCTCGAGCGCCTGGTTGTTCGTACCCTGGGCCTGTCTCATCATGAAGAAGATGAAGCCGCCGATGATGAGGATCGGCAGCAGGCCCGTGAGGATCAGCCCGAGCCACGAGGTGTCGGGTGGCGTCTGTGCCTTGAACGTCGGCACTGGTCTTGCCGCCGGCGGCGGCGGCCTGCTGGACGTCCGTGTAGGACCTGGGCAAGGAGCCCGGGACGACGACGCTGTACTTCTCGGCTCTCAGCCGTCACGGTGAGCTTCGAGCCCTCCTGGACGACCTGGTCGTGACGCTCCCGTTCGGACGTCGGCTTCAGGAAGTCTGAGTATAGCCTTGTCATTGGTCGGGGTCGACTGGCCGACGAGCGTGATGGCGACGGCAAGCGCCACGACCACGAGCGCCAGCATCACGATGCCGTTGCGGAAGAACTTGGGGTTCAACGGAGCCTCCGGATGAAGGCCGCTGCCGCGCAGCGACCGCCGCCGCGAGTATAGCGCTGGGACCCGGACGACCCCGTGAAGGCATCACGGTCCACTGGCGATACGTCGGGCTCCCGACGCGGATGGAGCGGGTTGGTAGCGGAGGGCGGATTTGAACCACCGACCAAGGGCTTATGAGTCCCCTGCTCTACCACTGAGCTACTCCGCCACTGTCCTCAAGCTTACCGAGCGTGGGTGACCCGGGCAACCGTCTACGTTCCAGCACATAACTATCGAACAGCGCATAACTTCCGCGCCCATGTCTTGTCCTCGGGGGCCGTGCCGGTGCGGTCACGCTGCGGCCCGCGGCGGCGACAGTGGTCGGTACGGTTTCGAGCCGGGCTTGGTGTCGCTAATGACTGAGACCGTACAAGTCAGTACGGTTCTGGCCAACACACGACCTAATCATGAGCAGTTTGGCGATCAACTCGAGGGGTTCCGCTCGTCAATCGACACGGCGCCGTCCGCCCGGATCGGCGATCAGGCTCCCTGCGGCCGCGGGGGCGACGAAGTGCGGTCGGCGGCGAGTCGGCACGGCGTCAGGATCATGACCGCAACAGCTGGCGCTCCCGAACGTCTCAACGGGAACACCGTCCAGAGGGACATGGGATGCACTCGTCGCACTCACGACTCGCAACCACGATCAGCGTCGGCCTGCTCATCGCGGCCGCCTGCACTTCAGCTTCAACCCCGGCGCCGGACGTGACGCCAACGGCCTCGCCGTCGATCGCCATCACCCCGGCGGCCGCGAGCCCGACAGCGGCGGCGACCCCAGCGAGCCCGAGCCCATCAGCGACCCCTCAGCCCACCCCGGAGCCCACGCCAGTCCCCGTGCCACCCAAGCCCACTGGGGTGACGTTCGACGAGGAGACGCGCCCGATCGACGACGGACAGTTTGGAGAGGTCACCCAGACGGTCACGTGGGGAGCGCCGCGGAGCGAGGGCATCGAGATTCGGGTCTACGGCGTGACCGAGTGCATCGCCGAGCCGGCCGACCCAGCCCCGGGCACCAATGGGCCATGCCTTGTCGTGCACACGCCCCTGCCGGCATCGGTCCGGAGGCTGCTCGCCACGGCACCGGCGCCCGATGGCGCTATCAGCTGGACCTGGACGGAGGAAGGCGGCTGCGACCCCAGCCCATTCAAATCTGCCCCCGACGGGCCGGGATACCGCGCCGTCGTGCTGGCTGCCTACAGCGCGGCGGGCAACTCGATCTTCGCCATCGCAGAGCCTGGCGGATGGTGGCGAGCGGCTCTTGGCGACGGCGACATAGTCTGCTGAGACCTCCTGCGCTGCATCCTGTGCCTTGCTGTGGAAACGGGAGAAGCACAAGGACTCCAGCGGCCGACCCGTCGGTTTCCCTGGTCGCGAAACGACCGGGGTCCATTTCAAGGCTGGCGGGCCCTCTGCCTTCCCGCCATCCGCCGGCCAGTCGGTCTGGACAGATTGACTCTTACCGTCGAAGCGGCAACGGAAGACGGGCGCCCCGACCGCGGCCGCGTTCCGCGATGTCGCACCTGCTGGGACGCCCGTTGAGCCATCGCGAGACAGCGAATCAGGTATGCGCTCTATCGGAGTTATGTGCTCTTGGGACCTTCGGCGATAGAGCCTATAACTGGACGGCTTTCCGAACACATCCCACTCGGGAAAGCACAGCGGTTAGATCGGGAGGCTTATGAGTCCCCTGCTCTACCACTGAGCTACTCCGCCGCCGTTCCGAGGACGGATTGTACCGAATTGGACGGGGCGGCCCGGCTGGTCGGCAGGGGCGGGCCGGTGCGATGCTCGCGACGGGACCCGTACGAGCGGCCTGCCGTCCGTTACGCTCATCAGGCCGGTCAGCTCGAAGCCTGAGGTTCGCGATGCACGTCCCGACGCGCATGGACCGCCTGCGCTACATGTTCGACAACTACATGGCCCGCGGGACGATCGCGTTGATCGCCGGCCTCTTCGTCGCGTCCGCGATCGTCATCTTCCTGATCTCGCTGGTCATCTCGATCCTGGGGCTGGCCGGCGAAGGGATGGACCTGCCGAGCCTCCTGTGGGGCGGCCTGATGCGCACGCTCGACTCCGGCACGATGGGCGGCGACACCGGGACCGTCGGGTTCCTGGCGGGGATGCTCGTCCTCACGCTGGGCGGCATCTTCGTCATCAGCACGCTGATCGGCATCATCAACACCGGCCTCGAGGGCAAGCTCGCACAACTCCGCAAGGGCCGCTCGCGGGTCCTCGAGAGTGGCCACACCGTGATCCTGGGCTGGTCGCAGCAGATCTTCACCGTGCTCTCGGAGCTCGTGATCGCCAACGCCAGCCTGCCAAGGAGCACGATCGTCATCCTTGCCGACCGCGACAAGGTCGAGATGGAGGACGAGATCCGTGGCAGGTTCGCGAGCACGGGCAAGACGACCATCGTCTGCCGGTCCGGGAGCCCGATCGACATCGACGATCTCGAGATCGCGCGCATCGAGACATCGCGGGCGATCGTCGTCCTGGCGCCCGAAATCGACGACCCCGATGCCGACGTCATCAAGACGATGCTGGCGATCACCAACCACCCCCGCCGGCGCCCCGAGCCGTACCACATCGTCGCCGAGCTGCGCGATGCAGCCAACATGGACGTCGCCCGGCTCGTCGGGCGAGACGAGGCCCAGTTGATCCTGGCCGGCGATCTCATCTCGCGGATCGTCGCCCAGACGTGCCGGCAGTCCGGGTTGTCGATCGTCTACACGGAGCTCCTCGACTTCGACGGCGATGAGATCTACTTCGGGTTGCTTCCCGAGCTTGCGGGGCGCACGTTCGGCGAAGCCCTGTCGGCGTTCGAGGATTCGACCCTGATCGGGCTCCGCCCGGCCAATGGACAGCCGACGCTGAATCCGCCGATGGACACCGTCATCGAGCCGGATGACCACGTCATCGTGATCAGCGCCGACGATGACACGGTCCGGACGGCGGGCTCGATTGCGCCGGTCGACGAGGCTGCGATCGCGACCGCGGCACCCGCGGTTCCACGGCCCGAACGGACGCTGATCCTCGGCTGGAACTGGAGGGCACCGACCGTGATCCGCGAGCTCGATGGCTACGTCGCGCCGGGCTCCCAGCTGGCCGTCGTCGCAGACGTGGCAGAAGCCGGCGGTGCCCTGGATGCGCTTCGTTCCTCGCTGGCCAACCAGGCCGTCACCTTCACCAGGGGCGACACGACGAGCAGGGTCGTCCTCGACGGCCTCGAGATCCCGACCTTCGATCACGTGATCGTGCTCTGCTACTCAGACCACCTCGACGCGCAGCGAGCCGACTCGAAGACGCTCATCACGCTCCTCCACCTGCGCGACATCTCCGACCGCTCCGGCAAGCCCTTCTCGATCGTGTCGGAGATGCTGGACCTGCGGAACCGCGCGCTCGCCGAGGTGACCCACGCCGACGACTTCATCGTCAGCGCCCGGCTGGTGAGCCTGCTGATGGCCCAGGTCGCCGAGAACGCGGAGCTGAACGCGGTCTTCGCCGACCTGTTCGACCAGGCCGGCTCCGAGGTCTATCTCCGGCCGGCGCGGGACTACGTGACACCCGGCACCGAGGTCACGTACGCCACGATCGTCGAGTCAGCGAGGCGACGTGACGAGGCGGCGATCGGGTATCGGATCCTGCCGGCGCCCGGCGCGCCCGCGGGCGGGCACGGAGTCCGGATCAACCCGCCGAAGTCGGATCGCGTGACCCTCCGGGCCACGGACGCCGTGATCGTCCTGGCGGCCTGAGCGCGGCGGGTCGCCGCTGCATCGTCTGGCATGAACGTCGGCGCCGCGCGCAACGCCCAAGGCCGCGGGGCGCTCGACCCATCCTGGTTGTTCGCCGGCGGGCTCGCGGCCGCGGTGACGGCCCTGCTGCTGGCCCTCATCGCGGCCGACCCGATCGGGGGAGTCACGGCGAGCCAGAGTCCGTTCACGGACGAAGCCTGGAACGTGATGAACGCCCGCAACCTGGCGCTGCTCGGGCGGTGGTCGACGGACGAATTCAACCTCCACCTCGTGAACGGCCCGTTCAGCCTGATCGAGGCCGGCACGTTCTCGATCTTCGGCGTCGGCATCGTCCAGGCCCGATTGGTTTCGGTCGTCTGCGTCGGACTCACGACGCTCCTCCTCGGGGTCGGGCTGCGCCGTCCGCTCGGCCGCGGGCCCGCCCTCATCGCGGCCGTGTCCTTCGGGACGTGCCTGCTCGTGCTGTACTACGGTCGTCTCGCCTACACGGAAACCCTGGTCATGCTCGAAATGCTCGCGGGCGCGCTCCTGATCGGTCGTGCGGAACCCGGGGCCTCGAGCGGCCGCGCAGGTTTCGTCGCCGGCATCCTTTTCGGGCTTGCCATCGCGACCAAGGCGCTCGCCGTGCTCGGGATCGCCGGCGCACTTGCCGCGATCGCCGTTGTCGAGGGCAGTCGCTCGGCGTCGGTGCGCCGCTGGCTGGGCGGCGGTCTCGTCGGCCTGGCGACCGTCGGCGCCGTCTGGTTCGTCGTCGTGTACGTGCCATCACCCGACGCGGTACTGATCGACGTTGCGATCTGGCCGCACCAGGCCCCTCCGGACTCGATCGGCGACCTCCTCCGCCGGATCGCGGCCTACGCGTTCAGAAGCGATGGTGCCCTGCCTGGGCTGGGGCCGATCGCTGTCGGGGCCGGGCTGGGTGCCCTGGCCACCGCGGTCGGCTGGCGGACGCTCTCGCCGGCGACGAGGCGGATCGCGGTTGCCGCCATCGGCTGGATCATCGTCCACGTCGCCGTGCTGCTTGTCGCCTCGTATCGACCGAATCGCTACCTGCTGCCGCTCCTCCCGGCGGCTGCCATCCTCGTCGGTGTCGGCGCCACGGTGGTCCTGGATCGTGTGCGTCTCCTGGCCGACCGCCGTCGTCCGCTGGCCCGGGCGGCAGTGGCCGTGGCGGTCGTCGCGCTGGCCCTGCCGGGCCTGGTCGCGTACAGCGGCTGGGCGGCCCACGCGACGTACGCCCTCGAGCCGATGCAGGACGCGGTCGCTCGCCTCGTTCCTCGTGGCGCCACGATCTGGGGTGGGTTCGCCCCGCTCGTCGCGATGAAGGCCCCCGTGACCACGATCGTGCCGTGGCCGCCGGTGGCGAACGTCAACGACCAGTTCACGAGCCAGCCCGTTCGGTGGGTGGTTGCCGGCAACCACGATCCGACGTGGATCGTTCCGAATTCGCCGGCATGGGCCTCACGCCAGGAGCGAGCCTGCTTCCCCTGGGCGACCCTGCGCGTCTGCCTCTTCGAGCTCCCGTGACAACGCCGATCGGGCGCGCTCCTCAGTGGCGCGGACAGGCAGGCACGATGCAGCTACGCGAGGTCAGTGGGGAACGAGCGCGTCTACCTTGGCCCGGGCGTCGTTCTTGTCCGTGAACCAGGCCGCGTTGACGTCGGTGTAGGCGGACCACTTCTCGGGGACCGCGTCGCCCTCGAAGATCGCCGCGACCGAGCACTCCGGCTCACAGGCGCCGCAGTCGATGCATTCGTTGGGATCGATGTAGAGCATCCGGTCGACGCCCTCGTCGTAGTGGATGCAGTCGACCGGGCACGCGGCGACGCACGACAGCTCCATGACGTCGACGCATGGCTCGGCAATGACATAAGTCATGAATTCGTCTCCTGGTGGACCGTGTTGATCTTCCGATGGTCGCGGGTCGAGCACGCACGGAACAGGGCCGGTTGGCCCCTCGAAACGGGCGTGAATGCCCGGAATGGGTCGCGCCGATGTCACACCCGGCCCGGGCCGGCGCGCGGGCGCCGAGCGTCAGGCGCCGAGCGTCACGCGCCGACGAGCGTGATCCCGACCATCCGGTGGTAGTGGGACACGAACGTGTCGTGATGGACGATGTGGCCGTTCGCCTCGCGGACCGTCCGGGTGACCGAGACGTTCATCCCGTCGACCGGCCACTCGATCCGCTGCTTCTTGCCATGCGCCAGGGACGACGTCTTCTGGACCGTGTCGTAGCCCTGGACGACGTTCGACACCGCGGGTCGGGTCCAGGTCACGGTGCGACCGTTCGGGACGCTCCAGATCTCGAAGCGGACCGATCCCGGGGACGCGATCGACTTGATCAGGATCGGGTAGCGCGTGTCGTTCCGGAAACGCATCGACTGGGACGCGGAGACGGTCGCATCGAGGCCCAGCGGGTAGCGCGTGATGTAGTACCAGTGCGGCGAGCGGGCGAGGATCTCGAGGCCGCCTCGAGCCGCCGCATTGAACAGGGTCGTCGACGTCGCGCACATCCCGCCGCCGAGCGTCTTTCCCTCGACCGAATGGCCGCCGATGATCGCGCCGCCCAGGCGGTAGCCGGCGCGGAAGCTCACCTCGCCGATGGCCCTCCAGTAGTCGAAGACCTCGCCGGGTCGGACGACGATGCCGTTCAGCTTTCGAGCCGGGACGGTGATGTTGGCGCTCATGCCGTTGTGCGGGGCGACCTGATAGTGGGTCGTCCACGATCCGATCATGACCATGAGGGGAGCGGTCTTGATCGCTTCGCTCGTCGCGAGCTTCGGCCCGACGGCGGCGAGGCTGATCGCGGTCTGGGCGGCCGGGCTGGCGCCCCGGGCGCGGTTCTCGATGGTCGTGATGACCGCTCGCGTCGTCGTGGGGACGTCGAGCGCCAGTCCTGCACCCGACGCACTGACGCCCATGATCCGGCCCGAGCGATCGCGCAGGTACGTGGCCTCGCGCGGCCTGACGGCGACATCCTTCGACACCTTGGCGAACGAGGACGGCACCTTGGCGGGGTCGATCGTGGGCATGTAGCCCTCGTCGGTCTCGGCGAACGTGATCCAGGTCCGGATCTGTGCGGCGGGGATCACCCACGACTTCCGGCGCTGCTTCAGCGTGAGGTCGGACGCCATCCTTGTGGCGAGGTCGATGGCATGTCCGGCCTGCTGGTTCGTTACGTGCGGGGCGACCCCGATGATGTCGGCCGTCACGGTGATGTCGCGGGCGGTCGTCGGGTCGAGGAGGGCCGCCTCGATCTGGGGCCCCACGGAGTCCGGGTCGAGACGCACGCCGTCCACAGACGGCCACAGGGCGAATCCGGCCGCGCCGTTCGTCACCTCGGCATCGAGCGGCTCGATGCGGAGGCCGGCGGCGAAGGTGTCGAGCTCGGCGGCCAGCTTCGCGCGATCGAAGTCGACGAGCGGACTCATGGTCACGGGGTTCGCCAGGAGACGCAGCCCGGAGAGCGACTCGTCGAGCCGGCTGCCGCCGCGGCCGACCGCGAATGCCTGGCTGACCATCGTGTCGAAATCGAACTCGCGACCGACCTTTGCGTACGGGATGACGCGGCTTCCCCGGCTCGTCCGGACCGCGACGGCGCCCTCTTCCAGCGGGCCGAAGCGTTCAGCCAGCACGCTCCGTGCCGCAGCCGGCGTCAGCGACCCGATATCGACCCCACCGACGATCACGCCGGGCATGATCCGATCGGCAAACGCCTCGCGGAACGCGGCCAGGCCGCCGACGACGAGCAGAACGCCGAACAGGAAGCCGATGGTGAACCGGCGGGCCACTGTTCCCGGCCGAACAAGGTGAATCACCGGGAGTCGGGGAATGAGTGTCCGCGTGACCGCCATGGCTGATCCACCACCCAAAGGCGGAGGACCGTGCCTCCGTGCGTGCGGCAGCCTACGTCACCGGAGCAATCACGACAAGACCGATTTCGTCCTCATCGGACCGGGACCTTGACGACAGCACGATGACGTCATATCGTTGTGATATCACATCGATATAGCGAGGGGTGAACCATCATGCGTGAGCGGAACTCGCTTGCACTGCCGGGCCTGCTGATGGTCGCGGTCATCGTCGCGATCTTCGGACTGGCCATCTTCGTCCTCATCAGGAGCATCGGACCCGGCGATGAGGATCCGTCACTCATCGGGTTGATCGGCTCCGTCCTGCTCTTCGTCGCCGGCGGCATCGCAGCCAGCGGCCTGATCGTGATCCAGCCGAACCAGGCCGCGGTCGTGACGTTCCTCGGGACGTACCTGGGAACCGTCCACACGAGCGGCTTCACGTGGACCTGGCCGCTGACGGAGCGACGCATCGTCTCGCTGCGCGTCCAGAACTTCGACAGCCAGATCCTCAAGGTCAACGACGCCGTCGGCAACCCGGTCGAGGTCGCCGCGGTCGTGGTCTGGCGCGTCGTCGACACCGCGAAAGCCGTGTTCGACGTCGAGGACTACGAGGCGTTCGTCAAGATCCAGACCGAGACGGCGGTCCGGCACATGGCCAGCCTCTACCCGTACGACAGCTATGACGAAGGCGTCTCGTCGCTCCGCGCCAATGCCGACGCCGTGACGGACTCGCTCCATCGCGAGCTGCAGGAGCACCTCAAGGTCGCCGGCGTCGAGGTCATCGGGACCCAGCTTCGGCGGCTGGCGTACGCGCCCGAGATCGCCGGCGACATGCTCCGGCGCCAGCAGGCTGAGGCGGTCGTGGCGGCCCGGACACGAATCGTCGAAGGCGCCGTCGGGATGGTCGACATGGCTCTCGACATGCTCAACGAGAAGGACATCGTCCAGCTCGACGAGGAGCGGAAAGCCGCCATGGTGTCGAACCTGCTCGTCGTCCTCTGCGGTGAGACACGCGCCCAGCCCATCGTGAACACAGGGTCGCTCTATTAGCAGCCCGGTGGCGACGCGCAAGAGCTTCCTGCTGCGCATCAGCCCGGAGCTCTACGAGCAGCTCGAGCGCTGGGCCGTCGACGAGCTGCGGAGCGCGAACGCCCAGATCGAATACCTGCTCACGGACGCCGTCCGGCGGGCGGGTCGGGCGGGCGGGAACGCCGCTCGGTCCCGCTCTCCGGCTCGGTCCGGCGGCGGTCACGCGGATTCGGAGCGCCGCGGCTGAACGACCTGCGGCAGCTCGTTCCGACGGGGTGCGCTCAGGCGCTCGCCCCGGGCGAACCTCCGCCGCGGCCGTACTGATCGATGACCTCGCCGATCGTCATCTCGCCGTAGCGGTCCGCGAGCTGGTCCCGGGCGATCCGCCACATGGTCCGCAGCGGGCGCGGCCCGGCCCGGTCGAGCTCGCCGAGGCGCAGCGTGCCGAACCGCTCGATCCCCGGGATCGCCTGGAGGTCGCGCGCCAGGCGCTGGGCGGCGGCGTTGATCGTCGTCTCGCGGTCGATCGGGGGTTGAACCTCGGCCGGTCGACTCTCGAGCGCCGACGCGGCCGCAGCTCCCGCCTGCCGGATCGCGGCGTCGGCCCGGGTCATTGCGTCACGGGCCGGATCGGACGCCGGCGGCGTCGTCGTCGGCGGAGCGTCGGCGGCCACCGGCTCGGTCACCGGTGCGGCAACCGGCGGCTGCGTCGAACGTGTCGAGGGCGGCGCGGCACCCCAGGCGGGTCCCCGGGCAGGGTCGGGCGCGCTTGTCGTCGACGCGGTCGCGGCCGGTGCCGGGCTCGTCCCACCGGGCTTCGGCGACCGGCTGCGCGTTCCACGGGCCCTGCCGCCTCCTCCACCCCCGCCAGTGTCGCCCGGTCCGCCGCCGCCCTCGTCGCCGCCGCTCCCACCCCCGCCGCCGAACCGGCCACCCATCGCGGATCCGATCAGCGACGGGATGTCGATCCCGGTGACGCCCTTGACGACCGCACTCGCCTCGGCCACGGTCCGCGTCCCGTTCCTGACCACTTCGGACGCGCCGTCGGTCGAGAGGATCGTCAGGTCCTTGATGTTCGACATCGGCTCAGCCGCGGCCCTGACGATCTCCGGCAGCATCGACAGGACGGTCTGGATGACGGCCGCTTCGTTGAAGTGCCGATACGCCTCGGCCCGCAGCTCGAGCGCTTTCGCCTCGGCCTCGCCCTTCGTGAAGACGATTCCTGCCTCTGCGTTGCCCTCGAGCTTCGTCTTCTCGGCTTCGGACTGGGCGTTCACGAGGATGACCCGCGCGTTCGCCTCGCCCTTCGTGATCGTGATCGCCGCCTCGGCCTGTCCGGCCAGCTTGACCCGCTCGGCGTCGGCCTGGGCCTGGGCGATCCGGGCGCCCTTCTCGCCCTCTGCCCGCCGGATCTGGGCCTCCGCGTCGGCCTCTGCCGGCCGGATCGTCGACGCGATCAGCTCCTTCTGCTTCCGGTCGGCCTCGAGCTGGGCGAGCTCCGTCTGCTTGCGGGTCACCTCCTGGGTGGCCTCCGCGTGGGCCAGGGGCCCTGCCTGCGCGGCGCGCGCCTCGGCCGCCGCGATCTGGGTCTCCGTCTCGGCCTTGCGGAGCGACACGTCGCGCTGGGCGTTGATCTTGATCTGCTCCGCCTCGGCCTCCCGGACCGCGGCTTCCTGGTCGGCGGTCGCCTTGGCCATCCGGGCGTCGCGCTCGCGACGGGCGGTCTCCTGCTGTCCGATGAGATCCATGTAGCCGGATTCATCGCGGATCGCCTGGATCGTGAAGGAGTCGATCTGGAGCCCGGACGTCGCGAGATCTCCCTTCGCCGCGTCCTGGACGGCCTGCTGGAACTTCTGGCGATCGAGGTTGAGCTCCTCGATCGTGAGGGTTCCGACGATCGATCGGAGCGAGCCCTCGAGAACGTTCTTGACGATCGAGTCGACTTGCTCTTCCTGGGCGTCGAGGAAGCGTTCTGCGGCATTGCGGATCGACTCGTCGTCGGCGCCGATCTTGAACGTCGCGACGCCCTGGACGGCGACCTTGATCCCCTGGCGGGAGACGGCGTCGGCGAGATTCACGTTGATCTGGCGCGCGGTCAGCTTGAGCTTGCCGATCTTGTGGAAGAGCGGCAGGACCACGATGCCCTGGCCGCGAACGACCTTGAGCCCTGCCTCGCCGCCACCGAGCGGGGTCGCCCGGCCCGATCGGATGAGCGCCTCGTTTGCACCGGCAACCTTGTAGCGGCTGCTGAGGTAGGCGATCAGCAGGACGATGATGACGATGGCGAGGAAGATGACGAACGTCCCCCCACCGATGAACCTGACAATCTCATCCACGATCGGACTCTCCCTCGGTCGACGGCCCGGCGGAGGCGCCGGGAGACGTTGCTTCCTGGATCGGCGCGACGATCAGGCCCGTGCCGGCGGTGCCGGTCACACGAACGGTGGTCCCGGCCGGGATGTCGACGGCTGCCGTCGCGCTGAACTCGTGCGTCTGGCCCTCCGCCTTGACGTAGACGCTGCCAGCCCTGCCCGCGGGGATGCCGACGCCGACGAAGGCGTCACGCCCGATGAGGTCGCTGGTCGAGAACGGCGTCGCTCCCTCTGACCGGCGCATCACCGAGAACAGGACGAACACGACGCCGAACCCGGCCGCACCGAAGACCGTGCCGACGAGCGCGGCCGGGCTGCCGTGGATGTCGAGGACCTGGGTCGCGAACAAGCCGCCGACACCGAACATCGAGACGAAGGCGAGCATCAGCGGCATGAGCGAGACGCCGCCGATGTCGAAGTCGATGCTGAGTGCGTCGAGGATTCCGCCGAGGATGTCGTCGACGAGCACCGTGATCAGGAGCAGCGACCCGCCGATCAGCGTGCAGACGACGAAGACCAGGTCTTCGACCGGTATCTCGAACATGATCGAAGCATACGACGCGCTCGATCGCCGATCGACCCCGGCGCTGCGAGGGACGCCCGCGCCTTGTGCAGGCGCGAGGTGCTAGTCGGCGGGACCGAAGAGGAGCGACAACCACGACTCCAGCGGCGTGGGGCGCTCCTCGTGGGCACCGACGCGGAGCGCGGCGGAGCCTGGCGCGTCCGGACCCGGGTCCGGAATGGATGGATCGAGGGTGAACGGGATCTCCTGCGGCGAGCCCACGCCATAGGCTCGGGCCTGTTGGGCGATGTAGGCGGGCCGCTCGATGAGGTCGAGCTCGTGTTCGAGCGCCGACACCTCGGTGGCGAGCGCGGCGTTGTCGCGGGCGATCTCGTCGGCCCGGTTCGACGCCGTGGCAGCCTCACCGGCCTGGCGGGCGAAGACGATGACGATCCACGCCGACACGAGCGCGGCGGCGACCCAGCCGACACGTCGCCGGGTGATCCCCGCGACCGACAGCGCCGACAGGTCGATTCCATCGCCTGACGGATGCGTTGCTGGGTCGACGGTTCCAGCCGCATCGACCACGACCACCGACGGCTCCTCGTCGACGGTCGCGGTATCGTTGCGGTCGGGCGTCTCGGGCGCGGACCGGGGCCTGTTCACGTTCCGGGGAGCGTAGCTGCCCGCAGACTGACATGTCAACGCGAGGGAGGAACGGCTCCCGCGCTCCTTTGAGCGTCGGCTTCCGCGCCCTCCGGCACCGGCAGTTCGCACGCGCGTCCGGTTTTCGGTGCCAACTCGCACCCTTCGGCATTCCATCGCGGGGCCAGCGGGTATGATCGTTGCCTCAAACCCTGCCGCCGCGGCAGGTTTCAGGGGGAGTCGAACGATCGCGTCCTTGCCGCCGTCTCCGAACGCTCCGGAGGCTGTCCGTAGTGTGCCCGTCGCACGCCGCGCAAATGCCGTCAAGTGGCCGCCCGGCGCCCGTCATGCGATGAGAGCCTGGCGGTACTTCGCCGGATCGCGCCCGCTCCAG
The DNA here is from genome assembly GCA_963766655.1 of uncultured Chloroflexia bacterium. Lineage (GTDB taxonomy): Bacteria > Chloroflexota > Limnocylindria > Limnocylindrales > CSP1-4 > CF-46. The sequence goes on along the minus strand of CAVYBB010000001.1, from coordinate 435,518 downwards.
GTGCTTCTGTTGGCCGTGTTCCTCGCCGGCTGGGGCGTCCACGCCGTCGGGACGTATGGCGATCCGAAGCTTGGTGGCCTCTTCCGGTGGATCGGGGTCGACTTCGGGTTCTTCTATGCGCATGCCCAGGTCTTCGCCCACGGCGACCTCGCCGGGCTGTATTCGCTGGACGCCGCCGCACCCTATCGGGACGCCCTCGCGGCCTACTCGAGTACGCCCGGCCTGGCCATGCCGCCGGGCCCGGTCCCCTTCCCGCCGATCTACGCCTGGCTGATCAGCCCGATCGCCCTCGTGCCCGCGCCCCTGGCGTTCGCCGTCTGGACCGTCATCAACGCCGGCGCAGCGCTCGTCCTGGCGTGGCGGGCCGCGAGCTTCTTCCCCGAGGAGCGCCGCCTGCTTGCCGGCATCCTCGTTCTCGTGTCGACCGCGGTGATGTTCTCGCTGTGGTTCGGCCAGCCGCAGCTCTTCCTTGCGCTGGCGTTCGGAGAAGCGTTCATCGCGTTCCAACGGGGGCGCGATCGCTCTGCCGGCCTGTGGCTGGCGCTGATCATCTTCAAGCCGCAATACCTCGTCCTGATCCTGCCGATCCTCCTCTGGAAACGTCGGTGGAGTGCCCTCGCCGGATTCGTCGCGGGCGGGCTCGTCATCCTCGTGGCGTCGATCGTGGTTGCCGGGCCAGCGACGTTCGGCAGCTACATCAAGACTCTCATCGACTCCGCGACGGCCTCAGGCGGCGCGCTCCTCACCGCCGTCGCCCCCGACGTGATGGTCAACTGGCGGGCGCTCGTTCTCAAGCTGCCGCTCGACCTGTCCGGCACAGCCCAGGTGGCGATCACGCTGGTCCTGAGCGGCTTGACGGTCGTCGCACTCGTCCTCGCCTGGCGTGGCCCGTGGCAGCCGGCCGGCCCCCGGTTCGCGCGCCAGGTGACACTGCTCGGCGTCGCGACGATCGTGACCGCCTGGCACAGCCACATCCATGGTGTCGCGATGCTCGCCGTGCCGCTGGCGGCGTTCCTGGCCTACGGGCTGGGTCGCGACGCGATCGAACGGTGGATCGGCCTGGCGATCCGGGCGATCGTCGGCATGGCGATCGTGGCTCCCTGGGCCTGGTTCGCCGTGCTGGACCGGAGCCACACGGAAGCGAACCGGATGGTCACGATCGCGATGGTGACCGGGTTCGTCCTGCTCTTCGCCCTCGTCGTCCGGAAGCACCCAGCGCCCGAGCCGGCTCTGCCGGCGACTGAGGTCGCACCCGCCTGACGGCGCTCCCGAAACCGCGCGAGGTCGGCCCGAAGCGCGCGCTCCTCGACCTTTCTGCGCGTTCCGCGCCGGTCCGTGACAGACAAGCTGGCACGGACCCGCTCGAGGCTGGTGCTAGACTGCCCGTCAATTGGACCATCTGTTCTGTTTGTGGAGTGGCCGATGCGCACCTACGCCCCCGCCTCGACGGAGGCGGTCCTGACCGGTCTGCTGGACGAGCCGTCGATTGCCCGCGGTGTCGTCCACCATCGGCACATTCCGGCCCGGGCTGCGGAGTTCGGGGAGTATCCGGAGTGGCTGGACGCGCGGATCCGGGAAGGCCTCGCGTCACGCGGGATCGAGCGTCTCTACACCCACCAGGCGGAAGCGGTGGAGGCGGTCCACGCCGGCGAGGACGTCGTCGTCGTCACCCCAACTGCGTCCGGCAAGACGCTCTGCTATGCGGTCCCGGTCCTCCAGGCGATCGCCGACGACCCGGCCGCGCGCGCCCTGTTCCTGTTCCCCACCAAGGCGCTCGGGCAGGACCAGGTCGCGGAGTTCGCCGAGCTGTCGCGAGCGGCGGGCATGTCGATCTCGGCCGCGACATACGACGGCGACACGCCCGCCCCGATCCGATCGGCCGTCCGGAAGGCGGGCCAGGTCGTGGTCAGCAATCCGGACATGCTCAACTCGGCGATCCTGCCGCACCACACCAAGTGGTTCCAGCTGTTCGAGCAGCTCCGCGTGATCGTCATCGACGAGCTCCACACCTATCGCGGCGTGTTCGGGAGCCACGTCGCGAACGTGATCCGGCGGCTTCTCCGCCTGTGCGCCCACTATGGCAGCCAACCCGTGATCGTCTGCTGCTCGGCGACGATCGCCAATCCCGCCGAGCTGGCGGCCCTGCTCACCGGCCGGCCCGCGCGGTTGATCGACCGCAACGGGGCCCCCACGGGCGAACGCCACGTGCTCCTCGTTGATCCACCGGTCCTCGATGCGGCGACCGGAGCCCGGGGATCTGCCCAGACGCTGGCGAACCGGTGGGCCCTGCCGTTCCTCCGGGCCGGGCGCCAGACGATCGTGTTCGGCCGTTCCCGGACGGCGATCGAGATCCTCCTGACGGGCCTCCGCGAGGCGCTCCGCGAGAGCTATGGGCCGCGGTCGCGGATTCGCGGCTATCGCGGCGGCTACCTTCCCACCGAGCGCCGGGCGATCGAGCGGGGCCTGCGCGACGGTGAGGTGCTCGGCGTCGTTGCGACCAACGCCCTGGAGCTGGGGGTCGACATCGGCCGGCTCGACGCGGCCATCCTGGCCGGCTACCCGGGCTCGGTCGCGGCGACCTGGCAGCAGTTCGGGCGAGCCGGGCGGCGCCAGGGTACGAGCGTCTCGGTCCTGATCGCGTCGGGCGCGCCGGTCGACCAGTTCGTGATCCACCACCCGGAGTTCCTGCTCGACGGCTCGCCGGAGGAGGCCCGCGTGGACCCTGACAATCTCCACGTCCTGCTTGCCCACCTGCGGGCCGCCGTGTTCGAGATGCCGTTCGAGCCCGGTGAACGGTTCGGACCCGGGCCCGCCGACGATCTCCTCGCGTTTCTGTCGGAATCGGGCCACGTCCGGCAAGCCGGCGACGGGCGCTGGTACTGGAGCTCGGAGAACTTCCCCGCCTCGGAGATCTCGCTGCGAACGGCGGCGCCGGAGAACGTCGTGATCATCGACACGTCGCCTGACCGGCCGCGGGTTCTCGGCGAGGTGGACCTGTTCTCGGCCCAGGTCCTCGTCCACGAGCACGCGATCTACATCCACGAGTCGGTCCAGTACCACGTGGACAAGCTCGATTGGGGCGAGCGGAAGGCATACGTCCACAAGATCGACGTCGATCACTACACGTATGCCAACCGGGCCGTGACCCTCAAGCCGCTCGACGTCTTCGGCGAGGCGCCCGCCCCGGCCGGCCGCCGCGTCCACGGCGAGGTGATGGTCGCGAGCCTGGTCACCCTGTACAAGAAGCTGAAGTTCGTGACCGACGAGAACGTCGGCTGGGGCCCGGTCGACCTGCCGGAGATCGAGCTCCAGACGACCGCCTACTGGCTGACGGCGGAGGCGCTCCTCGGGCACTGGAGCCGGAACGACCTCGACATCGCCCTGATGGGAGCCGGTCGAGCGATCCAGACGATCGCCAGCGTGCTCCTGATGGTCGACCCGCGGGACCTGGGGCTCGTGACCCAGGTCCGTTCGCCCCACCAGGAGGCCCCGACGATCTATCTCTACGAGTCGGTGCCCGGCGGCGTCGGGCTGTCGGAGCGCCTCTGGCAGCGTCACGACGAGCTGATCGCGGCCGCCAGGGAGCTCATCTCGTCCTGCGGCTGCGACGCCGGCTGCCCCGCCTGCACGGGCCCGCGCCTCGAGCCGGACGCGGACGCCAAGGGGCTCGCGCTCAGGCTCCTCCACGAGATCGGTGCCGGCGCGGTCGTCGCCGCGTGAGCGGCGCGACACTCGAGCGGCGGCTCGCGAACTTCCGGGCCAGCGTCCGCCCGGCGGTTCGATCCGATGCCGACAGGACGCGGTCGGCGACACTCGCAACGCTGATGGCCGCGGCCGTCGACGGGGAGATCGTGTCCAGCGACCAGGGTGCCGTCGTGCGCTGCGAACCGCTGACGGTCGTGCTCCCGATCGATCGCGAGCGCCTCGCCTGTGTCCCGGGCCAGCCGCCGCCGGACGTCCCGCTCGTCTGCCTCGACACGGAGACGACCGGCCTCGCGACCGCCGCGGGGACGATGGCGTTCCTCGTCGGGTTGGGCTGGTGGGAGGCGGACCGGTTCAGGCAGAGCCAGCTTCTCCTGCCGGACCAGCCTGACGAGCCGGCACTCCTTGCGCTGCTCGAGGCCCACATCCCCCCGACCGCGTGGCTCGTCACGTACAACGGGCGGGGCTTCGACTGGCCGTTGCTGGTGACGCGCTACCGGATGGCGCGACGCGACCCGCCGGTCCACGCCGGCCATCTCGACCTGCTGCCGTTCGTTCGGCGGGTGTTCAAGCACCGGATGACCGACGCCCGGTTGCGGACGGTCGAGTCGGAGCTGCTCGGTGTCGTCCGCCACGAGGACGTCGACGGGTGGGAGATCCCCGGCCGCTATCTCGACTTCCTCCGGTCCGGTACGGCGGGACCGCTGCTCGCGGTCGTCCGGCACAATCGCGAGGACGTCCGCTCGCTCGCGCGCCTCCTCGTCCACGTCGTGGACCAGTTCTCCGACGAAGATGGCCGCCGACGGGCCCATCGCGGCGACCTCGCCGGCCTGGCCCGCGCTTTCTCCCGAGAACGGAGGCTGGAGGAGGCGCTCGACTGCCTGGATACCGCCGCCGGCCTGTCGCCCGCGGCCGTTCATTCGAATCCCGACGAGGACATCTGGTGGGCTCCCCGCCGGCCGGTCGACTTCGGCGGTCGGTCGCAGGTCCGCTCGCAGATCGCATCGCCGCGACTCGATTCGCCCTGGACAGAGGAGCGGATCCTCGTGGAACGGGCACGCATGCTGCGCCGCCTCGGCCGTTTCGCCGCTGCCGCGGAGGCGTGGGAGGCGCTGGGGGCCGGGATCGGGCCGATCGCGGTCGCGGCCTGGATCGAGGTCGCCAAGCTTCGCGAGCATCGCCTCGGGGATGTTGCCGGTGCGCTTGCGGCAGCGGATCGGGCCCGCGAGCTCGTCGATCGGCGGCGGCGGATGGGCAGGATCGATCCACCCGTCGACCGCGCCCTCGCCCGGCGCCTCGCGAGGCTCCTACGCCGCGTCGACGTCAGCGGTTCACGCGTTGCGCGCGTCGGCTGACGGTTCGAGACGTGAGACGGCGGCAAGAGAGCCTTCCCGCCGGGCACCGGCCATCCGCCGTTCGATGGCACTCCGATCGGGCACGCCGAGCAGCCCGCGACCCTCGATCACGAGCGATGCCGCGGTGGCCGCCATGAGGAGGTCGAACCCGCCGTCGATTCGCCCGCCGACGAGGCGGGGCTCGATCCGCGCAGCGGCAAGGGCCGCCAAGAAGACGTCTCCAGCCCCGGTCGGATCGACCGGGCGGCGGGTGTGGATCGGCGGATAATGGCGCAGGTGCCGAGGCCCGTCCGGACCGGCCTCCATGACGAGACCGCCGCGATCCCCCTGGGTGACGACCAGCGTCGCACCCGGCCGCATGAGCCGGCAGAGCTCGGAGAGCTCGGTCGAGGGATCGACGTCGTCGCGGCTGAGCCCGACGAGATCGGCCCGAGCGACGAGCGGGTTCGGCCCGGTCGCGAGCCGGCGAACGGGGACGTCCGAGACGAGCTCGCGCAGCAGCCCCTGCCAGCCCACGGCGACCATCGCCGACGCGTCCGGCACGGACGCCCACTCGCCCGCCAGCTCCGCCGCGACCGGAGCGAGGATCCAGCCGCGCGCGGTGCGCCACCGGGCCGGGACGACGTCGAGGGGAATCGCGTCCGATCGTGACACGCACAGCTGGACCCGGCCGGCGGACCGCTCGATGTTGACGAAGACCGGGCCGTGGTCGAGCGGCGCCAGCCGCACGTCGACACCGGCCTGGCGCAGCAGATCGAGCTCAGGGGCGCCGCTCGCCGCCTCGTCGACGCCGATGATCGCGGCCGTCGGGATGCCGAGTCGGGCCGCGGTCAGCGCCCCGTACGAGACGCCGCCGCCGAGCCGCCAGCCTCGAGGATCGTCGTCCGCGATATCCCGGGATGCCGCCCCCACGACCACGACGAGCGGCGAGGCGGATGCTCCTGTCGCCTCCGTCATCGGGCGGCGGAAGGGCCGGGGCGGGGTGCCCACGTATACTTGCCGTCCAAGCCCTCCCCTTCCCGACCGGAGTCAGCGTTGTACTTCTACGAGCTTCACGAAGGCGACGATGAGGTGTTCTCGGACGTCCTCCTCATCCGCGAAACTGAGATGGAGCCCGACGACTTCTTCGAGCTCGTCCAGTCGATCCGTCGGCGCCTCCAGGACCACCACGAGCACGATACGCTGATCGAGGCGATCGCCGCGGAGCTCGAGCGCGATGAGGAATTCGTCTTCGTCTCGGACGATCGGCTGACGGCCGCCGTCAACGTCTCGACGGTCGAGGCCGAGAACGTCCTCATCACCGTCGACGACGAGGACGACGCCGACGACGAAGAGCGCGACGCCGATTACAAGGCGATCATCGCCGAGTTCGACCCCTTCGGCGAGGCCCGGTCGAACTGATCCTCAGCGGCTGAAGAGGATCTCGACGACGTCTCCGTCCTGGACGCGGTAGGTCTTGCCCTCCGAGCGGAGACGGCCCGCCTTTCGCGCGTCGGCGATCGAACCTAGCGCGAGCAGGTCCTCGTAGGCCACGGTCTCGGCCCGGATGAAGCCCTGCGCGAGGTCCGTGTGAATCGCGGCGGCGGCGTCCACTGCGGTCGAGCCGTCGCGGATCGGCCAGGCCCGGACCTCGTCGGGTCCGGCAGTCAGGAACGAGATCAGCCCGAGCAGGCGATAGGAGAGGGCGATGACCCGGTCGAGGCCCGATTCCGCGATCCCGAGCTCCTCCATGAAGACCGCCGCCTCGTCGCGCTCCAGCTCGCCCAGCTCCATCTCGATTCGCGCCGACAGGGCGTCGACGATCGCCTGGCGATGGTCGTAGCCGGCGGCGATCCGCGCGACCTTGTCGGCGGACGTCGGGAGCTCGCTCTCGCCGACGTTGAGGAGCACGAGCACGGGCTTCTGCGACAGGAACCGGAACCCGCGGATTGCCTTCTCCTCGTCGTCGTCGAGTTCCGCGTCGCGAATTGGGCGGCCGGCCTCGAGCGCGGTCTTGAGGCGGGCGAGGATCACCTCCTCGCGCTCGTTCGCCTCGCGCTCGGCGGGCGTGCCGTGACGCCCGCTCGCCTTCAGTCGCTCGAGCCTGCGGTCCACGAGCGCGAGGTCGGCGATGACGAACTCGAAGTCGAGCCGCTCCAGGTCGCGGGCCGGATCGACCGAACCGTCGGGGTGGGGATGGTTCGGGTCCTCGAATGCGCGGACCACGTGGAGGAGCGCGTCAGACTCGCGGAGCCGGGCGAGATGCTCCGCCGGCAGCTCCTCCGCGCCCACCTTGCCCTCCGACGACGCGGGCGGCGCCGGCAGGTCGACGTACGTCACGTCTGCGTGGACGATCTTCTTCGGCTTGAAGATGGCGGCCAGCCGATCCAGCCGTTCGTCGGGGACCTTGACGACACCGATGTGCAGCTCGAGGCCGCCGAAGCCGCCGGTCTCCGCATGGCCCCGGGTCAGCGTGTTGAAGACGGTCGTCTTGCCCGATCCGGCGAGTCCGACGATTGCGATCTGCATGGGCGGTCATTGTCGCCGATCGGCGGAGGCCGGCGGCGTCTGCGCCGTCCCCCGCGTCAATACCCCTGGCGCGGATCGACGACGTTGATGAGGGGCTCTCCCGCGGCGAAGCGGCGGAGGTTGTCGCAGAACAGCTCGACGCTCCGATCCAGAACCCGGCTGCTCGACCACGATGTGTGCGGCGTCACGATCACGTTCGGGACGTCGTAGAAGGGCGACGTGGGCTGAAGCGGCTCCTCGCGGAACGTGTCGAGGATCGCCCCGCCGATCGGCCCGTCGCGGAGCGCACGCAGGAGTGCCCGCTCGTCGACGAGCCGGCCACGGGCGACGTTGATGAGCCACGAGCCGGGCTTCATCGCGGCGAGGGTCTCGGCATTGATCATGTTCTCTGTCTCGGCCGTCAAGGGCGCCGCCAAGACGACGAAATCGGATTCAGCGAGGAGCGCCGGCAGCGTCTCGGGGCCGCCGACGCGATCCAGCATCGCCTCTCCGAACGAGAACTCCCTCGTCGAGTCGGCGCCAGCGGCCGGACCGTCCGGCCGGCGCCGGGTCGCGATCACCCGGCAGCCGAAGGCCGTCGCCAGCGCTCCGACCGCCCGCCCAATCGACCCGAGCCCGACGATGCCGACCGTCACGTCGCGCAGCTCGCCGCCCTCGAGGGGCTGCCACGTCCGCTCGCGCTGGAGCTCGAGCAGCGCAGGCAGCTTCCGGCGGACCGCCAGGATCATCATCAGCACGTACTCGGCGATCGGCCGTGAGAAGACCCCGCGGGCGTTCGTGATCACGATCCCGCGTTCGCGGGCGACCGGCGTCAGCGCCCGTTCCACGCCCGCCGACGCCGAGTGGACCCAGGCGAGGCGAGGCGCGCGGGCGAGGAGCCGGTCGAACGCGTCGGCGGAGAGCCAGCCGTGGAGCAGCGCCTCGACGTCGTCGACGGGTTCATCCGCGAGGCCCTCGACGGACAGCGTCACGATCCTCGATCCCGGCGCGGCGGCCCGGATCCGTTCGAGATCGTCGGCCCGGTAGCGCGCCGAGAGGATCGGCGAGAGGGCGACGGCGGACGGAACCCCGCCCGGGCCGCTCCCGGGGCCCGCCGTTCGCAGCTGGGGCGCCACCCGGTCGGCGCTCATCGACGCGCCTCCGGCATGACCCGGTCGATCCATCTCGACGGCCGTTCGATCTCGTCGGGCCGCGGCAGCGTCTCCGGCCCGTCCCACAGGCGTCGGAGGGCGGCCGGTCCGCCTGCGTCGGCGACCTGTCGGACGAAGAGCTCGCCCCTGCGGTACTGCTCGAGCTTGACGTCCATGCCGGTCAGGCGCATCACGGCTCGCTCGAACGGGGACCGGCGCGCCTGGCGCCTCTCGTGGAACCGGGCGCTGATCCGCTCGACCCCGGGCACGAGGTCGCGCCCGACCTCGTCCATCACGTAATCGCTGAAGCCTTCGAGCAGGCTCATGACGGCCTGGGTCTCCCGGAAGAGACGGCGCTGCTCATCGGTCATCAGCCGCTCGATCCAGTGCTCGGCGCCGTCCCCGTCCGTCTCGCCGCGGATCGCCCGACCGAGGCCGCGGAGTGCCTCGCGACCCAGGCCGCTCGCCTCGCGGCTGAAGAGCCGGAGCTGCCGCTCCAGCCGCTCGGCCAGGTACGGCCGGAGCCACGGATGTGCCTCGAATTCGAAGGCGTGGGTCGTTTCATGGAGCGCGATCCACGTCCGGAACGGCCCCAGCGGGACATCGAGCGCCCGGGCGGTCTGGCGGATGTTCTCCTCGACGAACAGCAGTCGCCCGGGCGTCGCCTCGGCCGACAGGAGCGCAAGGTCGTACTGGCCGAGCACCTTCGAGCCCATGAAGCCCAGGAGGAAGCCGAGCTGACGGGTCGTCACCCAGCGGTTCGCGAGGGCGACCGCCGACTTGCCGAGGCCGCCGCCCGCCGGCACGACCTGGTCGAGCAGCTCCTCCTCGAGCGTACCGATCAGCGAGGCGAAGGTCGCGACGTTGGCGTGGACCCAGCCCGCCCGGTCGACCACGCCCGACCGCTCCACCACCCCGGGCAGCTCCGTGCCGAGCGCCTCCGACAGGCGGGGCACGATCCGGGCCATGGCCGCCGCGTACTCGGCCTCCGTCGCCCGCAGTTCGTCGGTCGTGAGCGTGCCCGGCGAGGACCTCAGGCGGTCCGTGGCAATTCGCTCCGCACGCGGCCAGTCGACCAGGCCGCGCCGTGCCACGTGTCTCCGCGCGCCGGCCGAGCACGGTCACCGCCGCACCGAGCGCCGAACCGACGATGAAGCCGGCCTGCCAGAGTCGATCGTCCCGCCAGGCCGGGCCGACGCGCCCGCGCACGCCCGACCCGCGGTCGCGTCGTTCGCTCACGAGGCGACCGCCGCGAGCTCGACCGCCTCGACGTCGAGGAACGCGTCGCCGAAGAGGCGGCGCGCGACCGACCGGAATCCGTCGACGTCGCCGCTCGTCAGCTGGACGTGGACCGGCTGGTCCGGGCGATCGAGTGGCGCTTCGAGGCCGTTGATCGCGAGCAGCTCGGACAGCGAGGCCGCCGTCGCCGTCGCCGAGTCGACGATCGCGACCCCGTCACCGGCGATCGCGGCGATGATCGGCCGCAGGAGCGGGTAGTGCGTGCAGCCGAGAAGCAGCGTGTCAATCCGCGCGGATGCCGGCAGCGGGAAGACGAACTCGCCGCTTCGGTCGCGCTCGCCGAGCAGCGGCGCCAGCCCCTCGGCAACGGCCGCTTCGACGTCCGGCCCGGAGAGGCGCCCGGCCTCGACGAGCGGCACGAACGCGGGAGTCGCGTGCTCGTACACCTCGACGGCCGGGTTCTCGTCCTTGATCGCGGCGAAGTAGGCGTGGGAGCGGACGGTGGCCGGCGTCGCGATGACGCCGACGCGGCGGTTGCGGGTCGTGAGCGCGGCCGTCACCGCACCGGGTCGGACGACGCCCAGGATCGGAAGGTCATAGCGCCGCCGGAAGTGCCCGAGGGCGACCGCAGTCGAGGTGTTGCAGGCGACCACGATCGCCTTGACGTCGCGATCGACGAGCGCGTCGAGCGCCTCGGTCGAGAACGCCCGAACCTCGTCGTCCGTTCGGGTCCCGTACGGCGCCCGCTCGTTGTCACCCAGGTACGTCGTCGACTCGAGGGGCGAGCGCCGGAGGATCTCGCTCAGGACGGTCAAGCCGCCCACCCCGGAGTCGAAGACGCCGACCGGTCGCGGATCCGACACCGTGCCGCCGACTACCGCCGGCCCGCGACCGGCGCCGGGACCATGCCGTGGATCGCGAGGATCTCGCGGGCGACCTGGATCACGTCCAGGCTGATCTGCGCCGTGCCGTTGGCCAGCACGAACGGCACGCCTTCGTTGTTGCTCTGGACGACGAGCATCCCGTCCGAGACGACGCGGTGCTCGGGGACGCGCCCGATCGCCCGCTCGAGCTCGCCGGGATCGATGCCGCCCGACGAATCGGCGCGATTGACGAGGTAGCGGACCTTCGACGCCGGATAGCCGATCATCCGGAAGGCGTCGGCGACGGCGACCGTGTTGTGGATCGTCGTCGAGTCGTACGTCACGATCTCGAGGATCGTGTCGCTCAGGTCGAGGAAGGCCAGGTTGATGTCGCTCAGGACCGGCGACATGTCGATGACGATCGCGGAGTAGACGCGGCGAAGGATGGACAGCACCTTGTCGATGTCGCGCGGCGTGATCATCTCGGCCAGCTCGACGCGCGGTGGCGCAAGCAGGATGTCGATCCCCGACGGGTCGCGCCAGAGGACGTCCTGGAGGTCCGATTCCGACACGCGATCGGTCGGCAGGTCCAGGATCGACGGGGCGTCGACCGGCACCCGGAGGAGCGCCCGGAGATCGCCGAACTGGAGGCTCCCGTCGATGAGCACCGTGCGCTGGTCGAGCTGGGCAAGGGCGACCGCGATGTTGAACGCGAGGGTGGTCTTGCCGACGCCGCCCTTCGGGGCGAACACCGAGAAGATCCGCGATGCTCCGATCGTCGAGGCGGCCTGTGCCTCCTTCTGGACGGCGTGGATGCGGGTCATCAGATCGAAGCCGGAGAAGGGCATCGCGAGGACGCCGTGGATGCCGCGCGGGATGTCGACCTCGACCGGGTTCTGGGGGACCGTCAGGACGATGACCGGCACGCCGAGCCCGGCCTGCTGCATCTGGTCGACGAGCTGCAGGCCCTTGACGCGACCCTGGAGCAGGGCGTCGATGAGCACGACGTCGGGCCGCAGCTGCTGGATCTGTGCGATCGCCTTCGTACCCTCCGTCACCACGTCGAGAAGCTTGACGCTGCTCTGCGAGTTCAAGAGGCCGCGGATGTACTGCGCGACCTGCGGGACGTCCTCGACGAGGAACAGGCGCGTGGTGTCGCTGGATGCCATTGCCCCGAGTGTATCAAGCCTCGCCGGGTGCTCGACCGGACCCGGAAGTCCGGGTCGAAGCGTGCGGCGGGCGGGTCATCGACGAGCGATCACGATCGCCCGCTCGCTGCCGGGACCGAGCGGCTCGAGGTCGTAGCTGCCGGCGAGGGTCTCGACCACGAGTCCGGCGCTCTCGGCGAAGTCGCGAAGCTCGTCGGCCGAGACCAGCCGGAGGGCGTCACGGCGGACGTACCGGATCGGCGACGTTCCCTGGGCCCCCTCCTCGAAGACCGAGGTCAGGTTGACGATGCCGCTTGTCGCGTCGTGCTGGGCCGCCGCGACTTTCGTGACGAGCTTGCCCGACACCGGATCGAGTCGTTCGTACTCGAGGATCAGCCGCCCGTCGAAGCGAGCGAGGTCGTCGGCGTCGGGCAGCCAGACATCGGCGACAGCGAGGCCCCCCGCGGCGAGATGGCGGGCCATCGTCGCGAAGGTAGCGCGTTGTGCCGCCCGGGTCGCGAGGAGGAAGAGCGAGTTCAGGGCGACGATCGCGAGGCGGAAGGTCCCGGCCGCCGGCAGGTCCAGCCCCAGGAGATCGGCCTCGACGAACTCGATCCGATCTGCGCCCGGGTTCCGCCCCAGGCGCGCGCGATCCCGAGCCCGTGCCAGCATCGCCGGCTCGATGTCGACCGCGGTGACCCGGTGTCCGGCCTCCGCCAGCGGGACGCAGATCCGGCCCGTACCGGCGCCAAGCTCCAGGATCGGTCCGCCCGTCCGCGCGGCGAGTGCGAGGTACAGGTCGAGGTCGCCGGGATCCTCGACGAGGTCGACGTCGTACAGGCGCGCGAGCGCTGCGGCGACGGGGCCCGGATCGCCCTCCACGCTGACCTCGCCGCTACCGGCCCGGTTCGAAGCGGACCGCCGTGCCGTCGCGCCGTTTGACCGCGAGGGCGCTGATCGCCTCGAGTGCGACCCGGTTGGCGATCATCGAGGTGATCTCGGCGTGATCGTAGGGAGGCGAGACCTCGACGATATCCATTCCGGCAAGGTCGACGGCCGCGACGACCCGCCGGACCGCCCGGAGGAGCTCGCGCGTCATCAGACCGCCGGGCTCCGGCGTGCCGGTCCCGGGTGCGAGTCCCGGGTCGACGACGTCGATGTCGATGCTCAGGTAGATCGAATCGCACCCGTGGAGCGCCTCGGCGATCGCGTCGTCGACGACCGGATCGATCCCCCGCTCCTCGATCTCGCGCATGAAGTGGTAGCGGAGTCCGTTCTCCTGCATCCATTCGAAGACGTCGACCGGCGGCCAGTAGCCGCGCAGGCCCACCTGGACGAAGTTGCGGCCGAGGACGGCCCCCGATTCGATGAGCCGGCGCATCGGCGTGCCGTGACCGGCGAGGACGCCCCAATCGTCATCGGCCGTGTCGGCGTGGGCGTCGAAGTGGACGACGCCGACCGACCCGGGCCGGCGGATCTCCGAGATCGCGGTCGCCGACGGCCACGTGATCGAGTGGTCGCCACCGAGGACGATCGGGATCGCGCCCGTCCGGGCGACCTCCCGGACCTTGCGGTAGATGAGCGCGTGGCCGCGCTGGATCCAGGCGGGAATGATGTTCGCGTCGCCGGCATCGACGACCGTCAGGACCTCGAACGGCTCGACACCGAGCTGGAGCGAGTTGATCGAGCCAGACGTGTACTGGGCCTCGCGGATCGCCCGCGGGCCGAAGCGCGCGCCCGGGCGGTGGCTGACCGCATCATCGAATGGAGCGCCGACGATCGCGACGTCGACCCCAAGGGCGATGAGCTGCAGGGGATCCGTGATCCACGGCAGGTTCATGAAGGTCGTCGGCCCGACGTAGGTCGGCAGCTCGAAGTCACTGTACGTCGTGAAGTCGCCGTCCCAGCCGTTGGCCGCGGCAAGATCGCCGATGGGCGCGGCATCCGGGTCGTGGGGGCGCTCAGCCACGAAGTCCTCCGGAGACGGACGGAGCTGCGCTGTCGATCGCCGGCTCGAGCGTCGTCTCGCTGGGGGCGCCGCCGGTTCGCATCCAGCGTCCAGCGGGGCGCGCCGGAGCGGATCGTAGCATCCGGCCGATCAGCCTTCGCCCCTGAACTCCCGCCACGCCGCGTCGACGAGCGAGGGATCCGCGAACAGCTCGTACGCCACCTGGGCGACCAGCGTGGCCGCGAGCAGGGTCGTCTCCTCGGCGCGGGGCGTCGCTGCGGCGTCCCGGAACAGGATCGAATGGGCGGGCGTTCCCTCGTCGGCGATCGACAGCTCCGGGTGGATCGTCGGACAAACCCAGCTGACGTTCCCCATGTCGGTGCTGCCGGAGGTCGGGTCCGGACCCTGGTCCGTGATGCCGTACGTAGCCGCGTTCGCGACCCAGCGGGCCTCGAGCGTGCCGTTCCGGTGCATCGTCATCGCGCCGCCGCTGAAGGTGATCTCGACCGTCGTGCCGGTGGCCAGCGCGGCGCCCTCCGCCAGGGCGCGAAACCGCGCCTTCATCTCCTCGTAGTACGCCTGGTCCGGGCTGCGGAGCATGAACCAGGCCTTCGTCCGGTCCGGGATGATGTTGGCGGCTGTTCCGCCCTCGGAGATGATCCCGTGGACACGCGCGTCGGGCCGGAGCTGCTGGCGCCAGAGCCCGACCGACGCGAACAGCGTGACCATCGCATCGAGCGCGTTCTTGCCCTTCCACGGGTCCGAGGCGGCGTGGGCCTGCAGGCCGTGGAACACGACGTCGGCGTCCTCGGAGGCGAGCGGCCGGGACTCGACGTGGCTGCGGTCGCAGGGATGGAAGAGGAGGGCCGCGTCGATGCCGGCGAAGAGGCCATCCTCGATCATCCACTGCTTGCCGCTCCCCCGTTCCTCCGCCGGCGTTCCGAGGAACACGATCTCGCCCGGCAGCTCGTCGGCGATCGTGGCCAGCGCGATCGCCGCACCCACCCCGGACGCGGCCATCGTGTTGTGGCCGCAGCCGTGGCCGAGGCCCGGAAGGGCGTCGTACTCCGCGAGGATCCCGATGCGCGGCGCCGTGCCGCCCCGTCCACCCCGCCGGATCGCCCGGATGGCGGTCTCAAGCCTGCCGGCCGGATGCTCGACCTCGAACCCGTGCTGCCGGAGGGTGTCCGCGATCCAGGTCGCCGCCTGACGCTCCTCGAAGGCCGGCTCGGGATTGGCGTGGATCCTGTGGGACAGCCCCAGGATCTCGTCGCGCGAGGCATCGACCGCGGCAGCGAGCCGGGCCTTGGCGTCGGCGTGGGGCGCAGCCGGTCGGACGAGGGTCAGGCGACCAGTCAAGGAGGGACCTCCGTGCTTCAGCGCTCGACCGACAGGGTCGCTTCCGCGACGAGGACGAGCGCGACGATGAACAGCGCGATCTCGGGCTGGAAGACCCGGTTGAGGCGGAGGATCACGAAGACGGTGGTGACGAGCAGGACCCATCCGCCGCGCCGGATCGCGCGCAGCCAGTCGCCACGATACGCGATCCGCCGGTGGCGGCCGAAGACGACGAGCCAGAACAGCGAGGTCGTCAGGAGGCCGAGCGCGAGCCCGAGCAGGAGCGCGCCGAGGTAACCCGCCCCGGGATCGATCGTCGGATCCCTCGTGGTGAAGACGAGCGCGACGAGAATGAGGACGATGCCACCGGCCGCCAGCAAACCAAGGTTGGCGAGTCGATCGCGCGGGTCCATCAGTTGCTCCTATGTCAAGCGGCCACGGCGAGCGGGTCTCGCCGGGCTGCCTGATTCGCCTCATCGTGGCGCATCCGCCGGAACACCTCGTCACTGATCCGGCGGCGGAGGGCGCGGATCGCCTCGGTCCGGGTGTCTCCGGCGGTCATCCGTTTGGTGAGGTAGTCGCGGCCAGCGCCCGGCCGCTGGAGCTGGGTGATGGCGATCCGGTGGAGGGCGACGTTGAGCTGCCGGTTGCCCCCGCGGTTGAGTCGGTGTCGAACGACGTTGCTCGACCAGACCGGAACCGGCGCGGTGCCGTTGTGCATGGCGAAGGCGGCAGCCGACCGGAAGCGGCCGACCCCGGCCGTCTCACCGACGAGCTTGGCCGTCGTCAGCGGGCCACAGCCGGTCAAGGTCCCGAGCGAGGGGGCGAGCTGCTCGGCCAGGCCGCCGATCTCGCGCTCGAGGGCGTTGATCGAGCTCGTCAGCGCCCGAACCTGGGCGACGAGCTCGCGGGCGATCCGGGCGCTCGTGCCAGGCCGCTCGGCGAGCGCGACATCGAGGCTGGCGAGAACGTGCGCCCGATCGAGAGCACGGGCCGGCGGCTCGTCGATCGCAAGCTCGACGAGGAACCAGCGCAACCGGTTCTGGGCCTGGGTCCGGGTGGCGACCTGGTCCTCCCGATGGTCGACCAGGAGGCGGACGTCGCGATCGGGCCCGTCGAGCGTGGCGACCGGCAGGTCGGGCTCGCGGAGCGCCGCCCGGGCGACGGCGAGGGCATCGATCGGGTCGCTCTTGCCGGTCTCCCGTCCGCCGCGCCGGGCGCCGGCCATGAGCTTGGGCGAAACACGGACGACCGACTCGCCGGCGCGCAGCAGATCGACTTCGAGACGCCGGCTCAGGTGGCGACAATCCTCGAGGGCCCAGCGGCGCTCCGGCCATGCCGTGGCCCAGCGGCGGAGCTCCCGATGGCCAGCGTCGGTCGCCGCCACCGTCTTGTCGGCCAGCCGGCGGCCATTCCCGTCGGTCACGACGACCGTATGGCTGCGCTTGTGCAGATCCGCTCCCAGGACGACCATGTCCACGTCTCCTCCTCGTGCGAGGTGACAGCCGAGGGCCGGTCGGTCGACACGCCTGAGTGGGGGCGAAGCCACGCTCCTATCAAGTCAGACCGACCGGTCCGACGCGTCCGGTGGCCGGCACAACTAATGGAAGCCACATCTCGACGATGGGCACCGAG
The DNA here is from genome assembly GCA_963766655.1 of uncultured Chloroflexia bacterium. Classification (GTDB taxonomy): domain Bacteria; phylum Chloroflexota; class Limnocylindria; order Limnocylindrales; family CSP1-4; genus CF-46. The sequence goes on along the minus strand of CAVYBB010000001.1, from coordinate 418,652 downwards.
TCTATGAGCCAAGCCGTCGGACGCAGAGGAGGGTGACACTCACGCGAGTCTAGGGGTTGCGGCGGAGGTTCCGGAACAGGTCCACGAGCTCCGCGACGGCCTCGATCTCGAGATCCGCTTTCACGGACAGGTCGCGCTCGCTCGCCGGCAGCGGCGAATCGTGCGGCCGCGACCGAACGTAGGCTGCCCGCCAGCCGGCGCGCACCGCCCCGACGACGTCGGCCGCCCAGTCGTCCCCGACGTGGAGGATCGCGCCCGGGTCAGGATCGCCGAGCAGGCGCCGGGCCTCGACGAAGATCCGCGGGTGCGGCTTGATCGTGCCCACCCGCTGGCTGACGACGACGGCGCTGAGGTGCGGTCCCCAACCGGCAGCCTCCGCGTAGCGGTCGATCGTCGCCGCAAGGGGCCAGTTCGACAGGATCGCCACGGAGGCGTGCGCGGCGAGGGCAGCGAGCGTTCGCTCGATGGATGGATCGGGCGGCATGACCCGGATGAACGACCTGCTGTAGACCTCGACGGCCCAGGCAATCTCCTCCGGTTGGGACTTGAGGGCCGCCCCCGCCTGATCCCACGGGACGTCGTCGCGCGGCGCGGGCATCCCGCGCAGCCTGGCGAGGACCCGCACGAAGCGGTCGGCAAGGTCGACTTCACGGAATTGCGGCACCTCTTCCCGGAACTGGCGAGACCGCTCCTCCGCCCAGATCCTGAAGAACGTGTCGAGGTCGAATGGCCCGAGCCGCTCGACGACCGCCTCGCCGGTCGCTTCGACGACCCGGCGCAGCCCGGCGCGGTCGACGGGAACGAGGGTGTTGCCGAAGTCGAACGTGATGGCGCGGATGGACGCAAGGTCCATCGGTCAGGTCGCCACGCTCGACGGGCAGATCTCACGGAAGGGGCAGTACGAGCAGGCCATGCGGTCCGGCTTCGCCGTGTAGTCCCGGGCCCGCATCCCCGTCGCGGCGATCGCGATCTTCTGACGGGCCTTCGCGAGCCGTTTCGGGTCGACCTCGACCCGGCCGACGAGCCCGGAATCGAGGAAGTGGAGCTGGAGATAGTCGGGCAGCCGCCCGGTGAGCGCTTCGTAGCCCATCGCGTAGATCTGGAGCTGGAGCGACTCGCGGGCCCGTTGGCGCGCCTTGACCGGGTCCCGGACGTCGCTCGACTTGTAGTCGGTGATCGTCACCCGCTCACGTCCGGTCAGCCCGAGCGTCGGCGAGACGGTGTCGGCGTGCGGCAGCGTGGCACCTTCCGGCTCCACCGAAGGAGCCCCGGCGGCGGGTTCGATGTCGACCCTGTCCCACCGGCCGCGGACCCGGTCGCCGTCGAGCGTGAAGCTGAAGTCTCGTTCCACGTACGCGGGAATGACGGCATCGGGCTTCAGCTGCTCTGCCCGGAACCGGCGAAGCGCATCGCGGCCGGTGGCCAGGCGCGCCTCCTCGTGGTCGCGGGTCAGGAATCCTTCGTTCGTCCAGGCGAGCTCGAACGCCGCGACCAGCTCGTCCTCCGTCATCACGTCGCCCCTGGCATGGCGACGGTGGAACTCCTGGACCGCCTTGTGGAGCGCCGAGCCGTAGATGAGCGCGTGGTGCGGGGCGAGCGGCACCCGCAGGACGTGGCCGTACTTGAACTTGAGCGGGCAGGTGAGGTAGTCATCCACCGCATAGAAGCTGAGCAGGAGCGGCTCCTCGACCGGCCCGCGCGGCGCGGCCGGCCCCGGCTCGGGCGGGTCGAACGCCGCAATGCGCTCGAGGGCAGGGAGCGCCGCAACGCCCGAACCGGGCACTCCGGACGCGGTCGGCAGGTCGAGTGCCTCGAGGACGAACGGAGACAGGCGTCGGGCGAGGCCGCCGCCGTAATCCGCCGCATGGGACAGGATCAGCTCGTCGCGGGCCCGGGTCATGCCGACGTAGAAGAGCCGCCGCTCCTCCTGGAGCTGGTAATCGCCCTCCGGCAGGGTCTCCCGAACGAGCTCGAGCGGCAGCGCCAGGGGCTCGCGCCGTGAGTGCGTCGGGAACCGGCCGGCCACGAGCCCGGGCATGAACACGATCGGGAACTCCAGTCCCTTTGCCTTGTGGACGGTAAGGACCGCGACCGCATCGGCGTCCGGGTCGAGATCGGCGGTCGGCGGATCGTCGCCGGCCTCGATCAGCGTCTGGAGGTGGCGCGACGAGGAACGTCGCCCGATCGTCGGACAGCAGCGCCGACTGGGCGCGCACGATGTCGAAGAAGCGGGCGATGTTGCGGAGCGCCTCCTCGGCTGCGACCGTGTCGCTCGACGCGAGCCGGCCGAGGATCCCCGAGTCGCGCAGGAACGCGGTAGAGGACCTCGCCGGCCGGCCGGAGGTGAGCCAGCTCCGTGAACCGGCGGAGGTCCGCGACCAGCCGGCTGGCGGACTTCCGCGTGTCCGCCGACAGACGCAGGATTCCGGGCTGCCGATCGAGCTCGTCGAGGATCTCCCAGATGCTGCGATGCCTGCGCCGCGCGGTGTTGACGATCGCCGTCAGGTCCTCCCCGCCGAGCTCGTACGGTTCGGCCGTCGCGAGCGCATAGACGTCGACGCTCGAGGTGGGGTCGGCGACCGCCCGGAGGAATGCGAGCAGCTGGCGCACCTCCGGCCGCGCGTACAGCCCGGACGTCCCCGAGAACCGCCACGGAATCCCAGCGACGTTGAGGCTGCGGAGGATCGGGTCTGCGTGGCCGTTTGCCCGGACCAGGACGGCAATGTCGCGCGGACGCGCGCCGGTGTCGATCCGCCCGGCGATCTCCGCGGCGATCCAGTCCGCCTCCTCGGCATGGGTCGCGAACGCCTCGAGCCGCACCGTCGCTGCCTCCGCCTCCGTCGTGCGCTCCGGCCGGAGTCGCTTGGAGATGCCCGCCCGGACCTCCAGTCGATCCGGGTCGTTGAAGCGGACGAGCCGGTACGACGCGTCGAGGATCGGCGCAAGCGATCGGTAGTTGCGCCGGAGCACGACAGTCCGCGCGTCCGCGTATCGGTCGCGGAAGCCGAGGATGTTGCTGATCGCGGCGCCCCGGAACTTGTAGATCGACTGGTCGTCGTCGCCGACGACCGTGATGTTCCGGTGCGGCTCGGCGAGGATGCGAGACGAGCTCCGATTGGGCGCGGTTCGTGTCCTGGAATTCGTCGACGAGAACGAACCTGAACCGGGACTGGAGCTCCAGCCGGGCGGCGGGCGATGCACGGACCAGCCTCAATGCGAGGTTCACCTGGTCGCCGAAGTCGATGAACCCGTTCGCGGCGAGCAGCTCCTGGTAGCGCGCGTAGGCCCGAGCCAGCTCGCCCTGGCGGCGGGCCTCCTCCGCGACCGCTTCGTCGTCCGGCGCGGCGATCGCCTTGGCGGCGAGCCGGTCCGCGTGCTCGAGGTATGCCTCCGGGGAGATGTCCTCGTCCTTGCATCGGCTGAACAGCGTCGCCAGCGCCCCGAGGAACCGCGTGGGGTCGCCGAGGGGTCGATAGAGGTCCAGGTCGAACTCGAACAGGTGCTCGCGGAGGAAGATCACGACTTCCGGCCGCGTCAGGACACGGACATCCGTGGGCAGCCCCAGCTCGAGCGCGTACTCGCGGATGATCCGGTCGCCGAACGCATGGAACGTCCCGATCGCGGCGTCCGTGTAACCGTACGGGACGAGCTGGTCGACGCGGACCTGCATCTCCGCCGCGGCCTTCTCCGTGAACGTCAGGGCGAGGATCTCCGACGGCCGGGCCCGCCGAGTCGCGATCAGCCAGGCGATCCGGCGAGTGATGACCTGGGTCTTGCCGGTGCCCGCGCCGGCGACGACGAGGAGCGGCCCGGCGCCGTGGGTCACGGCGCGCAGCTGTTCCGGATTCAGGCCGCCCAGGAGCGCATCAAGGCCGGCCGGCGGGTCGCCCTCGATGACGGCCGGCGCGTCCGGGATGAACCCGTCCCAGACGGGAAGCTGTTCGAGGGGAGCCGGCTCCCGGCGCGACCTCGAGCGTCTCACGCTGTCGCGGACCGGAGGATCGTCACTGGCCATGCGCGCATGCTGCGGGCCCGCCGTGACAGCTTGCCTGTCAGACCGAGACCCGGGCCCGCGAGGTGCCGCCGGAGTCGCGTCCGGCGGGCGCCGCCATCGCGAGTCGGAGAGCCTCTGCCTCTTCGGCCGACAACGCGGCATCGGACCGGCCGGCGACGATCGCCTTGGCATACAGGCGCGTCCCGACGCGAGCGTGGAGGCTGCTGACGATGAAGCCGTCGCCCCGCTGGTTGGTGAGCGCGAGGGCGAAGCTCTGATTGCCGCCGGTGTCCTCGAACGGATTGAACCTGACGAGCCCGACCCGCTGGATCGCCCGCCGGGAATCGGCCTCGAGAACCGCCGACCGCGCCGACAGCTCGTCGAGCTCGCGCGCCACGGCGAGCACCTTGTCGAGATGCGCATCCAGGACGGCGTCGAGGCTCCGGCCGTCGGCGCCGCGCGTCAGGCTGTCGAGTCGTCGCCGGAGACGCGACCCACGACGCGCCTGCACGGCGACGACGATCAGGAGCAACACAACGGCGACGACGAGGCCGACGACGATCGCACCGAGATACGGGGCGACCAGGGCGTTCAGATCGATTGGACGGTCCTCCGGCAGGCGTCGGAACGGGTCGCTCGGCGGCCGATCGAGTCTAGCATCTGGTGCGCGGCGCCAACCGAGGCGGGGCCGGCTCCCCCCGCCGATGCTATCCTCCGCGCGTCCCTCTCGATCCACCCGGAGGCATCCCGAGCACATGGCGAAGCGTTCCCGAGTCGGAGGCCGGCCGGGCCAGCGGCGGCCCATGCAACGGACGACGGCACGAGCCGTCGTTGCGAAGCCGGCACGCCCCGAGGGCTCCGTCACGCACGAGGAGGAGGCGCGCGCCGCGGAGCTCGAGGCCGCGATCCTCGCCGAGGAGAAGGCGGCCGATGCCGCCCGGCGCGGACGCGACCAGGGCCGTCGCCCGATCGAGGGAACGATGTACTCCTCCACCCCACTCGCCACCCGGGCCGCGGAGGAGTATGGCTACGTCCGACGCGACGTCCGGCGGATCATCATCGTCGGTGGCAGCCTGCTGGGCGTCCTTGCGATCCTCGACATCCTGATCAACGTCACCCACGTGCTCTAGCGCGATTCCTCGCCGCTGGCCCGGCTCTCCCGCCGCGGGCCCCCAGCTCCCCCGGCCGCTGGCACCGCCCCCCGGCGCCGCACTGCTCCTCCGGCCGCTGGCACCGCTCCCCGGCGCTGCCATTCCTCCCGCCGCCCTGGGGGTCGCCTTTCACTCGCTGCTGGTCCGGCACGCGGACCAACCGACGAACGGACGGCGCGACGGCGGCCCAAATGGGTCGCTCCCCCGCCGATTGGTCCGGCTGGAGGACCAACGGGCGAACAAGGGCCTCGATTTGGCCCGAAACGGGGTTCTCGGCCGCCCGTTGGTCCGGCTGGAGGACCAATAGCAGGGGCAGGCACGACTTCGAGGCCCGCGGGCTACCATCGACGCATGGCGACCAAGCGCTCGCCCGCCCGCCTGGCCGCCCGGATGCGCCCGCGCGCCCTGGCGGAGTTCGTCGGCCAGGAACATCTCGTCTGGGAGCGCGGCCCGCTGGGAACCGGCAAGACGAGCCTCGCCCGCCTCCTTGCGCGCGAAATCGGTGCCCCCGTCTCGACGATGTCCGCGGTCATGTCCGGTCTCGTCGAGGTTCGGGCCATGATCGTAGCGGCGCAGGACCGCCTCGCCCTGAACCAGCGGCGAAAACTCGTCGGCGCAACCACGGAGAACCCGTACCCGGTTGCGAAGGTCGTCACCGCGCGGGCGACGGCATAGGGCGGAACTCATGGCGCCGCGGACCACCAGATGGCGAGTGACCTCGGTTGCCCTCACCGCGGCATTCATCGGCTGCCAGCTTCTCGACTTCGGAACCGACCAGAGCCTGTCGGCAGTCGAGCCCCGGGGTGCCTTCGCCGAGGGCAACCCACTCCTGGCGCAGTTCACGGATCCCGTTGTCCGGCAGCTTCTCGGCCTGGCCCTCAAGTTGGCCCTGGTGACTTTCGTCATATGGGTCGCCATGTTGCAGCGCCGCCGCGTCCTCACCGCGGCAGTTCTTGTGATCGGAAGCATCGCGGGACTGTTCGGGGCGTGGTCGAACACGAACCCGTGGTGGAGGAGCTAGCCAGGGCTGACCGAGCCACGTGTACGTGCCCGCCCCTCGTAGACTGCGGACATGCCGACCATACGGACGAAGGCGGGCGGCGCCAAGCCCGAGCCCCTGTTCAAGCCACCACCGGGACAGCAGCCACTCGCCGCGCGCATGCGTCCGCGCCATCTGGACGAGATGGTCGGGCAGGAGCACCTTGTCGGCGAGCGTGGGCCGCTGCGGCGGGCGGTCGCGCGCGGCCACCTCGCGTCCCTGATCCTGTGGGGTCCACCGGGCACCGGGAAGACGACCCTCGCACGCTTGCTCGCGGACGCCATTGGCGCGGACATGATCGCCCTGTCCGCAGTCTCGTCCGGGGTCGTCGAGGTCCGCGGCGCCATCGCGCAGGCTCAGGAGCGGCTGTCCCTCAACCAGCAGCGGACGGTGCTGTTCATTGACGAGATCCACCGCTTCAACAAGGCGCAGCAGGATGCCCTCCTGCCCTACGTCGAGGACGGCACCATCACCCTGACGGGAACCACAACGGAGAACCCCTATTTCGAGGTGAATTCGGCCCTCCTGTCGCGGATGCGCGTCTGGCGACTCGAGCCGCTCTCCGACGAGGACGTCGCGACCGTCGTGCGACGGGCGCTGGCCGACGAGGACAACGGGCTGGCCGGCGCGTTCGGGCCCGATGGCGGGGTCGCCCTCGCGGACGATGCATTCGATCATCTCGTCTCGCTCGCCGGCGGCGACGCCCGAACGGCGCTCAACGTGCTCGAGGGAGCCGTCGCGCTCGCCGAGGGCGAGGACGTCCGTGACAGGAACGGGCACGTAGCGCCGAGGCTCGAGGACGTGGAGGCCGCCGCCCAGCAGCGAATCCTCGGCTACGACCGGGCCGGTGACGGCCACTACGACACCGCGTCCGCGTTCATCAAGAGCCTCCGCGGCAACGATCCGGACGCCGCGCTCTACTGGCTCGCGGCGATGATCGCCGCCGGGGAGGACCCGAAGTTCATCGCCCGGCGGCTGATCATCAGCGCGTCCGAGGACGTCGGCAACGCCGATCCGCGTGCACTCCAGGTCGCGGTCGCCGCGGGCCAGGCGCTCGATTGGATCGGCTTGCCGGAGGCCCAGTACGCCCTGGCCCAGGCGACGGCCTACATTTCGGCCTCGCCGAAATCCGACTCCATCGGCCGAGCCTACGGCGCGGCGATAGCCGATGTCCTGCAGCACGGATCGCTCCCTGTGCCGAACCATGTCAAGAGCGCGGGCGACCGTCGCCTGAAGACGCACGGTATCGGGGTCGGCTACCGCAACCCGCACGAGTTCGAGGGCGACGACGTCGAGCAGCAGTATCTCCCGGATGAGCTGGTCGGCCGGCGCTACTACGTCCCCGGCGATCAGGGCTACGAGGTCACGATCGCCGCGCGCTTCGCCGCCCGCGAGGAAGCCCGCGGTTCCGCACGGAAGAAGCAGCGAGCCGACATGCCGGGGGCGTCGATGAGCGACGGAATGAAGGCGAGCATGGAGAGCCGAAAGAAGCTCGCCGAGACGCAGAAGAAGGACGCCGCCGACTGACCCCCGGGCGGCTGAACCCGCGAGCGCGTGTCCGCGTAGATGAGGGTATGAGGACATGGCGCCCGGGACACAGGCTCGTGCTCGCCGGCCTCGCCCTCGGCGTCCTTCCATGGTCCTGGGCGACGACTGCTCTCGCCGTCTCGCCATCGCCGTCCCCTGCGCCACCGAGTTCCCTCGGTGCCGTCCAGGCCTGGCTCGACGCGCCGTTCCAGGCTCCGCCGGATATGCCGCCGGAGGGCAGGATCGAGGTCGGCATCACGTTCTGGAACCCGCTCAGCCACAAGTTGATCGGCGTTTCCGGGTTCTACGTGCGGCTGCGACCGGCGAAAGGAAACGCCGCCCCGAGCGTCGGCACGATCCGTGCTGACTGGCCGGGACACGTCATCGTCGAACTCGCCCCTCCCGCCGGCGGTCCAGGCGCGCTGGAGTTCGGGGCAAGCGCCCGGGAGTGCGTGACCGGTGGAGCATGTTCCGACGTCGATGTTCCCATCCCGTTCACCGGGGTCGGGCCGCCGCCGGATGCGCCGATCGCGACGCTCGTCGAAGCCGCATTCCATCCCTTCGTCGGCGACATCGTGGCGGGACGGCCGTTCCCGGTCAGCGTCGATCTCATGCCGCGCGGTCTTTGGGACCTGACCACATTCGAGCCGAGCGACGGGCTGGTCGCGATCGCCAGGCACCCCAGCGGGCCGGAACTTGCATCCGCCGAGCTTCACCAGGCCGGACAGCCGGGCACGCCCTACACCGGCCGCCTCGGGATTCCCGAGACCGGCGAGGTCGATCTGACCGTGGCCATCCCCGTCGCCGGCGGTCAGAACCAGGTGGTCCCCGACTCGACGTTGCGTGTGACCGTCGTGGAGGGTGGGCGTCCCGGGACACCGAGCCCGGGCGCATCGGCTGCATCGAGTCCCGCTCCGGCGACGCCGGCGGACGAGACCCCGCCCGTCGCGCTGCTGGCAGGGATCGGCGCCCTGGTGGTCGTCGTCGGTCTCGTGCTTCGGCGGGTCCTCGCCGACCTGTAGGACGCCGCGAGGCTCGTGCCTGTGCGATCCTGCCTCGATGCCAGACGACCATGAGACGGCGGAGCCACGCGCGACCCTCGAGGCGATCGTCCGCCGTGCACGGAACCTGACCCCCGCGGAACGCGGGCGGCTCGGGCGCTGGACGAGTGCGTCGCTCCGGGACCCCAGGATCTCGCCGCAGCTGGAGGCCGCACGCGAGAAGGCGATCGAGCTGCTGGATCGCGAGCCCGAGCGGCGCAAGCGCTGGGAAGCCGCCAGTCGGCCGCTCCACGAAGCGCTCGTCGCCGCGACGAGGGACGCCCGTCGCTGGCGGATCGTCATGCTCGCCTGCCACCTCGCGGCCCTCCTCGCGATCGTCAACGTGCCGAGCGGGCTGCCGCCGCTGATCGCCCTGGCGATCACGCTCACGGCTCCTCTTTCGGCCTGGGCGGCGTGGGGTGGAGGGATCGGTTGGCTCGGCGCCATCCATGCGGCGCTGGCCGCAGCGGTCGGAGATCGCCTCGAGCCCGACGACGTGGAGCGACTCCGTCAGGCCTGGCAGGACGCGATCGAGGCCGAGCCTCCGCTCAGACCCCCGGTGCTCGGCGCGCTCAATGCGCTCGCGCCCAGTGCCCTGCTCGTCGTCGCCCTCTTCGCCGTGGTCGCGACCTCGACCCCCCGATGACCCGCATCCGGGCGCTCGTCGGACGTTTCCTGCCACAGGGCGCGGTTGTTCTTTCGGTCCTGACCTTCGGCAGTTACGCGATGGGCCTGGTCCGTGACCGGATCTTCGCCCGGACGTACGGGGCGGGCGCGGAGCTCGACGCGTACAACGCCGCGTTCGTCCTCCCGGAGCTCCTGTTCGACGTCTTCATCGCCGCCGGGCTGGCCGCCCCGTTCGTGCCGATCTTCATGAAGCTCGTGACCGAGGAGGCCGAGGCCGCGGAGACCTTCGCCCGGACGATCCTGACCCTCGCGATCGGGTCGATGGGGTTGGCCGCTGCGGTCCTGTTCCTCGTGGCGCCGTTCACGGTCGACCTCATCGCCCCCGGATTCACCTCGTCCGATCAACGGGCCCTGTATACGGACCTGTTCCGCGTGATGTGCATCACGCCGCTGATCTTCGCCACCTCGATCGTCCTGGGCGAGATCCTCGTCGCCAAGCGGCGCTTCCTCTATTACGGCATCGCGCCGCTCCTCTACAACGCCGGGATCGTGCTCGGCACGCTGCTGCTCCACGACCGGATCGGGATCTTCGGGGCGGCGGTCGGAGCGGTCGTCGGGGCGCTGCTGCACCTCGGGATCCGGCTGATCGGCATCCTCCGCACGGACCTGCGGCTCAGGCCCAGGCTTGCGCTCCGGATGCCCGCCGTTCGCGAGTTCCTGCGCCTGATGGTCCCCCGCATGGCTGGAGCGCCCATCGAGCCGCTGACCTTCCAGTTCTTCACCCGGGTCGCCTCGGGGTTCGTCGAGGGCAGCCTCTCGGCCGTGAGCTTCGCCCGCAACTTCCAGAGCGTGCCGGTCAGCCTCATCGGCGTCGCGTTCTCGCTGGCCGCGTTTCCCAACCTGTCGGCCGCGGCCGGACGCGGCGATCGCGACGGGTTCGTCCAGATCCTGCGGACCAACATCCTGACGATCGCCGGCCTGACGATCCTCGCCGGGATCGGGCTGTTCATCCTGAGCACGTTCGCGATCGAGCTGTTCCTGGGCGGCGGGGCCTTCGATGCCGCGGATGTCGACCGGACGTCGACGCTGCTGGCGGCGTTCGCCCTGTCGGTCCCGATCGAGAGCCTGACGTACCCGCTCGCGCGGGCCATCTACGCGACCCGGAACACAGTCCTCCCGGTCTCGGCGTCCCTCGCGGGCCTCGTCGTGACGATCCTCTCCACCCTCGCTCTGCGGCCGTCGTTCGGGCTCACGTCGATTCCGCTGGCCTTCGCAATCGGCAGCGCGACGAAGGTCGGGATCCTGGCGATCGCACTCGTGTTCCGGATCCGGCGCATCCCCGATCTCGCCGGCGAGAATCTCCGGGAGGTCAGCGAGACGCCGTGACCGGTATCGTCGGGACGACGATGATGAACTTCCCGTCGCGATCCGGGTACTTGCCCTCCGGGCGCTTCCAGGGCAGGAAGTTGCGCTCCATCTCGGGCCAGTCCTGGAATGTGCCGGGTGGGTCGGACTGGCCCCAGATCGAGGAGTTCCAGGGGTACCAAGGATCGAGGATGTAGGCCCCGGTCATCACGGCGTCGGGAAAGATCGTCGGATCGGCTTCGGCGCGATAGCCGGTCATCACCCACGTATGCGCTCCGCGCCAGGCGAGGAGGATCGCCGGGGACTGCGTCTTCGCGATGGCGATTGCCGCATCCCGGATCGCGTCGCCACGCGACGTGTAGGCATGGATCTCGTAGCCCGGCGCCCCGTATGCCTCGAGCGCGAGTGACATCGCCGCAGGACCCCACTCCCCGTTGTGGCTGTCGTCGTGGCTCTCCCATTCATGGACCCGGGAGGCGAGGAGCCGCTGGAACGACTCGCTCGTGTCCGCTTTTCCGAGGAACGCGAGGGTCATCTGCACGCCCGCCGGCGCGCACCAGTCCTTGCGAACCTCGTGGGCGAAGACCGCATCCGGGTTGTCGGCGATGTCGACGTTGACGGGCACCCTCGGCGGAGGTGTCGGCGACGGCGACGGGCTGGCGCCGGGCGGGAGCGTCGTGGCCGGCGTCGGAGCAAGCGTCGGGGCCGCGGTCACCGTGACGGTCGGGCGGGTGGGTCGATCGGGCACCGGACCCGCCAGGACGCGCTCGACCTTCGCGACGAGGCGCTCGAACAGGTCACCCGCACCGAACGCGTTCGTGGCGACGGTCCCGACGCCGAGCACCCCGAGCGTGAGGATCACGACCAACATGACGCCGAGGACGAGGAACCGAGAGCGGCGGGGTGGCCGACGGCGCAGTTCCCGGCGCGGGTCTCGAACGGATCGGGTCAAGCGATCTCTCCGGCGGGGCGATCAGATGACGACGCGTGGCCGCGACCGTGTGCGACGCCGCCGGGTCGGCGCGGGTTGCGGCCACGCGGCCCCGGGGAACCGATCGGTTGGGCCAGATCGTATCTGCCTTGCCGAGATCCGGCAGGGCTCACTCCTGCGGCCCGCCGGTGGGCATGGCGCCGCGGCGCGGTCGGGGAGGTCGCGCCACCGGAGCCGCCCGCCGGCTCGGCCGCGACCGGACCTCGTCCGGCCCTCGTCCCGGGGCGGCGGTTTCTGTGCGACCATCGTTGGGTACCCCGACCGCGCCAGGAGAACGTTCCGTGGACCGCTTCGAACCGAACCTCCGCATCCCCGGCCCGACCGCGCTGCCGCCATCGGTTCGCGAGGCGGGAGCCCGACAGATGATCAACCACCGCGGACCCGAGTTCGCGGCGATGCTCGACCGAATCCTGACCGGCATGAAGCCATTCTTCGGGACGACGGGCGACGTCACGATGCTGACGTGCGCCGGCTCGGGCGGCCTGGAGGCCGCAGTCGTCAACACCCTCTCACCGGGCGACCGGGTGCTGGGTGTCTCGATCGGCTCGTTCGGCGACCGCTTCGCCAAGATCGCCGGGATCTACGGTGCCGACGTCACCAAGATGTCGGTCGAGTGGGGCGAAGCGGCGGATCCCGCCGCCGTCCGCGACGCGCTCGCGGCAGCGCCCGGCTATCGCGCGGTCCTCCTGACCCACAACGAGACCTCGACCGGCGTGATGAACCCGATCCCGGTCCTCGCCGCAGCCGTCCGGGACGCGGCGCCGGACGCGCTCATCCTCGTCGACAGCGTCTCGGGCCTCGGGGCGGTCCCGTTCGAGATGGACGCGTGGGGCGTCGACCTCGTCGTCACCGGTTCCCAGAAGGCGTGGATGGCCGCACCCGGCCTCGCGATGATCGCTGCCTCGCCCCGGGCGTGGGAGGCGATGGAGACGGCTCGGATGCCGCGCTTCTACCTCGATCTCCGGGCCCACCGCGACGCCGCCGCGAATGGCCAGACGCCGTTCACGCCGGCGATCGCCGTCGTCTTCCAGGTCGATGAGGGCATCCGGCTCATGACCGGCCGAGGGGCCCGCCTCGATCTTCGCCCGGCACGAAGCGGCCGCCGCCGCGTCCCGAGCGGGCCTCACTGGCCCTCGGCTTCGAGCTGTTCGCCGACCAGCGCTTCGCGTCGCGGACCGTGACGGCGGCCAGGCTTCCCGAGGCCATGACTGGAAGACGTTCAACGGCGCGATCAAGGCGCACGGCGTCGTCCTCGCGGGGGGCCAGGGCAAGCTCGCCGGGAAGATCTTCCGGTTGGGCCACCTGGGCTCGGTCACGGTCGAGGAGATCCTCGGCGCGATCGCGGTCCTCGAATCCGTCGCCCTCGAGCAGGGCCGGCGGATCACGCCCGGAGCGGCGGTCGGCGCTGCATTTGCCGCCGCGGCCGATTCGCTGGGCCTGTCGAGCGGGGCACCCGCCAGCGGAGCCGGCGTCCCGGCGTGAGGATCCTCGTCGCGGAGCCGATCGCCGCCGAGGGGGTCGCCCTCCTCCGGGCACATCACGAGGTCGACGAACGGCCCGGCCTTTCGCCCGGGGAACTGTGCGCGATCCTGGCCGACTACGATGCCCTCGTCGTCCGCAGCCAGGTCCAGGTCGATGCCGCGGTCGATCGCCGCGGGAACCCGCCTCCAGGTGATCGGCCGGGCCGGCGTGGGCGTCGACAACGTCGATCTCGAGGCGGCCACGCGGGCAGGGATCACGGTCGTCAATGCCCCGACCGGCAACACGATCGCCGCAGCCGAACATACGCTCGCGCTGCTGTACGGCGTCGCTCGCAAGATCGCGGCCGCCGACGCGTCGGTCAGGCGCGGCGAGTGGAAGCGGACGCAGTTCACGGGCCTGGAGCTGCGCGGGCGGACGCTCGGGATCGTCGGGCTCGGCAAGATCGGCCAGGCGATCGCGGCCCGGGCGCGGGCGATGGAGATGACGGTCCTCGCCTCCGATCCGTACGTCACGGCCGAGGCGGCGCCGCACCACGGCGTCGAGCTCGTCCCGTTCGACGATCTCCTCGCCCGCTCGGACGTCGTGTCCGTCCACGTCCCGCTGTCGCGGGCGACGCGCGGCATGATCGGCAAGCGAGCAGCTCGCCCGGATGAAGCCCGGGCGCGATCCTGCTGAACGTCGCCCGCGGCGGAGTCGTCGACGAGGCCGCCGTCGCCGCAGTCGTTGACTGCCGGGCCATCTCGCCGGCGCCGGGATCGATGTCTTCGAACAGGAGCCGCCGGTCGAATTCGCCGCTCCTCGACGCCCCGAACACGCTCCTCACACCGCACCTCGGCGCCTCGACCGCCGAGGCCCAGGTCGCCGTCGCCGAAGAGGTCGCCGACCAGGTCCTCGACGTCCTCGCCGGGCGGAGTGCCCGCTACGCGGTCAACGCCCCGCTCCTCACCCCCGAGACGGCCGAGGCGCTCGCTCCGTACCTGCCGCTCGCGCGAGATCCTCGGCCGGTTCTTCGCCCAGTTCTGCCGGACCGGGTGTTCGGACGCTGACCCTCGAGATCGCCGGCGACCTGTCGGCGTTCGACGGTTCGCCGCTGATCGCCGCTGTCCTCCGCGGCCTGCTCGAGACCTCGACGACCGAACGGGTCAACCTCGTCAACGCGGCGGCCCTCGCGAAGGCCCGCGGCATCACCGTCGTCGAGCGCAAGACGCCGGATGCGGGCGCGTTCTCGCCCAGCTCACGCTGTCCGGCGAGTCCAAGGGCCGACGACGTCGGTCGCCGGGACCGTCGCCGGCCGGCGAGCCCCGCCTGACGCGGCTGACGACTACCGGCTCGACATGGAGCCGGCCGAGCGTGATGCTGATCACCCGCCACAGCGATCGACCGGGGATGATCGGGCGGATCGGCCAGATCGCTCGGCGCAGGCCGACGTGAACATCAGCGCGATGCACCTGGGGCGGACTGCGCCGCGTGCCGATGCCTTCATGGTCCTGGCCCTCGACGACGACGTGCCCGGCGGCCGTCGCCGACGAGATCCGCGACGCACGAAGCGATCCTCGATCTGTGGATGATCCGGCTCGGCAGCGAACGCTGAACGAGCCCGGAGCCCGCGTCCGAGGCCGTCATCCCGGCCGGGCTCGACGCGACGCTCGTCCTCGTCCGCCACGGCGAGATCGGAGTTCATCGTCGAGGGCCGGTTCCAGGGCCAGGCGGACGCGCCGCTCTCGGCGGTCGGGTTGCGCCAGGCCGAACGCGTGGCCGCGTCGCGCTTGCGCGGCCCGCACGCGATCGCCTGCCCTGCCGATGCCGACGGGTCCACCGGTCGAGATCGTCCACTCGCCGCTTGCGAGGGCGGCCGACACGGCCGACGGCGATCGAGGCGGCGATGGCCGCGGAAGCCTCGTTCGCGCAGTCGATCCCGACGGCGGCCGGATCCGGGGCTCCTCGAGATCGGCCAGGGCGAGTGGGAGGGCCTCCACACGACCGAGATCGAGGCGCGCTGGGGCGAAATCCTCGCGACGTGGCGGCGGCGGCCGCTCGAGGCATGGGCGCCCGGCGGCGAGTCGATCCCGGAGGTCGCAGGCCGCGTCTTCGGCCGGCGCTCAGTCGCATTCTCGGTCGGCTGGCGGCCGCCGGCGCCGACCGCGCGCCCGCTCCAGCGAGGCCTCCAGGTCGCCGGCTACCGCGAGCCGCTGTGCGGATCGGCCATGGTCGGTCGTCGTCGGCCACGACGGCGTGTTCAAGGTCCTCCTCCTGACGCTGTTCGACCTGCCGCTCGACCGCTTCTGGATGTGGTCGTTCGACCTGTGCGGCATCGGCGTCGTCGAGTTCCGCGGCCGGGCGACCGCTCGTCCGGGCGATGAACCTGACCGAGCACCTCGCGCCGCTGCTCGACGAGGCCGCCCAGGAGGCCGGCGGAGGAACGCGAGCGCATCGGGCGCGATGTAAGGGGCTGTCGCAGACCGGGTCCCGTTCAGACCCTCGGCGGCGGGGACGTTCCCGGCGGCGGAAGAGTAGGCGCAGCAGGCTCGACCCGCAGCCGGCGGTAGGTCTGCGCACAGCGCCGGATCCGGTCGTCCCCGAGCGTTCGCCGCCCGTACGCAACCTCGACCTTCGCCGTGGCGACGGTCTGGAGCTCCGGCCGGATGTTCGGCAGCACGTCGCCCAGCGCGGTCGCGTACTCGTACGCCGTCTGCGTCGGCCGCGGCCCGAACCCGAACCTCGCCGCCAGCCGTGCGACGCCCGCGTAGACGCCCTCCGGGGTGGTCGGCCCGCGCGGGCCGCGCCGCCAGGCGAGGAACGCCAGGCCAGCCGACGATCACGAGCAGGAGCAGCGAGATGATGATGAACCGCCGGCGCCAGCCCGCCGCCGGGAATCGACGCCTCCGCCACCGGAGCCGGGCGAGCGGCGGTCCGGGCCTTCCTGGTCGTCGGGGCCGCGGGACGAGCGGCTCGGGCTGGCGGTCGCCGCGGAGCGCTGGACACGGGCTTTCCGGTGGGGATCGCCTCGGCGGCACCGACGCTCGACCGCCGGTCGGATCGAAGCTCACCCAACCGCGGCCGGGGAAATAGATCTCGACCCAGGCATGCGAGCTGGCGCCCTGGGATCTGCTCGAGGCCAGTCAGCGGGTCGAGGTCGCCCGGCAGGAAGCCCTGGACGAAGCGCGCCGGGATGCCGTGCTCCCGGAGGAGAACCGTCATCAGGCTCGCGTAGTGCTGGCAGTAGCCGCGCTTCACCAGTCGCGAAGCACTCGGTGACGCTGCGATCGCCGCATGATCGCTGACTCCTCGACCACGTCCGGGTCGTAGCGAACCGCGACGACTGGAACTCCTCGACCATCGTCGCGCGACGTCGTATGGGTTGTCGTAACGATTCGGGTTTGCCCCGACCTTGGCGAGGACCGCGTTGAGGATCTTCGTGCCCTCCGGCCCGACGGCGCCCGGCGTCCGGACGAGGTAGCGCGCCTTGATCTCCTTCGGGTAGTCCGTCCCGGCGACCCGAAGGAGGTTCTGGGTCAGACGCACCGCGGTGTCGTCGCCGAGGATCGGCACCCGCGCCTTCACCACGTACGGATCGTGCGCCGTTGACCTCGACCGCCTCGAAGAACCCGTCATGCCGAGGCCGAGAACGTCGGCGTCGCGATCGACCGAGACCGGCGCGAGCGGGCTGACGATGTACGGACTCGATGCTGCCGATCCGGCGTGACGGTGAAGTTGACTTCGATCGTTCCCCTCGCTCCGGCGGCTCGTCGAGCGTGCCGGCGAGCAGGTCTTCACCGGCCGGTTCGAGCGGCGTGCGGGTCGATTCGGTCCACTCCCAGCCGAAGAAGTTGAAATGGTCATATGCGACCGCTCGCCAGTAATACTGCCGGTCGTCGCCGGGCGGACGATGGATCGTCATCGCGAGCGGCTGTCCGTCGGGTTCCAGACGCTCGGATCATCGCGTTCGGGCCGAACTGGACACCGCCGATCCCATCGGTTGCCGCCCCCGGTCGGAGGAACCGCTGGATCGAGTGCTGATGTCGAGCAGGGCACGGCTTCATCTCGTTCCACGCCCCGGCGAGCGGCGCGACTGGGCCACGCGGTCAGCGCGAACGACCCGAGACCGCGATGACGATGAAGACGGTGCCACCGCGGAGGTAGATCGAGCTGACGGCCGCGGGATCGCCGATCCGGCGTCGCGTCCACGTCGCCTGCTCGTCGAGGGCGTGGAGGCGGATGAGGAGGAACAGGGCCGCGACGCTGAAGATGATCATGTAGCCGAGCTGGCCTCGGACCGTCGCGCCCATGTTCGCGATCAGGATCGTCCCGATGACGACGACGGCACTCAACGGGCGGCGATGGCGGAAGACGGCGGATGCGGCGAACTGACCGGTCGCCCAGCAGAGGAGCCCGATCACGAGCAGGTGGTGACCCGTCTGGCGGGTCGCCAGCGGCGATGGACGACCAGGTCCGACCACGCGTTGACCGTCGCCGTCGCGGTCTCCACGAACTGCACCGCTGGTGGCGCGTCCGGGGCAAGGACCTGGCCGACGAGGATCGGCACGATCAGCGCGGCGAACGCCGCGCCGATGAGGTGCGCGACCAGCGGTTCCAGCCCACCTTCGCGCCGACGAAACCGGCGACGACGCCGAGCAGGTGGCGAGCGGGAGGAAGTCGGTCAGGCGGCCGTTCCCGAGGACCCAGGCCGCATCGTCGATCGACCAGCCGACGGTCATCGCCATCAGCGCGACGAGGAGGAGGCTGATCCAGCCTTCCTCCGGGCGCGAGCGGGATCTGGGGCCGCAGCGAGCCTTCATCCGACCAGCGCCTCCGCCGAGCGCCTGACCCGGCAGCACCGTGTGGACCTTGATCTCGTATTCCGACAGGGCGTGGCGGAGGGCGCGCGCCCGCTGCGCACTGCTCTCCTCGGCCGAGCGGATCGAGATCCGGAAGCGCCTCGCCGAGCCGCTCGCGCTCGGCTCGGGCGACCCGATCGAACGCGGCTGCATCGATCGTCACGACGACTGTCGGCGATCCCGCGCGTCGCGGGCGCGCGATCGGGCGGATCCACGTCGCGTCGTTCGACGGCGTGATGACGATCGCGGTCATGCCTCGGCGCAACCGGCCGGCGGTCGCAACGAGGGTCTCGACGAGCGATGTCGAGCCGTCTCCGTCGACGGCGGCGAGGAGTTGCATGATCTTGAGGTGCTGGCGGCTCCCCCGGTCGGCCGGGAGCATGCGCCGTTCGATGGGCGTTGACGGTGATCCCCACCGCGCGATTCTCGAGGATCGCCTTGTCGGCGACCGCGGCGGCAACCCGGACGGCCGCCTCGACCGTCGACTCATCGCCGCGGCCGGCCTGGATCGAGCGCTCGAGATCGAGGATGATCCACGCATCGGCGGTTTGCTCGAGCTCGAACTCCTTGACCTGGATCTCGCCGTGGCGGGCGGTGGCGCGCCAGTGGATCCGGTTGAAGCTGTCGCCCGGCGCCCACGGCCGGACGGTCGTCGCGAGCGGCGTCGTCTGGAGCGTCCGCTCAGGAGAAGCGTTGCTGCCCTCGAGTTAGCCGCCGGCAGCCGCCACAGCGGAATCCGCTCGATCCGCGGATAGACGATGACCGCGACGCCCTTGGCCGACCGACGCCGATGCCTCGAAGAACCCGAACGGATCGCCGGTCCGGATCTGGAGCGGCTCGATCCGGAAATGGCCCGCGGCGGATCGAGCGGCACCCGGACGAGCCACGAGCGCTCCCGGGCGGGGCCCGAGCGGGATCGCCCGACCGGGCAGGCCGCCCGGCAGCGTCGTCGGGTTGTGGACCTCGAGCCACGGCTTCGGGACCCGGCTCGTGTTGCGCAGCGTGTAGGTCACCCGGATCCGGTCGCCGACGTGGCCATTCAGCTGGCTCACCGCGTACCCCGCCTCGAGGTCCGACAGGCCAAGCCGGGTGATGATGTACGAGCCGCCGATGACGATGATCGCGAGGTAGACGAGGTAGAAGAGGAACCCGAGCCCGGTCGAGAACGCGGCGACCAGCAGGATCGCGGCGATCAGGAGAAGCTGGAGACGGCGCATCAGACTGGTCGATCGGCCGTCGGCTCGCGTTCGTCTCGACCGGCCTAGGCGCTCGCCGCGCCCTGGCCCGTCGGCCGGATCGACGCGGACCATCGGGCCCGCCCGTCGGACGGATGCCATCGATCGGCGTTGCGTCCAGCAGCTCGCGGACCACGTTCCCGGACTGGACGTCGTGGATCGATGCGGACGTCTTGATGATCAGCCGGTGGGCAAGGGCGGGCTCGGCGAGGGCCTTGATGTCGTCGGGGATGACGTAGTCGCGGCCGTGCAGCCCGGCGAGCGCCTGGCCCGCCCGGTAGAGCGCGATCGAGCCGCGCGGCGACGCGCCGAGGTAGACGTCGGCATGCGTACCGGGTGCCGTTGACGAGGCGGACGATGTAGTCGGCGACCGTCGTGTCGACGTAGACGTCGCGAATGGCCGACTGCATGGCTCGCAGCTCGTCGACCGAGCAGACGACCTCGAGTCGTCGAGCGGATGGGTCCGCTTCTGCTCGTCGAGGATCAGGACCTCCTCGATCGGCTGCGGGTAGCCGAGCCTGATCCGGAGCATGAAGCGGTCGAGCTGGGCCTCCGGGAGGGCGAACGTTCCTTCGTACTCGATCGGGTTCTGGGTTGCGATGACGAGGAACGGATCCGGCATCGCGTAGGTCGTGCCGTCGATCGTCGCCTGGCGCTCCTCCATGCACTCGAGCAGCGCCGACTGGGTCTTCGGTGTGGCCCGGTTGATCTCGTCGGCCAGGACGACCTGGGCCATGATCGGGCCGGGCCTGAACTCGAACTCCTGGTTCTTCTGGTTGTAGATCGACAGGCCGGTGACGTCCGACGGCAGGAGGTCCGGCGTGAACTGGATCCGCCGGAAGCTGCAGCCGAGGCTGCGGGCGATCGCCTTGGCAAGGACGGTCTTGCCGGTTCCCGGCACGTCCTCGATCAGGAGGTGGCCGCGGCAAAGAAGGGCGACGAGGGCCAGCCGGACTTCGTGGTGCTTGCCGACGATCACGCGCTCGACGTTGGCGAGGACCTTCTCGCCGGTCTGCTCCAGGTTCGTCATCAGGCTCCTCAAGGGAATCGCGATCCGCGGCGAGGGACCGCACTGGGGGTGTCGATGGATAGTACGCCGGAGACGGCGATTGGGTTCGGTACGTGACGGCCCGGGTTCCCGCGGTCGTCGCGATCAGTCGATAGCGCGAACGGACGGTCCGACCAGGCCGCTTGCGCGGGCGAGGTCCAGGAACGCCTCCGACACGAGGATCGGGCCCTGCGGGATCTCCGCGAGCCGGACGACATGACAGTCGGGGTAGTTGGTGGTGAACCGGTATCTGCGGATGTCCATGACACGCCCGTCGCCGAATCGGACGACGTCCGACGCCGCGTTATCGAGGAGTCCCGTGATGAGGTGCGGATGAAAGAGGGTCAGTTGCCGGTCGCCCGCGGAGAGCGGCAGGAACGCACCGCAGGGTCCGAGCATGGGTCGGAGGACGTCCGCCGCGCTCGCAGTCACGACCATCACGTTTGACGCAAGGTGGGGGAAGTCCGTCCTGAACCTCGGTCGGCCGAAGTCGTCCTGGCTGAGCTCCTCCACGATGAGCGGCTTCGCCAGAAGGCTCGGGTCCGGCGGATCGAGGTGCAGGAGCGCGTCGGATCCCCGCGGATCGCGGATCACCAGCGAGTCCTGCCCCTGGTGGACGTGAATCGAGAAGAGCTTTCGCTCGGCGGTCACGGCCGACCGCCGGGTATGGAGCGCGACATGAAGTCCACCAAGGTCCGCAACTCCTTGTGATCCGCCATTGTCAGCCCCGGAAGAGGGTGCTGCCACCGACGATCAGCGTCATCATCGCCCCGACGAAGCCCATCGCGGCCAGGAACAGCTCGCCACCGGCGTATGCCGCAGCCCCGACCGTCCCGAACAGAACGGCCATGACGAGGGCGACCGACGCGAGGCCGATCCGCTCCAGCATCGGGCGCGGCTCCTGGTCATGCCCGGATGGGTCGCTCATGGCGCAACGGTATCGAAATATGCCTTCATCAGGGAGCCCGCCAGGGGGGCGGCTCGGGCGCCTCCCCGACCGCCGCGTTCGACGAGAACCGCGATCGCGATCTGTGGGTCGTTCGCGGGCGCGAACCCGATGAACCACGAGTGCGGTTCGCCCGAGCCGCCGAGTTCGGCCGTCCCGGACTTGCCGGCGGTCTGGATGCCGGGCACCTTCGCCCCGGTCGTGAACTGGCGGCCGACACTGCCCTCGACGGCCGCCACCATCGCCGCGGTGACCGCGTCGGCGTCGGCCTGCGAGATGACCCGGCGGAGCGACTCCGGATCGACTTTCCGCGTCCCCTGCTTGCCGGTCAGCGCGGTCACGAGGTGCGGCCGCATCAACTCGCCGTTGTTCGCCACGGTCGCCGCGACGAGCGCCATCTGGAGCGGCGTGACGAACGTCTCCGCCTGGCCGTAGGACGCGTTGGCGAGCTCGACGTCGTCGACGAATCCGCCGGGCGCCGAGCCACGGCCGTTCGTGACCTGCGAGATCGCGGTCGGCAGGTCGAACGGGATGGGAGCGCCGAAGCCGAGCCGTCCGGCGTAGTCCTTGAGGTTCGCCCCCGGTCTCCAGGCCGGCCAGGGCGAACCAGATGTTCGAGGAGACTTCCGTCGCACCGACGAGATCGAACGTGCGCGATGGAACACCCTGGTGCTCGTTGATCCGGAAGCCGCTGACCACGAGACCGGTCTTCTCGGCTGCCGCCTGGCGCGGGAACGTCGTGGTGGCCTCGATCGCACCGGACCCGAGGGCCGCCACGGCCGTGACGATCTTGAAGATCGAGCCCGGGACGTAGCGGCCCTGCGTCGGCCGCGTGAGGAGTGGCTTCGCGGGGTTGTCGCTGACTGCGGCGAAGCCCGCTTCCTCGGTTGCCGGATTGGCGATCGCAGATGCGTCGTAGAGCGGCGTCGACGCGAGGACGAGCACCTCGCCTGTCCGCGGGTCCAGCATGACCACCGCACCGCTGTCGTCTCCGAGCCCGCGGACCGCGGCCCGCTGGAGCTTGAGCGACAGGGACAGGGTCAGTGCCTGCGGGTCGTACGGGTCCGCCTGGAACTTCTTCAGGATGTTCCGGATCGGGTCCGGATCGCTCAGGCCGGTCAGTTCCGCCCCGAAGGAACGCTCGAGGCCCGCCGAGCCGTAGCGCTGGCTCGCGTAGCCGACGACCGGGGCGACGGCCCGATCGGCGTAGACGCGGTAGAAGCCGCCGTTCGGATCCCGTTTGTTCGCGGCGAGGACGGTCCCGTCCCGATCGACGATCTGGCCCCGGACGACGCTGCGGGCCGCGACCGCGACCGCGGGATTGTCCGGAGCGGTCGACAGGTCCTGGGAACGGATCACCTGCCAGTAGCCGGCGCCCGCCGCGAGGACGCCGAAGGCGAGCGACAGCGCGACCCCGACGTGGGCGATGCTCCGGGCGATCGGCCGGCGTGCCATCAGCCGGAGCCCCTCCGGGTCAGACGGGCCAGGCGGCCGCGTGGCCCGGGCGCGGGCGGCGGCTCCACGCCCCTGTCGGACAGGGCAAGGAGGAGGCCGACCACGATCCCGTTGACGACCAGCGACGAGCCGCCGTAGCTGATGAACGGCAGCGTGATGCCGGTCAACGGGATCAGCTTCAGGTTTCCCGCCGCGATGATGAACGCCTGGACTCCTACGACGAGAGCGAGGCCGGCCGCGAGCAGCGACCGGAAGTCGTCGCCGGCCGATGCCCCAATCCGCAGGCCGCGTTCGATGACGACCAGGTAGATCCCGAGAATCGCCAGGATCCCGATGAGCCCGAGCTCCTCCCCGAGCGCCGCCAGCGGGAAGTCGGTCGAGACCGCGGGGATCGACGTCGGCAGTCCCGCGCCAAGGCCCGTCCCGAC
This sequence comes from uncultured Chloroflexia bacterium, assembly GCA_963766655.1. GTDB lineage: Bacteria > Chloroflexota > Limnocylindria > Limnocylindrales > CSP1-4 > CF-46. Next base: position 395,489 of record CAVYBB010000001.1, on the reverse strand, counting down.
GAGACCGCCGCGCGCGAACGCGTACAGCGCCTGGATGATCTGGTAGCCAGTCGTCGCGGGCGCCGCGAACGGATCGAGCCAGATGTCGATGCGCGTCTGGACATGCGAGACGAGCTTGTACATGACGAACGAGCCGACGAGGAACATCAGGAGGCCGAGGACGACGTAGCCGAGTCTCGCCGTGGCCGTGTACAGGAGGAGCAGGAACACCGCGAAGAAGAGCAGCGCCGCACCGAGATCGCGCTGGACGACGACGATCCCGAGTGCGATGGCCCACATCGCGACCATCGGGGCCAGATACGGCAGCGGCGGGATCGCGACGGGGCCGATGCGGGTCGATTCCTCGACGAGCAGAGGACGGTTCTCCGAGAGGTAGCCCGCGAGGAAGACCACCAGGATCACCTTCAGCAGCTCCGACGGCTGGCCGCTGACAGGTCCGAACGAGAGGGTCAGGCGCTGGCCGTTGATGTCGGTCCCCAGGACGAAGGTCAGCAGGAGCAGGGCCACACCGGCGGCCGCCCAGGTGTACTTGTAGAGGCGGAGCCAGCGGTCCGATCGGACGACGATGGCGAGGGTCGTCGCGATCGTGACCGACAGGACGAGCCAGACGAGCTGGACGTCCGCGAGGCCGAGCTCGGAGCCGAAGAATCGCTGGACGACGAGATCCTGGGGCAGCCGCTCCATGAGCAGAAGGCTGATCCCGCCGAGCAGGCCGACGGCCGGCAGCAGCACCTGGTCCGTTCGCCGGCCGGTCAGCACCTGGGCCAGATGGGCGGCCAGGAGGACGCCGAGGTAGACCGCGAGGTGAACGGGTTCAGCCGGCGAGAAACCGGCGGTCGCCGCCGTCGCGTCCGTCCGTCGGGCGAGCTCGAGCGACACGCTGCCGGCGAGGATCGCTCCCGCGACGATGGCGAGAAGACGCGCCTCGCGCCACCTGGGCCGCGGCCTGATCCCGCCGAGGATCCGCGGCAGCGTCGGGGCGCCAGCCGTCACCGACGGGGCCGTTCGAGCCTGAGCCGGACCTGGCCCACCTGGATCTGGTCGCCGTAGCCGACGGGCACGACCCCCTCGACCGGCGAACCGTTGACGAACGTGCCGTTCGTGCTCTTGAGGTCCTCCACGTACCAGGTCCGTCCACGGAACGTCAGGACGGCGTGCGCCGAGGAGGCGAACTGATCGTCGATCACGATCGCGTTGTTGACATCGCGGCCGAGCGTGGTGATCGCATCCAGGGCGAGGGAGGCTCCCTCGGCGGGCTCTCCGGCCGGGGAGGCGACGACGACGAGGCGGCCCAGCTCCGTCGTGGGCTCGCGCGCAGCCGCGCTCAGGTCGCGGAGGAGCATCCGGGCGATTCCGAACAGGAAGAGATAGAGCAGCGCGAGGAAGAGGAGCCTGACGACCCAGATCGTGACGAGGAAGCCGTCCATCAGGCCGGGTCCATCAATTCGACGATGAGGACCGTGTCGCCGATGCGGATCCGGTCGCCCTCCCCCAGGGCAATCTCCTGGACGCGCCGGTCGTTGACCCAGGATCCGTTCGTGCTTCCGAGATCGGACAGGAGCAGCGCTCCCTGCCGGCCGTAGATCCGGGCGTGGTGGCGCGAGGCACGGCTGTCCCGCAAGACGAGCCCGTTGTCTGTGCCGCGACCGATCGTCAGGGGCCGGCCCTCGACGAGGAACGACTGGCTCGAGCCGTCGGGCCGGATCTCCCGCAGCGTCGCCCGCGGAGCGTCGACCACGGGGAGGATGAAGACCGCCGTCGTGTCGGCAGGTGGGCGCGGGGCCTCGTCGCCGTCCGCCCGGCCGCGCGAGCCCGTCCGGCCTGCCGGGCCAGAGGAGGAACCGGCGGCGATCAGATCGAGGCTTGCGGCAACCCGGATGTCGCTCGGATCGACCATCGCGTCCGCGATCAGGGCGACGGTCGGCCGGTCGGCCAGGATGAAGCCGTGGCCGCGGGCGAACCCCAGGGCGGCGTCGGCCAGGTCCGAGGCGAGCGACGGGTGGGTCGCCCGGAGCGCCGACAGGTCGTCGGGCGCGAGGTGGATGGCGTAGCGGTTCGGGACGAGCGTGCGATCGCCGTCACGGACCCGTTCGGACTCCATCGCCCGCTCGACCCGCCGCTGCAGCTGGATCGGCTGGAGCTTCGTCCGGAAGAGTCGGGCCGTCTGGCGCTCGAAAAGGCGTTCGAAGAACCGCTCCAGGGCGGCCAGGGGTCGCATGATCGGTGGCGGAGTCTAGCAGACGGTCCTCTCACGACAGGCATACGTCAAATGCATCATTGAGGGACCATCGTCCGGGAGCCGTGGTACATGCGGACGGGGAACGGCGGGAACCGGCGCGGGATATCCTCGCCGCGTTCGGACCGCCGTTCCGGACCGACCTGTCCAATGCCTACCCCGGGGGCAAGATGCCCGAGATCCTCACCGAATCGTTCTGCGAGCGCTGTGGCACACGCTACACGTTCGAGGCCATGGCGCCCGCGAAGGCGAAGAAGCTCGGCCGCTTCAAGACCCTGTCCAAGGGCCTGAAGAACTATGTCCTGAGCGACGAGAGCTCCCTGGACGAAGCCCTGGCCAGCGCCCGCAGCGACGAAGAGCGCGTGGCGACATCCCAGCAGCTCGAGGCGTTCCAGGCGACCTTCAACTTCTGCATGACCTGCCGCCAGTACACCTGTGCGAACTGCTGGAATTCGGCCGAAGGCGCCTGCCTGACCTGCGCGCCCTTCAGGGGTCTTGCCACGCTCCCGACGACATTCCTCGACATGGCACAGGCCGATTCGGACGAGCCAATTCCGGCCGTCGCGGCGCCATGGCCGACGACCGACGTATCACAAGAGGCCGCAGCCGCCGAAGCCGCCGCCGCGGCGGCCGAAGCCAGCAGGGTCGTCGCAGAGGCGAGAGCCACCGCCGAAGCCGAGTCGAGGGCCGCGGTCGAAGCCGAAGCCAGGGCCGCCGTCGCCAGGGCGGCCGAAGCCAGGGCCGCAGCCGCGGCGGAGGCGCGGGCCGCCGTCGAGGCGGAGGCCGCCAGGGCCGCAGCGGAGGTCCAGGCCACGCGCGATGCCGAGGCTCGGGCCGCGGCCGAGGCCGAGGCCGCCAGGGCCGCAGCGGCACACGCCGAGGCCGCCAGGATCGCAGCACTGGCCGACGCCGCCGCAGAGGCCGAGGCCATCGCCGCGGCAGAACTCCAGGCCAGGGCCATCGCCGAAGCCGAAGCCAGGGCCGCCGCAGAATTCCAGGCCAGGGCCGCCACCGCCGAAGCCGAGGCCAGGGCCGCCGCAGAAGCCGCGTCGGAGCCCGCACCCGCGGAAGCCGAGGCGCCCGCGTTCGAGGCCTACGTGTTCGAGCAGGACATCGCGCCGTCGATCGCCGAGCTCGAATCCGACGAGTACGCCGCCCTTGCCGCGCGTCGGACGACCGACCTTCTCGCGAGGCTGCGGCCCGTCCCGAGCAACCGTGACGAGGCGGAGGCCCTCGCGGTGACAGCCGACGCCGCGCCCGTCGAAGCGGAGACGAGCGACCGGCCCGAGGAAGCCGCGGATGCCGAAGCCGCCATCGCCGCGGAGTTCGGCGCTGCCGACTACGTGATCGCCGACTACGAAGCAGCGCAGCCCGCGCCCGAGGAGTCGATCGACCTGGCACCCTGGCCGGACGAGCCGGCTGCTGAGCTCCCACCGGAACTCCTCGCGGTGATCGGGCCCCCGATCGGCCTTGCGCCCGAACCGGAACCCGAGTTCGTCGGCGAGCCGGTCGAGGCAGCGGCGGAGACCCGGCCGACGACGGATGAGGTGCTCGCGGAGCCAGCCGATACGATCGCGGCCGACCTTCCGGAGGCGGCGACCCCGGTCCTGGATGTCCCCGAAGGATCGTCCGAGCCTGAGCCCGTGACTCTCCGCACCGACGTTGTCGAGCAGCCGACATGGCAGATCGTCGCGCCCGACGTCGCCGCGGCCCCGACGAACGGCCACACGCCGCAGCCTGACCTGGTCTCGCCGGCCGTCGTGGCCCCGGCTCCGATCGCCCCACCGCCGGCCACCGTGCCACAGTGGCCGACCCACCCGGAACTGGCCCTCCCCGCCGCCGATCCGACATTCCTCCTGAGTCGACGCACCGCGGACTCGCCGGAGGCCTTCTTCGCCGCCCCGGTGCCGCTGGTCGTTGCACAGAAGGCCGCGACACCGGTCCTGGCGGTCCAGACCTGCGGCAGACTGCGGCCTGTCGCTGTCGGCGACCGCCCGCTTCTGCCGGCGCTGCGGGACCCGCCAGGGCGGCTGACCGGCAGGCGCCGTCGCGCCGGCGTCAGGCGACCGGCGCGGTCCGCTCCGACGCCAGCATCCGCTCGCGGACCCAGGCCGCGCCGATGAGGATGACGGTATACGCGAGCCCCAGCCAGCTGAGAGCGACGAAGATCGCCCCCAGCGTGCCGACAACGAAGTTCGCTCCGAAGATCCGCGGCGCCAGCGCCGCGAACAACCTTGTCAGCAGCACCAACCCAACCCCGACCGTCACGGCCGGCACGAGCACGACCGACCGCCCCGAGCGGACAGGCGGCACAAGCTCGTAGACGAACACCATCGCCACTGAGCTGCCGATCACCGGGAGGATCAGCAGGAGTCCGAGGAGCACGGCATGGATGGTGCCGTCCTCGAAGACCCCGAGCTCTGAGATGAACGACGCGACGGACGTCGCGAGGAACGCCGCGACGACGACGCCGGCAATCACGAGCACGGACGCGACGCGACGGATCGTCGAGGCGACGACCCCACGACGCGGCGCCCCGGCGTACATCGCCCCGATCCCCGTCTCTAGCGACGCGAACAGCCGCGTCGCGCCCCAGACGGACCCGACGAGGCCGATGACGGACAGCGACGTGGAGCCTGCCGCGAGCCCGTTGAGGACCTCATCGAAGATGCTCGACAGGGGAGGCGCCCAGCCGGTCAGCGCACCCCTGACGCTCTCGAGGGTCGCCGCGTCGGTCACGAAGAACCCGAGGACGGCGCTGGCCAGAAGAGCCATCGGAAGGATCGCGAACAAGGTGTTGTAGGCGATCCCGGAAGCCAGGAGCCCTCCGCCCGCCGCGTTGAATCGGTCGAACACCGCGCGAGCAAAGGTGACGCGCCGGCTCCCGAAGACGGGGCGGGCGAGCGCCTCGAGGCGTCCGACCCAGGCCGGGGTTCGCGTCCGGCCCGGCGGCACGGCGGTCAGCCCCTGATGTCCTCGAACAGTGAGGGCTGCAGCTCCTCGGCGCGGACGCGACGCGGGGCCGCGATGAGGGCGCGGACCTCCCCACGACGGACGAATCGCCGCCCCCCGAGCTTGATGCTCTGGAGCTTGCCTGCCCTGGCCCAGCCGCCGATGGTGGCCGGACGGAACGCGATGTTCCCGGCGGCGAGGATCCGCGAGGCCTCGTCGAGGGTGATCCAGTCGGTCGGGGCGGGCATCGGCAGCCTCAGTCCGACGAGCCGGAGCCGGGCGGAGTCCCACCGGTCGACGAAGGACCCGTGGAGGACGGCGACGACGCCGACGATGAGCCACCGTCCGATTTCGTCGTCTCGGACGTGGTCGCGTCCGCGCCCGAACCGGATCCGGCACCGGCCGCCGCGCCCTCGCCGTGCGTGCCGGCCTTCTCCTCCCTGGCCCGCGTTCGCGCCGACGTGCCGCGATCCTTCTTTGCCCAGCCGGTCCCCTTGAAGTGGACCGTCGGCGCGACGAAGGCCTTCGTCATCGACCCTTCTGCGCCGCACTCCGGGCAGAACTTCGGCCCCTGGTCATAGATCCCGTGGATGACCTCGGTGACGCGCCGACAGGCCGCGCAGGTGTAGTCGTAGATCGGCACCGCTGCGCGGCCAGCTCAGCCGCGGAGGAGCCGCATCCCGCATTTCGGGCAGTAGAAGGCCCGGTCATGCGCGGAGGCGAAGCCGCAATGGGCACACACGAGGCCACCCTGTCCGGCCGCCGGGACCGGGTGGTCGACCTGGGTCATCCCGAGGGCGAACTGGCTGGCGAGCACGTTGGTCAGGATTCCGGACACGAGCCGCGAACCGATCCGGTCCGTGTCGCCGCGAACGCCCTTCCCACCCCAGCCGACGACCGCCCGGACGATCATGTCGCCGGTCGCCTCGTCCCAGTGCGAAGCGACGCCGCCGACGATCGCGCTGTAGTCCGGGTACCCGGACGTGTCGGTCTCGCCGTCGAGCATCGCGCAGACGAACGTGTCAAAGGCGAGATCGATCGCGTCGATCGACTCGAGTACGACGAGCGCGTGCCGTGTCACCGGGGAGTGGCCGTGGTGGGCGTTGAGCCATTGCATCGCCTCGGACGGGCGGCTGATGACGGGGGACGCCTGGCTGAACTCGATCGGGAGCGGCTCGACGACTTCGATCTCGCTCCTGGCGATGCCGACCAGCATCGCCGGCAGCTCGGCCATCGCGTTCGGGCCGGTCTGCATCCTGACGCCCTCGCTGCTCTTGCCCGCGTACGAGAGCTTGACCTGGTACTCCTGGGCGACGACGTCTTCCGGAAGTGCGAACCGCGGGGGCGCCTTGGCCGACTCGGGCTCCACCGGAGCGGCGGCACTCTTTCGCTTCAGGAACTCGAGCGGCACGAACGCCTCCGGTCGGACGGTGGGTTTCCGGCGCTAATCCTACCAGCGCAGCGCGGTCACGCTCGCACGATCAATCCCTGGTGTACATGACCGCTTCGAGCCCGCCCAGGGTCACGGTCGACGAGTCGGTCGGGGGCGTCGGGTCTGGATTCGACCCGACGAGCGGCCGCCAGCCCGAGGTGCCGCCGGGCGCGGTCCACGAGACGCGGCGTTCGTCGACCGAGAAGTTGACGAGAACGATGACGGCATCCGGTCCCTGGCCACGGATCCAGCCGAGGACGTCCGGCGCGTCGAGCGCGAGCCACTCGAATGCTCCGGCCCGGAGTGCGCGACGCATCCGCCGCGCCCGGAGGAGACGGCGGTAGCAATCGAGGACCGATCGCGGATCGGCGGCCTCCTTCGCGACGTTCCGAACGGCCGCGTCGTCACCGATCCGGATCCACGGCGACCCGGTCGTGAACCCGGCGCCGCGCTCACCGGTCCACGCCATCGGGGTCCGGCACTGGTCCCGATTCCACCACGGGAACTCGGGACTCGCGAGCCGCGCGGGCGGGTCGACGATCTCGTCGGGCGGGATGGCAACGTCGATCATGCCGATCTCTTCGCCGTAGTAGAGGAACGGCGTGCCGCGCAGGCCGAGCAGCAGGAAGGCCGCGGCCTTTGCCACCGCGTCGACGTCCGCGGTCCCGGCCGATGCGGCGAGACGCGACGCCTGGCGGGGCTGGTCGTGGTTCGAGAGGACCAGCGTCGGCCACTTGTCGGGCCCGAATTCGGCCTCGCGGCGGTCGATGACGGCGCGGAATGCCCCGGCCGACCACGGCGCCGAGATCAGTTCCCAGTCGAAGACCAGGTGGCCGCTGGCGGTGAGCTCTGCCGCCCGGTTCGGACCGCCGTCGAACAGCTCGCCGACCGTGAACCGTCCCGGGTAGGCGTCAACGAGGGCCCGGAAGCGGCCGATGAGGTCGATGAAGTCCGGCTGGTCGCGATCGTGGAGGTGGACCTGTCGACCCCACGCCGTCGTCCCCTCCCGGGACGGGTTGGCGGGCAGGTCGGGGTGCTTGAGGAACACGTTGAAGACGTCGAGCCTGAAGCCGTCGACGCCGCGCTCCAGCCATCCCCGGACCATCGCGAACTGGGCGGCCTCGACGGCCGGATTGCGCCAGTTGAGGTCCGGCTGCTGGGACAGGAACGTGTGCTGGTAGAACTGCCTGCGGCGCGGCTCCCAGGTCCAGGCCGGACCGCCGAAGAACGAGACCCAGTTGTTCGGCGGCTGCGGCCGGCCGGCGCTATCCAGGCCGGCCGGGTCACGCCAGAGGTACCAGTCGGCGAACGGCCCGTCCCTCGACTGGCGGCTTGCTTCGAACCACGGGTGCTGGTCGCTCGAGTGGTTCATCACGAGGTCGAGGACGATCCGGATGCCGCGCCGGTGGGCTTCGTTGACGAGCCGGTCGAAGTCGGCATCGGTGCCGAAGATCGGGTCGACCGAGGAGTGGTCGCTGACGTCATAGCCGACGTCGAGCCCGGGCGACGGATAGATCGGCGACAGCCAGATCGCGTCGATCGCCAGGCCATCGCGCCCCAGGTAGTCGAGTCGGCCGATGATCCCCGGCAGGTCCCCCACTCCATCACCGTTGCTGTCCGCGAAGCTGCGCGGGTAGACCTGGTAGACGACTCCCTCGCGCCACCATTCGGGACCGAGAACGCCGTCGGGAACGCCTTCTCGCTGGCCTTCGCCGGGCTTGATCACGACGACGAGGGTCTCCTTCAGCCGGCCGGACGCGGGCCGGATTCCGTGATGACGGCCGAGCGGCGGCGCCGGTCGATCCCGTGCTCCGATGGGCGAAATCAGTATTGCGAAAGGGTTGACGGGTCCTTGCGTTCGGAGTACTAATACGCGTCACTAACGCGAGTTAGTGTCCCCCCTCCGTGGTCGCTCGGTCAAGACCTTGCAGGAGAGGCCCGAACGCGATCCGGCCATTGTCCCGGAGTGGAATGTCGTTCTCACGCAGGCGACCGACAAGTGCGGACGTGGCGGCCCGGGCGGGCGTCTCGCGGACGACCGTGTCGTTCGTCCTCAACGATCGGCCCGGCACGAACATCAGCGTGACGACCCGGGAGCGCGTTCTCGAGGCGGCCGCCGAGCTGGGCTACCATCCACACGCTTCGGCCCGCGGCCTGGCCGGTGGGATGAGCCATATCCTCGGATTCGTCCTCCGGCAGTCGGCCGCGCAGGTCGCCGGTGACGCCGCCCTGGCCGAGACGCTGAGCGGACTCGCCGCGGCGGCCCACACGGCCGGCTTCCGGGTGATGGTCGAGCCGCTCGATCCGATCCAGGGCTCATACGAGTCCCTGCTCCGCGCGCAGCACGCCGACGGGATCGTCGTCTCAGGGCCGCGGATCGACGACGTCGGCCTCGTCCGGCTCGCCCGCGATGGCTTCCCGATCGTCCTCCAGGGGTCCCTGCCGGGAGTCCAGGTCCCGAGCGTCGACATCGACAACGTGCTCGGGGCGACGCGGGCCGTCGAACACCTCATCGGCCTCGGCTGGCGCAGAATCGCGTGCATCACGAACGCACCGCTGGCCTATACCGCCGCCCAGCAGCGGCTAGACGGCTATCGAGCCGCCCTTGAAGGGGCCGGGCTGCCGTTCGACGAGGACCTCGTCGCCCACGCCGCCTTCGACGCCGCCAGCGGCCACCGGGCGATGTCCGAGCTCCTGGCACGCGGCCCGTTCGAGGCCGTCTTCGTCGCGAGCGACGTCGTCGCCTTCGGGGCGATCGCGGCGATCCGCGAGGCGGGCATGCGCGTTCCAGGCGACATCTCGGTCGTCGGGTTCGACGACATCGCGCTCGCCGCGTTCTTCGATCCGCCCCTCACCACCGTTCGCCTGCCCGCGTACGACCTCGGCGTCGCCGCCGGCACGGCGCTGCTCGATCGGGTAGCCGGCCGGCCCGTCCCGGACAGGACGCTCCTGCCGACCGAACTGATCGTGCGGTCCTCGACCGCCCCGGCACTCGCGAAGGAGGCACGAGACCCGGGACCCTGAGCACATTCCGATGTGGGGGGCTTGGAGGAGATGGATCGCGGCCAGGAACCGCGGTCCGGGAAAGGAGTCACGGATGGACAATCGGAAAACGCCATGGCGCCGCGTCGCCGCGATCGCGGGAGTGGCGGCACTGGTGTTTGCCGCCTGCTCGAGCCCGAGCGGATCGGGCGGCGGCAAGTCAGTCACGGTCATCGGGACCTGGGGAGGCGACGAGGAGAAGGCCTTCAAGGAAATGGTCAAGCCGTGGGAGCAGCAGACCGGTAACACGGTCAAGTACACGGGCACCCGCGACATCAACACAGTCCTCACGACCGGTGTCGCGTCGGGCGTTCTCCCCGACCTCGCCGGCCTGCCGGGCCCCGGCCAGATGGCCGAATTCGTCAAGGCGGGCGCGCTGAAGCCGCTCGACGACGTGCTCGACACAGCGACTTACAAGAGCGAGACGGCCAAGGCCCTCGTGGACCTCGGCACCGTCGACGGCAAGCTCTCCGGCGTGTTCATCAAGGCCGCCGTCAAGGGCCTGATCTGGTACAGCCCGAAGCTGCATGACTACTCGTCCGCGGCCCCGGCGACCTGGGACGACCTCGTCTCGCAGGCCGCCGCCAACAAGGGCAACGCAGGCTCGACGTGGTGCGTCGGCCTCGAGTCGGGCGCCGCGTCCGGCTGGCCGGGGACCGACTGGATCGAGGACATCGTCCTCCGCCAGGCCGGCGCTGCCAAGTACAACGACTGGTGGGCGGGCAAGCTCAAGTGGTCCTCACCCGAGATCAAGGCCGCGTTCCAGACATTCGGCAAGGTCCTCGATGAAGCTGCAGGCGGCTCGAACACTGTGCTCACGACGGCCTTCCAGAACGGCGGCGACGGCATCTTCGCCAGCCCGCCGGCCTGCGAGTTCCACCATCAGGCGAGCTTCATCACCGGCCTCGGGGCGTTCAAGGACGCCAAGGCCGGCACCGACTACAACTTCTTCCCCTTCCCGGACATCGACCCGGCCAACGCCGGTTCGGTCGAGGGCGCCGGCGACCTGTTCGGCATGTTCCACGACACCGACGCCGCCAAGTCCTTGATGAAGTACCTCGTCACCGCTCCGGCCCAGGACATCTGGGTCAAGATCGGTGGCGCCCTGTCAGCCAACAAGAATGCGACGAGCTACCCGGACGACATCGCCAAGCGATCGGCCGCGCTGCTGAACGACGCCAAGATCTTCGCGTTTGACGCCTCGGATCTCATGCCGACGGCCATGAACGCCGCGTTCTGGACCGCGATCCTCGACTTCACGAAGGACCAGTCCAAGCTCGACTCGATCCTCGCCGATCTGGACAAGGTCCAGACCGACGCCTACGCCGCGCAGTAGCCCTGCGCGTTTGATCCGCGGGGAGCGGCGGCGCCGCTCCCCGCCCGCCCATCCGGCGCAGGGAGGTACGCATGGATCCGCGGCTCGGAACCGCGCTCGCCGTCGTGATCGGCGTGCCGCTGGTGCTCGTCGGCTACATCTACGCGACGGAGCTCGTGCTCCGGTTCATACCCGAACGGCGGCAGGGGCGGATTCGCCCGTGGCTGTGGCTCCTCCCGGCGCTGGCGTTCTTGGTCTTCTTCCTCGTCTGGCCGACGCTCCTGACGATTGCCCGCAGCTTCCAGGGCAAGGCCGCAGGCAACTGGAACGGCGTCGACAACTACGTCTGGTTCTTCACCAACGGCGATGCGCTGATTGCCCTCAGGAACAACGTGCTGTGGGTCGTGCTGCTGACCCTGTTCACGGTGGGCGTCGGCCTCCTTGTCGCGGTCCTCGTCGACCGAGTCCGCTATGAATCGATCGCGAAGTCGGTGATCTTCGTCCCGCTGGCGATCAGCGGCACCGCCGTCGCCGTGATCTGGCGCTTCATGGTCGACTTTAACCCGCAGGTCGGCACCCTCAACGCGATCGCGGGCGTCTTCGGGGCCGGCCCGTTCGCGTGGCTCCAGACGGACACGCTGGCCTTCAATACGATCCTGCTGATCGTCGTCATGGCCTGGATGTGGACCGGGTTCGCGATGGTCATCCTCTCGGCCGCGCTCAAGGGCATCAGCGTCGAGCTCCTCGAGGCGGCCCGCGTCGATGGCGCGACGGAGTGGCAGGTCTTCCGGCGCATCGTGTTCCCGCTCCTGACACCGACCATCGCGGTGGTGTCGACCACGATCATCATCACGGCGCTCAAGGCGTTCGACATCGTCGTACGTCATGACCGGCGGGCAATACGGCACGAACGTGGTCGCGCTCCGGATGTTCCAGGAGATGTTCCAGTTCGGCGACTTCGGACGCGGGAGCGCGCTCGCCGTGATCCTGCTCCTTGCGATCATTCCGGTCATGGCCCTCAACATCAACCGGTTCCGCGCGCAGGAGGCGATCCGATGACCGCGACGTCCGATGCCCGCCGCGCGACCGCCACGGGCGAAGCGACCGGCATCCTCGGGAGGCGACTCCGGCGCGTACTGCTGCATGCCGTGGTCATCATCCTGATGGCGATCTGGCTGTTGCCGACGATCGGCCTGTTCGTGAACTCGATCCGAGAACCCGGCGTGATCACCAACTCCGGCTGGTGGACGGCGCTCTTTCCACCGTCCGCCCTGACCGTCAGCAACTACGCCGACGTGCTCGCCCAGCCGGGGATCGTCGACGCGTTCATCAACAGCCTGTTCATCACGATCCCGGCGACGATCATCCCGATCTTCGTCGCGGCCTTCGCTGCGTACGCCTTCGCGTGGATGAACTTTCCCGGGCGGAACGTGCTATTCGTCGTCGTCGTCGGGCTGCTGGTCATCCCGCTCCAGACGACGTTCATCCCCATCCTCCAGGCGTTCAACAGCCTGGGCTTCGCCGGCCAGTTCCTGACGGTCTGGCTGGCCCACACGGGCTACGGCCTGCCGTTCGCCATCTACCTGCTCCGGAACTACATGGGCGGGTTGCCGCGGGAGGTGTTCGAGTCCGCCTACATCGACGGCGCGAGCCCGGTGACGGCGTTCTTCCGACTCGCGATCCCGATGAGTGTCCCGGTCCTCGCGTCGCTGGCGATCTTCCAGTTCCTGTTCATCTGGAACGACCTGCTGGTCGCCTACGTGTACCTCGGGCTCGCCGACCCGACAAATCTGCCGCTGACGAACATCCTCGCCAACCTCGTCGGTTCCACCGGCGCGGGCTGGGAGCTGCTCGCTCCGGCTGCGTTCATCTCGATGGCGTTGCCGCTCATCGTGTTCCTCTCGCTCCAGCGCTACTTCGTCCGGGGGATCACCGGCGGAGCCGTGAAGGGCTGATTAAGGTCCGACGGGCGGGTGTCTCCTCCACCCGCCCGTCGGCACCCCGCAGCGCGATCAGCGGCCTCACGCACGACGCACCGCGCCCGGCGCACGGCTAATGCGCACCGCGCCCGCACTTCGCACCTCACGCGCGCACCGCGCCCGGCGCACCGCGCCCGGCGCACCTCCTCAGCCCGGCGGCTTCCTGCCGAATGTCCGCAGGGCGGACCTTAGGCCGGTTTCTCCGCGCGGATTCGCCTTCACGGCAACCACTATCAGCCGTTTATGGGTAACGCTGGACCACGACACGTCGCTCTCCTCGCGAATCAGCGATGACAGAGCGCCCAAGGTTCACCACGTGGACGTTTGGCAGGAAAACGAGGCGAGGCGCGGCCGCGCCGCGAGGGGAGGCGACTCCCCGGCGCGGCGGCCCGCACGGCGGCGACTCCCCGGCGCCGTAGCGGCCAGCGGCGCGCGGCGCTCCACTTGGGTACGAGCCGTCAGGTTCGGAGCCGGCTCGTGAGCCGCTCGACCTGTTCGGCGAGCTCGGCCTCCCGGGCACGAGCGCCTTCGACGACGGCGGCTGGAGCCTTGGAGGTGAATTGCCCGTTCGCCAACCGGGCCCGCGCGGCCTCGAGATGGCGCGACGCCTCGAAGAGCTCCTTCTCGAGACGAGCACGATCGCTCGCCACGGAGCCCGCGTCGCGCGACGGGGGACTTATCCGCGCTTCGATGGGTCCGGCGATCACTCCCAGACCGCCCGGTGCGGCCGATCCGAATTCCCCCCTCTTCTCCGTTCGGCTGATCCCGAGCACGCGGGTAAGCCGCTGGATTGCCAGGCTCAATGCGTCAAACGTCGCGCCGAGTTCGTGGGAGGTAAGCACCGACATCGACAGGATCTCCGCTGGCGGGATCCCGGCGTCAGCGCGGGCATTTCGGACGGCGGTGATGAACTCCAGGATTGCCGCGATGTCGGCCTCGAGCCGCTTGTCGCGTTCGCCCGCGCGCGGCCAGCGGGCGACGATCAGCAGCTCCGGGTCGTCGGCCGCGTGGGGCACGGCGCTCCACAGCTCCTCCGTCACGAACGGCATCACCGGATGGAGCAGCCGAAGGTAGGTGTCGAGCGCCTCCACGAGCGTCCACCAAGTCGCCGCTCGAACCTCCGCCGGCAGGGATTCATCGGCGAGCCGCGCCTTCGCGAGCTCGAGGCCCCAGTCGCAGAACTCCGACCAGATCCCGTCGTAGAGCGACCGGGTGACCTCGGCGAACGCGTAGTCCGCCATCGCCCGGTCGACCTCGTCGATCGTCGCGGCGACGCGGGAGCGGATCCAGCGCTCGGCAGGCCCAAGGTGGGCCGGATCCGGAGCCGTGCGCGGCGTGTTCGCGGCAATCTCGGCCGGCCGCGCGCCCAGGACGAACCGGGTCGCGTTCCAGAGCTTGTTCGCGAAGTTCCGGCCGCTCTCGAGCTTCTGCTCGCCGAAGCGCTGGTCGAGGCCCGGGGTCGCGCCGTGGATCACGGCGAACCGCAGGGCATCGGCACCGGATTCCTCGATGACCGACAGCGGGTCGACGACGTTGCCTTTCGTCTTCGACATCCGCTGGCCCCGCTCATCGCGGATGAGGCCGGACAGGTAGACGGTGTGGAACGGCTCGCGGTCGGTCAGGTGGAGGCCGAGCATCATCATTCGCGCGACCCAGAAGAAGATGATGTCGTGGGCGGTCTCCATGACCGACGTCGGGTAGAACCGGCGGTAGTCGGGTGTGTCCTCCGGCCAGCCGAGCGTCGAGAACGGCCAGAGCCCGGAGCTGAACCACGTATCGAAGATGTCGGGGTCCTGGATGAGATCGGTCGCCGGCCGTCCGCAGGCCTCGCAACTCGTCGGGCCCTCCTCGGCCGCCGACACCGTGACGTGGCCGTCCGGGCAGTACCACGCCGGGATCCTGTGACCCCACCAGAGCTGGCGCGAGACGTTCCAGTCCCGGATGGTCGTCATCCAGTGCTCCCAGACCTTGTCGAAGCGCTCCGGCAGGATCCGCGTCCGTCCGCTGCGCGTCGCGTCGAGCGAGCGCTCCGCCAGCGGTCCGGTCCGGATGAACCACTGGGTCTTGAGGCGGGGCTCGATGACGTCGTTCGAGCGCTGGCACCGGCCGATCAGCATCTCGTGCGGCCGCGAGCCCTCGAGGTCGCCGCGGGTCTCGAGATCGGCCACGATCCGCATCCGCGCCTCGTAGCGATCCAGCCCGTCATAGGGCGTCCCGGTGCCGGCGACCGTCGCGTCGTCGGCGAGGACCGTGATCATCGGCAGGTCGTGGCGCCGGCCCATCGCGTAGTCGTCGTGGTCGTGGGCCGGGGTGATCTTCACGGCACCCGTCCCGAACTCCCGCTCGACGCTCTCGTCGGCGATCACCGGCACGTCGCGATCGACGAACGGGATCCGGACCCGCCGTCCGAAGAGGTCGCGATAGCGCGGGTCGTCCGGGTGGACGGCGACCGCGGTGTCGCCGAGGATCGTCTCCGGCCGGGTCGTCGCGACGCCGATCGTCGCGTCCGGGTCCGGCCGGCCGGTCGCCTCGTCGATCAGGTGGTAGCGGACGGTCCAGAGGGTCCCCGTCTCTGGTGTCGGGACGACCTCCAGATCCGAGACGCTCGTCCGGCAGCCGGGGCACCAGTTGACGAGCGCCTCTGTCCGGTAGGCAAGGTCGTCGCGATAGAGGCGATCGAACGCGACCCGGACCGCTCGGGCAGAGACCTCGTCCATCGTGAAGCGGAGGCGGGACCAGTCGCATGACGCGCCGACCCGACGCTGCTGGCCTAGCATCACCTCGCGGGTCGCATTGATGAACGTCCACATCCGCTCGAGATACCGCTCGCGCCCGAGCGACTGGCGGCTCTCGCCCTCCTCGGCCAGGATCCGATCGAGGACGTACTGGGCGGCGATCGAGGCGTGGTCGAGGCCGGGCAGGAAGAGCGTCGGCCGGCCCAGCATCCGGGCGTGCCGGATCATCAGGTCCTCGACGGCGGTCCGCTGAGCGTGGCCGAGGTGGAGCGAACCGGTGATGTTGGGTGGCGGCTGGATGATGACGAACGGCTCGAGGGCCGGGTCGGCCGTCGAACCCGCGCCGTCGGGCGCGAAGACGTCGGCCGCCAGCCACCGCTCATAAATCGCGGCCTCGAAGTCGGCCGGCCGGTAGGCCTTCGGCAGGTCCTTCGTCGTCGTGTCGGTCGTCTCGGTCATTCGTCCTGTCCACTGAATTGAACGACCCGCTCGTCCAGCGGACGAACGGGGTCGTGGTACCACCTGCTGGTTCGGCGTCAGGGCTGGCCGCTCATCGCGGCCGGCGGGTTCCGGCGCCCTCGTGGCGCGCTATCGGGCGCCAGCCGTCATGGCTCGCGGGTGACGTTCACGCTCCCAGTTCCCGCGCGGCTCGCACCGTCCCGCGCTCGCTCCGTGGCCGTGGAAGCGCTACTCCTCCCGGTCGCTGCCGTGAGGGCGGGAGTGTAGCACGGCGATCGTGGCGGTCCAGGCGGCGACCGGGGAGGTCTACGAGGTCCCGATCGTGGTGTCCTGATCCAGCGCGTCGGGAGGCGGCTCGGGAGCCCTCTCGCGCGGCACCTCGCTCGCGGCCGCGTACATCGCCCCGAGGAACCGGCTCGGCACCCGCTCGATCAGGCGCGTGTCGAGCAGTCCCAGGTCGGCGGCCGATTGCTGCCACGTCCGGAACGAGAAGGGGTGCGGCACCCACGGATTGCCGCTGTCGCTGTCGTATTCGACGATGAGGATTCGGGCCCCCGGCCGCAGCGATTCGTGGATGCGCCCGATCACCGATGCCGGATCCCGGACGAAGTGGAGTGCGTTCGCGGCGAGGACACCGTCGAACGTGGCGGGCCCGAGATCGATCCAGCGATCGAAGTCGGCCTCGACCGTCTTCAATTGAACCGCAGGGAATCGTCGCGACATCGCCTCGCGGAGCCGCGCGAGCTCGCCCGCGTCCCGATCGACCGCGACGATCTCGCCGCCCGGCCCGAGAACGTCGGCAAGGGCGAGCGTGAACGCGCCGGATCCGGCGCCGAGCTCCAGCCAGCGGGTGCCGACTCCCTCGACACCGTCTCGGATCAGGTGGACGTGATCGGCGTGCTGCATCGTGGTGTGATTGTGCAGCGATCCGCCCCTGGAGGCCCTCCGGCGGCTTTTCGGATCATTCGAACAGGATCGCCGAATCCGGGCACGTGTCCCCTTCGGGTCGGCCGCGCCGACCGCCGCGGCCCGCCGCTGGCGAGCGTGGGGTGTCCGTCGTCACGCTCGGAACAGGCCCGGCTCGAGTATCAAGTCGCATGGAACTGACTCCCGCGCCCGGGTTTGTTCGAGTCATCCGAAAACAGCCGCGATTCGCAACAGGGGACCGTGGCGCACGAGGGCGGCTGGCGTCGCGCCGCCGCGGCGGCGTCGGCGCGAACAGGGGTCAGGCGGTTTCGCCGCGTTCGGCGAGCCACTCCTCGTAGTTCGTCTCGTCGACGCCCTTGTCGACATCGCTCTTCGTCAGGAGGAGCGGGAGGCGGCCCTGGCGGATCGTCTCCTCGGTGATGATGCATTTCCGGATGTCGGTCCGCTCCGGGATGTCGTACATCACCTCGAGGAGCGACTCCTCGACGATGGATCGGAGGGCGCGGGCGCCCGTCTTGCGGTCGAGGGCGACCTCGGCAGCTGCCCGCAGCGCGCCCGGCGTGAACGCGAGCTCAACCTTGTCGAGCGACAAGAACTTCTGGAACTGGCGGGTGACCGCGTTCTTCGGCTCGGTCAGGACCCGGACGAGGTCGTCGGCGGTGAGTGCCGACAGCGTCACGATCACCGGCAGCCGGCCGATGAACTCCGGGATCAGCCCGAATTTCAGCAGGTCCTCCGGCATGAGCCGCTCGAGGATCCGGGCGCGATCGGCCTTGACGATGGCACCCTCCGAGCCAAACCCGATCGACCGCCGGCCGACGCGCTCCTCGACGATCTTCTCGAGCCCGTCGAAGGCGCCGCCGCAGACGAACAGGACGTTGGTCGTGTCGATCTGGATGAAGTCCTGGTGGGGGTGCTTCCGGCCGCCCTGGGGCGGGACGTTGGCGACCGTCCCCTCGAGGATCTTGAGGAGCGCCTGCTGGACGCCTTCGCCCGACACGTCGCGGGTGATCGAGGGGTTGTCGGCCTTGCGGGCGATCTTGTCGATCTCGTCGATGTAGATGATCCCGCGCTGGGCCCGGGCGACGTCAAAGTCGGCCGCCTGGATCAGGCGCAGCAGGATGTTCTCGACGTCCTCGCCGACGTAGCCTGCCTCCGTCAGCGACGTCGCATCGGCGATGCAGAACGGCACGTCCAGGACCCTGGCGAGGGTCTGGGCGAGGAGGGTCTTGCCGGAGCCCGTCGGGCCGACGAGCAGGACGTTCGACTTCTGGAGCTCGACCTCATCGATCGACGAGCCGGCGTTGACCCGCTTGTAGTGGTTGTAGACAGCGACGGAGAGGACCTTCTTGGCGCGGTCCTGGCTGATCACGTATTGATCGAGCGCGAACTTGATCTGGCGCGGGTTCGGGAGCTTCGCAACCGAGGGCTTCGCCTTCGGCTGGTCGAGCATCTCCTCCTCGATGATCTCCTGGCACAGGTTGATGCACTCATCGCAGATGTAGACACCCTGGCCGGCGATGAGCTTGCGAACCTGTTCCTGGCTCTTTCCGCAGAAAGAGCACCGATAGGGGACCTTGGGTCCCTTGGAGCTGCTGCTCGTCGTCACGTGCCCGGTCTCGTCTCTCTGGCCTAAGGTTCTTTGGTCTTCTTGCCCGCAGGATCGGAGGCCTCGGCCGCAGCCGACCCCTCGCCGCCGGACAGGCCGGCGTCGTGAGCCTGGGCAATCAGAGAATCACCGGACAGCGAATACACCGCGTCGATGATGCCATAGTCCTTGGCATCGTCGGGAGCCATGAAATAGTCCCGATTGGTGTCCTGCTCGATCTTCGCGAGGGTCTGGCCCGTGTGCCTCGCCAGGATCTCGTGGTTGCGCTGGACGAGGAACTCCCACTCCTTCATCTGGATGACGGCGTCCGGCGCCGCCCCCCGGAACCCGCCGGAGCCCTGGTGGATCATGATCCGCGCGTTCGGGAGCGCATACCGCTTGCCCTTCGCACCTGCGGCGAGGAGCACCGCGGCCATCGAGGCGGCCATGCCGATGCAGATCGTGCTGACCGGCGCGCGGAGGTACTGCATCGTGTCGTAGATCGCCAGCCCGCTCGTTACCACGCCGCCCGGCGAGTTGATGTAGAGGCTGATGTCCTTCTCGGGGTCCTCGGATTCGAGGAACAGGAGCTGGGCGATGACCAGGTTCGCGAGGTGGTCCTCGATCTGGTCGCCAAGGAAGATGATCCGCTCCTTCAGCAGCCGCGAGTAGATGTCATAGGCGCGCTCCCCACGGCTTGAGGATTCGATCACCATCGGCACGAGCATCTGGGGTCTCCCGAGTTCTGGCTGAAAGCTGGACTGTGCTGGGCCCGGTCAGCCAGCCGGGGCGGGCTGGTCGGCGGGTGCGGGTTCGCCATCGGCAGTGGACGCATCTTCGACGATGGAGCCCGGGTCGGTCGCGTCGATCGCGGCGGACGCCTCGGCCGTGGGTGTCTCGAGCGCGCCGCTCGGCCCGCCTTCGGCATGGGGCAGGGCCGGATGCTCGGGGTGCGCGGCGAGCCAGGCGTCAACGAGGTGTTCGACGGTTCGGCTCCGGCGCAGCGTCGAGCGGATGAAGTTGCGGCCCCGCTCGGATTCGAAGTACTTGGCCAGCTTCGCGTCGCCCGCATATCGCTGGCGGCCGAGCTGAACCTCGGCGTCCACGTCGTCATCGGAGATCGTGATGCCCTCGGCCTCGGCAACCTTGGACAGGACGAGCAGGACCTTGACCCGCTTCTCGGCGTCCGGCCGGAATTCCGCGTGCAGATCCGCGTCGGTCTTGCTGGTGACCTTGAGGTAGGCCTCCTCCGTGATCCCCTGCCGGGCGAGCGTGCTGCGGAACTCGTCGTGCATGACCTCGACCTCCTGGTCGAGGAGCACGTCCGGAAGGTCGAGGGTCGCGTTGGCGACGGCGTAGTCGATGATCCTGTCCGCGAACTCGTGGCGGGCCTTGTCGAGGGCGTTGCGCTCGAGCCGCTCCCTGATCCCGACCCGGAGGGCGGCGAGATCCGCGAAGTCGCCCATGGACCGGGCAAAGTCGTCGTCGAGGTCGGGCAGGACCTTCTCGCGGAGCTCCCGGAGCTCGACCTCGAAATGGGCGTTCTTCCCGGCCAGCGACTCCTCGTTGTAGTCGTCGGGGAACGTGATGTCGAAGCCCTTCGTGTCGCCGACCGCGAGGCCGACGAGATTGTCCTCGAAGCCCGGGATCAGGCGGTCCTCACCGATGATCAGCGGCATCCGCTCGGCGGTTCCGCCCTCGAAGGGGACGCCATCCTGGCTGCCCTCGAACTTGATGACCGCGTAGTCGCCCTTCTGGGCGCCGCGCTCCTCGACCGGCGCGAGCGTCCCGTTCTGATCGCGAAGCTCGTCGATGACCCGATCGACCTTGGCATCGTCGATCGTCTCGATCTCCGGTCTGAAGTTGAAGGACGAGTAGTCGCCGAGGCCGACCTCTGGTCGGACCTGGACCGTGGCCTTGAAGATGAGCGGCTTGCCCTCCTCCGCCTGGACGATCTCGACGTCGGCGTTCGTCAGCGGCAGGATCGCCTGCTCGATGAGGGCGTCGCGGTAGGCGCCCTGGACGAGCCGATCGACGGCCTCGTCGAGGACGGCGCCCGGTCCGAGGACTCGCTCGAGGACGGGGCGCGGCGCCTTGCCCGGCCGGAAGCCGGACACGCGGGTCCGGCGGCTCAGGGCCCGGACCGCCTCGTCGACGGCGCGGCCGAGGCGTTCGGCCGGGACCTCGACCTCGAGGATGACCGAGCTCTTGGGTGCTGGGGTGGCAGTGACGTTCATCGCCGGGGAAGTATAGGGCGGGTCGCTCCGCGGGGCGGCAGTCTCTGCCGTGGCTTCGATGCGCGTTGTTCGATGACCGGCGCAGGCGTCGCTACGGCTTGCGCTCCACTATCTGCCGGAGGAGGCTGATCGCGGCCTCCTTGTTGGCCGTCCCGCCATTCATTGCGACCGCATAGGTCGACGAGCTGGACTGCGCGCCGCCCGCCCAGCCGCCAAGGTCTGGGATCACGAACGCCACATCACCTATCCCGCTTTCCAGCTCCAAGCCGTCGCGTTACGACTGTTCGACGTACTAAGATGGATCGTCGATAACCTGGATCTGGAGGTAGGTCGCGTCGACGGCGAGTCGCCGTTCCACTGGCAGCCGGTCCCCATCGCCGCGTCTTCGCCCGGCCCCACCGGAGTCCCCGGCAGTGCCTGGACCTCGTCGATCGTGAACAGGTCGCACAACGGATTGCTTGCCGCCACGGCCGAGCCACTCGCGGCGGGGTCGTCGGCCGACACGGTCGACGCGGCCGCTGAGGGTCCGCCGGATGAGCCGCAGCCCGACAGGAGCAGGCTAAGACGAGCACAACACCGAGTCGTCAACGCACTCCGAGACGATAACGGGGGTGCGCGGCGCGAGGCGGGCCTGGGATTGACGCGTATCCATACTGCGAATCGTGGACTGGACGCCGGTCTTGATCGTCGCGGTGATCGCACCGGTGATCCTCCGCGTGGCGCGGGGAGATACCCCGCCGCCCGCGAGTCGCGAGTGCTCGCTTTCGTGACCGGGATCCTGAGCTTGGGGCTCCTCGTAACGCTTCTCGTGATGGGAGCCCTGATCATCTCTGTGCTTGGCAACCCGGGCCCGTGACAATTGTCGTAAGTGTGGTAGGCGAGGTCGGGGTCGAACCGACACGCCGCTTTCGCGGCACCGGCTCCTAAGGCCGGCGCGTCTGCCATTCCGCCACTCGCCCATGGTTTCGCGCTTGTGAGGCGCGTATGCCTCGGTGGAGGGCTTGCGCACAGGGCATGAGACGCGTATAACTCTGGCAGTTCGTTTCCGCGCTTCTGAGGCCCGATTCGATGCCACGAGCCACCACCAAGGCCGCCAGTCTAGCCGACGGCCCGACCCTCGCTTCCACCCGCGACTACTGGATCCTCCACCTCCGGAGCGAGGGCAAGAGCGAGCGGACGATCAGCACCTACCTGCGGGCCCTCGATCGGCTCGACGCCTTCCTCGTCGAGCGGGGCATGCCACGGGCCCTGGGTGCGATCCGCCGCGAGCACCTCGAGGCCTTCTTCGTGGCACTCGGCGAGCTCGGCAACGCGCCGGCGACGATCAGCATCCTGTTCCGAGCACTACGGCCCTTCTGGCGGTGGCTGGTCGAGGAGGACGAGATCGAGCGCACGCCCGATGGAGCGGATGCGGGCACCGTCCGTGCCGCTCAATCCCCCGCCGGTGCTGTCCGACGAGCAGTCGGCGCTGACTGCTGGCCGCCTGCCGCGGGACGGACCTCATCGCCCGGCGCGACCTGGCCATGCTGTCGCTGCTGCTCGACACCGGCATCCGCCGCGGCGAGCTCGCCGCCCTGCGGCTCGGCGACCTCAACCTCGGTCAGCGGCTGGCCTTCATCGAGGCGTCGACCTCGAAGAGCCGTCGCGGCCGGGCCGTCGTCTACGGCGACTCGACCGCCAAGGCGCTGATGCGCTACCTCCGCCACCCCAAGGCTCCGCGCGCCGAGGACGAGCCCCTCTGGGTCGCGCGCACGGGGCGGGCGTTGACCGGCAACGAGATCTTCCACACGATCGGCCGCCGGGCGCGCCAGGCCGGGCTGCGGGTCCATCCCCATCAACTCCGCCACACCTGGGCCTCGAGCATGCTGGCGGCCGGCCACAGTGAGGGCGATGTCATGCAGCTCGGCGGCTGGACCGACCGCTCGATGCTGTCGCGCTACGGCGCATCCGCGGCGGCCGAGCGCGCGCGGGCGGCCTACCGCAGCCCGATCGACCGCCTCGCGCGACAGCGCTGAATAGGCAGCCCCAGGACGGTAGCGGTGATATCAACGGGACCCATTGGACCGAGTTCCCGTACCCCCCAGCTCGGTCACGGTGACCGGTCCCGATATCATCTGCGGACCGAGGTAGACCCTGCTTCCCGCCAGGTATCGCTTAGCTTCGGCGGCCGTGGCGGAGGCGACGTTGTCTGCTACAACTACAATCCCGTGGCTGGCGATGACTCCTTCGACGTCGATGCACCGGATATGACTCACCTCGTGGCTCGCGACCAGAGATGGACCTGGCCGCGTCGCCGGCTTCTGGCGGCTCTGCTCCTGTTGGCCGGAGTGTCGGCGATTGGCTGCAGCATGGACGGCGATCGCCCAGGCTTTGAAATCGTCAACCGGCTTCAAGTCCCCATTGACGTGACGTATGTCCGCGGTGGCAAGGAACACGTCATCGTCGAGGGCATGCTCCCGGGAAACTCGGTCCCCGTAAACGGATGGGTCGACGGTGACGAATGCGCGAATGACAGCATGTTCGCGACGGACGATTCGGGTGCCGTCGTCGCCACCTTTCCCGGGCCCTGTGCGATGGCACTCTGTGGGAGATCGTGGTCCCGGGTTCAAGCGAGTCGCCGAGCTAGCTGTGATCTCTCGGGACGTTCTTGACGACGCCGACGCCGTCGCCTTCCCGAGCTGACCCCCCTCACCCCCTCCACCGCGTGCTACCGCGGCACCGGCTAATCACGGGCGGTCGGTCAGATTGGCGGGACGCTCGGACCGGACGCGGCCAGCCGGCGCAAGCGCCAACTGGCCACAACGCCAATCACGCCACCCGCGGCGACGAGCAGCACGCCCAAGCCCAGGCCGTACACGCGATATTCAGGAAAGACGTACACGCGGAGGCCCCAGGCAATCAAGATCGCGAGCACAGCGCTTCCCATCAGCAGCGGCAAGGCCCAGAACCGAAGTGCTCCGTGGTAGCGCAACGCGCACACCCCGAAAACTGCCAGAAGCAGCCCCAGCACGGCGGTAACGACGCCGGCGCCCAAAACCCACTCCGGAACGCATGTAGATGCGCAGCAAACCGCCGGCTCCTTCAACAGGTTGCCTTGGAGCACCCAGCCCACCTCTGAAACGATCCAAGGAAGGTGGCGACCCCAGCGATCACTAGAAGCCATCAGCAGCGTTGCGGCCCATGGCCAGCCGAATTCGTGCCGAGTCTGGCCCGTGTCTTCCGCCTCCTCCACCGCGTGCGACCGCGTAGCGGCGGCATCCGGGCGTTGAGCTACGGCGTGGTTGATGCGTAGAAGCTGAGACCAATCGTCCCGCCCTGACACGATGGTGCCGGCACGCGCGCAACCTCCGCACCGTCCGACGTACGAGCCACGAGGTCCCCCTGGGTGCAGTTCTCGTAACTGCCGCTCTTGTAGAGACAGGCTCTGAATCTCTTCCGTTCTCCGGGCGCGATCCTATCGCCATGGATGTCATCGGCCAGTGATAGCTCGCGTCCCGTTGAGGACGTAGGTCATGCGGACTGTCTGGGACAAGTCGTTGTCAATGTCGACGCCGGCCGATCCGTCGGGTGGCGCGCAGCCGAGCAGGGCACCGGCGATCACAACGGCAAAGATCAACGCGCGGGTCATTCATCTAGCGTGGCCATAGGATGCTGGCCGTGCAATGACCCGAATGCCCGACTCCACCCCGTCCACGCCCTTCACCCCCTCCACCGGTGCGATCGCGGAGCACCGGGAGTCAGCTGCTGGGCGACCTGTCAGCCTTCAGCCGGTGGGTACTCGGACAACTCCAGAACGTCGCTGAAGCAGACCGGCGGAGGAATGCGCGCTACTTCGCGGCCATCTTCCGTGCGGGCCACAATCTCGCCCTGCGTGCAGGCTCCAGGCTTGCCGGTGGCATCGAAGTAGAACCTCTTGTACTGGCCCGGAGCGATCGTGTTGCCCGAGATGCTCCCTGTCGGCACATCGGTAGCATTGACGACGTAGCTGATCTCGACAGGCTCCCGGCCGTCGTTGTAAAGCTCGATGCCGTAGGCGAGGGCCTCCGGCCCGCACCCGACGAAGCCCAGGGCAACGACTGCGATTAGCCCGCATTCCAGGCGCCGGCGCGCGGACAGACCGATGCTCATTTCTCGACGCTACTCGCCAGTCCAGCGATACACAACTGACCAACGGTCACGCCCGTAGTTTTCGCCCCCTCCACCGCGTGCGACCGGGGAGCGCCGGAGATACGGGCGCACCCACGATGGTCCTCTTGTGCTAGTTCAGCAGGGTGTCATCCTTGGATGATGAGCAAAGGTTCGATCCACGGAACGCATTCGTCCGTGCGCTCCCGTCCAGACGAAAAGATGAATGCACGACGAGGCGATCCCCCGGACACGCCTGATGGCGTTGGGCTTTCGGAGACTCCATATGAGAACCTCACGAGTGCTCAGAAGCAGGCTCTGAAGCACTCAGCTGCGAAGAAGCGGCGACATCGCGACGACTCCGTAGTGGAGGACGAGAACACCTCGACCGAACAGTAGCCCCAGCTCCAATCCCTCCACCCGCTCCACCCCCTCCACCGCGTGCGACCGCCCAGCGGGGATCAGGGAGCGTTCGGTAGGGTTGCGTCATGTCAGAACGGCCCGATGCGCCCGAAGCCTCCTCACCGGGCATGACGAAGGTCGCCGTGACCTCGGAGGATGGGCACGTCGAGACGATGTGGGCTCAGCTCGTCGCCCCTGGGAGGTACCGGCTCCGCACTCTTCCTTCCCTGGCAGTCGGCCTCGCGATCGACGACATCGTGACTGTGAGGCCGCCATCTGGCCGGGGATGGCCAACCGTTGATCAAGTCGTCGAACGATCCGGCCACTCGACCTACCGGATCGCGCTTCGGGATGGACATACCTTCGAAGGCTCCTTCCAAGATGCCTGGCGTCCAATGCGACATTGGGTGCACGATCGAACGGTTCAGCGATCGCCTGGCCGGCATCGACGTTCCACCGGAGACTGACATCGATCACGTCTACCAACTTCTAGAGGAAGGGATGGCGGCTGCTGTGTGGTGGTTCGACGAAGTTCAAGTCAGTCACCCACCGTTACCCTGAGCACCATCCACCCGCACCACCGGCACCAGCGTGGTGACGTTGACCGGTTCTCGACGTATTGCTCCCTAACTGGCACCTATGTCGCGAGAAGCGCTGCCGGCCAGGAGATCGCGAGTCGCGCTGGTCGGATCTGTCGAGCCGGACCGATGGGTCATCGAAGCGGGTTCTGCCCCGATACCGTCGAGATGAACCCCGCGAAATGTTCCGAGGCGCGACAGCCTCCCGAGGCTCCCTTGCACCCAGCTCCACCAGCAGCACCCGGCACCGCTCGCACCGCTGGCACCACCTGCACCACCGGGAGCGCCGCGAGCACCGGGCGAGTTGAGACCTATCGCCGCTGACTTCTGGGCCGTAGAGGCAGCCCCGTGTCATCCGCACGATCGGCGCATGCATCCTCAGACTGTTCGCGCAGGGCGGTCGGCGACCCTGCCATCAAAGGCAGCGCGAGCCGGCGTTCTCCTCTTCGTCATGCCGATGCTTCTCGCCGGGTGCATCGTGGAGGGGAGGAACGGCATGGTCCTGTGGAACGACCTGTCGGCGCCGGTCGAGATCGTCTACCTGAAGAATGGTGAGATGGCCGGTGGTCGCCTGGAACCGGGCTCGACCAGGACCTTCGCCTTCGATCTCATTCAGTGGGGCGTTTCAGACAAGGATTCGTGTACGACCGCCGACATCATTGCTCGATCCCTGGATGGTCAGGTGATCGCGCGAGTGCCGGCGCCGCGATGCATCGACAAGAGCGTCCAACTGTCCGATTGGCTGGTTCCCTAGGGTCTTACGCGCCGCCGTTCCGCACCGGGGTCGCGTCCTGACAGCCCGCAACCTGGCGACGGGGGCACGAGCCGCCCGACCGCCTGTGCCACACCCGCGGTTTGGAACAGCGCCAACTCCAGGTCCGCGATCTCGGCGTTCAGCCGATCCACTGCCGCGGCGATACCGACCAATCGCGGGAGTTCAGGGCAGCATCAACAGCCGCGGTCGTCCAGCACTTGCGATGGCATCGGCGTCCGACAACAGCCGGGCGTGACGATCGGGGCGACCATGCGCTCAGGCGAACGGGTAACGGAGGACGCGACACCAGAGCGCCTCGTGTCGCGACACTGTCGCGACTCGCACCGCGGTCACGACCGCGGCCGCAACCGCCATACACGACAGTTGAGCGACGCTGAGCGCGACACGATTCCGTGCTCGTGGACGGATCGGCCCGAAACCCGACTCGCTTCGCGATTTACACGGCCAGCGTGCCCGATGTGGGCCGAGGGTACGAGACCGGCGCGATCGTCCCTGTGACAGGAGCTGTCACAGTCGTCACGAATTGAAGTCGAAGCGCTGCTAGGGACTCGCGGCCCCGTCGGAGAGCGGCGGAATGTCGAGCCCGAGGTGGTGCCTCAGGGCCGCACGGACCGCTGACCTGATCCGGGGGTCCGTGAGGTACGCGATCCCACCGTCGGGCAGGATGCCGGACGCGCGCACCCGGCGAACCGAGATCGTCCGGACCTGGGCGCACAGGATGAGTCCGTCCTTCGTCTGGCCGCCCTCCCCGGCCGGGATGGCGACCTCCCCTGGATAGCGCGGCTTCTCACGCGCCGCGGTGATCGGGCAGACCGTCAGCAGGCCCGACCGGTGGAACGCCTCGTAGCTGACCACCAGGGCCCGCCGCTGGCCCGCCTGCTCGTGGCCCTCGGTCGGGTCGAGGTCGACGATGACGACCGCCCAGCGGAGCTGTGGACCCGCTACGCCCTGGGCCACGTCTCGGCGTCGGCGGTCAGGTAGGCGGCCTCCAGGTCAACGGCCTCGGCGACGAACTCCGGGTCGGCAGCGGCCGCTGCCCAAACGTCGGCCTCGTCAGTGTCCCGGACATGGCGGGCGAGCTCGTCGATGGCGAGCTCGACGAGAGCGTCCTGGGTCGGGGCAACCTTACGCTCGGCGAGCGCCTGGACCGTTTCGATCGTGCGCCGGCTGAGGTTGTACGTCCGCTTCGTCTTGAGCATGATCGAAGCGTCGCACACGTCATGCTGGGTGTCAATCGGGACGTGGATGGCCGCCCAATACACTAAACAATACACATAACCCCCCTTCTCACCGCCGACCCGTCCGGCTACGGTCGGTGGAGGCGGCAGGCCTCGATTGTCGACCGCCCGCTCGTCTTCTCGGCGGACTCGCTGCCACGCAGCGACCCGCCGTGTCGATCCAGCCAGGAGCCACCGCTCCGCGGATCGCTGAGGACGACCGGGTCGACGATCGTCGAGGTCCGCGCCGTGACTGTCTGGTCATGGGCGGTCGGTCGATAGGCGCCCCCGTCCCTGCGCGAGGGGGGCGGCATCGGTCGCCGACCCGTCGGAGGCAATCCCGGCCTACCGCCGCAGTTGAATTCGAGGCCCGTGGTTGAGGTCGCCCCGATTTGGGAAACAGAAAGATCCGGACAGCTGATCGCGCCACCCTCGCCCGCTTGGCCGCCCACGAGCGCTGGGCGCGCGTCCGGGATCGCGGCGCTGCGACCGCCGCTGCGCGAGCGGCCGCGGACGATCGCTTCATATCCGAGGCTCGTAGGATCCATCCCGGGCTCTCGGAGGAGGAGATCCTGAAGCGCGCCCACAACCTCCGCTCGGCCCATGCGATCCGCGCCGCCATGGCTCGCTGGCACAGGACCAACCCGCGCTAGGACGACGAGACCGGGGAGTCTACGTCTGCTGGCTCGCATACGTGACAGCATCGTCCAGAAGGGCACGGGCACCCGTGCGCAAGCCCGCGCGTGCCGTCACCACCCGAGCCCGAGGACCCGGACACCATAGGTGAGGCCACGGCCGACGGCGTCGCCGAGGATGTCCCGCGCAAGCCGTTCGTCATACGTTTCCCGGGCGCCCGGCAGTGACCTCCCAATACGCTCGTTTTCGTTCGGTCAACACTCTGAGACCGCCGAGCGGGTCTCGCCCCTGATAGGGATTTCGCGGGCCTGCCTCACGACGCTGACCCCGAGCGCAGGAATGTCGGCCGCCA
Organism: uncultured Chloroflexia bacterium; assembly: GCA_963766655.1. Taxonomy (GTDB): domain Bacteria; phylum Chloroflexota; class Limnocylindria; order Limnocylindrales; family CSP1-4; genus CF-46. The sequence goes on along the minus strand of CAVYBB010000001.1, from coordinate 366,502 downwards.
GCGCAGCACGTGGGCGCGCCAGACCAGGAGTCCGAGTCCCGCCACGCCGAACGCGAGCCTGGTCCAGACCGCGCCCGGGCCGACAAGGGCGGCGGCGAGGCACCCAACGGCGAGCACGGCATACAGCGCGCTCCAAAGGACCCTGGACCGACGCTCGTAACCGGGAAACCGGACGAGATCCGGGTCTCGCCACCGGAACCGCGCGGACATCGAGCCTTGTCGGGTCATCCGCTTGGCCGGGTGCGGCCACCACACCCCGAGTAGCACCGCCGGCGGCACGCGATCGGGAAGCACGGCTGCGGCGGGGATGCCGGGGGTCTGCACCTGGACCGTGGCGAGGGACGCGACGAACTGGGCCACCGGATGTTCGGCGTCGTCCAGCAGCGTCAGGCGTCGCCAGTGCCAGTTCGTCCCGATCTCCTCGGCGATCAGCCATCCGGCCCGATCCCGAGAGAGGTCAACCGAGAGCGCGCTCGCCGCGGAGGAGGACAGGCGAAGAGCATCTGGAGCGAGTGTCAGCGTCAACTCGGTCTGCGGTTGGCGGGTTCGGAGTTGCTGGAGGGCCGCCCAGCCGCAATAGACTGACAGCGCGACCGGAACCAGGAACCCTAGGCCCCCTCGGTCACGCCACAGCCCGACCGCCGCGGCAGTCGCGACAACCGCGATACCGATGCCGACGATGAACCTGCCCCAGTCCATCGTCGGGGGCTTCCATGACGCGACGATCGTCGCGGTCCAGGATGGTGCGTCGTCCGCAATCCCGGCCCAACCCTGGGGCGAGAAGCCCCCGGTCGGCCAACTGCGCCGGATCCGCACCCTTCGCCCCCTTGGTCAATCGTTGATCGGATGGCGCATTCAACCGCCATGCGATCGTAACGCGCGAACACGCGAAGAGTCGCCTCGCGTCGTTGGCCTTCTCACGCTACGAGCCCGCCCGGCGGGCCTGTCTTAGGCTGCGCTGATCTCTGGATCCGGGCTCACGGTTTCGACAGCGGCGACCGCGATGCTCCGGGCACGGGCCGCTCGCGAGTTCTGCCGGCTCGGGGACATCAAGGTCACCATCAGCGACGAGCGCGGGACCGAATACACAACTTTCCCGGCCGGAGGCGGCGGGGGCGGTCGCGAATGGAAGGGCGAGTTGTCGATCACGCCCTCGCCGCCGCCGGAGGTACGCGTCCATGTTCAGATCCTGGGGTTCGCCGGGTTCGGGGGAGCCTTTCCAATGCCCGTCCAGACTCCAGTTGACGGCAACTGGGAGTTTGACTTCGGAGGGGACGAGCGCCGAGCGTGAGACCAGGGTCATGCGTGCGAGGCGCGTATAACTCGGCATCGCTGGCATCGGGCGAGGATCGGGAACGCATAGACCAGGGCCGGAATCGCTCCTAAGGCCGGCGCGTCTGCCATTCCGCCACTCGCCCGTCGGGAGTCTAGCGCTCCCCGTGCGGGCCCGGCCAGGTGCCGGCCGAAGGACCAGGCATCGCCTCTCCCCCAGGCGGACGGTTCCGCCATACGCTCGCTGTGGTGACGTCAAGGCGCCGTTGACGGAGTGTCGGGCCGATCTCCCGCACGCGCACGCGGCGGGATCCCATCTTGTGCTCGCCGGGCGAGCGTATGAGCGATTCGTCGCGACTTGCGCCACGGAGGCTGACGTATGGCGGATTCTTGCTCGCGGTCACGTGGCCCCTTCGCCGACATGCCGGAACGGGACTCCCAGTCATCAGGGGACGCACGGGAGGGGGTGGTGGGGCCTCCCCGTGGACTCGACGGGGTGCCTCGTGGGCAACTCGAGACCAAGAGTCACGGAATCTGGCCGATCAGACGTTGCGATGGTGATGACGGCGTTCTTCGGGGCCGTCCTGTTGACCGGGAGTCACGCTCGCCGGACTGGGACGCTCGCCGGACTGGGACGCTCGCCGGACTGGGACGCTCGCCGGACTGGGACGCGCACCGGGCCCCGCGAGGCCGCTCGCCGCCGCCTTTCGCCGCCTCAGAGCCCGGCGCCGCTCTCCGGGCCGCTCTCCGGGCCGCTCGCCTCCCCGGCGGCCTCCTCCTTGTCGCGGCGCCGCTTGCGGACCTTGTCGAGCTGAGCCTCGAAGGAGGGCCCGTCCGGGTTCAGCATCCGCTCGGCGAGATTCTTGCCGGCACGGATCGAGACTGGTCGCAGCGCCCCCAGCGCGATGCCCGTGGCCGCGGCGACGATCCCCTCCTTCTTCCGCTCCTTCGAGCGGTCATCGAGGTACTTGGCGAACTCCCGTTCGAGGGTGCCGCGGACCTGCTTCCCGTCGGAGCCGAGCTTCCGGACCGCTTTCTCGATCTCGTCGGGGAGGAGCGACGGCGGCAACACCTCCTCCGGGCCGCGGATCGCCCGCTTCGCGCGCCGGAAGATGCGCTTCGGGCCGCCGACGGCCAGGAACGCCGCGCCCGCCGCGACGCCGGCAGCCCTGGCGGGCTGGCGCCGGATCTTCGCGGGAATGTCGACGGCCGCCCGACCGGCCGCCTCCAGCCGTTCGAGCTCCGAATCGAACTCCGCCCGGGCCGCTACGACCTGCGCGAGAGCGGCATCCGTGCGCGTGCCCATTCGATCGTCTCCTTCGTCACGTCCATCGTCTTCTGTGGGACGAATTGCTTCATGAACTCCTCGCCGTCGACACCGTGCCGGACCATCTCCCGGGCCGTCACCCCGATCCAGGTGCCCAGTCCGACCGTGACGCCGATCGCTCCGCCGACCCGCTTGCCAAGCCCGAGCGCCGTCAGCCCCGCCAGGACGACGCCGAGCGCCGTGCCCGCGCCGAGCCCGGTGATGAAGGCCGACCCGGGGCGCCACGCACCGATGACGACGATGATCGCGAGCGAGACGACGAAGCCGGCCGCGCCGATCCCGACGATTGCCAGCTCCGGCCAGGCGACTCGCGAGCTGTACGAATAGAGGAAGCCGGCAAGCCAGCCGATGTAGAGGGCAGTCGGGAGAGCGACCGACACCCGGGCGGCGGCCGGAGGGGCCGTCCCGCCGGCCCCGGCGCGCAGGTTGCGGATGAGGCTCAAAAGGCCGGCGAGAACCCCCAGCGCGAGCGGGAGTACGACGAGAGCGGCGGCAAGGGCCCGGGCGCCCGGGTCGGCCAGCGGCAGGATCGAGTCCCCGGCCAGTCCCCAGCCGCGATTGGTCAGGTTCAGGCCCAGGACGATTCCGACGACCAGCCCGACGATGACGCCGACGACGAGGCTGCGGGCGACGACGCGGGCCTCGACCCCGAGCGCGGTGACGATCGCCGCAACGCCGATGGCGGCGAGCAGGAGCACCCCGTGGAGGAGCCCCCACCCGATCGACCCGAAGATCCATTCACCGAGGAACAGCGGCAGGCCGACCGTGATGAGCAGGCCCGCGACGATGGCCGCACCGACGGCGATCCCGACGAGGGCCGCGATTCGCTTGATCTCATCGGCGATCTCACCGAACTCAGCTTTCGCCAGCTCGACGTGCGCGCCGATGAGACGCCTGGCCGAGTCCCTCGTCGCCCCGATCTGGGCACGGAGGCCCGGTGGATCGCCGCGAGGTCCGCCGGGGCCGGGGCCGCCGGGGCCGGAGTCGCCCGGGCCGGGCGCGGCGGAATCGGGCGCGGCGGAACCGGGCTGAGCCGCCGGCTCGGGTTCGGGTTCCGGCGTGGGCTCGGCCTCGGGGCGCGGTGGGGTGGCCTGCGGCTCGTCCAGTGGGTGGGCTCCCGTGCGTCCGTCTGGGGGGACCCGTCGATCATAGCAGCGACAGTCGGCTCACCCGCGCCCGGATCAGGCCAGCCGCCCGAACGCCCCCATCCCGAGCCGATCGGCCGCGTCGAAGAAACCGTAGGCGCGCCGGAACTCGGGATTGCCAGGGTCCGGCGTCCGGCCGACGGCAGTCCGCCAGAGCTGCCGTTCGAGCTCATCGAGGCGGCTCGCGAGTTCCGCCGGGCCTCGCGGAGCGGGGATGTCGGCGTAGGTTCGGCGGCCGGACGGATAGCGAACATCCTGGTCAGGTATGCGTGGCAGGTAGGCAAGGACGACCCTCGCGTGAGCAAGGGCGGCAAGGTTCCACGGTTCCGCAGTCCGCAAGGATCGAACCGGCCCACCGGCGCGCATCGCGAGGGACCGATCGAGCACTTCCTCTGCCGCCGCGGCGCGGCGTTCCGCCTCATCGATCGCCGGTTCAACGCGGGTCGCCGCGACACGCCCGAGCAGGAAGCGAAGCTCTGCGATGCCCGCTGCATCCGCTCTGAGCCAGCCGAGGAACCCGGCCTGGACGCCTTCGAGGTGCGGGAGCGTCCGGTCGGCGAGGTAGTCGGCGCCGCCGGCAGGCAGGCTGCCCTCGTCGATCGCCGCCGCCAGCAGCTCGCGAGTCCGCCGCGCGAGGCTCAGCCAGCGATCGAACTCGGAGAAGCCGCTCTGCGCGATGTCGCTCATTCGGCACCTCCGCCGACGCCGGGTTGCGCAACGTACCGTGACGGGAGAGTCGGACTCCTGACGATCATCCGGGACAGTGCAAAGGTCGCATATCGCTTCGTCCGATGGTACCGCCCCGAATCGAGGGCCTCGTCCGATGGGTGCCTGCGCTACGCTGCCGCCGATGATCAAGTCGCGTCCGATTCTGACGGCAGAGCTGCTGAGCATCGGCAGCGAGCTGACGGTCGGCGAGACCCGCGACACGAATGCCGGCGAGCTTGCCCGGAGCCTCACCGGTCTCGGGATCTCGGTCGGACGCATCCAGGCCCTGCCCGACGACCTTGACGTGGTGCGGACCGCGTTCGGCGACGCGCTCGAGCGAGCGGACCTCGTCGTCTCGACCGGCGGCCTGGGGCCGACACCCGACGATCTCACCCGCGAGGCGATTGCCGCCGTCGCAGGCGAGACACCGGCGGTCGATCCCGATCTGGAGGGGTGGCTGCGCCGCCTCTGGTCGCGACGCGGCATGCCGATGCCGGCGATCAACCTCAAGCAGGCCTGGCTGATCCCGTCCGCCGAGGCGCTCCCGAATGCCAACGGGACGGCCCCGGGCTGGTTGGTCAGGCGACCGGACGGGCGGCTCGTCGTCGCCCTCCCCGGCCCGCCTCGCGAGATGCGCGCGATCTGGATCGACCAGGTCCTCGCCCGGCTTCGGAAGCTCGGCGCCGGCGCCGACACCGCCAGCCGCACGTTCCGGCTGGCGGGGATCGGCGAGTCGGCGGTCGCCGACGCGCTCGGCGAGGAGCTCCTCCGGACGAGCAATCCGATCGTCGCGACCTACGCCCGGGCAGACGCCGTCGACGTGCGAATCTCCGCCCGGCCCGAGGCCGGTCTCGCTGGCCCGGGTGGCGGCCCGCCGCGCTCGGCCCGGGAGATCGTCGATGCGACGTCGGTCCACGTGCGCGACCTGCTCGGGGACCAGATCTGGGCGGAGGGCGAGACCTCCTGGCCGGATGCGATCGGGGCGGCCCTCTCCGAAAGTGGCTGGACGCTCGCCTGCGTCGAGGTCGGGACCGGTGGGTCGTTTGCGTCGCTGATCGGCGATCGAGAGTGGGTCCGGCTGGCGGAGTCCCTTGCGACGGACGCGCCCGCGGCGATCCACCACGACGACCCCGATGACGGCCGGGACCCTCCTCCATCCGGTCAGGGACCTGCCCGGCGGTCGCCCGCCGCGGTCGCCGCGACCGACGGGCTCGAGGCACTCGCCCGGAACGGCCGGCAGGTCGGGGGGAGCGACGTCGGGCTGGGAGTCAGGGTCACCGCTCGCGGCGACGACACCGCCGTCACGGTCGTCGTGGTTCTGCCGGGGCGCGTCCACCGGGAACGCAGGATCGCGTTTCTCGGCGGCCAGCAGGGGCGCCTCCGCGCGGCCCTCGCGGCCGCCCACATCCTCCTGACCGAGCTGCGGAAGGAGCGCCCGGCCTCCCCCGCCCCGTGAGTCAGCGGCGGGCGGCGTGCCCGAGGCCGTCGACGTCGAGGATGACGATGCTGTCCCGCTCGAGGCGAATCAGACCGTCGTCGGTGAACATCCCGAGGAGCTTGTTCACGCTCTGGCGGGTGCAGCCGATCATCGCCGCGAGGTCGCCCTGGGTCAGCGGCGACGGGAGCCGGACGGTGCCGTCGGCGAGCTTCGTGCCGGACTCGGCGGCGAGGCGCGCCAGGCGTGACGCAAGCCGGCCGGTGATGTCCAGGAAGTGCAGCTCCTCGACATGGTTGGTCAGGCGCCGGAGCTCGCCGGCGAGCGACGCGAGGAGGGCGTCGCGTATCGCCGGCTCCCTGTCGAGCAGCTCGCGGAACTGAGGGCGCGGCAGGACGAGCGTCTCGGTGGACTCCAGGGCCGTCGCGGTTGCCGAGCGGGGTGCCCCGTCGAGGACAGCGAGCTCGCCGAAGACGTCCCCGGATCTGAGCGTCGCGAGGATTGCCTCGTCGCCGGCGTCCGAGGGGATCATGATCTTGATCGCGCCCGACATCACGATGAAGAGGGCGTCGCCGGGGTCTCCGAGATGGAAGATCACCTCGCCCCGGCGGAAGCGCCGCGTGCGCATGCCGCGACCGACGCTCTCGAGGCTCGCCGCGTCGAGGCCCGAGAAGAAGGGGACGGCGGCCAGGGTCTCGGCGAGCGGTCGTGCCGCGATCATGGGACGCATCGTACCGCGACGGACTGGGCTCGCGAACGCCTTCCTGTCAAATTGCCGACATCCCCGGCGTCCCGACACGGACGCGCGGTTCGCCCCGACTCGTGCGACGATCACTCCGTGCCAATGCAGGGGGCGTCGCGATGACCCGCGTCACGATCGTCGGATCCGGCACATCGGCTCCGCAGCCGCAGACGCCCTCGTCCGGCATCCTCGTCGAGACACCGTCCATCGGCATCCTCCTCGACTGCGGTCAGGGCGTGATCCGCGAGCTCATGCAGATCCGCGACCCGCGAGGTCTCGACGCCATCCTCGTCGGGCATCTCCACGCCGATCACTACATCGACCTCGTCTCGCTCAGGTACATGCTCCCGTGGGCGGACTTCACGGGCCGGCGGATCCCGGTCCTGCTGCCGCCCGGCGGTCGCCAGCGGATGTGGGAGCTGGCCTCGGCGATCAGTGAACGCGTGGGCTTCTTCGATCACGCGCTCGCCGTCACGGACTACGACCCCGCGGCGATCCTGACGATCGGCGATCTCACGATCGAGTTCCTTCCGGGTCGCCATTACATCCCGTCGTGGGGCTTCGCGATCCGGGACCAGTCCGGTCGCCTCGTCGTCATCTCCGGGGATACGGGCCCGAACGAGGCGCTGGTCGAGGCCGCTCGAGGCGCGGACCTCCTCATCATCGAGGCGACGTTGCTCGACGCGGCGGAGGACGATCCGGTCCGCGGGCACCTCACGATCGACGAGGCGCTCGACATGGGCGAGCGGGCCGGCGCCGGACGCACCGTCCTCGTCCACCATCGGCCAGAGAATCGCGCCGCGATCGCGGCAGCCTGCCTGGTCGGGGAGCGCGGCGTCGCCGGCATGCCCGGCATGGCCTTCGACCTCGATCCGTCGGCTGCGACCCCTCGCCAGGGTCCGACGGGGACTCAGACGGACGGCGACACGGATTCGGGGATCGCGTCGAGCGCCGCCCGGGCTCGCTGACGGTACGCGTCGGAGGCGCCGCCGGCTCCCAGCAGGTCCGCCGCCGCAGTCCAGAACGAGGCGGCCTCGGCCGGCGCCCCGACCGCGAGCGCTTCCTCGGCTGCCTCCGCGAGCAACGGCACGGCCCGCTCTCCGTCGCCAGCTGCCGCGCGATGTCGCGCGACGGCGCCGATCGCGCCGCGGCCCGAGCGCGACGCCAGCATGTCCGCGACCCGACCGTGGAGCCGGCGTCGGGTGCTCCCGAGCAGCCCGGCGTAGGCCGCGTCGTGGATCAGCGGATGGGAGAACCGCCAGTCGTCGGCGCCGTCAGCCGCGACGATGAGCGACGCCTCCGCCAACCGCCCGAAGACGTCCGGACCGATCGGCTCGCCGAAGACCTCGGCAACGGCCGGCGCGCGGAACGAGACCCCGACGACCGAGGCGACTCGGAGCACGGTCCGGGCCTCCTCCGAGAGCGCGTCGATGCGCGCTCCGAGCAGCGCCCGCAGCGTCATCGGCATGCCGGTCGAGGCGGTTCCGTCACCGAACGAAAGGTGGCCCGAGGTGACGCGCGGCGATGGATCCTCGAGGATCGCCCTGACGGTCTCGGTGATGAACAACGGATTTCCGGCGGTCCGCTCGTGGAGGCGCCTCGCATCGGACGGCTCGATCTCGGTGCCGGCGACCGTGGCGGCGAGGAGACTCGTCTCGCCCTCGTCGAGGCCGGCCAGGCTGACCCGCTCCAGCGACTCGATGGACGCCGATGCCTGTGACGGGCCCGGCCTCGTCCCCATCACGAGGACGAGGGGCAGCCTGGCGGTGGCCAGGACGAGCTCGTCGAGCATCGTCGCGCTGGCCGGATCGATCCAGTGGATGTCGTCGATGAAGATGATCCGTGGCCCGCTGACCTCGACCAGGCGCGTGATGTACCGATCGGCGAGATCCCGGATCCCGCGAACGACCCCGGCGGGGTCGGCCGGCACGAGTGGAGCCTCTTCCTCCCAGCCTGAGAACGCAGCGTCGCGGGCGATGGCGGCGACGGCGCCGGCCCAGACGCGCGCCCGGTCGACCGGGACGTCCTCGGTGAACAGGAGCCGGCGGGCCATCGAACCTGAGTCGGTCCCGTGCTCGTCGGCGATCGCCTGGGCGAGGGCACGACCGAAACGGTACGGCTCGCGGGCGCCATACGACACGTTGTCGACCCACGTGACGTGGAAGCCGGCATCGGGCGCGATCGTCGCGAGGTCGGCCATCAGGCGCGACTTGCCCATGCCCGCCTCGCCTTCGATGACGATCGCCGCGCCGCGATCCCGACCCTGACCCTCGAGCAGCGCGTGAAGGCGGGCCCGCTCTGCTTCCCGTCCGACGAGATGCCCGGTCGGTGGCCGCCACGGCTGGAAGCTCGCCTCGCCAAGCAGCCGCGCCACCCGGATCGGCCGTGTCTGGCCACGGAGCAGCTGCGGTCCGCGATCTTCGACGGCCAGCCCCTTGCGGGCGGCGCGCAGCGTCGCCTCGTCCAGCAGGATCTCGCCCGGCGCGGCGATCGCCTGGATCCGGGCCGCGGTCGTCACCGCCGGGCCCGTCAGTGACCACTCGCGCTCGTCTGCTCCGCGCGGCGCGGCAACGACTTCGCCGCTGGCGATCCCGATCCTGACCGACAGCGGCTCGCCGCCCGTGGAGGCCGCGACCCGGCTCAACGCCTCGCGGATTGCGAGTGCCGCGTGGGCCGCCCGCAGCGCGTCGTCGTCGTGGCCGATCGGCCAGCCGAACACGGCGAAGACGGCGTCACCGATGAACTTCTCGCGGGTCCCGTCGAACGCCTCGATCGCCTCGACCATCGCCTGGAGAGCCGAGTCGACCTGCCGGCGCACGTCCTCGGCATCATGCTCGGCGACGAGGCGCACGTAGTCCACGAGATCCGCGAACAGGGCCGTCACGATCCGGCGATCGCCCCGTTCGACGGACGTCGCCGTCTCGGCGCGCCGGCGGTCGGCCCGGCCATCGACCAGCGCCGCCCCGCACTGGTCGCAGAACCTGGCCGCACGTCGAGTCGCGGCGCCGCACGACTGGCAGCGCACCCGGCGGACTCCTCTCCAACCCCCGCTCGCTGTCCCCCGTCGAGAGTCTAGTCCTGATTGATCAGCTGATCGAGAGCAGCGGCTGCGTTTCGGCGGCGGCGGCCCGGACGCTCATCCTCGCGGCGACGGCACCGGCCACCGCGGTCAGGGCCCTGGCAGCCGGTCCCGGCTCGCGCTGGGCGACGGCCGGGACGCCGACGTCACCGCCCTGGCGGACCGTGATGTCGAGCGGCACGCCGCCGAGGAAGTCGATCCCGTGCTGGGCGGCGAACCGCTCGCCGCCGCCCCGGCCGAAGATCTCCGTGGCCTCGCCGCAGTGCGGGCAGATGAAGGCGGTCATGTTCTCGACGATGCCGAGGATCGGGACCGACAGCCGATTGAACATCGCGAGCGCCTTCGTGACATCCGAGAGCGACACCTCCTGCGGCGTCGTGACGAGGACGGCGCCGCCGAGCGGCACCGCCTGCGCCAGCGTCAGCTGCGCATCGGAGGTCCCGGGCGGCAGGTCGATCACGAGGTAGTCGAGCTCGCCCCAGTCGACATCGCGAAGGAACTGCTGGATCGCCCCGCCGATGAGTGGACCGCGCCAGACGATCGGCTGGCCCTCCGGGACGAAGAACTGGATCGAGATGCACTTGACGCCGTACCGCTCGAGCGGGGTGATCTTGTTGGCCGCACTCGCGACGGGCTGGCCCTCCACCCCGAGCATCATCGGGATGTTCGGCCCGGTGATGTCCGCGTCGAGGAGTCCGACCGACGCCCCGGACTGGGCCAGGGCGACGGCCAGGTTGACGCTGATGGTGCTCTTGCCGACGCCGCCCTTCCCCGACGCGACCGCGATCACGTTCTTGACGCCGGGGAGGAGCTGCTCCGGTTGCCGTGGAGACGCGCGCCTCACCATGGCGCCCCAGGTGAGGTCGATCTTCTCGACGCCGATTCCGCGGAGGGCGACGTTGACGTTGCGCTCGATCTCTTCCTTGAGCGGACATGCCGGCGTCGTCAGCTCGATCGTGAAGGCAACGTCGGCGCCGCTGATCGCGATCTCCTTGACCATGTTCAGGGTCACGATGTCGCGCCCGAGCTCTGGCTCCTGGACGGTGCGGAGGGCGTCGACGATGGCACCTTCGGTCAGGCTGGGCATCGGTCGTGGAAACCTCGGTGGGGCGACCGCGTGTGTGGACGGCCGGATATCGGCGTCGCTCGTGTCGATATCGTCATCCTACTCCCACGGGCCCGGCGAGGCTCGCGGCCAAGCGGCGCAGGTGCGACACGTCCCTCCGCCGCGGCACGTCCAACGTAGCCTCAATGTACGAACTACGATGCCAAACGGCTCGTGCCCGTGCGAATCTCGCGCCTGGAAGCCGTTGCCGCCTCGCACCTCGGATTGTTGACACCCTAGACACGGGACACCTATTCTCCGCTGACCGGTGGTTGTCACTCGGTCCCCGTCCGACCGTGCGCCCGAGGTGCACGCGACCCGCGCCACATCGTCGTTGTCTGCCGCAGGTTTCGGGAGAACCGTGAGTGTCTGAGGTCGACGTCCGTCTTGTCGATGTGGTCAAGACGTTCGGTGATGCCGTCGCGGTCGATCACATCAGCCTGGAGGTCCGGGACGGGGAGTTCTTCAGCCTGCTCGGTCCGTCGGGCTGCGGCAAGACAACCACGCTCCGGATGATCGGCGGTTTCGAACAGCCGACGTCGGGACTGATCGAGCTCCAGGGCAAGGACGTGACCTGGCTGCCGCCGTACCAGCGCAACGTCAACACGGTGTTCCAGAGCTACGCGCTCTTCCCCCACCTGACGATCTACGAGAACGTCGCCTTCGGCCTCCGCCGCAGGAACGTCAAGGACGCCGAGATCAAGAGCCGCGTGACCGAGATGCTCGGGCTGGTCGAGCTGCCGGGGTTCGAGCGGCGCAAGCCGACCCAGATCTCGGGCGGCCAGGCGCAGCGGGTCGCGCTGGCGCGGGCGCTGATCAACCGGCCGGGCGTCCTCCTCCTCGACGAGCCGCTCGGCGCCCTCGACCTGAAGCTCCGCAAGCAGATGCAGGTGGAGCTGAAGCGGATCCAGCAGGAGGTCGGGATCACGTTCATCTACGTGACCCACGACCAGGAGGAGGCGATGACGATGTCCGATCGGATCGCCGTCATGAACAGGGGTCGTTACGAACAGCTGGGGGACCCGGAATTGCTGTACGAGCGCCCGACGACGCGGTTCGTCGCCGGCTTCCTCGGCATCAGCAATCTCCTGCCCGCGAAGCTCGACGGCGTTGACGGGGCGTATGCCGTTGCGCGGCTGGCGGACGACGAGACCGTCCGGGTCCCGAGCGGGCTCGTCGACGGCCGAACCTCCATCGAGGTCGGCGTCCGTCCCGAGAAGATCCGCCTGCACAAGGAGGGCGTGGACCTCCCGGCCGGCTCGAACGGGATCAGTGGGACCGTCGTGGACGCGTCCTACCTGGGGGTGTCGACCTCGTACGTCATCGAGGGTCGGTCGGGGGGTCGCCTGACCGTCTACGAACAGAATGTCGAGCGAACCGTGCATGGGTCGCTGCACAAGCCCGGCGACGCGGTCCGCCTCTCCTGGTCGCCCGATCACACGTTCGTCGTCGGCGCCGACACGAGCGCCGAGACCGTCACTCAACCCGCGCCCGCCTGAGGAGGCACATGAACGACACCGATCCGCGCTCCGTCATTTCGGACATCAGCAGGCGCCGCTTCATCCAGGGCTCGGCACTGGTCGGCTTCGGAGCTTTCCTGGCCGCGTGCGGAGCCAAGGGGACCGGATCCGCGGCAGCGTCGGCACAGGCGCCAACGCCAGGCGATTCGACCGGAGCGTCGGTCGCCCCCAGCGCCACGGCCTCGAGCGCGCCGCAGTCGCCGTCGGCCGAGCTGAACTTCGCCAACTGGCCGCTCTACATCGACACGGACGACAACGATTCGACGAAGCACAAGACGCTCGAGGACTTCACGGCCAAGTACGGCACGGTCGTCAAGTATTCCGAGGTCATCAACGACAACGACGAGTTCTTCGGCACGATCCGGCCCGCGCTCCAGGGCGGCCAAGACAGCGGCTGGGACCTGATCGTCATGACGGACTGGATGGCCGGGAGGCTGGTCCGGCTCGGCTGGGTCGAGCAGTTCGACCTCGCCAACATGCCGAACAAGGTCGCCAACATGCTCGACGTCTACAAGGGCATCGACTTCGACCCGACCGACGATCACCACGCGCCGTGGCAGTCGGGGATGACGGGGCTCGGCTACGACAGCGCCGTGACCGGCACGCTGACGAGCCTCGAGTCGCTCTGGACGAAGGACCCGAAATGGGTCGGCAAGGTGACGTTCCTGACCGAGATGCGCGACGCGCTCGGCCTGACGATGCTGCGCAACGGCAAGGATCCGTCGACGGCAACGACCGCCGACGTCGACGAGGCGATCGCATCCTGCCAGAAGGCCGTCGACGACGGCATCATCCGCGCGTTCGTCGGCAACGAGTACGCCGAGGACCTGGTCTCGGGCAACGTCGTGCTGGCGATGGCCTGGTCCGGCGACGTCCTGGCCAAGCAGGCGGAGAAGGAGACCCTCGTCTGGCAGCTCCCCGACGAGGGCGCGATGCTCTGGACCGACAACATGATGATCCCGAAGGGCGCGCAGCATAAGTACACGGCCGAGCTGATGATCGACTTCGTGTACGACCCGGCGATTGCCGCGCAGATCGCCGCCTGGGTCAACTACGTGACCCCGGTCAAGGGTGCCCAGCAGGAGCTGGCCAAGGACGATCCGGAGCTCGCCGACAGCCCGCTCATCTTCCCACCCGCCGAGGTGCTTGCGAAGGTCCACATCTTCAAGAGCCTGTCCGAAGCGGACGAGACGGCCTACAACGACAAGTTCGCGACGTTGATCGGGAACTGACCGGGCAAGCCCAGGACCGACGAGCAGAGGGTCGATCGAGGATGGGTGCACGCGGACGGCTGATGCGGCTCACGCCGTACATCCTGCTGGCGCCAGGGATGCTCTGGCTGATCATCTTCTACGTCTACCCGGGCATCCAGATGTTCATCAGCTCGTTCTGGTCGGGGACGCTGGAGACAGGCTTCACCGTCAGCCTCGACAACTGGACGACGTACACGGACGCCCTCACCCGCTACGAGCCGCAGTTCGTCCGTTCCCTCGTGTACGGCGCGGCGGCGACGATCGTCTGCTTCCTGATCAGCTATCCCCTGGCCTACACGATCGCCCTCCGTGGTGGTCCGCTACAAGAACATCATGCTGTTCCTCGTCATCGCCCCGTTCTTCACGAGCTTCCTCCTCCGAACCCAGAGCTGGAAGATCATCCTCGGTGACGACGGGATCCTCTTCGGCCCCCTGAAGGACGCTGGCTTCCTGCCGCCGGAGTTTCGGGTCCTCGCCACGCCGGCCGCGGTCGTCGCCGGCATCGCCTACAACTTCCTGCCGTTCATGACGCTCCCGATCTACGTCTCGCTCGAGAAGATCGACGGCCGGCTGGTCGAGGCGGCCAAGGACCTGTACGCGGGCCCATGGCGGCCCGGCGGGACGATCGCCGGCGCCGTCATCGGGGCGATCGTCGGCGCGATGCTGGGAGGGGCCCTGTCGTACGACATCGTCGTGATGGCCGTCGTCGGGCTCGTCGGGGGCCTCGTGGTCGGCACCCTGTTCGTCTCGGAATCGTTCCTCCGGATCGTCCTCCCGCTGTCTCTGCCGGGCGTCTTCGCCGGGTCGCTCCTGACATTCATCCCGGCGATGGGCGACTTCGTCAACGCGGAGATCCTCGGCAACACCCAGACCCGGATGATCGGCAACGTCATCCAGAGCCGGTTCCTCGAGAACAACGACTACCCGACTGCCGCGGCGCTGAGCTTCATCCTCATGGCCGCGATCCTCGCCCTGGTCGCGATCTACGCGAGGATCCTCGGGACCGAAGAGCTGACGAGCGCCGGATGAGCGCGAACGTCGCGGCCACGTCCGCCCGTCCGTCGGCCGTCCTCCGGGCCGGGCGCTTCATCCATCACAACATCCTCTACGTCTACACGGCCTTCGCGATCCTGTACCTGATGCTTCCGGTGGCGGTCATGGCGCTGTTCAGCTTCAACGACCCGCCGGGCAAGAGCAACGTCGCCTGGCACGGCTTCACCCTCGACGCCTGGCTCCATCCGTTCGGCGTGCCGGGGCTCTTCGAGGTCGTCCAGACGAGTCTCGGGGTCGCCTTCATCTCGACGATCGTCGCGACGGCCCTCGGCACGCTGATCGCCCTGGCCCTCGTCCGCTACAACTTCCGTGGCTCGGCGACGACGAACATGCTGATCTTCCTGCCGATGGCGACCCCGGAGATCGTGCTGGGCGCGTCGCTCCTGACGCTCTTCGTCGCGATCGGCGAGCCGCCGTTCTTCCCGACGAACTTCATCACGATCCTCATCGCCCACATCATGTTCAACATCAGCTACGTCGTCGTCACCGTCCGGGCGCGCCTCTACGGCTTCGACCGGCACCTCGAGGAGGCCGCGATGGACCTCGGGGCGAACGAGTGGATCACCTTCTGGCGCGTGACGTTCCCGATCATCCTGCCGGGCGTCATGGCGGCCGCCCTGCTGGCCTTCAGCCTGTCGATCGACGACTACGTCATCACCAGCTTCACGTCCGGCCGGACTTCGACGTTCCCGATCTTCATCTGGGGCTCGGCCCGGGTCGGCGTTCCGGTCCAGGTCAACGTGATCGGCACCGCGTTCTTCCTGATCGCCGTCGGCTTCGTCGTGATCACGACGTGGCTCCAGGGTCGGGCCAACCGCCCGGCTCGGCCGTCGAAGCCGGAACCGGTCGACCAGTTGGCACCGGACGTCGTCCTCGCCGCAGGGTCGGAGGCCTGAGAATGGTCGACACGGTGGCTCCCGACGCGGGGGGCGCGCCGGGCGCGGCGACCGGCTCGACGCTGCCGGACCTGTCGGTCGTCCCGCCGGTCTGGGGCCGGATCACGAACCTCGTCGTGGAGCGGGGCGAGGGATCGTGGCTGGTCACGAACGACGGCGAGCGGTACCTCGACTACTCGTCGGGAATCGGGGTCACGAACACCGGCCACGCCCACCCGCGCATCGTCGCCGCGGTCCAGGAGCAGGCGGCGAAGCTGCTCCACGGCCAGCAGAACATCATGTACCACGAGCCCGGGCTGCGGCTCTACGACCGCCTCTCGCGGCTCCTGCCCGGCGAGGGCTGGGGCGCGTTCCTCTCGAACTCGGGTGCCGAGGCCGTCGAGGCGTCGATCAAGCTGGCCCGCGTCGCCACCGGCCGCCCGGTGATCCTCGCCTTCCGCTACGGCTATCACGGGCGGACCGCCCAGACGATGGCGCTGACGAGCGCCAAGGACGTCTACCGCGGCCATTTCGAGCCGCTGCCGGGCTCCATCTACCACACCGCCTATCCGTACTGCTATCGAGCGCCGGGCGGCGCCCACCCGATCGACGCCTGTACGTGCGATTGGGAGGACCAGCTCGACCTGACATTCCACCAGTTCATCTACCCGGAACATGTCGCGGCGGTGATCGTCGAGCCGGTCCTCGGCGAAGGCGGCTACATCGTGCCGCCGCCGGGATTCCTGCCGCGACTGCGCGAGATCACGCGGCAGCATGGAATCCTGCTCATCGCCGACGAGGTCCAGACAGGGTTCGGGCGGACCGGGGCAATGTTCGCGATGCAGCACTGGGGGGTTGAACCCGACATCACGGTCATGGCGAAGGGGATCGCATCGGGCCTGCCGCTGTCAGGGATCATCGCCCAGCGGGCACTGATCGACCGCCTTCCGCCGGGGTCCCACGGCGGGACGTACGGCGGCAACGTCGTCGCGTGCGCAGCGGCCAACGCGACCCTCGACGTCATCGCGGACGAGGGCCTCGTCGCCAACGCCCGGCAGCGCGGCGCCCAGTTCCTCGCCGGGCTCAGGGCGCTCGCGCCGAAATACGGATCGATCGGCGACGTCCGGGGCCTCGGGCTCATGCTGGCGCTCGAGTTCGTCAAGCCCGGAGACGGCGACGGCCGGGTCCCGAACCCCGAGCTGACCAAGCGCGTCCAGGCCGAGGCGTTGACCCGGAAGTTGATCGTCCTGACCGCCGGGACGTACGTGAACGTCGTCAGGATCATCCCGCCGCTGGTCACGACGGGGGCGGAGGTCGATCTCGCCCTGCAGATCCTCGACGAGAGCCTCGCAGCCGCCGGCGCCTGACGTGGCCGAGGGGCTTGACGGGCTGCCGCCCGTTGCGCGTGCCCAACTCGAGAGCTTCACCCGGGCGCTTGAACGACTCCCGGTCGACGATCTTCCGCTCTACGCAGTCCGGACACACGGGCCCGAGCACTTGCGGTCGGTCGACACGGCGGCCGACGTTGCCCTCGGGGCGGGGTTGGCAGGGCCGATTCGTGCGGCCCAGGAAGTTCTCGCGGCGTACGTCGACCGCATCTACGCGAACGCCCAACTCCAGACGAGCATCGCCGGGCTGAACACCGCGCCGGGCCTGGGGCCGATCGAGGATCGCGTTCGCGTGGCTCGCTCGCTCGGTGACGCTGTCACCGCGATCGTCCTCGGCGACGCACTCGACGAGGCCGACCAGGCGGAGCTGATGGGCGCATGGGACCGGCTGATCCCGTAGAGACGATCGAGGTCGTGCCGGCAACGCCCGACCGCTGGGCAGACGTCGTGACGATCCTCGGAGGCAACGGCGACCTGGGCTGCTGGTGCCAGGCGCCGCGAGGCCGGGCAAAAGGCTACGGCAGGAGCGAGCCCGGGGCGAGGCGGCGGGCCCTCCGCGAGCAGCTCGACGAGGATCCGCCGGCGGGAATGCTCGCCTACATCGAGGGCGAGGTCGCCGGCTGGTGCGGATTCGCGCCGCGGCCCCGGCTGCCGCGCCTGGAACGGTCGCGGACGATCCCCCGGATCGACGACCTGCCGGTCTGGTCGATCCTCTGCTTCAACGTCCGCGTGGGCTATCGCCGCCGAGGCGTGGCCGCGGCGTTGCTCGACGGCGTTGTCGATTACGCGCGACGCTCCGGGGCGCCCGGGCTCGAGGCCTACCCGATCGATCCGGCGGGCGGTCGCGTCGACGCGAACTTCGGCTACGTCGGAGTGACGCCGATGTTCGAGAAGGCCGGGTTCCGCCGGGTCGTCGAGACCGCGGCGCACAGCGATCGGCGGCCGCGCATCCTGATGCGCCTCGAGTTCGGTTCATCTGATCGGGCGGCGGAGGCGAATACGCAGTCGACATGACCGCGGACGCCGCTCCCCTCCTCGCCCTGCTCGGCCTCATCCTCGTGAAGGAGGCGGGTGTCCCTGTGCCTGTTCCGGGCGACCTCGTCGTCATCGGTGCCGGCGTCGCGGCCTCGCGCGGTGACCTCGATCCCCTGGTCGCGCTCCTCGGGCTCGTGGTCGCGAGCCTCATCGGGGGGACCCTCCAGTTCACGCTCCTCCGCTCGATCGCGCGGCCGGTTCTGCTCCGCCTGCTGGCACGCCTCGCGCCGGCCGACAGGATCGAGCGCCAGACCGAGCGGTTCCGGCGCACGGGGGCCCGCTCGGTCGCAGCGGCGCGGATGACGCCCGGCGTGCGGATCGTTGCCATCGCCGCGAGCGCGCTGGCCGGAATCCCGGCCGTCGCCTTCGTCGCCGGGTTGGCGGTCGGCAACGCGGTGTTCATCGCCGCGCATTTCGGGCTGGGCTACGTCGTCGGGGAGCCGGTCCTCGCGATCCTCGGTGGAGCCCTGGGGCCGATCGCGATCGTGGCGGTGGTGCTGGCGGCCGTCGGCGTCGTCGGCTGGATCCTCCTCGCACGCCGGCGCGGCTCCGGTTCGGAGGCGGCACTGCCGGCTGCCCTGGCGTGGGCCGATGCCTGCTGCCCCGCCTGCCTGGCGGCGGCCGTCGCCACGCGCGGCTGACGCCGTCCCGGCGGACGATCAGCGCCCGAGTTCCGCGAGTCGCGCCCGGGCACCCGCGTGGGTCCGCTGGGCGGCGAGGACGTCACGGAACGCCCGGCCCGCGCCTGCGCGCCCGAGTCCCGCCAGTGCCAGCCCTTCGAGATAGCGGCACTCGATGCGATTTCGCCGGTCGAGGTCGTCGTCGAAGAGGAGGAACGCGGGCAGCGAGGTCGCGAAGTAGTCGATCCGGACCGATGTCCGGGCGCGGGCCCGGGCCGCCCGAAGGAGGGCACCAAGCAGACCCGCGGCGGCCGCCTCCTTGCCGAGCTCGCGAAGCGCGAGGGCCCGCCAGTACGCGGACTCACCCATCGGAGCCGCAGGATCGCCCTGCGCGGTCGCGGCTCGCTCCAGCCAGCGCCGCCCGTCGTCCCCGGCGCCCGCCGCCCGGTGGGCCAGCCCGAGCAGGACGTGGATCTCGTTCTCCGGGCTCAGGAGGTGCTTGCCCTCGCCGAGATTCGGCGGGTAGACGGTCGCGGCCTCGAGACGGGCGATGGCCTCCGCCGGGCGTCCGGAGGTGAGGGCCCGCCGGGCGAGCGCCACGTTCGCGGCGACCCACAGCCCCGACACCATGCCCTCGCCGCCCTCCCACGGATGGAACCGGCGGTTCACGAGGCCGTCGAGCACCTCCTCGTGCCGCCCCAGCTGATCGAGGAGGGTCAGCCGCTCGACGGTCAGGTCGTCGCGGAGGGCGACCAGCCCCGGCCGCGCGTCGAGGAGTGCGAGCCGTTCGTCGGGTGACTCGCCGAGGCGCTTGCGGAGCTGGTCGAACTCGTAGAGGAGGCGGGCGTCACCGGGTGCCGCCCGGAGTGCCCGGACGTACGCGGCGCGCGCGCGCGCCGGCCGGTGGCGGACGTTGAACTCGGCGATCGCGAGGTTCCGATGAACGATCGAGAACGACGGGTCGAGGTCGCGCGCCCGCGCCCAGGCCCGGATCGCGTCGTCGTAGCGCCGCCGGTCATAGAGCAGGTTGCCCAGGTAGTACGGCGCGCGGGGATCGGTCGGGTCGAGCCGCTCGGCCGTGGCGAGGACGTCGATCTCCTCGAGCCGGGCCGGGAAGCACAGGTCGGGCGGCATCGACCGTGCCAGGGCCGCATGTCGCCGGGCGGCGGCGTCGTCGCCGAGCCGGTCGTACGCCTGGGCGATCGTGTAGTGGACGAGCGGATGGACCGGCGCGTCCGGGCCCACCGGATCCAGCAACCGCCGGAGGACACCGATCGCCTCCTCGTGGAGACCGGCGGTCGCGTAGTCGTGGGCAACGTCGAGGTGGCCCTGGACGCCGCCAGGCAAGGCGGGGTGCTCCGGCGCGCCGGCCGCCCCCTGGAGCATGTCGCGCTCGTTCCGCGCCCACGCGTCGAGCGGATCCTCCCGGAGAACCGCCGCAACGACCCCGGCCGCGTCCTCGATCCGGCCGAGACGCCGGAGCAGCGCCGCGCGGAGGACGCGGGCCCAGGCGTTGCGCCCATCGGCGGCGAGGGCGCGCTCGAGGGCGGCCAGCGCGCCCGTCAGGTCGCCGCGCCGGGAGAGGATCGTCGCACGTCCGGTTTCCGCCGCCGCCTGCCAGGCCGCGTTCCAGGTCGCCTTGGCGAATGCGGCCTCCGCCTCCTCGAGGCGATCGGCGAACCGCATTGTCACCCCGAGCAGGTAGTGGGGCTCGCCGTCGGCAGGGTTGGGGTTCCGCCGGGTCAGCGTCGCGATCGACCGGCGGAGGTGGCTCTCGGCGTCCGCGAGCTCGCCGCGGCGGAGGTGCCACGCACCGAGCGCGGTGTTGCAGCGGCTGTCGTCGGGGTCCCGCCGCAGGCCCTCGCGCCAGTAGGGCTCCGGCTGGCGCGTGGCGTGGCGGTACTGCTCGAGGTGGCGGCCGATGAGGAACAGTTCCTCGTTCGTCGCGACGTCACCGGGGAGCGGCGGCTCCGTCGCGGGCGGCGGCGGATCGACAGGTTCGATCCGCTTCGGTCGATGGACGATGACCCGACGTCCATCGGCGGCGAGGACGCGCAGCTCGACGTCCGAGGCCTGGAGCGCCGGATCGGCGTCGACGACGGCGACGAACGGGGCATCGGGCGCGAGATCGACGACCCGCTCGAGGATCGTCGCGTCCCCTGCCGCCACCACGATCCGGGCGCCGCGCAGCTGCCGCGTGACGCTCACCCCGATCCGGACCGTGTGCCCGCCGACGGCCAGGCTGACCGCCGCCTCGAGGTTCGCCTCGTGGGCCGGGCCGATCGCCCGGATCGGGTACCAGTGCTGGCTGAACGTCCGCGTCTCGTACGGAGCGAGGAACGAGAAGTCCGGCTGGTTGTCCGTGAAGACGCCGGCCATGAGCTCGACGTACGGCCCGTCGGCATCGGTCAGCTCGCGATCCCAGGCGTAGCCGAATTCGTGGTTGCCCCACGTCCACTGCTTCTTGCCCGGCGCGATGGTGTGATCGGCCCAGTGGACGAAGCCCGCGTCGACGGCGTGGTCGTAGCCGCCGAAGAAGTCGGCCGCCGAGCCCATCGCCATGTAGGAGGTCGGGACCGGGATGTTCCGATACCAGGAGAGGTCCGCCTCGGCCGGCGGGCGCGCCCCGTAGTCGACGCCGTAGTAGCGGCCGCGCGAGACCGGGAACGTCGACATCGCCCGTTTCGCATGATCGGCGACGTACGTGACGTCCGGCGGGAAGAACGACTGGTAGCGGTCGTGGACGCGGGCCGCGACGTTCGCCCACCACAGGAAGGTCTGGACGTGGGGCGTCCGGTTGAACAGCCGGACGCGGACCTCGACGACCGACGAACCGGGATGAAGCGTGACGCCGTGCATGCCCTTCATCCGGTTCATCGGCTCGTGCTCGCTGCACCAGACCGTGACGCTCCCGTCGTCGCGCTCCTCGATCGACCAGTCGACCGGCATGTACGTCGATGGCCGGTGGTGCTGCGGCCAGTTGAACTCGACGCCGCCGCTGATCCACGGGCCGAGGAGCCCGACGAGGGCCGGCTTGATGACGTTCTGGCGATAGAAGAAGTCGTAGCCGTTCGTGCGGTCCTGCCCGACATGGATCCGCCCCCCGATCTCGGGCAGGACCATCAGCCGGACGTAACGGTTCTCGAGGTGGATCGCGGACCAGGCTCGCTCGACACGCTCGTCGGAGACGCGGTCGGTGAACGGGTTCGGGTAGACCCGCCCGGAGCTGCCCTGGTAGACCCGTTTCTCGAGGAACATCGGGTTCGGGTCCGGCGGCAGCTCCGGATAGGTCGGGATGACGACGGGCTCCGACCATGCTGCGACCGCCCGACCCGCCAGGGCCGTCGGCCGGGCAGGCAGGCGGAAGTGCTCCGGCGGTGCCACGTCGGCCGACCTCACGCTCGACCGAAGGCCGCCGCCGCACGCTCGCCCGAGCGGACGGCGCCCTCGACACAGGGCTGGACGAGCCAGTCGCCGGCGAAGACGAGTGGCGGTCGCTGCGGGAGCGTCCGGATGCGGCCGAGGTAGCCGCGGTCGACGATCGGGACCGCCTGCGGCCAGCGGATCAGGTGCACGATCTCCGCGTCGGCGAGGTCGAACAGGCGTGGCTCGATCGACGACGCCACCGACCACAGCCGGGCCTTGAGCGTCTCGTCGTCCATCGCCATGAACTTCGCGCTGGTCGCCGACGGAGCGCAGACCAGCGCCCACTCGAACGCGTCGGGGATACGGCCCCAGCCGCCGTCCCGGCCCGTCCCGAGCTCGACCGTGGCGACCTCCTCGTTCGGGAAGACGTGAACGCCGATCCGCGCCTGCCCTGTGGCCCGGCGAGCGGCATAGAGTCGCACGTGCGGCGCGTAGCGGATCGAGCGGACCGCCTCCGGCAGGTCGGCCGCGTCGACGATGTCGGTCGCGATCGGCGCCGGGACGGCGACGATGGCCCCGTCGAACCGGCCGGCCGGCTGGCCCTCGATCGCGACATCGACCCCGCCGTCCACTGCCGCGACGCGCTCCACGCTGGCCCCCGTCCGGACCTCGAGTCGCTCCCCGAGGATCCGCCACGGCGTGTCCATCCCGCCGTCGACCTGGTAGAAGGTGCCGATCGACAGGTCGCGGAGCCACGACCGCACAAGCGCGCCGGACATCTCCTCGAGGCGGCTGAAGAACGGCCCCTCGAACGACGGCCGGACGATCCGTTCCGTCGCGTTCCGACCGGCGAAGCGGAGGACGCGGTCCGCCGTGGCGTCGTCGTAGCGCTCGTCGAGCTGGAGGCGGCCTCGCTGTGTCGCGAAGAGCGTCGCCATGAACCCGAAGAAGCGGACTTTCTCGAGCGGGGACAGGAGCGGCGTCGTCAGGATCCGGGGAACGGAGTTCGGGTTCGGGACGAGCCGGCCGTCGAGGCGCAGATCGCCGCCGCCGCGCAGGCTGATGGTCCGCAACCGGCCGCGTTCGCCGATCTCGTCGAGGAGCGCGAGCGTCCGAGGGTAGAACGAGGCGAGCCAGCCGGCGCCTGTGTCGGACCAGTGGCCCGGGCCGTAGTGCTCCGAATGCGTCCTCCCGCCGGGGACGGCCTGCCCTTCGAGGACCGTCACCTCGTGGCCGGCGGCCCGCAGCCGGTGGGCGGCCGTCAGTCCGGCCGGGCCGGCGCCGATCACGGCGATCCGCATCAGGCTCGCCCTCGTCCGCTCGTCGAGTGGGCCCTCACCGGACCAGGTCGCCGCCGTTGCCGGCGAGCAGCCGCTCCAGCTCGATTTGTCGGGCAGCCCGGTCAGGTCACCGATGGCCGCGACGGCCGCCGCGCCGCAGGCATTGGCCATGTCGAGGGAGCGGTCGAGGTCGAAGCCCTCGAGGCGAGCAACGATGAAGCCGGCCGTGAACGCGTCGCCGGCACCGACGGGATCGACGATCGTCTGGACCGGGATTGCCGGGCGGCGAGCGATCCGGCCCCCGCGCTCGATCGCCGCCGCGCCATCGGCACCGAGCTTCAGGACCGCGACCGCCGGACCCAGCGAGAGCATCGCCTCGACGACGTGTGCAGGATCGTCGTCGGTCCCGCCAATCACGACCTGTGCCTCGTCGAGGCTGGCCAGGATGACGTCGACGTCGCAGGCGAGGTCGCGCATGGCCGGCGCAGCAGCCTCGTCCGGCCACAGCTTGCGGCGAAGGTTCACATCGAGGCTGACCGTCAGGCCGGCCGCGCGGGCGATCTCGACGGCGCGCCGGACCGCGGCCGCCGCCGACGGCGAGAGAGCCGGCGTGATCCCGGTGACGTGGAGCCAGCGAGCGGCCTCGATCGTTGCCCGGGCCGCTTCGACGTCCTCGGGCCCGAGCAGCGAGCCGGCCGATCCGGCCCGGTGGTAGACGACCTCCGACGGCCCGAGCGCCCGGCGCTCGCGGATGAGCAGCCCGGTCGTCGCCTCGGGCTCCAGCCGCACCCCGCTCACGTCGACGCCTTCGCCGCGCAGGCGCCGGAGCGCCGCGGTCCCGAGTCCATCCGACCCGATCCGCCCGATGAACGCCGCCAGGTGCCCGAGTCGGGCCACGCCGACCGCGACGTTCGACTCGGCGCCGGCGATGTGGCGCTCGAAAAGGGTCGCCTCCGCCAGTGGCGCGCCGGTCGGCGCCGTGAACGCGGCAAGGACCTCACCCAGGGTCACGACCTCGACGGAGCCGGCTCGATCAGCCATCGGTGTCCGGGGTCTCGGACCGCCGTTCCCAGCCCGGCTCGAACAGCCGGAGCAGGTGGGCGCGCTCATACGGATATGCCGAGAGCCGATCCCAGTCCACCTCGATCCCGAGCCCCGGGCGGTCCGACACCTCGACGAAGCCGTCGTGCTGGACGAGCGGATGGTCGACGATCTCGCGCGTCCAGCCGGCGTTGAAGTCGTCGAACGACTCCTGGACGAAGAAGTTCGGGATACATGCCCCGAGCTGGGTCGCGATCGCGCTGCAGATCGGCCCCTGGGCATTGTGTGGAGCGACGACCGCGTAGTGAGCGTCGGCCATCGCCGCGACCTGGCGCGTCCGCCACAGGCCCCCGATGAAGATTGGCTCCGGCTGAAGGATGTGGACGGCATCCTCGGCGAGCAGGTCGGCGAACTGGCCGAGAGACGTGAAGCTCTCGCCGGTCGCGATCGGGACCGGCGAGCGCCGGGCGACTTCGACGATCGCCCCGAGTTGCTGGTGGTGGACGGGCTCCTCGAACCAGGCCGGGCTGAATGCGGCGAGGCGGTCGGCGATCCGGAGTGCGCTCGAGACGCTGAAACGGGAGTGGCCCTCGATCATCAGGTCGACCGCCGGCCCGACGGCGTCGCGGACCGCCGACACGATGTCGATCGATCGGTCCTCCTCGACCCGGTCCTGGACGCGCCACGCGGCGCCGAACGGGTCGAACTTCAGGGCGCGGTAACCGCGGCCGACCGTGGTTTTGGCCGCCTCCGCGAATGCCTCGGGCGACCGCTCGACCCGGTACCAGCCGTTCGCGTAGACCGGCACGCGGTCGCGGACGCGGCCGCCGAGGAGCTCGTGGACGGGGCGGCCCTGCGACTTGCCGACGATGTCCCAGCAGGCGATCTCGATCGCCGACGCGGCGGCCATGTGGATCTGGCCGCCGTCCGTGTAGACGTCGCGGACCATCCGCTGGAGGAGGATCTCGACCCGGCTCGGGTCCAGGCCGATGTATGCGTCGCGGAGCTCATGGATCGCCGCCTCGACCGTCGCCGAGAACCCGTTGAGGGTGCCCTCGCCGATGCCGCCGATCCCCTCGTCGGTGTCGACCCGGACGAACAGCCAGTTCTTCCAGGCGTTGCCAACGAGGTAGGTCCGGACGTCGGTGATCTTCATCGCCCGGCACGAGCATCCGCCACGGCGGCGACGGCCTGGGCCCCGCGCTCCGCGATCCCGGCCGGCTCTCCGTCGCCGGTCAGCCAGCTGCCGAGCCCGACGGCCAGCGCGCCGGCCCGGATGAACGCCGGTGCCGTCTCGAGCGTGATGCCGCCGGTCGGGACGAGCGGGATTTCCGGGAACGGGCCGCGGAACTCCCGGACGAATGCCGGTCCGGCGACCGAGGCCGGGAAGAGCTTGACCGCGGCCGCGCCGGCGCGCCAGGCGGCGAGGATCTCGGTCGGCGTGAAGGCGCCCGGGAACGCGGGGATCCCCCGTTCGGCCGCCCAGGCGACCAGTGCGGCGTCCGTGTGCGGCATGACGAGAAAGGTCGCCCCGGCCGAGATGGCCCGCTGGGCAGCCTCGGTCGTGAGCACCGTGCCGGCCCCGATCGCGAGCGCACTGCCCTCCGCATGGCGGGCCACGATCTCGATTGCCGCGAGCGCGTCCGCCTCCGGGTCGTTGAGGGTCAGCTCGAATGCGCGGACGCCTCCGCCGGCCAGTCCGTCCGCGATTGCCGCCACCCGCCGGGCGTCGAGGCGGCGCCCGATCGCGACGACGCCGCCGTCGCGGACCCCGGGCGGAATTGCCGGTCGGTCGGTCATATCGACATCCTGGGCGGTGGTGCCATCGTCGCCGGCGAGGTCTCGGACGCGACCCGTGTCGGCCCGAAGCCGGTCACGCCGTCCGCCTCCAGCCGGCGGATCAGCCCGTCGAGTGTCGACGCCTCCTCGGCGTCGAGATCTCGCCCCGGCGCTCGCAGCCCACCCCACAGGAACACGCCCCGCCGGACGAGGACCCGCTTCGCGCCGAGCAGGAGGAGGTCGAGCGACTGCGCCTCGTACGAGAGGAGCGGCAGGATCGTTCGGTAGAGGCTGTCGGCCGCGCTCGAGTCGCCCTTCCGTGCCTGCCGGTCGATCTCGACGAACGCCGGCCCGAGGTCGCAGCCCGGCATGCACCCGTTGGCTCCGCGACGAACGCTCTCGAGGTACTGCTGGCCGCCCCAGCCCGCGATGACCTCGATGCCCGCCTCGACCGCGGCCGATGCCTTGGCACCTGCGCCGGCCGCTTCGATCTTGACCGCCCCCACGAGCGGTTGGGCCCGCCGCATGGCCACCAGGCTGTCGACGCCGACCGCGACGCCGGTGACCTGCGGTGAATCCTGGACGAGGACGGGGACGCCGCCGGCGTCCGCGACCGCCGCGAAGTGGTCGATCAGCGCCTGGCCCGGGCGGATGCCCACGGGAGGCAGGACCATCAGTCCCGACGCTCCCGCGCCGGCCGCCCGTCCCGCCCGGTCGCGGGCGACGGCGGTCGTGCCGTCGATCCCGACCGCGAACGGGACGCGCCCGTCGATCGCCTCGGCCACGGTCGCGAGAACCTCGTCGCGTTCGCCCTCCCGGAGGGTCCACGCCTCCGATGCGAGCCCGAGCGCCACGAGGCCGCGGACGCCGAGGCGGATCTGGTCGTCGATCAGCACGCGGAGCTGATCGTGGACGATCGGCTGGTCCCGGCCGGGTTCGAAGGGCAGGTGGAGGACGGGTCGGATCCCGTCGAATGACATGTCGCGCCTACCTCCGGAGGATGGACGGCCGAAGCGTACGCCGCCGGAGCGGGTCACCGTGGGCGGCCTCAGCCATGTCGACCCGGGCTCGCCTGCCTGAGGTTCACAGCCGCCTCTTCCGGCGTCAGGTCGCGCTGGGCCTCCGCGAGCAGCTCGAATCCGACCATGAACTTGCGCATGCCGGCGCGGAGGAGCGGCGGGTAGAAGTGGGCGTGGAGCTGCCATCCGTCGCTCGAGTCGGGGCCGAACGGGGCCTGGTGCCAGCCCATCGAGTAGGGAAAGGGCTGATCGAACAGGTCGTCGTAGCGCACGAGGAGTCGCCGCAGGATGTCCGCGAGGCTCCGGCGATGATCCGGATCGAGGTCGGGCAGCTGGCGTGCGGGACGGCGCGGCAGGACGATCGTCTCGTACGGCCACGATGCCCAGAACGGGACCACGACCAGCCAGTCGTCCGATGCCTCGACGACCCGCGGCCCGCCGTCCTCCCGGACCACGTAGTCCATGAGGAGCGTCCGGCCCGTGTCCGCGTGGTAGCGCCGCTGCTGGTCGGCTTCCCGTGCTGCCTCGCCGGGCAGCGATGCGCATGCCCAGATCTGGCCGTGCGGGTGGGGGTTGGAGGCGCCCATCAGCCGGCCGCGATTCTCGAAGACCTGGACCCAGCGGTAGGTCGCCCCGAGCTCCGTCGACTGGTCGGCCCAGACGTCGATCACCTCGCCGATCGCCGTCGGGCCCATCGCGGCCAGGGTCAGGTCGTGGCGCGGCGAGAAGCAGATCACCCGCGACTCGCCGGCTTCGGTCCGCGCCCGGAGGAGCCCATCGTCGACGGCGATCGTCTCGACGTCCGGACGGAGCGCGGCGAAGTCATTCGTGAAGACGAATGGCCGCTCGTACGCGGGGTTCCGTTCGCCGTTCGCGCGGGCGTTGCCGGGGCAGAGATAGCAGGCGGGGTCATACGTCCTCTGGTCAGGCGGAGGCGGATGCTCCTCGGACCGCCACGGCCGCAACTGCCGGCCCGCGGAGACGAGAACCCACTGGTCCAGCAGCGGGTTCCAGCGCCGATGCGGCAGGAGGGCGAGTCGACCGAGCGGGTCAGCCTGCGTCCCCGGCGATGCTCCGCGCCGGGCGGCCCGTTCGCGGGTCGAGGGCGTCATTCAGTCGGACGGCGACGCGTCGGGGACGGATCGCAGGTGCGGAACCTCGACCGGCCGGTTCACCGGCAGCACGATGAGCTCGCGAATCGCGCCGCTCAGGATCTCCCGTGCCTCCGTCGAGAGCCCGTCGTCGGTGATGACCGTGTCCGCCTCGTCCAGGCGGGCCATGGAGCTGATCCCGACGACGCCCCACTTCGAGTGATCGGCGACGACGACGAGGCGGCGAGCGGCCTCGACGAGCGCCCGGTTCGTCTCGCCCTCCAGGATGTTCGGGGTGGTGAACCCGGAATGGGGGTCCATGCCGTGGACGCCCATGAACAGCAGGTCGACATGAATGGTCCGAATGGCAGCGACCGCGAACGGCCCGACCAGCGCGTCCGAGGGCGTCCGGATCCCGCCCGTCAGGATGACCGTGCAGTCCGAGCGCGCGTTGCGGTGGAGGATGTCGGCGACCGAGAACGAGTTCGTGACGACGGTCAGCCCCGGGACGTCCAGGATCCGGCGGGCGAGGGCGTGGGTCGTGGTCCCGGCCGAGATCCCGATTGCCATGCCCGGCCTGACGAGGCGGATCGCGGCTTCTGCGATCGCCTCCTTCTCGGCCTCCTGGAGGACCGACTTCGCCGCGAACCCCGGCTCGAACACGGCGCTTCCCGCCAGCGCGGTTGCCCCGCCGTGGACCTTCTCGAGCAGGCCCTGGCGCTGGAGCAGATCGAGATCCCGGCGAACCGTCATGTCGGAGATGCCGAGCTCGCGCGCTAGGTCGACCACGCGGACGCCACCATCCTCGCGAACCCGGCCGAGGATGTAGGCCTGGCGCTGGCGTGGGAGCACGACCGTACTCACTGGACCCTCCCCGGCCACGTCAAAGACCGACACCAGAATGCGACAACATCAACCCTGAATCTCTCTTGTGTCCTTGACACTGTAGCGCTTCCGGACAACAATCGCGTTTGGTCCTGTTGCCTTTTGTTGGAGTGAGGCGAATTGTCGACAACCGTTATCGGGTGGCGCGTGCCGGTTCCAGGGAGGACGGCCAGCCAGAGGGACGCCCCCGATCTCCGCGTCGATAACTGCCTTTGGGGGCCAGGATTGGCCGCCAGCGCCACGAATTGGTATGATAGGTCCGGTTGCGGTCGTTGCCCAAGGGCCGACGGTCCGTTTGCACAGGAGGTGAGTGCGCCACGTCATCTCGGGTTGGAGCACATGCGTCCAGCCAGCCACGACCGTCCCGCCGTTTCGTCGCGGGACATATCGGAGGAGCGTTCATGACCACAAACCGCACGAGCAGCGCGAGCTGGCGAAAAGTCGCGGGCCTCAGCGCCGCGTTCGCCATCGCGTTTGCCGCCTGCAGCAGCAGCACGGGTTCAACTGCGTCCCCGTCTGCACAGCCTTCCGCGAGCGTCGAGGCGCCGAGCGCCAGCCCGAGTAGCTCGGGTAGCAGCGACAAGCCGCTCTTCGTCGCGATCAACAAGGCCGCCGATCAGCAGTACTTCATCGACCTCCAGACGTCGTTCATCGCCAAGATCACCGAGCTCGGTGGCACGGCCGAGAAGTACGACGCCAAGGATCAGGCCGAGCTCGGCGTGAACCTCGTCAACGACGCCATCTCGAAGGGCGCCAAGGGCATCTCGATCACCGTCCCCGACCAGGCCATCGGGCCGGCGGTCGCGAAGGCCGCGAAGGACGCCGGGATCCCGCTCATCGCGACCGACGATCCGATCAAGGACGAAGCCGGTAACGCGATCCCGTTCGTCGGGTTCGACGGCACCGACATGGGCAACAAGGTCGGCGACGAAGCCGGCCGTCTGCTCGTGGCATCCAACTGGCTGACCGACGGCAGCGTCGTCGGGATGCTCGCTGTCGAGAAGCAGGACCTCTCGGTCTGCAACCTGCGGACTGATGCCGAGAAGGCCAAGGTGCAGGCCGCCGGCCTCGCCGCCGACCGCATCTACGATGTCGCCTCGGGCGCGACCGTCGACACCGCGAACACCGCGGCCGGCCCGGTCATCACCGCCCATCCGGACGTCACCAAGTGGGTCGTCACCGGCTGCAACGACGAGAGCGTCCTGGGCGCGATCAACGCCCTGACCTCCGCCGGCGTCAAGCCCGCTGACATCATCGGCGTCGGCCTCGGGGCCTACGAGGCCTGCCGCCCGTGGGCTGCCGGTCAGGAATCCGGCTTCAAGTCCGGCCTGTTCATCTCCGGCCTCGACGTCGGAGCGGCTGCGGCCGAGGTCCTCTACGACAACGTCGTCAACGGGACCGCGATCCCGGCGATGACCGTTGCGAAGACGACGATCGTCACCGCGGACACGTACAAGGACGTGATGGACGCGACGTCGATCAAGAACTGCGGCGGCTGATCCGCCAATCCTCCTCCACGCCGTGCCCGGGCCTCCCCCAAGGTCCGGGCACGGTACTGTTCGCACAGCCGGCCGGAGGGCCCGGCCGCGCCGAGGCAACCATCGATGACGATCGCCGCGCCTCCCGACGCTTCCGCACCGCAGCCGCCTGATTCGCCGGGCCGGTCCGGGACCTCGAGATTCGCGGGATGACGAAGTCCTTCCCGAACGTCAAGGCGCTCCAGGACGTGTCCATCGACGTCCACCCGGGCGAGATCCTCGCCCTCATGGGCGAGAACGGCGCCGGGAAGTCGACGCTCCTCAAGATCCTGTCGGGCGACTACCAGCCCGACGCGGGACCGTCACCCGCGACGGGGAACCACTTGCGTTCGCCAACCCGCGTGACGCCCGGACCGCCGGGATCCGCGTGATCTACCAGGAGCCCGAGATCATCCCGGGCGTCGACGTCGCCGAGAACATCTATGCAGGCGAGCTTCCGTTGCGCGGTCCGTTCGTCGACCGCACCAAGCTCGACGCGCTCGTGGCCGACGACCTGCGCCGCTACGGCTTCGAGGGCGTCCTCCCGACGAACCTCATGGGCGACATGCTGTCGCCCGCCCAGCGCCAGCTCGTCGAGATCATGCGGGCGCTCAAGTCGGGGATCCGGGTGCTTGCCCTCGACGAGCCGACGTCGTCGCTGACCGACGAGGAGGTCGAACGCCTCTTCACGCTCGTCCGGCGGCTCCGGGCGGACGGTGTCGCGATCATCTACGTCAGCCACCGGATCAACGAGATCCTGCGCCTCGCCGATCGCGTCGCCGTGATGCGGGACGGCAAGCTGGTCGCGGTCCGGCCGTCGAAGGAACTCACCCAGGGCGAGATCGTCCGGCTCATGGTCGGGCGCGAGCTGACCGACGTGTTCCGCCGCAACGTCGCCGTCCAGGATCGGGTCGTCCTCAAGGTCGAGGGCATCCGCAGCGACTGGCACAAGGGCGTCGACTTCGAGATCCGGGCCGGTGAGGTGGTCGGCTTCGCCGGCCTCGTGGGCGCCGGTCGCACGGAGCTCGCGAAGGTGGTCTTCGGCGACCTCCCGCGAATGGCGGGACGGATCATCGTCGACGGCCACGAGGTGTCGATCAACAGCCCGACGAGCGCGATCAGGTACGGCATCGGGCTCGCCCCGGAGGATCGCAAGCGCGAGGGCCTGATCCTGATCCGATCGGTCATGGAGAACGCGTCGCTCGCGATCCTCCTCCGCCTGACCCGCTTCGGGTTCGTCCAGCGCCGGCTGGAGCGCAGGATCGGGGCCGAGTACGTCCGCCGGCTGGCGGTCAAGACGCCCTCGCTCGACCAGGAGGTCGGCAAGCTGTCCGGGGGCAACCAGCAGAAGGTCGTCCTCGCCCGCTGGCTCGCGGCGAAGCCCAAGCTCCTGATCCTCGACGAGCCGACGCGCGGCATCGACGTCGGGGCGAAGGCCGAGATCTATCGCCTGATCGACGAGCTTGCGAACGAGGGGCTCGGGATCATGTTCATCTCGTCCGAGCTGACGGAGATCCTCGGCATGTCGGATCGCATCTACGTGATGCAGAACGGGCGCATCACCGGCGAGCTCGAGGGTGGCGAGGGTGTCACCGAGGAGCAGGTGCTGGCGCTCGCCATGGTCGATCACCTCGCCATGACCGCGGACCAGGCGGAGGCGGCGATGGAAGCCAAGGGACAGCGATGACAGCCGCCGAGAAACCCGCCCCATCAGCCCGCCGCGGAAGCGGGGGCTTCCGCCGGATCATCACCGCCGTGGGCGTCGACAACCTGTCGCTCGTCTTCGCCCTGTTCCTGCTCGTCGTCTTCATCGGCAACATCGCGCCCATCGTGGGGATCTCCGGCGGCCAGTTCTTCTGGTCGTGGCAGAACCTGATGAACAGCCTCGCCCAGAGCATTGTCATCGTCGGGCTACTCTCGATCGGCGAGACGGTCGTCATCGTCGCCGGCGCGCTCGACATCTCCGTCGGGTCGATTGCCAGCGTGGCCTCGGTCTTTTCCGCCCTCATCGTGACGAACGGCGTGCTCGGCACGTACGGAGCCGGCTCGATGCAGATCGCGATCCTCGCCGGGATCGCGGCCGGGATGTTCTGTGGTGTCATCAACGGCCTGATCGTGACCGTCCTGAAGGTCAACCCGATCATCGCGACCCTCGGGACGCTGGCCGCCTTCGACGGTCTGGCCTTCCTCATCGCGCCCGAAGGCAAGCCGATCGGGGTCGTGACCCAGCCGGACTTCACCTGGCTCGGGACGGGTCGTTTCCTCCAGGACCTGCCGATCCCCGACCTGGGCGGCCGGCCGTGGCCCGGTGTCCCGGTCGTCTTCGTCGTCCTCATCCTCGTCGCCGCGGTCATGCATATTCTGATGCGCTACACGGCGTACGGGCGGGCGATCTACGCGATCGGCGGCAACGCGACGGCCGCTCGCCTCGCCGGCATCAACCTGCGCAACGTCCGGATCGCGATGTACATCATCTCCGGGGCGATCGCCGGGCTCGGCGGCGTGCTCCTGACGGCCCGGACGACCTCGGGAAACCCGATCAACGGCCGCAGCCTCGAGCTCCAAGCGATCACTGCGG
Organism: uncultured Chloroflexia bacterium; assembly: GCA_963766655.1. Lineage (GTDB taxonomy): Bacteria > Chloroflexota > Limnocylindria > Limnocylindrales > CSP1-4 > CF-46. The sequence goes on along the minus strand of CAVYBB010000001.1, from coordinate 333,389 downwards.
TGTTCCTCGGCGGGGCGGCGACGACCGGCGGCCGGGGCACGATCGTCGGGACATTCCTGGCCGTCCTCCTCGTCGGCGTGCTGTCGAACGGGATGAACCTGCTCGGGGTCGGCGCGTTTTACCAGAAGGTCGCGCTCGGATTGCTGCTCGTCGGCGCGGTCGCGGTGGCGCAGTACCGCCAAGCCAGGGCCGAGCGGGCCCGGACACGCATCGCCGCTGCCTGAGGGGCGGATCGGCGGCGTACCGCAGGCCGGCCCCGTGAATCCCGCCGTCTGGCGCGGCCGCGAGGCGGCTGTCCTGGAGAACGACCTGGTTCGCCTCGTCAGCGTGCCCGCGCTCGGCGCTCGGGTCGTGTCGCTTGCCGACCGGCGCACGGGTCGCGAATGGCTCGTCCAGGGCGATCCGCCCAACGGCTCCGCTGCCGCCTGGGCGGCCGAAGACGCGGTGTTCGGGGGCGCCGAGGCGTTCGGCTGGGACGAGTGCCTGCCGACGGTCGCGCCGTGCATCGATCCGCTCGAGCCCGGAGGGCCCCCGCTCCGCGACCACGGCGATGCCTGGGGCCGCCCAGCCGGCAGCGTCGCGTCCGGGGCGACGCTCCTGGCCACCTGGACGAGCCCGCGCTGGCCGTACGTCCTCCGACGCAGCCTCCGTCTCGACCGCGCCGTCGTCGTCGCATCGTATGAGCTCGAGGTCAGTGGAGCCCGGGCCCTGCCGTTCCTCTGGTCGATGCATGCGCTCCTCGCGCTCGAGCCCGGATCGAGGCTCGTCCTCGAGCCGTCCCAGGCGGCCGCAGAGGCGATGCTCACCCACCACGCCGGTCTGGGCATCTCCGCCGGAGCGGACTCCGCCGCCTGGCCGGCGGCGGCCACCGCCGACGGTGGTCGCATCCGCCTCGACGAGGTCCGCGGCGCGGAGGCCGGCCAGGCGGCGAAGCTCTACCTCGACGCGACGCGGCTCGTCACGATCGCGGCCCGCACCCCCGACGGTGCGGAGTTGCGGTTCGCCTGGGACCTGGGGGTCGCTCCGACCCTGGGAATCTGGCTCGACTACGGCGGCTGGCCGCCCGGCGAGCGACGGCACCAGGTCGCGCTCGAACCGACGACGTCGCCGGACGACCATCTCGCGGGGGCGATCGCCGCCGCGCGCGCCGCGCTCGTCGAGCCCGGACGACTGCTGAGCTGGACGGTCCGACTGGACCTTCGCCCGGGCCGCGTCCAGTCCCTGTCCACGAACGTCGGTCCGTCCCCGGCAAGTTGATATGATAATCACACAATGACCCCGACCGCCGGAGCGCTCGATGGAATCCGCGTCATCGACGCCTCGCAGATGCTCGCGGGCCCGATCTGCGCGATGCGCCTCGGCGACCTCGGGGCAGACGTGATCAAGGTCGAGCCGCCCGGGACCGGCGAACACAATCGGACGCACGGGTTCGGGCCCCTCCGGATCGGCGGCGAGACGCCGACGTTCCTCGGCCTCAACCGGAACAAGCGCTCGATCGTCCTTGACCTGAAGCATCCCGACGGGATCGCCGCCCTTCACGATCTCGTCCGCGCGAGCGACGCCTTCCTCCAGAACTTCCGGGTCGGAACCGCCGAGCGGCTGGGCGTCGGCTGGGACGAGCTTCATGCGATCAACCCGCGTCTCGTCTATGCCCAGATCTCCGGCTATGGCGAGGCCGGTCCGTACCGCGACCGCCCGGGCCAGGACCTCCTAGTCCAGGCGATGTCCGGCTCGATGTGGTCGGTCGGCGCGGCCGGCGACCCGCCGCAGCCGGGCGCGCTCTGGGCCGCGGACGTGATGACCGGCTACCAGGCCGCGATCGGGATCCTCGCCGCCCTGCTCGCCCGGGATCGGACCGGCGAGGGACAGAAGGTCTCCGTGTCGATGCTCGGCGCGGTCCTCGATGCCCAGGCGCAGGAGCTCGTCACGTTCCTCAACGGAGGCCTCGCCCCCGAGCGCCCGAGCGTCAGCACGGCCCACGCGCTGATCTCGGCACCGTATGGCGTCTACGAGGCGGCGGACGGCTGGCTCGTCCTCGCGATGGCGCCGCTCGCGGCGCTCGGCGAGGCCCTCGACGACGACCGGCTGCGGGTCATGGACGACGAGATCGACGGCACGGAGCGCCGGTCGGAGATCGACGCGATCCTCCGCCCGATCCTTGCCACCCGGACGACGGCCGACTGGATCGCCTGGTTCGATGCGAGACGGCTGTGGTCCGGCCGCGTCTACACGTACGCCGACCTGGCGGCCGATCCGCATGTCGTCGCGACCGGCGCCCTGGTCGAGATCGACCACCCGGTCGCCGGCAGGCTGCGGATGCCCGCGCCGCCGATCCGACTGTCCGCCACCGACGCGACGATCCGGCGGCCGCCGCCCCGCCTCGGGGAGCACGGCGACGAGATCCTCGCCCAGCTGGCCGGCTACGACGCCGCACGGATCGCGGCACTGCACAGGAACGGCGCCATGGGCGGCCCGACCGGGCACGAGGAGGTGGTTCGATGACGACGTCAACATCGCCGGTCCACGCAGGCGCGGTCCATCTCGAGATTTCTGGGCCGATCGCCACCCTCACGATCGACCGGCCGGACAAGCGGAACACGTTCACGGTCGCGATGGCCGCCCAGCTCGGCGAGCACTGTGCCGCGATCGACCGCGACGAGGCCGTCCGGGCCGTCATCGTCACGGCCGTCGGGCCGGACGCGTTCTGCGCCGGGAGCGACGTCGCCCTCCTCGACGACCTCGGCAGCACGTGGCAGGGGCGCAACCGGGCCGCCTACGGCCGCGACTACATCGGTCCTCTGCTCCGCCTGCGGAAGCCGGTCGTCGCGGCGATCCGCGGCTATTGCCTGGGCGGCGGGCTGGAGATCGCGATCGCCTGCGATATCCGGATCGCGTCCGAGACGGCGTCGTTCGGGACACCGGAGATCCGCCTCGGCTGGCACGCCGGTTCCGGCAACACGACGATCCTGCCGCGGCTCATCGGCTACGGCAACGCGGCGCGCTGGATCCTGACCGGCGACCGGTTCGATGCCGTCGAGGCACAGCGGGTCGGGCTCGTCCAGGCGGTCGTGCCGGACGCGGAGCTCGAATCCGCGGCGCGGAGCATCGCCGAGCGGGTCGCCGCGAACCCGCCGATCGCCGTCCAGGCCGCCAAGCACCTGATCCGCCAGAGCCAGGGCACGTCGATCGAGCAGGGTCTGGCCTGGGAGAACGACCTCTACACGTACTGCATGACGACCACCGACAGCCGCGAGGGAATCGCGGCGTTCGTCGGGAAGCGTCCGCCGCGGTTCCGCGGGGAGTAGGAGGCGACATGGAGGGCCGCGGCTTCGAGGTCGCACCCGGAATCCACCGGATCGAGGGGCCGCTCGGCGACCGCTACGTCGCCACGTACCTCGTCGTCGGCGAGGACGCCGCGCTCCTCGTCGACACGGGCGTCGACGCGACCCCGCGCGGCTCGATCCTCCCCTACCTCGACCAGATCGGTCTGCCCGCCGAACGCCTGCGGTGGGTGGTCGTGACGCACTGCGACGTCGACCACATGGGCGGCAACGCGGCGGCTCGCGAGGTGCTGCCCGCGGCGGCGTTCGTGGCCGGGGCGCGCGACGTCGAGCTCATCGAGGACGTCGACGCGATCGTCACGCGGCGTTACTCGGAGTTCGCATCAGATCACGGGATCGACATCGACGACGGCTTCAAGTCGTGGTGCCGCGAGGTCGCGCGCGCGACCCGGATCGACGTCGCCGTCGAGGGGGGCTTCGAGATCCGGCTCGGTGGACGGACCGTCGAGGTGTTCGCGACGCCGGGTCACTCCCCGGGAAGCATCTCGGTCTGGAACGCGGCCACGCGCTCCGCGATCATCGGCGACGCGGTTCTCGGGGCGACGATCCGGACGGCCGCCGGCGAGCCGGCGTTCCCGCCGACGTACCGCGACGTCGCCCCGTACCGGGCGACGATCGCCGCGCTCGCCAGGCGGTCGCCGGCATGGCTGCTCGCGAGCCACGAGCCGGTGATGGACGCAGCGGCGGCCAAATCGTTCCTGGCCGGGAGCCTCGACTACACCGGGCGCCTCGAGGACGCCGCTCTCTCAGCGCTGGGTGAGGCGGTCGAGCCGTGCACGACGAACGATCTCATCGAGCGGCTCGCTCCGCTGATGGGCGCGTGGCCTCGCGATGCGTGGATGTTCCTGGCGAACGGGCTCGTCGGCCACCTCGAGGCGGCGGTCGAGGACGGACGGGTCCGCACGGTCGCGGGCACGCCGATGCGATGGGAGGTCGTTCGATGAGCAGTCGGCTAGCGGGACGGGTCGCGATCGTGACCGGCGGTGGGCAGGGCATCGGGTCCGCGATCACGCAGCGATTCTGTGAAGCGGGGGCGCGGGTCGTGATCGCCCAGCGCGATGCGGCGATCGGCGAGGCCCACGCCGCGGCCCTCCGCGCGGCGGGCCACGAGGCCCTGTACGTCCGGACGGACGTGGCCGAACGAGACCAGGTCGACGCACTCGTGGCGCGCACGGCAGCCGAACTCGGCCCGCCCGACATCCTCGTCAACAACGCCGGCATCGGTGTCTTCCGCGATCCGCTGACGATGACCGGCGACGACTGGCGGCGCTGCTTCGCGGTCGATCTCGATGGGGCGTGGTATGCGACCCGCGCGGTCCTCCCGCACATGCTCGCCCTCGGACGCGGGAGCATCGTCAACATCGCCTCGAACCACGCTTTCCAGATCATCCCCGGGTGCTTCCCGTATCCGGTCGCGAAGCACGCTCTGATCGGGATGACGCGAGCGCTCGCGGTCGAATACGGGGCGCGCGGCGTCCGGGTGAATGCCGTCTGCCCTGCGTACATCGAGACCCGGGCGGCGACCGACTACTGGGATACGTTCCCGGATCCCGCCGCGGAACGGCGGCGCGCCGGCGGCCTCCACCCGCTCGGCCGCGTGGGCCGGCCCGACGAGGTCGCCTGGCCGGTCCTCTTCCTCGCCAGCGACGAGGCGAGCTTCATCAACGGCGAGGCGCTGATGGTCGATGCCGGGATGAGCGTCGTCGTCAACGGCCACGGCGTGCCGTTCGTCGAGGGAGTGGGGCCGTCCGGCGTCACCCCCGGGCTCGGTCCGGACGCCGCCGCCGGAATCGACCCGCAGTGACGGTCGCCCAGGCACCGGAATTCGCCAGGCGCGGCCTCGTCCCGACGCTCGTCGATTCGCTCGGCCGGCAGATCCTGGCCGGCGACATCGAGGAGGGACGAGCCCTGCCGATCGAGGCGGATCTCGCCGCCACGTTCGGCGTGTCGCGGACCGTCGTCCGCGAGGCGGTCCGCGTCCTCGTCGCCAAGGGCCTCGTCGACTCGTCGCCGATGCGCGGGACCCGAATCCGGCCGCGCTCCGCCTGGCATCTCCTCGACCCGGACGTGCTCGGCTGGTGGGCCGGCGTCGGCGGGGCCGCGGAGATCCTCGGCGATCTCGCGGAGATCCGGCGGATCGTCGAGCCGCCAGCGGCCCGGCTCGCCGCTGCGCGGATCGGGCGCGGCCCGGACGGCGGCATGGCCCGACTCGAAGCCGCGTGGGAATCGATGCAGGCGTCTGTCGACGACGTCGATCGCTTCATCGACGCCGATCTCCGGTTCCACGGGGCGATCCTGCGGGCCACCGACAACGTCCTGCTCGACCAGCTGCTCGCAGCCGTCGGCGCGGGGATGCGCCTGGCCCGCGAGGTCCAGGTGTCGTCCGGGCCGCCGGGCGAACGGATCCCCGGCGATCCGCTGCCGCTCCACGCCGCAGTCGTCGCCGCGATCCAGGCGGGCGACGGAACGGCCGCGGAATCCGCGATGCGGGCCGTCGTCGACGCCGCCGCACGTGACGCCGAACGGGCACTCGCGACGGCCGTGGGTGCGGCGGGTGCCCGGTGACGGAGCGCGGGAGGGGGCCTGGGGACGTGGCCGGCGACGAGCACACCCGCGAACGGACCCGCCTCCAGCGAGCCGCCGACCGCCTCGTCGCGTATCCGTTCGAGGCGTGGTTCTACGGCGACTCGATCGGGTTCGAGGGCCTGCTCGCGGCAAGCGAGCTGCTCGGCGTCGAACGGTACGCGGCGTTCGCTCGCGGCTTCCTGCGCGGCTGGGCCGCGCGAGACCGCCCGTACCGTCCGGACGACAACACCGCGCCCGGCCATGTCCTGTGCATCGTCGCGGAGCAGACGGGCGACAGGCTTCTGCGGGATGCAGCCGTCCGGCTCGCGGAGCATCTCGCCGGCCGCCGTCGCGTCGAGAGCGTGTCGGTCACGTTCGAGGATGCCCGCCGCTCGCTCCGCGAACCGTACGGGCCGGTCCGCCCCTCCGCCGATGAGCTCGCGCTCGTCGCCTCACCGGGTGCCGGCATCTACGTCGACTGTCTCCACTTCGACCCGCCGTTCTTCGCCCACGTCGCCCGGCTGACCGGCGACGCGGCGTGGGCGGCACGGGCCGTCGAGGAGGCGCTCGGCTACGGGCGGCTGCTCGCCGACCGGGAGACCGGGCTGTACTTCCACTTCTGGCTCGAGCGCACCGGTCGCGCCTACGGTCCGGGCTGGGGTCGCGGCCAGGGCTGGGCGCTGCTCGGCCTGCTCGACGTCCTCGAGCTGACCGACCACGGGCTCGCGGGCCGGGCGGAGGTCGCCGCCGCCGCCGCGTCCCTCGCCGCGGCGATGCTCCGCTGCCAGCGGCCGGACGGTTCGTGGCCGGCGGTCGTCGATCGGCCGGATTCCGGGGACGAGGCGTCGACGGCGGCGTTCATGGCGGCCGCGTTTTGGCGCGGGATCGAGCTCGGGGTCCTCGACGGGGAGCGCTTCGGGCCCGCCGCCGAGCGGGCGTGGGATTCGACATGGCGCGGCGTCGACGAGAGCGGCCTCCTGGGCGGGGTCTCCGCCGCGGTCTATTCGTCGACTGTCCCGGACCACTACGCCCACGTCCCGCGAGGGTTCGACGTGCCGTGGGGCCAGGGACCTCTCCTCGTGGCGGCTCGGGCGCGGGCAGGCGCCCGCGTACAGCTGGGTCAGGGCGCCGCCGGGCTGGCGAACGCGTAGGCCCGCGCCGGGTTGCGGACGAACATCGCCGTCTGGGCGGCATCGCCGATCCCCCGCTCGCGCATCGCGTCGGCGAACGCCCCGAGCAGGAAGGTCATGCCCGGGCTGCCCCCGTATGCGCTCCAGTAGCCCTGGCGGGCGGCGTCCATGCCGAGCATCACCTGGTCCACGAGGTCGTCCTCGAGCAGCCAGCCGAGGAGGGTGAGCGTCCCGTTCTCCACGCCGGGCTTCCAGCGGAAGCCCTGGTCGAACTCGACGAACGCGCCGGTCGCGAGGATCTCCCGATGGTAGCCACGGTCGACGACCTTGTCGGTATGCGAGATCGTGACGTGACGCGGCTCGACGCCGTGGCCGGCCAGGAATCGGACCTGCTCGAGCGCGCCTGGCCCGGCGCAGTGGGTGAGGATGGGACAGCCCGTCGCGCGATGCGCGATCGCCGCCGCCTCGTACACCCGTTGCTCGCGCGGGGTCAGCTCCGGGGCACCCGCCGCGATCTTCATGACGCCCGCGCGGTGCGCGGTCCGCTCGACGATCGGTCCGAGATAGTCGCGGGCATCGATTCCGTCCTCGATGTCGGCTCGGAACCGCTCTGCGATCTCCGCGGCCGACTCCCGCTCGCTCCAGAGGTCGGGGGCGTAGTACTTCGCCAGATGGAGTCCGGTCGGGGCGATGACGTGGACGCCACTCCGGCGGCTGACCTCGGCAAGCTTGTCGACGTTCCGACCCGCACTGCACGGCATCGCGTCGACGACCGCCGCCAGGCCGAGTTCACGCGCCGGTGCGAGCTCCTCGACGGCCTTGTCGACGTCGGCGAGCAGGAAATCGGGCTCGAGCTCCACCGGCCGGCCGCCGTCGATGACGAGGTGCTCGTGGGCATAGGTCGGACCGAGGTCCGCCGGGTCGATGTCGCCGAGCACGGTTCGGATGAAGGTCACGGCAGGTTCTCCTCGAGCGCACTCATGACGACGGCGGCCGCGCCCAGGACGCCGGCGTGATCCTCGAGCTCGGCCACCCGCAGCTCGACGACCCGCCCTTTCGGGAAGATGAAGGCGTACCTGTCGACGTACGCCTGGACGTCAGCGAGGAAGAGGTCGGCGGCGCTGAGCGGCCCGCCGGCGAGCACGACGACGGTCGGGTTGTAGGCGTGGATCGCCGTCACGACTGTCGCCCCGAGATCGCGGACGAACTCGGCGAGGACCTCGAGGCAGACGCGGTCACCGGCACGGACGCCGTCGACCAGCGCCGGGAACCCGATCGAGCGCGGATCGTCGCGGAAGCGGTCGGCGAGGATGCTCGGGACCTTCCGGGTCAGGGCGTCGCGCAGCCGCCCGGCGACGGAGTTGGCCGACACGAGCGTCTCGGCGCAACCGCGGTTGCCGCACAGGCACAGCCGCCCGCCGGTATCGATCGTGAAATGGCCGACGGACACACCGTTGCCGAGGTTCGACGTCTCGAACGGACGGCCGCCGACGACGACCCCGCTGCCGACGCCGGTGCCGAGCGTCAGCCCGACGACGTCGTCGACGCCGCGCGCGGCCCCGAATCGCCACTCCGCGAGCGTCGCGGCCGCGCCGTCGTTGATGCAGCGGACCGGAACGCCGAACTCCGCCTCGAGCGTCTCGCGCAGGGGAAACCCCTCGATCCCGATGACCTTCCCCGGCAGGTAACGCGATCCGAATGCCGTCTCGACGATGCCCGGCAAGGCAATCCCGATCCCGGCGCAGCCCGGGCCCGCTGCCGCGAGATGGTCGCGGGCATGACCGCGCAGCAGCGGCAGGACCGCATCGTTGAAGCCGCCGCCGCTCGTGTCCTCGAGCGTCGGCCGCTCGACGGAGCCGTCGAAGCGGACCACGCCGGACTTCAGGCGTGTCCCGCCGATGTCGAACCCGACCAGGTATGCGCCCGACACGTCCATCGGTGTTCCTCGCCCTACTCTGCGCCGACCGGCTCTGTCAGGCGCAGGATCGCACCGTCCGCGGCGAGTCGGCTCCGGAGCGCGGGGATCGGGACGTCGCGCGGATCGACGTCGCCGGCGACCGCCATCGCGGCTGCCGTTCCCGCGGCCTGGCCCATCGCCATGCACTGGGCCATCGACCGCACGGACGCGTGGGCGTCGTGGGTGGCGCTGAAGCAGCGCCCGGCGACGAGGACGTTCGATGCATCGCGGACGACGAGCGATCGGTACGGGATCTCGACGGCCTGGCCGTCGGGCAGGTACTCCCAGTGCGTGTCTGCGCCGGCGTGGTGGTCCTCGATGGGTGCGCCGCAGAGGCCGATTCCGTCGTCGAAGTGACGGGCGGCCAGGACGTCGTCGCGCGTGAGCCGGTAGTCGCCGTGGACGCGGCGGGTCTCCCGGACGCCGATCTGCGTCGACAGGCTCGCGAGCGCCGCCCGCTCGTAGCCCGGGACGCGATCGGACAGGAAGCGAACGTATTCGAGCGCCTGGCGGCGGCCGGCGATCTCGGCGGCGGTGAGGAAGTCCGGGTCCGTCGCGTTGACCACCCGACCGTCGTCGGTGCGGTACGAATCGAGCCGGGTCATGATCGTCGCGGTCATCCCATCGACCGGCGTGACGTGGTCGCTCCCCTCCCGCCGCGGCAGGTCATAGCCGCCGGCGGTGGCCGCGTCGGCCATCAGTGCGTTGATCTCGGCCTTGCTGACGCGGCGCCGGCGCTCGAGGTCGACGTTCGCGATCCGGAACGTGGTCGTGAGGGTCTGGGCGGGTGCCAGCTCGCCCGCGAGCTCGTAGCCGAACCCGGCGAAGTGACAGAGGTCGGCTTCCCCGGAGGCGTCGATGAAGACGCGGCCCTCGACGTGGCGGAGCCCCGCCTTCGTCGCCACGACGAGCCCGCCGGCGCGACCGTCGCGGACCTCGACGTCCTGGACGAAGGCGTGGAGGAGGACCGCCGCGCCTGCCTCGGTGACGAGCCGCTCCCAGACGACCTTGAGATGGTCCGGATGGTAGGTGACCCCGGTGCCCGCCCCGAACGTGTTGGGCCGCTCGAGCACCGGGCCGAGCGCCCGCAGCCCGGCGACGACGTCGTCGGCAATGCCGCCGACGACCTTGTGCGACGTCGATCCGGGCGTGTAGAAGCCATAGAACGTGTCGAGGACCGCCGTGCTCGTCCCGCCAAGGAACGGCAGCTTCTCGAGAAGCAGCACGGACGCCCCGCCTCGTGCTGCCGCGATCGCCGCGGTCGAGCCGGCTGAGCCCGAGCCGACGACGACGACGTCGAACGGACCGGAGCCGTAGCGGGGCAGGTTCGGTGCGGAACCGGCCATCGGCTCAGGCACCGTCCGGCGGCGACTCTGTGACCGAGAATCCGCCGTCGATCTTCAGGACCTGGCCGGTGATCGCGCGGGCCTCGCCGGACAGGAGGAACGCCGCCGCATCCGAGACGTCGTCGGGCTCGAGGAGGCCGCCGACGAGCGGCTGCTTCCAGGCCGCGAACGCCACGGTCGCCGGGTCGGACGCCGCCCGGCCCGCCATCGGCGTCCGCGTCAGCGACGGTGCGACCGCGTTGATCCGGATCCGTCGCGGGGCGTAGTACGCGGCCATCGCGACGGTGAGCGAGACGATCGCGCCCTTGGCTGCGGCGTAGGCGTGTGTCGGGAAATGGGCTGGCGACGGATGGAAGGCGAGAATGCTGGTCATGTTCAGGATCGCGCCGCGCATCCCGACGTCGTCCGGCTCCTGGCCCAGCATCTGGCCGATGGCCGCGCGGCACATGAGGAACTGGCTCCGCAGGTTCAGGTCGAGGGTGGCGTCCCACCCTTCCGGCGTTGCCTCGTGGGCCGGCCCGTCACCGAACCGCCGGCCGCTCCCGCCCGCGACGTTGAAGACCGCGTCGATCCGCCCGTAGCGCTCGATGGCGGCCGCAACGACGCGGTCGGCGGCCCCGTTCTCGCTCAGGTTCGCGGCTTCGTATCCTGCCTCGCCGCCGGCCGCGCGGACCGCCTCGACGAGATCGCGGCAATGGTCGTCGGTGCGCGACGCGACGAACACTCGGCCGCCCTCGGCGGCGAATCGCTGCGCGGACGCGGCGGCGATCCCGGTCGAACCGGTGACGAGGCAGACCTTGCCGACGTACCGTCGCGCGGCCACGCCGCCGGCGTCAGTCATACGACTCGGGGACGGTCAGGGCGCCGACCGGGTCGTAGGCACGCGTCACCCGCCGGAAATACTCCTCGTACACGCGTTCGAGCTGTTCGGCGCCGGCGCTCTGGCCGACGAAGTGGGGGCTCGTCAGGACGACCGGCGGCACGCCGAGCCCGACCAGCAGCTCGGCTGTCCGCGACTTGAGCATGTTGACGACCGCGATCGCACCGATCGACGACGTCGGGCCGACCCGGAACGGCAGGCCCTCGATCTCGACCGCGGCGTCTCCGGCCGGGCTCGCGTTGTCGATGACGATGTCGGCGACCTCGGCGAGCTTCCGTCCCGACGGATGGCGCGAATCGGTCGCCTTGGTGTGATCGAGCGAGGTGACGGCGACCACCGGCAGGCCCATCGCCTTCGCGTAGAGGGCGACCTCGATGACGACGCCGTTGATCCCGGTGCTCGAGAAGATGAGGAACGCATCGCCCGGGTGGAGCTTGATCTGCTGGAGGATGACCCGGCCGAACCCGTCGACCTTCTCGAGGAACATCGCCTGGCGGAGCCCGTTCGGCCCGACCACGCCGACATGGTTCGAGATCGCCAGCTCGGCGATCGGATGGAAGCCCGGGAAGCTGCCGATCCGCGGGAACATCTCCTCGGTATTCATCCGTGAGTGACCCGAGCCGAAGACGTGGACCAGGCCATCCGCCGCGATCGTGCGGGCGAACAGGTCGGCCGCCTCCTCGATCGCGCCCAATTCCGTGGCCTCGATACGGTCGAGGACGCCCCGGGCCTCGCCGAGCCACCGGCGGGCGGCATCGGGCCTGGTGGGATCGGTCATCGGGCGGTCCTCCGGGATATCGCAGTGGGCCTGGTCATGCGTCGACGAGCAGAGATGCAGCGATCAGGTCCGGCGTGGAAGCGGCAGCAGGTTCGGTCCCGTCGGGCGCCGGAGCGCCGGGCCACGCGTCGCGGACCCGACGCTCGAGGAGGAACCGCGAGCGGTCGCCCCGCAGCAGAAGGTGCGACAGCTCGACGAGCATGCTCTCCTGGTCGGTCGAGATCCGCCGGATCAGCATCGCGGGCGCGTGCCGCGGCATCTCGAGGATGGTCGACTCGCGGGTCGTCAGGATCACCGGCTCGAGCGACTCGGTCGCCGTCTGGACGGTCCGATCGTAGTCCTCGCGCAGGATGTCGTAGAGCGACCGCCCGGTCAGGTCGGCGGTCTCGAGGCCGGGGAACAGCGCCGACGGCAGGTCAGTGGTCTCGAGCAGGAGTGGCTCGTCGCTCAGCGAACGGACGCGCTCGAGGTGGACGACCGGGTCACCGGGCAGGATGCCCAGGTCGTGGGCGACGCTCCGGCTCGCCTCGGCGAGGCCGACCGAGACAACCCGCGTCGCCAGCGTCAGGCCGCGTGCGCGGAGGGCCGCACTGATCGTGAAGTGGCCGCTGATGGCGGTGTCGACGCGCTGGCGCGTGACGAACGTTCCGCGGCCCTGGTGTCGGGAGATCAGGCCGCGCTGCTCGAGCTCGGCGAGGGCCTGGCGGAGCGTCGCCCGGCTGACGTCGAGGAGCTCGCACAGGTCACGCTCCGGCGGCAGGCGCGTCCCGGGCGCCCACGATCCGGACAGAATCCGGCGCTCGGCCCGGCTGGCGATGATCGAGTAGAGCGGTTCTTTCACGTCGACGGCACTCGCATGTGGCGCCGAATGATATCACCATATTGGTCCGATTGGTACTATGCCGGCACGGGAGGCCCGTTCGACGCCACGCGGAACGCGGCGGCCTACCGCGGACTCCCTCCGGCCCTCAGCCGCTCCAGGATGACCTCGTGGAGGATCCCGTTCGACACGACGAACGTGCCGCTGTCGATCGCCCGTTCGCCATCGAAGTCCGTCGCGCGTCCGCCGGCCTCCTCGACGAGGACGAGGGGCGCCGCGGCATCCCACGACGAGAGCCCGACTTCGACCATCGCCTCGGCGGCCCCGCCGGCAAGGAGCGCGTAGCCCCAGAAGTCCCCGAACCCCCGGTCGCGCCAGACCTCGCCAAGGAGCGCCTTGAATCCTGGCGCCAGCCCTGAGGCCTCGATCTCGTGGCCCGAGCCGTAGAGCAGCTGGGCGTCCGCGAGCGACGTCACCCCCGACACGTGGAGCCGCCGTGGCGCCTCGTCATCGTGGCCGCGGGCCCATGCTCCCCCACCCCGTCTCGCCCACCAGCGCTCGTGGAGGGCCGGCGCCGACAGGACCGCCGCCTGCAGCTCGCCGTCCCGCGCGACCGCGAGGAGGGTCCCGAACAGCGGCACGCCGCGGATGAAGTTGTGGGTGCCGTCGATCGGGTCGATGTACCAGCGGGTTGCGGCGGCCGCGCCCTCCGTCCCGTACTCCTCGCCCACGAGGCCGTGGTCCGGGTGAGCCGTCAGGATCCGGGCGCGGATCGCTCGCTCGATCGACTTGTCGGCCTCCGTGACGAACGTCCGGTCCGGCTTCGTCGTGATCTCGAGATCGCGCCGGAAGGCGCCCCGCGCGAGGTCGTCGGCCTCGTCGCAGGCGGCGTGCGCGAGAGCCAGCCAGCCGTCGAGCTCGGCGTCCGTGCCGCGCCGCCGACCGGCCGACCATTCGGCGCCGAACGCCGGGTCCGCGCTCACGAGCGCAACCGCTCCCCGGCCTGATCCCAGAGCGGCTCACGCACGACCTGGAAGCCGATCCACTCGCCGAAGACATCGATCTCGCCCTGTGTCCCGATCGGTCGGTCCGGCGGGAGGTAGGCATAGGCGATCGAACGCTCGACGGTGAAGCCGTAGCCGCCCGACGTCACCCTGCCGACGATCTCGCCCCCGATCCGAACCGGCTCGTTGCCGAGACAGACCGATCGCGGATCGTCGAGGACGAGGCAGCGCAGCCGTTTCCGCGGACCGGCGGCCTTCGCCGTCACGAGCGCATCCCGGCCGATGAAGTCGCCCTTGTCGAGCGCGACCGCGAATCCCAGGCCAGCCTCGTACGGCGTCTCGTCGGGGGTGATGTCGCTGGACCAGGCGCGGTAGCCCTTCTCGAGCCGCAGCGCGTCGATCGCCCGGTAGCCCGCCGCGACGAGGCCGTGCTCGGCGCCGGCACCCAGGAGCGTGTCCCACAACGTCGCGCCGTATTCCGTCGGCGGGTAGAGCTCCCAGCCGAGCTCGCCGACATACGTCACCCGCAGGGCGAGGAGCGGGATGGAACCGACGCTGATCTCGCGGGCCGTGAGATACGGGAACGCCTCGTTCGAGAGGTCGTCCCTGCTGAGCCCGGCGAGGATGTCCCGGGCGCGAGGTCCCCACAGCCCGAGGCATGCCCGGGCCGAGGTCAGGTCGCGGACCTCGACCGACCCATCCTCGGTCAGGTGCCTCCGGATCCAGCCGGCATCGTGGTTTCCGAACGCCGTGCCGGTGACGATCAGGAACCGGTCGGCCGCCAGCCGGGTCACGGTGAAGTCCGTCTCGATCCCGCCCCGGCTGTTGAGCATCTGGCGTGTAGACGATCCGCCCGACGGCGACGTCCACGTCGTTGGCGCACAGCCGCTGGAGGAACGCGCAGGCGCCCGGCCCGCCGACCTCGATCTTCGCGAACGAGCTCTCGTCGAACAGCCCGGCGGCCTGGCGAGTTGCGAGTGCCTCCGTCCCGATCGCCGTCGACCAGTGCTCGCCGGCCCAGCCGCGCGGCCGCGTCGCCTCGAGCACCGGCCGCTCGTTCCGGGCGAACCAGTTCGGGCGCTCCCAGCCGCGACTTCTCGCCGAACACCGCGCCCAGGTCCGCCAGCCGCGCGTACGCCGGCGAGAGCCGGAGTGGCCGGCCGGCCTGGCGCTCCTCGTTGGGATAGTGGATGTCGTAATAGGTCGCGTAGACCTCGGTCGTCCGCGCGAGCGTGAACGCCTGGCTCCGGTACTGGGCGCCGAAGCGGCGGATGTCCATCTTCCACAGGTCGAGCTCCGGCTCTCCCTCGACGATCCACGTCGCCATCTGGCGACCGATCCCGCCGGCGCCGGCGATCCCGTGCGCGCAGAAGCCGGCGGCCACGAAGAAGCCGCGGACCTCGCTCTCGCCGAGGATGAACTCGTTGTCCGGCGTGAAGCCCTCCGGGCCGTTGATCATCCGGCTCACGCCGGCCTCGGCGATGGCCGGGACGCGCCGGATCGCCCCGGCCATGATCTCCTCGAACCGCGGCCAGTCCGCGCGCCAGCAGCCTGCCGTTGAAGTCCGGCCGGCACGCCGTCGAGCGACCACGGCGCCGGGCTCCGCTCGTAGCCGCCCATGCACAGTCCGCCGACCTCCTCGCGGAAGTAGACGAGGTTGTCGGGATCGCGCAGCTGGGGCAGCGCCGGGATGGACGCCCTCGACGGCCTCCGTGAAGAGGTACTGGTGGGCCATCGGGATGATCGGGATCGTGACGCCGGCCAGCCGGCCGATCTCCGGCGCGAACATCCCGCCGGCATTGACGACGACCTCCGTGGAGATCGTTTCGCGGCCAGCCGCGACCCTCGACCTCGACGCCCGTCACCCGCCCCCGATCCGTCGCGATCCCGACGACCCGCGTGTGAGTCCGGATCTCAACCCCGCGCTTCCGCGCCCCGGCGGCGAGCGCCTGGGCAAGCCCGGACGGGTCGAGCCAGCCGTCGGTCGGGAGCCAGACCGCCCCCAGCACCCCGTCGGTCGACATCAGCGGGAAGCGGTCGCGCGCCTCCGACGCCGAGATCAGCTCGAGCGGCAGCCCGAACGTCCGCGCCCAGCCGACCTGGCGCTGGAGCTCCTCGAACCGCGCCTTCGACGACGCGAGCCGGAGCGACCCGACCTCGTGCCACGACGGGTCCACGCCTGTCTCGTCGCTCAGACGCCGGTACAGGTCTGCGCCGTACATCATCATCTTCGTCAGCGTCACGGAGCTCCGGAGCTGGCCGACGAGGCCGGCCGAGTGGAACGTCGAGCCCGACGTCAGCTCCGCCCGGTCCACGAGGACGATGTCCGTCCAGCCCAGATCGGCGAGGTGGTACGCGATCGACGTCCCGCCGACGCCGCCGCCGATGATCACCGCCCGGGCGTGGTCAACCATGCGGGCAGACTATCGGGTCCGAGGGTCGCTTCGTCGGGTCCTCCCGCGGCTCAGTGACATCGCTCCCGACCGGAGTCGCCCAACGTCCCCGTCGACGGAAGCCAGTCCCATTCGTACAGGCCGTCGCGGAGGGTCAGCTTGATCACGCCGTGGACCAGGGCGATCGCGGAGCTGGGCATTGGCAGCCGACGTGGCGAAGCCGCGAAGCGCCGCACCACCGGTCCCGACGACGAACTCCCGGATACCGAGCCGGCGGTCCGGCGCGCCGTCGGGGTCCTGCGGGGCGAAGCGCTCGTAGTCGTGGTCGTGGCCGTTGACGATGACGTCGGCGCCAGCCTTGTACAGCGCCTGCCAGAAGGGGGCGACGTCCGTGTCGTTGCCGTGCTCGCCCGAGCTGAATCGCGGATGGTGCCAGATCGCCAGCGTGCAGGTCGCCGACGACGCGGCGAGATCCGCAGCGAGCCAGCGCCCCTGCTCAGAGGCCGCATCGCAGCCACCGACCTGGCCACAGTCGGAGTCGAGGACGACGATGTGCCACGTCCCGAGCTCGTACGAGTACCACGTCCTGCCGTCTTCGTTGGTTGCCGCCGCGCCGAAGTAGGCCTTGTAGCCCGCGGCTCCCGGCGTCTCGTAGTCGTGGTTTCCGGCCGCCGGCCGGGTCCGCGCTCTGTGCCGGCCCCAGGTCGGGCCATAACAATCGGCGAACTCCGCGGCCGTGCCGTTCTCGTAGGCATTGTCTCCGGCCGTGAAGACCGTTCCCGCGATCCCGTCGAGAAGCCGGGCGGTCGCCTCGTCGTCGTCGAGCTGGCAGGACGCGATATCGCCCGCGCCGACGAGCACGGGATCGCCCGACGGCGATGGCGCAGCCGTGCGGATCGGCGGGGCGGCCGTGGGCGGGGCGCCGGGGTGGAGGGATGTGCCGCTCGCACCGGCCACGAGCGAAGCCAGCGGCCCGGACGAGGATCCCGGCGCCCTGCCTCCGACGCCGAGGGCAAGTCCCGCGAGCAGGATCAACGTGGCGACGAAGGCGACAGCACCAAGGCCGGCGCTGCGGGCGAGCGAGCGGCGATCGTCCATCCCTCAAGCGTAGCGAAGGACCCGCGGCGCCGCCCCCGCCCGCCCGGGACGAGGCCCGACCCGGACCAGGCCCACCGCTTTCCTCCCCGGGTGAACGTCTTGGGCCTTCCGGGCCGAAATCGAGGCCCGCTGGATCGTCCCGGACCCAGCGTAGGCCCGCATTCTTCTCCTGGGATCGGATTCCTGAGGAGATCGTGTGCCGGCTGAGCCCGTCAAGGGCCGATTCCGTTCACTCCGAGAGGAAACCCGCGCGAGTCGAAGGATGCGCACGGAACGCCGCCGGTCGCCGCGCCGACGAGCGGTCGTGCCCGATCAGTCGCCGGCCGCGAGGCGGAGCGATCGCTCGAAGTCCGGGGTCGTCGTCCCCGACAGCAGCCGGTCGAAATGCTCCCGGGCGTATGCGACGAAGTCGACGTCGAGCGTGCTGATCCCCTGCTGGAGCACGCCCCACATCGCCTCGCGGAAGTCGGAGATCGTCCGCATCAAGCGTCAGGCGGGCGAGGCGATCCGGCCGGACAGAGCCGTCGTAGGCGGCGAGCAGCTCACGGTCCTCGTCGCCGGCCAGTTCGTGGTTGATCGAGAAGTTGCCGAGGTCGAAGAAAGGGTCGCCCATGCCCGCGTACTCCCAGTCGACGATGCGGATCCGCGTTCCGTCGTCGATGAAGTTCGCGTTCAGGAGATCGTTGTGGCAAGGCCGCAGCTCGACCGGATTCGTCAGGAAGGCGAGTTCGATCCTGCGCGCGGCTGCCTGCGCGAGCTCGTACTCCGACGGAATCGTCACGCCGCGCGCCGCGGCCAGCGCCCGGTATGCCTCGACGATCCGGAACGGGACGAACAGGCCGGGGATCGGCGGGCCGTCGTGGATCCGTCGCAGCGAATCCGCGACCCTCGCGAGCGTCTCCGGCCGGTGGACGGCCTCATCCGAGACCGGCGAACCGACGATGAAGCGGGTGACGAGATAGCCCTCGGGCCGGACGAAGGCGGTCACCTCGGGGCCGACGCCCACGCCGGCGGCCGCGACGGTCGCGGCGTGCTCGACCTCCCGGCTGATACCCAGCAGGTGGGTGTCGTTGCCGGCCAGCCGGATGACCCACCGCTCTGCAGTTCCGGACGCCGCGACCAGGAAGTTCCGGTTGGTGATCCCGCCCGACAATGCCCGGAGGGTCAGGTCGCGACCGGCGAGGTCCGGCACCCTCTGCATCGCCTCGACAAGCTGCTCGCGCAGCTCGCCGTGCAGGGCCTCGCCGATCGACGGTTCCGTCACGCCGTTTCCAGGCACGAAAAGGCGGCGCGCCGATCGCTTGCCACGCCGCCTCGTCCTCCTCCAGGACGAGTTCAACCGATGGTCGCCTCGCCGGTCGCGATGTCCGCTTCGACGACGTCCTCACGCCCGCGCTGCGTCAGGACGTAGTAGATCGCGCCGACCACGATCACGAGACCGACGAGCGTCTCGAAGACCGGGATGGCAGGCAATCCGTCGAGGAGGGCGCCGCCCCAGCTGACGAACGTATTGATGAACGGGTTCGAGAGGGCGCGCAGGTCTGTCCCGAGGTCGCCGAAGATCGGCGAAACCCAGAGGCCGATGTTGATCACCATGACCCCGCCGTAGACGAGGGCAAGGACGTTGATGATCGTTCCCCAGCTGCCGAGCTTGAACCAGGCACCCTTGTGCGGCCAGCCCCTCGTCCGGGCGAACAGGACGCCGAGGTTGCAGAGGAAGTAGCTCAGATAGATCATCCCGGTCGCCGCGATGGCGAGCGTGGCAGCACCCAGCGGCCCGGTGAGGACGATCGGGATCGCGGCAAGGACGCCGACGGCGATCGCTGCGTTCGTCGGGGTCTTGAAGGACTGGTTGACGTGGGCCCACGCGCCGCTGAGCGGCAGCCGGCGATCGCGGCCCATCGAGAACATCAGGCGGGTCGTCGCGCCCTGGATCGCCAGGGTGCACACGAAGACCGACGCGAGAATGATGAACAGGTAGAACTCGCCGAACGTGATTCCACCGAACAGCTCCTGGGTCAGGTTCTGCTGGAGCGTGGTGGCGATCGGGAAGCCGAACGCCTGGCCCTCGGCGATGGCGGCGTCGAGGTCCTGGAACGACAGAAGGATGGCGAGCAGGAAGACCGCTCCGACGATCCCCGACAGCCAGATGGCCGACAGGATGCCGCGCGGAGCCTGGCGCCCGGCATCGAGCGTCTCCTCGCCGAACGTCCCCGCCGTGTCGAAGCCGTAGACGACGAACAGGGCGATGAACGCGCCGATCAGGAAGACCCCGAGGACGCTGCCGTTCGCCCCGGCCTCGAGACCCTTGGAGTCGAACAGGATCGCGGGGCTCTGGTGATTGGCGAAGAAGAGGAGGATCAGCGCGAACACCAGCATCCCGAGGATCTCGGTCCCGACGCCGATGTTG
Organism: uncultured Chloroflexia bacterium; assembly: GCA_963766655.1. Lineage (GTDB taxonomy): Bacteria > Chloroflexota > Limnocylindria > Limnocylindrales > CSP1-4 > CF-46. The sequence continues at coordinate 313,667 of CAVYBB010000001.1, read as the reverse complement.
TTGATGATCGACAGCAGGCGCACGCCGAAGGCGTTGATCGCCGTGGTGATCACGAGGGTGACGATCGCGACGAACGCGTACATGCTGGTGATGCCGGTCGGATCGGGCGAGGCGAGGAAATCGGGGCTGCCATTGATCCCGGCAACGACGAGCGGCACCGTCACGGCCACTGCCGTGGTGGTCAGCACGCCCGCCCAGAAATAGATCCAACCGGTGAACCAGCCCAGGGTCCGGTTCGACAGCCGCTTCGACCACTGGTAGATCGAGCCGGCCACCGGGAAGTGGCTCGCGAGCTCCGCGAAGTTCAGGGCGACGAAGGTCTGCCCCAGGATGACGACCGGCCAGGCCCAGAAGAAGATCGGGCCGGCGAACCCCAGAGCCAGGGCGAAGACCGTGAACGTCCCGGTCGACACGCTGATATAGCTGAACGCGACCGCGAAGTTCGAGAGGAATCCGAGCGTCCGTCGCAGCTCGGGCTTGATCCCCAACGACCGCAGGTGCGCGTCATCGCGCTCCGCCTGATCCTGGACCGATTCCGCCACGATTCTCCTCCTCCTACCGCCACGCCTGGACTGGCGCGAGACTGCCCTCTGGGGAGTGAACGCGATGACGCCGGGTCGGCGGCAATCCCCTCTCGGGCGCCGCACCTGCGGCCGAGGATAGGGCTCGGAATCCACCGAGTCAACGAGCGTTCCGAACACGAGCCCCGGGGGTCGTCAGTCCGCCGCGTCCCTCGACTGGGTCCATGGAATTCGGAGCAATTGCCCCGCGCCGAGTTCAGCGGCCGCACGCCCGCCCGCGCCGGCTGGCCGGGCCTTTTCGGACCATCCGAACAGCTTCGAGCGGATCCGGGTCCTTGACCCCCCTCCGCCCGTCCGCTTCGACCCCCGTGAGTCAACCTCGTGCGGGACCGTGCATCGCCGGCCCGCGCGGTGTGGCTGGAGGGCCCGGGCAACGGGGTCCCTGTTCGGAATGATCGAAAACTGCCGCCGGGGAGCCCCCGCTGCCGGGCCGCTGGGCGCCGCCGGGGTGCCGCGTCTCGCCGGCCCGCTGCCCACGACTGCGGCGCGTGCCCGCCGCCGCCTGCAGCGTGCGATCCTAGTTCGACATCCCCATGAACCAGACGCGTTCGACCCTCCTCATCGCCCTCGCCATGCTGCCGACGCTCATCGCAGCGGTCGCAATCGGTGCGGCGATGCGGCCGCTGGCCCTGCCGTCTCCGGGCGCCCAGGCCGCAACCGCCGCTCCGGCCGAGTCGCTCGTCGAGTCGTCCGCCGCACCGTCGGTCGCACCCTCGAGTCCGGCGCCGAGCAGCTCGCCGACACCCGCGCCCGCGTCGCCGTCCCCGTCCGCTTCGCCCGCCGCCACGATCACGCCACGCCCGACGGCCAGACCGTCGGCACAGCCGACCGCCAGCCCGTCGCCACGTCCATCCCCATCTGCCTCGCCGGCGGGCTCGCCCGCGCCCTCGATCGCCCCGACCGGGACGCCTGCGGAGCCGACGCCGACTCCGACTCCCGCCTCGACCACGTCGCCGACCCCCGAGCCGAGCCGTTCGGAGTTGTGCAGGCTGCTGCCGTTTCTCTGTCCGTGACCCGGCGGGGACCGGCTGCCGTCAGCGGCCGGCGCCTGCCCCCCGCAGCGCATCCGGCATGGGTCGGTGGATCTCGACCGGCCTGATATACCCATCGACCATGTCCATCGACCCGTTGACGCCGAGCTCCGTGAAAAGGAACGCGATCTTGCGGCTCTGCGCGGCGAGGATCTCGTCCTTCGTCGGCAGCTCCCAGAGCTGGCGCTTGAACGGGCCGATCGCCTTCTTGCGGGTCGTGTAGACGAACTGCTGCTCGGTCTGGCCTTCCTTGCGCTCGTCGGCGGCGTTGCCGAAGCACCAGGCTTCGATCGCGCGATGGAGCTCGGCCGGAAATGCCGGGTGTTCGTAGAGCGCGTTCTGGAAGCCCGTTGCGAGGTGGATCTCGGCCGTCTCGACGGCCGGAAAGCGGTGGAAGAGCGCGTCGGGCAACGTCGATGCACCGTGCTGGACGGCGCCGGCGAGCCCGTACTCCCTGGCGACCTCGCCGAGCCGATCGATGACGTTGAAGTCGAGCTTGACCTCCGCGACGCCGCCGTCGGGCAGCGGCACTCCGCCGTGCGACGTTCCGGTCTGGACGCTGACCTTCGAGAGGCCAGTCGCGCCCGGCGCCGAGCGTCGAGTTCCCGCCGGTAGCCGTCGAGGTAGGCCCTCAGCTCTTCCTCGGTCGAGTTCTTCTTGCCGACCTCGCCGATCTCGCCGCCGACGCTGACCGTCACGCCATCATCCTCGAGTGACCGGATCAGCGCGGTCAGCTCCGCCGCCCGCATGTAGTTCTCGTGCTGCTGCTCGTCGACGGTCGGCTTCGAGAGGTCGACGAGCGTCGACGAGTCGATGTCGATGTTGCGATAGCCGGCATCGATCGCGAGCCTGCACGCCCGCCGGATCTCCTCCGTCGTCCCCTCCGGGTCGGCGGCGTACTTCTTGGCGTTGAACTGGTAGTGGTCGCCCTGGATGAAGACCGGGCCCTCCCAGCCGGCGGCGATCGCCCCGGCGAGGACTGACGTCGAGTAGTCGATCGGTCGCTGGAACGTGTAGGTCTGCTCGCTCCTGGCAAGCTCGAGGATCACCGCTCCGACGTCGGCGGATGCGGCGGTCTCGTAGACGGTCCGCGCCATGTCGAAGACCTGGGCACGAAGGTTCAGCGCCGGGAACGTAAACCCATGACCTCGCCCCGGGCGCGGGCCATGTACAGCTCGTGGATGCTCGCCGTCCTGGCGCCCAACGCCTGGCGCGGCCTCGTGGATCAGCCACTGCGCCAGGCTCGACCGTCGGGCCCTCGGTCGGCGAACGCCGCCGTCCAGGCCAGGTCGCGGATCGACTTCGCCGCGGAACGCCGCCGGGTCGTCGACGACGAGTCGCTCGCTCGTCGACATGGGCGGACGCGCCGAGTCTGGCTAGCAGGTCGGTTGGGGTCTCGGCGACGTGCGGCATCAGGTGGTCTCCTGTCCGGGCGGTCGACCATCATGGTAGCCGCCGGAACGACGACCGGTCAGAACTGCGGCTTGACCACCATGAGCAGGACGATCAGAACGACCATCAGGACGCTGAACCATCCCGCCGCGCTGGATGCGGCGGACGAGTGGCCGGAGCAGCTCCGGAGGCGGGCCGCGCGGCTCCGGGCGGGGGCGGGGCGGACGTCATCTCGATCACCTGGTTGACCATTCGCGACTGGAAGAAGATCGTTATAGCCGTAGGCGATGACGTAGAGGACGATCGCCAGGCCGAGCCACCAGTTGGCGCGCGACGACAGGTCGACGGCCCGTCACGATGATCATCGCGGCCCCCGTGATCGGCAGCGCGATCCCGATCGGGAACACGACCCGGCTGCTGATCGCGCGCGAGACACGCGTCGCGAAGTTTGCGTGCTGCGGCTCGGCGCCGCCCATCGCGCCGATGATCGGAGAAGCTGAATGTCGGCCCGAAGGCGACGATCGCGCCGAGCACGTGCAGGAACAGGAGACGGTAACAACCACGCCATGGGGTGTGCCTCCAGCCACGATCCCTCTCGCCACCGCGCCGTCGCGGCGGCCCGCGCCACGATAGCGCGTGGCGACGCGCGCGGTGCGTCCGACGAGCACGAGCTCGCGCCTAGCCGACGCTCCTGGTCCGATGCGAGACGAAGTCGACGAGGACGTACTCGCCCAGCCGTTCCGGCGTCGCATAGAAGGCGCGGCCGCGATTCATGCGGGTGATGAGCGCGACGAACTCGGCGAGTGCGCGCGATCGCTCGAGCATGAAGGTGTTGATCGTGATCCCGTCGCGCGTGCAGCGCTGGACCTCGCGGAGCGTCTCCTGGATCGTCCGGCGCGTCGGCGGGTAGCTGAATTCGACCTGGCCGTCCTCGAAGTGGGCGGTCGGCTCGCCGTCGGTGATGACCACGATCTGGCGGTCGCCGCCGTGGTCGCGGGCCAGGATCCCGCGGGCCAGCATCAGCGCGTGCTGGAGGTTCGTGCCGTACTCGTAGCCGTGCCAGGTCAGCTCGGCGAGGGCCTCCGGCCGGAGCTCGCGCGCGTAGTACGCGAAGCCGATCACCGCGAGATCGTCGTGCGGGAACTGCGTCCGGATGAGCGTGTCGAGGGCGACGGCGACCTTCTTGGCCGCGAGGAAGCAGCCGCGCAGCAACATCGAGCGGCTCATGTCGACGAGGAGCACGGTCGAGGTCCGGGTCAGCTGCTCGGTCCGGAAGACCTCGAAGTCGCTCGGCCAGGAGGCCCGACGCCGCCGCCGGGCCGCGGCGCCGGGCGCGTTCTCCGGGCGGCGAAGCGCGTTCTCGATCGTGCCGCGGATGTCGAGGTGGAACGGGTCACCGAACTCGTACGGCTTCGTCGTCTCCTCGCGCTCCCCTCCCCGACCGGCGCGGTCGATCCGGTGGCCGCCGAACGCGTCGCGCGACAGGCGTGAGAACAGGTCGTCGAGGACCTTCTGGCCGATCCGCCGGCTGCCGCGCGGCGTCAGCTCCAGCCGTTCGCCGCGGCGGGTCAGGTAGCCGGCACGCTCGAGTTGGCGCGCCAGCTCGTCGAGCGCGTCGAGATCGTGGGCCGCGTCCTCGCCGATCAGCTCCCGGACCGTCGTCCCGGTCGAGGTTCGCGAGGTCGCCCGGGTTCGCGACATCCGGCGAGCGAATCCTCGAGCGCGTCGAGCGCCTGGAGCCGCCCGATCTGCTCCAGCGCGCGGCTCGAGGCCGAGCCCCTCCTCGCCCGAGAAGTCGTAGCCCTCGCCCGAGGCCGTCCGGCATCAGCTGGTCCATGTTCGATGCGAGCCGGGCGAGATCCCAACGCAGTCGGTCGTCACGGAGCAGCGCGTCCATCATCGATTGGAGCTCGGCCCGCTGCTGGGGGGTCATCGACCGGAGCAGCGACTGCATCGCGGCCATCCGCTGGGTCAGCTGCTCGACGATGTCGTCGAGCGTCCGGGCGCCCGGGAAGAACTGGCCGTGTCGCGAGAGGAAGTCGTCGACGTCGTCCTGGCTCGGCTCGCGGCCCTCCAGCCGCTCCTCGAGAAGCGAGTTCAGGTCGCGGACCATCTCGCGGTTCGCCTGGAGCTCCTCCGGCGTCGTGCCCTGGATCGCCTCCGACAGCCCCTCGACGAAGCGATCGAGCGTCTGCCGGCGGAGCCGATCCGTCAGCGCCTGGAAGCGCTCGCGGGCGGCCGGCTCCATGAAGTCGTACTCCTCGAGCGCTCGGATCCGTCCGCCGACATCGCGCGGCAGCGCCTCGAGCTGGTCCATCCGGCGAGCCGCCGCGTCGCGCAGCATCGCGCTGAGCTTCGGGTCGGCGGCGGCGCCATCCGGCGGCGTTGCCGCATCGTCGAGCCGACGCTCGATCCCGGCCCGCTCGTCGTCAACGATCTCCTCGAGCTCCTGGCGGACGTCGGCGAGGACGTCCTGCGAGCTGGTAGCGCTCCTGGAGCTGCCTCGCGCCGTCGGCGCAGCCGCTCGCGGAGGTCGTCGAGCCCGGGCGAGGTCGGCGCGGCTCGGATCGCGGCCGCGCCAGCCGCGCTCCATCAGCCGGCGGAGGGCTTCGCCGAGATCTCCCTCCGCCATGACGTCGTCGGCGAGCGCGTCCATGATCTCGTCGGCGTCGAGCGCCGGGATCGACTGGCTGCCATCCCAGCGGGCGTAGCGGGCGGCCCGGGCGAGCAGCGGGTCGCGCGAGGACCCGACGGCCGGGCCGCCGTCGAGGTCGCGCCGGTCAGGGACGTAGGACGCCAAGGGTCCCCGTCATCGTCGATAGACCGTCGCCGCGCCGGCCCGATCCTTGTTGATGCGGCGCGACAGATGCAGGCCCTCGAGGAGGAACTCCACCGCGGAAGCGACGACGCCCGGCTCCTCCGCGCCGTCGGTGGCGTCGAAGGCGCCCAGGCGCCGAACCGCCTCGTGAAGTCCCGGGACCTCGCGCATCCAGCCCACGTACTCGTGCGACGGAACGCCCTCGCCGGTCTCGATGACGAGGCCGTCCTCGAACGCGAGCACCACGTCGTCGAGGTCGTCGATCGAGACGCGCCGGCCGAACGTCGCGTAGAGGGCCTTCGTGATCAGCCGCTCGACGACCCGCTCCTCAGGCGCCTCGTCGCCGACCGATTCCAGCTCGATCTTGCCGACCGTCGAGGCGATCACGGCGCCCAGGTCCGAGACCCGCGGCGAGGCGACCGACTCCCCGAGCCTGACCGCGCGCCGGAGCGCCGCCGCCTCCAGCACCTCCGCGTTGGCGACGGTCACCCGGACGCTCACACCGGACCGCTGGCTGATCTCCGGTGATCGCCGGGCGAGGTGGGTGAGCTCTGCGAGCAGCTCCTCCATGAAGTGCGGGACGACGACCGCCGGCTCGCCCTCGCCGGCCTCGAACCGCTTCTTCTCCTGGTGGACGATCTCGAGCTCGTGCTCGAGGGTACGGGGTAGTGCGTCCGGGCCTGCGTCCCGAGGCGGTCCTTGAGCGGCGTGATGATCCGCCCGCGACTCGTGTAGTCCTCCGGATTTGCCGAGGCGACGACGTACAGGTCGAGCGGCAGGCGCACCGTGAAGCCGCGGATCTGGACGTCGCGCTCCTCGAGGATGTTGAGGAGCCCGACCTGGATCCGCTCGGCGAGGTCCGGCAGCTCGTTGATCGCGAAGATGCCGCGGTTCGCCCGCGGGATGAGGCCGTAGTGGAGGGTCAGCTCGTCGGAGAGGTAGCGTCCCTCGGCGACGCGGATCGGGTCGACCTCGCCGATCAGGTCGGCGATCGTGATGTCGGGCGTCGCGAGCTTCTCCGCGTAGCGCCGGTCGCGGGGCAGCCAGTCGATCGGCGTCTCGTCGCCGTGCTCGTCGACAATGGCCCGGCCGGATGGGCTGATCGGGGCGTACGGGTCGTCGTTCAGCTCGCCGCCCCGGACGACGGGCAGCCACTCGTCGAGCAGGTCGACGAGCAGCCGAGCCATCCGCGTCTTGGCCTGGCCCCGCTCGCCGAGGAAGACGAGGTCCTGGCCCGCGACGATCGCGTTCTCGATCGCCGGGACGACGCTGTCCCCGTAGCCGACGATGCCGGGCATGATCCCCCGGCCCGATGCCAGCCGCTCGAGGAGGTTCGCTCGCAGCTCCGCCTTGACCGACCGGCTCTGCCAGCCGGACGCGCGCAGCTCACCGAGGGTCGCGGGGCGGGTGGCGTCGACGGGACGAGCCGTCACGACGGGTGTCCTGCAGCGTGGCTGAGCGTCTCGTGGCGCCGATCGACCTCCGCCTCCAGGTCGCCGGCCTTCCAGCGGATCCGCGAGGCCAGCTCCGGCATGACGGCCCAGGAGAAGTGCTCGAGGCGACCGCTCGCCGCGTCCCGAGCGGCGAGGACCGCCGGACCTAGGCGCTGGACGTGGCCATGGCCGTCGAGGGCGAGCGGCCGGACGTGATGGGCGACGGCGACGCGACCTGCCCCATCGAGGACGATCACCACTCCGAGATACGAGAGCTCGTCGTCCGAAAGGTCGGCGGCAGCCCGCAGCCGCTCGAAGACATCTTCGAGGGACGCGGCCTCGATCGTCGCGGCGAAGCCGACCCCGAGCGACGCGGCCCGGAGAAGGGCCTGGCTGCCCTCACCGAAGTGGTCGAGATCGACCGGGCGTCCGCGTCGGGTCGAGGGCCCCGACCAGGCGCTCCGCGGCACTTCGCGACTCCGGCGGGGCAGCGACGACGATCGAGACGCCCTGCTCGACGAGGATCGACACGAGCGCGGCCAGCTCGGCGTCGAGGGAGGCGCCACGAAGCGGCTCCATGAGGCGCGACGTATCGGGATGCAAGGCGACGTCCACGGCAACCTGCGTCGGGGGATCGGACTGGAACGGCAGCGTACGGCGGTGGTCCGGGAGCGTCAAACGCCTCCCCGACCGTGGTGCGAATCCTGACATCGGCTGTCCCGTTCGTGCCTACGATGGACGCATGGCCGCCGGTTCACTGTCGATCGTGCCCCTGACCGCCGATCGCTGGGCAGACGTCGCGTCGCTGTTCAACCAGGGCGGCGATCCCAAGACCTGCTGGTGCGTCTACTGGCGGCTGCGCGGCAAGGACTGGTCGCTGTCGTCGCGCTCACGCAACCAGGAGCACCTCCGCGAGATTGTCGATCGCGGGCCGGCGCCCGGACTCCTCGCCTACCGCGACGGGGCGGCCGTCGGCTGGGTCAGTCTCGGGCCGCGCGAGGCCTTCGCCCGGCTCGAGGCGTCGCGGATCCGGCCGCGGCTCGACGACGTTCCGGTGTGGTCGATCGTCTGCTTCGTCGTCGCGCGCACGGAACGCCGCCGCGGCCTGGCGCGGCAGCTTCTCCATGCGGCCGTCGACTACGCCCGCGAGCATGGCGCACCCGCGCTCGAGGCGTACCCGGTCGATGCCGGCGGCGCGACGGTCGGCGCGGGCGTCGCCTACACGGGGCTCCTCTCGACCTTCGTGGCCGCCGGTTTCCGGGTCGTCCAGGAGATCGACTCGCCGTCGGCCACGGTCCGCCGGGTGATCGTGAGGCGCGACCTCAGTCGTTCAGCCGACGAGTCATAACCCCGACGAGCACCCAGACGACCGCGTACAGGGCGAACGCCATGAAGGTGAAGGCGCCCGTCAGGAACAGCACGGCCGACAGGACGCTCGATCCGACCCCGACGATCGCCGTGATGACCACGATCGACAGCGAGACGACGATGCCCCGCATGAGGAAGGCAAGCAGGTGGGGCCGACGGCGCCGCGGGCGTACCGGCCAGGAACCAAGGGGATCGACCTCGGGGATCTCCGCCCGTCGCCGAGCCGGCCGGCGGAGGACGTCGTAACGCTCCCGCTTCGAAGGGTCCATGAGCCACTCGCGGGCGATGTTCAACCTGACCGTGCGCATCGTCGCCGAGCGCTCGTCGGCGCTGCCGGCACGGTCGGGATGTACCGACCGGACGCCCGCGCGCCAGGCACGTTCGATGGCTTGCTCGTCAGCGTCCGGCGCGACGTCCAACTCGGCGTAGAGATCGAACTCCGGGATGCGATCCAGCGGTGGCACGGATCGCAGGATAGTCCCGCGCATCGCCCCGTCGGCGCATGTCGGCGGCCCGGCGCACGCCGCGCGGCGGCCGCGGCGCGTGCCGCGTGGTCGTCGCGGGACTCTGGGTCAACAAGATCGGGCCCCGTCAGGGACCCTGCACCTCGCACGACCCACGTCGCGGCGCCTCCGGGACTCCCGGTCACGACTTGCCCCCCGGCGCCGGCCTGTCGGCCGGCAACACGGCGGTTCGGGGGCACCATGTTGACCGTGGGTCCCGCGCACCTCCCGGGCGCCGCCACCGGGCGCACTTCCATGCCACATGTCCGGTTGACAGACCTTGGGCGGGGTCTTGGGCGGCGAGAGCACCGGATGCGCCGGATTCGGGGCGGTCCGTTAGTCCTCGAAGGCTGATTCCGACGACTGCCGGGCCGACGGCGGTCGGGCAGCCTGCCCAAGGTCTGCGCCACGGACACGTGGCAGGAAAGTCCGAAGCGGCGGAGCGGCCGGGCACAACTGGCGGGCGACTGTCGCGTCGCCGACATCATCCCGGCCAGGGTTGACACCCTCTCGGCGCCGCGCGTAGACTGCCGACCGGCGTGCAGATCGCCCGCCATCGTCCACTCCAGCAGGAGGCGGCTCCGAATGATGAAGTTCCGGATCCCGCGCACGATGGCGCCCCTCAGTGGTGCTGTCATCGGGAGATCTGTGCCCATCTCGAGTTAGGCTGAGGCGGTAGACCCGCCGGAGCACGAACCACGAGCCGTGGGCCAGATGGGCCCCCGGCTTTTTTGATGCCCTTCCATGCGAAGCGCATCCGGAGCCGCGAGGCCCACCCGACGTCCGGGACGACGTCAGCGGGCCCGCGGCTCTTCATTTCCCGGCCCCGCACCCCAGTCACAGGCAGGCAACAACCAGAGGCTCGACTCCAGTGACCGCGACATTGCTCCAGCAACCGAATATCGCGAGGCCCGTCGACTCGGTCGACGCGCTCGCCGGCCAGGAAGCCGTCCCAGCGCTCGTCATCGACGGCGTCACGAAGCGGTTCACGATCGGCCGGAAGCGCAAGCCCGTCACCGCGATCTCGAACGTGTCACTCCGCCTCGAGCGGGGCGGCATCCACGGGATCCTGGGTGCGAACGGGTCCGGCAAGTCGACACTCATCCGGCTGGTGAGCGGTCTCCTCACGCTCGACGAGGGTCGGGTCGAGGTCTTCGGCCACGACATCGTCCGCGAGGAGATGGCGGTCAAGCGGCTGATCAACCGGGTCAGCGTCGATGCCGCCTTCTTCAAGAAGCTCAGCCCGATGGAGAACCTGCTGTTCGCAGCTCGTCTCTACGGAAAGAACGCCGGGGATGCCCGGCGTGAGGCAATCGCGATCCTGGGTCGCCTCGGGATCGGCGAGAAGCGGGTCGGCCGGCCGGTCGAGCAGATGAGCCGCGGCATGCAGCAGAAGGTCGCGATCGCGCGAGCCCTGCTGACGAGCCCGTCGCTCCTCCTGCTCGATGAGCCGACGACCGGCCTCGACCCTCGCTCGAAGCTCGACGTCCAGTCGTTCGTCGAGGAGCTCCGGGAGACGCACGACGCGTCGATCGTGCTCACGACCCACGACCTCGCCGAGGCAGAGCGGCTCTGCAACCGGATCACGATCCTCGACGGCGGCAAGGTCGTCGCCGAGAACACCCCTGGAGGCCTGATCGCCGACCAGGCAAGCAGGACCGGAGCGGCCGCAACGCTCCACGACGTGTTCATGGCCTACACCGGTCGCTCGCTCGACGAGGACGTCGAGGACGAGAGCGACGAGAACGACGAATGAAAGGAGGTGAGAAAGCAATGAACGAGTACGCGAAGTACCAGCTTCGGCTGGCCAAGGAGCGACGAGAGGACGAGTTCCGGCAGGCTGCAGAGTTCCGCCGGTTCGCCCGCCCGTCCCGACCAATCCGACAGCGCGTTGGTCAGTCCCTCGTCCGGGCGGGCGAGCGGTTGGCCGGCGAGCCGTCGTTCGAGCTGGCCCGATTCCGCTGAGGATCGGGCCGGCTCTCCTCGCAGGAGAACCACCGTGTTCAGCGTCGCCCATGAGCTGAAGGCCTCGTACGCCTTCATCGAGCGCAACTTCTTTCTCACACGCCGCTACTGGGGCTGGGAAGTCGCCTTCCTGGTCTACTCGGTCGCGGGCGCGCTCTCCATCTCGCTCATCGGTGCCGACCAGGGCAGCCCGCGGCTGATCCTGCTGCTGATGGTGGGCGCGATCTTCTGGAACTACCTGTCGGTCGTCTTCTCGTGGATCGCCGAGACGATCTCCGTGGAGCGCTGGGAGGGAACCCTGGAGTACACGATGATGGCGCCGATCCGGCGCTCGTCGCAGCTCCTCGGCTCCGTCGTGTACGCGATGGTCTACGGCCTGGTTCACACGGCCGTGATCCTCGTCGTCCTCGTCCTGTTCTTCCCGCAGCTCGACTTCAGCGGCGCCAATCCGCTGACGGTCGCCCTGTTCATGGCGCTCGGGTCGTTCAGCTTCGTCGGAATCGGGATGATCGCCGCGATCCTGCCGCTCCTCTACGTGGAGCGTGGGGCGCAGATGACGTTCGTCCTCCAGTCGTGTCTCCTGCTCGTCTCGGGCGTCTACTACTCCGTCGACGTCCTGCCGGGCTGGATGCAGGTCCTGTCCCGCCTGTCGCCGGCCACGTACGTCCTCGACGGCGTCCGCCACGGGCTGATCGACGGCGCCGCGATCGGTGACCTCGTCAACGATGTCTGGCCGCTGCTCGTGATGGGCGCGGTGCTCATCCCGTTCGGCCTCTGGGCCTTCGGACGCGCCGAGCGTTACGCGAAGCGGACCGGCAAGCTCAAGAGGGTCGGCTGATGACGATGCTCGATCTCGCCTCGTTCGGCTGGTCCGGCGACGTCTCGACCGCCTTTGCGGCTCACGCGGAGGCGGGCTTCGAGCCGGCTCGGGTCGTCGCCGAGGACCGCGGCTCGTACGTCGTCCAGACGGGCGCGGGCGAGTTGCGGGCCAGCGTGACCGGCCGCTACCGGTTCGAGGCGGGCGACGACCCCGCCGCGTATCCGGCCGTCGGCGACTGGGTCGCGGTCGAGGCGCGCGGCGACGGCGCATCCGTCCACGCAATCCTGCCTCGGCGGACGACCGTCGTCCGCCATGCGGCCGGGCTCAGGTCGGTCGCCCAGGTCGTGGCCGCGAACGTCGACGTGGTGTTCGTCGTCGCGTCGCTCAACCACGACCTGAACCTGCGCCGCCTCGAGCGCTACGTCGCCTTTGCCTGGGAGAGTGGCGCGGAGCCCGTGGTCGTTCTCTCCAAGGCCGATCTGAGCGAGGACGTCGACGCGACCCGCGCCGAGGTCGAGGCCATCGCCGTCGGCGTCCCGATCATCACCGTCAGCGTCATCGACGGGCGCGGGATCGACGAGTTGCGGGCCCGCATCGGGCCCGGCTCGACCGTCGCGTTCGTCGGCTCGTCGGGCGTCGGCAAGTCCACGCTCGTCAACACGCTCGCCGGCGACGAGCTGGCCGCGGTCCGTGAGATCCGCGAGGCCGACGGCCGCGGCCGCCACACGACGACCCGGCGCCAGCTCCACCGGATGCCGGACGGCGGGTTGATCCTCGACACGCCCGGCATGCGCGAGCTCGGCCTGTGGGACGCCGACGGGGGCATCGAGCGCTCGTTCGCCGACATCGACGCTCTCGCCGCGACCTGCCGGTTCTCCGACTGCGGCCACGCCGGCGAGCCCGGTTGCGCCGTAGCCGCGGCCATCGTCGACGGCGACCTCGACGCCACCAGGTTCGAGGGCTGGAAGAAGCTCGAGCGTGAAGCCCGCCACCTCGAGCGCCGGGTCGACGCATTCGCCAAGGCGGAGGAGCGCCGTCGCTGGAAGGCGATCGGCAAGAGCGTGAACGCGCACATGGAAGCGAAGTACGGACGAGGTGGATGGTGATCCGCATTGACGGCTTCGACGTCGCGCTCGCCAACCTGCCTGGGCTCACGTTCCGGCAGTTTTGGGGCGATGACGACATCCCGGGGATGGTCGCCGCGAACATGGCGGTCAGGCTCGCGAACGGTGTCGAGGAGATCGTCACGGTTGAACGCATGACGAACCAGTACGAGCACCTGACGAACTGCGACCCGTCGCGCGATCTCGCGATCGTCGAGCTGGACGGCACGACGATCGGGTACGTCCGGGTCGACTGGAGCGATCAGGATGATGGCAGTCGGAGCTACGACCTGACCTGCCTCCTCCATCCGGATCGGCTGGGCGTTGGGATCGGCTCGGCGATGCTCGCCTGGGGCGAATCGCGGCTCCGGGCGATCGCTGCCGGGCACGAGTCGGACCGGCCGCGCTGGTTCGGCCAGGAGACGTGGGACACCGAGACCGCGGCGCATCAGCTTCTTGCCGCAAACGGCTATCTGTCGGTGCGGACGTTCTTTGACATGGTTCGGCCGACCCTCGACGGGATCCCGGATCCGAAGGTGCCCGCCGACTTCACGGTGCGACCGGTCGGCCGCGACGACCTGCGAGCCATCTGGGAGGCCGAGATGGAAGCCGTCCGCGACCACTGGGGCGCGCGCGATGAGAGCGAGAACGCGTTTGCCCGGTTCGCCGGCGATCCGCTGACCGATCCGTCGTTGTTCGTCGTCGGGTTCGCCGGCGGCGAGGTCGCAGGGGCCGTGCGGAACGTCATCGACGACGACGAGAATGAGCTCCTGGGCCGACGTCGCGGGACCCTTGATGTCGTGTTCGTCCGGCGCCCGTTCCGGCGACGCGGGCTCGCCCGCGCGCTGATCCTGCTCAGCCTCGACCTGCTTCGCGCGCGGGGAATGACGAGTGCCGGCCTCGGTGTGGACTCCGAGAACGCCAATGCCGCCCTCGAGCTCTATCGGAGCTGCGGATTCGAGGTCCGAAGCAGCAACACCGCCTGGCGCAAACCGTTCGACTCGACCACGGAGGCATCGGCGTGACCACCCAACCGACGACCGACACGATCATCGATCTCCCCGATGCGCCGGCGATCCCCGGCCTGTGCTTCCGGCCCTTCGACATGGACCGCGACCTCGTTTCGCTGGTCGCCCTCATCGTCGAGGCGAACCTCGCGGACGGTGACGACTACGTGCCGTCGGCGGAGGACTTCCGCAACGATCTGGTCCATCACGCCGGGTTCGACGCCGGCCTCGACATGCTCGTCGCGGAAATCGACGGCGACCTTGTCGGGGGCACCCAGCGCACGCATCGGATCCGCGGCGACAAGGTCCATCACGAGCTCACGGGCTGGATTCGACCGGCTCAACGGCGGCAGGGCATCGGCCGCTCGCTCCTTCACTGGGCCGAAGGACGGTCGCGCGAGGTGGCCGCCGGTTGGAAGAGTCACGAACCGCACGTCTTCAACTCCTGGGTCAGCGAGACGCAGCCCGCGTCCATTGCCTTGCTGGAATCCGAGGGCTATGAGCGCGTCCGATACGGCTTCATGATGGTTCGCTCGCTCGCGGATCCCATCCCCGATGCCCCGCTGCCGGACGGGCTCGAGGTCCGCCCGGTCGTCGAGGCTGACCACAGGCGAATCTGGGACGCGGACGTCGAAGCATTCCGCGATCACTGGGAACCGTCCGAGCGAACGGAAGAGGACTTTCTCGGGATGTTCTCGGTGCCAGCCATCGATACGTCGATGTGGCGCGTGGCATGGGATGGCGATGAAGTCGCTGGCTCGGTCATGAATTTCGTCTTTCCGGAGGACTTCGAGATCCTCGGGGTCCGGCGCGGTTGGCTCGAGCACATCTCTGTCCGACGACCGTGGCGCCGCCGCGGCCTGGCCGGCGCGCTCATCGCGGATTCGCTGCGGATGCTCCGGGCGCGTGGCCTCGAAGAGGCGGCGCTGGGCGTCGATGCAGAGAACCCGACGGGCGCGCTCCGGCTCTACGAGTCCTACGGCTTCCGCCGCCACCAGACGGGGATCTCGTACCGCAAGACGATGTGAGGTGACGGCGCAGGTCGCAGATCGGGACCATCAGGTCAGGTGACGCCGCGGCCGATCGGAGCGACCATGGGCCCCATGCCGGATCGACACGTCGTTCGCCGCCGCTTCGCGGTCCTGGGCGCGGTCGCGATCGCGCTGGTCGTGGGCTCGATCGGTGTCGCCAACGCGCGCAGCGTGATCGTCAACGGGCGCGGGTGCCCGATCCTGCCCGCCACGAACGTCTGGAACAAGCCGGTCAACACGCTTCAGCCGAGCGCTGACTCCTCGACACTGATGAAGACTATGGGCCTGGCGAAGACCCTCCATCCGGACTTCGGAACGTTCGCCGGCTACGGAATCCCGATCAACGTGGTCAACGCGTCAACCCCGAAGAAGACGGTGTCCTTCGAGTACGACGACGAGTCGGACCACGGGAAATACCCGATCCCTGCTTCCCCGAAGATCGAAGGGGCTCCAGGCCAAGGCGACCGACACCTGCTGATGATCGATACGTCGGCGTGCAAGCTCTGGGAGCTGTATCTCGCGGAGAAGAACGGCAGCCAGTGGACCGCAGGATCCGGCGCGATCTACGACCTGAAGTCGAACGCCTTGCGACACGCCGGCTGGACGTCGGCCGACGCGGCGGGCCTGCCGATCTACCCGGGGCTCGTCCGCTATGACGAGGTCAAGGCCGGGGTCATCAACCACGCGATCCGGTTCACGGTCCCCGAGACGCGCAACACGTACATCTACCCGGCCCGCCACGCCGCCAGCGACAAGAGCGGCGCGAACTACCCGCCGATGGGGCTCCGCCTTCGACTCAAGGCGAACGTTGATATCAGCCACTACAGCAAGCAGTCGAAGGTGATCCTCACCGCCCTCAAGAAGTACGGGATGATCCTCGCCGACAACGGCTCCGCCTACTACATCTCCGGGGCGCCGGACCCGCGCTGGGACGATGACGGCCTGCACAAGCTGCAGCTTGTCCTTGGCTCGGATTTCGAGGTCGTGGACACCAGCAACCTCAGGAACGGCCCCTAGGCGAAGAGCCGCCGCCCGTCGCGCACCAGCTCGAGCCAGGGCCGCTCGCGCCCGATCGTCGTCGCGCTGCCGTGGCCCGGCAGGACCGCGGTCCGATCCTCGAACGTCGTCAGGCGACCCAGCGACTCGACCATCGCCGCCTCGTTACCGCCGGGCAGATCGATCCGCCCCCAGCCACCGGCGAACAACGTGTCCCCGCTGAACAGCATCCCGTCATCGGCGGCGTAGAGGCAGACCGAGCCCTCCGTGTGACCGGGGGTGTGGATCACCGACAGGCGGATCCCGCCGAACCGGATCTCACCACCCTCCGCCAGCTCCACGGCGGGCACGGACGGCGGGATCTCGAACGGGGCAAAGAGCGGTTCCGGATTCTCGAGCCGGGATCGATCGAGCGGATGGACGGCGATCTCGGCGCCGGTGTGGGCAGCTACCGCGGCGTTGTCGCCGATGTGGTCCCAGTGGCCGTGGGTCGACACGATCAGCTTCAGGGTCCAGTCGCGGGCGGCGAGCTCGTCCCGGATCCAGGCCAGCGACGGCGTGGCCGTGTCGATCGCGATCGCCTCGCGGGAGTGAGGGTCGGCGAGCACGTGGACGTTCGTGGCGACCGGCCCGACGACGCGGAGGAGGCGTTCCATTCCCGGGGACCGCCCGTCCTGCTCAGGCCTCGAGCTTCGTCCGGATGCACTCGAAGGTCTGGCCGATCATCTTGTTTGCGGTTCCCTCGATCAGCCTGGCCCCGACGCTGGCGAGCGATCCGCCGATCAGGACGTCCGCCGTCCAGTCCATCACGGTCCCGCCGTCGGGGCCGTCGCGAAGCGCCATCGTCGAGGTCGCGTCGACCGCGCTCCCCGGCGCCTGCCCTCGGGCCTTGATCACGGCCCTGTCCGGCGCATCGCGCTCGGCGAACTCCATGTTGATGGCGAACCGGGCGCTAATGAACCCGACGCCGACCTTGGCCGTCGCCTTGAAGTGGGTCTCATCGACGATCTCGATCTTCTCCACGCCCGGCCCGCACGGACCCACCTGGTTCGGGTCCATGAGGAAGTCCCAGACGCGCTGCCGCGGCGCCTTGATCTCGACGGTGCCTTCGAACTTCATCGGGTGGTTTTCCTCCGTGCCGGGGAACGGGTCAGGTCTCGGATGGGATCGAGTCCGGCAGGAACGCTGCCGGGTCCTTGGAGAAGCGGGTCCGGCAGCCGAGGCTGCAGAACGCGTAGACGACGCCCTCGTGCTCGGCGAGGTGCCTCGCGTGGTCGCGCAGGACCGTCATGCCGCAGACGGGATCGAGCAGGACGATGTCGTCGGCGGCCGTGGCGATCGACGTGCCGGCCGCCACCCCGGCGATCGTCGCCGGACCCGGTGAGGCGACGAATGTCGCCCGGCCGCGCCGGACCTGGATGAGCTCGGCGAGGATCGAGAGGGCGACCTCCTCGGGCGTCTCCGCCCCGAGATCCATCCCGGCCGGCGCCCGGAGGGCCGCGAGGCGCTCTTCGGCGAGGCCGGTCTCGTCGCGGAGCCAGGCCCGGACGGCCACCGCCCGCGTCGGTGAGGCGACCAGCCCGACGTAGCGGGCGTCGCGCCGGAGGGCGCCGGCGAGCGCCTCCTCGTCCCACTGGCCCTGTGTCGCGACGACGATGTACGGGCTCGCCCCGGGCTCGACGGCGACGAGGTTCGTGTCCGTCCGGACCTCGGCGGCCTTCGGGAAGGCGGACGGCTCGGCGATCGGGTCGAACAGGGTGACCGTGAAGCCGGCGGCCGTCCCGAGATCCACGAGGGCCCCGGCGATCGGTGTCGTGCCGGCCACCCACAGGAGCGGCGCCGGGAGGTTCGGTTCCACGTAGATCTCCAGCGTTCCCCCGGAGTGGCAGGTCATCACCAACTCGATGATGCCATCGCCGCGGCGACCCTCGGCAGGGGCATCCTTGGACAGGCGGAGGAGCCTCGGCTGGCCGTCGGCGAGGGCATGGAGCGCTTCGCGGACGACGACCGGCTGGGCACACGAGCCACCGACCCAGCCCTCGATGGAGCCATCCGGGTGGACGATCCCGTGGGCCCCGGGTCGGGCGGATGTCGGACGGGCAACCGCAACGACCGTGGCAAACGCGAACGGCTGCCCGGCCCGGGCGAGTTCCGAGGCGCGCGCAAACAGGTCGCGCGCGCCCGGCTGCGGCGCCGTCAGGCCGTCACTCCCTTCTCGCGAAGGATCTTCCAGATCTTCTGCGGGGTCATCGGGATGTCGATATTCCGGACGCCGAGATGCCAGAGGGCATCGACGACGGCATTGACGATGGCCGGCGGAGCGCCGACCGTGGCCGACTCGCCCACTCCCTTCGCCCCGATCGGGTGATGCGGGGACGGCGTCACGGTCTTGGCGACCTCCCAGGCGGGGGTCTCCATCGCGGTCGGCAGGAGGTAGTCCATGAAGGTTCCGGCCTGGTTCGTGCCGTTCTCGTCGTAGGTGATCGACTCGTACAGAGCCGGGGCGAGGCCCATCGTCAGGCCGCCATGGATCTGTCCGTCGACGATCATCGGGTTGATGATATTGCCGCAGTCGTCGACAGCCACGAAGCGGCGGATGTGGATCTGCCCGGTGCCCTTGTCGATGTCGACGACGCAGATGTAGTCTGCCGAACGGGAAGGTCAGGTTCGGCGGATCGTAGTAGTCGACCGCCTCGAGGCCTGCCTCCATCCCCTGCGGATGGTTGGTGTACGCGGCGAACGCGATCTCCTGGATGGTCTTGGACCGATCCGGCGAGCCCTTCACGCTGAACTTGCCGTTCGTCCACTCGAGGTCGTCCTCATTGGCCTCGAGGAGGTGGGCGGCGATCTTGCGAGCCTTGTCCTTGATCTTGCGGGCGGCCATCGCCGTGGCGGCGCCGGCAACCGGCGTCGAGCGCGAGGCATACGTCCCAAGGCCGTACGGCGCGGTGTCGGTGTCGCCTTCCTCGATCTTGATGTCGGCGACCGGGAACCCGAGCTCCTCGGCGATGATCTGGGCGAACGTCGTCTCGTGGCCCTGGCCCTGACTCTGGACGCCGAGCCGGGCGAGAACCTTGCCGGTCGGATGGACCCGGATCTCGCACGAGTCGAACATCTTGATCCCGAGGATGTCGAAGTCGTGCGACGGCCCGGCGCCGACGATCTCGGTGAACGAGCTGATGCCGATCCCCATGAGCTCGCCGCGGGCCCGCTTCTCCGCCTGCTCCCGGCGCAGGCCGGGGTAATCGATGATGTCCATCGCCTTCTGGAGTGCGGCCGGGTAGTTGCCCGAGTCGTACTCCCAGCCGGTCGGCGTCTTGTACGGGAACTGCTCAGGCTGGATGAAGTTCTCCATCCGCAGCTGGGCCGGGTCCTTGCCGATGTCGTGGGCGAGGATGTCGACCATCCGCTCGATCGCGTGGACCGCTTCGGTCACTCGGAACGAGCAGCGGTAGGCGACGCCGCCCGGCGGCTTGTTCGTGTAGACGCCGTCGACCTCGACGAAGGCATTCGGGAAGTCGTACGAGCCGGTGATAACGTTGAACAGGCCAGCCGGGAACTTCGAGGGGTCGGCCGCGGCGTCGGTGTAGCCGTGGTCGGCGATCGTCTTGACCTTGAGGCCGGTGATCTTGCCGTCCTTGGTCGCGCCCATTTCGGCATGGATGTGGTAGTCGCGGGCGAACGAATTGGCCTGGAGGTTCTCCGACCGATCCTCGATCCACTTGACCGGCTTGCCGATCAGGAACGAGGCCGCGACGGCGAGGACGTACCCCGGGTAGACCGGAACCTTGCCGCCGAACCCGCCGCCGATATCGTGGGTCTTCACCCGGATGTTCTGCTCGGAGATCGGCAGCCCGGCCCCCGCCGCGACGAGCGCGATGACGGTCCGGATGGCATGCGGCGCCTGGCTGGTCATGTGAAGGTCGAGATGCTGGCGGACCGGGTTCCAGTCGGCGACGCAGCCGCATGTCTCGATCGACGCGACATGGATCCGGGGGATGTAGATGTCCTCGGAGACCGTGACGTCGGCCGAGGCGAGCGCCGCGTCGGCCTTGCCCTTGTCGCCCGATTCCCAGTGCCAGATGTGATTGTTCTGCTTGTCCGGCCCGCGATCCGGGCGGAGGACGAACGCGCCTTCCTCGAGGGCCTTGAACGGGTCGACGATCACGGGCAGCGGCTCGTAATCGACGAGGACGGCCGCGACGCCGTCGGCCGCCGCGTAGCGGGACGTCGCGATGACCGCGGCGACCTCCTGCGCCTGATACATCACCGTGTCCGTCGGCAGCACCATCTGCATGTCGCCCGCCAGGGTCGGCATCCAGTGGAGCTTGTAGCCCTCCAGGTCCTTGCCCGTGATCACCGCGAGCACGCCGGGGACCTTGAGTGCCTCGCTCGAGTCGATGCTCTTGATCGTCGCGTGGGCGTATGGGCTGCGGACGATGTCGAGCCAGAGCATCCCCGGCAGGACGAGGTCGTCGATGTACTCGCCGGCGCCGCGGATGAACCGCGGATCCTCCTTGCGTTTGACCGAGTGGCCCATCCCGCCGACTTCGGGGGTCGTCTGGAGCTGCTGCTCTGTTGTCATCTCGTGACTCCCCTCAACCGGCCGCGGCCGGCTCGGCCGAGACTTCCTGGCCGTCGACCGTTGCCGCGGCCTCGACGGGCGCCGATTTGCTCGCCACCAGCTGGCCCGACGCCTGCTGGATCGACTTGACGATGTTGACGTAGCCGGTGCAGCGACAGAGGTTGCCGCTGATCCCCTCGCGGATCTCCGCTTCGCTCGGCTTCTCGTTCTGGTCGAGGAGCCAGGCCGCCTGCATGATCATGCCCGGGGTGCAGAAGCCGCACTGGAGGCCGTGCTGGTCCCAGAACGCCTGCTGGAGCGCATGGAGGGTGGCGCCGTCGGCCATCCCCTCGATCGTCTTGATGTCGGCGCCGTCCGCCTGGACGGCGAGCATCGTGCACGACTTGACGCTGTTGCCGTTGACGTGAATCGTGCACGCGCCGCAGTTGCTCGTGTCGCAGCCGATATGGGTGCCGGTCAGCAGGAAGATGTCGCGGAGAAGGTGGACGAGCAGGAGGCGCGGCTCGACGTCGGCCTCCCTGGTTTCGCCGTTGACGGTGAGTCGGACATGGTGCGTCGTCACGTTCGTCTCCCTTATGCGTACGCGCGGGCGCGATCGACGGCGATCCGGAGTGCCCGGACGACCATCTCCGACACCATCGCCCGTTTGTAGTCGGCGGGACCGTGGCTGTCGTCTCCGGGGCTGCTCTGGGCAGCGGCGGCATCGCCGGCCGCGCGGTAGAGCTCTTCGGTTGGGGCCTGGCCGGCCAGGACGGCCTCAGCGTCGGTCGCCGCGAAGGGGGTGTCCGCGACGGCGGTCAGCCCGATCCCGGCCCCTTCGATCCGACCGTCGGCCGCCAGTCTCACGACGACCGCCGCTCCGACGGTCGCGAAGTCACCGGCCCGGCGCTCCAGCTTCTGGTAGGCGCCGGCGGCGTGATGGGAGCGACGCGGGATCCGGACTTCCGTGAGGACCTCGGTCGGTTCGATCGCCGTGGTGAACGTGTCGAGGAAGAACTCGCGCGCCGGGATCACCCGCTCGCCCTTCGCGCTCCGGCAGACCAGCGATGCGCGGGTCGCGAGCAGGACCGCCGGCCAGTCCGAGGACGGGTCGGCGTGGGCACACGATCCGCCGATCGTCCCGGAGTTGCGGACCTGCGGGTCGCCGATTCCGCCCGCCGCATCGTGGACGAGCGGCATGTGGTCGACGACGATCTGGTTCTCGTGGATCTGGCGGTGGGTCGCCCGGGCCCCGATCCGGACCTCGTCGTCGGTTTCGACGATCCCGTCGAGTCCCCCGACATCGCGCAGGTCGACGAGCAGACCCGGCGCGGCGAGCCGCAGCTTGAGCAGCGGAATGAGGCTGTAGCCGCCGGCGAGGATCTTCGCCTCCCCCTCGCGTTCAGTCAGGATCCTCAAGGCTTCGTCCAGATCCGCTGGACGCACGTAGTCGAACGTGGCGGGAATCATCGCGCGACCGTCCTCCTCACCAAGTGCCCCCTCAGGCTCGGCCCGTCGGACCGGACGGGCTCGGCGGTGGCGGTCGGGCCGACAGCCGATCCGATACGCG
Source organism: uncultured Chloroflexia bacterium (assembly GCA_963766655.1). Lineage (GTDB taxonomy): Bacteria > Chloroflexota > Limnocylindria > Limnocylindrales > CSP1-4 > CF-46. Next base: position 291,485 of record CAVYBB010000001.1, on the reverse strand, counting down.
GCGGTCCGGCCGGGGTCCGTGCTGTGAGGTACGAGTATGCGCTGCGGGTAGTTTCAGCGTCAACGAGAATGCGGGACGGTTGCGAGGGGTTGGCGCCGCGACGGGCGGTTCACCGGGACTCGCGGTCGCGCCGATCTCGTCCCCGGATTCCCGTCCCCGGATTCCCGTCCCCGGATTCCCGTCCCCGGATTCCCGTGGTGCGGGCGGTACGCAACATGGGGCGCCGTAGCGCCCGTGGTGCGGGTAGTAAGAGGCGACTGGCCACGGATCCGGTGCGGCGCGTGCGTGGACCGCGGCGCCTGGCGGGCGGATCGGGCGCGTCCTCTTCGTTACTACCCGCGGCACGGGCATATGGGGGGAGGCCCGGCCCCGGTGAAGGGTAGATGCCCGGGGACCGGGCCCGCGCTCGCGGCCGGGGCCCGCGCCCGGGGACCGGGGCCCGCGCCCGGGGACCGGGGCCCGCGCCGCGACGGGCGGTTCACCGGGACTCGCGGTCGTGCCCATCCCGTCCCCGGATTCCCGTCCCCGGATTCCCGTCCCCGGATTCCCGTGGTGCGGGCGGTACGCAACGAGGGGCGCCGTAGCGCCCGTGGTGCGGGTAGTAAGAGGCGACTGGCCACGGATCCGGTGCGGCGCGTGCGTGGACCGCGGCGCCTGGGGCGTGGCATGGGCGCGTGCTCTTCGCTACTACCCGCACGATGGGAATCTGGGAAGGCCCGGCGGGGCGGGACGGGGCGCGCCGCCTTCTTTTCGGATCATTCGAAGGCCGACGCCTGGTGAGGGACGGATACCGCCGTCACGCGGCGCCTGCCCCTCGCCGGCCGTGCTCAAGGCAAGTTCGTCGCACCTGTAAATTGGGGGCGCGAGTCTTGCTGGGCGCTGAACGCCGGGACGGTGTTCGGATCATCCGGAAAGGCGCCGCGAAGCCGGCCTCGCGCGGTCAGCTCGCCTCGACCGGGACCGCCATCGGGACGCCCGTCTCGACGAGCGTCTTGAGGCCCGAGACGATGTACACGATTCCGCCGGAGAACTCCTCGGCCATCTTCGACCCGGCGACGAGGCCCGCGGTCGTGACCGTGAGCTTCGATGCGCCGTCGTCGGTCGGTTCGATCTCCCACGTCATCCTCACCGGCCCCGCGGCCTCGACCTCGGGGTCCCAGTGGGCGTGGAAGGTCATCGTGACCAGCCGGCCCGGGTCGATCTCGAGGACCTCGCCGTCGGCCGCGACCGAACCGTCCGGGTACTCGTACACGATCCGGCCGCCCTTCGACCAGTCGGAGGTCACGCGGGTGCCGTAGTAGTACTTCTCGGTCTCGACCCCGTCGGTGACCGCTCGCCAGACCCGGTCGGGCGATGCCTTGATGTAGACGGCGTAGACGTGATCGGGGCTGGACATCGCTTCGGCCTCCAGATTGGTCTTGATGGCCGCCATCGCACCGACGACGGGCTCTGCGAACTTGCTGATCCAGCGATCGTGGACGAGCCTGATCGGGACCGGGTTCAGGAAGTGCCGCTTCTCGCGGCCCTCCCTGCGCGTCGTGACGAGACCCGCCTCCTCGAGCACGCCCAGGTGCCGCATGACCCCGAACCGGGTCATCGACGGCAGATATGCGCACAACTCACCGAGCGTCTGGCCATCGCGCTCGAAGAGCCGATCGAGAAGCAGCCGCCGGCTCGGGTCGCCAAGCGCCCGGAACGCCGGTGCCATCGGGTCGTCCATCACGCGGCGACTATATGTGACCAAATAGTTTCACGTGTCAACCGACGGGCGACGTGTCCGTTACTGGTGGTCCTGTACCTTGAATCCGTGACCTGGCAACCGATGTCGCTCGCCATCGAGACCGAGCGGCTAACCCTCCGGCTTCGCGACGAGCGCGACGCAGCCTGGTACCGAGAGCTCATCGGCGAACGTGGGGAGGACACGCCGACGCTCGAAGAGGCGACGACGCGCCTCGCGCGATTCCGGGATCTCACGATCGAGATCGGGATCGGTGCCCTCGCGATCTGTCGTCGCGCGGAGGGCGACGTGATCGGCTACTGCGCCCTCGTCGTCGGGCGTTGCAGCCTGGACGAACCGGAGATCGCCTACGAGCTGCTTCGGCGGTTCCACGGACGCGGCTATGCAACGGAAGCGGCGCAAGCCCTCGTTGCTGCCGCGGCCGCGACAGGCCGACACCGGCTCTGGTCGACCGTGCGGCCCTGGAACGCAGCGTCACTCCGGGTACTCGAGAAGATCGGGTTCCGCAGGGACCACACCACCACGGATGATCTCGGCGATGTGGTCTACCTGGTACGCGACCTCTAGGGCGCCTGTCCGGCGGAGCAACGACCGCCAGCCCGAGCAGGAGGGACGATGACCGCGACAAGTTCTACCGTTGGGGCGTTGCGTGGGTCGTTCCGTCAAATAGGAGAGCACGTGAGCAGGCAGCCACTGGCGCATGAGACGACGGGTGTTGCGGTGCAGGTCCTGGCGACGGTGGACCTTGGCGGCGAGATCGAGGGCATGGAAGGGCGGCAGCTCCGCATGCGCATGGTGACCATCGAGCCCGCGGGCGTCTTCGGCCCGATCCACGACCATGCAGGCAGGCCCGGCGTCGTCTACGTCCTGCAGGGGACGATCACCGACCACCGGGACGGCGTCGCCACGGACTACGGGCCGGGTCTGGGCTGGCCCGAGGACCGGAACACACGTCACTGGCTCGAGAACAGGGGAACGGTCCCGGCCGTCGAGATCTCGATCGACATCGTTCGGCAGCCTGAAACCGCTCCCGACTGATCGAGGGGTTTCACTCGCCGGGAAGCGCACTGGGCGGGCGACCATGTGAGCGCCATGACCTATCGTGAGCGCAGCGACAGCCCAGTCGTCCGAACCCGACCCCAGGAGCAACCCATGGATGAACAGGCCGTTCGCGAACGAGCCCAGGCTCTCTGCGATGCTCTCGTCGCCGGCGACATCGATCAGGCGACCGCGGACTTCAGCGACGAGCTTCGGCGCAACCTGGGCGAGGTCATCGCCCTCCTGCCGCTGCCATCGAGCGCGGCGAGCATCGACTCCATCGACCACAGCGGGTCGGGATTCAACGTCACCCTTCGACTCGTCGGCGAATCCGAGGAGGTCGTGATCCAGACTCGCTGGAAGGACCGCGATGGTCGGCCGACGGTCATCGAGGCCAGCCACCTGAGCAAGACGCCGATGACGACGCCCGGCGACGACGTGGACGGCAAGGCTGCGGCCCCCGAGGACGGCTGACGGGTGTCGGCCATGTCCACGGGCGCGGGTCGGCAAAGATCGGAGTCAGCCTGCTCTTCGTGGTGATGGTCGCCGTGGCCTCGGCGTGCGGTAGCGAACCGTCGCCGTCGCCTGCCGCCGTGACCTCGATCGTCGTCGGCGGGCTCCAGGTCGACGTGATCGGAGGTCCTGCGGCCGCCACCCCGGCCCTCGACGCCACCGCCGCAGGCGCGGTGATCGGGGGCGAACTCGCCGCCGGCCGGGCGAGGGTGATCGGCACGAACGCGGGCGTGCCGCCGGTGCACGTCATCGATGCAGCCTTCGTGCCGGCCCTGGTCAGGATCATCGGGCCGGCGGGCGGGACCGACTTCGAGCCGCCGGAGCCCGTCGCTGCCTGGGTGATCGTGACCGAGGGCCGCGGAGCCGATGGCACCTACATCGGAGTCGGGGTCGTCGATCAGGACGGCCTGCCGATCACGACCTACGTGATCACCCCCGGCGTCGGCTGACGCAGTCGTGGCTGATGTCGCGGGCGCGAACCGGCCGAGACGCAAGGCCCACCTCCCTCCGCGTGCTAGGTAAGCTCTCTCCATGAGTGCTTTCGACGATGCACCCGAGGTCGAGCCGGGCGGGCGCCAGGGGTGGCGGGATTGGCTCGAGGCAAACCATGCCACCGCGACGGGGGTCTGGCTCATCCATCGCCGGCGCGACAGCGTGACGAGCGTTTCGTACGAGCAGGCGGTCGAAGAGGCGCTCTGCTTCGGCTGGATCGACAGCAAGGGCGGACGGGTCGACGAACAGCGAACGAGGCTGTACTTCGCGCCGCGCAAGCCCCGAAGCGGATGGGCCGACACGAACAAGGCGCGAATCGAACGGCTGATGGCCGCCGGCCTGATGCGGCCCGCCGGTCTCGCCGTCATTGAGCGCGCGAAAGCCGACGGCAGCTGGACGGTGCTCGATGGCCCGACGCGCGGCGAGGTCCCCGATGACCTCGTTGCCGCGCTCGCGGCCCGGCCGCCTGCCCGCGAGCATTGGGACGCCTTTCCTCCCTCGACCCGCCGGATGTTCCTCGGATCGATCGCGCTCGCCCGCCGACCGGAGACGCGGGCGAAGCGGATCGATGAGACGGCCGCCAAAGCCCAGCGCAACGAGCGGCCCGGCTGATTCGATCCCGCGTCCGATTGCCGTCCGTCACCTCGCCGTTCACCTGCCCATTTCCTGCCAGACGTCGCCGACAGCGACCTTGGGCACGGAGGTAGCGCCCAATCGGGCAGAAACGGGCGGATGGCACGGTCCTGCACGCGAGCCTCACGCTCGGGATCGCCTGGCGGCGGCCGGAAGACGTCGCCCAAGGTCCGCCAGGGCGACATCTGTCAGGGAATCGGTCACCAGGGGCGGAGTGCGGACGGCGACCCTCAGTCGAAGTCGAAGATCGTGTTGCCGTCGTAGAACTGGAGCACGAACTGACAGCGCTCGCAGATCAGCATCGTCACCTTGTGGGCTGTGATTCCCCACGCGCTGTCGATCTTGCCGCGCTCCTGGCGGAACGTGTCGTTGCCGCAGATCGGGCACATCGGCTTGGTGCGGCTGCCCAGTGCTTCATCGGTCATCGAGCGACTCCTTCGGTTGGCGGTACCCACGAGACGATGCCGGTCGGCGATGCGGCCTGGCCCGCGAGCCCGAACCGGCCGTCGTCGCCTTCGACGATGAGCTCGTCGAGAGCGGCGTTGAACCGCCGCTCCTTCTCGCCGCCGTCGGCGATCCACAGCTGGCGCCGAAGGAACCCGGCGAGCTCCTCGCGGCTCGCGAAACGGCGCGGCTCGCGCTGGGACGTCGACACGCTCGGAACGCGACCGGCGGCCTCCAGGAACGCAACGAAGTCGGCCAGTGCGGGCAGGGCGACGCGTGCTTCTCCATGGACGATCGGCCAGAACGGGTCCACGAGCGACGACGGCTGGCGATCCATCAGGACGGCAACGCACAGGCGCCGCGCCGACGCCTCCATCGCCCGGACGAACGGCCCGATCGCCTCGATGTCGTAGCCGACGTGGGCGATCAGGGCGACGTCGCCGGTCGGCGGGTCGGGAGCCGGCCAGCGCGCCTCGACCGGGCGGACGTTCGTGACTCCGTGGGTCGCCATCTCCTCGCGAAGCGCATCGAGCATCCCTCGCGACGGCTCGAGCGCGACGACCTCGGCGGCGACCCGGGCCAGCGGCAGGGCGAACCTGCCGGCTCCGGCACCGATGTCGAGCCACGTCTCGCCAGGGATGGCGAGCGCCATGACCGCGTCGAGGACCGGATCGTCCGATCGATCGGGATCCACCCGGAACAGGCTCGTGACGGGGCCGTAGAAGTCCGGCCCGTCCGGGACCTCGCGGAGCCGGTCGACCTGTTCCCGGTTGGCCCGGACGCGCTCCCCCCAGGCCAGCTCGGCCAGGTCGGACGGGCGGTCGATGTCGGGGTTCGAACCCGCGACCGGTACCTCGAGGACGAGATCCGGATCCGACCCGAGGATCGGCCCGAGGCCGCGATCGCCGCTCGCCTCGTCGACAAGCTCGAAGGCATCCGCCCGGAGCAGCACCGGGTTCGCGCCGCCGCCGTCCGCATAGCGCGGGATCACGATGGGACGATCGGTGGATCGCGCCGCCCCGATGAGCGCCCGAATGACCTCCGGGCGGGTCCGGGGCTGGTCGCCAAGGACGATGACGACGCCCCTGACTGGCGGGTCGATGTCGAGGACGGCCGACAGGCCCACCTGGAGCGAACCAGACAGGTACCGCGGGTCGGGGTTGCGGACGCGGCGCTCGGAGAGCCAGTCGATCCCGTCCTCGATCTCCTGGGCCGCATGTCCGAGGACCACCACGATCTCCTCGATCCCGGCGGTCCGGACGGCGTCGAGGACGTGCTCGAGGATCGGCCGGCCATCGAGCAGGGCGAGCGCCTTCGGGGACCCGAATCGGCTCGACGCGCCGGCCGCGAGAACGATCGCGGCGACGTTCACCGCGGTGCCCCGACGGCCGCCTCACGCATCGGCCTGCCCGTCCCGCCGTACCGGTTGGCCACGATCTCGGCCATGATCGCCAGGGCGGTCTCCGCCGGCGCGCGGCCGCCCAGGTCGAGCCCGACGGGGCCGCGAAGCCTGGCGAGCTCCTCATTGCTCACGCCGGCTGCGCTGAGCCGCTCCCGCCGGTCGCCCTGGGTCTTGCGGCTGCCGACCGCGCCGACGTAGCGGCAGTTGCGGCGGAGTGCCTCGACGATCGCCGGCTCGTCGAACTTGACGTCGTGGGTCAGCACGGCGACCGCGTCGTCCGGGCCGAGCCCGATCTCGTCGGCGACCTCGTCCGGCCAACCGACGATCAGCTGGTCGACCTGGTCGGCCGGGAAGCGCTCCGGCGTCGCGAACGACGCGCGGCCGTCGACGACGATCGTCTCGAACCCGAGCTCGCGGGCGAACCGGACCAGCGAGCGGGCGACCTCGACGGCACCGACCACCACGAGCCTCGGGCGAGCCGGGAAGGCCTCCACGAAGACGGATCGGCCCTCGATCTCGACGGTCCGCGATGTGCCCCGCAGCAGCGCTTCGCGGGCGGCGTCCTCGAGGGCCGCGTCGGCGGTCGCCGAGCCCAGCGACCCCTCGACGATGCCGCCGGCGGCGAGCACGACCTGTGCCTGTGGCGGCGCCCCGTCACCGGGCGGCGACGGCCCGAACTCCGCGGGCGGCGCGTCCGGCGGCAGCGGGGTCGCGACCGCGACGCTCCGGTTCCGCGCACCCGCCTCGACCGACGCCGGCAGGGCAGGCTCGATCAGCACGTCGATCGTCCCGCCGCAGGCCAGTCCGACGTCCCAGGCGTCCTCGTCACTGATCCCGTAGCGGATCACCCGGGAGTGGCCGTCGCGCCGGGCGCGCTCGATCTCCTCCGCGGCCGCCCCCTCGACGCAGCCGCCGCTGACGGACCCGGCGATCCGCCCATCGTCGGCGCGCAGGAGCACCGCGCCCTCCGGCCGCGGCGCGGAGCCGAAGGTCCGGACGACGACCGCCCGGCCGATCCCGATGCCGTCGTTCCGCCAGGCCTCGAGCGTGGGCAGGAGCTCCTTCATCGCGACGGACTCGTCATCGGAGGGGCCTCGCCTCGGTGGGCGGGATGTGGCCCGGAAAGACGGCCCGGGGTGGTGCCAGTTCACGGATGGCGACACGCGCTCCGGCATCAGCGGACGCCGCGGCCTCTCCGCCCCGCCGGACGTCGCCCGAGCGGACGCCGGCGAGGATCTCGCCGAGCCGCTCGAGACTCGCGACCGTGCCGGCCGGCAGGAAGTCGTCGATGTAGGGGTATGCAGCCCGCATCCCACCGGCGAGCGGCTCGTAGCCGGGCGTCCCGGCCAGCGGGTTGAGCCAGACGAGCCGGTGGCAGTTCCGGCGCAGGCGTGCCGTCTCCGTCGCGACGAGCGCCGGATCGCCCCGATCCCAGCCGTCCGAGACGACGATCACGATGCCGCTCGTCCGGAGCGTTCGCCGCGCCCAGTGCAGGTTGAACTCGCGGAAGGACTCGCCGATCCGGGTCCCGCCGGCCCAGTCGTTGACCGCGTCCGCGACCTTCGCCAGCGCACGATCTCGGTCGCGGTCGCGCAGGAGCCGCGTCACTCGGGTCAGCTTCGTCCCGAAGACGAACGACTCCGTCTTGACGGCCGACGATGCCGAGAGCGCCTGGATGAACCGCAGGAGCAGCCGGGCATGACGCTCCATGGAGCCCGAGATGTCGCAGAGGACGACGATCTTGCGTGGACGCTTGACCGCCCGCCGCCAGACCCAGTCAGTCATCTGGCCGCCGGTCGCGATGTTCCGCCGCATCATCGCCCGCGGTGCGAGCAGCCGGCCGTGGTGGTGGAGCTCGTAGCGCCGTGTCCGGCGCAGCTCGAGGCGCGGCTCGAGCAGGTCGACGAGCCGCTCGGCGTCGCGCAGCTCCGACGCGGTCATCCGGTCGAAGTCGCGGTGGCGGAGCGCCTCGGCGGCGCTGTAGGCGTCGGGCGACGCGATGTGGCCGTCGATGTCGGCCTCGTCGATCGTCCTCATCGCCCCCGGACATCGGCATCGGGATGCCGTCGACCGTGCCCTCTCTGCCGTTCTCGGCATCCTCGTGGTCGGCCGGCGTGCCCTCGGCTTCCTCCGCGCCGGGCGGCGCCTCCTCGCGTGGCGCCGCGCTCTGCGGGCCCTCGCCGGGCAGGCGCCTGCCGCGCCGCCGCCACCAGCGGTCGAAGACCCGGTCGTACACCTCGCGATCGTCCCGCCGCCGGACGAAGACCGCGGCACCGGCGGCCCGCACCGTCTCGCGATCGCCCATGTCGACGAGCGTCAGCGCCCGCGCATAGTCGATGGCGGCTCCGAGATCGATCGCGAGGCCCGCCCTCCGGAGCGCCCGACCGAACCCGACAGCTTCGGCGAGCAGCCGCCGCCCGTCGACCTCGCCGCCGTTCGGCGACGCGACGATCGCGGGATCTGGAGCGTGGCTCATGGCCATCTGCGTCAGGGCCGCGCGGCCGCCTCGGCGAGATAACGGCGCGTCGTCTCGCCCCGGACGCGCCGGATGTCCTCCTCGTACTTGAGGACGACGCCGAGCGTCTCGTCGACGAGTTCCGGAGCGAGCTCGCGGGCACCAAGCGACAGGAGCGCCGCCGCCCAGTCGAGCGTCTCGGCGATGCCGGGAACCTTGGTCAGGTCGGCCTCGCGCAGGCGGTGGACGAACCCGACGACCTCCCTGGCCAGCCGCTCCGGTGCCTCCGGTACCCGCGCCGAGACGATCTCGTATTCCTTCTGGGCGGACGGGTAGTCGATCCAGTGGTAGAGGCAGCGGCGCTTGAGCGCGTCGTGAACTTCGCGGGTGCGGTTCGAGGTCAGGATGACCCGGGGCGGCCGATCGGCCTTGATCGTGCCGATCTCTGGAACGGTCACCTGGAAGTCCGAGAGGATCTCGAGGAGGTACGCCTCGAATTCCTCGTCGGCCCGGTCGATCTCGTCGATGAGGAGGACGGGCGGCTCCTCCGCCGGGTCGGCCTCGAGGGCCTGGAGGAGCGGCCGGCGAATGAGGAAGTCCGGCCCGAAGATGTCGTGGGCGTTCGCCGACGTCGCCTCGCCGCGGGCCTCCAGCAGCCGGATCTCGAGCATCTGGCGCGGGTAGTTCCACTCGTAGACCGCGGCGTTGACGTCGAGGCCCTCATAGCACTGCAGCCGGATCAGCCGCGCACCGAGGCTCGCCGCGAGGATTTTCGCGAGCTCGGTCTTGCCAACGCCGGCCTCACCCTCGAGGAGCAGCGGCCGGTCGAGCTGCAGAGCGAGGTACGTCGCCGTCGCCAGGGATCGGTCGCAGACGTAGTCGCGAGCGAAGAATGCGTCCTGGATTCCCTCGATCGTGCCGAGGACGGCGGCACCGACTGGCAGCGCGGGCGGGGCGGGAACGTCGAGAGGGTCGGCCATCATCGGAATCTACACCGCGCGACGGCGCATCAGCCGTCCGGCGCGTCGAGTTCCCGCGCGTACGGCGGGAAGCGGAAGCGCATCTCGCGCGTCAGGACGCCGCCGTGGCCGAGGTGCGAGACGGTCGTCCGGGTCGGCGGCTCGCCGGTCAGGAGGCGCGGAAGGAGGAGGTCGGCAGCCGTTGTCTTCGAGTACGCCCCGCATGTCGGCAGGCCGAGGATCGCGGTCCGGCCCACCTTGGCCAGCCACAGCATCGAGCCCGGGTGAGCCGGCACGCCCTGCCGGACCACGCGCCCACCGAGGTCGGCGATCGCGGTGAAGAACGGGTCGGACGGATCGGTCGAGCGGCCGCCCGCTGTCAGGACGACGTCTGCACGGTCGTGGCCCTTCGTCGCCGCCGCAAGCGCGGACGTGACCGGGGCGTCATCGTCGGCGACGTACGCGATCCCCACGACGGCGGAGCCGAGGCTCTCGACCTTCGCCCGGACGCTGGTCTCGAACCTTGGCCGGTCGGCGGGGCGGAGCGACTCCTTGACGATGACCGCCACGCGCATCGGGCGGAACGGGGCGACCGTCACGAGCGGCCTCCGCGACCGGGCCGCGATCCGAACGCCCGCGTCCACGACGCGCTCGGCCACGACGTGCGGTGCCACCTTCACGCTGGCCACGAGATCGCCGGCCGAGACGATCGAACCCTCGAGGCGGGTGAAGACCTCGAGCGGGTCGAGCCGGTTCAGCCGCTCCAGGTCCGCCGATCTGACATGGAGCACGCCGTCATGCTCGGCGACAAGGTCGACGCGGCTCTGGACCGGGCCCCGCTGCTTGAGGCCGGGACCGGCCACGGCGGCGGCGAGTCGGAGCGCGGCGTCATCCTCGTGCAGGTCGCCGGGCTCGAGGACCAGCACCGTGACCGGATCGGCGACGGGCAGGCTGCGGGCCGCGAGCGCGTCGAGGTCGGCGGCCGACAGGCGCCGCCCTTTCGCCCAGCGCGACCCGCCGACGGCGAGGTCGCGCGCCAGGACGGCCCCGACGAGCTCGTCAGGCGGGCGGCGACCCGGGACGATCCGCTCGAGTCGCACCCGCCGAACGAACGAGGGCCTCGGCCTCAGCGGCCGAGAGCGGCCTCGATCGCGCGCTTCGTATAGACCACGGCCATCGCCGCCCGGTAGGCGGCGTCGGCATGGATGTCGCTGGCGACGGTCACGCCGTCGGTCGCGTGACTGGCCGCGTGGGCGATGGCGTTCGCCGACCCATCGGAGCCGATGAGGTCGGCCTCGACGGCCTTCGCCCGGTAGGCGACCTCGCCGACCCCGGTCAGCGCGACCCGGGCGTGGCTGATGCTGCCGCCGCTCATGGCGACCAGCGCTGCGACGCCGACGATCGCGTAGCCCGACGCCGGCTGGGCGAGCTTGCGGTAGGCAAAGACCGCATCGGCCGGGAGGGCGGGACGCCGGATCGAGACGAGGATCTCGTCCGCCGCCATGCTCGTCGTGAACGGACCGACGAAGAAGCCGTCGAGCGGAACGACCCGCTCGCCGCGCGGGCCGCGGAGAACCGCCGAGCCGTCGAAAGCCAGGGCGATCGCCGGCATGTCGGAGGCGGGATCGGCGTGGGCGATCGACCCACCGACCGTCCCGCGGTTGCGGACCTGGACGTCGGCAATCAGGTCGATTGCATCCGCGACCGAGGCCATGGTGGTTGACGCCTGCCACTCGGCGTACGTCGTCAGGGCCCCGATCTCGACGCCGCCGTCGGGCATCTTCCGGTAGCCTTTCAGCTCCTTGATGCGGCCGATGTCGATGAGCCGGTCGGCCGTTGCCACCCGCAGCTTGAGCAGCCCGATGATGCTCTGGCCGCCGGCGATCACCTTGCCGCCGGAGCCGACGGCCGCGATCGCCTCGTCGAGCGACGTGGGCCTGGTGTACTCGAAGGCCGTCGGAATCATGCCTGGCCTCCCTTCCCGTTCGATCCGTTCGTGTGGTCGGTCGCGCCCGATCCCCCACCCTTCGCTTTCTGGATCGCCCGCCAGACGGTCTGGGGCGTATAGGGCATGTCGAGATGCCTGATCCCGAGCGGGCTGAGCGCGTCGATCACCGCGTTGGAGACCGCGGCGGTGCTGGCGATCGCGCCGGCCTCGCCGACGCCCTTGACGCCGATCGGGTTGACCGGCGACGGGGTGACGGTCTCGTCGAGCTCGAGGTCCGGCATCCACGACGCGCGAGGCAGCGCGTAGTCCATCATCGAGCCGCTCTGGAGCTGGCCGTCGTCGCTGTAGATCGCGCCCTCCCAGAGCGCCTGTCCGACGCCCTGGGCAATGCCGCCGTGGAGCTGCCCGTCGACGATCATCGGGTTGATCTTCTTGCCGACGTCGTCGACCGCCACGTAGCGGACGAGGTCGACGTGGCCGGATTCCTCGTCGATCTCGACGATCGCGATGTGGGTCCCGAACGGCCACGTGCAGTTCGGCGTGTCGTGGTAGGCGGTTTCGTCGAGATACGGCTCCATTCCCTCCGGGAGGCTGAAGCCGAGATCGATCGCGAACGCGATCTCCTGGAGCGTCTTGACCTTGTCCGGCGAGCCCTTGACCCGATAGCTGGCGCCCTCGACCTCGATGTCCTCGACGTTTGCCTCGAGCATGTGGGCCGCATACCGCTTTGCCTTGTCGCGGACCTTGCCGGCCGCCTTGATCGCGGCCGTGCTGCCGACCGACGACGTCCGGCTGCCGTACGTCCCATAGCCGAACGGCGTGCCCTGCGTGTCGGAGTGCTGGACGATGACGTCCTCCATCGGGACGCCGAGCTCGCTGGCGATGATCTGGGCGTAGGTCGTCTCGTGGCCCTGACCCTGCGGCTGGGTGCCCATCGTCAGGATGATCTTGCCGGTGAGATGCACCTTGAGGTTGGCCGATTCCCACATCGCGGCGCCCCAGCCTTCGCCGACGGCGCCGATCCACTTCGACGGGGCGACGCCGCAGACCTCGATGTACGTGCTGAGCCCGACACCGAGGTACTTGCCGCGGGTCCGGGCCTCCGCCCGCTTGGCGTCGAGCTGGTAGTAGTCGACCGCCGTGAGGGCCTTGTTCAGGGCCGGCTCGTAGTTCCCGGAATCGATGAAGATCTTCTCGCCGTTGACGGCGGTCCCGAGGCCCGACGGATTGTCGTACGGGAATGCGTCGTTCGGCAGGAAGTTCTTCCGGCGGACGGCCGCCGGGTCCATCCCGATCTCGTCGGCGAAGAGGTCCATCGCCCGCTCGACGACGTAGGTCGCCTCCGGCCGTCCGGCGCCGCGATAGGCGTCGACGAACGTCGTGTTCGTGTAGACGCCGATCACCTCGCAGTGGACGTTCGGGAACTTGTACGGCCCGGCGAGGACGCGGCCGTAGAGCGTCGTGGGGATGCCCGGTCCGATCGTCGACAGGCGGCCGCCGAGGTTGGCGTAGGTCTTGACCCGGAGCCCCGTGACCTCGCCGTCGCGGGTGCCGCCGATCTCGAGGTACGTGATGTGGTCGCGGCCGTGGATCGTGGACTGGTAGTTCTCGCGGCGGCTCTCGACCCACTTGACCGGCCGCCCGCCGATCTCCTTGCTGGCGAACATGACCAGGGCCATGTCGGCGTAACAGAAGATCTTCGAGCCGAATGCCCCACCGATGTCCGGGCTGATGCAGCGGATCTTGTGCTCCGGGATCCCGGTCACGAAAGCCGCCAGCAGGAGCCGCTGGATGTGAGGCGTCTGGCTCGACATCCAGATCGTGTACTCGTCGGTGCCGGGGTTGTACCAGCCGATGTCGCCGCGGCCCTCCATCGGGTTCGGGATGAGCCGCTGGTTGACGATGCGCTGGCGGACGACGACCTCTGCCGACTCGATCGCCGCGTCCGTGCCGGCCTTGTCGCCGACCGTCCAGTCGAAGACGATGTTGTTCGGGGCATTCTCGTGGAGCTGCGGGGCGCCCGGCTGGGTCGCCTTCTCGGCGTCGACGACGGCGGGCAGCGGCTCCCAGTCGACCTGGATCGCGTCGAGCGCATCGACGGCCTGCTCCGGCGTCTCGGCGACCACCGCGGCCACGCCCTCGCCTGTCCACTTCACGCTGTCGGTCGCGAGAATCCGGGGCATGTTGATGTTGTTCTGGAGGCCGCTCGCGCCGCCGGCCGGCCAGGCCATCGGGAGCGGGTTGTACGGGATGTCCGCGCCGGTGAAGACGGCCAGCACGCCCGGTTTCGTCTTCGCGGCCGAGGTGTCGACCGAGCGGATGTTGGCGTGCCCGTATGGGCTCCGCAGGATGGCCATGTGGACCATGCCCTGGAGCTTGATGTCGTCGAGGTAGCGGCCCTGGCCGGTGATGAAGCGAGGATCTTCGGTTCGCTTGACCGAGGATCCGAGGATGTCAGTCGCCATCGCTGTTCCCTCCTCCTCAGCCCTGGGCCTGCGAGCTCGACGAGGACGGCGCGGTGGCGCCGGCCTGCATCGTCTTCGCCGCCTCGCGGATCGCCGCGACGATGTTGTGGTAGCCGGTGCATCGGCAGTAGTTGCCCTCGAGGGCGTGGCGGATCTCGGTGTCCGACGGGTTCGCGTTCCGGGCGAGGAGGTCGGCGGCAAGCATGATCATCCCGGGCGTACAGAACCCGCACTGGAGCCCGTGCTTCTCCCAGAAGGCCAGCTGGAGCGGATGCATGCCGTCGGCCGGTGCCATCCCCTCGATCGTCTTCACGGTGCTGCCGTCGGCCTGCACCGCGAGCATCGCGCAGGACTTGACCGCCTGTCCGTCCACGTGGACGGTGCACGCGCCGCACTGGCTCGTGTCGCAGCCGACATGCGTCCCGGTGAGGTCGAAGTCCTCGCGGATGAGTTGGACGAGGAGCCGTCTGGGCTCGACATCCGCCTCTCGTCGCTGGCCGTTGACCGTGAGCGTGACGTGCTCGGTCACCAGTGAGCCTCCTTCCCCTGTCGGACGAACGATTCCGGTGCGGACGGGTCGCCGAATGGTGGTTCCTGTCGCGGGGTCGACGTGGCTGGTGCGGAAGGCCACGAATGCTGGCACCCGCGCCGCCGGGAATCAAGCGCCAATCTCGCGTCGTGGGGCTGCGCGGGCTCCTACCCCCATCGGACACCCGCCAGAAGCACCCGCATCCAGGCCCCGTTCGAGGTCGTTCCAGCCTTGCGGAACGATCCGAGGAATCACCGCATTCCGTGGGCCGGCCGGTCGTTTCGGTTGACCGAAACCATCTCGAAATCGGCCTCGGGAGAGGCGTCTTCCCGGCGCTGAACGGGCCCAGGCGGAGAACGGACGCTACTCGGCGCCCTCGGCGGCAGGTGCGAGCCGGAAGAAGACGCCGACCGCCGTGATGTGGCGAGAAGCGGCCCGGTAGACGAGGTTGCCGGGGAACGGCTGCTGAACCCGGGTCGCGGCAATCACGGCGTCGCGTTCCGGGCCCGGTGCGAGGCGCACGACGCCGAATGCAGTCGCCTGCGCCGACGGTGGACCGATCCGGACGACGCCGGCCGCTTCCGCGTTGCGGGTCCAGGCCGTCTCTCCGTTCGGGTGGCCCAGATACCACGCGCCCCCAACGCCAAGCGGGGTGAGGAGCGTCGTCCGCGACCGACCCGACGTCCGACCCCTGATCGAGACCTCGACGACGCCACCGAGGCCGGCAAGACCGTTGGCCCGCAATGACCGGACGAGCGGGTTGATCAAGCGGAGGCCGCGGTACATGACCCGCAGCGCGATGTGCCAGAACCGCGAGCCACGCTGGACGGTCATCCCGGCCTGCGCCGCTTCCCGGCAGCCGGGATGTAACGGCCCGCTGCCGCCGAGCGGATGTCGATCGCCCGCGGATCGAGCGCGGCCGCGATTTCGTCCGGGGAGCTGCTCGCCGCGATCCGGGCAGCATCGCCGAGCGCGCGCACCTTGGCCCTGGCGCGCTCCCTCGTCAGGCCGTCGAGACCGGACGCGTTCGCGAGGCCGACCCGGACGAGCCCCCGTCCTCCGGTCGAGGCCGCGTACTGCGCCGCCCAGACGAGCACCTCCGGCCGGTCGCCCGCGAGCGGCGACGGGTCGAGCGCACCCACGATGATCCCCCGATCGCCCGGCGCCTGCGCGATCAGGCGCCAGTTGTCGGGGCCGGCGATGAGGTCGAACGCGTAGCTCGAGAACGGCAGGTCGAAGAGGGTCGCGGGTCCCAGCGAATCGACGTTGCCGCCGGTCAGGACGAGCGACAGGTGGACCGCATCGCCGAGGCTGTCGGTCGCAGCAAGAAGTCCCGCGGCGAAGTGATCCCGCTCACGCTCGTCGCCGCCGATCAGGACCGCCGCCGGCTCCTCGATCTCGATCAGCGGACAGCCGGCGGCCGCCAGGACCGCGACCGTCTCGCGGATCGGCGCCGCCAGGGCTGCCGCGTCCCTCGTGGCCCGGCCTCGCGCGCGTCGGGCGAGGGTGTACGGACCGACGAGCGCCTGCTTCACCGCGCCGTTCGTCGCCGAGGCCGCCAGGCGCCAGCGGGCGACGATCCGGCCCACGTCGTCCGTCGACGTCGCCCGCGCGGCTCCACGTCCGTCGCTGAGTGGCTCGAGGCCCGCGCCCTCGAGCTCCGCGACAACGTCGCGGGTCGCGGCATGCCGCGCGCCGGCGCCGGCGCCGGGAGCGGACGGATAGGCGCCGAGCAACGTCGCGAACAATGGGACTCCTGGGCGGGGTTCGCCATCGTAGTCCATCAAGTAGTCTCGACCCTATGCCAGCGCCTGGGGTCATCCTCGCCGGCCGGTATCGGATCGTGTCGCCGCTGGGGGCCGGTGCGATGGCGACCGTACATCGCGCCAGGGACGAGCGACTTGAACGCGACGTCGCCGTCAAGATGCTGCTGCCGAATCACGCGGGAGATCCGGTCCTCGCGAGCCGTTTCGATCGCGAGGCGCGGTCCCTGGCTGCGGCCGCTCATCCGGGTGTCGTCGCGGTCTTCGATGTCGATCCCGGCGACCCCGCCGCTGGCGTCGAGCCGTTCTTCGTCATGGAGCTTTGCGAGGGCGGCTCGCTGGCCGATCGGCTCACCGGCGGCCATCGGCTCAGCCCGGACGAACTGATCCCGATCCTGATCTCGGTCGCCGACGGGCTCGCCGGCCTCCACGCGAGTGGCGTCGTCCATCGCGACGTCAAGCCGTCGAACATCCTCCTTGCCCCGGCCCGGGCCAAGCTGGCCGACTTCGGCCTCGCCCGGTCCGACGACGCGGCTCAGCCCAACGATCTGACCGCGCCAGGGACCGCTGTCGGGACGATGGGCTACCTCCCACCGGATGTGCTGGCCGGCGCGACAGCAGGGCCACCGGCCGACGTGTATGCCCTTGGAGTTGCCGCCTTCGCCGGGTTGACGGGATCGATGCCGCGCGCCGCCGGCTCGATCGCGGAACTCATCATCGCCGGGGGACAGCCAGCACCGCTGGTCTCATCGGTGGTGCCAGGGCTCGGCACCGCCTTCGACCAGCCGGTCGCGGCGGCTCTCGACCCGGACCCCGCACTGCGCCCGGACGCGGCGACGCTCGCTGCCTCGCTCACCGGCGCGCTCGGCCAATGGGCTCGCGCACGCACCGGTCAGGCCCGGATGGCTGGCTCAGGGCCGGTGGATCTGGATGCGACAACCACCGTGGTCCCTCTTCCGGCCCCCGCGGTGCAACGACACCCTGTCGCGGCGGATCCTGCTCCGGGTGCAGACCGGTCCGCCGTCCCGCGCCGGAACCTGGTTGCTGCTGCGCTCGTGGGCGGCCTGTTCGTCGCCGTCCTCGCGCTCGCCTGGACCCGCACGCCTGGGGCGGGACTGGCCGGCGAAACCACCGCGCCGAGCGCGACGGCGTCAACCGCCTCCAACCCTCCCGCCTCCGCGAGCGCTCCGCCGACCCTGGTACCCACTCCGTCCGTCGCCGAGCGCGCGCTGAAGGCACTCGATGACGTCGACGCGGCAATCGCCGCCACCGACACGAGCGGCCCGGGTGGTCCCAAGAAGGACACCGGCGACTTCGCCCGACGAGCGCGCGACATCCGATCGGCCGTCGAACGCGGCGACCTCGACGCCGCCGCGAAGGAGGCGGACGGCCTCGCCAAAGTGGTCAGCAAGGCGGCCGGTGGGCCGAAGGGGGAGCCGAACCCCCCGCTCGAGCGTGCGATCGCGGACCTCATTGCGATCCTGGACGACCGATGAGGCATCACACGGTCAGCGCCGCAGGCGACGGTCTTACATTCCGCTTACACGCTCGGGCAACAGGGACGGAACCGCCCTCTATGGTCGACCGCATGACCCTCCGCCCCGTCCCGTGAAGACCATCCTCGTCGTCGACGACGAGCGCCACATCGTCGACCTGCTCCGGCTCTACCTCGAGAAGGAGGGGTTCGCCGTCGTCGCCGCGCACGACGGCGAGGAGGCGCTCGCGCTCCATGACCGTCACCAGCCGGACCTCGTCGTACTCGACCTGATGCTCCCCAAGCTGGGTGGCTACGAGGTCTGCCGGGAACTGCGGCGGCGCGGGGACACCCCGATCCTGATGCTGACCGCGCGGAGCGACGACGTCGACGCGATCGTCGGACTCGAGCTCGGGGCCGACGACTACGTCACGAAGCCCTTCAACCCGCGGGCGCTCGTCGCCCGCGTCAAGGCGATCCTGCGCCGGACGGAGGCGACGTCGCGGGGCGGCCGCCCGATCGAGGTCGGCGACCTGCGGATCGATCCCCGTCGCCGCGAGGCCACCGTCGGTGACCGACGCCTCGAGCTCCGGGCTCGCGAATTCGATCTCCTGGCCGCGCTGGCCCGCGATCCGGGGGTCGTCCTGACCCGCGACGCGCTTCTCGAGGACGTCTGGGGGACCGACTTCCCGGGCGAGACGAGGACGGTCGACGTTCATGTCGCCGAGGTTCGCAAGAAGCTCGCCGCGGACGGACCGCAGATCGAGACGATCCGCGGCCTCGGCTACCGGCTCGTCCCGCCCGGCCGCGAGCCCGTGCCGGCGCCGGTGGACGCGCCGGGCTGATCGCGGCGTGCGCCCCCGGAGCCTGACCGGCCGGATCGTCGCCGCGTTCGTCATCCTCTCGGTGGCGGGCTGGCTGGCGATCGGGGCGGCGATGTTCGTCGTCCTTCGTGGGCTCCACGCCGAGGCCACGACGAGCATCCTCGGCGACGTCGGGCAGACGACGACCCTGCGGCTCCGTACCGCCGTCGCCGACCGGGACCTGCGCCAGGCAATCACCGAGATCCGCGACGAGGTCGCTGGCAGCGCGAGCACGGTGCACGTGATCCGGGCCGACGGCACGCTCGCCGGGGTCGTCGGTGATGTCCCGGACCCCGTCGGCCCGATCGCGATCCCGTCCGGTGCCGAACGCGGCACGGTCATTACCGGCACCATCGACTACTCGGACGGGCTCCCGCACCTGTATGCGGCAACCGTCCTCAATGCACCGCGCGCGACCGGGCCGCGCGCCGTGCTCCTCTCGACCGTCGACCGATCCGGCGCGAACGCGCTCCGCGACGTCCTGCGATCCCTGCCGATCGTCGTCCTCGTGACCCTGCTCGTCGGGGTTCCGCTGGGGGTGCTGCTCGCCCGGTCGGTGACCGGGCCGCTGCGCCGCCTGGCGACCGCGACGGCGACCCTGCCGGCGGCGAGTCGGGCGCCGATCACGCCGCTCCCGCTGGAGGGCCCGACGGAGGTCCGCGAGCTGACGAATCGGTTCAACGACATGTCCGCCGAGATCGAGGCGACGCGGGGACGCGAGTCGGAGCTGCTGGCCAACCTCCGCCACGATCTTCGGACTCCGCTGACCGTCATCTCCGGCTACGCGTCGGCACTCACGGACGGCACGGCGACCGGCGACGACGCACCGCGCGCGGCGCGGGCGATCGCCGAGGAGGCCTCGCGGTTGGAGCGACTCGTCGCGGAACTCGGCGCGATCGAGCGGCTGCGCAGCGGGACGGACGGCCTCCACCCGGAGCCGACCGATGCATCGGAGGTCGTCGGCGCCGCCATCGAGCGGTTCGGGCCAAGCGCCTCCGCCGCCGGCGTCACCCTCGAACGTGACGAGCCGGCCCGGCCCGGCCCGGCGTTCGCGGTCGACCGGCTGGCCCTCGATCGCATCGTCGCGAACCTCGTCGGCAACGCGCTCGCGGCCGCGGGACCGGGCGGGCACGTCCGGATCTCGGCGCGAAGTGTCGGCGCGGAGGGAGGCGAGGGACCCGCCGTCGCGTTCAGCGTCACCGACGACGGGCCGGGCTTCCCGCCGGGCGGCGTCGATAGCGCGTTCGAGCGGTTCTACCGCGGCGATCCGGCGCGATCGGGCCAGGGCTCCGGCCTTGGGCTTGCGATCGTGCTCGAGCTCGCCCGCGCACACGGCGGCACGGCCCACGCCGAGAACCTCGCCCCGCGCGGCGCCCGCGTCAGCGTCGTGCTGCCGGTCGTGCCGCACCTGGCCCCGGCCGCATCCCCTGACCGGGGCTGACCGCTAGCTCCACTTCGCGAGGCCGATCGACATCGACGCCGCCAGCCCGATCACGAGCACGACGAGGGCGGCGATCGTCGCGAGCGGCGAGCCGATGAACCGGGCCGCCAGCGGCCGGTCGGTGCCGGGCTGCCACATCGACCGGAGCGTCGGAACCAGCCCCGGCGGAAACGCGACGCCGATGAGGACCCCGGCGGCCAGCCCGCCGAGGTGGGCGACGTTGTCGACGAAGCCGATTGAGAAGCCGATGACGATGTTGATGACGATGAGCGACCCGACCTGGCTGAGCAGGGCCCGGTTGCGGCGATCGAGCTGCGGCATGTGGAGGCGGGAGGCCGCAAAGAGGACGCCGAACAGCCCGAAGATCGCCCCGGACGCGCCGACGGCGCCCGGGACGTCGCCGAAGGCGAACGAGGCGATCGACCCGCCGGCCGCGGCCACGACGTAGAAGACGATCAGCTTGAGCGGCCCGTAGATCTGCTCGACGAGCGGGCCGCAGATGTACAGCGCGTACATGTTGAACCCGAGGTGCATCAGCGCGAACAGGGGCTGCGTCGGGTCGCCGCCATGGACGAGCGTCACGGTCCAGAGTCGCCAGATCTCGCCGTCCGCGACCGCCGGCTTGTACAGGGCGAGCGCGTTGTAGATGATGCTGCCGTCGACCGACAGGATCGCGGTCAGCGAGACGGCGATCGTGATCCCCAGGATCGCGTAGCTGGCGAGCGGGAGGGCGCCACCGCGGCCGCGGGCGAAGTACCGCCGCGATGCGCGGACGTTGCCGGTCTCCTTGGCCAGCCAGCCGAGCCGGTTCGCGATCTCCGCCTTGTCCTCGAGCGGCGCGCGCTTGTCCGCTTCGCGGTAGGCCGAGATCGCTCCGTGGAGGTCCCCGTCGCGGACACGAGCGGCCGCGAGCTCACGCCACGCGTAGTAGGTCGAGGGGGTCTCCGGCAGCTCGAGGATCGCCTCCCAGGTCGCAACCGCGCCGGCCTCGTCGTCCATCCGGTAGCGGCTCTGGGCCGCGCCCAGGAGTGCCGCCGCAGTCACTTCCGGGTCGTCGAATCCGATGACCCGCCGGTAGTGATTGAACGCCTGGCCGAACTCGCCGGCCGACAGCAGCTCCGCGCCTCGATCGAGGATCGCCCTCGCCTCGTCGCGCGACAACGGTCCATCGACGTCGAGGGCACGGGTCTCGTCACGCTTCGAGGGGCCGTCCATCGCCCCGACGATACAGGAGGACGGCGAGACGGGAGTGACGGCTAGACTTGCCCGGCATGTGCGGCCGTTTCACCCAGCAGCGCCCGGCGTCCGAGCTCGCCGAGATCTTCTCCGCCGAGCCGCTCGTCGAGGACCCGGGGGCCCGGTTCAACGTCGCACCAACCGATGAGGCGCTCGTCGTCGTCCAGCGCGACGATCGCCGGGCCATTACCGCCTACCACTGGGGCCTGATTCCGCACTGGGCCGACAGCGCGAAAGTCGGGTCGCGGATGTTCAACGCCAGGGCGGAAACCCTCACCTCCAGCCCGGCCTTCCGTGATGCCCTCCGTCGAAAGCGCTGTCTCGTCCCGGTCGAATCGTTCTACGAGTGGCGCCGCGAGGGAACGGTGCGCCAGCCGTACACGATCGGGCGCACCGATGGCATGCCCCTCGTCCTCGCGGGGCTCTGGTCGGGCTGGCGGGATCCGGACCGCGACCACGTCCGCCGGACATTCACGATCATCACGACGACGCCGAACGAGGCGATGGCGTCGATCCACAACCGGATGCCGGTGATGCTCGACGAAGGCGACTGGGCGACGTGGCTGGATCCGAACCTCGCCGATCCAGGTCGGCTGCTCGCCCTGCTGGAGCCGGGCGACGAGCCGGACCTGGCAATTCGAGCCGTGAGCCAGCTGGTCAACAACGTCCGCAACGACGGGCCGGAGTTGGTGGTCCCGCTCAGCGCCTGACCCGCCAGGGGCCCGCCGAGATCGGCGTCACTCGGCGACGGCGGCCCAGCCTGCGGCGGTGGACGCGGTGGCGAAGGCCTCGGCCGGCTCCTCCCCGCGATCGAGCGCTGCCGCGTACGCCCCGATGACGTTGGCGAACGCTCCATCCGGGTCGTCGTCGGGTGCCTGGAGGACAGTCGCGTCGGCGATGTGCTCCGGAGGCTCCGCGGATCCGTGGACCAGGACGATGAGGGCAGCACCGCTCCAGCGACTCGCGACGAGGACGACCTCGAGTGACTCTGCGGAGACGGGATCGGCGATGACGAGGACCCGATAGTCGGGCAGGTAGCGAAGGGCGAGCTCGATATCGGCCGGTTCGAGCGTGGGGCCCGCGGGTGCGGTCGTCGCCGGGACCGGGTCGCCGTCCGGCTCATCGAAAAAGGGCGGTTCGGCCGAGCCCGGGTCCGGTATCACCGGGGTCGGCACGCTCGGGTCGCGGAGGATCGCCACGTGGCCGACGCCACGCCCGGCGAGGTCCAGCAGTGCCGCCTCGCCGGCCGGGTCGTCGCCGGTCTTCCCGACGAGTTGGACGTCTCCACCCGCTGCCGCCGCGGCAGCCGCCACGCCGACGGCGAGGCCTCCGGCGCGCGGTCGCGGCTCCGCGGCGATCAGGACCGGGTTGCCGACGACGACGATCACGCCGATCAGACTACCCGGCCCGAGACATCGCGTGCGGCTATCGCGGCCTCAACCGTGACCGGAACTCGATCCGGGTCCGTCCGAGCCGGGACTGGAATTGTCGTCTTCCCCGCTGCTGCCGCCGTGGTCGTCGGACTCCTCCGGCGTCCCGGTCGGCTCGGCGGTCTCGGTCGGCTCGGCTGTGTCCGTCGGCTCCGGCGTCCTGGGCGGGTCCGCGGTCTCGGTCGGATCCGCGGTCTCGGTCGGATCCGCGGTCTCGGTCGGGCCGGTTGTCGGGGGCTCGGTCGGGCCCGGAATGACCGACGGTGTCGGACTCGGCTCGATCGTGATCGACGGCGATGGGGTTGGCGATGGAACCGTGGGACTCGGCGAGGGCGACCGATCCGGCGTGAGCCACGCGGCAGCCCCGACGACGGCCGCTCCGCCGGCACCGATCGCCGCAACGGCGACCACCAGGACGAGCGCCAGGGCCTGCGCTCGCGCCGCGAACGGACGTGCCCCGCCGAACGTCACCCGCCAGGCATCGGCGATCGCCGCAACCGCAAGCCCGAGCCGTCCGCGACGTATCGCCGACCCGAAGGCAACGGCGGGCTGGGGCAGCGGCTCGCGCTCGATGGCCAGCATGACTCGGTCGGCAAAGTCCGCGGTCGGTCGCAGGCCCGGCATCTCGCCGAGAGCCTCGAGTTCGCGAGCCATGTCGGCCGCGATCCGGTCCTCGTCTTCGGGATGGCCCGACCCGATGTCAGTCACGCTCGGCCGCCTTCCAGTGATGAACGCAGCCGGAGCAGGCCGCGGTGGAGGTGCGTCTTGACCGTCCCAAGAGGCCGGCCCGTCTGATCGGCGATCTCGCCGAGTGACATGTCCCCGAAGAAGCGCAATGCGACGACCTCGCGGTACGGTTCGTCGAGACGCGCGAGAGCGTCGCGGACGTCCGCGGCCCGCTCGGCGTTGAGCGACAACGTGGCCGGATCCGGCGCGCCATGCAGGTCGCCGGCGACTCCCGGATTCGCCGGGTCGAGCCAGGTGACCGTGCGCCGCTGCTGCGAGCGCCGGATCGCGATCCGAACGGCGATCCTCGTCAGCCAGGCCCCGAACGGCCCGTCCTGTCGCCACGTGCCGAGGGCGCGGAAGGCGGTCACGAATGCCTCCTGGGCCGCATCCTCGGCTTCGTGCAGGTCGCCGAGGACCCGGTGACAGGCACGAAGCACCGCCGGCCCCTCGCGGTCGACGAGGATCCTGAAGGCATCGCGGTCGCCGGCGATGACGCGGGCGACGACAGCCGGGTCGTCACCAGCGACATCGTGCGATGGGGTCTGGTCAGGAATCGTGAACGTCGTGCCCTCGCGAGAACGGAAGATGACCATGGGCGGTCCGGCCGCTGCCTGTCGCCCATGGTCCACAGTACGTCGCTGCGTCGTCTACCGATCGCGGGCCAGCGGGCCTGGTCAGCCGTGACCGTGGTCATCGTGGCCGGAATCGTCCCCGCCGCCCGGTCCGCGATTGCCGTTCTCGTCGGCGGCGTCGCCGCCCGGTCCGCGATTGTCGCCATGATCGTCATTGGCATCTTCGGTCGGCTCGGCGGTCTCGGTCGGGTCGGCCGTTTCGGTCGGCTCGGCGGTCTCGGTCGGCTCGGCGTTCTGGGTCGGCTCGGCGGTCTCGGTCGGGTCGGCCGTTTCGGTCGGCTCGGCGGTCTCGGCCGGCTCGGCGTTCTGGGTCGGGTCGGCCGTTTCGGTCGGCTCGGCGGTCTCGGTCGGCTCGGCGTTCTGGGTCGGGTCCACTTTTTCGGTCGGCTCGGCCGTTTCGGTCGGCTCGGCGGTCTGGGTCGGGTCGGCGGTCGGCGCCGTCACGGTCAGCGCGCCGCCCGCGAATGCGACGCCGGCAATGAGGAGCACGACGACGGCCGACGCCGCGATGCTGCGGGCGATGAGATGGGAAGTGCGCACGTTGGAGGTCTCCTCGACTCGACGGTTCGTCGTCCCTGCCTCATCGAGACATGCAATCACGCAAAGGTTTCAGCGACCCTGCGACGGCGCATCCTCCACGCGCAGCCTTCGGAGCTCCGGAAAGCGGTATGCGACGAAGAGCAGGATGAGGAGCGTGGCGGTGCCACCACCCGCCAGCGCGAGCGAGGGCCCGAACTCGCTCGGCGATCGCCCCGGCGACCAGGTTCCCGAACGGGATCACGCCGAGCGACGTCAGGATGTAGAGCGACAGGACGCGGCCGCGGAGCCGCGGCGAGACGAGGACCTGGATGAGCGTGTTCGTCGTCGCGTAGTAGGCGACCTGGCTGGCACCGAGCGCGGCAAGGGCGACGCACGAGATCGGGAGCCACGTCGACAGACCGAAGACGATGAGGCCCAGGGACGCCGAGCCCAGGCCGAGCAGCATCAGCCGCCCGCTGCCGCCGCTCGGGCGCAGAGTCGCGACGAGCAGCGCGCCTGACAGCGCGCCGACGCCGAGCGACGCGTTCAACAACCCGAGTCCGGGAGCACCGATCCGGAGGATGTCGCGGGCGAAGACCGGCATCAGGACCAGGTAGTTGAGGATGAACAGGGCCGGGATCGCCGCGAGCAGGACGAGGATCGCGATCGTCCGCTCGGCGCGGACGTAGCGCACGCCGTCGAGCAGGTTGGCCCACATCGAGGCCTCGACCCTTGCCGCGCTCGATGCCCGCCCGATCGGCAGCGTGAAGATGAGGATCGCAACGACGACCAGGCCGATCGCGTTCGCCCAGAAGGCCAGGACGAGGCTGCCGGCCGCGATGATGAGCCCGGCAACCGTCGGGCCGAGAACCCGGGACAGGTTGAACTGGGCGGAGTTGAGGGCGACGGCGCTGCCGATCGCGTGGATCGATCGACGATCGTCGACACGACCGCCTGGAACGCGGGCGAAGCGAGAGCGCCGGCGGCCCCCGACAGCGCGGCCAGCACGAGGACATGCCAGAACTCGACGACTCCGGTCATCGTCAGGATCGGCAAGGACGGCGGCGACGCCGGCGGCGGCCAGCTGGGTGGCCGCGAGCAGCTTCCGCAGGTCGACCCGATCGGCGAGGACGCCGGCGAAGACCGACAGCAGGAGGATCGGGGCGGTGGCCGCGGCGCTCGTCGCGCCGAGGGCGAACCGCGAATCGGTCAGGGTGAGGACGAGCCAGCCCTGGGCGGTCGCCTGCATCCAGTTGCCGATGCTGCCGATGAACGCCGCGACGATGAAGCGCCGGTAGACCGGCGACGCGAGCGCCGGGAACCGTCCCGCGATCCCGGTGGCAGGGACCGTCGGCGCGTCCGCCCCGGGTTCGGGGCCGGGTTCAGCGGGCGTCGTCGTCGTCGGTCGGCGCGGTCAGCGGCTCCGCAAGGCCGTCCGACCCCTCCGGTGCCGGGTCCTCGGCACCCTCGGTCGGGCCCTCCGGGCCGGCATCGATCGGGCCAGCAAGCGTGACCGGGTCGACGTCCCTCCCCTCCTCGACCGGGCCCGTTTCGCGCTCCACGCTGACCGGACCGAAGCCCGCGGCCTCCAGGTCGGCCCCGAACGCTTCCACGTCGCCGACGAGCAGGATCGCCGACCTGTCCGGCCAGATCCGCTCCAGGGCAGCCTTCTGGACGTCCTCGATCGTTACGGCCTCGATGGCCGGCCGGTAGCGGGCGAGCTCGTCCTCCGGCAGCTCGTGGATGACGAGGCCGGACAACGCGCCCACGATCGGGCCGGGCGTCTCGAACCGGAGCGGGAAGACGCCGACGAGGAAATCGCGCGCCGCGCGCAACTCCGAATCGGCCACCGGCGCGTCGCGGATCCGATCCAGCTCGGCCAGGAAGTCGGCGACGGCCGGCACCGTCACCTCGGTGTTCACCGCGGCCCGCGCCCCGAACGGCCCGGCTGCGCGGCGCAGGTCGAAACCGGCGCCCGCGCCGTAGGTGTAGCCCTTCTCCTCGCGGAGCTTCATGTTCAACCGGGAGTTGAACAACCCGCCGAGGATCGCGCTCATGACCGAGACGGCGTGGAAGTCGTCGATCCTGCGCGGAGCGCCGACGTGGCCGATCCGGATCTCTGTCTGGACGGCGCCCGGCCGGTGGAGCACCCGGACGAAGCGCTGACGGACGGCACCGGCGTCGACGATCCGGCCGGTCGACCCGGCTCCGACCATGGGCCCCCATCCCCCGAAGAGCCGTTCGGCGATCGCGTGGACATCGAGCCCCGCCAGGTCGCCCCCGACGATGAGGGCGGCACGGGCCGGGTCGAGGCCCCGCTCGTAGGCGGCCCGGAGACGAGCCGGGGTCAGCTCGGCCACGGTCTCGCGCGTCCCGCCGGACGGGCGGTGGTACGGCGACGACGCTTCGTAGATCGTCGCGGAGAACGCCTCGTCGGCGCGGCGGCGCGGGTCCGCCCTGGCCTGGAGGAGATCGTTGAGGCGCTCGTCGCGGAGGCGATCGACCTCCGATTCCGGGAACGTCGGGTGGAGGACCACCTCGGCGAGGAGGTCCATCGCCTGCTCGAGGCGCGGCGCCGGAACGTCGACGCTGACGCTCATCGCGTCCCAGCCCGCGTCCGCGTGGAGGGACGCCCCCAGGCGTTCGCTGGCCTCGACGAGGGCGATCGCATCCAAGTGCTCGGTGCCCTCGGAGAGCGCGCGGGCCGCCAGGACGGTCGCGCCGCCGTGCGCCGCCGGCTCGTCGGACGCCCCGTTCCGCAGCACGAGCGAGGTCGAGACGAGGGGCCGCCCCGGCAGGTTCGCGACGATGACGCGGAGGCCGTTTGAGAGGTGGAACCGCTCGACCGCCGGGAACTCGTACGGGCGTGGCGTGCCGGGCGTCGGGCGGGTGGCGACGATCGCCGCGGTCGGCTCGGTCACGCTGCGACCTCCGCCGAGACGGCGTCCGGATCGACGGTCATCGAGTCGGCCGGCGGCCGCTCCGGCAGATAGGTGAGGACGACCCGGTTGTCGGTGCGGAACACGGCCGACGCGGCCGACTGGATGTCCGCGGCCGTCACCGCCAGGTAGCGCGGAAGCATGCGATTGATGAGCCCGGGATCGTCGAACAGCGTCGCGTACATCGACAGGCGATCGGCCCTCTCCTCGACCCGGCCGAGCGGCGCCGAGCTCGTCGCTCTCGATCAGGGCCTTGGCGCGCTCCAGCTCATCCGCGGTCACGGGCTCTCGCCCGATCCGCTCCAGCTCCTCGTGGAGGGCGGCCTCGACGCGGCTGACCTCGACGCCGGGCCGGACCGTCGCCCAGCCGGCGGCAACCGAGGCGCCGCCGACGAAGCCGAGCGTGAACAGGGCCACGTCCTGGGCGATCCGCTCGTCGCGGACGAGCCGGCGGTGGAGCCGGCTGCCCTTGCCGCCGGCCAGGACCTGCGACGCGATGTCGAGCGCGTCGAGGCGGGTGTCGCCGAATGCCGGTGCGCGGAAGCCCACGTAGACGCGCGGCAGCGGCACCTTGTCCATGACGGTCTCGCGTCGCTCGGCCCCGAGGAGCGGTGGGAGCGACAGGTCACCCAGCGGCGGGATCGACGGGTTCGCAGGGATCGCCCCGAAGTAGCGCGACACCCAGCCACGGACGGCGGACGGGTCGACGTCGCCGACGACCGAGAGAACGGCGTTGTTCGGCGCGTAGTAGGTCCGGAAGAACTGGCTGACATCCTCGACCGACGCGGCGTCAAGGTCCTCCATCGACCCGATCGTCGTGTGGTGGTAGGGATGCTCCGGCGGGAACAGGTGAGCCTGGAGCTTCTCGTTCCACGAGCCGTACGGGCGGTTGTCGTACGACCAGCGCTTCTCGTTCTTCACGACCTCGCGCTGGTTGTCGAGGTTCTCCTGGCTGAGCGCGTCGAGGAGCGTGCCCATCCGGTCGGCCTCGAGCCAGAGCGCGATCTCGAGCTGGTGCGACGGCATCGTCTCGAAGTAGTTCGTCCGGTCAAGCCAGGTCGTCCCGTTCATCGTCCCGCCGGCCGCCTGGATCAGCGCGATGTGCTCGGCCTTGGCGACGTTCCGGGAGCCCTGGAACATCACGTGCTCGAACAGATGGGCGAACCCGGTCTTGCCGGGGACCTCGTGCTTCGAGCCGACGTTGTACCAGATGTTGACGGCGACGACGGGCGCGAGGTGGTCCTCCGCGATGATCAACCGGAGACCGTTCGGCAGGCGCTCATCGGTGAACGACACGGTCGGGATCGGCATGCGGGAAGGCTCCTCGGTCGGATCTGGGGGTCGGACACGGATTGTAGTTGCACGGGCCGATGAGCCGCCTCGACCCCGTCGTGTGCGACCCCGGTCGCCTCCGCTCGACCCCGCCGCGTGCGACCTCGCGTCGCGTGCGACCCCGCCTCGCCGGTCTCGCCTCGCGTGGTCCCGCGCCACGTCGACCCCGCCCCGCCGGCCCTGAGCGATGCAGCTTTCCTCCCGTAGAGAACATGAGCCGGGCCAGGGCAGGGATCTGCGGGCCCCACACTGCCCCAGCTGCCCCGTTTTCCTCTCGCGGGAGAAATCCGCGGCGCTCGCCGGGCCGAACGAGACCGCTGAGCACCTGGCGTTCACTCCGGGAGGAAACCTGCGGGACTCGGCGCGGCGGGCCGGGCGGCGTGCGGCGGGACTCGGCGCGGCGGGCCCGGGCGCGCGTCGGCATCGAGGGCGCGACGATTCGCCTCTTGACATGCGATGCACCGCGGCGTTAGATTTCCGTCTAACACCAGTTAGGAGAACACAGAGCAGCGATGGCAGCCCGACCGGCGACGCGCCACCTCCGCGAGCGGCAGATGCGGGACGTTCCTGTCCGCGCTCCCGTCCGCGATCTCACGCGCGGAGCGGCGTCGTTCAGGATCGACTGGGACGTCCGTCCCGCATACGACTTCATCTTCAGTCTGTCCGCGGACGCCGGGTCGACCGACGATCTGCCGGCCGTCGATCGAACGTGGCTGGCTGAGACCAGGACCTCGCTGCCGGCCGACGTCGGGGCCGCCGCGACGCGCCTGTTCGAGGCGGAGGTCTGCGTCCACGCAGCGGTCGTGATCGTCGATCGTCCGGCGATCCGGACCGCCGACGATGTCGTCGCCGCAATCGCATCCAGCGAGCCCGGCGAGGTCGTCCGGGCGCTGTTCGAGGACAGCTCGGGCGAACCGGCACTCACCGGTCTCGTCGCTCGCGCGGTGGCAGGCGACACCTCGGCATTGCCGGCGCTCGGTGAGCTTCTGCCGGACCACATGAAGGAGGAGCGCCTCGCGATCCTGCGCGATCCGGAGGGGACCCTCGCGGACCTGCGCAGCGTTCTGGCCGCCTGGGCCGAGCGGTTCACGCCG
The DNA here is from genome assembly GCA_963766655.1 of uncultured Chloroflexia bacterium. GTDB lineage: Bacteria > Chloroflexota > Limnocylindria > Limnocylindrales > CSP1-4 > CF-46. Next base: position 261,417 of record CAVYBB010000001.1, on the reverse strand, counting down.
ATCGAGTCCCGGATCGGCGGGATCATCGAGCGGGACTACGAATCCCGCGCCGCGGACAGGGCGACCCTGGCTCCGGTCGATCTCATCGAGCGAACCACGAATGGCATCCGCTGGCTGCCGGAGGGCGGCGTCAAGCGCGTGATCCTCGCGCCGTCGTACTTCTCCCGGCCGTACAACTACCTGATGTCCGCCCGTGACTTCCGCTTGTTCGGGTATCCGGTCTCGGACGAGTCGCTCGAAGCGGCCGATCCCCTCGCCGCCCCGCAGTCGGTCGTCCGCCTCCACCGAGCCCTTGGCGACGAGACCCGCCTGAAGATCCTGAAGCTCCTCGCCGGTCGAGACCTCTACCTGACAGAGATCGCACAGCAGCTCGACTTCTCGAAACCGACGATCAAGCACCACCTCGCCCTCCTCCGGTCGGCCGGGCTCGTCACGGTCACCGAATCGGGGACGGTCATCTACTACTCGCTCCGCCGAAACCGTCTCGACGACGCCTCGGCGGACATCAAGCGGTTCCTCATCGGATAGCCGAGACGCCTGCCCGGGCGGCACCAGGGTCGCGGTCAGCGCCGCGACCCGTATCCAGGGCGATGAGTTAGATATCCACCTAACAAAAGGCAGACTCGGACATCACGAGCCAGAGGAGACGGGAACCATGGATCACGTGCAGCAGGTGATCGTCAGCGAACGAATTGACGACCTGAACCGCGAGGCCCAATCGCTTCGAACCGAGCGCTCGGCAGCGCACCGGGCGCGCGACCGCGATGCCGGCGGCGTCACGCCTGGCGTCGGCGGCCGACGGGCCCGAGCCCGCCTCGGGCACTGGCTGATCGGCATCGGCGAAGCCGTCTCCGGAACGGCCGGCGACACCCATGGAGGGACCGCCGGACACGCCGCCTGACCGGACGCCGTTCTCCTCTCCCGCCCACTGTCGGGTCATCGACCGGGATCGTCGCGTCCCACGCGATCCCGGTCGATCCCTGTCTGGCGCTACACTCGCGGTCGTGAGCTCCAGGACCCGCGGATACCGCCTCCGCGCACCCGTCTTTCTCCTGCCCCTGCTCTGGCTCCTTGCCGTGCCCGGAGGTGTCGCCGCACACGCCGAGCTCGAGACCGTCTCCCCGGCCGATGGCACGACGGTGACCGAGCGCCCGACCGAGATCGTCGTGACCTTCACCGAGAACCTCGATCCGGCCAAGAGCTCGATCGTCCTCGCCGAGGTCGGCAACCCACCGGTGCTGTCCGGCGGGGAGGTCAGCGCGAGCGACCCCAAGCGGATGACCCTCGCCATCCCGGAGCTCGCGGCCGGCGCCTACGAGGTCCGCTGGACGTCCGCCTCCGCGGAGGATGGCGACATCGCGCGGGGCACGACCCACTTCACCTATGACCCGCCCGCATCGACACCAACCGACGCAGACGCATCGATCCCGACAACCACACCGTCGGCCGCGCCCGCCGAGTCCGCGTCGCCGAATGCCACCGTCGCTGCGCCGACGCCATCGCCGTCGGCGGCCGGCACCCCGGCTGCATCGACGTCGGACGTCCTGATCCCGATCGTCGCTGCGATCGTCCTGATCGGGGTGCTCGGCGCGTGGCTCCTGCGCGGCAGATCGCGCGGTGGCGGTCCGGCGTGAGCCGGCCTTCGGGCGTCCGCCTCGGGACCGCCGTCGCGGTCGCCACGATCCTGCTCGCGGGCCCTGCGTCCAGCCTTGCTCACACCATCAACGGGGCCTACCAGTCGCGGCTGCCGCTTGCGGTGTACCTCGTCGGCGCGGCCCTGACGGTCGCTCTGTCCTTCGCCTTCCTGCTGATCGCCGACATCCGCGCCGAGCCGCCGCCGACCAACGACCCCGGGTCGGTGCCGCGACGCTCGCTGCGGCTCGCGCTGCGGGCGATCGGGCTGATCGGCTGGTTCTGGATCGTCGTCCAGGGCATCGCCGGCGGCACGAGCGCGGGCGACGTCACGACCCTCTTCCTGTGGATCTACGGCTGGGTCGGCGTGGCGGCGATCTCGGCGCTCGTCGGGCCCATCTGGCACTGGCTCGACCCGTTCGCCACGCTCTTCGACATCGGCGCGTCGATCTCCCGCCGCCTCGGTATCGGCGGCTGGGAGCCGGCGGATTATCCAGCCCGGATCGGGCGCTGGCCGGCAGTCATCGGGCTCGTGTTCTTCGTCTGGCTGGAGCTCGTCGGCGACGGGGGCGGCCCGTCGTCGCTCTTCATCGTCCTGATCGGCTACACGGCCTTCACGCTGGCGATGATGGCCCAGTTCGGGCGCGACGCGTGGCGGCGGGACGGCGAGACGTTCTCGGTCTGGTTCCGGCTGCTCAACCGCCTGGCCCCGCGCGGCCTGGCCGACGACGAGGGGCGGGTCAGGCGCCGCCAGTTCGCGTCTGGCCTGCTCGAGCCCGGCTGGGTCACGGCCGACATCGTCCTGATCGCGGTCGGCGTCGGCTCGATCCTGTACGACGGCCTGTCGCAGACGACACCGTGGTTCTCCGTCTTCGGCGCGCCGGCCGTCCCGATCGAGACCCTCCAGCTCGCCGGCTGGCTCGCGGTCATCACGGTTGCTGCGCTGGCCGTCTCGCGCCTGGTGGGTACGGCCGCGACCGGCGCGGGGCTGCTCCCGATCGCCATCGGGTACCTGATCGCCCACTACTTCACGTACGTGTTCATCGACGGCCAACGGATCATCGTGGCCATCGCCGATCCGCTCCAGCAGGGCTGGGACCTCGGCGGTTTCGGGTGGGCATTCTTCGAGCCCGACTACGCGCTCCTGCCGCCCGGACTCGTCTGGACGATCCAGATCGCCGCCGTCGTCGGCGGACACATGCTCGGGGCGTGGGGCGGCCACGTCGTCGCCGCACGGTCCTCGCCTGCGGCCGACCGGTCGCACAGCAGGCGCGAGGTGCCGCTGGCGGTGATCATGGTCGCCCTGACGACGCTGACGCTCTGGTCGCTCGGCCAGGCGCTAGTCGTGGAGACACCGGCCGGCACGCCCCCCGCGGCCGCGGTCCCCGGCGCGTCAGGCCCGGCGCCGTAGACGGAGCTCCGGGGTCCGGCGGCGGCGCCCTCGTTCGCCGCTACCCGCCGAGACCGACAGCGGCGTCCAGGAGTCCCGGCAGCTCGCCCATTGCGGTGAAGACGACGGCGCCCGGGCGGGCCAGCCGCGCAGCCGGCGTGACGCCGCCGGCGTACGCAAAGGCGCGCATCCCGGCCGCGAGCGCGGCGTCGACCCCGTAGACGCTGTCCTCGACGACCGCGCAGCGTGCCGGATCGGCTGCAAGGCTCGCGGCGGCGTGAAGGAACAGGTCGGGCGCCGGCTTGCCGCGGGCCACGTCGGTCGCGCTGAAGATCCGCTCGCCAAAGTACCCGGCCAGGCCGGTGAGCCCGAGGTTCCGCCGAATCTTGGCGTGATCGCCGCTCGACGCGACGCAGCGAGGCGTCGCGATCTGGTCCAGCGCCTCGCGGATCCCCTCGACCGGCGCCAGCTCGGCGGCGAACGTCTCGAGGTAGAGCCGCTCGAACTCCGCCTCGATGTCGGCCGGGATCGGTCCGCCGATGTGCCGCTCGATCTCGACGCGCATGTCGGCATCGGACCGGCCGACGAACCGCTCGACGATCTCGGATTCCGGCATCGGCCAGCCAATCTGCGCGAGGAAGATCGCGTCGACCCGGATCGAGAGCCGCTCGCTGTCGACGAGGACGCCGTCGCAGTCGAAGATGATCAGCTCGAACCCTCGGGTCACGTCACCGCGCCCACCGCGACGCGCAGCCCCGGTGGCCGCCCTCCCGGCACCCATTCCTCGAGCGATCGGACTTCCGAAAGGCGCGCCACGATCGACGGATCGAGCGCCTCGGCCGCGGCGACTGCCGTCTCGATGGCCGTGAGGCAGAGGATCCCCTCGGCCGTGGCGGCGAAGCGGATCTCGGCGGCGTCGCGGACCGCGCCGGAACGAGGCGTCGGCGTGTTCACGACGAGCCGGACCTCGCCGCTCGCGAAGAGATCGAGGATCGCCACCTCGCCGCTGCCGGCGTCGGGTTCGCTGCCCAGCTTCGCGACCTGGGTCGCCTCGAACCCGGCGTCCGCCAGGGCCGCTCTCGTGCCGGCCGTCGCCGCGAGCCGGTAGCCGGCGGCAACCAGCGCCGCCCCGAGCCGAGGCAGGTCGGCTTGTCACGCTCGGCGATCGAGAGCAGTGCGAGCGCACCGTCGTCGCCGGGGCGCGGCGGAACGAGCGCCGCACCGAGGAGCGCCTTGGCCAGCGCGACGCGGGGGTCCGTGTGGATGCCGATGACCTCGCCGGTCGACTGCATTCCGGGCCCCACGGACGGATCGACGCCGCGGAGCTTCGCCGTCGAGAACGCGGGCGCCTTGACCGCGACGAACGGGGGCGGCGGCAGGAGCCCGTTCGGCCAGCCGAGCGCCTCGAGGGTCTCGCCAAGCGAGATCCGGACGGCCAGCTCGACCATCGGGACGCCGGTCACCTTGCTCATGAACGGCACCGTCCGCGAGGCGCGGGGGTTGACCTCGATCAGGTAGACCCCGTCGTCGCGGACGATGAACTGGGCGTTGACGAGGCCGCGGGCACCGAGCGCGAGGACGATCCGCTCCATCGTGGTCACGATCAGGTCCTGGTCCCACGCGCTGACCGAACGGGGCGGGAACACCGCGACCGAATCCCCGCTATGGACGCCGGCTCGCTCGACGTGCTCGAGGAGGCCCGGGATCAGGACCCGCACGCCGTCCGACACCGCGTCGATGTCGACCTCCACGCCTTCGAGGTAGCGATCGATCCGGACCGGCCGATCGGGGTCGACGACCGTCGCCGCCGCGAGTTGGCGGACGAGATCCTCGGCCGAGTAGCAGAAGTCGATCGCGAGGCCGCCGATCACGAACGACGGCCGGACGATGACCGGGAAGCCGATGCGCTCGGCGAGGGTCAGGGCCTCCTCGATGCTGTGGGCCATGCCGCCCTCCGGCTGGGGAATGCCGAGGCGGTCGAGGAGCCCGGAGAAGCGGGTCCGGTCCTCGGCCTGATCGATGGCCTCCAGGTCGCTGCCGAGGAGCGACACGCCTCCGGCGGCGAGCGGCGCGGCAAGGTTGAGCGGCGTCTGGCCGCCGTACGCGACGACCGCGGAGAGCAACGGCTCACCGTCCCGTGTCTCCGCGTCGATGACGCTCCTGACGCTCTCCGGGTCGAGCGGCTCGAAGTAGAGACGGGTGCTCGCGTCGAAGTCGGTCGAGACCGTCTCCGGGTTCGAGTTGATCATGACCGCCGACCAGCCGCGCTCGCGGAGCGTCTGCGCCGCCTGGACCGCGCAGTAGTCGAACTCGATCCCCTGCCCGATCCGGACCGGGCCGCTACCGATGACGAGGGCGGCGGGGCGGACGACCGGTGGGGCCTCCGGCGCGGAGCCGGCCGCTGCATAGGTTGCATAGAAATACGGGGTCTCGGCCGCGAATTCAGCGGCACACGTGTCGACCATTGCGTAGCCCGGTTGCAGGCCGATCGCGAGCCGCGTGTCACGCAGGGCGCTCTCCCCCACCCCGGCGATCGCGGCGAGCTCCCGGTCGCCGAAGCCAGCCCGCTTCGCGGTCGCGAGCAGCGTGGCCGCCTCGGCGTCCCGTGGCGCCTCCGTGAGCCGCGCGCCCATCGCGCCGACCTCCGTCTCGAGGGCGACATTCCGGGCCATCTCGGCGAGGAACCACGGGGCGATCCCGGTCGCCTTCTGGATCGTCGCCTCAGGCACCCCGCGACGGAGCAGCCCCAGGAGGCGCCACAGCCGCGAGTCCGACGGGGCGACGAACCGGCGAAGGACGATCGGTGCGGCGGTGCGCTGGGCATGGCGGGTCGATTCACAGGCGGCGCCGGTCTCGTCGACCCAGCGGATCGGCTCGTCGGCGTCGGGGTCGCCGCCGTAGACGCCGGCCAGGTAGTCGAACGTCGGGTTCCACGTCGGGTCCTCGGCCAGCGGGCCGGCTCCGGCCTGCTCCAGCCCCCTGAGCGCCTTGTTCAGCGCCGCCCCGAACGTCCGATCGATCGCCATCACCTCGCCGGTCGCCTTCATCTGGCTGCCGAGGGTTCGGTCGGCGGTCGGGAACTTGTCGAACGGGAACCGCGGCAGCTTGACGACGACGTAGTCGAGGGCCGGCTCGAACGCGGCAACGGTCGTGCCGGTGACGACGTTCGGGATCTCCGCGAGGCGCCGCCCGACGGCGATCTGGGCGGCGACCCGGGCGATCGGATAGCCGGTCGCCTTCGAGGCGAGGGCGGAGGACCGTGACACCCGCGGGTTGACCTCGATGACCGCGTACTCGGTCGAGTCCGGGCTGAGTGCGAACTGGACGTTGCAGCCGCCCTCGACGCCGAGCGCGCGGATGATCGCGAGGGCGGCGCTGCGGAGCCGCTGGTGGACCGGGTCCGGCAGGGTCTGGACCGGCGCGACGACGATCGAGTCGCCGGTGTGGACGCCGAGCGGGTCGACGTTCTCCATCGAGCAGACCGCGATGCACGTGTCGTCGGCATCGCGCATCACCTCGTACTCGATCTCCTGCCAGCCGACGAGGCACTTCTCGATCATGACCTGGCCGATGGGGCTCGCGCGCAGGCCGGCCCGGACCCGCTCGCGGTAGGCGACCTCCGTCTCGACGATCCCGCCGCCTGTTCCGCCGAGCGTGAACGCGGGCCGGACGATCGCCGGCAGTCCGATCTCCGCCAGAGCCACGTCGGCGGAGCTGGTTCGCTCCTCCGCCGATCTTGCCCTCGACGATCGCCGACGGCGCATATGGCTGGCCGATCCGATCGAGCAGGTCGCGGAATCGCTCACGGTCCTCCGCCATCTCGATCGCGGCGAGCGGCGTGCCAAGGAGCTTGACGTCGTACCGGTCGAACGTCCCGCGCTCGGCGAGAGCCATCGCCAGGTTGAGCGCGGTCTGGCCACCCAGCCCGGCAAGGAGGCCCTCCGGGCGCTCCTTCGCGATCACCGCCTCGACCGCCTCGGGGGTGAGGGGCTCGAGGTAGATCGCATCGGCGACCTGGGGGTCGGTCATGATCGTCGCCGGGTTGCTGTTGACGAGGATCGTCCGGACACCCTCCGCCCGCAGCGCCCGGCAGGCCTGCGTCCCGGCGTAGTCGAACTCCGCAGCCTGGCCGATGACCACAGGCCCGGAGCCGAGGATGAGGACAGAGGCCGGCTTGTCCGTCACGCGGCGGCTCGCCTATCCGGCCCGCCGCGCCTATCTGGCCATACTTGCGCCCCGGGAACGCTAGCGGAGCTCCGCGCCGTCCCGGGCACGTCCCGGAGGTCCGGGTTAGCCGCCGGCGGCTGATTGAGACCGGGAAGGCGCCCAGTCCCGAGTCCCGAGCTCGGCGACCGTTCTCCCGGCGAAACTCTGGCCAAGTACAACCTCACCCGCGCCGCTCCGAAGCCGCCACGACGAACCGGTCGAACACCGCCAGGGCGTCCAGCGGACCGGGCGCTCCCTCCGGGTGGTACTGGACCGTCTCGATCGGCTTCGTCGCGTGCCGCAGTCCTTCGACCGAGCCGTCGTTCAGGTTGACCTGGCTGACCCGGAACCCGGAGGCGGGCGGCAGTGACTCCCCCACGACCTGGACCTCGTGGTTCTGGGCGGTCACCTGCACAAGGCCCAGGTCGACGTCGCGGACCGGGTGATTCGCCCCGTGATGCCCGAACTTCAGCCGGCGCGTGTCGGCGCCCGCCGCGCGGCCGACGATCTGGTGGCCGAGGCAGATCCCCAGCAGCGGCCGGCCGTCGTCGATGATTGCCCGCGCCAGGGCAACCGGCCCGTCGAGGCGCGCAGGATCGCCGGGCCCTGGCGAGAGGATCAGGCCATCGATGTCCTTCGCGAGCGCGACGGCAGTCGAGATCGTGTGCGGCAGGATCCGTACCCGCGCTCCCCGTCTCCGCATCCCGCGGACGATGTTCGACTTCAGTCCGAAATCGACGATCCCGATCAGCGGTCCACCTTCGTCGTAGTTGCCGACGTCCATGATCGAAGCCGGCGACACCTGGCCGACGAAATCCTGGTCCTCCCAGCGCGGGACGGCGCGCGCCCGATCGACCGCCGCGTCGCGGTCGACGAAGCCCGGCTCGGTCACGATGCCGCGGAGCGAGCCGTTCGCCCGCAGGTGGCGTGCCAGCGCCCGCGTGTCGACGCCCGCGATGGCAGGGATCCCCTGGCCGCGGAGGAGCGCGGCAAGCTGGGCCACGTCGTCGACGACGGCAGCGGTCGCATTCGCGACGACGAGCGCGCGCAGCCACGGTTGGATCGACTGGTCGTCCTCGATCAGCCGCCCGTAGTTGCCGATCAGCGGGTAGGTCATGACGACGACCTGGCCGGCGTACGACGGGTCGGTGCAGACTTCCTGGTAGCCGGTCTGGCTCGTGTTGACCACGAGGTCGCCCCCCGCTGCGACCGTGGCGCCGAACGCGATTCCCGGGAAGACCGTGCCGTCCTCGAGCGCCAGCAGTGCGGGCCCCAGATCCCCGACGCGCGGATCGACGATCGAGCTCGGCCGGGGCAATGGCGGGACGATCGTGGCGGTCACGCGGCGACCGGAGACATGAAAACGCCACCGACCCCGGGGGCTCGGTGGGCGCGCAGAATCACTCTTGGCTGCCTCCTTTCCGGCCTCACGGAACCGGTTCGCCGGCCTCACAGGACCGGCCATCAAGGACAGCCGAAGGGTAACACCGAACGAGGGCCGCTCGCCGATCTCTGCGCGATCGGGCGACACACTTCTGCCCGTCCGGGCGGTCCGGGCAGGGCGTTGCTTCGTACGATGGGTCGACTCGCACGGAGACGACGCAAGGATGGCGGACCACGCCCGGGCTGACCACGTCGAGCTCGACGCGATGAGCAGCGCGCGCGTCGAACCGACCGTTCAGCCGACCGAACCCGCGTCGTTGACGATGGCTACCTACGATCTCGTCGCCGACCCCCGCATGGCGATGAGCGCTCCGGCCGCGCCGATCCTCCAGAGCCTGCAGCGCCAGGTCGGCAATCGTGCCGTCGTCGAACGGCTCGGGATCCAGCGTGACGCACCTGCCGGCCCGGATGACGCGCCGGTCGATGCCGGGGCACCAACGGACGACGCGTCGGGTGGGAGCCGTCAGGTCATCTCCGCAGACACCATCGAGCTCACCGCCGGGCGAATCGACATCAATGCGCCCCTGACTCGTGTCAACGGCACGATTCAGCCCGACACGCTCGTGACCGACACCGTCATCTCCAGCTCGTATTCACCCGGCGCCGGCAACACCTGGTAGACGGCCGAGGCTTGCGAGAACGCGCCGGAACGTGCCGTCAGGGTGTTGGCGCCGGCACCGGCGCCGGCTCGAAGGGCGCAAGTTCCCCCTTTTCGAGCAGCTTGCGACGCCGCTCGACTTCGAGCTCCACGAGCTGGGTCTCGAAACGCGACTTCCTGGCCTGGATCTCGAGCGCTTCCGCTCGCTCCGGCTCACAGGAGCAGCAATTGGCCAGTTCGGGGTCGTAGACCGTGCCGTCCGTCGGGATCGAGACGGGCTTCGGCCGCTCGGCGGCATCGCCCGGCCGTGGCAACAAGGGAAGCGTGTCCTTGACCTGCTCATGCACGTCTGGCGGCAACCAGTCGAGATCGTCCAGTGAATGCCAGTCGCTGGGGACGCCCTGGCCGATGACCCGATACGTGATCTCGTAGACGAGGGTACTCACGGAAAAGAGCTCGACGACCTGGCGGACGAAGTAGGTAACCGCCCGGCAGACGTTGTCGTTCTGAAGGGAGCGAACGGTGATGTCGGCCGTCTCCTTGTCCTCGTAGGTGCTCACCACGACCGATCGCTCGGCGTGGGTGAGGAGGGAAGCCTGCGACACCGACTGGTTGTACTGGTCCGACACGAATCCGACGTTGACCTGGTTGTGGTCGGTGACACTCACCGACGTCGACCCGCTGCCGCTCGGCCCGCCGAGCAGGCTGCTGAGCCCTCCGCCGAATGATCCTGACGCGCTGGTCTTGACGCTCGAGAGCTGGTCGCTCAAGGCGTCGAGCGTGTTCGTGACTCGTGCCTGGTGGACAACCGATGTGAACTGCATGAATGTCGTCGCCACCGAGTAGCGATCCTGCTCGCTCGTGATTCGGCGATACCGATCACTGTGATAGAGATTGACTTTCTCGCCCGGCAGGAGCGTCACCGTGTAGATGAGCGGGCCGTGCTGCTTGCCGATCCGGCACAACCTGTGCTCATACGTGATCCGAAACTCGATGAACGGCCTTCCCGCGTCGATCCGGTTGTACGGGTTGTCCTGCTCCTTGCCAAGAGGCCGGCGGAAGAACCGGGTGTCGTACTGGATCAGGCACTGCTCGTCGGAGAGCCACGGCGGGTCGCATGGGCTGACGCAACAGCTGTCGTCCGAGCATCCCTTGGCGGTCGTCGCGGGATCGGCCGGTTCGTCCATATTCGGTGTCATCTCTGTTCCCCTTTTGTCGACTTCACCGGCCGCGTCGCATGTCGGGCTGCGGACGCCTGGAAGTTGACGCTAGGGGGCCGGCGTCTCCTGACCGTCTCGACGTCTTACACGCCCCTGACCCGATTCACGCGCGGCTCGAACATGGAACAGCGACCGTCAGCGGATCAAGCCCAGCACAGGAGATCGCCCATGCATGTTCGCCGGATGCTTCCAACGGGACTGCTCGGCCTCAGCCTGCTCATGGCGGGAATGCTCGTCCCGGCCTCCGCCCTTGCCGTATCGACGCCGACAGTCGCGGCCGCAACAGCCCTCTGCAACGACGGTCACTGGCCAGCGTCCGTCCAGGGCAAGCCGACGCTGCTCCACGAAGGTGGTCCGGCCGGCGACTACATCTGGCACGATGCGACCGGCTGGCACCTCCGGGTGACCCATGCGACGTCGGCCCGGCGCGTCTTCACCGGTCGCATCGTCGCCAATGCGCCGATGACGGTGACACCCGTCCGAACCGAAGCCGGCGACTCGATCATCCTCAGTGCCGACAACATGACGATCACCTACAAGTTCAACAACTACGGCCACATCGACGGCCTCGACTTCCGGACCGACTGTGCCCATCGGATCCTCTTCTCCGGGTCGGTGTCCCGGGTCAAGCTGCCGACGAACCGGATCTGGATCGGCCATCGGAACCAGCACCCGCTCGAGAACCCGTTCGTGATCGTTCGGGTCTAGCTGGACCGCCACTCCCCAAACAGGAAGCCCTCGGAGATCGCTCCGGGGGCTTCATCACGCTCGGAATGCTGGTGAGCCGGGGGAGACTCGAACTCCCAACCAACTGATTAAGAGTCAGTTGCTCTGCCATTGAGCTACCGGCCCAGCGGTCCTACGTTCAATTAGAGCGACTAACTGAACATTCTCGCCGATCCGTGCTTGACCATGGCGCTCAGAGAGCAGATGATTGCGAGAGTTCAGATCCGCAGTCACAGGGTCCCAGGCGATGAAATCAGCACCGACCAGCGCGGCCGAGTCTACCCCAGCCGGCGACATCCCGGCCAACGCCCGATCCTTCGCCCGCCACCTCCGGGCCGCCAACAAGTCGCCGAACACGATCAAGGCCTACCTCGACGCGGTGAGCCGCCTGGACGGCTTCCTCGAGGCCCGCGGGATGCCCCGGTCCGTCGCCGCGATCCACCGCGAGCACGTCGAGGCGTTCGTCGAGGACCAGCTCGCCCGGCTCAAGCCGGCCAGCGCCGCAAACCGCTACCGATCGCTCCAGCAGTTCTTCCGCTGGCTCGTCGACGAGGGCGAGCTCCGCGAGTCACCGATGGCCCGGATGAAGCCACCGACGATCCCGGAGACGCCGCCGGAGGTCCTCCGCGACGACCAGCTCAGGAAGCTCCTGGCGCGACGGCCGGGCAGGGCTTCGACGAGCGGCGCGACCGGGCGATCGTTCTGCTCCTTGTCGACACCGGTATCCGGCTCGGCGAGATCGCCGGGCTCCGGGTCGAGGACATCGATTGGGACCTCGAGGTGGCCGCTGTGACCGGCAAGGGCCGGCGGCCGCGGACCGTCGCGTTCGGGCGCAAGGTCACCCAGGCGCTCGATCGCTACATGCGCAGCCGAGGCCAGCACGCCGACGCACAGGACCCGGCGCTCTGGCTTGGACGGAAGGGTCGCCTCTCGAGCACGGGCATCGCTCAGATGCTCGGCCGGCGCGCCCGGGAGGCGGGCATCGGCGAGATCCACCCGCACCTGTTCCGTCACACCTTCGCCCACCAATGGCTCGCCAGCGGCGGATCCGAGGGCGACCTGATGCGGCTGGCCGGCTGGCGCTCGAGGACGATGCTCCAGCGCTACGGCGCCTCTGCCGCGACGGAGCGGGCCCTGGCCGCCCACAAGAAACTGAGTCCCGGGGACCGCCTGTAGGGGCATCCGGTTAGGCAGAGGCGGAGCAGGTTGGGCGAATGATGGACGCGATCGCGAGTCGAAATGCTGTGCCATGCCCTCCGCCCGCGTACCCGAGTGTAGAGCGTAGCGAGTCGGGTTTCGGGCTCGGGCTCGGCTGAGCACGATTCGCTGTCGCGCCCATCGTCATCCAACTGTCATGTATGGCGGTTGCGGTCGCGGTCGTAGCCGCGTTGCGAGTCGCGACAGTGTCGCGACACGAAGCACGCTGGCGGCGTGTGACCCCATCGCGGCTGATGAAACTAGGCGAAGCCGACGTACGTGTAGCCGCGGCCAAGGTCGGCCGTCAACTCCCGGTTTTGTCGTTCCTATGGAAGTTGGGGCGAACTCGAAAGTCCTCACGTCGACGGGTAGATTCGGTCATGGCAGCGAGGTCGGTCGTCGGGGACGTCGCGTCCGTGGTCGATCCGCCATCCTCGTCATCGACGGTCATCGTCCAATTCAGCTGGGCGTACGGTGCGAGAGATCATCAGAATACCTTCATCGGCTGAGTTGAACCGCCGTCGAGTCGGCCAGCTCGTCGGGGCCGCAGGTATAGTCCCGTGGCAATCCAGAGGCTTCCGTCCAGGAGTCAACTAGGTGCACGTGAACTCTCGTCCTCGAGGATGTTGTCTGGGCCTGAGGTACGAGCCTCGATCAGGCACATTCCCACTCACAATGACTAGGTGCTCGCCGTCAGCGCCAATCCTCGCCGAGCTCAGCTCTTTGCATGAATCAGGTTCGTAAGCTGTCGCTGTCCCAGTCCAATCGCCGAATCGAGGCCCCGTTAGGGCGATGCCCTTCGAAGTAGCGGGAACCCGAACGATGTGATCGAACCCGCCTGGATCGGATTGAAACGCGATCACATAGGGTCGCGGGTCGCGGTTCATCGACCCAGCGTGGTTGCATTTCGATCGCCAATCCGATCTAGCAGCCCTGAGAGATGAAAGCCAGAATCCGCTACCAAGGTCACCAGTCGGAATGGGAGTCGGTGGACCCTCAGATATCGGGGCGTCGCCACACTTGCCACGGCTCTGACTCCCATTGTCCGAACGTGAAGCTCCAGCCCTGCCACAAGTATCCCGGAGCTTCCAACCGATTGGTCTCCGCGAAATCCTTGTTCTCGATTACCGCACCAAAGTACTGGCCAAAGAAGTCCGTGCCCAGTCCCTCATATTGGCGTTCTCCAGTGACCAACGCAACACTCTTCGGGTGAGGTACTGCTCGTTGCGAGGAGGATCGGCGGTGGCGAACTGGCGTGGACGCCCAGATTCGGGCGCACGAAGCACTCGCGTTCCGCGAGCGGGTGATGAACGGCGAGCGGATCGCCGAGGTGGCGGTCGGGTTCGACCGCTCGGTTCGATCTGACCATTCGGGTCCTCGCCCGGTCAGGTGGGATCGCGCCGCGCACCGGGACCAGGACCGGTTGGCGGCTCTCGATGGCCGAGCGCGAGGAGATCAGCCGGCGCCTGCGCGCCGGCGATTCGTTCCGACGGATCGCGTCGGGCCTCGGCCGGCGCGCCCTCGACCGTCTCGCGCGAGGTGGCGCGCCAACCGCGGCCGGCGTCACTATCGGGCGCACCTGGCCGAGAGCGCGCGCCGCCGCCCGTGCCCGTCGACCGCGACCGGCCAAGCTCGCCCGCAACCGTCCCCTGCGCCAAACGGTCGAGCGTCTCCTCGAGGCTCCGCTGGTCGCCCCAGCAGATCGCCTGGCGACTGCGCCAGGATCATCCCGACGAGCCGGAGATGCGGGTGTCCCACGAGACGATCTACCAGTCGCTGTTCGTGCAGGGCCGGGGTGCCCTGCGGCGCCGAGCTGACCCGCTGCCTGCGGACCGGGCCGGGCCGCAGCGTCGACCGGCCAGCCGGGCCCGCCGTCGGCGAGCTCTCCGGACATGGTCCTCATCAGCGAGCGCCCGGCCGAGGTCGAGGACCGCGCCGTGCCCGGGCACTGGGAGGGCGATCTCATCATCGGCAAGGCCGAACCCACTCGGCGATCGGCACGCTCGTCGAGCGCCAGACCCGCTTCCTCATGCTCGTCGCGCTGCCCGGGGGCCGCACGGCCGAGGCGGTCCGGACGCCCTTGCCGACGCGGATCCTGACGCCTGCCCGAGCGAGCTCCGCCGGACGCCTCACCTGGGATCGCGGCAGCGAGATGGCCGAGCACGTCCGGTTCACCGTCGACACCGGCGTCGCAGGTCTACTTCTGCGATCCCCACAGCCCCTGGCAGCGTGGCAGCAACGAGAACACCAACGGCCTTTTCCGCCAGTACTTCCCCAAGGGCACAGACCTGTCCGTCCACGGCCAGGCCCACCTCGACGCCGTCGCCGCGCGAGCTCAACGGCCGCCCTCGACAGACGCTCGGCTGGATGAAACCATCAGAGGCGCTCGCCAAGGTCGTTGCGTTGACCGCCTGAGCCCGCAATTGCAGCACATGAATGAACTCATGGGCCTCCAACTCAAATGGGAACGGTTGACCGTTCTTGAAGACATACCTCCCACTGGTGCACGTGCGATCGGCACAGAAGCCGGGATGATCTGGAACATGGTCGCTGGGGCAACATTTGGAGCAGGCGCATTGGCCCTAGGCGCTACCACCATCTCTGCGACGAGCGCGGCGGCCTGGGCCCTCGCCTCGAGTAGCTGGCCCGCTCGGGTCGGCCGCCGTATTCCCTTCAAAGTGGCCACGGGACAACGAGTCGGCGCATCTGACGGGTTCGGCGCAATTGCGAACATGGTGCCGTTACCAGGAAGGATCCCCCTTCAACTCGGACCTGGCATTGCACTCGATCAATTCGTAGGAGCCGTAGGCGAAGGTCTGGATAGGTGATGGAGCGAAGGTCGAGGTACGAACGTGCCGTTGGACCGCTTGGATCAAGTCCGCCTTTGAGCCGTCAGGGCCTAGCCGTCCTCGCAATTCTGGCCGGCTGCGCTTGGTCGTTGGTCGTCGTGCTTGCCGCCACCGGCGGTAAGGGACTCGGTGCGGCGGCGCTTCTTGCTATCGCCGGGTTCGTCCTCCTAGGTTCCTACGTCGTTTTCTGGCGCGACATCGTAATTCGAGTGCACCCGTGGCTGCTTCAGAAGCCTTGGGGTGATCGCTCGCGTCTAGGCATCTTCCTCCTTACCGTGTGGCCGTACCCACCGCAACGATCGGGGCGATTCTCATCTTGAGCGCCGTGGTGCAGAGGATGTAGTGAACCGTACTGACTTCGGTGGAGACTCTATTCCCTGGCCTCGTGCGTGCGGACCTCGGTCGTGGACTAGGCGAAAGTGCTCGGTCGCGTCGGCCAGCTGGCAGGATGTCGACGATCTCGCTTCCGATACCGCTGACCTTCGATGACATCGTTCGTTTCGGGCGCACGGCGGCGCTTCACGGCCCCGGCCAGGTCGCCGAGTAGCGCTGCGAGCTCGATCAATGTGGTCGGCGGATCTCGCCTCTTGGACGCGCGTGGGGCGAGCAGACAGGCGTCGGGAGATCGCCACGAAATCTGCAGACGTGATAGTGATCGGCCGAGCATCATCGGCGAACATGAGCCGATCGGCCGTTATCGTCTCTCAATCTCAGACGATAACTTGCGCGGTTCCGCTCGCCGCTCGCTTGATCGGGGAGCGGGTTGGCTCAACGCTCAGCGGCGTATACATGCCATTTAGACGCTCTCCCAGCTGAACTATAGCCCCACGGTATCGTGCTCGATCAGAGCTCCACTGCCATCTACTTGGTACTCATCGACCCGAGCCCGAAAGCCTCGGACTATCGATATCGGTCGTATGAGCGTGTGAGTACGAAGGCAGCGTGTTCGACAACTCGGCCGACGGCTTCATGCTCGTCTATCGGCTGGTGGGCCGAAACTTCATCGAGTTTTGGGTGCTCTTTCACGTGACGCCAGGCTGGAGGCCGGAGGACAACGGCCTCTATCGTCCGACGGAATAGTCCCTAGCTGGCGTCGCGCGGCGCCGGCATCGGAGTCGACGTCCCCGCCGGGTGCTTGCCAACGCCCAGCCGGGATCGTCGTCCAGAACATCGTCCCTTGTGTGACCGTCGTGGCCACCACGGTCTGCCCGCGCACCAACCAATCACTGGCGAGGTCCTCTTGGTCGATCTGTCACGGGCAGGTGGCGACAACGCTTGGCTGTTCGGCGGGCTCGTCATCGCCCGCTATTACGTCGACGCGCTGGGACGTCAGGCAATGCCGCCGTCGGCCCGCGTGCCCCGCACCCTGTACGTGGACGAGGTCCAGAACTACGCTCCATACGCGCGGGCGCCGTCTGGACCGGACTCCCGGCTCGAGAGCAGCACCTCCTGCTGTGGCTCCTCGGTGCCGACATCGTCACCGCCGAGCTGGCGTCTCTGCTGGTCTATGGACAGCTGCGCACGGCCCAGCGTCGCCTGGCTCGGCTGGTCGAGCTTGGACTGCCGCGAGGGTTCTGGAGCGCCAGCGCCCACCGCCCACGGGGCCGTTACGCCTACGTCCTCACCAGGGCGACGCGGATCGACGTCGAGCGCCTCGCCTAGCCGCATCGTCGGCCTGACCGGCCGCCGGACCTGCAGTCGTCCCCGCCGATCCACAAGCTCGCGACCCTCGACCTCTTCGCTGCATTCCTGCGGCACGGCGACCCAATGCTCCGCGAGGGCATCTTCACCTGGGTTCCTGAGCGAGTCTGCGCTCAAGTCTTCGGTGGCTTTCTGCGACCCGACGCACTGGCCGGCATCAGGGTCGGCGATCGGGCGATCGCAGTCTTCATCGCTGAAGAGCGTCGTTGGTCGAGGAGCCCTCCGAAGGATAGACCCAGAGAGAACCCGGGCCGGCCTCCGAGCAGGTTAGCCGCCCGACTCGCCGTTCATGAGGAGGGGATCGCCAAATTCGTTGTGCACCAGCCGAAAAACTGTGTTGGAACGCTGGAAGACCAATGGCTGAGAGCCGACATCAAAGTCAATTCGATCTCTCTGAGCGATAAACCACGTGACTACGGATGTGTCCGTCGCTAGGACAACGACGTTGACCCCATCCTGACTCTGTGATGGTGTCGACTCGATGTCAAAGTCGAACCCAAGGGTCTCGCGTGCGATCAAGTTCGGCGTGTACGCCGGGAAAACCACCAAACGCGTCCAGTCGCCCGGGAGGATCAGGCCCATGTTGATCGTCGCTCCAGGGCTCGCAGACGCGACGGCCTTCTCCAAGGTTGACCCTAGCGCTTGATCCCGCTTTGAGCTCCCGCAAGACATGACGAGCGCGGTGATCAGAACGATGCCAATGCTCGAGCGTAGTCGGAAGCCGCTTTGCGAGCGACGCAACGACTTCGTAGCCAGCATGTCCAGACCTCAAAATCTTCCCGTTCACGATGATTGCCAGTCGGCTCCACCATACTGCATCTAGATAACGACGCTCCGACTGCGGATCCACCCTTTGCCTGGCATCAAACCAGATGGACCGATCCCTGCCGCGAGCGACCGTCCGACGGCGTTGTTCTTCAGGTCCATGGACTTTGGAACGCGCGCGCACTAGCGACCCGTCGCCTCGTTTCGGTCGACATCGTCGGAAATGGCACAGCGGCCCTCCTCCCGATCCCGTCGCTCGCCGGTGCGACGTGTTGAAGCTCCGGGCCTACGAGGACCGCCGAGCCCGACGCGACACTGAGGACCTCGTCCGCCTTCTCGCGATCGTCGATGACGTCGAGGCAGTGCGCGCCGAGCTCACGGTCGCCGAGCGGTGGAGCCTCGGCGGACGTTCAGGAACTATCCGACTTGATTGTCGCCGCCGACTTCCTGTCCCGCGTCGTCCGCCATTGAAGGGAACAAAGTGCGCTTGACCCGGAATCGATACTGCGTGGCACCCGAGGCGGCCTTGGCAAGATCACGGACGTAGTCGTTTTCGTTGAGTGCCGCCAGTTTCAAGCCGTGGTCGGCCAAGGACACCTCGAACGCAGCTGAAGCCTCCTCCAGGGACAGCCAAGGAGTGACCGCCACGTAGTCGTCGCTCATCTCAGATGCCGCTCCGCGATGTCGCCGGCAAGTTCGCGGCAGCTTCATTGTCCACGAAGGTTCCGCGCGGCGCCACGATGAGCTGCGTGTAAGTCGCGCTCATCGATCGCCTCGCCGGCGAGCCGAGCGCTTCCGTCGTGCCTTCGCCGACAGGTAGGCGAGCTTCGCGAAATGGGCCGATCGAGCATGGGCCGCCCGCCGAGCGCGCTCCGCCGCCGGCAACGTTCCGTCGGGGTCGACGAGGCGTTCAAACGAGGCCATGAAGGCCACTCGGCCAGGCTTCGAGGTCTCGCGCGAGTCGTGGGTCGCGTGCATCCGGTACGCCCCGATCCGGCCGCGCAGCGCGCGGTCAGAGCGATCGAGCCCGGCCATGACCGAGATCTCCCGAGGCGTCGTTGAAGAAGGCGATCGTTGTTGATGTGCTCATCGCACAGCTCCCAAAACACAGCGCAGCCCAAAGTCAGGGTTTGGCAGTGCGGGGGCTGGCAGATCGATCGAGTCGATGGCGCTCCTCGGTCGGAACAGCCTCGATCGTCGCCCAGGGGATCGGCCCGACTGTCGGGACGCAGCGTTCGCGCTCTTCGCCCGATGAGATGACGGAGGCGACGGCTACTTGCTCAGTCCCGAGACCGCGGACGATCGCCCAGCCTCCGCCGGCTCGACGTCGACCGACGCGACGGGCCCGACGTGAGCGGCCGATTGGCGGGAGTGCCCGCGCGTCCGGTCGCCGCTCCTCTCGATGCCGGGCCGTTGGGCCGGCACCACTTCGAGTTCGAGACTCGCCGCCGCCTTCGCCGAGACGGCCAGGACCTCACCGTAAGACCTGGGCTCGCCGGATTTCAAGGGGAGTTAAGTGTATTGATTTGTGTAAGATTCTCGGCTGTCGCTGGCGAGAAGCGAAGTCTCAAGGGACACCCTGATCTGAACGCTGGCGGCCACAGGAACTGAACGCCTGCGGACGCGAGATCTGAACGCTGGCGGCCACGAGTTCTGAACGGTCGCGAGACCGCCGGTCAGTTAGTCGCCGTCGATGACCACAGCTTCGGCCCCGGCCGACTGCAGAAGCCAGCGGAGCGCGCCGTCGGCGAACGGATGGCCCTCGACAACGATGGTGATGGCGAGCCGATCGGGACCCTGGACGCGCCCGTCCCACCACCACCAGGAGCGCATCTCCGGCTCGAACCAGTAGACCCAGTTCATGAGCGACCAGGGCTCGTCTTGATGGGCGGCGGGATTCGCGCGCCAGCGTGTCAAGGCTGCATCCGCTTCCTCTTGCGTGAGCTCTGGTGCGGAGGCGGTCAGGAACCAAGCCGGCATCAACGCATTCCAGTCGTCAACGGAGGAGGCGTCTCGATTGGCGAGAATGACGTGCAGCACTTCGCGGACTCGGGAGAGGGTGCCGAGCGGGTCCCGCGCGTGCACCGCCACCTGAACGAGAAACCCGTCGGCGGCCTCGCTTGGCGCCGGTCCCGCATCGACTCGCCGAAGCTCCCGGGATTCCATAAGAGCAGCCTCCCGCGTCTTGGGCCCGATCGTACGTCCGACCGGCAGACTTCACGTGTCCCTCCTCGGTTCCTGCGCTCTCAGCAACCCAGTGAACCGGGAGGGACGCCTCATCATCTCGAGGGCGTGCAGATCTCGTGGCCGCCAGCGGGCAGTTTTCGTGGCCGCGAGCGTTCAGGTAGATGGCCGCCCGCGTTCAGGATTCCATGGCCGCTGTCAAGCGAAGCGGACTTGGTGCCCTCGCGCGCTCCAGCCGCAATCCCCAAGCATTCCGCAAACATCCCCCAGGAATCCCGCAGTTATCCCCTTAGCGGCATTCTGAGCTGGGACAGTCCCAACGAATGGTCAGAAATAGCCAGCCTGCCTGAGTGCACGTCGTACCGCCCGCCACACTGCGTCGAAGTCGGGCACCTCGGTCACTTGGTCGCGCAACCGATCGGCCCACATCCCCCTCAGCCTCCTCTCCCTGGAGTCGAGGCGGCGAGCAAGATCGCCCGGATCGAGGCCCTTGGCCCGAGCCTTGTGCTCGAAGACAGGACGTGCCTCCCGTGGGAGATCGCGATCCAGATCTGCGAGCGCCGCGAGATCGTAGACGTCGCGCGGCTCGGCCCGCTGCATGACTGATCGCACCTTCTCCGCCCAGATCTCGGTCAGGGAGTACGCCGGGATTGAATGCTCCGCATCGGGAAGGTCCGAGTACTCAGACAGGAGGGGCAGGCGGACGACCGGATCAGAGATCTCCTCGTCGTCCGCCAGATCGACCTTGATTGCCTTGTCGCGCCGCGCCCCCAGTGGTCCGGTGAACGAGACCCACGCCCGCCGGCGAGCCAGCGTCGGGTCGGCAGCCACATTGGCGTCGATCCCCGTTTCCTGGCCGATGAAGCGACACCAGACCGAAACGGCATCGACGATCGCGATCGGATTTGCTTCGGGACCGTGCGTGAAGTCGAGGTCCTCCGAATACCGATAGCCGCGGATGTAGCAGCGGCGCAGGCAGGTCCCGCCCTTGAAGACGAGGCCGAAGTCGTCCGTTGCCGTACCGGCGAGAAGCCATGTCAGGACGTAGTCGCGCTCCTGAGTCCGTTCGTCGACGCCGGCGTCCCGGGCGAGGCGGGCAATTTCGGGCCGGGCGATCATGCTCGCCCAGCCGTTGAGATTTCGGACAGATCCAGATTGACCCGCACGCCCCAGCGAGGGTCGACATCACCCTCGACGGGGAGGCTGGGATCGAGGACAACGGGCGAACGCCGAGACGTGGAGCGGCTTCCGTAGAGCTTCTGGGCGATCTGGTGACCCCCCGGCAGATCGACGGTTTCGAGAAGGAACCCGAGGCGGCGCCTCACGGCCTCGATGGCCAGCCGGTCGGTATGGTCGACAAGACGAGCTTGATCGAACGACGACCAAGCGCGTACGAGCACGGCGATGACCTCGGTGACGCCGCCGATGTGGCGCGGGAGGTGCAATCCATCGAGCACCGTGCGCTCGGGATCGCTGATCCAGATTGCCCGGTCGCCGATCCAATGCCGCTCGCGACCCCAGGTAAGGCGGTCTTGGCGCAGGACGACCCAGATGACGTGGTCCCGCAACGTTGCCGGGGCGTGGTGAGGAGTCGCGACGGCGATCCAGATCCTGCCGCGGACCGGATGGTCCAGCCAATCGCGGATTTCCAGGGCCGACCGGAATCCCACGTAATACGGCTCGCGAACCCACCGGGCGAGCGCGGCGAAGCGGTCGGGATCGAACGGGAGCTCAGAGGTTGCCCAGAGCGGGGCGATCTCGTAGACGCCCTTGCGATGTCGGCTGACCCAACCGCGCGCGACGAGCGTCGAGAGGATCCGGGCAACAGTCGACGAATCTGCGCCGAGGAGTTCGGCCGCCTCCCGGGCCTCAAAGACCGGCGGATTGCGCTGAGCGAAATGGACGAGGAGATCGGAGGCCCGGCCCTCGACCGTCTTGCGTTGGCTCATGCACCAATAGTATGCAGCAACTAGCCTCAGCGCAAGAGGTTCCGCATACTTATGGTGTGCCGTTCAGGCCCTCTTGGGGCGCGCGGTTTGCGGCTCCGTTTCAGCAGATAAGTGAACAAGAATCGTGCACCCCGGCACTCACGCAACCATGGCGTTGAGCCCGGGGTGCTTAAGAGTCAGTTGCTCTGCCATTGAGCTACCGGCCCAGCGTGCCTACGTTCAATTAGAGCGACTAACTGAACATTTCGCCGATCCAGTGCTTGACCATGGCGCTGAGAGAGCAGGCGATTGCGATTGTCCAGATCCGCACTCACAAGGTCCCAGGCGATGAAATCAGCACCGACCAGCGCGGCCGAGTCTACCCCAGCCGGTGACATCCCGGCCAACGCCCGATCCTTGCCCGCCACCCCCGCCAACTGCCCTACGGAGCAGCGTTGATCGGGTCCGTCGTTGTGATCGAGAAAACCCAGTAGGCCTTGGTCGTGCCGCAACTTGGGTTGGACGTCTTCTGGTTTCCCTCAACACCAAGCCAGACTCGCTGACCTCCAGTCGCCACCAGCCCGCCACCTGCGTCATAGATCCGGAGCGGTGGAAACGTCGCCGTATATCGGTCCTCCCACAGCAGGGCGACCAGAGGCTCGCCTGGTCTCGAGAGGTTGACGCAGTCCTTGTTCCCTACGAGCTCGCCAGTGACCAGTCCCCCACCAGGGCTCTGGCCCGGCGGCATGGTGAATGTCTCGAGTGCGGTGCCGTTGGTGCAGCCGACCGCAAGGAGAGCCAGAAGGATCGCGCTCCCGGATAGCTTCAATTAAGGACGGCACTCACGTTGAGTTGGAGTTCGACATCGCGGACTTGGGTGTAGTAGAGATCTGCCCGAGTCTTCGGCGACGATTTGATTACTGCCCAGCGACAGTGTGCACGAGCCCATGCCTCCTCCCACACCGGCATCCACCTCGGCGAGGTCGCGGATGACGTCTAGGGTAGATGCTCTGCCGTCTCCTCAATTACGCGGATACCGGCTCGTTCGGACCTCGCTCCCTAGGGCTTGGGAAAGTCTCCGGCCGATAGCAGGAACTCGCCGGTCTGGTTGTCAAGAAACACGGTGACGGTCCCCGGCCGTGGGGACTCGCAGACGTTCCCCCCGGGATAGCACGGAGGCGCGACACTGTCATAACGGAAGGTCGGACGGCGCGACGGACGGCGCGACGGAGGGCGCGACGGAGGGGGAACTGAAGGTGGCGAAGGCGCTCGGCCCTGCCGAGGGGTTGGTGGCCGCCGCACGCGCCAATAGAGCGGCGGACACGACCAGCACGACCGCGCCCACGACTGGTACCCAGGGCCCGCGCAAGCGGGGTCTTCCTGGAGTTATCCGGTCGCTTGCTGAACCTTCGGTTGCCCGATCAGTCCCGTCCATAGCATCCATTGCCTTATCGCCGCTTTTCAGCATCAGCCTAAGGGCATGCGATCCGACAGGTCCTGAAGGCCCAGGCTGTTGAATATGTATGCAACCAGGGAGGTTCGTTCGAAACAGGGTAGTTCCCGATGGAAGAGGTCCAAAGGTTCCACGTCGAGCCGCTGAGAATATGGAGCCCGTAACCTCCGTTGGTGCAATGCATAGTTGAGTCGCAACCGTAGTTGAGCTACCGGCCCAGCGAGGCGAGAGGATACCGCAGCGGGCGAGATCGCGGCCAACCGCGGTCCGGCGAGGCGGTCGGGGTCCGAGCGTCGTGTCCGCTGATACGGAACCGGCTGACAACCGGCAGTTACGAGAGGGGCCGAAAGTCACTTATCAGCGCGGTTCCACATCGGGAGACTCGGGGTATGGACAAAACGACACGCTCCGACGCCGATTCCCGACCCACCGGCGCATCGTCGCCACCTGAGCCCTCCGCGGGGGCCCTTGCCCTGTTGCCGGTCGCGCCGGCGTCTCCGGCCCTCCTCGAGAACAGCAGCCTGTCGCGTCGCGGGTTCCTGCGGGGCGCGGCCATCGCCGGCGGAGGCCTGGTCGCTGCATCGATCGCGGCGTGCGCGCCGGCCGGCGCACCCCGCTGGACGTATCCGCCGCTGCCGAGCACGGCGAGTCTCCCGAGCGCCTCGGCCTCACCCTCGGCCTCACCGTCGAGCGATGCGCATGGGAGCCACGACGCCTCGAGCCCAAGCGTCGCGCCGAGCGCGAGCGCCGCCTCGCCCGGCACGGGCGGTCCGATCCCCGCGGGCTGGACCCAGCACGACGTCGAAGCCCGCACCGTCATCCGCCGGTACCTCGGTAACCTTGCCCCGGCCCTCAAGGACATCTACGGCAACGCGACCTTCGCGAAGCTCGCCGACATCCTTGGCGCAGGCGATGGCTACCCGGAGCTGAGCCTCAAGCCCTCGTTCGCGCAGGTCCCCCAGCTCGTCCTCAACGACGTCCTCCAGCCGCTCAAGCCGACGCTCGTCGGCGGCGTCAAGGTGTTCAACCTCACGATCGACGAGATCGAGCAGCACATCGACGAGATGAAACCGCCGGTCGCGGCGCTTGGCTACAACAAGCAGTGGCCGGGCCCGACGATCCGGGTCACCCAGGGCGACCGGGTGCGAGTCAACTTCACGAACAACATGAACGAAACGACCGGGGTCCATTTCCACGGGGTCCAGTTCGACGACTTCTTCCAGGACGGCATCCCGTTCGTCACCCAGAAGCCGATCACCCCAGGCGAGACCTACACGTACGAGTTCACGGCCAACGACGCGGGCTCGCTCATGTACCACTCGCATCACAACGCGACCGACCAGGTCGGGCGCGGGCTCCTCGGGGCCTTCATCGTGGACCCGAAGAACGACCCGGTGAAGTACGACCGTGAGTACATATGGATCTCGAACGACTCGATCGGCGGCTACACGATCAACGGCCACGGCTTCCCGGCAACCGTGCCTGTCCTCGCGGCCTCCGGCGAGACGGTCCGCATCAGGTTCATGAACGAGGGAATCATGATGCATCCCTGGCACGTCCACGGGTACGTCATGAAGGTCATCGAGCGCGACGGAAGGCCCCTAGGGCGGGCAGCGTTCGAGTGCGACACGCTCGGCGTCAACCCCGGCGAGCGCTACGACGCGCTGATCACGGTCGACCGGCCCGGCGTGTGGGCCTTCCATTGCCACATCCTGCCGCACGCCGAAGGCCCGTCGGGCATGTTCGGCATGGTCAGCACCCTGATCGTCGTACCCGAGAAGGCTCATGTCGACGCGATCGTCCATGCGCTCATCAGTTAGGGATCCACTTCGGGTGCTCCGCGGCGTCGTCGTCGCCGCCGTCCTCGCCGTCGTCGCCGCCTGTTCCGCGGGCGCGACAGCGAGCCCGTCAGGGGCCCTCACGATCGGCGACCCGTGGGTTCGGGCCTCGGGCAACGTGGATCAGCCGACCGCCGCCTATCTCTCGATCACCAACGGCGGCCCTGCCGCCGACGCCCTCGTGTCCGCGTCGAGCCCCGGAGCCGGCAGCGTCGAGATCCACGAAACGTCCAAGTCGTCCGACGGAATGATGGGGATGCACCCGATCGCCCGGCTCGACGTCCCCGCGGCGAGCACGGTCGCGCTCACGCCGGGCGGATACCACCTCATGATCACCGGCCTCACGACGGAGCTCAGGACCGGCGATCGGCTGGAGATCGACCTCGTCTTCGACAAGGCCGGCAAGGTCGTCGTCCAGGCCGAGGTCCGCTAGCGCGCACCATGGGTCACGGACCCGCCACCCACGTGCCGCCGAACGAAGAGCAGAGGACCCTCGACGCCGGATTCCGGCTGGTGGTCGTCATGGCCGGCATCTGCCTGCTCCTCGTCGTCGTCCTCGCGCTCGGCGGGCTCTTCGGCGGGCGGGGCGCCCGCGGCGTGGCCGAGGGCGGCCCAACCGGCTCGGCGGCGATCTCCCCCACCGCATCGATCGACGTCGCCGCGTACCTCGAACCGGTCGTCCGTGACGCCCCGCCGATCGATCTGATCGATCCCGACGGGAACCCGCTGACGCTGGCCTCGCTCCGAGGCGGGCTCGTGCTCGTGTTCTTCGGCTACACCAACTGTCCGGATGTCTGTCCGGCGACGACTGGAATCGTGTCGACGGTCATGGCGGACTTCGGGCCCGGAGTCCGGACCCTGTTCGTGACGGTCGATCCGGAGCGTGACACCCCGGCCTGGCTCAAGGAATACGTCCGCTACGTGCCCGCCGCGCTCACCGCGCTGACGGGGTCGCCCTCGGAGATCCGTACGACCGCCGACGCGTGGGGCGTGCGCTATGCCCGTGTCGAGACCGGCGTTCCGGGCGCCTACTCGATGTCGCATACGGCCGATGTGTACGTCGTGGACGCGGCCGGCGGGCTGCGTGCCCGCTTCCCGTTCGGGACGACCGCGGACGCGATGATTGCCACGCTCCGCGCGATCGCCGGCACGGCCGGGACATCACCCTCCGCGGTGGCACCGGCAAGCTCCCTCCCTGCCCCGATCGCAACGCCGTCCGCTGCGGCCCTGGGCGCGCTGCGGGTGGAGGTCGTCTCGTCGTCTGTGTGGGCGGGCGGATCCAGCCCCGTGATCCTTGCGCTGTCCGGGCCCGCCGGCAGGCTCGACGACCCGTCGCTCCACCCGTCCGTCCAGCTGATGCGAGAGGACGGATCGGCGGCCGGCGGTCCTGTCGAGGCGATCGCGGTGCGGCCGCCCGGGATCGATGCCGTCTCATACGTCGCCGTGCTGGACGTTCCGTCACCGGGTTCGTGGCGGCTCGCGGTATCGGCTACGCCTGGCGCGATTACGCTGGCTGGCACGGCCGACGTCACGGTCCTCGACCAGGGCGCGTCGGCGCGGCTCGGATCGCCCGCGCCGACCATCCGCACGCCGACGCTCGACGACGTGACCGGCGACGCCCGGCAGCTGACCACCGACCCGCTACCGGACCTCCGCCTGTACCGGCACTCGACGAGCGATGCGCTGGCCGGCCACGACCCCTTCGTGCTGGTCCTCGATTCGACGAAGTTCCGGGTGACGACCGCGTGCGGAAAGGCTCTCATCATGGCCCGCTTCCTGCAGGATCGGTGGCCGGATGTCGCGTTCATCCACCACGAGCCGTTCCGCTATTCGGTCGTCACCGACACCCCGGTCCTGCAGGGGACCCTCACCGAGCCGTATCTGACCGATGTCGCCGACGCCTGGGGCATGGGTGGCGAACCGTGGGGAGCGTTGTCGATGCCATGGGTCTTCGTCGTCGACGGGAATGGCATCGTCCGGGCGAAATACCAGGGCATCA
Source organism: uncultured Chloroflexia bacterium (assembly GCA_963766655.1). Taxonomy (GTDB): domain Bacteria; phylum Chloroflexota; class Limnocylindria; order Limnocylindrales; family CSP1-4; genus CF-46. The sequence goes on along the minus strand of CAVYBB010000001.1, from coordinate 234,288 downwards.
TCGGGAGCGACGACATCGACGTCATCGTCGCCCTCATCGCCCAGGAGGGCTGACCCTCCGACGGTGGTCTTCAGTGATTCCGGGCGGATGCTCTTAGGAGGTCGCGGCCGCGAGCTCGCGCGCGCCACGGGCGATCCGCCGGCGGCTCACCGCGAACGTGAACAGGAGAGCCACCGCCGCCGTGAAGACGACGACCAGCGGATAGCCGGCCGAGATCATCGACCAGGCGGTCAGGATGTTCAGCGTCCAGAGGACGACCCCGGCGACGATCATCGGAAGGCTCATGTGGTGGCACCTGGGCTGTGGGCTGGGGCGTGGACTTCCTGAATAGTCCGCGACAACCGCCCGTCCGGGACGCATCCGAGAGTCCCTTCCGGCACGGAAATGAGTACCAGACCACCCCTCGCCGCACACGCGTGCAGCGGGATAACCCTCGGCCTCTCAGGCGCGGGCCGCGGCCACCTCGGGTTCCTCGTGCTCGCCCTCGATCGTGACCCGCGGCAGCCATTCGAGCCAGCCGGGCAGCCACCAGTTCCAGTCGCCCAGCAGGCGCATCGACGCCGGCAGGAGCACGCTCCGGACGATCGTCGCGTCCAGGAAGACCGCGACCGCGAGCCCCAGGCCGAGCTGCTTGATGATCGTCAGCTCGAGGGTCACGAAGATGCTGAAGACGACGACCATGATCGCGGCCGCGCTCGTGATCGTGCCCGACGTGATCGAGATGCCCCGGGCGACCGCCTCGTGCGAGTGCACCCCGCGATCCCAGGCTTCCTTGATGCGGGTCAGGATGAAGACGTGGTAGTCCATCGACAGTCCGAACAGGATCGTGAAGATGAAGACCGGCACGAACGACTCGATCGGGCCCGGCTTGAACCCGAGGAGATCGGCGCCGTGGCCGTCCTGGAAGACGAACACGAGAACGCCGTACGCCGCGCCGGTCGAGAGCAGGTTCAGCAGGATCGCCTTGATCGGGATGACGATCGAGCGGAAGGCGACGAGCAGGAGGCAGAACGACAGGCCGAGGACGAACACCATGACCAGCGGCATCCCGCGGGCGTAGAAGTCGACGACGTCGAGGGTGTACGCCGCGTCGCCGGCGACGAGGGCGCGGACCCCCGTCACCGGGCCGAAGACCGCCGGAATGACCTGCGACCGGACCTCCCGGACGATCGCCCGGTTTGTCTCGTCGTTGCTCCCGCCCGACATGAGCCAGGACAGGCGGGTGACGGTCCCGTCCTTCGACAGGCTCGTCGTCGGCGGCCCCGATAGGCCCTTGATCGCGGCGAGGCGCTCGTCCAGCCGGGCAATCGCGTCCTGGGTCGCCGCCTCGTTGGCCCGGGTCACGACGACATCGATCGTGAGCGTCGAGCCCGCCGGCCACTTCGAATCGAGGACGTTGATCGCCTGCACGGCTTCGAGCGAATTCGGAAACGCCTCGAAATCGGCCTGGCCCATGTGGAGGCGGAGGACGGGCGCCGCGATCGCGAGCAGCAGGACCGTGCTGAAGGTGGCGGCGATGAGCGGTCGCCGCATGACGCCGCGAACGACGATCGCCCAGAGGCCGCTCCCCTCTTCGCGATCGCGTCCGAGGACCGGCACCCGGAGCCGATTCACGCCGTCGCCGAGGATGGAGAGCGTTGCCGGCAGGAACGTGAGCGAGCCGATGACGGCCACGACGACCACCGAGATCGTCCCGATCGCCATCGACTGGAAGAGCGGGTCGTCGAGCAGGAAGAGGCCCGCGATCGAGATCGTGACCGCCAGACCCGAGAAGAAGACCGCCCGTCCGGCCGTGCTGCTCGCGACGGAGATCGCCTCAAGCTTGTCCCGGCCGTGGCGCCGCTCCGTCCGGTACCGCGTCAGCATGAAGAGCGAGTAGTCGACCGCGACCGCGAGGCCGATGAGCACGATCAGCTGGCCCGCGTAGGCGCTGACCGGGCTGATGAACTGGCTGTAGAAGCCGAGGATGCCGAAGGCCGCCAGCAGCGCGGTCACCGCCAGGACGAGCGGCACCGCCGCAGCAACGGCGGTCCCGAACGCGATCAGCAGGATGAGGAACGTCAGCGGGATCGTGAGGCGGAGCGACGCGTCGACGCCGCCGTTGACGAGCTCGGAGATTTCGTCGTTGGCGAGGGCATTGTTGAGAGCGAGGAACGTGACGCCCGGGTGGACCGCCCGCAACTCATCGATCAGCGTCGGGACGGGCGCGACGCGTTCGCCGAGGGCATCGCCGTCCCCCGGAACGCGGGCGACGATCCGGACGGCCGTCCGATCCGGTGCAACGAGGCCCGCCTCGGCCGGCACGAGCCGAGGGTCGACGAGCTCCTCGAAGACCGGGACCGTGGCCCCGTCGACGACGGCGGTGAGGGTGCCGAGCCGCGCGACGGCATCGTCGATCGCGGCGGCGAGCGCCGGGTCGTCCACGGTCGCGCCGGACACCGCGCCGGCTCCGGTCACGATCAGGAGGAACTGCTGCGACGGGGCGTCGCGACCGGATGCGTTGAAGAGGACGCCCGCTTCGCCGGCCTCGTACTTCGAGCGCTGCTCGTTCGTGATGGCCTCCGCGGCGTTCGTCCCGCCGGACGCCAGGCTGATCGCGAACAGGCCGATCGTCAGGACGAACCACAGCGCGAACACCGGCCAACGATGGCGGGCGCTCCAGCGGGCGACGCGGACCGTCCAGGGCACGCCGACCGGTCGACCGGGGGTGTCCGATGTCGAGTCGGGCGGGGTCATCGACGTGATCTCCGGGGCGTGGCTGGACGGTGGCGGCGTGCCGGGCCGAGGCATCACGGCGAGCGAGGCATAGGGTAGCCGAGGAGCGTCCGGGGAGCGTCCTCCGGTGCGTTCCCGCGCCGCCCTGATCCGCACCGTGCCAGCGTTCAGCCGCGCTTGCGCGCCTTCCAGACCTCCTCGCTGGGCCACTTGCGGGCCCACTCGTTCGTGGCGTACGGGAAATCGGATGCCGTCGCACCCTCCGCCGGCCACAGCTCGACGAGGTCCTCGACCTCGAAGTCGTTCGCCCGGAGCAGGCGGATCCAGTCCCCGTAGCCGAGATGGAAGTTCGACCGAATCGTCGCTGGTCCATTCCAGCCGGTGGAGACCGCGGTATGGCCGGACCATCTCGTTGGTCGCCGCCTCCTCGGCGTCCGGCATGCAGAGCATGAGAATGGTGCCGTTGACGAGGAAGATCAGGCGTCCACCCGGCCGGAGGAGGCGCGACGCCTCCGGGATCCAGAGGTACGGATCGGCCCAGATCGAGGCGCCGTATTCGGAGATCGCCAGGTCGAAACTGGCGTCCGGATACGGCACAGACTCGGCGTTGCCGTGGATCAGTGGGAACTCGATTCCGTGTTCGGCCTGGAGGCGGCGGGCGGTGACGAGCTGCTGCTCGGAGTTGTCGATGCCGACCGGCCGCGCGCCGCGGCGGGCGAGCCAGGCCGAAACGTAGCCCGTTCCGCAGCCGAGCTCGATCGTGTCCTTCCCGGCGAGGTCGGCCGGCAGCAGGCCGACGGATGCTTCCGGGATGTCCCAGACGCCCCACTTCTCCTCGCCCGGCGCCAGTCGCCAGCTGCGCTCCCCGTTGCCGACATACTCGGGCGCCCACTCGTCCCAGGCCGCGCGGTTCCGGCGGACGTGATCGGGCAGCGGATCGGTCGTCGCCACCTCAATCCTCCTCGAGCGTCGCAGCGAGTCGCTTCGGCGCCGTCAGCCGCCACGCCTGGCGGATGAGCATATTCAGCTCCACGCCGTCGATTCGCGCCAGGTCGACGGTGACCCAGCCGAAGCGGCCCACGTAGGCCGCCGGCCTGAACGCCTCCGGGTCACGGTCGACGAGATCGGCCTGGATGGACGGCGTGGCCTTGATCGACGCGCGATCAGCTCCGTCGCCGCCCATCGTGAAGATCTTGCCGCGGACCCGGAACGTCACGTCCACATCCCAGGTGAGGATCTCCTCGGCCTCGGGGAGGGACATCGCGATCCGGCGCACGTCGTCGAACGTGGGCACGATCAACTGATCGCCTTGCGCAGGTAGTGCCCGGTCACCCCGTACCCCAGGCGCTCGTAGAAGCGTCGCGCAGCCGCGTTGCGTGCGGACATGTCGAGGATGACGGCGCGAACCCCGCGGGCCCCGGCCCATGCCTCTGCCGCCGCCATCAGGGCCGTCCCGACACCGGCGTTCCGCTCGTTCTCGAGGACGGCGATGCCAACTTCCGCCGTCGGCACCGGGGTGACCATCGAGCCCGCGGACGGCGTCGGGAGGAGAGCGATCGACACGGAGCCGACGACCCGCCCATCTGCGACAGCCGCGAGGTAGCCCGACATCTGGCCCTCGTCCTCGATGATCGCGCGCAGGCGTTCGGCCGCGGCGGCCGGATCCGGCATGCCGTAGTAGTCCGGGTCGAGGGCGACGTGGTGGGCGGCGCTCGAGAGGTAGATGTCGAGGAGCGCATCCAGGTCGTCGATCGCCGCGGGCCGGATCTCCACTGCGCGCCGCGTCGTGGCATCCCTCACTGGTTGTCGATCACTGGTTGTCGATCTGGGCACGCTGCAGCCGGCCGCTGAAGTCGACGTAGATCGACTTCCACTCCGTGTACGTGTCGAGAGCGGCGTGTCCCGCCTCGCGGTGACCGTTGCCGGTCTCCTTCCAGCCGCCGAAGGGCAGGTGCGTCTCGGCGCCGGTCGTGCCCGCGTTCACGTAGACGATGCCCGTCTCGAAGTCCCGCATCGCCCGGAAGGCGGCGTTTGCGTCGCGCGTGAAGATCGACGACGAGAGCCCGTAGCGCGTCTGGTTGATGGCCAGCACCGCCGCCTCGTACGAGTCGACCGGGATGACCGACAGGACCGGGCCGAAGATCTCCTCCTGGGCGATCCGGTCCATCTGCCCGACGCCGGAGAAGACCGTCGGCGCGAAGAAGTGGCCGTGCGCAAGCTCGCCGTCGGTCGCCCGCCCGCCGCCGGTCACGAGCTCGCCCTCAATCCGGCCGATCTCCACGTACGAGGCGACCTTGTCGACGGCTCCGGCGTTGATCAGCGGCCCGACGTCCGTCGCCGGGTCCGAGCCGGGTCCGAGGCGCAGGGCTCGGGCCCGTGTCTCGATGCGACCCAGCAGATCGCCCAGCACGGCGCGCTCGACGACGACCCGGCTGGCCGCGGTGCAGCGCTGGCCGGTCGTGCCGAACGCGGACCAGATGATCCCGTCGGTCGCGAGGTCAAGGTCGGCGTCGGCCAGGACGACGATCCCGTTCTTGCCGCCGAGCTCCAGGCTGACGCGCTTCAGGCGGCGCGCCGCCCGCTCGGCGATCCGCCGGCCGGTCGTTGACGAGCCGGTGAACGAGATGACCGGGACGTCCGGCGACTCGACGATCGCGTCGCCGACCTCCCCGCCGGCGCCGGTCACCAGGTTCACGGTTCCGGCCGGGAAGCCCGCCTCGGCCATCAGCTCGACGATGAGCGTCGCACAGTGCGGCGTGTCGCTCGACGGCTTGAAGACCACGGTATTGCCGGTGACGAGGGCTGGCATCATCTTCCAGCACGGGATCGCGATCGGGAAGTTCCACGGGGTGATGATCCCGGCGACGCCGATCGGCTGGCGGATGCTCATCGCCCACTTGTCGGGGAGCTCGGACGGGACGGTCTCACCGGACATCCGCCGTCCCTCGCCGGCCATGAGGAACGCGATGTCGATCCCTTCCTGGACGTCGCCGCGGGCCTCTGCGATCACCTTGCCCATCTCGCGGCTCATCGCCTGCGAGAGGCGCTCCTTGTGCTCGGCCATCAGGGCGCCGAACCGGTAGAGAATCTCGCCGCGCTTCGGCGCGGGAGTCCGGGCCCACATCGGGAACGCGGTTTCCGCCGCCTTCGTGGCCATCGCGACATCGGCCGCTGTCCCCTGCTGGAACCGTCCGATGACGTCGCGGGAGTCCGCGGGGTTGTGGCTCTCGAACGTCAGGCCGCCGGTCGATTCGCACCACTCTCCGGCGATGAAGTTGCGGAACGTCGGCGGAGCGGCCCGCTCGTCGGTCCGGGCCATGACCTTCGTCTCGGACATGCTGCGGAGTGTAGCCGGAGCGACCACGCCCTCGACCCGGGACGGCGGCATCCGCCGCGAATGGCCGGCGAGCGGCCGGCGGCGGGCCCTAGACTGCCGGCCATGCCCGAACCAGCGCCAGTGCCCGGTCCCGGCGTCGGCCGCCATCGCCACGTGGTGGTCTGCGGTGTCGACCACCTGGGCCTGCGCACGATCGAGGAGCTGGCCCTGGGCGAGGAAACGGTCGTCGCGGTCGCGCGCGACGCCGACCCGGCGTGGGAACGCGACCATCCGGACGTCCAGCTCGTCGTCGGCGACTTCCGCCGGGAGGAGACTCTCACCCGCGCCGGGGTCGCGACTGCCGCCGCGATCGTGCTGACCGGCGAGGACGACCTGGGCAACCTGCATGGCGCCCTTGCGGCCAGCGCGATCAATCCATCGATCCGGATCGTCCTGCGCCTCTTCGACACGGAGCTCGGCGGCCAGATCGAGCTGATCCTGCCCAACGCGGTCGCCCTGTCGTCATCGGCGATCGCGGCGCCAGCCTACGTCGCGGCGGCGCTGGACGGGGAGGCCGGCGCGAGGTTCGCGTTCGGCGACCGGGTCGTGACCACCCGCCGGGCGAGCGAGCCTCGTGATCCATCGATGGGCGTGCCGCTCTCGTCCGTGGCGATCGCCCGGCTCGGTGTGGACCGGACGGTCGAGCCGCTGCCGGACGCCGATCCTTCCGATGACGACCTGATCGTGGCCGAGACGTTCGAGGGCCCGGCGACGCCGGACGCCGACCGCAGGTCGCGCGGATCGAGCCCGGATCGTTCCGTGGGCGGCGTTGCAGGCGGCGGTCGGGCGGGCTGGGCGCGCGGCGGAAGCGTCGCGGCTCTGGCCCGGCTGCCGGGCTCCGTCCGCGCCCGGATCGCATCGCCGGATCAGCGGCTCGTCCGCTTCGCCTCCGTCATCCTCGTCCTGGCGATCGCATCCGCCCTCTTCTTCGCGTTGACCGCGGGGCTGTCGCCGCTCGATGCGTTCGGCTACGCCGTCAGCCTCCTGACCGGGGCCAGCTCGGCGTTCGGGCTCGACGCCAACGCGGCCTCGGGCCCGCTCAAGGTCTACACGATCGTCCTGAGCCTGCTCGGGGCGGCGGTCATCGCCATCGTCTACGCGCTGATCACCGACGCGATCGTTCGTTCGCGCCTGCTCCAGACGCTGGGTGCCCGCGTCGTTCCGCGGACGATCCACGACCACGTCATCGTGTGTGGGCTTGGCTCGATCGGCTACCGGGTCGCGCTCGGGGTCAGGGCGCGAGGCGTGCCGGTTGTCGTCGTCGAACGAAGCGAGGATGCTCGGTTCGGGACCGCGGCCAGGGCGGCCGGGATCCCGGTCGTCATCGGCGACGCGCGCCTGCCGGCTGTGCTCCACGACCTCGGGCTGCGGGCGGCGCGGGCCGTCATCGCGGTCACGACCGATGACCTCGCGAACCTGACCGTCGCCCTCAACGCCCGGGCGGCCCGGCCCGAGCTTCGCGTCGTGGTCCGGGTGTTCGATCCGGACTTCGCGGCCCGGGTCCGGCACGGGTTCGGCATCCGGTTCACCCGGAGCGTCACCCATCTCGCTGCACCGGCATTCGCCGCCGCCACGATCGACTCCGACGTCGCGGCGAGCGTCCCGGTCGGCGACCGGCGGGTCGTCCTCTTCGCGCGGCTCACGATCGCTGCCGGCTCACGTGCGGAGGGTGCGCTGGCGGCGACGATGGTGGCGTCCGGCCGGCGGCGCCTCCTCGCGATCGTGGACCCGGACGGTCGAGTGCGCTGGGACCCGCCGTCAGACGAGATCCTCGACCCCGGGGAGTCCGTTCTGGTGGCGGCCACCCGGGCGGGCCTCGCGGAGTTCATCGAGCTGGCCCGCGGCCCGGACTGATCGCAGGGCGGGCGGCGGCCCGGGGCTAGACGCGTTCGAACGCCGCGGCCACTGAACCCCCGCCGCCCAGGCAGAGCGTCGCGAGGCCGTAACGTCCCTCGCGCCGCCGCAACTCGTGGAGAAGCGTCGCGACGACCCGCGCCCCGCTCGCCCCGATCGGGTGGCCGAGGGCAATCGCTCCGCCGTTCACGTTGACCCTGTCCCAGTCGAACCCGAGCTCCCGACCGTCGGCGAGGACCTGCGCGGCGAACGCCTCGTTGATCTCGACGAGGTCGAACGCCTCCATCGGCAACTCAATCCTGTCCAGGAGTCGGCGAACGCCCTGGATCGGCGCGAGGAAGAGCCACTTCGGCTCGACCTCCGCCTGCGCGTACCCGACGATCCGGGCCAGCGGCTTCAGGCCCAACCGCTCGACCGCGCGCTCGCTCGCGACGACCGTCGCCGCGGCGCCGTCCGTGATGCCGGGGGCGTTGCCCGCCGTCACGGTGCCCGTCGTGGCGTCGCCCCGATCGGCGCCGTCCGGCAGGTCGAAAGCGGGTTTGAGGCGGGCCAGGGCCTCGGCGGTCGAGTCGCGGCGGGGGCCCTCGTCGATCGCAACGACCGTCTCGCGACCCTTCGCGTCGCGCACGGTGACCGGCACCAGCTCGTCGTCGAAGCGTCCGGCGTCGATCGCGGCGATCGCCCTCTGATGCGAGGCGAGCGCGAACGCGTCCTGGTCCTCGCGGCTGACGTGACTGCCGATGGCCACGCGCTCGGCGTGGGTGCCCATGTGGCAGTCCTCGACGGAGCACCACAGGCCGTCGGCGACGGTCGAGTCCACCAGTTCGCCGTTACCCAGGCGATAGCCGAACCTGGCATCGCGCAGGAGGAACGGTGCCTGGTTCATCGACTCCATGCCGCCCGCGACCACGACCTCCGCGTCGCCGGCACGGATCTCCGCCGCGGCGAGCATGATCGCCTTGAGCCCGGAGCCGCAGACGCGGTTGATCGTCGTCGCACTGGTTCCGTCCGGGAGACCCCCGCGCAGGGCCGCCTGCCGCGCCGGCGCCTGCCCGACGCCCGCCTGGAGCACCTGGCCCATCAGGACCTCGTCGATCGGGGTCCCGTCGGGCAGGCCCGCCCGCTCGACCGCCGCCCGGATCGCAACACCACCAAGTTCGACGGCCGGCGTCGTCGCCAGCGCTCCGCCGAACTTCCCGATCGGTGTCCGCGCGGCACTGACTACGAAGACGTGGCCGTCGCGGCCGGAGAGCTGATCGGACATGGCCCGAATCTACACCGGCCGCGCCGCGTGGGGCCTGCAGGGGTTCTGGCGTGGCCGCGCCGCCCGTGCCGGGCGGTTGCGCCCGCGCCGTGGCCGCGTGGCGCCCGCGCCGTCCGCGCCGTCCGCGGAGCCCGTGCCATCCTCGCATCGACGCTTTCCTGCCAGAAGTCCATGGAGCCGACCTTGGGCCTGGATCGGGCGGCCTCGCGAGCGTTGGACGCACTCACTCGAGTGCGGCCCCGCATGAATGCGCCGAGTCAGCCGGCACGGGACGCCATCCAGGGCACCGGAGCCTGCCTAAGGTGGCCCAGGCCGACGTCCGGCAGGAAAGGTGGGGCGGGTTGGCCGTGGGCCGTGGGCCGTGGGCGGTGGACGGTGGGCGGCGGGCGGCGGGCGGCGGGCGGCGGGCGGCGGGCGGCGGTGCGCGCGCTCCCGGCAGGCGGCAGCCTTCCAGTAGATCGCCAGGTAATCGGCCGCCGTCATGCTGACTGCGATGGAAGACCAGAGACTCGGGGCGGCGCTGCGGAGGATTTCGCGTCGGGCGTCGGCTGCGCCAGGTCGATGTCGCGACGATGGCGGGCGTCCCTCGCGGCGCCGTCATGGCGATCGAGGCGGGCCGTCTCGACCGGGTGCCGTTCGGCCAGATCCGACGTCTCGCCCATGCCTTCGACGGCCGATTCGAGGGAGCGCTCCTCTGGCACGGCGCCGACTTCGACCGCCTCCTGAACCGAGGGCACGCGCGGATGCACGAAGCCGTGGCGCGCTGGCTTCGCGATGTCGGGGGATGGCTGGCTCTGCCGGAGGTCTCCTTCGCCTACGACGGCGAGCGGGGCGTGATCGACATCGTCGCCTGGCACGCGGCGAGCCGCTCCCTGTTGGTCATCGAACTGAAGACCCGCCTGGTCGACCTGAACGCGCTGATGGCGACGATGGTCATCCGGCGGCGCATCGCGTGGCAGGTCGCTCGCGACCACGGGTGGGATCCCGCGACCGTGAGCATCTGGGTGCTCGTTGCGCCCGCCCGCACGAACGCTCGGATCCTCGCCGACCACAGGACCGTGCTCCGAGCGAAGTTCCCGGCGGACGGCCGAGCGATGCGTCGATGGCTGGCCAACCCAGCGGGCGATGTCGCGGCGCTGAGCTTCCTGCCACATGTCCGCGTACCGGACCTTGGGCGGGATCTTGCGACGCCGCGTCGGGTGCGCGGGCCCTCCACGAGCCTGTCCACGCACGAAGCAGGTCGTCGCGGGCGTCGAGTACCCCGGATCGGCGTCTCATTCCGGGACTAGGGTCGCTCAGCCGGACTTTTGGCAGGAATGCGAGGGGGAGAGCGAGGAGGAGCGTGGAGCGTAGGATAGGCGGGTGCCCAAGCGCGACGCATCACGGTCCCGCGCTGCCCAGGCGCCCAGGTCTCCGACGGACGGAGGGTCAGCCACAGAGGATCGGTACCGCGCCCTGTTCGAGCGCTTCCCCGATCCGCTCCTCGTCGAGACGTTCGCCAACATCATCGTCGACGCGAACCCCGCGGCACACATGCTGTTCGGCGATGGGCTCGTGGGCGCCCACATCTCGAAGCTCGCCGACCTTGACGCCGGCGAGCTCGACGAACAGAGCAGGCTTCTGGATGCGACGGGGACTGCGATGTGGGCGGGTCTCGCGCGCCGGTTCGATGGCACGAGCTTCTCGGCGGAGATCGAGGCAACCCGGATCCAGATCGGCGGCGAAGGCCTGATCCTCGTGCTCGTCCGCGACACGACGGCCCGCGACCGGCTCCAGCAGGAGCTCGCCCAGTCCCAGAAGATGGAGGCGATCGGCCTGCTGGTCGCCGGGGTCGCCCACGAGCTGAACAACCCGCTCGCGTCGATCGTTGCGTTCAGCCAGCTCATCCGTACCGACCCGCAGCTGCCGGAGTCGCTCCACCGCCAAGGCGATCTCCTGATCCAGGAAGCGAACCGCACGAGACGGATCGTCCAGAATCTCCTCGACTTCGCCAGGCAGCGACCCCCGGAGCGCGTCCCGACCTCGATCCGCGGCCTGATCGACGGCGTGCTCGGCCTCCAGTCCTACACGTTCGGTCCGAATCGGATCCCGGTCGTCCTCGACATTCCCGACGATCTCCCCGACGTGTCGCTCGATCGCGCCCAGATCCAGCTCGTCCTCATCAACCTGACCCTCAACGCTGCCCAGGCGATCGAGGACCACGACTCGAAGGGATCGATTGCCATCCGGGCGAGCGCCGCGGCGCGGCAGAACGGCGATCGGTTGGTCCGGGTGTCGGTCACCGACGACGGACCGGGCATCCCCGACGCCCTCCGCTCGCGCCTCTTCGTCCCGTTCTTCACGACGAAGCCGCCCGGTGCGGGGACCGGCCTCGGGCTGTCCGTCTCGTTCGGCATCGTGGCCGGTCACGGCGGAAATCTCCGCCACGAGCCCGGTCCCGGGGGAGTCGGGGCATCGTTCATCTTCGAGCTGCCGATCGAGCCGCACACGGTGCTTGTCGACGGAGGCGCGATCACGGCGCCGAGCGACGGGTTCACTGCAACCCGACGTCCCGTGGAGCCGCCCGTCGAGCGTCGTGTGGGGACAGCCGATTCACGCCGCGCCGGCGAGCCGGGCCGTCGTCGGGGCGACGTGGCCGCCGGGGGAGTGGCCAGGCCATGGCGGATCCTCGTCCTCGACGACGAGCCGGCGATTCGCGATTTCCTCTCGAGGGTCCTGCGCCGCGGTGGCCACGAGCCGCTGCTAGCCGCCAACGGCCAATCCGCGCTCGAGATCGTCAGGCGGGATCCGCCCGACGCGATCCTGTGCGATCACCGGATGGCAGGCATGAGCGGTACCGACTTCCACACCGCCGTCGCCGAGATCGACCCGTGGCTGGCCCGCCGTTTCGTGTTCATGAGCGGGGACGTGGTGAACCCGGAGCTCAGCGAATTCGCCACCTCGCGCGGAATCACGCTGATGGCCAAACCCTTCGACATCGACAGCGTGGATCAGACGGTCAGCGGCATCCTGGGGCTGACCGGGGCCTGACCCTACGTCCGGGCGGCGTCCCCGTACTCGTGGAACCCACGGCCCGTCTTCTGGCCGAGGTGACCCGCCGCGACCAGGTCGAGGAGCACCTGCGGCGGCGCGAACTGGTCGCCACCGAGCCCTTCGTGCAGGACGTCCATGACTCCCTTGCAGACGTCCAGCCCGATGAAGTCGGCGAGCGCGAGCGGCCCCATCGGATGGTTCAGGCCGATCCTCGCGCCCGCGTCGATGTCCTCGGCGGTGCCGACGCCCTGCTCGAACGCCCGCATCGCCTCGGCAAGAAACGGCATGAGCATCCGGTTCACGATGAACCCCGGCCGGTCGGCCGACACGATCACCTGCTTGCCGAGCTCGGCCGCCAGAGTCCGGATCGCCGCCGCGGTCTCGTCGGAAGTGGCCGTCCCGCGGACGAGCTCGACGAGCGGCATCACCGGCACGGGACTGAAGAAGTGCATCCCGACGAACGCCCCCTGCCGGCCCGGACCCACGGCCTCGGCCAGCTCGTCGATCGAGATCGAGCTCGTGTTCGAGGCCATGATCGCGGCCTGCGGCACAACCTCGCCGGCCTGGCCCCAGAACGCGCGCTTGATCGCGAGGTCCTCGAAGATCGCCTCGATCACGAGATCGGCGCCTGCGGCCCGGCTGATGTCGTCGGTCGCTTCGATCCTGGCGAGCGCTGCATCACGATCCTCGGCCGCGAGCCTGCCTTTGCCGACCGCCCGCTCGAGATTCGCCGCGATCCGATCGCGTCCGGCGATAGCCCGCGCGAGGTCCGGCTCGTAGAGGATGACGCGCTTGCCGACCGCGGCGTGGACCTGGGCGATGCCGTGGCCCATGAGCCCGGCACCCGCGACGAACACGACGTCGATGTTCATGCGCGGCGCAGGAGGGGGTCGAGGAGCCGATCGGCCGCCGCGTACGGGTCCAGCTGGTGGTCGGCGACAGCGCCGAGGACAGCGCGCGTCTCGTCGGCGCGAGCAGGAACCCGGAGGGCATCGCCCAGCCGGTCGGCAAGGATCGCCCAGACCTGCGCCTCGGCCCTGGCGAGGCGGGCCCCCGCGGTCCGGCCGTCGCGGCCAGCCGCCCGGTGGCGATCGAGTGCCGCGAGGAGCTCAGGGACCCCGGCGCCGGTCGAGGCGGTCGTGATGAGGACGTCGGGCCGCTTCGGCCGAGGCCTGGCGGGATCGACGTCGCCGGGACGCGGGCCCGGGGCCGCGGCCACGAGCATCGCCCGCAGCTGGGACGCGGTCCGCTGGGCCCCCGGCTTGTCGCCTTTGTTGACGACCACGAGGTCGGCGACCTCGAGGAGACCGGCCTTGATCGCCTGCACCTCGTCCCCCATCTCGGGCGCCTCCAGGACGACCGTCGTGTCGGCCGACGCGGCGACCTCAACCTCGCTCTGGCCGGTGCCGACGGTTTCGATGAACACGAGGTCGAAGCCAGCCGCGTCGAGGACGGCGGCCGCGGCCACGCTCGTCGAGGCCAGGCCCCCGGCATGGCCGCGCGAGGCCATCGACCGGATGAAGACGTCGTCGTCGCCGGCGTAGGCCTGCATCCGGACCCGGTCTCCGAGCAGCGCGCCGCCGGTGATCGGCGACGACGGATCGACGGCGATGACGGCGACGGCGCGGCCGGCCCGTCGGACCTCGCCGATGAGCGCCGCGACGAGCGTCGACTTCCCCGAGCCCGGGGGCCCCGTGATGCCGACGATGTGGGCCCGCCCCGCGAGCGGGTAGAGCCTGCGCATCGCGGCCTCGGCGACGCTGGTCCGGTTCTCGACCGCCGTCAGGAGTCTCGCGAGAGCCCGGCGGTCGCCGGCGACGGCAGCGTCGGCGAGCGCGAGCGGCTCCCCCACCCTAGTCGCGCGAGCGGACGTTCGCCCGCAGGTACTCGGCCACCTCGGCGATCGTCGTCCCGGGTCCGAAGACGCGCGCCACGCCAGCTTCGCGGAGTGCCTCGATATCGTCGTCGGGAATGATGCCGCCGGCCGTCACGAGGACATCGTCCAGGCCGCGCTCGCGCATGAGCCCCGTGATCCGCGGGACAAGCGTCATGTGGGCGCCGGACAGGATCGACAGGCCGACGACGTCGGCGTCCTCCTGGAGCGCCGCCGTGACCACCATCTCCGGCGTCTGGCGGAGGCCGGTGTAGACGACCTCGAAGCCCTCGTCGCGGAGGCCGCGGGCGAGGACCTTCGCGCCGCGGTCGTGCCCATCGAGGCCGGGCTTGGCGATGAGCACCTTGATCGGTCGGTCGGTCATGCCGCCGATTGTAGTTGCATGACACTCCCGGCCTGAGCTCGACCCGGCCGGCGTATGGTGGCTGGAGACCCGGGACAGGGGCTCAGGGAGAACGCAGGTTGGGCAGGCCGTCGACCTAGTGGGCCAAGAGCCCGCGATTTGTAGCTGGCCGCCCCTGCGACTGCCCGGGTGTGCCGCGAGCACGGATCCGTAGGTGTCGTTCGCCCCGCCGCCTCTCCACCAAGCATGGAGGCGATGCGATGCGTGCGATCGGGTTGGACGTTCATCGTGGGTTCTGCGAGGTGGCGATCGCGGAGGACGGTCAGGTCCGGCCGGCCCGCCGGATCGGGACCGAGCCGGCGGAGCTCGAGGCGTTCGCCGCCGGTCTCGGGCCGAACGACGTGGTGACCCTCGAGGCAACCGGGAACGCGGTCGCGATCGCCCGCATCCTCGAACCGCGCGTCCGGGTGGTCCTGGCCAATCCGAAGGCAACGAAGGCGGCAACTCGGCTGCGGGCCAAGACGGACCGGATCGACGCTCGGACGCTCGCCCAGCTCCTCGCCTCCGGCTTCCTGCCGGATGTCTGGATGCCCGACGAAGCGACGGCAGCGCTTCGCCGCCAGGTCAGCCGACGGGCCCACCTCGTGAAGCAGCGGACGAAGGCGAAGAACCAGGTCCACGCCGCCCTCATTCGGAACCTCGTCGGCCGGCCGCCGGCGAGCGACCTGTTCGGACGGCGAGGACGCGTCTGGCTGGCCGGGGTCGAGCTGCCGACTGACGAGCGTGACGGCGTCGAGGCGAGCCTGCGGGCCGTTGACTTCCTCGACGCCGAGGTCGCCCGGGTCGACGTTGTCCTGGCCAAGGCTGTTCTTGCCTCGCCCGACATGCGCCGGCTGATGACCCTGCCGGGGGTCAGCGGAACGACAGCCGCCACCCTCGTCGCCGTCATCGGAGATCCCCGGCGGTTCCCTGGGCCGGGCTCGCTCGTCGCGTACCTCGGGCTCGATCCGCGGGTCAACCAGTCGGGCGAGGACGCCGCGCGACATGGCCGGATCAGCAAGCAGGGCGCCTCGGTCGCCCGTCAGGTCCTCGTCGAGGCGGCCTGGGTCGCCAGCCGAATGCCCGGCCCACTGCGTTCCTTCGCCCAGCGAATCGCCGCCCGCCGAGGCTGGAATGTCGCCATCGTCGCCGTCGCACGGAAACTCGCGGTGATCGCGTGGCACCTGCTCCGTCGCGGGGAGGAGTACGCGTACGGTCGGCCGTCACGGCTTCGCCTGAAGCTCCGCCAGCTCGAGCTCCGGACCGGGGCCGAGCCACGCAAGGGCCATCAGATCGGCGTCGCCAGCACCGATGCCGAACGGCGTCTCGAGCGGGAGCGGGCCGAGCAGGCCGAGGCGGCATACCGTCGACTCGTGGCGGAGCGCTCGACGAGCGACAGGGGTGCGGGCGACGCAAGCGGGGCGCGCATCTCACGACGCTGAGCGTCAACCAGCGCGGCAGGGACCAGGCCCCTGACCCTGCCCTTCGGTCCGGCGATCACCCGCACCACGGCGATTCTGCTCCCGCCGACCCGCCTGGGCAAGCACTTGACTTTCATCCGTAGGCGCCGGGTTGCGCCGCCCGCGCGACGAACGTCCGGAATTGAGCGGCGAGGGGAACGTGCCTCCGAGAATGGCGAATCCGAGATAGTTCCGACCAAACGAAATCATTCCGCTTGGCTGAAACTATCCCGAATCCGGCTTGGCGGCACCCTTGGCGGCACGCGCCGTCGGCCAGCGTCAGGCGTTCGCTCGGCTGAACGCCCGCGACGCCAGCCAGACCGCGCCAACGGCGAGGACCGTCGTGATCCCGACCCCGATCGCGACGTCGGGGTTGCCGTAGTCGCCATTGAACAGGGCGCGGGCCGCATCGACCGCGTGGGTCAGCGGGTTGAGCGAGCTCAGGAACCGGAGCCAGTCCGGCGCCAACGCGAGCGGGAGGAGGATCCCCGACAGGAGCAGGAGCGGCAGGGCGATCCCCTGGACGAGCGGCGCAAGGGCGTCCTCGCTCCGGAGGACGAGCCCCGCGGTGTACGACAGCGGTGCGAACACGAGCCCGATCAGCGCCAGCAGGCCGAGCATCACGGCCGCGCCGAGCGCGTCGATCTTCAGGCCGAATGGCAGAGCGATCACCATCATCAGCGCACCCTGGGCGACGAGGATGACGACGTCGCGCAGTGACCGCCCGAGGAGCATCGCGAAGCGGCTCATCGGCGTCACCCGCATCCGCTCGACGACGCCGTAGCGGAGCTCGGCGATGAGCCCGAAGCCGACGAACGCGCTGCCGAAGAGTGCCGTCTGGATGAGCAGGCCCGGGATGAACCAGTTGAAGGCGTTCGTCCCTGCCCCGGCGGCCTTGGTCGAGGCTTCGAGGAGCGGCCCGAACAGGACGAGGTAGAGGATCGGCTGGATCATCCCGAGGATGACCCAGATGGGCTGGCGGAGAGTCAGGATCATCGAGCGCTCGAAGATCAGCCAGGTGTCTCGGGCAACGGTCATCGGAGGGTCCTTTCGTCGCTGGATCGCAGATCGGCGGCTGGAGCGGAGGCGGGATCGCGGGTCACGCGGCCGGCTCCTCGCGGAGCGACCGCCCGGTCTGGCGCAGGAAGACGTCGTCGAGGCTCGGCTTGTGGAGCGTGATCGAGGTCGGGGCGAAGCCCGCGGCATCGAGCATCCGGAGGAGCTGGGGGACCGCGGTCTCGCCGCGATCGACGTAGAGCCGGACGAGTCCGTCCTCGTGACTCGCCTCGCGGACGAACGGCAGGGGCTCGACGAGCCCGAGGACGCGGGCGCCGGCGCCATTGACCCCGATCGTGACCACGTCGCCCGCGACATCCTGCTTGAGCTCGTCGGACGTCCCCTCCGCCACGATCCGGCCCTGGTCGATGATCGCCAGCCTGTCGGCCAGCGCGTCGGCCTCCTCGAGGTAGTGGGTCGTCAGGAACACGGTCGTTCCACGGTCCCGCAGCCCCTTGATCTCCTCCCACATCCGGGCCCGCGCCTGGGGATCGAGACCCGTTGTCGGCTCGTCGAGGAAGAGGACCGCGGGCTGATGGACGATGCCGAGCCCGACGTCGAGCCGCCGCCGCATCCCGCCGGAGTAGGTGCCCGTGCCGCGATCGGCGGCTGCCTCCAGGTCGAGCGTCCTGAGGACCTCGGCGGCGCGCTTCCGAGCGTCGGACTTCGACATCCCGTAGAGGCGTCCCTGGATCACGAGCTCGCCGCGACCGGTCTCGGCCGGATCGGTCGAGCCACCTTGTGGCACGTAGCCGATGCGCTGCCGGACCAGCTGCGGCTCCGTGCGAAGGTCCGCGCCGGCCACTTTGGCGTCGCCGGCGGTCGAGCTGATGAGCGTTGCGAGCATTCTCAGTGTCGTGGTCTTCCCCGCCCCGTTCGGGCCAAGGAAGCCGAAGATCTCGCCTGCGCCGACCCGCAGGTCGACGCCTTTCACGGCCTCGACGGCCCCGCTACGCGTGGTGAACGTGCGACGGAGGTCGTGCGTCTCGATCATCGCCGTCGTGAGTCGTGTGGGAGCAGCCATCCGTCTCTCCTTCTGGTGCCCTATGCTGACGACGGCGCTACTTGCACTGTTCAGCAACATGGGTCATTATCTGCGCAGCGCAGATAGTTACCCAAGCAGGAGCAGTTGTCAACCATGGACCGCGACAGCATCAATTCAGTCCTTCGCTCCCTCCGGCGGGTCAACCTCCAGGGATCGTTCTTCGGCCAGACCGTGGCCATCCGTTTCGGACTGTCCGAGTCGGACATCGAGACACTCGAGGCGCTCATCGACTTGGGGGCGACGACCGCCGGCCGGCTGGCCGACCTGACCGGCCTGACCAGCGGCGCCGTCACCCGGGTGATCGACCGGCTCGAGCAGTCGGGCTACGTCCGGCGCGTCCCCGACCCTGCCGATCGGCGGCGCGTGATCGTCGAGGTCGTCCCCGACAAGGTCGCCGCGATCCAGTCCACGCTGAACCGGGTCGGTGCCGCGAGCGCCGACGAGATCGGCCGCTACAGCGACGCCCAGCTCGCGCTCATCACCGACTTCCTCACCCGGATGGAGCAGATCACCCGCGACGAGGCGACGAACCTTCGGGAGCACCCCGAGGAGCGCCCCGCGAGCGAGTCGACATCGGAGCACTCGGCGCCGCTCGGCGGGCTCACCTCGGCCACGCTGCTCGTCCGATCGGGCCTGTCGGAGGTCCGCCTCCGCCCGGGACGGGTGACCGGCGAGCTCTATCGGGCCGAATTCGAGGGCGCGACGCCGCAGGTCCGGCTGCGGGACGGCCGCGTCATCGTCCAGTACCGCGGGCTCCCGTTCGACTGGCGCAAGCGGAAGGCCTCGCTGGGGCTCAACACCACGATCCCGTGGGTCATCGAGATCGTCGGCGGCGTCGGTCGCGTCGAGGCGGACCTTCGGGCGGTCGAGGTGAGCCGCTTCGAGCTGAAAGGCGGAACCGAACGGGTCCAGCTGGAACTGGGAACGCCGCGCGACCAGGCGAGCATTCGAATTCGTCGGTGGAGCGAACACGATCCGGATCGAACGGCCGGCCGCAGTCCCGGTCCGCCTGACGCTCTCCGGCGGGTCCGGCCAGGTCGCGATCGACGGGACGGGCCTCGTCCAGAGGGGCGGCAGGACCACCGCGGAATCGCCCGGCTGGAGCGGCGCAACAGATCGCTACGACATCGAGGTCCTCGGCGGTTCGAAGACGATCGAGGTCCTCGGCCGCCCTGGCTGAAAACCGTTGCGATTAGGTTGCGGCGCCGTCCTCGCGCTGCTACCATGAGCATCTGTCCACTTGTGAGCATTTGCTCGGGCACAGCGCAGCGGTGCAAGGGACTTGCCTGAAGAACTCAGCTGGGACGAGCACGAATTGCTCGCCCGGATTGCGCACCGGTCCTACATCGACAACCGGACCCAGGAGGAGATCGGCCAGGAGTTCGGGCTGTCGCGCCCGAAGGTCCAGCGGCTCCTGGAGCGGGCCAGGACGTCCGGCGTCGTCGATATCCACATCGCGACCCCGCCCGGACTGAACCTCGAGCTCGAGGCCCGGCTGATGGACGCGTTCCACCTCGCCGACGCGATCGTCAGCCCGAACCGCCCGGACTCCGAGACCCAGCGCGCGGCCGTCGCCCGCAGCGCGGCCACCTATCTCGAACGCCGCCTCCGCAACGGCGACGTCGTGGCTGTCGGCCACGGCCGCGACACCGGCGAGGTCCCTCGGTTCTTCCGCCCCGCAGCCAGTCTCGACGTGATCTTCGTCAGCGCGATGGGGGGCTCGCCGCACGTCGACACGCCGACAAACCCCAACGAGATCTGTCGCGGCCTCGCGGAGGACTGCGGTGGGCGAGCGGTGAGCCTCTACGCGCCCGCCTACGTCGAGAGCGCGGACATGCGCGATCGTCTGCTCGACCAGGACGCGATCTCGGCGACGCTCGACGTCGCGGCCCGGGCGAACGTCGCCCTCATCGGCGTCGGCGGCACGGACGACAACTGCACGATGGTCCGCAGCGGCTGCCTGTCCCTCGACGAGATCGCCCGCCTTCGGGACAAGGGCGCAGTCGGCGACGTGCTGGGCAACTACGTCGACGTCACCGGGGGGCTAATCGACGCTCCTCACAGCGAGCGGCTCATCGCACTGTCGATCAACGATGTCCGGAGGATCGGAACCGTGATCGCCGTGGCCAGCGAGCCCGAGAAGACGATGGCGATCCTCGGCGCGCTGCGCGGCGAGATCATCGACGTCCTCGTGGTCGACGAGGCAAACGCGCGAGCGGTGCTCGAGCTGGCCGGCACGCCGGGCGGCGGCACGCCGGGCAGCGGCACCCCGGGCGGCGGCGGGCAGCCGCGCAAGCGACCGGGGCCGGCAGGCCGAAACGACATGACAGGGCCGGGCGCGGTTGAACCGGCGACCCGAACCCGCACCAAGCAACGTCCGCGTGACGCAGGCGATCTCCGCTCCAGCGCCGCACGAGCGAATGGCAGCCCGGGCTCAGTGGCGTCCCCGGCAGGAGGTACGTGATGCCAGTCGTTCCCACCAAGCAGATCGTCGACCGAGCGTTCGAGGAACGCTACGGAGTCGCTGCCATCAATGTCGTCAACGACCTGACGATGGAGGCCGTGCTCGCCGCCGCGGAGGAGCTTCGGGCCCCGCTGATCGTCCAGACGTCGGTCAAGACCGTGGTGGCGATGGGCGCGGACGTGCTCTTCGCCATGTGGAAGGCGATGGCGGATCGCCTGACCGTGCCGGTTGCTCTCCACCTCGACCACTGCCCGGACCGGGCCGTCATCAGCCTCTGCCTGGAGAAAGGCTGGAACTCGGTCCTCTTCGACGGCTCGAAGCTGAGCGTTGACGACAACAAGCAGCAGACCCTCGAAGTCGTCAAGGAGGCTCGCGCTTACGGAGCGCTCGTCGAAGGCGAGATCGAAGCATTCAAGCGCGTCGAGGACATGGCCGACGACGAGCGGGTCAACGAGCAGGCCCTGGCAACGGCGATCGACTTCATCACGACGACCGGTGTCGACGTGTACGCCCCGGCGATCGGCAACGCCCACGGCATGTACAAGGCGGCTCCCAAGCTCGACAACCAGCGCGTCACGGACATCGTCGAGGCGACCGGCACGCCAGTCGCCCTGCACGGCGGTACCGGGATGACGCCTGATCAGTTCAGCGACCTGATCGCGCGCGGCTGCGCGAAGGTCAACATCTCGACCGCCCTGAAGATCCGCTTCATGCAGTCGGGCTACGACTACATGACGGAGCACCCGGGCGAGTACGACCCGCCGAAGCTGTTCGTCGCCCAGCGGACCGCGGTCCTCGAGATGGCCAAGGAGCACATCCGCCTCTTCGGAAGCGAGGGCAAGGCATGGTGACCGCCCTCATCTTCGACTGCGACGGCGTCCTCGCCGACACGGAGCGCGACGGGCACCGTCCGGCCTTCAACCAGACGTTCAGCGAGTTCGGCCTGCCGGTCGAGTGGTCGGAGGAGGAGTACGGCCGGAAGCTCCAGATCGCCGGCGGCAAGGAGCGGATGGCGAGCGAGCTCACGCCGGCATTCGTCCAGGCCAATGGCCTGCCCGAGGATCCCGAGGGCCAGGCCGCCGAGCTCGCCAAGTGGCACAAGCGCAAGACCCAGCTCTACACGGACATGGTCGCGGCCGGCCGGTTGCCCACCCGTCCGGGGATCCGCCGGATCATCTCAGCGGCCCAGGACGCCGGCTGGAAGCTCGCGGTCGCGTCGACGTCCGCCGAGCCGTCCGTCCGGGCGATCCTCGAGCAGGCCATCGGGCCGGAGCGGGCCGCCCGTTTCGATGTCGTCCTCGCCGGCGACGTCGTGCCGAAGAAGAAGCCCGCTCCCGACATCTACCTGCTTGCCCTGCAGCGACTCGGCGTCCCTGCCGACCAGGCGCTGGTCGTCGAGGACTCGCGCAACGGCCTCCTGGCCGCTCACGACGCCGGCCTTCGCTGCGTGATGACCGTCAACGGCTATACGGAGGAGGAGGACAACACCGAAGCGATACTCGTTGTGACATCGCTCGGCGACCCGGATGGCGAACGGACGCGAGTGATCGCGAACCGCGGTGCCGCCCGGCCTGCCGACTACATCACCCTGACCGATCTGGAGCAATGCCTCGCACCTGACGGGCAGCCCCGATGACCTCGAACAGGTGCAATTAGGAGGTTCCTATGGCACAACCGACGCTTGACGCCGTCGACCTCGTCGTCAAGACGATGGCGAAGACGATCGTCGACAACGCGGAGTACTTCGCACAGCTGGATTCGATCGTCGGCGATGGCGACTTCGGTTTCTCGCTCCGCAACGGCTTCGAAGTCGTCGACAGCGACTACGACACGTTCGACCACTCGAGTGTCGGCGCGGTGCTCAAGAAGATCGGCCTCGTCATCTCGGGCAAGGTCGGCGGCGTGAGCGGACCGATCTGGGGCACGGCGTTCCTGCGGGCGGGCGTCACCGCCGGGGACCGAACGGAACTCGAACCGGAAGACGTCATCGCGATGCTGCGTGCCTCGATCGAGGGCATCAAGCAGCGCGGTGGATCGGATCTCGGTGACAAGACGCTGCTCGACGCGCTCGTCCCGGCCGTCGACAGCCTCGAAGCCAGCCTGGCCGATCCGGCGACGGCCGCAGATCGCGGCGTTGCCGCGATCCAGAAGGCGGCAGACGTTGCCGTCCAGGCCGCTGAGGACACCAAGCCGATGATCGCCAAGCGGGGCCGTGCGGCCTACACCGGCGAGCGAAGCATTGGTTCAGTGGATGCCGGGGCCACGGCCATCGGCGTGATTCTCCAGGCCGTCAGTGCCGCATGGCGCGGCAAGTACGGCAAGTGAACAGGAGGGTGAACGGGTGAAGAAGTTCGTCAACGACCCGAAGCAGTTCGTCGCGGAGTTCCTCGAGGGCGTCGCGCTCGCGAGCGATGGCACGCTCAAGTACGAGCCGAAGTACAACCTCATCTACCGGGCGGACATGCCCAAGAAGGACCGCGTCTCGATCATCCAGGGCTCGGGCTCGGGTCACGAGCCGGCCCACACCATGATCGTCGGCCCGGGCATGCTCGACGCTGCCTGCCCCGGCGACGTGTTCGCGGGTCCGCCCGTCGAGTTCGTCACCGAGACATCCAAGCTGATGGACACGCCGGCCGGCGTGCTCTTCATCGTCAACAACTACACGGGCGACCGCACCGCCTGGGAGATGGCCAAGGAGCTGTGCGAGGCCGAGGGCCAGAAGATCGGCTACCTGCTCGTCAACGACGATGTCGCGGTCAAGGACTCGACGTGGACCGTCGGCCGGCGCGGCGTCGCAGGCAACTTCTTCGTCATCAAGGCGGCCGCGGCGAAAGCGGACATGGGTGGCACCCTCGAGGAATGTGTCGCGGTCGGTGAGAAGGTCATCGCCAACGTGCGCACGATGGGCATCGCGCTCAGCTCGTGCACGCCGCCGGTTCGCGGCACGCCGCTCTTCGAGATCGGCGACGACGAGATGGAAGTCGGCATCGGGATTCACGGTGAGCCCGGACGCTCGCGGACCAAGCTCGTTCCGGCGACCGACATCGTCGACATCCTGCTCGATGCGATCGTGCCCGACCTGCCGTTCAAGAGCGGCGACGAGGTCGCCCTCATGGTCAACGGCCTCGGTGGCACGCCGATCAGCGAGCTCTATCTGCTCTACGGCATCGCGCACAAGAAGCTTGCCGACAAGGGCATCAAGGTCTTCCGAAGCTACGTCGGTGAGTACTGCACGTCGCTCGAGATGGCCGGCGCCCATATCTCGCTGCTGAAGGTCGACGACGAGCTCAAGAAGCTCCTCCTCGCACCGGCCGAAGTGGCCTACCGCGTCTTCTGACGCTTCGCGCAACGCCCCCAGCGCGATGAGGAGGGCGGCCGACTGGCCGCCCTCCTCGCGATTCCCGCCTGGCGTCCCTGCGCCCGCGCCGGCGCCGCACGGGCGCCGCATTCAGCGTCAGCGCTCGCTGGCGCGGAATTCTTGTCAAATGCCCGCCCAGTGAGCATTGGCCATCGAAATGCCGCCAAACGCCCGCCCAGTGAGCATTCGGCACGAATCCTCGCGCGCCTCGTGCGTGGCTCCTTCGGGACCACCGAGTTGAACGTGACGAATGCTCACCTGGTGAGCATTTGACAGCATCCGCCCGCGCCGCTCGGAGTTGCGCGGCGTTCAGGGGACACGGCGTTGAGGGGACGCGGCGTTGACGGCCGGCGTGACCAGCGCGGCCGAGGCGGCTCCGGTGCCCTTCGCGGCGCGGTCCGCCGGTCGCTTGGCACGACTGGCGTAACAAGAGGGCCGTGGAAGGGGCCCGTGCGCCGCGCTCCGCGGAGCCCTGCTGCGCCCCGCTGAGCCCTATGCCCCCGGCGCCGCCCGGTCGAGATGGGCGAAGAACTCCGCCCGGGTCCGATCGCGCGACCGGAACAGGCCGAGGACGGCGGAGGTGGTCATGATCGTGCCCGGCTTGCGGACGCCGCGCATCACGGCGCAGAGATGGGTCGCCTCCATCACGACGCCGACTCCCTGTGGCTCGAGTCTCGTCTGGAGGAAGTCCGCGATCTGCTGCGTCAGCCGCTCCTGGACCTGGAGCCGCCGGGCGTACATCTCGACGACGCGGGGGATCTTCGACAACCCGATGACCCGCCCGCGCGGGATGTAGGCAACCGCCGCGGTCCCGAAGAACGGCAGGAGGTGGTGCTCACAGAGCGAGTAGAACGGGATGTCCTTGACGACGACCATCTCGCTGTAGACGACGTCGAAGATCGCGCCGTTGATCAGCCGGTCCGCGTCGACGTGATACCCGGCCGTGAGTTCGGTGTACATCCGATGGACGCGCCCCGGCGTCCCGACGAGGCCCTGGCGGTCCGGATCCTCGCCGATCTCGACGAGGATCTCGCGAACCGCGGCCTCGACCCTGCCGTTGTCGGTGCCGCCGTCGCCTGGCAGTTCGCCGGCGATGTCGTCCGCGGCGACGTCGGTCTCGCCGATCTCGTTCTCGATCTCGTCGACGAGGCGGCGGACGTTGGCGGGCAGATCAGTCGGGCTGGCCACGTCGCTGTCGATCTCCTGTGCGAGCCGCGATCGTACCCCTCATGCGGGCGGGGGGCTCAGCGGCCGATCGTCGGCGCCTCGCAGCCACGCGACGGCGTTGTCCCCGAGGGCCGGCCGGTAGTAGCCGCCCTCCTGGAGGATCACCAGGCGCCGGCCGGTGGCCGCCACGCGTCGCCCGACCTCGTGGTAGACGGGCGTCGTCAGGGCGAAGTCGCCGATCGGGTCGCGGCCGTACGTGTCGAAGCCCAGCGACACGACGACGACCGAGCCGGGCCGCTCGACGATCGCCTCGAGCGCCCTGTCGAGCGCCGCGAGGTAGCCCCCGTCCGACAGGCCCGCCGGCTGCGGGAGGTTGAGGTTCTCCCCGGCGCCGTCCCCCTCGCCTCGCTCGTGGCCGTGGCCGAGGAAGAACGGATACTGGCGGGCCGGGTCGGCGTGGATCGAGGCGTAGAAGACGTCGCTCCGGCGCCAGAAGATCTGCTGGCTGCCGTTGCCGTGGTGGTAGTCGACGTCGAGGATCGCGACGCGTTCGCCGGTCGAGCGGGCGATCGCAGCGGCCGCGATCGCGGCATTGTTGAAGAAGCAGTAGCCGCCGGCCATCGACCTTGCCGCGTGGTGGCCCGGCGGCCGGCACAGTCCGTACGCGGCTCGTTCTCCTCCAAGCACGAGATCGACGGCGGTCAGGGCGACGTCGACCGCAGCCCGGGCCGCGCCATACGTCCCCTCGACGATCGGATTCGACGTGTCGAGGCCCCACCAGCCGAGGCCCCCGGCGACCGCCGTTGGCCCTGGCTGATCCGCCACGAATGCCGCGCTCATGCCCTCGAACATCCGGAACGTCGGATACGTGTCGGCGACGAGGTACGGCAGGTCCAGGCGCTCCCGCTTCGCGGCGGCCCAGGCGCCCTCGAGGAACCGGACCAGACCGGGATCGTGGACCGCCGTGATCGGCGCCTCGCCGTGCTCCGTCGGCCCGACGAGCGGGAACCCGCCGTCCGCCTCGAGACTGGAGCGGATGATCTCGGCTCGCTCCGCGACGTCGTGGGCCGGAATCGGCTGGCCGAGATACGTCTCGAATGCGACGTCATGGGCGAGATGGGCTGCTGAATAGACGACCCGCACTCGAATCCTCCTGCTCGGCGAAAGCCTACCCGGCTACGTGCCGAGGATTGCGGCGGTCACCTCATCGGGTCGATAGCGCATCAGGTTGTGGCCGGCCGCGTCGAGGACCGTCACGCCGATCGGCGGCAGTCCCGGGCCGGGCGGCGGCGTCGTCGCGGCCAGCGCGACGATCGGGGCGCTCACCCGCGCGAGCGTCGCCCCCGGCCTGTACCCGAACATCGCTTCGACGCAGGCCGCAAGGGCGTGCGGCCTCGTCGCGGGGACGAGCCGGCCCGCCGGAGTCTCGACGACGGCGGCCCGCGCGGCCACCTCCTGGTCGGCATCCCAGCTCGCCGGATCGAACGCAGCACGTTCCGCCAGGTAGGCCGCCATCGACCGGAGGACCTCAGGCGGCTCGTCGAGCCCGCGCAGGAACTCGTCCGTCTCCATCCCGGCCGACATCGCGATGTCCTCCCAGCCGCCGTCAACGAGGACGAGGCGCCGGCAGCGCGTGCCGAGGATCGCCGCCGCCCCGGCAGCGACGATGCCGCCGAACCCGTGACCGGCGAGGACCACCCCCGACGCGTCGAGCGCACCCGACCCCTCCGCGACCGCGATCACGTCGCCGGCGAGGGTGTCAAGTTCGTAGCGGCCGGTCGGGGCATCCGAGAGGCCATGACCCCGGAGGTCCATCGCGATAGTGCGGCGAACCCCAGCGAGGCGGCGGGCGACCGGCGTCCACGACCAGGCCGTGCCGGACAGGCCATGGACGAGGACGATACCTGGACTCCCCTGCCCGCCCCAGTCGAGGAAATGGATGCGATCGCCGGAGTCCGCGACGACGACGTAGCCGGCGGGCTCGCTCGACGCATCCACGCGGCTAGGATAGAAGGCGATGCCGAAGCGCCGTCGCGGATCCCGGACCAGGTCACGGCCGCGCCAGCACGTCGGCTTCGAGCGCCTCGTCGAGCGGGCCCTCGCCGGGATCCCGTCGCCGTTCCGCGAATGCCTCGTCGAGGTGGCGATCGTCATCGACGACGAGCCGACCCGTGACCAGCTCGCCGACAACGATCTCGAGTCCGACGACACCCTGTACGGCCTCTACGAAGGCGTGCCGCGGACCGAGTACGGGGCGGACTGGCTCGCCGCGCCGAACAGGATCACGCTCTTCCGCCTGCCGCTCGAAGAGGACTTCCCCGACCCGGACGAGCTCGCCGAGGAGGTCCGGATCACGGTCATCCACGAGCTGGCCCATCACCTCGGGATCGACGACGAGCGGCTGGGCGAGCTGGGCATGGACTGAGCCACCGCGGGTCAGCTGAGTGCCAGGGTCCCGCCGATGGCGGCGATGATGCCGATCGTGATCGCGATCAGCATCGGCAGGCTGATCCACCGCTCCTTCCGGCGCGACCCGGTCCCCGGCTCACGGGCGCGGTCGAGCCCGGCTCCGTACCCGGTCATCCCGACGAAGGCGACGACCTGGGGCGCATCGCGGAGCGCGGCGAGAGTGAAGGTCAGCGACCCGACGGCAAGGACGCCCGCGCCGACGACGATGCCGAGGGCCACGGTCCCACCCGCGGAGTCGACGCCAAGGTGCATCACGCCGCCGACCCGGGCCAGGATGTCGACCCCGGCGCCGGTGGCGAACAGCTCGATGTAGCCGACGACCGCGCCGACGACAGAGACCATGATCGCCAGCCGCCACCGGGCCCGGGCGAGACGTGTCGAGCGCCGGACTGCTTCGCTCGCCCCGACATCCCCGAGGACGATGCCCGTCACGATGTAGGCGAAGGGCGCGCTCAGGAGCGCCCCGATGCCGGTGATGATCACGGCCGGAGCCTCCGACGTCGTACCGAACACCGACTGGAGGGCCGCGCTCAGGACGAACTGCGGCACGACCAGGATCATGCCGACGAGGAGTGTCGCCCCGACGACGGGCCAGAACACCTGGCGCGACCGGCGCAACGCCTCGCGCATCGTCATCGGGCGACCCAGAGCTCGTCCGCCGAGGATGGCGGCGGCCATGATCTGGCTCTCGACGCCGATGACGAACAGGCCGAGCCCGGCGATGCAGGCGCTGATCAGCAGGAAACCGGGAACGCTGCGATCGACCGGGACCAGGTCCGGCCGGATGCCGAGGAGCACGTCCCCGACCCAGTCGAAGCCGCCCTGGGCTGCCGCGAACGCGAGGACGATGACCGCGAACGGACCGACAAGCCCGAGCATGAGCAGCCCGATGTAGACGGACGCGCGGCGGAGCTCGCGATTCGCCGCGAGGCTGAGATCGAGACCGCCGCCGAGCGTCGCCCACGCGCCGGGCATGGGCGCCGGAGCGGGCGGGACAGCCGGCGCGAAACCGGTCGCCGGAGCGGCCGGCTCCGTCGCCGTCTCCGGTATCGCGTTCAGCGTCGGATGCGGCTCGATCGCCTCGTCGTTCATCCGGCCCGTGATTCGCGAGGCATCTCGCTCGTCGGGAACGGAGCGGCGGCGGCAAGCAGCTCGCCGAGCCGCGACACCTCGACGTTGCCGCCCGAGGCGACGACGCAGACCCGGTCCCCTTCCCGGATCGGGACGCGCCCGTACAGGACGGCGGCCAGGGCGGCCGCGCCGGCTGGCTCCAGGACCTGCTTCATCCGCTCCGCCGCGAAGCGCAGGCCGCCGAGAATCGTCGCGTCGTCGAGGAGCACGATCCCGTCGAGGTAGCGCCGGCACATCGCGAGCGTCCAAGCCCCTGCGAACGGGGCGGCGAGCCCGTCGGCGACGGTCTTCGGCTGGATCCGGACGATTCCGCCGGCCGCGATCGCGAGCGAGACCGCGTTCGATTGGTCCGGCTCGACCCCGTAGACCCTGACGCCTGGCCGCGATTCCTTGAGCGCTGCCGCAACGCCCGAGATCAGCCCGCCGCCACCGATGCCAACGACCACGACGTCGACGGCGGGCAGGTCCTCGAGGATCTCGAGCCCGATCGAGCCGTGGCCGGCGATCACCGCCGGGTCGTCAAAGGGGTGGACGAACGTCAGGCCGCGCTCATCGCGGATTCGCTCCATCTCGTCGAACGTCTCGCCGACATGGGCGCCGAACAGGACGACCTCGGCGCCGTAGTCGAGGCATGCCTCGACCTTCGAGCGAACCGCCGCCGCCGGCATGACGACCGTGACGGCGACGCCCGCGGCGCGTCCGGCCCATGCGTACGCCTGCGCGGCGTTCCCCGCCGACAGGGTGATGACGCCGCGGCGGCGCTCGTCGTCGGTCAGGGTCAGGATCCGGTTCGTGAGGCCGCGGGCCTTGAACGAGCCTGTCTTCTGGAGGTGCTCAGCCTTCACGTAGAGCAGGCCGTCCGCCATCGCTTCGCCGCCGGCGGCCCGGATGAACTGCGGCGCCGTGGCGGAGGCGAGCATCGCCGTTCGGTGGACCCGGTCGCCGATGCGGTCGCGAGCGGCCACGATTTCGGCCAGGCCTACCGTCTTCTTAATCGTCTCCATCGGGCGAGTATCGCAGAGGCCGCCGCGCGGGCATCCAGCCCAGAGGTCAGCCCCTCATTTGTACTGGGCAACCACCTGCCAGATATCGCCGCCGCTGAGGTCCGTGATGTAGAGCTTCCCGTCCTGGCCCTCTCCGAACGAGCTGATCGTGAAGCTCGTGTCGGCCATGAGGACGGGCGTCTGCGCTCCAGTGGCCATCGCCTTGAGCGACCAGATCCGGCCGGAGCAGTAGTCGCCGTAGAGATATCCACCGACGAGACCGCGGTAGTCAAGGCCCCGGTAGACGTACCCGCCCGTCACGGCACAACCGAGGCTGTGGCTGTACGTGGCGACCGGTCCGGTCTTGCCTGACTTCGAGCAGGCGCTCGACGGGCGGTAGCAGGCGTTGCCCTCGACGACCGGCCACCCGAAGTTGATCGCACGGCCGGCGTTCGGGGCAAGTGAATGGTCGATCTCCTCCCAGCGTTCCTGCCCGACGTCGCCGATCCACAGGTCGCCGGTCTTGCGGTCGAACGAGAAGCGCCACGGGTTGCGAAGCCCGAACGACCAGACCTCTTTCCTGTTGGCATACGGGTTCCCCGGCGGGATGTCGTATGGCTTCGCGTTGTCAACGTCGATGCGAAGGATCTTGCCGAGCAGGACCTTGACGTTCTGAGCGCGATTGCCGGGATCGCCGCCGTTGCCACCGTCGCCCATCCCGATGTACAGATACCGATCCGGACCGAAGGCGAGCATTCCGCCGTTGTGGTTCGTGTAGGGCTGATCGATCGTCAGCAGCTTCGTCCCGGAGGCGATCGCGACGTTGGGGTCTGCCGAGCGCTTGTATTCGGCGATGACCGTGTCGCCCGCGGTGTTCGTGTAGTCGACGAAGAACCGGCCGTTCGTGGCGAAGTCCGGGTGGAAGGCGAGGCCGAGAAGGCCCTGCTCGGAGCCCTGCGACACGAGGCCGGACAGGTTGAGGAACGCGGTCGTACGGACGACGCCGTTCACGAGAATCTTGATCCGTCCACCCTTCTCCACGATGTACAGGCGGCCGCTCCCGTCGCCCGAATGCGTGATGAACAGCGGCTGCGAGAGGTTGCGGGCGACGCGTGAGAACGAGAGCTTGATCTTCGTGGCATCGAACTCGAGCCCGGAGGCGGGCCGCCCGCGGACCACCACATCGCGCGGGCCGGCGGCGAGGGTCAGCTGGATCCCGATCACGGGCACGAGCGCCAGCGCGAGAACGGCGACGCGGACGACAGTCGGCAGGCGATCAGGTCGCACAGGGCTGCTCCTTCGACATCGCCCACTCCGAGTCGACCCCCGGAGATGGGGCGTTGCAGCAAACGGTGAAGCGACTACCATACATCGACGCCCGGCCGGCTCGTGACGAATACGTCCTCAGTCCGACGGGTGGCACGCCACCGGCCAGGCCTCACTCGCGACCCCGCGGGCCGGCAATTCGGCCCGGTGTCGGAGGTCGCCATGAGCTTCCATCGGATCGCGACGCGCCGGAGGGCAAGGATCGGCCTCGCCGCCGCGGCACTTTCCCTCTCCGCGCTGGTCTGCCTGGTCACCATCGGGGCCGTCGCGGTCTCCGCCGCCCCCGCCGACCTGCTGCCCGACCTGTCGATGGCGAAGCCGACCAACCTCCGGATGGAGAACCACGGCAGCGAACGTCGTCTGCGGATGTCGACCACGATCCTCAACATCGGCAAGGGTCCATTCGAGACGCGCGCATCGCGGCGCACGACCGCAACCAAGACGATGCCGATCAGCCAGCGGATCTACAACACGTCAGGCGGGACGCGCGTTCACGAGACGACGGAGGTCGCGAAGTACGTCACCGCCGACGGCCACCATCACTGGCACGTCCAGCACGTTGCCGCCTACGAGCTGTATTCGGCGACCGGCGCCGGCCCGGCGCTGCGACGCGACAGCAAGATCGGCTTCTGCTTCTTCGACACAAATCCGTACCGGCTTTCCCTGCCGGGTGCCCCGGCGAGCCGGCAGTACGCCGGGAGCGGCTGCGGGACTCAGTCATCGCTCTTCGTGAAGAACGGCCTGTCCGTCGGGTGGTCGGACCTGTATCCGTGGAACATCGGCCTGCAGTGGATCAACGTGACGGGGCTCCCGGCCGGCGAGTACCTGCTCAAGCTCACCGTCAACCCGAATGGGCAATTCGAGGAGCTGAGCACGAAGAACAACTGCAACTGGACCCGCATCCGGATCCCGAAGACCGGTTCCTCGGTATCGGTCGTCGAATCCGGCTCTGGCTGCGTCCTGCCCGGGTCCCCGGTGCCGGTTCCGACCGGCCGGGTCATCGTCCCACCGCGAGCGGCCATCGACACGCAGCCCAATGCCGATCTTGCCGTCAACAGCAGTTCCGTGGCCTTCGTCTGCGACATCGCGACCACGGACACGCCCAGCCCGGTCTACTGAGGAAGCCCACCGTCGAATCGTGCGGGGACACGGCGAATCGAGCGGAACGACTTGCGTGTTTGCGCAAATAGTGACATGATGGTCGCAATGTTGGACACGCCCGTCCAGGGCTCGAGCGAATACGACCGTCAGCGCTATGCCGCGGTCGGTCGGGCGCTGGCAGATCCCAAGCGACTCTGCGTCCTCGAGACACTGGCCGCCGGCGAGCTCTCCGTCAGCGATCTCTCGACGACGGTCGGGTGCCAGGTGCCCAACATGAGCCAACATCTCGCGGTCCTGCGAAGCGCCGGTCTCGTCCAGAGCCGGCGGGAGGGCAGCACCGTCTACTACCGCCTCGCGGACGTCCGTGTCCTCGAGGCTTATCGGCTCATCCAGAGCCTCGCCCGACAGGGCAGTTGAAACCGCAGTACCACACGCGGGAGAAAGGACCGACCTTCAATGGTTGAGATCAAGCACGCAACCGATGCGACCTTCGAGGAGCTCGTCCTCAAGAGCGAGCGTCCCGTCGTCGTCGACTTCTGGGCGGCCTGGTGCGGGCCGTGCCGGATGGTCGCCCCGGAGCTCGAGAAGCTCGCCGAGAAGTACGAGGGCTCCGTTGACGTCGTCAAGGTCGACGTCGATGCCAACCCCGCGCTGTCCCAGGCGTTCAACATCCTGAGCATCCCGACGGTCGCATTCTTCCAGCCGGGCAAGCAGCCGATGGGTGTCGTGGGCTTCAAGCCGCTCGAGCAGCTCGAAGTCCATTTCGGGCTCGCCCAGTACGCGCCCGCACCGGCCGAAAGCTGATCCGGGCGGGATCCGTCCCGCTCCCATCCGGACCTCGCAAGGCGGCGGGGCCACGCCACCTCCCGCGGCGCGGCACCGCCGCCGTTCCATGTCCGCCGATCAGGCCCGCACGGGGGGAGCGCCGGCCACGTGTCCTGCCGTCCGCGGTGAAGCCCAGCTCGCGGTGAAGCCCGGCACGCGGTGAAGCCCGGCAGGTTTCCTGTGCGGGTGAACGCAATCGGGTTCCTGACGCGCGGATCTGCACGAGATTCCCGCCCAGGTGGAAACTGGTTGCGATGCCGGGTCAAGGGCCCGCTCTGACGAGGATTCTGTTCTCCGGGGGAGGAAAGCCGGGGCGATCGGCGCGGCGCCGCCGCCGTTGCCATGTCCGCCGAATCGTTGTCCGCCGATCAGGCCCCGGTGCCGACCCGGCGCCAGGCGCTTGCAAGCCACGCCTCCGCCCGGTCGATCGCGTGATCGTCGAGCTCGGACGGAGCGAACGCCACCCAGTCCGCGCCGCGCGCCGATGGCTGCGTGCCCGGCGTCCGGAGAGCGGCCGCGACGACAGGCGGCGCAAGTCGGAACTCCGCGCGATCCCCGCTGACCGCGGCGAAGGTGGTTCCGCGCGTCGCCAGCTCCATCTCGGCGCCGCGATTGGTCCGCTCGACGCCGGCGAGCTCTGCCGCCGCACCGACGATGACCGCCTCCAGCTCGCCGGCCGCGCCGCGGCTCATGTGCCGGACGCCGCCAGGATCGCGGACAGGTCGGCCCGGTGCTCCTCGTAATGGTCGAGGGTGTCGTCAGTGAACGTCCGCTGGATCGCCGCGTTCTTGATCCAGCGCGATTCCGGGACGACCGTCAGGAAGCCACGCAGCTCGCCGGCGACCTGCCGGAACTCGTCTCGGACCTCGTCGAGCGATTTCGCCGCCCAATCGGCGTGGATCTCTGCGTTGACGGCGTCGCCGCCACGCGACGTCCATTCGGCCTCGACGCGCGCGGCCGTCGGCGACGTCTCACCGAGCGCGAGCTCCTTGGCGATGTCGAGCGAGACGAGCTGCCAGGCAACGAGGTGGCCCATGAGATCGCGGCCGGACCAGTCCCGGGCGCCGGCCACCGGTTGCGAGAGCTTTTCATCCGGCAGCTCGAGGAGAGCCTCGAAGGGCCGCCAGGCATCACGCTCGTCCTCGAGAAACGACAGGGCGTCGAGATACATGCAGCAATGGTAGGACGACCGGCCCGCCGGCGGTGAGCGCCCAGGCCCGCGCGATTGGCATACTGGCGGCGATGCGCGCGATCAAGACATCGGCCCAGCTGTCGTTCCT
Organism: uncultured Chloroflexia bacterium; assembly: GCA_963766655.1. Taxonomy (GTDB): domain Bacteria; phylum Chloroflexota; class Limnocylindria; order Limnocylindrales; family CSP1-4; genus CF-46. The sequence goes on along the minus strand of CAVYBB010000001.1, from coordinate 200,105 downwards.
CGAACATGCCGTCCGATCCATGGAGCGCGGTGACGGTTCCGCAGGCGTCCCCGCCCTGGACCCGACGAAGACCGGCGTCGTGTTCGTCCACGGGATCGGCTCGCAACTGCCGGGCGAGACCCTCCTCCAATGGTCCGCGCCGATCATCGGGGCGCTGACCGCCTGGCGCGTCAACAGCGGGGCGACCGACGTGCCGATCGATCCCGTCGTCCGCGCCGAGGTGAACTTCGGCGATGGCCTGTCCGCGATCGAGCTCCGGATCCCGCCCGCCGCCGGCAGTGGCGAGGAGCGCCGATGGATCCTGACCGAGGCGTGGTGGGCGTCCCACGTCGCGCCGCCCAGTCTCGGGACGATGACGACGTGGCTGGGTCCGCAGGGCGCCTCCGGGCGGATCGTCGCGGGCATTCTCGGCAACCCGGAGCCGGGTGGACCCGTCGTCGGGGGCCTGGTCAGGCTCGCCTCGATCCTTCTCGTGCCATTCGTGTCGGTGCTGGCCGCGCTCGTCCTGACGCTGTTCGCCCTGTTTCGCGGCGTGTCGGGCTTCATCCCGATCGAGGCCGTCCGGGAGTCGGCGATCCTCCGGACGTTCGACACGTTCCTGACCGGCTGGTTCGGGGATGTCCGGATCCTCCTCTACGACCCGGCCCAGTCAGCGAACATCCGCGGCGGCCTGGCGCGGGCGGTCCGGGCGCTCCGGGCGCAGGGCTGCGGCAGGATGGTCATCGTCGCCCACTCGGGCGGCGTCATGGTCAGCTTCCTGACCCTGACCGACCCGGCGCTGAGCGACGTCCAGATCGACAAGCTGATCACGTTCGGCGAGGGCTGGAACCTCGCCATTCGACTGTCGCCGCCGAATCCCCCGGACGGCTCGGGCATGGCGGATCGCCTCCGCACCGATATCACCCGGACCCAGCCGAACCTTCGCTGGCGTGACTTCTGGGGCACGAACGACCCGGCCGCCGACGGTCCGCTGCAGCTCGCCGAGATCGGCCACCTGGAGCGGCCCGAGGCGATCCGCAGCGGCAAGGTCTGGAATCGCCGCAGCCTGCTCGACGACCACGGGACGTACTGGACGAACGACGAGGAGTTCACGATCCCCGTTCTGCGCGAGATCGAGGTCCCGAATGGGTGGGGCGAGAGCTCGGTCTTCTATCCGCCGGACCCTCCTCTCGCGGCTGCCTCGGCTGTCGCTGACGCCGCTGGCTCGCCGGGTCCGGCAGGCCCGGCAGTGCCGGCCGATGCGTCACCGGTGCCGGCTCCGGCCGCGTGGCCGCCCGCGGGAGGTGTCGAGCCCGGACCCAGGGCCGTCCGCCACCGACAGCGCGTGGCGACGCTCGCGATGTGGCGACAGACGGCAATCGCGGTGCCCGTCGCGGTCATCGCCATCGCCCTCGCGAACTACCCGCAGCGCTTGATCGAGATCGGGCAACAGGCCGCCGCCCTTGCCGGGAGGATCCCGGGCGTATCGCTCGTCAACGGTCCGATCGAGTGGTTCGGGGCGCTCGATACCCACGCGATCGACGTGAGCCTGGGCCCGATCAGCTTCGATCTGATCGCGACGATGACGTATTGGGGCATCGGCGTGCTCCAGGCGGTGGTGGTCATCTCGATCGTGCAGCTGATCGCGTCGCCGGTCCGTGGCTTCGAGGCGTGGCCGAGGTTCTCGCCGACGTGGGTCGCGGGGCTCGGGCTCGAACTCTTCCTGGCCGTCCTGCTCGGCTACGGTCTCATCCAGGTGCTCACAGGAGAAGACCACGGACTGCTCCTGGGGCGAGGTTGGGAGGCCTGGTGGCCGGGTGTCGTTGTGACCGCGGCGACCGGGGTCCTGGCCATCGGCGGGTCACTGCTGGCTCGAGCCATCGGAAGTCCAGCCGCCACCCGCGCCTTCGGCGTCGTGGCGGCGGTCGTGTTCATCGCCGCGATGACCTGCGCCGCCGTCGGGATCTTCGGGCCGGACGGGTTGCCGGACGCGGAAGTCTCGTACGTCGTGATCTGGGCGACGTTCCTCGTCATCTACCGGCTGGGCATGTCGCGCTGGCAGCACTGGGATCGGCTGGAGCGGGCGATCGCCTGCGAGCCGATCGCCAACCGCGCGGTCAACCGCTGGCCGGCCTACCTCACGAGCCTGGCGCTGCTGTTCACCACGGCAGCCGTCTCCATCGCCATCCTCGACGTGGCGCACTGGTGGCGGTTCGTCCTCGCCTTCCTCGTGCTGGGTGCCGGCGTCGCCACCGCCGCCTACATCGCGGGCACGGCTGCGTCACGCGGCCGCCACGACCCGAACGCCGCGCCCGGACCGGTGGAGACGGCGACCCGCGCCTGAACAGCCGCCCTCAGACGCCGACGGGCTCTCGATACTCCCCGAAGACCTCGCGGAGCACGTCGCACTGCTCGCCCAGCGTCGCGTACGCCGCCGCGCAGCGGATGAAGTGGGGCATGAGGTTGTCGTCCGACGAGCCCGGGCGGCTGGCCGCCTCTCGCAGACCGGCGAGGGCGGAAGCGACCGCGGTCGCGTCGCGCTCGCGGCGCGTCTGACCCAGCCGGGCCATCTGCCGCTCGAAGGAACCCGGTGGCACCTGGAGGACGGGGATCGCCGCCTGCTCCGCCTCGTCGGCAAACGCGTTGACGCCGACGATCCGCCGCTCCCCGGCATCGAACTCGCGCTGGAATCGATAGGCCGCGTCGGCGATCTCGTTCTGCGGATAGCCCGCCTTCACTGCCTCGACCATGCCGCCGCGCCGGTCGATCTCGTCGAGGTAGCGCCAGACGTCGCGTTCGGTCTCGTTCGTGAGCGACTCGACGAACCAGCTCCCGCCGAGCGGGTCGATCGTGTTCGCGACGCCGGACTCCTCGGCGATGATCTGCTGCTGACGGAGGGCCAGGAGGGCGGCACTCGCGGTCGGGACCGCGAGTGCCTCGTCATAGGCGTCGGTGTGGAGCGACTGCGTCCCGCCCAGAACGGCGGCGAGTGCCTGGAGCGCGACCCGGGTCAGGTTGTTGAGCGGCTGCTGGGACGTCAGCGAGACCCCGGCAGTCTGGGTGTGGAAGCGCATCCAGGTCGAACGCTCGTTCTCGGCCCGGTAACGGTCGGTCATCAGCTTGAACCAGACCCGCCGGGCGGCACGGAACTTCGCGATCTCCTCGAAGAAGTCGCTGTGGGAGTTGAAGAAGAAGGACAGACGCGGGGCGAAGTCGTCCACCCGCATGCCGCGGGCGAGGGCGGCCTCGACGTAGGCCATCCCGTCGGCGATCGTGAAGGCGAGCTCCTGGATCGCGGTCGAGCCGGCCTCGCGGATGTGGTAGCCGCTGATCGAGATCGTGTTCCAGCGCGGCATCTCGCGCGTCCCGAACTCGATCGTGTCGGTGACGAGGCGCATCGACGGTTCCGGCGGGAAGAGGAACTCCTTCTGGGCGACGAACTCCTTGAGGATGTCGTTCTGGAGGGTCCCCTCGAGCGCCGCCCGCGGCACGCCGGTCTTCTCCGCGGCGACGATGTACATCGCCCAGATCGGGGCGGCCGGCGAGTTGATCGTCATCGAGGTGCTGACCCGGTCGAGCGGCAGGCCCGCAAGGAGGACCTCCATGTCGGCCAGGCTGCTGACGCCGACACCGCACGTGCCGAATTCACCTTCCGCCTCGGGGTCGTCGGTGTCGTAGCCGTAGAGGGTCGGCATGTCGTAGGCGATCGACAGACCGGTCTGGCCGGCGGCGAGCAGCGACTTGAATTGATTGTTCGTGTCTTCCGCCGCCCCGAATCCGGCGAACATCCTCATCGTCCAGAGCCGGCTGCGGTAACCGGACGGGTGGATGCCACGGGTGAACGGCGGCTCGCCGGGGAGCCCGACGTCGCGCAGCGGATCGAAGTCGTCCCATCGGCCCGGGATCCTTACGGAGCCGCTCGCCACGATGGTCGACCTCGGTGGGGCCGCCGCCGCCGGCCGGATCGGCACCCGCCTCCGGCTGCCACGACCAGGGTCCGTAGAGGCGATCGACCTCGAGGTCGCTGATCGTGCTGAAGCGGATGCGTCGCTCCGGCGCGCGATCGAGGGCGGGACCCAGGCGCTTCGACTCCCAGGCCCGGCGGCGTGCCGACCAGGTCATGGCGGCGACTCTAGCATGGGCGGACGGCGCCTTCGGAAGCGGGCTTCAGCGCTCCGGCGCCTCCGGCGTCTCCGGCGGCTTCGGCCGCCTGAGCCCTCGGACGATCTGGACGATCTCGATCGCTGTCAGGATCGGCAGGAGACGGCGTGGCAGGAAGCGGATGAAGACGGCGCGGCCGATCCAGCGGAGCATGCGTGGAGTGTGAGGCATATCGGGGTAGCGAACGCTGTGCGCCCCGCCGCGAGGACGTGACGGCCGTGTTGCGGTCGCGTCCGAGTCAGCGGGCGATCGATGCCGCAAGTGCCTCGTCGACGACCGCGTCGTGAGCGTCCCTGGTCTCCACCTGGCGGATGAAGCTGGCGATCAATGCGACCCGGACGTGCTCACCGTCTGACCAGACGATGACGCTCTGGTACGACTCGCCGTTGAGGGTGTCGATCCGCGATCCCGGGCGGCCGTCCGGGATCGAGACGGTCCGGACCTCGACCGAAACGCTCTCCTTCGCGTTTCGCGCGCCGGCCTCGTAGAACTCCTCGACCCACGACGCTTCGAGGTTCGGGGCCTCGAGGGCCGCCAGCGTCACGCCGCTGCTCGATCCGAGATCCCAGGTCGCGCCGGCGAACCGCAACGCCGTGACGCCATGGGTGGCGAGCGTTCCCAGCGCCTGCGGCGTGCAATTCCTCCCGGAGTCGAGCTGATCCGGGGCGCGGTCCCGGAAGGTGGCCCTGACGACAGCCTCGAGTTCCGGGTAGGCCCCGGCGGCCCGGCCGTCCGACGTGCACGGTCCGGAGGGGTCGAAGCCTGCCGCAGTGCAGCCGGCCAGGCTCGCCAGTAGGACGACGAGGACGATTGCCCGGAGGGGGCGAGCATGGGTAAACGCCGCGAAATCGAGGGGGCACGATGGTGATGATACGGGCGATCCGGGCGGCACCCCCCGGAGGGCGTCACGGCGCCCGGTGCCTCCGCGCACCTGGTACGGCCGTCCCATTGCCGGTGCCCTGACGCGCCCGACCAATGTCGCCAGTGTTTGGGGAAGAAGGTGCCATTGAGGTATCGGGGCGTCAGACCTAACGTGACACATACGCCGTAACGCGACAGATCGGGAACTACCTGGGGCGTCGGTCACGGATCAACGGTCGGCCTGCGGTTCACCTGATGACGGTTCAGATGCCGCGGATCCCGGCCCAGATCACGAACCGAGTAACTACGGATCATTCGGCCAGCAGGCCCGACTGCGTTACGGCGGGACTCATCGCTCGAGGCTAGCTCGCGCGCCATCGGTCGCCTCCCGGGTCTTCGGGGGGCGATCGCCATGTCCGGGGCAGTCGCGGACGGACGCGGCCCAGAAAGTGTCAGGGCGTTCCGATCGGACGATCGGGACCGGGTGGCGGCGATCGGTCGCCGCGGCTCAGGCGGAGCGGCCCGGCCGTGCACCGGGCAGATCCCGGGCCGAGGCATGCTCGCGTCGCGGGATGCCGCGCTCGTCGAGGTCGGCCTGGAGGACCTTGGCCGCGGCGACGAGCTCAGGGTCGCGGGTGATCGTCCTCGCGAGCCAGTCGATGTAGGACGGCTCGAAGGCCGCGACCTCGCCGAGGGTGTGCCCGCGGAACTTGCCGAACTCGAGCGCACGGACGAGCGCGTCCTGGAGCGGGGGCGGGGGCGGCCGCCGGAAATCGCGGATCCGTGCCGCGCTCGAGCGGGCCGGTGGGATCGCTCGCCCGCGGCGGCTCGCGGTGATGCGTCGCGAACCGGATCGGCGGCTGGCCCCGCAGCGTCGTCCCGCTGATCGTCGCCCCATCGACGCCTGCGGGACGGATCGGCGCGTTCCGTTGCCGCACGGTGCCCGACATGTCGAGCCGCCCGGTCACCGGCCGCGTCGGCTTCGGGCGTGGCGGGCCGCCCCGGCGCGGCCGAACGGCGGTCTCCTCGAACGTCGCGCTGCCCGCAGCAGCGTCGTTTCCGCCGCGTCCCACGGACGCCCCGCCGCGCGAGATCGCCGCGTACGCCTCGTTGATCTCGGCCATCTTCCGGGTCGCAACGCGTGACGCCTCGGGATCGTCGCCGATGAGGTCGGGGTGGTGACGGCGGGCCAGCCGGCGCCAGGCAGCCTTCACCGTGGTGGGAGACGCTCCGGGTTCGACACCGAGAACGACAAAGGGATCGTGTTTGGCCACGAAGCAAGTGTATCCCCGCCGAGCGCCTGTCCCGGTCGCGTCGGGCCGGCCGGCCAGGCGCTTGACAGCCGACCCGTTCGTGCCGTCCCCTGTACCGGTGCCGTCCCTTCGCCGCGCCGGCGTCCTCGCTGCGATCGCCGCCGCGCCATTTGCCCTCGCCTACCGATTCGCCCTCGTGTATCGGGGCCGGGCAGGTTACCCGCGCCGCCATGCGCCGCTCATCACGCCGGCGAATCTCGGGCTCCCGTTCGAGGAGCTGACGGTCCCCGCCCCCGGCACCGACGGTCTCCCGGCCTGGTTTCTCCCGGCCCGTGGCGGAGCTCCGGGCCCCGGTGTCGCGCTCGTCCACGGCTGGGAGTCAGCGAGGGACCGGACGCTGCCGATGGCCCAGTTCCTCGTTGCCGCCGGCTTCCACTGCCTGACCGTGGACGTCCGCGGCCACGGCGATAACCCAGCCGAGGCGATGCCCGTCAGCGCGGGCGAGTTCGGGGCGGACGCCCTGGCCGCGTTCGAGGCCCTGATGGCCCGCCCGGAGGTGACGATCGGGGCGATCTCCGGCCACTCGATGGGGGCGATCGGGGCGATCCTCGCCGGCGCCGCCGACGATCGCGTCGCGGCCATCGTGGCGACCTCCGCCGCCGCCGATCCGTACCGGCTGACCCGCCAGACGTTCCGGCTGGCCCACCTCCCGATCCCCGACCCGATCGCATATCCGCTCGCCTGGCTCACCACCCGCGTGTACCTGCGGCCGCGGGGCCATCGGGTCGTGACCGTCAGCGCGTCTGCCGCCCTGACCGCCCATGATCGGCCGGTTCTCCTGGTCCACGGGGACGCGGACGACGTCGTCCCGATCATCCACCTCGAACGGCTGCTCCGGGCCGCGGCGAAGGCGGGGCGATACGTCGAGTCACTCGTCGTCGCCGGCGGGCGGCACAGCTGGCTGTACGAGTTCGAGGAGTACCGTCGGACCGTTGCCGGCTTCCTGGCCGGAGCGCTCGGCGGGCCATACTCGCCGGCCGAGGCGGCGGACCGTGCGGCGGCCGTTCCGGCTGCGCGAATCCCGATCCGGCGAGACACCGTTCGACGCGATCGAGGCGGAGCCGGGCGGCTTCCGGACCCTGGCCGGGGTCGCCTTGCCGGGAGCGGCGCTTCCCGCGCGACGCTCCCCTGCCCCCAGCGACCCGGAACGCCCCGTGGAAGCGGCTTGGTGACAGAGCCGGTGTCGTCCGTGTGGGATGCGATCTCGACGAAGCGCGCCGTCCGTGCCTTCACCGACAGACCGCTCGAGCCCGAGCATCTCGATCGCATCCTCCGCGCCGGCCGCCGATCCGGCAGCTCGAAGAACCTCCAGCGCTGGGACTTCATCGTCTGCCGTGACCGCGCCCATTTGCGGGAGCTGGCGGCGGTCGGGCCCTGGGCGGGTCACCTCGCGGGCGCCGCCGTCGGGATCGCCCTCGTGACGCCGAATCCCGCGGCGGCCGATGCGCCGCTGTCGGTCATGTTCGACCTGGGCCAGGCTGCTGCCTACATGATGCTCGCGGCGTGGGAGCTGGGGATCGGCAGCGTTCCCGCGACAGTCTACGAGCACGATGTGGCGCGGCGCCTGCTCGGCTACCCGGACACGCATCACTGCGAGTTCATCCTGTCGTTCGGCTACCCGGCCGATGCCAAGACCCTCATTGCCCCGAACCGCCCGGGCCGTCGCCGGCCGCTCGCCGAGGTTGTCCACCAGGAGCGCTGGTAGGGCTGCCTGATCGTGTTACCTCGTCTCGCAAGCGGTCTCTGGTCCGGCTGGCGGACCAACCGGCGGATGACAGGCCCGACAGGGGCCCAAATCGGGCGCTCCTCCGTCGCTTGGTCCGGCTGGCGGACCAACGGGCGGATGACAGGCCCGGCAGGGGCCCCAGATCGAGCGCTCCTCCGTCGCTTGGTCCGGCTGGCGGACCAACGGGCGGATGACAGGCCCGAATCGGGCGCTCCTCCGTCGCTTGGTCCGGCTGGCGGACCAACGGGCGGATGACAGGCCCGGCAGGGGCCCAGATCGAGCGCTCCTCCGTCGCTTGGTCCGGCTGGCGGACCAACGGGCGGATGACAGGCCCGAATCGGGCGCTCCTCCGTCGCTTGGTCCGGCTGGCGGACCAACGGGCGGATGAAGGCGGCGGCAGGGGCCCAGATCGAGCGCTCCTCCGTCGCTTGGTCCGGCTGGCGGACCAACGGGCGGATGAAGGCGGCGGCAGGGGCCCAGATCGAGCGCTCCTCCGTCGCTTGGTCCGGCTGGCGGACCACCACCCGCCCGCGGGCGGGCTACTGCCAGCGGAAGAACCGGGCCGCGATCCCGAAACAGACCACCAGCCAGCCGACCAGGACCGCGAAGCAGACCCACAGCGGCGAGAACGGCGTCCCGGAGACCATCACCTGGCGGAGCCCATCTCCAAGGTACGTCAGCGGCATCGCCCGGGCGACCGTGCGCAGCGCGTCCGGCATCGCATCGATCGGGAAGAACGTTCCCGACAGGAACATCAGCGGAAACTGGACGACGCTCGTCATGCCGTTGGCCGACTCCTCGGACCGCGCGAACGAGGCGATGACGTAACCGAGGGCGATGAACGTGAGCGAGCCGAGCAGCACGAAGGCGCCGATCAGCAGCCAGCTCCCGGCGACCTGGACGTTGAAGACAGCGCTGCCGACCCCGACGATGATCACGGTCTGAACGATCGCGATCAGCAGCCGCATGATGATGTTGCTGCCGACGAGCTGCCAGCGCCGGAGCGGCGTCGCCTGGAGGCGCTTCAGGATGAGCTTCTCGCGGTCGGCGACGAGCGGGATCGCCGAGAACACGCCGAGCTGCATCAGCGACATCCCGAGGATCGACGGAACGAGATAGGAGATGAACGACAGGTCGTTCGTCTGGACCGACTGGAAGCCGGGAACGACGGCCGGGAGCTGACCGGTCAGCGCCTGGTTCACCCCGGACAGGACGAACCCGACGAGCTGGCGGGTCGCCCCGTCGGCGGCGGACTGCGAGGGATCGGTGTAGACGCCGAGGGTGGCCGGCGCTCCCTTCGACGCCGCGGCCTGGGCGAATCCCTTCGGCACGACGATGACCGCCGACACCTCGCCGTCGCGCATCTTCGCGAGGAGCTGCTCCTCTGTGCCGTCGACCAGCTCGACATTCGGTACCGCGGCGAACGCCGCCTTCAACTGCGCCGAGGCGGGTGTGGCGTCGAGGTCGGCGAAGCCCATCGTCCGCGAGCTGTTCCCGCCGGAGAAGATCGATCCGAAGAGGAAGACGAAGATCAGCGGGAAGGCGAGGGTCCAGAAGAGCGCGGCACGGTCCCTGGTGAAGCTCTTGATATTGGCGACGGTCAGGAGCAGCAGAGCACGCATCGTTCGGGGCCTCAGTCGCGCAGCGCCCGGCCGGTCAGGTCGAGGAACACGTCCTCGAGCGTTGCCCGGCGAACGGCAAGATTGGCAGGTTCGACGCCCAGCCGGTCCGTCGCCGCGAGAACGGCGCCGATCGTGTCGGGGACGTTTCGAGTGTAGAGGAGCACGGCCTCGTCCTCGTGCTTGACGGAACTGACGCCGGGGAAGGCCGCAAGCTCCTCGTTGCCGAGCCCCGCGACGGCGTCGAACCTGACCGCCCGTTCGTGGAACCGGCGGGAGACGAGCTCGTCGACCGTCCCTTCCTCGAGGATCTTGCCGTGATCCATGATCGCCAGGCGATCACACAGGATCTCTGCCTCCTCCATGTAGTGGGTCGTCAGCAGGATCGCGCGGCCGCGGGCCTTCAGGCCGAGGACGACGTCCCAGAGCGCGCGCCGGGCCGCGGGGTCCATGCCCGTCGTCGGCTCGTCGAGGAAGACAAGCTCCGGGTCGTTGACGAGGGCAAGCGCCACGGACAGCCGCTGGCGCTGTCCGCCGGAGAGATCCTGCGTCCGGGTCTTGCGCTTCTCGCCGAGATCCATCAGCTCGACGAGGTCGTTGACCTGGCGTCCGCTCGGGTAGAAGCCGCGGAACAGCTCGAGCACCTCGACGACGGTGAGCTTCGGGTAGAGCGCCGCCGTCTGGAGCGAGACGCCGATCCTGGAGCGGAGTTCGTCCGGATGCCGGATCGCGTCGACGCCGAGCACCGTGACCTCGCCGGAATCCGCCTTGCGAAGCCCCTCGAGGACCTCGACGGTCGTCGTCTTCCCGGCACCGTTGGGGCCGAGCAGCCCGAAGATCTCGCCGGGGTGGACCTCGAAGCTGACCCCGTCGACGGCAACAAGATCGCCGTACGTCTTGCGCAGGGAGTTGACATCGATGACCGTCTCGGCGGCCGATCTCGTCGCAGTCGTCATGGACGAGATGGTGCCATGAAACGACGGGCCTCGGTTTCTCGGCGGAGCGCGTTGCGACCCGCCGGTCGACCTACTGCGTGAACCGATCGGAGGCGGCGAGCCGATCGAGCTCGAGCGCGACGGCCTCCTCGCTGTCGCTCGGGGTCTCCGGGGCCGGCGCGCCGAGGTAGACGTAGGCCTCCGTCGCAAGCTCGAGTCCGACATCGAAGCCCGCGTCCTCCGAGAGGTACCACTTCTGCTCGAGGACGTCGCAGTAGGCCTGGACGAGGTCGCGGCCGGGCCCGACCGTCTCGGCGATCTGCGCCAGCGTCGGCCGGTAGACCTCCCGCAGCCAGCGCTCGGCGGCCGTATCCGGATCGATCGCCTGGCCTGATTGCCACTCCAGCCAGGCCTGGTATTCGTTGAGATCGTTGAGGAGCAGCCGTGCCTGGCCCTCGAGCGCCCGGATCTTCGTGCGGCGTTCGATCTCGCGGGCGTGGAACCGGCGGGTCGTGACGTGCATCCGCAGCCGGACGAGGCCCTCGCGCGTCGTCGGGTCGAGCGCGAGGTCGACCGAGTAGCCGAGGTCGTTCAGCCGCCGCACCCGGCCCCGGATCGCCTGGCGATCACCGGCGTGGAGCACCGGCTCGTCGTGCAGCTCGGTCCAGACCGCACGATAGCGCTCGCGAACCCGCTCGGCGGCGTCGATCGCCTCGTCCGGGTCGGCCGCGCCCTGCATCGCCGCCAGGTCCGCAAGTCCGAACGCCACGTTCTCCACGAGGATCTCGGCGTCGTACTCGCGCTGGCCATCGGACAGCTGGTCGTGGATCTCGCTCGTTTCGGCGTCGACGAGGAACGCCTCGATCCGGTCGCCGTCCCGCCGGAACAGCGTGTTCGCGAGCGAGCAGTCGCCCCAGTAGACCCCGTTCCGGTGGAGGTCGACGAGGAGGAACGCCATCGCGTCGAGCAGCCGGTCCCGATGGACGCTCGGACCGGGCGACAGCCGCATCAGGAGGCGTCGGTACTGGAGCGAGTGCGAGAGGAACTCGGTCGCGAGAATGGCTGTCTCGCGCTCCGGCGCTTCGGCGAGGCCAACCGCGCTCACCGCGTGCAGCCCGGCCGCCTCGAGGCGGAGGAGGACGTCGTACTCGCGCCGCCCGGCACCGAGCGGCAGCTCCTTGAGCGCGTAGAGGGCACCGTCTGCGACGAGGAACCGGACGAGGTGACGCGACGGGCCCACCGGAAGATTGCGGAAGTCGAGGTCGGCCGGCCACTCGCCGAGGGGCGCCTCCCAAGGCATCTCGACCAGCGGGATCGCGGCGTCGCGGAGGCGGAGGCTCGGGAAGACCGACACGGAACGCGTCGCTGCGTGGCCGGCCGGCTAGAGCCGCTTGCGAAGGTAGGCGGCGATCGAGGCGTCGTAGCCGAGCGCCTCGTAGAGGTGCTGGGCGTCGGGCCGGTGGCGCCCGGCCGTCACTTCGACGAACGCTGCCCCAAGCTCCCGTCCGATCCGCTCCGCTTCGTCCATCAGGAGGTGGCCCACGCCGCGCTCGCGCACCCCGGCCTCGACGACGAGCGCCATGACCCGGATCACGCGGTCGGACTGCTCGAACCTCGGCAGGGCATGGAGGGCGATGAACCCGAGGATCTCGCCCTCGAAGTCGGCGACGACGACCCGCGAGTGAGGCGAGGCGAACCGCGCCAGGCGTTCGACGATGTCGGACGGACCGGCGGGATAGCCCTCGTCGGAGAACAGGGAGGCGATCCGTTCGGCGTCCTCGTCGGTCGCAGTCCGGAGGGTGATGCTCTGGCGTTCGATCATGGATCGATGGTACCCGGTGGGCGTTCCACCAGGATCACGTGATGATTATCCGGAGCGCCACCGATCACGAGTACGGACGGCCCGAACGGTCCGTCCGCCGTGCGGCTCAGGGCGATGCCGGCCGCCGCGGCCCGGGTCGTGATGTTCGCGAGGCCGTCCGAAGCGACCACGTAGCGGCCCGCCGGTCCCTCGCCGGCACGGGCGAGCGTGGCGGCGAGCCGGCCCTCCCGGCGCGGCTCGAGGAGCGCGATCGGCACGCCGGCGGCAGGCTGCACCAGCCGAACGGATGCACCGAGCAGGCGGTCGTCGGCGAGCTCGACCGCCGGCAGCCCGATCCCGGTGAGGACGCGCTCCGTGTCGACCGTGGCCCAGATGACCGCGAGGACGCGGGGCTCGGTCCCGGCCGGCAGGAGCACCGAAACGGCGTCCGCCGACGGCAGTCCGCTCACCCGCGCAGCAGGAGGTCGGGCGCAGGGCCCCCGATGGGAACGAAGCCGAGGCCCTCGTACATCCGGCGGGCCACGGCGTTGTCGGCGAACACGCCCAGGTACGTCCAGCGGCCCCCCGCCTCGAGCGCGTCGTGGAGGACGGCCTCGCTGACGAAGCGGCCCAGTCCGAGGCCACGGAACTGCGGCCGGGTGCCGATCGACGACAGGTAACTCGCCCCGTCGAACGTCGTCCGCCGCGCCGTGGCCGCCGGCGTTCCGTCGACGCGGATCAGGCACGCGTGGAACTCCTCCATGCCGAGCAGCACCAGCGTCTCCTGCTCGATCGCGGCGACCCGGTCGTCCTCGACGTTGAAGGCCTCGCCGAGCACGAGCGCGATCGCCCGGGCGGCCTCGTCCGCCGACGGCCCGGCCGTCCGGTGGAGCCGCTCGACGCTCAGCCCGGGCACGGCCTCGAGCGTCGACGCGTGAGACCGCCCCGCCGCCGGCCCGCCGGGATCGAACGCCATGAACACGCCCTCACCCATGTCCTCGAAGCCGTTCGAGAGGAGCCTAGCGGTGAGGTCCAGCGGCTCGTCGAAGCCGGGCAGCGGCCAGACGTGGGGTATCCGGTCGAGCGAGGCGAAGACGGCGAGCACCTCCGCGAGGCGGCGATCGAATGCCCGTGGCTCGTCCGGCCAGGCGATGCCTGCGACGCGGTTCCAGAATGGCTCGCGATCGACGGGATCGTGGAGCAGGACCGCGTCGCCGAGGGGGCGGACCTCCCGCCCGACCAGCCCGTGCGAGGTCGCCTCGTGCCACGCCAGCCAGCGCGCCCCGGCGGCATCGAGGTCGGCTGGTCGAGCGGCGGAAGAAGGCGGCGTCACGCGCGCACGATACCCGGAGAACCGGACACATCCGATGGGGCGTATCGTTTCGGGTCTGCCGGCCGGCCCAATCCGGCCAGTCAACGTGGAGGGAAACCCCAGGATGGGACGATTCAGCCGTTCGTGTCTCGCAGTCCTCGCCGCCCTTGCGATCGCAGGCTGCGGTGGATCAAGCAGCCCGGCGCCGGCATCGCAACCTGCCGGGGCATCGGAACCCGTAGCGTCAACTGCCCTCGTCTGCGAGAAGGCAGGCGTCGGAGACGCGGCCGTCGCGGTCGAGATCAAGGACTTCAAGTTCTCGGTGGATCCGATCACGGCGAAGGTCGGCGACATCATCGCCTGGACGAACCAGGACAGTCCGTCGCACACGGCCTCGCTCTCCGACGGCTCGTGCAGCACGGACCAGCTGACCACCGGGACCACCGGTGCCCTCGTCTTCAACGCGCCGGGAACGTACACGTACCAGTGCAACATCCATCCGGGCCAGATGAAGGGCTACACGATCACGATCACCGAATAGCTTCGCGGTCGGCCACGAAGAGCGTCGCCCCGGAGGGCAGCTCGGCATCCGTCGGCGCGGGCACGGAGGCCTCGGCGAACATCGCGTCGAAGCCCTTGTGCGTGTACATCCGTGTGCCCTGGAACAACTCGTCGATCTGGATCCCCCAGAGCAGCTCCGCGTGGAGGTTCTGGGATTCCTCGACCGTCGCGGGCAGGCACCACTCGAAGACCACGAGCCGTCCGCCGGGACGAACCGCGTTCCACGCCGCCCGCAGCGAGGCGACCGGATCGGGCAGCTCGTGGAGAGCGTCCTGCATGTAGACGAGGTCGAATTCCGCTGCGTACGGCATCGAGGGGATCGGCCCGGCATCGACGCGGATCCGGTGCTCGAGCCCGGCGTCGGCCACGTGCCGCCTCGCCCGGGCAATCGAGTCGGGGACGAACTCGATGCCGACGAGCTCAGCGGCGGGGAAGCGGCTGGCGATCGCGATCATCCACTTCCCGCCGCCGCACGCGACGTCGAGGATCCGGGCGCCGGACGACAGGCGCGCCGCGAGATCGGGCAGGGCGGCCAGTCCTTCCTGGAAGAAGACGGCGATGTCCTGGACGGTGACAGCTTCGATCGCCCGGTGGAAGCGCGGCGGACGCTCGTCGATCGGCCGGCCGGACGTGAAGAAGTCCGCGAGGCCCGCGTAGTCAAGGCTCGACACGACGGCCGCGACGAACTGCCCGCCGAGGTACTCCGGGCGCGTGTGGTCGAGCAGGACCGAGGCCGACGCCTCGTCCATCCGGACCCGGGTCCCGTCGTGCTCGATGAGCTCGCTTGCGTGTGCGGCGCGGGCCCACGCGTCGACCGGCTCGGCGGCACAGCCGGCGGCCGACGCCAGCTCGGCTGTGAGGATCCCCTCGAGTCCGGCAGCCCGGATGCGCTCGAACAGGCCGAGCTGGAGGCCGAGATAGATCACCCAGCTTCGGTAGAAGCCACCGAGGCTCTGGGCCATGTCGTCGAAGCGGTCGTCGGGCGCCATCGCCGGCCGATTGTCGCACGGCCCGTGGAGACGAGCGGATGAACAGCCGCCGGACACCGGAACGCCGTCCCTTTCGGGACGGCGCTCCAGCGGTCAGGGTGGCGAACCGATCTGGGCGATCGGCGCACCGGGAGGATCACTGCGCGCGAAGCTGCGGTCCGTTGTTGCCGGCGTTGATCCCGCCGAGCGACTGCGATGCGGCCCCGAGATCGTCACGGGCGCCGTGGTCGATGCCGTCGATGTCCCTCGACGAGGGGCCGACGTACTCCGTGCCGGTCACGCTCCAGCCGTGGTCCATGACCGCGGGAGGCGGGTTGCCGGCGCCGGCCGGGGTGACGGTGCCCTTCGTCTCCAGCCTCGAGCCAAAGGCGATCGCGAGGGCGACGACGAGTGCCAGGGTGATGACGGCAAGCGCCGCCCAGAACTGGCCAGTGCCCAGCGCCTGCTGCTGGACGGTGCGGGTTGAAGCGGACATTCTGTCCCTCCTGTGTGCCGGCCCGGTCTCGAAACCCGGGGCCTGTCGGCCGGTCTCTCGATGCCTGCATCCTCGGGTTCCCCGTGCGCGCCGCCATCGGGCGGATGCCCCACGCGAGCAAGGCTGGCGCCTCAAAGTCGTAAGGCGACCGGCCGATCGCTCCTTAGCCGCCGATCTCAGCGCGGCAGCCGGATTCGATGTCGGACGATGCAACCGATCGCGACGGCGTGGTGTTTCATAGGTCGATGGACGATCTGGACCGCTCCGACGACACCGCCCTGGCGGGCCGGCTCGCCGCCGATCTCGACGGCGCGTTCGAGGCGCTGGTCGTCGCCTACGGCGGCCGGCTCTTCTCGATCGCCCTCAGGGTGATCGGAGACCGGAGTGACGCCGAGGAGGCGGCCCAGGACGCGCTCGTTCGCGCGTACCGGGCACTCGGCGGCTACGATCCGGCGCGCATCCGGGCGATCCGGCTGCGGCCCTGGCTGGCCACGATCGTCCTCAACGTCTGTCGCAACCGGACGCGCGTCAAGCGCATCCGCACAGTCGAGCTCGCCTTCGAGCCGTCGGCCGAGCCGGCAGTCGATCCGCTCGCGCGCCACGACGAGAAGGCTGCCTGGGCGTCGCTCCTCGCGACCCTGCCGGTCGCCCAGAGAACCGCGATCGTCCTCCGCCACGTTGATGGACTGTCGTACGCGGAGATGGCGGAAGCCCTCGGCCGCCCCGAAGGAACCCTCAAGGCCCAGGTCCACCGCGGCCTGGGCGCACTGCGCAATGCGCTGTCTGCCGCCGAACGGCGGGAGCGCAAGGAGATGACCGCATGAACCGCCCCAGCCTCGACCTCGACACGATCGAGGCCGCCATCGCCGCCCTCGCCGAACCCGCTCCACCGAGCCTGGCCCATCGTGCCCTCGTCGCCGTCGGCCTGGCCGACGATTACGCCCTGATCGAGTCGCCGGTCGGTCCGCTCAGGGTCGCCTGGAACGGCCGCGGGGTGTCGGCGGTCGAAGGTGCCCCGGACGATCACGTCTTCGAGGTCCGATTCCTGGCCCGGACCGGCCGCCGGGCCGAGCGGCAGGAGGCGCTTCCCGCGGCCCTCGCCCGGTCGATCGAGCGACGGCTCTCCGGCGATCGCCGGGCCCGGATCGCGCTCGACCTGCGTGGCAGCTCCGCATTCGAGCAGGCGGTCTGGCTGAAGGCGCTCGAGATCCCCCGCGGAGAAGTCAGGCCCTACGGCTGGGTCGCCGCCGAGATCGGTCGCCCGAAGGCGGTCAGGGCCGTCGGGACCGCGCTCGGCCACAACCCGGTCCCGCTCATCGTGCCGTGCCATCGCGTGGTCCGCAGTGACGGCACGATCGGCCAGTACTCTCTCGGCGGTCCGGCCAACAAGCGGACGATCCTCGCCGCAGAGGGCCTGGACCCGGACGAGCTCGAGCGCCTGGCGCACGCCGGGATCCGGTACATCGGCTCGGACACGACGCGGATCTACTGCCTGCCGACCTGCCACAACGCAAGGCGGATCACGCCGGCCCACCGACGGGAGTTCCGCTCGGGCCGGGCGTCCGAGGCGGCCGGCTACCGGGCCTGCCTCGAATGCCGCCCGAGCGCCGGGACTCACGTCGCCGCCTAGGCTCACACCGGAGGGTGCGAGCAGGAGCAAGCCACCGCGCCGGCGCGGTGGCTTGACTCTGTTACACTGCCGCGCATGTTGGACCAGCCGACTATGCCAACGAGGCGCAGACCTTCGATGACGAACCTGGTCTGGGTCGGGATCGGGATCCTCTACGTCGTCTGGGGCTCGACGTACCTGGGCATCCGGATCGCCGTCGAGACGCTGCCGCCGTTCCTGCTTGCCGGAACACGATTCGGGCTGGCCGGTGTCGTCATCCTCGTCGTCGCCCTTGTCCGCCGCCGTGGGCGAATCCCGTTTCCGACGCGCCGCGAAGTGCGCGACATGACGATCATCGGGGCGGCCCTGATGGTCGGTGGGATGGGTCTCGTCGCCCTCGGCGAGCAGACGATTCCCTCGGGCATCACGGCCCTCCTCGTCGCGATGATGCCCCTCTGGGTCGCCGTTCTCGGCCGTGTCTTCTTCGGCGAGCGCCTCCCGCGCATCGCGATCGCCGGGATCGCGATCGGGCTGCTGGGCGTCGGCATCCTCGTGAGCCCGTCGGCGTCGGCCGCCGAATCGTTCAGTCCGGGCGGCATTCTTGCGCTGCTTCTCTCGCCGGTATGCTGGGCCTGCGGCTCGTTGTTCTCGTCCCACCGGGCCCGGCTGCCGAAGGACCCACTCGTCGCGACCGGCGGGCAGATGCTCGCGGGCGCCGTCATCCTCGTGGTCATAGCCGCGGTGAAGGGTGAATACGCCGGCTTCCGGCTCGCGACGGTCTCGTCGGAATTGCTTGCGGCGCTCGCCTACCTGACCGTCGTCGGCAGCCTCGTCGCCTTCACGGCGTATGTCTGGCTGCTGAAGGTCGCCCCACTTCCGCTGATCGCGACCTACGCCTACGTCAACCCGATCGTTGCTGTGATCCTTGGCGCGATCGTCCTCCGGGAGCCGATCACCCCGCGAACGCTCGTCGCGGGCGC
The DNA here is from genome assembly GCA_963766655.1 of uncultured Chloroflexia bacterium. GTDB lineage: Bacteria > Chloroflexota > Limnocylindria > Limnocylindrales > CSP1-4 > CF-46. The sequence goes on along the minus strand of CAVYBB010000001.1, from coordinate 181,784 downwards.
GGTGATCATCTTCGCGGTCGCCCTGATCATCACGGCGCGCGGCCGGATGGCGAGCGCCGGCCGCCGGGCCGCGGCCGTCGGGCAGCGCGAGCCCGGAACCGGGATGGCCGGCGAGGCAACCGACGCCGCCGCATGAAACGGCGGCCGCGCGCCCCCGGCTGGGGCCTCAGCTGTCGCCGAGGATCGTCCGGCCCACCCGCCGCGCCAGGACCATGATCGTGACCATCGGGTTCACGCCGAGGCCGGTCGGAAACAGCGACCCGTCGGCGACGTAGAGCCCCGCGAGGGGCACGCCGCGGCCCCCGTCGAGCCGGACGCGTCCCCACGGATCGCAGACGTGCGTCCGCGGATCGAGGCCCATCCTGGCCGACCCCATCTGGTGCGCTGAGAAGACGCTCCCCCGGTTCGGCCGCAGGTCGAACGACGCGATGGCGGACTCGAAGCGGGCGAAGGCCGCCTCCTCCCGGCCGGCCGGGAAGCCCCTGCGGCCGTGCCATGCCGGCCGCGTTCCCACCGCCACGATCTCCGATGCCCCGGCGGCCCGCGCGAGACGCGCCATCGAGACGAGTGCATGCCGGAGGGTCGCGACGCCGCCTGGGTCCAACCGGTAGTCGACACGGACCCGGCCGGCCCGGGTGAGCGTCGTGCGTCCCTCGCCGCCGTCGCGCGTGATCGCGATGAAGGGCCCGATCCGTCGCGACCGGAGCATGATGTCGGCGTGGGCGTCCGTGCCTTCCCATGGCAGGGCGAGGGCGAGGAGGCCGGGATGCCCGGGCGCCGATTCGATGACGTAACCGTTCGAGCCGGGGCCGGGTTCCGCGAACTGAAGCGAGTGGGCGGCCTGCATCGTGCCGCGCCACATGTCGATCGGCTCCTGGAAGAGGCCGGCGATGACCGGGACGGGATGGAGCCGGAGGTGGCGGCCGATCGCGGGATGCTCCAGCCCGGATCGCTCGAGGATCGCCGGAGTCCGCAGGGCGCCCGCGGCAACGACGACGACAGGCGCGCGAACGATGAGGCGCCGGGTCCTGCCGTCGGCGGCGGGCTCGCCGGTTGCGGGATCGGTCCAGTGGGCGGCGCCTTCGACCCCCACGGCCCGGCCGCCTTCGATCACGACCCGGGTCACCGTGACCCGCGGCACGATCCGCGCGCCGGCAGCCTGGGCCTCGGCCAGGTGGGTCCGGATCCCGGACTGCTTCGTCCCGGGCCGGCAGCCGAACGGGCATGCGCCGCACTCGCCGCATGACGCCGCATTCCGGCGGGTGACCGCTGCCGCGGACCAGCCGAGGGCGGCCGCCCCGTGGATGATCGCCGCGTCCTTCGGTGGGACCACGGCGGCCTCCGCGACCCCGAGCTGGCCCTCGATCGCTGCCACGTCGTCATCCCACGAGCCGTCCGTCAGGCCCTCGATTCCGTGCTCGCGACGCCACTCGTCCCGGACCCAGGCCGGGGCAGGCAGGCACGTCATCCAGTTGATGAGTGTCCCGCCGCCGACGCCCGTCCCGGCCAGCATCGTCACCGAGCCGTCCCATGTCGTGAGCAGGCCGTGGTTCAGGTACAGCCGCCCGAAGGCATCGAGCTCGTCGGTCGGCATCGACGGCTCATCGACGAACGGCCCCGCCTCGAGGACGACGACCGACCGACCCGCCCGCGCGAGTTCGGCGGCAACGACGCCGCCACCCGCGCCGGAGCCGACCACGACCGCGTCCGCATCGAGGTGCATCGGCCCGTCCGGGAGGCCATCCTCGAACGGTGGGCGGACGGGCCGGATCGGCGTCGTCTCCTCGGTCGTCGCCGGTTCGTCGGGGCGGTAGCCGATCGCGGCAAGTCGCGGGTTGCGGGAGTCGTCGCCGGGATCCGCGTAGGCGAGGAAGGTCAGGAGCTTGCGAAGACCCTGGAACGCGGACCGGCGCAGGGCGAAGCGCGACGTCGCCCATGACAGGAGGTACCTCTCGCGCGTCGCCGGCGACATTGCACGGAACGGCTTTGCTCTTCGGAAGAGCGCGAGATTCACGATCGGCGACTGGATCAGCCGGAGGACGAGGCGGAACTGGTCGACCTGGGACGGGTCGGCCGCGAGCTCGAGCGCCTCTGTGATCAGCCGTGTCCGGCGGAGCGCGTCGCCACGGACGAAGGTCTCGGCGAGCTCCGAGAGCGTGGCGATCTCGGCATCGGTCCACGGGCGAATTCGGGGCATCGCGGCCGATGATAAGACGCCGCCGCGTGCCGCCGTTCGATCGGCCGGGCTCAGGCGGGTCGGCGCTCCCACCCCTCCGCGGGCCACGGCTCGCAGCGAAGCGGCCGATCCTCGCGGTAGCCCAGGGCGTAATCGGCCTGGATGAGCGTGTGGAGCTGGCTCGTTCCCTCGTAGATCACGGCGGCCTTCGAATTGCGCAGGTAGCGCTCGACCGGGAACTCGTTGGAGTAGCCGTTGGCGCCGTGGACCTGGATCGCATCAAGGGCGGACTGCACGGCGTGCTCCGTCGCGTGCCACTTCGCGAGGGACGTCTCGCGGGTGTTGCGGAGTCCCTGGTTCTTGAGCCACGCCGCCCGCCAGACGAGCAGGCGGCCGATCTCCGTCCCCTTCGCCATGGTCGCCAGCATCTGCTTGACGAGCTGGTGCCGCCCGATCTCCTCGCCGAACGTCTGCCGCTCGTGGGCGTACTTCAGCGAGGCGTCGAGGCAGGCCTGGGCAAGCCCGACCGCCCCGGCGGCGACGGTGAACCGGCCCTGGTCGATCGCGCTCATCGCCACGAGGAACCCCTCCCCTTCCTCGCCGATCCGGTTCTCGACCGGGACGGGGACGTCGTCGAGGTTGATGATTCCCGTGTTGCCTGCCCGGATCCCGAGCTTGCCGTGGAGCGTCCCCGTCGACAGGCCCTTCATCCCCCGCTCGAGCATGAAGGCGGTGACGCCCCTGTGCTTTCTGGCCCGATCCACCGATGCGAAGACGAGGAAGTGGTCGGCCAGGTCGGCCAGGCTGATCCAGAGCTTCTGCCCGTTGAGGCGGTAGGCATCGCCATCGCGCCGGGCCGTCGTCGCGAGATTCGCGGCGTCCGTGCCGACGCCGGGCTCGGTCAGCCCGAACGTCGCGAGCTTGTCGCCCTTCGCCTGGGGGACGAGCCAGCGCTGGCGCTGCTCCTCGGTCCCCCACTGGAGCAATGCCAGGCTGTTCAGCCCGACGTGGACGCTCTGGACGACCCGGAACGACGTGTCCGCGCGCTCGAGCTCCTCGCACAGGATTGCGAAGCTGACGTAGTCCATCCCGGAGCCGCCGTACGCCTCGGGGATCGGCGCACCGAGGAAGCCCTGCTCCGCCATCCGGCCGAACAGCTCGCGGGGGAAGCCGTCGCCCTCGTCCCATGCCCGGATGTGGGGCAGGATCTCCGTCTCTGCGAAGGCGCGGGCGCTCTGCTGGACGAGCCGGTTCTCGTCGGTGAGGGCGAAGTCGACCATCGCCGAATGCTAGCGGCTGGGAGAGCCGATCATTCCCCTCGCCTGAGGATCCTCGCCCCGGATCTCGCCGGAGGACCATCGTCGGAGGACCCTCGCCCCGCGTCCTCGCCCCGGATCCTCGCCGGAGGACCCTCGCCCCGCGTCCTCGCCCCGCGTCCTCGCCCCGCGTCCTCGCCCCGCGTCCTCGCCCCGCGTCCTCGCCCCGCATCCTCGCCCCGCATCCTCGCCCCGCATCCTCGCCCCGCATCCCGTCACCTTTCCTCTCCCAGTGAACGAAACCCTCGCCAGAACCCGCTCCGGACCCGTCAGCCAGACCGATTTCCACCCGTGCAGGACTTCCGTGGGGCTCCGCCTTCGGCAAGGCCGAATCCGTTCACCCACGCAGGAATCCCGTTGGGCTCAGCGTGGCGCGAGGTCGCGGGGCGGGCTCAGCGTCGCGCGAGGTCGCGGGGCGCGCTCAGCGTCGAGCGAGGTCGCGGCGCCGTCGCGGGGGCCGCGCGCGTGCTCAGCGTCGGGCGAGGTCGCGGCGCCGTCGCTGGGGCCGCGCGTCGCGGCGCGCGCGCAGCGTCGCGGCGGACGCGCTCAGCGTCGCGCGAGCGGCGCCGGTCGTGAAGATGGTGCCGGCGGGCGCCGGCTCCGTGACTGCGCCAACCTATACTCGGGGCATGGACGAACCCGTCACCGCCGTCGCCGACCTTGCGTCGGCCGCCACGCACCTCTCGCCGGTCCTTGGCCGCTACTTCGAGCGAAGCTGGAGCCACGGCGTCGGCCATCGCCTGTTCGACACGGCCGGCCGCGCCTACCTCGACTTCGCGAACGGGATCGCGGTCACGTCGCTCGGCCACGCCCATCCCCGCGTGACGGCCGCCATCCACGCCCAGGCGGATCGCCTCATCGGCCCGACCGGCGCCATCGGCTACTCGGAGCCGGTGGTCACGCTCGCCAGGATGCTCGCCGGGACCCTGCCGGACCCGATCGACACGATCATGTTCCTCAACTCGGGTTCGGAGGCGATCGACGGGGCCCTCAAGCTCGCCCGGCGCGTCACGGGCCGGCCGGGGATCGTCGCGTTCCGCGGCGCCTTCCACGGGCGGACGTTCGGCGCGATGAGCGTGACGACGTCCAACATCAACTACCGGACCGGCTACGAGCCGCTGCTCCCGGCCGTCTACTTCGCGCCGTTCCCGGCCGCATATCGTGACTTCGAGGGCGACGACGAGCGCGCGACGATCGCGAGCCTCGCCGACCTTCGGACGCTCTTCACGACCGTCATCGCTCCGAGCAGCACGGCGGCGATCATCATCGAGCCCGTCCAGGGTGAGGGCGGCTACACGCCGGCACCCCCCGCGTTCCTCCAGGGCCTGCGCGCGATCTGCGACGAGCACGGCATCCTGCTGATCGCCGACGAGGTCCAGACCGGCTATGCGCGGACCGGCATGATGTGGGCCTTCGAGCACGCTGAGATCGTCCCGGACGTGGTCGTCGTCGCGAAGGCGATCGCCAACGGACTTCCGCTGTCGGCGATCGCGACGCGGCGCGACCTCCAGCAGGCCTGGGGCAAGGGCGCGCACGGATCGACGTACGGCGGGAATCCCGTCGCCTGCGCGGCAGGAATTGCCGTCCTCGACACGATTCGGGACGACGGGCTGGTCTTCAACGCCGGCCGGCGCGGACAGGAACTGACGCAGGGTCTGCTTCGGCTGATGGCGGAGGACGAGCGGATCGGCGATGTCCGCGGGCCGGGCCTCATGGTCGGGGTCGAACTCGTTCGGGATCGGCAGACGAAGCAGCCCGACGGCGACCTTGCCACCGACCTGATCGCGCGGTGTGCCGAGCTTGGCCTGCTTGTCCTGTCGTGCGGGCTCGCCCACCAGGTCGTCCGCTGGATCCCGCCGATCGATGCGACGGCGGCCGAGATCTCGGAGGGAGTCGAGATCTTCGGTGAAGCGCTGCGAACGGTCTGATCCCGACGCGGTCTGCGAGCGCTAGCCTCCGGCCGGCCCACCGAAGTCCAAGGCGGAGCTCTGCGACGCCATTGGCCTGAGGTTAGACGTGACGAAGCGCCCGCCAGGAGGGGACGGGCGCTCCGTGATCGAATTGATCGTCCGCAGCGCCCGCGTCGGGCGCGGCCGGTCAGCGGTTCTGGGAGAGGAACTTCATCACGTCGTCAAGGCGGAAGCGACGGTCGCCCCGCTTGCAGACGCGATAGAACGGCAGCTCGCCGCGATCGCCCAGGCGCTTCACGGTATTGACGTGGAGATGGAGCATTTCGGCCACTTCGGTGGCTGTGAGCATCGGCCCTAGTTCGTTTACGGCCATGGACCCCATGTGGAGCTTGCCTCGCTTAGAGCTGTTCACGACGGGTCCGCACCTCTGGGGTGGCCAGGGGTAGGGTGCGGCTCGCTGATGGGCGGAGCGTAGGGGTCGAGTGGTGGGGTCGCCAAGCCGTACTTTGGGCTAATCGCGAGTACCAGACCTCCCCTACCCGAACACGGCGCGCTAGCGCGGTGAGGCCGCCTCGCACGACGCAGGATCGAGTCGAGATCAGGCCGGCGGCGGGGCGTCCAAGGGCGGCGGGGCGTCAAGCGGCGGCGGGGCGTCAACCGGCGGGGCTGCATCGATGGGCGGCGGCGCGTCGACGCTCGACGGCCCCGCACCGGCTCGTTTGGGGTCGACGGCCGGATCGGCCGCGCCGAGCCACACGCTCTCGTCAGGTCGATCCGGGTCATAGCGGATGTGGACCACGTCGCCCGTCGTCCACGAACTCGCCTCGTCGAACCCCATGTAGCCGCTCTCGCCGGCGTGGTCAGCGCCCTGGCCGTCGCGGAACGAGTAGTGCACGCGGAACTGCTGCCGTCGGTTGTAGGACACGTTCGTCGCCGCGATCTCGGTGACGGTCGCGTCGGTGGGGATCCCGACTCGGAGCAGCCGGCGGTCCTTCCTGATGCCGCGAATTGCGCGAGCGACGAGAACGCCGCCGACCCCGCCGAAGACGCCGCCGAACGCGAGGAACATGAAGGTGAGGAGGAGGTCGGAACCCGAATCGAGACGGTTCGACTCCGGCCGGTCCCGGACATAGTGAATCTCAATCGGACCGCGCTCGACGAGGGCTTCCCAGGCATCGACGTCGACGCTGTCGCTCCCCTCGATCGTCCGGCCGTCGGCCGTCGTGAAGCGATAGACCACCCGGTATTCGGTGCTCGAATCCGAATTGGCGGGAGTGATCCGCTTCTCCAGGACGATCCCCGTAGTGGCCACGGCGTCGGAGGCGAACTGTTGCTCCTGGAGCAGGAATGCGATGCCGAACAGGAAGAACACGCCGCCGACGAACAGCCAGATCCCGCCGAACAGCAGCCAGAACGACCGGCGGGCCAGGCTCAGGAATGACGGCGACGACGCGGTCATGGTCCCTCTCCCCATTCGCCAGGCCTACGTCCTGGCAGTCACCCGCCGCCGAATTGAATGACCAACGGCTCAGCGGCGGCGGCAAGCTTCCCCGGCTCGATCGGTCCGGCCGGGAGCAGCCCATCGGTTCGCTCGTTCACCAGGTATCCGTGGAAGGACATCTCGCCGCCAGCGTACTGGTAGCGGCGCTGGCGCCCATAGAAGCAGAGCGGATTTAGCAGCACGTGGTGCTGGGACGGCTTACGCGCGGTCGGCTCACTCGCCAGCAGGACCATGTCGCCGTGGCCGGGGTGGGGCCCGTAGAGCAGGCGACGGTCGAGGACGACCGGCTCCGTGGTCGGGTTGAACACCGTCAGCTGCACGTCGACCCGACCCTCTGAATCGGGACCGGTGGAGGACAGGGTGAGCTCAAGGGGATCACGGCCCACGATCACGGCGCCTCGACGAAGTGGGCGAACGCCTTCTTGTTGATCGTCTTGGGGCCCTTGTCGTGGTAGAAGTCCGCCTTGGCCTGGTCGGTTGTGTCCCAGGTGCCGCCCGGCGTGTTCATGGTCGTGTCCGCCGTGGCGAAATTCGTGATGCTCGTGTTCCAGTCGACGAACGTCTGCAGCGCGGCGACCGCATCGGCTTCGGTCGGTGCCTTCCTGGTGGCCTTGACGCGGGCCTCGAGCGGCTTGATGTTCGCGTCGTGGAACTTCTTTGTCTCCTTGATGTGGCCCGCTTCGTGTTTGGCGATCCGTTCGACGGCGCTCCACATCACGAAGACGTCGCCACCGCCGCTCCCCGCCCACGCCGCCGTCCCGTTGTTTCCGGGCTTGACGCCGTTGAACGACCGCTTCACCTTGACCTTGCCGGTCCCCTTCCGGACGCGGGCCGTCGCATCGCCGCCCACCTTCTTGGGCGGGGCGGAGTCGAAGATCGGCGCGACCAGGTCGGCGCTGCCGACACCCTCATTCCCCTTCCCCCCGGTTCCGCCGGTGTGGAGCCACTTGGCGCTCGCCACCTGGCCCTTGTTCACGAATGTGTGAGGCGCGACGCCCGTGTCGATCGAGCCGTCCATCTCGCCGAACTCGTTGGTCTCCGCCGCCACCGGCTCCGCAGCGACGGCTTCCTCGCCCAGATCGGGTTGCACCAGATCGCCCGCGGCCGGCTCGATCGACGCCTCGTCGGTCTGACCTTCGTCCTCGAACTGGCGCTGGACGAGCATCGTGGCCGGCGTCGGGCCGCGTGGGCGCAACAGCTCGACGACCGCTTCGTTGCCGGCCAGCCGTTGAAGTTCGAGGACCGCGGAGTGAAGGGGCGACACCCGCTCGCGCCGGCTCCCGATCTGGCGCGATCGCAGGAACGAACCGGCCGCCGTGCGCTCCGCGACGAGGTTGCCCATCTCGATGACAACTAGACCATGCGCCGACCCATCAGGATCTGCCCGTTCGGGCATCCTTTCGGGCAGACCGCGGTGCGACGCGTGATTGGCGCCCCCGGCAGGATTCGAACCTGCGACCTTCCGCTTAGAAGGCGGTTGCTCTGTCCACTGAGCTACGGGGACGCGGTTAGCTGCTTAGTTCTCGCACGAAACAATGCCGTTGACGCCTCGTTGGACGGTCGCTAATCTTGCCATGACGCTCCACTGAGCAGCTAACAGTGGCCGAAGTGACTGAGATTACGCACGAACTCGACGCACTGAGCAGTCTACGCGACTCATTTGCGCTGCATCTCTCCGCGACCAGGGCCGAGAAGACAGCGCGAATCTACCTTGCCGCGCTAGATGCCCTCATCCGGCATCTCGAGGCGAAGGGGATGCCGTCAGGCGCCCGGGCGATCCGCCGCGAACACGTCGAGTCGTACTTCGCCGAGCGGCGCGAACAGGTCAAGCCCACAACGCTGTCGGTCGAGTTTCGCGCGATGCAGCAATTCTGGAAGTGGGCACTCGACGAGGAGGAGATCGACCGCTCGCCGATGGAGCGGATGCGGCCGCCGCGGGTGCCCGACTCGCCCGTGCCGGTCGTCTCGATCGAAGACTTTCGCCGGCTGTTGAAGGCGGCCGCGGGCCGAGACCTGGCCGACCGCCGCGACACGGCGATCCTCCTGCTCCTGTTCGACACTGGGATCCGACGCGGCGAGCTGATCGGGTTGCAGGTAGACGATCTCGATCTCCGGGAGCGCGTGGGCTACGTCACGGGCAAGGGAGGACACCGCCGAGTCGTGCGCTTCGGAGGGCGAACCGCCGTCGCTCTCGACCGCTACCAGCGCCTGCGGCGGGCTCATGCGAGCGCGGACTCCCCTGCCCTATGGATTGGTCAGGACGGCCCGTTGACGGCCTCTGGCTTGGCCCAGCTCATCGCCCGGCGCTGCAAGGCGGCCGGCCTGGAGCGGCTCCACCCGCACCAGTTCAGGCACACCTTCGCTCATGAGTGGCTCGCTAGCGGCGGCCAGGAGGGCGACCTGATGCGCCTCGCCGGCTGGCGCTCGCCGCAGATGCTCCGCCGCTACGGCGCGAGCCTCGCCGACGAGCGTGCCCGGGCCGCCTATCGCAGTCCAGCCGATCGGCTCTGAGTAGCGGACCCTCAGGCGAATGCCCAAACGCCGCAAGCCCGACAAGCCCGACGCACTCGGACATCCATGGTCGATCGTCTTCTTCCAACGCCACCGTCAGGACGATCCGACTGAGGCAGTTCCCGGCGCCGACTTCCTCGAGGCGTGCCCAACCGGTGTCCGGGCCAACCTCGTCGCGATCCTCAAAGCCGTCGCCGAGGCGCCGCCGCCGCGCTTCGCAGGTGGCCTCCAGTGGCAGGCGATGCGCGGAGATATGGCCGGCTTCTATGAGGCGAGGGCGATGGGACCGGGCAAGCGGCTTTACCGAGTCTTCTGCATCCTCGAGCGCGAGGCCGAGGGCCTGCCTGGTCCGAGCCTCGTCATCATCACCGGTCTCGACAAGCCAAACGAGACGGCGTTCTCGAAAGCCGACTACCGCCGGGTGCGCGAACTGGGCGACGAGTATCGAGCGCGCACGCCGCGCCGTATCGAGCGCTGAACGGCAGCTGTACCCCCGAGAGCAGCACATGGCCTCGGCATACTGGTGACGTGGCGATCCAACCCGATCTCATCCCGATACTGCGGTCGGCGTTTCCAGCCGGGCTGAAGTCGGACGTCGATGCCGTCCTCGCGGCCATGCCTCCAAGCCTTGGCTACGAACGGGTCGATGGTCAGCAGGTCTCCATCGAGGGCGAGAGGATCGAACTCCTCAGCCGGCTCTACTCACCCGAGCCTCCCGACGACGCCACGTGCCACCTCAACGACCGGCAGCGGCTGATCCTGTCCTGCCTCTACTCCCGGCATCACGACGGATACGTGAGGGAACGGCACCTCCTACGCCTGCAGGGTGCCGATCCATGGCTCCCCCACTTTGTCCTCCAGCTCGTCGGCGAATACGTGATCGAGATCTGCCAGGCCGCACTCGACCGCGTCGACGCGATCCCACGAGCCAGTTACGAGTCGTTCGCCACTGAGAACGAAGAGTTTGTCGCGCTCGTCCGTCGAAGGATCGTCAGCTATGCCCGCGAATACCACCGATCGATGGACTTCGTCGACTATCCCGCGTATCGCTTCATGACCTCGCTCGGCCTTTGGGATGGCCCGGAGGGAAGGCGATTTCATCCGGAGATCCAGAAGGTCCGAGCAACTGCCCTAACGACAGTCTGCGACTTGCTCCACGAGCGACTCAGGCCGCATCAGCTGGTGACGCGGCTCTCGGTCGACGGGCCGGCCGCTTTGGCTGGATGACGATCTCCAACCCCAGCTCGTGAGCCATGTCGACCACGCGAGCGATCTGTGGGTTGGGAGTCGCTTGGCTGAAGATCCTCCGAACCGCGGCCGGTTCGGCCTGGATCCGCCGAGCCAGCGTCGCCTTCGTGATCCCCTGCTGCTCGCGGGCCTCGTCCAGGGCTCGCATCAGCTCGTCGATGGCGTCAATCCGGGCACGATGCTGCTTGTAGGCGGCCTCGAACTCCGGATCCTCCATCCATCGGTCGAACCGACGATCAAACGATGTCCCAGCCACGAAGTCAGCTCCTACTGATTGTTATCCGCCTACGGCGTGGCTTCAATGTTACACCTCGATAGAGGGGAGTCAAGCTCCATCGCGCGTGACTCTCTCGCGAGAGCCTCTAGGGTAGGCAGAGCGACCGGTAGTCGAGTTCACTGCCGCGGATCGGGAATCGAGCCGGGTGGCAGCCTCCGCCTTGCCTCGTCAGGCGCTCCATGCCAGAAGGTCATGAGGTCGTCCCAAGCCACCATGGACTTCGGGCCAAGAAGCGTCCGAACGTCCAGAAGCCTGATCCCAGGTTTGGACCGGAGGCAAGCATTCTGGAGGTCCTCAAGAAGACCCACGATCGCTAGCTCCCGCGTGTAGCCGTCTCCGCGATCGATCGCGTCCTCGGCAAGCGTTAGAGCGGGAGCAAGAGCACGAACACCTTCCTTGCCGGCTATGTCCGCGAGATGGAATGCGAGCCGCCCGACGCGAATGTAGTGCGGAACCGGCTCGTCATCCCAGTCGGCCGCCTCTTCGTCGTCGACTACTGCGAACGACGGGTACGCCTCTCGTAGTCGGCCAAGGAATTCGTCCGCACCCAGTCTCGCGTCCAGAGCGGATTCGGAAGGGTGAAGGGGCACCCGCAAGCGGAGGATGTCATCCCTGACGAATTCCTCCCATCCGGAGACGCTTATCCAGTGACCACGTCCGTCGGTGTACGCAATCTCACCCACTTCGAGGTTCTGATACGTGAGCGGACAGAACCAGTGCTCCTCGACGGTGCTCGGCGTCCAGCGTGGCGCGTCGCGGAGGATCTGCTGGGTCCCTGGAATCCACCACCACTGGATAACGAACTCGTCGCCCACCGTGGGGTCAGGAGAGTGTCCGAACGTAAGGAAGGTCATCGAGTCTCGCGTGGCTCGCGCGCAGCGATGCAGGTCCAAGCCGTCGCCGATCGCCTGCTTGAACATCGACGCCGGGCTCTCGAGATCATCGGCCTGACCCTCCACCACGCGAACGTGTGTGGTCAGAACGTCATGATCTCGCCGCACGCTTTCGACGACGACACGCACCTGGCCAGGGACCAAAGGCCGTGGCTCTTTGTCCGACATACAGGCGAGCATAGGCGAGGCGGTCGACGTCGATAGCGACCGGCCTGCCGCCTACCGGATTTCTGCGTCCCATGTGCGTGAGCACGATGCGCGCATCGAATGCGGCCACGGGGCACAGGACATGTGATTTCTTCGTCGCTTGGGTGAAGTGGGCCGACAATCTTGCACAAAACAATACACTTAACTCCCCTTGAAATCGGCCCGACCTGGTCGTAGGGTGAGGTCCTGGCCGTCTCGGCGAAGACGGCGGCGAGTCTCGAACTCGAAGTGGTGCCGGCCCAACGGTCCGGCATCGAGAGGAGCGGCGACCGGACGCGCGGGCACTCCCGCGAACCGGCCGCTCACGTCGGGCCCGTCGCGTCGGTCGACGTCGAGCCGGCGGAGGCCGGGCGATCGTCCGCGGTCTCGGGGCTGAGCCAGTAGCCGTCGCCAACGTCATCTCATCGGGCGATGAGCGCGAACGCCGGTCCCGACATCGGGCCGATCCCCTGGGCGACGATCGAGGCTGCTCCGGTCACGGAGCGCCATCGACTCGATCGATCTGCCAGCCCCCGCACCGCCAAACCCTGACTTTGGGCTGCGCTGTGTTTTGGGAGCTGTGCGATGAGCACATCAACAACGATCATCTTCTTCAACGACGCCTCGGGGGATCTCGGTCATGGCCGGGCTCGATCGGTCTGACCGCGCGCTGCGCGGCCGGATCGGGGCGTACCGGATGCACGCGACACACGACTCGCGCGAGACCTCGAAGCCTGGCCGGATCGCCTTCATGGCCTCCTTCGAGCGGCTCGTCGACCCGGACGGGACCCTGCCGCCGGCGGAGCGCGCTCGGCGAGCGGCCCACGCCCGCTCGGCCCACTTCGCCAAGCTCGCCTACCTGTCGGCGAGGGCGAGACGGAAGCGCTCGGCTCGCCGGCGAGGCGATCCCGATGAGCGCCACGGCCCGCGCCCCGCTGGTCCGGGCGGGACCGGGCGTGTCCGCCTGGACGGCGCTGCCCGAGCGCGACCGCGCGCTCCTGCTGTGGCTCGTCCAGGGCGACGTCGTCACGGCCGAGCTGGCGGCGCTCCTGTCGTATGGCCATCGTCGGATTGCCCAGCGTCGGCTCCAGCGGCTGGTCGAGTACGGCCTCCTGTCCGGCTTCTGGGCCGCCAACCGGCAGCGACCGCGAGGCCGCTACGCCTACGCCCTGACGAATCGCCCGCGCCCAGCTCGAGCGCCTGGTCTGGCCACTCGGCAGGCCCAAGCTGGATAGCGGCGCGATCGAGACTGTCTCGCCGGTCATCCACCAGCTCGCGACCCACGACCTGTTCGCGGCGTTCTTGCGGGCCGCGGATCCGGAGGCCGAGATCGGCCTCGCGGGCTGGGTCCCGGAGCGGGCACTGGTCCGCTTGACCGACTCGGGCTATCTCCGACCCGACGCCCTCGCGATCATCCGCCACGGCGAGGCGATGACCGTCGCTGTTCATCGAGCGCGATCTCGGGCACCGAGCGCGGCTCGGTCCTCGTCGAAAAGCTCCGCCGCTACCGCAACGTGTACTGGCGCGGGAAGGAGCGCCAGGTACTCAACGTCGGCATCGTCGTCGGCAGCCAGCGTCGGGCCCATGCCGTGCGGCGGATCCTGCGCCCATCCGCCGAGCAGATGGCCGAGGCGATCCGGGTCTGGGTGACTACCGAGGCCGAGCTCTCGGCCGATCCGCACGGCGCGGTCTGGATCTCGCCGTCGGTCGATGCGATCCGGACGATCGATCTCGGGCCGCATCCGTTCGACGAACCGTGGCCAATCCTCCAGCCGCTGTGCCTGGCCACACCCGACGTCCTCGAGGTCCTCGACGAGCGGGCGATCGCAGCCGTGCCTACGCTCAAGCTGACCCGTTTGGGCCACATCGCGCCCGGTCGCGCCCCTCGTCGTGTCCCCTGCGCCTCCGTGGACACGAGCCGCGACCGGGTCGCGGCCACGTCGCGACGACGGAGGCGACAGGTTTCGGCCCGTTCGGCGTGCACGGAGGGTCCGAACCCGGTACATCGCTACGCTCCATCTCGGCGGGTCTGCCAGTGTCAGCCCGTCTGACTCGAGCGGGCGCCGGCAGGGTCGGGATTGCACTACGACGACCCCTGCCGGTCCTGCGGCGCGGACCCGTCGTGCGGTGAACTCGGCGTGCAGGGCCGTGTTCCGGCCGCGACCACTCCTCCGACCCGCGCAGCGCATCATGACTTCATGACTGACCCCTCCGACCTAAACGACGATCAGAACTGGACAGGTGGGTTCTACGAGTTGGCTTTCGAGTTGGGCCCAACCGACGACTCGCGCCTTGAGCGGGCTTTGACGGCGCTATGGCGCAACGCTCCCGTCGAGGGTTGTTTCGCGGTCACCGAACGTCTGCCTGCACGTCACACCGAGGCCTCTCTCAGTCTGCGGTCATTGGAGTCGAGCGGGCATCTTCGCGGCGTCGTTCGTCTGCCAGCGGGCCTCGACATCGTGTGTGGGGTGGTGGCGGTGCGGTTTGAAAACGGCTCGGACTGGCTGTCCTTCTACCTGCCGCTGGGAGCCTTGGCTCGGACGGACCCGGCCATTGGCGGCTAATCCATTTGGAGATGACGCTGACGGCGCGTCCCTCTCCTGGCGTCGACCTCTCGACTCGTGGCTCGCGGATGTAGGCTCGCGGGTCTATGCGGAGGTCCCATTCGATCTCGGATTGATCGGCATGGAGGCTTTGGGCGAAGTGGATGCGGCAGAGTTGGCCGGCGGCATTCCCGACCAGCGTCAGGATGGTTACCTCGTACCGGTGAACGGCGCGCTCGCCTACCACGAGGCAAACCAGTAGGGCGGTCTGCCCGCATCCGGCTGGGCATCGCATGCGACAAGCCGAACCACCTCACGCCGGCAGCTCCTGATCCTCTCCACCTTGCGACCCTCGATGGCGAACTCATGCAGCGAGAGACCAAGGTGGACAGCGCTGTTGGGCGCTACCAATCGGCAACCTGGTCGCAACGGAACGAACCTCGCCCGCGCGCGCACGTGAGTCTTAGACTGGGAAGCAAGATTGGAGCGTCCGTTCTATTTTGGAACGGTCTCCAGTTGGGTCGCCCACGTTCCGACTGACCAGAGGGGAGACTGACGGCCCGCCCGATCCGGTAGCTGCGAAAGGGTCAGTCCGTTGAGCTTCAAGTTCCTCTCCAAGGACCTGGGCAACCGCCAGCGCGGAGACGTGATCGAGTTCAACCTGCGCGGCAGCGAGGCCAACGTCCTCATCATGGACAGCTCGAACTTCAGTTCCTTCAAATCGCGCGGGTCATATAGGCAGGCGTATGGCGGGACGTGGAAGCGGTCGCCGGTTCGTCTGCAGGTTCCCCGTTCCGGTCACTGGTTCGGAGTCGTCTACATCCCGCCCGGCTATCGCGGCCAGGTAAGTGCCAGCATCGACGTCTTGCCCGGCGCCCTCCCGCCGATCCGGCAGTCCTACCAGTCACCCCTCGGCTCGATCCGCGATGCCGCTGACGAGTACGCCGAGGCCGCCGGGATCGCGCCCGAGGACAAGGAGTACGACGTCTTCATCAGCCATGCCGGCGAGGACAAGGACGACCTAGTCCGGCCGCTCGCCCACGCCCTCCGCGAGCGCGACCTGGTCGTCTGGTACGACGAGTTCGAGCTGAGGATCGGCGACAGCCTGCGTCGGAAGATCGATAAGGGCCTCATCGGCAGCCGCTTCGGCGTCGTCGTGCTGTCGCCCTCCTTCTTCGACAAGGGTTGGCCGAACTACGAGCTGGACGGTCTCGTAACCCGCGAGGTCTCCGGCGGGACGCCTCTGATTCTGCCCGTCTGGCACAAGGTCAACCGAGAAGATGTCATCGGGTACAGCCCCTCGCTGGCCGACAAGATGGCCCGAGCGACGGCCGATGTGAGCATCGACGCACTGGCCGACGAGATTGCCGAGGTCGTGAAACCGGCCGAGGTGATGGCATGAAGTTCAATTGGACCGGTGGCAGCCCGAAGGCGGCCATCCAGCAGGTCATCTATCCCCAGGTCCGAGACAACGTTGCCGCCCGGCTCCGGGCCGTCCGCTGCCCCGTCCACGGGACCACACCGACGTCAGTGGCAGTCAGCGGCCACAGCTTGGACACCCTCACATGGCACGCTCTGGGGTGCTGCGAGAAGCTGACGGAGGCGCTGAAGGCGAGCTTCAAGTAGGTGGACCGAGGGGACTCGGGACCGCGCTGTGTCCTCAGGGGTGACAGAGAAGGTGTCACGCTCATGAACGCGGCAACCGTCGCCGATCAAGAGGAGGCGCCCAATGAGCGTCGTGAATGAGGTTGAGACGGCCGTCGTCTTCGTGGCGACCGACGACGATCCGAACTGGGAGCACACAGTGCACAAGGCCATCGTGGACCAGGGAGGCTCGTTCGAGCCGCTGAACTCGGCGTCTCGAATGCGGCTCATCGAAACGATCCGACAGCGCGGTTACCCGAATGCGGTCCTGGATCATGACCCGTCAGCCGACGAGAGTCTGACCCGCCTCTACATTCGTCCGCATCGCCGGACCCAGCGAACACCCGGAATGGCCTGAAGACCTGATCGCTGCCCGCCGGTCTAGCCCCCGGCACCTGCTTAAGGGCTGAAACGGCTGGCCGCGGCACCTCAAACTGAGCAACTAACAGCGCCCGATTCGCTGTCGGCGCCACGCTCCGAGCCATGGCGTACAGAGCCCGACACTTAGAAGGCGGTTGCTCTGTCCGCTGAGCTACGGGGACGCGGTTAGCTGCTTAGTTCTCGCACCAATCTACCCCATCAATGGTGGGTAGCCCGGTGCGTTAGACACTGCCATGACGCTCGCGGACGAAGACCGGGGTCACCCCGGAGTCGTCGTGGATTCACCGGGCGCCGGCACGGTGAGCAGCCGCTCACCGAGGAGGAAGACCCGGGTGCGGGTCCGACCAGACACGACCAGATAGCCGGCCCTCGCAGCGGACGCCAGGTCGCGGCTCGACGCGGCCGGGCTCCGGCCGGTTACGCGCCGGTAGTCCCCGGGGCGGATCGATCGGTTGATCCACGCGTAGGCGAGTCCGTCAAGCATCGCCGGCGGAAGGCGACCTTCGACGACGTCGCGACGGATTGCGATCATCACGCTGCCCAGACCATGGATGCGGTCGAGAACATGATCCGCCGCGCGGAGGATGGAGCCGATGAAGTAGCTGACGAAGGGCGTTGCGTTGTAGGGAGGCGCATACGACCTACCGACAGAGGCTTGGATCGCCGCGAAGTAGTCACGGCGATCGCCGTCGAGGTAGGCGTCCAGTGAAACGAGGCCGTCGAGGCCGTAGTCACCTCGTAACAGCAACAATCGGCTGATCGCTCGAGCGGTGCGTCCATTCCCGTCATTGAACGGGTGAATTGCCACGAACTCCAGATGGGCGAGCGCGGCAGCGACCGGTGGCGACTCGCTCGACGCGTGGTCGATGAGCCACCTAGCGAAGGCGTGCATCAGCTCGGGTACATCGCCCGACGGTGGGGTGGTGAAGACGATCTCGCCTGCCGCACCCCCCACTCTGTTCTCGCCTTTCCGATACTCACCGGGCGTCAAGAGCGGACTTTGGCCGTCGAGGACTCGCCGGTGGATCTCGCGGATAAGGCCCTCATCTAGAGGAACATCGACTCGTGGAGCGAGGTCATCGACGAGCGCCAGCGCCTGACGCGTCCCGAGGACCTCAAGCGCCTCCCGGCGCGGAAGCTTGCGTCCCCTCGACCCCGAAAGAAGCTCGTCGACCTCGATGTCGGAGAGGGTGTTGCCTTCGATGCGCGTTGTGCCATGAATGGTCCGAACCCACGCCCGGCGGCGGAGCCAGTCGCCATGTGTTGGGTCGACGGGCAGATGGCGAAACAGCCGTCGTCGCTCATCGAGGGCGTCGAGGGGCTGGATGAGCGCGTCCCGATGAAGTCTGAAATCCATGGAACCCGTCAGCTACGAGAGCACTGAGGAGTGGCAGAAACATGGACATTCTACCGCTAGCGGAAGAATTTTCGCAATTCTTCCATCAATGAACTCCGAGTGCTACGGAACTTCAGACCCGCGCCCGAGCGACTTGCGGACGACGCGTGGGTCGAATAACGATCTCCAGGCCCAACTCGTGGGCCATGTCGACCACGCGAGCGATCTGCGGATTGGGGGCCGCCTGACTGAAGATCCTCCGGATTGCGGCCGGCTCGGCCTGGATCCGCCGCGCCAGCGTCGCCTTCGTGATCCCCTGCTGCTCCCGGGCCTCGTCGAGGGCCCTCATCAGTTCGTCGATGGCGTCGATCCGGGCACGATGCTGCTTGTAGGCGGCCTCGAACTCCGGATCCTCCATCCATCGGTCGAACCGACGGTCAACGATGTCCCAGCCATTAGATGAACCCCAGTCATTCCATATCCGCCGGCCCGGCGTGGCTTCAATGTTACACGCGTGGTGTCATCGGGGCCGCCGTGCGGCCGAAGCCTGTACCCGCGAATCTGCCTTGAAACTGAGCAACTAACAGAGCCCGATTCGCTCCCAGCCGCCACGCTCCGAGCCATGGCGTTCAGAGCCCGACACTTAGAAGGCGGTTGCTCTGTCCGCTGAGCTACGGGGACGCGATCGGCGTCAACACTCTAGCGCGCCGCCCGCACACGGGTCCCAATGAGTGCGCCCGTTGGCTGTGAACCATTGTGGTGCGCCACTCGTCTGGACGTGCACGATGATCGCCGAAGTCGTCATCTCGACGCAGGGAGCGAGGGTGCGGGCGCTGTCGATCGAGGATGAGAGCGAAACGGCGGGCCGAACGTGGTTCCACACGATCGGCAACCATGAGCTGGACCGCGCCTACCGGCTCGCGGGCTTCCTGCTGGGCGACGCTCACGAGGCCGAGGACGCCACGCAGGACGCGCTCGCCCGGGCGTGGAGCCGGCGGCGGAGTCTGCGGAGCCTCGACAAGGCACCCGCGTGGTTCGATCGCATTCTCGTCAATGTCTGCCGAGACCGCCTCCGGAGGCGCCGAATTGTCCGGTGGGTCCCCATCGCCGGCGACGCGTCAAGTTCGGCCGCAGATCCGTTCGCCGAGGCTCTCACCCGTGATTCCGTTCTGCGTCACCTCTCGACACTTGATGTGGATCATCGGATCGTCGTCGTCCTTCGTTTCTGGGCGGACCTGCCATTGGATGCGATTGCAGAGCGACTCGACCTGCCTCTCGGCACGGTCAAGTCACGCCTGCACTATGCGTTGCGCGACCTCCACAGGGCCATCGAGCAGGCGGGAGAAGGCCGATGAGCGGCGATCTCGCCGGTGGGGGCCCGGGCACGGACCTGGAAGAGCGACTGCGCGCCTCGTTCGAAGCTACGCGCGTGCCGCCGGCGCCGCCGGTCCTTCACGATCGAGCCGCCCAACTCCTCAGCTCCGACCCGGCCGATGTTCACCGATCGGCCTTGCGGCGTGCAGGAGCGGTCTGGCTCAGCGCCGCTGCTGTGATCGTCGTCCTGGTCGTGGTCGGCACGGCGCTCTTCGTCGGCGCGCAACCAGGGCCGACGCCTTCTCCGCGGTCGACCGCGCCGTCATCGGCGCCGAGGTCCCCTGCCACCGTCGAGGCAGTCGTTGCCTACCCGGGCGATGGATGGACGTTCGACTATCCGTCCACGTGGACCTTCTATCCGTTCAAGCTGACGGCATCTTTCTTCGACACGATCGGCTACCTCGCGACCCTGCCGGTCGACACGGACGCGATCTGCGACCGATCGATCAACTCGGTCTCGTGCGACTTCCGTGGGTACGAAATGCGTCCAGGAACCGTGGTCGTCGAGCTGGCGAACTGGGGCACGCCAATGACCGACCCCGTGCAGTTCTACGATCATCCAGACCAGGGGACCCGGGTCGTCGTCGGAGGCATGCCCGCGGTCTTCAGCGAGGAGCGGGTCTCCGCGGATCGGGTGCGTCTGACGTGGATGATCGCCCGACCCGATGCGTTCGGGAACTGGATCCAGATCGACGCGGACATCCTCGGGCCGGGTGACGGACCGCTTCGCCGGCAGGTCGAAGGGATGATCGCAAGCTTCACGTTTGACCCCGCTCCAAAGCCACTGGCGGAAGGGCAAGGGGAAGCAGATGCGATCGCCGCTCTGGCCGTCGAGCGACTGCAGCAGGACGAGGCCGCCGCTTACGCGTGCTTCCCCGCCGCAGCGGGAACCACGAAAACAGCGACGGTCGAGGCTTTGCCGAGCGCCACGCTCAAGGAACCGCTGCCCGTGCGGTGCTCGACGCGGATCAGCCGCACAGATGTCGGCTTCTGGCGACTTGAGCTGGTTGCGTCCTGGGATGCAGCGGCAGATCGGTCGGCTGGCTCCGCAACCACCGTCCAGTGGCTGTTCCCTGATGGCGCACCGTCTGCCTCAATCGGCTCGGGCGACCCGATCCCCTACTGCTGCCGGTAGCGAGGCGCGCGCAGCGCCTCTTGCCTGGCGAGAAGCCGGCACGGTCCCGTCGTACTGGGAGATCTGGCCGCCGAAGAGAACTGCTGCCCGCCGGCGCCACCGCAGAGGCGGCGCGGCGGGCGACGCATGAGCCCGGGTGGCCTCTTCGCCGGAACCAGTCCGGACGGTGGGGACGGGCCCTCGCGTGCGCCGGACGTCACGAAGGTGCCGGTGAAGACGCCTCAGTGACCCTCGACGTCGCGCGGTTCCGCACACAGCCTCGGGTTCGGAGCCAGCGTAATCCGCCGACGCGAGGACGTCCATCGGTCGAATGCACCAGTGGTGCCAACTACCACCCCCAGTGGTGACTGACCGGCTCGACGACGAAGATCGACGCCAATCACCGCGTGGGCTGGTATCTGGCAAGGACTGGGCGCGCCAGCGTGCGTGGCCCGGCGCGCGCCGGTGCTCGTCCGGTCCTGACTCCTACCACGCAGGGTGGTATCCGGCGATTACTCTGCGCTGCGGCCCGAACCCGGATTCACGCGTGCTATGCTCCGCCACCCTCGCGACCTTTCCCGTGTCGCGGCCGCCCGGAGCCCGACCGACGCCGATGCCCACGCCTCGCCGATCGACAGCTGCCCAACTCGACCTCGATCTCGTCCCGGACCTGCCGGTACTATCGATCGCGCCCGAGTGGAAGGATCAGCAGCGGTTGTGGGGCCACTCGTTCCACCCGATGTGCTCGTACCTCGCCAGCTTCCCGGCCGCCCTCGCCCATGCCTTCATCGCGCGTTACTCGCGGCGGGGAGATGTCGTCCTCGATCCGTTCTCGGGCCGCGGGACGACGGCCCTCCAGGCGGGCGCCGAGGGTCGGATCGGTGTCGGGAACGACCTGAATCCGTTCGCCCACCTCCTGACGGCCGCCAAGGTGGAGCCCGCCACCCCGGCCGAGGCCCAGACACGGCTGGCCGCCCTCCGCCTTGCCTGGGCCGCGGAGTTCGCGGACTGGCAGGCGCTCGCGGAGCACGTCGCCGACGACCCCGATGGCTCCGCCAGCCTCGTGCCGGCGGCAGGCTCCGGCGCCGGTCCGTCGGACGGTTCGGAGCCGGTACCGCATGAGGTCGTCGTCGCCTTTCACCGGCGGACGCTCGCCCAGCTGCTCCTGGTCCGCACGAGGCTCGACCTCTCCCGCCCGACGGACCGCTTCCTCGCCGCGGGCCTGACCGGCATCCTCCACGGCAAGAGCGCCTCGTACCTCTCGGAGATCATGCCGAACACGTTCAGCATGGCGCCGCGGTACGTCCGCGACTTCGCCGCTCGCACCGGGTTCGAGTCACCCGACCGTGACGTCTTCGACTGCCTCGAACGCAAGCTGTCGCGCCTCTACCGGCAGGCAGCGCCGCAGACACCCGGTCTGGCGCTGCTCGGCGACGCCCGCGACGTGGCGCCTCGAGCGAGACGTGCCCTCCGCGAGCGCGGCTTGCCCGATCGGGCCCGGCTCGTCGTGACGTCGCCGCCGTACCTCCGCGTCGTCAAGTACGGCTACTACAACTGGCTCCGGACGTGGCTACTCGGCTTCGATGCCCGTGAGATCGACGCCACGCTCGACGACGCCCATCACCGCGAGCCATACCTCGTCTTCCTCCGTGATGTCCTCTCGGGCCTCCGGACCGTTCTGACGGACGACGCGGTCGTCGTCCTCGTCATCGGCGACGTCGAGTTCGATCGCGGGCGCCCGATCACCGGCGCGGTCGGCCTCGCCGAGCGGGTCTGGGAGGCCGCCGCCGCCCCGGAGGGGTACACGCTGGCCGGCATCGCCCTCGATGACGTCGCCGCCAACCGCAAGATGACCAAGCTCTGGGGCGCCGAGGCCGGGCGAGCAACGAAGACCGATCGGATCCTCGTCCTGGGTGCGACCGAGGCCGGTCGCCGCCGGGCACTCGCCGGGGCCGCGACGCCCGTCGATTGGGTCTGGCCGCAGCGGGGCCTCCGACCCATCTGAGCGATACCGGCGACCGGAGCGGCGGCCGCATCAGGCCAATGGTCACCCGGGATCAGGAATGCTGACCCGGGCCCCGGCGGCCACCGGCCGGTACGATGGCCCCCCGTGAACATTCGCACTCAGTCATCCGCCAGAGCGCCCCGCGTCCTCGGCACGGTCTTCCTCGTCGCGTGCCTGGTGTTCGCCACCATCGGGTCGGCGCTCGCGGCGGACATCCCCCGTCTCTCGGGTCCCGTGACCGACGCCGCCGGTGCCATCGACGACGCCGGATCGGTCGAACGGGCGATCGACTCCCTCTTGGCCGACCATGACGTCCAGCTCTTCGTGCTGTTCGTCCGGACGACCGACGATCTGTCGGCCCCTGACTTCGCATCGGAGACTGCGCGAACGAACTCGCTCGGCGCGAACGATGCGCTCCTCCTCGTCGCCATCGACGATCGAACGGACGCGATCTGGGTCGCGGACGGGCTCGACGAGATCGCGGACGACGAGATCGACGGGATCATCGCCGACGTGCTCGAGCCGCGATTGCGCGACGGCGACTTCGGCCAGGCGGCCATCGACACCGCGGAGGCGCTCGGCACGGCCGCCGCGACCGCCAGCCCGACCGAACCTCCGGCGACCGAGACGGCCCGGCCGGTCACGACACCCGTCCCCGGGGCCGGTGGAACGACCGGCGGTGGTGGCGGCTTCGGCATTCTCGGCGCACTGCTCGTCATCGGCGGCATCGGCATCCTCCTCCTGGTCGGTGGTCGCTGGTTGACCGCTCGCCTCGCGGCTCGCCGGGAGGCCGAAGAGCGGGATCGCCGAACCGGCCGCCTGGCGCGGGAGGCAAACGGCCTCCTCGTCCAGACCGACGAGCGGATCAGGACCGCCGGGCAGGAGATCGGTTACGTCGAAGCGTCCTATGGCGTCGAGGAGACGGCTCCTCTGCGGACGGCCGTCGGCGAGGCACAGGCGGAGCTCCGTGCCGCGTTCGAGATCCGACAGCGCCTCGACGACGCAGAGCCCGAGGATCCGCCGACACGCGAAGCGATGCTGACCGAGATCGTCGAGCGCACCAGGAAGGCCCAGGCGGCCCTCGACCGCGAGGCGGAGCGAATCGCCCAGCTGCGCGATCTCGAGCGCGACGCAGGCGCCGTCCTCGACCAGCTCGGACCGCGTATCGAGGACATCGAGGCGCGCCTGCCGGCAGCCGAATCCGCGATGGCGGAGCTTGCCGCGTCTGCCCCCGCGGCCACCGCGCCGGTTCGCGGCAACGTTGCGGAGGCGCGCAAGGGCGTCGACGGCGCGCGGGCCGCGGTCGATGCCGCCCGCAAGGCGCTCGCGAAGAACGATCGGCAGGCCGCGGCGAAAGGGGCTCGGACGGCGATCGTCGGCGTCGACGGCGCCGCGACCCTCCTCGACGCCGTCGAGAAGCAGCTCGCGGCTATCCGCGACGCCTCCGCGCGGATTCCGGACGAGCTCGCGGCCGCGGAGGCGGGCATCGCGGCGGCCAGGGCTCCCGGATCCGCCGCTGGTGCCGCCGGCGCGACAGCCGCCGGCGCAATCGCCATCAGCGCGGCGGACCAGGCCCACCTCGACGCCGCCGAGGAAGCCGTCCGGACCGCCCGCGCCGCGGCGGGCGCCGGCGACCCGCTCGCGGCGCTCCGGGCCGCAACGGAGGCCCACCGCTCGGCCGACGCGGCCCTTGCCCAGGTCCGCCAGGCCGCCATCGAGCAGAGCCGGCTGCGAGCAATGGTCGAGGCCTCCCTGGCAACCGCGCGAACCGACTTCGACCGGGCATCCGACTTCATCGCCACGCGCAGGACCGGGGTGGGTCGAGCAGCGCGGACGCGCCTGGCCGAGGCTGAGCGGCTGTTCGAGGCCGCGTCGGCCGCGCGCGAGACGGATCCGCAGGGCTCGATCGCCAACGCTCGTCGCTCCGAGCAGCTCGCAGAGCAGGCGTACAGCCTGGCCGAGCGCGACTTCACCGATTGGGACGGCGGAGGGACGGGCGTCGGAACCCCCGGCGGGCGCGGCGGCTCGGACGTCGCGGGTGCGATACTCGGGGGCATCATCGGCGGCATCCTGTCGGGCGGCGGTCGCGGCGGCGGCTGGGGCGGCTCACCGTGGGGCTCGTCCGGGCCGTTCGGAGGTGGCGGCGGCTGGGGTGGTGGCGGCCGCAGTAGCGGCGGGCCGTTCGGCGGCGGCGGCGGTTTCGGCGGCGGCGGTGGCCGGTCCCGGGGCGGCCGATGGTGACGACCGGCACTTTTCCTGATCGGACTCGTTCCCTAGGATTTGCGACACAGGCAGACTGAAGGAGATCATCCATGGCGCAGACCTCGATCCTCGGCCGAATCGGACAGCTGGTTCGCGCGAACGTGAACGCGATGCTCGACGGCGCCGAAGACCCGGAGAAGATGCTCGACCAGCTCGTTCGGGACTTCACGGACAACATCGCCGAAGCCGAGGAGGCCGTCGCCCAGACGATCGGCAATCTCCGGCTCGTGGAGGACGACGCCCGCGAGGCGCGGGAGGCCGTGGGCGAGTGGGGCAGCAAGGCGGGCGCCGCCTCACGCCGCGCCGACGAGCTCCGGTCCGGGGGCAATACCGCCGAGGCCGATCGATTCGACCAGCTGGCGAAGGTCGCCCTCCGTCGCCAGATCGGCTTCGAGAGCCAGGCGAAGACCCTCGAGACACAGGCGAGCCAGCAGAACGAGCTGGCGGAGAAGCTCAAGGACGGACTCAACAAGCTGCGGGCACGCCGCGAGGAGCTCGTCCAGAAGCGCGACGAGCTGGTCAGCCGGGCGAAGATGGCCCAGGCTCAGCAGCAGGTCCAGACCTCGTTGCGGAGCGTCTCGGTCATGGACCCGGCAAGCGAGATCTCGCGGTTCGAGGAGAGGATCCGCCGCCAGGAGGCGCAGGTCCGGGGCATGGAGGAGGTCGCCGCCTCGTCAATCGACGAGCAGTTCGCCTCGCTCGATTCGGCGGATGACGAGCTCGAGGTCGATGCCCGGCTCGCGCAGCTCAAGGGTGGTGCCTGACGCCCGGCGGGCAGGCGTCGCACCGTCCGATCGATCTCGCCGGGCACCCGGCCTGAACCGTACAATCCACTGACATGAAGCAGATGTATCACCCGTCGGATGTCGCGGCGATGGATCCGCTCGTCCTGATGAAGAACCTCGATCATGTCCGGATGACGAGCCGGCGGCTGTCGTACGTCCTGCAGCAGCAGTCCCATCTCTACACGCCTGAGGCCAACCAGCTCCGCGAGCAGATCGACCGCTACGTGGAGGCGGAACGCCAGATCGAGGGCGAGATGGCACGCCGCCGGATCCGCGCCTAGCAGCCGGATCCGCGGCCCGGCGGCCACGCGACCCCGCTTCAAACAAGAAGGACCCCCGCCCTGACCGGCGGGGGTCCTTCGTTGTCCGCCGATACCGGCGGGAAAGAGATCGAGGGCGTTCTGGGCGCCGTCGAAGAAGGCGTCCCTATTGAGCTCCGGCCGACATGGCGACCAGCCTCGGGTGGGTCTCGGGTGTCTCGGCGACCGCGGCCTCGCCGCGGACGGGCTGCGGCGCCTCGGGCTCTGGGGGAGCCTCGACGTCGACGTAGTGGACTCGGATGGCCTCGGCGCTCAATCGCCGCCGGGCCTGGTCTTCTGCGACCACGCGCTGGACCATCGTCGCGAGGGCCGGCATCTCATAGAGTGCGAAACCGATGCCGAGCCGGCTCAGGTCCTCCGCGCAGAAGCCGTGATAGAGGCCGCGACCGGCGACGGCGCACATCTCGTCATAGAGCTCCGGCCACCCGACGTGTCGCCGTCGGTAGCAGAAACGGACAAAGTCGATGGCGTCCGGCTCCCCGGCGGCGAGGTCGGTTGAAGTTGCACGCTCCGGTGCAGTTCCTGGGTCCATCGATGGCGTGCCCTCCTGTTCCATGACATGGCGATTCCATCCCGCGGTCGGCGAGATGGACCGACCACGGGTGCTCCCCTGGGCGGGAGTTCGGGCTCCGCGCTTCACGCCTCTGTGGGAAGCCATCGGTGACCGAGAGGCCATCGTAGGCCCGTCGCCCCAGCCCCGGAAGAGGGTTTTTCCACCATCTCGTCCACCAACTTATCCACATGAACGCCCGTTCGGTGAACGCCCGTGCGGAACGTGCCTGAACCGACCGCCGGCCCGATCGCCGTCATTCGACGTGATCCCGCCGGAGCCCCAGGCCGGGCCGATCCGAGAGCAGCCAGCGGCAGTCCGATCCGAGCTCCAGGCCATCGAACGGGTCGTCGGCGAGGAGCAGGTTGCCGTCCAGGTCGACCCAGTCCGCCAGGGACGCGACGGCGGCCGACGCGGCGATTCCGACCGAGGTCTCCTCCATGCAGCCGAGGAAGGTCCGGAGGCCGAGCTCCCTGGCGCGGGCCAGCATCCGCTTCGCTGGGCCCACGCCGCCGCACTTCGCCAGCTTGACATTGACCCCGGAGACGACGCCGACCAGGCCCTCCAGGGCCTCGATCGAGACCGCGCTCTCGTCGGCCACGATCGGCAGGGACGAACGTTCCTGGAGCCAGCGGAGCTGGTCGAGCCGGTGGGCCGGAAATGGCTGCTCGATCAGCTCGACGCCGAGCCGCTCGAGTGCCGGCAGGAGTGCCAGGGCGTCGTCCGGCCGCCAGCCGGTATTGGCGTCGACGCGAATCGGTCCGCCGAAGACGGCCCGGACGGCCTCGAGTGTCGCGAGATCGTCCGGTCCGCCGACCTTGATCTTCAGCGCCGGGAAATGCGCCGCCCGCGCCGCCCGCTCGGCGACGACCTCCGGCCGGTCGATCCCGATCGTGAAGTCGGTCGGGGGAAGGTCGGCCGACAGCCCGAGGAGCCGGTGGAGCGGCTGGCCGGTGACCTTGCCGGCCAGGTCGTGGAGGGCGATGTCGAGGGCGCACTTCGCCGCCCCGTGGTGGGCGATCGCCGCGTCCATCGCCCGGTCTGCGTCGGACAGGCCGGCGGCCGTCAGCGTCGGTTCGCCGACCGCCTCGAGCAGCAGCGGCAGGACGACGCCGATCGTCTCCGGGGTCTCGCCGTAGTAGCGGTCCGGGTATCCCTCACCCAGTCCCACGATGTCG
Source organism: uncultured Chloroflexia bacterium (assembly GCA_963766655.1). Taxonomy (GTDB): domain Bacteria; phylum Chloroflexota; class Limnocylindria; order Limnocylindrales; family CSP1-4; genus CF-46. The sequence continues at coordinate 154,274 of CAVYBB010000001.1, read as the reverse complement.
GGATGGCGATCGTCACGCAGCTCCACGATCACCGTGGTCACTGTCCTTCCGGCGCCCGGCTCCGAGCGGGCGATGACGAACGGATCGCGCAGGGCAAGGGTGAGGATGTCGTGTCGCAGCGTCAGGCCCATCTCAGCCGCCGATCAGACCCACGGCAGGGCCTCCACGCCGGCCTCGATCGCGGCCCACAGCCGGTCCCCACCAAAGCGAACCGGGTCGTCGCACGGAAGGCCCGTCTCGGCGGCCGTCCGATCGATCTCGGCCCGCGCCTCATCATCCGAGGGAATCAGGGACGTGTTGAGCGCGATCGCGACCACCCTGGAGGGAGCCACGAGGCCCGCCACCTGCTCGTGGAGGGTGATGAACGGCCCGAGAGGCTGGATCGGGAACGACCGCTCGGGCAGGTGGTCGAAGTCGTGATCGGCCAGGCGCGCCTTGTGGACGAGGACCATCGCGTGGGGCGTCGTGCCATGGATGAGCCCCAGGGTCACCGACGAGTACGCCGGATGGTCGAGCGACCCCTGGCCCTCGACGATGATCCAGTCGCCGCGGGCCTCTGCCTCGCCCAGCAGCCACTCGCAGGTTCCCTGGACGAAGTCGCTGATGACACGATCGACCGCCACACCCCAGCCGTCGATCATCATCCCGGTCTGGCCGGTCGGGACGAAGACCGCGGATCGGCCGGCCGCGACGGCCGACGTGCGCAGCTCGAGCGCCACCGACATCTTGCCGATCGCGCAGTCCGTGCCGACGGTCAGGATGACCCGGCTGCCCGGCCGGTGGAGGCGACCGACGGCGGTCTCCATCCGTTCGGGCGGTCGCCGGTAGTCGACGATCGCGGTCCCGGCCCGGCGAGCGGCGGCGGCGAACTCCTCGTCGTCGCCGAGGAGGGTGTGAAGGCCCGACAGGACGTCGAGGCCCGCGTCGATCGCCGCGAGGATCGTCGACCGCCAGGCGGCGGGCAGGCGGCCGCCGGTCGGCGCGATGCCGATCAGGAGCGCATTCGGCCGCGGCTCCATGGCAAGCGCCTCCGCGAGCGACGCGACCACGGGAATGTCATGGCCCGGAAGCCACTCGGCGACGTTTCGCCCGGCGATCGTCGAGTCGAGGAGGGCGACGACGTCGTCCGTGCCGTAGCGGATCACGCCGGTCGCCGTCTTGGCGTTGTGGACGTGCCACTGTCCTTCGGTGAGGATGACGAGGCGACGCGGCGTCGAAGGGGTCACCGGTCGCAGTCTACGAAACGGACGGCCCCTCGTTGCGGCCAGTCGCGCCCGTCAGGCCCGGTTGATGGACAGCTGGTAGGTCCCCACCCCGGTGCGACCGTAGTGGCGCACCTGGACGAAGTACGTCCCTGGGTCGAGCCGCCGCTGGATCTTCGCGTTGAGGCCAACCCCGGAGTCGTCATCGAATGCGACCAACGGTGTCTGGCTGCCGGGTCCGTGGAGGCTCATCACGACGTCCGTCTTGCCGGACGTGCGGATGACGAACCGACCCGCCGTGTCGATGACGACCCGGTACCAGTCGACCTCTCCCGCCGTGCCGATGGTCGCGTCGATCGGCGCAGCGCCGACGGTCAGCTCGGCCATCGGCTTCTCTTCGAACGGATAGCGGCTGCGGATGAACGACTTGTCCTGCTCGGACAGCTCCGTGTTCCAGCCGACCTCCCAGTCCCCGATCGTCAACCGGTTGTCGACGGCGTAGAGCATGATCGACTTCCGATCGAACATCGAGAACTGCATGCCTTCGGGGCTATACGGGATCAGGACGTTCTGGTCCGTGTCGGCATGCGACCAACCCTGGAGCGCGTAGTACGCATACACCGCGTTCTTGTCCCAGGGGATCGTCACGCCCGGGCTCTGGTGCTCGTGGATGGCGCCGATCGAGTGGCCGAATTCATGGAGCACGACGCGCGAATACTCCTGGTCCTCGGTGTCGGGCTTCAACCAGCCGTAGTTCATCGTCGGTTCCTTGGCCGCGATCTGGAGGGCGTCCTTGCCGATGTACGACCACGAGCCCTCCTGCAGGAAGCTGATCCTGATCTGGGCGTCGGGGCGATCGTCGAACGCGAAGCGGATGTTCGCGTGGTCCTCCCAGCCGTGAGCGACCATCTCCACTTTCTGCTTCACGACCTTGTCGCCGTCGAGGAACTTGACGTGAAGTGTCGTCCCGGGCTTCCACTCGCTGGCGACGACGATCGCCATCCGTGCCCGGCCGGGGCCGCCAAGCCCCATCGGCACGAGGCGCATATTGTCGGGCCGCTCCTCGATCGCGGCGGCTTCGGCGTCGGGAACCTGCTCTCGAGGGACGTGCTTGTCGATGCACATCCGGAGCCCGCTCAGGCTCGTGTCCTGAGGCGACTTCGCCTTTCGCTCATGAAGTGTCATCGCTGGTTCCTCCATTCGAGCTCGCGACGGCCAGCGTCGAGCATGGGCGTCTCCGACGCGTCTCGGGTCCGGAGGGGTGCCGCCAATTGATGAACCGGGCGCGCGACTCGATCAGCCGCCGCTCCGATCGACGGTGATGAGTTCCCGGCCGCTCGCCGTCCAGGCCGCCATGCCGCCATCGAGGTTGTCGATGTTGGAGTAGCCCAGGTCGACAAGGGTCTGGGCAGCGATCGCACTCTCGTGCCCGCTCCGGCAATAGACGACGATCTTCCCCGTCCGGTCGGCCGGCAGCTCGGCGGCCCGTGCGCCCAGCTGGTCGAACGGGATGTAGAGGTCCGTGCCGTCGATCTCGCCGACGTACGGGGTCTTCACGTTGAGCAGCGTGAAGGCCTTGTGCTCGAGCATCGCCGCAAGGCGATCGGCCGTGATCATCGTCCACGCGCTGTCGATCGGCCGGTCCGTCGTGCCGGCGGCGTTCGTCGCTGGCGGCGAGCTCGTGGTCGCGGAGCCGAGTGACGTGATACCAAGGCCCGCGACGAGGACCAGCGCCCCGGCCGCGACGGCGAGGGCAAGCCATCCGACGGGACCCGACGGGAGGCGGTGCCGCCCCCCGGGACAGAACGACCTGACGACGACGAGCCGCGGGTCCGCGATCCCGCCGCACTCAAGCGTTCGGCCGCGCGCATCGATCGACGGGAGCCGCGCTTGCTCACGCTGCCCGCCTCATACCTTCACGAGTCCTTCCACCACGATCGGGCAGCCCGAGAACGTGCAAATCGTCTCGTGCACGAGGCACGCTTCGGCAACGCGCTGAACCGCCGCCGCTCGCGCCCCCAGATCGGCGTGCGGCAGCCGAACCCGGATCGAGAAGTCGGACATCCGGTCCGGCTTCTTGTCGTAGTCGAGATCCACCGTCAGGCCGGTCGTGTCGAGGCCAACCTTCTCGCAGTACGTGGAGACGTAGATCCCGACGCACGCCGCCAGCGACGCGACGAAGAAGTCCGGCGGTGTCGGACCGGCGCCGGTGTGGTCGGTCGTGAACGTGTGCTTGCCGACCTCGGTCTCGAACCGCCTGTGACCGGCATAGCGCGTGACGGCGCGCGTCATGCCGCGATCCCGACCGATGCGTCGGCTTCCCGGACGAGGGTCGCGACCGTTGTCATCGGAGGACGTCGTCGATGGCGGCACGGGCCCTGGCGACCGCGTCACGGTCGCGTTCGTAGTAGAGGAACCGCGCATTGGCGTCATGGCGACTGGCGCGGACGAGTCCGGCCTCGCGCAGCCGCCCCAGGTGGTTGCTGACGTTGTTCTCGCGGGCATGCAGCGCGGCTGCCATCTCGCAGACGCAGTGCGGCCCGTCGACCAGAAGCCGCAGGATGCCGGCCCGGATCGGGTCCGCGACGATCGCCGCGATCGCCGCCGCGTGTGTCACGTTCGGGGCGGTCAGGTCGAGGCGGGGCTCGGGCAGCATCGGAAGGGACTTGCTCATGCGACGAACATCACATCAGGCGCTGAGACGTCACAGATGCCGATTGTCACGAGCAGCGGGCCAGTCGGCCCCTCTCGGATGTGCCTGTGGCGTCGCGGAATGCGGTCGACGGTGTGGTACCGCGCACCGGATGCCACGTGAACCGTCTCATGCGTCTCAGCCGAGTTCCCGTGATCGGGCCGGGGCTGCTTGACCTTCAAGTCACTTGAAGGTCTACGCTCTTGCAATGCGAATCGGGATCTTCTCGGACGTCCACTCGAACCTGCCGGCGCTCGAGGCGGTGCTGGCCGATATCGATGCCGCCGGCGTCGACGCGCGCTATGCCCTCGGCGATCTCGTGGGCTACGCGCCGTGGCCCAACGAAGTGCTCCAACGGCTTCGCACGGACGCCTTCCCGATCGTCATGGGCAACTACGACGACGGCACCGGGTTCGAGCGCAACGAGTGCGGCTGTGCCTACACGAACCCGACCGAGAAAGCCCTCGGCGATGAGAGCTTCGCCTGGACGAAGGCCCACACGAGCGAGGTCAACAAGGCCTGGTTACGGACGCTGCTGCCGGAGGTCCGCTTCACGGCTCACGGGAAGCGATACCTCCTCGTCCACGGCAGTCCGCGACGGATCAATGAATACCTCTACGAGGACAAGCCCGACGCGACGTTCGCGCGGATCGCGGCCGGCGCCCAGGCCGATGTCATCATCTGCGGCCACACGCATCGCCCGTACGACAAGACCGTCGGAGCCGCCCAATTCATCAACGTCGGCTCGGCCGGCAAGCCGAAGGACGGCGACCCGCGCGGGTGCTGGGCACTCCTCGACACGGCGGCCGGTACAGTCGAGTTCCGCCGCGTCCAGTACGACATCGAGCGCGCGTCGGACGCGATCGAGGCCTCGGACCTGCCGTCCGAGTTCGCCGAGCAGCTGCGCGAAGCGCGCGGCTATCGACCGTCGGTCCCTGCGTGAGACTGCAGCTGATCCCGCTCGTCCCGTGCGGGGCTCACCGCGCCGCCGCTCGACTCGGTCGACCAGGCCGACCGGTGCCGAATCTGTGAGATGGGCGCGATGAGGATTTCGGAGCTCGCCGGACGCGCCGGAGCCGCGGCGTCGGCCATCCGCTGGTACGAGGAGGTTGGGATCCTCCCGGCTCCCGTTCGCCAACCAAACGGTTATCGCGACTACGGCGAGGACGACCTTGCCCGCTTGCGGCTCCTGTTGAGCCTCAGGCGGCTCGGCCTGGGACCCGAGGATGCCGGTCGGATCGCCCGACTGTGCCTCGAGCACGCAGCCATCGATCTCGATCTCGCGCCGCTCCTCGCCGAGCAGCATGCCGCGATCGATCGGCAGCGAGCCGACCTCGATCGACTCGACGCGGAGCTCATCGATCTCGAGCTCACGGTCGAGGCGGTCGGCCGCGCCCGTTCAACGCAGGAAGGAATCGACATGACCGACGCGATCCATGTCCGCAACGGCCCGATTCGGGTGCTCTTCGTCTGTACCGGCAACTCGGCCCGGAGCCAGATCGCCGAGGCGCTTCTGGAGCGCTACGGCGATCCTGACTTCGAGGTTGAGTCCGCCGGGACCGAGCCGAGAGGGGTGAACCCCCTGGCGATCCAGGTCCTGTCTCAGCACGGCATCGACTGGTCCGCCGCCCGAAGCAAGTCGGTCAACGAGTTCCTCGGCCAATCGTTCGACTATGTGATCACCGTCTGTGATCGCGCGCGACAGACCTGCCCGGTCTTTCCGGGCTCCGAGAACACCCTCCACTGGGGCCTCGATGACCCGGCCGAGGTCGACGGGTCCGACAGCGAGCGGCTCGAAGCCTTCGGCCGGACGGCGATGGAGCTCACCCTGCGGCTGCGGCCCTTCATCGAGATTGCCCGGCGCACCGCCGGCCGACGCGTTCGCTCTGTCATCGCCGGGTAGGGCACGCCGGAGCGCAACCGACACCGATCGTTGACGGGCATGAAATGTCCCGTTAACCGTGCCGGCCGAAGCTCGCCCAACAAACAACTGTCTCAGCGAGCCACGCCTGCCCATGACGGTCGTCCCCTCCGCCGGTGATCTGGATCCCCCGAGCACGTCGCCAGTTCGGCCGATTCAGTGGCTCGTGCTCGCTCCACGACGAGATGCCGTCGATCGCTACCTCATGCCGGGGATCGTCACCCGAGTCGACACCCGACCCGCCAGCTTCCTGACGGCTCTTCGCACCGAGCGGCCGCGCCTCGTCGTCATCCACTGCCCCCCTGGGGGCCCGGTCGAGATCGGCCAGGTCGCGATCGAGCGACAACAACGCCCGGACCTTCGGGCGATCCTGCTCTCCGGTCATGACGCGGTGGCGACGCGGTTGCGCGCACTCGAGATGGGATTCGACGACGCGATCGATCTCGATGCCGATCCGCTCGAGGTCAGCGGCCGCCTGGCGATCGGCGGACGCGACAATCGCGACTCGTCGCGGATCCGTGTCGCGGCGGGCATCGAGGTCGACCTGCGCGCCAAGGTCCTCATGCGCGACGGCACGCCCATCCACCTGCGCCCACGCGAGTTTGAGCTGCTCGAGTTCCTGGTAACGCATCCGGGCGAAGCGTTCTCCCGGGATGAACTGCGCCGCTTCGCATTGCCGCCCGATGCGAAGGAGGCGACGCGGGCGATCGACGTCCACGTCTTCATGCTTCGGTCGAAGATCGAACCCGATCCGGGCACGCCCCGGCACATCGTGACAGTCCCCCGCGTGGGCTATCGCTTCGACCCACCAGCCGTCACCGACCGTTAACAGGCAGCAAATGAGGCGTTCACCCGCGGCGGCAAGGATCGGCCCGACCCGGAGCGAACCGTGCGCCGCCGCTCGCGGCGACCGTCTTGGAGGAGGAAATCTATCGTGACAATCGCCACCCGTCGTCTAGGCGTCGTAGCAATGGCGGCGAGCATCCTTGTCGCGGCGTGCTCTGGTGGAGGAACTCTGAGTTCGCCGTCAACGACAGCTTCACCTGCGGCGAGCACGCCGCCCGCATCGAGTGCTTCGGCGCCGGCGAGCGCTGAGACCTCGTCGGGCCCGGTCACCTACCGCTGCACCAAGGGGGACGGCCAGCTCAACGGGGCGGGCTCCACATTCATCTTCCCGCTCCTCTCGAAGATGGGCGAGGACTACAACACCAAGTGCGGCGTGAAGCTCAACTACCAGTCGATCGGCTCGGGCGGCGGCATCAAGGCGTGGACTGAGAACACCGTCGACTTCGGCGCCACCGACGCCTTCCTCGCCGACAAGGAGATCGAGGCGGCCGCCGCCAAGGGTGAGCCGATCGAGATCCCGGTCACCTTCGGGGCCGTCGTCGTCGCCTACAACCTCAAGGGGCTGGGGGCGCCGCTCAAGATGACGCCCGACATCGTCGCCAGTATCTTCGACGGCAAGATCACCAGGTGGAACGACCCGGCGATCGCATCGGCGAATGCAGGCCTCACCCTGCCGGACACGGAGATCAGTGTCGTCCACCGCTCCGACGGCTCGGGCACGACGAGCATCTTCACCACCTACCTCACCGCGGTCAGCGACGAGTGGGTCCAGACCGTCGGTGCCGGGGACAAGACCAAGTCCGCCGGCAAGACCGTTGAGTGGCCGACGGGCCTCGGCGCCAGCGGCAACGAGGGCGTCACCCAGGGCATCAACCAGACCGACGGCGGGGTCGGCTACATTGAGCTTGCCTACGCCCTGCAGAACAGCATCCCCTTCGCCGACGTGCAGAACAAGGCCGGCAACTTCATCACCCCGTCCCTCGACTCGGTCAAGGCGGCGGCGGACCTGCGGAGCTATCCCGCCGACCTCCGCTTCAACCTCGCCAACACGGACTCGGCGCAGGGCTATCCCATCTGCGGAACGACGTGGCTGATCGTCTACAAGGACCTTTCGAAGGTCCTCAAGACGCAGGACCGGGCGAACGCCCTGGTCGACTACCTGTGGTGGGCCATCCACGACGGGCAGGCGGATGCCGGCCCGCTCTTCTACGGCTCGGTCCCGGCCTCGCTCCTGGCCCAGGATGAGGCCGCCGTCAAGTCGATCAACTGGGGTGGCCAGCCGATCCTTCCCTGACCCCGACTCCGCCCTCCTCCAACCTGTCGCCCTGGGCGCGCTCGGACGCCCGGGGCGACGGGTGCATCGCACGGCTGAGGCACGATGAACGCTCACAATGAGACGCAGGCGCTGCGCGGTCCGGTCGAACCGAGCCTGTCGCGGCGCCGGCGACTGACAGGCGACACGATCTTCCGCATCGCCTGCGGCGCGGCCACGGTGCTCGCCATCGCAGTCGTCGGGTTGATGGTCTACGACAGCGTCATCACGACCGTGCCGGTCTTCCGCGAATTCGGCATCTGGGGCTTCATCAGCGGGACCCGCTGGGCGCCGTCGTTCGCGATCTACGGCGCCCTGCCGTTCATCTACGGCACGCTCCTCACCAGCGTCATCGCCCTGATCGTGGCTGTGCCGGTCGCCCTCGGGATCGCCCTGCTCGTGACCGAGCTGCTGCCGGCCCGGATCGCCGGCCCGGTGGCCGTCGCGGTCGACCTGCTCGCGGCCGTCCCCTCCGTCGTCTGGGGCCTCTGGGGCCTGCTCGTTCTCGTGCCATTCCTCCGACCGATCGAGAAGGCGGTCGCCGACACCGCCGGGAAGGTCCTGCCCTTCCTCGGGCCGCCGACACCGGGACCGAGCTACTTTGCCGCCGGGATCATCGTGGCCTTCATGATCATCCCGATCGTGGCGGCCGTAACGCGAGAGGTGTTCTCCGCCACGCCCCGGCTTCAGCGGGAGGCGGTGCTTGCCCTGGGCGGGACCCGCTGGGATGTCATTCGGCAGGTCGTCATCCCGATCGGGCGGACCGGGCTGTTGGCGGCCGTCATCCTCGGACTGGGCCGCGCAATCGGTGAAACAATCGCTGTCACGCTCGTGATCGGCAATGCGCCCAAGATCGGAGCGTCGATCTTCTCGCCAGGCTTCACTCTGGCCAGCGTGATCGCGAACGAGTTCAACGAGGCCACCGAGACACTCCATCCGCAGGCGCTCATCACGCTTGGTGTCGTGCTGCTCTTCATCGCCGTGATCATCAACGGCGTGGGCCTCCTTATCAGGCGGCAGTTCGAGCGAGGTGCTGGCCGTGCTCGCTGAACCGACGCTCTTTCTGCGCCCCACGAGCCGAGGACGGCAGTTCAGGGCCCGATTGGTCGTCGCCCTGACGTTGCTGGCATTGCTCGTCGCTCTCGTTCCACTGATCGCGATCACCTGGTTCATCGTGAGCCAGGGTATCGGCGTCATCCGACTGGAGTTCTTCATCGAGGACCCACCGGGGGACCTGGGCCAACTTGGCGGAGGGATCCGCAATGCGATCGTGGGGACCCTCCAGATGACAGGCGTCGCGGCCCTGATCGCGCTACCGCTGGGCCTTCTGATCGCGGTCTTCAACGCCGAGGTCGGCGGCAGGCCGGCGGTCGTCACGCGTTTCGTGATCGACGTGCTCGCCGCGCTGCCATCGATCGTCGTCGGCATCTTCGTGTACGAGCTCGTTGTCGTTGCCCAGGGCCATTTCTCGGGCTTGGCCGGGTCGGCCGCGTTAGCGGTGATCATGCTGCCCGTCATCGTCGTCTCGACCGAGGAGATGCTGCGACTCACCCCGAGACCAGTCGCGGAGGGCGTGCGTGCGCTCGGGATCAGCCGCTGGCGTTCGTTCGTGTCCGTGCTCCTGCCGACCGCACTTTCGGGCATCTTCACGGGCGTGCTGCTCGCGGTATCGCGGGCGATCGGCGAGACGGCCCCACTGATCTTCACCGCCCTGGGAAACAACTTCTTCACCCTCGACATGGGCGAGCCCATGCAGGGACTGCCGCTGCTCATCTACCGAAACGCGCTGAACTCGGCCTTTCCTGCGGCCCGCGACAGGGCGATGGGGGCGGCGCTGGTTCTTGTCGCAATCGTGCTGATCTTCAACCTTCTCGGCCGCTGGCTCGTCGCCCGACGTCAGCCCGGCCGGGGTCGATCAAACTGAACGAGAGGAGAACGATGGTCGTTCAACTCGAGCCAGAGAGGACGCCGGCCATGGCGACTGAACCACCTCCCGCGTCGACCCCCGCGACGAGCGCCGATTCGGTCGTCGTCCGGCTCAGAGATCTCAATGCGTTCTACGGTCCACGCCAGGTCGTCCGCGACGTCAACCTCGACGTTCGCAAGAACGCCATCACCGCGATCATCGGGCCCTCGGGTAGCGGCAAGTCGACCCTGCTACGGTGTATAGATCGGATGCACGAGATCATTCCCGGAGCACGGGCGACCGGGACGATCGAGTATCGCGGCACCAACATCTACGATCCCGAGGTCGACCCAGCCGCCGTCAGGCGTGCGATCGGGATGGTCTTCCAGCAGCCGAACCCCTTTCCGACGATGTCAATTGAGGACAACGTCAGCGCCCCGGCGCGCTTCAACGGCCTGATCAAGGGAAAGACCGCCGAGCGCGAGCTCGTCGAGCGCTCGCTTCGCCAGGCGGCCCTCTGGGACGAGGTCAAGGACAAGCTCCACCAGAGCGGGACATCCCTGTCTGGCGGGCAGCAGCAGCGCCTGTGCATTGCGCGGACGTTGGCCATGCAGCCCGATGTTCTCCTGATGGACGAGCCCTGCTCGGCACTCGACCCGGTCGCAACCCTCCAGGTGGAGCAGCTGATGATGGAGCTCAAGAAGAGGTACACGATCGTGATCGTGACCCACAACATGCAGCAGGCGTCGCGGGTCAGTGATCGCACCGCCTTCTTTACGATGGCGGATGATCGCGCAGGCTATCTGGTGGAAGAAGGTCCCACCGGCGAGATCTTCACCTCCCCCCGGCAGAGCCTGACGGAAGACTACATTTCGGGTCGCTTCGGATGAGTGAACGAATGACGGACGAGACAGCCGGCATTGAGATGGCGACGCATTCTGGAGAATCACCGAGCGAGCCCGTCGGAGGCGCAGAGTTGCCCCCGATTGGCGGTCGGCACCCGTTGCGTGACGCATTCGACGAGGAGCTCCGCTCGGTCAAGGAAGGCGTTCTGCGCATGGGCGGTCTCGTCGAGGACCAGATCCGCGACGCACTCCGAGCGCTCGTCGACCATGACGCAGACCGTGCCCTCGCCGTCATGGCAGCGGATGGTCGCATCAACGAGGTCCAGCGAGGGATCTCGGCAATCATTACCATGACGATTGCCACGCAGCAGCCCGTCGCCCGAGATCTGCGCTTCCTCCTGGCCCTCGATCATGTGACTTCGGAGCTCGAGCGCATGGGCGATCACGCGGGCTCGGTGGCGAAGCAGGCGCGCAAGCTGGCTCCCAGTGCCCCGATCGGCGGATACGACAAGCTGGAGCAGATGGCCAGCCTTGCCGCCCAGCTCGTGCACGGCATCCTCCTGGCCCTGGTCGACATCGATCAGGAGCGCGCGAGGAGCGTCGCCGCGCGGGACGACGAGATCGACACCCTCTACCACGCGTTGTTCGATGAGATCCTCGAGGCAATGCGGTCGGACCCTGCCAATGTCGACCCGGGTGCCCGCGTCCTCTTCGCCGCGCACTACCTCGAGCGGATCGGCGATCGCGTCACCAACATCGCCGAGGACGTCGTCTTCCTCGCGACAGGCGAGATCGAAGACCTCAATCCCTGACGCGCCGCGCACGGTGAGCACATCGACCTGAAGCCAACTGCCGGTCGGCGGCGGCCGTGGCTGGACCCGTCGGAAAGATCGTGTCGAAGCGGGCCGGTGGAGGTTCGAGGTCTTGGTACCGCATACCGGACTCCCTGTGAACCGCCTCATGGGTCTTAGCCACGTTCAAACCAGCCTACCCAGAGACGTCTGAGACGCAGAAACAGGACCCATAAGGGCTCCAATAAGGGCTCCCGGCTAGGGCCGGGGGTGGCGAGGGCCGGGTTGGCGAACAGCCAGACCTCCTCGAGGTCGGCCACCTCCTCAGCGTAAAGGTCGATCGGGTCGAACGTCAGGAGGACCGAGTTCGAGTTGTCGATCCGCACCCGCCGGCCGAGAGAGCGCATCGGGGATGGGCAAGATGGAGCAACCCTCCGACTCGGCTCGAATGGCATGAGCGGCCGACGGAGCCGGCGATGCTGCTGCTCTGCCAAGGAGGTGACGATCCTCAGCCGTGGACCGCCAGCTGTGTGCCCCTGAACCAACCAGGAAGGTCTCGGACGAGTCCTGGGTCGCCGAACAGAAGGACCGAACCATCGCGGATCGCGCTGGTCCAGTCGAGGACGCCGCGCGAGAGCGGTTGCAGGGCGGCGCCTTCGGCCTCGACGTAGACATATCGAGTCTCGACCAGACCGGGATCTTCGGCGCATAGGGCCGGCCGTTGACCGGGCTCCAACAGGAGCCAGACCTGCTTCGCCCTTCCGCCTTTGATGTCGATCGAGACGACGACCGGGTGATCGGGCAAACGGCTTGCGTCGACGCGGTGGATCAGCCACCAGAGCAGCACGTCGGGATCGTGGAGCGCCTCCGCTTGGTCTTCGGGGACCCATCGCTCTGCCCATGTCCGGAGGGTCATGATCGTTGGCATGAGCTGCTCGCCTCCTGGCGTGAGGCAATACGGGGCCTGACGCGATGGGATGGCTGGGTCGCGGGCTACGAGACCGAGACCGGTGAGGGTTCGCAGACGACGGACGAGCACCGGCCGCGAGATGCCCGGCAGCCCATCGGCAATCGCATTGAACCCCCGCGGGCCGTAGAGGGCCAGGTTGCGAACGATCAGAAGGCTCCAGCGGTCGCCGAGATACTCGAGGCTCTTGGTGAACGCACAGTATTCGCCGAATGGAGTCATGGATCGCAGCCTCCCATCGCGCGCGGCTGACGGGAAGTATCGCAGAGAAACTTCCGCTTGCGGCACTCCTCCGCCAAGCTCATGGCAGGAGGTCTCGGGATGGACATGATCGAGCCCGAGCCTCAAGACAGCATCGTGGCGTTTCCGTTGCGACACGACCATCGGAGACACCCTCGGCCGCGTATTGAGAGGAGACATCAATGGCCTGGTTCGAGCATGGCGACATGCGGATCTACTACGAGGAGTCGGGCTCGGGCGATCCGGTGCTGATGCTTCCCGGCTGGGGCGGCAGCATCGATGAGCTCGCGCCGTTGCGAGAGGCATTGGCACCCACGTACCGGGTGATCGCCGCTGACGTGCCCGGGTCGGGCAAGTCCGGCCCGCAGCCGCGGACCTACACGCCCGCCTACTACCGCGACGACGCCCTCGTCTTCCTCGCCATGCTCGATGCGCTCGGGGCATCGCCGGCCCGCGTGGTCGGATTCAGCGACGGCGGCGAGTACTCGCTACTGATGGCGGCCATGCGGCCGGAGGCCGTCCGCTCCGTTGTGACGTGGGGATCAGCCGGCGCGCTGCCCGACGCGCCGGAACTGACCGAGGCGTTCTCGTCATTGGTCGATGACCCCATCCCGCCGCTTGCCGACTTCGCGACCTACATGAAGGCCGCCTACGGCGAGCAGAACGCGCGGGTCATGGCCCAAAGCCTGGCGGCATCTCTCCGCGCGATCATGGACGCCGGCGGCGACATCAGCCGCTCGCGCGCAGCCAGCATCACCTGCCCGGCGCTGCTGATCACAGGTGCGCACGACTTCCTCGCTACCCCCACGCTGGTCACCGACATGGCGCAGGCGATCCCGAACGGCGAGTTCCTCGAGGCGAAGGACGCGAGCCATGCGGTGCATCATGACCAGCCCGCATGGTTGTCCGAGACTGTCGTCGGCTGGCTGTCGAAGCACTGACGCGACCCAAGACGAACGATCGGCGACGCTCCGCTCCTCCGCGCCGGTGTGCTCGGCGGCCTGGGTCGAACGGCTGGGTGATCGCATTGCTGAGGACACGGCGGCGCTGGCCTGAAAACTGGGACCCTACTGGCTCGAAGGCGTCGCCCGCTCGAGTTCGGTCGCGAGCCGCTGGAGTAGCCAGGCGACATCGCGGAGCAGCTGGGCAAACTCACCTGCGCCGGCCGTCGCGACGTCGCCGTAGAGCGTGTCGTTGCGGAAGCGGCGTGCCCGATCGAGGCGGCGCAGGCGTGCCCGCTCGGCGTCGCCGAGGAGTTCGGTGGTCGCGTGGATCGCCGCCCGGTGATGACCAGGCTGGCTGGTCACGCGGTAGCCGGCCAGATCGAGGAAGCCTGCGCAGCAGCGGTATCCGGCCTCGTAGGCGACGGCCATCGCGCGATCGCGATCGACGCCCGCCAGAACATCTTTGGCGAGGGCGAGATCCTTGCGCGAGCGGTCCAGCCAGCCCGCGACGCGGCCGGTGTCGGGCGGCTTGCGCTGTGAGCGGGCCCGCTCGGACGAGTTCTGCGAGCGTAGGCGCTGGCGTCGGTCAGCCACCCACCGCGGTCGGGACAAGCTGGACCCGCGGCCCGGCGAGGACGGTCTCGATGAACCGGTCGCCGGCGGCGCGCAGCCGCTGCAGCTCTGCGCGCTCGTGGGTCGTGACGTTGACGTCGCGATCGAGCTCGCGCTCGAGCTCGGCGAGTCGTTCGGTCAGCGCTTCTTGGTCGACCGCTCCGATGACGAACAGGTCGAGGTCGCTCGTCGCCCGCTCGTCGCCCCGCGCGTACGAGCCGTACAGGAATGCCTCCTCGACGCCATCGAGATCCGCGAGCGCCGCGCGCAGGCGAGCCTCGATGCCAATCGTCTTGCGCACAAGCCAGCGAATCTCGGCTGCGATCGGCGAAGCGTCATCGACCCGGTAGCGACGCGCGCGGCCGATCCGCTCGGAGGTCAGGACGCCGGTCCGCTCGAGCCGGTCGAGCTCGGCGCCGACGATCGTCGGCGAGCGGTCGAGCTCCCGGGCGAGCTCGCGGACATGGCGAACAACCCCCGGCCGCGAGAAGAACCGCTCGAGGATCTGGCGCCGGACCTGGGACGCGCCAAATAGCGCGATGTCAGCCTGCACGTGGACATATGTACACCCCGAGGCGCACATCTGTCCACAGCTGGCAGACGTTCGCCACCTCCAGCTGGCCGCCGGCACGAACCCGAAGATCGTGAGCGAGGTGCTGGGCCACGGAGATCGCCATCACCCTCGACCGCTACAGCCACAGGACGAGGCAAGTGGAAGGCCCGATCCGAACGTGGATCGGGCCAGAAATGGCGAGATTGGTACTGCATACCGGATTCCCGGTTCGTCGTCTCACGTGTCTCAGCCACGTTCACCAAGAGACGCAAGGGACGCCAGAATCTGGGTCCCTTGTGGCTCCAATTTGGGCTCGTCGTCGGAGGTATCCTCGTTCCCGCCCAGCGTCGTCGAGGGCCAACAACCCCAGTGTTCGAGAGCGACTGTCGAGCTACGATTTCCCGACACTTCCGCGAACCCGGAGGTCGCGGAAGCCGGGCTCGGGGAGCCTTGGGGCCGTGGACGAGGACCACGAGAAACGGCATGGCGATCCTGCCCTGCGCACGGATCGCCTCCTGCGCGAGGTCGCGGGCCGGGAAGCGCAGCAGCCGCCCGGATGCGCTTAGCCGTGCTCCTTGATCCCATTGATCTCGTCGACCGCCAGAGCGACGACGTCGTCGATCGAGTCGTGCGCGCCGGCATCCGCGAGCTCGCGGTACGCCGCCTCGCCGAGTCGGTCGCAGACCTTACCCTCGAGGTCCCTGCGCTCCCGCCACGTGTCGTCCATGAACCCGTGGCGGCGGCGAATTCCGTCGGCTGCGCCGAGCAGCATCGCCGCCGTCCGATCCGCGCCATCCGCCGCGAGCACGCCCGCGGCGACCTCGAGGCCGGACCGGGTGTCGTCGGCGACCCTGAGCTGATGGGCGGCCTCGAGACCCTCGACCACCAGGGCCCTCGCATCGTCGATGTCGCCTTGGCGGAGCCGGATCCGGGCGAGCTGGATCGGGACCTCCGCACCGAAGACGCCCGACGCTCGACTCACCAGTCCCTCTCTCCGCACGAAGGCGAGCGCGTCCAAGAGCAGCGTCGCAGCGACGTCGAGGTTCCCTTCCTCGATCTCGAGGTCGGCGAGGCCCAGCTCCGCGTGAATGATTCCGATTGGGTCGCCGATCTGCCTTCTGATCGACACGGCCACTTCGTGGCGCTCGCGACTGACGGCGGCGTCGCCGCGCTGCCAGGCGATGTTCCCGAGATCCGACAACGTGGCGGCGAGGTGGCCCACCTCGCCGGTTGCGCGGGCGATCTCGACGGCCTCGAGCTTGACTGCCTCGGCCCGCTCGAGGTCGCCACTGACCCTGGGAAACTCGCCCGCGACGGCGAGGATGAACGGCCAGTCCGGGCGGTCAGTCGTCGATGGTCGGCTCGTGGCGCGCCGGAACCACTCGTCGCCTTCAGCAATGCGTCCCTGCGATAGCCATGTCATCCAGAGCGTCATCGCGAAGTCGATTGCGCGATCCGTCGTCTCTTCCCGGCACAGGGTCTCCATAGCCACCCGCTGGTTGGGGATGTCCTCGCCGAGGATCCGGAACTGGAACTCGGGATCGGACTCCTCGGCGGCCTGGCGATGCGCCTCTTCGAGGTAGAAGTCCGCATGGCGGTCGAGGAGCATCGCCCGCTCGCCCGACTCGGACAGCCGCGCAGCCGCGTACTCGTGGATCGTGTCGAGCATCGTCATCCGGGCGCCTGTCCGGCGGACCAGGCTGTGGTCGACGAGGCTGCGCAAGCCGGCGTGCTTCGCGTCGCAGACGGCCTCCGCTGCGGTCACGGTCCAGCCGCCCTCGAACACCGCAAGCCGGGAGAACAGCCGGCGATCGGCCTCATCGAGCAAGTCGTAGCTCCAGCCAATCGTCGCTTCGATCGTCCGGTGGCGCTCGGGGCCGTCGTGCCTCCCGCCGACCAGCGTCGGCAGCCGCCGATCGAGAGCTCGAAGGAGGTCGATCCCCGAGAACGCCCCGGCCTGCAGCGCCGCCAGCTCGATGGCCAGCGGCAGTCGATCCAGTCGGCTGCAGATGGACTCGACGACGTCGCGGTCCTCGGGTTGACCGCCAGCCGCGCGGGCCCGCGACTCGAACAGTTCGATCGCGTCAGGCGGCGTGAGTGGCTCGACCGCGATGACCTCCTCGCCGGCGATCCGCATCGGAATCCGGGACGCGATGAGGAGCTGAAGGCGAGGCGACGCGTCGATCAGGCCGGCGAGCGCCTGTGCTCCTCCGGCGACCCGCTCCGGATTGTCCAGGACGAGCAGGCCACGACCCTCGGCAATCAACGCGGGCCGATCCGGGAGGCCGATTGCATCACGCACCGCGGGCCACAGCTGCTCCGCTTCCCGAACGGAGATCAGGTCGACGAACGCGACCGCTCCGTTGAAGCGGTCGACCAGGCGGTCGGCGACCTCGACCGCCAACCGCGTCTTGCCCGTGCCGCCGGGTCCGATCAGGCTGAGGACGCGCTGCCCGCCGGGCCTGAGGCGATCCACCAGCTCGCCCATGAGCTCCGCCCGCCCGAAGAACGCCCCCGCGCGGCCCGGCAGGCGGGTCGGGAACGGCGAGCATGCCCCGCCGTGGTCGAGGCGATCGCCCCGCTCGATCCGATCGCGGAGCGCGACCAGCTCCGGCTGAGGGTCGACCCCGAGCTCCTTCCACAGGGCTGAGCGGGCCGCCTCGAAGGTGGCCAGCGCTTCAGCCCGCCGGTTCGACATCGCAAGCGCTCGGATCCACGCGAGCCACAACGACTCGCGGATCGGCTCGGCCGCGACGAGGTTGGGGACTTCGCTGAGAACCGGCTCGAGCCGTTTGAGCCGGACGAGCAGGTCGTAGTACGCCTCCCGAGCGCGCCATCGGAGCTCATCAAGGTGGATCGCCGCGCGTTCGATGGGTTCGACGAAGCTGACGTCCGCAAACGGCTCGCCGAGGGCGGCGGCCAGCGCCCGCTCGAGGAGATCCAGGGCCACGAGCGGATCGTCTCGGACCGCCTCGAGCCCGGATCGGACATCGGCCTCGAACTCGTCCGAATCGATCGCGACGGCCGGCGCCAGCCGATAGCCAGGGCCGATCCGCTCGATCGCGTCAGCGCCAAGTGCCGACCGCAGGCGCGCCACCTGGACCTGCACGACCTTCGCCGCCGTCGGTGGCGGCGCGTCCGGCCAGAGGAGATCGATCAGCCGCTCCGTCGAGAGGGCGACCGGCCGATGGATCGCGAGCAGGGCGAGGATCGTCCGCTCCTGCCGGCCCCCGATCGCGATCGGCAAGGCGGCCGGGGCTGCGGCTGCAGTGATCCCACCGAGGACGCGGATGCGGATGTCGGAACCCTCGGACGATACCTGTGTTGGGCTGCGACAGGTCGTGACGGTCCCGACATTGTACGGCTCCGGCGGCGTGCCCCCGGACCGTTTGCCAGTTGTTTCCGGTCCTCGATCACGATGAACGTGGGCCGCGAGCATCCGCGGCTCAGGCACCGCGAGGGACGGTCGCCGATCGCAAATCGACGAGTTCCCTAAGGAAACTGCCAATGTCGGCAGCCTGGGCCGAAGGAACTGTGCAGGCAACGCCTCCGTGAGGAGGTTCCGTCTCGTTGCAGCCGATGGAGGATTCGGGGTGAAGGGTCACCGAGCGCGCGTACTAGTCGTTGTCGCCGTGTTCTCGATGCTCGCAACGTCGGCGGCATGGATGTCGCCACCCGCCGCGCGTGCGGGCGTCTTCAATCCGATCACCGCAGACGCGGCGGGAGATCCCACGGAGTCGTTTGTCGACAACGAGTCGCTGTGGGCCTACTTCACGGCAGACATCAAGGGTGGTCAGATCTGCGTCGTCGACGGCACGTTGACCAGTCCTTCCCAGGGCAGCTGTGACGCGCCTGCGTGGGGCTCTCCACGTGTCATCGCGGCGACCATCGGTACGGGCTTCACCTTGATCCGGAACGCACCATTGGTGCCCGGAATCTGGAAGCTGCTCACCGTTGACTCGACCGGGGAGTCGATTGCGTTGGGCGCGTCGTTTGTGGTTTCGCCATGCACCGTCGGGTGCGACCTCCACCCAGACGCGAGCATCGTAAGTGCCTTCAAAGCCGCCGCATTCGACATGGAAGCTCGAATGCACAGCCTGTGCGAGCTCCACGGCGTTTTGCAGGACCTTGCTGGCCGCGCGATCAAGCTCCGGGGACTCAAGAAGAAGGTCGAGCTCAAGGCCTCGGTGACCGTCGGCGTGCAAACAGATTTGTACGCGCTGACGGTGACGGGAGGTGGGACGCTTGCCAGCTTCACGGTGGAAGACCCGGCATCGCTGGGGATCGAGAAGGCCCTCGACATCTACAAGCTGGTGTCCTGCGGCGCCGCGTTGATGTACGAGAGCATCGCCAAGGACCCACCGGACCTCGACTTCGACGACGTCGCGATTCCGGAACCGATCAACATCACGCCGCTCACGCCGCTCGCAGCGGACGCGGCGATCCGCTCGACCGACGCACAGCGAGCCTTTGCCGAGGCGGTACTGCACGCCTTCGAGCGGTATCAGGGCGCCCGAGACGCGAACGATATCGGTGGGCAGATCCTGCAACTCGGCGCAGCCGGAGAGTACGCGCAGGACCTCGCCAACGAGATGCGCGGATCTACAGCTGGTATGCGGGACTGGTCAGTCGCTGCCGCCAACACGCCCGGTCTCGCCCGGACCATGCTCACTTCAGAGGAAACCCCGACCATTGCCGGCTTGTACCGACGAGTCGCAGACGTTGGGTTCACGACCGACGAAGTAACCCAGTTCCACTCGTTTGGCTATACAGACGATGACATCTCCAACATTCGAACCCATACGGTCGCCGGTGTCGAGGCGATACCTCTCGACACGTCATACGCAGCAGCCATCGAGGACCTCGCCGAGGCCATCGAGGACCAGGCCGAGGCCGTCTCGGACTTCGCCGCCGAGGCGTCGGCTGTCGCTGGCCGGCTCGCGGCACTCGATGCGTCACCAACCGCGTCCTTCACTGCCGAGCCGACGAATGGAGGTTCGCCGCTCGTCGTCGCGTTTGATGCGAGCGGATCATCGGACCCGGATGGCGAGCCGTTGACCTTTGCCTGGAACTTCGGCGACGGGGCGTCCGGAACGGGCATTACGACGAACCACACCTACCAGAACCAGGGCGACTACACGGCGACCCTGACGGTGTCGGATGGCTTCGAGCAGGACGACGCAACCGCGACGATCCACGTCACTGGTGGTACCAGCAGCCTGCTCGTGCCGGTCTGCGGCGACGAGGATGGTTCTGAGGAGCCGTTCATCGCACCCTGTCCGGCCGAGTACGACGAGACCGCGGACGTTGAGCTCTACCGCGTCGCCGGCTCCGAGCCGACCCAGATCCGGTTCGACTTCGTTCTGCGCGGGGCTCTCTTTCAGAACGAGCTCGGCATGTTCCGGGTCGATGGCCCCGACGGTGCCATCGGCGACCTTCTCCCGGGTGATCCCGCCTATCTCGATGCCGCCTTCGAGCGCGCACGGGTGATCTTCCCCTCGGGCTCGGCCGCCGCGACGCCAGACGTCACGCTCGAAATCAGCGGCGGCGACTGGCTCGTCTTCTACCTGATTCAGGACGGCACCACGGCGCAGTTCATCGAGAACCGCCGACCCAACGCGTTCTTCTCGCTCGACGCTCTCAACATCGACGATTTCGATCACCTCATGGGTTGGTCGCACCACGGAGGCGACCACGTCCAGTTCAGCTTCGAGGACTTCACCGGCGGTGGCGATGCCGACTACGACGACATCGTCTACAACGCCTATGCCTCGCTCGAGGCCGTTCCCAAGCTCGCGGTGACCAAAACGAGCTCGGTCACCACTACCGGCCCGGGGAACCCACTCGACTACTCAATCACAGTCAGCAACAGCGGTGACGACGAGGCGACCGTCAACAGCATCGTCGATGATCTCCCGACGGGCTTCGCCTACGTCGCGGACTCGACAGGCGGCGCGGCCACCGACGACCCTGAAGTCGCTGGCGGCACGCTGACCTGGACAGGTCCATTCACAGTGCCGGCCCGCGCGAGCATCACCCTGACTTTCGGGGCGACCGCAGCGCGCGAACCCGGGACGTATCTGAACGAGGCCGACGCCACATCGGCGGACGAAGTCGCCGGCAGCGGGCCGACCGCTCCCGTGACCGTCGAAGGGGAGGGCAACGCCGCCCCGATTGCAAACGATGACAGCTACGCGACCTTCGAAGGCACGACCCTGACCGTCCCGAGCGCCGGTGTGCTCGAGAACGACCACGATCTCGACGCCGGCGACACGCTCAGCGCCGTGCTCGTCGCCGACGTTGGCCATGGCCTCCTCGCACTTGGCGCGAACGGTGGCTTCACATACACCCCGGAACCGATCTTCCGCGGCACGGACACCTTTACCTACCGAGCCAGGGACGACAAAGGCCTGACCTCGGCTATGGCCACGGTCACGATCGCCGTGGCTCCGGTCGACCGACCGCCGGTCCTCGACCCGATCGCAAGCGTCACCGTCGACGAGGGCGAGACGGCCACGCGAACGGCCCACGCGATTGATGCCGATGGCGACACGATCGCGTACAGCCTGACCGGCTGCCCGGCCGGAGCCTCGGTCAACGCCGCCACCGGCGCCTTCTCGTGGGCGACCGGCGAGGCCGATGGCCCGGGCTCCCATTCGTGCACGATCGTCGCCACCGCCAACGGCAAGACCGACCAGGAGTCCTTCTCGATCACGGTCAACGAGGTCAACGCCGCGCCGACGCTCGACGCCATCGGCGACATGGCGGTCGACGTCGGCGTTGCCGCGACCAGCACGACCGTTGGCCACGACGCCGACCTCCCGACCCAGGCCCTCGTCTACTCGGCGCCTACTGCGCCGGCCGGGTTCAGCCTCAACGCGACCACCGGCGCGTTCTCGTTCACCTCATTCAGCGCAGGTTCTTTCCCGGTCACGATCCGGGTCTCCGACCCCGGGCCGCTCTCCGCGGACCGGTCGTTCACGATCCGGGTCAACCAGCCCGATCGCCCGCCGGTCCTCGACGCGATCGCTGACGTCACCGTCGACGAGGGCCAGACCGCGACCGGCACGGTCCACGCGATCGACGCAGACGGAGATGCCATCACGTACTCGCTGAGCGGCTGTCCGACCGGCGCCTGGATCAATGCGACCTCTGGCGCCCTTGGGTGGCTCACGAACGAAACGAACGGGCCGGGATCCTTCCGGTGCACCGCCGTCGCGACGGCCTCGGGGCACAGCGACGAGAAGATGTTCACCATCCAGGTGAACGAGGTCAACCTGCCGCCCATCGTCGCCCCGATCGCCGATGGATCGATCACGACCGGAACGACGCTCTCTGTCGACGCGAACGCGACCGACCCCGACGTGCCGGCGAACACGCTCACATTCTCCCTTCCGACGGCGCCTGCCGGTGCCACGATCAATCCGCAGACCGGCGTCATCTCATGGACGCCGGCCTTGGCCAATGCAGGTCCTCATACTTTCGTGGTCCGCGCCACGGACAACGGAACGCCGGCTCTTCACGACGACGAAGAGTTCGTCATCACCGCGAACCCGCCGGCCGGTGGCCCGTGCTCGGCGACCGATCCGGCGACGACCGTCGAACGGATCAGCCCGCCGCCGTCGGTCAAGCTCGACAAGCTGGCCAGCAACACCTGCGTCCGGCTGTTCGACGAACGCCAGGACCTCAAGCTCGAGAAGGCCCTCAAGGTCGACATCTCGAAGCCCCGTACCTACGACGGGCCGCGTGATCTCACGCCGGTCTCAATTCCGGCCGGGACGATCATCGACAGCCACTTCCTCCACGCCGACAACGTCGGTGCGGCGAAGATCCGGCTCGTCGGCAGCGTCACGTTCGACGCCGACATCATCGGGGTGATCGTCCAGGACGGCAGTCTCGACAAGAGCGACTGGGTCGGCAGCCCGACGACGAAGTACCCGGACCGACTCGATCTCCGGGGCCTCGAACTGGGCTCGCCGGCAAAGGGCGATGACCTCGTCACGATCAGCGCCGACCGCCGGACGATCACGTTCAATGTCGGCTTCTCGACCGTCCTCGACTCGATCCGCGTCATCACCGCGAACCCGCCGGCCGGTGGCCCGTGCTCGGCGACCGATCCGGCGACGACCGTCGAACGGATCAGCCCGCCGCCGTCGGTCAAGCTCGACAAGCTGGCCAGCAACACCTGCGTCCGGCTGTTCGACGAACGCCAGGACCTCAAGCTCGAGAAGGCCCTCAAGGTCGACATCTCGAAGCCCCGTACCTACGACGGGCCGCGTGATCTCACGCCGGTCTCAATTCCGGCCGGGACGATCATCGACAGCCACTTCCTCCACGCCGACAACGTCGGTGCGGCGAAGATCCGGCTCGTCGGCAGCGTCACGTTCGACGCCGACATCATCGGGGTGATCGTCCAGGACGGCAGTCTCGACAAGAGCGACTGGGTCGGCAGCCCGACGACGAAGTACCCGGACCGACTCGATCTCCGGGGCCTCGAACTGGGCTCGCCGGCAAAGGGCGATGACCTCGTCACGATCAGCGCCGACCGCCGGACGATCACGTTCAATGTCGGCTTCTCGACCGTCCTCGACTCGATCCGCGTCATCACCGCGACCCGGTAGTCGGGTGTGATCGCTTGGAGCCATCGTCAAGACCACAGCGTGGGCGTCGAGGGCATAGACCAACGAGGTCGGCAGCCATGAGCCGGCTCGAGACTGCCCCAATCGGAGGGTTCAGATCATGAAGGTGACTCGTCGTCGGTCCCGTGCCGCCGTTTCTCTCCTCGGGGTCGTTCTACTGGCAGCCGGCTGCGCCGGCGCTCAAGTCGCGGAGAGTCCATCCTCGGCGTCAGCGCCGACGTTGGCAGCATCTGCGGCCCCGTCGGCGGAACCGTCGACTTCCCTGGTTGCGACCAGCCCGTCCCCGAGTGCCAGTCCAGTTGCCGTAGCCTGCATGGACAAGGCCACTATGGACCTGCTGATGAAGAACATGTCGCACTTGGACGTGTTAACCGCGCCACAACTCGCGGGGATCGTCGCCGCCCTCAAGGCTTATGACTTTCCGGCCGGATCGGAGGGCGCCAAGTGGCGTGACGGCATGGTTGCTGCGATTGAGAAGGGAGACTTCACCACGGCTGGTCTCGGAGCGATGTCGATTGTTTCGGGGCAGGTTATCCTCAAGGCCTGCCCCTAGGGAAAGCCACGGGACGCTGATTGAAGTATTGCTGGCCGCGAGTTCGCTGCGGGGACGAATGCGAATTGGTGCAATGGTTCGGACATGTTTCAGACGAACGCGAAGACTGTGTGTTGTAGCTTGATCTGAGCACGAACTGGGCCAAACGACGAAGACTGGTACCGCATACCGGATTCGAACCGGTGATCTCCGCCTTGAGAGGGCGGTGTCCTGGGCCTCTAGACGAATGCGGCGTCGCGCGGGGCGCGTCGGAAGGACCGTCGCGGCCGATCGGGATGATACCAACGAGCGGCGGTCGACGCCAACGGTCAGAGGCGGTTGGCGTCGAGGAAGCTCCGGATGGACTCGGCCACCTGCTGATGACTGGCCTCACCGATCACGAGCCCGTAATGCGAGTGCGCCCCGAACGGCTCGTACTCGGCACCGAGCCACTCGGCGAGCCTCTCGGAGACCTCCTCCGGAACGGTTCGATCAAGGCCGCCGCCGATGACCAGCCGGGGGACCTCGCTCACAGACCGCCGATCGACCGACACGCCCTGGAGCATCTGTCGTCGCGCCGCGCCGCTCTCGTGCGGCTTCTGGCCGAGGAGATGCTGAATCCGCATGACGTCGTCGAGCGTCAGGTCGCGGTGGTCCCGCTGGAGCTTCTCCGGGAGCGTCGCCCAGCCGACCAGTGAACGGCCGAAGACGGCCGGCACATCCCGGAGCTCATGCGCGCGTGCCGGCACCCGCAGGTCCCGCGGCAGCTCGGACGAGATGAGGACGATCCCGGCGATCGTCATGCGCTCGGCGGCCTTGAGCGCGAGGAGTCCGCCCATCCCGTGGCCGACGACGACCGCCGTCGGCCCCAACCGCTCGAGGGCCGCGACGACATCCTCGGTGTACGTGTCAAAGGACAGCTCTGTCGGGTCGACCGTCCTGGACCAGAAGTGGTTCTGCAGGTTGAGCGCGTGCCCCTCCCAGCCCCGCCCGGCGAAGTAGCCGAGGTACCGCTCCCAGAGCCACGACCCGGTCAGCTCGCCGTGCACGAACAGGAGCGGCTTCCGGCGAGACCGACGCTCCGGCAACCAGGACTCGATGTACAGGCCGCGATCGATCAGCTCGATCTCGTCCTTTCGCACCGGTCGCCCGTTCGGGCTCGCGACCTGGGCGCGGGCGAGGATGTGGTCGGGTGTCGTCTCGGTCATCGGCGGTTCACCATTGATCGTCTACCACTCATGCGGATTGATGATCAGCCCGGTCAGGGCCTTCGGATAGAAGTACGTCGATTTCTGGGGCATGACCTGTCCCGATCGAGCAACCGACATGATCGAGGCCACCGGCGTCGACTCGAGCAGGAATGCGGCATCGGAGCCGGCGTCCGACGCATCGACCAGCGCGATCGCCTCGGTGACGGACTTCGTGTACCCGATCCGGTTGCCGGCCGCGACCGCGGCCTCGTCGATCCCGACCAGGCGCTCGAGCGCCACACCGAGCAGCCACACGTCGAGCTGCCTGACCGCATCGGCGACGCCCGGTCCCTCGGCATCGAACGCTTTGCGACGGGCGGTCAGGATCGACCCGCCATTCCGGGTCCAGAGCCCGAAGCGCCCTGCGCCGCCCACCGCAAGGCCGTTGTCGAACGTCCGCTCCAGCTCGTCTCGGCCGGCCGGCCGGGTCTCGAACAGGCTGTCCAGTCCGTCGCGGAGGCGGGCCAGGCCATCCGCGCCCAGCCCTCGGACGAGCCGGTGGGTCGGCAGGACCGTGAGCGGCTCGGCGGTCGTCTCGAGCAGGAGCGCGAGGAGATAGTCGAACGCCGGATCCTCCTCGCACGAGCGTGACATCCGCCGCTCGTCGCGGTAGCGAACGGCCGTCTCGTAGCGATGGTGACCGTCGGCGATCGTGACCGGCCCGGCCGCAACCGCAGCGATGAGGCTCCTGACCTGCTCAGCGGCCGGGCCCTCGGCCTCGACGACCCACAGCCGGTGCCGGACGCCATCGTCGTCACGCAGGTCGATCGCGGCCGGTCCCGCTGCGATCGTGGCGAGGATCGCCGCGTTCGCGCCCGACGGGTCGGCGTAGAGGCCGACGACCGGACTCGTGTTGACGCCGGTCGCCCGGAGCAGCCGGTAGCGATCCTCTCGCGGTTCCTCGAACGTGCGCTCATGCGGCAGGATGCCCGACTCGGGGCCGTACGACTCCAGGCGCAGGCGCCCGAAGAAGCCCCGCTGGGTGCGCTCCGTATCCGTGCCCGGAACGAGGTACGTCTGCTCGTAGACGTAGAGCGACGACCGCGGGTCCTTGTGGAACGTCCCATCAGAGCGCCACGCCGCCAGCGTCCGAGCTGCTCGTCGGTACCGGTCGTCGGGCTCCTCGCCCGGCGCGATGCCAGGCCGATCGAGGCGGACGACGTTCTTCGGATGCCGGCTGAGCAGGCGGGCCTCGGTTTCCGGGTCGATGACGTCGTACGGGGGCGCAACGACCGCCGCCAGCTCACCAACGGACTCGGGGTCGTAGCGCAGGGCACGAAACGGGCGGATCTCGGGCACGGCCTCCCTCGGGCGGAGCGCGATGACGGCGGGCACGGAGCGGACCGGGCCGACCTGCGATGGTACCTGCCGGGGAGTGCCGCCGTGGGAGCATCGTACGATAGCGGCGACGGCGCCGCCGTCTTCGGGCCGAGTACGGGCACGGTCGAGCCGAGCCGCAACTTTTCGGGGGGACCGGACGTCGATGCTGAGACCGTATCCGCCACCCGCACCTGGAGTCGCTGTGCCCCGGTCCCTCCGATCGCTCGTCGCACGCCTGGCCCTTGGCGGCCTGATCGTGGGCGTGATGGCGGGCCCGGCCGTCCCGTTCGCCGCGGCGGCCGATGGACCGGCGATGGAAGCACGCGCGCTCCTCGAGGGCCACGCCCGGGTGGGCTCGTGGCTCGCGATCGAGGTCCGGCTCACGAACGACGGCCCGCCCATCGTCGGTGAGCTAAGGCTCCAGGGGGGTGCCCAGGGCGGGACCAGGTTCTCGGTCCCGGTCGACCTGCCGAGCCCGGCCGACAAGAAGTTCGTCCTCTACGCGCAGCCGCCATCCTTCGGCCAGCAGCTCGAGGTCCTGCTGACGGCCGGCGACGGCACCGTCGTCGTCCGCCAGAAGGTCGCGTTCACGGTCCACGATGCGACGCAGTTGACCGTCGGGGTCGTCGCCGCCGAGGCCCAAGGGATCGTGGCGGGGATCCAGCTCCCGGTCGGCCAGAACAACGCCGCACCGGTGATCATCCCCCTTGACCCGAGCGACCTCCCCGAGCGGATCGAGGCGTGGTCCGCGCTCGACCGCCTCGTCTGGCAGGACGTCGACACGAACACGCTCTCGACGCGGCAGATTGCCGCCCTGAGAGGGTGGCTCGCCATGGGCGGCCGCTTGGTCATCGTCGGCGGGACGGCGGGACCGGGGGTCCTCTCCGGGTTCCCGGACGAGATCCTCCCCTATCGCCCGACCTCCACCATCGACGTCGCCCCGGAGTCGCTGACCTCGCTCCTGGGCACGATCCCGGCGACAACGACCACGACCGATGTCCCGGCACTCGCCGGCGAGCTGACGCGCGGCCGGGTCCTTGCCTCCTCTGCCGACCGCGTGGTCGCCGCTGACGCCGGCTACGGGAGCGGCTCGGTCACCGTCCTCGGAATTGACCCGACCGTCGGCTGGATCGCCGAGTCGAAGGTCACCACGACGCTCTGGCGCGGCCTCATCCCGCCGCGGGCGTCGGGGCTCGTGGGGACCGGCGACGACAGCCAGATCGTCGGCGCCGTCTCGGAGCTCCCGGTCCTCGCCCTGCCGCCGATCGGTGGCCTGCTGATCCTCCTCCTCGGCTACATCGTCCTCATCGGCCCGATCAACTACCTCATCCTGCGGCGTCTGGATCGGCGCGAGTGGGCCTGGGTGACGATGCCGATCCTCATCGTGGTCTTCGCGGTGGGAGCGTACGGCTTCGGCAATGCCCTCCGCGGCAGCAGCGTCATCGTCAACGAGGTCGCGATCGTCCGCGGCGCCCCCGACGCGACTGAAGGGTCGGCCCAGGTCTACCTTGGCGTCTTCTCGCCGACACGCGGCACCTACCAGCTGACGCTGCCCGGCGGGGCGCTGCTGTCGGCGCCCGTCGTGGGCGACTTCTTCGCCGGCCAGGGCGCCCTGCTCGACGTCGTCCAGGGTGACACCGCGCGTGTCCGCGACCTGTCGGTCGGCTTTGGATCGCTCCGGACCATCAGGGCGGAGACCCCGGTCGACGCGCCCAAGATCCATGCCGACCTGCGCCTCGTGGACGGGGTGGTCCAGGGGACGATCCGCAATGACTCCGACAAGGTCCTCGAGGCGCCGGCCGTGGTGCTCGGCGGCAACGCGGTCGTCCTTTCGGATCTCGCTCCGGGGGCAGAAGGGACCGTGAACCTCCGGGTGGCCACGAGTCAGTTCGGCCAAGCGCTCTCGGACAGGATCTTCGGCCAGATCTTCTTCAGCGAGAACGTGGCCAGCAGCGAGACGCAGCGACGGGCCGCTACCCGCCATCGAATCGTCGATCAGCTGACCTACGACCCGATGTCCGGCAACCTCGGCCAGCTCCCCTCGGACGGCCCGGTCGTCCTGGCCTGGGGTCGCGACAGCCTCCTCGCCGTCGACATCGAGGGCCAGAAGCCCGCCCGCAGCGCGAACATCCTCTATTACGTTCCGGTCTCGATGTCGGTCAGCGGCACGACCGCCTTCCCGCCGGACCTGATGAGGAGCACGGTCCTGTCCGCGGACGCGGCGTTCTTCACCAAGGACCCATACACGATGAGCTTCGGGCAGGGAACGGTGACCATCGCCTACCGGCCCATCCCGTTCGATGGCACGCTCGACGCGACCGAAGTGTTGCTGGCGATGGGCTTCGGCGACACGATCAGCGGCGCGGGCCAGCCCATCGCCCCGCTCCCGGATCCGACGCCGGTCGTTTGTGACGGTCCCTGTCCGTCTGAGGAACCCGTTCCGGGCAACTTCGATGGACTGCCGGAACTCGAGGTCCTCGACCTGACGACGAGCTCGTGGCACCGTCTGCCGCACCTCACCCAGGGCGTCAACTACTCCCTGAAGGACCCGAAGAACTACGTCGACCCATCGACGGGCACGATCCAGGTCCGGTTCGTCAACGACCGCAGCGACGGAGTCGGGATGTCCTTCAGCATCTCCCTGAAGGGGACCGTCCGATGACCTCGGTCGTGCGGACGAGCGGACTCGTCAAGCGGTACCCGGGGACGCTGGCCGTGGCGGGCCTCGATCTGGACGTCGCCGAGGGGGAGATCTTCGGCCTCGTCGGGCCGAACGGCGCCGGCAAGACGACAACGCTCCGGATCCTCGCCACGCTCCTCACTGCAACCTCCGGCGAGGCCGAGGTCGCCGGGATCTCCGTGCGCCGGAACCCCGATGCCGCACGCCGCGTCCTCGGCTTCATGCCCGACGTCTTCGGTGTCTACGACGACATGAAGGTCTGGGAGTACCTCGACTTCTTCGCCCGTTGCTACGGGATCCCGGCCGACCGGCGGCGACGGATGATCGGCGACCTCCTCGACCTCGTCGACCTGGGCAACAAGCGCGACACCTACGTCCAGGCCCTGTCCCGAGGCATGCAGCAGCGGCTCTGCCTGGCCCACACCCTCGTCCACGACCCGCAGGTGCTCCTCCTCGACGAACCGGCCTCCGGACTCGACCCGCGTGCCCGTGTCGAGCTCCGCGAGCTGCTCCGGGAGCTGCGCTCGCTCGGCAAGACGATCGTGATCAGCAGCCACATCCTCCCGGAGCTCGAGGAGCTGTGCACGAGCGTGGCGATCGTCGACCACGGCCAGGTCCTCGCCCACGGCCGCGTGGCCGACATCGAGAAGCGGTTGCGCTACGGGGCCGTCCTCCGGGTTCGCGTGCTCGGCGACGGTGACGCGATCGAGGCGGCGCGCACCTTCTTCACGGCGGAGCCCCGCGTCGCGTCCGTGGCGATCCTCGACGACGGCCAGATCGAGATCGGGTTTCGCGGCGACGACGACGAATCGGCTGAGTTGCTCGCCCGGACGGTCGGTGCGGGGATCCGGGTCGTCAGCTTCGCCCGTGCGGCGAGCGACCTCGAAGAGCTGTTCCTGCAGGTCACCGCGGGCAGCACGGCCGGGCCCGTGGCATGACCGCGCAGCCAGGTCCGCTGTACGACCCCGGCCGCATGGCCGGGGTGACCGCGATCGTGGTCCGCGAGCTCCGGGGCCGGATGCGGGGCAAGCGCGCGTTCATCTTCCTGACGGTCTACCTCGGATTCCTCGCCGCCCTCCTGTGGCTGGCCCTTCGCACGACCGCCCCGCTGGACATGCTGAGCGCGTCGCAGTCGGTCGCGATCGGGCGCGGCATCTTCAGCGGCACGCTCCTCATCGAGACGCTGGTCGTCGTGGCCCTTGCACCTGCGTACACGGCGGGGTCGATCAGTGGTGAGCGCGAGAAGCAGACCTACGATCTGCTCGCGGTCACGCCGATCTCGTCGCTCTCGCTCGTGACCGGCAAGCTGCTTAGCAGCCTGTCCTACCTGGCTCTCGTCGTCGGCGTGTCGCTGCCGATCGCCTGCCTCGCCTTCGCGTTCGGGGGGATCGGTCCGGAAGACCTCATCCGCGGCTACCTGGTCATTGCGGCAACCGGGATCGGGATCGGCGCAATCGGCGTCTGGTGCTCCGCTGCGATGAACCGGACGCAGGCAGCCACCGTTGCGGCGTTCATCGTGACCGCCCTGATGGTCGTCGGCGCGACCGCTGCCTGGATCGGCCTCGATTCTCGCGCCGAGAACCAGACGGTCGAGCGCCCTCCGGTGGCCCTTCTCTACCTGAACCCCTTCGTCGCCGAGCTCGACGTCATCTGCCAGGCGACCGGAGAGGCGTGCATTGCCCAGCAGGCTTCCATGCCGCGGCCCCAGGACCGGTTCGCCGTGACCGTCTTCGACGCGACCACGGGCCTGCCCGTCGAACCCGTCAACGGCGTCGGGTTCGTCGCCCAACCGATCCCGTCCGGCGGAGACTTCTGGCCGAAGGCCGTGGTCGTCTACCTGGTCCTCGCGGCCGTGGGAATCGTCGCCGCGGCACAGTCGATCTCGCCGACCAGGCGCTGGCGCTGGACCGGCCGGTCGAAGCGGCCGGCCGCCCCCGGAGTTCCCGTCGATGAGTGACGGAACGAGCCGGATCGTCGAAATCCCGGCCACCGACATCGGGGACGCCGCGGTCGAACTGGTTGCCGTGGACGACCATGCTGCCGGGGCGCACCGCGCGCGGCGCAGGCCCATCGCGGCGTTGCGCTCGCTCGGGGCGGGGATCACCGCGGTCGGTGTCAAGGA
Organism: uncultured Chloroflexia bacterium; assembly: GCA_963766655.1. Taxonomy (GTDB): domain Bacteria; phylum Chloroflexota; class Limnocylindria; order Limnocylindrales; family CSP1-4; genus CF-46. Next base: position 122,900 of record CAVYBB010000001.1, on the reverse strand, counting down.
GCTCCGGGGCCGGATGCGAGGGCGCCGGGCGTTCGTGATCCTGACGGCCTACCTGCTGTTCCTGGCGGGATTTGCCTGGGCCTGGGAACTCATCGCGGAGCGCGCATACGGGAATGCCGGATCGCTCAATGGCGGCTCGGCGGCCTTCGCGTCCGCGCTCATCGGGCAGGAGATCTTCGGCGCCCTGCTCCTCGTCGAGACGCTCCTGGTCGTGTTCCTGGCGCCCGCCTTCACCGCTGGGGCAATCAGCCTCGAGCGCGAGAAGCAGACCCTCGACATGCTCACGGCCACGCCGATCTCGTCCCTGGCCATCGTCATCGGCAAGCTGCTGAGCGCCCTCACCTACGTGTTCGTCCTCATCGTCGCGTCGATACCCCTGACCGCGATGGTCTTCGTGTTCGGGGGCGTCGGACCGGACGAGGTTCTCCGTGGCTACGTCGTGCTCTTCGCATCGGCGATCGGTCTTGGCTCCCTCGGACTCTTCATCTCCGCGCTCATGCAGCGGACCCAGGCTGCGACGGTGGTCACGTTCTTCGGGGTCATGGCCCTGACGATGGGCTCCCTCTTCGTCGTCCTGTTCTGGACGACCATGGCCGGGATCTCACCGAACCAGGCGGCCTTCGGCAACCAGGGAATCGGGCCGATCAAGGGACGCCCGCCCGAGGCCCTGCTCTGGTACAACCCGTTCGCGGCCCAGTACGACGTGATCTGCGGGGCTTCCGACGGTTACGGAGGTTGGTGCTCGCGCCTGGCCGACGTGACGAACGGGGCGATCAGCATCGGCATCGGTGGAGGCGCTACCGGCGGTTCGACCATCGCGCCCGACGTCCCGGTGCAGGTGCAGCCCGCATCCGGGCCGGTCACGTTCCCCAACGGCAAGGCAATCCTCAACGACACAGCGCCGGTCCAGGCGTTCGGGATCCGCCGCGACACCTTCTGGCCGCGCAGCGTCGCGGCATGGATGGTCCTGTCGACCGTTCTGATCCTCGCGTCCGTCCAATTGGTTTCGCCAACGCGTCGCTGGCTCCCCAGCCTGCTGAGACGTCCTTTCCGGAGGCCGATCTGATGCCGTCGATCCCGCTCCGCTTCCGACGATCCTCGGCAGGGCCGGCCGTGGAAACGCATGCCCCCCTCGATCCGAGGCTCATCATCTCCGGCCCCCTCGATCCGCCGCTCGAGCTGATCCGCGCCGACCTGCGTCCCCACCGGCGGCTGCTGTGGCTTCGGCGGGCCGTCCGGCGCGCCTGGCTGGTTGCCGCCACGGTCGTGGTTGGCGAGGCCATCCTGTTCGCGATCGCCAGGGTCGTCCCCCTTGAGGCCCTGCCGGCGATCGCAGTCGCACTTCCCGTCCTGGGCCTTCTCGTCCTCGTCACGCTCGCCGCCCGCGCCCGACCGTCGCTCGGTGAGACCGCGCTCGCCGTCGATGCGGAAGCGCATCTCGGGGATCGGATCGCCAGCGCCATGGCCCTCGCCGCTGGCTTCCCGGCCCTGGCGGGACCCGCCGAGGAGATCCCGGACGCCGTCGACGGCGTCCTCGACGAGGCCCACCAGACGGAGCGCTTCGTTCGCCGCCAGCGCGCCGACGCCGCGGCAGCGATCAGGCTCGCTCCGGCCAACCTGTTCCGGCCTCGGCTGTCACGCAACCCCGCCGTGATCGCCTTCGCGGCGATCCTGCTGCTGGTGCCACTCATCGCGCTGCCGAACCCGCAGGACGGAGCGATCGCTCAGGCGCAGACCATCAAGGAAGAGGCACGCCAGCAGGCCGAAAGGATCGATCAGATTGCCCGCAACCTCGAGTCGAAGGGCACGAATCCGGAAGACCCGCGCACCAGACTCGCCCTGGAACTGCGCGAGCTCGCAAAGCAACTCCGGACACAGCCCGAGGACCTCAAGCTGAATCTCGCGAAGGTATCGTCCGCGGAGGCCAGCGCGCGATCCCAGCTCGACCCGGCGAACGAGCAGCGTGCGTCGTCCCTCGCCTCGCTCAGCCGCTCGCTGTCGCGAGCCGCGACCGGGCAACCGAACTCGAACAAGGACGGCGACCCGAAGGTGGCCGCCGACGATCTGAAGGACCTCGGTGAGAAGCTCGACGAACTGACTCCCGCCGAGCGGAGTGCGCTCGCGGCGACCCTGGCCGAGCTGCAGTCCGCTGCGAGCCAGGCGAGCGGAGCCGCCGGAACGGCACTCCGGGACGCCGTTCAGAACATCTCCCAGGGTAACGATGCGGCAGCCCGGGAAGCACTCGACCGCCTCGGCGAGGCGCTCCAGGGCGCAGGGCAATCCATCGATCTCAACCGGGACCTCGCGAAGGCCGCTTCCGATCTTCAGGAGGCTCGCCGCAATCTCGCGAACTCCGGTCAACAGGGCCAGCAGGGGCAGCAGGGTCAGCAGGGTCAGCAGGGCCAGCAGGGCCAGGGGCAGGGGCAGGGGCAGGGGCAGGGGCAGGGCAGCCCGGCGCCGTCCGGTCAGGGTCAGGGCCAGGGCCAGGGGCAGGGCCAGGGCAGCCCGGCTCCATCAGGCCAGGGTCAGGGGCAGGGCCAGGGGCAGGGCAGCCCGGCGCCATCAGGCCAGGGGCAGGGCCAAGGGCAGGGGCAGGGTCAAGGGCAGGGCCAGGGGCAGGGTCAAGGTCAAGGTCAAGGTCAAGGTCAGGGCCAGGGGCAGGGTCAAGGTCAAGGTCAAGGTCAGGGCCAGGGCCAAGGGCAGGGCCAGGGCGCCATCGGTGGGGGAGGATCGAGCGCCAGTCACCTCGGAACCGGCAGCAGTGCCGGTGGCCCACCGCCCGGACCGAGCAACCCGAACCGGCCGGCTCAGCTCGGTGAGGATCTGTCGAGCGTCTTCGCCCCGTTCGATCGGCTCGGGAAACCAGGCGACCCGTCGTACATCTCCGGAACCGGCGGCGATGGACAGAGCCAGCAGGGCAACCAGAACGGCCAGGGCGAGAACAACGGCGCGCTCACCCCATATCAACAGGTCTTCACAGATTTCTACGACTACGCGCTGACCACACTCGATCGCAACTACGTACCGCTGTCCGTGAAGGACTTCGTCCGGGACTACTTCAGCTCACTCGACCCGTCCAACTGACGCCGACGCTGCCGCGTCCGCGACCGATCCGGAGGTTTCGATGAACGCCTCGACGACCGACCACGCCGCCTCGACCGTGAGGATCACCCCCGAGACCTTCGCGGAGCGCGCGCAGGCGATCGAGCGAGAGGTCGGGCGGGTCATCGTGGGCCAGCGGGACCTGGTCCGCCAGACGATGACGGGATTGCTCGCAAACAGCCACGTGCTCCTCGAGGGCGTGCCCGGACTCGGCAAGACGATGCTCGTGCGCACGATCGCCGACGTCATCGATTGCACGTTCAACCGGATCCAGTTCACGCCGGACCTGATGCCGGCCGACATCACCGGGACGAACATCCTCATCGAGGAGGGCGGCGCCCGCGTCTTCCGCTTCCAGCCGGGTCCGATCTTCGCCAACCTCGTGCTCGCGGACGAGATCAACCGCGCAACGCCGAAGACCCAGTCGAGCCTGCTCGAGGCGATGCAGGAGCACCAGGTCACCGTGGCCCGTCAGCGTTTCCCGCTCGACCCGCCGTTCTTCGTCCTGGCGACCCAGAACCCCCTCGAGATGGAGGGAACGTACCCGCTTCCGGAGGCGCAGCTCGACCGCTTCCTCTTCAAGGTGATGGTCCCGTTCCCGTCGGAGGAGGACCTGATCACGATCATGGACCGGACCACCGGCGCCGACACGGTCACCGCCGAGAAGGTCGCGACCGCCGACGAGATCGTCGAGATGCAGCGGCTGGCGCGCGCGGTCCCGATCGCCCCCCACATCACTGCGTATGCCGTGAGCGTGCTGGCGGCCAGCCATCCCGACCAGCCGCGCGCCCCGGAACTGGTTCGCGAGTACGTCCGCTATGGCGGCTCGCCGCGTGGCGCACAGGCACTCGTGACGGCAGGCAAGATCTTCGCACTGCTCGATGGCCGCTTCAACGTCTCGACAGACGACATCCGGGCCGCGGCGTTGCCGGCGTTGCGGCACCGGATGATCCTCAACTTCGAGGGCGAGGCCGAAGGGATCACGACAGAAGCGACGATCGCGGCGATCCTCGACGCGGTCGCTCCCCCGGCGGTGGAATGAGCGGCATCGGCCCGGGCGGTCCGGCGCCGGCGATCGACGCGGATCGGACCGCGACGGGGCGATGACCCAGGCACCGACGGGCGCGCCGCCGCAGGGCACGAGGCCGGCCTTCCTGCCGAACGACCTCGATCCGACGGTCTTCGACGAGGGCTTCCTCCGCCAGCTCGAACGGCTGCTCCTGCTGCTCCGCTCACCCGTCCGGGGCGGCCTGAAGGGCGGCCGGCGGAGCGTCAAGCGCGGCCAGAGCGTCGAGTTCGCCGACTATCGGGACTACGCGCTCGGTGACGACCTGCGGCAGCTCGACTGGAACGTCTACGCCCGCCTGGAAAAGCTCTTCGTCAAGCTCTTCGTCGAAGAGGAGGACGTGACGATCACGATCCTCATCGACACGTCGGCGTCCATGGCGTCCGGCCGGCCGGCGAAGCTCCTCTTCGCGAAGCGGGCAGCCGCCGCTCTCGGGTACATCGGTCTCGCCTCCGAGGATCGGGTCGCGATCAGCGCGCTCGGCGGCCGGACAAGCCGTCGCCAGACCCCGCTGCGTGGATCGGGACGCGTCTTCCGCCTGCTGTCCAACCTGTCGTCGATCCAGCCGGCCGCCGGGCCGACCGACCTCGTTGCGTCGGCCCGGCACGCAGCGGCACAGCTCCACGGGCGGGGAGTCGTGGTGCTCCTGTCCGATCTGCTCGATCCGGCAGCGGACCGCGTCATCCGGGAGCTCGCGGCCACGCGCTCCGAACTGATCCTCCTCCACATCCTCTCGCCTGACGAGCTCGACCCGCAGCTCGAAGGGGATCTCCGGCTCGTCGACACGGAGACCGGAGAGGGCGTCGACATCACCGCCGACCTCCCGACGCTCGACGCGTACCGGTCGCGACTTGCCACATGGAAGGAGTCACTTGCGGATCTGGCCGCCCGGCGGCGCGCGAGCTACGTCGATCTCTCGTCGGATGTTCCGCTCAACGACCTGATCTTCGCCGAGCTCAGGCGACGACGGGTGCTCGGCTAGGCCCGCGGAGCCACCGATGCCGCTGACGACGCCGCTCGCGCTGCTCGGCCTCCTCTTCGTGCCGGCCGTCGTCGCGATGTACCTGTTGAAGCTGCGGCGCGAGGAAACCACCGTCTCCTCCACGCTGCTCTGGCAGCGGCTCGTCGCGGATGTCGAAGCGAACGCGCCATGGCAGCGGCTCCGGCGGAGCATCCTGTTCCTCCTCCAGCTGCTGCTCGTCCTCATCCTCGTCCTGCTCGCCGCCCGGCCGTTCATCGAGCGTCCGGCAGGCCTGGCCCGGGACATCGTCCTGGTCATCGACACATCCGCCAGCATGGGCGCGACCGACGTGTCGCCGAACCGTCTCTCGGCCGCCAAGCAGGCCGCACTCGACGCGCTGAAAGACCTGCCCGCCGGAGGCAAGGTGAGCGTCATCGAGGCCGGACGAACCGCGCGGATCGTTGCGGCAGGTTCGTCGGACCTCGGCCGGATCAGGCTGGCGATCGACTCGATCCAGCCGACCACCGCGGCCGGCGACCTCGCAGATGCGCTCGAGCTCGCCTCGGAGCTCGCGGCGCAGTCCGGGGACGCGGAGGTGCTGATCGCGACCGACGCCGCCCTGGCGACCGTGCCCGCGACCGCCGTCGACGCCAGGGTCCGCGTCCTGCGGGTGGGCAGCGAGCGCGGCAGCCGCAACCAGGCGATCGTCGCGCTCGCGGTCCGGACCGCGCCATCGGCCGTCACCCGATCGGTCTTCGTCAGCATGGCCAACCTGGACGTGGAGCCCGCCTCGCGGCGGCTCGAGCTCTGGGGCGACGGTCGCCTCCTCGAGGCACGTGACGTGATGATCGACCCGCTCCAGCGGGCGGACGCGATCATCGACGACGTCGATCTCGGCGTCGCCGTGGTGGAGGTCCGCCTTGTCGGGGGCGACGGAAGCTCCGACCCGGCGAAGCCGCCTGACCAGCTGGCCGCCGACGATCGGGCCTGGGCGGTCGTGCCCCCGGATCGGCAGCGCGAGATCCTTCTCGTCGGCGAGGGCGATCCGTACCTCGAGACGGCGCTCTCGTACCTGCCGAACTCCAGCCTGTTCGGCGTGAAGCCGAGCGGCTATCCAGCCGATGCCCAGCGACGCGACGGGACGGACTGGGACCTGATCATCTTCGAGGGATTCGTTCCGGCGACGCTGCCGAAGACGCCGACACTCGTCATCGCTCCGCCGCGGACAAGCCCCGTCGGCGACGTGTCCGGATCGCTGACGAACCCCGGCATCGGGACGCTCTCGCCGGACGAGCCGATCCTCCGCTACGTCGACCTCTCCACTGTCCACATCGCCGAAGCGGCGAGACTGGCGCTGCCGGCGTGGGCCCGGTCCGTCATCCCCGGACCGAAGGGCGCGCCGCTGCTGTACGCGGGCGACCGGGACGGCGTCCCGACCGCCGTCCTCGCCTTCGAGCCGCGCCGCTCCGACCTTCCTCTCCAGGTCGCATTCCCGATCCTGATCGCCAACCTGACGGGCGAGCTGATGGGAGGCAGCGCGGCCCCCGCGGATGCCGTCAAGCCCGGCGACCCCATCTCGCTGCCGGTGCCCGCCGCTGCGACGGCGCTGCGCGTGGAGCGGCCGGACGGATCCGTCATCGAGCTCGCGCCGGGAACGGCGGGCGGGGCGAGCGTGACCTTCACCCAGACCAACCTCCTCGGTGTCTATGTCGCGACGGCGATCCGGCCGGCCACAGGCGGGGCGTCGGCCAGTCCGTCGAGCACCAGCCCGAGCCCGTCGGCGACTGCGCCCGCGTCGCCAGGAGCGTCGGGCAGCCCGGGAGCCGTTGCCGCCGCCGCCGACCCGAACGCCCCGCTGCGCTTCGCCGTCGATCTCTTCGACGTCGGCGAGTCGACGATCACACCGGGATCCGCCGCAGCACTCGAGAAGCTCGGCCACGCTCAACCGGCGCCCGTCGCATCTGCTGCCCCGGACCCGAACGTGGCGTCCCGCCCGCCCGCCCGAGACGAGCTGTGGTTCCCGATCGTCCTGATCGTCCTGGTCGGCCTGTGCATCGAGTGGGCGCTCTACCACCGCGACGTCGTCACCAGGGCGTGGCGCTCACTCACGGGCCGGGCCAGGCCGTCCGCCAGGGGCAGTGCCTGACGTGGGCATCGCCTTCGACGCCCCGCTCGCGCTCCTCCTGCTCGTTCCCGCCCTGGGCCTGACGTACGCCCTTTACGCTGCCGCCCGTCGACGCACCGGGAAGACCCGCCGTCGCGTCGCCCTGGTCGTCCGCACTCTCCTTCTCCTCTCGCTCGTGTTCGCCCTTGCCGGGTTCCGTCTCGTCCTGCCCGTCGATCGGCTGGCCACCGTCTTCGTCGTCGATCTCTCGGATTCGGTCGGCGAGGCGGGCCGCGAGGACGCGCTCGCCTTCGTCCGCGAGAGCCTGGCACTCATGCCGGAGGGCGACGCGGCGGGGATCGTGGCGTTCGGGAGGGGCGCGCTCGTCGAGCGCCTGCCGGCCGAGATTCGCGAGCTCGACCGGATCGCGTCGGCGCCGGTCCGCTCGGCCACGGACATCGGGTCCGCGCTCCGGCTGGCGTCGGCACTCTTCCCCGACGACGCCCAGAAGCGGATCGTCCTGCTCTCCGACGGCAACGATACGACCGGCCAGGGCCAGGCGGAGGCGGCCCTGGCCGCCGCTCGCGGGATCCAGATCGAGACCAAGGTGATCGGGCTGGGGACGGCCCAGGAAGTCATCGTCGAGCGCCTGACGACCCCGTCGACGTCGCGGCTCGGCGAGAAGATCGAGGTCGTCGCCGACATCAACTCGACGATCGCCCAGCCGTCGACCGTCCGGCTGTTCGCCAACGGGGTCCAGGTCGGGATCCAGCGCCCCGATCTCCGGGCCGGCTCGAACAAGGTCCAGTTCCTCGTCGAGCCGCAGGAGGCGGGCTTCGTCCGCTTCCGCGCCGTGGTCGAGGCCGCCCAGAACACGTTCAGCCAGAACGATCGGGCCGACTCCAACACGATCGTCCAGGGAGAACCGAGGATCCTCGTCGTCTCCGGCGACGAGTCGGTCGCCGCCGAGCTGGTCGGCGCGCTCGAGACGGAGCGCCAGGACGTCGACACGGTCGCGGCGGCCGGGCTCTCGTCGGATCCGCTGACGCTGGCCACGTACGACTCGATCGTCCTCGTCGACGTGCCCCGTCCGTCGCTGACCGATCGCCAGATGGCCGCCCTCCAGGTCTACGTCCGCGATCTCGGCAAGGGCCTGGTGATGATCGGCGGGCCGCAACAGCTATGGCGCCGGCGGCTACACGAAGACGCCGATCGAGGAGACGCTGCCGGTCGACATGGGCGTCCGCGACCGGCAGAAGCAGCCGGACATCGCGCTCGTGGTCGTCATCGACAAGTCCGGTTCGATGGATGCCTGCCACTGCAACTCGTTCAACGGCGGCATGGGCGGGCCGGGGATCATGCGGGCGTCCGCAAGGTCGACATCGGAAAGGAAGCGATCCTGCGGGCGGCGGCGGCGATGACGTCGCGTGACGAGCTCGGCGTCGTGGCGTTCGACCAAGTCGGCGCACTGGGTCGTCAAGACGCAGGCGCTGGGCGGCATCAGCAACCTGCAGGGCAACATCGCCGGCATCCAGCCACTTGGGCAGACGAACATCTTCGCCGGGCTCGACGAGGCGGTGAAGTCGCTCGAGGGGACCGTTGCGACGCGCCGCCACATCATCCTGCTGACCGACGGCTGGTCGAGCTCCGGCCAGTACGACGCGATCATCGCCAGGATGAAGGCGGCCGGGATCACGCTCTCGACGGTCGGGGCGGGAGGCGGCTCGAACCCCTTCCTCCAGAAGCTCGCCACGGAGGGCGGCGGCCGCTTCTACAACGCCGCGAACCCCGCGAGCATCCCCGACATCTTCCTCAAGGAGACGCAGCAGGTCTCCGGCCAGCAGATCGTCGAGGAGACGTTCCACCCGATCATCACCTCCTCGTCGCCGATCCTGCGCGGCCTGGACCAGGGGTTTCCCCAGCTGCTCGGGTACAACGGGACGACCGCCAAGCCCGCCGCCCAGACGGTCCTCGTGACCGCCCGGGATGACCCGCTCCTCGCCCAGTGGCAGTTCGGGCTGGGTCGCTCGGTCGCCTGGACCTCCGATTCGACCGGTCGGTGGGCACGCAGCTGGCTCGGCTGGGACGGGTTCTCGCAGTTCTTCAGCCAGCTCGTCGGCTGGACGTTCCCGGGCGAGGAGACGGCCGGCATCGAGGCCTCGCTCGTGCCCGACGGGACAGGCGCCAAGCTTCGGGTCGAAAGCGTCGCCGAAGACGGGTCGCCGCGGGACTTCTACACGACCGGCGTCGCGATCACCGCGCCCGACCTGACGACGCGGGCGGTCGGCCTCGTCCAGATCGCCCCCGGCGTGTACGAGGCGCCTCTCGGCGAGATCGACGCGGGGGCGTACATCGTCCGCGTCTCCCAGACCCGCTCCGGCTCGACGCCGCTCGGGCGGACACTCGGCCTCGTCGCCCCGACACCGGCGGAATATCGGCTGCTCGGGTCGAACGAACCATTCCTCGCGACGCTCCGCGCGGCCACGACCGGGCGGGCGATCGAGACCGCCGCAGAGCCGTGGACCCACGACCTCGCGACGACCGACACCTACGCCGACCTCTGGCCGAGCCTGCTCATCCTCGCGCTGCTCCTGTGGCCGCTCGACATTGCCCTGCGCCGGGTCTCGGTCGGGCGGCGGGAGCTGGCCGATGCGCGACGCTGGCTCTCCGGCGGCTGGCGACGGCGACGGTCGCTCGCCCCCCGGCCGTTGGAGGTGGCGGGCATGCTCGCCGCGCGCGACCGGGCGGCAGGAACGTCGGCCCGCGCGGCGATCCTCCGTGGCGACGTCGCGGGGAGCAGCGAGGGGACCGTCGCGACGCCGGGTGCCGGCAGTACTGCGCCTGCGCGCGCCGCAGCGGGCCGGGAGGGGCGGAAGGCATCCCCCGCGGCCCTGCCCGCGCCTCGACCCGTTGCCCCTCCCGAGGCCGCTGCTCCGGCCGCCGCGACCGTGACGCCGTCACGACCGGCGCCCGTACCGCCGCCGGCTTCCGACGACGCGGGAGACACGCTCGCCCGGCTGCGTGAAGCCAAGCGGCGGAAGCGCGGCGGCTGACAGGCGCCCAGACCCCGACGCCCCCAAGTGGCCGATGGTAGCCTCACGATCGATGTCCCCGGTCCCCCGTCCGCCACGCTCGCGTGCTTCCATCGGCGCGCGTGCCGTCATCCTGCTCGCGTTGACCGTCGGACTGGCCGGCTGCGGCATCACGACGAGTCCGCCGCCCGCCACGCCGGCCGACTTCCAGGGAATCGCGGGCGAACTGGTCGCGCGGGGCCTCCGAATCGATCACATCGTCTCCGGCGACGCGGGCTGCGACGACCTCACGCTCGAGCGGACGGCCATCGGCCTCGACGCGGCCGGTCTCGACCAGGCGACACCGACGCGGCTCTACATCTACATCTTCCGGGATCGCGCCAGCTTCGAGCGCTTGCGCACGACCGTCGATGCCTGTGCGCGCTCGTACGCGACCGACCCGGAGGCGTTCGAGTCGATCGAGGCCTCCCCGTACGTGGTGGCCAGTGCCGGCCCGTGGGCACCCCAGTTCCGTGCCGCAGTCCGGGCCGCGATCACCACGGCTGCGGGAACCGGCGACTGATCTCGTCGGCGACTGATCTCGTCGGCGAGTCGCCCAAGAGGCGCCGCCGGCCCCATGGTGCGGTGCCGACCGGTCCGGGTGGGTGCGCTGCGGTCTGATCTCGTCCGAACCGACCACTCCCGGCCCCATCGTCACGGTCGCGCCGGGACCACCGGGCCACGGAGCGACGCCGGGCGCCGGTCGATGCTCGGGACATGGCCATCCCGACTGCGTCGCACCGTCGCCTGCTCCTGCCGTTGATCCTCGCATTGATGCTCGTCGGCGAGGCCGCCGGACTGGCCGTCGCGGCTCGCACGACGTCCGCGTCGGGCACCGGATCCGGGGCATCGGTCACGTCGCCCGCCCGGACCCACTCCAGCTCCTGGGCGCCGGCCCCGACCCCATCGCGCGATGCGGCGAGCCCGCCGGTCGTGCAGGACCACGGTCGGCCCTCGCCCGGACGCGCCGCGGCCGTTCGACCGGACATCACCGCTGTCGCCCAGGCCAGGACCGTGCTCGTCTCGAACCGGCCCGCGCCTTCCGCCTCGGCGACCTACAGGGGCCGCAACCACGTCTGGATCCCCTCGCTCGGCGTCAACCGATCGGTTGCATCGTTCCCGTGCTCCCGAAGTGCCGCCCCGGCCAACTACGTCTACCGCTGGGGCTGCGCGGGCAGGAACAACGTCTACCTGATGGGGCACGCATATGGCGTGTTCAAGCCGCTCCACGATGCGTACTCGAACGGCCGGTTGCGCAAGGGCATGAAGGTGATCTACGCGGACGCGAACGGCCATGTCCGGACGTATTGGGTCGTCTGGTGGAAGGTCACAGCCCCGACCACGAGCGCCTCCTGGGCGTGGGCCGGACAGTCGACGCCGAGCATGACCCTCCAGACGTGCGTGGGTGCGAGCGGGACGCTCCGGCTGATGGTCAGGCTCGTCGCGACCGGCTGAGCACGCACAGACCCCGGCGAGACGGCGGGGGCCTATCATCCGCCCCATGCCGGGCACGTTTTCGAGTCCCGTCCTCGTCGGTCGAGCAGCCGAGCTGGCCGCATTCGATGTCGCGCTGCGACGCGCGGAGGCCGGTGTGCCGGCGATCCTCCTTCTCGGCGGCGACGCCGGTCTCGGCAAGTCGCGCCTCGTCGAGGAGTTCGCGGCTGGGGCGCGGCAGTCCGGTGCCAGGGTCCTGGTCGGGGGTTGCGTCGACCTCGGCGGCGAGGGCGTTCCGTACGGGCCGTTCCTCGAGGCGCTCCGCTCCCTGGGGCGAGAGCTTCCGCCCGAAGGGCTCATCGACCTGCTCGGCGACGTCGGGCCGGAACTCGTCGCAGTCGCGCCGGGGTTTGCCCGCTTCCTCGCGCCGCAGGGCGACGGATCGGCGCCTGCCCTCCTTGCTCCGCCGTCGCCGTCCACCGTCGGCGGGCCGACCGACCAGCCCCGCCTGTTCGAGCTGGTGCTTGCGCTTGCCGACCGGTTGAGCAACGACCGGCCGCTCGTCCTGGTCCTCGAGGACTTCCACTGGAGCGATCCGGCGAGCCGCGATCTGCTGGCCTTCCTCGCCCGGAACATCAGGAACGGCAGGGTGATGATCGTCGCGACGTTCCGCGCCGACGACCTGGAGCGAGGCCATCCCCTGCTCGTCCGGCTCGCGGAACTCGAGCGTTTCGAGACGGTCACCCGCGTCGACCTGAAGCCGCTCAGCCTCGAGGAGCAGCGCGAGCAGCTCGTGGCGATCCTCGGCCACCGGCCGGAGCGCGGCGTCGTCGAACAGATCCATGCGCGCGCCGAGGGCAATCCGTTCTTCGCCGAGGAGATCGTCGCCAGCCGGGCGGGCTCGGACGACGCGGACCCGGGCTCGGACACGGTCCCGCGATCGCTTCACGATGTCCTCATCGGCCGGATCGCGCGGCTGTCGAACCCGGCCCAGCGGATGCTCGGTGCCGTCGCCGTCGCCGGAACGGAGGCCGACGAGGCGCTCCTGGCCAACGTGACGGATCTCACCGAAGCCGAACTGGTCGACGCGATCCGCGAGTCGGTCGCCCGTCACGTTCTCGAGGTCGACCGGGAAACGGGCACCTACAGGCTCCGCCACGCTCTGCTCACCGAAGTTGTCTACGCGGACCTGCTGCCCGGAGAGCGTCGTCGCCTCCACGCGGCCGTTGGGCACTGGCTCGCGGAGCGGATTCCGGCCGATGGACGCGGCCCCATGACCCGCCGCGGAACCGCCGCCGAGCTTGCCCACCACTGGTTCGCGGCCGACAACCTTGCCGAGTCGCTGCGGGCATCGGTGGAGGCCGCGGATGCCGCGTCTGCCGTGCACGCCCATGCCGACGCCCTCCACCACGCACAGCGTGCCATCGAGCTGTGGGACCGGGTCGAGGACCCTCGCGAGCTTGCGGGCATCGACCGGGCCAGCCTCCTCGAGCACGCGGCATCCGCCGCGGATCGCGACGGCCAGGGGAGTCTCGCGGTGGAACTTGGCCGGGCCGCCGTGGCCGAGATCGACGAGGCGGCTGATCCCGTCCGGCTCGGCGTGCTGCGATCGAAGCTCGCGCTCTACCTGTGGACGACCGGCCAGACGCAGGCATCGGTGGCCGAGTACCAGGCGGCGGTCGAGCTCGTTCCCGCCGAGCCGCCGTCCGTCGAGCGGGCGCGGGTGCTGGGCGGGCTCGCCGCCACCCTCCCGGCGGCGGGTCGCTACCGCGAGTCGCGCGAGATCACCGAAGAGGCGCTCGCGACGCTCCGAGCAGTGGGCTCGCACGATGGAGAACCGCGGCTGCTCAACCTCCTCGGGATGGACCTCGTCGGCCTGGGCGACATCGAGGCCGGCCTCGACCACCTCCGGGTCGCGGTCAGGATCGCCCGGGAGACCGGTGCCTACGAGTCCCAGATCGGTGCGCAGCACAACCTCGCGTTCTTCCTCAGCCAGACGGACCATTTCGAAGAAGGGATCCGTGTGGCGATGGATGGTCTCGCTACCGCGAATCGAGTCGGCCTGGATCGTCGCTATGGGGCGGGACTGCGGGCGAGCGCCGGCGACATCCTCATGCGCTCGGGACGCTGGGACGAGGCCGACCTGATGACCGCCGAGGGCCGGGACGGGGGCGAGGACACGTCCGGGGCGATCTACCTCCGGGCGACCCGGGTCATGTTCCTGACGGCTCGCGGCGAGACCAACGCGGCAGCTGCCGAGCTGGCCACCGCCCGGGAGCTCGCGACCGACGATCTCGATCCGGACGTCCACGCGTACCTGCTCCAGGCGATCGCCGAAGCGGCCCTCGACGACGGGCGACCGGCCGACGCCCTGCGGGCGGTCGAGGAGGCGCTGGCACAGTTCACCGGGAGCGACGAAGTGCTGCTGATCGCGCCGCTCCTCGTCGTGGGGATGAACGCGGCAGCCGACCTCGCCGACCACGGCCGGGCGTTCCGCGACCCGGGATCCGTGACTGCGGCGCAGGCCGCTGCAACGGGCTTCATCGATCAGGCGGGGACGCTCGTCGCCGGCGGCCGGGTCGGGTCGACCCCGACCCCCTCGATCCTCGCGTCCGTCGCGACCGTCGAGGCCGAGCGCACGCGGCTCGATGGCCGTTCGGAGGCGACCGCCTGGGTCGACGCCGCGGTGGCGTGGGATGCGGTCCCGATGCCATTCCCGGCTGCTCGTGCGAGGGCCCGTGCCGGGGAGGCCATCCTCCTCGCTCGCGGGCCTCGGGACGAGGCGATGAAGCTGCTCCGCGCCGCGCATGCGGCCGCCGCCGACCTTGGGGCCGTGCCGCTGCGAACCTCGATCGAGGCGATCGCGACACGGTCGCGGATCCTCCTCGACGCGCCCGCGCCACCGGCCGCCACACCGGCCGATGAGGAGGTCGGGATCGCTGTCGGGCAGGCCGATCCGGCGAAGATCCTCGGCCTCTCGGCTCGCGAGTGGGAGGTCCTCGAGCTCGTGGCCGCCGGCCGGTCGAATGCCGAGATCGCCGACACCCTCTACATCAGCCCGAAGACGGCGAGCGTCCACGTCACCCATATCCTCGACAAGCTGGGCGTGAACAACCGGGTCGAGGCGGCGACGATCGCGGTCCGCGTCGGGGCGGGTCAGGTCACCGAGGCATCACGCCAGGCTGATCATTCGGCCGTCTGAGCTGGTAGAGCCGGCGATCGCCGGGGCGGATCCTCGGGTTTGTCGAAGGCGGGACGAGCCGGGCGATCCGGCTCGTCCCATCGGTCCTCCCTCGGCGGGTCGCCCGGCTAGCTCCCGCTCGCCATCTGCCAGAACCGCGGGTCGTCCTTCGCCGTGGCGGGATCGTCCCAGAGCGGCAGGAGGCTCTCGGTCCGCTCGTCCAGTTGGATCCCGTCATCCTGCTCCGTCGGATGGTGAAGGACCCTCGCGACGTAGTTCGCCGCCTCGAGGCGGCGCACGACCTCGTCGGCCTCGGAGGGCCGGATCCCGAGTCCGACGACAGCCTTGTATTCGGTCGGCTCGAGGACCAAGACCGAGTAGATGTTGATGTCGCCGACCGCCTCGGCCGCCGCTCCCAGCGACCCCTGGACGTCGTCAAGCTCGACCGCGACGATGGCAAAGCTGAGCCACGGCACCTGGTGCTTGTGGCAGACCGCCGCGAAGCGCCGCATCGCTTCGGCCCCGTCCTCTTTGAAGATCATCGTCAGGGCTCCGTCATGGAGCCATTCGGCGCCCCCGATCTTCTCGATGTCGAGGTCGTTGTCGCCGAGCGCCTTGCCGAACAGGGCGAGCTTGCCGGGCGAGCTGCCCGCGGACACCAGGGCCGTGACCTGCTTGTGCATCGTGGTCCCTCCTCACCATGCGAACGGCACCCTGCGGGCGGCGTTCCGACTGAACGCGAGCGATGCTACACCCCGTTCGGCGTGGTTTGTCTCGGGGTCAGACGACGCGCAGTCCGAGGATCCTTCGGGCGATGACGAGCCGCTGGACCTGGCTCGTCCCCTCGCCGATCTCGGTCAGCTTTGCGTCCCGCATGAAGCGCTCGACCTTGTACTCCTCCACGTAGCCGTAGCCGCCGTGGATCTGGATCCCGTTGTTCGTCGCCCGTGAGCTGACCTCCGAGGCGAACAGCTTGGCCTGGGCCGCCGCGAGGCTGTAGTCGCGACCCTGGTCCTTGAGCCAGGCTGCCCGCCAAACCATCTGGCGGGCAGCTTCGATCTCCGTCGCCATGTCGGCCACCATGAATGCGACGCCCTGGAAGCTGCCGATCGGGCGGCCGAACTGCTCGCGCGTCTGGGCGTACGGGATCGAGGCGTCCAGCGCCGCCTGGGCGAGGCCGACCGCGAGCGAGCCGATCGAAACCCTGCCGCCGTCGAGAATCTTGAGGAACGTCCGGAAGCCGTCGCCCTGCGGGCCGAGCATGTTTGCCGCCGGTACGCGGGCGCCCGAGAAGATCAGCTCGCCGGTCGCCGACGCGTGAAGGCCGAGCTTTTCTTCCAGCCGGCCGACGCTGAAGCCGGGCGTGTCGGCAGGAACGATGAAGGCGCTGATCTCCGCGTCGCCCTTGGCCGTCTCGCCGGTGCGGGCCGTGACGACGTAGGTCCCGGCGCGGCCGGCGTTCGTGATGAACCGCTTGCCGCCGTCGATCACCCATGACCCGCCGTCCAGACCGGGTTCGTGGCGAGCGGTCGTCCGCGTCCCGCCCGCGTCGGAGCCGGCCTCGGGCTCGGTAAGGCCGTAGGCGCCGAGCACATTGCCGGACGCCATCGGGACGAGGAAGCGCTGCTTCTGCTCCGCGGTGCCTGCCAGGTGGATCGGCCCGCAGCCGAGGCTCGTGTGGGCGGCAACGATCAGCCCGAGCGAGCCCCACACGCGGCCGATCTCCTCGATCGCGATTGCATAGGCGAGCGTGTCAAGGCCGGCGCCGCCTTCGTCCTCCGGAATCGGGATGCCGAGCCAGCCCATCTCGCCGAGGCGGTGAACGATATCGACCGGGAACCGGCGCGCGCGCTCGTGCTCGTCGACGACCGGGGCGACCTCCCTGACCATGAAGTCGCGGATCGTCCGGCGCAGCAGCTCATGCTCCGGGGAGAGATCGAAATCCATCGGCCGAGGTTACCCCATGGACCCACCGATCTGCGACATCCTGCGGTGCGGGGGCGCGAGTGTTAGCCTTGCCGCCATGCCTGCGCTGGACTCCCAGGCGTCGCCGACCCACCGGTCGCCGCGCAATGGACACGACCCGGCTCAAGCCGGCGCATTCGGCCTCCGCCGGGAGATCCTCGTTCAGCTTCGCCGCGACGGGCCCAGCTCGCCGGAACAGCTCGCGACGGCGCTCGGGGCCAGCCGGACCGGCATCCTCCAACAGCTCCGCTCCCTCCAGGCAGCCGGTCTGGTCGATCGGCGGACCGTCCGCCACGGCGTTGGGCGACCGCGGCACCTCTACGACCTGACGGCCGACGCCCAGATCGTCTTTCCATCGAACTACGACGCCCTTGCCGCGGGCCTTCTCGCCGCGGTCGGGACCGTCGGCGGCGACGAGCTCGTCGCCCGCGTCTTCGCGGTCCGCCGCGAGCTGATCGCGACCCAGGTCCGGAGCCGGCTCGATGAGCGCCTGCCCTCGAACGCGACCCTCGAAGCCAAGGTCCGCGAGCTCGCGGTCATCCAGGACGAACAGGGCTACCTCTCGAGCGCGAGCGTCGGCGAGGATGGGACGATCCGCCTCCACCAGTGCAA
The DNA here is from genome assembly GCA_963766655.1 of uncultured Chloroflexia bacterium. GTDB lineage: Bacteria > Chloroflexota > Limnocylindria > Limnocylindrales > CSP1-4 > CF-46. The sequence continues at coordinate 105,404 of CAVYBB010000001.1, read as the reverse complement.
TTGCGCGATCATCGGGATCGCGGCCCAGAGCGCTCTTCCGTGCGAGGCGGAACTCGACCTCTTCCGTGACGTTCTCGGGGCGAACGTCGTCAGGGAGACGCACATCGCAACGGGCGACCGGAGCTGCACCTACCGGGTCACCGAGGAGCTCGAACCAAGCCTCCGGGCGATGGTCGCCTCGGGCGAGCAGGCGCCCTCAGCGTCAACCAGGTAGGCGCCCACCGGCGTCCGTCACGGAGCTCCGCGGCACCGTCGGCCCGAGGCTCTGCGTGGCCCTCCAGCCGAGCGCGACCCAGCCGGCACCGAACGCGGCGAGCTCCACGAAGAACAACCCGAGCCACCATGAGGCCTTCATCAGCCCGGCTGTCGTGTTCGTGGTACCACCCAGGATCGTCCCGAGCATCAGAACCGAGGCGGCGAGGATGATCAGAGCGGCGAATCGTGAGAACACCCGGGCACGCCACGTGGCGCAGGCGAACATCGCCGAGCCGGTCAGGAGCGTCAGCAGCCCGAGCGACCACATGGTCCAGGCGGAGTCGAGCGCGGTGGCCTCGAAGATCGAGGTTCGGTTTCCGAATGCCTGGACACCGACCAGACCGGCCACTGGCAGCAGGATGCCGATCCCGGCCGTCACGACGGACGCCCAGATCAGGCGCGGGTGCTCGCGGGCCTGGATTGCACTGAGGCCGACGATCGCGACGAGGAGGAGCAGCATGCCGGCGAGCATCGCCACGACCCACGGCCACGGCCAAGGGGCCATCCCGAACATGGTGCTGATCGCCCAGGGACGCCCCGAGGGATCGAAGGTGACTCCGAACAGGCCAGCGGACCAGAGCGGGCCGCCGGCGATAGCCGCATATCCCCACGTGCGCGTCGTCACGAGCGGTCCCCTTTCATCGGCGATGACGCTCCTCTTCGCGCCGCCACGGCGATGGGCGTCGACGGCTCCGCAGAGAACATCGGCGACATCCGAAGGGCCGAGAGGGCGCTCATCAAGAAGTGCGCGAAATTCCTCTTCGTAGCGATCCCGCCAGCGCTTGGGGTAGAGGCGAAGGAGAAGTCGCCTCACCGCGCAGCCCGGCCCAATCGGTCGAGGCCGACACGGACGAGATCGGAGAGTTCGCGAAGATGCGCGGCCAGAACCGTCTCGCCCAGGCCAGTGAGTCGATACGGTCGACGCCGGTTCTCCGGCGGTAGCGCCTCGATCAGTCCAGCTTCTTCGAGGCGGGCGAGCGCGGCGTACAAGGTGCCAGGTCCCAAGGGGCGTCCCGTGCTCGCCTCGACGTCCATGGTGATCCCGTACCCGTGCTTCGGCCCGTCACTGAGGCTCACGAGAATGACGAGGGCCGGTTCGCCGAACCGTCCCAATTCGGGCATCCGACCATCCACGGCTGCTCCCTGCTCCGACGGCCGATATATCGACGGTCGTAGTATCAAACGCCAACCATGCGCAGTCAAGCTCGAAGTCCGCGCGCTGAGCCCGGACCCACGCGAGAGCCGGTTGAGCATCTCCGTCATCTGGGATCGTCGGGGACGACCCGGTGGAGTTCGTCGAGGCGTTCGTCCAGAACTACTCGAACGGGGGCTATCTCCCCACCCGGGCGCGGAAGGGACTCACCGATGCCATCGCGCGCGCCGCGAGCAGCCGGCCGTCAGCGTAGGAGCGAGTTACGACGCGCTTCCCTGCGGTCGTGATCTGTCGCGGCTGCGCTCTAGCATTCGCTCCAACCCGAACGTGATCAAGTCAACCGTATTCCCCCACCATTGATTTGGGTCAGTCAGCCAGACCTCGGCCGTGTCTTCCGCGCTTTCGACCAGGTTCGGGAACTCGTCGCGGGGCAGGCTCAGCTGCGCGAGCTCGAAGCGCCGTCGCAACAGGTCGAGCTGGTGGGCGTCGAGCCAGGAGAGCGCTTGCCCGGCAGCCGCGCCCTGCTGGAGGAGCAGCAGGTAGCCGGCGAGGAGGTTCGAAATCATGCGGATCAGAACGATCGCCTCCCGTCGCCCAAACCCCGCATCGAGCAGGATGGCCAGGAGGTCCTCCAGCACCTTCCAGAAGCCCGGGGGTCCTTCGGCGTTGTAGGCGATGCTGAGGGGAAGGGCAAGCGGACGCGCGTCGATCTGCTCTTTGTAGTTGTCGATGAACAGGCGTATCCGTTCGATCCAGGTCATCTCGGGGCGGAGCCCGACCGTGGCGTCGATGCCCTCGAGGACGACCTCGGTCATGGCGTTGATCAGGTCCTGCTTGTCGCGAACGTGACGGTAGAGGGCCATCGGCGTGACCCCGAGTTCCTGCGCGAGGCGTCGCAGGCTGACCGCCTCGAGGCCTTCGGCGTTGCCGATCTCGAGCGCACGGGCCACGACGGCCTCGCGGGTCAGGCCGGGTCGTCCAAGCGCCTGCACGGGCTCTGTGTCGTTTCGCTTCATCGCTTGACAAGTATACGCCGCATACGTACACTGCGGACGCAGTATACGCCGTATGCTGACAGCGATAACAGACGGATCAACGCTGCGAGAGCATCGAGCGAAAGAAGGAGCACCGATGACCCCCAATCCAGTCCAGGGGCCTGCGATCCATGTGCAGGCCCTGGAGAAGTCCTTCAAGCAGCTCCACGTGCTGCGCGGCGTGGACTTTGACGTCGCGGGGGGCACCATCTTCGCCCTGCTCGGCTCGAACGGGGCGGGCAAGACCACGGTCGTGAACATCCTGTCCACGCTGCTCAAGGCCGACGCGGGGACCGTCAGCGTCAACGGCTTCGACGTCGCCACCCAGGCTGCGAACGTGCGGGAGTCCTTCAGCCTCACCGGACAGTTCGCGGCCGTCGACGAGATCCTCACCGGGCGGGAGAACCTCGTCTTGGTCGCCCGGTTGCGACACCTCAAGGACGCGGGCGCGATCGCGGATGACCTTCTCGCTCGTTTCTCACTGACCGACGCGGCCGCGCGGAGGGTGTCGACGTATTCGGGTGGCATGCGTCGCCGCCTCGACATCGCGATGAGCCTCATCGGGAATCCGCCGGTCATCTTCCTCGACGAGCCGACGACCGGGCTCGACCCCCAGGGACGCATCGAGGTGTGGCAGGCCGTCAAGGACCTCGCCGAGCACGGCACGACGGTGCTGCTCACGACCCAGTATCTCGACGAGGCGGAACAGCTCGCCGACCGCATCGCGATCCTCCATGAGGGTCGGATTCTCGTGAACGGCACCCTCGCCGAACTCAAGCGTCTACTGCCGCCCGCCAAGGTCGAATACGTCGAGAAGCAGCCGACGCTCGAGGACATCTTCCTCACCTTCGTCGGCGACAGCGGCCACGGCGCCAGCGATGGCGCGAATAGCACAAGCGCCAAGGGAAAGTAAGGAACAACGATGACGACCTACTTCTTCGGTGACACCGCCGTCCTGACGGGACGGTCCCTGCGCCACATCACGCGCAGCCCGGACACCATCATCACCACCGTGATCACGCCGGTCGCCATGATGCTGCTGTTCGTCTACGTGTTCGGCGGCGCGATCAACACAGGGTCGGATTCGTATGTGAACTACATGCTGCCCGGCATCCTGCTCATCACGATCGCGTCGGGCATCGCCTACACCGCACTCCGGCTCTTCACGGATATGAAGAGCGGCATCTTCGAGCGATTCCAGTCAATGCCGATCGCACGGTCGTCCGTGCTGTGGGCGCACGTGCTGACGTCGATTGTCGCCAATCTCGTCTCGCTCGTGGTCGTCGTCCTCGTCGCACTTCTCATGGGCTTCCGCTCACCGGCGGGAGTGACGGCATGGCTCGCGGTCGCCGGCATCCTGATCCTTTTCACCCTGGCATTGACGTGGATCGCCGTCATCGCCGGCCTGTCCGCGAAGACCGTGGACGGCGCCGGCGCCTTCTCCTACCCCCTGATCTTCCTGCCGTTCATCAGCTCGGCATTCGTGCCCACCGATACCATGCCCGGCCCGGTGCGCGCCTTCGCCGAGAACCAGCCGGTGACGTCGATCGTCAACACGATCCGCGACCTGTTCACACAGCAGCCGGTCGGCAGCGACATCTGGATCGCACTCGCATGGTGCGTCGGCATCCTCATCGTCGCGTACGTCTTCGCAATGCGCAGCTATCGCCGGAGGATCTCCTAGCCGGGCGCAGCGGCTCGGTGGATCCGGGCTAGGCCTCCTCGCGCTCCACGACGCCGCGCGTGGCCGGGGCGAGGCGAGGTGCGGGGACGTCCGACACGTTCGGGACGAACGACGAGGCGAGCGACGTCGCGGCGGCGAGTTCCTGGTCCTCGACCGACAGGATCCCGAGCCGTCCGAGCGTCGCCATCTCGTCACGGATGTACGTCTGGAGCATCTCCGGCCCGTCCGTGTTGATCGTGAACCGGATCTCGTTGCGGCGGAACGTGTCGAAGATCCAGCGGAACTCCTCCCAGCCAGACACGACGCGGGTGTTGAGATTCGACGTCGGGCAGATCTCGAGGACGATCCCGCGCTCCCGGATCATCGCCATCGCCCGCGGGTCGTAGGCCGCCTTCACGCCGTGGCCGATCCGGTCGGGTTCGAGGAGCTCGACGACGCGGGCGACCTCGTCGACCGATCCCGATTCGCCGGTATGGACGGTCAGGCCGAGGCCGTACTGGCGAGCCCTCCGGAAGATGCGCTTGTAGTCGGCGACCCGGAAAGTGGACGATTCCGGACCGGCGATGTCGATGCCGACGACGCCTCGATCGTGCCAGCCGATCGCCTTCTCGGTGATGATCTCGTTCAACTCGAACGGAAAGGCCCGGTCGAGGCAGAAGATGAGGCCCGGCTTGACGGGGTATTCGAGGGTCGCCCGGTCCATCCCGCGAGACGCGGCGGCGATGATGTGGTCGAGGTCCTGCTCGCCGCCGCGGTTCCGCTTCATCGGGTTGAAACGGAGCTCCATCGTCGTGACATTGTTCTTGCGGTAGGCGCCGCCGATGACCTCGTAGACCGCCCGTTCGACCGCCAGCGGCGAGGACTGGATGAGCTCCGTCCAGTGGAAGAGCTGGAGGTATCCGTCGAACGACCGGTTGCGCTTGTCCGAGACCGTGATCGTGTCCCGGAATTCCCAGTAGTCGCGGGTCGGGAGCTTGATGCCCTGGGCGTGGGCGATGCTCCACATGATCGCCGGCGTCACCGCCCCGCCGAGATGGCAGTGGAGCTCGGCGAGCTGGATCTTGCGGGAGAGCTGGCGGACCATCGTCGCCAGCATAGCCGAGGGCGTGGCCCCGGGCTGGCCGCCCCGGATACCGTGGCTGTATGTGGCCAGTTGTTCGCCCAGGGAACGTAAGCCCAGCTCGGACGGCCACGAGGACCGTTCCCACCGGGAGAATCAGCCTGTGGTGTCGTTCCCACCAACGTTGTTGACAGATGAGAGTCCCGCCCCACGGTGTGGAGGTGTCTTAACACCACGCCTTGGGAGGGACTCTCGTGGCCCATGCTAACGCGCGGCTGACGACGTTCAGCCGGCTCGCTCTTGCCGAGCGGGTCATCAACGAGGGCTGGCCGGCGAGCGAGGTCGCCCGGCACTTCCAGGTCAGCCGCTCGACCGCCTACAAGTGGGTCCGCCGCTACCGGGCCGAGGGTGAGGCCGGGCTGGCCGACCGGAGCTCGCGACCGCAGCGCCAGCCACGGGCCCTGCCGCCAGAGGCGATCGCGGTCATCCTCGATGCCCGTCGCCACCGCCGCTACGGCCCGCACCGCCTGGCGCCCCTCACCGGCCATCCCCGCTCGACGATCTACGGCGTCCTCTGCCGCTACCGGGTCAACCGCCTCGACGGGCTCGACCGGCTGACCGGCCGACCTGTCCGCCGCTACGTCGCACCCTATCCGGGCGCGCTCATCCACCAGGACGCCAAGCCCCTGACCCGGGTCCCGATCCGGTATCGCGAGCGGGCCAAGCCGTGGTCCGGCAGCCGTCCGGAGCACCCCGGGCACGACCAGCTCGAGGTCTTCGTCGACGACCACAGTCGCCTCGCCTGCGTCGTCGTCAGCCGGAGCGCCGGCGCGATCGACACGGTCGGGGCCCTCGACGTCGCGATCCGCTGGTTCGCCGGCCACGGGATCACGGTCGAGCGGATCCTGACCGACAACGGCGCGGCGTACTGCTCGCGGGCCTACGCGGCGCGGCTGGCCGAGCTCGGGATCCGTCACAGCCGGACCCGTGTCCGCCGACCCCAGACCAACGGCAAGGCCGAGCGCTTCATCGGGACGCTCATCCACGAATGGGCCTACGCCCGGCCGTATCGGACGAACAAGGAGCGGCTGCGCCGACTGACCCACTATCTCGACTTCTACAATCGACGCCGGCCTCACACCGCGCTCGATGGACGGTCCCCGCTCGACGTGCTGTCCGCAACGTGAGTGGGAACGACAGTGGCAGCTAACGACTCGCCATGGAGCGTCCTGATCGAGCAGGGCAACTCCCCTAGCGTTCTCCCGGTGGAAATCTGGCCAGGTTGGGCGCCGCCCCGCCGACCCAGTTGCGGGCCGTGGCCGAGTAGAGTGTTGTCGAGATGACAGGCGTCTCGTTCGTCCTCATCGGTGTCGCGATGGCCGGCGTCTTCGCCCTGTTCTGGTGGCTCGTCGAACTGACCGGGGGCGTGGCCGGCCACGGATTGTCGGTGTGTCGGTCAATGCAGACCGGCTTCGTCTCCTGGCGCGAATCGCGCGGCGAGCCGCCGCCCCTCGAGCCACCGTGGACGAACGAAGTCAGCGCAACCGGCGAGTCGTTCGACGAGGGCCTCGCGGTCCCGATCGAGCGCGTGCAGGGGCGGCCAACGCGTCAACGCTCCTAAGCCACGCCACTCAGGTCAGCTCGCCGTCGGGATGACGCGGCCGTCGGGATCGATCGTGGCCTGGCGGCGGCGGAGCGCCCGCAGCTCGGCGCCCGGGACCTGGTCGCGGGCGTGGTAGCTGGAGCGGACCAGCGGCGCCGACTCGACGTGCTTGAAGCCGAGCCCGAGCGCCTCGACCTTCATCTCGGCGAACTCGTCGGGGTGGTAGTAGCGCTCGAGCGGCAGGTGCTTCTCCGACGGTCGCAGGTACTGGCCGATCGTCAGGATGTCGACGTCGACGTCGCGCAGCGCCTCGAACGCCTCGGTCAGCTCGGCGCGCGTCTCGCCCAGGCCGACCATGAGCGAGCTCTTCGTGTGGGCCACGTAGCCGATCTCGACCGACATCTCCTTGGCCCGGCGCAGGACGTACAGGCTGCGATCCCAGCGGGCGCGCCTGCGGACCGGCTTCTGGAGCCGCTTCACGGTCTCGAGGTTATGGTTGAGGATGTCGGGCCGGGCGTCCATGACCGTCCGCAGCCGCTCGTCGGAGCCGTCGAAGTCAGGGATCAGGACCTCGATCCCCATGCCCGGGCTGGTCGAGCGCATTGCGAGGATCGTCTCGGCGAAGATGCGGGCGCCGCCGTCAGGCAGGTCGTCCCGGGCGACGCTCGTCACGACGACGTGCTCGAGACCGAGCTTGCTGACGGCCTCCGCGACCCGCCGCGGCTCGTCGTCGTCGAACCACGTCGGGCGGCCGGTCTTGACCGCGCAGAAGCCGCATGCCCGGGTGCACGTGTCGCCGAGGATCATGATCGTCGCCGTCCGCTGGTCCCAGCACTCCCCGATGTTCGGGCAATGCGCCTCCTCGCAGACGGTGTTGAGGTTGAGGCCGCGCAGCAGGCCCTTCAGGTCGTGATAGTCCTCACCGGACGGCATCCGGGCCCGGATCCAGTCGGGGTGCCGGCGCAGCGGCGTGACCGACCCGCCCATCGCGATCGTCTCCGGAGCCGCCGAGCCATGGTGGACCGACCCGGGCGGAGTGAACATCGGTAGATCGCGTGCCATCTCGGCGAGTGTAGTCAGGCGGCGCCGAACGTGTCGCGCAGGCCCTGCTCGATCTCGCGTGGCGCGAAGCCGAGCTCACTCGCGGCCTTCGCCGATGACGCCCAGTAGGTCACGCCGGCCGACGCCGAGACGACTTCGCGGAGATTCGGCTGGCCGATGAATCGCCCGAACGGCGCCATGGCACGGAGGATGCCCGACGGGATCATGAGGCGGGGCAACGAATGCCCGCCGATCCGAGCCGCGATCTCGGTCGCACCGCGCAGCGTGGTCGCAGGCCCGGACAGGACGTACGACTGGCCGGCCACCCCGCGGTCGAGGGCCGCGACGATCCCTGTCGCCAGGTCGTCGACGTGGACCAGGCCGACCCCGACGTCGTCTGCCGCGCGGTACCGGAGCCGCCCTTCGTTCGCCAGCCGCATCTGCTCCCCGAACCCCGTGTGATCGCCGGGCCCGTAGACCTGGCTCGGCATCACGATCACGATGGGTGCGCCGGACACGATCCGCTGCTCGGCGACCTCGTGGGCCCCGTACTTCGTCTCGTCATACCAGCTGAGGAACCCGCTGGCGAGATCCCGCCTGTACGTCTCGTCGACGACGACACCCCGGGTGTTGCCGAAGACGTTCGCGGTCGAGACATAGACAATTCGCGGGACGCCGGCGGCCTCGGCCGCATCCAGGACACGTGTCGTCGTCCCGACGTTGGCGTCCCACATCGCGTCGTGCGCTTCCTTGCGGATGCCGATTTGGTAGCTGCCCGCGGCGTGGATGACGGCGCCGGCGCCCTGCATCCGCTCGGTGAGCTCGGAGACATCGGACAGGTCATTCGCGACGAGCTCGACGCCCGGACCGGCGAGGCCCGCCGCGCGCTTCGGATCGCGGACCAGGGCGACGACATCGTCGCCCCGCTGCTGCAGGGCGCGAGCAACGGCGCCTCCGACGAACCCGGCGGCGCCCGTGACCAGGACGCGCATCAACTCGGTCCCGGAGGGCTGAAGATCGGCGAGTTGATCACTGTCAGCACGGTGGCCGCAGAGAACGGACCTCGGGCACCCGACACGGCAAGGAACCAGGGCGCGCCCGAAACATCGAACTGTTCCGCGAGCTCCGGCGCCAGAGAGCTCGAGTCGAACCGGGCCCTCAACACGTCGCCGTTCGTGGAGACCTCGAGCGGAACGCAGCCGGCCTGTTCGGCCGGTTTCGGGTTCTCGATGGTGAACTCGGCGCCGGGCGAACGGCGGCACAGGAAGGCGACGGTCCCGTCGAGCGGCCAGGGCGAAACTGAGAAGACCATCGCAGTTCCATCGAATGCCTGGGTCACGGAAGTGGCGAACTGCGGGAGCGACGGGACGACCGGCGAGCCACAGTCGGCGAGGAGGAGCACGCCCGCGAGCGCGGCCCGGGCGATCGGCCGCACGAGATCAGTAGACCGGCGTGTCCGGTCCCACGGATTCCAGCCATGCCTTGATATCCCGGAGCAGGGCCGACCCGCCCGCGCCGTCGTTGGCCCGGTGGTCCACGCCCAGGACCATGTTCATGATCGGCCGGATCGCGATCACGTCGCCGTCGGGGGTCGAGACGACGACCGGGCGCTTCGTGATCGCCTCCATCGTCACGATCCCGACCTCCGGGACATTGAGGATCGGCATGACGAGGTTCGTGCCGAGATACCCGGTGTTGTCGACCGTGAAGGTGCCGCCGCCGAAGTCCTCGACCTTGAACTTGCCGACCTTGGCGCGGGCGGCGACGTCGGCGATCGCGACGTTGAGCCCGTGGATCGACAGCTGGTCGGCGTCGCGGATGACCGGCACGATCAGGCCATCGTCGACCGCAACGGCGACGCCGATGTTGACCCGTCGCTTGGCGACGACGCCCTGGTCGGTCCAGACGGCGTTGAACGTCGGGTTGCGCTTGAGCGCCTCGGCCGACGCCTTGACGACGAACGGGACGTAGCTCAGGCCGATCCCCTCGCGCGCCTGGTAGTCCCGCTTGACCTTCTCCCTGAAGGCGACCAGGCGGGTCACGTCCACTTCCATCTGGACGTAGGCATGCGGGGCCTGGAGGGCCTTCGTCATCTGGACCGCGATGCCCTTCCGCATCTGGGTCAGCGGCACGAGGAACTCGTCCACGCCGTCCGGGAACGTGATCGAGGTCCCGCCCGATGCAGCCACCCGTTCATGGGCGGGGCCGGGTCGTGCGGGGGCGGCGGCAGGCGCGGCTGGCGCGGCCATACCGGGCACCGATGTCGCGGGCGGCGTCGTTGCTGGTGTCGTGGCCTCCTGGGTCGCCGCCGCGGCGGCCGGTTGCGCCTGGGTCGCGGCTCCGGCCGAGACCGCGGCCGACTGGCCGCCGACGGGCTGGCCCGTCCGCTGCGATTCGACGAAGTTCGTGACGTCGTCGCGGGTGATCCGGCCGCCGCCACCCGTCCCGACGATCTGCGCGGCGGCCAGGCCATGCTCGCGAAGGAGGCGTCGCACGGCGGGAGTCATCCGGGCGTCGGGGTTGCCCGGCGCGTCGATGTCCGCGATCGTCGGAGCGGCCGGCGCGGCGCTTGCGACAGTGGCCGAGGCAGCGGCGGGCGCCGACGCGGGAGCGGCGGGCGCCGGTCGCTCATCCGGAGCGGCGGGCGCCGGTCGCTCGTCGGAGCCGGCGGGACCATGCGCCGGTTCGGCGGGCGCGGACGGTTCGGCAGCGGTGGCCGCTTCAACCGGCGCGGCAGGGGCCGTGGCTGCGGCGGTCCCATTGGCGTCATCCGCCGTTTCGATGACCGCGATGTCCGCGTTGTTCGGGACGGTCGCACCTTCCTCGACGAGAATCTCCTCGAAGGATCCCGGCAAACGGCGACGGAACCTCGGCGTTGACCTTGTCCGTGATCACCTCGACGAGCGGCTCGTACTTCTCGACCGTGTCGCCTGGCTGCTTCAGCCACTTGCCGATCGTCCCCTCGGCCACGCTCTCGCCGAGCTGGGGCATCGTCACTCTTGGCCACTGGTCATGTCCTCCGGGTCGCCTTGCGGATCGGGCCCGCGATCGCGTTGTTCGGCGCCTAGTGTCGCGCATCGCCGCGCGATGCGCCGTCGCGCCGCCGTCCATGGCAGACTCGGTCCATGCGCCGCCCGTTCCGCCAGGTTGACGTCTTCACCGACGAGCCGTATCGCGGCAATCCCGTCGCGGTCGTCCACGATGCTGCCGGGATTGACGACGCGGCACTCCAGCGCTTTGCCCGGTGGACGAACCTCTCCGAGACGACGTTCCTGCTGCCGCCCACATCGAACGAGGCCGACTACCGGGTCCGCATCTTCACACCGGTCCTGGAGCTGCCGTTCGCCGGGCACCCCACGCTCGGGACGTGCCATGCCTGGCTCGAGGCGGGCGGCGTCGCTCGCGACCGAACGGTGATCGTCCAGGAGTGTGCGGCGGGCCTGGTCCCGATCAGGCGTACCCCCGCCGGGCTGGCGTTCGCGGCCCCGCCACTCGTGCGCGACGGACCTGTCGACGAGGCGACGATCGTCCACGCCGCCGAGGTTCTCCGGATCCCCCGGGCGGCGATCGTCGACGCTCAATGGGCCGACAACGGGCCGGGCTGGGTTGCCGTCATGCTGTCGACGGCTGAGGAGGTCCTCGCCCTCCGGCCAGGCTACGTCGACCTCGATCTCGGGGTGGTGGGGCCACATCCGCCCGGCGGACCGGCCGCGTTCGAGGTGCGCGCGTTCTTCCCGGTCAACGGGGCGACCGTCGAGGATCCGGTCACGGGGAGCCTGAACGCGTCGCTTGCCGGCTGGCTGCTGCGCACCGGGCGGGCCACCGCGCCGTATGTCGCCAGCCAGGGAACCGCTCTCGGCCGGGCCGGTCGTGCCCACGTCAGCCAGGACGCCGACGGCACGATCTGGGTCGGTGGCGGAACCGTGACCTGCGTCCGCGGCGACGTCGAGATCTGAGGCTCATTCCTGACAGCGCCTGTCCGGTGGAGGCGGCATCATTGGGCCGTGCCGAAGCCGGCGTCACCCGTTGCCCTGTCGACGACCTGGCCTCAGGTCCTCACGTTGCGACTCCAGCGCCAGTATCTCGCCGAACGGACAAGCGCGGACCATCTCGTCGATGTCGTGGCCCGGATGATCGGCCTGCACGCCCAGGTGATGAGCTCGGCGGAACTTCAGGCCGCGGCCAGGATCGACGGACTGCGATCCGCGGACGTGCGGGATGCGCTCTGGGAGCGGCGGAGCCTCGTCAAGGTCTGGGCCTTTCGGCAGACCCTGCACCTGCTCAGCCCCGATGATCTCGCGGAATTCGTCGTGGCCGCGCGCAGCCTCGAGCGCTGGCACACCCCAGCATGGCTGCGCTACTTCAACATGTCCGAGGCGGGCATAGCCGAGGTGATCGACGCCATCGGCGCGGTCATGTCCGACCGCCCGATGACCCGCGTCGAGGTCGTGGAGGCGGTCGTCGAGCGCGTCCGGAGGCCGCACCTGCGCGAGCACATGCTGACGGGCTGGGGGACGTTCCTCGGGCCGGCCGCGCAGCGCGGTCGGCTGGTCTTCGGCCCGTCCGAGGGCCGAAACGTCGCCTTCGTCGACCCGTCGGCCTGGCTCGGCCGGCCGATCGAGCCCGACGACGATCCGGAGGCTGCGGACCGGGCACTCGGCGGGCTCATCGAGCGCTACCTGGCGGCCTTTCCCGGTGCGAGCCGGGAGATGATCGCACGATGGTGGGGCGGCGGGCGGATGGCGGCGGTCAGCCGGGCGCTGACGATCATGGCCGACCCGGTCGTGGAGGTCGACGTGGATGGCGTCCGCGGCCTCGTCCGCAGCGAGGATGTCGAGACACTTGCCGCCGTGTCGCCGCGTCACGGCCTTCGCCTCCTGCCCGGCTTCGATCCGTTCACGAACGAGTTGCCGCGCCGTGTCGAGTCGGTTCTTGGGGACCCGCACCACGACCGCGTCCATCGAACGGCCGGCTGGGTCACGCCGGTCGTCGTCGTGGACGGCCGGGTCGCGGGGACGTGGGAGATCGAGTCCGCGAAGGGCGGAGCCGGGACGGTCGCCGTCACGCCGTTCTTCTCGTGGCGCGGCGGCGCGCGGCGGGAGCTCAAGGACGAGGCGGAACGCCTGGCGGCCTTTCTCGATCGACCGCTGGCAGTCTCAGTCGAGGCGTCGATCGCGTGACGCGCGGCGTACGTGACGCTGAGTTCGGCGGCTCTGTCAGTAGGCGGCGAGTCTCCGGATCCCGTCGGCGATCTTTTCCGGGTTCACCATGAACCAGTCCTCGAGGACGTGGTTGTACGGCACGCCGGGAACGTCCGGGCCGGCGATGCGGGTCACCGGCCCGTCGAGGTAGTCGAAGGCCTCCTCGGCGACGATCGCGGCGACCTCCGCCCCGTAGCCTCCGAACCGGTTGTCCTCGTAGACGACGAGGCACTTGCCGGTCTTGCGAACGCTGTCGAGGACCGTTTCCTTGTCGAGCGGACGGAGCGTCCGGAGGTCGACGACCTCGACGCTGATGCCGTCGTCGGCCACGCGGTCGGCGGCCTCCAGCGCGTAGTGGGCCATCAGCCCATAGGCGATCACGGTGACGTGGGTGCCGGGGTGGGTCACGGCGGCCCGGCCCAGCGGCACGGTGTACTCGCCGTCAGGGACGTCGCCGCGTACGCTCCGGTACATCTTCTTGTGCTCGAAGAAGAGCACCGGGTCCTCGTCGCGGATCGACGAGAGAAGCAGGCCCTTCGCGTCGTGGGGCGTCGACGGGATGACGACCTTCAGACCCGGGATGTGGGTGAAGAACGCCTCGACCGACTGGCTGTGGTAGAGCGCGCCGTGGATGCCGCCGCCGTATGGTGCCCGGACCGTCATCGGCAGGCCGTAGCCGTTGTTCGAGCGGTAGCGCATCCGGGCGGCTTCCGAGAGGAGCTGGTTGAAGGCCGGGAAGATGAAGTCGGCGAACTGGATCTCGGCGACCGGTCGCAGCCCGTTGATCGACGCCCCGATCGACGTCCCGATGATCTGGGACTCGGTGAGCGGCGTGTCGATGACGCGCTCGTCGCCGAACTCCGCCCACAGCCCGTCGGTCGCGAGGAAGACGCCGCCCTTGATGCCGACGTCCTCGCCGAGGACGATGACTGATTCGTCGCGGGCCATCTCCTCGCGCAGCCCCTCGCGGATCGCCTCGATGAAGGTCTTCGTCGGCATCAGTGGCCGCCGCCGGACTCGGGGCCGGCCCCGCCGGGCCCGAACCCCCAGGCGGGAGGCGTCTCGCCCGGCCAGTCCTCCGCGAAGACCCACTTCATGGCGGTCGACGGATCCGGGTTCGGCTGCGCCTCCGCGTACTCGGTCGCGTCCGTGACGGCGGCCGTGATGTCGGCCGCGATCCGCGCCTCGTCCTCCGCGGTGAGGATCCCCGCGTCCTTGAGCTGGGCACGGAAGAGCGGCAGCGGGTCCCGCGCCTTCTCCGCAGCGAGCTCCTCCGCGGAGCGGTACTTCGTCTGCTGGTCGTCGGATGAATGGGCGGTCAGGCGCATGACCTTGGCCTCGATCAGCGTTGGGCCGTCGCCCCGCCGGGCCCGATCGACCGCCGCCTTCGCCGCCGCGTAGCAAGCGAGGACGTCGGAGCCGTCGACGGTCACTCCGGGGATCCCGTAGCCCGCCGCCCGATCCGCGACGCTCGACCCGGCGACCTGCCGTGCCAGCGGCACGCTGATCGCGTAGCCGTTGTTCTCGACGACGAAGATGAACGGCAGCTTGTGGATCGCCGCGAAGTTGAGCCCTTCGTGGACGTCGCCCTGGTTGCTGCTCCCCTCCCCCATCGTGGTCATCGCGACCTGGCCGGTGCTGCGGATCTTCGCGGCGAGGGCGATCCCGACGGCGTGGAGGAGCTGGGTCGCGACCGGCGACGAGACCGACACGATGTTGTGCTCGTGGCTGCCGTAGTGGCCCGGCATCTGCCGGCCGCCCGAGGAGGGGTCATTGGCGGTCGCGTACTGGGCCGTGAGGATGTCGCGGGCACTCATCCCGAACGTCAGGCAGGTCGCGATCGATCGGTAGAAGGGCGCGATCCAGTCCTTCTTCTTCTCGAGTGCCCAGGCGATCCCGACCTCTGCACCCTCATGGCCCTGGCCGGAGATCACGAACGGGATCCGGCCTGCACGATTGAGGATCCACATCCGCTCGTCGACCGCCCGGGCGAGCGCGACGAGGCGGTACATCTCCAGGAGCTGGTCGTCGGACAGGCCGACGGCATCACCGAGGTGGACCGCCTTTCGCGAGCGGGATGTCACCGCCATCAGCTCCTCCGCTGCCGGCTCAGAAGTTGATCGACCGGCCGTCGGCGGCCATCGCCGCCTCGCCAATGACCTCCGAATAGGTCGGGTGGGCATGCGTGGCGCCACCGATCTCCCACGGCGTCGCCTCGAGCTCGAAGGCGAGCGAGGCCTCCGCAATCAGGTCGGTCGCGTGCGGCCCGATGATGTGGATGCCGAGCGTTTCGTCGGTTTCCTTGTTGCCGATGACCTTGGCGAAGCCCTCGTACTCGCCACCGATGATCGCCTTGGCGATCGCCTGGAATGGCACCTTGCCGATCTTGATCGGGAGGCCCTGTTCCTCGCACTGCTGCTGCGTCAGCCCGATCGACGCGATCTCGGGACGGCAGTACGTTGCCCGCGGCTGCTTCACGTAGTCGATCGGCTCGACGTCCTTCTCGCCGGCGATCACGTGGGCTGCCACGATCCCCTCGTGGGCGGCCGTGTGGGCAAGCATCAGCCCGCCGACGACATCGCCGATCGCGTAGACGTGGGGCTCCTTCGTCCGCATCCGGCCATCGACCTTGATGATGCCCCGGTCGACTTCGACCTTCGTCGTCTCGAGCCCGATCTCCTCGACGTTCGTCGCCCGGCCGGTGGCAACGAGCATCGTCTCCGCCTTGAGCTCCTGCGGCTCCTTGCCCTCCGGACCGACCATCACGCAGACGCCGTTCTTCTCGACGCTGACCTTGGTCGAGTCGAACCTGGCGTTCGTCATCACGGTCAGGCCACGGCGGCTGAAGCTGCGCTCCAGCGCCTGGCTCACCTCGCGGTCTTCGAGCGGGACGATGGCCGGGAGGTACTCCAGGAGCGTGACCTTGACGCCGAGGTCGTGGTACATCGACGCGAATTCGACCCCGACGGCGCCACCTCCGACGACGATGACGTCCTTCGGCAACCTGTCGGCTCGGAGGACGTCGTCCGAGGTGACGATCCGCTTGCCGTCGGGAACGAGACCGGGCAGCGACTTCACCCGAGAGCCGGTCGCGAGGATGACGTCGGTGGCCTGGAGGACGCGATCGCCGCCGGTGCCGGGCGTCCCATCCTCGCCCGCCTGGGCGACCCTGACCGTGGTCGGGCCCTCGAGGCGACCGCGGCCCTGGACCCAGGTGACCTTGTTCTTGTCGATCAGCGTCTTGAGGCCGGTCCACATCCGCTTCACGACCTGGTCGCGGCGGGCGGCCATCTGGGCGTAGTCGATCTCGGCCTCACCCGGAAGCGTCAGGCCGAAGTCCTTGGCGTGGCGGACACGCTCCGCGAAGGCGGCCGACTCGAGCAATGCCTTCGTCGGGATGCAGCCGCGATGGAGGCAGGTGCCACCGATCTTGCCCTCGTCGACGAGGGCGACCTTGAGTCCGAGCTGGGCCGCCCGGAAGGCCGCGGTGTAGCCGCCGGTGCCCGCGCCGAGCACGACGAGATCGAAGTCGTTCGAAGAGCCGACGGCCATGGGTCAGAAGCCTCGGGCGGGCCGCATCCCGAGCGCGCCAAGCGGCCGGATGGGCGTTTGGGTCATCTCTGGGGATGGTACGCGTGGCGTCGCGGACCGCGCAACCGACCCGCACCGGTTCCGTGTGCGTGCTCGACGCGGCCTTGGTGGGGCCGCAGCGCCCCGACAATTGGCCAAACGTGCCCCGTGTGAACGTTGGCGGCGATCCGTGGCTCACGAGGGCTGGAATCGGCGTCTCAGGGACCGGTTTGATGCCGTGCCCACGCATCAGACGACCCTGAGCGTCGGCACTTTCGACACCAGACCTCGGCTAGCGTTCTGGGGGCGCACGTCTGGCCAGATGGCCGCGCGCCGCGGTGGCCGCACGTCGCGGTGGCCGCACGCCGAGGCCGCGCGCCGCGGTGGCTTTGGCGTTCGCGTCGGCGTGCCAGGCTCGCGCTCAGGGAGTAGGCCGGGAATCGATCGACCCGGGTTGGCTGACAACCCGGGTCGGGATCACGTGGGTTCGGCGGACTCGATGGCCCGCGCCGAGAGGACTGGCTTAGTAGCTGGATCCACCGCGCTGGCTGCGGAAGCAGTCCGAGCAGTAGACGGGTTTTCCGCTGGTCGGGCGGAACGGGACCTGGGCCTCACGGCCGCAGGACGAGCATGTGG
This sequence comes from uncultured Chloroflexia bacterium, assembly GCA_963766655.1. Classification (GTDB taxonomy): domain Bacteria; phylum Chloroflexota; class Limnocylindria; order Limnocylindrales; family CSP1-4; genus CF-46. The sequence goes on along the minus strand of CAVYBB010000001.1, from coordinate 88,167 downwards.
CACTGAACATCTCGCGGGGACCGCGGTCACGGCCGTAGCCGGCACCGCCACCACCGCCGCTGCTGTAGCCGCCGCCACCACCACCGCCGCCGGCACTGTAGCCGCCGCCGGCACTGTAGCCGCCGCCGTAGCTGCTGCCGCCACCATCGGCACCACGGGCAGCCTTGCGGCTGGCGCGGCACGACGGACAACGGCGCGGCTCGGTGAACCCGCGCTGTGCGTAGAAGTCCTGCTCACTTGCGGTGAACACGAACTCCTGGCCGCAATCGGCGCAGGTCAGGTTCTTGTCGTTGTACACGAAACGAAAACTCCTCTCGGTAGCCGCGCGATCCCTCTGGGTTTTCTCGCGTCAGCCGTGAGAGGAGTCCGAGTCGTCGGTGAGCTACGTTCTTTAGCCGCGGACGCTTCCGCGGCATTGGCGGGGCGAGTCTACCCGCGTTGGAACGGTCTTGTACAGAGGGAAAATCGAGGGGGGCCGCGATCTCAGAGGACCCCGTACTCACGGCGGGCGGATTCGAGGAACGCGACACTCTCGCGATCCCGCCTCGCGTCGTCCCATCCCAGCTCGCGGCCGAGAATCTCGGAGACGCGAGGAACGATCGCCGCCCCGCGATCCGGCAGCTCGTGGACGAGCCGCATTCGCCGGGCGAGGACGTCATCGAGCGACTGCGCCATCTCCTCGCGGGCGGCCCAGGCAACCTCCGCCTCGATGTGGTCGATGCCCGGCGCGAGCGTGCTGAGCAGCCCCTCCGCCGCACCCAGGGCGGCAACCTCGGTCGCCTGCGTTCCGTGGCGCGAGACGAGCCGCGTGGCGATCGGCGGGGCGAAGCCGTGCGCCTCGGACAGGTGCGCCGCCAGGCGAGCGAGCTCCTCGCGATCGGGCGCTCCGACGAGCCTGAGTCCGGCGGTCCGGCTCGGGCGGTCCTTCGGCTCGAAGCCAACCTCGCGAACGGCCGCGTCGATCGCGTCGCGAGCCATGACCCGGTAGGTGGTGTACTTCCCGCCGCCGATCCGGATGAGCCCGTTCGGTTCGACCGCGACGCGATGTTCACGGGACGCCGTCACCGTCGAGCCGCCGGACGGCGCGATCAGCGGCCGCAGCCCGGCATACGTCCCAACGACGTCGTCCCGGGTGAGATCGACGTCCAGCGCCTGATTCACGGCGGCGAGCAGCTCGTCGACTTCGTTCTTGCCGGCCGTCGGACGATCGGTCGGCCCGTCGTAGGGAGCGTCGGTCGTGCCGATCAGCCAGTGGCCCGGCCAAGGGACGAGGAAGACGTTCCTGCCGGGGACCCTCGCAGTCAGCCCGACGGCGCTCGGGATCCGATCGCGCGGGACCACGAGGTGAGCGCCACGACTCGGGAGGATCCGAGTCGAGCCGCCGGACAACGGCGAAGCGGGGTCTGCTGCCCAGACGCCGGTCGCGTCCACGACCGTGGCCGCCCGTAGATCGATGAGCTCACCACCGATCGCGTCCCGCACCCGCGCCCCGACGACCCGACCGCCCTCCTCGATGAGCCCCTCGACCGTCGCCCGTGTCACGACCGTGGCGCCTGCCCGCTGCGCCGTCCGGGCGACCGTCAGCGCATAGCGGGCGTCGTCCGCAATCGCGTCGTGATACATGAGCGAGCCACGGAGCCCGTCGGGACGCAGGGCCGGGCTCAGCCCGAGCGTGTCCGCGGCCGACAGGTGCCGGTGCCAGCCGCCGTCGCGCCGTGCTCCCAGGACGTCGTAGAGCGTCAGCCCGGCTTCGTAGAACGCGCGCGTCGCCACCGGCGCGCCATACAGCGGGAAGAGGAGCGGCTCCAGGCGGACGAGATGGGGCGCGAGTCGGAGCAGCCGCGCCCGCTCGGCGAGTGCCTCGCGGATCAGCGGGATCCTCAGCTGCTGGAGGTAGCGCAGGCCGCCGTGGATCAGGCGAGACGAGCGGCTCGACGTCCCGACGGCAATGTCGTCGCGCTCGACGAGGGCGGCACGCAGCCCTCTCGACGTCGCGTCGAGCACCGCCCCGCAGCCGACGATGCCGCCGCCGACGACGAGGACGTCGAACGTCTCGCCGGCGAGCGTCGCCAGATCGCTTCGCCGTCGCTCGCCCGGCGCCCCGGTCACCCGCCCGGCGGCCGCGGCCTGGCGATGCGCCAGAGCGCGGCGGCGGTCCCGACGATGAGGACCACGATCAGCAGCGGGGTCCGAAAGACGATGGCCTGGGCATCCGCCGGGAGCAGGCTCGTTGCGAACGCTGCACCGAGGACGACGACCACACTCATTCCGGCCAGCACCAGCACGTCGCGGAGGCCGATCGTCCGCTCAGCCACGATCCGCCTCCGGCGGGATGCCGATCGGGGCGACGAGGATCCGCCCGGCGAGGGCGGCGCCCATCCGGGTCCGCAGGCCGGTCTTTGGGCGATGGAAGGTGATCGTCAGGTCGGCCCGGACGGCCGGATCCGACGGCTGGCCGCTCGAGAGGTCGACGGCCGTTGGCGTGTCGACGGCGAGGACGGGGACCATCGAACCCCTGGCCCGGTTGATCAGCTCGACGGCGCTCCGGATCGGTTCGCGGAGCTCCCCGCTCACGCCGGTTCCGAGGAGCGCGTCGACGACGATCGACGCCTTCTCGATCCCCTGCCCGAGGATCGCCAGGTCTCGACTCGCTGGCGCATGAATCAGCGTCACGCCGGACACGCGCACGACGCGATCCCAGTTCCGGGCGGCGTCCTGGCCCTTCGGCCGGCCCTCCCCGGCGACGAACGCGACCACGACCTGCGCTCCCGCCTTCGCGAGACGGCGGGCGGCGACGAAGCCGTCACCTCCGTTGTTGCCGGGTCCGGCGAAGACGACGATCGGCCCCTTCAGCCAGCGGTCGGTCTCGATCGCGAGGGCGCGCGCCGCGGCGGCGGTTGCCGTCCCGGCCTGTTCCATGAGCCGCTCCCCGGGGACGCCGAGCAGCTGGGCCTTCAGATCTGCGCCGATCATTGCCTGGGCGCTCATCGGCGGCAGGCTCGAGGTCGCCGACCAGCGGGCGACGGAGGCCGCGCAGATCGAGCTCGAACAGGCCCGGATCGTCGGCGGGCAGCGGCGGCGCCGCCATCGAACCGGCTGTCGCGCGGGCAGGTGTCATCACCGGCCAAGCCTAGCGGCTCGCTCGGACCTCTGCGGCGGTCGGGTCAGGCGCTCAGGGCGCGGGCTGCGGTTCCCGGAGCCGCTGAACAATGAAGGTCGGCAGGTCGCCTTGCCACGGCTCGGCGCCGGTCGGTGCGTTGTACTCAAGCCCGAAGACGTGGAACGCGTACCAACCGGTCGAGTCGGCGCCCGCGGTCACGAAGACCACGACGCTGTCGAACGGGTAGAGGCGGTCGCAGAGGGCCCGCGGCGCGCAGGTGTCGTCCACGACGATGCGAGTGGCGCCGGCAACGTCCGCCTCGTGTCCTGCCCGCGCCAGGGCGATGGCCTGGGCGCAGGCATCGGACGAGATGCGCCCGCAGTCCACGACTGGTGCGACAGACACCGATGGCGCGGCGCTCGGGGAGGCGCGCGGCGGACGCGGGGCCGCGGACCGGGCGACTCGAGTCGGCGGCCGGACCGCTGTCGATCCCAGGGCGACGAAACCAACGCCCGGCACCATGTGCCCGACGAGGGTGGTCAGGTCCTCGCCGTAGACGGGCTCCGGCAGCGGCTGGGGCGGGTTGGACGGGCTGCCCCGGCGTGAGATCGGGCCCGGCGAGGATGTATCGCTTCGGCACGTAGCCAGCGATCGTCACGCCGTCGCGATCCCACGCGGACACGAAGTCGGGCACGAGGGCGTCGTTCATGGTGCCCCCCTCGGGCGGCGTCGCGTCCAGGGGGATCGGTCCCTTCGTCGGCTGCCGCCACGCGACCGCCTCCACGACCAGATCTCGCTGCTCAGCGTCGCCCGCTGCGCGACGTCCACGCGCGGACGCGAGCGACCGTCGGCGCACCCGACGTGCGAACGAAGCCCGGAGGCAGCCGGTGACGCCATCGAGAACGAAGACGGCCGTCGGGTTGTCGATCGGGCCCGCGATGAGCTCCCAGCCCTCGCCGCAGCCGAGCTGCGCGCGGGCCTACCGGGACATGCATGGCGACGTGTCGAGGACGAGGGTGCCGCCGGCGAGGTACGGCGCCCCCCGGCAGGCGCGCCGCGATCTCGTCGCCGCGCAGGACCGGCTCACCGTCGATCGAGAGCGGTAGCCCGTCCGCGCCGATCGGCGTCCCGCCGGTCCCGAACCAGGTTCGCTCCAGCACCGGGACCCGACGACCACGAAGGCATGCAGCGCGACCGCGGCGGCGACGATGACGACGGTGAGGCCCCGACGCGCCGGCCGCGCTGCGGCCGCCGCCAGGCGCGGGAAGTCGAGCTCCGCCTGGCGCAGCTCGGCCGCCAGGAAGTCGCGCAGCCGGGCGTCAGCAGTCAGGCTCGGACGGCAGGTCAGCCATCTCGAAGCTCCTCTCGTAGCCGGCCGAGGCCGGTTTTCAACTGGCTCTTGATCGTGTTCTCGCTGACGCCCAAGGCACTGGCGGTCTCCGGGACGGTGAGCCCCGCAAGGTAGTGGAGGGCAATCGCGGCACGGGTCCGCCGCGGAAGGCTCGAGAGGGCCTGGCGGACGTCGGCGCGTTGGGCGAGATCCGGTGCCGTGGGTGGCGATCTCGCCAACGCGAGCGTCGAGGCTCACGAGTCGTCGCAGCCTGCGAATCACCCGGAACGCCTCCCGGGCCTGGATCGTGAGAAGCCACGCACGCAGAGCGCGCGGCTCGCGGAGCCCGTCGAGGCGGCGGAGAGCGATCTCGAACGTGGTCTGCACGAGATCCTCGGCTTCGTCCTTGTCGAGCGTGATCACCCGGGCCGCGGCAAGGAGCATCGGTCCGTGTCCGTACAGCTCGTCGACCAGCGCGTCGCGAGTGCCGGAGTCAGCCGGCGCCCTCGATCACCTCGGCAGTGTGCATCAACGCTCCGGGCTGGGTGTCCGCCTACAAGAGGACCGTATAGCCCGAATCGGGTGAGCGCCGCTCGACCGTCCGGATTACTCCCGCACGCGAGCCTCGCCGGCGCGCAGATCCAGGAACCCCTCGCGCTCGAGGCGCCGCGCAGCCGCGCCGATCGCTTCCGCGTCGTGGTCGCCCAGGCGGTCAGGCAGCGGCACCCACGTCCCCGACGGCGCCCGTGGCCAGGGCCGCGACGAGGCGCCCCCGAAGCCAGCGCGTCGTGGCGGGAAGGGCACGCCGCGGCTCAGCCGGCCTGCCGGGCGACGGCCTCGCCGCGGGACGCGCACAGCGTCGGCGAGAGGACACGCGTCGCAGCGCGGCGCGCGAGGCAGGCACGTCGCGGCTGGCCAGGTCCATGACGGCATCGAGCCAGCGGCCGGGCTGGCCGCGTGACACCAGGCCGTCCCCGGCCGCCTGCAGCCCGGGCATCGTCGGAGGAACGCCGAGCACCCGGGACAGGACGCGCCGGACGTTCACGTCGAGCGGCGCGACGGGCACGCCGAAGGCCGACGCCGGCGATCGGCACGTGCGGTGTACGGCCCGATCCCGGGGAGCCGCTCCAGGGCCTCGACGGTTCCGGGCACGCGGCCCGCGTGGTCCGCGACGATCGAGCGGGCCGCCTGCCGCAGTGCGAGGGCGCGCCGGTTGTACCCGAGCCCGGCCCAGGCCGCGAGGAGTTCGTGGGTGCCGGCGCTCGGCGAGATCGGCCGGCGCCGGCCAGCGCTCGATGAACCGCCGCCAGGCCGGCCCGACTCGCTCGATCCCGGTCTGCTGGGACATGACCTCGGCGACCAGGATCTCCCACGGGGTCGCCGCCTCCCGGATCAGGAGCGGACGGCGCGCGGATTCGTGCCAGCGGAACAGGCGGAGACTGATGCTGCGCCCGCTCACGACCATCGCCCGAGCGTAGCATCGATCCGATGCAGCCACCCGTGCCACCCCACCCGATCCGGATCGGCGCGGCATTCTGGATCCAGCGGACCGACTGGCCGAGCCTCCGCGATGCCGTCGTTGCCGCCGAGCAGGCCGGCGCCGACAGCGTCTGGGTCGACGACCACCTCCTCTGCGATGAGGGCGACGCGGACGACGGCAAGCTCGAGGGCTGGGCGACGCTGGCCGCCTCGCGGCCACGACCAGCCGGGCACAGATCGGCCTGCTCGTCGCGGCGAATACGTTCCGCAACCCCGGTCTCACGGCCAAGCTCGCGACGACCGTCGACCAGATCAGCGGCGGGCGCTCCGTGCTGGGGCTCGGTGGCGGGTGGTTCGAACGAGAGCATGAGGCCTTCGGGATCGACTTCGGCAGCGGCTTCGGCGAGCGCCTCGATCGGCTCGAGGAGGCAGTAGGCATGTCCGCCGCCTGCTCGACGGCGAGCGGTTCAGCCACGACGGGCCGCTTCTACGCTTCAGCGACGCCCTCTGCGAACCGCGACCGATCCAGGAGCGCCTGCCGATCCTCATCGGCGGATCAGGCCCGCGCAAGACGCTCCGGACGGTCGCCCTACACGCCGATCTCTGGAACGCGTACGGGACGCCCGCCACGCTGGCGGCCAGCGACGCGATCCTCGTCGAGCACTGCGGAGCGGTGGTCGCGACCCCGCGGAGATCGAGCGGACGTTCACGATGAATGCGGTCGTGCGCGAATCACGCGCTGAAGCCGAGGCAGTCTGGGGCTCCTACCTCGCGACCCACCAGCCGACGGCGTGGGAGAGCCGGATCGCCCTCGGGCGCCAGAACGAGATCGCGGCGGCGCTCGTCGACTATGCCGCCGTCGGCTTCCGCCACCCGATCTTCGTGTTCCGCTCGCCGTGGGACATCGGCGACGATCGACCGGCTCGGCGAGATCCGCGAGGAGCTCGTCCGCCTCGCCGGTTGACGCCTGTGCGCGAGCGTTCAGACCCCGGTGTTGATCATCACGTGCTTGACGAACGTGTAGTCCTCGAGCGCGTACTTGGAGCCGTCCTTGCCGTAGCCGGACTGCTTCACGCCGCCGTGGGGCGTCTCCGAGGCGAGCGTGAAGTGCTCGTTGATCCAGACGTGTCCGAACTCGAGCGCCTTGGCGACGCGCATCGCCTTGCCGATGTCGCTGGTGAACAGCGACGAGGCGAGGCCGTACGGCGTGTCGTTGGCCCAGGCGACGGCCTGGTCCTCGTCGCTGAACCGCTGGACCGTGACGACCGGCCCGAAGATCTCGTCCTGGATGATCTCGGACTTCTGGTCCGGGCCGGCGATGACCGTCGGCTCGTAGTACGCGCCCGGCCGATCCGGTCGGACGCCGCCGACGACCACCTCCGCCCCGAGCCGCGCGCGCGATCGACCATGCCCTGGACCTTGTCGGCCTGGGCGGGAGCGATCAGCGAGCCCATGTCGAGGTCGTCCGCCTCGGCCGGGTCGCCCCACTTGATCGAGCGGACCTGGTCGGCCAGCTTCGCAGACGAAGCCGTCGTAGACCGCCGGGCCCGGCGATGACGCGGGTCGCGGCGGTGCAGTCCTGGCCGCTGTTCCAGTAGCCGGCGGCCTTGAGCGTCTCGGCGGCGAGGTCGAGATCGGCGTCGTCGAAGATGATCACGGGAGCCTTGCCGCCGAGCTCGAGGTGCAGACGCTTGACGGTCCCGGCCGCGATCTGGGCGATCCGCTTGCCGGTCGCGGTGTCGCCGGTGATCGAGATCATCCGGACCTTGGGGTGGCCGACGAGCGTGTCGCCGATCGCGGAACCGGAGCCCGACAGGACATTGACGACGCCGGACGGCAGGTGCTCGGCCAGGATCTCGGCGAAGCGCAGCGCGGTCAGCGGCGTCCGGATCGACGGCTTGAGGACGACGGTGTTGCCGGTCGCCAGCGCCGGGCCGAGCTTCCACGAGGCCATGTAGAGCGGGTAGTTCCACGGGGCGATGCTCGCGACGACGCCGATCGGGTCGCGCCGGATGATCGAGGTGTGGCCGGCCAGGAACTCGTTCGCCGCGAGGCCGTCCATGACCCGCGCCGCCCCGGCGAAGAAGCGGAAGAGATCGGCGCAGACGGCGATCTCGTCGATCGCGGCGCCGACCGGCTTGCCTGCGTTCGCGGACTCCAGCCGGCCGAGCTCGTCGGCATTCGCCTCGAGGGCATCGGCGATCTTGAGCAGGATCAGGCTCCGATCCTGTGGCGTCGTCTGGCGCCAGGTCTGGAACGCCTTGTCGGCCGCCTCGACCGCCCGGTTGACATCCTCGTCGGCGGACGCCGGCACCCTGGCGATGACCTGCCCGTTCGCCGGGTTCTCGACGTCGAGCGTCTCGCCCGACGCAGAATCGACGAACTCGCCGCCGATGAACTGCTGGTAGGTCTTGACGCGCTCGATCACGTCGGTCATGTCGGGGGCCCTCCTGCTGCGGCTGCGCGCGGCACGGCGGCGCCAGCTCGCGTTGGCTTGCGTTGATCGTTCCCGGGGTTGTACGCCCTACGTTACGCCGCTTCGGAAGGTCGTTCCGGCAGGCGCGCCGCGCGGGACGCGCGATACCAGGGAATCGCCGCCCGCTCGGCCGCCACGACGAGCGCGTAGAGCGCGATGCTGAGGATCGCGGTCAGCAGGATCGCGGCGAACACCAGGTCGGTCCGGAAGGACCTCTGCGAGAGCTGCATCCAGATGCCCAGGCCGTCGGTGGCGCCGACGTACTCGGCGAAGACGGCGCGCGACGACCGCATACGTCGCGGAGATCCGGAGGCCCGTGAACAGCGCCGGGCAGCCCCGACGGCCAGCGCAGCTTGCGGAACGTCTGCCACGACGATGCGCCGAACGAACGCATCAGGTCGGTCGCGGCAGCCTCCGCCGACGAGAAGCCGGCGAGGAGCGCCACCGTGATCGGAAAGAACGTGACGAGGACGACGACGAGGACCTTGGGAGCAGCCCGAAGCCGAACCAGACCACGATCAGCGGGGCGACGGCCACGATCGGGATCGTCTGCGAGGCGACGAGCATGGGCTCCACGGCCCGGCGGACGATCCCGACCCGATCCATGGCCACGGCCGCAGCGACGGCAAATGCGATCGACACCGCGAGCCCGGTCACCGTCTCGATGATCGTCGGCACCGTGTGGCGGACGGCGAGATCCCGGCTGTCCCAGAGCGAGGCGATGACGCCGGACGGCGACGGGAGCACGAAATGGCTGAGCCCCGAGGCCCTCGAATAGGCCTCCCACAGCACGAGCAGCCCAGCGACCAGGATGACCGGCGGCCCGAATCGCCGCCACGCCGCGGGCCAGCCGGTCGGTCACGGCAGGAAGTCGTTCGTGAAGAGCGACGCGTAGTCGGGCGGCGCGCGTCAGCGCCTTGCCCCGGCCGTCGGCCAGGAGCCCCTGCTCGTACAGGAAGCCGGAGTAGCCCTGCCAGCGCGCCAGCGTCTGGTCCCGAACCTGCCGCCGGCGTCGAGCAGGTAGCCCCCGTCGACGAGGTAGCGCTGGCTCGCGGCCGGCAGCTCCTTGTTCGAGTCGAAGACCCCGGGGTTCTCCGACATGAGGATCGCCGCGGCCGCGTCCGGCTCCCTGGCCGCGAACTCGAATCCCTGGACCGTCGCGGCGACGAAGCGGCGGGCGGCGTCGGGCTCTCGCGTGAGCCACTCGCGATCGCAGGCGAGGACGACCTGGTAGAACTCGGGGAAGCCGTAGTCCGAGAACTGGAAGTAGCGCAGGTCGATCCCGCGCAGGTCGGCCTCGACGCCCTCCCAGGCCGTGAACGGAATCGTGAAGTCCGCCTGCTTGTTGTAGAGCGCCTCGTAGGCCGCGCCGTTGAGGGTGGCGACGGTGAAGTCCCCCTTGCCCCCGTCCGCCTTGATGACCGCTGTGAGCGTCGGGACCTCGTTCGGGTAGCCGAACCCGGCGTAGGTCTTGCCGTCGAGCTGGCTCGGCCGGGTGATCGGGCCGGCGGCGAGGACGCCGATCGCGGACGCGGTCTTCTGGAGGATCGCGGCGACGCTGACGATGTCGGCTCCGGCCGCGACCGCGAACGTCAGCGAGTCCTGGAAGCTGATCCCGCACTCCGCCTGGTGGGCCGCGAGGAGCGTCTCCGGTGTCGCGCTGGCATACGGCAGGACCTGCAGGTCGATGCCGGCGTCGTCGTACCAGCCCTTGGCCCGCGCGACGTAGAAGCCCGTGTGGTCGGTGTTCGGGGTCCAGTCCAGGGCGAGTCGAACCGTGGCCGGCGTCGGGGTCGCCGAGGGCGGCGCCGAGGATGGCGCCGAGCCCGATGCCGCGGGCGGCGAGGATGCCGATGGTTGGGCCGTGCCGGTCGCGGCCGGCGTCGAGCCGCAGCCGGCCACCAGCACTGCGACGAGGAGGACTGCTGTGATCTTCACGTGGACTCTCTCCAACACGCAAACGCCGCCCCGGATTCCGGGACGGCATCGAGATTCGAACGGCCTGCTTCCTTCGCTGGTATGAGCCAGATCAGGTTCGGCGGGTCTGTGGCTTCGGCCACACTCTCAGCGCACGAGGCGCTCCCCGGAGGCGATATTCAGTTGCCGGCATCGTAGCACTCCGCGCGAATCCTCCGAAATCGAACGTCGCGCGAAGTCACCCATCGGCGGCAAGTTGTCCGCGGAGCCAGGCGACCACGTCGTCGATGATCGCCAGGCCATCGGACTCGTTGTGGAGCTCGTGGCGATGGTCTGCGTAGGTTCGCCGGGTGACGCCCGGGATCGACGCGAGCCGTTCGCTGCTGGCGGTGGGAACGATCCTGTCGGCGCCGCCATGGATGACGAGTGTCGGGATCGAGAGCTCGCCAAGGGCGGCCTGGACGCGGCCCTGCTCGGCCAGTGCCACCGCCGCGAAGCGAGTGGTCGTGATGTGGCAGTTCAGGGGATCGGCGAGATAGGCTTCGGCGATCGCCGGATCGCGGGAGAGATCGGCACCGTTGAGCGTGTTCTTGATCGTCGCGGTCGGCGCGATCCGGCTGAGCGCCCTGGCCACGGCCCGCGTCCAGGCCGGGATAGCCACCGCGATCGCCGGCGCCGACAGGACCAGGAGATCCGGTTTGGGACGATCGGTCAGGACGTAGCCGAGGGCGATCAGCCCACCAAGCGAGTGCCCGTAGACGACGATCGGCCGGCCGCCGGCCCGCTCTCGCACCGCCGCCAGCTGCTCCGCGAGATCGTCGTGGACGACGCTCCACGCCGCGACGTAGGCTCGCCGCCCCTCCGATGCCCCGAAGCCGCGCTGGTCGTACGCCAGGACATCCAATCCGGCATCGGCCAGCCGCGCCCCGACGTGCTCATAGCGCCCGCTATGTTCGGCGATCCCGTGGACGAGGATGAGGCTCGCCCACACGGGAGACGACGGTGGCCAGCGTCGGACCAGGAGCTGCGTCCCGTCGGCCGCCGTGGCGAACCCTGTCGATGACGTCATCGACGCGATGGTAGACGCCGGACCGGCTACGCTGCCCGCCATGTCCGACTGGACCGAGGTCGGCGACCGCGTCTTCGTCAAGCGTTACGCGTTCTACGACCAGAACATCGGCGTCATCCTTGGCGAGACGGGCGCACTCGTCATCGATACGCGCACCAGCCATCGGCAGGCCGCGGAGACCATCGCCGACATCCGGGCGATCACTCCCCTGCCCGTCCGTCACGTGGTCAACACCCACGGGCACTACGACCACTGTTTCGGCAACCACGCCTTCCGCCCGGCCGCGATCTGGGGCCACGACGGCTGCGTGAGGATGATCCTCTCGACCGGCGAGCAGCAACGGACCTATGCCGCGACCGCCCTGCCCGACCTTGCCCCGGAGCTGGCCGAGGTCATCCTCGATCCGCCCGAGCGGACGTTCGTGGAGTCGGCGAGCGTCGAGATCGACCCCGGCGGTCGGTCGGTCGAGCTCCGCTATCTCGGTCGCGGCCACACCGACAACGACATCGTCGTCCTTGTCCCGGACGCCGACGTCCTCTTCGCCGGCGACCTCCTCGAGAACGACGCGACGCCGTTCTTCGGTGACGGCTTCCCGATCGACTGGCCGGGAACTTCCGAGCGACTCGCCGACCTGGCGACCGGAGCCGTGGTCCCTGGCCACGGTTCGATCGGCGATCACGCGTTCGCGGTCCGTCAGATGACCGAGTTCAGGGCCGTCGCGGAGCTGGCGAGGCTGGTCCACCGGGGCGTGATCGGCATCGACGCCGCAGTCCTGAGGACGCCCTACCCCGCCGACACCGCACTCGAGCCGCTGACGAGGGCACTCGCGCAGCTGCGCGGCGAGTTGGACTGAGGTCCGCGGAGCGGCTGGCCGCGTCGTCGGTCCTGCGCTACCTCGCGACCCGCACGATCCAGCGGCCGCGGGCCGTGCCGGCGAGGATCCCGTCGAGTGCCGGCTCCAGCGTCTCGAGCGTCACCTCGGTCACACCCTCGCCGAGTCCGGTCGGCCGGAGGTCGCTCCCGAGCCGATCCCAGAGCGCTCGCCGGGCGTCGATCGGGACGGCCGACGAGTCCATTCCCAGGAGCGCGACGCCGCGCAGGATGAACGGCAGGACCGTCGTGCTGAGAGCGAAGCCGCCCGCATTCCCGGACGACGCCACAGCCGCCCCGGTCCGCAGCGTCCGCAGGACGTAGGGCAGCGTCGCGCCGCCGACCGCATCGATCGCTCCGGCCCAGCGCGCCGACTCGAGCGGCCGCGGGCTCTCGGCGGTGACCTCCTCGCGTGGCACGATCCCGGCGGCACCGAGCGACCGGAGCCGGGCCTCCTCGTCGGCCTTGCCGGTCGCCGCCCAGACCTCGTGCCCACGCGTCAGCGAGGATCGCGACCGCGCTGCTCCCGACACCGCCGCTCGCGCCCGTCACGAGGACCGGCCCGTCGCCCGGCCGGAGTCCGCGCTCCTCCAGCGCGGTCACGGACATCGCGGCGGTGAACCCGGCCGTCCCGATCGCCATCGCGTCCCGCGCGGACAGGCCCACGGGGAGCGGCACGACGTAGCCGCCCGGCAACCTCGCGAACTCACCGAACCCACCGTGTCGGGCCACGCCGATGTCGTAGCCATGGGCGAGCACGGCCTGGCCAGGGACGAACGCCGCGTCGCGGGACTCGATGACCTCGCCGGCCAGGTCGATTCCCGGGATGAGCGGGCTGATCCGGGCGACCTTGCCCTCGGCGATCGCGGCCAGGCCGTCCTTGTAGTTGACACTCGACCAGTCGATCCGGACGTCGACGTCGCCGTCCGGCAGGCCGGCCGCCGGGAAGTCGCGCACCCCGCGGACGAACGCGTCGTCACGTCGCTCGGCGACGAAGGCACGGAACGAGGCGGGGATCGAGGACATGCGAGAAGCCTACGTCGGCCCGGTGGCGATCGCCGCCCCGCCCCGCGCCGCCCCGCCCCGCGCCGCCCCGCCCCGCGCCGCCGCGCCCCGCCCCGCCGCGGGCAGAGGTTGCGATTCCGCGCGGCGCTTGACGGTCGTCGGTGCCGTCCGTCACCATGCCGAAATCGTGAATTACACCTGCACTTCCTGGTTGATGTGTATGCGCTGGCGGCCCCGCCGTACGGAGGATGGGGTCTGACGTCTCGCGCACCTACCGGGTAGAGCGGGACTGCAGACGAGGTCCCGGGGCTGCGACTCCAGAACGGAGCCGCAGTTTTTTGTTTCCTCCGATCGATACGGCAGGTAGCCGCCGAAACCATCGCCCTTCCCCGGGGCGCCGGACCTCGACCCCGCATCTGGATTCACGACCAGGACAGATCCGTACCAGAGAGGCAGCACGACATGACAGACCTCGATCGAACCGCGTTCCGACCAGAGACGAAAGCACTCCATGCCGGCCAGACCGTCGATCCCAGCACGAAGGCTCGGGCGGTCCCGATCTACGCGACGACGAGCTACGTGTTCGACGACGCCGCTCACGCCGCACGCCTGTTCGGGCTGCAGGAGTTCGGCAACATCTACACCCGGATCATGAATCCGACCACGGCCGTCTTCGAGGAGCGCGTTGCGGCCATCGAGGGCGGCGTCGCGGCCCTCGGGGTGGCCTCCGGCCAGGCCGCCGAGACGCTCACGATCCTCAACATCGCTCGCACCGGCGACAACATCGTGAGCTCATCGAGCCTGTACGGCGGGACGTACAACCTCTTCACCCACACGTTGCCGAAGATCGGGATCACGACCCGCTTCGTCGACGGCTCCGATCCGTCGGCGTTCGGGGATGCAATCGACGACAACACGAAGGGCGTCTTCCTCGAGCTGATCGGCAACCCGCGGCTCGACGTGCACGACCTGGAGTCGATCGCGAACGTGGCCCACGCGCATGGCGTTCCGGTCATCGTCGACAACACGTTCGCCCCGCTCCTTGCCCAGCCGATCAAGCACGGCGCCGACATCGTCATCCACTCCGCGACGAAGTGGATCGGCGGGCACGGGACCGCGATCGGCGGCGTCGTCGTGGACGGCGGGACGTTCGACTGGGCGGCGTCGCCGCGCTTCAAGGTCGACTTCGTCGACCCGGATCCGTCGTATCACGGCATCAGCTACACGGCCGCGTTCGGGCCGGCAGCGTTCATCCTCAAGCTCCGCGTCCAGGGCCTCCGCGACATCGGTCCGGCGCTCAGCCCGTTCAACGCATTCCTCTTCCTGCAGGGCCTCGAGACCCTTCCGCTCCGGATCAAGCGCCACAGCGAGAACGCCCTCGCGATCGCCCGCTGGCTGGAGACCCGCGAGGACGTCACGTGGGTCAGCTATCCGGGCCTCCCGTCGCACCCCTCGCACGGGCTCGCGACGAAGTACCTGAGCGGCGGCTTCGGCGGGATCGTGACCTTCGGGATCAAGGGTGGCGTCGAGGCCGGTCGCCGGCTGATCGACAACGTCCAGATCTTCAGCCTGCTGGCGAACGTCGGCGACGCCAAGTCGCTGATCATCCATCCGGCATCGACCACCCACTCGCAGCTGGAGCCCGAGGAGCAGGTCCTGACCGGAACGACGCCGGACCTGATCCGGCTGTCGGTCGGACTCGAGCACGTCGACGACCTGATCGCGGATCTCGAGCAGGCTCTCCAGGCCGCGTCGGAGGCGGTCAACGCCGAGGGCGACCTCGTCGGCGCCGCCGGATGACGGTGAACCCGCCGGCGACGGCGGGCCGGCCACCGATCGGGACGGGGAGGCTGGAGACGGCCTCGCTCGGTCCGTTCGCCCTGGGCGACGGGACGGTCCTTCCGGACCTGACCGTCGCCTACCGCCACGATGGCCCCGGGCCGACGGAGGCCCCGCAGATCGTGGCCGTCCATGCCCTGACGGGCTCCGCCGACGCGGCGGGCGACTGGTGGGAGCCGCTCATCGGCCCCGGCCGGGCCCTCGACACCGACCGCTACGGCGTCCTGTGCGCGAATCTCCTCGGCGGGCGCTACGGCACGACGGGGCCGACGTCGACGGACCCGGCGACGGGACGACCGTACGGACGCGACTTCCCGGTGGTGTCGACCCGGGATCTCGCAAAGGCCCAGTGGCTGCTCCTCGACGCCCTCGGGATCGAGCGGGTGGCCCTGGTGACCGGAGGCTCACTGGGAGGCATGGTGGCACTCGAGCTCGCGACCGAGCGGCCCGCGGCCACGGGCCACGTGGTGCCGATCGCCGCCCCGGCCGCCACCGGCCCGATGGCGATCGCGTGGAACCGGATCCAGGTCGCCCTGATCGACCGGCTCGGCGACGAAGGGCTCGCGCTCGCCCGCCAGCTGGCCATGACCACGTACCGCAGCGAGGACGACTTCGACGAGCGGTTCGGGCGGCGCCGCGAGCACGATGGCCGGCCGTCGATCGTGAGCTACCTGGACCACCAGGGCGAGAAGCTCGTCGAGCGGTTCGATGGCGACACCTATCGAACGCTGGCGGGCGCCATGGACCACCACGACATCGGCCGTGGACGCGATGGTGTCGAGACTGCTCTTGCGCTCCTCGCCGAGGGCGGCACGACGCTGACCGGGATCGGGATCGTCGGTGACATCCTCTACGGCCCGCGACAGGTCTGGCGACTGGTCGAGGCCGCGGCCGCGGCCGGCGTCACCACCCACTACCGGGAGCTCCAATCGACGAAGGGCCACGACGCCTTCCTCACCGAATGGAATCAGCTCGAATCGATCTTCCGGGAGGCGCTCCGCGCCTGAGGCCAGGTCATCGCGGCCGGAGCGTCAGCCCTCCACAAGCGGGATGTCGACGACGTGCGATGAGACGAACCAGACCTGGAGCTCGTTGGTCCGCAGGACATCGCCCATCAGCAGGTCGTTGGACCCCCAGTCCTCGTTCTTCTCGGTCCGCTCGATGGCGTCCCGGACCTTCTCGATGATCGCCTCGTGAGCGTTGAGCAGGCGATGGATCATGGCCGGAACGTCCTCCGACCCGTTCGGCGGCCGCTCGATCGTCGTCAGCTCCGCGGCGTGACGGGGGTCGCCCACGGCGATGCCACCGAGGCTCTGGACGCGCTCGGCCAGCAGATCGACAAGGCCGGACTGCTCCTCGGCGTGCTTGTCGAACAGGAGGTGGAGCTGGTAGAAGGTCGGTCCGGCGACGAGCCAGTGGTGCTTCTTGTAGAGGGCATAGAGGATCATCGAGTCGGCGAGGATCTCGTTGAGCAGGCGACAGCTCTCGGAGCGGGCCGTCGCGGCGAGCGCGATCGGGGCGAGCCTGAGCGATCCGAACTTCTGGACCTCGACCCCGAGGGGCCCGAGCCGGGGCTCCGGTAAGTGGCGGCGACCGTTCGTCGACAGGGTCGAAGCGCGGCGGGCCGCGCCCTTGGTCGTCTTGGGTGGCATCGATGACCTCCTTGTGAATCCGGTGACGAGCGCAGCATCGACACGGGCCCATCCCGCGCACATCTGCCGGCGGGGCGACGACGTTCCGATCTTGCGACAGTCTCGCAGACGGAGGCGGCTGGCGGCCGGGATCAGGGCTGGATGGGGATCGGACTCGATTTCAGGGGTGGGAGTGGGAATGGGGGTCGGGGTCGGCGTCGGAGCCGCGGTCGGAGTCGGCGCTGACGAGGGCTCCGCGGTCGGCCTCGGCGTGTGGCTCGGCTTCGGTGTCCGGGTCGGCTTCGGCGTCGGAGTTGCCGTCGGCGTCGGCTTCGGCGTCGGCCGTGGAGTGGTCGCGGGCCTGGGAGTCGCCGCGGGCCCGCAGGACCCGACCCCGGAACCCGAGACATGGCCGGACGACGGGGGCACCTGGTACCGTGCCGGCGGCAGGGTGCCAGGCGTCGCGAACAGCGTCGCGGAGAGGGTCCGGATGCCCCCGATGTCAGGCAGCTGGATCGACCCGCGCGAGTCGTACCCGGAATGGACGAGCGGCGGGGTGATGACCGCGCGATAGGTCGAGGTTCGACCGATCCTCGTCGCGACGTCGGCGATGCCCGGGACGAGATCCCGCGGGACGTTCGTCACGACCGTCTTCCCGACGGCCTGGAGGAACCCGATCGGGTCGCCCAGGAAGCCGCCCGACTTCACCGCGTCGCGGATGCCCGACAGGACCTCCTGCTGGCGCGCCGCCCTCGTGAAGTCGCTCTCTCCGGCGGCCTTGCGAACCCGGGCGAACGCGAGCGCCTGGTTGCCGTTCAGATGGTGGCGGCCGGCCGAGATCGAGAAGCCGCGCGAGAAGCCGTACTCGTCGTAGCCCGGATCGCAGAAGCCGTCGGCGACGTCGACATCGACCCCGCCGAGCGTGTCGACGACACGGACGAATCCGGCGAGGTTGACCTGGGCGAAGTAGTCGATCCTCAGGTCGAGCAGGGTCCCGAGGGCGCCCATGAGAACGTCATGGCCGGTCCCGTCGGACCCTGGGAAGTTCCCGGGGTTGTGTCGCGCGTATGAGAGCAGGCCGTTGATCTTGCCTTTGAATGTGCGCCCGTCCGGCAGCGGAACGTCGACCATGTCCCGCGGGATCGAGACCATCGAGACCGTCTCCGCGACCGGGTCGAGCGAGACGACGATCATCGTGTCGGTCAGGAAGGTGTTGCGCCCAACGCCCTGGTCGACGCCGATGAGCAGGATGTTCTGGCGCGGTGTCGCCGCCGACGGCGACGGGGAAGCCGATGGCGACGGGGAATCCGACGGAAGCCCGAAGTCCGACGAGCCGGGTTCAAGGGCGTATGAGGGCGGAAGCCACGCCCCGACCGTTTCGGGCTCGAACGGGACGATCTCGTTGGTGACCTCGCGGGCGACGTTCGTGACGTAGCCGGCGTAGACCTGCGGCGCGACGAGGACGACCGCGATGAGGGCGATCGGCATGACATCGCGGCGGCTCATCCTCGGCATCGTCGGGTTCGAGCAGGCTCGACGCGACCGCTAGGAGGCGCCAGATCAGGATGAGGGCCTGAATGGCAAAGAACGCGGCGAGCGCAACCGGATCGAGGGCGAGAGCCACGAGGCGGACCGTCGGCGTGAGGACGAGGATGAGGAGCCCGACGAGGAGCAGGCCGACGACCGGGAGGGCGAACGTGAGGGCACGCCGTCGCCGCCCGGCCAGCAGGTGACCGAGTCCCGGGAAGACGGCGTCGAGAAGGGCGGAGAGCAGGCGACTCCGCCGGATCGGCGCGCCGGTCGCCGCAGCCCTCTCCTGCCGGTGGCTCACGAGAATGGAGGGTACCAGTTAGCGGTTACGCACCCCTGCTGCGGTAGAATGCCGATCCGCCGCTGGCGCGTGGCTCAACGGTAGAGCACCTGACTCTGGATCAGGGGGTTCCAGGTTCGAATCCTGGCGCGCCAGCCAACTCCCCGGGAGTGTGGTGCGCCGTCACCCGAGCCGCGACTCCCCCATGCCGGTTTGCAGGAGCCGCGTTGATGATCCCGGAGAGAACCGACAGCGGAGGGACGCCCGCGACTCCTCCCGAGGTCGGGACTGAGCGGCGGGACTTCATCCGCGAGATCGTCGCGAGCGATCTTGCTGCCGGGAAGGCTTCGGCCCCGGTGACCCGCTTCCCGCCGGAGCCGAACGGGTACCTCCACATCGGCCACGCCAAGTCGATCTGCCTGAACTTCGGCATCGCCGAGGAATTCGGCGGCCGCTGCAACCTGCGCTTCGACGACACGAACCCGGTCAAGGAGGAGCAGCAATACATCGATGCCATCCAGGCGGATATCCGCTGGCTCGGCTTCGACTGGGGCGAGCACCTCCACTTCGCGTCCGATTACTTCGAGCAGCTCTACGACTGGGCGGTCCATCTCGTCCGGAGCGGCGACGCCTACGTCGACGACCTCTCCGCCGATGAGATCCGCGAGCACCGGGGCACGCTCACTGAAGCCGGCCGGAACTCGCCGTGGCGCGAGCGGTCGGTTCAGGAGAACCTCGACCTGTTCGATCGGATGCGCGCCGGCGAGTTCGAGAACGGCGCCCGGGTGTTGCGGGCCCGGATCGACATGGCCTCGCCCAACATCAACCTGCGCGACCCCGTCCTCTACCGGATCGTCCATGCTGACCATCCCCGGACGGGCGACCGATGGTGCGTCTATCCGACCTACGACTTCGCCCATGGCCAGTCGGACGCGATCGAGCGGGTCACCCATTCGATCTGCACCCTGGAGTTCGAGGCCCACCGCCCGCTCTACGACTGGCTGATCGAGCACCTGCCGGTCCCGTCGCGCCCTCGCCAGTACGAGTTCGCGCGGCTGAACCTCACGTACACGGTCCTGTCGAAGCGATTCCTGCTCCAGCTCGTGACCGCCGGACACGTCCGCGGCTGGGACGATCCCCGCATGCCGACGATCTCCGGCCTGCGTCGGCGCGGTTTCCCGGCCGAGGGCATCCGCCGATTCGCCACCGAGGTCGGGGTGGCCAAGTCGGACAGCGTCCACGAGATGGGGCTCCTCGAGCACTCGGTGCGTGACGTCCTGAACCGGACCGCCGAGCGACGGTTCGCCGTTCTCGACCCGCTGAAGGTGGTCATCGATAACTATCCGGAAGGGCGCGTCGAGGAGCTCGACGTCCCCAACAACCCGGAGGATCCGGCGGCGGGCTCGCGGCGCGTGCCGTTCAGCCGCGAGCTGTGGATCGAGCGCGATGACTTCATGGAGGAGCCGGCACCGAAGTTCTACCGGCTGGCGCCCGGACGCGAGGTCCGCCTTCGGGCGGCGTACTTCGTGACGTGCACGGGCGTGATCAAGGACGAAACCGGGCGCGTCGTCGAGCTGCGCTGCACGTACGACCCGGCCACCCGCGGCGGCGACGCGCCCGATGGCCGTCGACCGAAGGCGACCCTCCATTGGTTGTCGGCTCCGCATGCCCTGCCGGCCGAGGTGCGGTTGTACGAGTACCTGTTCACGCGGCCCGACCCGGGCGCGGACGGGCGCGACCTGCTCGACGACCTGAACCCCGATTCCGAGCGCCGATTGACGGACGCCTTCGTCGAGCCGTCGCTCGGCGACGCTCGCGACGGCGAGACCGTGCAATTCGAGCGACTGGGGTACTTCGCGGTCGACGTCGACTCCGCCCCCGGAGCCCTCGTCTTCAATCGGGCGATCACCCTCAAGGACACCTGGGCAAAGATCCAGGCGAAGGGCGACGGCCGATAGCGTCGATCAGGGGCGGGGTTGGCGTCGGCTAGAATGTCGAACGCGTCGGGCCGGGGCCGTTCAGCGGCGCGTCACTGGCGAGTGGCCAAGCGGTAAGGCGCCCGGCTCTGGACCGGGAGATCGAAGGTTCGAATCCTTCCTCGCCAGCCATTCCAATCAGCGGTCGGGATCGGACGTCAGAGCATCAGATCCGATAGGCTCCTGCCGTGCCAGCGTGGCGGGCTCCGAGGAGGACGCGGGACGTGACGGCTCGGATCCGGGCGGCGCTCGGCAGTCTCGCCTTCCTGGTCCTCGCCCCCGGCGTCGTCGCCGGCCTCATTCCCTGGCTGATCACCGGCTGGAGCCCGCTGCCGCCGAGCGACGGCCCCGGCGTGCTGCGCTGGAGCGGCGTCATCCTGATCGCCGCTGGTCTCGCCGTCGTGCTCGACGCCTTTGCCCGCTTCGCCTGGGAGGGGCTGGGCACCCCGGCCCCGATCGCGCCGACCCGGACCCTGGTCGTCGGCGGCCTCTACCGCTTCGTCCGCAACCCGATGTACGTCGCGGTCAGCGCCATGATCTTCGGCCAGGCCATCGTCTTCGCCAGCTGGGCCGTCGCCCTCTACGGCGTGGTCATCGCCGCCGCGTTCCATGCGTTCGTGCGCCTGTACGAGGAGCCGACCCTGCACCAGGTATACGGCGAGGCATACGCCGCGTACTGCGCCGCCACTCCCCGCTGGATCCCTCGCTTCAGGCGCTAGCTCGCGGAAGCAGGCCAGCGTCGCGGAGGTCCGCCCACAGGGCTCCCGGGATTGGCTGCCCCATCAGGGCTGGGTACTCGTCGAGGTGTTCGATCGTTCGCACGCCGGCGACCAGGCCGGCGACCGCCGGATGGCCGAACGGAAACTGGATCGCCACCGCCTTGATCGGCACGTCGTGACGCTCGCAGATGGCCCCGATCGCCCGGACCCGTTGAGCGATGTCGGCCGGAGCCGGTCGATAGTCGTACCGTCCCAGGCCGCTCGGGTTCGCGAGGATGCCGCTGTTCATCACGCCGCCGACGATGACGGCGATGCCGCGGCGTCGGCAGGTCGGCAGGAGGCCGGCGCCGGCCGTCTGATCGAGCAGCGTGTAGCGGCCGGCCAGCAGGACGACGTCGATGTCGGTCTCGCGGGCGAATCGGTCGAGCATCTCGGCCTGGTTCATCCCGACGCCGATCGCCCGGATGATGCCTTCCTCACGGAGCCGATGGAGGGCAGGATAGGCGCCCTCGATCGCGTCCTGCCAGTGGTCGTCCGGGTCGTGGATGAACGCGATGTCGACCCGATCGAGCCCCAGCCGCTCGAGGCTCTCGTCGATCGACCGCGCGACGCCGTCCGCGGTGTAGTCGAACACAATCCGGCGGTCTCCAATTCCCGCGTAGAGGGCATCGTCGCGATCATCGACCCGCTGCGGGTCGATGTCTGATTCGGGCGGGATGTCCGCCTCGCGCCGCACCAGCCGCCCGACCTTGGTCGACACCACGTACGCATCGCGCGGCTTCGCCCGGAGCATGGCGCCGAGACGCCGTTCCGCATCGCCGTAGCCGTACAGCGGCGCGACGTCGAAGTAGCGAACCCCCATGGCATACGCGTGTTCGAGGGTCGCGGACGCATCTTCTGCATCCACCGCGGCGAAGAGTCCGCCGATCGACGACGACCCGAACCCGAGCCGGGTGATCGCAACGCCCGTCGTTCCGATCGAAACGACCTCGACCGGATCGACGCTCATCCGGACATGCCGCCGTTCGGCGGGGAGCCGTCGCCGGCGAATGCCGATTGCTCGGCCGGGCGCCGTTCAGGCATCGGCGACGGGCGAACGGGCAGGGACGGGGATCCCCGGCTCCGAGATCCCGGAGTCCTCGGCACGCCGGTACGCGGCCGACAACGACTCCGAGGTCGGGCGATCCACCGCGTGCTCGGCGAGCCGCTCCTCGTCGAAGGTGATCCCCAGCCCGGGGGCCTCGCTCAGAACGATCTGGCCGCCCTCCAGGCGATGATCCGAGGCGAACACGACATCGCGACCGGCGTCCAGGACTTCCATCATGAGGTGATTCGGAACCACCGCCGCGAGGTGTGCAGCGTAGCGGCCCGGGCAGTTGACGAGGGCGATCGGCAGGGCGAAGGCGTCGCTCATCTCCGCGATCTGCAGCCCGGCCGTGATCCCCGTCGCCTGGACGTGGATCTGGACGACGTCGACCGCCTCGCTCTGGATCAGGGAGACGAACGGGCCGATCGAGGTCAGGTTTTCGCCGGTCGCGACCGCGGCCCGAACGCCGCGTGACACGCGGGCAAGGCCGCGATGATCGTTGCGTCGGACCGGTTCCTCGGCCCAGACCAGGTCGAAGCTGCGCTCGAGCTCCGAGATCCGCCGGATCGCCTGCTTCGGGGACCAGAACTCGTTGGCGTCGATCATCAAGCTCGGCCGCTCGATTCCGGATCCTTCCACGAGGGCGTCTCGCATGATCTCCAGGCGCTCGACATCCCGCTCCGGATCGCGCCCGACCTTCAGCTTGCCGGCGGTGATCCCGTAGCGTGCGGCGACATCGCAGTAGTACGCCCTGAGGTCGTCGTCGGCGAGCGGCATGTCGAGGCCGCTCGCGTACGCGGCGACGCGATTCGAGCTGCCGCCGAGCTCCTGCCAGAGCGGCACGTCGTTCAGCTTCGCTCGCGCGTCCCACAACGCCGTGTCCAGCCCGGCGACTGCGTTTCCGGCCATGCCATCGAGTCCCGCCTTGAACGTGAGCCGGGTCAGCAGCTGGTAGAGGCTGCGGACCTGTCGCGGGTCGCGTCCGACGAGATGCTCGGCCAGGCCGCTGATGATCGGCCCGGAGCCGGCGCTCGCGATCGCCACGCCCGTGACGCCCTCGTCCGTGGTCAGGAAGACCGCGAGCTCCGCGCTCCGCCGGGCCCCGTCGGGGAGCTGGACGTCCCCGATCGGTCGACGAAGCTCGTATTCGTACAGGACAGTCCGAACGCCGGTGATTCGCATTCCCGGACCTCCTGGAATGTGGTCGTCGGAGGCAGCCGTGCCGCCGGGCGCCCGCCGCTCTTCGGGGCTGGAGGAGCTAGCCCCGAAGAGCGACTGACGCGGGTTGATCGAAGCCGACCGCGACCAGGCGAGACGGAGCGCCGGATTCCGGGCACGCGATCCTCCGGTATCATTACCGAACCGACCAACGCGGTCAAGCCTCGCGCGGCACCCCACTCCTCCGAGGGTCAGCGCGCGGCGGGCGGAGCGGTCGTCCCCCGGACGGTGAGCCCGGGCCGGACGAAGACCTGGCGCGGGGTCGCGTCGCCGCTGTCGAGACGGTCCACGAGATTCCGGGCCGCCGTCCGACCGAGCTCCTCGGCCGGGAAGTCGATCGTCGTCAACGGCGGCGTCGCCAGCTCGCTCATCGAGTCCCCGATCATCGCGACCACCGAGAGGTCGTGCGGGATCGTCAGGCCCCGCGCATGACAGGCTCGGAGAACTCCGACCGCGGACAGCTCTTGCGGGGCGATGACGGCGGTCACTTCCGGATGGTCGTCGAGGAGGCGCGTCGCGGCGGCGGACATCGCGTCACTCGATGCGCTTCCGGATGCGCTGATCGGCGCGAGTCCCGAACCGCGCGCACGCCTGTTCGTAGCCCTGCAGCGCCCACGTCGCAAAGCCGTACACCTTCTGGCGGACGACCGGGGCGATGGCGAGGAAGGCGACATCGCGGTGGCCCAACGCCACGAGATGCTCCAGCGCGAGCCCGATTCCGTGCTCGATGTCCAGGTCGACGAAGCTGATCCCGGCGTTGTCGCTGCGATGGCCGACCATGACGAACGGAAAGCCCTGGGCGCGGAGGATCTCGGCACGGGGGTCGTCGGCCTGGATCTCGAGCAGGATCATCCCGTCGGCCTGCCTGCTCCGGAAGATCCTGAGCAGTTCGGCATCGCTCAGGGTGCGGGTGATGATGTTGATCGAGTAGCCGGCTTCCTCGACGCCGAGCGAGGCCGCGATCAGCAGGCGATAGGCCGGCGGGTTGAACTCCTCCGGGCGATGGACGGCGATCAAGCGCGTCCGGCCCGACCGGATCTGGCGCCACGCGCTCTGCGGCGCGAACCCGATCTCGTCCATGACGCTGCAGCACCCGGGCGCGCGTCTCGTCCGCGACATCGGGCTTGTCGTTCAGGATCCGGGAGACGGTCGCGACCGAGACCCCGCTCGCTGCGGCGATGTCGACGATCGTCGTCTTGGGCACCTTTGGGCGTGCGGCCACGGTCGGAAGGTCCTTTCAGCGCTCGAAGCGCGCGGGAGACGCGGCCGCGGGTCCGGCCCGATCTACCACTCTACGATGCCCGGAACGGCCGGGCAGGGCGATCGCCCGGCGACGGCCGTCACGACTTGACAGCCCCGGCCCGCGGGGAAGTCCGCCTCAAAGCCAATTTGGATTGCGTCCGTGAGCGCCCACCAACGCTGCGTCTCCGGGTCGGCCGCCATTCTTGCCTGGTCCGCGTCATTGTCGTTACGCACACGCGCACGTTGCAGATCCCGCACGCGGTGATCGTGCTCTCCACGCTGGGTCAGGCGTCGGCGTGAGCCCGCAGGTATTCGTCTCTGGTGTCCGGAAGCATGCGGCACGCCATTCCGAATCTTCGCGTCCTCTCCACGATGGCGGACCTATTCCTTTGTCGCGCCTGCGGTGAGGCCCGCCACGAGGAAGCGCTGCGAGAACACGAAGATGATCAGCACCGGTGCGACGGAGATCAGCGTCGCGAGCGCCAGCTGTGGAAACGGGATCGAGTTGGAGGCGACGGTGGTCGGATTGAACTCCCGGACATTCGCGAGCAATTCCACCAGACCCACTTGAATGGGCTGTGTCTTCGACCCCGGAAGCATCACGAAGGGCAGGAAATAGTTGTTCCAGTTGGTGACGAAGTTGAAGAAGCCTACGAGCGCGACGACAGGGATCGCGAGCGGCAGCGCGATTCGCCGGAAGACCGCGAACTCGCCCGCGCCATCGATGCGGGCGGCGTCGAGAAGCTCGCGCGAAACGCTCGTGGAGAAGTAGATATACGCCAGATAGACGCCGAATGGGAAGAACGCGAATGGCAGGATGACCGCCAACGGCGACCCCACGAGGTGCACGGCGTTGATTTCAAGGAAGACCGGCAGCACGAGCGCCGTGTTCGGGATGAGCATCACCATGAGGGTCGAGATGAGGATTGCGCGGCGAAACCTGAAGTTGGTCTTGGCCAGCGCGTAGCCGGCCGGAATTGACACGAGGAGCGTGAGCACCAACGCGACCCCGGCGTAGTACACCGAATTCCCGAGCCACGTCCAGATGCGGCCATCCTGGAACCCGACCAGCTCGTTCCAGTTTGCGACGAGTTGTTCGAAGGAGCCGAAACTCAGGGAAGCCTCGCCGTGAAAGCCGTTGAGTTGGGGGGTGTCCTTCGTCGGCGCGAGCAGGAGCCAAACCAGGGGAAGGACGAAGAACACCGCGAAGAATCCGGCGATCAGGAAAGCTGTCACGCGACCGAGCCAGCGGCCCGGCGCGAAGTCAGACCGCACGACGGATCTTCTAGTCGCGGTCAAAGAGTCCTCCTCGGAAGACGAAGAACGCGGCAAGCCCCGCCGCCACGACGAGCAACATCATCGAGATCGCGGCAGAGCTGTTGAAGTCCGCTTGCGGGCCGAAGGCGGTGACGTATGCGAGTTCATTGAGGGAATAGTGCTTCGGGATCTGGTTCCTGCTCGCCTGGGCGAGGATTTTGGGTTCCGCGAACAGCTGGGTCCCGGCGGCGACCGAGATGACGGCCATGTACGCGATCCACTTCCGAATCAGCGGGATCTGGATGTACCAAGCGGTCTTGATGGCGCTGGCGCCGTCACAGCGGGCAGCCTCCATGATCTCGTCGGAGATGTTATTCAACGCGCCGTACATGATGATGATCCATCCACCGGCGCCGGTCCAGAACGCAATGACCGTGAAAATCACGGGCAGGTTGTTCAGGTCGATGACTTGAACGAAGTTCGTGTACCCGAACCACTTGAGGACGAAGGACACCGGGCTGACGGAGGGATTGAGCACGAAGAGCCACAGCATGACGCTGGCCGAACCCGCGAACGCGCCGGGGATGTAGAACAGGAAGCGCGCGGTAGAGGAAAGCCACCTGACGCGCACGGCGTGGACGATGAGCGCCAGCAGGGTGACGAGCCCGGTCAGGGTCACCACCCAGATCACCAGGAAAGCCGCGACGTGCTGCACGGCCGGCCAGAACCGGAAGTCCCCGACGGCCTTCACGTAGTTGTCGAGCCCGACGAATTGCCCACTCTTGGTGAATGAGAGATACAGGGCAAAGACCATGGGCAGAACGCCGAAGACCAGTAGCAGCAGCACGTAGCCGCTGGAGAACACGTAGGCGGCGAACGCCTGCGCGCGGGCTCCGCTTTGCGGCCGCCTTGGCGGGCGCAAAGCGGCCGACTGCCGCCCCGTTGTCGGGGCGGCAGTGGGCACGATGGCGTCGGTGCGAGAGATGGTGCGTTCCTTCGCTTACTTGGTCACGACCGTGAAGCCGTTGACCTGGGCGTCGTTCGCCATTCTCTGCTGCCAAGCGCTGACCTGCGAGGCAATGGTCTTTCCGGAAGCAAGAGCCGGATTCACGATCTCCGCCCACGGAGGCTCGGAACTGAAGGGGAGCGTGGCACCCCAGCCCTTCCAGATGTTGTTGGCTGCCTCACTGACGACGTCCTTGAACGTATCCGGGTTGGCCCAGAAGCCACCCGTGACCTGCGCGTCCAACCACGCACTTGCGGTCGAGGCGTAGGCCGGGAGGCCCGTGATGAGCTTGACCGACTGGGGTCCGCTCGTCACGTACTGCAGGTAGGTACCCACGCATGCGAGGTTCGCCGAGTGGCTCGACCCGTACCAGAAGCCGCCACCCACGTTGCCGGTGCCGATTGGCTCGCCAGCCCAGTGGAGGGCGTGGCCGGCACCCCACTCGCCTGGCTGCCCGGCGATGTTGTCCTTGTTCTGGAAGAGGGCTCCCGTGAACCACGTTGGGCCAGGGATCGCCATGACCTTGCCCTTCCACTTCGAGACCCAGTCGGGGGTGAACAGTCCCTCGATCGCCAGGGTCTTGTTCGCGAACATGTGGTCCAGCAGGGCGATCATGCGGGTCGAGTGGCTGTCCGAGAAGTCGCTGGTGAAGGTGGTGCCGTCGACCGTATAGATCGGCGCCTGGGCGGCCCACATGTCGGTCAGCACGGCGGTGAAGGGATCGCCGATCGATCCGAGGACGTAGCCGGGGTGCTCAGCCGCCACCTTGTCGCCGAGGGCCTGGTATTCCTCCCAGGTGGTCGGGACGGTGTACCCGAACTGGTCGAACAGGGTCTTGTTGTACCAGAGCACCACGGGCGCCAGGTTGTCGCGGGCGCCGTAGACATGGCCGTCGACCGTGACAGGGTCGAGCGCGCCCGGCGTGTAGCCGTCGAGCCAACTCTGGGGAACGACGCCCTCGTCGAGCGGCGCGGCAAAGGCCTGAACGCCGTTCTGAGGATGGGCGTTCCAGCTGGCGTCGTTCACCTGTCCCGACCACGCGACGTCGGGCCAGCCCGAGCCGGCCTGGTCGAGCAGCGAGACCTTGGTGTGGAACGTGTCGCTACCCCCGGCGCTGGCGTCGTAGGTCTCGATGTTGAGCGGGCACTCGGGGTGGTCCTTCTGAAAGGCCTCGGCGATGGCCGAGCGGTCGGCGTCGACCCAGATGGTGATCTTGGCGGTCGGGTCCTGCGCAACGGTGGCGAAGCCGTACGGGCTGCCGGTTCCAGAGCCCGAGGGGCCACTTGGACCGTTGCTGGGAGCGTTGCTGGCCGTTCCAGGGCCAGCGGTTCCAGTTGGACCGTTGCTGGGCGAATTGCCCGAGCAGCCCGCTACCACTAGTGCGACGCAGGCTGCGGCTGCGGACACTCCCCTCAACGTGCGGGGCGCACTTCGTTGATGCAAAGACATGTCGTTGCTCCTGTTCAAATTCGTGGCGAGAACCAAGCGGCTGATGCGGCTTGGAGCAAGTTGAGCGGCAACCGCCCCGGGCGACTGAGGTCGCTTACGTTGCCGCCTTTCCATCCACGGGCCGAAGCCCGCACAAGTCAGTCCAAGAAGAACAGAGCGAAACAGCCCTCGTCGGTCGCGATCCTCCTCCGCTTCCCTCCGTAATCATTGCCGGTATCATTATCGGGGCATGGTAGCGCCCAATCGGCGCAGGTCAAGGGGCGGGCCCAGTCTTGCCCGAACCGCGCCTCGGAGCGACCCGTCCCTCGAGTCCAGCGACGAACGCATGAGGCTGAAGACCCGGCCCGGTCGTGATCGTGGCGGCGCCTCGAGGAGCGAGCCCGGCACTCGCTTGGCTAACCCGCCGGTGCCTCGATCCCGTAGACGTGCGAGGCCGTGCCTCCCAGGACTGCCGACCGCTCGGTTTCGGAGAGCCGCGGTGCTTGGATCGGCGCCCATGCCTATGCCGCGAAGTTCACCTGACCGGACCTGGCGGTTCTAGTGCAATACTCAATGCATGCCTGTCCGCACCGTGATCGAACGCGGCCCCAAGGACAAGCGGTCGGTGGCCTTCGCCCTCGACTGGCCCGGCTGGAATTGGGGCGCCAAAAGCGCCGATCTCGCCGTGGAGACGCTCGAGTCCTATCGGGAGCGCTATCGACCGATCGCGGACCTCGCCGGGATGGCACGCGAGTTCGACGCCGCCGGTCCGTTGGAGATCGTCGAGGAGCGGGTCGGAACCGGTTCGGTCGACTTCTGGGGCATCTCCTTCTCGCCGTCCTCGACCGAGCACGGCCCGATGGGCGAGGCGGAGTTCGATCGCGCGATCACGCTACTGAGGGCATCCTGGGCGTACTTCGACGGCGTCGCGGCGCGGGTCTCGGAAGAGATGCGCAAGGGCCCGCGTGGCGGAGGCCGCGACCGCACCCGGATCATCCGCCACGTCATCCGCAACGAAAGCGAGGAATTCGCGAAGCAGGTCGGGTTGCGGATACCGGAAGAAGCTGCGCTAACCCCGGATGGTCTGCGCCAGCATCGGGAGACCTACGTCGCGGCGATGCGCGCCTACAACGCCGGGAAGGTCGAGAAGCGGATGCGGTCGTGGACGCTGCCGTTCCTCATCCGCCACTCGGCCTTCCACACGCTCGACCATGCGTGGGAGATGGAGGACAAGGACCTCTCCGCCGAGAACAGGGCCTGACCCTCAGTTTGGGCGCGCACGCTGGCGCCGGAGCGATCATCAACGCCGCCAGCGCACTCATCGCCCTCGCCGCTCTCAGCCTCGGCCTCTTCCGAAGCGCCTCAGCGCGTTGCATGAAGCCGGGCTGCCTGCCTAGCATTGCCCCATGAGTGAGAAGCGAACGACTGCCCGGGCATTCCACGACGCCGACGGAGTCGAGGACTGGCGGGTCCTCTTCTCTGGCGCACTCGCCTACTTCCGTGTCGGATCGTTCGCGGAAGCAGCAAGGTTCGTGGCCGCGATCGCCGACGTTGCGGAGGTTGTGGGCCACTTCCCGGACGTGGACGTGCGACCCGAGGGCGTCACGGTCCGGACCGCCTCCGGCGAGTACGGAGCCCTGAGCGATCGTGATGTCGAGCTGGCACGCCGGATTTCGGCAGCGGCTCGGGAGTTGCGGCTCGAGCCGGACCCCTCCCAGGTCCAGGTCGTGGGCATTGCGGTGGCACAGGACGCAGGCAGCGACGTCGGTCCGTTCTGGGCCGCAGCCCTCGGGTACCGGAGCCTTGGACCGAACGAAGACGTCGTCGATCGGCACCGCCGGAACCCGTACGTATCGTTCCAGCGCCTCCATCCACCCAAGCCGGGGCGTGGCCGGACCCACATCGACGTCAGCGTCCCGGCCGATCAGGCCGAAGCACGAGTCGCCGCAGCACTCGAAGCCGGCGGACGCCTGGCGGACGGCACGCATGCGCCCCATTGGTGGACGCTCGCGTCACCCGAGAACCACGGTGTCGACATCGCGGCTTGGCCGGACTTCGAGGACAACGAGGACTGATCCATGGCGGCACGACCACGTCAGCGATCGAGCGCCCCTTGGCTGCCCGGCGGATGTAAGCCGCGGCGCCACCGGCAGGCGATCTTGGAGTAGCGGGAACGGTTGGGAACACTTCCCTTCCCAACGGTCGTTGAGCCCGATACCGTTGATCCCGGAGTTACCTGAACGGATGACGTTCAGCTGACTCGGTCCGGCATGTACAACCTGACGCCGATCCGTTTGCGGCAAGATGCTCGAGGTCCGGTGAGGACCCCTACTCGGGTCGGGGCGAGAGGATGACGACCGCGGTCTCCCCCGAGCGACGCGCGGCGAAGGCGTCGAGATCCTTGTCGTAGCCGGCCCACCTCGCCCACAGACGCGGCCGCTCGTCCTTGTCCGCTGCATGTGCATGGACGGCGCGCGACCCGCCGGGCAGGTCGACGGTGACGTCGGGATGCGCCTGCAGGTTGAGCCACCAGGCAGGCTCGGCATCGGCCCAGCCGTTCATGGCCATGGTGACCAGGTCGGGACCGTCCTCGAAGTAGCAGAGGATGGCCGTCCGCTCCTCACCGGTGCGACGCCCGATCGTCCGGAGTCGGAGCATGCCCTGGCGTTCGGCCGTCGCGGTCTGTAGGCCGAACCGGCCGCGCGTGATCGAGTAGAGAGCACGCTGCACGATCCAGAACGTCCGGATGAACCAACGCGGCGGCAGGCGCGATGACTGCTCGCGCTTCCCTGTCGCATCCATCTTCTCCCTCCGATCCTTGCGCAAGGCCCACCTGTGCATCTGACTGCGATCCAGCCGATCGGCTCGACGCGACGACCATGGCGGCGCGCCAGACGTAGCGCCGTGGCCGTTGGCCGACCGACGAGTCCTGCGTGGTGGGCCACCTCGACCACGCGAGGCATGTCGAAGGTCTCGTCCGCCTCGAGGTGAGGCTGGGGGACCGGGCCGAAGCCGGGTATGGCGATCCACCCGCGTCGCGCGAGCGACGGGTCTACTCCCCTTCGCCCGGATTGTCGCCGGGCGTGCTCCGCCGGGGTAGTGCTAGACGGCCTTGAATTGTCTGAGCGAATGACGTTCACCGGAACTGCCCCCCGCACGTTCAACCTGGTTGCCCGCCGGATGGACAGAATCGGACTCCGCGCCACGCTCAAATCGCACCGGCCATCGGCAGAAACGTCGGGAGTCCCTGGATAAGCTCGACATGTCGGTCGAATTCCTCCCTCAGCCTTTCGCTCGACCGGACCCCTGCAGGTGGGCGAGCACCGCGAGCACTCGGCGGTGGTCGTCGGACGCGGGTGGCAACTCAAGCTTCGAGAAGATGTTCGCGATGTGGGCCTCGACGGTCTTTCGCGCCATCGACAGGCGATCGCCGATCGCCTGGTTCGAGCGCCCTTCGGCCATCAGGGCAAGGACATCGCGCTCGCGCTCGGTGAGGTCGTCGAGCGGCACGCGCGCCCGCCGGCCGACGAGCACCGCGACGACCGCGGGATCGATCACTGAGCCGCCCTTGGCGATCCGACGAATGGCGTCGGCGAAATCGTCCAGATCGGTGACGCGGTCCTTGAGCAGGTATCCCACGCCACCCGCCCCGTCGCTCACCAACCGCAACGCGAATGACGGCTCGACGTGCTGGGACAGGACGAGGATGCCCACCGAAACGCCGTGCTCGGCGCGGATCGCCTGGGCCGCGCGGAGACCCTCGTCGGTGTGGGTCGGAGGCATTCGGATGTCGACGATCGCCACATCCGGAAGATGTTCTCGGGTCACCCGCAACAGGGCGTCCGCGTCGCCGACCTGAGCAACGACCTCGAAACCGGCGTCGGCCAGAAGTCGGGCGACCCCTTCGCGAACGAGCACCGAGTCATCGGCGAGGACGAGGCGCAAGGTCATGGGCGGTCGACCAGCGCCCGGATGGCTGCCCCGGAGATCCGCTCCTTGGGGATGAAGCCCAGAGCGTGACCGTTCGTCAGGCGCCGCCCGTAGGCCCGTGCGTCGCGGCTCGACGTGAGCACGACCCACGGAGGCGGTCCATCAACCGCTAGGGCCCTCGCCACCTCGAATCCCTCGACGTCCGGGAGGCCGATGTCGAGCAGCACGAAGTCAGGCCGCAGGGTTTGGGCGGCCTCGAGGCCGGAGGCGCCGTCGACCGCTTCGCCGATCACCACGAAGCCATCGGCCTCGAGGACATCGCGCGCCTGCGTTCGAAATCGAGGGTCGTCATCAACGATCAGGATCGTGGTCATGCCTCCATCGTGTCATCGGAGGTCGCCGGCGCATACAGGGCTGGCACGGGGGACGCCGTAGGAGGAATGGTGGGGACCTGGGCGGTGATCGTTGTCCCGCCACCGACCGGGCTGACGACTGTGGTCGTCCCGTCCAAGGCAGCCAGACGGTCGGCAAGACCACGCAGGCCACTGCCGGATCGGGGGTCGGCGCCACCGATGCCGTCGTCGCTGACCTCGATCGTCAGGTGATCGGCGAGCCCCCGGACCCGCACCGTTGCCTTGGTCGCCTTCGCATACTTCGTCACGTTGGCCAAAGCCTCCGAGATGACGAAGTAGGCGGCGCCCTCGACCGCCGGGGAATAGCGCTCCGAGCCGATGTCCACTGAAACGTCGACCGGCGTGCGATCGGCGAGGGACTCGATGGCCTCGCCGAGGCCGCCTTCCGTGAGGATCAGTGGGTGGATCCCGAGCGCCAGATCGCGCAACTCCACCAGTGCCGCCTGCGCTTCATCGGCTGCCCGATCGAGGCTGCGTCGGAGTTCCGGGTCGCCAGCCTCACCGAGTTTGGACCGGGCCGCCCGTAACTCGAGGCTGAGCGAGATAAGCCGTTGCTGGGCACCGTCGTGAAGGTCTCGCTCGATCCTCCGGCGCTCCCGATCTCCGGCCTCCACGATCCGTGTGCGCGACGCGCGCACCTCCTGGAGTTGTGCTTCGACCTCGGAGGTCAGCCGATCGTTCTCGACCGCCAGCCGCATCGCGCTGGCAACCGAGGCGATCAGGCCTGGATCCTCGAGAAGGATCGCGTCATGGATGATCGCGGCCTCCCGCACGCCGTTCCGCTCGAGCATCGTGACGGCCTGGCCGGTACCGTCCTCAGGCAGCACCACTGGCTCGCCGCCCGCATCGAGGAGTCGATCCTGGCTAGGCGACCAGTAGGCCACCTGCAGGCTGGGGTCACCAAGCGCATTGGCCAAGGCATCGCGGAGGCGGGCCGGTGTTGGTGTTTGTCCTAGTTCGACGACGAGGTCCGCGACGCCGGCGCGGGCCATCCGGGACTGGAGCATCACGAACAGGACCGCGATCGGGATCGCGATCTGGGCGAGGAAGATCAGGTCGTCCAAGGGCTCGAGGCTTGTGCCGGACGAGAGGAAGATCCACGACGCCGTCTGCAGGAGGACCGCGACGGCGCCCACGAGGACGGGCGTCATCTGGCGCCGTACCGGCCCGCTCGATCGCAGCCAGCGCCGACCCAGCGCGAGGACGAGCAGCACGGAGCCAAGCGAGATCAGGTCTCGCTGGATCGTATCGATCACGTGGGCGGCGCTCTCGTTGGGTGCGATGCCCAGCGCGTTCAGGCCATTGTCGAGGGCGAGGAACAGGAGCCAGATGAACTCGAGCGGGACCGTGACGAACAGGAAGACGCCGACGATCGCGAAGTCGGCTCGAGAGGTGAGGCGGCCGGTCGGAAAGGACAGGAGGAACAAGGCGAACGCGGGCGCCCAGAGGTCGGTCAACCAGAGGCCGGCGGTGTAGACGATGGGATTCGCGACCAGGGTCATGGTCCGGCCGAAGAGCCACAAGAACCCAACGATCGTCATCAGCGGTCCGAGGCGGTTGGCCGGCCGGCGGGCCCAGAGGAAGATGCCGCAGGCGACGAACGACCAGCCGACGAGCACCTCCAGCACCGTCCCGAGGCTGAGCGCACCCTGCTGAGCGTTGCCGGCGAGCATCCCCAGACCGAGCGCGGCCGCGGTGACCAGGAGCAAAGCGCGAACCCAGTTGGAGGTCGGCCGACCGATCACGATCGCTCCTTCCAGGGTCGATCACGGGTTGACGCGCCGATCGAAGGGGGCTGCGGCTGGGCTGACCTGTCGGCGATCGAGAATCCATCCTACGGCACCCGCCTCCGGGCAGACCCTCTCCCGGTCCCCGGACAAACACTGCGCGGAGGGCTGTGCTGGCTCCGTTGGAACGCGGCGACTGCCGTCCTACGGTCCCGACCAGACATGTCGAGCCGACGATCCACCTAGAAGCGTCAGGGCTCGACCGTTCGGGAAGGGAACGACATGGCCATCCGATCGTTGACCATCGCGAGCCGCCTGCCAGGCGCCCAACGCAACGTCGCGTTTGCGACCGCCGTCAGCCTGCTGCTCATGGCGATCCTCGCGCCATTCGCCCAGTTCGGGGTCTTGAAGACCCTCATCGTGCCGGTCGATGCGGCCGCGACCGCGAACAACATCGCGGCGTCACCGGGGCTCTTCCAGGCCGCCATCGCCGCTTTCCTTATCGTCGCAATCCTCGACGTCGTGGTCGCCTGGGGGTTCTACCTCCTCCTGCGACCCGTCAATGAGGGCTTCGCGCGTCTCGTCGGGTCGCTGCGCATCGTCTATGCCGCGGCCTTTGCCTTCGCGTTGCTCAACCTGATCAGTGCCGCGCAACTGGTCCACGGCGCGACCGGGACCGCGCTGCAGTCGGCCCCGCTCCAGGCGCAGGTCGCGGCATCGGTCGCGACGTTCGACTCAGGCTGGCACCTGGCGCTCGGGATCTTCGGCATTCACCTCGTCGGCCTTGGTGCCCTGCTGTTCGGGTTCGGCGCCCCGCGGCTGCTCGCGGCCCTTGTCGTCCTAGCCGGCGTCGGCTACGTGGCCGACTCGATCGGGACGATCTTCATTGCCGGCTACGCACTGACCATCAGCACCTTCACCTTCGTCGGTGAGGCCTTGCTGATCTTCTGGCTCTTCTGGCGTACCGCCCGGGGATCTCGAACCTCCAAGACGGCCGTCGCATCTCCGGACCGCGCGTCTGCCGGGGCCGCGTCATGAGCCCTTCACCACAACCAACCCGTTCGCCCGCATCCTCGGAGGACTTCTCATGAACGACTCGTCGCCCACCACGAGCACCCGCTCTCCCGTTCTGGCAATCCTCGGTTCGCTCGTCGCCGGGGCGGCCCTCGCCGTCGCCTTGGCCTTCACCATTGCGTCAGGCGGGTCGGAGCCGCTCGTCACCGGGTCTGTGCTCTTCGCATTCGGTATCGGCTGGGGCCTGATGGGCCTCCTGTCCACCCGCTTCAGCGCCCAACCCCAGGCTTGGACCGCGGTGCCGGCGGCGGTCCTCGGCTCGATCGGGATCGGCCTCATCGTGTTCCAGCCAGGCCCGGCCCTCATGGACTTCCTCGGTTGGGTCTGGCCGCTGGCCATCGCCGGTCTGGCGATCTGGATGGTCATCCAGGTTCGCGCCAATCTCCGTGGCCGGGGTCGCTGGCTGGTCGTCCCGGTGGTCGCCACTCTCTTCGTCTT
Source organism: uncultured Chloroflexia bacterium (assembly GCA_963766655.1). Taxonomy (GTDB): domain Bacteria; phylum Chloroflexota; class Limnocylindria; order Limnocylindrales; family CSP1-4; genus CF-46. The sequence goes on along the minus strand of CAVYBB010000001.1, from coordinate 52,126 downwards.
CGCGATCGGTGGCGCCCTGACAACGGTTAGCGCGGCTACGGCTGCTGCCCAGGCGGGCACCGGCAAGATGATCGACGTCGGCGGACATCGGCTCTACATCGAGTGCTCAGGTTCGGGCGGCCCCGCGGTCATCCTCCAGCCCGGCCTCGGCGCATCGTCATCCTTCTGGGCAGCCATCGCGCCGGCCGTCGCGGCAACGACCACGGTCTGCACCTACGACCGGGCCGGCCACGGACGGAGCGACGAGGCTGGTTCACAGGACGGGATCGCCCTCGCAACGGATCTGCACACCCTGCTCGAGCGCGCCGGCGTCCCCGGCCCGTACATCCTGGTCGGGCATTCCTCGGGCGGACCATACGTCCGAGTCTTCGCGGCCCAATACCCCGACGAAGTCGCGGGCATGGTCCTGCTCGACGCGCAGCCGGCCGACGCGTTCACGGCGCTGCCCCAATACCCGGGCGTCTATTCGATGTTCGAGACTGTCTCGACGTTGTCCCCCTCGCTCGCCCGCATCGGTCTCCTGGCGCCCCTTCTCGGATTGCCCGCCAACGAGTCGACCGCGGCCATCGTTCGCGGAGCGCGCGATGAGGTCCGTGCCCTGCGGCCGGCCCTTCAGCAGTCCGCGGCCCTAACCAGCATCGGCAATCGCCCACTCATCGTTGTCACCGCGGTGGCTGGGGCCGACCCCGGCTGGGTGGCTGCCCAGGAAGCCCTGCCCCACCTGTCGACCGCGAGCATCCATCGGGTGATGGCAAACGCCACCCACAACTCCCTGATCTCCGGCGTCGACGCTCCGCGCATCGGCCCAGGCGATCCTCGACGTGCTCACCGCCGTCCGGACCGGAGCACCGCTCCGATGATCCCCGTCGCAGTCTTCGCCGCCATCCTCTTCGTGGGGATGGCGGCGTTTCAAGCCAGTCTCGCTCTCGGTGCGCCGCTCGGGGCTCATGTTCTCGGGGGCCGGCATGCGGGCACGCTTCCGAACCGACTCCGAGCCGCCAGCGCTGTCGCCGCCGCGATCCTCGTCGGTTGCGCGCTGGTGATCCTGGCTCGGGCGGGTGCCCTCGGTTGGCCGACGGTCGGAACCGGCGTCCTGGCGCCGGCGACCTGGGCGATTGCCGCGTACCTGGCGTTGAATACCCTCGGCAACCTGGCTTCGAAGAGTCGCCTCGAGCGGACCGTGTTCGCGGCGATGACCGCGACGCTGGTTGTGCTCAGCGCCTACGTGGCGCTCTCCTGACGGTGTGAGCACCCTGATCCTTGACATGCCTCGTGTAGAATACTCCCGGGGGGTATGTTGATTAGCCTCGAATCCAGGGACTTGGATGGACCACGACGCACATCACCACCAGGATCGCGAGCCGGGAAGCGAGCGTGTTGCGGAACTCGCTGCAACCCCGGCCGCCCGCGAGCACGCCGGGCATGACATGAGCACGGCCGGGCCACGACCGCCACGAGGGCCACTCGGTCGCGATGTTCCGCGACAAGTTCTGGCTGTGCCTGGCTCTGACCATCCCGGTCGTCTTCTGAGCCCCGACGTCGCCGGACTGGCTCGGCTACACGTCCCCGCGTTCCCGGGCATCGCGACCTCTCCCGGCGGTCCTCGGCACGGTCGATCTTCCTCTACGGCGGCCTGGTCTTCCTCCGCGGCGCCCTCGGCGAGCTGGCCGACCGGACAGCCCGGGATGATGACCCTCATCTCGCTGGCGATCATCGTGGCGTTCGTGACCTCGCTGGGCCGGCACGCTCGGCCTGTTCGAGGTCGAGATCTGGTGGGAGCTCGCCACCCTCATCACCATCATGCTGCTCGGCCACTGGCTGGAGATGCGCTCCATCGCCCAGGCGCGGGGCGCGCTCTCGGCGCTCGCAGAGCTGCTGCCCGACACCGCGGAGCGGGTCACCGCTGCCGGCACCGAGGAGGTGCCGATCGGCGGCCCTGGCCGTGGGCGACGTCGTCCTCGTCCGGCCCGGCGCCCGCGTCGCCGGCCGACGGCGTGGTGGCCGAGGGCAGCGCCGATGTCGACGAGTCGATGATCACCGGCGAGTCCGCGGCCGTGGCCAAGGAGCCCGGCGACACGGTCGTCGCGGGCACGGTCGCGGCAGGCGGCTCGCTTCGCATCCGGGTCACCGCCACCGGCGACGCCACCGCGCTGTCCGGGATCATGCGCCTGGTCGCAGCGGCGCAGGCCTCGGCGTCGCGCGCCCAGGCGCTGGCCGACCGGGCCGCAGCCACTCCTGTTCTACGTCGCCCTCGGCGCCGGCGCATCACCCTCGTCTCTGGTGGATCCAGGGCGACCCGGAAGGCGCGCTCGTCCGGACCGCGACCGTCCTGGTCATCGCCTGCCCGCATGCCCTCGGCCTCGCCATCCCGCTCGTCATCGCCATCTCCACCTCGCTCGGGGCCCGGAACGGGCTGCTGGTCAAGGACCGCCTGGCGCTCGAGCGGGCCCGCGACCCTCGACACGATCATCTTCGACAAGACCGGAACCCTGACCAGGGGCGAGCCCGTCCTCGTCGACGTGGCAGCGGGCTCGATGGACGCCGAACGTGTGCTCGGGCTCGCGGCGTCGGTCGAGGCCGACTCGGAGCACCCACTCGCCCGGGCGATCGTCGGCGGCGCCAGGCAGCGAGGCGTCGAGACACGGCCGGCCTCCGGCTTCGAGGCGCTGGCCGGTCGCGGTGCGCACGCCAGCGTCCACGGTCACGACGTCCTCGTCGGCGGACCTCGGCTGCTGCAAGAGATGGACCTCGCGCCCGCATCCCCGGGCCGCCGACTGGGATCGGCAGGGCCGGACCGTCCTCCACGTCGTCGTCGATGGGGCCGTGGCCGGCATCGTGGCCGTCGAGGACGAAGTCCGGCCGGAGTCGAAGGAGGCGATCGACGCACTTCATGGCCTCGGCGTCCGGGTCGCGATGATCACCGGCGACAGCCAGGCGGTGGCCGACTCGGTCGCGCGCCGGCTCGGCATCGACGAGGTCGCCGCCCAGGTCCTGCCAGCCGACAAGGCGGCTGCGGTCAAGCGCTTCCAGGACGGCGGTCGCAAGGTCGCGATGGTCGGCGACGGCGTAAACGATGCTCCGGCGCTGGCCACGGCCGATGTCGGCATCGCCATCGGCGCGGGAACTGACGTCGCGGTCGAGTCGGCCGGCATCGTGCTCGTCCGCAGCGACCCGCGCGATGTGGTGAGCGCGATCGAACTGTCGCGCGCGACCTATCCCAAGATGGTCCAGAACCTCGTCTGGGCGACCGGCTACAACCTCGTCGCGATCCCCATCGCAATGGGCGTCCTCGTTCCATGGGGCATCGACCTGCCGATGGCTGTCGGGGCGATCGCCATGAGTGCTCTCAACCATCATCGTTGCCGCCAACGCCCAACTCCTGCGTCGCGTCCAACTGAGCCACGATGCCCCGCCACCGCCACCTGCCCAGCCCCGCCTGGCCCCGGCCTGACACCCAAGGAGAACACCATGACTGACCAGCGAACGATCGCCCCTACCGAGGATCCGGTCTGCGGCATGACCGTCAACCCCGACACCGCCCGAAGCAACGGGCTCGTCCTGACCCACGAAGGCACCGAGTACGCCTTCTGCGGCAAGGGCTGCTTGCTCGAGTTCCGCGACGACCCCGAGCGGTTCCTCGACACGGCCTACACGCCGGCCATGTAGCCCGCCGTCAGGCTCGGTCAGGCGCGACCCTAGAAGAGAGCCGGCTTCACGACCATGACGAAGATGATGGCGAGCGTCAGTCCGATCATGATCGTGAGCGATACGATCGGGCTCCGAGCCCGGACGAGATGCTGCAGGTCGTCGGTCTTGGACGCCTCCGCGGCTCGTTCGACCTGACCGATCCAGCGCTCGGCCAGGACGCCATTCACGCCGAGGAGGATGACCAATGCGTATGCGGTCAGCAGCCACGGTGCCGTTAGGTCGAGGGAGCCGGTCAGCGCTGCCAGGACGCCGAACACGATGCCAAGTCCGTACATCGCGCCGCCCATCCGCCCGATCGAGGTCGAGAACGAGAAGGTGCGGGCGATCGCCGGCGCGTCCTGGGTCCGTGCCACCAGGTACATGACGACCAGCGGCCCGACGGCGAGCGCGGTCGCCATGAACATCGAGCCGATGTGGAGCACCTTGAGGATGTCGAAGGTCATCGCCGCCTCCTCTCAGGCCGGTCGCAGGCCGTTCACGAGCACGTCGACGAGGTTGGCCTCGAAACCCTCGTCGGGGGCCTGGGCGAGGTGCATCGTGACGATCGCCCAGAAGAGGCCGCGCGCCGGGACCGACGTGTCATGCGGCCGGAGTTCTCCGGCGGCGACTCGGGCGTCCAGATAGGTGGCGATCAGCCGGGTCCCCTCCGCCATCACGTCCCCGAGGGCTGCGGCGACCGCCGGGTTGGTCTGTGACTCGCGCGAGACCAGCCGAAGCAAGTCGGCTCGCTCGAGGAGCAGGGCCGAGAAGCGGACGGCGATCCCGGTCAGGACTTCGACGGCCGGTCGATCGGGTGAGACGTCGAGCAGGCGCCGGAGTTCCGGCAGGAAACTGAACCGCTCGAGCACGGCCAGCAGCAGGTCGTTCTTGCTCGCGAAGTAGTGGTAGACAAGGCCATGGGCGGTGCCCGTCGCGGTGGCGATGTCGGCGATCGTCGTGCCGTCGACGCCACGCTCGGCAAAGAGTCGCAGCGCAACTCGGAGTAGTTCCTCGCGGCGGGAATCGGCTTGTCTCGTACGCGAAGTCGTCTTGACGGGGATCGACATCCGTTCCTCGTTTCACTGACTGGTCAGTCAGTGTACCAGATTGCTGGCGAGTCTGCCTGATCCTTGGCCCGCACACGGAGTCCGATGTCGAGGCTGGCCTCGAGGCCGCCGAGGCGTGGCTCCTGGCGGCCACGCCGGTCGAGGCGACGGTGTAGCCCTCAGTTGGCGTCAAGGCAGACCGCTGGCGGGCGCGGCTGAGGTGGACGCGAAAGCGTAGCTGGTCGCGGTGGTCATCGCGCTCACCACCGGTTCAGCCGACGAGCGTGATCGTGCCGTGCATGCCGGCCTCGTAGTGGCCCTCGGCGTGGCAGGCAAAGGCGTACGGGCCCGAGCCGTCAAAGGTGTAGGTGAGCGACTTCGACTGCATCATCGAGATGTCGGCGATCTCGGGTGTGCCGGGCGTGTCGGCAGCGACCGCGTCGGCCGGGCCGACCATGAACTCGTGGGCGGCGGGACCCATGGCCGTGACGACGAAGGTGACGGTCTCACCGCGAGCGACCGCAACGGACGACGGCGTGAACGAGTAGCCCGGACCCGCCGCGATGCGCACGACTCGCGGGGCAGCGACGGTACCGGCCGCGAAGCCCGCCTCGCCCGGCTGCAAGCCGGTCGTGCCGACCGAGCCGCGGCCCATCATCCCGCCGCCGCCCACGATGCCTGGCTGACCGCCCGACATCATGGAGCCGGACCAGGGCAACGTTGGGCGCACCATGAATGCCGTCAGCGCGGCGGTCGCCACGATGAGGGCCAGCAGGGCTACGTGGAGAATCGCCCACGACGGAACGGCTCGGCGGCCGATGTGTTCGGTGTTCATGCTCGACTCCAGGCCGACTGCTGCGACACGGCGCCCACATGAGGTCGTCGGTCGGCGCCGTCAGCATCGCGTGGTGCCCTTCGCCGCCGCTTGTGCCGAAGGTCACGATCGCTGGGTCGCCCGGCACGCCCTTGGTCCCGACTCGGGGCGCTCGCTGGCTTAGGTCGCCGCGAAGACGGCCGTCCGATGCGTCGCGGGCAGGAAGGCATAGACGCGACGGCGGTCGAAATCGACCGCGATGGTGTGCGCCACGGGTTCGGTTGTCACGACCTCGACGGAGGTCAGACGGCCGACGTCGAAGACCTCGATCACTCCCGGATCACCGATCGCCACGTACAGATGGCGCAGCGTCGGGTCCAGGAGGATCACAACGTCAGACGCTCGGCGTCGCCACCGGATCGTGGTGTCGCGTCGTCTCGTGGGGGTCCTCGCCACCGTGTCTGCACGGGTTCACGTGGATGACCGCGGTGTCGAGCCGCCGGACCTCGTGAAGCAGGCGGTGGCGGACTTCCTCGGACACCTGATGACCCTGGGCGACCGTCATGTCGCAGTTGACGGTGATCGCCATCGACGCCTCGAGGGCGTGACCGAGCCAGCGGACGCGGAGCCGGTCGACCGATTGGACCTCCGGCACGGACTCGACGATGTTCTCGACCTGTCCGACGAGGTCGGGCTCGACCGCATCCATGAGGCGGCCGAGCATCTGGCCGGTCGCCTGCTTCAGGACGACCAGGATGACCGCGGTGATGAGCAATCCGACCAGCGGATCCGCGAGCGGATAGCCCGCGGCCACGCCGAGAGCGCCAGCGACGACGGCGAGCGACGTGAGGCCGTCCGTCCGGGCGTGGTAGCCATCCGCCACGAGTGCGGCCGACCCGATCGAGCGGCCGACGCGGATCCGGTAGAGCGCCACGGCCTCGTTGCCGGCGAACCCGATGATCCCGGCGCCGATGACGATCGGGATGTTCGTCATCGGCTGGGGGGTGATCAGCCGGGTGATGGACTCGTACGCCGCGAGGATCGCCGAGGCGAGGATCATCAGCAGGACGAACATGCCGGCCAGGTCCTCGGCACGTCGGTAGCCGTAGGTGTAGCGACGGGTCGCTGCCCTACCGCCGATGGCGAAGGCGATCCACAGAGGCACCGCCGTGAGCGCGTCGCTGAAGTTGTGGATGGTGTCGGCCAGGAGGGCGACCGAGCCCGAGACGAGAACCACCGCGAGCTGGGCAATGGCGGTGATCGCGAGCAGCAGCAGCGAGATCTTCAGCGCCCGGATCCCGCGGCGGTCGCTGGTCAGCGCGTCATCGATCGAATCGCCCGGATCATGACTGTGGCCGGCGACCGAGGCGACCAGCCGACGCAACCGACCATCTGGATGCTCGTGCGAATGTCCGTGGTCGTAGTCGTCCTGGTTCGTCATCTGAACAGTCATCGTACTCGCGGGTGTCTCGCCGTGAAGCTGATCGGTCAACGTCCCGCTGGGAGTAGTGGGAACAGTGGGACCAGTCCCCTTCCCAACGGCGGTCCAGGGCGATACGGTCGATCCCGGAGTTACCTGAACGAATGACGTTCACCTGACTCCATCCGGCATGTTCAACCTGATTGCCCGCCGGACCAACCGAAATCGAGTCCGCCCCACGCTCAGATCGCACCGACCATCGGCCAAGACGTTGGGAGTCCTCTGGATAAGCTCGACAGGCGGCTCGAATCCTTCCGCGGCCCCACGTTCGAGCCCTGACTCCGCTACGCCGGATGCGGTCCGCGCCAACCGTCGGCGAGGAACTCGTCGTAGGCCTCGCCTTGGTGTGCGACGAAGTCGGCGAAAGTCTCGCGGCCGATGAAGCTGACGTTGACGGCTCGTCGGCCGTAGCTCCAGCGCAGCAAGGCGCGGACCATGACCGCCTGTCGCGCGGTCACGTCATGGAGGACCCATTCGATCGGGTCATCGTTGTCACGGAGGGCGGTGGCCAGGAGTGGCGTGTCGCCTGCATCGTCCATGGTTCTAGAACCTCGCTGCGTTTCGTAGGTGAGGTTCATGGGCGCGACGGGCGAGTTGTCAAGACCCCGTGCGGCGGCAATGGCTGACCCGCCCCAACAACCGCATTCGGTCCCGGACGCAAAGTGATGCGGGCGTTACCCTCGTCCCTCGTGGTACCTGGCACACCGCGCCAAGGCGGTGCTACCCCCCGGACGATGCTCGGCTCGATCCGCCCAGCGACGCCGGGGGCTGCCGTTGACGACAGTCGAAAGCGGCACGCGAAGCCTTCGAGCGACCGGGTCCCCGTTTGACCCACGGAGACGCTGCCCGTCCCATATCGCTCGTCGAGGAACGCGTCGACCAACCGTCGTTCACATGGGGCAAGTTCGCTAGCGCTCGACTTCATCGGCGATCAGCTTCTTGACAGCACGCTGAACAGCCGTTTAGTATGCTGAACATGAGTTCAGCGACCGACCACGGCGACCTCACCGCCCGCGCGACCATCCGGAATGCCGCGTTGCGGCTCTTCGCCGACCGTGGCCCGGACGCGGTGACCGTGCGCGAGATCGCCACCCAGGCCGGCGTCTCCCCGGCGCTCGTCCTCCACCACTTCGGGAGCAAGGACGGCCTGCGTGCCGAGGTCGACGCGTTCGCCGCGCAGGCGTTCGACGCGATCTTCGAGGCCATCCCGACCGACGAGCTCGTCGAGCTGCTCACCGGCGGGGCGGCGAGGGGCTCGCTCGCCGAGGCATTCGCCCGGGGCTTCCCGCCCGGCTCGCCGCTGCCGGCCTACCTGCGCCGGCTGCTCCTGACGAACGACCCGGCGGGAGCCGCGCTGTTCGGACGGTGGTATGCCGCGACCCGGCGCCTCCTCGACGTGATGGTCGAGATGGGCGTCGCTCGGCCGAGCGAGGACCCCGACATCCGGGCGGCGTTCTTCCTGGTCAACGACCTCGCACTCATCCTCCTGAGAAACCAGATCGCCGTGGCGATCGGTGCCGACCCGCTGACCCCGGAGGGGATGGACCGGTGGGCCCGGGAGGCCAGCATCGTCTACGCCGAGGGCGCGTTCAGCGCCCCGCGGAAGGAGTAACACCCCAATGAGCGCGTCCCAACCCGTCATCCGCACCCAGGGGCTGACCAAGACCTTCGGACCGGTCCGCGCCCTCGACGGGCTCGACCTCGAGGTGGCCCCCGGAGAGGTCCACGGCTTCCTCGGCCCCAACGGAGCGGGCAAGTCGACGACGATCCGGATCGTCCTCGGCCTCATCCGCGCCAGCGGCGGTCACGTCGAGCTCTTCGGCGGTGACCCGTGGCGCCAGGCCGCGACGCTCCACGAACGGCTCGCCTATGTCGCCGGCGACGTCGCGCTCTGGCCGGGGCTCACCGGTGGGCAGTGCCTCGACGTCCTCGGCGCGACCCAGGGCGGGCTCGACGAGGCTCGCCGGGCCGCCCTCATCGAGCGGTTCGACCTCGACCCGACCAAGCGGATCCGCGACTACTCCAAGGGCAACCGGCAGAAGGTCGCCCTCATCGCCGCCCTCGCCGCCGACGCCGACCTGCTCGTGCTCGACGAGCCCACCTCCGGGCTGGACCCGCTCATGGAGCAGGCCTTCCAGGAGGTCGTCCGCGAGCGGCGCGAGGAGGGCTGCACGGTCCTGCTGTCGAGTCACATCCTCGGCGAGGTCGAGGCCCTTGCCGACCGGGTGACCATCATCCGCCGGGGCCGGACCGTGACGACCGGAACCCTCGCCGAGCTGCGACGGCATACCCGCACCCACGTCCACGCGGTCACCGTCGACGCGCCCGCGGGCCTCGCCGACGCCCCGGGCGTCGCGGACCACGTCTCCGAGCGGCTCGACGGCCACGTCGACAGCCGGTTCACCATCGACGCCGAGCACCTCGACGCCGTCGTCGGCCTGCTGCACGCCGCACGGATCCACACCCTCACCGTCACCCCGCCGAGCCTGGACGCGCTCTTCCTGCGCGCCTACGACGGGGACGCCGGGCCGCTCGACGCCGCCGAGCTCGGAGAGCCGGTGGAGGCGCTCCGATGAGCGCGACCGGCCTGCGGGCCATGCTCGCAGTCCAATGGCGGACGCACCGCCGCGGCACGCTCATCTGGATGCTCGCGCTCATCGCCATGCATGGTCGGCACGGCGGGGTCGATCGCCGGCCTCTACCCCACCCCCGAGAAGATCCACACCTACGCCCAGGCCGCGACCGCCGGGGACGCCCTCGTCGCGATCAACGGCAGGGTCGAGGGCATCGACAGTCTCGGCGGGATCATCGCGGACGAGTTCGGCTTCCTCGCTGCCTTCCTCCTCCCGCTGCTCGGGATCAGCCTCGTCGCACAGGTCACCCGGAGTGAGGAGGAGGCCGGGCGGCTCGAGACGGTCCTCGCGGGCCGCGTCGCGCGCCACGTCCCGGTGCTGGCCGGGCTCACGCTCGCCTCCGCCGCCATCTTCGTCACCGCCATCGCGTTCGCCCTCGGGCTCATCGCCTTCGGGGTACCCGCCACCCGATCGGTCCTCTACGCCGCCTCCCTCGGCACCCTGGCGTTCGTCTTCGCCGGGCTCGCGGCGCTCCTCGCCCAGGTCACCCTGCACTCCCGGGGCGTCTACACGTGGGGCCTGCTCGTCCTCGGCGTGGCCTACGTGCTGCGGGGCGTCGGCGACGTGACGAACACGTGGGTCACCTGGCTCTCGCCGCTCGGCTGGGCCGAGAAGGCCGCGCCCTTCGGGGACATGCGCTGGTGGACCCTCCTCATCCCCCTCGCCGTCGGCGGGCTGCTCGCCGCGCTCGCCGTCCTCGTCGCCGGACGCCGCGACCTCGGCAGCGCCCTCGTCCGCGGGGGCGCGGGACCGGCGCGGGCGACGTCGTGGCTGCGCAGCCCGCTCGGGCTGGCGACCGCCATCCACCGCCCGGCGATCCTCGGCTGGCTCGCCGGTGCCGTGATCCTCGCGGGCACGATGGGCGCGCTCGCCCAGCAGTTCATCGACGCCGTCCTCGGCAACCCGGCCATGGCCGAGGCCTTCGGGGTGTCGGGTGCGCAACCCGTGGACGGGATGGTCGCCCTCACCCAGCTCTACATCGCCATCATCGCCACGGGCTATGCCGTCCAGGCCGTCGGCAGCCTGCGCGGCGAGGAGACCGCCGGACGTCTCGAGATGCGGCTGTCCGGCACCCTGTCCCGCCTGCGCTGGCTCGCCGCCCACGGGCTCGTCATCGTCACCGGCCTCGTCGTCATCGTCGTCGTCTCCTCGGTCGTGCTGGCCGCGGGGATGGCGTGGTCGATGGGCACGGCGGTGAACCTCGGTCGCGTCCTCGGGGCGGGCGCGGCATACCTGCCGGCCGAGCTCCTCGTGGGCGGGCTGGCGCTCGCGCTCTTCGGCCTGTGGCCCAGGGCGTTCCCGGCGGCCTGGGCGGCCGTCGCCTTCATCGCCTTCATCGCCTTCCTCGGTCCGGGCCTCAAGCTGCCCCGGTGGGTGCTCGACCTCTCCCCGACGACCCATGTCGGCAACCCTCCGCTGGGCACCGTCGAGGCGCTGCCGCTCGTCGTCCTCGGCGCCATCGCCGCGGTCCTCGGTGTCGCCGCGGCGGTCGGCTTCCGCCGTCGAGGGGTGCCGCAGAGCTGAGCCGGCTGCGCGGAGCAGAGCTGGGGCAACCGATGGGTACGACCTCGTTGACGCGCTCGAGGCTAGACCAGCCAGGAGCGCATCCCGTTAGGATCGATCCCGGGCGGAGCGGGCCGGATCCCGATGATGACCGTCCATACGGAGACGAACCGGACCTCCGGCCATCACCACCTGGCGCACGACCTCGGCCAACCCGCCCCGCCTTCAGCGGCAGGTATCATCACCCTTGATCGGCGCCCCAGGAGGTTCGTGACCGTGGGACAGTCGCCAGTCGCCGGAGCTGGGGACTGGGCGCGCGGGCTCCGCCCGGTCACGCGATCCCGGACCGCGGCGCGGCTGGCCTACGACAGAGGGAGTCGCTGGAACCGCGTTGAGGAGCCATTTGAGCGACGGGCGGTGGCCACCGGCCTGGAGCTCCTCCGCCCCCAGCCCGGCGAGCGCGTGCTCGAGCTCGGCTGTGGCGCCGGCGGAGCGCTCCTTCCCATGGCGCGCGCGGTGGGACCGGCGGTCGCGTCGTCGGCCTCGACCTCTCCCCGGGGATGCTCCGCCTGGCCGCGGCGCGCCTGCGGCGTGCCGGCCTGGCCGACACAGTGGAGATCGTCGTCGGGGACGCGACCTCCATCCGGTCTGCCGACGCGTCGTTCGACGCGGTGTTCATGGCGTTCACCCTCGAGTTGTTCGACACGCCCGAGATCCCACTCGTGCTCGCCGAGTGCCGGCGCGTCCTCCGGCCAGGGGGACGCATCGGCGTCGTGTCCCTCTCGCGGGCCGTCCCGGTGCGCTGGCCCACACGCTTCTACGAGCGACTCCACGATCGCTTCCCGAAGGCGCTCGACTGCCGCCCGATCCATGCCAGGCTCGCCCTCGAGGCCGCCGGCTTCGAGCAGGCGCAATCGAGGGTCGTTCCGCTCTGGGGTCTCCGTACCGAGGCGGTCGTCGCGGTCCGGCCCACCGTCATTCCACAGGCTTTCGATCAGCAGTTCGCGATGACCGCCAGCCAACCACTAGGCGCCTCTCCCGAGCCTCCTCCGACGGGACGACGCGCGGTCCGGCAGCCGGGCCCGCCTACCGGCGTGCTCCGCGCTCTCTTGGGACTGCCCGTCCACCTCTATCACGCCCAGCTCGGCGTCCTCCTTGGGCACCGGTTCCTCCTCCTGGTCCACACGGGTCGGAAGACGGGGCTCCACCGCGAGACGGTCCTCGAGGTCGTCCGATACGACCCCGTCACCGGGGAGTCAGTCGTGGCCGCGGGCTGGGGTCGGAGGACCGGGTGGCTCCACAACGTCGAGGCGGGGCTGGCGCACGAGGTGTGGACGGGGCGGTTGCGCTTCGCGCCCGCCTGGCGCATCCTCCCGCCGGACGAGGCCGAGCGGCTGTTCGCCGACTACGAGCGCCGCAACCGGCTCATCGCGCCGATCATCCGGGCGGTGCTGAGCCGTCTCCTCGGCTGGCGCTACGACAGCACACCCGCCGCCCGTCGGCGAGCGGTCGAGCAGCTCTCGCTGGTGGGCTTCCGGCCGCGGGAATCACGGTGATGTCGCTTCGCCCGCGGATGCGGGCCATCCTGCCGCCGGCGACAGCCCCACATTCGGATGGTCGGTCGCCTGAACAACGGCCTGCCGCGCGAAGCTGCTCGACGCGCGAGAACCCCTCCGGGGAAGGAGACGAGCATCACAACGAAGGACGCTGATCCTGGGACGGACGCCGATCAGCCCGAGACTCGTCAGGCGAAGCCGGCGTCCAAGCACGGCTCGACGGATGATCTGAAGTCGCTGCCCCTGGCCGAGGTAGAGAAGAAGCTGGGTTCATCGCCGAGACGCTGCGCGTGCTGCTGTTCATGACGCTCTCGATCCTGGTCTTCAACTTCTACCCAGTCACCGCGGTGATGATCGTGATGCTGGCGCTGCTCAACGACGGCGCCATCCTGTCCATCGCCTACGACAACGTCCACTACAAGCACAAGCCCGAGGCCTGGGACATGCGCGTCGTGCTGGGGATCGCCGCGGTGCTGGGGGTAATCGGGGTCGTCTCCGCCTTCGGCCTGTTCTATCTCGGTGAGCAGGTGTTCAAACTCGACCGTGCCCACATCCAGACCCTGATGTACCTGAAGCTGTCCGCGGCGGGCCACCTGACGATCTTTCTTACCCGCACGCGCGGCCCGTTCTGGTCGCCGCCGCATCCGGCCCGGATCCTGCTCTTGGCGGTGCTGGGCACCCAGCTGTGGCGACGCTGATCGCGGTCTACGGGGTGTTCATGACGCCGCTCGGCTGGGGCTGGGCTCTGTTCGTCTGGGGCTACGCGCTGGTGTGGTTCCTCGTGAACGACCGCGTCAAGCTGCTGGCGTATCAGGTGTTCGATCCAACCGCCACGCCCCTTCTGACGCGGAAGCTGGCGACCTGACACCACAGGTCACCAGGCGATACCAGGTCGAGCGGGCCGCTGACCGGACCGATGGAACATCGGGAACGGCAGGAGTCGAGAACAGACCAACCGACCATCGCAGCTTGTAGGGTTTGGTCATCCGGCTTGACCTGGCATTGAGCTTGGAAGGCTGCCGCTCTGTCAGATCAGATTCTGGAGACGGGCTCGTTCGCAATGGCGGGAACTCGGAGTAGTGGGAACACTGGGAACCGGTCCCCTTCCCAACCGTCGTCGAGCGCGATACGGTCTTCTGCGGAGTTACTTGAACGTCTAGCGTTCACCTGACTCCGTCTGGCATGTTCAACCTGATTGCCCGCCGGACCGACAAAATCCGAGTCCGCGCCACGCTCAGATCGCACCGATGCACGCTCAAATCGTCGGGAGTCCCCTGGATCAGGGGATTGAAGGTTCGAATCCTTCCTCGCCAGCCAATGTCATGAGTCGCGACATAGGCGACAGATGAGTCGCGACATGCGGCACATGTGATCAGCCGGTCGCTCGAGACCCCGGCCATCGGCCGGGGTCTCGTCGTGTGTTGCGCCAGTAGCCCTTGTCGGGCTCGATCAGGTGGGTCGAGAGGATCTCGCCGGTGTCGAGGGCGGCGACCGTGACCTCCCGCTCGTCGACGATGGCGAGGACCCGCCGTCGGGCGTGGGCCGCGCCGATCTTGAGGTGGTACAGGCGGCCGCCGCGCCGCAGGGTCATGGCCCCCCGACTGTCGGCGACGTCGTAGCGGAGCCGGAAGTGGCCCCTGCCGGCGGGACTCGAGGCAGGGCCCGGGGTGTCGCCCGATATGCCTCGCCGGGCGTCCTGCGGCCGATCGCCCGGTGCGGCCGTTGCTCGTTGCAGACCCCGAGGAAGGCGTCGAGCTGGGCCTGCAGCGAGGCGAGGTCGGTCGCCGCCGGCTGCCGCACGAGCCAGCGCTTGAGGGTCTGCTGGAAGCGCTCGATCTTGCCCTGGGTCTGGGGGTGGCCCGGCGCCCCGTTCTTCTGGCGGATGCCGAGGTAGGCGAGCAGGTACTCGAAGTTGTTGCGGCCGCCGGTGAAGCGGGAGGTGTAGACCGACCCGTTGTCGGTGAGCGTGGCGGCGGGCCAGCCATGGGCGTCGCCGGCCGCGCTGAACGTGGCCACCACGTCGTCGCCGCCGACCCGCCGGAAGACGGTGCAGGCGAGCAGGCAGCGGGAGTGGTCGTCGAGCCAGGAGCAGATCTCGACCTCGCTCCCGTCGGCGAGGCGCCAGTGGGTGAAGTCGGACTGCCAGACCTCGTTGGGCGCGGCGGCCTCGAACCGGATCCACGAGCTGCGCGGGCGCTTGCGCGGCTCGGGCACGACGAGGCCGGCGGCGTGGAGGACGCGCCGGATCGTCGAGGTCGACGGAGTGGGCAGGCCCTCCCGCCCGAGGTGCCAGGCGATGGTGACCGGGCCCGCGTCGAGGCCCCGGGCAGTGAGCTCGATCCGCAGGTCGATGATCCGGTTGCGCACGGCATCAGGCGTTTGGCCGGGACTGGTCCGCGGCCGGCGCGACCGCGGCTCGACGGCCTCGATGCCGTCGTCGCGGTACCGGCGCAGGAGCCGGTGCAAGTGCCCGCGGCTGAGGCCGGACTCGGCCGCCGCGGCGGTGACGGACAACTGCGCTGAGACGACCTTGAGGACGGCCACCCGATGCTTCGACATGGGCGGCACTGTCACGCATGTCCCGACTCACCAGTCGCCTATCAGGTGTCACCTATGTCCTGGAGTCAGACACTTCCTCGCCAGCCAACACCACGACCTGTTGGGGTGTATGGGACAAAGCACCACAATGTCTTGTGGAGCTTCTAGGGGAAGAACGTCTTCAGTTCGTCCTCGGGCCGGTGGCGCGCCGAACTGGACGCCGGGAAACGTGACGGATGCCGACGCAGGAGTCCGATATCCTCACCCCCGTGTCTCATTCCCAAGTACGCCCGCTCGTCGGCATTCTCCTGTTCGACGAGGTCGAGGTCCTTGACTTCGCAGGCCCCTACGAGGTCTTCACCGGCACCGAGGGGCCCGATGGCCAGCCGCTCGTCGCGGTGGTCACCATCGGCCCGACCGATGAGGTTACAGCGCGCGGCGGGCTCAGAGTCAGGCCCACCCATCGCCTGGCCGACTGCCCACAGCTGGACGCCTTGGTGGTCCCGGGCGGC
The DNA here is from genome assembly GCA_963766655.1 of uncultured Chloroflexia bacterium. Taxonomy (GTDB): domain Bacteria; phylum Chloroflexota; class Limnocylindria; order Limnocylindrales; family CSP1-4; genus CF-46. Next base: position 36,357 of record CAVYBB010000001.1, on the reverse strand, counting down.
CCTGGCGCCGACCTTCCGACACCTGTCCAGAGGGACCACCTGCTCCCATTCCTGCGCGAGCGGGCGGCGGTGACGCCCCTGATCGCGTCCGTCTGCACGGGCGCGTTCCTCCTCGGACGGGCGGGGCTGCTCGACGGCCTGGCGGTGACGACGAACCGCCAGGCCCTCGCTGCACTGGCCGCGGAGATCCCGGCTGCGCGAGTGGAGGGAGGCAAGGTCGTCGACACGGGCCGGATCGTGACAGCGGCCGGCGTCAGCTCGGGTATCGACCTCGCCCTACATCTCATGGAGCGATGGTTCGGTCCGGAGGCCCGACAGCGTGCAGTCGAGGGCCTCGAGGGACCCTGGTCGTAGGGCTGGGGGCCACCACATGGCTGAGGAGGTCCCAGCGGTGTTGGCCGCCGCGCTCCGCACCTTCCTGGTGACCTGACCTGTTCGACCTTCGAGGGTGGCCCGCGGCCGCCGGCGCGGCAAGATCTGGGGTGCCCAGAGAATCGGCATCGGCGCGATCGGCGCGCTGATCGCCCTCGTCGCCGTCGGGGTCATTCGGTCTCTATGGCAAGCTCGTCACCTGCACTTGCCTGGAGAACAAGAACGTGCCAATCACGGTGATTCGTGATCTCGTCGCCGAAGCCCCCGTCCCGTCTCGGGGCATCCTGAGCCAGACGCTCTCGAACGAGGACGGGATCGAGCTCGTCCTGTTCGCTTTTGCCCCGGGTGAGCAACTCTCCGAGCATACGTCGGTCCGTCCCGCCGTCATCCACATCCTCTCGGGAGAGGCCGATCTCACCGTCGGCCCGGACGCGCATGACGCTGCTCCCGGCACGTGGATCCGGATGCCGGCCGACACGAAACACAGCGTGGTCGCCCGCACGGCGCTCGTTATGGCCCTGTATCTCCTGCCGCGCGACGTCGCCGCGACGTCCTGAGCTCACGGCGCACGTCTTCGTGATCGATCCTCCAAACCTTCGTCGCCGTGCCTTGCCGATCGATCGCTCGTCCGACCGGCTCGTGGCTCTCGGTGCCATCGGCATCGCCGTCGCCTTCCTCGTTGCCGCGGTCATCACGATGTTCATGCCGGAGGCGGCGCGTCGGGGCGCCTGGCTGCCGCTGCATCTGGCGCTGGCGGGTGCCGCCACGACCGCGATCGCCGGGGTGATGCCCTTCTTCGCGGCCGCCTTCGCGGCCGCGCCCCCGAGCGACGCGAGATTACGGGTGGCCGCGGTCGGCGCGGTGGCACTGGGTGCAGCCGCGGTGTCCGTCGGTGTCGTCGGCGGCACGGCAGGGCTCGCCGCCCTGGGTGGCGTCGGTTTCGTGGCCGGCATCGTGCTGATCGGTAGCGCGACCGTCCGGCCGCTCGGTCGGGCGCTCGGGCCCAGTCGCGGACTGGTCACCCAGGGATATGTCGTGGCCCTCGCCGAGGTCGCGGTCGGGGCGAGCCTGGCGACGCTGTTCGTCGCCGGCTGGCCCCCTGTGCTGCAGGACTGGTTCAGGCTCAAGCCAGCCCACGCATGGCTGAACGTGGTCGGCTTCGTGTCGCTCGTCATCGCGACGACGCTGCTCCACTTCTTTCCGACCGTTGTCGGGGCGCGGATCGCGCTCCGCCCGAGCGCCCGCCTCACCGTCGCGGGACTCGCGGTGGGTGCCCCTGCCGTCGCCGTCGGCTACGTCGTGTCGTCAGACCTGATCGCTCGGCTGGGTGCCGTTTCGGTCATCGCCGGAGCAGTGGGCCTGGCGACGTACGCCTGGCGCACATGGCAGACGAGGGCGCGCTGGACGACTGATGCCGCCTGGCATCGCTTCACGATCGGTGGTCTCGTCTCGGCGATCGCCTGGCTGGAGATCGGTATCGTCGCGGCCGCAGGACGGGTCGTCGCGTTCGGCGCCGACCCGGCGGGCTGGTCGGTCAATGCGGTCGCCGGTCCGCTCATCGTCGGCTGGGTCGCGCTGGCGATCGTCGCATCGGCGACCCATCTGCTGCCGGCCATCGGTCCGGGGGATCCTGCCACCCACGCGCGGCAACGTCGGCTGCTCGGGCGCGGGGCCGCGCTACGACTCGCGGTTCTGAACCTCGGCGTCGCGGCGCTGTCGATCGGGCTGCCACTTGGCGTGGACCCGCTCGTCATGGGCGGGGCCGCGCTCGACGCACTGGGTCTCGGAATGAGCGCGGTCCTGCTCGGCGCTGCCATGCGAATGGGGATACATCGACAGGCTGGGGACTCCTGACGGGTCAGCCGATCGCGGCCTCGCGGCGCCCGACATCATCAGCCGGCCGCCCGGCACCGCGGCCCAGGCGCCGGGCGATCTCGTCGGCCAGGTCGCCCGGCGGTCCGTCGGCCTCGATGGCGAACCCAGGCTCATCGGCCGTCAACGGTTCGAGCGTCGCGAGCTGTGACGCCAGGAGGGACGCCGGCATGTAGTGCCCGGTCCGGGCTCTGAGCCGCTCCTCCAGCGTCGCCTTGGGCACGAGCAGGTGGACGAAGCGGACCGAGGGATGGCCTGCCCGGAGCACGTCCCGGTATCGGCGGCGGAGCGCCGAGCAGGTCACGACGGCGTCGACGCCCTCGTGCTCGCGGGCGCCGATCCATGTCTCGATCGAGCGCAGCCACGGCCAGCGATCGTCATCGTCGAGCGGGATGCCCGCGCGCATCTTCTCGACGTTGCCGGCGGAATGGAACGCGTCCCCTTCCGCGGACTCGGCGTTCAGCCGCTCGGCAAGCAGGGGCATGACGGTCGACTTCCCGGTGCCCGTCACGCCCATCAGGATCACGCTGATCGACGACACGACATCCTTCGTCACGCTGACAGCCCCTCGACTCCGGCTCGCAACAACTCCATCCAGCGAGCGCGGGCGGCGCCGGGCGCAGGCCCGGCAAGGATCTCTAGGATCCGGATGACGGGCAGCACGTCGAGCAGGGCGCTCACGACGTCGTCGTCAGTGTCCAGCTGGCTGGCCGCGACGAAGCCGGCCCAGGCCGCGGGCTCGATCGCCGGATGGTGGTACCGGACGATCCAGCGGAACCAGGCGGCGTCGAGCAGGCGCTCGCCGATCCGGACAGTCTCGAGGTCGGTCAGGGAGGCGAAGGCTCCGTCGAGGATCAGGACGTTCGCCGGGACGAGGTCGCCGTGGACGAACCCGGTTGGCCGGTCCTTCAAGAGCGAGGCCAGGTCGGCGATTCGGGCCCGCGCCCGCGTCGCGGCCCGCGGTCCCAGTGAGACCGAGACCGGCTCGAGCCACGCGAGGGCGGCCCGCGCCAGCTCGGACGGTCGCGCCCACAGGTCATCGAGGCCCAGCCCGGACGCGTCGACGGCCTCGAGTGCGAGCCACGCCGCACCGACGATCCGGCCGACGAGAGCGGCCCCGACGTCGTCGGGCATCAGGTCCATCCCCGGCGCACCGTTCACGAACGCGCTCGTCACGACGTTCCGGGAGCGGTCGGAGCGCTCGGGGATGGGGATCGGGCTGGCGATGCCGGCATCGACCAGTCGAGCCGTGAGGGTAGGCGCGCGGTCGAGCAGGAGCCCGGCGGCCCCTGGATCCGTCATCCGGGTCACGACCAGGCGGCGGCCATCGGCCGTGGCGACCGCCCACGACTCGTTCGTGAATCCTGCCCGGAGGCGCTCGGCGTCGGAGACGGAGCCGACTGTCTCGGCGACCCAGTCGGGAACGCCCCGCACCGTCAAGCCGCCGGGCTCCCGCGCGCGGTCAGACGTCGCCGGCCGCGGCACGGAGCTCCACACGGTCGACAGAACCCGTGAAGGGACCGCGCGGGCCGGCGCCCACCACGAGCTCGGGCAGCTCGCCGAGATCGAGGACGCGCCGGGCAGGGTCGGTGCCCGTCGCAACGAGCGCTCCGTCGAGGTACAGCTCGAGGGTCGGTCCGCGCCTGATGGCGGTCAGGTGGTGCGGGCCGGGCGCGACGGCGCGTCCGGTCGAGACAGCCTGTCCGACCCGCATCGAGTGGACGCGGCCGGACGGCAGGCTCCCCACGACCACCTCGCCACGATGGACGGCCATCGACGCGGCACGCCGGTAGCGGACGGCGGGCGTGTCATCGACCCGGCCGACCTCCGTCCACGACGCCTCACCGTCGAGGCGGGCGATCATGGCGAGCGGCAGGGTACCGGCGTACAGGAGCCCGTTGAAAGACAGCAGGTTCATGACCTCGGTCTCGCCGCAGACGTTGCCCGCACACTCCCAGCCGCCGGCGTCGGTCCGGCGGTAGACGATCCCGTTCGGCCAGGTCCCGATGTGCATCGCGCCGCCAAATGTCTCGATCGAATAGACCTGGGTGGTGTCGGGCTGGAGGCCGAGGCTCGTCCAACGTGTCCCGCCGTCGTACCGGAAGACGCCGCCGCCGCCCTCGGCCGATTGCTGCGGTACGACGATCCCGGCCGCGGTCTGGGCGATCGCGGAGCTGACGTCGAGGTGGTCGTTGCCCGCCCCGTAGAGGAACCCGTCATGGACCCCGAGCGCCAGCAGGCGCCGGCCTGGGCTGCCGCACGGTTCCCAGCGTCCGGGCTCGACGAAGCGGAACAGGCCCTCCGAGTACATCGGGATCGCGTACAGGTCGTCGCCGAACGGCACCAGGCCGGCGACCGAATCGGCGCCCTCCAGCTGGCCGAGGTCCGTCCAGGAGCGACCTCCCTCGTAATGCAGGACGTGGCCGCCGGGGTTCGTGTTGGCTGAATTGGGCATGCCCGAGCCGCCGCCGCGGAGGCGGGAAACGCCCGCGAACAGCCGGCCTCGGTGGACCGCGAGGCGGGTCACAGCGTTGCAGTCCCACGGCGAGCCGCAGTCCTGCCAGCCGTCCGGTTCGAGGCGGTAGACATGCCCCCGATCGGACGGGGGACCCTCCCACGTCGCGGCGTACAGCTGGCCGTCGAGCACGGCGAGGCCGGCGACCATGATCGTGGCGGCGCCGGGCTTGCCGAGGTCCGTCCAGCTGGGCGTCGTCCCCGCGTCGAGCCCGAAGAACAGTTCGCAGTCGTTGCCGTGGTTCCCCGTCGGCGAGGCATCGAGGAAGCCGAGAGACAGACCTCGCCGCTCGGCCGGATCGAAGGCGGCGAGGATGTCGCCGAGACCGGAGGTCGGCCGGTCGGGGACCACGATCCGGGCGGAGATCGTCAGGTCGTCGCGGCCGTTCGGGAGCGCGGGCGGGTCGCTCGACGCGGCGTGGCTCGTCATCGGATCACGCCGCGTGCGCTGCCATCAGGAGCGCCGGCAAAGCGCGGAGCGGACGGTGTCGCACGCGGCCGCCGCCACCGGACGTCAGGCGCCCGTCGCATCGAAGACCGTCACGCCGCTGACGATCGTCTTCACCGGCACGACGTCGAGCGTCGACGGATCCTGGCGGAACACCGTGAGGTTCGCCGCCGCCCCAACCTGGAGCGCCTCGTGGCCGGCGAGCGCGCCGAGTCCGAGGAGGCGCGACGGGTTCGCCGTCACGGTGCGCACAGCGTCGGCGAGGGACAGGCCCGCGTCGCGGACCGCCGTGGTGATGCAGGCCGGCAGCGCCGTCGCAGCTCCGGCGAGGAGCGGCGTGCCCGTGAGCTCGAGACGCCCCGAGGGCCGGAGCGTCACGGCCGCGCCGTCCGCGAGATGGTAGTCGCCCGGCTCCATCCCGGCCACGAGGACGGCGTCGCTCACGAGGATCGAGCGCTCGACGCCCTTGGCCCGGACCACCGTGCGCATGACCGCCGGCGGCAGATGGTGTCCGTCGAAGATGAAGCCCGCGCTGAGGCGATCCTCGCCGAGCTGGTCCCAGATGTAGTTCGGATGGCGTCGGATCATGGCGTGGGCGCCGTTGCCGAGATGCGTGGACCAGCGAGCGCCGGCGTCGACCGCCGCCCGGATCTGCTCACTGTCGGCGCTCGTATGGCCGATCGATGCCACGACGCCGTCGGCCACGACCGCCCGGATGTACGCCACGGCCTCCGGGTATTCCGGGGACAGGGTCACGATCCGGATCCGCCCGCCAGCGGCCTCCTGCCAGCGGCGGAACTCGGCGATGTCCGGCGGGCGGACGTGGCGAAGCGGGTGCGCCCCGCGGGGACCGTCCTCGACGGAGATGTGGGGGCCCTCGACGTGGATCCCGGGCACGCTCGCGGCGATGAGCGGATCGGATTCGCAGGCCGCGGCGATTGCCCGGAGCGACGTCAGGATGTGATCCTCGGACTCGGTGCAGATCGTCGGGCAGACGCCGGTGATGCCGTGCTTCCAGAGCGCCCGGACCATCTCGATCGTCTCGGCCGGCGTCGCGTCCGCGGCGTTCGGGTCGTGCCCGTCGAAGCCGTTGACCTGGATGTCGAGCCAGCCGGGCGCGACCCAGTCGGCGGTCGGCCGCGCGGCCAGCCGCTCGACCTGCGCGACGATGCCGTCCTCCACGGTCACCCGGACCGAGGTGCCGTCCTCGACGGACCGGCCGTCGAGCACGATCGGGCCACGGGTCGCCTCGTGGCTGAGGGCCCTGGTCATTTTCATCCGTTCAGCCCTGTGATCGTGATCCCCTCGACGATCCGGCGGCGGAGGAACAGGAACGCGACGATCGACGGCAGCAGGGCGACCACGGCCGCCGCGCTCGTGACCCCGAAGTTGACCGAGTAGGTGTTCGCGAACTGGGACAGCCCCAGCTCCATCGGGAAGTACTTCGGCTCGTTGAGGATCAGGAGCGGCCAGATGAAGGCCGTCCAGGCCTGGATGAAGGCGAGGATCGCGAGCGCCGAGACCGCGGGCGCGATCAGGCGTGGCACGAGCCGGAGCATGATCCCCCACTCGGACATCCCGTCGATCCGGGCCGCGTCGAGGATCTCGTCGGGGACGCTCGTCCGCGTGTTCTGGCGCATGAAGAAGATCCCGTAGCTGAGGACCAGGAACGGCAGGAACAGCCCGAGCGGCTGGTTGACGAGGTGCAGGGCGTTCATCTGGAGGAACAACGGGACCATGTAGATCTCGAACGGCACGATCGCGGTCGCCAGCACGAGCATGAACAGGACGTTGTTGCCGGGGAACTTGAATTTGGCGAACACGTAGCCGGCGGTCGACGAGGTCAGCGTGATGAAGACGGTCGAGATCGTGGCGAAGACGAGACTGTTCCAGAGGTAGAGGAGCATCGGGGCACGCTGGAACACCTCCTGGTAGTTCTTCAGCGTCCAATTCACGGGCAGGAGATTGGGCGGGACGATGTTGAGCTCGGGCGCCGGCCGGAACGAGACGCTGAACAGCCAGAAGATCGGGAAGACCATGACGACGCCGCCGAGCGCGAGCAGCCCGACCAGGATCCAGTGGAGGACCCTCGCGAGAGGACGGCGGCTGCTCGTCATGTGTTGGATCCTCGCAGGAACCGGAACTGGATCACGGTCAGCACCGTGATGATCAGGAACAGGTAGACGGCCTCTGCGGCCGCGTAGCCCATGTTGAAGAACCGGAAGCCGTTCTCGAACAGGTCGTACACGATCACCCGGACCAGCCGGCCGGGGGACCCCTGGACGTCCGCGGCAAGGACGTAGACCTGGGTGAAGACGTTGTACGAGGCGATCGTCGTGATGACGATCACGAACAGCGTGACCGGCGCCAGGAGGGGCATCGTGATGTGCCGGAACTGCTTCCAGGCGCCGGCGCCGTCGACCGCGGCGGCCTCCTCGTAGATCCGCGGGATCGCCCGCATCCCGACGATGAGGATGATCATGTTGTAGCCGACCTGCTTCCAGACCGACAGGATGATCACGGCCACGAGTGCCATGTTGGGATCGCTCAGCCAGGGTACCCTCGCCACCCCGAAGATCCCGAGGAACGAGTTCAGGACGCCGTGCTGGTAGTTGAAGATCTCGCGCCAGCCGAGGGTCACCGGAACCATCGGGACGAGGACCGGCACGAAATACAGGAGCTCGATGATCCCGCCGGTCCGGCCGCGAACCGCTCGGGCGAGGAACGCCGCGAGGACGATGGCGATGAGGACGGAGAAGACCGTGGTCGCCACCGCGAAGATGGTGGTGTTCAGGAACGCCGTCTGGAAGTTTTTGTCACCGAGGAGCTTGGTGTAGTTGTCGAGGCCGACGAACTTCTCGGCCGGCGTCACGAGGCCCCACTTGAAGAGGCTCATGACGAAAGCCCAGGCGGTCGGCACGACCCGCAGGTAGACGAACAGGATCAGCGTCGGGAGCAGGACGATGTACGCGAACCGCCAGCGCACCCAGGTGCGCCGCGGGACGTTGCGGACAGCGGTGACCGGATTGATCAACGTCTGCTCCTCGCGGATCGATCAGGGCGAGGGCGCCGCGGGGAGCGCGGCGCCCTCGTGGCGGGTCTCAGCCGCCGAAGTGGTCGTTGTCCTTGAGGATGCTGTTGGTCTCGTCGGCCCACCCGTCGAGGAGGGCCTTGATGTTGTCCGGCTGGCCGGACAGGTTCTCGAAGTCGGCATAGCCCTCGACGAGGTGCGTTGCCAGCTTCGTCTCGATCTCGTCGAACTCGGCGATCGGAGGCGTCACGTAGAGCTGGAAGCCGTCAGGCTTCTTCAGGAAACCTTCGAACGTCGGATTCTCGGCGAGGAACGACGTCAGGTCGAGGTCGGTCCGGGCCTCGGGCCAGCCGGAGACCTTCGTGAGCAGGAGCTGCTGATCCTGCTCGCGCATGAACCGGATGAAGTCCCAGGCGCAGTCCGCGTTGGCCGCGCCGGCCGGGACGAACATCGACTCGGTGGTCAGGATGTCACCGACCGGCGGCGCGATCGTGCCGTAGTGGCCCACGAGGTCGGGCGCCTGCGCCGCGATCTCCGGGATGACCCACGACTCGCGCAGGAACTGTGCGGCCACCTTCGTCTCGAACGCCTTCGCGTCGTGATCGATGTTCTGGGAATCGACGCCCTGCTTGAGGAAGTCGACGTACGTCTGGAAGAGCTTCTGGCCCTCCGGGCCGTTGTACTCGGCAACCCACTTGCCGGACCCTTCGGGAGTCTCGCGGATGAGGGTCTTGCCGTACTGGATCAGGAGGATCCAGAACTTCTCGGCGACGCCGCTGCCCTGGCCGCTCAGGCGCAGGCTCAGGCCGGACCGGGTGACGGCCCCGCTGGCGTCCTTCTTGGCGAGCTTGGCCGCGTTGCTGATCAGGTCGTCCATCGACTTGGGCGGCCCGCTGATACCGGCCTCGGCATACATGTCGGTGTTGTAGTAGATGGCCGTGCCGCCGGTGAAGATCGGCATGCCCCAGACATCGCCCTTGTAGGTGTTGTCCTTGACGACCGCGTCGGCATAGCCGCCGCCGGTCACCGCGGCCTTGATGTCGGCCGGGAGAGGCGCCAGGAGACCCTGGTCGATGAACCGGGCAAGGAAGTTCGTCGTGCGCACGACGATCTCACCCGCGGTCTTCGACGGGAGCGCGGTCGTGAGCTTCTGCTCGAAGCCGCGGAGGTCCGTGCTGAAGACGGTGATGTCGACGTTCGAGTGGGTCTTCTTGAAATCGGCGCCGGCCTGCTTGTAGACCGCGTCGACCTCCGGGTACCCGCCCCAGACGTTGAGGGTGACGGGATCCGTCCCGCATGCGTTCGCGACCGCCGACGGCAATTCGCCGCCGGGCGTCGAACCCTGGGCGGTCGGCGCCACGGTCGGGGCTGTCGTGGCGGTGCCGCCCCCGCACGCCCCCACGGAGACCAAGCATGGCCACGCCGACGGCGAGCCTCTTGACAAATCTGGACTGTTCCACTGCTTTCCTCCTCCAGGTCGGATGGTTGTGCCGGTTTCCCGTGATCCGCAGGCGCCGTGCCTCCTCCATGGCGGGCTGCTAGCTGCCGTCGCGACGGGCGAGGCCCGTCCCTCGTGGATGGGGGGTCGTCCCGCTCGGCCAGCGACCGAGGCCGAACGACCCCATGCTTGCGACCTTCGCCCGGCCGACATCGAGCGCCGCCATCCGGGTCATCAGGAGCTCGCCGCCCTCGATGACGTGTGCCCGGACGGCCGATTCGAGCAGCTCCGGGTCGCGGAGCTCGACGGCGTCGGCGATTGGCTGGTGCTGGGCGATCAGGGTCGGCGCGTCTGCCGACGAGATCTGGTTCGTGAGGACGACGCGGCGCGAGAGCGACTGGAGCGTCTCGAGCTGGCTGAGCAGCATCGCGTGCCCGCTGCGAGCGAAGACCGATCGATGGAACGCCACGTCGGCGTCCGCAACCGCTATCGGATCGCCCGTCTGGACCGCCAACCGGAGGTCGGCGAACGCGGCCTGGACCTCGCCGTTGAGGGCCGCACCCACCGCCTCGAGGGCGAGGCGGGAGGCGTACGGCTCGAGGAGGGCGCGCAGGCTGGTGATCTCCCAAGTGGCCCTGACCGACAGCTGGGTGACGAACACCCCGCGGTGCGGAATCGCCTCGATCAGGCCTCCGTCGGCGAGCATCCGGAGAGCCTCGCGGACGGTGCCGCGGGACGTGGCCAGCTCGGCCGCGAGGGCGACCTCGGAGAGGCGTGACCCCGGCGCGAGCTGGCCGTTCACGATCGCTTTCCTGACGTAGCTCGCGACCGCGTTCGTCAGGGTCTCGGGCCGCTGCAGGCTCATCGGTGGCAACGTCCTCTTCGATGATGGATCGTCCGACAATAGATCATCAGACAAGACACGCGCTCGGCGCTCGGCGAGGGCCGCGGCGGGGTCAGTCCGGGCCGCGCCGAAGCCGGGTCCGGCCGTTTCAGGGTGGGCGGTCGGTTCCATCGGGCGATCAGAGGTTCGGCACGCGGCCGCGGTAGCGCGCGGTCACCGCGACGTTCGCCTCGTCGCCGCCCGGGCTGTTCGAGCTCTTCCAGACGGGTGGTTCGACCCCTCGCCGGACGAGCTCGACCATCGCCTCGAGCATGATCGAGTTCATCGCGTACGCATTGACCATCGTCGAGACGGGGCCGACGTGCTGCGGCACGCCGTCGATCTCCAGCAGGGCGTCGCCCAGCGGCATCTTCGTGTCGACCACGATGTCGACGAGGTCGCATAGGTCCTGCCCGCTCGGGTGGCGGCTGGGGTGGCCCTGCGGGAGGCCGCGCTGGTTCTCGATCGAGGTCACGCCGATCGTCGTGACGCCGAGCTCGCGGGCGTAGAGCGCGCTATCGATCGTGGATGAGTTGATCCCGTAGGCGTTCACGATGATCAGCAGATCGCCGCCGTCCATGGCGACCTCCGACAGGATCGCCCGGGCGTAGCCCGGCGTCCGCTCGATCCGCATCGACCGGCCGGCCCCGTTGCCGAGATAGAACCCGTCGTCGATGAAGGCGTAGATCGCGGCCAGCCCGCCGGCCCGCGAGAACACCTCCTCCGCGCCGATCTGGGAGTGGCCGCCTGGCCCGATCACATAGATCAGGCGGTCCTCCGCGACCCGGTCGGCGACGGCCGCGCCGGCTCGCATGATCGCGTCCGCCTCCTCGTTCGCGAGCCGATCCAGGATCACCTTCGCCTTCTCGAGATACGTCGCGTGAACCGCCTGGGTCATCGGGTCCTCCTGGGTCATGGTCCGTGCCTGTCGTCACGGAGAACGCCGCGCGCGAGATCGATCAACTCCTCGGCGAGCCGCTCGCCCTGACCGGCCCGGAGGACGCTCGCGTTCGGCTCGTAGCCGCCGATGTCGTAGGCCTCGGCGGTCGGGATATAGCCGATCGTGCCGTCGCAGAGGGCGGAGATGCAGGTGCCGTCTTCCCCCAATCCCGACCTCGATTCGCTGGCCCAACGCGACGAACAGCTCGCCCTGGACACCGAGGTGCAGGAGGGGCCCCACGGCCAGGGCGCTGACCCGGACCCGGACGGGACCGTCGCGCTCCGGGTCCTCGGCCTGGCCGGCGATGAGGTCGGCGTAGGCCGCGGCCACCGCCGCGTGGTAGGTGGCGTCGGCGGACAGGTCCGCGGACCGGACCTGTGCCGCCGTGTCCGCGGCCGAGCGCGCGGCCGCGCGGGCGGCGGCGGCGTCGGGCAGGGCCTTGCGATCCAGCTCGAGCACCCGGGCGTCGCCCGCGACGTGGTCGGACGGACCCGGCGTGAGCTCCGCCCGGACGGCGACCGCGCAGTCGGCGACGGTGCGCCCGTACCGCTCGGCCGACTCGAAGGTCCGCCACGGGACCACGATGCCGACCATGCTCCCCTCGGGCGAGTAGCCACCGGGGTTCACGTCGCCCTGGGGGCCGGTCGTGAAGATCGCCGTCCCCGGCACGGCCGCCTCGATCGCCCGGCAGGCGGCACCGGGGTAGTCGGCCGAGTAAAGGGTGTTGTTCGGGCCGAGGGTCGTCGGGTGGCAGCCGTAGTTCACGTGCGTCGCGATCGGGCTTCCGTCCATGCCGTCGAAGCGCGCGACCGTGACCCGATCGTCGACTGGTCCGCCGTTCGGGCGGCGGTTGGCGCCGATCCCGTCGACGTGGCCGACGCCGACCGCGGCAACGGCCTCCCGGCGGTCGCGCCAGGCCCGCTCGACGGTCTCGGCGATCGTCATGCCGATCCGGTCCACGACGTCGGACGGCTCGCGGAGCATCGGCCCGCTGTGGGTGTGGGTGCCCGCGAGCTGGATCCGCTCCCGGGGAATCCCGGTCCGCCGGCCGACCTCCGCGGCGACGAGCGCCTGGAGGGGCTCGTCCATCTGGATCAGGTCGGCCACGACGAGGGCGACCGTGGCCTCGCCACCTTCTGCAACGAGGACGCGCACCATCAGCGGGTCGTGGACGCCGCTCGCGCCGCCCTCTCGCGACTCGTAGCCTTCCATCACGAGCCCGAGCGGGGGCGTGATCTCGGCGCTCGCTGCCCCGATCTTCACGTGGGTCCTCCCGCGAGGGTGACGGCGCATCCCGACGCGCTCGACGCGTAGCTCGCCAGCACGATCTCGACGGCCGCCGCACCGTCGGCTGCGGTGACCTGCGGCTCGCGACCCTCCCGGATGGCCGCCACGAAGTCGGTGTACTGCCGGATGTAACCGATCGCGTTCGTGCCCCAGGTCGCCGATCCGCCGGCCGCGGGCGCGGCGGCGGCATCTTCGACGAGGGGCGCGGGCAGGCCGGGCACCTCCCACTCGGTGGCGTGCTCGGCCACGACGCGGATGTGGCCGCGCTCGCCGTCGATCCGGAGCTCCGTCGGCCGCTCCGTCGGGGCACAGGTCGTGGCGAGGATCGCCCCGAGGGCGCCGCTCGCGAACCGGAGGCTGACGGTCGCTGTGTCCTCGGCCTCCATCGCGTGGCCGGTCGTCGCGACATGGGCGCTGACCCGCTCGACCGGACCGCCGATCCAGCGCAGCAGGTCGATCGTGTGGATCGCCTGGTTCATGAGGACGCCCCCGTCGAGGGCGATCGTTCCCCGCCAGGCCGCGCTGTCGTAGTAGGACTGGGGCCGGTGGTAGAAGCCTTCCGCGACGATCATCACGATCCGGCCCAGGGCGCCGTCGGCGACCGCCTCGCGGACGGCCCGGACGACCGGCTCGAACCGCCGCTGGGAGACCGTCCCGGCGACGAGCCTGCGCCGGCGAGCCTCCTCGACCACGGCGCGCGCCTCGTCGTTGGACAGCGCCAGGGGCTTCTCGACCAGGACGTGCTTCCCGTGGCGAAGCGCTGCGAGCGCCTGGCCCGGGTGGAGACCAGACGGCGACGAGATCGTCACCGCGTCCACGTCGTCGCGGCCGACCAGCTCCGCGACGTCCGTCGTCCACGGCACGCCCAGCCGCTCGCCGAGCGACCGGGCGCGTTCGACGGAGGCGCTGGCGACGGCCGCCACGCGCGCCCCGGCGACGGCCTCGATCGCCTCGACGTGCTGGGTCGAGATCGCGCCGGCCCCGACGAGCCCGAACCGGATCGGGTCGGCAGGGCTCACGGGCGGAACCGGGCGACCTTGCCGACCGCTCGGACCACATCATCGAGGTCGGCTGGCGTCGACATCAGGATCGGCATCGAGAAGGCGAGGACCTCCTCCGCATCCGCCTTCTCGGCCGCGGGGCAGGCAACCGGTTCCGGGCCTCCCAGCCGCTTGATCTCGGCCCGGACCGCCTCGTTCCGGTTGATCGGGACGTAGCCGTGGAGACACGGAATGCCCTCCGCGCGGAGGGCGCGGGCGAACTCCATCTTCGGCAGGCCGCCCGAGCGCGCGCCCAGCCAGCGCCAGTGGTACGTGTACCAGCTGTGTGCCGTCACGCCGTCCGGCACCTTCACGGCGACGACGCCGGGGATTGCCTCGAGGCGCTCGGTCAGGTACGCCGCCGCCGCCGTCCGGCGGGCCTGCTGGTCCGGCAGGCGCTTCATCTGGGCGAGCAGGAGCGCCGCCTGGAGCTCCGTCATCCGGAGGTTCCAGCCGAGGCGCACGTGCTCGTACCATTCGCCGCCGCGGCGTCGCCCGACGTTCCGGTACGACCACAGCAGCTCGTCGACCTCCGGGTCGTTCGTCACCATCATCCCGCCCTCGCCGGCCGTGAGCGGCTTCGAGGACTGGAAGCTGAACACGCCGACATCGCCGATCGCGCCGACGGGCCGTCCGCGCCAGGCCGCTCCGTGGGCCTGGGCTGCGTCCTCGACGACGCGCAGGCCGTGGCGCCGCGCGGCGTCCATGACGCCGTCCATGTCGACGGGCGAACCGCCATGGTGGACCGGCACGATCGCCTTGGTCCGCGGGCCGATCGCTGCCTCGATCTTGTCCGGATCGATCAGCAGCGATTCCGGGTCGACGTCCGCGAAGACCGGGATCGCGCCGATCATCAGGGCCGCGCTCGCGGTCGCGATGAAGGTGTAGGGCGGGACGATCACCTCGTCGCCCGGCTCGATCCCGATCGCCTTCATCGCCACGGCCAGGCCCATCGTCGCGTTCACGGTGGCGACGCCGTGATGGGCCGCCTGGAGCTCGGCGAACTCGACCTCGAGCTGCTTGACGAACGTGCCGTCGATCGAGCCCCAGATTCCGGACCGCAGCGCCGCGAGGACCGCCTTCTCCTCCTCGGTGCCGAACTCCGGCCACTGCCCGATCGGGGTGGTGCGGACGGGCTCTCCGCCGTGAACGGCGAGTCGGGTGGACGTCAGGGTCATCGGATCGCTCCTTGCGACACGCGCGTGCTCAATCGTGGACAAGGGAGAACGCCGGCTCGTCCACGAACAGGAAAGCGTCGGGATGGCGTCGAAGCGCAGAGGCGGGACAGGCGGTCTCGATCGGTCCGTCGAGCGTGCGGGCCACGGCCTCGGCCTTGGGGAGGCCGGGGACGACCACGGACAGCGAGCGGCTGGCAAGGATCGCCGACATCGTGACGGTCATCGCGAGCGTGGGCACATCCGCGATCGACGCGAACGCGCCGTCGCGGACCTGCTGCCGCCGGCTCGTCTCGTCGATCTCCACGGGCTTGACGGTGAGGGGGTCCTCGAAGTCGGCGACGTGCGGATCGTTGAACGCGAGATGCCCGTTCTCGCCGATACCGATGAGCCCGAGATCGATCCCGCCTTCATCAAGCAGGGCGCCGTAACGAGCGGATTCCAGCGCGGGATCCGGGTTGCCGCCGTCGAGGAGCTCGATCCGGCCGGGATGGACCCGCGACCAGATCCGGTCGCCGAGCCAGCGCCCGAACGAGCGGTCGTCGCCGATCGCCAGCCCGACGTACTCGTCGAGGTGAAACGCATCGACGCGTCCCCAGTCGATGCCGTCGGCCGCGGCGAGCGCGTCGAGCATCTCCGCCTGGGACGCGGCCGCGGCGAAGATCACGCGGGCTCGCGGGCGGTCGGACAGGACGGCCCGCAGCCGGACGGCCGCATGCTCGGCGGCGACCCGTCCGAGCTCGCGGCGTTCGGGCAGCACCACCGTCCGGAGGAGATCCCGCCGCACCTCGATCATGTGTGCTCCGGGACGAACACGACGAAGAAGACGTAGTCGAGCTGGCCGGTTCCGGTGTTCGTGATCAGGTGCTCGGTGCCGAGCGGGATCATGACCGCGCTGCCGGCCGACACATCGGTCCGGACTCCGTCGAGCTCGACGAAGCCCGATCCGGACTGGACCCAGTAGATCTGGTCCTCGTCGTGATGCGTGTGCGCCGGGACGGTCTCGCCGGGATGGATCGAGACGTGGGTCACGTTGAGTCGCTTCGTCTCGAAGATCGGCCGGTAGTCGGCGTACGGCTCGGGCGAGATCGCGAGGTCGTCGAGGTGCTTGATCACGTAGTCTCCCGTGGGTCGGGGTGGAGCGGCCGTCAGGTGCTCGCGGAGTCCATCCCGGGGACGATCCCGATTCCGTCCAGGGCACCCGACCCGTCGCTGACGGGGCCGAGCTTCACCGCGTCGAAGTCCCAGCCGTTGAGCTGGCACATTGCCCGGACGTGGGCGTCCCAGGTCGGCTCGTCGGGGGACGGGCCGGCCGTGAAGCAGTCGATCGACAGGTACACGAAGCGGCGCTTCCCGTGTTCCGGACCGCATGGGCGAGGCCCGGCGGGGTGCGCACGAAGTCACCCGGCGCGAGGGCCACCGTCTCGGGGCCGATCCGCCGCGCGGACCGTCATCTCCGCCTCGCCCTCGAGCACGAAGAACACCTGCTCGGCATCGGCATGGACGTGGAAGGGCGGCGCCTCGCCGGGCTCGAGAATGACGAAGAATGCCTCCGAAGCCGCACCGTCCCGGCGATCCATGATCAGGTCATTGGTATGCGTCGGAAAGCGGTACCGGATCGTGTCGCGCGCGTGGAACACGTACCTTGTCACGGGCGATCTCCCGGGGGACGTATGCTGATTGCCTGATTGTCCTACAGTAGACCCTTGGACACCGGGCCGCAACGACGCCGGGACACGACCGCGCCGCCGTCCCACTCCGGAGCAGAGGATGCCCACGCAACCGGGAGGGTCACGGCCATGATCTCCAGCGGGATGTTCGACCTGACCGGCCGCGTCGCCGCCGTCATCGGCGGAACCGGGGTGCTCGGCGGTGCGGTCTGCGAGGGCCTCGCGAGCGCCGGCGCAGCCGTCGCCGTCCTCGGTCGCTCCGTCGAGCGCGGCTCCGCCCGTGCGGAATCGATCGTCGGGTCAGGCGGGCGCGGCCTGGCCGTCTCGGTCGACGCGACCGACCGGGCGTCCGTGGAGGCGGCCCGAGCGGAGGTCGAGCGTCAGCTCGGCCCGATCGACATCCTCGTCAACGCCCCGGGCGTCAACAGCCAGACGCCGTTCTTCGACGTCGGGCTCGAGGAATGGCATCGGCTCATCGACACGAACCTCACGTCCGTGTTCCTCGCCTGCCAGGTGTTCGGACGGGCGATGGTCGACCGCGGCGCGGGCGGCTCGATCGTCAACTTCTCGTCCGCATCGTCCGGCCCGCCATTGTCGCGGGTCCTGACGTACTCGATCGCCAAGGCGGGCGTCAACAACCTCACCCAGTACCTCGCCCTCGAGCTCGCACCTCACCGGATCCGGGTCAACGCGATCGCGCCGGGTTTCTTCCCGGCCGAGCAGAACCGGAAGCTCCTCTCGGAGGACCGGCTGGCGGCGATCCTCGGCCACACGCCTGCCGGGCGCCTCGGCGAGCCGTCCGAGCTGATCGGCACGGTGGTCTGGCTCGCATCCGATGCGGCCGCCAGCTTCGTCACGGGCGCGATCATCCGGGTCGACGGCGGCTTCAGCGCGATGACGATCTGACGATGGCTGACCGACCGATGATCCCCCCGCTCGACGACGCCGCGTCGATCCCGTCGGTGCCGGTTCCCGGCGACGACCCGCTCGACGTCTTCCGTCATGCCGATCTTCCCGGCTGGGCGCTGGTGCACCGGACGCTCGACGCCACCGAGATTTCCGATGTCGATGCCGCGGTCGAGTCCGCGCTCGCGACCGTCGCGCAGACGATCCGGCCCGGCATGCGCGTCGCGGTCGCCGCGGGAAGCCGCGGAATCGATCGCATCGACGAGGTCGTCCGGGCAACGGTCCGCGTCATCCAGGCCGCCGGCGCGCACGCCTTCGTCATCCCGGCAATGGGCAGCCACGGCGGTGCGTCCGCAGAGGGCCAGGTCGAGGTCCTCGGCGTCGCTCGCGATCACCGCCGAGCGAATCGGCTGCGAGATCCGGGCGAGCATGGACACGATCCACCTCGGCGACGTCGCGGACGGCGTCCCCGTCTTCATCGACCGGATCGCCCTCGACGAGGCGGACGCGATCGTCCCGATCAACCGGGTCAAGCCGCACACGGACTTCAGCGGCCCGATCGAGAGCGGCCTGCTGAAGATGATCGCGATCGGGCTGGGCAAGCAGAAGGGCGCCGACACGTTCCACCGGCTGGGCTTCGACGTCTTCGCCGACCTCATCCCGGCAGTCGCCGCGTTCACCCTGGGCCATGCGCCGATCCCGTTCGGGCTCGCCCTCGTCGAGAACGGCTACGCCCGCCTCCGACGGATCGAGGCGATCACGGCGGATGCGATGGATCGGCGCGAGCGCGAGCTCCGCGACGAGGCCGACGACTTCCTCGCCCGCCTGCCGTTCGACCAACTCGACGTCCTCGTGATCGACCGGATCGGCAAGGACATCAGCGGCCTGGGCATGGACTCCAACGTGGTCGGGCGCTACTACTCCGGGCCGACAGGCCGGGCCCCTCGATCCAGCGGATCTTCGTCCGCGACCTGACGGACGAGACCGAGGGCAACGCGGTCGGGATCGGCATGGCCGACGTCGTCCACCGCAGGGCTGTCGAACGGATGGACGCGGCCCGGACGTACATGAACTGCGTCACCGCCAAGACCCCGGAGGGCGCGCGTATCGCCCTGACCGTGGAATCCGATCGGCGCGGCCTGGACCTCGCCGTCGCCTGCTGCCTGCGGGTCGACCCGGCGGGAGCGCGGATCGCCCGGATCCAAGACACGAAGCACCTCGAGTGGTTCCTCGCGTCCGAGCCGCTGATCGCCGACCTGCGGAGCCGGCCCGACTGCGAGATCCACGGCGAGCCCGGGCCCATCCGGTTCGACTCGTGGGACAGCTTCGTCGACCAGCTGCCCGCCTGAGCCCGGATGACCGCGATCGGTGCACGGCGGCGCTTCGCGGCGCTGTCTGCGAGCCGGCGCGGCCTGCTCATCTACATCATCGCCGGGCTCGTCTTCATCGCGGCCGACACCCTGACCAAGTACCTCGTGACCGACGCGCCCGTCGTTGACGTCGTCTTCGGCCGCCACCTGAGCGCCTTCGTCGCCGTCCTGGTGCTCGTCGCGCGGCGGAACCCGGGCCGCCTCCTTCATCCCCGGCGACCCGGCCTCCAGATCGTCCGCGGCATCGCGATGTTCGGGACGACGGTCATCTTCTTCCTGTCGCTGTCATTGCTCCCGATCGGAACAGTCAGCGCGCTGAGCAATTCCAACCCGCTCTTCGTCCTGCTCCTCGCCGGCCCGCTGCTTCGGGAAGAGGTCTCGCGACTGGCGCTCGCCGGCGCGCTCATCGGCTTTGCGGGGGTGTTGGCGATCACCGGTCTCGACGTCGCCACGCTCGATGTCCGGCTGCTGGCGCCGATCTCGTTTGCGCTCGTATACGCGCTCTTCTCGATCCTGTCGCGGAGCCTGGGTCGGGAGGATGTGGACGTGACCGTGTTCTGGTCGGCGCTCGTCTGCGTTGTCGCCGGGACGGCGAGCGTCTTCCTGGTCCCGACCGCGACGACTCCCGACCCGGGCCAGTGGATCGGGATCGCGCTCCTCGGGCTCCTCGCGCTCGGCGGCCACTGGCTGCTCGTCGCGGCATTCCGGCTGGCGACCGCGAGCGATCTCGCGCCGCTCGGCTACCTCGGAGTCCTGTGGTCGTTCCTCGTCGGGGCGGCGATCTTCGGCGACCCGATCGTGCCGCGCGCGGCGGTGGGCGCCCTGACGATCGTGGCCGGAGGGATCCTCGCGCTGCGGAGCAGCCCGAGCGAGGACCAGGTGATGGCGGCCCCGGCCATCGACCGCGGCGTCGGCGCGGCCACGACCCAGCAACCGGCGGACCCGTCACGGGTCCCGTGAACCAGGGGGCGGGTCGCGCCACTCCGAAGGGACAAGCCAGATCGCTCCGGACGGCCGTAGCGGTCCGAGCGCCCGAAGCCTGTCGCGATCCACCAGTACTAGTGTCGGCGGATGGGGCAAGAAGCGGACGACAAGGCGATGCCGGTAACTGGTTGGCGGCAGGAGAACGGTCCCGAGATGTCGGCAAGTCGCCCGGCGGGGCCTCGCCATGGAATTCGAAACCGGCCGGGGCCTGAAGGAACCGGCCGGTCAGTTGCTGCGAGAAAGATGATTAGCGGCTCATCGAGGCGATGAGTCCGGCGGCGGTCATACCGCTGACGCCACGGATCCGCGGAGCGGTCCGCATGTTCATCCCGATCTTGAACACGCCATCGACGGTTGTGGTGGCGAGTCCGATGTACGCGGCCCTGGTCGCGTTGATCGCGTCGGTGTCAATGGCGCCGAACGGATAGGCAAGGCTGATCGGAGCCGGCAGGCCGGCCTTGATGATCGCGCTGTTGGCGAGCTGCATTTCCATAAGGGCCTGGGCGCCGTTGAGGCTCTTCAGGTTGGCGTGGTTGAAGGTGTGGTTGCCGATCTCGTTGCCAGCCTTGGCCAGAGTCCTCCAGTCGGCAGGAGTCATCTTGCCGCCGAAGCGATTGGGAATGACGTAGAAGGTGCCGACGAAGCCGTATTCCTTCATGATCGGCCAGGCAGCCAGGATGTTGTCCTTGTTGCCGTCGTCGAAGGTCAGGACGAAGGTCTTGTTCGGGAGCCTCCGGCCATCTCGGACATGCTCCCAGATTGCGCGGCTCGTCATCGTCGTCCAGCCAGCAGCCTTGAGACCCTTCATCTGGGCTGTGAAGCTGGCGGTGGTCGAGACCAAGCCCTTGTCGTCGCCTGGAGCGAGCTTGGTGACGATGTGGTGGTACATCAGGATCGGTGCGCGCAATGAGGGCCCGACCGTCGACTGGGGGGCAACCCGGGCGATGATCGGCGCGGTGCGCCCGACCGTCGACTGGGGGGCAATCCCTGCGACTAGGCCGGCGGCGAGAGCCGCGACGACGAGAGGTCGAAGGAAGCGCATCAGGGTCTCCAGGAGCCGGTAGACGATTTGGGCGACGAGTCCTGCGGCCAGAGCGATCGTCGTATCGCACCGTCACTCGCTGACGGTGTTCCCGGGGTCCGAGTCGGACAATCACCATTTCGTTCGAGGCCAACGCGTATTCGGCGCCCCAAAGCTGCGTCGGGTGACGTACGGCGACGTCGCCCAGGGGCAGCTCGAGCGTTGACGATCCTGAGACGCGAGGCAGGATGACCGCCGCGATCGTCCTCCGGCACCCGAAGACGCCAAGCTCTTGCACTGATCCGATCGCGTTTCGCAGTCTGCTGAGCAGTCCCTTACCCTTAATCAACGCGCGCGCGGCCGGGCGACAGATGCGGTTCGAGGAGCCTGTCTCGATGGGCTTCGAAGAGACAGACGTCAGTGATGCTTCGGAAGCCCGGGCTACTGGGTCCGGGGGGGGTCGGGGCGATCGTCGTTGCGCTGATCGCGCTCGCACTCATCACCTGCGCCCCCGGCGCGCGCAGCCGACAATCATGCTGACCGCCATCGCCCGGCGAGACGTGTCCCGCGTCAAGAATTTTGGACACTTTCGGCCTGATTTAGGTGTGATGCTCCCGAGTCCGCGAGGTAGCGGCTGAGCGGCGTCTCGAAGTCGAGCGCCTCGTGCGGGCGGATCTGGTTGTAGAGGCGCCGAAAGGCCTCGGTCTCGTCGGCCAGCTCGAGGACGTCGGCGATTTCGTGGCGATACAGGTGCTCGTACTTGAGCGAGCCGTTGAAGCGCTCGACGACGCCGTTGGTCTCCGGCGCGTGGTGGCGGGTCCGGACGTGGGCGAGCTCCGGCCGGCTGGCGATGAAGTGCAGGAAGTCGGAACTCTTGTAGGCGGGGCCGTTGTCGGTCACGATCGTGACCGGCAGCAGCTCGCCGGTCTCGCGATCGACACAGTCGTCGAGCAACGGCCGGCCGAGCAGCTGTTCGGCCTCGGCGATGGCCACCTCGATCGCGGCGATGGCGTCGCGGGCGGCGGTCGTCCCCGACACCGCTGTGGCCAGGCAGCACTTCGTCGCGTAGTCGACGACCGGGCTGATCCGCCAGGTCCCGCCGCGGCTCGTCTCGTACTCGGTGAAGTCCGTCTGCCAGACCCGGTTGCGGCGGGTCGGGGCGGCCACGAACAGGGCCCGCCGGGCGACCGCCAGCTGGCGTCGCTCGGCCTGGTAGCGGACGGGCATGAGCAGGTTCCGCCGGGCGAGCGCGCGGAGGACCGACGAGCGGCTCACCCGGACGCCGTCGGCCCGCAGCATCGCCCAGATCTTGCGATGGCCCCAGGCCGCCCAGCGATGGGCCGTCAGCGCGGCCTGCTCCTCGATGGCGTCGACGACGGGCGCCGGCCAGCGGCGGACCGGCCGACCACGGAGGTGACCGGCCCGCCAGTGGTACCAGGTCGAGGCCGGGATCCCGAGGCGGGCGACGAACCGGCGGACCGGCACGCCGCCCTCGACCCGGATCAGCTCGAGCTCTTCGAACGCGGGTAGAGCGCCCCCTTTTTTCGCCACACGCGGAGCTCCACGTAGGCCTCACCGATAGCGGTCGTCAGGTCGTCGACCTGGGCCGCCAGCTCCTGCTCCCGTCTCGAGGCGAGGGTGACCGCGTTGTCACCCCGGGCGAGACTCTCGCGACCGCCCTCGAGGAACTGCTTCTGCCATTTGGCGATCGTCGTCTGGCTCATCTGGAGGCGACGGGCGATGTCGACCTGGGTGGTCTCGCCGCGCAGGACCGAGAGCACGATGGCGAGCTTCTCGTCGGGCGTCTTGAACGGCTTGCGCCCCATCGTCACACAGGCGAGAATCGGATCAGGCCCCAGTTCGCGCGGCGGCGACGCGGCAGACCTCGCACGCGGCCTATAGCGGACCCCTATCATTTCGAGCCTACCGTGATACATGACGCCCGTCCCGATCTGCCCGTCCTCGTGGTTGGCGCTGGTCCAACCGGACTGATCCTTGCCGCGGAACTGATCAGGCACGGGACCACCTGCCGGATCATCGACAAAGCCGCTGGACCGACGCCCCTGTCGAAGGCGACCACCGTGCAGGCGCGGACGCTGGAGATGCTCGACGACATGGGCATCGTCGACGAGACGCTCAGCGCTGGTTCGAAGAGTCACGGAGTCAACATCTATCACGGGACAGACCGCCTCCTGCACGTCTCTTATGACGAACTGGAGTCTCCGTACCCATTCCTGCTCAACATCCCTCAGAGCACGCTGGAACAGGTGCTGGGGGACTTTGTCACGAGTGTGGGGCTGGAGGTGGAGTGGAATACCGAACTCGTCGGCTTCACGCAGGATGCCGAAGGCGTGACCGCGACGCTGCGCGGCGCCGACGGGCAGGAAGAGACGGTCCGTGCCGCCTGGCTGGTCGGCTGCGACGGCGCGCACAGCGTGGTTCGGCACACGCTGGATATCGGTTTCGAAGGCAAGAGCTACACGCAGTGGTTCGGGTTGGCTGATGCCACGCTCCACTGGGGTCTGCGGCATGACGAATTGCACGGCTTCGTCCATCCGACTGGACTGTTCTTCGCCATTCCCCTGCCCGGTGAGGAGCGCTTTCGGGTCGTCATGGAAGCGGAAGAGCCACCCGTCGACACCGAGCTGACACTGGACGACTTCCAGGCAGCCCTTGACCAGCGCGGACCGGGGAACGCCACGCTCAGCGATCCGGGATGGATCACACCCTTCAAAGTCAATGCGCGGCGCGCGGCGACGTACCGCGTCGGGCGAGCCTTCATCGCCGGAGACGCCGCGCATATCCACAGCCCGACCGGAGGACTGGGGCTGAATACCGGGATGCAGGATGGGTACAACCTGGCATGGAAGCTGGCACTCGTCATCCGTGGACTCGCCGACCCGACGCTGCTCGACAGCTACGAAGCCGAGCGCACACCAGTCGCGGATGCCGTTCTTGGCCTTGCCGGTCGATTGACGACCATGTTGACCTTGGCCAATCCCGTCGCCCAACAACTCCGCAACCACCTGATGCCGATGCTGAGTGGATTGGGTGCGGTGCAACACCAGATCGCGGTCCAGGATGCGCAGCTGAGCATCGAATACGACTCCAGCCCGATCGTGAGCGAGTACCACCATGGGCGGTTTGGGCATGTGCGGTTCGCCGGAGGACCGAAGGCCGGAGACCGGGCTCCCGACTGCGGCCCGCTGCAGACTGCCGATGGCGCAGCTGTCCGGCTCTATGACCTGCTGCGAGGCGTCCATCACACGCTCGTGTTGTTCGGCGGTCCCGAGCCGGACGCCGCCAGCTGGCAGGATCTGATCACAATCGGGCAGGCGGCGCGCGAAAAGCGCGGAGCATCGATCCAGGCGTATGTCGTCGTGGATGGAACGAGCATCCCGGACGAAATGGCCGGCGAGAGCGGCGCGCTGCTGGATACCGACGCCGCAGCGCATCACCGTTACCAGGCTGATCAGCCGACGTTGTACCTGATCCGCCCGGATGGGTACATCGGTTTCCGCAGCCGACCAGCCGACCGCTCCGCTTTGACCACATACCTGGCCCGGATCTTCACGTAGCTCCCGACCCAGTACAGGCGAGGGGCCACAAACGCAGACTCCGTCCGGAATGTTCAACCTGATTGCCCGCCGGACACATCAGAATCGAGTCGGCGCCATGCTCAATTCGTACCGACCACCGGCCAAGAACGTCGGGATTCCTCTGGATCAGCTTCGGCTGACCGCCGTGGAGAAGATCCTCAAGGACGTCGAGTGGCCTGGAGCGTCCCCTCGGCTTGGGAGGCCGGAGGAGCGAAGGCCAGGCGACCATGGACGACCATCTCTCGAAGCGCCGGGTCTGTCGGTGTCCTCCAGATCAGGGCGAGCACCGCGGGGATGCCGACGTCATCGATCACAACGCCCTTCAGGGACGCCCCGTAGGGCGCGGTCATGGATTCGCTCAGGATGGCGATGCCAAGGCCGCGCATGGCGAGGTCCGCCACGGCGCCGGGGGCGCTGGCCTGCAGCGCGACGGCCGGCCGGAGGCCCCCGGCCGCGCACGCTTGATCGAACACGGTTCGAATGCCAGTCCCAGTCGGCATGCAGACAACCGGGTACTGCGTCACGTCCGCGAGCGTCACGACCAACCGGTTCGCCAGAGGATGGCCGGTGGGAACGGCCGCGACAAGTCGCTCGCTCACGATGGGCAGAGCGCCGAGCCCGGGCGGGGGCTCGCCAGCCGTGCCAACGAGCGCGAGGTCCACGACGCGCCCGCGTACGCGCTCGATGAGCTGGTCCGAGCTGTCCTCGACGAGCGTGATTTCGACACCCGGATGGGCCCGATGGAACGCCGCCAGCGCATCGAACAGCGGCGTGACCGTGCACCCGGTGACCATGCCGACGACGAGCCGGCCACGTATCACGTCCGTCACGTCGGCGACCGCCTCGCGCACGGCGTCCGCGGATGCGAGGGCGGCGCGGGCATGCCCGATGGCCGCGGCGCCTGCGGTCGTCAAGGTCGCCGTTCTCCCGGACCGATCGATGAGCGGCGCGCCGAGCTCCCGCTCGAGCTGCCGGATCTGGGCGCTCACTCCGGATTGCGTGATGTGGACGCGTTCGGCGGCACGCGTGAAGGTGGCTTCCTCGGCCACCGCGACGAAGTACTCGAGCTGTCTGAGTTCCATGACTGTAGATGCTACCAGTCAGATGAACTATCAGTTGGACTTCTGATAGTCCACGGCGTAGGTTAAGGGCGAAAAGCGTCACGCTGTTTGGAAGGATCCAACGATGTCCCAGCACGAGAAAGCTATGAAGCCCGAAGATCTCACGCGCCTGTTCGTCGAGCGCTCCAACGCCGGCGACGCTGATGGCGTCGCAGCCCTCTACGAGGAAGAGGCCGTGATGGCCTATCCGCCGGGCAACCAGACGATCGGGCGGGATGCGATCCGTGCACTGTGGGCGAGGGTCCTCGCGAACGCGCCCGTGTTCGAACAGGAACTACCGCTGCCGACCCTGGTCAGCGGCGACATTGCACTTACGTCTACACCCCCGAAGGATGGCGCGGGCGCACGTGCCCAGGTGGTTCGCCGGCAGCCTGACGGAAGCTGGCTCCGTCTCCTCGACCAGCCGGAATTCATCGCCGTCGCCCGCTGACCACCGTGGGCGCTGTCGCCACGGTCCACGGACTGGTGCGCTCTGCAATCCCCTGCACGCGGTCATCGAGGATGACATCCAGCCAGAGCAGCCGTGCGCTCACATCCCCTCGCTGTCATCGAGATACGGGATCGTTTGGGGGCCCTCGGGGATGATGCAGACCCGCGCGTCGGGTTGCCGTCGAAGGAGCTCCGCGAGCGTCGCGCTCACGTCATCGATTGGCTCGAGGTGGGCGCCACGAACGGTCGACGCAGGGAGCCGGGAGTACAGGAGGACGCGCGCGCGTGCCTGCACCCGGGCCTGCACCTGGACCTGCCAGCCGTCCGGGATGGTGTGGCCGGCCTCGACAAGGCCGCGGGCGACACCCTCGATCGACGAGGCGCCGTGCAACAGCCGGGCGTACGGACTGTCGTCCGGCAGGCCGTCGCGGCACTCCGCCGCGCAGATGATGGTGCCGCCCTCGGCGACAACCGTCGCAGCCGCGGTCATTCCCTTGACCGACTGGTAGAGGTTGCGGTCGAGCGGATAGCCGCTGTTCGTCGTGACCACGATGTCAAACGGTCCGCGCACCGGCTGCATCGCCACCTCGCGCGCCGTTTGGCAGGCCGCCGCGTGCATCTCGAGCACCGGCCCCCCGAAGGCGTGGGTGATCCGTTGCCGGTCGTCGATGAGCACGTCGACGGCAAACGTCACACCGCTCGCAGCCGCGATCGCCCGCACCGCGTCGTGCACCGGGTTCCCCTCGACGACGGCGAATGTGGCTCGGGGATCGGCGATCCGGGCGGGGCTGTGGAGTTCGAGCACGGTCTCGAGGCCGGCCAGGCCGGGCGCGACCATCTTCGGGCCTCCACTGAAGCCGGCGAAGAAGTGCGGCTCGACGAAGCCGGTCGTGATCCGGACGTCGGCCTCGACCCACTCGCGATTCAGCAGAACCGGCGCCCCGTCGATCATCCCGACCTGCCGGAGTGAGGTGGCGTCGCGGGCGTCGTGATCGACGACCCGCCAGCGACGCAGGATTGCCTCCCCGAGCATCTCCTGGCGCTGCGCTTCCGTGCTCACGACGTGGGTCCCCGTCGCAATCAGCACGACGACGTCCTCGGGCGGGACCAGGTCGTCAAGGACCTCCGAGATTGCGGCGAGCATAGGCTGGCGTGGCTGCGGGCGCGTCGCGTCGCACACCGAGATCGCGACGCGCGAACCGCGCGGTACGAGATCTCGGAACGGCGGACCGGCGACCGGGTGTGCCAGCGCCGCCCGAACGGCGGCGACCTCGTCGCCCACCGGCGGGCTGTGGGCGGGTGTCACCACGGTCGCGTCGAACGGGACGTCGACGTCCAGGCCCTCAGTGCCGAAGGCGAGCCGAATTGGACGGGTTGGACGACGATCCGTCACGCGGTCACGCGGCACCGATTTCGGAGCGTGCCGATCCGCTCGATCTCCACCTCGATGACATCGCCGTCCTCGAGAAAGAGCGGGGGGTCGCGGAACACCCCGACGCCGCCCGGCGTGCCGGTTGCGATGACGTCACCCGGCTCCAGGGTGAACGAACGAGAGCAGTACGTGATGAGCTCGGCGATGCCGTGGACGAGAGCTGCGGTCGACTCGTCCTGGCGCACCCCGCCGTTGACCCGGCAGCGGATGCGGAGCGCACCGGGGTCCGGGATCTCATCAGCCGTCACGACCCATGGCCCCATCGGGCAGAACGTGTCGAGGCTCTTCGCGCGGGTCCACTGGCCGTCCAGTGCCTGCAGATCGCGAGCCGACACATCATTGAGGCAGCTGTACCCGAGGACGTGGTCGAGCGCGGCCTCGAGGGGCACATTGCGCGCCGTCCGGCCGATGACGACGGCGAGTTCCGCCTCGTAGTCCACCTGGGTCGTCAGCGCAGCCGACCAGGTGACCGTCGCCCCGTCGCCCACGAGGGCCGTCGGCAGCTTCGCGAACAGCAAGGGCGCCTCTGGCAGCGCCGCGGATTCCTCGGCCGCGTGCTCGCGGTAGTTCCGGCCCACGGCGACGATCTTGCGCGGGCGTGGGATCGGCGGGAGGAGGCGCAGGGCCGCGATCGGCCGCTGGCGCGGGAACACGTCGCCACCAATCGCGACTCGCAGGCGGTCGACATTCCGCGTGACGTCGGCCAGCAGCCGGGCCATCGTCCAGGCGCCGCCGCCCAGCAGATCCGCAACGTCCGTGACGGTGTCGGCGCCGATCCCCACGGCCAGGCGCTCCGCACGCCCGTCGGCCTGATAGCTCAGCAGGCGCACCGCGCTCCCCTCCCGATCACTTGGCGCCCCGGACGCCGCCGTCCACGAACAGGCCGGATCCGAGCACGAACCGGGATTCGTCGGAGGCGAGAAACAGGGCCGCCGCGGCAACGTCCTCCGGTCTCCCGAGGTCGCCGGTCAGCTGCCGTCGTCGGAGCGTCTCCAGGCCCGCGGCCGGGTCGTCGTAGCTCTCGGCGAGGTAGCGGTCGACGAACGGCGTGTGGATCGTGCCCGGCAGCAGCGCGTTCACGCGGATCCCGTGCTCCGCGTAGTCGGCCTGCATCTGCCGCGTCAGTGCGAGCACGGCGCCCTTCGATGCCGCGTACGACGCCCGGCGCGCGAGACCGATCTCGGCAACCGTCGACGACATGTTGATGATCGACCCGCGATGGGCCGCGACCATCACCGGGAGCACCGCGCGCGCGACCAGGAATACGCCGCGGACGTTGACGGCCATGACCCGCTCCCACAATTCGAGCGATGTCTCCTCGACGGTGCCGACGCCTGCGATGCCCGCGTTGTTGAAGAGCACGTCGATCGTCCCGAAGGCCTCGACCACCGCGTTCGCCGCAGCTGTGCATGAGTCGGCGTTCGTGACGTCCACTGGCACGGCGATGGCAGTCGCGTAGCCCGCCTCGCGGATGGTCTCGACCGTAGCGCGCGCCGTGCTGAGATCCACATCGGCGGCTGCGACGTGCGCACCTTCCGCCGCGAACAGCACGGCCGACGCGCGCCCGATGCCCGAGCCGGCGCCCGTGATCAGGACCGCCCGGCCATCCAGCCTGCCAGTCATCGCCGGACCCCGATGGCGCGGGCAGGGGCGGCACTCTCCGGGGTCACGGGCGAGGCGGACCTGGCGGTCGGGCTCATCTGTCACTCCCGGATGTCTGCGGACAACTGCACACAGGGTGCCAGCGATAACCGAGCCCGCGGTCCCGATTGCCGTCGGTAACGATACCGCGCTGCGTCGTCCGTTTCGGGGCCGTCAGGTGAGCCATCAAGACGCGCCTCCCGATCGGGCGCCTTCGGCGGTCTGTGGCGCCACGCGATCCCCGGAGGCTCGGCCCCAAACGGGCCCGCCCGGGAACTCGTACCGGGCGAGGGACGTGGCCTTCATCGTGATGCTGTACCCCGGCGCCTCCGGGACGAGGTAGCGGCCGCCTCGAACCTGGACCGGGTCGACGAAGTGCTCGTGGAGGTGATCGACGTACTCGATGACCCGGCCATCGAGCGAGCCGCTCACGGCGATATAGTCGAACATCGCGAGGTGCTGGACGTACTCGCACAGCCCCACTCCCCCGGCGTGCGGGCAGACCGGGACGTCGAATTTCGCGGCAAGCAGGAGCACCGCCAGGACCTCGTTCACCCCACCGAGGCGGCACGAATCGATCTGGGCGGAGCTGATCGCGCTGTAGTTCGGTTCGCTAGTGACGATGCCTCCTGTGGCCAAGATGGTGCGCTGCATCCTGGACAGCCTTGCTACCGCGTACGCCACAACCATCAATCGGGCCAAAGAGCTAACAGGCCGCAGAATCCAGGCCGTTCACGTTGTCGGAGGCGGAGCGAAGAACGACACCTTGAACCGACTTACGGCGTCTGCTACCGGTCTGCCGATTCATGCTGGGCCTGTGGAGGCGACGGCACTCGGGAACGTCCTCGTCCAAGCCGGCGCCGCTGGCGCCGTCGAAGGTGGTCTCGACGAGCTGCGCCGCCTCGTTCGTGAGACTCACACGGTCAGCACTTATCCGGTATGAGGAGCGAGCCGATCCTCAACAAGCTCCGACAACTCCGGTGGAATGGAGAGGGTGGCGTTGCGCATGAGCTCGTCGATCCTCTGTGGTGCGCTTACGCCGACGACGGTTGAACGGATGCGCGGATCGCGGGTCGAGAACTGAAGCGCGAGCGCGGCTAGCGGGACACCGAACTTGCCGCAGATCTGGTGCAACCACTCGACCGTCGCCACCAGCATAGGAGACGGTGCTCGGTATCCGTAGCGCGGGCTTGACGCGAGGGGCTTCGCCAGGATCCCGCTCGCATAGGGCGCGGCATTCACAAACGCCACACCCGCGGAGACACAGTCCGTGATCAGCGGACTCGCCGAACGGTCCAGAAGAGTGAAGTGGTTGTGGTTCAAGATGACGTCCAGCAGGCCGGTGTCAAGGTAGCGTCGCATCTCGCCCAGATCGCCGCCGGCAACACCGATGAGACCGACCAGTCCTTGGGCTTTGAGTTCGCGGATCGCGTCCAGGGAGCTGCCGGGTTTGACCATGTCGGCGAAATCGAACCTCTCCGGGTCATGGAGATAGTAGACGTCGAGGCGATCAACGCCCAGGCGGGCAGCGCTTTCAGCGAACAATTCGCGTACCCGGTCGCCGTCGAGAATGCGCTGGCCCCGCGCGGGGTCTGCCTTGGAGGCGATGACGACCCGCTGCCCGCTGGCCCCCAACTCACGCAGCACGGTACCGATTCGGCGTTCGCTCTCGCCGTCACCATATTCGTTTGAGGTGTCGATGAAGGTGAGACCGCAATCGAGGGCGCGACGGATGGTCGCAACCGCTTGATCCTCGTCTACGTCGTACCCGTACGTGTCAGGCATACCGCCGAGCGGGCTCGTTCCTAGGCAGATGTTCGGCATCGAGAAACCGTCTAGCTTGGACAAGCTCTGCCTCCGTTCGGGTTCTCCCAATCCACCTTCGTCACCTTCGATGCCTTCGACTAGGAGTGAGCTTTCCGGATTAGGGTGGCTGCGGGTTGGCGTGTACACGTCCGAGCCGATGTCCCACAGGTCTGGCCGGCCAGGTCACTGAACACGAACCACGCTCCTCTGCTCCGTCGGCGATGCGGGCGTCAGCGTTGCACCCGCGCTCCGGCTCCGCTGACGAGGGCAAGGACCTCCGCCAACGTGGCCGAGGAAGTGTCTCCTGGCGTCGTCATCGCGAGGGCGCCATGAGCGGCCCCGATCTCGACAGCGCCGGCGAGGTCGTGGTCCGTCATCAGCCCGTAGATCAAGCCTGAGGCAAAGCTGTCCCCACCTCCGACCCGGTCGAGGATCTCCATCCCGGGCCGTTCCACCGATCGCACCAGGCCGGTCTCACGCGACCACGCGAGGGCGGTCCAGTCGTTCACTGTGGCCGTGCGCACTGTGCGCACCGTGGTGGCCACGGCCTTGAGGTTCGGGAAAGCCGCCGTGACTGACTCGATCATGCGGAGGTAGCCGTCGCTCTCGAGCTCCAGCAAACCGGCTTCGGACTGTCCGGCATCGATGCCGAGGCAGGCGCCGAAGTCCTCCTCGTTGCCGATCATCACGTCGACGAGCGGCGCGATGCCCCGATTGACCTGCTGCGCCCGTGCTTTCCCGCCGATGGCCTTCCACAGGCTCGGTCGGTAGTTGAGGTCGTAAGAGACGACGGTGCCGTGGCGTCGAGCGGCCTTCAGGGCCTCGATGACGACGTCGGGCGTCGTGTCCGACAGCCCGGCGAAGATGCCGCCTGTGTGGAGCCAGCGCACGCCCGGGCCACCGAAGAGGGCATCCCAGTCGACGTCGCCCGCGCGCAGCTGGCTGGCTGCTGTGTGACCCCGGTCGGAGACGCCGACGGCCCCGCGGACACCGAACCCCCGTTCGGTGAAGTTCAGGCCGTTCCTGACGTCCCGACCGATTCCGTCGTACGGCGCCCAGCGCACGAGCGAGGTGTCGACTCCGCCCTGGAGCATGAGGTCCTCGACGAGGCGCCCGATGTCGTTGTCCGCCAGGGCGGTGACGACCGCGGTGCGCAGCCCGAAGCAGCGTCGCAGTCCGCGGGCCACGTTGTACTCGCCCCCGCCTTCCCAGACGTGGAGCTGGCGGGCGGTGCGGATCCGACCCTCGCCAGGATCGAGGCGCAGCATGACCTCGCCGAGGGCGACAGCGTCGAAGTGGCAGTCGGCGGCGGGGCGCAGCTGCAGGCTCACGCGCCCACCCCTGTGCGTGCGCCCCGCACGACCCGGACGGCTGCGGCCGCCAGGTCGGTGATCTGCGCGAAGTCCTGGGCAGCGAGCAGGTCCGCCGACACCAGCCAGGACCCGCCGACCGCGAGGACCGACGGCTCTGCGAGGTAGCTGGCCAGACCGTCGGCCGTGATGCCTCCGGTTGGCACGAACCGGAGTCCTCTGAACGGGGCCGCCAACGCCTTGAGCGCCGCTAGCCCGCCGGAGGCCTCGGCGGGGAAGAACTTCACAGCCTCGAGGCCAGCTTCGAGTGCTACCTGGATCTCGGTGGCGGTCGCGACACCGGGAAGCACGGGGACTCCGGAGCGCTGGCACTCACTGACCACCGACGCGGAGAAGCCGGGGGACACGATGTAACGCGCGCCCGCTTGCAGGGCAGCCTCGACCTGCGCTGGACGAAGGACGGTCCCGGCGCCGACGAGCAGGTCGGGGTTCTCGGCCAAGGCGCGTAGCGACTCGAGCGCCGTGTCCGTGCGTAGCGTGACCTCGGCGCACGGCAGCCCCCCGAGGAGGAGGGCTGAGCCGAGTGCCGCGGCTCGCGACGGATCGTCGATGACGACCACGGGGATCACGCCCAGGTCGCCCAGGCGGTCGAGGACGGGTGGGCCGATCATCGTCCGAGCCATCCCCCGTCGACCGGCAGGACGATGCCGTTGACGTAGTCGGAGGCGGCGGACGCCAGGAACACGGTCGCCCCCGCGAGATCGGATGGTTGACCCCAGCGACCGGCCGGGATGCGTTCCAGGATCGAGCGGTGCCGGTCGGGGTCGTCATACAACGCCTGGGTGTTGTCGGTGGCGATATAACCGGGCGCGATCGCGTTGACGTTCACGCCCTTGGACGCCCACTCGTTGGACAGCGCCTTGGTGAGTCCGACGAGGCCGCTCTTGGCGGCGGTGTAGCCGGGCACGTTGATCCCGCCTTGGAAGCTCAGCATCGAGGCCGTGAATATGACCTTGCCGCTTCCCCGGGCGATCATCGAGCGGCCGATCTCACGGGTGAGGACGAACTGGCTCGTCAGGTCGACCTGCAGGACGCGGTCCCAGTCCTCGTCGGTGTGCTCCGCCGCGGGTGCGCGCGCGATGGTGCCTGCGTTGTTGACCAGGACGTCTACCGGCTTGCCGAGGTCATTCAGCTGCGCGGCCAGCCTGCGTACGTCCTCCGGGTTCGCGAAGTCGGCCGCGAGCCCGGTGAACTCGCGCCCGCACGCTCGTACCCGCCGCTCGAGGACACTGCCCTCGGCCTCCATGGAGGCGCTGACACCGATGATGTCGGCGCCGGCTTCGGCGAGCGCCTCCGCCATGGCCCGGCCGATGCCGCGGCGTGCGCCCGTCACGACGGCGAGCCGGCCGCTCAGGTCGAAGAGCCTGGTCACGCGTCGGCGCTCGCTCGGCAGTCGATGAGGACCTTCATGACTCCGCCGCCACGTTCGAGCTGCACGAACGCGTCGGCGGCCTCCGACAACGGCACCACGGCGGAGATCAGGGCGTCGGCGGGGACGACCCCCGCGGCGACGAGGTCGACCGCGCGCTCGTAGTCGGCACGTTCGTAGACACGCGCGCCGATGACCGTCAGCTCCCGCCAGAACAGCCGGAACAGGCTGACCGGGCGGGCCTGAGGGTGGATGGCGACGACGACGAGCCGGCCGCGCACAGCGAGGGCATCGATCGCCGTGTCCAGTCCGGGTTGTGAACCGGACACCTCGAACGCCAACGGGACGCCGGCGCCCTTGGTCCATGCTTCCAGGTGCCCGGCCACGTCGTCGGTGGTCGGGTCGAGCACGTCGAATCCGAGCTCGGCGATGACCGACCGTCGGTGGGCGTCGACCTCGAGGACAAGGATCTCACCGCCGCCCTCGCGGGCGACCACGGCGACGAGCAGCCCGACCGGCCCCCCGCCGACCACAAGGACCTGCTCACCCGGCGAGAGCTGGGCTCGTCGGACGTCGTGAACGGCCACTGCCGTGGGTTCCACGAGAGCTGCGTCCTGTAGCGAGATCTCGTCCGGCAGCCGGACGAGGATGCGTGAAGGGACCGTCCACGAGGACTGCATGGCGCCGGGGGAGTCGATGCCGACGAAGATGAGTCGCTGGCAGATGTGTTGGTGGCCGGCCAGGCAGGCGGGGCAGGTGCCGCACCACTCGAGGGGCATCACCGTGACGGGGTCGCCCACCGACCACGTGTTGACTTCCGGTCCGATCTCGGCGATCCGTCCGGACATCTCATGACCAAGAACAGCTGGCACGGTGACGCGCTGATCCATGTCCCCGTGCAGGATGTGCAGGTCGGTCCCGCAGATGCCGGTAAAGGCCACGTCGATCCGGACCTCTCCCGGTCCTGGGGCCTGTTGAGCCACGGGGGCGACCTCGATGGCGTGAGCGCCGACGTAGCGGGCAGCCGTGGTCTCGGTCGTCACGACTTCCCCTGAGTCGACCATACGCGTCCGTCGGGGAACTGATACTCCTCGAGGGTGGCGGGAAGCATCTGGCTGCTGAACCCCGGCATGGTGGGCGCGACGTAGTGCCCGTGCAGGAGCACCGCCGGGTCGAGGAAGTGCTCGTGGAGGTGGTCGATGTATTCGATGACACGCCCTTCGGTGCTTCCACTGACGGCGACGAGGTCGAACATCGCCAGGTGCCGCACGAGCTCGCACAGCCCGACGCCACCCGCATGCGGGCAGACCCGAACCCCGAACTTCGCCGCGAGCAGGAGAATCGCGATGTTCTCGTTCACCCCGCCGACCCTGGTGGCGTCGATCTGCAGGATGTCGAGGGAGCCAGCGGCGAGCATCTGCTTGAAGACGACGCGATTGGCGACGTGCTCACCGGTCGCAACGAGCACCGGGGCGACCCCAGCGCGGATCGTGGCGTGGCCCAGGATGTCATCGGGGCTGGTCGGCTCCTCGATCCAGCAGGGGTCGAACTGGGAGAGCTTGTTGATCCAGTCGATGGCCTCGGCGACCTCCCATCGCTGGTTGGCGTCAACGGCGATCGCGATGTCCGGGCCGACGGCAGCGCGCGCGATCGCCATCCGTCGGACGTCCTCTTCGAGGTCGCGGCCGACCTTGAGCTTGATGAACCGAAAGCCGTCCTCGACAGCCTCGACGGAGAGCCGGGCCAACTCCTCGTCGTCGTAGCCGAGCCAACCCGGGGTGGTGGTGTAGGCGGGGTATCCCGTGCTCAGGAGCTGTGCGGTGCGGGCCGCGCGGCCCGGCTCTGCCCCTCGGAGGATGCCCAGGGCCTCATCGCGGGTGAGCGCATCGCTGAGGTAGCGGAAGTCGACCAGATCGACGATCTCCTCGGGGGACAGGCCCGAGAGCAGCTCCCACAGCGGTTGGCCAGCACGTTTGGCGCGCAGGTCCCACAACGCGTTGATCACCGCACCCGCCGCCATGTGCACGACGCCCTTCTCGGGGCCGAGCCACCTCAGCTGGGCGTCGCCGGTCAGCTCACGACCGAAATCTCCCAGTCCGTCCAGCGTCTCCTCGACGTCGCGTCCGACGACCCAGCTGCTGAGGGCCCGGATGGCTACGGTCTGGATGTCGTTGCCACGACCGGTCGTGAAGACGAAGCCGTGGCCCTCATGCCCGTCTCCGGCATCCGTCGTGATGACCACGTAGGCCGCGGAGTAGTCCGGCGCCGGGTTCATGGCATCTGACCCGTGCAGGCCAACGGAGGTGGGAAACCGGATGTCCCGGGTCTCCATGCTGACGAAACGCGTCATCGATGCGGACCCCTCGTGAGTGCGGCTGCGGGGCCGCTGCTGATCGCGCACCCAAGGGCATCGCCTGATGCCCTACGCATGAGCGGCCGGCGGCTGCCGGTCGGGTTGATCTTCATCTGGACTCCCAGGCCCGTGAGTAGACCTCCAGCGCCGTGCCCCGCATGACTCGATCCCTTTCACGGGCGGCGAGGTCCGACACTGAGTCGAGGACGAGGGAGACCCACCCCGCGTAGGAGATCTGGAGGCTGGCATTGGGCCAGTCGCTGCCGAACATGCAGCGCTCCGGCCG